>NZ_CM200279.1:0-42500 GCF_058197095.2 Pseudoalteromonas sp. J2K-J031
CTATCAGATCCTATTACAAAGTGTCAGCAAATTACCAAGGGGAGCGTATTCTACCTATAAATTCACAGAAGGGAAACGGTTAAATTTTACGCAGGATCTAGATAAAAGATCTTATATAAATAAAGGATCTTTTAAAGAGATCTTTATTAGATCTTACTATTAGTGATCGGCTTTTCTGTTGATAAGTCTTTTTTCATTTGTAGCATCATGAAGTTAGATCAGATCGAATCTTGTTAATATGATCGGATCTACCTTTGTGTAAGCTCTGTTTAAAAGGCTCTTTTATGCACAGGGTGATCCGGGTCTTTTTTTATCCAGTGGATAGTGCATGCTAAAAATGCAGGATACTCAGTGTTTATACACAATCAGATCTAAAAAAATGATATTTTGTGGATAACCTATTGAAAACGATCTTTTAAATATTATCTTGAAATTTGCGATAACCAGTTAGGTAACCATGCTAATGCGATATCTTCAGGCAGTTCTGCATCAAGTACATCTATCTCTAGCCTTTGACCTATAAGCTTTGCACCTTTATTTGTCAGTAATACATCAATTGTTTTAGACGCTTGATTAAACGTGTCGTAACTGCGATCACCTAAACCAACTATGCCATATTCAATCGCTGATAATGAATTAACTCCGATAATATGTGTTGCAAATTCTTGTAAATTATCAGGTAAATCGCCAGCACCATGCGTGGAGGTGCAAATTAACCAGATCACATTTTCTGTTGGGATCATGCTTGGATCAGGAAATTCATGAAGTTCATTAGTGATATTAAGCGTGTTGAGTGCTTGGTGGATCTGTTCTGCTGTGTACTCAGCAGATCCCATTTGGCTGCCAACTATAATGTGGATCGTTTTCATTTTCTATTTTGTCAGTATTCTTTTGAGTGATCATAAACAATTAACAGGCTAAACAGAAGATCATCTGTGGGTATTAATTAAATACTTTTGTTTGTTTTATGTACTAATGATGGTTTTGTTTTTTAATTTATTGATTATATTAGCTTATTTATATAGATCAGCTTTTTTTACCAGTGATCAACTTGTGAATAAAGGTGGGGAAAGATCTTATTAAGGTGTCATTAAAATCAGTTTAGCCTTATTTACGAGGCCTTACAGAGTCTACTTTATCTATTTCTTTAAGGTGAATAGTGTAATGAAGCAATTTTTATGGTTTTTGTCATGCTTGTGGATAGATCTATTCATTATGTGGCTCGATCTGCACTGAAAGCCGCTAAAAATATTTTTAGAAAACTTAAAATAAAAGCCAAATCAGACATAAAATAGGGGGGTTTAGTAAAAATAATTTGAAAAAAACGATTTGTAAGGCGTTTTCTTAGTTTGGTTCATTGTTTAAATTAATAATTATTTACATAATGGCATTATGTAGTGTTTATTTTGAGGTTTTGTATGAGTGTGATCTTTCATCGGATCAAAGAAGGGGAGTTTATTCGACTGGTTGAAGCACGTGGAATTGATGATCTTTTCATTCAAGAGTCACAATTAACGCCCAATAAGTATCACTTACTAGGCATCAATACGCAAACAAAAGTTGGCTATGTTGTCCGTCATGGCCGCACTGATACCATGAGAGAATGGCGTTTAGACATTTTAGCTGCGCTGATCAAGCGCTTAGGATTCACTTACTTTAGTGTCAAAATGAATCCATAAGTACTCGATTTTTGTTGATATTAGTTTATTAAATGAACGTTACACTTATATCGGGATGATCAAACATTGTTGTAAGATCGTTTTCTTTATACATTAAATTGGCAAGTTGATGAATAAAAGAGATTACCGCATCAGATAATCCATTGCCAATTGACAGTCTATTTATGCCTAAAAACGTCGCTTTTGGATAATCAAGTAAGCCTTTTTGGGCCATTAAATTGATAGGAATTGAGGTGGATTGAATGACTCTTTTTATCATTTTTTCATCGTTTAGACCCGGTAGAAAGACCCCATCAGCTCCTGATAATTGATATGTTGTGATACGTTTTATAGCATCATCGATACTAATATCACCCTCTAAAAACACATCAGATCGGGCATTAATGAAGAACTCTGAGTATCCTTCTTTTTTTAAGACATGTTTTAATTTAGATAAAATATCTGCTTGATCATCCATTGTACGCAAAGACTTACGTCGTTTAGATGAATCTTCAATATTAATCCCAACAGCTCCTAAGCGTGCTATTTGTAATACATGCTCGCAAATTTCTGCATGATCATCGCTGTATCCTGATTCTATATCGACAGTCACTGGTACTGATACAGCATTTATAATAGCGCTAGTTTGTTTTAAGAAGGTTTCAAAATAGCATTGTTCGGCATCGTTTTGACCTCGTGTATTAGCCATTCCCCAGCTAGTTGTCCCCAATGCTTTAAATCCAACATGTTCAAGTATTATGGCTGAAAGAGGATCCCAAGCATTGGGTAAAATTAATGGTTTTTCACCTAAGTGAAGGTTTTTAAAAAATGTATAGTGATTCATGTGAATATCCAGTTTTAAAAAACAGTCACTATACTGAGTTGGGTTTTATCAGGCTGGCCATTTACGGCAGTGAAGGGATATGTGTGATGGAAAATAAAAAGGCGCTTAACGCGCCTTAATATACATGATGATTATTTACCGATACAGAACGAGCTAAATATTTTCCCGAGTAAGTCATCGGAAGTAAATTCACCTGTAATTTCATTGAGGAATTGCTGAGTAAGGCGAAGTTCTTCTGCCAAAATTTCGCCAGCAATGTGCATTTCTAGCTGATCTTTACCAGTTTGAAGATGGTAAGCGGCATTTGAAAGCGCTTCTAAATGGCGGCGACGCGCCATAAATCCACCTTCGGTAGCACCTTGATAGCCCATACATTGCTTTAAATGTTCTCGCACTAAATCAATACCTTGATTATTTTTAGCGCTTAAACTGATGACCGGATGGTTATGGTGTTCCTGAATACTGACTTGCTCACCGGATAAATCAATTTTATTCCTGATCACCGTAATGCCTAAATTGGCGGGTAATTTATCGATAAATTCAGGCCAAATCGCCGCAGGATCGGTGTCTGTACTCTCTGTGCCATCAAGCATAAACAATACGCGATCGGCTTGTTTTATTTCATCCCAAGCGCGTTCAATCCCTATTTGTTCAACGATATCTGGGCTGTCACGTAAGCCTGCAGTATCGATGATATGAAGTGGCATGCCATCAATATGAATGTGTTCTCGTAATACATCTCGGGTCGTGCCTGCAATATCCGTTACAATGGCTGCATCACGCCCAGCAAGCGCATTTAGTAAACTTGATTTGCCTGCATTCGGGCGGCCTGCAATTACCACTCTCATACCTTCGCGAATAATGCTACCTTGCTTAGCCTGATTAGCTACTTCACTCAATTGGCTGATAATGGCATTTAAATCGGCTGATACTTTACCATCTGATAAAAAATCGATTTCTTCATCAGGAAAATCGATAGCGGCTTCAACATACATGCGTAGATGAATAACTTGTTCTACAAGCGTTGAAATATGCTTTGAAAATTCACCTTGTAGCGAGTGTAGGGCGCTTTTAGCTGCTTGCTCTGAGGTTGCATTAATTAAGTCGGCAATGGCTTCGGCTTGCGTTAAATCAAGCTTATCATTCATAAAGGCGCGCTCACTAAACTCACCTGGTTTGGCGAGACGAACATCGTCTATTTTACAAATTTCCTTGAGTAGCATATCGAGTACAACTGGGCCGCCATGACCTTGAAGTTCTAATACATCTTCGCCAGTAAATGAATTCGGGCCTTCAAAAAACAATGCGATACCTTGGTCTAACTCATCACCTGAAAGTGCTTTAAAAGGAAGGTACTCGGCATAACGTGTTTTAGGACAACGTCCGAGAAGTTGCTCAGCGACGGAGCGGGCAAGTTTACCCGATACACGGATGATCCCAACGCCACCTCGACCAGGGGCAGTTGCTTGTGCTGCGATTGTTTCTTGATTGATCATGATGTTATTTCAAAGAAGGACATGGCTTTTATTGTATAACAAAGCATTTAATGCGGCTATGCAGACGGGTAATAGCGATAAAAAAAGGCGACCTAAGTCGCCTTTTTAGTTGTTAGAGGATTAACCTCTAACTTTAATACCTTTTTTCTCCATACCGCGGTAGATGATAAGCATCTGCGCAATAGAGATAAGGTTGGATACTAACCAGTATAAAACTAAACCTGACGGGAACCATAAGAAGAATACAGAGAAGATAACCGGCATATAGGTCATCATTTTTTGCTGCATTGGGTCGGTAACTGTCATTGGTTGTAGTTTTTGGGTTAAGAACATACTCGCACCAAATAGAATTGGTAAAATGTAGTATGGGTCTTTTGCTGATAAGTCCATTAACCATAAACCAAATTCAGCATGGCGTAATTCGACAGATTCAAGGAATACATAAAATAACGCTAAGAAAATAGGCATTTGTAGTAGCAGAGGGAAACAGCCACCCATCGGGTTCACTTTCTCTTTGCGGTACATTTCCATCATAGCTTGGCCAAACTTTTGTTTGTCTTCGCCATGCTTTTCTTTTAATGCCATAATTTTTGGCTGCAAGTTACGCATTTTCGCCATTGAGGTGTATTGCGCTTTAGTCAGTGGGTATAACAAAGTTTTCACGATAATCGTGATGGCAATAATAGCTAAACCCCAGTTGCCTAAAAGACCATAAAGCCATTTTAGTAATGAAAAGAGTGGTTGGCTGATAAACCATAAAATACCGTAATCGACCGTTAAATCTAAGTCATCATGCAGTGCTTTTAGTGATTCTTGATCTTTAGGTCCCATGTAATAAGTTGCAGTTAATAGCTGTTGTTGCCCAGCTGCAATCGTCGTTAACGGACCTTTAATCCCCATCATGGCTGAGTTATCAGATAATTTACGTGAGTAAATATTATTTTGCTCATCTTGTTTTGGTACCCAAGCACTTACAAAGTAATGCTGAATAAACGAGATATAACCACCTTGAGTATCAATACTTAAGTTTTTATCTTCAATATCAGAAAAAGAATATTTTTCGTAAGGCTTTTCAAACGCGCCGTAAGCAAAACCTAAATAGTTTTGATCAACCATGCTGCCTTTATCTTGAATAGTGCGTTTTACCTGAGTAAATAACTGTACTGTAGCTGCATTTGCAGATTTGTTATTGATGGTGTATTCAACATCAACAGCATAATTGCCTTTTTTAAACACATAGGTTTTAACAAATTCAATGCCTGTATCGTTTACATACGTAAGTGGGATGCGAAGTTCGTCATTAACCAACGTATAACTTTGTTGCTCAGCACTATAAATAGGGCGACCTTGTTGGCTTGCATCTGGGCCATCAATACCAATTAAACCACTTTGTGAAAAATACTGATTACCAGTAAATTCACCAAGTAACATAAAGGGTACGTCACCATGTTGTTGCTCGGGATATTGTATTAAGTTTGCTTCTACAATATCACCGCCTTTGGTGTCTAACTTAACTGTCAATACGTCAGTAGTGACTGAGATATAAGATTGACTTGGACGTTGAATTTGACCCGGAACAGAAGAGTCACTTGATGATGGGATAAACGTATCACCAGTTGATTGGGTTGCATCTTTTACTTGTGTTGAAGCACTCTGTACGGTTTGTTGTTGAGGGTTATAGTCATTATTCCATTCTTGAAATAATAAAAATGACACTAACAATAAACCGATAAATAAAAACGTGCGTTGAGATTCCATAACAGCTCTTATTTCTCGTATTTATGATTAATTGGATGTTTTATTTCAGGCACAGGATCATCTCCGCCTGAATGCAAAGGGTGACATTTTAATATACGTTTTAGTGATAACCAACCACCTCTTATTACTCCATGGTTTTTAATTGCACCCATAGCATAACTTGAACAAGTTGGATTAAAGCGACAATGTGGGCCTAAGAATGGACTAATCCATTTTTGATAACCGGTGATCAAAAGCAATAAAATAGCTTGCGGTATTTTAGCTATTCGAACCATAGTATTTGCCTACACAATAGCCTATTTAACAACAGTGATTTACCTACTATTGTTTGTTTTGCATCAGGCAAAACGGCATGATTAAAAGGTGACCTAAAGATACCTCAATTGCCTAGTGAATTCTATCGCTAATGTTGTAGATTGTTTTATTTTGAAGGCTTGCGTGGACGTTTTATAAACGGTGCGGGTTTTGGTGCGCCTGGTTTACAGCGTTCGTTAATCTTTAACCAAAGCTTGTCGAGTTGTTTACGCAGTAAAGTATTATCTTGTAAATCGCAGCCATCTTTAACCATTAACACGATATCGATATTGTCGAGTTTGTGTTGACTTAAGCGAAAACTTTCGCGAGCGAGACGTTTTATACGGTTACGTTGGTTGGCTTGTTTAACGCGTTTTTTTGCGACAGTAAGACCTAAACGAGGTTTATTTACATCATTAGGTTTTGCAAGAAGGGTAAAATTTTCAGTTGCAGCCCTAACAGGCTCATTGAAGACTTTTGAGTAATGCGAGGGAGTTAGTAAACGTAACTCCCTGCCAAAGCCAAAGCTTTCCACTAATATTAAGCAGAAAGTACTTTACGGCCTTTTGCACGACGACGTGCTAAGACTTTACGTCCATTTACAGTTGCCATGCGAGCACGGAAACCGTGATTACGTTTGCGTTTGATTACGCTTGGTTGAAAAGTTCTTTTCATAACATTTCTCCGATCGGTTAAAGTAAAAACATCCTATGCAGGTCGCGATCCTGGCACAGGTGCCATTGCGAGCGCGAGATGTTATAGATATCACTTATCAAAGTCAATCATAAAAGCGTTTAGCGCATGATTTAATCGAACTCAATAATAGCTATATATAGTAACGTCTTTTTCATTGGATCAAAATAGATCCTTTCGTTAACAAAAGTTTTCCACAATGGCAGTGGCTAAATAGTCAACAAGCTCTGGAAAACTTGAATAGATCGGTTTTTTTGTCACGGATCTGCAAAGTTATCACCAGTTTATCTTCTTAAAGATTAAAAATATATTTCATTATTAAACATGGGTTTATGTGTTTTTTAACGCTAGATCACAAATTAAAAAAAAATCAATATTGAACTTGTGGATAAAGTCGATTCATAATGGCATGCTATATTGCGTTTAAGTACGCTATTTCTGTATCGTATTGATGAACGGGAATACTGTTTCAGCACTGGGAGTTAACTGTGTATCTGTCGGTTTGGCAAAGTTGTTTATATGTCCTACAAGATGAACTACCTTCACAACAATTTAGTATGTGGGTTCGTCCATTGCAGGCGGAAAGTACCGAGGATACCTTGACCATTTACGCGCCTAATCGTTTTGTGCTTGATTGGGTAAGAGAAAAGTATTTAAACCGTATTAATGAGTTATTAGTTGAAATTTGTGGCAACGAAACGCCAACGCTTCGTTTTGATGTAGGCAGTAAGCCTGTTTTGAATAAACCAGCTCCCGCTATGATTAATGAAGCCCAAAATCCACCGTCTAATAAAACCCGTGCAGAAGTGAGCTCGCCACAACAGGTTGAGCCAGCTCTAAAAAACGCACATAAATCAAATATTAAAGAAACCTATACCTTTGATAGTTTTGTTGAAGGTAAATCTAACCAGTTAGCCAAAGCGGCAGCATCGCAAGTTGCTGATAATCCTGGTACAGCATTTAATCCTGTATTTATTTATGGTGGCACAGGCTTAGGTAAAACACACTTATTGCATGCTGTTGGTAATGGCATTTTAGCCAATAAACCGAATGCCAAAATTGCTTACATGCATTCTGAGCGCTTTGTGCAAGATATGGTGCGTGCGCTGCAAAATAATGCCATTGAAGAATTTAAGCGTTATTACCGTAGTGTTGATGCACTATTAATTGATGACATTCAATTTTTTGCTAACAAAGAGCGTTCACAAGAAGAATTCTTTCATACTTTTAATGCATTACTCGAAGGAAATCAGCAGATCATTTTGACATCCGATCGTTATCCTAAAGAGATCGAGGGGGTTGAGGATCGTCTAAAATCGCGTTTCGGTTGGGGGTTAACGATAGCTATTGAGCCGCCAGAACTTGAAACCCGTGTTGCAATTTTAATGAAAAAAGCGCAGCAAAGTAAAATAAAACTCCCTGAAGAGGTGGCTTTTTTTATTGCGAAAAGGTTACGTTCAAATGTTCGAGAGTTAGAAGGTGCGCTTAATAGGGTGATAGCGAATGCTAACTTCACAGGCCGTCCAATAACCATTGATTTTGTTAAAGAAGCTTTACGAGATTTATTAGCGTTACAAGATAAACTAGTCACGATTGATAATATTCAACGCACGGTTGCTGAATATTACCGGATCCGAGTTTCAGATCTATTATCTAAGCGCCGCAGCCGTTCTGTTGCGCGTCCACGCCAAGTTGCGATGGCACTTTCGAAAGAGCTCACTAACCACAGTCTACCTGAAATAGGGGATGCGTTTGGTGGTCGCGATCACACAACTGTTTTACATGCGTGCCGTAAAATTAAATCACTACGTGAAGAAACGCATGAAATTAAAGAAGATTATCAAAACCTGATAAGAACACTCTCATCTTAAGGTTAGCTCAATGATGCAAATAACAATTCCAAGAGACCAATTTCTTAAGCCATTGATCCAAGTATCAGGGGCGATTGAGCGTAAACATACATTACCTATTTTATCTAATGTATTGCTCGAAATAGCAGATGGTAAATTAATGATGACCGGGACTGATTTAGAAATTGAGTTAGTCGCTTGCGTTACATTAAATCACTTTGTCGAAGACAGTAAACTGACTTTGCCCGCTAAAAAATTACTCGATATTTGTAAAAGCTTACCAGATGGCAGCGACATTACGCTTTCAGCTCAAGATTCTCAGGTTTTATTAACTTCGGGAAAAAGTCGCTTTTCGCTTTCTTCTTTATCTGCGCTCGATTTTCCTAATTTAGAGGAATGGGATGGAGAAGTTGATTTTCAAGTAACTCGTAATGAATTACGTAAGTTATTAGAAAGCACACATTTTTCGATGGCGAACCAAGATGTTCGTTATTATCTAAATGGAATGTCGTTTGAGGTCGATAATGCTGAAATTAAAACAGTCGCGACGGACGGTCATCGTTTAGCCTTATCGCAAAAAAAATTAGATTACTCTCTTAATACACAACGTCAATTGATCATACCTCGCAAAGGTGTGCAAGAAATTATGCGTTTAATGGTCAGTGATGATAACTTGGTCACGATTCAATTTGGTGCAAATCATTTTAGAATTATTGATCAAGAGTTCACTTTCACCAGTAAACTAGTAGATGGACGTTTTCCTGATTATCGTCGTGTTTTACCGCGTGGCGGTGATAAAGTGGTTACCGCTAATAGAGAGTGGCTACGTAGCGCATTTTCTCGCGTATCTATTTTATCAAATGAAAAGTTTCGTGGTGTGCGTCTTAATTTTTCTGCTGGTGAGTTAAAAATCACAGCTAATAATCCTGAGCAAGAGCAGGCAGAGGAAATTGTTGAAGTTGATTATAGCGGCCCTGATTTAGAAATCGGTTTTAATGTTTCTTATGTGCTTGATGTACTTAATACATTAAAAACTGAAGATGTCAGCTTCACTTTATCGGATTCAAACAGTAGTGCTCTAGTTGAAGGTACTGGCGATGATGAAGCTATGTATGTTGTTATGCCTATGCGTTTATAGCAATGAGCTTAGAGCTAGTTACTGTTAAAAACTTTCGTAATTTAGCAGATCTTTCATTTTCACCCGTTGATGGCGTTAATATTATTTACGGTGAAAATGGAAGTGGCAAAACTAGTTTACTTGAAGCTATTTATTACCTTTCTCATGGAAAATCGTTTCGTACTATAAAATACAAAACGATTATTCAACATCATCAAGAAACATTTGTAATACATGCTAAAAAACGCATAGACCAATTATTATTGCCCGTTGGAATTAGTAAAAACCAAGCAGGCGATACCGAGTTAAAAATTCAAGGCAAAGCGAGTCGTAAAATAGCTGAGCTTGCCGAATTAATACCTGTTCAACTTATTACACCTGAAAGTTATGCTTTGTTTTTTGGTGGCCCTAAAGAGCGTCGGAAGTTTTTAGACTTTGGATTGTTCCACGTGGAACATGATTTCTTTTCTTTGTGGCTATCATTTAATAAACTATTAAAACAAAGGAATGCGCTTTTAAAGCAAAAACCACATAACTATCATGAGCAAATTAAGTATTGGGATAAAGAATTTGTAAGGTTAGCGTACGAAATAAATACGTTGAGAAAAACGTATTTAGAGAGGTTTCGTAACGTTTTTT
Organism: Pseudoalteromonas sp. J2K-J031; assembly: GCF_058197095.2. NCBI lineage: Bacteria > Pseudomonadati > Pseudomonadota > Gammaproteobacteria > Alteromonadales > Pseudoalteromonadaceae > Pseudoalteromonas > Pseudoalteromonas sp. J2K-J031. Next base: position 10,350 of record NZ_CM200279.1, read on the forward strand.
TTGATAAAATAGCCGCTAATTTACCACTAATTGTAAACTTAGAAATTAAGTACAACAGTGGCTGGAAAGATGAAGCGGAGTTATCAGAACTCCTAATACAAAGTTTTACTCGGGATGTGAAACAAGGTTTCACTAGTTTTGGACCACATAAAGCAGATTTAACCTTTTGGATTAATGATACTTTGGTTGAAAACTATTTTTCTCGTGGTCAGCTTAAGTTATTAATCTATGCACTTAAGGTGACACAAAATTATATCATTGAAGCTGAAACACAAAAGCAGTCAATTTTATTAATAGATGATTTATGCTCAGAGTTAAGTATTGATACGCGAAAAGATGTAGGGCAGTTACTTGCTCAATGTCATTCACAAATATTTATAACCGCTATTGAGTCTGAAAGTGTATCCGCCGTGTTGGAACCTATGAAAAGAAAATTAGAAATGTTCCACGTGAAACATGGCAAACTAATAACAAGTTAATTGGAATAAACCATGTCTGAAATTTACGATTCGTCGAGTATTAAAGTACTAAAAGGATTGGATGCAGTTAGAAAGCGTCCAGGAATGTACATTGGTGACACGGATGATGGATCCGGTCTACATCACATGGTGTTTGAAGTTGTAGATAACTCAATCGATGAATCACTTGCAGGTCATTGTGATGACATTGCTATTATGATTCACACGGATGGTTCAGTCTCTGTTCGTGATAATGGTCGTGGTATTCCAACATCAATTCATGAAGAAGAAGGCATATCTGCAGCTGAAGTTATCATGACGGTATTACATGCCGGTGGTAAGTTTGATGATAACTCTTATAAAGTATCAGGTGGTTTACACGGTGTAGGTGTATCAGTTGTAAATGCTTTGTCTGAAAAGCTACGTCTAACAATTCGTCGCGAAGGTAAAGTGCATGAGCAATTTTATACTCGCGGTGTGCCTGATGCGCCATTAGCCGTAATCGGTGAGTCGGATACAACAGGTACTGAGATTCGCTTTTGGCCAAGTGGCGAGACTTTTACTGATTTAAATTATCATTATGATATTTTAGCAAAACGTTTACGCGAACTTTCATTCCTAAACTCTGGTGTTAGCATTCGTTTAATGGACGAGCGAGATGAGCGTAATGATCACTTTAAATATGAAGGTGGTATTAAAGCGTTTGTTGAGTATTTAAATAAGAATAAAACACCTGTTCATCAAAGTGTATTTCATTTTAATTCAACCCGTGAAGAAGACGGTATCAGCGTTGAAGTGGCGATGCAGTGGAACGATGGTTTCCAAGAGGGCGTTTATTGTTTTACCAATAATATTCCACAGCGTGATGGTGGTACTCACCTTGCCGGTTTCCGTGGTGCATTGACCCGTACTTTAAACAATTATATGGATAAAGAAGGGTTTAATAAAAAAGAAAAAACCAGTGCCTCAGGTGATGATGCACGTGAAGGTTTAACTGCGGTTATTTCTGTAAAAGTACCCGACCCAAAATTCTCATCACAGACCAAAGATAAATTAGTATCAAGTGAAGTAAAGTCGGCTGTTGAACAGGCTATGACAGAAAAGCTTACTGAGTTTTTATTAGAGCACCCAACAGAAGCCAAGATTGTTGTTACTAAAATAGTTGATGCCGCTCGCGCTCGTGAAGCTGCGCGTCGTGCTCGTGATATGACTCGTCGTAAAGGTGCAATGGATTTAGCTGGTTTACCGGGTAAATTGGCTGATTGCCAAGAAAAAGATCCTGCACTGTCTGAACTGTATATCGTGGAAGGTGACTCGGCAGGTGGATCTGCCAAACAGGGTCGTAATCGTAAAAACCAAGCAATTTTGCCATTAAAAGGTAAGATTCTAAACGTAGAAAAAGCACGTTTTGATAAAATGCTTTCTTCTCAGGAAGTCGCAACGCTTATTACTGCATTAGGTTGTGGGATTGGGCGTGATGAATATAAGCCGGAAAAATTACGTTACCACAGCATTATCATCATGACCGATGCTGACGTCGACGGTTCGCATATTCGTACGTTACTGTTGACCTTTTTCTATCGCCAAATGCCGGAAATTGTAGAGCGAGGCTATATTTATATTGCTCAGCCACCACTTTATAAAGTGAAAAAAGGTAAGCAAGAGCGCTATATTAAAGATGATCCAGCATTAACAGAATATTTAACGACGCTTGCACTTGAAGACAGTTCTTTATTTGTAAATGATAAAGCGCCTGCAATTAGTGGTTTGGCATTAGAAAATATTGTTAAAGATTATCAAGCTACAGAAGGTGTTATCGCGCGTTTGACTCGAAAATACCCTGAGTCTATTTTGAAGCAGTTAATTTATCAGCCAGCACTTGAAGAAGTAGATTTAAAAGATTCTGCAAAAGTAATTGCTTGGACACAAGCTGTTGTTGACTCATTAGTGAGTGAAGATGTTGATGCAACAATCTTCAATGCAAATACTCACTTTGACGCGGAGCGTAATTTAACATTCCCAGTCATCACTATTCGCCAACATGGTATTGATAAAGACCACATCTTGAACCTTGATTTCATTACGTCGCATGACTACCGTAAAATCAAGAAAACAGGTGAGCTAATGGCAAACCTGATTGAAGAAGGTGGTTATATTCAGCGTGGTGAGAAAACGCTAGAAATAACTAACTTTGTTGACGCTCTTGATTGGTTGATTGCTGAATCGAAACGTGGTTTATACATTCAGCGCTATAAAGGACTAGGTGAAATGAATCCAAGTCAATTATGGGAAACAACGATGGATCCAAGTGCACGCCGTATGCTCCAAGTTAAAATTGAAGATGCGATTGCCGCCGATCAGCTATTTGCTACTCTGATGGGTGATCAAGTTGAACCTCGACGTGAGTTCATTGAGCGCAATGCATTACGCGTTGTAAATTTAGATGTTTAAAAAAACACGCTAAAAAAAAGGAGACCATTTGGTCTCCTTTTTTATTTTTTAACTGAAACAAACTGCTTAAAACCGAGCGCATCACGGGTTATACTGAGTCTAATTTCGGGCTGCAATAAGCATAAGCGATACTAATAATCATGCAAAAATACGATACTAAAACCTTTCAAGGTTTAATTCTGGCATTACAGGATTACTGGGCACAGCAAGGCTGTGTGATTGCACAACCACTCGATATGGAAGTGGGCGCAGGGACATTTCATCCATTAACATTTTTAAAATCCATTGGACCAGAGCCAATGTCGAGTGCTTACGTTCAGCCATGTCGTCGTCCTACCGATGGTCGTTACGGTGAAAATCCAAATCGTTTACAGCATTACTATCAATTTCAAGTGGTATTAAAACCATCTCCAGATAACATTCAAGAGCTTTATTTGGGCTCACTTGCTGCTGTGGGTATTGATACATTAACCGACGAAGTCCGTTTTGTTGAAGACAACTGGGAATCGCCAACTTTGGGAGCTTGGGGTTTAGGTTGGGAAATTTGGCTAAATGGTATGGAAATAACGCAATTTACTTATTTCCAACAAGTAGGCGGTTTAGAGTGCTCTCCAGTGACAGGTGAGATCACTTACGGTTTAGAGCGTCTGGCTATGTATATTCAAGGTGTTGATAGTTTGTATGACCTAGTATGGGCTGATGGTCCATTTGGTAAAGTTACTTACGGTGATGTTTTCCATCAAAATGAAGTTGAACAATCGACTTATAATTTTGAATATGCCGATGTAACAGCATTATTTGCACAATTTGATCAGTGTGAAAAAGAGAGTCAAAAGCTTATCGAAGCAGGCTTGCCACTACCAGCATATGAACAAGTGATGAAAGCATCTCATGCCTTTAATTTACTTGATGCACGTCATGCAATTTCGGTTACTGAACGTCAACGTTATATTTTAAGAGTTAGAGCCTTATCAAAAGCCTGTGCTCAAAGTTATTACGAAGCGCGTGAAGCGCTTGGTTTTCCGTTGTGTAAAGGTTAAGGACAAAAAATGAATACAAATAATTTATTAATTGAAATTGGAACAGAAGAATTACCTCCAAAATCATTACGCACATTGGCCGAAGCATTACTGCAAAATTTTTGCGATGAACTTGCAACATTAGAGCTGAGCTATGAATCAGCCTCTTGGTATGCATCACCACGTCGTCTAGGTGTAAAAGTATTTGGTTTAATTAATTCGCAGCAGGATAAAGAAGTTGAAAAACGAGGTCCTGCTTTACAAGCTGCATTTGATGCTGATGGTAATCCTACTAAAGCGGCGATAGGCTGGGCTCGTGGTTGTGGTATTGAAGTTGAACAAGCTGAACGTTTAGAGACTGATAAGGGTGCTTGGTTATTGCATGTTGCAAAAGTGGCTGGTCAGGCGGTAGAAAGTTTAATACCAGATGCATTGAGCAGTGCTTTAGCTAAATTACCTATCGCCAAACCAATGCGCTGGGGGGCATATAAAACCCAGTTTATTCGTCCTGTACATACCGTGACTGTCTTTTATGGGGCATCATTAGTTGAGGGCACTATTTTAGGCAAAGCGATTTCAAATCAACTACAGGGTCATCGTTTTCATCATCCAGCACGTATCGAAATTAATCATGCAGATGAAGCGTTTGCCGCACTTGAAAAAGCATATGTTGTTGCTGATTACGAAGCACGCAAAGCCTTAATTAAAGGCCAAATAGAAGCTTTAGCAGCTGAGCATAACGCTATTGTTGCTATGGATGAGTCGCTACTTGAAGAGGTAACGTCGTTAGTTGAATGGCCTGTTACGTTAACCGCAACATTTGAAGAGTCGTTTTTAACTGTACCATCTGAAGCGTTAATTTTCACGATGAAGGATGACCAAAAGTATTTTCCTTTGTTAGATCAAAATGGCAACTTACTAAATAAGTTTTTATTTGTATCGAACATAGAAAGTAAAAACCCCGCGCAGGTTATTGCCGGTAATGAAAAAGTAGTGCGTCCACGTTTAGCTGATGCACAATTTTTCTTTGAAACGGATAAGAAGAAAACGCTGGAAAGTCGCCTTACTTCGTTAGAAACCGTTTTATTTCAAAAAGACCTTGGCACGTTAAAAGATAAATCTGAACGTATTGCTGCACTGTCAGGGTTTATTGCTGAAAAACTTGGCGCATCTGTTGTTGATGCGACTCGCGCAGGTTTACTCAGTAAAACTGACCTGATGACCGAAATGGTCATGGAGTTCACCGACGTACAAGGCATTATGGGAATGCATTATGCTCGCCATGATGGTGAAACAGAAGCGGTTGCTCTGGCGCAAAATGAGCAATACATGCCTCGTTTTTCTGGTGATGCGTTACCAAGTAGTTTGATTAGCTGCTCAGTTGCATTGGCGGATAAATTCGATTCGTTAGTCGGTATTTTTGGTATTGGCCAAGCACCTAAAGGTGACAAAGATCCATTTGCTTTACGTCGTGCAGCCATTGGTGCATTGCGTATCATTGTAGAAAAAGATCTTGAGCTTGATGTCCTTGAAATTATTACCAAGGCCATGACTTTATTTGGTGATAAATTATCAAATGAAAATGTAGCTGAGGAAGTATTTGAATTTTTACTTGGCCGTTTCCGTGCTTGGTATCAAGATCAAGGTATTGAGGTTGATGTTATTCAAGCGGTGTTAGCGCGCCGTCCAAGCCAACCGTTAGATTTTGATCGTCGAGTTAAAGCGGTAAGCCACTTTAGAAACTTAGAGCAAGCCGCAGCACTTGCAGCGGCAAATAAACGTGTTGCGAATATCTTAGCTAAAAATGACTTTAAAGCAGCAGAGCAAGTAAACGAGACCTTACTTGTAGAAGCAGCAGAAAAAGAGTTGGCAGCTCAAGTGAAGCGTTATCAAGCAGAGCTTGCACCTGTTATTGCTTCCGGTGACTATCAAAGTGTGCTCGAAAAGCTAGCGGCTATTCGTGAGCCGGTTGATACCTTTTTTGATAATGTAATGGTAATGGCTGAAGATGAAGCCGTTAAACAAAATCGTTTTACGTTATTAAACGAGCTTAGAAGTTTATTTTTACAAGTTGCAGATATATCTGTACTACAAAAATAAAAAAGAGCCGACGAAAGTCGGCTTTTTTATTTGATGCTGTCGTATTAAACTAAATAACACATTGAAATTAATGTATATTATTTATAAAGACACCTTATTTTTAAAAGAAAAATCAACGAGGATAATAACAATGAAAAAATTGATTCTGCCGGTCGTGTTAGCAACGCTGCTTAGCGCGTGTTCAAGTCCAGATACATTTACTTCTGAAGCAACCACGGTGAATAAAATTGATCGTCCGTTATATTTGCGTGGAGATTTTTCTTTATGGGAAAGCCAGCCTGAATATCAACTAGCGCCAGTAAGTAAGGATATATACCAAACTAAAGTTAAATTTACAGCAGTTGGCAAAGCGTATGAATTCAAAATTGCCGATGAAACATGGAGTGCAGGTCTTAATTGTGGTTATAACAATGAGGATTTAGATAAGTTTTTAGAGCTAGGTATTCCTGTTCAAGCAAACTGTGACAGTGTGTATAACTACTTTAGTTTTTCGCCTTATGAAGCGGGTTGGTACCAAGTGAGCATTAATTTTAGAAATATAGAAAAACCATTGGTAACAATTAATCAAATATTTGAATAAAGAATGGGCCTGTATTTACAGGCCTTTTTTTATGACATATTGAAAAGGCAACGTCTCTGTTTGAGCTGCCACCAGCGTATGATCCATAAAGCGACAAAAGCTTGGAATATCACGCGTGGTCGATGGGTCATCAGCTAAGATCAAGACAGTTTCATTTGGCTGCATTTTGCGAATGGTACCACGGATCATCATGACCGGCTCTGGGCAGCGTAAACCAATAGCATCTAAGGTGTGATCGGTAGAATCAAAATGTGACATAACAGTCCCTATATTAAAAGAGGCGTTAGTTTAGGGGTTTATGTAAGAGGCTTCAAATATAAAACACGTGAAGACGCACTTAATCAGGCCTAATACTAAATCATACATCAGTATTAGGTTGTAATTCATTGTATTTAGAGGTGCGTTCGATTTTTAAAACCGCTCGTTAAACATCAATTAAGCAGCGTATTTACTTGTTGATATCGGGCACAATAACAAAAACTAAAAAGCTGAAATCGTATTCTGCTTCGTACTGTTCCATTCTGCCTATCGCCGCATTGGTTAAAAGACTACCCTCGGTTAGTAGTACACTCCCATTGGCGTATTTAATATCTTGGGCAATGATCATTCCGGCTTTGAGCATGTCTGTTGTTAGGCAAAATTGTGCGTCGCTACCTGGCGGAATGTTGGCGAGTAAATTAGCAAAAGCATCAACAATTTTAGCATCATAGGTTTTGTTTGCTAGGGACTTTATTGCTAATAAAGCATCTCGCGGGTTGAGCTTTTTTTTAGAAAATGCCCCAGAGATATATTTATCATAATCACGCACTATAGCTAAAATTCGAGCTCCTATTGGAATTTGTTCAGCCTTTTTTTCACCTGGGTAACCATTTCCAGAGAATTTTTCATATTGATACCTCAAAATATCCGATACATCATGCAATGATGGGATTGTATCAATAATTTCAGCCCCTTTAGTGGCTTGTTTATGAAGCATTAAAAGTTGCTCATTTGTCATCGTAGATTCTGGAATCGTTAAGAGGTATTCGGGTAAGGATATCTTGCCCAATTCGTGTAGTGAAGCGGCTAGATAGAGGTGGGTTAAACTGTTTTTATCAAGTTTTAGCTTGTGTCCTAAAAGTCTACATTGTTTAGCGATACGAATATCGTTTTCATAATGGCTATCACGTTGTTCAGCAGCAATTAATGAAATCATCTCGATAACTTGATGTAATAGGCGCCTTTGTTTTGTTGATGCGGTGCTGAGCTTTGTTAAGCTTTCGTTTAGCGATGCGGTACGCTGACTTACTTTTTCATCGAGCAAACGATTTAGTTCTTCTAGTTCTTTGTTTTTTTTATGGAGTTGGTGGGTAAGTCGCTCATTTTTAACTTCAAGAATAACGCTAGTAACCGCGTCTGCTACAAGCTCTTTTATTTGAGTATTATCCCAAGGCTTAGTGATATAAGCGTGTATTCCTCCTTGATTGATTGCTTCTATGGTGCTTTGCATATCTGAGTAGCCCGATAATAAAATACGCTTGCTTTTTGGTTGTAATTCTTTGGTAGCTGCCAGTACTTTAGCGCCCGAGATATGGGGCATTTTCATATCGCTGATCACTAAATGAACTTTGTTTTTTGATAAAAACTCAATTGCTGCACTAGGATCATCAAAAGTGGTAATTTCATAATCCCGTCTAAAAATACGTTTCAATGCCATGAGAACTTCAGTTTCATCATCAACAAATACGATTTTTGGTTTAAAGGTCTCAGGCATAGTTGAAAATCTCTTTATTGGGGTCTAAAACAGTAGAGAAGTGTTTTTATTATTAACAAGCTTAATGGCATAAACTAAATTATAGTTTAGACATGAGTTACCGCTAATTTTTCTTTTTAATTCATAATATAAGCTCACACTTATCTGGAGTTCATGTGCCTGATGCTAAGCAATCAGAGACTTTGGTTAATACCATAGAAAGTCAATTGGATCACGAGCGCCACTTAAGATTGCAATTTGAAAAGCAATTACTAAAAAGTCAGGCGGCTTTAACGCACGTTGAACAGCAATTAATAAATCAAACCGCTTCTGTTGAGTCGCGCCAGAATCAGCTCGAATTTTTAACCTTCTTGGCCACGGTTACTTTCAGCCAAACATCTTTAGAATCAATCATTGAAAGTTTTTTAGTTCGTACAGCAAGTTTTTTTTCGACTTGCAGTGCTTATGTGAAGTGTGATCTTGCGGGCAATATTGCAATTCCTTTACATAAGAAAATGCATGATTGTGAGATAAAAGTACCTGAGTTAATGTCTTCAATTAATGCAAAGCAGCTGATTTTAGCGATTAATGAGGCTGAATTTGAAACGGTATTAATGGGTGCTAAATCTTTTTTTACCAGTAATAATCAATTTGAATATGTGGTGGTATTACCTTTATTTAAGAATAAGCAATATCATTTATTGGCTATTTTTTTTGAGAACGATAAACAGCTCGATAGTTCAAAATTACAAACGTTAGAATCAGGGCGTAACTTAGTTAAGATTGCGCTGGGTCGTAAATTGGCAGAGTTAAAATTAGATAAAAAATACAAAGAGCTAAATAAAGCATATCACTCATTAGCACAGACTCAGCAACAGCTTACTCAGGCTGAAAAAATGGCATCGATAGGCCAGTTAGCTGCCGGTGTTGCACATGAAATTAACAACCCTATTGGATATGTGACGAGTAATATTACCTCTTTGCAGGAATACATCAGTGAATTAAGAGAAGTATTTTTATCGGTTGATTTAGGTGATGCTGAGCGTGGTGAAGAGGTTGCTTTTTTATTACAAGACAGTAAAGCGATTATAGAGTCCTGCATGGGCGGACTTGAGCGGGTAAAGGTTATTGTTAAGGACTTAAAAACATTTTCGCATTCGGGCCAGGAAAACTCGATTAAGTTTAATATCAATAGCTGTGTTGATTCTGTGCTTTCTATTTTGGGTTCTGAATTTAAGTATGGTAAGTACGACGTTAAGTTAGCGTTGTGCGAGCTTATTCCTGATGTATTAGGAACTAAAAATCAGATAGAACAAGTTATCTTAAATATTGTTATGAATGCTAAGCAAGCCATGCCCGATGGCGGGTTGATTCAAATTAACTCTTACTTAAAAGACGAGCGAGTTTGTTTGGCGATAGAAGATCAAGGTTGTGGAATGGATAGCCAAGTTAAGCAGCGATTGTTTGACCCTTTTTTTACCACTAAACCGGTTGGGGTGGGCACAGGGCTTGGGTTATCAATTAGCTTTAAAATTATCGAGGTACATCATGGGTCTATTGAAGTGAGAAGCGAAATAGGCAAGGGCAGTTGTTTTACTATTAAACTCCCTTTACCTAGTCACCAAGAGATATAAAGCAGCCACAAGGGCTGCTTTTAATGTAGATTAAGGGCGTTCAAAAACAGTTGCTATGCCTTGGCCTAACCCAATACACATAGTTGCTAAACCATATTTTGCGTTTTTATCTTCCATTAAATGTAATAAGGTTGTGCTGATACGCGTACCAGAGCATCCTAATGGATGACCTAACGAAATCGCCCCTCCGTTTAGGTTCACTTTTTCATCAACAACGTCTGCTAGGCCTAAATCTTTCAGCACAGGTAATGCTTGCGCTGCAAAGGCTTCATTTAACTCGGCTACACCGATATCCTCAATCGTAATACCTGCGGCTTTTAGCGCTTTTTGGCTTGCTGGTACTGGGCCATAACCCATGATAGACGGATCGCAACCGGCAACCGCCATTGCTTTAACGCGGGCACGAATTGGTAAACCAAGTTCTAATGCTTTTTCTTCAGACATCATCAACATTGCAGATGCACCATCAGAAAGCGCCGATGATGTACCTGCTGTTACTGTACCTGTTGCTGGATTAAAAGCAGGACGAAGTTGCCCTAAACCTTCAAGATTTGTTTCAGGGCGGATCACTTCATCGGTATCAATACTGATTAAAGTACCGTCTTCGTCATGGCCAAGCGTTGGTAAAATTTCGCGTTTAAAACGACCTTCAACCGTTGCTGCATAAGCTCGTTGATGTGAGCGTACCGCAAACTCATCTTGTTGTTGGCGACTAATGCCATGCAATGTTGCTAAGTACTCTGCTGTTAAGCCCATCATACCCGCAGCTTGCGCTACTGATTTAGATAAGCCCGCATGAAAGTCAACACCGTGGCTCATTGGTACATGGCCCATGTGCTCAACACCACCCACAATATAGACATCACCCGCGCCGGTCATAATTGCGCGAGCGGCATCGTGAATAGCTTGCATTGATGAGCCACATAAGCGATTTACGGTTACTGCTGGCACAGTGTGTGGAATGCCTGCTAACAAAGCGGCATTACGTGCAATATTAAAGCCTTGCTCTAGGGTTTGCTGAACACAACCCCAGTAGATATCGTCTATCTGTGAAGGATTTAATGCTGGGTTACGATCAAGTAAACCTTTCATTAAGTGGGCGCTTAAATCTTCAGCGCGAGTGTGGCGAAAAATACCATTACGTGAACGCCCCATAGGTGTACGAATACAATCAACAATTACTGGAGTTTTCATGTTATTGGCCCTCTACCTGATAAAATTTACGTCCTGCTTCTGCCCATTGACGTGTTTGATCTGAGACTTGGAAAATAGCACCTAAATGGGCGTATTGGTCTGCTTTAGCTACAAAGTTAGCTAAACCAATTTGGTCTAAATAACGGAATGCACCGCCTCTGAATGGAGGGAAACCTAAACCATAAATAAGCGCCATATCAGCTTCTTGTGGTGAAGCGACGATGTTTTCTTGTAAACATAACAGCACTTCATTCAGCATTGGGATCATACAACGGTCAATGATTTCTTCTTTGCTAAATTCTTTTTCAGCAGCACATACCCCACTTAACAACTCAAGCGCATCTGCATCTGTTTTTTTCTGTGGGCGGCCTTTTTTATCCATTTGATATTGATAAAAACCTTTGCCATTTTTCTGACCAAAACGATTTGCTGCAGCTAATACGGCAACTGGGTCTTTTTCTTGGCGAGCCATACGGGCAGGGAAACCATCAGCCATAACGTCTGTACAATGATGCGCGGTATCTAAGCCGACTACATCAAGTAAATAAGCAGGGCCCATTGGCCAGCCAAACACGTTTTCCATCACTTTATCCGCTTTAGCAAAGTTAACACCTTCGACAACTAATTGGTTAAAACCTGCAAAGTAAGGGAATAAAACACGATTTACAAAAAAGCCTGGGCAATCATTCACTACGATTGGTGATTTACCCAGTTTCAGGGCGTAATCAACCACAGCATTGATTGTCGCATCTGAGGTTTTGCTACCACGAATAATTTCTACCAAAGGCATTCTGTGAACTGGGTTGAAAAAATGCATACCACAGAAGTTTTCTGGTTTTTTCAGTGCGCTGGCTAGTACATCAATACAAATAGTTGAAGTATTAGAAGTCAGTACCGTATTTTCTGGCATATCAGCTTCAAGTTTTGCAAGTACTGCTTGTTTAATTTTTGGATTTTCAACCACAGCTTCTACAACGATATCAGCACTTTGTAGGTCAGCATCGTTAAGTGTAGGTTTGATTGCGCCAAGGGTTTTAACCATTTTATCGAGCGTTAAACGGCCACGTTCAAGCTGCTTGCCTAAAATCTTCGAGGCTTCATTCATTCCTAAATCAAGCGCTGCAGGCTGAATATCTTTCATGATAATAGGCACGCCTTTGTAGGCTGACTGGTATGCAATACCGCCTCCCATAATACCCGCGCCTAATACCGCAGCTTGTTTAATGTCAGTTGAGTGACCTTTAGCAAGTTTACGTGCTTTAGATTTAATAAATTGATCCGCTAAGAAGATACCTACTTGCGCTGCCGCTTCAGGTGTTTTTGCTAGTTTTGCAAAGTTAGCATTTTCAATAGCCATTGCTTCAGCACGGCCATGATTTGCTGCTGCTTTAATGGTTTTAACGGCCATCATTGGTGATGGGTAGTGACCTTTAGTTTGTGCGTAAACCATGCCTTCAGCCATCGCAAAACTCATGCCTTGTTCAACACGATTCATTTTTAATGGTTGTAGTTTTTCTTGGCGCTTGGCTTGCCAATTAAGCTTGCCTGTAATCGCCTGTTCCAGCATTTTTACAGCGCTGTTTATAAGCTTGTCATTGGCTACAACGGCATCAACGGCGCCAATTTTTAGGGCTTCGTCTGCGCGATGTTCTTTGCCGGTGGTGATCCATGTCATGGCATTATCAGCACCAATAATACGCGGTAAACGCACCGTACCACCAAAGCCCGGCATGATGCCAAGTTTAACTTCTGGCAATCCTAGCTTTAAGTCTGGTGCTGCAATACGGTAATCGGTTGCTAATACCCATTCACAACCACCCCCTAAAGCCATGCCATTTACGGCAGAAATGGTAGGGAAAGGTAAGTCTTCTAATTGATCAAAAACATCAGTGGCATTTTTAATCCACTGAACTAATTCAGCTTCTGGCTTATCAAAGGTCGGTAAAAACTCAAAAATATCGGCGCCGATAATAAAGTGATCTTTATTACTGGTGAACACCATACCTTTGATATCAGGGTTGTTGGCGAGCTCAGCTAAGGCTTGACCACATTCTTGCAGGGTCTGCTGAGATAATTTATTAACTGGGCCGGGTACACAAAATTTAAACTCGGCGATGTTTTCTTTAATAAAAGAAACCTCGAAGGAATCACTCTTAAATAACATTAACTATGTCTCCCTAGTTATCAAACTCAACTGGTACGATGAGTGTGCTTTTTACGCAGATTGCCTGCTTTAAATTTAAAATGCAATTAAATTTTAGTGAATTGCTTACATCTGGTTAAAAAATAACAGCTTGAACCTGTTATATAGGGTAGTCGAACTTATTTATTTTTATCGAGAAATCTTGCAAAAGGTAGAGCTTACAAGCAAGCTAGCTCGGTCAACAGATTGCTTGTTTAAATCTCTTTTTTACTTGGTCGCACTAACAGTAAGGATCACTTTAATGCATTTACATCCACGAGGACTGCGCATTGTGACGTTGTGCTCGTTTTTTTTCTCAAGTGTTTGTTTTTCCTCATCAGATAATCATAATGATTTTATTAAAGCTGAAAAAATTGCTCGCTCAGGCAATGTAAACAATTACCAGCAGGCATTCGAACAGCTTGATCATCCTCTGAAGCCTTATGTGCAATTAGCATTTCTTAAACACCACCCAAAGCTGAGTAATGAAAAGGAAGTTGAACGATTCTTAGATGTGTATGAAGGTACACCTTTGGAATGGCCATTGCGTAAAACGTGGCTTGAGTATTTGATGAAAAGGCGGGATAAAACACTTTTCATTAAGTATTACAAAGACACAAGTGACGCTGAACTCAGCTGTACTCATTTGCGTTATCAACTTGATTTAGGGGCCCCTGAAGCTGCAATTTTAAATCAAGTGACAGATCTTTGGTTGGTTGAGAAATCTCAGCCTAAAGCGTGTGATAGTTTGTTTTCACTTTGGCATAAAAAAGGTTACATGAGCCAAGAGTTAATTTGGCAACGACTCAGCATGGTTGCTGAAAAAGGTCAGTATTCTTTGATCCCCTATCTAGAAAAACAATTACCAACTCATGAACAATACCTTGGCGACCTTTATTATACCGTGCGCAAAGATCCATCGGCGACGGCTGGGATTTATCGCTTTAAACATGGTTCAGAAAAAGAAGCGCAAATCGCAATTTATGGGATTCGTCGTTTAATATGGCGTGATGAAGACCTTGCTATTCGTGCATGGGATAAACTCGAGCAAAAATTTACATTTTCAGAATCACAAAAAAATGAAGTTTATTATTCATTTGCTTTAGCGCTAGCTTCTAAACAGCATGCACAAGGAAAATTTTGGCTTAATAAAGTACCTAATGAGCATCATGATGATGCGTTAATGCAATGGCAATTGACCAATTTGCTTCAGTTACAGGATTGGCCAGGGATTATTGCCTATTTTACAGATAAAAAGCTAAGTAATGGCCAGCTTTACTGGCTTGGTTATGCTTTATTGCAACAAGGTGAAGCGCAGAAATCAACACAAGTGTGGCAAGAGTTGGCAACAAAACGCGACTATTATGGCTTTTTGGCTGCGGCTCGTTTGGGGATAGCTGTCACATTACAAGAGCAAGCGCTTAATGTAGAGCAGGCACTGATTAAAAGTGTTCAGCAGTCGCCAGGCTTTTTGCGTGCGAAAGCATTTTTTGAAATGGAGCGAACCACATCAGGTAAGCGAGAGTGGAATTATTTACTCAAGTCATCGACAGATGATGAAAAGTTAGCTGCGGCGAGTTTGGCGCATAAAGAGGGGTGGCATGATAGCGTTATCATCACCTTGGCTCAGATTGAACGTTATCATCACCTAGATTTACGTTTCCCACTGGCCTATGAAGAGTTATTTGAGCGTTACAGTAAACGCAGCGACATTGATATAGCTTGGAGCTACGCGATTGCAAGGCGCGAAAGCTCGTTTGCTGCTAATGCAAGTTCTTCTGCAGGCGCATATGGCTTAATGCAACTATTACCCTCTACCGCCAGCTACGTCAACAAAGGCAGCGTGTCGCGCATAAAACTGTACGACCCAAAAGTTAACGTTAGACTGGGTAATGAATATTTAAAATATTTAAAACAAAAAGCGAAAGGAAACGAGGTGATTGCTACAGCATCATATAATGCAGGCTATTCTCGCGTTGCCAAATGGTTGCCAAAAGAAGCGGTGGACTTTGATCTTTGGGTTGAAGGTATTCCATATCGAGAGACACGTGATTATGTCAAAAATGTGTTTGCGTATCGTCAGGTTTACCATACTCGATTTGGTTTTGCTGATAACTTATTTGATGACTTAGTCAAAATGAAAATCCAAAAATAGCGGTGGCTAACAAAGCAGTTAGTCTATGTTATTATGTGTGCAACTTTATAAAAGAAAAGATGGTCTTATCATGGATAAATTAGCGGCGTTATATGGTGAACATATAACAACAATTCAAGCAAGAACGCGCACTATTTTAACTCTTGAAGGGCTAGATGGATTAGTCATTCATTCTGGGCAGGCGAAGCGTCAATTTTTAGATGATATGGATTATCCGTTTAAAGTAAATCCTCATTTTAAAGCTTGGTTACCTGTGATCGATAATCCTCATTGTTGGTTGGTGGTAAATGGTATTGATAAACCAAAGCTTATTTTTTATCGTCCGGTTGATTTTTGGCATAAAGTACCTGATGAGCCAAGTGATTTTTGGGCTGAATTTTTTGATATCGAGTTATTACTCATTCCCGATCAAGTTGAAAAACTACTACCATACGACAAAGCTAAGTTTGCCTATATTGGTGAGTATTTAGAAGTTGCGCGTGCACTTGGTTTTAATGAAATAAACCCTGAGCCAGTATTAAACTACTTTCATTATCACCGTGCTTATAAAACACAATATGAGCTGGCATGTTTGCGTGAAGCAAATCGCATCGCGGTATTGGGTCATGAGGCTGCAAAAGCAAAGTTTTATGAAGGTGGCTCAGAGTATGATATCCAACATGCTTATTTGATGGCAACCCGTCAAACTGAAAACGAAATGCCTTATGGCAATATTGTTGCATTAAATCATAACTGTGCAATTTTACACTACACCAAGCTTGAGCGACGTGCGCCTGAAAAAAGCATATCGTTTTTAATTGATGCGGGTGCCAGTTTTCATGGTTATGCCGCTGATATCACTCGAACGTATGACTTTAATCCACAAGGTGAATTTGCAAAATTAATTAGTGCGGTAAATGAATTACAGCAAGTGTTATGTGCAGGTTTAAAACCAGGACTTAAATATGGTGAGTTACATGTAAAATGCCACCAAGGCATTGCACAAATACTCAGTGATTTTGGTATTGTAATGTTATCTGCTGACGCGATTATCGAAAAAGGTATCACGAGCACTTTTTTCCCGCATGGTTTGGGCCATCATTTAGGACTGCAAGTACATGATATGGGCGGGTTTATGGCCGATGAGCGCGGTACACATCAACCGGCTCCTCCTGGGCATCCATTCTTACGTTGTACGCGTATTATTGAATCAAACCAAGTGTTTACGATTGAACCGGGATTGTATTTCATTGATTCGTTATTGAGCGAGCTTGCACAAACCGACAATACGCAGTACATCAATTGGGAAAAGGTAGAAGCCTTTAAGCCTTATGGTGGAATACGTATTGAGGATAACGTGATTGTTTATGCCGATCACAATGAAAATATGACAAGAAACCTTAATTTAGCGTAAATAATTACGTTAGAATAAAAAGAGCCGCAAGGCTCTTTTTTTATCTAAGTGAGCCGAATGAGTTTAGAGTATCCATATCCAGCATCCGATTTGTTCTACCAAGAAGATATTAAAAAAAGTACGTTTATCGTACACATAGCACACACACCCGATTTAATGAGTGCGAAAAAATTTATAAAAAATATTGAGCATAAATACGCAGATGCAAACCATAATTGCTGGGCGCATATTGCGGGTGCGCCAAATGGGAGTCATGTGCTGGGTTTTTCGGATGATGGCGAACCGAATGGAACCGCAGGCAAGCCGATGTTGAACGTATTAGTCGGTTCAGGACTGGGTGAAATTACCGCCGTGGTGACCCGTTATTTTGGTGGGATAAAGCTTGGTACCGGTGGTTTAGTGCGCGCTTATGGCGGTAGTTTAAATAATGCGTTAAAAAACTTACCAACATTAATGCAGGTGCCAAAGGTACAATTGTTCGGTCAAAGTAATTATCATCAACAAGGTCAAATTGAACAGCGATTTAATAGTGCCTATCAAGTATTTAACATAGAAAAACACTATGCCGATGTAGTTTTGTGGCAGATTACCATTGATGCTCGCCAAGCTGATGATGCGATAAAGGATATTTTTGAAATTAGCCACGGTGCGGTTGAGTTGAAAATCAAACCATAAGACAATAATCAAATTGTAATCAGGGATCACAATACACATGCAGTTTCGTACCATAATTAAAATACTCGGTCAGCTGGTGGCTATGTTTAGCATCACAATGATCCCACCGGCGTTAGTCTCGTTAATTTATAAAGATGGTGGTGGTGTGCCTTTTGTTTTGGCATTTGTATTTAGTTTGGTGATAGGGCTTATCGCTTATTACCCAAACCGTCGTCAAAATGGCGATTTAAAAGCGCGTGAAGGCTTTTTAATTGTGGTGCTATTTTGGTTAGTACTTGGCGCGTTTGCATCTTTACCCCTCGTTTTTTTAGATGCGCCAAAGCTGTCTCTTGCGGATGCTATTTTTGAATCCTTCTCTGGGTTAACCACCACGGGTGCGACAGTTTTAACAGGAATTGAATTTTTGCCTAAAGCGGTGCTGTTTTATCGTCAGCAGTTACAATGGTTAGGCGGAATGGGGATCATCGTTTTAGCGGTTGCGGTACTGCCAATGCTAGGTGTTGGTGGTATGCAACTTTACCGTGCAGAGACGCCAGGGCCTGTTAAAGACTCTAAAATGACGCCTCGTATTGCCGATACCGCAAAACACCTTTGGTATATTTATGTATCGTTAACGGTTGCATGTTCAACAGCATACTGGGCTGCTGGCATGGATTGGTTTGATGCGATTTGTCATGCGTTTTCGACGATTGCAATAGGTGGATTTTCGACGTATGACGCATCAATGGGGTATTTTAATAGCCCACTTATTAACTTTATTTGTGTATTCTTTTTAATAATAGCCGCAATTAATTTTTCGCTGCACTATGCCGCTGTTGCAAGTCGTAACTTAAAAGTCTATTTGCGAGATCCTGAATTTAAAGTGTTTTTGGGGATTCAAGCTGTACTTATATTGTTATGTTTTAGCGTGTTATCGTCTGAAGGGGTCTATGAAACGGCCGATCAAACCTTAGATCAGGCGATGTTTCAGGCCGTATCTATGAGTACTACCGCAGGATTTGCTACCGATAACTTTTCAGCTTGGCCACTGTTTTTGCCTATTTTACTTGTTTTTTCGAGTTTTATTGGTGGATGTGCTGGGTCGACCGGTGGTGGAATGAAAGTTGTTCGAGTCTTTTTATTATATCTACAAGGCGTGAGAGAGCTGAACCGTTTAGTGCATCCTAGGGCTATTTATTCAATTAAATTGGGGCGTAAAGCATTACCAGATAAAGTGATTGAAGCCGTGTGGGGATTTTTCTCTGCTTATGCGTTGGTGTTTGTCATTATCATGTTGATGCTGATGGGCACTGGCCTTGATAACATTACGGCGTTTTCAGCAACCGCAGCGTGTTTAAATAACTTAGGCCCAGGGTTAGGTGATGTTGCTGCCCATTATGGTGATATCACCGATAGCGCTAAATGGATTTTAACCCTTGCGATGGTCTTTGGCCGTTTAGAAATATTTACTTTATTAGTCTTGTTTACCCCTACATTTTGGCGTGGGTGAGGACAGACCGAAGCATAGCTTCGCAGCTGTCCGAAGTGGAGTCATGGATGACGACAGGAGAGATGCTTCATGGATGAATTTAAACACTATTTCTAGCTAAGACCGAAGCATAGCTTCGCAGCTGTCCGAAGTGGAGTCATGGATGACGACAGGAGAGATGCTTCATGGATGAGCTCAAACACTATTGAGCACTAACTTCAAACAAACAACAATAAAAAAGGCGAACTCAGTGTTCGCCTTTTACATTTTAGTGATCGGGTTACATAAAAATAGCACTAACCTGAAAGAGCTTCTCAACGACATGAATTTGCTTTTTATCAATCAAAAACATAATGACATGATCACCTGATTGGATCACCGTACTATTATGAGCAATTAAAACGTCGTCATTGCGCACGATCGCACCGATAGTGGTGCCAATAGGTAGCTTAATATCACCTATGGCGCGACCAACCACTTTAGAGGTTGTTTCATCACCATGCGCCACAGCTTCAATCGCTTCTGCAGCACCTTTTCGTAATGAGTACACGTTCACAATATCGCCGCGTCTTACATGGGTTAACAGGGCTGAAATGGTTGCTTGCTGGGGTGAGATAGCAATGTCAATTTCGCCGCCTTGTACTAAATCGACATAAGCACCACGTTGGATCAGCACCATTGTTTTTTGTGCGCCCATGCGTTTGGCCAGCATAGCAGACATAATATTGGCTTCGTCGTCGTTTGTTACGGCAATAAAAACATCAACTTGTTCTATGTGTTCTTCAGAAAGCAGTTCTTGGTCCGATGCATCACCGGCAAAGACCACGGTATTGTGTAACATGCCTGATAGCTGTTCAGCACGGGCTAAATTACGTTCTATCAATTTGACACTGTGGGTTTTTTCGAGAGAGAGGGCTAAACCCGCGCCAATATTACCACCGCCGGCAATCATAATTTTCTTATACGAGCGTTCGAGTTTTTGCAGTTCGTTCATTACGGCGCGAATATGCTTGGTTGCCGCAATAAAGAATATTTCATCGTCAGCTTCAATCACGGTTGTACCTAATGGTTTAATCGCTTTGCCTTGGCGATAAATCGCTGCAACACGGGTTTCGACATTCGGGATGTGTTCTTTGAGTGCCGAAAGAGCATAACCGACTAATAAGCCGCCATAATAGGCTTTTACTGCAACCAGCGAGAGTTTGCCTTCTGCAAATTGCAGCACTTGTAATGCACCTGGATAATCGATGAGTCGACGAATGTATTTTGTGACGAGTTGTTCAGGGGCGATGTAATGGTCAACCGGTAAATCATGATTGTGGAACAGTTGCTCTTTGTAACGTAGGTATTGCTCAGAGCGAATTCGGGCGATTTTTGTTGGGGTATTAAAAATACTGTAAGCGACTTGGCAGGCCACCATGTTAACTTCATCCGAGCTTGTTACGGCGATGATCATATCGGCATCTTCTGCGCCCGCACGGCGTAAAACTTCTGGGTGGGCGCTGTGGCCATTCACTACTTGTAAGTCGTATTTATCTTGTAACTCACGCAGTTTATCTGCATTGATATCCACCACCGTAATTTCGTTTTTCTCACCCACTAAGTTTTCAGCGAGTGTGCCGCCCACTTGTCCTGCACCTAAAATGATTATCTTCATGGTTTATTTTTATCGCTTTTAAAAGGGCCTTTAAAAGGCCCATTTGTTATAGTCGCTTGGTGATTTTTGCGTAATAAAAACCATCGGTAAGTTCAGGTAAAAACTGCCAGCCGGGTTGCTCTTGCGTATCTAAATCATGCAGAGGCTGATGGATAGCATCGTCTGTGCGCGCTAAAAACGCTTTTACTTGGTCTTTATTTTCTTGTGGTAAAACTGAGCATGTTGCATAAACAAGTGTGCCACCTGCTTTAAGTAACGGCCAAATTTTATCTAAAATGCTGCTTTGCAACAATGCAAGTTGCTCTATATCGGCTGCCCTACGTAGCCATTTGATATCGGGATGTCGACGGATCACACCCGTTGCTGAGCAAGGCACATCGAGCAATATTTTATCGAAAGCGTTTTGATCCCACCAAGCATCTGGGTTCGCTGCATCGGCACAGAGTAATTGCGCAGTCAGGCCAATTCGCGATAAATTTTCTTGAACGCGCGCTAAACGAGTCTCATCGCAATCGAGCGCTGTAACCGCAAGGTTATCAGCTAACTCTAAAATGTGGCAGGTTTTACCACCAGGTGCTGCACATGCGTCTAAAATACGCTCTTCAGCCTGCGGGTCGATTAAGCGAGCTGCAATTTGAGCTGCACCATCTTGTACTGAACACGCTCCTTCAGCAAAGCCTGGTAAGCTAAATACGTCACACGGCTTTTCAAGAAGTACGGCATCACAAAAACCATCTACTTTGCGGGCTACAATATTGGTCTTAGCTAGTAATGCTAAGTATTGTTCTGTGCTGTATTGGCTATGGTTTATGCGTAACCACATAGGTGCTTGCTGTTGATTGGCTGCTAAAATGGTTTGCCACTTTTCGGGATATGCTTCTTGAACTGCTTTGATAAACCAACCTGGATGATTATATAAACAGACCTCAACTTGGTTGGCAGCTGCTTCAAGTTCAGCTTGTTGACGCTGAAAGTTGCGCAGCACTGCGTTAACGAGTCCTTTTAAACCCGGCGCTTGAAGTGCTTGTAAAGCGTTAACCGTTTCAGCAACCGCAGCATGCGCGGGTGTACGCATGTGCTGAAGTTGGTAAATGCCAACATACAGCAAAAACTGAAAAACACGCTGTTTTCCTTTAAGTGGCTTGGTGAGTAACGTGCGACAGTAATGCTCTAGGCTGGGTAGTTGTCTGAGCACACCATAACAAAGTTGTTGTAATAATGCTTTTTCTTTAACAGCCACTTTTGCCGCTGCAGCGGGTAATACTTGATTAAGAGATAAACCTTGATCAACAACTTGATAGAGTGTTTCAGCTGCCAGTGCGCGCACATTATTCATTAATAAAACCTGCCTTGCTGCCTACGGTGACCCAATCGGCTCGGCCATTTAAAAAATCTTGAGCAGACATCGGCTTTTTACCTTCAGGTTGGAGTTGCGTTATTTTAAGAGCGTGCTGCGTGGTTGCAATCACAATACCGTGTTTGTCGGCTTGTAAAATGGTGCCCGCTTGCCCTTGTTGGTTCACGATTTCAGCTTGCCAAATTTTGACTGTATGGCCTGAAAATTCTGTAAAGCAAATTGGCCAAGGGTTAAATGAACGAACATTACGCTCAATTTGGTCAGCAGCCATAGTCCAATCGATATTTGCTTCTTCTTTAGAAAGCTTTTTGGCGTAATTAGCTTGATCATTGTCTTGTTTAGTTGCAATAGCTTTTCCATTTGCAATATCGCTTACAGTTGCAATCATTGCTTTTGGCCCAAGCAGTGCAAGCTTGTCATACAAGCTGGTGCTTGTTTCATCTGGTGCGATAGGGCAAGTAACGATTGACAGCATGTCGCCAGTATCTAAACCAACATCCATTTGCATGATTGTCACGCCTGATTCAGCATCGCCAGCCCAAATTGCTCGTTGAATTGGTGCTGCACCGCGCCAGCGAGGTAAAATAGAGCCGTGTACATTTATGCAGCCAAATTTAGGTGTATCAAGAATAGCTTTTGGGAGTAATAAGCCATAAGCGACAACAACCATTAGGTCAGCATTTAATGCAGCTAGTTCTTGCTGTACTTCGGTACTTTTTAAACTGGCGGGCTGTAATACCTTAATATCATGCGCTACAGCGAGCTCTTTCACTTCACAGGCTTTGAGCTTTTTGCCTCGTCCTGCTGGGCGGTCGGGTGGGCAATAAACTGCAACAACGTCATGTTCAGAGTCGATTAAAGCTTGTAGGTGGCGGGCTGCAAAATCTGGGGTGCCCGCAAAAATTATGCGTAATGCTTGTGTCACTCGAATATTCACTTTTTGGTTGGTGTTGGCTTATCTTGCCATTTTGGCTTCTTTCTCTAATTTTTTGCGGATGCGGTCACGTTTTAATGGTGATAGGTAATCAACAAACAGTTTACCTTGCAAGTGGTCGAGTTCATGTTGAATACAAATGGCTAATAAGCCGTCTGCATCTAATGAAAACTCTTGGCCATCAATGTTAAGGGCTTTCACTGTAACTGTTTCGGCTCTATCGACTTTGGCATAAGAGTTGGGTACTGACAGGCAGCCTTCCTCACTAATTGTAGAGCCATCTTTTTGGGTGATTTCAGGGTTTATAAGAACGAGTTGGTCAGATTTATCTTCTGTGACATCAATAACTACAATGCGTAGGTGAATGTTAGCTTGAGTCGCTGCTAAGCCGATACCGTTTTCTTCATACATAGTATCAAACATATCAGCTACAATCTTTTTAATAGAATCATCAACTTGTGTAACTGGTTTTGCTATTGTGCGCAGTCGCTCATCAGGAAAGCGTAAAACTTCTAAAAAAGCCATATTTACCTTTAAATGTTATGTGTATAGTACAAGATTGTGTTATGTTTTTATTTTAGCCATTACTGGTCACCTTTTACAGGTTTAGATTAAGAATAATAAAAAACAGCTCAAGGAAGCTAGCATGATTAAAAAGCTTACAGCTACGGTTTTTGCATTGGCGATGGTGTTTCCTGCTATCGCAGACGTATTAACTATAAAAAAAGATGCCCCGCAGCAATATGTTGTAAAAAAAGGTGACACACTCTGGGATATCTCTCAGATATATCTAGACGAACCTTGGTTATGGCCAAAGTTATGGCGTATGAATCCTCAGATAGATAACCCACACTTGATTTACCCTGGTGATATGTTGACGTTGGTATATGACGCCGATGGCCAACCTATGCTGGTGATGAATCAGATGAATCAGAAATATAAAAAGTTATCACCTACTGTAAGAAAAACCCTAAAAAAGGCCGATGCAATCCCAACAGTGCCACTTGAATTTTTGCGCCCTTATTTATCTTATGAGCAAGCGCTTGATGAAGACGTAATTGCAACAAAACCATATATCTTAGGTGCTAATGTTGCGGTTAAGTCTCAGACGGTGGATCACATTTTATATGTAAAGGGTGATCTGGAACGGAGTCAGTTTTATGGTATTTATCGTAAAGGTGAGGCTTATATTGATCCAGAGTCTGAAGCTGTATTAGCACACAAAGCAAAGCTAGTGGGGACAGCAAGAGCGTTTCGTAGTGGTGATGTACAAAAAGGTGAAGCAGCATCTGTTCGTGTGCAAAATGTAAAACAAGAAATCAAAGCGGGTGACTTTTTAATGCCTGCAATGGAAGGGCAATCTTTACCCGCGTTTTTTAATTTAACGCGACCAGAAGCCGGAATATCAGGCAGTATTATTGCATCGACAAACGATTATCGCGAATTTAGCCAATACGATGTTGTGATTTTAAATCGTGGTAGTTTTAATCAGTTAAAACCAGGCCATGTTTTGGACATTCGCCGTCCATCTCCTAAAGTAATAGATGGAAAGAATGGGCCAACATACTTAGAAGATACCTCTCGTTATGACAAAGTGAGTGCGAGTTTTGAGGGGTTGTTTGGTGAATCGAATCAAAATCAAAAATTGTGGACGACACCTTCAGAGAAAGTAGGTGAGTTGATGGTCTTTAAAGTTTATAACAATCTAAGTTACGCCATTATCATGGAAACATTGATGCCAATTCGTTTAGGGGATACGATTAATGTAGACCTTTAATGCGAATGCTCTAAGGAGGGAGCATGTTAGAAGTTGAGAAAAACGAGCTACGTATTTGGCTCGTTTTTTATTTATGTAAAGGCTTGGGAATTCAAACATTACTTAAGCTAAAGCACCATATAGAATTAGATCAGTTACTGCTTTTATCAGAATCTCAATTAAGACAATTGGGTTTGAAACCTGATGTTATTCATCAGATACTTAATCCTGATCTCCATTATATTTGTAAGCTTGAGCAGTACCTTATTGAGCAAAACATTACTGCAATTTATTATAGCCATCCGGCTTACCCTCCTTTATTAAAAGAAATTGTCTCCGCT
This sequence comes from Pseudoalteromonas sp. J2K-J031, assembly GCF_058197095.2. Lineage (NCBI taxonomy): Bacteria > Pseudomonadati > Pseudomonadota > Gammaproteobacteria > Alteromonadales > Pseudoalteromonadaceae > Pseudoalteromonas > Pseudoalteromonas sp. J2K-J031. The sequence goes on from NZ_CM200279.1 coordinate 35,436, forward strand.
CCACTTATTTTATTTTGCCGTGGCAACGTTTCGTTGTTGCAATCGCCACAGTTGGCAATTGTAGGGAGTCGAAGTGCAACCCCTAATGGCTGTCATATTGCGGGTGATTTTGCATATCAATTAAATCAGCAAGGGCTCACGGTTACTTCTGGTTTGGCTGGGGGGATTGATGCTGCAGCGCACAAAGGTTCTTTAGCTGCCACGGGTAAAACAATTGCAGTGCTTGGAACGGGGGTGGATATTATTTATCCTAAAAGAAATCAACTATTGGCGGCGAAAATAGCTGAGCAAGGTTTAGTTATCAGTGAGTTCTTGCCCGGCACAAAGGCACAAGCAGTTAATTTTCCTCGTCGAAATCGAATTATTTCTGGGTTAAGCCTTGGTACGCTGGTGGTTGAGGCTGAGCTTAAAAGTGGATCTTTGATTACCGCTCGTTATGCGTTGGAACAAAATAGAGAGGTCTTTGCTGTGCCAGGTTCGGTATTGAATGAGCTGTCTCATGGCTGTCACTTTTTAATTAAACAAGGCGCAAAACTAACTGAGAATATTGATGATATTTTTGAGGAGTTAGGTCTTTTTGTCAAAAACGGTCTATATAGTAAAGAAGAGGTGCAAAGTGACGATGATGAACCTTTATTATCTGAACTAGGATTTGACGTAATGACAGTTGATGAGCTGTCAAATAAAACGAACATTCCCATTGAGCAACTTTTAACTCGTTTGTTAGATCTTGAGTTATCCAATGACGTAGAGCGCGTATTGGGTGGTTATGTAAAATTGAGGAGGGATTAAAATGTTCGATATCCTCATGTATTTGTTTGAGAATTATATTCACAGTGAGTCTGAGATTTATGTAGAGCACAGTGAATTAACGGATGAGCTTTTACGGGCTGGTTTTAATCGCGGTGAAATTTACAAAGCACTCGATTGGTTAGAGCAGCTTGCAGAGTTGCAACACTGTGATGAATTACCTTATTTAAATAATAAACCTGCACAATCAGTTCGCGTTTATACAGAGTTTGAATGCAGCAAGTTAGATGTGACTTGCCGTGGTTTTTTACTTTTTTTAGAGCAAATTAGTGTGATAGATGGTGAAACCCGAGAGATGGTGATTGATAGGTTACTCGATCTTGATAAAGTTTTTATAGGGCTTGATGACTTAAAATGGGTTGTTTTAATGGTGCTTTTTAATGTGCCAGGTAAAGAGCAAGCCTATGCACAAATGGAAGACTTATTATTCGACGAGCCACCAACTTTATTGCACTAACTAACGAGTTGTTTGGTTTTTATAAAATAGGGGCATTTTGCCCCTATTTTATTGGGTTTTACTTGACCCAACAATTTACTGCATTATATTGACCGCAAATTGAACGAGTACAGGCAACTTGATGAGTAAAATCGATCATGCTCTTTTTTCAGCACATGAACATGCTTTAGAAAAAGAATATGAAATCTGCCCTTTGTGTGGTTCAGAGTTGGTGATCCGGCACAGCAAGACAGGCCCATTTATTGGCTGTGCGAGCTATCCTAGTTGTGAATATTCAAAGCCGTTAGTTGAGCATGAGGTTGAATCTCTCAAGGTACTGACTGACAGCGCCTGCCCAGAATGCAGTAGACCACTTGAAGTAAAGAATGGTCGCTATGGTATGTTTATTGGTTGCACAGGCTTCCCTGATTGTCATTATATCGCTCATGATGAACCGGCTGAGCAAGAGGCTCTTCCTACTTGCCCTAAGTGTAAAAAAGCACATCTTGTAAAGCGTAGTAACAAATCGGGAAAAACATTTTATTCTTGCGATGCTTATCCGGCTTGTAAGTACATAGTCAATTTTTTACCGGTTGATGAGTCTTGCCCATCTTGTGGTTGGGCCATCATGCTTGAAAAAAATATGGCCAGTGGCAAAGTCCATATTTGCCCTCAAAAGGCCTGCGGCTTTAAACAGAAAGTTTCTTAGTTTAGGGGTGATGAGTGTCTGTAAATGATGATTTAACTCAGTGCATTCGTAAACTTGAACAAGGTGGTGTTATTTGTTATCCCACTGAAGCAGTGTACGGTTTAGGGTGTGACCCCGATAACGAAAGTGCAGTGATGGCACTATTGGCACTTAAACAGCGCCCAGTTGAAAAGGGGTTGATTTTAATTGCTGATAATTATGCTCAGTTACTTCCTTACGTTGATGATGAAAAAATTCCAATGGATAAGCGTGCTGAAATTTTTTCAGCGTGGCCAGGGGCGGTCACTTGGGTGATGCCTGCAAAGTCAACCGCGCCTAAATGGCTCACTGGACAACATGACACTATTGCAGTGCGGGTAACAAATCATCCGGTGGTGAAGCAGCTTTGTCTGCAATTTAATAAGCCTTTGGTATCAACCAGTGCAAACTTAACAGGGCAAGCCCCTGTGATGTCACTCGATGAAGCAAAGGCTGTTTTTACACATCATGTTGCGTATTATGTTGCTGGTAAATTAGGTGGCAATACAAAACCAAGCCAAATTAAAGACGCTCGTACAGGGCAATTATTTAGAGACTAATTAATGGCAAACTTAACGTTAGAAACAGTTAAATCTTTTTTACTCGACTTACAAGACCGTATTTGTGCGGGTTTAGAGCACGCTGATGGTGGCGCTAAATTTGTTGAAGATGCATGGCAGCGCACTGAGGGCGGGGGCGGTCGTACGCGAGTTATGACTAATGGTGCTGTGATTGAGCAAGGTGGCGTTAATTATTCTTATGTATTTGGCGCGTCGATGCCTGCATCGGCCACAGCTCATCGGCCAGAGTTAGCTGGGCGCAGTTTTCATGCCTGTGGGGTATCATTAGTGATCCACCCTAAAAACCCGCATATTCCGACAAGTCATGCCAATGTGAGATTTTTCATCGCAGAAAAAGAAGGCGAAGCACCGATTTGGTGGTTTGGTGGTGGGTTTGATTTAACGCCATTTTACCCCGTTCTGGAAGATGTAAAACATTGGCATCAAGTGGCAAAAAATCTTTGCACACCATTTGGTGAAACGGTTTATGATGATTACAAAAAATGGTGCGATGAGTATTTTTATTTAAAACATCGTGGTGAAACCCGCGGCGTCGGCGGTCTGTTTTTTGATGACTTAAATGCGTGGGGGTTTGATAAAAGCTTTGCCTTTATGCAGGCGGTGGGTAATGGCTTTTTAGACGCATATGTGCCAATTATTGAAAAGCGAAAAGCGACACCAGTTACTGAGGTGCAGCGTGACTTTCAACTTTATCGTCGCGGTCGTTATGTTGAGTTTAACCTCGTTTGGGATCGTGGCACCTTGTTTGGTTTGCAAACAGGGGGGCGGACTGAGTCTATTTTAATGTCGATGCCACCGCTTGCTCGTTGGGAGTATAATTATTCACCAGAGGCTGAATCAGCCGAAGCCGTACTTTATAACGAGTATTTAAAACCCCGCGATTGGTTAGCTAATTAAGTTAGCTACTTTGTGGTGGTGGAGGTTCAAAACATAGGTGTTTTGAACCTTTTTGCATCACAGTTTAAAGTTTCGAACTTGCTGATCGAGCTCCCGAGCTAACATTAATAACTGTTCACTGACTACTCTACTATCACAGGCATCCTCTAAAGAACGCTCAGCGTTATCTCTAATTGCAATCACACTTTGGTTAATTTCTTCAGCCGCTAAATTTTGTTGTTCTGTCGCATCCGCGATTTGCACATTGAGTTGATTAATTTCATACATTTGATTTGAAATGGCTTTTAGTGCTTGTGCTACATCTTTCACTTGGATGGCGCGCTGATCCGCTTCTTGGCACGAGTTATTCATTGTTTTTACAGTTTGTTTGGCTTCTTGCTGTAGTTTCTCAATAGTACGTTTAATTTCATCGGTTGAAATTCGGGTGCGTGTTGCTAAAGTGCGTACCTCATCAGCCACAACCGCAAAGCCACGCCCAGCAGAGCCCGCTCTTGCCGCTTCAATTGCGGCATTTAGGGCCAACAAGTTAGTTTGTTCAGCAATGCTGCTTATGACTTCAAGAACTTTGCCTACCTCAAACGTTTGGCTTTGTAGTTGGCTTACTTGTTGTGCTGCGTGGCGCACATCACTTGCAAGTTGATTGATGCTGGTTTCGGTTTGTACAGCAATTGCCATGCTTTGTTCAGCCATCAGGTTGCTAGCATCCGATTTTTCTGAGGCAAAGTGAGTGGTGTTTTTAACCTCGCTTGAGGAACATTCAAGCTCATTAATTGCTGCGGCTACAGAATCTGTTCCTTGTTTTTGTTCGAGTATTGCTTGTTCTGTCGTATCGGCAGCGGCAAATATTTTTTCTGCACAGTGGATTAATACTTTCGATGATTCAGATACTTGACCCATATTTGATTTAAAGCTGGCCATCATAATATTAAAATTACTGGCTAAACGACCAAGTTCATCATTTGTTTCATCATTAATGGTTAGACTCAAATCTTTGTTTTGCGCCACTAAACGCATCGTTTTACCCAATTGTTTTAAGCGGTTAATAAAGAGCCGTTTGAATAATAAACCTAAGATAACAAAGGCGCAGATAAAAATAGCGCCCAACATAGAGCTACTTATTAGGGTGTTTTTTTGAATTGCTTGGTCTATTTCGTCAAGAGAATAACTTATTTTGACAGCCCCAAGAACATCACCTTCTTGCGCTTGATGGCAACCTAAGCAGTTCGTGCCTTTATAATCACTACTGGCAACGAGAGGTTTTAGATAGGTTAGGACACGTTGATTATTAAGTTGTTCGATGATCAATTGTTCTTCGCCTCTTAGCGCGGCTTTTTCTTGCGATGTGTATGCAAGCTCACCTTTTTCGCCTAAACCATAAAGCTTTTTAACTTGTTCGCTGCGAAGAATGTGCGCGCTTTCAATGTTGGGATGATCATTAATTTTATCGGTCAAAATACTGCGATTACTCATGGTACCGGTGAGCATCAGGGTATTAATCGAATCAAAATAATTATCGGCTAATAGCTTTATATTTGATTCTATGGTTTGCTGCGCCAAATGCTGTTGCTGCTGGCTACCATTAATTATGCTAGCGATGAGCACTAGGCACCCAGTCATGGCGAGTAAAGCATAAATTTTATATTGAATTGAAATGGCACGCATAAATAATAACCCTTCTTAGCACGAAAAGTTATTATCCATTTTTTAGCAGTATTGTTTTTGACTTAACGCAAAGGGCTGTGAGTTTCCAGCCAATAATACTTAACCTGAGCTTTGGTTAAGAGATTTACTAACGTATTGATAGTGAATTGGTAAATGTTTTTTCAAGTCTGTAGCTGGAAACTTTTAAGGATAACAAGGCGAATTTACGCATCAATAGCTGGCCTATTGTAAGTAAATTCAACGCCGTTAGCATTGAAAGTAGCCGCTGGAGATAAATTTATTATCCAGAGATCAGGTTACTTACTGATTGATCATGTGGCTCGCAAGTTGCGCCAACGATTGACGAAGCCCTTCACGTAAAAGAGGGTTATCAATTTCTTCATCAAGCGCTTTATTCATACAAAACATCCACTGATCCCGTAAATCTTGATCGATCGGAAAAGGCATATGACGTTTGCGCAGCATTGGGTGGCCATGTTTCTCGACAAATAAATCTGGGCCACCAAGCCAACCTGATAAAAACTCAAAAAAGACCTGACGAATGCGGTCTAAAGGTTGGGGGTGCATATCATATAAAGGTTTAGTGTAAGCTTCCTGGGCCATTATATCGTAAAATCGATTTGCCAACGCGCGGGCACCAGCTTCGCCACCCATTAATTCATAAGGTGTTTTTTCTGGATTCGGCGCTTCTACAGGGTTGTTTTGTGCTGGTTGTTTGGTAAATATACGTTGTATTAATTGCTTCATAAAATTCAATCGTTTAAAGGTCGAGGGTTAAATGGATAAGTACGCAGTTTTTGGTAATCCAATCAAACATTCTAAATCACCTGCTATCCATTGTAAGTTTGCTCAATTACTCGGTGAGCAATTACAGTATCAGGCGATTTTAGCACCAATAGAGCACTTTGAAACAACAGTCACTGCTTTTTTCGCAGACGAAGGCTTAGGTGCCAATGTGACCATGCCATTTAAAGAACGCGCTTTTGCCATGTGTCAGCAATTAAGTGAGAGAGCCAAAGTATCTGGTGCGGTCAATACCTTAAAACGCCTGAATAATGGCGGGCTTTATGGTGACAACACCGATGGTGCAGGCTTAGTGAGTGACTTGCTTAATCACAATATCACTTTAAAAGATCAGCATATTTTATTAATGGGGGCAGGAGGTGCAGCCCGAGGTGTATTGCTGCCATTGTTGCAAGAGCAGCCTCGAAAAATTACTATCGTCAATCGCACTAAGGCTAAAGCGCAAACACTAGCAGAGTTATTTAGCCAATTTGGCGTGATAGAGTATTGTAGTTTTGATGAGTTACCTGACGCATCTTTTGATGTTGTAATTAATTCAACTTCGTCGAGTATCGAAGGGGTGTTACCCAATCTTAAAGCGGTTCATATTGAAGCCGCGAGCGCTATTTATGACATGGTCTACAGCGATGTAGGCACTATTTTTCTTGATTGGGCAAAACAGCATAATGAAAATGCAATGCTGTTAGATGGGATTGGTATGTTGATAGGGCAAGCAGCTGAGGCTTATTTTGTTTGGCGTAATGTTTATCCGCCTGCAGAACAAGTGGTGCTGTTAGCAAAACAAAAGGTACTATAAAAATGAATCAAGCGGTTTTATTTAATGATGATGTGAGCTTTGATGCGCAATTGCAGCAATTAACGTTTAGTGCCATGTTTTGTGGTCAGTCAATAAAGTGCGTTATTGAGCTAGCTAATTTCAAATTAGAGAATAAAAGCGATGCTTTAGCCTATTTTGAATTATATAAATTTGATTATGAAGAATTAGCAGAGCAGCTAATAGAAGATGAAGATTATGATGACAATGGTTTAATTGTCATCACACAAGAATTTTAAGCGAGTTTAGTATTCATCTAAATACTCATTTTTGAGTTTTACATAATTTTGAGCCGACACGGTTAAAAATACTCGTTCTTCTTCTGTTAGTGGAC
>NZ_CM200279.1:47500-72500 GCF_058197095.2 Pseudoalteromonas sp. J2K-J031
ACGTAGGTCCCTAATCGGGATTGCGGACAGTGCCTGGTGGGTAGTTTGACTGGGGCGGTCTCCTCCTAAAGAGTAACGGAGGAGCACGAAGGTTTGCTAAGTACGGTCGGACATCGTACGGTTAGTGTAATGGTAGAAGCAAGCTTAACTGCGAGACGGACAAGTCGAGCAGGTACGAAAGTAGGTCATAGTGATCCGGTGGTTCTGAATGGAAGGGCCATCGCTCAACGGATAAAAGGTACTCCGGGGATAACAGGCTGATACCGCCCAAGAGTTCATATCGACGGCGGTGTTTGGCACCTCGATGTCGGCTCATCACATCCTGGGGCTGAAGTCGGTCCCAAGGGTATGGCTGTTCGCCATTTAAAGTGGTACGCGAGCTGGGTTTAGAACGTCGTGAGACAGTTCGGTCCCTATCTGCCGTGGGCGTTTGAGAATTGAGAGGGGTTGCTCCTAGTACGAGAGGACCGGAGTGAACGAACCGCTGGTGTTCGGGTTGTCATGCCAATGGCACTGCCCGGTAGCTACGTTCGGAATCGATAAGCGCTGAAAGCATCTAAGCGCGAAGCGAGCCTCGAGATGAGTTCTCACTAGAGCTATAAGCTCTCTGAAGGGCCGTTGGAGACTACAACGTTGATAGGTTGGGTGTGGAAGCGCTGTGAGGCGTTAAGCTAACCAATACTAATTACCCGTGAGGCTTAACCATACAACGCCAAAGTGGTTTGTATGAAGCACTGATGAATAGCAAGAAGTTAGATAGCACTGAAGTAGACGAATTGAATATCAGCCTTCCGAATTTTAGTTAATTGCGAGAGTGATTAACGAACCAAATTTTGCTTGGTGACAATAGCGTTTTGGACCCACCTGATCCCATTCCGAACTCAGTAGTGAAACGAAACAGCGCCGATGGTAGTGTGGGGTTACCCATGTGAGAGTAGGACATCGCCAGGCTCCTAATAAGAGAAACCCGTTGTAGCAATGCAGCGGGTTTTTTGCTATGTGCGTTTTAAATTGTCCATTTTAAATCGCCAACTTTGAATTTTTATTGAAAAAAATCAGACAGGATGAGGCCAATTTTTAATTAGCCTCATCTTTTAGTTGTTTAACGCATTCTAATTATTGTTTAATGTTTTTTGTATGGTTGATTAGTAAGTCCGCAACTTGCTGCTTAACGGCTCGCTTATCTTCAGGGTCGACATTAAAGCGCTGTGCGAGTTGTATTATTTCATCATCACTGAGATTAAATGATAATCGCTGTCGTGTTTTTTTTGATTTTACATCGAGTTTGAGTATTTTTCTGATCATATCAGAAGGGGTTAACTCTTCATCAATGGCTTGTTTTTTTATTGTTTTTTGAACTTCGCTGCTCAAATCAAATGCCATTTGCGTCGCTCTTACAGCTTGCTCTTGTCGCTGCCATTTAGCGAGCTTATCAGTCATGCTGCATCACCAGGAAAAAGCTCTACGATATCACTAATCGGTCTTGTGAGAGTTAATGAAACTTCGGTGTCACCGCCTTCCCAGATTTCAATGTTGATACTGTGGCTTTCATCATCGGACGCTAAATGAATGATTTCACACGTTTCACCACCTTGCTCTTGGTAACGAGGTAAGCCTTGATTACGATAATCTTGGTTATGAAAATAGCACACATACGGTGCTTCAGTTTGTTGATAACTCGGAGCTAGAAAGCGCTCAAAAGCATCAGGTGTATTTTTCGTTTTGATATGGGTGAGTGCATTTTCATCAAAAATGCGTGCGAACTCATCAAGTGTAAAAATGTTATCGACATCATCGCGCTGAATTTTAACCGAAAAGTTGGCATATTCTTCGCCGTCATCGCACTCAATTTGTAAAAAAACGATTTTTCCTGATTCACTCTCTAATACAAATTCATATTCGGCGCTGTGCTGATACTGATAGGTTTGGACATCAGTCACTTTTAGAGTTTGCCCTTTAAGCCATTGTGGGTAGGCAAATGAGTCTATAAGAGTGAGCATGTCACCAATTTTGAGCTGACTTGGGTGGTTGAGTTGGCGTACGGCAGTTTTTTTTGATTTAAAGAAACCAAACATGGATCACCTCTTTAACAATAAAAGGAAAGCAAAAAGGAGGCTTAGCCTCCTTTTTAGTTGTTAAGCATTTTAGTTTGCTTGTTTTGCTTTAATGCGTGCAAGAATATCGCTGCTTTTTTGGTTTTGCTCACCAATACCTGCTTGCGCTAGTTTTGCTTTTAAATCGTCGCCATTAGTCGCTGACTCAAGTTGTTTAGCAGCACCAAGTTGATCTTGGCGGTCTTGCTGGCGTTGCTTAATGCGCTCTAATGATTGGCGGGCATTGGTCATTGACGATGCATTGGTATTAAGAGTGCTATTAACGGCCATAGTGGCTTTTTGTACGCTTTCAGTGGTTTTAACCATAGTAAGTTGGCGCTGATTTTCTTTAATTGATTTTTCCGCATCTTTTACTTGTTGTTTTAGAGCAACAATGTGATTACTAAATCCAGCAAGCACTTGTTCATGTTCAGCTTTTTCTGTTTCAAAATCACCAATTTTTTCAGCAATTTCTAACGCTAAAGCTTCGTTACCTTTTTCTAATGCTTGGCCTGCATATTCTTCATGCTCTGCAATGCTGTCATTTAATGCACTGATTTTGCGCTTAGTCTGCATTTCCTTAGCCATGACTTCTGTTAAGCTAATTTTTGCTTTATGAAGCGCGTTTTGGGCGTCGGCAATTTCTTGTTCAAAAATACGGATACCATTGGCATCTACAATTGCTTCACCTACTTCTCTTGCGCCACCACGAACTGCAGTAAATAGTTTTTTTAAAATACTCATAATCTTGCTCCAAAATTATTCATTTAAATAGGTTGAGACAGCATCAAGTGCATCGATCGCATTGTCTGCGAGGGTGACTAATTCATGGGTGATCTCATCAAATGATGAGGTAACAGCCAAAGCACCAAAAATAGCATATTGATGATCGATTTTTGCGAATGCACTTAAAGGGATCGGTACGTTTAACCTTAATAGCGCTTCGTTAAGTTCGTGGCGAAGTTCGGTTTTTACTTCGCTTTCATCAAATAAGTAACTAATACAAAGTAATTGCTCTTGTGTCTGCGTGACAAAAATGGGTAATTCATCATTTCCATCTACGATTACTTGCAATACTTCTTGCTCACCTTGGTTGGTGATCAAGAATGATTCAAAGTTGGCGCCCTCAGTTTCGAAAGACGCAAGCTTGATTGATAATTCGTTTAATTCCATTTTCTTTACCTTATTCACTTTGACATAGTATGTCTGGGTTAAGATTTGCACATGTGACATATTATGTCAACAGGGCCATGTTAATTTTTATACAGTTCAGATTCTGTTTGCCAAGCTTGGCGATAATAATCATACAAAACGCCAGTGCCTAACCGATTGACTTCAATCTCTTTATTGTTAATAAAGAAGTTGCTGGGAAAGGCAAAAGCCGCTTGTAAATATTTTTGATTTAACCAGTTTGTTGCTACTGGAAATTGATCAATTTGAGCAATTCGCTCACTGGCTGGTTGGCCACTACGTGTTGCTATGGTCCAGCCCCATTGGCCAAAAGAAGGAATATTCTGCTGGTATTGTTCAACATGGGTAAACCCTGCTTGTTGCACGGTTTTAGCTATGCTGATAAAGGCTTTTTTTGCGTGGTAAGGCGATGTAGATTGAATGACCAAGGCGCCGTCTGGTGCAAGTAACTGTCTGACATGATTATAAAAATAATCGCTGTAGAGCTTGTTTAAGTCAGGGTGATTGGGGTCGGGTAAATCAATAATAATGGTATCGTATACAAATCCTTGATCTAGCATACGTTCAACTTCTAAAAAAGCATCTGCAACAATGACCTGTGCTCTGGGGTCGTTGAGTGCATTGTGATTTAATGCAGTGAGCTTTTTTTTGAGAGATTGGGGCGCAGCATATGATTGATCGCTCAAGCCAAAGAGTGATAAAAGCTGGCCATCTAAATCAACTAAAGTCGCTTGTTTAACAGGCCATTTTAGAACATCGCGTAAAGCAAGCCCGTCGCCACCACCAATGATGAGTACTTTTTCATGGCGGTTTGAAGCCAACATAGCAGGGTAGACCAGCATGGTGTGATAGATTTGCTCATCAGCACTTGAAAATTGTAAGCGGCCGTTGAGGAATAAATCGTTTATAGGTGCTGTCTGAGTGCGGCTTAAGCGCTCTGTTATGACTATGTGTTGGTATTTAGTTGATTCGGAATAAATCACTTTGTCTTTATAAAGTACATTGCTCAGGTCTTTCATCCACGTTGAGGCATAGACTAAAAAGAGGGTGAGCAGTGCGAGTAATAATAAGTGGCATGCCAGTAATAATTTAGCCCATTTAACGTGTTGGTGGTAGCGCCATAAAAAGATAAGACCTGCAATGATATTAAACAGAGCTGTCCACGCTGCTGCTTGCATAATAGGGAGCGTAAGCATGAACATAACCCAAATTGCTGCACCTACCCCCGCACCAATGTAATCAGCACCATAAATCGTGCCCGCATTGTTTTCTAAAAACTTTCCATAGACTTGCTGGCGGATCCGCGCAATCAAGGGAATTTCCATACCAATTAAAATACCGAGTAGTAAACCAAAAATATAAGGTAGAAAGCGGGCAAACTTTTGAAATTGGTCAAAAATGGCACCATCAAGAACCGCATCTGCTGGTAGGTTATATAAACTTGCGAAGGTGTGCGGTAGGGTATAACTCAGCGCAATAATGCTGGCGATAATTAAAATACTACTCATGCCTAAAAAAGCGATTAAACTTTCAAGCCAGGCAAATGCAGTGAAGGGGTCTTTAAACCAGCGCGCAAGAAAAGCGCCGATACCCATCGCCACGATCATGGTACCAATCATGGCGTATATGGCGCTTTCAACGGACCCTAAAATACGCCCCGCGTAATGAGAAAGTAAGTATTCATAAATCAAGCCACAGCCGGCTAAAATAGCCATGACACTGATTAAAAGGATGTCGTGGCCGAGTAAAGAATATTTACTCGGCGAAGGGGTTGAAGCAGGTGGATTTTTCAACGCTTAAGCACCCAACAATGTGGCCATTGTGATACCAATTGCAAACGAGATTGCGGCAGAAATGGTGGCAACCCCAATATTTTTTTGGCGATTCACTTCATCCGAAATATCTTTGCCTGCCAAAATAATTTTAATCATGATCAGGTGTAATAGAATGAATGCCACTAAGCTTGCAATGGCACAGACGGCCCAATAGATTAGGCTTGCGTTGATATTATCAGGCATGTACGGTGCGATGCCTGTTGCAGCGGTTAAAGCAAGTGCACTGCCAATTAAAAAACCTGCATAACGAATACCCACAGCTATGTTGTTATCTAATATAGCTTGTTGTAAACAATCGCCATTACGGTTGGTGCGTTTGTAGAGCTGGACTCGATATTGGCTGATCAACAACATACAAATATTACCAATGATAAAGGCTGCAATCACTATCGGCAGGCCATGCCACCCTTCGGTTAAGACCCAAATTAATGCAGATCGAATCACGATAGCGACACTAATCACATGGCCAAAATCAACCAATGCAGCAGTGATATTCCCTTTGATGATTTCATCGTGCAGCGACACTTTTTTAAGGGCGACTTTATCTTGAAAAAAGTGGCCAAGTTTAATGAGGAAGATGCCAATTAAGCCATAGCCCAGCATTTGTGTGCCTTCTTGCAAGAATGAATCAGCGAATGCTCCAGAGCTAATGCCCGTTATAGCAATTGCCAGGCCAGCTAAGCCAGCAGCAAAGCTAAGGCCAAAAGCAAAGTTATCTTTTTCGGTAATCTCATCATTGGCATGCAGGTTTGAGACCCAGCCTTTAATGAATTTTAGGCTGACAAATAAGCCAATGATAATTATAAAATCAAGCGTTAAAGCTTGAATTGACCAAGCGGTTAATCCGTTAAATTGGTACATGTTTTAACTCCCAAACTAATTCTTTATTTGCCTCGGCTAACGCCGCGTGAGGTTCTACTTGAGCTATTGCGCACAGAGCCGGTGTTTGATTTTGTTGGGCTACTGGCTTTGGAATAACTGCTACGGGAAGTTGCAGTCGTGCTCGGTGGTGTATAGCTGCTTCGGCTTAGTCCTGATGCACCATTCTTTGTTTTTGCATAGGGGCTGGTAAACTGTTTGCCTTGGCTTTGATACGATTGGCGAGTGCGGTTTTCAACCGTTGTCTGCTGCTTATACTGGTTGTAACTAGAATAACGTTTACGGCCATAATCATTGTAATAACTGTATTTTCTGCGCTTACTCCAACTACCGTATTCTACAGCACCCACTACATCACCCAGCATGCGGTACATGCCATACCATTGCCAAAAGCTAATGCCTTCAGAATTGGTTTGCCATTGGCCATAATTAGCATTTCCCACTAATTGATTCCCTAAGGTTGCATTGCCAGCGTTGGCCGCTTCTTCTGCTTCTTTGCTAATGGCGCCAATGCGAGCTAAATCACCGCCCGACATATCGGCCAAAACATTGATAGGGTCGGTTAGTGCATCGGCAAAAAGGCTTAATGTCGCTGCTTCTTTGAGTAATGAGGCTTGAGCAATGAGCTCTTCGCTCGTCATCGCAGGGTCAGCGTTTTGTAAATCAGTAAGGCGTTTTTGAAGGTTTTGGTATAACGGACCATTCTTCGTGGCATCTTGAGCAACGAGTTGTGCAATTTCACTCATCTGTGGGTTTTTTTGGCTAAGGACTTTACTGTATTGCGTCAGTAAATTTGCGTTGCGGATGACTTTATTGTCAAGGGCATCGCCTAGGGTGTTTATTTCTTGGGAGGCTTGTTCAAGCGTGTATTTGATTGTTTGCTGGGTACGCTCTTCTTTGGATTCACAACCCAACATTAAGCTAAACAAACAAAACAGACTGATAAGTTTCCAAGCTTTAAAATCGGACATTCATTGTCACCTAATCTGCTGCTGTTAATAATTCGTTATTCAGTTTTACATAGCTTATGGTGATAACCAAGATCTCTGTCACTAAAATTGTATCTTTTTGTGAGGTTGAATCTAAATTTTCACTATAGCTAACGTATTGAGACAAATACCCAAACCAATAAGGTTATTGCAGTGTGGGCACGTATTAACTAATAGAAGTTAATGGTTTTTAGCGTATTGCTCAACGTATTGCCATACCCGTAGCACATTACCACTGAGAATTTTTGTAATATCGGTTTCGCTGTAACCGCGGTCGAGCAACCCCTGAACTAGGTTGGGATAACTAGCCACATCTTTTAAGCCAATTGGTAAAGAGTCACCTACGCCATCGTAATCAGAACCTATGCCCACGTGTTCGATGCCAATTAGTTTTACCACGTGGTCAATATGGTCAAGCACTTGAGCAAGGGTTGCAAAGGGGTAAGGGTTTTTAGCTACATACGCTTTGCGGAAATCTTTTACTATCGGGCTTTGTTCGCCATTTTGTTCTGCAAGCTCTTTGCGCTTTGCTTTAAATTGGTCACCCCATGCGCCTGCGGAGGCAATTACGAAGCTCGACCCAAAGTTAATTTGAATTACCCCACCGTTCTTTTTCAGGGCAAGTAACATGTTGTCATCCATATTACGTTCAAAGCCTGGCGTGTATTTTCGTAATGAGGAGTGTGACGCGATCACTGGGGTTTTTGATAACGCCATCACTTGATAAAACGCATCGTCAGAAATGTGTGAAACATCAATCATCATACCGATATTATTCATTTCCTTGATAAGTTCTTTACCAAATGGGCTTAAGCCTTGCCATTGACGACGTAAATCGTAAGACGAGTCAGAGATATGGTTGCTTTGCGAATGGGCTAGGGTGATGTAGCGTACACCGCGCTGATAAAAGTGTTTGAGGTTTTCAAGCTTACCTTCAATTGGCGAACCATTTTCCATGCCCATTGGGAGTGACATTTTGCCTGCGGCGAAGTGATCTTTTATATCTTGTACTGAGTCGGCAATAGCAAATTTATCAGGAGCGCGGCCAACAATGGCTTCAACATAGTCGATAAGCTTATTCGCTAGCTCGTATGAGCCACCGGTTTTTTCAAGCCCTGCAGGAATATAAATCGACATAAATGGAGCGTTTAATCCGCCTTGAATAGCGCGCGGGTAATCAAAGTCACCGCCTGCAGCTTGGCTCACGTCTTCCCATTTATGCTCAAGGCGATAAGGTACGTCGATATGGGTATCGACTAAAATGGTGTGCTGGGTTAATTCGATTGCGCGTTTTGAGGCAGGGTTAAATGAATTATCTGCGTTTTGTTGCGCTAAAGCGGTGCAGCTTAATGTGAGTAAGGAGAGTCCTGTAATGAGTTTCATGGTTTTTTCTTATGTTTATAGTGAAAAAACCATTGTCTGAGCTTAAGGCTGTGCTGACAAGTTAAATGTTAATAATTAGTAAAACTCGTCACTGGGTTCTTCTTTTGGCTGTGCGGCAAATGTCCGAGCCGTCATAATGTTTACGCTCTCGTGTAGCTCAGAATAAGCAATAACCACTTCACCGGATTTAAGCTGACGTCTAATTTGTGCGATTTTATCGTCCATGGTGCATTCTTGCTCACCGTAGTCGGTCCCTTCACGTAAAATAAAATCTTTGATCAGGTTTTCTAGAGTTTCTGGGGCTAAGGCATCAAACGGAATGATCATGATAAATATCGCTTAAAAAAGGCTGGGATTTGTTGTTCTAACCAGAATACGGGTTTGAATGGGTTACGGCCACTGATAAAACCAACATGGCCTCCTTTATTGGAGACTTGCAATTCGACATGTGGGCTTACATCGTGATGCATAGGGATGGCTTGAGTTGATAGCATGGGGTCATCGGCTGCGTGAACAATTAAAGTGGGTGTGCTGATATGCTGTAAAAAAGGTTTGGCACTGGCTTGCTGATAGTAATCTTCGGCATGTTTAAAGCCATGTAACGGCGCAGTCACTCGGTCATCAAATTCGAACAAATCATTTATTTTTGTAAGTTGTTCTGCATTTATATTCAAGAGTGAGGCGATTTTAGGGAGTTTGCGTTTGGTTGATTTTTTTAATCGGCCAAGTAAGTAATGCTGATAAATTTTACCGCCACTTTTACGAATTACTTGGCAAGATGATGCTAAATCGAACGGTGCAGACACTACAGCGGCTGCTTTTAGTAAACTGTTTTGTTTAAATTCGCCTAAATATTTTGCTAATACATTTCCACCAAGCGAAAAGCCAACCGCAAATAACTCTTTACTTGGAAAGCGAGCGGCAAGTGTTTCGAATAAAAAACGGGCATCGGACGTTTCACCGCTATGATAGGCTCGTGGCTGTAAATTGGCTTGTGTAGAGCAGTTGCGAAAATGCATTAAAACAACATCAAGCCCTTGCTTTTGTAGAGCTTTCATCATGCCTTTGGCATAAAAACTATCAATACTGCCTTCAAGGCCATGAAATACAACGGCCAGAGGCTTGGTATTATTTTGAGCTGCAGGAATTGTCCAGGCGAGTTCTAAAAAGTCGTCATCAGGTGTCAATAAGGTTTCAAATTGCACATTCAGCGCTAATTTCGGGCGAAAAAAACGCGGTAATATTGTTTGTGCATGCTTATTGCTCATCCACCAAGCGGGTTTAAAGCTGCCGTCCATAATCCTAGAGTGATGTTGTCTATGTGAAAGGGCAGTGTATCAGAAAAAAATAAAGCACCAAACTAAGCGAGCTTAATTTGATGCTTTAGCGCGTCGTGCTTAACTCGTTACTCAGGCACTTCTGCCTCATTAATCTTTTTAATGAAATACACTACGTAAAAAATACAAAGTGAGATAACGACACCTAGAAATCCAAATGAAAAAAACAACACTGGGTCGCTAAAAAAATCTCTAAAAAATACGTTCATGGTGTCTCTCCTATTTCTTCAATGGGTTAAAGATAAGGCAGTAATGACAAGCCTGATGTGATTTAGATCAAGTTTTGCTCCGCGCTTTTTTTAAGCCGTAAGAGAGTTTGATTTAGATCAGTTTTTGCGCATTGTAAGTCTTTATCAATGTATAAACTGAGGTTGTCGGGCGTGGAGGTTTCGCCTAATTGGCAGTGGTTGAGCGTCTGAATGAGTAGCTGTTGTTCTTGTTGTTCAAACTGTAATTCGGTTGCTAATAATTGTGTGCGCATTGCCTGATAATGAGGGAGGTTGCTGTACTGCTTTAATTGGACTCTGAGAGTTCGCAGTGGTTGGGTAAATGAGTGATTAAATGGCGTGAGCGCATTGATTAGCAGAGTTAAGTGAGCCGAACTAAGTTGTAAGTGCTGTTGGTTTAAATAAAGCAGCAATAAGCATACATTTACATTTTTTTTATGATGATTTTGCCAGTACAACAAGGTCTCGGCGACCTTGTTGTCACTGTAAAAATGCAATGAAAATTGCCAAAAGGCTTCACTGTTAATCGAGTTGAGCATTAAATTCGTTTTCGTGTTGTTCAAGCTCTTCTAACAGCTCAAGCAATTGCTCTTCTAAATCATTTTGCTCTGGCACTAGTTTTGCCTGTTTAGCGAGTAATTCCGTCAGCGTTGCTTTGTTTTGTGCATCGTACAGTGAATTATCGGCAAGGGCATTTTCAACTTCTTTGAGCTGTGCCGTTACTTTGTCGAGTTTGGTTTCGAGCTGCGTGATTTTCTTTTTCAGCGGTTGAACGGCTTGACGAAATTCAGCTTCGCGACGCTTTTGATCTTTGCGATTGACGGCGCTGTGGGTTTTATCGCCTTTATCCTCAACAACATTGTCTGCTTTGTTTGCCGCCAGTAACCATTGGTAATAGGCATCAAGATCATAACCAAACGGGGTTACTTGGCCTTGATCAACTAAATAGTATTCATCGGCTGTGTTTTTAAGCATGTGGCGATCATGCGACACGGTAACCATAGCGCCTTCAAAGCCTTGCAATGCCATGACAAGTGCATGGCGCATTTCAAGGTCTAAATGGTTAGTTGGTTCATCAAGTAATAATAGGTTGGGCTTTTGATATACCAGCATGGCCAATACCAAGCGCGCTTTTTCGCCACCCGAAAACGGAGCTACGGGTTCAAGGGCTTTATCTCCAAAAAAGGCAAACCCTCCTAAGAAATCACGAATTTTTTGTTCAGGTGCTTGCGGATCTAAACGCTGTATATGTAAAAGCGCACTGGCTGATAAATCAAGAGACTCTAATTGATGCTGTGCAAAGTAGCCGATATTGAGCCCTTTATGCTGAAACACTTCGCCACTTTGTGGTGTAAGTTCACCTGCAAGGAGCTTTATTAAGGTTGATTTACCGGCGCCGTTACGACCAAGCAGCGCAATACGGCTACCTGGGACTAAGTTAAACTTAATCGAATCTAAAATAGTGACATCGCCATAACCTGCTTTGGCTTGATCGAGCGTCATCAATGGATTAGGTAATGCCAACGGCTCTGCAAATTCAAAATCGAATGGTGAATCAACATGTGCGGGGGCGAGTTTTTCCATGCGCTCTAGTGCTTTTACGCGACTTTGAGCTTGTTTGGCTTTACTGGCTTTAGCTTTAAAGCGAGCAATAAATTTTTCAAGGTGAGCTATTTGGTCTTGCTGCTTTTCGAAACTGGCTTGTTGCTGAGACAGGCGCTCTGCTTTTTGGCGTTCAAACTGTGAGTAATGACCTTTGTAAATATTGATTTTTTGATTTTCAATGTGCCAAATTTCATCAACTACAGCATCAAGAAACTCTCGGTCATGAGAAATAAGCACTAAAGTGCCTGTATATACATTCAAAAAGCGCTCTAACCAATAAACGGCGTCTAAATCAAGGTGGTTAGTTGGTTCATCGAGGAGGAGCAAATCAGATTCAAAAATCAGCGCTTGGGCTAAGTTTAGGCGCATGCGCCAGCCACCTGAAAAAGAACTCACGGGTAAGCTGATTTGTTCATTATTAAAGCCTAAACCATGCAGTAACTCACCGGCTTTTGATTCAATTGAATAACCATTAATCGCTTCAAGTTGTAAATGTACTTTTGCTTGTACCTCACCATCGTGACTAAGTTCTGCCCGTTGTAATTGTACGCGTAATTCATAGTAGGCTTTATGGCCTTGTAATACGTATTCTAATGCAGAAATGCTGAGTGCGGGTGTTTCTTGTTTTACAGAGGAGATTGTCCAGTCTTTTGGCACTGAGCAATTACCACTATCGAGATGTAATTCTCCTTTTAATAAGGCAAACAGCGATGACTTACCGCAACCATTTGCGCCAACCAAACCTACTTTATGGTTTGGAAATAAGGTTGCATTGGCATCTTTGAGTAGGGCTTTACCACCACGTAATAGTTCAAGCTGGCTTATTTGGATCATGATTACATCAATTGGGAAAAATTGCCGTTAGTATATCAAGCTCATTTATAAAATGGTTAGCCTTATGGCTAAATTATCGCACTGAGCGGTAATAAGCGTTGTGAGCAAGATTGAAAGGGCGTTAAAATACGATTAATACAGTATATAAGTGATGACAACATGAAACACAAAAAACGTTTTATAGCTGGTGCGAGCTGTCCAGAATGCAAAACAATGGATACCATGATGCTCTATAAAGAACTGAATGTGGAAAAAGTAGAATGTATTGCATGTGGTCATAAAATGACGCAACCAGAAGGTGCAGTACAGGCTTCAACACGCCAATTTGAGCAAGTCATAGGCGTGTTTAAACCTGAGTAGCACATAAACCTTTAATAATGTGGAGGAGGTGGCTCTACTATTTCTTCGCCAAAAGACGAGCTGTTTTGTACTTCTTTGAGTTTGTCGGCTAGTAACTGAGTTTGGCGCTGCATCGTCGCAATTAATAACTGATGCTGACGCATTTCTTCATTTAAAATTTCAATAGTTTCGTCTTGAAAGGCTACTTTTGCTTCTAACTCATAGATACGATGTTCTAAATCACTCATTACTTATACTCAATTTGCCAAATTTCTGCTAAACCACTGGAGCTTTCACTGATGATTGTTTTGTCATCTGGATGAAAGGCGACATCATACACCACCGCAGATTGAGGTCGAGATTCTTTTCTGGGGGTGACATACCAGGTTTGCAGCTCATGACCGGTTTTAATATCCCATAAAGCAATTTTTCGCGTTGGTGAGCCTGTGAGTAATAACGTACCAGCGGTATTAAAACGGGCCGCGCTAAAAATCTGCTGGCGGCTAGTAAATTGAAGATTCGAAATCATCTCGCCACTTTGTAAATCCCATACTCGCGCTTGTTGTTGGCTATCGGCGGTAAAGGCAAATCGACCTTGGGGATCTAGCTGGACTTGCGTGACTCTACTTGGGTGATTAAATCGATGGATAACTTGTGCTGTGCGGGTATCCCACAAATACGCGACATAATCATTAGAACCAGTCAGAGCATAAAAGCCGTTGGGGGATAAATCGACGGCATTAATTTTTTCTTGATGACCAATAAATTCAATTCGTCTACCTGTTTGCATATCAATATGCACTACCACGCCGTTACTTTTGCCATAGAGCACATAGCGACCCTGATCACTGACGGCAATATCTCGAATAGCGGAGTCTTTTATTTTCCAAAAGCCGATATTGCCACCTGTAGCAATATCCCAAAGGGCAAAGTTTTCTTTGTCGGCGCTAATGGCAACGCTTTTATCAAAACTGATATCCGTGCTAAGCACTAAATTATCTTCGGCTTGCTGGTGGCTCCATTGATACTTTAAACCGTTTTTATTCAGATCCCATAAAGCCAGCCCGTGAGAAACTGATGAGACTAAACTTAAGCTGCCATCATCAGATAAACTGGCAGTATAAGCACCTGACACAGCATGCTCAGTCGCATTACTTGGCAATTTATTAGTGTTATCACAAGCGCTTAGCGTCATGGCTAAAAATAAGCAAAAAATAGTGTGCTTTATCGTCATTTTAAGAGTCTTTTTCCTTAACTCTTGCACTGCAAGAGGTTAGACTAAGGGGCGTTTTTGGCCCTAGGATGCTTCCATAACTATTTTATTACAAATCAGTTATGTAATCAGCCTAACACGTTGCCCGTTGTTTTTAATTAAATTAAGTATAGAAAATTGGCTACCAAATGGTATGTCGGAGACAATAATGAAAAAAACACTAAAATTATCTTTGATCGCAGCGTCTGTCCTCGCTTTAACAGCCTGTAATCAAGAAGCAAAACAAGAAACAGTTGCAGAAGTAAAGTTAGATACTGTAGCGCAACAGCAAGCTTACGGCATTGGTGCGTCAGTTGGTGGTTTCTTGCAAAAAGATTTGGCGGATAAAAAAGCGCTAGGTTTTGAGTTAGACCAAGCGTTGTTAGTTAAAGGTTTCCAAGATGCGCTTGCTGGTTCAGCAAAAATCGAAGAAGACAAAATTCGTGAAGTTTTAACTCAGCTTGATACAGATGTGCGTACTAAACAAGAAGAAAAAGCTAAGTTAGATGCTGAAGAAAATAAAGCAAAAGGTTTAGCTTTCTTAACTGAAAATGGTAAGCGTGAAGGTGTGACGACTACTGAGTCAGGTTTACAGTACGAAGTATTAGCGCAAGGCGATGGTACAAAGCCAACAGAAACTGATGTGGTTGTTGTTCATTACAAAGGTACTTTAATTGATGGTACTGAATTTGATAGTTCTTACAAGCGTAATGAGCCAGTTAACTTTCCTTTAAACCGTGTTATCAAAGGTTGGACTGAAGGCGTTCAGTTAATGAATGTTGGATCTAAGTTTAAGTTTGCTATCCCTTCAGAACTTGCATACGGCGAGCGTGCTTTAGGTAACATTCCAGCACATTCGACGTTGATTTTTGAAGTTGAGCTATTAGAAATAGAACAGCCTGAAACTGCTGAAGTTGCTGGCGAATAAATATTCGAAAGTAACACAAATAAAAAACGGGATTTAATCCCGTTTTTTATTTGTCTAAATGATTTGAGTATAAGTTATCAATTAATTCATCTTCATATTCAAAGCGCTGCTCCAATACTTCTCCAAGCTCAGATAAGTCTTTATCAAAACTTTCAAGTAGGTTGTCATCGGCAAATTCAGCATATTGATCATTAAAATTAAGCGCTAAATCGGTTGAGCTTGCAATTTTGGGGTAAAGCGCTTTCGCTAATGCTAAACTTTGAGGTCCTTTTTCTTGGCAAGCCTTTACGATGTCATCGTAAATTTCAAAGTGACCAGCAGATAAGTAATCAACAAGAATTTCACAAAAACTCATAATAGCTGCTTTAGCTGGCAATGCTTGGTCATTTCTTTCGTATGGAGGTAATCCCGCTAGTTTGCAATACTGAACTAACAAATCTTGGCGTTCCTCTAACCATGAATCAATAACAGAGTGCGAACCACCCCATGATTCTTGGGCTTTTTCTAGTCTAGTAAGCATATTTTGTCTCCCTTGCAAACCTAACGTTTCTACTATAACAATGAAATATGAACAAAAGATCAACTGATTTTTTACATAAAAAAAATATAAAATTTAAGCTGTTGAAATATATTGTTTTTATTTTTTGTTATCTGGGCCGAGATTTGAAGTGCTTGAAATTAAAGCAAGAAAAAACCACCCGAAGGTGGTTTCAATTCATTTGCTGACTTGTTTAAACAAGTTCTTATTATTTTTATTCACTAGCGCCTGTATTTTATAACAATTTATTCACTTGGTTGCAACTGTTTATTTCGGTGTTTTTCTAATTGTTTGATCTTGCACATGGAGGCGCGGCAATCTAAATGATACAATTAGACGATAAATAGGTTCAATCCTTCAGCTGAATGAGAATTTTATGAGCGAATTAAAAAACGATCGTTATTTACGTGCTTTATTAAAGCAACCTGTCGATGCTACTCCGGTATGGATGATGAGACAAGCGGGGCGCTATTTACCTGAATACCGTGCATTACGTGCAGAAGCAGGTGATTTTATGAGTTTATGTAAAAACGCAGAGCTTGCTTGTGAAGTGACTCTTCAGCCATTACGCCGTTTTCCACTCGATGCTGCAATTTTATTTAGTGATATTTTAACTATTCCAGATGCAATGGGTTTAGGTTTGTATTTTGAAACAGGCGAAGGTCCAAAGTTTGAACGTCCTATTATGGATATGCGTGATGTAGTCAACTTACCTATTCCAGATCCTGAGCAGGAACTAGGCTATGTAATGAATGCTGTGCGTACCATTCGCCGAGAGCTTAAAGGTGAAGTGCCTTTAATTGGTTTTTCGGGGTCACCTTGGACATTAGCAACTTATATGATTGAGGGTAGTAGCAGTAAAACATTTGGTAAAATTAAAAAAATGGCGTTTGCTGAGCCTGAAATTTTACACATGTTATTAGACAAGTTAGCTGATTCAGTCATTTTATATTTAAACGCACAAATTAAAGCTGGTGCGCAATCGGTGATGATTTTTGATACTTGGGGTGGAATTCTAACGCCTCGTGATTATCGTGAGTTTTCTCTTGGTTATATGCACAAAATTGTCGATGGATTAATTCGTGAATATGATGGTCGCAAAGTACCTGTCACCTTATTTACTAAAAACGGCGGTATGTGGTTAGAAGCAATGGCTGCAACAGGCTGTGATGCTTTAGGGCTCGATTGGACGATTGATATTGCTGATGCTAAAGCGCGAGTGGGCGATAAAGTGGCGTTACAAGGTAATATGGATCCAGCTATGTTACATGCAAGCCCAGAACGCATCAGACAAGAAGTACAGAAAATTCTAGATGGTTTTGGTCAAGGTAGCGGTCATGTCTTTAATTTAGGTCATGGTATTACTCCTGATGTAGATCCTGAAAACGCAGGTGCATTTATTAATTCAGTCCATGAATTAAGT
The DNA here is from genome assembly GCF_058197095.2 of Pseudoalteromonas sp. J2K-J031. NCBI lineage: Bacteria > Pseudomonadati > Pseudomonadota > Gammaproteobacteria > Alteromonadales > Pseudoalteromonadaceae > Pseudoalteromonas > Pseudoalteromonas sp. J2K-J031. Next base: position 64,354 of record NZ_CM200279.1, read on the forward strand.
CGTTTATATCATTTGTAAGATTATGATGTAACATTAAAAAAGGAGCCTAGGCTCCTTTTTTAATGTTTTATATACAAACTGATTAGTAAGTCAGTCTTGCGCCATTTGCCATCATGGCTGCAGCGCCGCCTTCAATAAGGTTTAGGTAACTACGTGTCGGCCAATTGCGGTTTTGCGCTTCTTCAAAAGCTTGTTGTAATAACTCTTCACCTTGTTCAACGCGACCAAGCTCAGTATATGAAGCACCTAATACTGATAATAAAACTGGATTTGTAGGGTCGAGTGAGCGAGCTAACTCAGCATATTTAATCGCCGATTGAATATCGCGGATCTCTGGATTATCAGAAAAAGCCAAGAGCCGTGCGTACTCCGTCATTGCCGGAAGGTATTGGTTATGAGTCGCTTCTTTTAAAATCTTTACTGCACGTTTTGGATTAAAATGTACGCTTTGATAATCAAGTAGTGTTTTTGCTAATTGAAATTGAGCGCGGTAATTATCACTTTGACTTGCTTTTTCTAGCCAATTAAAGGCCTTATCTTCATTAGGTTGGCAACCTTCACCATTCTCAAAGCAATGCACTAAACGAAGTTGGGCATCATTGTTACCATTGAGTGCGGCTTTATAATACCAATCGACGTACTCATCAGTGGGGCTTTCAATAATGTTGTGCTCAAGCATCATTGCATAGCGTACTTGGGCGTAGTTATTACCTGAATCTGCTAGCTCTTTTAATTTTTGAGTATATTCATCGAGTTGTTTTTCATATTTTCGATGATTTGAGTTGCTGCTACTTTTAACTTTGAAGGTGTAAAGTAAGTCGTTTACGCGATCAGGATCGCCATTTCTTTTAACTGCGGGTTTAAAAGTCCATTGAGAAATCGCTTCAATTACAGCTTCATCAATAACATTTTTTGGAAATGAGGCCAGAATACGAGCATCTTCAACTTGACCGCTTTCGTTAACATTATATGCAACAGTAGCCCAAGCGCTTTGGATTGACGCTGTACCTTTTGAATAATCAGGTTCAACTTGAGTAAGCAATTTGGCTCGCTCTGGGTAAAAGTTGGTTTTTTTCAAAACCGGAGCAAAGTCAGCATCATGCTGTTTTTTACCGTAAAGGTTTGAAAGCTCTTTATAACGGTCTTTGCCTTCTTTTCGTGATGTGATGGTTTCTCTTAATATTTTATATTTATCAGAAGCTTGAGGGTGTTCGAAATCTTTTGCGACAAGGTACCACGCATAAGCGGTAGTTAAGTCTTGGGTAACACCAAGACCTTGTTCATATAAGGATGCTAATTGAAATTGTGCTTCGACATGCCCAGTTTGAGCTAATTTTGTTAACTCAGTGGCAGCTTCACCATAATTCTTTTCTTTTAAATGCCTTTTTGCAGAGTCGAAATCAGCAAAAACAGATGTAGAACATATCGACAGAGCGGAAATTAAACCCAGTGCAGCATATTTCATCTTGTAGCAGCCTTTTATTATTATTTTAGTGAATTTAGTTTACAAGAATTTTACAAGGAAACAATAGAAGATATAAAAAAAGGGCACAAAAAAAGCCCTTTTTATTAATGTGTTGACCTAATGAATTGTTATTTTATGAGGCGATTAAGCCCATTTAGGGCTGCAACACGATAGGCTTCAGCCATTGTTGGGTAATTGAACGTTGTATTAATAAAATATTCAACATTATTACCGCCGTTGCGTTGCTCCATAATAGCTTGTCCGATATGGATGATTTCAGAGGCACGCTCTCCGAAGCAATGGATCCCTAATATTTCTTTTGTTTCGATATGAAACAGAATTTTTAAGCTGCCAACTTCTGTACCTGCAATTTGAGCGCGGGCTAAATGTTTGAATTGAGCCCTGCCAACTTCATAAGGAATTTTAGCGGCTGTCAGTTCTTGCTCATTTTTACCGACCGAGCTTATCTCAGGAATAGTATATATACCCACTGGGATATCAGAGATAATTCGCTCAGGGCAGTGGCCATGTAAAATAGCGGTTGCAGCAATACGACCTTGATCAAATGCAGCGCTTGCTAAGCTTGGATAGCCAATGACATCACCAACGGCATAAATATTGGTAATTTGGGTACGATAGTTATCATCAACTTTGAGTAAACCACGGCCATCAGCTTCAAGCCCTACTGCTGCTAAATTTAGTTTGTCGGTATTGCCAGTACGACCATTGGCAAACAGAACGCAATCAGCGAGCATTTTTTTGCCTGATTCCATATGGAAAATAATCCCATCAGGGCGGCTTTCTACTTTGGCAAGTTCTTCGTTATGGCGAATAACGATACCGCTGTTCCAAAAGTGATAACTTAAGGCGTCTGAGACTTCGGCATCGGTAAAGGCTAATAGTCGGTCTCGTGTATTTACTAAATCAACTTTCGCTCCTAATCCTCTGAAGATAGATGCGTATTCACACCCAATAACACCCGCTCCATAAATAATGATATGACGAGGGTCATGGGTTAACTTTAAAATTGTGTCGCTGTCGTAAATGCGCTCATCATTGAAATCAACTTTTGGTGGGTGATAAGGTCGAGAGCCTGTGGCAATAACAATTGTTTGTGCAGTCATGTGCTCAAATGTACCATCAGGTTGAGTGATTTTGATGGTGTGCTTATCGACAAAAGAGGCTTCACCATGAAAGATGTCAATGCGATTTCGATCGTAGAAGCTGGTACGTAAATTAACCTGTTTAGAAATCACATTACCGGCATGATTCAAAATATCAGGGAAAGTGAGCTTGCTGCGCTGCTCTTTAAGATTGAATAATGGGTTCGAGTTATATTCAATGAGTCGACTGACTGAGTGCCGTAGTGCTTTTGAAGGAATTGTTCCCCAATGAGCACAACCACCTCCTACAGACGGTTGCTTCTCGATTACCGCGACTCTTTTTTTGCTTTTAGCTAAGTTCATGGCAGTGCCTTCACCGCCAGGGCCTGTACCAATGATTATCGCGTCATATTGATAGTCTATTTTTGGTGATTGTTTTGCTTCTTTTGATTTAGCCACACCGTTTCCTCTTTAGCTGTAACGTGCTCTGAGCAGTTGGGCATTTAATTCAAGCCACGATTGCTTTTGTTTTTGCCAAGCCAATTCAAATTCACGATATTGATTCATGATTGCTGACTTTTCACATTGTTTGAGCATGGTATTCTTTTTAGCGTCAAGCAATTGTTTTTTAAGTTTACAGTAACTTTGCAGCTTTTTGAGTAAAACATCATACTCTTGCTGTAACAATTCAATTTTTGCTTGTCCTAACTGAGTTTGTTTTAAAGTTCGCGCCGTTTTATTGAGTAATGTATCCGCTTTCGCTTTTTCAATTCGCTCAATAGGTGTTGTCTTTAGCTTACTTGTTAAGCCAATGTACGATAGAGATTTTATCATCCATTTAGTCGGATCGTAATGCCACCATCGGATACCATTGCGGTAGTCACTGGCAAAGATATGATGGTAATTGTGGTAGCCTTCACCATAAGTAAATAATGCAAGTAAGCCGTTATCACGCGCAGTATTGCTTTCTGTGTAAGGGCGAGAGCCCCAAATATGAGCAATAGAATTAATAAAAAAGGTAAAATGTTGGCTCAAAACCAATCTGAGAACACCTGCAAGAATAAGCATACCCCATACGTCACCAAAAAGAATACCAAGGGTAAGAGGAATGCCTACATTGGTTAAGATAGTTAAAAGTAGGTAATGGCGGTGTTGCCACATAACGATCTTATTTTTTTGTAAGTCGCGACAATTATTATAATTTGAATAATTATCGCCTTGATAATCTCGTAACATCCAGCCTATATGGCTATACCAAAACCCATTGGTTGCAGCGTATGGGTCTTTTATTGGGTCATCAACTTGACCATGGTGAATTCGGTGATCAGAGCTCCAGTGTAGTGCGCTGTTTTGAATTGCAAAGGCGCCGCCTAGTGCAAAAATAACTTCAATTACAGGATGTGCCTCATAGGTTTTGTGAGCCCATAACCTGTGATAACCCGCGGTAATCGATAATCCGGCAAAAAACATACAGCCTACAAATGCGCCCCAATTTGCAGTGCTAAAGCCGTAATTTACGCCATACCAAGGCACTAAAATAAGTGCAGCGCAAAAAGTCAGGGTAAAAAATAAAACGTTTGTCCAAATAATAGGTGGTTTTTTCATCATAATAATCTCAGCGTACAACTGTACGCTAAAATAGAGGTTCAGCGTCATTCAGTCAAGTTGCAAATGGTATTACAGTTGGTAATTTGATCCGTAAGTAAATATGATAAACTCGTTTTTATCAATGAAGAGGGCACAGAATGTCAGGCGTTCGAGCAAAACAAAAAGAGAAAACTAGGCAAGCATTAATTGAGGCTGCATTTAATCAGTTAAGTGCGGAGCACAGTTTTTCCAATTTAAGTTTAAGAGAAGTTGCTCGAGAAGCGGGGATTGCTCCAACGTCGTTTTATCGCCATTTTAAAGATATGAATGAACTGGGCTTAACCCTGGTTGATGAAGCGGGATTAACGCTCAGGCAATTAATGCGTCAAGCTCGCAGTCGAATAGAGTGTGGCGGCAGTATCATTACGATTTCCATTTACACGTTTATGGAATTTATTGAAGATTCGAGCAATCAGTTTCGCTTACTTTTACGTGAGCGCTCAGGCACTTCTAAAGCGTTTCGAGCCGCTGTTGCGCGCGAAATAAAGCACTTTATTTTAGAGTTAGCTCATTATTTAGAAATTGAGACACACTGCGATGTCAAATTAGCTTATATCCAAGCTGAAGCTATGGTGACGTTAGTATTTAATGCTGGTGCTGAGGCACTTGATTTAGATAAACAGCATCGGGTTGAGCTGGTGGAGCGCCTTATTTGGCAATTGCGTTATATTGCAAAAGGCGCTTCGATGTATAACAAGGACAAAAAAAGCAGCTAAGGCTGCTTTTAATTTATTTTCGGGTTAAAAAGACCCCTGACTCGATGTGATGGGTATATGGAAACTGATCAAAAATAGCAAAACGTTCAACATTATGAGTTTGCGTTAAGGCTTCTAAGTCCCGCTCTAGTGTTTGCGGATTACATGATATATAAATGATGTTGTCGTAGTTTTGTACTAGACGAGTTGTGCCCTCGTCTAAACCGGCACGCGGTGGGTCGACTAAAATACTCTGGCAATTGTAGCTTTTTAAATCAATGCCTTTGAGGCGAGAAAATTCTTTTTCACCTTTCATTGCTTCGGTAAATTCTTCACTCGACATTCTAATGATATCAAGATTAGTAATTTTGTTTTCAGCAATGTTAAATTGCGCAGATGCTACCGATGATTTTGATATTTCAGTTGCAAGTACGCGATTAAATGCCGGTGCTAATGCAATTGAAAAATTACCATTCCCGCAATAAAGTTCGAGCAAATCATTTGAAAGGTTTTGGCTGATATCGAGTGCCCACTCAAGCATTTTCTGATTTACTTTCGCATTCGGCTGAGTAAAGCTATTTTCTACTTGCTGATAAACTAGTTCCTTACCAGCTACGGTGAGTTTTTCAACGACATATTCTTTACCTAAAGCAATTTTTTGTTTGCGGGCGCGGCCAATAAAGTCGATGTTAAATTCGCTGGATAATGTACTTTTGAGTTCATTGATTGCGCTTAACCATTCATCATCGAGCGCTTTATGGTACAACATGCTAACAAGTACTTCGCCGCTGAGAGTTGATAAATAATCTATTTGGAATAGCTTTCTACGTAATATTTCTTTTGTTTTAAGCTCGGCAATGAGTCGTGGCATTAAAGTAAAAATAATTGGCGCAGCAGGGTCGAATTGCTCAACTCGAATTTTTTCTTTGCTTTGCTGATCAAACATGATGTGGAATAAATCGTCACCATCATGCCAAACACGAAACTCAGCGCGTTGACGATAATGCTTTTCTTCAGATGCGAATACTTCAAGGTCGTTCACCCCAAAACGAGCAAATTGAGCTGCAATTGTTTGTTTTTTATCATTGAGCTGTTGTTCATAAAGTGCGGGATTAATTGTGATGACTGCCATCGGTCTGTCTCTGTTTTATTTCGTCGCGCTATTTTATGGAGCAAGGATGATTTGTCTAGTACTATTACCATTCAATCCTAAGCATCTGAGCGCGGTTTTTGAATTGTTATCGTACAAAAAACACTCACAAACTGCTTAAGTTATATTTAGTTTAGCCGATAATAATTCTATAAAGCGTATAGGAGAAAGATCATGAAAATTGGTCTGCCAGGGTTTCAGCCTGCTACTTTGTATAATAACTTTTTGAAAACACAAGTTAAACAGAGTGATAGCTCGGCATTGCCACAAAAGAATTATCAAAGTGATGTCAATGGCATTGCAGCCAAAGTCATGCAAACAAAATTAGCTGACGCACTTTCAATGCCTGAAAATAAAAAAGCGAAAAATGAATCACTTTTTGATTTTGAGGAAGTAGCTAAAAATGTTTTAGGGTTTGTTAAGGGCGCGGTGCTTAAAGCTAAAAATGAAGGTGCTGATGAATCTAAATTACGTAGTATGCTAGATGAAGCAAAAAAGGGAATTTCCATTGGTATTGAAGATGCTAAAAGTGAGCTAGAAGATGCAGGTTTTTTAACTGATGATATTAAAGAAGGGATCAACAAAAGTGATGCTTTAATGTCTGAGGGTCTAGATAAGTTTGCTCAAGAGCTTTTTAAAACCCCAAAACAAGATATTTATAGTAATTACCGTCAAGCGAGCCAATATAGTTTAACTAACGGAGCTCAATTGAGTATCAAAACACTCGATGGTGATGAAATTAAAATCACGTTTAATAGCGAATATGCCCAAGCAGATCAATTAACCTTAAGCGCTGATGATAGAGGTAAGCGTATGGCTATGGAGTCTGTATCTGCATTTAGTTATGGTTTTTCATTAGAAATTAATGGTGAAATCGATGAGCAAGAGCAGCAGGCTGTTAATGCTTTAATGGAAGACTTGCAAGGCGTGAGTGATTTGTTCTTTAGTGGCGATTTAGACCAAGCATTTAATAAAGCCACCGAGCTTTCAATGGATCCATCGCAGCTAGCTGGTTTTTCAATGAACCTGCAGCAAACAGAAATGATGAGCAGTGTTAAAGAGTATCAGCGAAATATCCCAGGTAGCAATGTGGCCGAACAATTAAAACCGCTCAATGAGGGGTTAGGCCAAGCTTTTACACAAGCAAAATCTTTGAAGATTGATGCTCAATTGGCAGGTTTAATTGAGTGGCTTAATCAAGATAAAGATTCAAAACAACTCAATACCTTGCTTGAGTACAGTAAAGTGATATTTGAGCAATACTCTTTATTAGAGCAAGAAGCAGGCAAATCAGATAAAGCTTCGAAGTAATAGCTTCTATATAGTTCAAGGTAAAAATGTGGCAGACTAATTAGTAGTTGTTTAGGAGTATTTAGTTTGCAACCTCATATTGTTATTTTTGACTCTGGCATTGGTGGTACAACAGTGCTGGAGCATATTAAAATCCTTTATCCTTTCGCGAAGTATTCATATTTAATGGATAACCTGTTCATGCCTTATGGTAATTTAACGATAGAAGTATTGCAGCAGCGCTTACTCGCTAAGTTGAAAACCGTTGAAGCCAAGTTTGAAAAAATAGACATTATCGTAATCGCATGCAATACCGCTAGTACTCAAACGTTAGAATTGTTGCGCAGATACACTGAGATTCCTATTGTGGGTGTTGTTCCTGCTATAAAACCGGCTTGTTTAAAAAGCGTTACGGGTTCTGTAGGGCTATTGGCAACACCCGGTACAATTAAAAATGTATACACACACAGTTTAATCAATGCACATTCAAATGATGTAAAGGTACATTTATATGGTTCTACCCGCCTAGTAAATTTAGCGGAAACAAAATTCTGGACGGGTGCAATACAGATTGACGATGTTGCTGAAGAATTGGCTCGGCTTAAGATTGATTTGAAAATCGATCACCTAATATTAGGTTGTACTCATTTCCCATTCTTACAGAATGAGTTGTCTCAATTATTGCCCCCATCAATAACACTTGTTGATTCAGGTGCAGCAATTGCAAACCGTGTTAGGTTTTTACTTTCTCAAAGTGAGTCATTAAAAAGTAATGAAGAAAGTACAGGTATAAAAAA
>NZ_CM200279.1:77500-837500 GCF_058197095.2 Pseudoalteromonas sp. J2K-J031
TGGAACTGTTTATTAAAAACACAGCACTGTGCAAAATCGCAAGATGACGTATACGGTGTGACGCCTGCCCGGTGCCGGAAGGTTAATTGATGGGGTTAGCGGCAACGCGAAGCTCTTGATCGAAGCCCCGGTAAACGGCGGCCGTAACTATAACGGTCCTAAGGTAGCGAAATTCCTTGTCGGGTAAGTTCCGACCTGCACGAATGGCGTAATCATGGCCACGCTGTCTCCACCCGAGACTCAGTGAAATTGAATTTGCGGTGAAGATGCCGTATACCCGCGGCTAGACGGAAAGACCCCGTGAACCTTTACTATAGCTTGGCACTGAACATTGAACCTACATGTGTAGGATAGGTGGGAGACTTAGAAGCAGGAACGCTAGTTCTTGTGGAGTCGTCCTTGAAATACCACCCTTGTAGTTTTGATGTTCTAACGTAGGTCCCTAATCGGGATTGCGGACAGTGCCTGGTGGGTAGTTTGACTGGGGCGGTCTCCTCCTAAAGAGTAACGGAGGAGCACGAAGGTTTGCTAAGTACGGTCGGACATCGTACGGTTAGTGTAATGGTAGAAGCAAGCTTAACTGCGAGACGGACAAGTCGAGCAGGTACGAAAGTAGGTCATAGTGATCCGGTGGTTCTGAATGGAAGGGCCATCGCTCAACGGATAAAAGGTACTCCGGGGATAACAGGCTGATACCGCCCAAGAGTTCATATCGACGGCGGTGTTTGGCACCTCGATGTCGGCTCATCACATCCTGGGGCTGAAGTCGGTCCCAAGGGTATGGCTGTTCGCCATTTAAAGTGGTACGCGAGCTGGGTTTAGAACGTCGTGAGACAGTTCGGTCCCTATCTGCCGTGGGCGTTTGAGAATTGAGAGGGGTTGCTCCTAGTACGAGAGGACCGGAGTGAACGAACCGCTGGTGTTCGGGTTGTCATGCCAATGGCACTGCCCGGTAGCTACGTTCGGAATCGATAAGCGCTGAAAGCATCTAAGCGCGAAGCGAGCCTCGAGATGAGTTCTCACTAGAGCTATAAGCTCTCTGAAGGGCCGTTGGAGACTACAACGTTGATAGGTTGGGTGTGGAAGCGCTGTGAGGCGTTAAGCTAACCAATACTAATTACCCGTGAGGCTTAACCATACAACGCCAAAGTGGTTTGTATGAAGCACTGATGAATAGCAAGAAGTTAGATAGCACTGAAGTAGACAAATTGAATATCAGCCTTCCGAATTTATGGTTCTGAATTTATCAACACCTTCCATGGCGTTGACCCTAACGGGCCGCACTAAAGTGCGTTAAATTTTGTTCCAGACAAAATTTTGCTTGGTGACAATAGCGTTTTGGACCCACCTGATCCCATTCCGAACTCAGTAGTGAAACGAAACAGCGCCGATGGTAGTGTGGGGTTACCCATGTGAGAGTAGGACATCGCCAGGCTCCTAATAAGAGAAACCCGTTGCAGCAATGCAGCGGGTTTTTTGCTTTTTGTGATTTATAAAATAAGTGTTTAATTGATTGTTTCAGGTGATTGTTGAGATTCAAGAAGAGGCTTGAAAATAGCGCTAGAATCGATAATAACACTGTGATATTTATCCATTTTTATTAGTCCCCGCATCATATTGCGAGTTTGTGGATCGATATCAAAACCGATGCTTGTAAGCTTGTCTAGTGGCTTTATGTCTGAGGCGTCAACACTTACGCTATCTTCAACCTTATCTACCAATAGGCCGATATGTGGGCTTTGCCCATCTTTTGTAGTGAAAATAATAATTGGCTTATAATCCAGTACGACTTGTTCTCTAGCAGATTCAAATAATCTGAGCAGCAAAGTAAAAGTTGTCCGCTTTTCAGTCGCGAGAATTTCTTGGGCTTGTTTTTTATGTCCTTGCTTAGCCATGTTTAGTAATGAATCAGCTAATGCGTGAATTTTTTTATGCGGTTCATCAAATCGGTTGAGAATGGAGCGTAAGTCTTCATTATCTGTTTTGAAATTATCATACCATTTTCCAAAAGCACATTGATGGGGGTCTCGTGATAAGGAAAAAGGAGTGTTGTTTTCAATACTATTTTCTAACTCTTTAAACCAATCAAGATGATCTTTTTCTCTATTTTGAAGTAATTCAGCTAAATTAGCGTTGCTAACATGGGTCGATTCATTGTTTAAGATGAGTCCTAAATCAAAAATTGGTGTTGGTACACCCATATAATCTTTCACACCAATAAAGCTTTTATTATTGTTAGGCAGAGCAGTGAGATTATTTTCGAAGCGTTCGGTAAGTAAAATATCCAATATTTTTAATGCGATAGTTTTTTGACCAACTTTAAAATTGATAAAGTCCATTAGTCCCTCGTTGGATTCACTTTTGTTATTGCTAAAGCATAGAACAACCTTTTAAATCTGCTTTAAAAATTGCATGTTTTTAATGTGTTGAATTAACATTACTCACAAAAACCTTTAATCTAGTCATTACGTTATTATTTGAGCCAAATTAATGAAAAAATTTTCAATAGCTCTGAGCTTATTATTTGTTGCTAATACCCTAAATGCTTCAATTTTAACTATTGAAGAGCAACGAATAAACAAAGCGCTCCACGCTTTACCTCATTTGAATAGTAAAATAGAAGCATCTGATCAAAAAGTGCAAAGCATTTTGTCTGAATCCAATTACAGTGCAATACGACAAAAGTTACATTATTTTGGTGAGTCCTTGTGGCAAGAAGAGGTGAAGAGCGTACAGCAAGGCCGTTTAGATGATCGAGACCTTTACTGGCAGCGTTTAAGTGTCGTTAAGGCAATTAAACTAAAGAACAAGGCATTTAACCAAGCCGAGCTCACTAGTTTGATAGAGGTATTTGAGAGTAGCAGCCGTGGCCGCACTGAGTTGTCATTTACAGAACCAACAATGAAAAAAATACTGCTTACAGGTTTTGATCCTTTTTTATTGGATAAAAACATTGCACAAAGTAATCCTTCAGGCATTGCGGCATTGTTACTTGATGGTCAGGTCATTGAATATAACGGTATCAAGGCGCAAATTAATACTTTGATGGTTCCTGTTCGCTATCAAGATTTTGATGATGGTGAGATAGAGTCAATTTTAGCCCCATTTTACGCGCTAAATAATGTTGATTTGATTGCGACCATTTCGATGGGTCGATCGGACTTTGATTTAGAGCATTTTCCTGGCCGTCGTCGCAGTGTAACAGCGGCAGATAACTTGAATGTATTGACGGGAGCAACCCCTGTTTCGCCTATTATTCCAATGTTGGCGGGTCAAGTTTTATCTGGGCCTGAGTTTGTGCAATTTAGTTTGCCTTATCATGCCATGCAGCAGGCAAAAGGAGATTATAAAATCAACGATAACCGTAAGGTGCAAACGTTAACTAAAACATTTTCAGCAAAACAGCTTAATGAACTTAGAAATGACATTGCGGTAGAGGGCGGTGGTGGCGGTTACTTATCAAATGAGATTTCTTATCGTAGTATCAGGCTAAGAAATTTATTAGGTTCAACAATTCCAACGGGGCATATTCATACTCCACGAATCATTGAATTTGATGAAAAAGCGAATCAAGCTGTAATGAATCAAATTGTTGAAATGTTGAAACAATCATTAACTCAAATTTAGTTTTTGATCGACGAAAATACTTGGTTTAACCCTTGACCTGTTTGAGGGTTAAACTCAATGACTAAGTCATTAAGGCTAAGTTTTTCAGTTTTTAACGTGGTCAATAAACATTGTCGCGTGAGGTTTTCGCCGCATTTATTGGCCGCTTCAATAAAGAGCCAAGCACTTAAATAGCCTTCAAAACTAATATGATTTAAAGCATCTTCTTTACTTTTTTTCATATCGCTGCGAAATGAGAGGCAAGCTTTAATCGAGCAGGTATTAGGGTTCGGAACTACTTCTGTAACCAATACGTGACTTTTGTATTTGAGTTTTTTAAAAAGATCGTCACTTGAAGCAAATGAAACAGTAGTAAATACCGGCTTAAAATTTCTCTCGTAGCTCGAATTTATCAGTTCACTCAAAGGTTCAGCCGTTCCTACTAGCACAACTGATTCTACGTTGTGTTTTATTAATATTGTCAGTGCGTGCTCGATATCGGATGTATTGCGCCTAAAGCGTGTGATGACAGCGGGTTTAATATTGAGGGCTTTGAGAATTATGTTAATTTCTTTTTCTATGGTTAATCCAAATTCATCAGCTTGAATTAAAAGACCTATATTGTTAACTTTTTGTTCATTTAATAAGTAATTAACCTGAAACTGCATTTCTTGGTGATAGCTAGCCCTTAAATTATAAGTGTTTACTTGTTCTGGTTGTCGTAAAAATTCAGCACCGGTCATTGGCATTAAATATGGGATTTGGCTATTTTCAAGTAGCGCTAAAATTGCATGTGAGGTGGGGGTACCTACATAGCCAAAAAGTGCAAAAACATTATTATTGAAAATCAGTGAGCGGGTATTTTCGACTGTTTGTAACGGTTCATAACCATCATCTAGACTGAGTAATTCGATTTTTCGGCCATTCACACCACCTTGTTCATTGATCTTATTAAAATAAGTTAATGCGCCAAGTCTAAATTGTTGCCCTAATTTTGCTGCTGGGCCGCTTTGTGCATTTGACATGCCAATTGTTATCCTATTTTCACTAACGCCTTGTTCAGCCTGAGTTAATAGGCTTAAAAACAAAAGTATTATGTAGTGAGAGTAGTATTTCAAATTAGCCTTCAAGGTAGGTTGACCATTCTAAAAGAGCATGCTTTATCGCTGCCTCTAATTTTTTATTACCGCCAAAGTTTAAAACTGATTCAATCTGTTGTGAAGTTTGATTTTGTAATATTAGCCTAGTTAACAAAAGTTGCGACTTCTCTGAGCAGCTTTTTAATGCATTAGGTTGCTGCCACATTACGCGCCAACAACAAGGAAAAGAATAGGCTATTTGCTGCGTATTGTTACTTAGCAACGTTATGTCGGTAAGATCTTCTTTGCTCGACTGCTGGGTAGGTAACTGGTTGAGTAATGCTATGAGTAGCTTTGGGTTGATGATATGAAGGTAATGCAAACTGCCCAGAGGTAAATCACGATTAAATCGTTCAATTAAGAGGCTTATTTGTGGCTTTAATTTAGTGAGTGGTTTGAGCATGATGCAAGCATGTTCGGCACTGACTCCATCTTTTTTAAATCCAATTTTTACTGCTTTATATCCCTGGTTCTGCCAAAAATGTATTAAAGAAGGGTGTGCACCAAAGCTGGCGCCGATACTGGTAATATTTCTAGCCATTTGTTGTTCAATAAATGCTAATAGCTGCTGGCCTATTTGTTTATTTTGAAAATGTGGATGAACTGCAATACGAACAATACGTGCTAAAGACTCAGTTAAAAAGCACTGCTGCTGTTGAATTTGAGCAATAGATTGTGCAAGAAGGTGGCCTTGCGGTCTTCGTTTTCCTGCAATAATTGCTTTGCTCAGCTCAATGCTCAGCGAGCCTTCAATGGCGACAAGGGCGGTAGCAATGACTTCGTTTAGATGTGTCACTATAAAAATACGAGTGTTTGCAGCATCGAGTAGATGGCGAAAGTCGTTTGCTGAGGTTTGGTAATGCGCAAGGACTAATAAAGAGAAAACTTGTTGCAAGAGATGCTCATCATCGTATAGAGCTAGTTGAGTGACTTCTTTAAACTGCAAAGGCTCAGTTAATTTAGTTAAAGCTGTGCAGTTAGATTCTAAACCTAATAATTTATTGATTGTTTGTTCAAGAGGGTCTTGGTTTGCAAAACGAATGGGTTCGTCTAAGTGAATAAAGCGACTATCAGGAAAGTGCTGTTTTAAATAGGGGTGAAATCGTAAGGTAAAACCACGACCCATTCCCTCGTAACCATGAATAGTGGTAGCAAATATAATTCGATTAAATTGATTTAGCAGTGCTATTAACATTGGCACAGGCAAAGATGCAGCCTCATCTACAAATAAAATATCGGCTTTGATTGGTTGGCTCAACAGCTGATCTGGTGGAATATAGCAAAAATTAGTCAGTATGTTTTGCCCAGCTTTATAATCAGAAAATGTGAGACTTGCAAAGTGGCTAAATGCGCTTTCAACAGCCCTGCGTTGGCTTGCTGTAATGACAATTTTTTTACCTTGTGCGACTAATTGAGCTGCGGCAATGCCCAGAGCGGATGATTTCCCTCGGCCTCTATCTGCTGTCAGCAGTAAGGGTCTATTTGCCCGACCTAGACTTTGTTTAATGATCCGCTCAATCGCACCTTTCTGTTGATGGGTCTCTATTTGGCAAGGATTTGGTGTAATAAGAGGTATTGTTAAACCTAGGTGCTGATCAAGTTGAATGTGCGTTAGATGAGTTAAGTGTTTGGCAAGGCGTTTATTAAAATAGCTGTATTGATTAAGCTGCTCAGCAGATTGATAGGCATAAAAGTTGGGATCTTTAAAATCATCGAGTTGTTTATAATTAGGCAGGATTAAAATAAGCAAGCCACCCGCTTTTACTGTGCCACTGAGGGCTGCCAGTTTGTCGGGGCTAATCCCTGAAAAACCATCATATACTGCAAAATCAAATTCTTGCCCTAATATTTGATGGGTGTGTTCAGGCCACTGTGCAGCAGCTAGCTCATCATGTGTACTTAACACAAGTTGCTTACCAATCAAGCGAGGTAATAAGGCATTAACTTGCTGATAGCCCCAAAGTTGCTCACCACTGATAACCAGCAGTTGTCGGTGCCGGTTTTGTTTTAACTGAGCTAGGTAAGGGCTTAGCTTGTTAAGCTCAGTCATATTTATAGGCTCTGTAGGCGAGCATAAGCTGTTACCAGCCATTTGGTTCCTACATCGTCAAAAGCTACTTGAATGCGTGATTGCGGGCCTGTGCCTTCGTAATTAAGTACCGTGCCTTCACCAAACTTAGTGTGTAATACGCGTTGACCTAAATTAAAGCCGGTATCTTCAAATGCAGCATGGCTCATGGTTGCACTGAAGCGATTGCTTGCTTGTGGTCGAGTGACCTGAGTTCTAATTCTGATTTCTTCAACACAGGCTTCTGGAATTTCTCGTAAAAAACGCGAAGGGCTGTGGTATTTTTCTTGGCCATATAAGCGGCGTGTTTCTGCGTGGCTAATGTAGAGTTTCTCCATTGCGCGAGTCATGCCTACATAACAAAGGCGGCGCTCTTCTTCAAGGCGACCCGATTCTTCGTTACTTTGCTGAGAAGGGAACATCCCCTCTTCAACACCTGCCATAAACACTAACGGGAATTCAAGGCCTTTTGCTGAGTGGAGGGTCATCATTTGCACTGCATCCTCATGCTCTTCGGCTTGACCCTCACCTGATTCAAGCGCGGTATACGATAAGAAGCCAGTTAATGGTGATGCAAATTCCTCTTCGTTTGGCAGTTCAAACTGACTACAGGCGTTAATGAGTTCTTCTAAATTTTCAATCCGAGCTTGGCCTTTTTCACCTTTTTCAGCTTGGTACATCGCCATCAAACCTGTGGTGTGAATTGCTTGTTTGGCTTGCTCTTCGAGCGTTAAGTCAAGGCTGACTTTTTCGACTTTCTCGATAAGTTCAATAAAGCTATTAACAGCATTCGCAGCGCGACCTGCTAAATGTTTGTGCTCGATTAATGCTTTTGCTGCATACCAAAGCGGAATCGATTCGTTACGTGCACAGTCGCGTATTAAACTTAAGGTGCGTTCCCCAATGCCACGGGTGGGGGTATTTATGACCCGTTCAAATGCGGCATCATCTTGGCGATTACTGATTAAACGTAAATACGAAAGTGCATCTTTGATTTCTTGGCGTTCAAAAAATCGCATGCCACCGTAAATGCGGTATTTAAGCCCTTCTTGCAGTAATGCTTCTTCTAAAATACGTGATTGGGCATTATTACGATATAAAATAGCGGCATCTTGTAAAGCGTTACCTGCATTGAGCCAAGTCTTGATTTTACCAACAATAAAACGTGCTTCATCGAGTTCGTTGTAGGCAGCATAAATAGAGATTGGTTCACCTTCGCTGCCTTCGGTCCAAAGGCTTTTGCCCATACGCTCTGAGTTATTAGCTATTAATGCATTGGCAGCGGTTAATATGGTGCTGGTTGAGCGGTAATTTTGCTCAAGCCGAATGGTTTGCGCATCAAAGTCAGTTAAAAATCGACGAATATTTTCGATTTTAGCACCGCGCCAGCCATAAATACTTTGATCATCATCCCCCACGATCATCACATTTCCACCTGTGCCAGCAATCAGTTTTAACCACGCATATTGGATAGTATTGGTATCTTGGAACTCGTCAACCAACATGTGTGGGAAACGTTGCTGATAATGACGTAGCAGCGTAGGATTATTTTTCAGTAACTCATAACAGCGCAGTAAAATTTCAGCAAAATCAACTAAACCTGCACGGTCGCACGCATCTTGATAGGCGGCATAAACATTTAAAAACATTTGCTCGTTTACATCATATGCTTTGATATCTTTAGGGCGAAGCGCTTCGTCTTTTTTGGCGCTGATGTACCATGAGATTTGCTTTGGCGGCCATTTTTTCTCATCGATGTTCATCGCTTTGAGTAAGCGGCGGATCATTCTAATTTGGTCGTCGGAATCAAGAATTTGAAATGCTTCAGGTAAATGTGCTTCTCGATGATGGGCACGTAAAATGCGATGTGATAGGCCATGAAATGTGCCAATCCACATGCCGCCAGCAGATGTTTTAAGGGTTTCTTCAACCCGAGAGCGCATCTCTTTGGCTGCTTTATTGGTAAAGGTTACAGCAAAAATACTATAAGGAGAGGCATTTTCAACTTGCATAAGCCATGCAATGCGATGAACTAACACTCGTGTTTTACCTGAGCCCGCGCCCGCTAAAACCAACATATTTTGAAGTGGTGCGGCAACAGCATCACGCTGTTTATCATTTAAACCATCAAGTAATTCAGAGACGTCCATCAGTTGACCTTTTTCAATGCTAATGGCGCCAGTATAACAGGAGTTTTCATTCGGCTAAATAAAATACTGTTTGTATGAACAGTTATGTTGTGTGTTAAACACACTTATTTTTTAGTTGATGCTAACGTGTCTTTGAGGCGATCTTGTACCGTTTCAACTAATCGGTCAGGTTGAAATTTAGATAAAAACGCATTACATCCGACTTTTTCGACCATCGCTTGATTAAAGCTACCGCTTAAAGAGGTATTTAATACTACATATAAGTTTTTCAATTTAGGGTGATTGCGAATTTCATAGGTGAGACGATACCCATCCATCACGGGCATTTCAGC
The DNA here is from genome assembly GCF_058197095.2 of Pseudoalteromonas sp. J2K-J031. Taxonomy (NCBI): domain Bacteria; kingdom Pseudomonadati; phylum Pseudomonadota; class Gammaproteobacteria; order Alteromonadales; family Pseudoalteromonadaceae; genus Pseudoalteromonas; species Pseudoalteromonas sp. J2K-J031. The sequence continues at coordinate 86,796 of NZ_CM200279.1, forward strand.
GTCAGTAATGACCATTAAAAACTCTTTTTCGACATCGATACCTTCATCAGACCAAGATTTTAGAAGCTCATAGGCTTCTTGGCCGTTTTGAGTTGGAATAATTTCTATGCCGAGTTGCGATAAAGTATCCCTTACTTGACGACGTGCGGTAGGTGAATCATCGGCATGTAAAATTTTGCGGCCGACAAATTGGTTAACCATGTCGGGATCTAAAATACCCGCTGAAATTTCGACTTTGTATTCGACAATTTCAGCCAAGACTTTTTCAACATCAATAATTTCAACTAATTGTTGGGTGCCATTACGTTCTAATTTTGTTAGAGCCGTTAAGTAGTGATTTTTCCCAACGGTGCTGGGTGGCGGCATAATATTAGACCACGTCATATTGACGATTTGATCAACTTTACCCACTAAAAAGCCTTGTACAGAGCGATTGTATTCGGTGATCACCAAGTTGCAGTCATCACCATGTTCAATATGTGGTAAACCAATGGCTTGGCGCAAATCAATCACAGGAATTGACTCGTTTCGGATATTAGCAACGCCCGAAATTTTGGGGTGGGCATTGGGTAGCATATTGAGTTTTGGCAGTTTTACGACTTCTTTTACCTTAAATACATTTAAGGCAAATAGGTGGCGACTATGCAGATGGAATAAAAGAAGTTCAAGACGATTTTCACCGACTAGTTGAGTGCGTTGATTTACGCTGTCTAAAATACCTGCCATTTTATACCGCAACGATAATGCTAATTGTCTGTATAGTTTAATACTAAATACGCAAATACCTAATCAAATTGTTAATATTTAGTGATGGTTTTTATGATGACTTAAGCGATTTAATGGCTTTCAAGCGCTTAAGTCACTGCTTGGGCTGAAAATAATGGGGGATTATTATTTAATTACTAGCTGTTGCAGCTCATTGATATCTTGAATTTTGATGTGAGCTAAGCCTTTGTAATTGTATGGAGTAAATTGATTTTCTAGCCATACAGACATGCAACCTGCGTTATTGGCACCTTGGACATCTGTATCGAGACTGTCACCAACATGCAGTATATTTTCAAGGTTTAAATTAAAATGCTGCGCTGCTAGTTTAAAGAGTTCACGGTTGGGTTTTGCTTTACCATCCCGGCCTGCCATTAAAACTAAATCGAAATAGCCTTTTAAATTAAACTGTTCTACATCAACGTTTCCATTGGTAATTGCTATTATTTTAAAGCGAGTTTTTAAAGCCTTTAGTAATGCTAAAACGTTATCAGAAACAATAATATTACTTCTGGCATCGGCAAATGCTTGATAAGCCAATTGTGCATGGTGCTTTGCTTCATTTTGAGCGTATCCAGCTTGAACTAAACCAAAGTAAAGAGCATGCTGGCGCCATGATGTCACATCATCTATTAACTGAGGGAATTGTTTGGCGACTTGCTCGCGGCAGTTGTGCCAAAAGTCAGTGGTTGTTGGCCATCGTGTTAGTTGTTTTAGGTAATCGTTTTGCGCTTTTACCGCAGCGATAATAATGGGGCGATTATCATAAAGCGTATCGTCTAAATCGAAGCTAATGGCTTTAATTTCAGCTAGTTTTTTAAATATTTGCACAGAGTTAAACCTTAAAAAATGGATATTTAACGTTGTTTTTTTGCTCTTGGATGGGTGTTGTCATAGACCTTAGCAAGATGCTGGAAATCGAGATGGGTATACACTTGTGTTGCCGATAAGCTACTGTGACCGAGTAACTCTTGTACAGCACGTAAATCACCGCTTGATTCGAGCATGTGAGACGCAAATGAATGGCGTAATTTATGCGGGTGAATGGGCGTGCTTATACCTTGGTTTATTCCCCATAATTTCATCCGTGCACGCACTTGGCGTGTAGAGATCCGGCATTTTTTTTTGCTTACAAACACAGCCACTTCGTCGGGCAGGGCAAACTCCCCACGACATGTTAACCACGCTTTAAGTGCTTCAATTGCCTTAGCGCCAATGGGGAGTAGGCGCTCTTTATTGCCTTTACCTAGCACTCTAATTTCTTGTTCTCGCAAATTGATATCCGATAAGTTTGCATTTACTAACTCGCTAACCCTCAGACCTGATGAGTACATTAACTCCATCATTGCTTTATCACGAAAGCCAAAACTATCTTCTGGTGTCATTTCTAATAATTGATGCATTTGATCAACATCGAGATTCTTCGGTAATGGTTTTTGAAATTTTGGGCCTTTAATTGCTTCGGCAGGATTGTTGAGTTCGGCTTTTCTAATTTGCAGATATTTGTAAAAGCTACGTACACACGACAGTTTTAAATTAATTGTGCGAGCACTAAGCGCGCGGGCTTTTAGGCTCATGCTGTAGGCGCGTAGTTGCTCGGGTTGTACTTTAAGCCAAGTATCGGTGTTATTTTGTAAAAATGAAGCCACTTCAATGAGTTGTAAGCGGTACTGTAATAACGTGTGTGCAGAGTAGTTTTTTTCGTATTTGAGGTATTGTAAAAATACCTCAACAGGGTTTAACCAAGAGGAAGCAAGGGGGGCTTGTTCGCTCATGCCCAGCCCGATAGTTTGGTGTGCAAGGCTTTTGCAAACTCATCAATAAAAAAGCTATCGTGTGAGGGTTCAAAGTGCATTGGGTCTTTGCTGGCAAAGGCTAAAATAGCCAGTGGTGTTTGCACATCACCAATCAGATAAAGCGCCACCGATTGGCATTCATGATTAAATAATAACGCCTGTTCTTGTTGGTTGATTCTACCAAGATAGCGAGGTTGGTTCGTAAGCCGATGGGTAATGATGCTGTCAAATAGTGGGGTGTATTGCAGCAATTTACATTCACAAAGCTCTAAATTGGCACTAATCAAACTTTCTAAGTTCTCAGCTAAATCGCTAAAGTTGTCATGTAGCATTAAGTGGCGATGACATGAGCTAAACACATGGTAAATTTGCTCACTTTTACGGGCATGCGCAACTAGGTTATTCAGGTGTTGTTTTTGTTGTTCGAGTTGCTGCTGCAGTCGCTTTTGTTGGTGGCTTTGCAGGGAAATCGCCCCTGACTGATTGTGATAGAGGTTAAGTGTGTCAAGCAATTGCGGGTGTTGCACTAAAAAATCAGGATGTAATGCCAAATAATCAGCAATTTGATTGGCGTCTAATTGGCTCATAAAGCGATTTGTCCATCAAATACGTGTTCAGCAGGGCCTGTCATACGCACGCTATGGCCTTCACCTTGCCAGCGCACCTCTAAGCGGCCACCGGGTAAGTCAACTTGCACATGTGGCGCGAGTTTTTTTTGTAAAATCCCTACCACCACTGCGGCACAAGCACCGGTACCACAGGCTAATGTTTCACCTGCACCTCGTTCCCACACGCGTAACTTAATGTGTTCTGGCGAGATGATCTGCATAAAGCCAATGTTGGCTCGTTGAGGAAAACGTTCGTGATGCTCCAGTAATGGACCCAGAACATTGACGGGTGCAGTGGTGATATCATCAACTTCAACCACGCAGTGTGGATTACCCATAGAGACAGCGCCACAAAAAATAGTGTGGTCTTGCGCACGAAAAATATAGGTGTTTTCACGCTTAGTTGCTTTAAAAGGGATGGCGTGAGGTTCTAGTTTTGGTTGCCCCATGTTTACACTGACTAAGCCATCCTTTTCGATGTGCAAGGTCATATTGCCAGATTTGGTCGAAACCAAAATTTTATGACGGTTGGTGAGCCCTTTCATGCGAACAAAGCGTGCAAAACAGCGTGCGCCATTGCCACATTGCTCGACTTCAGTGCCGTCAGAATTAAAGATGCGATAATGAAAATCTAAATCGGGATCATAGGGCGCTTCAACCATTAGTAATTGGTCAAAACCGATACCAAAGTTGCGATCAGCTAGTTTTATTATTTGGTCACGTGCGATAAATACATTTTGAGTGACGTTATCTATCACCATAAAGTCATTACCTAAGCCGTGCATTTTTGAAAAGTTAACTAACATAAGAACCTTTTAAAATTCAAACCACCTTAGTTAGGTAGTTTGCTTTCTCCTTGATATAAATCAGCAATGGTTTCACGCTTTCTGATCACATGTGCGGTCGCACCATCAACCATAATTTCAGCCACTCGCGGGCGTGAATTATAATTCGAACTCATGCTAAAGCCATACGCGCCAGCGCTGCGTACGGCTAATAAATCGCCTTGTTGCAAGTTGAGGTCGCGATCTTTTCCTAAAAAGTCACCCGTCTCACATACTGGGCCAACAATGTCATAAGACGCTGTAGCGCCTGAGCGAGGCGATACAGCAATGATATTTTGCCAAGCTTGATAAAGAGATGGGCGCAGTAAATCATTCATGCCAGCATCAACAATGGCGAAGTTTTTACCTTGGTTTTGTTTTAAAAACTCAACTTGAGTCACCAAAATCCCTGCATTGGCGGCAATTGCACGGCCCGGTTCAAAAACAAGTTCAAGGTCTGAAAACTCGTTTAACCGCTCAATTAATTGACCTACATAGCTGCTTGGGTGAGGAGGCTCTTCGGCTAAATAGGCAACACCTAAACCACCACCTACATCTAAATGCTTGATATGAATATTGAGGGATTTTAATTGCTTGATAATGGCAAGTACTTTATCTAAAGCGGCCAGAAAAGGTTCAATTTCAGTGAGTTGAGAACCGATATGAAAATCAATGCCTTCAATACGAATGCCTGGCAATGTAGCAGCATGTTGATAAACGCTTACTGCACGGTGAATTTCGATGCCAAATTTGTTTTCTTTGAGCCCAGTTGAAATATACGGGTGAGTTTTAGCGTCGATATCAGGATTAACACGAATTGAAATTGGTGCCACCTTGCCAAGCTCAGTCGCGACACTTGAAATACGCTCAAGTTCTGCTTCAGACTCAACATTAAAACATTTGATGCCAAGCTCAAGTGCATAACGAATTTCGTGAGCGGTTTTTGCAACGCCTGAAAATACAACTTTGCTTGGGTCGCCACCGGCTGCAACAACACGAGCAAGCTCACCTTGCGATACAATGTCAAACCCTGAGCCTAAACGCGCTAATACATTTAGTACCGCTAAATTAGAGTTCGCTTTGACGGCATAGCACACTAAATGGCGTTGTTTTGCCGCAGCGTCAGTAAAGGCATGATAATGGCGCTCTAATGTGGCGCGTGAATAGACATAACAAGGCGTGCCAAATTGTGTCGCAATATCTTCAACGCTGACCTCTTCGGCAAACAGCTGATTGTCGCGATAGTTAAAGTGATCCATGACTATTTTTCCTGTTGAGACTCGGCAGATTGAATGCGAGGTGTATCTTGTGGTGTTGTTGAATTTATTTTTTGGTTGCTCGTCTTTTGTTCTTCAGGGGGTAAATACAGTTGGCCACTTTGGCCACATGCCGTCAAAATGCTAATTAAGGTGCTAAGAGTGATAATACGAGCAAGTTTTTTCTGTTGCATAGGGTTTCTTTAGATAAAAGTATTTACTGACGAATTACGGTCTTTATAATCGCAGAGTAACAGAAAACAGATAAATTGCAGCCAGTCGACTAATTTTTATTTTACCTTCTTTCGCTGTGCCATTTGATAACAAGGAAATGCCATGACAGATCATGAATATCACCAGTTAGTTGATGCCGTAATGTTGAGCCTCGAAGAACAAATCGAAGCGTGTGAAGTGGATTTAGATTATGAATCTGCCTCGGGCATTTTAGAGATCATATTCCCTAACAAAACCAAAATTATTTTAAACAAACAAGCACCGCTTCACCAAATGTGGGTCGCGACTAAATTTAATGGCCACCACTTTGAATTAAGAGATAATGTGTGGATAGATAATCGCTCGGGTGCAGAGTTTTGGCAATTTATGTCTGAGGCAACCACCCGTCAAGCAGGGCAACCTGTAACGTGGGTGGCGTCAGTATGAGTTTAGCGGGGGTTGTTTGCCAAGCCACGGCAGAGCATAAAGCAACGGTAATTTGGCTGCATGGTTTGGGTGACTCAGGCGATGGTTTTGCGCCAATAGTGCCGGCGTTAAAGCTGCCTGCTGAGCTTGGCATTAAATTTATTTTTCCTCACGCACCCATCCAACCTGTCACAATTAATGGGGGCATGAAAATGCGCTCATGGTATGACATTGTTTCGTTTGATTTAGATAAAAGAGCCGATGAGCAAGGTGTGCGAGAATCAGCGGCAAAAGTTGAGCAATTAATCGAAACGGAACTCGCCAGCGGTATTGCAGCTAATAAAATTATTTTAGCTGGATTCTCCCAAGGCGGAGTGATTGCATTACACTTAGCACCGCGCTTTAAAGTAGCATTAGGCGGCGTAATGGCGCTTTCAACATACATGTGCGTACCCGCTAAATTGAGTGTTGAAGCAATACAGACCTCTTTACCTGTTTTGATGGTACATGGCAGCTTAGACCAAGTGGTGCCTATGAATGCCGGTAAACAAGCGTATGATGTTTTACAAAGCAACGGACTTGATGTGCAATGGCATGAATATCCTATGGCGCATGAAGTGTGTGGCGAAGAAGTGGCGTTAATTCGCCAATGGTTAATTGAGCGTTTAACTTAAGCGTTTTGCAGGAGCCCTAAATGGGACAAAAAATAGTTGTAACAGCAAAAATGAAAGCGTTAGAAGACACCTCTTTACCTGAGCCCTTGGTGGTATACCACTGGCATTGGCGACGATTGGGGTGGGCTGGTATTGTTGTTGGGACTATCACTTTTGCGGCGATATGGGGTGTTTTTTCGATGGTTAATGCCAAAGAAGTTACCAAGGATTCAGTCCTAAAAACACCTAGCCATGTCAGTATCCCCAATGAGGATACCGAAAACGATGTCCTGATTGGTTCAGATAAAGTGAGCGATGCAGCTATTAAACCAGCGAAACCTTTGAGTGAGGCTGCATCCGATGAGCCACATAAAATGGTTCAAAAAGACATCGCTACGCCTGACAATGTGCAGCCAGTTGGTGCTGAAGCCTTGCCTGAGGCTCAAAAGCCTACAATGCCATCGACCACCTTGAGCCAGGTGTCTCGTGGTGTTGAGATTGATACAAATTTTGTCACTCGTGCGGTATTAACCGTAGCTGTTGAAGATCGCGAGCCTGTTGATGTGCTTGGGAGCGAGGTCTATACCAATCAATTTAATGATCAACTGTATTTTTTTACTGAAATCAGTGACATCACACCCCAGTTAGTTAGCCATGTTTGGTTTTTTAATGGCGTTCAAATAATTGAGATTATGCTCGATATTACGTCTACTCACTTTCGCACTTACTCATCAAAAACGATTGATGAGCAACAAATGGGCGATTGGCAAGTTCAATTGCGTGATAGCAACCAGCAAATCTTGGCACAAAAAACATTTCGTATTATTAATAGAAACAGCAATTTATAAAAATAAGTCGCTAATAAGGTAGCCCATGACATCTCCAAGCCCAATCCTTCGTATCGCAACGCGTAAAAGTGCACTTGCATTATGGCAAGCTGAATTTGTAAAAGCGCAACTTGAAATACATCACCCAGGCATTCAAGTAGAGCTAGTTCCGATGTCAACGCAAGGAGATAAAATTCTTGATACGCCATTAGCTAAAATTGGTGGCAAAGGATTGTTTGTAAAAGAGCTAGAGCAAGCCATGCTAGAAGGTCGTGCCGACATCGCCGTGCATTCAATGAAAGATGTGCCGGTTGAGTTTCCAGAAGGCTTAGAACTCAATACAATTTGTGAGCGAGAAGACCCGCGCGATGCGTTTGTTTCAAATCGTTTTAAGACAATTGAAGAGTTACCTCAAGGTGCGATTGTTGGGACATCAAGTTTGCGCCGCCAGTGTCAAATTCGTGCGCTTCGTCCTGATTTAATCATCCGCGATTTGCGCGGCAATGTGAATACGCGTTTGGCTAAATTAGATGAAGGTCAATACGACGCCATCATTCTTGCTGCCGCAGGATTAATTCGTCTTGAAATGCCTGAGCGTATTGCCAGTTTTATCGAGCCTGAGCAATCATTACCTGCAAATGGTCAAGGTGCAGTGGGGATTGAGTGTCGTTCGGATGATTTGGTCACCAAAAACTTATTAGTTGCCCTTGAGCATAAAGAAACACGCATTCGAGTGTTAGCTGAGCGCGCAATGAATCGTCGTTTAGAAGGCGGCTGTCAGGTGCCAATTGGTGCATTTGCACAAGTGTCAGGCGAGCATATCACCATTCGTGGTTTAGTGGGCGCGGTTGATGGCAGCCAAATTTTGCGCGATGAGGTGCGAGGATTGTGTGTTAACGCTGAGCAATTAGGCATAGAGTTAGCCAACAAGCTGCTCGCCCAAGGCGCAGATAAAATATTACAAGCCGTTTATAAGGATGCTTAATGGCGGTTATTTTAGTTACCCGACCAGATACTAAAGGGGCGGCGCTGGTAGCACAGTTAACCAAATTGGGCCACCAAGCTATTTCATTTCCTTTATTAGCACTTGAGCCTGTAGCGGTTTCAAGTGCTGCATTAGCCCCGCTTGGTGAAGCTGATAAACTCATTTTTATTTCCCAAGATGCAGTAAAAGCGCTGTACGCCTTAAAGCCAAATTTAAAACACCAGCCACAATTTTTTGCTGTTGGCGATAAAACGGCTGAAGTTATTTTTGAGTTGTTTGGTACTAAAGCTCGGGTAGGTAAACCACAAGACTCAGAAGGATTACTTGCGTTAAAAGAACTACAGGATGTTGAACAGCAGAATATTGTTTTATTAAAAGGCCAAGATGGTCGCCCGCTAATCGCTCAAACCTTAAAGCAACGAGGTGCGTTTGTGCACCCACTTGTTTTATATCGGCGCGAGCCAACCGAAGGGACAGTATCTGGCTGGATAAAGCAATGGCAACAACAAAAAATAGACAGTATAGTACTGACAAGTAATGCTGCGGTTGACGCGATATTCCGCGAAATTGTAGAAAATGAAGGTGAATGGCTTAAAACCTGCCGGTTTTATGTCGCCAGTGAGCGAATAGCAAAGCACTTAAGTGACTATGCTATCGCAGCAAATAATATACAGATATGCGCAGGCGCTTCGGATGAGGCGATTTTAGCGGCTATCACAAAGCAGGATAAAGCTATGACGGATGAAAAAGAAATTAATAAAGCAGCAGATAATGCGAACCCCGTGATAGAAGTAAAAGCAGAGTCGGTGCAAAAAAATGCAGCCGCAAAAGCGAAACAAAATCAAAACACAAGTGGTCGCTCTGGTTCATCAGGATGGGTATTGTCGGCAGTCGCTATCTTGATTGCACTGGGTGTAGGAGCGGGAGCTGGTTTTGGTTATTTGCAGCAGCAACAATATAGCAATCAGTTGTTTAGCCAATTAAACAGTGAGAAAGAATCGCTGGCACAGCAAGTGGCTCAGTTACAAAGCGCCATGCAGCAACAGCTTGAATTACAGCGTTCGGTCGTCAATCAAACTGAGCGCAATGTTAAATTAGCGATTGAAAATTCAGAGCAATTTGTTCAGCAGCAGCTTAGTCAAACGCTGGAGCAAAAAAGCCAGCAAGTAGTTGAATTAAATATCAATGAAGCCAAATCAATGCAGCGCATGGCTGTCTTTAAAGTGCAAAGCGAGCAACGTTATGCGACAGCAGCGGCTATTTTTAAGCAACTTGATGGCTTGCTTGCGCAGTATCCAAATACCGAAGCGTTACGTGCGGCAGTGAATCAAGACTTACAAACAGTGCTCGCACTGCCGGTCGTACCGGTTGATGAGCTTTATTTCACTTTATATGGTTTGACGCAGCAGCTTAATAAATTGCCATTGAATATGGTGCAGTTACCTGATGCTGTTAATGAGACTCAGCAGCAGGCTTTAACTGAAAACGTCAGCGATTGGCAACAAAACTTAAAGCGTAGCTGGCAGTTATTAGTGGATGACTTTATTAAAATTCGTGAACGTTCAGCGCCTATCGAGCCTTTACTTTCATCTGCAGAGCAGGTGCTTGTGCGTCAACAATTAGCTTTTTATTTTGCTCAAGCCCAAACCGCATTATTAAATAAACAAGCGCAAGTATTTATTACATCGCTGGCACAAGCAGAGCAGGTACTTAACAATTTTTATGATGGTACTTCCTCTTCAGTGGTTAGCATGAAAGAGCAATTAGCAAGCTTACGCGCAACACCGTTAGAGTTTAATCCAGTTGTTGAGCTGGTCAGTGGCGCAGCGTTTGAGGAGAGATCACAATGATCAAACCGTTAATTGCGTGTTTAATAGCAGCGCTAATTTTGGCCGTTGCCCCTTGGGTCATTGGTGAAAAAGGTTACGTATTAATTGCTTTTAATAATTGGACCGTGGAAGGCTCAATTGTCAGTTTTGCGATCATGGCAATAATGGTCAGCTTAGGTCTTTATTTGTTGTTGAGGCTGGTGGGTTATGTTTGGTCTTTATACGGTCACACCCGTTTTCGCTTATCGCAGCGCAGTGAGAAAAAACAGCTTGCAAACCTACAAGAAGGCTTGTGGTCAACCCTTAACAATGACCATGGTTTAGCACTCAAAAAACTTGGTGGCACAAGCTTGCCATCGGGATGGCAAGGCCTTGCTTATGCTTTTGCTGCGGATGCGGCGTTAAAAAGCAACCAATCAGCAAAAGCGCTGGAGTTGTTGGCAAAAATTCCTGATGAGCAGCAAAATTATGTTGCGCATTTATATGGGCAAACAGGTGATCAGCAACGTGCTATTGATTTACTCAGTCTTGCTGTACAGCAGAAAAAACCTGACGAACTGCAGTTGCACTCATACTGTCAGTTGCTAGTTGGCCAGCAAGATGATGTTGCATTACTTGCTTTGATGCCTAAATTGGCGAAGTATGCAGGGTTAACCGATGAGCAATGGCAAGCGGTGTGGCAGGTTATTTTTAATAATAGCGATAGCGCGGTGATTGAACGTCGTTATGAACAGTTGGCTCGTAATCTCAAGCCGTTGGCTGAAAAAGCGTATTGTCAGGCGCTCCTTCACAATGGTGCAACTGAGCAGGCTGAAGATATTTTGATTAAATTGCTCAAGAAAGGTCAACACGAGACCGTGACAGCCAGTTTAAAACAGAGCAAAGGCTTAGCTTTGCTCTCACTGCAAAAAGCGGTTCAAGAGCTGCTAAAGAAGCAACCAGAATCAGAGGGGCTTCTTCTTTGTCTGGCTTATGTTGCGCAGGCTCAAAGCGACACCGAGCTTGCGAGCAAGGTCTTTAAAAAAGTGTTAAATGAAAAAAATGCTGCTGAACATTGGCCAAGTGCCGCTAGGTGTTTTGCCGAGCAAGGGCTGACACACGATGCCTTAAAATTGTATCAAGCATTTACGCCGACTTAAGTCGGCGTTTTTTATGATGAATACCGAGATTGATTTTTGTAAACACTTATTTTTGACTAAGCTAGTAAAGCGAGATGCCACAATCTAAAAAATAACAGCAGAAAAAAGGTACTCAATTGCACAATAAAACCCCGTTGTATCTAATGGTATTCATTTCATATATTGCAATAGGCGCTGCTTCACATTTCTTTCTTGCAATGAGCCATCACGTGACTGCCATTTGGCCGCCTGCGGGTATTGCACTAGCGGGCTTGTTTTTACTTGGTTTTAGAGTGCTGCCGCTGATTTTTATCGGAGCGTTTATTTTAAGTGCGGCTCACCTTGAGTATGCCACCTTGTACCTATCTATTGATGATGTTTTAAAGTCGGGTTTTATTTCGCTTGGGGTCACGGCCGAGGCCGCATTAGGCTATTACATTGTTAACCGCATTAATCCAAGAGCCATTGAGCTACTTGATTTAAAAGCGACACTACAACTGATGTTAATTGGCGGCCCTATTAGCTGTATTGTAGGTGCGGCGATTGGATCCAGTATTTTGCTTTATTTTCAATCTATTAATGAAAGCCAAGTCTTTAATTCATTCATTAATTGGTGGGCTGGTGATGCTATCGGCGTGATGATTTTTACCCCTTTAATGCTGGTGGCTTTTTCGGTTAAACAAGCGGGTCGTCGTTTGCAGGTGTTGCTGCCAGGTTTGTTGGTATTTATTTTAGTTAGCGCGTTATTTTATGCTCAAATCGAAAGCGATAAATTAAAAAACCAGCAGGTCATCGAAACAAAAAGTCAAATGCTGCAGTTTAGTGTCGCGCAGCAACTCCAAAAGATTCAATCTAACATTGGCTTGTTGGAGGCATATTATGAAAGTAGTGGATATATCAATTACTTAGAGTTCATCCAGTTTTCAGATAAGCAGCTTAAGTTTAACGATGAGTTTAGTGCAATCGAATGGCTGCCAAAAGTGCTGGCAAGTGAACGGTTAAAGGTTGAAACAGAGTTACAGCAAATTGGTTTTCAAGATTTTAGTTTTAAAGAACATGATTCGTTGGGTCGCTTAGTCACTGCATCACAACGCGATGTCTACTTTCCTGTGTTGTTTGTTAACCCATTAAAAGGCAATGAAAATGTTTTGGGTTTTGACTTTGCATCGAACCCCGTCCGCATTTCTGCCCTCAATTTAGCTGCTCGCACAAAAAAACCGGTATTAACCGAGCCACTGAGTTTATTACAGCGGCAAGATAGCTCCTTAGGGGTGCTTTATATTGTGCCAGTTATGGACAGTCACCCTTCGGGTGGATTAAAAGGTTATGCGTTAGGTGTATTGCACTTACAAAAAATAATTGATGCTATTTTAGGGCCTTTGGAGCTTGATGGTTTTAAGATTGCCGCGATTGATGTCACCAATAACGCGGTACCAAAAGTCTTATATCAAGAGAGTAATGTAGCCGATTTGGATCCTGTATTTCATTTTAAAGCCTCGATCGGGCAGCGTGAGTGGAGAGTCAACCTATATCAAATAACAGATGCATTATCGCAGGCAAGTTGGATGAGCCAATACGGCATGCAAGTATCTGGGCTGTTGTTTGTTTGGTTGCTAATAACGTTTTTATTGTTATTAACAGGTACCAACTTACAAATCAGTGAGCAAGTGCACAAGCAAACTCAAAAGCTATTGTTAGAAAAGCAAAAGTCAGACAAAGCTAATAAAATTAAAAGTGAATTCTTGGCCAATATGAGCCATGAAATTCGTACTCCAATTAATGGCATAAAAGGGCTGCATTATTTAGTTCTGCAGCAAAATGATTTACACAAGATAAAAGAATACATACATCAGGCAGAAAATGCGGTTGATGTGTTGCTTAAAGTGCTCAATGACCTATTAGACTTTTCTAAAATTGAAGCCGGAAAATTACAGCTTGAATATTCAGAAGTGTATTTTACTGCGCTTTTTAGTCAGTTAGAAACATTGGTGAAAACCGACCTCACTAACAAGGGTGTCGGTCTTGTGATCCAATACCCTAAAATAACGCCGCTGAGTATGTTTGCCGATAAAATTCGCTTAAAACAAGTGCTGCTCAACTTACTCAATAATGCGATTAAATTTACTAATTTTGGCGGTAAAATCGAACTTACTATGACTGTACTTAACAATAAATTTGTGCGTTTTAGTGTCAAAGATAACGGTATTGGCGTGTCTGCTGAGGCACAAAAAACCTTGTTTGATGCGTTTACTCAGGCCGATAACTCAACGTCACGCAAATACGGTGGCACTGGTTTAGGGCTCAGCATTTGCAAGCATTTAGTCGAGTTGATGGGGGGAGAAATTGGCTTTGTGAGTGAGGTAAACGTGGGCAGTGAGTTTTATTTTACTTTGCCGCTTGGTCAGTTTAATTCAGATGAAGCACCTCGTAAGGCTGCCCATTTTAATATTGGTGATGTGTCATTAAGCCAGTTTAAAATTTTGGTTGCAGAAGACAATCCATTAAATCAGCAGGTTATTTCAGCTATTTTAACCGGTAAAGGTTGCACACCAGACATTGCTGAAAACGGACAAGTTGCACTCAATAAACTTGAACAAAACGAATATGACTTAGTATTAATGGATATTCAAATGCCATTATTGGATGGCTTAGCCACTACAAAACAAATTCGACAAAATCCTAAATTTAAAAATTTACCTATCATTGGTTTATCGGCTAATGCGATGGATAGTGATATCGCCAATGCGCGGGCTGCTGGTATGAACGATTACGTTGTTAAGCCACTTGACCCTAATAAGTTATTTAAAGCAATTTTAAAGTATGTGTAATTAACGGCTATATGTCCTTGAATTACTGAGTAAGCTGCGTATCATGCGGCAACTTTTAAAAAACCGAGCTCAATTATGATAAATAAACACTTACCATTACTTGATATTCACCGCCACCTTGATGGCAATGTGCGTCCCCAAACCATATTAGAGCTTGGCCAACAATTTAATATCACTTTACCTGGCACTGACATTGAATCTTTACGCCCACATGTACAAGTACTTAAAAATGAGCCTGATTTATTAGGATTTTTAAGTAAATTAGATTGGGGTGTTGCAGTGTTAGGTGATTATGATGCGTGTCGCCGTATTGCATTTGAAAATATCGAAGATGCGGTCAACCAAGGTTTAGATTATGTTGAACTGCGCTTTAGCCCGTATTACATGGCTAAAACACAAGGCCTCAATCCAACAGCGGTGGTTGAAGCTGTGGTCGATGGTGTACATGCAGGTTTAAAACAGTTCCCGCAAATTAAAGCCAATTTAATTGGTATTTTATCACGCACGTTTGGCCAAGTTGCGTGCCAACAAGAGCTCGATGCCATTTTGGCGCATAAACAACACATGGTGGCGCTCGATTTAGCGGGTGATGAACTGGGTTTTCCAAGTGACTTATTTATGAGCCACTTTAAACAAGCGCGCGATTGTGGTTTAAATATTACCGTTCACGCAGGCGAAGCTGCGGGCCCAGAGAGTATTTGGCATGCAATTAACGAACTTGGTGCAGTACGTATTGGGCATGGTGTAAAAGCGATTGAAGATAACGCATTGATGGATTATTTAGCCGCGAATAAAATTGGTATTGAATCTTGTATCACCAGTAATTTACAAACCAGTACGGTTGCCGATATTTATCAACATCCACTCAAACGCTTTTTAGATCACGGCATTTTAGCGTGCATCAATACTGATGATCCCGGTGTTAGTAATATTGAAATTCGCCACGAATTTGAAGTTGCAGCGCCGCTTGCAGGTTTAACTGCCGCTGACATCACAAAAGCGCAGCACAATGCTATTGAAATCGCCTTTTTAAGTGCGGCAGAAAAGCAGGCTTTAAGAAGCTTAAAAGCCTAACTATGTGATGATGTGAAAAATATAAAAAATGCGCCAAAAGGTGCATTTTTTATTTTTGCAGGCAAATTGGTTCGTTTTATATCGTCAAAAAGCAAAAACGTTCTTCATAAAAATCAACTGCAGGTGAGTTAAAGCAATCTGGTGACAGACCCTTCATTAGCTCGCAGTTTGGCAACGTAAATAACTTGCTGCTAATGCACTTAGTACTTGGCTGCGGTTTATTAAACCAATCACTTTATTACTTTCAACTACTGGGTAGTTTTTAGGTTGTGCCTGCAACATACGCTCGGCTACATCGGCAATGCTCATATTTGCGTCAATGGCGATTACATCGGTGCGCATTAAGTCTTTGACTTTAATCGCTCCATCACAAAAGTAGCTGTTGTTTAGCATAGGTTTTAGCAATTCGTGTTCAGAAATAAAGCCAATTAATTCACGGTTGTTGCCAAGTACGGGCGCACCAAGCAATTGATATTTTTTTAGTTCAGCGATGGCTTCGGTAATTTCTGTATTGGCTGTGATATTAGGTAGTTGTTTGATCAGGTGTTGTTTTACGGTATCCATTTTGTGCTCCAAAAATAAGTGGTCGCTTTGATGAATCGAGTATGGAAGGTCGCTGTTAATTTTAAAAGTTGATTAAATATATCAGATCAAACTGTTTTTTAGATTGATGGGCGATAAAGTAAATAAAATAGAGAGTGCGTTAGGGGAATAAACGGGCCTAAGTTATCGTATTAGATCACTTAGGCTGTGAACGAATGAGCACCATTAAGAGCGATGCGAACCTTCATTGTGAGTGCTGTCCATCGGCAATGTAAGGGCGTGGCATGGTTTATTTTGTAAAAAGCCTGCTGTGATAGTGCTCATTTTCTGGGTTAACCATAGCGGCCCGTGATCGGTCATATCATTGTGGCGCGCGTTTTTTATGGTGACAACGCAGCTATTAAATTGGCGTTGTTCAGCTTGGGTTGGCAGTACGTTGTCATCGGCTGGGTAATCCGACGCTCTGACCGATAAAACTTTGATGCTGCTTGTACGTGGTAAAGGCACGCGGCGATGGTCGAAAGTGATCACCGCATTAATAAACGAATACCCTTGATTGGCTAGCAGCGCTGCAATATCGCCACCGTTAGAGTGTCCCATTAACGTCACGGTATCAAAATTATATTCAGGGTATACGCTTTTAAGTTGCTCTCGTACCAATAACACCGTTTGTGCCCCGCGCTGCCAATTTTCATTGCGGGTTTTAATAAAGGGTTGTGCAGTTGATAGCGGTGGGTCGTTCGGGAGCTCGTGGGCAATCGAGACCATTAACACATCTTGTTGATTCAGTGTGTTAGCTAAAAAAGTGTAATCAGTATTAGGCATGCCATAACCTGCACCAAACATGGCTACTTTGCAGGGTGATTGTGCTGAGCATTGGCTTTGAGCTGGAAAATACACGCTGATGGGGATGTCACGCTTACGCGCATCATCATGAATGATGTGATTCAGTGGTTGCTGTGATTGAGGTTGTAATGGTGCTTTAATTGATGCCGCCAACAGTAGTGGTGATGACAATACCAGTGATAAAAAGCTCAGCAGAATAGATTTATTCATAATGTTATTTTATTAAGGAAATCAGAATCGTAAATGGTTTAAAGCACAAAAGCAAAAAGCTGACCGCGGTCAGCTTTTTTGTTTTTTGCCATTGAGTTATAAAGCGTTATAGCGCATTTACTCTCAAAAATTTAGCTTATTTAATAAACGCAAAGGCATCGGCGTACATGTGTTCGCGAATGGCACCTTGGTTTATAAAGTCATCACGCACAATACCAATCATGTCAAAACGACCTGCCATGTAGATATCGTAATCAACGAGCGAGACAAAATCTTTTAATACCGCTAAATGCACATAACCGCTATGGCCTTGCCAATCGCTTGATGGCTTTTCAATTACCGGAATGTAGTTAAAGTGCGGATTACTTGTTGCCCATGCTTTCATTTCGTCATCAGCATATAATGCGCTTGCGTCTTTAACACCCCAGTAAAAGAATACTGGGCGATCGCAGCCTATTTCTTGTAGATGATCAGCCATTGATTTTACGTATGAAAAACCTGTACCACCGGCCAAAAGAATAATAGGGCGGGTACTTTGCTCGCGCAGTTCTGACACTCCTAAACCGACTTCAAGACTTGCTTGTGTACCAGCAGCGTGGTGCTCGCGAAGATGGTCGAGTGCTTGGCGGGCATAGCCATCGGCTGCGCCGGCACCAATGTGTAATTCGAGTAGCTCAGTTTGGCTTGGCTTGCTAGCGATTGAAAAAGCGCGCTTGTCCTTTTCGCCCAATACCACTTGAAGATACTGACCGGCTTTAAACTCGGCAGCTTGCGCTGGTTTGAGTTCTACTTTAAAAATGAACTCGGTCAGTGGGCTGATGCTGACGACATCAGCGAATAATTGTTGCATTTTATTACCTTTTCACGACACGTTTATTTATTTTAGCTGTTTTTTGCTCAGCTATTAAGCTTTGTTTTTGATGATGCCAAGTGAATCCCAGATGTCATCAACTTTAGCTTTCACTTTTGGATCCATCACAATCGGTTCACCCCACTCGCGGGTGGTTTCGCCTGGCCATTTATTGGTGGCATCCATACCCATTTTTGAGCCTAAGCCTGAAACAGGCGAGGCAAAGTCGAGGTAATCAATCGGAGTGTGTTCAATTAACGTGGTATCACGTGCCGGATCCATACGAGTAGTAATGGCCCAAATAACGTCATTCCAATCGCGTGCGTTAATATCATCGTCACAGACAATCACAAATTTGGTGTACATAAATTGGCGTAAGAATGACCACACCCCCATCATCACGCGCTTAGCATGACCGGGATATTGTTTTTTCATGGTGACGACTGCCATGCGGTACGAACACCCTTCAGGAGGCAAATAAAAGTCGACAATTTCAGGAAATTGTTTTTGCAAAATAGGCACGAACACTTCGTTTAGTGCCACACCTAAAATGGCTGGTTCATCAGGTGGTCGGCCCGTATAAGTACTGTGGTAAATCGGATCTTGGCGATGGGTGATGTGTGTGACTGTCATCACTGGGAATTCATCGACTTCGTTGTAATAACCAGTATGGTCGCCATAAGGGCCTTCAGGCGCGGTTTCACCTGGTGTTAAATAGCCTTCGAGTACAAACTCGGCACTGGCAGGCACTTGTAAATCATTGGAAATCGATTTAACTACTTCAGTTTTACTGCCGCGTAGTAAACCGGCGAAGGCGTACTCACTTAAGGTATCGGGTACTGGCGTGACAGCGCCTAAAATTGTTGCCGGATCAGCACCTAATGCGACCGAAACCGGATAATTTTTCCCCGGATTCTCTTTACAGAATTCTTGGTAATCTAGTGCGCCACCACGATGTGAAAGCCAACGCATAATGATTTTATTTTTACCGAGTAGCTGCTGGCGATAAATACCGAGGTTTTGACGTTTTTTATATGGCCCTTTTGTGACCGTTAAACCCCAAGTGATCAGTGGGGCTGCATCGCCCGGCCAACAGTGCTGAATCGGTAGCTTAGTTAAATCGACCTCATCACCGCTTAAAATCACTTGCTGACACGGTGCTTTTTTCACTTCTTTAGCTGGCATGTTAAGCACTTGCTTATAAGCGGGAATTTGGCTCCATGCTTCTTTTAATCCCGCAGGTGGCTCAGGCTCTTTTAAAAAGGCCAATAATTTACCGACTTCACGCAGTGCCGATACATCCTCTTGTCCCATGCCTAATGCTACTCGTTCAGGCGTACCAAATAGATTCGCTAATACAGGAATATCAAACCCTTTAGGGTTTTCAAATAACAGGGCGGGGCCTTTGGCGCGCAAGGTGCGGTCGGCAATTTCAGTCATTTCAAGGTAAGTATCAATTTCTTGTTTGATACGTACGAGCTCACCGCGTTTTTCAAGTAACGCAATAAAGTCGCGAAGATCTTTATATTTCATTGCAGCTCAGTCAGTCACAAATAAAAGTTTACGCATTATAACGAGATGCGCGCTTGGTGACCAATAATACCCGTTAACTGCTTGATGCGATCAGTCTTTACATTGTAATTATCAATGCACAGCTATTTTATTCTGCATCAAGCCAAGTTGTGTCTGCCGATTGTGGCGACCTTACAATTTATATTTTTCTAAGCGGTATAAAAACTGTTTATAGTTAAGGCCTAGCAGTTTGGCCGCTTGGGTTTTATTGCCAGCTTCGCGGTTGAGGGCTTGTTGCAATAAGTCTTTTTCAAACTGATCCCACTCAATGCCATCACTTGGCAAGGTGAAGTGTGTTGTGTTATTTGCTGGTGTTTGTTGCCGAATGAGGGTGTCGAGGAGCTCGTCTTCATTTTGCAGCAGTACAAACTGCTCTAAGGTATTAGATAGTTGACGGACGTTACCGGGCCAATTAAATTGCATTAGCTGTTTCAGTAGCTGACCACTCAATTGCAGGCCGCTTATGCCATAGCGTTGGCTAAACATAGCTAAAAAGTGCTGAATTAAGCGCGGGATGTCTTCGCTGCGCTCGCGCAGGGGCGGCATATGAATGGGCACAACATTGAGGCGATAAAATAAATCTTCCCGAAATTCGCCTTCTTGCACCATTTGGTGCAGGTTTTTATGGCTGGCGGCAATCACCCTAACATCAATTTTTTGTTCGTAGTTAGCCCCAATCGGAGTGACCACACCTTCTTGTAATAAGCGCAGTAGTTTAGTTTGTAAGCTCAGGCTCAATTCGGCGATTTCATCAAGAAAAATAGTGCCCTGATCGGCTGCGGCAAATTTGCCTTGTTTGTCGTGGGTGGCACCCGTAAATGCCCCTTTAACTGAGCCAAATAATTCAGACTCGGCAAGGTTTTCTGGAATAGCCCCGCAATTGATGGCAATAAACGCCCGATTACTGCGATGAGAGAGTTGATGTAAAGCGCGGGCTGCAAGTTCTTTACCTGTGCCACTTTCACCGCTGATTAATACTGTTGCGCTGGTGGCGCTGACTCGTTCAATCCGCTGAAAGACCTTTTGCATGCAAGGTGCGTGGCCAATGATATCGACTAAACTGCTTTGCTCGGTCAATTGGCTATTAAGCTGTTGGTTAGTATGGCGTAATTGGCTGGCTTTATTGGCTTTGGCGAGTGCGAGCAGGAGCTCTTGGCGCTGAAAGGGTTTACTTAAATAGTCATCAGCCCCTTGTTCAATCGCTTGTACGGCGTGCTCAATTGAACCATATGCCGTCGCAACCACAATACCGTGCTCAAGTTTGTTACCGCGAATGTAATTGATTAAATCAAGCCCGCTTAGTTGACCGAGTTTCCAGTCTGTAAATACCAGTTTGATATGTGGCTGCTGTTTGAGGAGCACAATGGCATCTTCGACACTAAATGCACTGAAAACCTGATAATTGGCCGCGCTTAACATGGCGCTGATCAGCTCATTTTGGGCGTAGTCATCCTCAACCAATAAAATGGGGGTATTAGTGCTCATCTTTAGTCCTTGTTGTAAGCGTGATGGTAACGGCTGCGCCACTTGGTTGATTGGTGACGGTAATATTGCCTTGATAATACAAGTGCGCAATGCGCTTAGCCAAATAAAGCCCCATGCCTGCGCCATCGGCTTTGCTACTAATATGAGGCTCGAATAAATGCTTTAAAATGGCCTCACTAAATCCTGGGCCGCTATCTTGCACGCAAATGATGAGTTGATTTGCTCGTTGTTGGCTATGGATACTAATCGGTTTGACCGTCCCAGAGACTAAGTGATTGGCTTCAACAGCATTAACGATAACAGTATGCAGTATGGTGCGAATTTCTGACTCAAGACCAAAAATGCTTAGGTTTTGCTCGAGCTCGAGTATAAAACCTGCTTGTTCGCTACCCAGTTCTAATAAAATATCTTGGATCACTGCGCTGATGGGTACGTGCTGATCGCGCCGGACATCATTATTACTTAAGGTCAATAAGGCAGTAATATTTTTGTTCAGATGGGCGATTTTATTATGGGCAATCTGCTGCAAATGTTGTTGCTGTTGCAGCGATTGAGTTTGCCAGTATTGCTCAAGCGTGAGCCCTAACGTATGAATGGGGTTACGTAACGAGTGCGCAACCGCACGGCTTAGCTCGCCAAGCTCAACAAGTTGACGTTGTTGTTCGAGTTGTTTTTCACTTTCGCTCAGTTGCGCTAAACGTTGGCTGGTGTGGTTAAACTGGGTAATGCATGAGGCAATTTCAGCCACCCCTTGCGGTGTGACTTGGCAGCCAAGCTTACCATTACTCAGTGCTACAAACCCGGCATTTAAGGCTGCAATTGGACGAGTGAGTGCATGGGTGAAGTAAGCCATCAGCACAATGGCCACTAAACTTGAAATAACAATGCTCCACAATATCAGTTCGGCAAATTTCTCAAAGCTGTTGCTGGTGGTAAGGCTGCGAAATTCGCCATTAATCACGTGTTGAATGTTATCGTCGTTTTCAAGTTTGATAAAAATGGTGTTGAGCTCATCAGTGAGTTCTTCTTGATGAATTGCAAACAGTGGGTGTTCTTTAATGAGTTCATTAGCTGAACTACCATTACCACGAATTTCAAACTCGAATTGTTGCTGGCTGCTAGGCGGTGCAATGGGTGCAACGTCGGCTGGCGCTGCTGAGACCGGTTTTGGCGGTGGCGGTGGAGGTGTCGCGGTATTTGAAATGGTTATGCCATCGGAAATCATCACCACTTTTGGCGCGGAACCTTTAAATTCGATGATGCGCTCGGTGAGGTCGTCACGTGCTTTGTTAATTAATTTTTTGGTAATAACTTGTGATTGTTTACTGATGTCTTGGCGCACTTGGTCTTTAAAATACAGCACTAACAAAGCTTGGCTGGTGGCCAGTAATAAAAAGATAATGCTGATCCCTAAAATAAAATACCGCTTAATACTCACATAAACCCCTTAACAACTCAGTAAACTGCTTGATTAACATAAATGCCAATGCGGTATCTATCAAGAAACATTCCACTAAATACAGAAAAAAGAGTTTTTTAACATCATGTAATTAAAGGGAAATTATATATGCTGGAGAATGCTCGCTGCCAAGTCGAGAATTTAATCCTGATATCAGTAAGTGAATATCCTCAAATCAGGATAATTGCATGAATGCTTAAGTTCGATTTTTAATTAAGCTTATAAAAAATAAGATGTTTTTTATTTGGCATGTATTTTTCATTAGTGAAAGCGAATTAATCATTTCAGTTAAATGTTCGCGATGTGATCGCAAGGAGAAAAATATGTTTTTGTTAAATAAATTCAACCTATTTTTATTGGCCTCGGGCTTAGTTTTAGCCTCAGGTTTTGTGGTGGCAGAGCAAGAGAAAACCACTGTCATTAAAATTGAAAAAGACTTATCTGATGTCAAAGTGCTGGTTGATGAAGGTCAAGGTAGCCAGTTTATCCACTTTGATAAGTCAGAACTTGGCAGTGCTGAGCTTGATGAAAAAATTAATCAGCTGCCAGCCGATACACAAGAAAAAGTTCGCAAGCTTTTGGCAAAAATGGATTCGGGTGACGGTAAAAATGTATTTATTCTTGATGGTAAAACCATAGAAACCTTTAGCGATGGCGACGATACCAGCCATAAAATGGTGTTTATTAGTAATGGTGATGAGCTGAATTTTGATATTCCACCGCCACCGCCAGCACCCAACGCGCCCGTCCAACCACATAATGTAAAAGTGATGAAGTTTGCTTTTGAGATGGATGGCGAAGAGGGGCACGAATTTATGCTTATCAAAACGTTATTACAAAAAGCGAAATTAAGCCCAGAGCAAATTGATGAAATTCAAACGCTGCTTAATAGCAAGTAATACCAATCGTAATAAATAACTGATCACCCTAGCTTGTTAAAACACTCGATAACTTCGTTAGATTTTTTGATTGTAGAATAACCACTTATCGAAAAAATCAGCCTTGTTCTCAAGCGTTTTTCCTACGCTATTTTTGATCACTTACTTATCGTGATTGGTATAAAAGAGTCAAACCTGAAGTAGCAAAGGCCAGCAATGAATGTTGGCCTTTTTTAATTTAAGCGACGTTATAAAATTCTGTGATAAAAACGAGGCGACTCAGGTTGCAAATTAACATTAGAGAGTTGCTGGCTTTGGCCTGCGAGCCAGTAAACCTTTGAGTGAAAACCCTGTGACTAATGCGGTGCCAGAAAGTGTGGCCGCACCGCCAATTAAGGTATGCCAGCCAATTACTTCATTTAAAAAGAGATGCCCCCACAGTACGCCAAATAAAGGAATTAAAAAGGTCACGGTAAGAGCCGATGGCGCACCTAAGTCCTCAACCAAACGAAAATATAATAAATATGCCACACCGCTACAGACCACCCCAAGCGTAATGACCATGATGGATACTTCAAGCGTTGGGATGTTTTTTAAAGGAAAAAATAATACAACTGGAACGAGCATGGCCGTTGCACACCACATGCTGCCATGCGCTGTGGCGAATGGCGCTACTTTTTTTGCAGTGTGTGCATAAGTAGATGCAATGCCATAACACAGCGCCGCACCCAATGCACAAGCAATGGCGAGCGGTGCGCCTTCTTGCAATGTCACGTGATCAAAGCCAACGAGCACCCCAACCCCAGTCATACCCAATAAAAGGCCTGCGGATTTTCGCTTGGTTAATTCTTGTTTTTGCCAAAGTGCAGCAATTAATACTCCCCAAATTGGGGCGGTTGCATTAAGCACACTTAATAACGAAGCCGAAATGGTTTGTGCGGCATAGGCAAAAAGTAAAAATGGCAGCGCTGAGTTGAGTAAGCCGATCACCATATAAAAGCGCCAGTTTTGGCGAAAATGCAGTGATTTTTTAAGTAATAGCGCAATCGCCAATAAAAACAGGGCAGCAAAAGCAACACGACCAAAAATTAAGGCGCTTGGGCCGAGTGCTGGGGCAGCAACGCGCATAAATAAAAAGGACGATCCCCAAATCGCGGCGAGCAATAACAGCTGCGCAACACTTTTTAATGGCATGGTGAACTCGTAATGATGATGAATAAAGCATCATCATACGAAGAAAAGGACCTAAATGCGATGTTGTTAAGCGTGTTTAAAGTATTGCCGCAATACTTGCCAATCATTTTGTAATTGTTGAAATTTTGCGGTATCACCGCCTGATTTATCTGGGTGATGGATCACCGCTAGCTGCCGCCAGCGTTTGTTAGCCTCAACAAAGTGGCAATCTGCGCTGAGGTTAAAGCGAGTAAGTGCTGATGCAATATCATTTTGGCTAACGGGGGTGATGGTCGGGCGCTTGCCAAAAGTTTGCCAAAAATCGTTAAGCAGTTGGTCTATCTCTTGGTTTGAGGGGGTGAAGTTATGCCAATCAAGGTAGTAGCTTGCTAAGGCGCTGGTTTGGATGGGGGAGGTGTGAGTGGTAATGCTGATTAAGGTTGCACTAAACCCTTCAATATTAATAGTTAGCCCTTGTGCAACTAACTCGTGCTGTAAATGAAATAGCGCATTCATCACTAAAAAGTTGCGTTTAAATAAATCTTGATTGGCGTCGTCATCAAGTGGCGCCGACCAGCCTTGGGTTCGTAAATGGCTGGCGAGCTCATGGGTTTTCCAGCTAGGTTGCTGCATCAGCGCGTTAAATACATCATCGAGAATGGGATTTTGAATGTGCAAAATATAGAGTTAAACCATTTAAATGAAGCGTACTTTAAACCTAGCAAGGTTAGTGGCAAATAAAAAGGCCTTGTTGTGACAAGGCCTCTGGTTAATTTAGTTGTTGGCTTAAAAACTCAGCAAGTTGTGCTGGGCTTGTAACATGCTGGGCATGCAGAATCAGTGCCTGACCCAGAGCGACAGTGCGTTGTTGCACGGCTAAACGAAGGTGCTCATCACTGATGGTGTCAATATCGCTGGTGTGTGCAAGCCCAATGGTGCGTCGAATTAATTCACAGCCACAGTAGCCTATCGCATCTTGTAATACCTGTTGTAAAAACTCTTGCTGGTAAGTGTGGTTGGTAAAGCTAATGTCTTGACTGTGCTGTGTTGCAAGTGCGCTAAATAAACGAACAAACTCTGCTGTGGTGGTATTGAGTGTTTCAAGTAAATGTTGCTGCATAGCTTGGCGCGCAGTTTCATCGCTAATGCGGCCTGTTTGAGCACAATAATTAATTAGCAAATTGCCGATAAACGAGCCTAAATCGAAGCCGATTGGGCCAAAAAACGCAAATTCAGGGTCGATTAGCTTGGTGTGGTGTTGATCAACAAAAATACTACCGCTGTGTACATCGCCATGTAATAAGGTTTGCGGGCATGATAAAAATTTACTTTTTAATTTTGCTACGGCTAAACGCAGTGCTGTATTGGCTTGCAATTGCTTAACCGCAGGTTCGAGTGCCAAAGGGTAATTATTGCGTTCATGACCGACAAATGGGTCGGTTAAAAATAAATCTTCCGTTATTTGGCAAAGCTCAGGATTAATAAATTGTGCCACTAAGGCTTTTTTGTGCTGGGCAGTTAAATAAAAATCGCTGTGATAAAAAGCGCTATGGGCTAAATAATGCGCTATGTGTTGACCGAGCAATGGAAAATAGCACCCTTGATTTTGTGCGGTGCGCAATATCTGCATATGGCCTAAATCTTCTAATAAAATTAAAGCCAGTTCAGGATTATAAGCGATGACTTTAGCCGTATGTGCGGGGCTGACTTTTGCGTGTGCGAGTAAGGCTTCGGCCTCGATGCGAGCACGGTCTAAAGTCAGTGGCCATGATTCGCCAACACAACGGGCATAAGGCAAAGCTTGTTTTAAAATGATACTTTGCCCTGCTTGGTTGCTGATTCTAAACACCATATTTAAATTACCGTCACCAAACTCGTAGCAGGTTAGTGAATCATCAGCATGAAAAAGTGAGGTATTTTTTTGTACGTAACGAATTGCGTCTTGTTCTGTAAATGCAACGTATTGGCTCATTAGGACACCCAAACAATAGTAAAGTGATAGCATTCTATATTTTTAAGTGTTTAGATGTCCAGACTTCTGTTGTTGCTGGTGGAATATTGCTAGGGTAAAATAACGGCGGTGTGTAATGTTAATTTGTCTTTAAAAGCTGAAGATTGATCACTTAAAGACTATAAAAAGCGGAAATCAAGATGAAAAACTTGCTGGCAGCGAGCCTTAAGTACCAAGACAATCAATTATTTGTCCTCGATCAATATGCGTTACCCCATCAAGAAAATTGGCTGTTGTGTCACAGTGTTTCAGAGATGGAATGCTTGATTAAAGCGCTTAAAATTCGCGGTGCACCCCTTATTGGCATTGGGGCAAGTTTGTTAATAGCCCATTTAGCCAGCCTACATTATTCAAAAACGCAGCTTATTGATGCAATTGCCCAGCTACGTAAAGCTCGCCCTACAGCCGTAAACCTAATGCATTGCATGGATAAAATGAGTGCCGCAGTGCAAAAAGAAGATTATGAAACCGCATTGCAACGTTGTGCGGAAGCTATTTTTGAACAAGATATTGCGCTGTGTAATTCGATGGCTAATTTTGGCAATGAGTTAGTGCAAGAGGGCGATAATATTTTAACTCATTGCAATACTGGGGCATTAGCAACTGCAGGTATTGGCACGGCACTGGGCGTTATTTATAAGGCGCATCAAGCGAATAAAAAAATACATGTTTGGGTCGATGAAACCCGGCCATTGCTGCAAGGTGGTCGATTAACCGCTTACGAACTTGAGCGTTGGCAAGTGCCATACACCCTCATTTGCGATAACATGGCTGCAAGTTTGATGGCCGCAGGTAAGGTCGACAAAATATTTGTTGGTGCTGACCGCATTGCTGCTAATGGTGATTTTGCTAATAAAGTAGGCACTTATAATTTAGCTGTATTGGCCAAGCATCATGGCATTGAGTTTTATGTGGTTGCCCCAAAGACTACCTTAGATATTGAATGTGAAACTGGTGCCGCTATTGAGATAGAGCAACGTGATGCCACTGAAGTAACGGGTGTTAGTGGTAGTTTTGGCCAGTGCCAATGGGCCCCACATAATGCGCAAGTATTTAATCCTGCGTTTGATGTTACTCCCGCTGATTTGGTGACTGGCTGGGTACTCGATACGGGTATTTATTCACCCCTTGATGTGCACAGTGGCGTATTGCGCTTTTTGTAATTTTAACTACAAAGTGTAAGGCTTTTAGTGCCTTACACTACTATCTCTCAATCATTTGCTTATCTTATTAGCAACATGTCGCAGTTTTTTTCAGTACCATAAAGTGATATAAGTAAACGGATCTTTTAATGCCAGCATACATTTAGGCTCAGTTTTTAGCTTAACGCTGCGCTCAATTCTGCAAGGGCTGTTAAAAATGCTTATCAAAAAAAAGGATGTGTTTGGTTGTGCGCTGGCGTGCTTGCTATTTTTTGTCGCTATTTTTGAGATTAATGCGCAGAGTTTCACTGAAAAAGTTGAACAAATAGAAACACTACTGTTACTTGATGAAAAAATTGAGCATTTTAGCCAGTTACTCAGTGATCCAAGTTTAACTGCAGAGCAAAAAATTACTGCATATACTGCCTTATCAAGGCTTTATCACCAAGATAATGATTTAAAGTCAGCACTAACGCAGTTAGAAAAAACACTGCTCATAACAAGAGAGCAGCAGCTTTTGTTACCCCAAGCTCAAACCGAGCATCGCTTAGGTGTGATCCATTATTTAATGGGCAATAATGCCCAAGCTTTAATTGCTTATCAAAATGCCGAACAATTATATTCCGAATTGGATCAGCCACTACTGCAAGCAAATACCTTTAATAATCTGGGCTTGGTGCATGCGGCGATGAGTAATATTGATCAGGCGCTTAAGTACTATAAATTAGCCCAGCCTATCTATAACGAGCTGGGGAGTGAAAAAGATAAAGTCGACATTGTTTTTAATATTGCTGGTTTATATTTGCGCTTAAAGCAAAACTCAGTTGCTATCAAAATGTATAACCTAGTCATAGCACAGCGCGAGCAGTTAAATGATATTGAAGGGTTAGCGCTGGCGTATGGCGATTTAGGTTCTACCTATAAAAATGATGGGCAATATTCGCTTGGTGAAGAGTACTTGCAAAAATCACTACAATATTATTTAAAGAAAAATGACTATTACAATGCCGCGTCACAAAGTCATAATTTGGCTGAACTATACAGTTTAACAGAGCAGTTAATTAAAGCTAAAGAGTATGCAAATCAAGCAGTAACGATGGCCATACAAGCAAGTAACCAAGCCGCTTATGCCGGTAGCCTATTCACGTTAGGGAAGTTAGCTTATTTAGACCGCGATTTTGCGCTGGCCTTGGAGTATTTAGCAAAATCCGATCAGGTTTCTAAGCACATGATGTATAAATTGCAGCTTGAAGAAAACCTTACTTTGTACGCTTTAATATTATCGGCGCAGCAGCAATCAAGTGGTGCACTACAAACCCTACAAGAATATAAAGATAAAAAACAAAGCAGTAGTGATAAGCAGCTACAAGATAAGCTCGCACAATACCAAGCATTACTTGATGCTGAACAGCTTAATCAGCAATTGGTGCAATTAAAGCAGGCCAAAAAAATCGACGCGCTAAATCTTGATCAAACCATGCAGCAGCGT
Organism: Pseudoalteromonas sp. J2K-J031; assembly: GCF_058197095.2. Taxonomy (NCBI): domain Bacteria; kingdom Pseudomonadati; phylum Pseudomonadota; class Gammaproteobacteria; order Alteromonadales; family Pseudoalteromonadaceae; genus Pseudoalteromonas; species Pseudoalteromonas sp. J2K-J031. The sequence continues at coordinate 115,656 of NZ_CM200279.1, forward strand.
AATTTCACCATTATGATTGCCTTGCTTTTATTGCTTGCGACTTTTTTGTTATTTCGTCGCGCGATGGCCGAAAATGCCCGATATATTCTCAGTAAAAAGGTTGAGCAACGTTCGGCCGAACTTGAGCAAATTAGTAAGCAACTGCAGCGGGCAAGTGAAGTTAAAAGCCAGTTTTTGGCCAATATGAGTCATGAAATTAGAACGCCTTTAACGGCAGTGATGGGGCAGGCTGAATTAATTATTAATGGGGATATTCCTGTTGAAGAAATTAAAGATGAAGTAAAAATAATTCATAACAACAGTTTGCACTTACTTGAATTAATTAATGATATTTTAGATTTAACGCGAATCGAGGCTAATAAGTTGGTGCTCGATAGCACCCCAGCTGACGTAACCGCGTTGGGTCAAGAGGTGGTTCACATGTTTTGTGAGTCAGCGAAGCAAAAAGATCTTAAGCTCAGTTTTCAGCATTTTCTCAGCTCCCCTTTTTATATCGCTACCGATAAAGTGAGGCTTAAGCAAATTCTCATTAATTTATGTTCAAATGCCGTGAAGTTCACCGAGCAAGGTGAGGTAAAAGTTGAAATTTGGCCAACGAGTTCCGGCCTTAAGTTCGTTATTTCAGATACTGGCATTGGCATGACCGAAAAGCAGTTAGGTAATATTTTTAATAGCTTTACTCAAGGTGATAATACCATTAGCCGCCGTTTTGGTGGTTCTGGCTTGGGTCTTTGTTTATCGGAACAGCTAGCGAATTTAATGGGGGGCAGCATAAGTGTTAATAGTGAATTAGGCTTGGGAAGCATTTTTACCTTGCACCTCACTTGTCAGCCGCTCGTTAATTTTCAGCCAGTCGTCGAGGCGCACAAGTCGTTAGCTACTTGTAACGAAGCGCAACTGCAAGGCACTGTATTGCTCGCTGAAGATCATGAAGATAATCGCCGCCTTATTACCTTGATGCTCGAAAAGCTTGGTTTGTCGGTTATTGGTGCTGAAAATGGTAAGCAAGCGGTAGAAATTGCCTTAAAATCGGACATAGATCTTATTTTGCTTGATATTCAAATGCCGCAAATGGATGGCATCGCCGCATTTAAGTTGTTGCGTCAATGCGGGATGAATTTGCCAATTATAGCTTTAACAGCAAATGCAATGTCCCATGAGGTGCAGCAGTATTATGATTTAGGGTTTAACGATCACTTAAAAAAACCGATTGAACGCGATAGTTTTGTCACGACATTGGCAAAGCATTTAACGGCTGATGGATCTCGAGTCTCAGGTAACCAGCTTACGGGCATTGATATGTCAGACCTTATTGGGCGTTTTGCGAATAGTTTTGCTGATGAACTCAGTGAATTAACTTCGCACATGGCTGCGTTGCGTTACACTGAAATCGGTTTACAAGCACATAAATTATCTGGTGCTGCGGCCATGTTTGGTTTTCATGATTTAGCAACCTGTGCGCAATATCTTGAAAAAGTCATTAAGTATGAAGATTATAGCGAAGTCGAAGAGGCTGTGACTGAGTTGCAGGCTCAACTCGTTATTCAGCAAAAGGTTAGTCAATAGCAAAAGGGAGTCAATCATGCAGTGTGCCGACCATGATTTTATTGAAGTGGCTTGTTTATATGGCTACCAGCTTAAAATTAGCTTGCGTGATAACCAACACGTTGTGGGTCAAGCTTTCACCACGCAGGTTAAGCGGTGTGGCAATACGAAAGTTGAGCTACTGATACTGCAAACTAACACTGGTCAACAAAGCGTTATCCTTAATGATATCATGCAAATCGAAGCGTTAACCGCGAACGATTATTTTAGTGTTCTGAAATTTTAAAAAATTAACCTCAGTACATCTTAAGGTAAGTTTGCCTGTGCATCGATATAACACCATGCAGTTTTGCCCGAAGCAAAAGTCAGTAAGGCGCGTTTATAGGCGTCGACCTCATATTCATCAGCTTGCGCTAATTCATCTGTTGTAATCAAAAAAATAGTACCTGAAATACTATCTTGTGGATTGCCAGTGTAGCGTAATATTGGGTGAAAGCGTTTGCCACTGCGCGCTAATACCATAGGGTCTGTAATTTCAACCTCGCCTAAAACAAAACAGTGTAAGGTATCGGCCTCTCCCAATAATTCTCGGCCAAATGTGTCGAGTTGAACGTTTTTTTGCTGCAAAGTACCATACGAAAAAAGCGTTTCCATTGTTATCCCTAATCCAATAATGGAAATTGTGCTGCTATCGGAGATTGAGTGGCTTGGGCAACCCAACCTGCTTCGTTGTTAAATAGGCGGATGGCAGTAAATTCAGGATCAGAACCCATATCAAACCAATGGGGAGTGTTGGCTGGTACCGAAATGAGGTCACCCCTTTGGCACAATACTTGGTATACCTCGTCGTTAATGTGTAGGCAAAAAAGCCCTTGGCCAGCTACAAAAAAACGGACTTCATCTTCACTATGAGTATGTTCAAAGAGAAATTTCTCGCGCAATTGGGCTGCGTTTGGATTGCCTTTTGCCAGCGAAATGACATCAACAGTGCAGTAGCCACCTTGCGCTTTTAATCGGTCAATATCATGTTGATATGCCGCTAAGATTTCGTCATTGCTTGTTTTTGCATCAATAGGTGATGTAGCTTGCCAGCGCTCAAATCGTACGGCAATTTTTGCAAGTTGTGCTGCTATTTCGTGATGAGCATCACTATGAAATAGGGGCGTTTTTTTGTCGGCTAACGAATAAATACTAAGTTGGCTCACGAGAATTGCTCCATTTGAAATGCATTAAAATCATGGATAAAAGCGTGATTTTCTGAAGTGGCTTGTTGATCTCGAACTAAATGACAGGTTTTTAAACCAGCAGCCTTTGCTGCATCCAGTTCTTCGACAACATCAGACAAAAACAATATTTCATCAGCTTTATAGGGCAGTTGTTCAACAATATTGTGGTACGAAAGAGCCTCTTTTTTACCACCAACCAAAGTGTCGAAAAAGCCGCTAAACAATGAGCGAATATCACCATAATCAGAAAATTCAAACAATAAATGCTGAGCTTTAACTGAGCCTGATGAATAAACATAAAGCGCCATCCCTTCATCAAACTGTTGTTGTAAAAATTGATATGCATCGGGATAAAGGTGGCCTGTGAAATCACGATTATGATAACCATGCTGCCAAATCATGCCTTGTAGTTGCTTGAGAGGCGTGATTTTTTGATCGGTTGCAATCCAGTTCTGCAGTGCTGCAATAACGTCCGCCAAGGTGGCTTCAGGCTGATTTATTTCGGCTTTGACAGCCGCAATGTGTACGGCGACTTCAGGGGCTGCGTGATTATTTTGTATAAATTGAGTGATATGTTGCGCAGCGTAAGGAAAGAGCACTTCTTTGACAAAAGAAATGCGGGTAATCGTACCTTCAATATCGGTTAGCATGGCTTTAATCATAAGGTGCCTTCTAATTTTATACGTTCAAGTTCGCAGGCAAATAAAAACTCAAGCCCTTCAAGGTGTCGGCGCGTTTCGTTAGGTGTGCGACCCCAGGCGTAAAGGCCATGACCGCGAATTAAAATGCCATGAAAAAGAGGGTTACGATGGTAGCGTTCAGCAACTTTATCAGCCAGTCGTTCGATATCTTGGTCATTATCAAAAATAGCAATTTGCAGGGTTTCTTCGTGACTTAAAATACCGTGCAGAGATTTTTGCATTTCATAACCTGTAATGGCTAACGTATCTGACTTTACAAAACGCGATAAGACAGTCGCAGCTACAGAGTGAGTATGCAATACACACGTTGCATCAGTAGCCAGCTGATAAATGCAAAGGTGTAACTCGGTTTCGGCCGAAGGCTTGCCTGTGCCAGATTCAATTTGGCCATGGTAATCAAATTGTAAAAACTGTTCAGGAACGAGTTGGCCTTTATCATAACCACTAGCAGTAACTACAAAGCCTGAGTCTGTTTTGGCTGAGAAGTTTCCACCGGTTGCTGGAACCCAGCCTTTTTTGCTGATCCAAACACCAGCGTCTATAAGTTGTTCAATCGCGTATCGATTTTGCATGCTGCCCCTTTGTTCTTTTAGATGGCTAAACATCTAATTGGGTGATAATAACATTGCTTTTCATTCAAGACTATATACAGTTTTGTTGGCTTTCGTGTTAAAAAAGCAGGTAATTTTATTGTGAGCAAAGGTGTTAAGGTGTTTCAAAGTAAGTTACCGTCACTCGGAACAAGTATTTTTACTCAAATGTCTATGTTAGCCAATCAGCATCAGGCAATTAATCTATCTCAAGGCTTTCCTGAATTTGATACTCCTGACTTTTTAAAGTTACAAATTAGCACTGCGATTCAAACAGGGCTAAACCAGTATTCACCATCCAATGGTATCGCACCTTTACAGCAGCAAATAGCCAATCTCATTGAACGCAAATATGGTAATTCATTAGAGCCAAGCGCGTCGATTACCGTAACATCAGGTGCAACTGAAGCACTTTTTGTTGCCATCCACACTTTGGTTCGCGCTGGAGATGAGGTTATTATTTTTGACCCTGCTTATGATTCGTATCAACCTGCGGTTGAGCTTGCTGGGGGGCGCTGCCAACGACTAGCATTAACCGCGCCTGATTATGCGATAGACTGGCAAAATGTCGCGAGTAACATGAATGATAAAGTGCGAGTGATCATTATCAATTCACCGCACAATCCAACTGGCAAAGTGCTTAAAAAGCACGATCTTCAAGCATTAAAAGCCTTACTTGCTCAATACCCAAATTGTTATTTAATTAGTGATGAAGTGTATGAACATATGACGTTTGATGGTCATCAGCATCTGAGTATTTTGTCAGAGCCTGAATTATTTGAACGTGCATTTGTGATTTCAAGTTTTGGCAAAACGTTTCATTGTACGGGTTGGAAAATTGGTTATTGCGCAGCGCCATCAGCACTTTGCGCTGAGTTTCGTAAAATTCATCAATACGTTACTTTCTCCAGCTTTACTCCGGCTCAGTTCGGTTTGGCTTCGATGTTAGCCGAGCACCCTGAGCATGTTGATCAGTTAGCCGATTTTTATCAGCAAAAACGTGATTTGTTAGTTTCGCATCTTTGCGCGAGCCGCTTTAAGGTGTTGCCAAGCGAAGGTACCTATTTTGTATTGCTCGATTACAGTGCTATTTCAGATTTAAATGATGTCGATTTCTGTCATTGGTTAACAACGGATGTTGGAGTCGCGGCTATTCCGTTAAGTGTTTTTTATCACGATGCCCCTGCGGATAAAGTTATTAGGCTTTGTTTTGCAAAAAATGACAGTACGCTAATTGCCGCTGCGGAGAAATTATGTCGACTCTAAGTGTTGTGTTGGTGCAAACAAATATTAAATGGCTGGATATTAGCGCAAACTTGGAAGCGCTAGCGCAGCAATTGCAAAATTGTAAAACCGTTGATTTAGTCTTGTTGCCTGAAACGTTTGCAACTGGTTTTGCAATGTCAGACCCAAAAGCGAGTGTAAGCGCTGATGGTGGACAAATTCTGGATTGGCTAAAAATAATGGCTATGCGTCATCAGGCCGTGATTGCGGGTTCGGTGTTAGTAAATTATGGTGATAAAATCGCAAATCGTTTTTATTGGGTCTGGCCTAATGGCGAAGTAAAATATTATGACAAACGCCATTTATTTCGTCTTGGCAATGAAGGTGATTATGTGGTTGCTGGTCAAACACGAGCAGTGTTTGAGATCAATGGGGTACGAATTTTACCTCAGGTTTGTTATGACTTACGGTTTCCTGTTTGGGCGCGAAACCGCAATGACTATGATGTTTTGATTAATGTCGCAAATTGGCCTCAGGCAAGGCGAAAAATTTGGGATACTTTGTTACAGGCTCGTGCTATCGAAAATCAAGCATTTGCGATCGGTGTTAATCGAATTGGTGAGGATGGTTTTTCGATTGAGCATAATGGTGGCAGTGCCGTCTATGATTTTAAAGGCGATACATTGATACTTGCGACAGATAATGTTTCACAACTCACTTATGTAACCTTAGATATGGCAGCATTGCGTCAATTTAAACAGCAATTCCCCGCTTATTTAGACGCTGATAATTTTTATCTGACTGATTAGGTAATCAGGCGTACAAACTCAAAACGTTGAGCTTAAAATAGCTCAACGTCTCCTTCATTTAGCGCTTTGGTACGATCGGTTTGCTCGCCCACTTGTTGCATTTTCGCAGGGCGTAATTTGGTGTCCCATACCATATCGGAGAACTCAAACATTTCTAGTTTTTCTTTTAAACTTTGCGCTAAGCGTTGTAAATCATCACTGGAAATGACTTGGATTTTAGTGCTTGAAAGTGCGTCGCTATTGAGTTCCATCATGGCATCAACAGAGAGCTGCGCTTCATCCGAAACCTTTTTTTGCTGCTGCACTTGTTGATGAATCTTTTCAGAAAGGGTTTGAATATCGATCATAGAAGATTCAATGCGATCAACTTCACTAGTTGCTTGATTTGAAAGCTCAACAGTTTGCTCCGTTTCATGTTGACCTTGGATCATGAGTTGATGAACTCTGTCGGTGCCTTGTTGAATTTTAGAGATCATCGCGCTGACTTCTTGAGTCGATTTACTTGTCCGGGCTGCTAAATTTCGCACTTCATCTGCAACAACCGCAAATCCCCTTCCTTGTTCACCAGCTCGTGCAGCTTCAATTGCGGCGTTAAGTGCTAAAAGATTTGTTTGTTCTGCAATGGCATTTATTACTTCGATAATTGAGCTAATTTGGTCGCTATCATGTTTTAGCTCATCGATTTGAGAACTTGTTTGTTCAATTTGTTTGGCAAGGTTTATTAAACTCGCTTGGCTTTTGTTTGCATCATTACGTGTCTGTTTAACAGATTGTGTGGCGCTTTTTACTGCTTGGTAAATACGCTCGAGATTATCATCAAGATCGCGAGAGACATCGAGCATTGCATGCATTGATTGTCCTAACACTTCGCCATGATTATGCTGCATGGTGGTTTTTTGACTCATTGATGTATAAGTATCTCTTAATTCAGCGGCCATTGGCGTGAGTCGTGCGGAAGACGAGTAAATTTCGTTGAGTAAATGGTCCATTAGCTCAAGCCAATTATTAATGTCTATACACTCTTTTGGTGGAAGTTTGCCGTCATCTTGATAGCGGAATTTTAAATTTATTTTTGCAGGATTGTTCACTGCATCGGCAAAATGATTAAGGTATTTTTCTTTTGAGGAGGGATGCGTATGTAAATAATAAAACAGACCCCCACCGCATATTACATCAAGGGTTATGATTGCCAGCCAAAGATTGATGTGGGCATCAAAAAAGTATAAAAAAATAAGGTGAGTGAGTAGTAATAAAGTAATGGGGAAAAGCGCTAATTTAGATGATTCCATAATACAAATTTTTTATTATTTATGTATTAATAGGTATAGTCCAAAACTTTTAATATCACGAAAAAAAACGCCTGCATTTGCAGGCGTTTTAAGTTATTTAATTGGATAAATTGTTATTTACGTTTCATCGAATCAAAAAATTCATCGTTTGTTTTGCTCATTGATAATTTATCGATTAAAAACTCCATCGCATCAATTTCTGGCATGTCATGAACGATTTTACGTAAAATCCACATTTTTTGGATTTCATCTGGTTTAGTCAATAACTCTTCGCGACGCGTGCCTGAGCGGTTGAAGTCAATCGCCGGGAATACACGTCTTTCAGCAATTTTACGATGAAGGTGTAATTCCATATTACCGGTACCTTTAAATTCTTCGTAGATAACTTCATCCATTTTAGAGCCTGTATCGATAAGAGCAGTTGCGATAATCGTTAAGCTACCGCCTTCCTCAACATTACGTGCCGCACCAAAAAAGCGCTTTGGTTTGTGAAGTGCGTTGGCATCAACACCACCGGTTAATACTTTACCTGATGAAGGAATTACAGTGTTGTAAGCGCGCGCTAAACGAGTAATCGAATCAAGTAAAATGATGACGTCTTTTTTATGCTCAACAAGACGTTTTGCTTTTTCAATTACCATTTCGGCAACTTGAACATGACGACTGGCTGGCTCATCAAACGTAGATGCAATGACTTCACCTTTAACTAGGCGTTGCATTTCAGTTACTTCTTCTGGACGTTCATCAATAAGAAGTACCATTAATTCACATTCAGGGTGGTTGTGAGTAATTGATTGTGCGATGTTTTGTAACAACATGGTTTTACCCGCTTTTGGCGGAGCAACAATCAAGCCACGTTGACCTTTACCGATTGGCGATGCTAAATCGAGCACGCGAGCTGTAATATCTTCGGTACTACCGTTACCACGCTCCATACGCAAGCGTTCGTTTGCATGCAGTGGGGTAAGATTTTCGAAGAGGATTTTATTACGAGAGCTTTCAGGACGGTCAAAATTTACTTCATTTACCTTAAGTAAGGCAAAATAACGTTCGCCTTCTTTTGGTGGGCGAATTAAGCCTGAAATTGAGTCACCGGTACGTAAGCTAAAGCGACGGATTTGACTTGGAGAAACATAAATATCATCAGGGCCTGCAAGATAAGACGCTTCGGATGAACGTAAAAAGCCAAAACCATCTTGAAGGATTTCTAAAACACCTAAACCAAAAATATTCTCTCCACTTTTAGAGTGAGCTTTTAAAATGGCAAAAATGATGTCTTGTTTTCTTAAACGGGCTACGTTTTCAAGCCCCATGGACTCGGCTAACTGTACAAGCTCACTGATAGGCTTGTGTTTTAATTCGCTTAAATGCATATTGGTGGGTTCTTCACTGTTTTATAGTGCTCAAAGGTTCATTTGAGTTGCGGTGTTTTGAAATTAACTAAGGGATATATCTTTGGATTAATAAACTAGCAGCTATTTATTTAATCGTCCAGCAATGATTAAAATTAAAAAAGTAAAAAAAGGGCAAAGCCCTTTTTTATTAGATGTTATTTTCTAAAAATTCAATTAGTTGAGTTTTAGATAATGCACCGACTTTAGTTGCAGCAACTTGGCCATCTTTAAATAGTAATAATGTTGGGATACCACGAATACCAAATTTTGGTGGTGTTGCTGAGTTTTGGTCGATGTTTAGTTTACCAACAACAACGCGATCAGCATATTCACCTGCAACGTCGTCTAAAATTGGAGCGATCATTTTACAAGGACCACACCACTCAGCCCAAAAGTCAACAAGTACTGGTTTGTCAGCTTTTAATACGTCTGTTTCGAAACTATCATCGGTTAATTGGATTATTTTGTCGCTCATTGAGCACTCCATCATGTGTTAGCAAATTTATTTAATGTGTATTTAAACACTCTTGTTTCTTATTGCAAGCTTAAGCGTTATGCTTTATCGCTATGAATAATACACATCTATCAGAAAAAAAGTTTGCGGACTTTAATATTGCACCAGAAGTTATCGCTGGTCTGAATGCTCATGGCTTTGAATTTTGCACACCAATTCAAGCTCAATGCTTACCCCATGCAATTGAAAAACGTGATATTGCAGGTCAAGCGCAAACAGGCACCGGTAAGACACTCGCATTTTTAACTGCGACGTGCCACCACCTATTGCAAAGTACTAAAGGCCAAGGCAAACACCCAAGAGCCCTGATCATGGCTCCCACTCGGGAGTTAGCTGTTCAGATCCATAAAGATGCTAAAATATTAGCGCCGCACTGTAATCTTAACTTAGGTTTAGTATATGGTGGCGAAGAATATGAAAAACAACTCGCACAACTCGAAAAAGGTGTAGATATTTTAATTGGTACGACTGGTCGGCTAATTGACTTATATAAACAAGGTGCCTACAGCCTAAATGAAATTGAAGTTGTGGTCTTAGATGAGGCAGATCGGATGTTCGATTTGGGCTTCATTAAAGATATCCGTTATTTATTTAGACGTATGCCTGATGCGACACAAAGGTTAAATTTATTATTTTCAGCGACGTTATCATACCGAGTTCAAGAGCTTGCTTTTGAGCACATGACTAATCCTATTCATGTACAAGTTGAGCCAAGTCAAAAAACAGGCAAGCGAATTGTGGAAGAGTTATTCCATCCTGCGCAGGTCGATAAAATTCCTCTATTACTAACCATCATAGAAGAAGAGTGGCCAGAAAAAGCGATTGTTTTTTCAAATACAAAGCACATGTGTGAAACAGTATATGCTTGGTTAAAGGCTGCGGACCATCGAGTTGGTTTGTTGACTGGAGATGTAAATCAGAAAAAGCGTATCTCGATATTAGAGCAATTCACCGCGGGTAAATTAGACTTCTTAGTTGCAACTGACGTTGCTGCTAGAGGCTTGCATATTCCAGAAGTGAGTCATGTATTTAATTTTGATTTACCTGATGATTGTGAGGATTATGTGCATCGCATTGGCCGCACAGGTCGTGCTGGCGCATCAGGTAAAGCAATTAGCTTTGCGTGTGAGCAATATGCTTATAACTTACAACCAATAGAAGAATATGTAGAACATGTGATTCCTTTATCTCATTATGATAAAACAGCACTGTTAGATGATATTCCAGCACCTCGGATTCAAAAAAGACGTAGCCCACAAGGCTCAAAAAATTCACGTTTAGGTGGAAATCGCTCCAATAACGCTCGTCCAAGAGCGCGTTAGTACAGAGGTAAAAATGACCGGTGCTCACTATCTTCAGCATCAAAATGTGTATGCTGTGATTGATTTAGGTTCAAATAGTTTTCACATGCTGATAGCCAAATCAGTGGCCGGAAGTTTGCAGACAATCGGGCGGCTCAAACGTAAAGTGCGTTTAGCTGCTGGATTAGATGGTGATAATGTTTTAAACCTTGCTGCAATGCAGCGTGGTTGGGAGTGTTTATCGCTTTTTGCCGAGCGACTACAGGATATCCCTGCAGAAAATATTACGATAGTTGCAACAGCAACTTTAAGACTAGCTAAAAATGCTCATCAATTTATCGAACAAGCTGAAAGAATCCTAAATCATAAAATCAATATCATCAGCGGTGAAACCGAAGCAAAAACAATCTATAAAGGAGTTGCGTATACTTCCGCTGCGATAGGTAAGCAATTAGTTATCGATATTGGTGGCGCAAGTACAGAAGTTGTGATTGGTGATGGTTTTACTCCGCTGCATTATAAAAGTCTTGATATGGGCTGCGTTACTTACTTAGAGCGTTATTTTCCTGAAGGGCAATTAACTCATAAAAACTTTGATGCTGCCATAAAAGCTGCGCATCTGGTTATTTCAGCAATTAGTGAAGAGTTTAAGCAAGCTGGTTGGTTAAGTGTGTCGGGTGCATCGGGAACCGTGCAAGCAATTCAAGAAATAATGATTGCGCAGCGACAAGATGATTTGCTGACCCTTGATAAATTGAACGCAATAAAACACCAATCCGTACTATATAAAAATATTCATAAATTAGAGTTACCAGGTTTACTTGAAGAGCGACGCTTGGTGTTTGCATCAGGTTTGGCAATTTTAATCGCACTTTTTGAAGCGCTTGAAATAGATACTATGGGTTTAGCTGGCGGCGCGCTGCGAGAAGGTGTGCTGTACAGTATGATCCCCGAGTTGCAAAATCAAAATATACGACAAAGAACGCTCGATAGCTTTATTGAACGCTATCATGTTGATCAAGTGCAAGGTTTACGTGTTGCCGAGTTAGCAAAAACATTTGCTCAACAACTCGAAGGCTCGTGGGAGTTATCGGCGCATGATGGTGAATCTCTGCTATACGCAGCAGCGCAACTACATGAAGTTGGTTTATTAATAGAATATAAGCAGTATCAAAAGCATACTGGTTATATCGTAAAAAACACCGATATGCCCGGGTATAGTCAAACACAACATAAAATGCTGGTGCAGCTAGTAAAACAGCATCGAGCAGACATTGAGTTAAAACATCTTTATAACTTTGGGGTCTGTGACGAATTTATTAGTCGAGTACTGCGAGTATTACGATTAGCATTCATTCTTACCATGCGACGAAAAAATGATGTACTACCTATTATACGAGTCTTTGCTGAAGGGGATGTGCTCACTATCGAATTACCAAATAAATGGTTAGAGCAACATCCTTTAATGCAAACCGAATTAGAGCAAGAAGTACAGTATCAGAAAAAGGTTGGTTGGGAACTGCAAATTCAAGCAAGTACAAGCCAGTGAATATAAAGCAAAACGCTTGGAAAGAGTTCTTTTTGAGCGCTTTGTATTAAAATTAAGCAGAAATCCGCTTTTTTACATTTTTATGCAAAAAAACGCTTGCCAAAAAAGTTCGCCGCCCTATAATGCGACCCCACTGAGACGGCAGACAGCAACGCTTAGCGAGGTGAAGGTCGAATCAGAGAGTTACATAAAACTTAGTTTGGTTTTGAAAGAAATTTAAAATTAAGTGTTGACTTGGAAAGTGAAACGTTTATTATGGCGCTCCACTTCGCAGCAAGCTCCTAGAGTTAGCGCTGCAACGTTCTTTAACAATTTAAGCAATCATCTGTGTGGGCACTCGTACAGGTTGAGTTCTAACAGCTAAGTTACTTCGGTAGCAAAGCAAAAAATTTAGAGTCTCAATAATGAATGAGTGGCTATACAGTCAATTTGATTTCACTTTCTCTTTTTATTAAGAATTGTGGAAACAAAAATCAGAATTCATTGAGCTGAACCGCAAGGTTCAAAAAAACTTTTAATTGAAGAGTTTGATCATGGCTCAGATTGAACGCTGGCGGCAGGCCTAACACATGCAAGTCGAGCGGCAGCACAAGGGAGTTTACTCCTGAGGTGGCGAGCGGCGGACGGGTGAGTAATGCTTGGGAACATGCCTTTAGGTGGGGGACAACAGTTGGAAACGACTGCTAATACCGCATGATGTCTACGGACCAAAGTGGGGGACCTTCGGGCCTCACGCCTAAAGATTGGCCCAAGTGGGATTAGCTAGTTGGTGAGGTAATGGCTCACCAAGGCGACGATCCCTAGCTGGTTTGAGAGGATGATCAGCCACACTGGAACTGAGACACGGTCCAGACTCCTACGGGAGGCAGCAGTGGGGAATATTGCACAATGGGCGAAAGCCTGATGCAGCCATGCCGCGTGTGTGAAGAAGGCCTTCGGGTTGTAAAGCACTTTCAGTCAGGAGGAAAGGGTGTGTTTTAATAGAGCACATCTGTGACGTTACTGACAGAAGAAGCACCGGCTAACTCCGTGCCAGCAGCCGCGGTAATACGGAGGGTGCGAGCGTTAATCGGAATTACTGGGCGTAAAGCGTACGCAGGCGGTTGATTAAGCGAGATGTGAAAGCCCCGGGCTCAACCTGGGAACTGCATTTCGAACTGGTCAACTAGAGTGTGATAGAGGGTGGTAGAATTTCAGGTGTAGCGGTGAAATGCGTAGAGATCTGAAGGAATACCGATGGCGAAGGCAGCCACCTGGGTCAACACTGACGCTCATGTACGAAAGCGTGGGGAGCAAACAGGATTAGATACCCTGGTAGTCCACGCCGTAAACGATGTCTACTAGAAGCTGGGGTCCTCGGACAACTTTTTCAAAGCTAACGCATTAAGTAGACCGCCTGGGGAGTACGGCCGCAAGGTTAAAACTCAAATGAATTGACGGGGGCCCGCACAAGCGGTGGAGCATGTGGTTTAATTCGATGCAACGCGAAGAACCTTACCTACACTTGACATCCAGAGAAATCGCTAGAGATAGCTTTGTGCCTTCGGGAACTCTGAGACAGGTGCTGCATGGCTGTCGTCAGCTCGTGTTGTGAGATGTTGGGTTAAGTCCCGCAACGAGCGCAACCCCTATCCTTAGTTGCCAGCGAGTAATGTCGGGAACTCTAAGGAGACTGCCGGTGATAAACCGGAGGAAGGTGGGGACGACGTCAAGTCATCATGGCCCTTACGTGTAGGGCTACACACGTGCTACAATGGCGAGTACAGAGGGCAGCAAGCTGGCGACAGTGAGCGAATCCCTTAAAGCTCGTCGTAGTCCGGATTGGAGTCTGCAACTCGACTCCATGAAGTCGGAATCGCTAGTAATCGCAAATCAGAATGTTGCGGTGAATACGTTCCCGGGCCTTGTACACACCGCCCGTCACACCATGGGAGTGGGTTGCACCAGAAGTAGCTAGCTTAACCTTCGGGAGGGCGGTTACCACGGTGTGATTCATGACTGGGGTGAAGTCGTAACAAGGTAGCCCTAGGGGAACCTGGGGCTGGATCACCTCCTTATCACGATTTAGAACTGATTTGTTCGTAGTGTCCACACAGATGATTGTTCGTAAGTAACGAGAACACTATTGTTTGGGTCTGTAGCTCAGTTGGTTAGAGCGCACCCCTGATAAGGGTGAGGTCGGCAGTTCGAATCTGCCCAGACCCACCACTTTACTCCTCCCAGGGTTAAGTGGTACACAATAAAACAATTTAGTGGGGCTATAGCTCAGCTGGGAGAGCGCCTGCCTTGCACGCAGGAGGTCAGCAGTTCGATCCTGCTTAGCTCCACCACTTCTACTTTTCAAAACTAAAAATACTTTATTAAGTATGGTTAGATTTGAGAAGTTATTCTCATGCTCTTTAAAAATTTGGAAAGCTGATAGAAAAAATTCTTTGAATCGAAAGATTTGAAAGAGTTTTCAAAAGTAAAATTATGCCATTTGCATCGAAAGATGTGATTGGTGTCTACTTTAGTATTCAATATTTAACTTCTGGCGAAGTTTAAATCAGTCCTTTATATATAATTCAAACTATTTTGGGTTGTATGGTTAAGTGACTAAGCGTACACGGTGGATGCCTTGGCAGTTGGAGGCGATGAAGGACGTATTAACTTGCGATAAGCCTAGTCAAGCTAGTAAAAAGCGCTTGAGACTAGGATTTCCGAATGGGGAAACCCACCTATTTATAGGTATCATATGGTGAATACATAGCCATATGAGGCGAACGCGGAGAACTGAAACATCTAAGTACCCGTAGGAAAAGAAATCAACCGAGATTCCGGAAGTAGCGGCGAGCGAAACCGGAGCAGCCCTTAAGTTTATTTGTGATTAGTGGAATGTTCTGGAAAGGACAGCGGCACAGGGTGATAGCCCCGTACATGAAAATCTATAGTAAATGAAATCGAGTAGGTCGGGACACGTGTTATCTTGACTGAATATGGGGGGACCATCCTCCAAGGCTAAATACTCCCAACTGACCGATAGTGAACCAGTACCGTGAGGGAAAGGCGAAAAGAACCCCTGTGAGGGGAGTGAAATAGAACCTGAAACCGTGTACGTACAAGCAGTAGGAGCACCTTCGTGGTGTGACTGCGTACCTTTTGTATAATGGGTCAGCGACTTATATTTTGTAGCGAGGTTAACCAATTAGGGGAGCCGTAGGGAAACCGAGTCTTAACTGGGCGTATAGTTGCAAGGTATAGACCCGAAACCCGGTGATCTAGCCATGGGCAGGTTGAAGGTTGAGTAACATCAACTGGAGGACCGAACCCACTAACGTTGAAAAGTTAGGGGATGACTTGTGGCTAGGAGTGAAAGGCTAATCAAACCGGGAGATAGCTGGTTCTCCCCGAAATCTATTTAGGTAGAGCCTCGGACGAATACTTACGGGGGTAGAGCACTGTTAAGGCTAGGGGGTCATCCCGACTTACCAACCCTTTGCAAACTCCGAATACCGTAAAGTACTATCCGGGAGACACACGGCGGGTGCTAACGTCCGTCGTGAAGAGGGAAACAACCCAGAGCGCCATCTAAGGTCCCAAAGTGTATGTTAAGTGGGAAACGATGTGGAAAGGCCCAGACAGCCAGGAGGTTGGCTTAGAAGCAGCCATCCTTTAAAGAAAGCGTAATAGCTCACTGGTCGAGTCGGTCTGCGCGGAAGATGTAACGGGGCTAAACATACCACCGAAGATGCGCCTGCGTACTTTGTATGCGGGGTAGGGGAGCGTTCTGTAAGCCGTTGAAGGTGATTCGAGAGGGTTGCTGGAGGTATCAGAAGTGCGAATGCTGACATAAGTAACGATAATGGGAGTGAAAAACTCCCACGCCGGAAGACCAAGGGTTCCTATCCCATGTTAATCAGGGTAGGGTGAGTCGACCCCTAAGGCGAGGCGGAAACGCGTAGTCGATGGGAAACGGGTTAATATTCCCGTACTCGACATGAATGCGATGGGGAGACGGAGCAGGCTAGGCAGGCATGGCGTTGGTTGTCCATGTGAAAGTAAGTAGGTTGGAGACTTAGGTAAATCCGGGTTTCCTTAAGACTGAGATACGAGACGAGCTACTACGGTAGTGAAGTTGTTGATGCCATACTTCCAGGAAAATCCTCTAAGCTTCAGTTCATGTGGAATCGTACCCCAAACCGACACAGGTGGTCAGGTAGAGAATACTAAGGCGCTTGAGAGAACTCGGGTGAAGGAACTAGGCAAAATAGTACCGTAACTTCGGGAGAAGGTACGCTGCTGACGGTGAAGGGACTTGCTCCCGGAGCTGTTGGCAGTCACAGTAACCAGGTGGCTGGAACTGTTTATTAAAAACACAGCACTGTGCAAAATCGCAAGATGACGTATACGGTGTGACGCCTGCCCGGTGCCGGAAGGTTAATTGATGGGGTTAGCGGCAACGCGAAGCTCTTGATCGAAGCCCCGGTAAACGGCGGCCGTAACTATAACGGTCCTAAGGTAGCGAAATTCCTTGTCGGGTAAGTTCCGACCTGCACGAATGGCGTAATCATGGCCACGCTGTCTCCACCCGAGACTCAGTGAAATTGAATTTGCGGTGAAGATGCCGTATACCCGCGGCTAGACGGAAAGACCCCGTGAACCTTTACTATAGCTTGGCACTGAACATTGAACCTACATGTGTAGGATAGGTGGGAGACTTAGAAGCAGGAACGCTAGTTCTTGTGGAGTCGTCCTTGAAATACCACCCTTGTAGTTTTGATGTTCTAACGTAGGTCCCTAATCGGGATTGCGGACAGTGCCTGGTGGGTAGTTTGACTGGGGCGGTCTCCTCCTAAAGAGTAACGGAGGAGCACGAAGGTTTGCTAAGTACGGTCGGACATCGTACGGTTAGTGTAATGGTAGAAGCAAGCTTAACTGCGAGACGGACAAGTCGAGCAGGTACGAAAGTAGGTCATAGTGATCCGGTGGTTCTGAATGGAAGGGCCATCGCTCAACGGATAAAAGGTACTCCGGGGATAACAGGCTGATACCGCCCAAGAGTTCATATCGACGGCGGTGTTTGGCACCTCGATGTCGGCTCATCACATCCTGGGGCTGAAGTCGGTCCCAAGGGTATGGCTGTTCGCCATTTAAAGTGGTACGCGAGCTGGGTTTAGAACGTCGTGAGACAGTTCGGTCCCTATCTGCCGTGGGCGTTTGAGAATTGAGAGGGGTTGCTCCTAGTACGAGAGGACCGGAGTGAACGAACCGCTGGTGTTCGGGTTGTCATGCCAATGGCACTGCCCGGTAGCTACGTTCGGAATCGATAAGCGCTGAAAGCATCTAAGCGCGAAGCGAGCCTCGAGATGAGTTCTCACTAGAGCTATAAGCTCTCTGAAGGGCCGTTGGAGACTACAACGTTGATAGGTTGGGTGTGGAAGCGCTGTGAGGCGTTAAGCTAACCAATACTAATTACCCGTGAGGCTTAACCATACAACACCAAAGTGGTTTGTATGAAGCACTGATGAATAGCAAGAAGTTAGATAGAACTAAAGTAGACGAATTGAATATCAGCCTTCCGAATTTATGGTTCTGAATTTATCAACACCTTCCATGGCGTTGACCCTAACGGGCCGCACTAAAGTGCGTTAAATTTTGTTCCAGACAAAATTTTGCTTGGTGACAATAGCGTTTTGGACCCACCTGATCCCATTCCGAACTCAGTAGTGAAACGAAACAGCGCCGATGGTAGTGTGGGGTTACCCATGTGAGAGTAGGACATCGCCAGGCTCCTAATAAGAGAAACCCGTTGCAGCAATGCAGCGGGTTTTTTGCTATGTGCGTTTTAAATTGTCCATTTTAAAAAACTGAGTAAATAACCTCAATATTGAATAATAAACCAATCTCACGCAGCCCTTTTCAACACTGTAAAGTTTAATGTTAATTTAATGCGTTGTTCAACCTCTTATCTAGAACTGTGGTTAAATAAATACTTGATTACTTACTGAAGTTATAAATAGTCTCAACTCATTGAATCTGTTTCTAAATAGTTATATCGTTTCTATTTAATCGCCTTACTAAGGTGTGATTGACTTAAGGATAACGATGTCATCATTCATTTCTTTGCTTTTTTGTCTTTTTCTTCTGTTGTGTCCGTTTTTATCGACCGCTGTACTGACTGACACCGCCTATTTTGATCGTTATAACGTTGAGCATGGCATTTCACAAAACAGTATTACATGTAGTATTGAGGATTCTTTTGGTTTTGTTTGGTTTGGTACGCAAAACGGGCTCAATCAAATGGATGGCTATGGTGCAAAAAAATTCAAGCCAACTGATTATGGTGGCTCAATTCAAGGTAATTGGATTACGGCTTGCGCACACGATAATGCAGGCAATCTTTGGTTCTCAACTGCGACCACAGGGCTCAACCGATACGATGCACAGACTAGCTTCTTTACTTCATATGATACCCACTCACACAATGCTCAGCTTAATGATGATAATTTATTGTCTTTGTTAGTTGATAACTCGTTTTTATGGATTGGTACCAGTAATGGCGGTCTAAATCGGTTAGATTTAACTACGATGGATGTCACCGTCTTTAACAGCAATCTTGCACCGTTACGAGAAATTCGATCTTTAGTGAAAGATCATAATGATGTGCTATGGCTTGGAACCGCACGCGGTCTTTATTATTTGGATAACAGCACTCAGACAATAGAACGTTTCTCTGTCGAGAAGAACAATGACGCCTTAGATACTTTAGCGGTTTGGGCGATTGCAGAAGATGTACACGGTACACTTTGGGTCACTGGTCGAGGTGGCAGTGTTCGCATTGATGCATCTCGTAAAGTCATTAAACATCTCAATATGCCAGTAAAGTCAAATCAGTGGGGCACCAGTGTATTAAATACACCAACAGGGATTTGGCTGGGAACCTACGGTGCAGGTGTTAGCCGCTATAACTTTAGTGGTGAGCTTGAACAGCAGTATGTATATGATCCAACTGAAAAAAATAGTCTATCTAATAATTACATTTTATCGTTATACCAAGATTCTAAAAAGAATATTTGGATTGGAACAGATGGTGGGGGCGTCAATCGTTTTTTGCCCACTCGGCAATTGTTTCATCATCAAAAAAACATCCCAGATTTAGCTGATTCACTCAGTCATAGTTTTGTTCGTGCAATTACTCGTGATCATGACAATACCCTTTGGGTTGCAACTCGTGAGGGGTTAAATAAACAATTGTCAGGAGAAGCTCAGTATCAGCGCTATTTTCATCAAAAGGAACAAATTAAGTCATTGCCTGCTGACAATGTATTTGCATTATTTTCATCAGCAAGTCATGGGCTCTGGTTGGGCACTTATGGTGGTGGTTTGGCGCGGTATGACACTAACTCGGACAGTTTTATTCGCTATCATCACGACTTAACACGCAATGATAGCCTAATTTCAAATCGCATCTACGCGATAACCGCTGCAGATGAACAGCGCTTATGGTTGGGTAGTAATTCAGGTTTAAGCTTATTTGATCCACAAACAGATAGCAGCCGCCATTATCAACATGATGAAAATCAGGTTAATAGCTTGAGCGATAATGTTGTTTTTTCAATATTAAAAGATAGGAGTAATCAAATTTGGGTTGGCACTCGTGCTGGTTTAAATCTTATGAAGCAAGATGGCTCAGGGTTTAAGCATTATCAACAAGGTCGCGATCAGTTAACTGCAAACATGGTCACTGCTTTACATCAAGATAATGATGGGTTTATTTGGATTGGTACCATGCGCGGTTTGAATCGGTTAGATCCTACCAATGACGATATTATTCAATTGACTGAACAGCAAGGCTTAATAGATGAAAATATCTTTGCCATTGAAGAAGATAACTTAGGCTTTTTATGGATAAGTTCAAATAATGGCCTAATGCGTATCAATAAATCTGATTTATCGATTAGTCATATAAAAGCCGAAGCTGGGTTACAAGACCGCTCTTTTATTTTGGGGGCATCTTATCAAGATAGTAACGGTCGTTTGTATTTTGGAGGCGTAAACGGTTTTAATGAATTTGACCCCATAGCAGTTACTCCTGCGAAAGCGCCGCCTAGCGTACATCTAACTAAGTTTTTGTTAATAAACCAAGAAGTTAAAGTGCATCAAGCATCGAGTGAAGGCGATTTTTATCTTGAAAAGCATATAAATAGCATGAGGGATATTGAACTTACACACAGTGATACGCTCTTTAGTTTTGAATTTACTTCAGCACAATCTTTGGACCCTCAACCCCTTGAGTATGCATATCAACTACGCGGCTTTGACCAAAATTGGCTTTATACTTCAGATCAAAAACGTTTTGCAACTTATACAAACTTGCCCGCCGGTACCTATCAATTTGGTGTTAAAGCGCGTTTTCAAGATGGTCAGTGGGGGAGCGAAAAGCAACTCAACATCCTTATTAAGCCAGCGCCTTGGCTGACTTGGTGGGCGTATTGTGTTTATTTTACTGTAATTACGAGCGTATTATTTTTGCTGCTTTGGTTGATTTATCGCCGTAAGCTTGCTGAGCGTGAAAAACAGCATAGTTTGCAGTTAATTGCTGCTAAAGATACCTTTTTAGCAACTATTTCTCATGAATTCAAAACACCTTTAACGCTAATATTGGGCCCGTTAGCAGGTCTTATTGCACGCCATACACACTCAACCGATCAGGTTGCCCTAAAAGGCATTGCGCGAAATGCCGAGCGGCTTTTGCTACTGGTTAATAATGTGCTAACGCATCAATCATTACGAAATGAGCTGAGTACACCTCAACCCGTTGAGTTGTCTGCGCTTATCGTCAGCCACTTGCAAAGTTTTGCTGTGTTGGCTGAGCAGCATCAGGTTAAGCTGCTTTTTAATCTAGCTGAATCGCCAAAGTGCGTTGTGGATTTTATTCCAGACGCCGCTGATCAACTGTTGTCGAACTTGCTTCATAACGCGATTAAATTCACTGGGTCCGGTGGTGAGGTTGAAGTGCAACTAAGGTTAAACGATGGGTTTTGCGATTTAATTATTCGTGATACTGGGGTAGGTATTGCTGAGGATGAACTCGACGCTATTTTCGAGTCAGGCAAACGAGGACGTTTGAGTGAAGGTAAAGACGGTTTTGGCTTGGGTTTGGCAATTGTAAAAGATATCGTAACAGGGCATCAAGGCGCGATTACCCTCAAGAGTGAAAAGGGTCAAGGCAGCGTCTTTACTGTCTCATTACCAATCGCAAGTAAGGTAGTGGAGCAAGAGGAAAATTCTTATTTAATCAGCGCGCTAGATTCTAAAAAAGCGTTAGAGCCTGAATTTAAAATACTCATTGTCGAAGATAATACTGAACTAAGGCGTTATTTGGTGTCGATACTTGAACCGTATTTTAGCTGTTTTGTGGCAGCGAATGGTGAAGTGGGCTTGGCACAAGTTGCAGCGATAGCTCCTGACTTAGTGATAAGTGATGTGATGATGCCCATTATGTCGGGTTTTGAGTTTTTGGCACAATTACGCAGTGAACTTGAAACCTGTCATATTCCAGTTTTAATTTTATCGGCTTACGATAGCCCTGTAATGCGAAAAGAAGGTTTTGATTTATTAGCCGATGAGTTTTTAGCTAAACCTTTTAAAGAAGATGTCTTGTTAGGTCGAGTGAATAATTTGTTGAGTTTGCGCTCTCTGATTAAGCGCAGTAATTTAGCAATGAGCCTATCAGGAACTATGATTGTTCAGACCGATAATGAAGCCCGTTTTTCCACCCGAGATAGCCAGTTCATTTCACAATTAAACGACGTATTAGCCGTGCACTTTAGTGATGTTGCGTTATCACTGGAGCAATTGGCGGGTTACCTTCATCTTACCGAGCGGACACTGCAAAATAAAACCAAAGCATTATTTGAAATGAGTCCAATGGATTATGTACGTGAGTTTAGATTGGAGAAAGCCAAAGTTCTTCTTGCTGATACAGATATGGCCATTGGTGTTGTGGCTCAATCAAGTGGCTTTAATTCACAAAGTTATTTTGCACGGTGCTTTAAAGCAACAACGGGTATGTCGGCAAAGCAGTATCGAAATTTGCAGCAGCAAAGTGTGTTGAATTAGGTACTTTTCGTTGCAGTGCAAAATAATTTCGTTTCTGTACTACTTGCAAGGCACTGTTTCTTATAAATTATTCCTATTGTACCAGCTGGGGTGACTTGCTTCAGCTTTCTTGCGTTTGAATAAGAAAAAGGAATATTTGTGCAAATACGTCATTTTCGTCCGCTATTAATAGCCTCAGCCATCACGAGCTTGGTTGCTTGTCAAAGTACTTCAACTCAAGTTACTTCAAATACCAACACACCGAATGTGAACCAAGTTCAACAACAGCAATATAATGGTGCAAAAGCACGTATTGCAGTGTCGCGATTTACTGATCAATCAAATAATAGCCATTGGTGGTCAAAAGAAATTGGCAATGGTATGTCTGATCAATTAACCACCGCATTGGTCGGTACTAATCGTTTTATTGTATTAGAAAGGCAAGCATTAGATGCGGTGTTATCTGAGCAAGATTTAGTGACCGCTGGGCGCGTTAATGCTAATTCGGGTGCTGCATTTGGTGAAATTGAAGGTGCTGAAATTGTTATTGTTGCCTCTGTTACTGAATTTGATGATAAAGCATCAGGGGGCAGTTTAGGTGGAGGTGGTTTTTTAGGTGATATGGTGCAGTCTGTGTCAGCAGGGCTTTCAAATACACATATGGCAATTGACTTGCGCTTAATTGATACACGCACTTCACGCATTTTGGCTGCAACAACCGTTGAAGGTGGCAGTAAAGACTTTGACTTGACGGCTGCAGCGACCAATTTTGGTAGTTCAATTGTTGGAGGGAATCTAAGTGCGTGGTCCAATACGCCAAAAGAAAAAGCACTGCGAGAAATTATACAAAAAGCGGTTGAGTTCACTCTGACGCAAATTCCAGAGGTTTATTATCGTTATAATCAAGATAACAGCTTAGTTGCAGGAGCTGTAGCACCTCAGGTCGTGGAAAAAAAACAGTACGCTAACTCAGCTCCACCATCGGGTTCAACACGCGATGATGAGTTAGTGGGCCATAGTAAAAATCGTGTTGGTTCGTTTGATTCTGTTAAAGTTTCTATGGCGCAAGCTCAGCTAAATTGCCTTGGCTATATTGACGATCAAGAAGCTGCAGGAAAATATACACCTAATACCGTTGCTGCGATTAAGCGATTTCAGCAAGAATCAAGTTTGACAGTCAATGGTACCCTTGATGATCCAACTTACAAGGCCTTAGGCGATACCGGTTGTGTTAATAATTCAGTGCAAAATGGCATTAGTATGATAGCAAGTGCATTTGCTGGGGTGGCTGCAAATACGCCAGATGAAGATGATTTTTTGGATAGTGCGGTACGAAGTGATCAACAGCGCGGTCGCTTGAGTGTTGCACAGCAGCCAAGTAGTACGGGTATGACCGAAATTGAAGTGGTCGCACGTCATCAAGAATCGGGTACCTCATTAAATCAGGCCATAGGTGCTATTTTTAAAGTAGAAGCGAACGGTGAATTAGCAAATAAACCTGATTATCTAAAAGCTCAAGTAGCAGAACCCGTTAACAGTGGTCGTTATTATTTAAAATTTGCGGCTCTTGATAAATTTTACGCCAGTGGTGAAGTTGTACTGCAAAGAGGCGTAAAAAATATCGTAAGTGTTGAATTAGAATAGACCAATCGATAATTACCATGCTGCTCAAAAATAGCATGGTAATTATGGTTTAATTAATTTGTATTCTTGGCAAATATTACTGATACACAGAGTTTGTGGGGCAAGTATATTTTGGCACGTTGCAAGGGCCTGATTATTTTTGTTGTACATTTGCTCGAAGCTGGTGATCTCAGATGCGAGATGTTCAGCTTGTTCAATCGATGTGTTTTTACTTGAAAATATTAAATACCCACTTGCACCACCGCATGCTTTTTCACCTAATGGTAATACTCTGCATTGATAGCTTGCATCACAGCTCTTGTCTTTTGTTATTTCAGCCAGTTTTTGCTCAGCTTGAGTCATGGTCTGAATTTGGTTGTTGGTATGCTCGGGAGTGGTAACGCTACAGGCAGAAAGCGTCAGTAAATAACCAAAACACATTACAATTATTTTTTTCATTGGAAACCTTAACTGTCCGATGGGTATTAAATACTTTAAAAAACCAATGGCCGATTCTGCAACAGGTCAGTAACGAGCATAGTAACAATATCATATTATTTGTCAGACCGTTAGGGTAAAAAGAGAGGTTGAATAATCTCATCCAAAGTGCAAAAAACTGAAGTTAGCTCGTATAATTGGACTTGTTTTGCGAATGAGTATCAGGCTAGGGAAGTTATTAATGGGCGCTGACCTTATTATATCAATATTCCTACCATAGACTCTTTATAGCGACGTGATAAATTAAGTGACTTACCATTACGTAACGTGATCAAATAATCACCATTATCGGTCGGTTTTAGTTCGCGTATAGATTGTTTTTTTACAATTGCAGAGCGGTGAATGCGTATAAAGCCAAATGCACTTAGCTTTTTTTCCATTGTATTTAAGGTTTCACGATGAAGGAGTGGTCGCTCATCATCGACCAAGTGTAACTCGACATAATTTCCAGCTCCACCTACCCACATAATGTCATCTGCTTCAATAATTCTAATTCGGCCTGAGTCTTTGACAATGAGAGGATCTTTTTTAATGGTGGGTTGACTTTGCATCTGCTTAAGCATGTGCTCAATTTGCTGTAAGGGTGATAAATCAACGGCGCCTAATTGAATCGCGAGTTTAGCGATACACTTTTCGAACCGCTCTTCTGTTACAGGGCAAATCAGGAAGTCTACAGCGTTTAGCTCAAATGCGGTTGCGCCAAAATCACTGGTATTAGAAAAGCACACTACATGTGTATAGCTTGGTAAGTTGTGTAGGTGGTGACCTTGACTTTTAATTAATTCGCTACAGATAAAAAGGACATCAGCTTGCATCGATTGGCAGATCTCTTTTGCTTCTAAACTATCAAAAGCAAGTGCCAATGCTTCGAACTCTGGGTGTAGTTTCAAAAAATCAATAATATGACGACGAATTGGTTCAGCACCTGCTGCGATCACGACACTAAATTTACGCATGAAATTAGTTCCTTTAATAAGACCAAAAATAACCAGTCGAAATATACCGAATTAGGAAATAAGATAAACTAAAAATTATGTCATTTGAGTAAACGATTGTAACAAAATGAAAGTGAATACTCGCATTATACCGCTTTATTTTTAATGAGTTGTTAATCTGTTACAAAGTGATTTCTTATCCCTTAATGTCATCCGCTTGAGTTGAGTTTGCCGCCTCTTATGTAATTAAAGTAGATACAATTACAATACCTCATTAGTTTGGCAACCTAGCAATTGTAAGTTTATATAAGTAATCGCTAAACAATTGTAATAATAATGAAAACTCCAGGGAGAAAGTCTGTGTCTAAATTAAGTTATAGATTTAAGCTATCAGCGTTACATTTAGCTGTTGGTTCAACATTACTATCAGGTGTTGCAGTAAACGTGCACGCAGCTGAAGAAGGCGCTAAAGCAGTAGAGCGTATTGAAGTGACTGGTTCTCGTATTAAGCGTACAGACATGGAAACAGCGCAACCAGTACTTACAATCACGACTGAAGATATTGATCGTTCAGGTTTAAGTGGCCTGAATGACGTTTTAAAAGAAATTTCAACTAATGGTGCTTCATTAGGTTTACAAACAAACAACGGTAATACATCTGGTAGTTCAACAGTTAACTTACGTAACTGTGGTTCAGCTCGTACCTTAGTATTAGTAAATGGCCGCCGTTGGGTTGGTGGTTTAGGTGGTAATGTTGACGTATCAACTATTCCACTTGCTGCTGTTAAAACGATTGAAGTATTAAAAGATGGTGCATCATCAGTTTATGGTACAGATGCAATTTGTGGTGTTGTAAACGTTATTACACGTAACGATTTCGATGGCGCAGAAGTTAAAGCTTACGTGGGTGAAACATCAGAAGGTGATGGTCGCCGTGAAAGCTATTCAGCTACATTCGGTAGCACAAGCGATAAAGGTAGTGCGTTAGTTAACGTGAGTTACACGAAGCAAGAAGCTATCATGGGTGGCGATCGTGAGATTTCGTCAGTACCTATCTATGGTTTACCAGCAAACATTTCTGGTTCAGGTGGTCGCGCAAGCCCGACTACGCCATATGGCGGTTTCAATGTTAATTTAGATGGCCAAGGTAATAAGCGTTACACTCTTAAGCAAGATGCGCAAGGTTGTTTGCCTAATCAATCGTGTGCAGGCCAAATTGGTGATTTTAAAGTTTATGACTCAACAACTGATGGTTATAACTATGCACCAGTTAACTTTATTCAACAGCCGTCTGAAACATTAGCACTCTATGGTCAAGCATCTTATGAAGTTTATGATGATGTGCTTTGGACTGTTGAAGCAATGTACAATGAGCGTACTTCTAATGCACAGTTAGCTGCTCAGCCTTTAGGTGGTATGGTTGTATCAAAAGACAGCGTTTATAACCCATTCGGTCAAGATATTACCGGCGCTTCTTTTAGACCGATCGTTGCTCCACGTGCTTACTCTGCATCAGCAACAACATGGCGTTTTAGCACTGGTCTTCAAGGTGATTTTAATGCGCTAAGCCGTGATTTTACATGGGATGCTTCAGCTACTTATGCTGATAACAATGTAATTTTGCTTAAAAATGGTTTCTTCCACTCTGGACGTGTAGCGGAAGCTTTAGGTGCTTCATTCATTGATAGCGATGGTATTGCACGTTGTGGTACAGCGTCAAAAGTAATTTCTGGTTGTGTGCCATTTAATATTTTTGGTGGTCCAGATGGCGTTACACCAGGAATGATCGATTATTTAACAGTATCACCACGTGACATCACTTATACCAAAATGTGGGATTACACCGCCAATATTGGTACTGAGTTGTTTGAATTACCAGCAGGTCCAGTGGGCGTTGTTGTTGGTACTGAATTCCGTCGCGAATCAGGTTTTGACTCACCAGAGCCGTTAACTGTGTTAGGTCAAGTGCTAGGAGATAACGCTTCTACACCAACAAAAGGTGGCTTTAACTTAAGTGAATATTATGCAGAAGCGAATATTCCTTTACTAGCCGATATGCCATTTGTAGAGTCGTTAGAGCTTGGTTTAGCAACGCGTTATTCTGATTATTCAAACTTTGGTACAACAACAAACTCAAGTGCTAAATTATCATATCGCCCAAGTTCTGAATTACTTGTACGTTCAAGCGTGAGCCAAGGTTTCCGTGCGCCATCATTAAGTAATTTATATCAAGGTCAAAGTGATAGCCGTCCAAGTGCAACAGATCCATGTAGCATTACTTCTTCTTCATACAAGACGATTCCAGCTGTTCGTGAACGTTGTGCTGCTGCGGGTGTTTCAACATCATTTGTACAACAAGATCCACAATTTCGCGCTATCGTAGGTGGTAATCCAGATACACAACCTGAAACATCAAAATCATACACTTTAGGTTTTGTATATAGCCCAGAGTCGATTCAAGGTCTGGGTGTGAGTGTTGACTGGTACCGCATTGAAATCGAGAACTTTATCGGTTCACGTTCTGCGGCCTCTATTGCAAATCGCTGTTATCAACAAGGTTTAGATTGTAACTTGATTACACGTGACTTTACCGGTGCTTTAAATGGTAATGTTGGCGAAATAAGTCGAATTGTTAGTACTACAATGAACTTCTTAGGTGGTAACCACCGTGAAGGTTTAGATTTTAACATCGATTATCGTTTCACTAATGACATGGGTAACTGGCGTGTTAACTCAGATACGGCTTATGTTATTTTTGATGGTGATATTGGTAAGTTAAAAGAAGGCGAATTAAGTAAAGATTTAAGTATCTCTGGTGGTAATAGTGCGGGTAGCTTAAGTTCAGGCGCGTCAGGTGGTGGTTCAAACCACAGATTAAAATCTAACTTAACGTTATCTTGGAGTAATGATGATTTTGCTGCTTCAATAACTGCGCAATATTTATCAAAATTGGTTGAAAGCTGTGCGGGTATTGTTTCAGCAGCAAATGGTCTAAACCAACCTGAGCTTAAAAACTTATGTTCAGATCCAGATAACACTGGTAACACTTACCGTCTAATCCCAGGTACAACAGATGTGGAAGTGACGAAGGATGTGTTACAACCAGAAAATACACTTAGCCCAACAGTTTATTTTGATACTCAAGGTAGCTGGTATACACCATATAACAGCACCGTGACTGTGGGTATCCGTAACTTATTAGATAAAGAGCCACCAAAAGCGTACTCTGCTTTTGCTAATACATACGACCCAGCATACCGCACACCAGGTCGCTTCTTCTATGTAAGCTACACGCAAAAATTCTAATCAATTAGATTGTTAAATTTGAAACCCCCGATATCGGGGGTTTTTTTTGATTAAAATTTATCAAGATATTGAATTCAAGTTAGATTGATGAGTTATGATTCTCTAGCTAGAGATGTCGTGGTAATAAGACGAATTGACGCACCAATAGCTGACCGGTAATACGTCAATACAGCACAGTTAATATTTGAAATAGCTGCCTGAAAAAGATTTATTAGTCAGTGTTCTGGCTAAGCATCTAAGAGCTTTACTCCGCAGTTGCATAGGCTTTTAAAGGCTAGCTAGGTAAATTTACAAACACCTGCAGATATAACATGTTCACTCAAATCGGTTGGCGTTTATAAAAGCCATCCAATATTAAGATTTATTATCACCGATAACCCTCTAGAGCCTGCCGATTGTCACTTGTGCATTGCCCTACAAGGTAATCAAGATAATATGGATAACAAATCGCATTTCGATTTTTCTTTGGATCAAGTGAGGGGAATTATCCAACCCCTCACTTCTCTCTACTATAGTTTCAGGCTAAATGTTTTAAATCCTACTTCTTTATAAAGTAATTATTTTATAATATCTGTTGCATTTATCACCAGTATAACTATAATACGCAGGCTTTCATTAATATCAGTCTCTGAATTAAGTGAAAGGAACTATGTAGCTTGGATTTCAAGCTAATAAACAGGAGCTCCGATTTGGAGTTCAACGGTAAGAAATAATTAAATAACCGACTTCTAATTCTATTTAGTAAGTTTCGGGTGTTTTTTTATGCTCTTTTTAAAATGCTCTTTATTTTTTGAGGTTTAAATAGAATGTCAAATCAACGCATTCGTATTCGCCTAAAAGCTTTTGACCATCGTTTGATTGACCAATCAACGTTGGAAATAGTGGAAACTGCGAAACGCACTGGTGCTCAGGTACGTGGTCCAATCCCATTACCTACACGTTTCGAGCGTTTTACAATACTTACTTCACCGCACGTAAACAAAGATGCGCGTGATCAGTATGAGATCCGCACCCATAAACGTCTGATCGACATCGTCGAACCAACTGACAAGACTGTAGACGCTTTAATGCGCCTAGACCTTGCAGCTGGTGTTGATGTTCAGATCAGCCTGGGTTAATCGTAAGATTAGAGAGGTTTTAGGAAAATGGCATTAGGTCTAGTCGGTCGTAAAGTGGGCATGACTCGTATCTTCACTGAAGATGGCGTATCTATCCCAGTAACCGTAATCGAAGCAACTCCTAACCGCATTGCACAAATCAAAACTGATGCAACTGATGGTTATAATGCGCTTCAAGTTACCGCAGGCACTAAAAAAGCAAGCCGCGTAAACAAAGCAGATGCGGGTCACTTCGCAAAAGCTGGCGTTGAAGCGGGTCGCGGTCTGTGGGAATTCCGTCTATCTGGCGACGAAGGTAGCTTCGAAGTTGGTAGCGAAATCACAGTAGAATTATTCAATGACGTTACTAAAGTTGACGTTACTGGTACTTCTAAAGGTAAAGGCTTCCAAGGTGGTGTTAAGCGCTGGAATTTCAGAACGCAAGACGCTACTCACGGTAATTCACTTTCTCACCGTGCTCCAGGCTCAATTGGTCAAAACCAATCACCTGGTAAAGTATTTAAAGGTAAGAAAATGGCTGGTCACATGGGTGCTGAGCGTGTTACGACTCAAAACCTTGAAGTTGTTCGTGTTGACGTAGAACGTAACTTGTTACTTGTTAAAGGTGCAGTTCCTGGTTCTATCAACGGCGACGTGATCGTTAAACCTGCTGTTAAAGCTTAAGTCGGAGATTAGTGATGGAATTAACATTGAAAGACGCGTCAGGCGCTCTTGAAGTTTCCGAAGCTACTTTTGGACGTGAGTTTAACGAAGCTCTAGTACACCAAGTAGTAGTTGCTTTTGCAGCTGGTGCTCGTCAAGGTACTCGTGCTCAGAAGACACGTTCTGAAGTAAGCGGTGGCGGTAAAAAGCCGTGGAATCAAAAAGGTACTGGCCGCGCGCGTGCTGGTACAATCCGTAGCCCAATTTGGCGCTCGGGTGGTGTGACGTTTGCAGCTAAGCCGCAAGATCACAGCCAAAAAGTAAACCGTAAAATGTATCGCGGTGCGATTAAAAGCATTTTGTCTGAATTAGTTCGTCAAGAGCGTTTAATTGTAGTTGAAAGCTTTGGTATTGAAGCTCCAAAAACTAAGCATTTAGTTGCTAAGTTAAAAGAGTTAGAGCTTAAAGACGTACTAATCGTAACGGAAGAAGTTGATGAGAACTTATTCTTATCTTCTCGCAATCTTTATAAGGTTGACGTACGTGACGTAGCTGGCATTGATCCAGTAAGTCTAATCGCATTCGATAAGGTTCTTATTACTGCAGCTGCAGTTAAGCAACTTGAGGAGTCGTTAGCATGATCCGTGAAGAGCGTTTATTAAAGGTTATTCTAGCCCCACACATTTCTGAAAAAAGCACTAACAATGCTGAAGCGAACAATACGATCGTTTTCAAAGTTGTTAAAGATGCAACTAAAGCTGAAATTCAAGCTGCAGTAGCAAAGCTTTTTGAAGTTGAAGTAACAGGTGTGCGCACTTTGAACGTTAAGGGTAAAACCAAGCGTACTGGTGCTCGTTTCGGTCGTCGTTCAGACTGGAAAAAAGCCTATGTTACTCTTAAAGAAGGCAGCGAGCTAGACTTTGTCGGCGGCGCCGAGTAATTAAGGGGAGTTAGAATTATGGCACTTCAAAAGTGTAAACCTACTTCTGCGGGTCGTCGTCACGTAGTTAAAGTGGTTAACCAAGATTTACATAAAGGTAAGCCATTTGCACCACTATTAGAGAAAAACTCTAAATCAGGTGGTCGCAATAACAACGGTCGTATCACGGTTCGTCACATCGGTGGTGGTCATAAGCAACATTACCGTTTAGTAGACTTTAAACGTAACAAAGATGGTATTCCAGCTGTTGTTGAGCGTTTAGAATATGATCCAAACCGTACAGCGAACATCGCTCTTGTATTATATGCAGACGGTGAGCGTCGTTACATCATTGCACCAAAAGGCTTAAAAGCTGGTGATCAAATCCAGTCTGGTGTTGATTCACCAATCAAGCCTGGTAATACGATGCCAATGCGTAACATGCCTATCGGTGCTACGGTTCATAACGTAGAATTAAAGCCTGGTAAAGGTGCGCAAATCGCACGTTCAGCGGGTTC
This sequence comes from Pseudoalteromonas sp. J2K-J031, assembly GCF_058197095.2. Taxonomy (NCBI): domain Bacteria; kingdom Pseudomonadati; phylum Pseudomonadota; class Gammaproteobacteria; order Alteromonadales; family Pseudoalteromonadaceae; genus Pseudoalteromonas; species Pseudoalteromonas sp. J2K-J031. The sequence continues at coordinate 147,437 of NZ_CM200279.1, forward strand.
TTACGTACAAATCCTTGCTCGTGAAGGTCAATACGTAACATTACGTCTTCGTTCAGGCGAAGTTCGTAAAGTTGAGTCTGATTGCCGCGCGACACTTGGTGAAGTAGGTAATGCAGAACATATGCTTCGTTCACTAGGTAAAGCTGGTGCTAACCGCTGGCGTGGTATCCGTCCGACAGTTCGTGGTGTTGCCATGAACCCGGTAGATCACCCACACGGTGGTGGTGAAGGTCGTACATCTGGTGGTCGTCATCCTGTAACTCCATGGGGTGTACCGACTAAAGGTAAGAAGACACGTTCGAACAAGCGTACTGATAAATTTATAGTACGTCGTCGTACTAAGTAATATTGAGGAATAGCCATGCCACGCTCTCTCAAGAAGGGTCCTTTTATAGACCTACACTTGCTGAAGAAGGTAGAGAAAGCTTTGGAAAGCGGTGACAAGAAGCCAATTAAAACTTGGAGCCGTCGTTCAATGATCATCCCTACAATGATCGGATTGACCATTGCTGTCCATAATGGTCGTCAACACGTACCTGTGTTCGTAAGTGACGAAATGATCGGTCATAAACTAGGTGAATTTGCACCTACTCGCACTTATCGCGGCCATGCTGCAGATAAGAAAGCGAAGAAACGATAAGGAGTTGATAAATGCAAGCATTAGCTAAACATAAATTCGCCTCCGGTTCGGCGCAAAAAGCGCGTTTAGTTGCTGATCAAGTCCGTGGACTTCCAGTAGACAAAGCGTTACAAATCCTAGCTTACAGCCCTAAAAAAGCGGCTGTGTTAGTGAAGAAAGTGCTAGAGTCAGCTATCGCAAACGCGGAGCACAACGAAGGTGCCGACATTGATGAGCTACGTGTAGCTACGATTTTTGTGGATGAAGGTCCATCAATGAAACGTATTCTACCACGTGCTAAAGGACGCGCTGATCGCATCCTTAAGCGTACAAGTCACATCACTGTAGTGGTTTCTGATAACTAGGAGTTTAACATGGGACAAAAAGTTCATCCTACTGGTATTCGCCTAGGTATTTCTAAACCTTGGGTGTCTACTTGGTACGCGAATACTAAAGATTTTCCTGAAATGCTTTTTGGTGATCACAAAGTACGTACATTCCTTACTAAGGAATTGAAAGCGGCTTCTGTGTCTAAAATCGTCATCGAGCGTCCAGCTAAATCAATCCGAGTAACAATTCACACGGCTCGTCCTGGTATTGTTATCGGTAAAAAAGGCGAAGACGTAGAGAAATTACGTCTTGTAGTATCTAAAATTGCAGGTGTACCGGCTCAGATCAATATTTCTGAAATCCGTAAGCCAGAATTAGATGCAAAATTAGTTGCTGACAGCATCGCATCTCAGCTTGAGCGTCGCGTTATGTTCCGTCGCGCTATGAAGCGTGCGGTTCAGAATGCAATGCGCATTGGCGCTAAAGGTATCAAAGTTGAAGTTAGCGGTCGTTTAGGCGGCGCTGAAATCGCACGTTCTGAATGGTATCGTGAAGGTCGTGTACCTTTACATACTCTTCGTGCAGATATTGATTATTCAACTTCTGAAGCTTTAACCACTTATGGCATCATCGGTGTAAAAGTTTGGATCTTCAAAGGCGAAGTGATCGGTGGTTTACCACTGAAACAACAAGAGCAAGAGAAGCCGGCCAAACCACGTGCACCGAAGAAAGCCAAAAAAAGTGCTAAGTAGAGGTAGCGAGTAATGTTACAGCCAAAACGTACAAAATTCCGTAAAATGCACAAAGGCCGCAACCGTGGTTTAGCGCAAAACGGTAACAAAGTAAGCTTCGGTAGTTTCGGTTTGAAAGCTACTGGTCGTGGTCGTATGACTGCTCGTCAAATTGAAGCAGCTCGTCGTGCTATGACACGTCACGTAAAGCGCCAAGGTAAAATTTGGATTCGTGTTTTTCCTGATAAACCAATCACAGAAAAACCGCTTGAAGTTCGTATGGGTAAAGGTAAGGGTAGCGTTGAGTACTGGGTTGCTGAAATTCAGCCAGGCCGTGTACTTTATGAAATGGAAGGTGTTTCTGAGCAAATCGCTCGTGAAGCATTCGACCTTGCTTCTCGTAAATTACCATTCAAGACAACTTTCGTAACTCGGACGGTGATGTAATGAAAGCTAGTGAACTTAAAGACAAAAATGTTGAAGAGTTAAATACTGAACTTTTAGCTTTACTTCGTGAGCAATTCAATTTGCGCATGCAGTCAAGCACTGGTCAATTAGCTCAAACTCATTTGCTAAGAACAGTACGTCGCGATATCGCGCGTGTTAAAACAGTTATTAACCAGAAGGCAGGTCAATAATGAGCGATACAATTCGTACTCTTCAAGGCCGTGTAATCAGTGACAAGATGGAGAAATCTTTCGTTGTTGCTATTGAACGTCAAGTGAAGCACCCAATCTATGGTAAATTCATCAAGCGTACTACTAAGTTACACGTACATGACGAAGCAAACGTAGCTAAAACTGGTGACGTGGTTACAATCCGCGAATGTGCACCAATTTCTAAGACAAAATCTTGGACTTTAGTTAGCGTTATTGAAACAGCTAAAGGTTAATTTTTAAATTAACGTTTAACTGAAAAAGCCCTGCCATCTGGCGGGGCTTTTTAATGGCTGAAATATGGAACTAAACCAATGCTTTCATACTCATAAAGGACTTAATGAGTAGGAGTTAGTGTGGTTAAAGGAAATTATAGAGCATGGATTATATCAATAGGGCTCCATGTTATTCTCATTGTTGTGATTGCAATACAGCCAGTTGCTGTACTAGATTCAAACCCTGCGCCGGTTATGAAAGCGTATCTCAGTGTTAATCTTTCCTCATTACCCAAAGTCATACCGCCCTTAGAAAAAGCCACTATCGATGAAATTAGCCCTTCTACTGAGCTGACAGTTACTAAAGGTGAAAAAACTATCAAGCGCGTGGATACTCATCAAGAGCAACAATCAAGTGACAGCAAGCTGCGAGATGCCAAAGCAAAACACTTTGCGCCACAAACACAAACAGGCCCTGAAGAAAGTGATTTATCGGCATTTACTAAAGAATCTGCAGGACAAAACTTCCCCACATTTGCCACACAAGGCAATAAAACGGATTTTAAAAAGCTTAATCCTTTTGCCGCTTTACCTTTTTCGGCTACGGATAGTGTTTTAAAACAAGATAAGGAAAGGTTTGAGCACTTAAAACAAAAATCACAGGTTCAACAGACGATTAATGATCGTATTACCGTGCCAAAAGCGCATTGGAATGAACAAAAAAGCGAAATTATTGCGACAAGCGACGGTGGGACAAAGCGAATCGAAAGGTGGCAAGGAAAGTGCTATAACGTTGACTTGACAACGGTATTTGGCAAGTCAGGAATGCCCCAAGGTCGGCCGGGGCTCTGCCCTGGCGACAAGTCAGACAATCAAGTTCTTTTTGATAATAGCCTGAACAAATGGAGCCGGTTTAGCCAAAAGAAATAGGCTTGCGGCCAGTGCCATTGCTTGGGGCTTTTGGTTGGTTATTTTTTTGATTTTGCGCTGGTTTATTTTTGGTTTTGTTTGCTTGTTTGCTTGTTGCAGGTTTGTTCGCAGCTTTTTTTGGTTCGGTGATAGGGTTGTGCTCTTGGGTGCTTGCGCAAGAGCGTTCAGCTGGTGTAACACCGTCAGCTAAGGTTATTTCAAACAATTCACCATCAAATTGTAAAATATCACCACCATAAATTTTTTTACGTTTTTGCACACAGACTTCGTCATTAAGGCTAATAAAGCCGTTGGTAATAAGCATTTTTGCTTGGCCGCCACCTTCAACAAGATCCAATATTTTAAGAAGTTTACACAACTCAATAGGCTCTTCTTCTAGTTCAATGATGATATTTGCAGTGGACATGGGGAACTCGTATGTAGGATTAAGGTCAAAACAAAAACTGATTATACCTGAGTTAAAAATAACTTACGCACAAAAGCGAGTTTTCTTTTAATCAGGTAAGTGTGTCATCTACGTATCATCTTTGCAGAGTAAAGTGCACCGCGATAGCACGGCGTTGCACGGAGTTAGTTCAACGTGAAAAATTGTTACATTTGTGTACCTTTACATGTTTTTGCAAAAGGCGTAAAAAGTAGGCCGAGCATGTATAAAAATAAATGTTAATAGTTGGAATGAAGTTTGCTTTGTTGAATTTAGGCTTCAACTTGGCGTTACAGCTTAGCCAATCATTTTCAATAAATTGCCATTAGGAGTGGATTGTGGGAATCAGACTTTCACTTAAAAAAGAATTGATGGGTAATGCCCTTGGCCAAATTACCGCAGAGGATGTCAGGCAAGGTTTGTCGCTTGCGATGAAAATAGATCCGAGCCTTAGCCAAATTAACTTTGAATTGATGTCGCGATTTAATGATAATCACGCCAAATTACAATATCAACAAACGCCTTGTGAGCCGCAACTAATTGCACAAAAGCATCGTTTATTTAACGAGCTGATGTATTCAAAAGAGCAAATGCAATCTTGGGTGCAACACAATGGTGGTGCTATTTCGTTATAATAGACGTCCATATAGCAATTAATAAAAAGGAGCATGGCTCCTTTTTTCATGTTATTAAGTAGCAATTTAGGTATTTTTAACTTAGATTACACTTGTAATCAAAGTTTGGAGCCTTAAATGAAATTGCAATTATTGCTTGTAGCTACCTTATTATTAGTCGCCTGCCAGCAACGGCCTCATATTTATATCACCAATCAAGGTTATAGTGATGGGCTAATAAATCGATTGCTTGCCAACATCAATCAATTTGATGCCGATGTTACCGTGACAGACTTAAGTATGCCTGATGAGTTTTCAGATACTGCCATTTTGATGCATCCGGTTATGCACGACCCTGCGATGCTTGCAGGCATTGAAAGTGCTTTAATCGCTGCAGGCTTTTCTAAACCTCATTATTATCCGTTTGCTCAAGGCTTGCACTTTTATAATGAATCCAGCATTGGGGTGTATTTACGTAATCCTGCGGCAAAAAATTATTATAAAATGCCACGCTATCTGCGAACACAATATTGTAACTGGGCCGATGCAACGGCTGCTTTTTTAGCAAATGGTCAATTTATATTTGAGTACGAATTAACAAATCAAATCAAAAAAAGCGATCATAATAAAGAAGGTGACTTTGATTTGCAAAAGCTTGAAGGTGAGTGGTCGCTTGCAAATAATGGGCTATTGCAGCTTAAAAGTGGAACTCAGGTTTTGCAGCACTATACGCTTAGCCATGGTGAGCGCGATACTTTTTTTGGCATGCAACCCGCTGATATTTTTACCCCACAATTACAAAGTGATAAGTTATTTTTAAATTGTGAGCTAGTGATTATTTATGGTGAATAAACAGGAGTTACACGCTTGTCTAAGCTGGGTTTTATCGTTAAAAAGGCGTTTCTAAAATTCATATCTCACTTTATGCTATGCCTGAGTATTGGCTTGGTATCTCATGTGCAAGGAAAAGAAATGCCAACATTAACCGAAGAAGAAAATGTAACCATACAGATTGTTGATTTGCAACTACAGGCTTATAACAATCAGGATATTAACGCGTTTGTCGCGACCTATCACGATGATGTTGAAATCCATGCTTTTCCTGGCGGGTTGCAATATCAAGGTAAGGACGAGTTAATTAAACGTTACGGTAAAAAGTTTGCTCAATTGAAATGTCTTAAGGCTTCCTCAATATCGCGTATGGTGCAAGGTCGGTTTTTGGTTGACCACGAACTGGCGCAGTCATGCAGTGAGCGTGCTGATGAAGTTGACCGAAGTATCAAAGTGATTGCTGCGTATGAAATAGTGGATGGCTTGATTAAGCGGGTTACCTTTATGCGTTAGAGAATCAGACTGACGTTTGAGAGTCTCGTTACGCAATAAAAAGGCTTCACTAGGAAGCCTTTAAAATTTGTTTATTTCACTTAGTTTTTAGTTGCTCTGTAGCTTAACTTAACATCAGCATAAGGTAAGAAACCACGAGTACGGACAAACCATTTACCTTCAGCAGGATCATCAAATTGACAGCTTTCGTTGTTGCCCCAAACATACGGGCGGCAATCATATTTGAAAAAGTTGGGTTGCTTGCCTTGGCGTACATATAAATCCGCTTCACCGCGCCCGCCACTGATACTAATGGTTAAGTTGTCAAAACCAGCTGGTAAGTCAATTTGATAGTTATTCCACCAAAACCAGCCCGTTAAACCAGTGATTTCACCTTCGAATACTGTAGGTTCAGCGGCTGTTTTAACTTCAATTACAATAGGGTCGTGATCTGATGCACGGTAAGCGTTGTTGGCATACAGGCTTACTTTCTGCTGCTCTGTTTTATATTCCTCGTTGTAATCAAGAATAATGGGTTCATCAGCGTTAATGTGCCAATCTGCGATCCCTGTTACTTTCTGTGCCATCGTACTACTTGCCAGTGCATGATCTAAACTGCCCATTAACCCTTGATAGATATATGAGTAATCATAGGTGTTACCATGAATGGCTTTTTTTAGATTAACAAAACCATTATTTTCATACGTGGTGATTGGATCTTCCATGGCGTAGGCATTCATATCACCTAAAATAACCACATCAGTGTCATCAAGGGTGGTTGGATTTGTAGCAATCCATTGTGTTAACTGGTTTACCGCATTAACGCGGGTAGCATTCCAACAGCCTTGGCCATCACCTGAGTCCACATCGCCATCAGTTGCTTTGCTACAACTGCCTTTTGAACGTAAATGAGCAACAACAACTGAAAAAATTTCATCATGTGATAAATCTTTGAAGCTTTGCATCATAGGTGGGCGATTGCCATAATCAAACGGTTCAGCTGTAGTAAATGCCGCTTGGCCAACTTGTTCAATGCGCGCGGTACGATAAATCATTGCAGACATGATTTGGTCTGTGCCCACTTGTTCGGCATTAAAGTTAACAAATGCAAACTGATCTGCACCAGCAATGGCGTTGAGGCCATTTACTAAATCTTGTAATGCGCTTTGTGGGCCAAAGCCATCATTTTCCATTTCCATCAAGCCAATAACATCAGCATCAAGCGCTAAAATAGCGGTAATGATTTTATTGCGCTGGCGTTCGAACTCAGCAAGTGAATCCGCACCTCGGCTAGTTGGGAACCCACCACCTAGGCCATCACCGTTAAAGTAATTAAGTACGTTAAAGCTTGCGATGCGTAAATCGCCTATTTCGGGCAAATCAATCACTTCAGGTCGCGGGTTGCTTGCAACAAAAGTCGGTGTTGCTGTGGGTTGAATGCGATATTGGCTAAAGCTGTAAGATAAAATACCTTCAATTCCGGTTACTTGATCGCCCGCCCGTAACGTGTTGTAAGCATCAAGTGCAGGGCTTGGGTAAGCTATCGGGTCGCTATTTTGTACATTTGAAGCATCATCAAGCGTGATTACTTTTAATTGATTTGCCGATTCAACCGCTTTGGCAGCTTCTCCCGGAGTGGCAATTTGTGTTGATTGGTATAAACGCTCAGAGGCAAGTTTTAATTCACCAAAGCGACCTAAACCATAGTTATCAGTTACAAATAAAGGTTGATTTAAAGCAATGCTCATCCCCTCAAATGCTTCTAAATCAGTCACTGAATTAACCGGTAATGACAATTGAATCGCTGCCGGAACTGCAGCGGTACCACACACTTCAAGCGCTGAAATAGTCGCTAATTGGGTCTCATTGTAGGCTTCTTTTACAGTGGCACGAACGCGGATTAGGTCACCGACATTCACATCATCAGCGGTGTAAGACACAAAAATACCTTCAGAAGTCAGCGGATCTTGGTCTATATCGCTATCGAGCGTTTGAATAAAAAAGCCTTTTAATTGATCTGCAGATTGAAAATCTGCGGTTACAATCGCTTCAACTTCAACCACTTCACCGACTAATGGGCTGGCGTCCCCTGTACTTTGGATTGCATGGATCTTAGTCGCTGGATTACCACACACTAAAGGCTCTACTGGGTCAACAGGATCTGTACCACCATTGCCGCCATTATGAAGGCCTAAACCAGAAAAATCGTCTTTAGCAAAGTTTTCCCATTCGCTATCAATAACAAATTCAGCTTGAGCGTCTGTGCGACCGACAGCCACATTCCCTTTACGACGCAGAGTACGATCACTGCTTGCAACGCCGTTGTTGTTCCAACTCGAACCTGGATCAAATCCAACTTGGCCAAAGCTATCAATAATCGCACCCGCTTTTTCAAGTGTAATGGTGTCATCACCATTAAACCAGCTGCCTCCTTCGACTACAGTGGCAACAGCCAATAAGTCAACGACACCACTCGAATGTGCCACGACAAAAGTACCTTTAGCTGCAATATCGCCAGAAAGCGTCAAGGTACGGCCTGCGGTTGTGGCGCCATTAAAAAAATATTTGAGTTGGTAGTCTGCTAAGTTAACAGCAACATCGCCCGAGTTATATAATTCAATGGCTTTATTGTTGCTACTACCTTCGACGTATTCTGAGATAAATACTTCAGCGTGAAGTGGTGCGAGGGTAGCGGCAATAATTGCTGCTAAAGGTGCCAGTTTTAGTTTTGACATTATTTTATTCCTGTTGTTGAACAACATGTTGATTGCGTGAAAAAGCCCCATAAATGGAAAGCCAGTGTAAAAACTCTAAGTTACATTTTCATTACAATTTGCGCAATATTAGGAACTGTTAAATTAGTAAGATTACCAAAGTTTAAATTCAGGTTGTTTTATTCGTATTTTATCAATAAAAAGCAAAGATTATCTTTTCGTTATCTAAGATTATTTCATTTTTAGATGGAGTGTTATTAAATAAAAAAGCGAGAGTGCTTACTCTCTTCGCATTTAACCTGAAATATTTTTTGTGATCACAATCCCTAAGCGTTTGCATAGCCTTGCTAGATTGGCTCGGTCGAGCTGAAGCTCAAAAGCAGCCGCGCTTATTTTTCCTTGGTGCTTTTTCAAGGTGCTCAGAACAACCTGACGTTGGAATGTGTCTGTGGCACTTTTAAGTGAATCATTAGCGTTCAGATTCGAAACAGAAGAGATTGGGAGGATAGGAGGTTTAACTGGGTTGATGTTGAACGAATCAGTACAATCTTGATGTTCAAGTGCTACGAAAACAGATTGAGTGCGGGCTTTGGCTTTTAAGGTGGTGCGATTTATAACATGCTCGAGTTCGCGTACATTACCGGGCCAGCTGTAATGGGCTAATTGGTGCTGCAATCCTGTACTCATTTTTAATTGTGTTAAGCCAAATTTACGACGTGCTTGTTCTAAAAAAAAGCCAATCAGCAAGGTAATATCACCTTCGCGCTGACGTAGAGATGGTACTTTAATGGGGTAGGCGCTTAAACGATGGAATAAATCTGCGCGAAATCGTCCTTCAGCTACTTCGGTCTCAAGATCTCGGTTGGTGGCAGTAATAATGCGCACATCAATTAACTGAACGTGATCTTGCCCAACAGGCTGTATTTCATTATTTTGCAGTACTCTCAGTAATTTACTTTGCGCTATTAATGGTAGCTCGCCAATTTCATCTAAAAAAATAGTGCCGCCATGGGCTAAAGAAAATTTACCGGCTCGGTTGTTTATAGCACCGGTAAATGCTCCTTTAACATGGCCAAACAGTTCGCTTTCGATCAGTGTATCGGGTAGTGCGGCGCAGTTAACGTATACTAAAGGTTTGTTTTTACGCCCTGAGGATTGGTGTAATGTTCGTGCGACTAACTCTTTGCCTACTCCTGTTTCACCATAAATTAAAATGGTTAAATCGGATCCAGCAGCAATACGAATGTTATTTTTTAACTGTTGGATTGCAGAGCTTTGCCCGATTATTTCCCCTCCATCTTTTTGCCATGCTTCTTGAGTGAGTTCTGCGACCACTTCTTGATTGTGTTTTGCTAGTAACTCAAGTTGTTCAAGATTCATGGCTGTATTGAGCGTTGCCGCGGCCATTGCAGCAATAATATCGAGGGTGCGCTCATTGATATTGCTGAAAACATGAGGTGCCAAGCTATCGAGAGTGAGTACTCCAATCAGTTTATTTTGGGCGATTAAGGGAAATCCCATGCATGAGTGCATGGGTAAGTCGTCGTCGCGATCAAGTAATAACCCATCATAAGGATCAGGCAATGGGCTGTCGTGTTCAAAGCGCACAATCCGCTGGGCTTGTGTGATGATGGTAAATCGAGGGTGCTCGTTTATCACAAAGCGACGGCCTAACGTATCTCGACTAAGCCCTTGCATCGCAACCGGTTTTAAATGATCGCCTTGCAAAATTAAAAGGGCGATAGCATCGCAATGAATTGTTTTTCGAATGGTGTCGAGCAGTCGCTCAAAGCGGTCTTCGTTGTTTAGGCTTTTGGTTAAATCGAGCGCTAATTCAACCAGTGCGTTATTTGAAATTGTCATTGCCTGCTTCTTTAAGCTTTTTGATAGTGTAACTGAATTTTAAGTCAAAAAGACTCATTAAAATCTTAATGACTTCATTTTTTTTGAGTCATTAAGACTCTTTTTGTTATCGATTTATTTCAAGCTGTTGAATTTTAAACTTTTAATTTTTGGCATCACGTTTGCTATAGCAGAATATCGAGAAAAATATTTAAGGTTTCTACTATGGTGATTGTAAACAATTGCGCGGCTCCTAGTGAATCAACGTTAGGGTACTGGTTTGCTATTGCTAACTGGATTACGGGGTTCACGTTCTTGTTCTTTATTATTTGCATCTTTATAAGCTACGCGATTGTAGAGTATTTCAAATTATATCAAAAAATTGCAGTTCATCTGGCGACTATCGTTTTTGCTGCTGTATTTAAACTGGCGTATGTATTGCGCTGTTTTTCTTTGTATAACCTTGGTGGTAAGGCGTTTTAATATGAGCAAACTAATAATGCCAAACGGGCAGGTTGCAAGCAGCGCTGAGGCGAGTCATGTTGTGTCGAGCAAATCATTGTTATCTCATCCATTATTGAGTATGCCTTTTAGGGCTCTTTTTTTATTAGCTAGTCTGGTGAGTGTATTTGTTTTGCTCATGTGGCTTGGGATACTCAATGGCAGCTTAAGTCCTTTGAGCCTTAATATTACGGCCGTAGTTTGGCATGGCCATGAAATGGTTTACGGATTTGCCGCAACGGTCGCGGTCGGTTTTTTATTGACTGCGGTGCAAACCTGGACCAAGCGCTCAACCTTACCTCCCGCTGCGTTGCTGTGTTTGGTTGTGCTTTGGTTGTGTGTTCGCGCCTCATTTTGGTTACTCGATAAAGAGCTCAGTTGGCTGGTTTTGCTGTTGCAGGGTAGCTGGTGGTTGTTGGTGATTTATTATTTAGCTAAACCCCTTTGGCAAAGCCGTAATCGCCGAAATTACGTGTTTGTTGTACTGTTAAGTATGATGATGTTGCTTAATTTAGCTGTGTTGTATAGTGATTTAATTGCTCAAAATGCTCCGTTAGCACTTCATCTTGTTCGAACTAATATCTTACTGTTCACCATATTAATGGGGTTGATAGGTGGGCGAGTAATTCCATTTTTTACGCAATCTGGTTGCGCTCGGATCGGGGTTATTCTCCAGCCTCAACCGTTGCCTAAAATACTTGATGCTGCTTTTTTAGTCACATCTGTACTAAGTGTGATGGTTTTTTTTGTCAGTTATTTCACTGTGCTTGCATTTAGCCCTGGCTATTTAATGGTTTCCGCGGGCTGTTTGCATATGCTGCGAATGACTTATTGGCATGCATATCACAGTTTTAAAGTGGCACTACTGTGGTCGCTGCATCTATCGTATCTCGTTATGGCTTTGGGCCTTATTTTACTGGGTTTAAGCTACTTCTTACCTGCACTTGTTTTTAGTAATGCGTTACATGTCATCACTCTTGGCGGGCTTGGTTTGATGATTTTAGCCATGATGAGCCGTGTTTCATTAGGTCATACAGGTCGTGCTTTAGTGGTTTCTCGATTTATGGTTATCGCTTTTTCGTGCTTAATTTTGGCAGCTTTGGTCCGCTTCACTTTGGTTTTACTACAGCTGCATTGGTGGGCGTGGTGTATGAGTGCTGTGCTTTGGATTGTGGCGTTTCTACTATTTATAAAAGTGTATTTACCTATTTTATTCGCGCCTCGTCATAGTTGATTGGGCTTAGTTGTGTTTAATTTTTTGGGGAAACTATGTTAAACGACATGCAGTTACAATTGATTAAAAGCACTTTAGGTGTGCTTGAAAGTGCAGGGCCAAAATTAACTGCTCATTTTTATCAGCGATTATTTCATCATCACCCAGAGTTGCAGCATATTTTTAATATGAGTAACCAAAAGTCTGGCCGCCAGCAGGTTGCTCTATTTGAAGCTATTGCCGCTTATGCCAAAAATATTGAAAATGTCGCGGTATTAGTCAGTGCCGTTGAGCGAATAGCCCAAAAGCACACATCAATGAATATTCAAGCGGCGCATTACGCGGTAGTGGGAACGCATTTACTGGCGACGCTCGAAGAATTGGCACCCGAGGTGTTTAATCGTGAGGTGTTAGCTGCGTGGGCGACGGCTTACCAAATGTTGGCGGATATATTTATTACCCGTGAGACGCAATTATACCAAGAGCGCGCACAAGCAAGTGGTGGCTGGCAAGGTACGCGGCCATTTATTGTGACTGAAAAAATAGTTGAGTCTGAATTGGTAACAAGTTTTGTACTCTCAGCTAAAGATGAGCGAGCTGTATTGCCTTATTTAGCGGGTCAATACATTGGCCTACAAGTGCAGCCATCACGCAGTGAATTTAATGAAATTCGCCAATATTCCCTTTCCCAAGCGAGTAATGGCAAAAATTATCGCATTTCGGTTAAGCGTGAACAAAGCCCGTTTGTGGGGGTGGCTTCAAATTATTTGCATGATGAAGTCAACCTTGGTGACGAAGTGAGTTTATATCCGCCCGCGGGGGATTTTTATTGGCAAGACCGTGCATCTCCTGTGGTATTAATTTCAGCAGGGGTGGGAATTACCCCGATGTTTGCCATGCTCGAAACATTAACTAAACAAAACTATGATCATGGCGTGAGCTTTTTACATGCCTGTGAAAATCAAGCGCAGCATAGTTTTGCCAGCCAAAGCAATGCGTTGTGCCAGCAGCTCAACGCTCAGCAATTTACTTGGTATTGTAAAGGTGCCACTCAGGCGCCCATTTTTAGTGGGCAGATGGTATTGGCGCCATTAGCCAGTGCTTTACCCATACAGAATGGACATTTTTACCTGTGTGGTCCGATAGGATTTATGCAATTTATCTTAAAGCAATTGCTAGTTCTTGGCGTTGCTGCAGAGCGAGTGCATTACGAAGTTTTTGGTCCTCATCAAGCAATCTAAAAGCGCAAGATCCGCCGATTGGTTACTGAGCTTGCGAGTTTGGTAACCGAACGCCTTTTACTTTACTTTAAGTTTACTTTTCGTCTAATAATCACTTAACTTAAATGATTCGTTGCGCGCGGGTTTCTTGCTTTGTTGAAAATATCTCTTAGGTTAATTCTGTTTTTATTATGCGCCCCCGTTTATGCTCAGACTCAAGTAAACGTACTTTTTATTAATCCCTCGATAAAATACGAGCCTTTTTGGCATAAAGCGGAAGAGGTGACAAAAGCGGCTGCCGATGATTTAGAGCTTCATTTAGATATTATTTATGGCGGTGGTAACCGTTTACTTCAATTGGCTGAATTAAAAGCATATTTAAAGCGTAATCCGAAACCTGATTATGTTATTTTTATGAATTATCCCAGTGGCGCTAAAGCCATAATGGATTTACTTGAGCATGCACAGGTTCAGTTTATTACGATAGAAGACAACATCTTTGCCGCAGAGCGTGAAAGGGTTGGTAAACCGGGTGACAAATATCAGTTTTGGCTCGGTGAGATTTTCTATGATCACCAAAAAGCGGGGCAGTTATTGGCTCAGTATTTATTGAGCAAAAAACGAGAACGCCCAACCGTGATTGGTTTAAGCGGTCATCATGGTGAGGAGTCTTTGGCGCGTAACCAAGGTTTAATTGATGTTGCGGCCACACAAAATGCCTCTTTAGGTCAAATTGTTTATGCTAGTTGGTCTAAAGAATTGGCTTACCAACATACACTTAGCTTATTAAAGCGCTATCTGGATATCGGTGTAATTTGGACTGCATCAGATTTGATGGCACAAGGTGCGCTACAAGCTATCCAAGATCAAGGTTTAAAGCCCAATCAGGATGTATTTATTGGTGGATTTGATTGGCTTGATGAAAATTTAAATAAAATAAACAAAAATGAGTTAGCCGCATCTGTTGGTGGGCATTTTATGATGCCTGCGTGGGCACTGATTAGCATTTATGATCATGCAAAAGGAGTTAAGTTTTGGTCACAACAAAAAAACAAGCAGCTACTGTTTGATTTAGAGTTAATCACCGAAGCAAATTTAGCTTCTTATATTAATTTACTGCAACAAGTAAATTGGCAGCAATACGATTTTAAAGCGTTTAGTTTGTTGCATCATCCTCAGCTAACAAACTACCAATTTAACTTGGCTTATATGTTTTCGCATCTCAAAACACCAGCTAAACCAGAGCAAACTCATCCACATTAATATTTATTAAGTGCTGTTATGCAATGCATTAATCAGCTCTGTTTGGCTAATGGGTTTACTGAGTAAAAACCCTTGCACCATAGTGCAATCATTATGAGCGAGCCAATTGAGTTGCGCCTGAGTTTCAACCCCTTCAGCAACCACCACCACATTGAGCTCTTTGGCAAGTTGCAGCACAAAGCGCGCAATAGCATCTTGCTCTGGAATGGTGCTGATAAAAGCACGATCAATTTTTAAGACATTAAAGGGTAAGTCATTCACCTGCGCTAAGCTTGAAAAGCCAGTGCCAAAATCGTCAATGGCAATGGTCACACCCAGCGCTTGTAATTTAGTGAGCTGTTCAATGATAAATTGTGAGTTAGCTATTGCGGCTTCGGTTATCTCTATTTCTAAGCAGGTAAAAGGCAGCGTATAACGCTCGGCTAAATTCTTAATTATTTGATGTAAATCAATATCGTAACTGAAATTGACCGATGAAAAGTTAACGGCAACTCTAAAATCAACAAGCTTGAGGCTGGCTGCAAACTGCCATGCTTTTTTAAGGACGAGTAAATCAATTTGACTAATTAAATTATAGCGCTCAGCAAGTGGAATAAATACTACGGGTGACACCCATTCACCATCGAGTTGCCAGCGAACTAACGCTTCGCATCCGACTATTTTTGATGAGCTGAGCGTTAAATATTTTGGCTGATACACAACGGTTAGTGCCTCATTTTGTATTGCTTGTTTGAGGCTTTGTTCGAGATATTGCTCATTTTTAAGTTGCGCGAGTAAATTATCTTGTAGTGGTAAAAGAGTATTGTGGCAGTTTGTTTTATTTGCCATCGCTAAGTGAAGTTGAGCTAGCTGTACTTTATCTTTAAAGCAGGGCGCTAGATGATGTGGTGCAAAGCCAAAAGAGGATTTTAATCTAATATCGTGGCCTGAAACCGGAATGACGTCTTTTACTAAAGCTGCAATCTCATCAATTAAGGCGCTAATGTGTTGCTCATCTCCTTGATGGATCACCACCCACTGAGTCGTGCTTAGGTTATACCATTGTAAGGGTAATGCCTGGGCTTTTGCGCTTAAGGCTAAAATTGTTTTGTCGGTGATTGTATAGCCAAAGTCATGAGTGATTGCGTTTAAACCTTGCCATTGTATTAATAGTAAGTGGTAGCATTCATTAGAATTATCAAGTTGCTTGAGCTGACGAAATAGAGCGCGCCGGTTAGGGAGCTTAGATATTGTGTCGGTATTAATTAATTTTTTTAGAGCGTGCCTGTAATCTAATAATACGCTGCCTAACAAGGCAAAACAGCTAACTACATTAGTAACGGCAACCATAGATGCGGTGATCATGGGAGAGATAGTTTCAAGCTGGTTTTTAAATAAAACTAAGCAAGCAACCACTAAAAAAAGACTGGTAAGTACTATGTCGGCAAAGTTGCGGCTTGGTCTGCGTAAAAAGAATCCAATAGCAATAATTAAGTGGCAAATGGCCAAGTAAAAAAGTATGGGGAATGCATACAGAGGGGCTAAATATTGCATGAAATGCCAAAGTGCAACGACCACCGTCATACCATATAACCACCATGGTGCATAATTGCGAACTAGCACCGCTGCTAAAAAACTGAGTAAACCGATGTGGTAAATGGTTAGGCGAAGTGCTGTTGTTTGCCCTTCATAATTATTCATTAAACTCGTAATGGTACTCACAAGCCAATATAGTGCGAGCAATGAAAATGCGACTACAAAGATACCGTTGCGGTCTTTGTAGCTTCTCAGTTGCATAAAAATAAGAGTAGCTGTTAGGGTGTAAACACAAAAATACACCAATTTAATTGCAATACTATCCAATGACGACTCTGCTTATTTGGTCTTGTTTTGTGTTAACTCTAGTGCAAAAAATGGCGGAGTGACAAATATATACCGAACCACCGTAATAAGGTGATTGTAATAAAAGCTGATATAGGTCAAGTGCTTTCTTTTTATATCAACTAGGCTTAAAGATGTAGCCAGTTGTTGGACGAAAAAATGAAAACAAAATCATTAATACGTAATTTAAAAATTATTATGTTTTTTGGCATTGGTTTGATTTTATTGGGACATTATTTGCTATCAGTGTTAGCTATTAATGAAACTATGGGGGTAAATGGGATTATCATTATTGCGGTATGTATCGCATTAGGGTTGATTATGTCGTTACCGACCAAAATTTACCTCACAATTTTGCTGATGAAAAATGAGCAAACGCAGCATAAATAAATGCTGCGTTTTTATTGTTACTTTTTAAAACTTGCTTGCCCTAATTCCACCGATTCATAACGTGTGCCAGAGAGCTTGATCAGCCAAACGCTGTTATCAACATTGCGGCTAAAAAAAACTGTTTGGCCATTGGGGATGTTAGGCATAAACGACGTAATAGACTCCCACTTACCATCAACTTTATCTTTTAGCTTCATCGCCGCATTAAAATGAGTACCATCAGGTGTGGTGAGTACTTCAAGTGCCGTGAGCCTTTCGGTGCTGCCGATTTCTATTAAGGCTGTTTTTCCAAGTACTGCGAGTAGCCTTGGTTGGTGAATGGGCGCTTTCGATTTCAGGGTTTCTTCTATTTTACTGTCGATGGTGATTTGCTGTTCTAGTTGATAAATATCGGCTTTAACCGCAAAAACAGGTTCAGCCTGCGCGATACTGCAAGAGAAAGTAAGCGTTGCCATCAAGGTTAGTCGTAACAGGGTTGTGGTTTTCATCTTGTTTTTTCCATTTGATTTTGAAGTGTTCAGCATAACCGTTCGTGTTTTGTAATAAATCATAACCTATTAATATTCATGATATTCCTTTGATTCATATTGATGAATCACCCGCTTAAGGCTAGGCCCTGTTGCATTTTTTAGTGATAATACACCCAAGAATAATACGTAGAGCAAGTGTGATATGTCACCGCTAGGAATCGAACTAAAGCGACTTCGCGTTGAAAAAAAATGGACCCAAGCATTTGCAGCCAGAGAAATTGGCATTCAACAGTCGTATTTATCTAAACTTGAAAATGGCCAGTTTTTACCTTCTGATGAAGTGATTGATAAACTATCGCTTTGTTATGGTGTCGCGTTAACTGAGTTTATTCCGCAGACAGTTCAAGCTGTAAATCCGCTAGACCGTTTCACTAAAACGGCCGTTTTTATGCTGTTACTGGCTTTGCTTTTATGGTTATGTGCACAGTTTGAGCTTTTTTATCCTGAAACTTATTTTACCTACCAAGCTAAGCAAGCAGAGTTTTGGGCTGTGAATGTGACGCAATTTTATCGTGGTGAAAAGTTTATTGAAGGTGATGTTATTTACGAAATTATTGGTGAGCGAAGAGTGAGTCGGTTTGAGAATCGGGTTATTTTAGTGCTTTCTTATTTGCAGGCTTTAGCTGGAGGGGTGTTGTTGGTGAGTAAGCGTTTTTTATACCGTTAAGATTTCAAAGTAGGGCATGCTTAAAATAAAAAAGGGCCTTTAAGGCCCTTGGAAAGAGACGGATGGATTAGGTTAATTCCATCTCTTGAATAATTTCGTGCGCAATTTCTGGCGTTGTGCTAACAGGCTTCTCATGGAGGTTAGCTTTTAATTGACCTTTGCGATGTTTAAGAGCTGCATCTAATTTTTTAGCTGCAGAGGCAATCGCTGGGTACATAACGTCATTTTCACCGGTTGCTGAGATGCGAGCGCCTTCATAAATGGTACTAATTTCGACTTGGTACTGATTGTGCTCTTTCGAAATAATAATGTCTAATGCAATCAAAGATGGAAAGTGTGTAGCGATTTTCGAAAACTTTTCTCCGACATGTTCTCTAACTGAAGCAGTAACGTCGACATGATGACCAGAAACATTTATTTTCATAGCTTTTCCTTTTTATTGTTACTTCACTATCTAAGTTTGGGGTAAGTTGAATAAAACACAAGGTAAGAACAGATAATATTTGATGTGAATCATCAAAAATGAGAGTTTTGGCGTAGTTTTGTGTTTTTTATATGCAATGGTTCAAGAGTGAAATGATTGTTTTGAATAGAAAATATACAGGTGTGTTCTTATAAAATTTAGGCTCAAAATTAATTGAGCCTAATGAATTTGATTAGTAAAGTAATATTGGGCGTTAATCTAATAATGCAGACACAATAAAATAAGGATTGAGGTACTGCGCTTTTTGGTTATAAGTCAGCGCGCTGCCATCAACTTGGGTTACGCTTGCACCTGCAATTTGTGCAACTGCATGGCCTGCGCCAGTATCCCACTCGGATGTTAAACCCAGTCGAGGATAAATATCCGCTTTGCCTTCAGCAACTAAACACAGCTTTAATGAGCTACCTTTAGGAACCATGTCTACCGCTTCAAATTGTTCTAAATAAGCAGCGAGATCAGGCGATGGATGCGAGCGGCTACCAACGACTCGAATTAAGCCTTGATTGGCTTTTTTCGTCACTTTGAGCGAATGAACGCCTTGGCTATCTTGTTTAAACGCGCCAAGGCTTTGTTCGGCAAAGTAGGTTTCGTTTAATGCCGGCGCATCAACCACCCCTAAAACGGGTTTGCCTTGTTTAATCAGGGCGATATTAACTGTAAATTCACCATTTTTTTTGATGAATTCTTTAGTACCATCAATAGGATCAACTAACCAGTATTCCTGCCACGTTTGGCGTTCTTCCCAGCTAATGTCAGCACTTTCTTCACTGAGTATCGGCAATTGTGGTGTGAGAGCATTTAGCCCTTTAACAATCACTGCGTGAGCGGCTAAATCAGCATCGGTGACTGGGCTGTCATCACCTTTATATTCGATATTAAAATCTTTTTGATAAATCACCATCGCTGCTTCGCCAGCTGCTTTGGCTATGGCGACAACTTGGTCTAACAAGTGCTGTTGGCTCATTGCTTTACCCAATAATCTGTTGTTGTTTTAAGTAAGTGACTAATTGCGCAACCGAGTCACTTAATTGATTTTTACTGGTATCTAAGACAATTTCAGGATTAGTCGGCACTTGATATTCAGAATCTATGCCGGTGAAGTGCTTAATTTCACCCGCACGGGCTTTGACATATAAGCCTTTAGGGTCGCGCTCTTCACACACAGCTAAAGGTGTATCTAAAAATACTTCAATAAATTCACCATCCGCGACTAAATCACGCACCATTTTGCGCTCTGCTGCAAAGGGTGAGATAAACGCAGTGAGTACCACTAACCCTGCATCGAGCATCAGTTTTGCAACTTCACCGACGCGGCGAATATTTTCTTGGCGATCGCTATCACTAAAGGCTAAGTCTTTGCATAAACCGTGGCGAACATTGTCACCATCGAGTAAGTAAGTGTGAACGCCGGCTTGATGCAGCACATGCTCAAGCGCGCCTGCCACGGTGCTTTTGCCCGAGCCGGAAAAGCCTGTAAACCAAATGATGCAAGGGCGATGTTGCTTGCGCTCGCTGCGGTCTTGTTTCGAAACAGCATAATGCTGCCATACAATATTGTTATCCATCATAAAACCTTATTTAAATGGAAAGACTATTGGAATTAATGTCAGCACGGTAATCGAGTAAATCAGCGACATGGGCACTCCAACAGTAAAATAATCTTTAAGGCGATAATTACCTGCGCTATACACCATTAAGTTGGTTTGATAACCAAAAGGTGAAATAAAGCTTGCCGATGCGCCAAACGCGACTGCCATTACGTACGGTAATGGGTCAACCCCAAAGCCAATGGCTAGAGCATACGCCACTGGAAATGAAAGGGCTGCGGCGGCATTGTTGGTAATGAGCTCGGTAAAAATAACCGTCATTAAGAAAATGGCGATAAAGGCACCGTAAGGGCCAAAATCACCTAAAACGTAGAGCATAGCGTTGGATATCTCAGCGGCGACACCGGTACCTATCATTAATTTAGCAAGGCCAATGGCGCTGCCAACGACAACTAATAGCTCTAAGGGGAAACGACGTTTCACTTCGGTAACCCGTACCATTCCGGTGATTAAGTACGCGATTAGTAATACTAATAAGCCTTTGACTAACGGCACAACGCCTGCAATACCTAACCCTAAAGTGACCACAAAACTGGCAAGCACTGCAAACGATTTTTTATCGTTGAGGTGTGACTGTAAATCAAGGCCTGAAATATAAACAAACTCACGCTTTAAGTCTGGTACATCATAAAAGCTTGGGCTTGGCGCTAAAATAAGGGAGTCGCCAGCTTGCAAACGGATTTTACCCAAGCCACCTTGAAGGCGATCATGACCACGGCGAATGGCTATAACAGCAGCATTAAATTGTTCACGAAAGCGCGCTTCTTTGAGGGTTTTTCCAATATTCTTAGATGAATGACTGACAACAACCTCAACAAGGTGCTCAATTTTCATGTCATGTTTATCATTGATGACTTTTAAGCCATCAAATTGCGTTAACAATGGCACCGACTTAATGTCGCCAACAAATAATAAAATATCGCCTTGTTGTAAAATCTCTTTGGGTGAAACCGCCACAATGCGCTTATCGGCACGAAGGATTTCAGCTAAAAACAAGTCTTTTAAGTCGCGTAAGCCATTTTGCTCAACGCTTTTGTCTATGAGTTTTGAGCCCGCCTGAATTTTACCTTCAACATAAAATGGCACAACTTCTTGATCGTTACGGCCGTTATCCGGTAAAAAACGAACTAAAAACAATAAACTGATTAAACCTACGGTAAATACAGCTAATCCAACCAGTGTAAAATCAAAAAAACCCAGTGGCGCCATGCCTGCTTCAATCGCAAAGCCATTCACAATTAAGTTAGTTGAAGTGCCAATTAGGGTGAGTGTACCTCCTAAAATGGCGGTATAGCTAAGCGGTAGCAACAATTTTGATGGTGAATGCACGGGGTTGTCTTTAACTGCTGAAATTAAAGTGGCGACCACCGCGGTATTGTTGGTAAAGGAGGATAAAAAACCAGTCGAAATACCTAGTTTTGCAACGGTACTTAACAGGCTGCCTTTTGCCAATACATGTGATAGTTTTTGTACTAAGGTCGTTTTTTCGATACCAATAGAAACAATTACCAATAAAATCAGAGTAATTAAAGATGGGTTGGCAAAATTAATCAGCATTTGTTCCAGCTCAATCAAGCCTGTTAAAAAACAGGCTCCAATGGCCGCTGCAAATAACCAAGCTGGTTTGACTTTCGTGCCAAACAAACAGCCCACAAGCGTGAGCATAATTGTGGTTAATACAAGTTGCTGATACATTATGGCGTTTTCCAGACTGGGCCGAAGCCCAGTTGACTATTAAAGCTTAGCAATGTCAATGGCTTGCCAGTGCGGGTAGTGTTTACGAATAAACGCATTGAGCTCAATTTCTTGCTCGTTAAAGCGGCTATTGCGACCTTCAGGTGCAAGTACATGTTCAATCATACCGGCAGCAACCGTTAAGTTACTTAAACGATCGATAAGGATAAATGAACCTGTTTCTTGGTTTACTTTATATTCATCGGCTAACACATTTCCTGTTAATTCCAGCGTGACAATGGCAATCTCATTCAATTGCAATGTATCCGCGTGGCCTTGCTGCAAGGTATTAACATCAATCGTGTGCTCAATCTGAGTTACAACGGCTGTTGTTTTTTTGCTGCTGAGTTTAATGTTGTAGCTTTTACCTAGCACTAACGGCGCTTCATGCATCCATACTAATTTTGCTTGGATGCGGTTACTAACCGTTGCTGCCGAATTTGCAGGTACAATCACATCCCCGCGGCTGATATCTATTTCAGAGCTCAGTGTTAACGTGACGGCTTGGCCTACTTGTGCACGCGCTAAGTTGCCATCAAACGTCACAATTTCTTTAATCGTTGATTGTTTGCCAGATGGTAAAACTTTAATTGCATCACCTACGTTAAATTCACCAGAGGTGATCGTACCTTGGAAGCCACGAAAATCTAGATTAGGACGAATCACATATTGCACTGGTAAACGTGGCTCAGAATCCATATTTGCAAGCGTTGCTGGTGACTCTTCTAACAATGCCAAGAGCGGTAAATCTGTGTAATACGGTGTGTGCTCAGAGCGTGTTACCACGTTGTCACCTTTTAGGGCTGACATTGGTACAAACTTAATGCTTTTCACGTTAAGTTGCTCGGCAAATTTTAAGTATTGTGCTTTGATGCGCTCAAAAACAGCTTCGTCAAAGTTAACGATGTCCATTTTATTAATCGCAACAACAAATTGTTTAATGCCTAACGAGTCACAAATAAAGCTGTGACGTTTAGTTTGAACTTGCACGCCATAACGGGCATCAACCAAAATAATCGCTAAATCACTGTTTGATGCGCCAGTTACCATGTTACGCGTGTATTGCTCATGGCCTGGTGTATCAGCGATTATGAATTTACGCTTGGCAGTTGAGAAATAACGGTACGCCACATCAATAGTGATACCTTGCTCACGCTCTGCCTGTAGACCGTCAACTAGTAAGGCTAAGTCAAGCTCTGTGCCTGCATTACCCACTTTTTCATTGTCTTTGTGCAATGCCGCAAGTTGGTCTTCATAAATTTGGTGGCTGTCGTGTAATAAACGCCCAATTAAGGTTGATTTACCGTCATCTACGCTGCCACAGGTTAATAAACGAAGTAAGCTTTTGTCTTGTTGGCGCGCTAAATATGCTTCAACGCCTAATTCTTTAACTTCGTTAATAGTGTCGTTGGTTTTAGACATTAGAAATAACCCTCACGCTTTTTCTTTTCCATTGAACCCGCAGAATCGTGGTCAATCACTCGGCCTTCACGCTCAGATGAGGTTGAAAGCAACATTTCTTCAATAATACCTGCCAATGTGTCGGCTTTAGATTCAACCGCACCGGTCAGTGGGTAACAACCCAACGTTCTAAAGCGTACCGACTTCATTTGCGGTACTTCGCCTTCTTCAAGCGGCATACGGTCATCATCAACCATAATTAATGTGCCGTTGCGCTTTACTACAGGGCGCTCTTTTGCAAGATATAACGGCACCATGTCGATATTTTCTTGGTAGATATATTGCCAAATATCGAGCTCAGTCCAGTTTGATAATGGGAAAACACGAATGCTTTCGCCCTGATTAACTTGGCTGTTGTAGGTGCTCCATAATTCTGGGCGTTGGTTTTTTGGATCCCAGCTATGGTTTTTATCACGGAATGAATAAATGCGTTCTTTAGCGCGCGATTTCTCTTCATCACGACGAGCGCCACCAAAGGCAGCATCAAACCCGTATTTATTCAGCGCTTGTTTTAAGCCCTGAGTTTTCATTATGTCGGTATGCTTAGCTGAGCCGTGAGTGAACGGACCAACACCCATGGCTAACCCTTCTGGGTTTTTGTGCACAATGAGGTCAAAGTCATATTCTTTTGCTAAACGGTCGCGAAACTCAATCATTTCGCGAAATTTCCAATCGGTATCAACGTGTAATAGTGGAAAAGGGATTTTAGCTGGGTAAAACGCTTTACGTGCTAAATGTAATAACACTGAAGAATCTTTACCAATTGAGTAAAGCATTACTGGGTTTTCAAACTCAGCAGCGACTTCACGCATAATCTTAATGCTTTCAGCCTCTAACAGCTGAAGGTGTGTTAAAGCCATGGTTGATTTTCCTACCAATAGTTAAAGTTAATCTGTTACACCACATCTGTCAGTGGTTGAGCAAAACTGCTCGTTTGCGCTTGTTGACCAAACCAAGCGAGCTGTGAATGTAGCTGCGCTACTTCACCAATAATCAATAATGCCGGAGATACAATGGCATGTTGTTCAATCAGTTGCGACAGTTGACCTAAGTGGCCCGTCACAACACGCTGATTTTTACGAGTGCCATTTTCGATAATCGCAATCGGAGTGCTGTCGGCTCGGCCATGTTCAATTAATTTTGCTTGTATATACGGCGATTTTACCACGCCCATATATACAGCTAAGGTCTGATGTGGCTGCGCTAATGAGCGCCAATCAAGGTCTTGGCCATCTTTTTTACAATGACCGGTAACAAACTGAATGGCTTGGGCATGATCGCGATGAGTCAGCGGAATGCCTGCATACGCGGCACAACCTGCGGCTGCAGTGATCCCTGGAACTATCTGATAAGCCACTTGGTGTTCTGCTAATACTTGTACTTCTTCACCACCACGGCCGTAAATAAATGGATCACCACCTTTAATACGACAGACTTTTTTACCTTCTTTGGCTAAACGCACCAGCATTTGGTTGGTATCGTGTTGCTCAACACTATGATCGCCCATGCGTTTACCAACACAAATTAAATCCGCATCACGGCGCACAAGGGTCATTATTTCATCAGAAACTAAATAGTCGTATACCACTACATCGGCTTGTTGCATCAGTTGTAGGGCTTTAAGGGTGAGTAATTCTGGGTCACCCGGGCCTGCGCCAATCACATACACCTCACCTTGTGGTGGCGCGGTGTCGTCTAGCATGGCATGAAGCTGTTGCTCTGCGGCTGCAATATCACCTGTTTGTACTTTACTGACCACGTTTGAGTCGAATACTTTTTCCCAAAATTGGCGGCGGTCAGAAAATTGTTTAAAACGTTGCTTTACTTGAGTGCGAAAGCTGCCCACTAACTCAGCTAATGGCCCGATATGCTGTGGAATGAGCGTTTCGAGTTTTTCGCGTAATCGACGAGCGAGGACCGGTGCAGTGCCAGCGCTTGAAATCGCAATAGTAATGGGGTGGCGATCAACAATAGATGGAAAAATAAACGTACATTTAGGTTGGTCGTCAACCACGTTAACAAAAATATTGCGCTCGTTTGCGGCATCAAATACCGCTTCATTTACTGCGTTGATATCTGTTGCGGCAATCACCAACATTTGCCCATCAAGTTGGGCTGGGGCAAAATAATCGTGTACTAATGTAACAATATTTTGTTCGGCTAACTCGAGGAGTTCGTGGCAAAATTCAGGTGCTACTAAGGTTACTTTGCCACGGGCTTCTAAAAGTGCGCGACATTTACGCAATGCAACTTCACCACCCCCGATGACCAGCACCGGTTTATTATCTAATTTGGTAAAAATGGGTAAATACTGCACAGTAACCTTCCTCAATCAACACGAATATAGCCATTTGTTAGGCTATTACCACGGCAGAATATGCTGGCTATTCACAAGAAAAAAATAACTTAAAATGCAGCTATATTCCTAAAAGTTATATGCTAACTTTACTTTTGGTTTAAGAACCTAATTATAAGGCCTTGCGCCGATATTGTTATTAAAAATTGCTGAATATTAGCGCCTAGAGTGTTTGGTTATGAGATATGCTTTTTGGCATTGAATATCGGTATTGGCGATGTCCAATTAAAGCCATTATTGCAGGTGCATTATTGAACTTATTTACGCTCAATTAAATCCCATTTATTGCCATATAAATCAGCAAAAACAGCTACTGTGGCATAACTTTCTTCACGGGGTTGCTCTAAAAAGTTAACTCCAGCCAATGTCATTGCCTGATAATCGCGCCAAAAATCATCGGTCTGCAAAAATAAAAATACACGTCCGCCTGCTTGCTGGCCAATGGCAGCCATTTGCTCTTCAGTAGACGCTTTGGCTAATAATAGCGCGCAGCCTTGTTGATTAGTTGGTGGGGCTACTTGTACCCAGCGTTTTCCATTTCCTAAATCGGTATCTTCGCGCAGCGTAAAACCCATTTTTTTTGTATAAAACGCAATTGCGTCATCATAATCTGCAACTAATAAACTGATATTGGCAATCTGTTGATTCATAAGGTACTTAATTGAATGTGTCGATAAAGAGCGATTGTAAGCAATTTTATGTAGCATGGTAGTCTTTAGGGGATTAAATTGTTGCATGGGTTATTAAGCAGGGGGTAAATGTTGATATTAATTGAAACAAAGAGATTGTTACTTAGGCCTTTAGAGGCAGTTGATTGGGCTTTCTTTTATTATTTACATACACTACCTCAAGTGATGTGTTTTGTGGCTGATTTAGAAGACGAAGACAAAATAAGGTCTCGCTTTAATTGCCGGATCCAGCCTTGGCTTAATGGCAGTGATGGCTGGTTAACATTTAGTGTTGTTGAAAAGGAAAGCGGCCAACTCATCGGTTTTACTGGTTTTTTATCGCGCTGGAGTGAACATAAAAAGGCAGAGGTTGGTTTTTTATTTGCGCCGCAGTTTCAAGGATTAGGTTTTGGTACCGAGTCATTACAGGCGGTTTTAGACTATGCATTTATGCATTGTGGTTTTCATAAAGTAACCGCGACAGTTACACAAGGGAATGACGCATCGGTTGCTTTGCTACAAAAGGTTGGCTTTAAACAAGAAGGGTGTTTAATCGATCATTATCAAATAGCTGGGCAATGGTGCAATGATTTGTTGTTTGCACGCTTTATAACTTAGCAATTGTAAAGGTTGGTGCAATTTCTGCGTTCAATAAGAGTGTTGATTTGCTCAATAATTAACTCTTGATAAGGCGAGCGATTAGAAACATGGATATAGGTTGGCAGTTTTTCTAATGTTCTAAATGTAATTTCACTCGGTTTTAGGTGTTTTTCATCGTGAAAGTTAAGTATTTCAGGGTCTTGTATATACCCGATGTGGTGCGCAACTCGACCTAACGCAAAGATCTCTAATGCATCGGGGCCATTTTTTAAATCAACAAATTTAAATCCTTGTGCACTTAATGAAACCCTATGCCCTTCATAATCGTAACTTCGAATGGCTGAAATGGTTTGAGAGTCAGGTTGGTTTTTGTTTGACGCAATGGCTAAGTGTAGCGTGTGAAACTGAGGCTTAATGATGCTCGATTGACCAATTAATGCTTTGGTAGAGGCGATATTAAGCAGCATATCAACTTCGCCTTTGGCAAATAGCCTATAAAGACGCGCAGGGTCGACACAGCGAATTTCGAGTGAGAGTGTTGTGTGCATGAACAATTTTTTTAACTGTGTGACGGCAGGTCCATCACATTGGCCTTTCGCGTTAATAATGATCTCTGGTGGAAACTCATACAATCCAAAAGTCACAGGCTGATGCTTAGCGCCCATCGCTGAAATGCTTGTGATAAGAAAAAGTAAGAGAAAGAGGTAGGTGGTTAGTCGATTCACTGTCAGCCTGAAATAATGATCCGTTAAACACGAAAAGTTTTTTGATGTGATGCAATGCAATTATAACTTAATTCAACAATTAGACACAGCTTAATAATTGTGCAATGTGTTCAGTGGTGGGTATATGGTGTTGTGTTTTGGTTAGGTGTTTTAATTTTAAATTGGATGATATGGCAAAAAAGCACTTGATTAGAGATCAAGTGCCTTTTTAGAGTAAGGTATTTAGTTAAACTAAGCGGCAATCTTTAGATCGACAGCAACAATAGGCTTTGCTTTTTCACCAATAGGTAGCACTGTGCGGCCAAATTGTTCATTAATAACGGTTGCCATTGCCAAGTAAATCGCAAGGCTACCAACTACAATACCTTCATAGGCGGCAATGACACCTATTAACTCGCTACCGGTAAAATCACGGGCTGCAAGTAAGAAAAATAATAAGGTAAGGCCTGCAAAAATAGCTTGTTTTACTTTATTAAAATGTACCGTTGCACAGGTCATAAAGAGTGTAAACACACCCCACATAAATAAATAACAACCCATGTAAGCTGCGGGTGTTGCATCAGCAACGCCTAACTTAGGTAAAATTAAAAGCACAACTAAGCTCCACCAAAATAATCCATAGGATAAAAAGGCTGTCATACCAAATGTATTGTTGCGACGATATTCCATAATTCCAGCAATAATTTGTGCTAGACCGCCATAACACAAGCCCATAGCAAGGATCATCGCACTGATTGGGAAAAAGCCAGCATTATGAATGTTAAGTAACACAGTGGTCATGCCAAAACCCATTAAACCAAGCGGGGCGGGGTTTGCCAATTGTGATTGCAAGATAATTACTCCAAAAGATAAAAGTGACCCAGATATAGGGCGCGGCATTATAAAGTTGTCAGTTCATTGCATCAATCGAATTACCGCAGTTTGATGATGCTATTTTTTCACTTTCATCGCTGTGGGTTCTTTGTTAAGCGTATTGCAGTTTCTTTATCAACTTTGCTGGCAGTTCAGGAAGTTTATCGCCAGTTTTGACCTTTAATCACCTTACTTTACCACTCATCACATAGTCACAAACAGGGCAAAGAATCTTGCCTACTATTACCTCAACGAAACGGCAAACAGCCACTTAATTAAAAACTTACAAGGTAATTATCATGACTTCATCAAACATCATCGAATTTGCAACAACATCAGTTTTCGCTTTAGCAGGTATCGCGTTTTTAGCCACAGCAGGCATGGCTTCTGCAGTTATCATCGGTTCAGTGTTGGCAGGCGGTTATATCTTAGCAACTCGTTAATTCAGTTAAATTTAAACGTTAAAAAGGAGCAGAAAAATGAATACATCATCAATGGTTGAATCAATCGCAACATCAGTTTTAGCAGTAGCAGGCATCGTATTTTTAACCACAATTGGTATGGCGTCAGCAGTGGTCGCGGGAACTGTTTTAGCGGGTGGGTATATTTTAGCAACGCGATAAACAGCAATGAAATAAACAAGGAGGCTGCCTATGCAGTTAAGCCCCAAGCGTGAATAAAAAAGCACTGAACCCTAAAGGTCAGTGCTTTTTTGTTGAGTAACGTTGTGTGTTAAGAATCAGTTTGCTTAGATTTAATGGCTTGTAGCTCACTTTCTAGCGCCACAATTCTTTGATGGTGATACAGCAAAATATTGATTAAAGCAGCAAAGTACAAAATAAAAGGAGAGATAAAGTCTCGGTCACTCAAAGCCGTACTGGTTTTAACTGACTTAAACAAGTTCAGTAATTCAGGAAAAAATAACAAAAAGGTTCCAGTAATAAGTAAAAACCTCATCTGCCAGTTGAATCGATTTTTGTGATTATGTTGCATGTTCATATTTCATCCGATGCTTAACGATAAAAAGATTGAATCAGCCGCTTTATTAAACATGAGAGTTAATTAGCGTACTTGATTGAGTCCAATTATCCACAATTTGAATAGTTTATCGTGAGTGATTAACTACAAAACCATACATTATTAATTGAGTTAAATAAGATTGCAAATAGCCTATTTTGGGCGCTTCACTTTTATTTTAAATCACACAGAGTTAACTCTAGATCTATAACGGATCCGTAATATTTACCCTTTATCACCTCACTTTACCACTCATCACATAGTCACAAACAGGGCAAAGAATCTTGCCTACTATTACCTCAACGAAACGGCAAACAGCCACTTAATTAAAAACTTAAAAGGTAATTATCATGACTTCATCAAACATCATCGAATTTGCAACAACATCAGTCTTCGCTTTAGCAGGTATCGCGTTTTTAGCGACAGCAGGTATGGCATCAGCGGTTGTAACTGGTTCTGTTATTGCAGGCGGTTATATCTTAGCAACACGTTAATTCAGTTAAATTTAAAAGTTAAAAAGGAGCAGAAAAATGAATACATCATCAATGGTTGAATCAATCGCAACATCAGTTTTAGCAGTAGCAGGCATCGTATTTTTAACCACAATTGGCATGGCGTCAGCAGTGGTCGCGGGAACTGTTTTAGCGGGTGGGTATATTTTAGCAACGCGATAAACAGCAATGAAATAAACAAGGAGGCTGCCTATGCAGTTAAGCCCCAAGCGCGAATAAAAAAGCACTGAACCCCAACGGTCAGTGCTTTTTTGTATGTGCAGATTGTTATTGAGTGCTGTCTAATTTCAACAATCCCTTAATCTGTTCAATTGGCCAGACTTTTTCGACTTCATCGGCTAAGTAGTCGAGTTGCTGATCGCGAAAAGCGGGATAGTCAAACGGAGTGATGTGTTTAAGGCCTGCCCATGAGAGCCAGCTTTCGAGTAAAGCCTGATTGTCTAAAATACCATGTAAATAGGTGCCTTTTATTTGACCGTCATCACTTTGTGCACCTTCGGCAATATCGCCATTAAGTGTAAAAAGTGGGCGCGATAAAGCCTCGCCTTGTGAAACGCCTAAATGAATTTCGTAGCCTTTAATAGGTGCTTGAGTACTTTGGCAAATACCGCTGACATTCGTGAGGGTTTTCTCGCTCTGAAGCTCCGTGGTCATGGCCAGCAAACCTAATCCTTGAGATTGGGTGGCTTGTGCCGATTCGAGTGCATGAGGGTCGCTAATACTTTGACCCAGCATTTGATAGCCGCCACAAATTCCTAGCATTTTACCGCCATAGCGTAAATGTTGATTAATGACACTTTGCCAGCCTTGTTGTTTTAGCCACGCTAAATCGGCTTGTACATTTTTACTGCCCGGTAAAATAATTAAGTCGCTGTATGGTGCTTCGTTTGGTGTACGGGCAAACGTGAGTTCTACATTGGGATGTAAGCGTAGCACGTCAAAATCGGTGTGGTTTGAAATCCGAGGATAAACGATCACCGTTACTTTAATGTGATTTTTTTGGTCGAGTGTTTGGCTAAAATCAATCGCATCTTCTGCTTCAATGTGTAAATTTTGAATATAAGGAATGGTTGCCAGTACCGGAATACCCAAGCGTGCTTCAAGCCAATCAATACCAGGCTGTAATAAGCTGATGTCACCACGAAACTTATTGATAATAAAACCTTTGACTCTTTGTTGCTCGCTGGGGCTGAGTAAATCATAAGTACCTACCAAATGAGCAAACACACCGCCTTTGTCGATGTCGGCTACAATAATTACCGAGCAATCGGCTTCTTCGGCAAAACCCATATTGGCAATATCGCGATCGCGCAGGTTGATTTCGGCAGGGCTGCCTGCGCCTTCAACAATCACCGCTTGATATTGCTCTGTTAAGCGCTGGTGGGCAGCCAAAACATGGCCCAGCATTTTAGGTTTGTATTGGTGGTAATCAAAGGCATCGATATTTCCGATTGATTTACCAAGTAAAATAACTTGAGCGCCAATGTCAGAGTTGGGT
The DNA here is from genome assembly GCF_058197095.2 of Pseudoalteromonas sp. J2K-J031. NCBI lineage: Bacteria > Pseudomonadati > Pseudomonadota > Gammaproteobacteria > Alteromonadales > Pseudoalteromonadaceae > Pseudoalteromonas > Pseudoalteromonas sp. J2K-J031. The sequence continues at coordinate 178,993 of NZ_CM200279.1, forward strand.
TTAAGTAATACCGGATTCATATCAACATGAGGTGGAATTTTTGCAGCTTCAGCCTGTACTGCCTGCGCACGGCCAATTTCACCTCCTTGTGTGGTCACCGCGCTATTAAGCGCCATATTTTGTGGCTTAAAAGGGGCAACGTGAACGCCGTGGCGTACTAAAATACGGCACAGGGCAGCAACAAGTACGCTTTTACCTGCATCTGACGTGGTGCCTTGCACCATCAGGGTATTGGGGCTTTTCATTTTATTCGCTTAATGAATCAATAATATACCGATTGTACCGTTAAATTTGGGAATTGACCGAGTGTTAATGGCTGCGATTACGGTATTTTTGTTTGTTTTTCTTGCCTATTTTATAAAGCAGGCCTCGTGTGGCACGGCGAAAGCTTGGCAGTAAATATCCTAGTGTGGTGAGTTTACCGCTAAACCAAGGCATGGCGATTTCGGTACGAGTGCTTTGGCTAAGTGTTAATACATTCTTTGCCACTTGCTCAGGTGTCGACATCGGCTGTGAATATACAATGTCTTCAACCACATCGATTTCTTCCATGATAAAAGCGGTATCGATGGGCCCTGGTGAAACGACAGCGACATTAATATTTTTTTGAATTAACTCATCATGCAACGCGTACGTAAAAGCGCGTAAACCCGCTTTGGTGGCACTGTAAGTAGCTGCGCCTTGCAGTGGTGCGCGCCCAGCAAGCGAGCCAACCATCACAATGGCGTTGTGATGGTTGGCTGTAGCGGGCTTTGGCATGTGAGGCAATGCTAAAGCACACAAATAAATAGGGGCGCGTAAGTTCACATCGACCATCGCAGCCATTTGTTCAGCTGATTGTGCACTAAATTCACCGCGATGATGAAGACCTGCGTTGTTAATCAGAATATTTACTTGGCCAAAGTGCAATACAGTGTGCTGAATAATGTTTTTACAATCATCGAGCTGTGCAATGTCAGCACTTAAGGTTTGAATTTGGCATTGTGGGTATTGATGCTTAAGATCACATGCAAGCGCATCAAGTGCCGTTAAACCCCGAGCGACGAGCATTAAATTGGCGCCTTGTGCTGCAAATTGGTGAGCGCAGGCTGCGCCCACCCCTTTGGACGCCCCAGTGATCACAACAGTTAAACTCATAATGTGGCCTTGTATTTTTATTATTGAAACCTGAGCTTACTGCTACGCCTTGCAATGTCAAAACAATCGTGAGGCTTTACTTTGTAATTAGCCAATGATTAAATGTGGATATTGTATGCAATTTAAGTTATTTAAAATGAGATTAAAAAAGATTGGGTTATGCCTTTCGCTTGCAGGGCTTGTAGCGTGTAGCCAAACTAAAGTTGCGCCACAAGTAGTCGCTCCTCAGGAGGGCAGTTTAGCTGCAGTATTAAGCCAAGTGCACGATTGTAGCCCAAGTATTACCTTGCGATCACAAGCACTTGAACCGTTTCAAATAGAGCAAGCTTGCGTCATGCTTGCAGCACAAGAAGCGTTATTTCATCAAACGTTTAATACGTTAAATAAGCCGGTAGCGAACGATAACAATACTAATATGCGCGCCAATATTTATGCCGACCGTGATGCGTACGTAAAATATGTTACCGAGCATTTTGATGTACCAAGTGACAATGGTGGTATGTATTTAGAGGGCTTGCCGCATTTAGCTGACAACCATGCTGAATTTGTTGCCTATGAGCGTAACGGTGGCATTTGGAATTTACGCCATGAATACATTCATTATTTGGATGGCCGTTTTAATATGTATGGTGATTTTTGCGCCTCGTTACATGATTCCCACTCAGCGCCCGAATATTGCCCGCAGCCTGCACCGTTATTACCGCATTTAGTGTGGTGGAATGAAGGGGTTGCTGAGTACATATCCCATCAGCAAAATAATCCACGCGCCATTAAAAATGGTACAAAACAAACCTATAAACTGAGCGAACTTTTTAATACCAGTTATGAGCAAAATGGTGGCGCAGACCGTGTATATGATTGGGGATATTTAGCGGTACGATTTATGATGGAGCAACATCGAGATCAAATAGACATCATGCTCAGCCTGACGCGCAAAGGCTTTTACAGCCGCTATCAAGCCTTAGTAAAACAATGGGGCCCGCAATACGATAGTGAATTTAGTCAGTGGCTAAACGCGCAAGCCGCGCAGTTACCAATACAAAAGACCTAAAAACAAAAAAAGCCAACTTATTGAAAAATAAGTTGGCTTTGCTTGAGGTTGTTGGAATTATGCAACTTGTGGTTGAGTGTTGCTAATTGGGTGGTGTATTGCAATGTTGCGCACTAACTGTTGCCAATCTTGGTTCACGCTGTTTCCTTCATCTCGTCGGCCAAACAAGGTTAAAATGGTATCGCCTTGCGCATCAAAAAATTCAACAGAGCTAATAATATTTTGCCCTTTATCCGTTGGTTTATGCACTAACCATGCTTGTGCCAATTGGGCAGTATCCACATGTAAGTTGAAATCACTATCGAGCACGTTAAACCAGCCTTTAAACCATTTTAATTGTTCTACATAACCTGAAAAAATTTGCACCGCGCCGCGGTTACCTACAAAAACCATGATTTCAATTTGGTCATCACGCACTTGATTCATGATTGCTTCGAGCGCTGTGGTTGATAGGGGTTGTGCCCACTGCGAACCTGCTAAATTAAGCGCCTGTAAACGTGATACTTGGTGTTTTTCAAGCATTTTTGGAAAGTCATGTACATCTTGTAATTGCTGCCAATCGGATTTAAATGCAGCAATATCGACTGCTTCATCAGCTACTGTAGTTGCAACGACTTTGGCGTGAGTATCAAGTTGTAATGGCGCTAGTGTCGGGGTTTTAAAGTCACAAATTAGCTGGTGGAACGCACTTAAATCAGTGTCTTTTGTGCTAAAAATCTTTTGTACTGCGTTACCAAAGCAGTCAAAAAATTGAAAGCTCATGTGTTTATCGGTAATTTGTGCATAACCACTATGCCATTGGTATAAAAATAAGCGCAGATCAATGCCACCTGGGTTAATCGCAATCGCAATTTCTTTATCGCCATGGGTATTCACATACAGCTTTTCATACTGACCTGTAAGCTCATGCACAACAGCGTTATTGCGAGTGAGCGCCATCACTGGGCCAATGTTTTTTAATTTTTTCAACAAGTCGGCAAAGCGATGTTGCAAACGAAATACCGTGTCGCCAGTTTGAATATCGAGTAATTGCGCTTCTGAAATCCCAAGTTTAATGGCTGCATCGCGGGCTCGAAGTTGAGGGGTTTCAGCTAGTAGGGCATGGTATTGGGTTAAAAGTGAAGTCATAATTTTACCTTAAAATTGATAGCTAATTTGTATTTTTGCATTACGGCCAACGCCATAATTACCAATAGCACCACCTGTACCTGCAACCACTTGATATTCAGTATTAAAAAGGTTATCGAGCGCTAACTTTAGTTCAACGTTTTGATTAAAATGCCAATTTGCATAAGCGTTGACCAAGGTATAACCATCATGTTGAGAAATTTCACTTTGGCGAGTGTGCATGTTGAATGACCTTACCTTGCGACTTTGTACATGTTTAAAGGTCATGCCTACTGAGGCATCATTAAAGAGTAAACCGGTATCAAATACCAAGTTATCAGCGGGTAATTGCCATAATGGGTCGTTGTTATGGTCGTTGCCAGAAACCTCACCATATACAAGGTTGCTATACATGAATTTGTTGGCGTAGCTCAGTTCAAACTCGTAACCGTGGCGATCGTTATTACCTATGTTGTTGTAGCGTGGAGCAGGAGCCGGATTTGAAATAGGGCTTGTTTGACTGAGGATTTCATCATCCACAGCGGTATCAAAATACACGATACGAGTCAGTAAGCTATCGTGTTCAACTAATACATGATCTAAGCTGGCAGTTGCACCCAGTTCGTGACTTTTACTGGTTTCGATATCAAGTTTAAAATTCGGTAAACGCCCACCATAACGGTCATACAACTCATCAATGAGGGGGGCTCGAAAGCCTTCTTGGTAGCTGTAAAACAGGTTGAAATTATCGCTGACTTGATAATTAATTGATGCGGCCGGCACGATGTGGTCGTGATTAACGTCAGCATTATGGTTGTTTGGTAGCTTGGCTAAAAATTCAGAAGTGGGTGTTGATTGATATTTTTCATAGCGTAACCCCGCTGTTAACGTGAAGGCCTGCCATTGATATTCATCTTGTATATACAATGCAAAGCGGTCTTGCTCACCGGCTGGTTGCGAGCTCATTTGTGAGGTCGCTGCAGATTCACCGTATTGTTCACATTGATAAGTGGCACGGTTGAGTTTTAAGCAAGGTAGAGCCGTTTTATTACCAATGCGTTCTTGGCTGGTGTATTGCAAACCATAGGTTAGCGCATGCTGGTTTAAGTGAGAGGTATTGCTGATGTCGATGGTATTAAGGTTGTATTGGTAATCTGATTCAATACCAATAAAATCAGCAAGCGATGGGCTTGCATCGCTTTCTGTAACATGACTTTGGCTTTGGCCTAGCTTTACCTTTAAATCAACCCATGCATTGTTTGGGCTGTGGTGTGAGTATTCTAAATTATAGGTTGTTTGTGTCACATCACGATAAACTGTGCCCCACGCGCCTTTATCTGTAGTATTAAATTCAGTGCGTTGTGCATCTTGGCTTTGGCTGGCATTAAACGAAATCGCCTGAGTATCGTTAAAATCATAACTGGCTTTAGCGAGCCAAGAGTTACTTTTAATGGCTGAATTATTTAATGTTGTATCGTTTGAAAGCTCAAAATCATCTGATTTTCGGTCGATGTAAGCGAAGAGTAAGTCGAGCTCCTCAATGGGTTTGGCGTACGCAAAAACAGAGGCATTTTTTTGATCGTTGTTACTGTGGTGACCTACTTTTACTTTTGCGCCTAAGGTTTGGTTATCGCGTAAAAAGTCATTGGCCTCTTTGAGTTCAAATTGCACTAAGCCACCAAGCGCCCCACCGCCATGCAATACCGTGCTTGGGCCACGCTTGATGCTGACATTGCGATAGAGTTCGGCATCGATAAACAAGCTGCCCATGCGATATTTTTCGAAGGTTTGCACTGCACCGTCGAGTGTTACCATCACATCTTCAGCATCACTAAAACCACGAATATTAAACTTATAACCATTGCTAAATGGCCCACCATCACCAGAGGTATTGGGGATTAAATCGAGTGACTCAAAAATAGAGCCGCTGAGTTTACGTTCAATATCGGTTGTATCAATAACATTAACAGCCTGAGAGGTTGCAAGTGTTGCTTTTTCTGTGCGCGTTGCGGTGACTGTGGTTTTGTCTAAAGTTGTGATAGCACTGCTAGCATGGGCATTTTGCAGTGCAGGAAGTAGCGATAGGGAAATACAAATTGCGAGTTTTGAACGCAACATAACACTCTCCGAAAGATTAAATAAAGCAAGTTGTTTGCTATAAGTCCTTTTATAAGCTACCAAATAATAATAGAAATGAGAAGTGTTATCATTTACATTATTTTGATTCTTGGTACAATCCACACATCAAAGCCAATATGTTTCTGGCTTTATCTGTTGGATTGAGTGAAAACCTAAAGGTGAAATGATGATCAAAAAACTAGTATTACTCGGTATCGCAAGTTTATTTAGTTATGCGGCTTATGCTGATGTTGAGCGTGTGGTTATATCAGGGGGATCAATCACTGAGATTGTGTATGCACTAGGTCAGCAAGATAAAATTGTAGGGCTAGATAGCACCAGCACTTTCCCTAGCATCGCAACGTCTAAACCACAAATTGGTTATGTGAGGCGTATCGGAGTTGAGGGGGTTTTGGCTTTGCAGCCTGATTTATTATTAGGCGAAGCTGACACTGGCCCTGAAAAGTCACTTAAACAACTGCAAGAGATGGGATTAAAAACGGTGATTTTTTCTAAAGAAGATGACTTTAATCACATTGAAGCGAAAGTAAAAAGAGTTGCTCAATTGTTAGGTGTAGAGCCTCAATCAGAGGCAATTTTGGCCGACATAGCCCATCAACGTGCTGTACTAAGGGCTATTTTGGCCAAGCCGAATAAACAATCTCCTAAGGTTTTATTTGTATTGTCTGCTCGCAGTGGTCAGCCGCTAGCCGCGGGTGCTGGAACCAGTGCGGACCAAGTCATTACAGCTGCAGGCGGCATTAATCTAACTGCTACATTTGATGGCTGGAAACCGTTATCAGTCGAATCGGCTGCAAATCTGAACCCAGATGTCATTATCATGATGGGTACGCATGGGAGTAACAACACAGATAAACTGGCAAAGCTGCCACACTTTCAATTTTCAAATGCAATAAAAAATCAGCGCGTACATACTTTTGATGGTGGTTACTTACTGGGTATGGGCCCGCGTACGCCACAAGCTGTAGTGGAGTTAGCCAGTTTATTTCACCTAAATGGCCAATTACCACCAGGTTATCAATTTAATCATGCCAAAACGGCACAATCTGCGAGTTTATAACGATGTGGATTGAGCAATCTTTATTGGCAAGCCAGAGTAAACCGCGGCAGTTATTTATCCCATTTTTATGCTGCTTAGTTGTTATAGTCAGTTTGATTGGGCTGCAGATTGGTGCAATTCCAATGTCTTGGTCGCAACTGATTAAAGTGTTCAGTTATAACCAAGAAAATAATTTAGCTGATACGGTGATTTGGCAAATTCGTTTACCGCGACTTGTATTGTGCGTAATTGTTGGGGCTGGGCTTGGTGCGTGTGGTGCGGCTATGCAAGCTATTTTTAGAAACCCATTAGCTGATCCTGGTTTAATTGGTGTTGCAGGCGGGGCTGCGCTGGGCGCTGTGAGTATTATTGTATTAGGTTCGAGTCTTTTAGTCGATTTTAGTGACATATTTGCTATTTATGCTGTTCCAGTAGGAGCTTTTTTAGGTGCTTTATTGGTTTGTGGTTTTATTTATCGACTCAGCAGTCATGGTGGTGAGTTTACTATTGTGAGCCTGTTGTTAGCAGGTATTGCTGTTAACGCTATAGTGGGTTCTTTAATTGGTTTACTGACGCTTATTAGTAATGATCAACAGCTGCGCGATTTGACTTTTTGGAGTATGGGGTCGCTTGCGGGTAATAGCTGGAAAATGATCACACCTGTTGCGATTGTGATTATATTAACGTGTCTTGCGTTGTTGAAATTTTCGTTGCCACTTAATTTGTATTTGCTTGGTGAGCAACAAGCGAAACATTTAGGTCTTGATGTTGTAAAGCTAAAAAAACAGGTCTTTTTATGTACCGCGCTGTGTTTAGGTGCGGCTGTTTCAATTACAGGGGTGATTGGTTTTGTTGGTTTTATTGTACCCCATGTCGTGCGTTTACTGATTGGCCCTGATCATCGTTATTTAATGCCAGCGAGTATGTTATTAGGGGGAATTTTACTCAGCGTGGCTGATTTGTTTGCTCGTACCTTAATTTTACCTGCTGAGTTACCAATAGGGTTATTAACCAGCGCAATTGGTGGGCCATTTTTTTTATTAATGTTGTTTAAAACATTTTCACCCCAGCGAGGCTAGCATGCTTAAACTTGATAATATAAGTGTCACCATTGGCGGTAAAACAATTCTAGATCATGTATCTATGTCTGTTACTGCGGGCCAATTAGTAGCGATCATTGGCCCAAATGGAGCGGGCAAGTCGAGTGCACTCAAAGCGATGACGGGCGATTATGTGCCTAAGTTTGGTCGAGTAAGTTTAAATCATCAGCCCTTAAAACAGTTTAGTTTTGCACAGTTGGCGCAATTGCGTGCCGTGATGAGCCAATGTTATGAAATGCACTTTCCATTTTCAGTTCGTGAGGTCATTGAGATGGGAGGGTTTGCTTTTGCTGAACAGCTGACTGCACCAGAGCACGAAGTGATGTTTAAAAAAGTAGTAGGTATGGTTGATGTTGCGCCACTTCTTGATTGTAGTTTTACGCAATTGTCAGGAGGTGAGCAGCAACGGGTGCAACTTGCTCGAGTGTTATTACAGCTATTACCAGCGTTAGAGTCTACGAGGTTGCAACTGACTGGCACACCGTATTTATTGATTGATGAACCCACAGCCAGTTTAGATTTATTTCATCAGTATCAAGTGATGAATATAGCTAAAACAATAGCTCAACAGGGGGCGGGAGTTGTGGCTGTATTGCACGACTTATCGTTAGCCGCCAGTTTTGCTGATTATATTTATATCATGCAACAGGGCAAGATTGTGGCCGAAGGCTCGCCAGAGCAGGTGTTGCATACACAAAATTTAGAACGTGTTTATCAAGTGAAGGCGAATTTGGTTAGTTGTCATAATTACTTTCCTCATTTACAAATCGCAACAGTTGCATAAAGGGCTGTCATTACTTTGTCTCCCATTCTTAAAATAAGGAGCTAATCAGCTCCTTTAGCTATTAGCTTCGTAGTTAATCAATCTCAATACCTCCCGTATATGATCGGGTGTTGGCCGTACGCCTTCAGCTCAATCACAGAGTGCATCTATGCTTATGAGGGTTTATACCAATCGTAATAAATAACTGATCACCCTAGCTTGTTAAAACACTCGATAACTTCGTTAGATTTTTTGATTGTAGAATAACTACTTATCGAAAAAATCTACCTTGTTCTCAAACGTTTTTCCTACGCTATTTTTGATCACTTACTTATCGTGATTGGTATTAGACGCTTGTCGTCCACGTATACCTTGAAATTCATGCGGTATAAATCTATTTTGGGCAGCGATTTTTTACGCGAACAGCGGATCATCTATTGAGGCGTCAATTCACCTATTATCTTTTGTAACTGACTTTAGCGCACAAACGAAAGTGGATATCCACTATATTTTCAGTGACTGTGGCATAAGCGATAATAAAGCGGTGGGTGTGAGTTTTGACTGTTTTAAGTTGGTCATTTTCAATTAGTGCAAGAATGGTTACTTCAAGCCAGTGATGATGCCAGCTTTAAACAGGCTTACCATTAATGCCTCATAGCTTGACCCAACTACGGTGTTACAAAGTGATTAATCGGTTCATCAAGTTCAATGCGCCATTTTGCTTTTAATTGGGTAATTTTGCCCGAGGTTTGCAGCATGGCGTATGCGGCTTGATAGCGCGCTACTAGTTTTGTGTCGCTTTGTAAATTAAACGCAATGCTTAGGTTTTCGGTGAAAGAATCGGCTTTAAGTACTTTTTTTATATCGGAAAAGTTAAGGTTAAGGGCGCTTAATTGTAAACGAAGGGCGGTTTCAGTACTAAGGATAAATTTAGCCCTTTTCTTAAAAAGCATCCCCACATACTGTTCTGGGCTTGCTACGCGTTCTAACTGTGTAAAATGCTGGTGGGTTAATAACTGTTCAATATAAGACTCTTGTGCAACAGCGATAGGCTCATTTTTAAGCTGAGTAAGCGAAAGAATGTGCTGTATTTGGGTTTCTTGTAGTGCCCAAACAAAAACAGGCTCGTTACTTAAAGTGCCAACCCAGTGAAACAGCTTTTCTCGCGCACCTGTGCGCGACATTGATAAAATCAACGTGTTTTCTTCAATCGTGACTATGTGATAAGCCCGCGCCCAAGGCACTACGTCTAAATCAACTTTCGTATTTGTGATTGCTGCCAATTCATTCAGTACATCAATAGCAAAGCCTTCGACATGATCGCCATAGGTTATTTGGTATGGAGGTAAGTGCTCCGCAACGACTTTAATTGAAGTTGCAAAACTCGTATGGCAATACAAGAAAAGCAAACCATATATGATTTTTGTATACATCACGATGACTAAAATTGTCTTTGTTTCTAAAATTATGAAAATTTTCAATATTTTCAATATTTACAATAAAAGAATAAAAATTACCATGTAATTAAAATGTAAATTAAATATATGTTAAATATAAATTAAATATAAGGTGTTAATTTTATCGATTTAGCTATTGTCAAAGTGGTAATTTTGCCTTATTTATAAGGTAAGGCGCTCAGTAAAAGGTTGTTATGATGCCAAACCGTATTACACAGATTAAATACTTAACTTCACTTGTTTTTGCGATGAGTTTTGTGTGTTTATCTGCTTGGTTTGGTCAAACTCACATTGTCTTTGGCCAAGCCTCGGTTGAGTTAAATGCACCTCTTGATGATAAACCTATCGCGCTTGATTCAAATGATAAGCTGATAGACTTAATTGCCAATAAGCCACTTAACTTGCCATGTTGTTGCGGTTGTTGTCAGCATCACGAACCCTATCAATGTCATACCCAAAATAATCCTTACCTCATTGCGCTGCAGCGCGCACCGCCGTCGCAGTTGATTTAATTTATCGTGCAAAAAAAACAATAAATCGATTTGAGGTAGTAAATTATGAATACGTTTAAAGAATTAAATACAAAATTATTAAATAACTGTGATGTACGTCAACCACCGGTTCAAGCAATGCTAACGCTTGCAGATCCAGTCAAAAATATTGTAACGGATTTTAGTCTGTATAATCCCCTTCGCTTAAAAGCAATGGTGGGCATTGATGATGCATTAACTGCACTTAAAAATGCCGCGACGTCGTTTAGTTTAGTGATGAATGATAAAGGCCAGTTGGCTGGTGTGATGACAGCTGCTGATTTACAGTCAGCTAAGGTATTAAGCTTGGCGCATCAACAAGGTCTTAATCGCAAAGATTTAACCGTTGAAGATATGATGACACCCATTAGCAAAGCACATGGGGTGAGCCAGCATTACATGGACCGTGCCAGCATAGGCGATACGTTACATACGATGGAAAAACGAGGAGTGATGTTTTTATTGGTATTATCAACCACTGATAACCAAATTTGCGGTTTAATATCTGCTCGTGAGATATCAAGACGTTTGAACATCCCTTTACATATTAGCCCGATTGCATCTGGTTTTCATGAAGTGATGCTGTCAGTTGATCATCCGCATTAATCACAATGATTTGATAATTTAGTGCAACCAAAAAAGCCCATTTTATGGGCTTTTTTAATCTTCTTCAGCTGCTTGAATTCGCGCTTGGTTTTCTTGCATTTGTTCAAACGCCGCTTTGATTTCATCAAGTACTGCATCAACATCTGCATTTTGTTCAACCGCCTCAACAACCCCAAACAGTTCTGTTTCAGGTGTGAGCTCACCAGCTTCGTATAGCCCCCACATTTCTTCGCCAAATTGAGTATCAATGAGCTCTGGTGCGTATTGACCATAATAAAGGTTCATATTACGAACATCGCGAAGAAACATGCGTTCAGCATTGTTATTGGCTGAGGCATTAACGGCTTGTGGTAAATCTATGATAACAGGGCCATATTCATCAACTAGCACGTTAAATTCAGATAAGTCACCGTGAACAATGCCTGCACAAAGCATTAAACGAATGTAGTGGATCATCACTGCATGATCTTCAATGGCTTGCTCTGCTGACATGGCCACATCATTTAAGCGTGGTGCAACATCGCCATTTTCGTCAGTAACAAGTTCCATCAGCAAGACGCCGTCGTAGCAACCAAAAGGTTCGGGTACGCGCACCCCAGCTTTTGCTAGGGTAAAAAGCGCATCGACCTCGTGGTGTTGCCATGCATTTTCTTGTTCTTTACGGCCAAATTTAGAGCCTTTTTCCATCGCTCTTGCTCGGCGACTATTACGTACTTTGCGGCCTTCTTGGTATTGTACCGCTTGTTTGAAACTGCGTTGTGCGGCTTCTTTATAAACCTTTGCGCAGCGAATAGCCTCACCGCAGCGTACTACGTACACTGTTGCTTCTTTGCCACTCATTAATTGGCTGATGACTTCATCAACCAAACCGTCTTCAACTAACGGTAAAATTCGTTTTGGTGTTTTCATAGCGCACTTATACCGCACTTAGCTGCTTGATGTAATAGCTTGTTGATAAAAAAACTCGGTCAAGAAGGTGTTTGTCATAAAAACATACTTTTAGAGTAACCGCTCAGTCATCGAAATTTTATAAAACAGCAACATAGAAGGTCTACATTAATCCCGCTTTTGCACATTCTATATATAAAAACACGGGAAATTAATCATGAAAGTTAAAAAGCTTGCGCTTGCGATAGCGGCTGCTTCGGTTGTATCGGGTAGCGCTTTAGCTGGGGTACTTCCAGATGTTCAAAAAAATTCAGCGTGGTACAGCACCGCTCAAAATAAAATAGACCAAAAACAAAGCCTCACAAAATTAAACAAAGCAAAAAATGTGATTTTATTTGTCGGTGATGGCATGGGTATTTCAACCTTGACGGCCGCGCGCATTTTAGAGGGGCAAAATAAAGGTCAAACAGGCGAGGAAGGGTATTTAAGTTTTGAGCAATTTCCTTATTCGGCGCAAGTTAAAACCTACAATGTAGATGCCCAAACACCCGATTCTGCAGGGACGATGACAGCGATTATTTCAGGCGTTAAAACCGATGCAGGCGTGATAGGTGTTGATGCCGATATTAAGCGTGGTGATTGTGCAACGGTTGCGGGTAATGAGTTAGTAACGGCACTGGAACTTGCTGAAATAAAAGGATTGGCTACTGGAGTTATTTCAACTGCGCGTATTACTCATGCAACACCAGCAGCGACGTATGCCAAATCAGCTGATCGTAACTGGGAAGATGTCTCTGATATGCCCGCAGCTGCGGTCAGTGCAGGTTGTGAAGATATCGCCTCGCAACTGGTTAATTTTGAAAAAAACCTAGAAGCACGTTACTTAGGTGTTGATGTTGATGGTATTGATGTGGTGATGGGGGGCGGTCGTCGTCATTTTTTACCTAAAGATGTGGCGTTTAATAGTGCTGATGCAGTCAGTGCTGTGGAAGGTGATCGGACTGATGGCCGTGATTTAACTGCAGAGTGGCAAACGCGTTATCCAACAGGTAAATATGTGATCGATCAGGCAGGGTTTGATGCCATTGATTCTTCAACTACGTCACAGGTGCTTGGGTTATTTAATGAATCACATATGCAATACGAAGCCGACCGTGCTAACGACATCGCAGGCGAGCCTTCGCTCACCGAGATGACAACTAAAGCGATTGAGATTTTAGACAACAACGATAAAGGCTATTTTTTAACAGTTGAGTCCGGCCGTATCGATCATGGTCATCATGCTGGTAATGCTTATAACGCACTTACCGATGCGGTTGAATTGAGTAAAGCAGTACAAGCTGCAATCGATGCAACCAATCCAGAAGAAACCTTAATTTTAGTTACGGCTGATCACAGCCATGTATTTACCATTGCGGGCTACCCAAAACGTGGTAACCCCATTTTTGGTAAAGTTGTGGCGGTTGGCAAAACAGCCCCATCGTTAGCGGCCGATGGGATGCCTTATACCACGCTTGGTTATGCCAATGGGTTAGGTTTTCGTGATTTAGGTGCGCAAACCGATGCCGACGCTTCTTATAGCGAACCAGCTTTGGCTGGTCGTCAAGATTTAACCACTGTTGATACGTTAACACCTGGCTTTCATCAAGAAGCAACAATCCCTCTTGGTTCTGAAACGCACGCAGGTGAGGACATTTCACTCCATGCAACGGGTCCTGGTGCACATTTAGTGCAAGGTGTGATTGAACAAAGTGTGGTCTTTCACTTAATCAATCAGTCACTTGGTTTAATTAAAGAATAATGGATAACACAATGAAAAAATTAACGCTTCTTTCAGTGGCAATTGCCGTCGCTTTGGCTGGTTGTTCAGGTGATGATGGTAAAGATGGAATGAATGGCTCAGTGGGCGCCAATGGTAGTAATGGCTTAACTAGCTTAATTATGCAAACTCAGTTACCAGTGGGCGATGACGTGTGCCGTAACGGTGGTGTTAAAATTGATTCGGGATTAGATACTGATGCAAACGGTGTATTAGCGACAAACGAAGTGACTGCTACAGAGCATGTGTGTGCGCCGACCCTGACTAGCCTTGCAGCATCGGATGTTGCAACAACCACAGCAAACCAGTGGTATAGCGACAGTGAAAACCGTGTTTTACAAGCTAAAGACATGGCGGCAAAAATCGCTAAAGAATCAGGTAAAGCAAAAAATGTAATTTTGTTTGTTGGTGATGGTATGGGTATTTCAACTGTGACCGCTGCGCGTATTTTGGCAGGTCAATACAAAGGCATGATGGGTGAAGAGCACCAATTAAGCTTCGATAAATTACCATTTTCTGGTTTTTCTAAAACTTACAATGTAGATGCACAAACCCCTGATTCAGCAGGTACTATGACTGCGATGATCGCTGGTGTTAAAACCGATATGGGCGTGATTGGTGTTGCTGAAGGTGCTACGCGTGGCAATTGTTTATCAACCAAAGGTCAAGAGCTTGTCACCGCAACGGAGCTCGCGGAGCTTGCTGGTAAATCAACGGGTATTATCTCAACCGCGCGCATTACCCATGCAACGCCAGCGTCTGTTTATGCTAAGGCGGCAGATCGTAACTGGGAAGATGTTTCAGATATGCCTGCCAGTGAGGCGGCAAATTGTGAAGATATCGCCTCGCAACTTGTTAACTTTGAAAAGAACTTAGAAGCACGTTTTGCGGGTGTAAATGTAGATGGTTTAGATGTGGTGATGGGCGGTGGTCGTCGTCACTTTTTACCAAAAGATATCGCGTATAATTCTCCCGATGCAATGAGTACTGTTGAAGGTGACCGTACTGATGGTCGTGACTTAACAGTTGAATGGAAAACGCAATATCCAGCGGGTCACTATGTGATGGACCAAGCTGGGTTTGATGCAATTAACCCTGCAACGACCACCAAATTATTTGGTTTGTTTAATGAATCACACATGCAGTATGAAGCCGATCGTAAAAACGATATTGCAGGCGAGCCATCACTGAGTGAAATGACGGCTAAAGCTATCGATATTCTTGATAATAATGACAAGGGCTTTTTCTTAACCGTCGAAGCAGGGCGCATTGATCATGGCCATCATGCAGGGAATGCTTATGCAGCGCTCACTGATACTGTTGAGTTTGCCAAAGCAGTGCAAGCAGCGGTAGATGCTACCGACTCAGATGATACCTTAATTATTGTGACTGCCGACCATAGTCATGTATTTACCATTGCAGGTTACCCTAAACGGGGTAATCCAATTTTAGGAAAAGTGGTTGGAATTGGTAAAGAGACACCTAGTTTAGCGGCTGATGGCATGCCCTACACCACTGTGGGTTATACCAATGGAATTGGTTATAAAAACTTAGGCACTCAAACGGATGCTGACCAAGGTTATAATCACCCAATTGTGACAGGTCGTGTTGATTTAACTGATGTCGATACGCAAGCATCGGGATTTTTCCAAGAAGCGTTAGTGCCATTGTCGTCTGAAACGCATGCAGGTGAAGATGTGGGGATTTATGCTTCTGGCCCAGGTGCGCATTTAGTGACGGGAACAAATGAGCAAAGTTATATTTTCCACGTGATGGATTATGCTGCTGATTTAGTGAAAAATGCTGAAAAAGCAGTGCAGTAACTATTTTTAACCTGACATGATAGGCACATAAAACTGTCAAATATGTGTAGTAAATTAGGGGCTCTTCAGCCCCTTTTTATTTTTAAGAAGTTACTTATGAAATATTTACTCTCGACCTTAGCGCTGTGCATGACTAGTTATGCCAATGCGGGTATTTCGGCATGCACACTCAACCCATCTTTGCTGGCAGCTCAGTACACCATTGTTACACAAAAAGGTCAGGGGGTTGTCAGTCAGCCATTTGAGCTTTGGCGCAATGGCAATTTAGTGGCACATTATCAACCTGAACAGCGCATGAGTGAAATTTGGCAGCATTTGAGTAATGGTCAAATTCGCCCTATTCGTTACTTTGAAGATTATAAACATGGTATTGAATATCAATCTGTTGATTTAATCGGCACAACTGCAGTGCCAGCTTGGCATGATAAATACCAGCTTATGACTCAGCAGCAGTTCGACAACATGACCTTGATACATGAAAGCGGTGAGGGCTGTGAGCAATTACAAACCTATACACTTAATAATGAGGTGGTCGTGTTAACGGTTAAGTGGTTACCTGCGCAAAAGTTAGTACAATCTTTAAAAGCGATAAAAAAAGATGCGAGCGAAGAGTGGCAACTTAAACACCTTGTGACGTCTGAAGATGCAATAAAACAAAAGTTTGCAGTGTGGGATAGCTATCAAACTACCGATTATGCCGATGTGGGTGATAATGAATCAGACCCGATGCTTGCGAAGATGATTAAACTCGGCTTTATTTCGCATGGTGCTTCAGGATTTTATCATGCTGATGGTACTCAAATTGAAAGCAGTCATCATCATTAATAACGGCTAAATAGTATTGATTGCACCCTTGTAGGCATCAGGATACATTCTCAATCTTAATTTTGAGGAGCACAGAGTATGCCTACGTTGCTTTGGCCTATTTTTTATGTATTGGCATCAGCCATTTTTATGGCAACAATCGGGATTTTTGCGCGTTTTGCTGTCTTACCTGCCGAGCACATCACATTTTTTCGTTTAGCTATTGGGGCGTTGTGTGTTTTTGTTTATTTATTCTTAAGTCGGCAATACAAAACAATTTGGCATAAACCCGCTTGGAGCACTGTGCTCAATGGGGTTATGTTGGCCAGTTTTATGGTGTGTTATATCGAAGCCATGCAATACACCACTATGGCCAATGCAATTATGTTGATTTACCTTGCCCCGTTATTGGCCGCTGTTGTTGCTCATTTTATTTACCATGAAAGGTTAAGTGCGGCGAGTTTGGCGGCTATTTTGTTGGCTTTGTTTGGTTTTGCTATGATGATGAATTTTGAGCTAGCAGTTGCTTATTCTACACAAGAGCGATTGGGTTTATTTTATGGTGTTTTGAGCATGCTCAGTTACGGCACATTCATTTTACTAAACCGCAAAAAAACGACTCAAACCCCTTATCAAAGTACCTTAGTGCAGCTTTTAGTTGGCGCTTTATGTGTTTTACCTTTTGTACTAGCCAAACCTGTCACTATTTCAATGCATCAAGCTGCGTGGTTGCTTGCTATTGGTATCATTCCTGGATTTTTGGCGATGTTATTTGCGGTCAAAGCGTTACGAGAATTACCCGCCATGACCTTTTCAACATTGGCCTATATTGAGCCCGTTGCGGTGGTGATGCTGGCATGGTTCATTTTTGATGAGCAGCTAGGGGGATTACAGCAAGCAGGTTGTGGCTTAATTATTGCCGCTGGTATCGGGCAAAGTTATGTTGAACATGTAAATAAAAAACGCAGAGCGCTAAAAGCAAAGGCTGAGACATGTGCCTCAGCCCAAGGGGCTTAAAGTAAGTGTTTATCTAAAAAGGTTTTTACTTCATTGAGATAACTCATTTGATTGTCAATATTCCAAAAACCATGACCTTCTTTTTCAATTACAAAAGAGGTGTACGTTTTTTTATGAAGATCAAGCGCTTCTTTAAGTTTAATGACATGCTCAACGGGAGCGCGTTCATCACGCTCGCCATGAGCTAAAAATAAAGGTGCCTTGATTTTATCAGCACCATACACTGGCGAGTTTTGTTTGAGTATTGCGTCGTTAGTGCCAATGACTTTACTAAGATAATCTTCTGTACTGCTGCGTTTTTGTAAGTCACCTTTGGTGTACAATAAGGCTAAGTCGTAAATTCCCGCATTGGCGACAGCACATTGATAAGTATCAGGGTAGAGTATGGCACTTTGGACAGCAGAATAGGCACCAAAACTAGCCCCCATGATGCAGACTTTATCTGCTTTTGCTAAGCCTTGAGCGATAGCCCAATCAACGGCATTTTTAAGGTCTGCTTGAATGGTTGTGCCCCAGTTGAGATAACCAGCCCGCGAAAATTGCTCCCCATAACCGCTTGAACCTCGGTAATTGACTTGTAATACCGAGTAGCCATTGAGAGCTAAGAATTGCACCTCAGGATCAAAACCCCATGTATCTCGGACTCCGTGCGGGCCACCGTGAACTAGCAATACCAATGGTGCAATTGTGTTACTTTGCGCTTGCTGTTTTGCTTTGGTGAAATATCCGGCCACAGTAAAATCGCCACTTTTGAAACTGACAGGTTCTGTGAATGCTAATTGGTCTTTAGCTATCTTTAAGCTATTGGGAAAAAGACCCTTAAGCTCATTTTTCTTTTGATTATAAATATAATATTCACCAGGATTAACATCAGAAGACACTTTGACAATTGAGAGTTCGCCATCTTTGGTTTGGCTTTCAATACTCACTGCATTACCGGTAAAGGTCGTTAAAATATCTTTAAATGCTTTTGCTTCAGGAAGTGCTTTATTAAGTAAAATATAAACCGGATAGCCATCATCTAACCGTAAAGCGTAAATGTTTTTACCATCATGTGTGAGATTTACAGATGAAACATCTACTTTTTTATCAGTGAATACAGGTTTATAGCTCCCATCGACAAACGAATACTTAAACAAGCCGGTTAAATCTTGGTTTAAGTTGTCTAGTGCATAAAAACCACTGTTATCATTGGTGATTGTAAGCGGGGTGAAGGCTGATCCAAACTGTGCGTTATTCACTTTTTGCCATTGATCATCGACCTTAAAATACACCATTTTTTCATTTTCTTTGCTAAGGCCAATAGCGAGTTGAGGCTCACCCTCCTGATCTGTGACAATTTTAACATTTGGAGCAGGGGCGCTACCTAACTCCTTTTGATTGCCGCGATAGATATTAATTTTACGCAATTCGCCTAAGCGATCTTGTCGATCATTCATGGCGGTCGACAAGATTAAAATATGGCGTTTATCATCAGGCAAGGTATCCACTATAGTCGCCCAGCCATAGTCTTGCTGTTTGCGGGCAAGGCGCGTGCCTGTTTGGTTTTCGCCTGAACGATAACCATAAATCAGGTTTGAGTTTTTACCATCATAATCAACCGCTAACAGCTCTCCATAAGATTCAGTGTATTCAAGCCAAGCTGCTTTTTGTACGACTTCAATGACTAAGCGTTCATCATTTGCCCAAACGTAAGGGCCAACTTCGCTATTGCCTTCAAGGGTGATTAAACCAACAAATTTCAGTGTATTACGGTCGGTCACAGCAAGTGCTTGTTTACCCTGATGGTTAATTCGCATGGAGATGTAGTCACCGCTAGGCGAAATTTGTACATCGTTATACTGCATCGCATTAAATAAATTTTTAAGCTCAACAGCGTCGGAAAAGGGAGAGGTTAATGTGCAAAGTATCAGCACAAAGCTGATAAATAATCGAGTTATCATTGTTATATCCTTGTTAATGTATGTGCAAGCATATAAAAAACAACTCGAAATTGGTACGGAAATTTAGCTGCCGCTAATGATAGCAATGAGTTTATTTACAAATAATTTTATAGCCGCTTCGTCGCTAAACTTAAACGCTAAGCCGTAGTGAATGGGTTTGCTGCTTTTAAAAATACGCGTTGGGAAGCGTGTCATTTCAGCACTGTGAAAATACCCTTCTTTATGCTTTACCCCTGCAAGTGCGTTTAAATCGGCAACAAATACTTCATAGGCTGGGCGAATTATCAGTTGGGGTACGCCGCTCTCAATGTGTAAGTAAAAGGCTTCTTTACTATTAGGGAGCATGTATTCGGTTAGGTTTTTAATGTTGAAGTTTGAGCGACATTGAAGCTCAGTTAAACAGGTGCTGATTTGTTGTTGAGTGATAGCCACGAAACGCTCCAAAAAGTACTAATATTTTCAATCCATTAGACGCTATCGGCACTTGCTTAGCAATAAAAAAAGCCCACCATAAGTAAACTTAAAGCAGGCTTCGGGAACAACAACTACATTTGTCAGGGTTGTTACTTAATATCGGGGGCAGAAATTAAGTGAACTCAGTGCTAGTTAGTGATCATGCTCTTGGGCTATCCCTAACCAGGTAATTTTATTTGGCACAAAATCAAGCTCTAACAAGGTGCTTGCTTTTTGCTCATGTAAATCAACAGCGATAATTTTTTGCTGTTGTTTGGCTGCAATGAATAACGTTTCATCAGCACGTGAATAAGTTAAGTTTAAGGTATCGTCAGCTTGCTCAAGTACTTTAAAGCGAGCCGTTACTTGCCATTGTGCTTCGGCTGAAAAAATAGATAAATAGCCTTGGTTGTCGATGACATATAGGTAGCCTTCTTCTTGATCTGCAACAGAGGCTACAACAGAAACACTGTCATTTTCACGCCATGTAATTTCGCTCATTTGCTGATTTTCAGGATCAATCAGGTAAAAGAAGTTACGTTTTGCATTACCAATAAATAGTTCGCTATCGTGACTTGATTTTAGCGAGCCAATTCTTGCACCTGCTGGCATGTCAGCGATGTTTGCAATCTTGCTGTTAGTGAAGTTTTCGCCCGATTGGGTGATAACAAGTACACCATCACCACAACCAAAAGCAATGTGCTCGTGATTTTGTGCGCTGCCATGTAGATTTGGGCAGCTCAGTTCAAAACGCTGCTCTTGATGAAAGTGGTCGTCATGCAAATGATATAAATCTACAAAGTCAGGCAGTGTATTGGTTGTTGCATCACTGCGATGAGTTGTGAGTACAAAATCTTCGCGCAGCTGTGCTGTGCCGTGCATTGCGTTTTCGAACGTGTGCTCAGCGACAATTTTCCCTTCTTTAATGCCGTGGTCATCAAGAATTAAAAATCCAGCTGGAATATTTAAGGTATTGTCACCATCAATAAATAAGCTAGCGCGTTCTTCATTGACATCAAAATGGGTTGGTTTAACGTGGCTGATATTAAAGCCAATCATGCTTGGGTCTATTTTGTAGCCATGATCGTGATCACCGTGGTCTTCCTGATATAAGCCACCATCAACAAACTCAACAAGGTCATTTGCGCGCTGCACTAAAACCGCATAGCGTAATCCAGGGCTTGCGTATAAACCATCAACAACATGGGTGGTATTAAAGCTATCTAATAACTGATTTTTATCTAATTCAAACAATGACACGCTTGCTTGATCTGCATGACTAATCGCTAAGCGACCTTTAGAAACAATTGTTTCATGTTTATGGTCGTTATCTTTTTGTTTGCTTTGCTCAGCAGCCATTTTATCGATTTCGCTATTACAGGCAGTCAATAAAGTTAATGTGCAAACAAGGGCGCTGAGTTTAAATCGTTTTAGATACATCTGGGTTGGGCTTCATGTTATGTGATAATATAGCGCAATGTTATATTATCACAAACGTATTGTGAAGAGTGTTGGGAATATTTTTTGTATAGATAAAATAAATGTCGTTTTTGATAAAGTATTACCTGTGCTCGATTTATACCCAATGGATTTCAAGGTGCATGTGGCACGCGGCCACCACTCGAGTATCTTGAAAGACGACGGGTATATGCATCAGGGTGATTTAACCTGAGTTATGGGCAGAGATTTTCAAGTGAAATAAGGCTGATTGTCGCATCAATAGCGAGCCTACTGCACGGTAATCACACTACTGCACGGTAATCCATTGAAAATAGAGTTTTATTATCCAGTATTCAGGTTGCCGCTACATGCGGGCATTAAGCTGCGAGTAATATGCAGCTTAATGCGATCTGTTGATTAAGAATCTGACAGCTCAGATGGTTGATAGTGTAAGACATCTCCATTTCTATCAATCACTTCAATACTGATGTAGCGGATCCTTACCTCAATTTTTTGACGCAAGCCTTCATTATTTAGTCGTGATTCTAAATGCTGCACAATGCTTGCACTTGGTTTGATGGGCGCACGCAGCACTACTTTTACCAGCCATGTATCGTTGTTGTCTTCGAAGTGAATTTTAACTACATTCGCCGCAGTAGACTGATTGAATTCTTGATTGATAATGCGGCGAACTTTACTCTCATAGAGTTGTTTTTCGACAATAGACTGCAAATTCATTAGTAATACGCCAGTAATCAGTAAGAGCAATAAAAGAGAAATGGCATTTCGTTTGATAACCGTAGTAAAAGTGATGCCATCCCAATTCAAAAAACCATGAAAACCGTTAAACCATAATACCAGCGAAGAAATAAATTGAATGGCTAAAATATTGGTGAATGTTAATAAAAATGCACCTTGCGCTAATTCAAATTCACCTTTGCTTAATAAAATACTGGCTGCGCATAAGGGGGGAACAAGGGCGGTTGCAATAGCGACCCCCACAAATGAAGTGCTTAATCGGGGTGAAATTGTTGCGTAGGCCCCAGCCGCTCCACCGGCGAGTGCAATCATTAAATCGATAAAATTAGGAGTTGTACGGGCCATAATCTCAGGGGTAATAGGAATATCGCCATGAATAAAGCCGATAATAAAAGCGACAAAACAAACAAGCAGCGAGCCTAATACAATCGACTTGAGTGAATCACTCATTAAGCTTTTGTCATTTTCCACCACACTTAACGCTACGCCTAAGATGGGGGAATACAGGGTTGCAACAATCATGGCACCAATAACAACCGCAGGGCTATTAGCAATTAAGCCATAGCTCGCAATAATAGCTGCCAGCATATTCATGATAATAAAGGCGATATCAAGTTTTGCGTTTGATTTTATGTTCAGCCGAGTTTGTTCTTTAAATTCTGTAATATCCATTTTGACCCTAAATAATATGGAAAAGGGAATTGTTTATTCGCTTTGTATGGCGTTACTTTGCACGCGAGATAAAGCCATTTGCCAGCCTTTAAGTAGGCTCGTCCGTTGATTATCAGCTAAAGTAGGGTGAAATACTCGCTCAACCACCAGATTTTGTTTTAATTTTGTTATATTAGGCCAAAATCCAACGGTCAAACCTGCTAAAAACGCAGCACCTACAGCAGTGGTTTCATTTTGAGTGGTGCGTATTACAGCTACATTGCTAATATCTGCTTGAAATTGCATTAAAAAATCATTATTTACAGCTCCACCATCGACTTTTAATTCAGTCAGCGTAATACCGCTATCATGGCACATTGCAGCCAGTAAATCTTGGCTTTGATAGGCGATGGCTTCGAGCGATGCACGGATAATATGATTGCGATTTGTGCCTCTTGTAAGCCCTATAAGTGCACCTCTGGCATCCGGATCCCAATGAGGCGCGCCAAGACCAACAAAAGCAGGCACTAAGTAAACACCTTGGGTGTCGGTTACTTGGGTTGCAAAATAGTGTGTGTCTTTCGCTTCGCGAATTAGGCCTAGCTCATCTCGTAGCCATTGAATTGTGGCGCCCCCCATAAAGACCGACCCCTCAAGCGCATAATTTATTTCACCTTGTGGGCCAATCGCGATAGTGGTCAATAAACCCTGTTTTGATACCGCAGCCTGCGCGCCTGTGTGCATCAATAAAAAGCATCCTGTGCCGTATGTATTTTTAGCGCTACCTGATTCGGTACAAAATTGGCCAAACAAGGCCGCTTGTTGGTCGCCAGCTAAGCCTGCAATTGTTATTTCGCTGTCTTGCCCTGCGATGCGTGTTGTGCCATACATCGCAGCTGATGGCATCACATTTGGTAGTAAGTTGCTAGGAATGTCGAAAATTTTCAGTAAACGTTGATCCCAGTTTTGCTGGTGGATGTTATATAACATAGTGCGCGATGCGTTGGTGGGGTCGGTTGCGTGTACTTTACCTTCTGTTAGTTTCCAGAGTAGCCAAGTATCGATTGTGCCAAAAAGTAACTCCCCTTGTTCTGCTTGCGCACGTGCGTTGGGTACGTTATCAAGTAACCACTTTATTTTACTAGCTGAAAAGTAAGGGTCGAGTACAAGCCCAGTGGCTTGATTTATATACTCTTCATGTCCGAGTTGTTTTAGCTGCTGGCAAATGTTATTGCTGCGGCGACACTGCCAAACAATGGCATTATGGATGGGTTTACCGGTATTTTTGTTCCAAATAACCGTGGTTTCACGTTGGTTGGCAATGCCAATAGCTGCTATTTCATTACCGTGGATCCCCGCATTAGATAATGCCTCTATTAAAGTCGCGCTTTGGCTGGCCCAAATTTCCATCGGATCATGCTCAACCCATCCTGCCTGAGGATAATACTGGGTCAATTCTCTTTGTGTCGTGGTAATAATTGACGCGTGATGATCAAAAATTAAGGTTCGAGAGCTGGTTGTTCCTTGATCTAACGCTACAACGTATTTTTTTATCGTGCTGGTTGTCATGCCTAAACCTTAATTGAAAGTGCAAAGTTAATGTTTATTAAACTAACTATTTTGCAAGGTAATTTGCAATCTTATTTTTGTGATTTTATATATTTCAATTGGTTAGGTTTGTGGTGGGTTAATAATTTGAGCCAAATGCTCTTAAGGTTCGCAAGCACTATCTGAAATCAACTAGAGACGTTAGATTTCATTAGATAGGAAGGCGAGTAATAAAATAGTTTTGTCGTTTTTTATTACTCGTACTTAAATTATATGTTTGGTTCAGAAATGGTCGTTTCGTTTAGTGATGCGATTTTGATTTGTTTACCCGTTTGGTACTGAAGCTGCCAATAAAGTAGTGGTGTAACACTCGTAATTAAGATCACCGCATACAGCATGTGCGCAGCCAGCCCGTAAATTAAACCTGAGCATAATAAAAGACCAAGTAAAATAAGCGGGCGAGAGTTTTTGGCTAATAAACGCCATGCTGCCAACATACTGATTGAGTAAATCACCACAAAAACCCCATTGACCCATGCAATTAAATCTTCAATATTTTGCTGTGTGAGATAGGTGAGAATTAGCACGCTCGCCATGAGCAGTAACATACAACTCAATGCCCGAGTGGGCACCGCAAAGCGATTTTTTTGGCTAAAATAGCGTGGCATGATGCCATCTTGGCTAAAACTACACAGTAAGCGTGCCACACTGGCAGTGTAAACATTAACGGTTGCAAGACCGCCTGCAATCCCTAAAGCGCCAATGACAATCGCACCATATCCGCCAATCAGTTGATTAAAAGCAGCAACCATTGCCAGAGGTTCAGTATTGGGCACTTTTAGTAGTAACCAAGTGCATGCTAAATATAATGCGCCGACCAGCAAAGTGCCGATCATCATGGCGGGGATCATGTCGCGTTTAGGGTGTTTAAAGTCATCGGCAAGGTGTGTCATGGCTTCGACTCCTAAAAAACTCCAAAAAGCCAAACCTGCCGCTAGCATGATGAAATCAAACTCCACAACGGTTGTGTTTGATACCGGCATTGAGGGGGTGAATGTTGCAGCGCCCAGTAGTAAAAGCACCACAAATACAATCATTAATGTGAGTAGAAATTGTAACTTGGCAGAGACATGAATACCGCGATAATTGAGTAAAAATAATAAAAGCAGCGTGCCAAGTTCCATTAAAAGTTGCCCCAAAGGAGTGAGGCTCACTAAGGAATTCACAAATTGAAATGTCATTAAAATGGCTGCGGGTGCACCAATTGGCACGACAAACAAAAATATCACTCCAATCACTCGGCCTGTTAGTCTGCCAAAGGCTTGCTCGGCAAAATAGGCAGGCCCTGCGGCGTGAGGGTGCAGGGCACTTAGGCGGGCAAACACTAATGTCACCGGAATAATGGCCACCGTCAGTAATAACCAAGCAATTAAAGCGCTTTGATGGGCAATATTAATGGTCATTTGCGGCAGAATAAAAATACTGGTGCCTAGCAGCGTTGTCGCCATTAAGCCGGCACCTTGCCAGCGGCCAATACCTGAGTGGTTTGTTTTCATGTTTATGTACTTTCAATAAGTTGAATGATTATTTTAAGTTGGAATGAGGTAACATTCTGCCTATTCTAACCAACTATTTAACGGTATTAAGGCTAAAAGCCGACAAAGTGTTGGTCAATTGTAAAGCCGAGGGCTGACTATGGATAAATTTGATCAGAATATTATTGCCGAGCTAAAAAAGAACGCCCGAGTGAGTATTTCTGCTATTGCGGAAGTCGTGAGCCTTTCGCGTTCTGCGGTATCGGAGCGATTAAAAAAACTTGAACAAAGTGGGCTAATTCGTGGCTATCAAGTGCTATTAAGTGAGTCGCAAAAAGAAGGTGTAACGGCGTATTTTGAAATTCAGCATCAATGCGCCCGCTGCGCAGATGTAGTGCATGTATTTCAGGCTATTCCTGAGGTGGTAACCTGCAGGGGGATCACTGGGGATATGGACTTATTGGTTTATGTGA
The DNA here is from genome assembly GCF_058197095.2 of Pseudoalteromonas sp. J2K-J031. Lineage (NCBI taxonomy): Bacteria > Pseudomonadati > Pseudomonadota > Gammaproteobacteria > Alteromonadales > Pseudoalteromonadaceae > Pseudoalteromonas > Pseudoalteromonas sp. J2K-J031. Next base: position 205,075 of record NZ_CM200279.1, read on the forward strand.
ATGCCCCTTCAATGCAACGCTTACATCAAATACGTGAAGGGCTTGATGCCCATCCAGATATCATAAAAATCAAAACGCATGTTGTACTGAGTGAGTGGATTAATAACCAATAAAAAGCAGGTTACACTTGTATAGACAAGGCTAACCTGCACATTGGTTTTAATTGGTTGGAAAGTTAGTTTTTATAAAACTTAGAGTCTTTGGTTAAGGTAAGTTGTGGATCATCAACGCCTGTTACGGTAAAGGCCACATCGGTGACTTTATGTGCTAAATCGTATCCGTCAGCAATTAAAGTCACTGGGATTTTTTGCATCACTCCCGGTAGCACTGTAATGGTGTTAGGAGCGCTAAGTGTTGCATGCTCAATGCCTGTTACTTTAATGTTAAAGTGCTGTACTTGTTGTGTTTTATTGCTAATTGTTAAGGTATAAGGGTTTTCAATTAAGCCCTCAAAGTTGGTACGATACAAGACATTGCGATCGCGCAGCACCGATACTTCAAGCGGTACTCGCACCGCCAGCCAAATTGCCATAATCGCAAAAATAGCGACAGTAAACACAGCGTAACCCACTAGTTTTAAGCGCCAAGGGTTGGTGGGTTTACCCGCCATATTATTTTCACTGGTGTATTTAATGAGGTCTTTTTGATAACCAAACTTTTCCATCGTTTGGTTACACGCATCAATACACAAACCACAGTTAATGCACTCATATTGCAAACCATTACGAATATCGATACCCGCAGGGCACACTTCCACACATAAATTACAGTCAACGCAATCGCCTAAGTTTTTACTTTTTGGATCGTCTTTACGTTTACGGGGGCCGCGATTTTCACCTCGCGCGCTATCGTAGGTGACTAATAAAGTATCTTTATCAAACATAACGGATTGAAAACGAGAATAAGGGCACATGTAAATACACATTTTTTCGCGCAGCCAACCTGCGTTGCCATAAGTGCAAAGCGTAAACAAAAAGACCCAAAACACCACTAAGCCACTTGCTTGCCATGTTGCAAGGTCGGTGTACAAATCATAAACCGGAATAAAATAGCTCATAAAAGTGGTAGCTGTGAGCACCGACATAGCAATCCAAATTGAGTGTTTTGCTGCTTTTTTTAGTGTTTTTTCGGCGGTGTTCGCTGATTTATCGAGCTTGATACGTTGATTGCGGGTGCCTTCAATTTTGTGCTCGACCCAAATAAACATCAGCATCCATACGGTCTGCGGGCAAACATAGCCACACCATACTCGGCCAAGCCAATTGGTGACAAAAAATAACGCAAAAGCACCGGCCATAAAAAGTCCAGCGACGAGCATAAAATCTTGTGGCCATAGGGTGAGTGAAAAAATGCGAAATTGCTGATTGGCGACATCAAATAAAATTGCTTGTTGACCCTGATAAGGAATAAAGGGGATTAGAATAAAACTAAGCATTAACAGCCAGTTTAGCACTCTGCGGTAGAGTTGAAATCGACCTTTTTGCTCGCGCACATAAATGCTTTGATCTTGCTTATAGGGTTTGATGATTAAATCTTCTTCTTTGAAATCAAATTTCATAACGGGTTTCTCAATGACGGTAATAATCCTACACCTCAAGTAACATGCCAATTTTAAATTTCATTAAGTGGTTGATTTTAAGTGGTTATAATTTAATTCTCTTTGTGTTTTGTGCGGTATTTCGTGGGTTGAACGGTATGTCGTGCTTTATTGTGTTTTTTTTCCCCTGGGCGCTAAAGATGAGAACAATGCCTTATTGTTCATTAATAAAGCATTTTTTGGGCGGCTAATTTAAAGGAGAGTTAATAGTGCGATGATTGGGTGCTTGATGTGCCATGCCCTAAGGTGTCGAGTAAATTAGCCAATAAGCTTGAAGCACCAAAACGAAAGGTGTTTTTACTCGGCCACTTGTCCCCTAAAATACTGGCAGCTAACTGTAAATATTGTTCGGCTTGTGCGGCATCTTTTACGCCTCCAGCGGCTTTAAAACCACACTTTAGGCTATGCTCTTTAATTGCTTCAAGCATGATTTTTGCAGCCTCTAAGGTTGCGTTGATAGCGACTTTTCCGGTTGATGTTTTGATAAAGTCAGCACCAGCAGCAATGGCAATTTCAGAGGCTTTTTGAATTAAAGCGGGCTGACTTAATTCGCCGGTTTCAAGAATCACTTTTAAAAGCGCTTTATTGTGGCAGGCTGCTTTACAGCTTTTCACTAAATCAAAACCAACTTGTTCATCACCGTCTATCAGGGCGCGATACGGAAAAACAACATCCACCTCATCAGCCCCTAATTCAATGGCGGCGAGAGTTTCTTGGGTTGCCTTTGCTATGTCGGTCGACCCATCAGGAAAGTTTGCTACGGTAGCGATTGTGAAATCTTGTGCGCCCAATTGGTTTAATGTTTCGCGCGCAAAAGTAATAAACTGTGGGTAGATGCAAATAGCGGCTGTGTGCCCTGCTGGGCTTAGTGCTTGATGGCATAATGCACGGATTGTTTCTGGCGTATCATTAGCATTTAAACTGGTCAGATCCATCAAACTAAGGGCTTGTTGTGCCGCGCTTTTTAAGTCGCTCATAGGGTGTTAATCTCAATTAGCTGTTGTCGCATTCAAGGTTAAGCAATCTTAAAGTGGAATACCATTGCTTTTTATTGCTAAGGTCAACTCACCTGAGCTCTGAATAATAAATTTATCTCCAGCGGCTACTTTCAACGCTAACGGCGTTGAATTTACTTACAATAGGCCAGCTATTGACGCGTAAATTCGCCTTGTTATCCTTAAAAGTTTCCGGCTACAACAGACTTGAAAAAACATTTACCAATTCAATATCAATACGTTGGTAAATCTCTTAACCAAAGCTCAGGTTAACTCGGTTTTTTAAATGTACCGCTTGTGGCCGTGCCTTGTGCCGCAGGGGGCGGGTTAATTATTAAAAATATTTTTATAATAAGAGTAACACTATGAATAATATGGCGCTTTGTCGTTGCCCTTGGGTGGATTTAACAAAAGCTGATTATGTGCAATACCACGATGAAGAGTGGGGTGAGCCAGTATATGACGATAAAAAAATGTTTGAGTTTGTGGTGTTAGAATCAGCGCAAGCGGGGCTCAGTTGGTACACCATTTTAAAGCGTAGGGCGAGTTATCGTGCGGCCTTTGCACAATTTGATGTGGAACAAGTTGCGGGTTTTGACCAACAAAAAGTTGAATTGTTGATGCAAGATAGTGGCATTATTCGTAATCGTGCAAAAATTAATGCCACCATTTCAAACGCTCAAGCATTTATAAAAATTCAGCATGAGTTTGGTAGTTTTTCGAATTATTTATGGGGTTATGTCAATCATCAACCGATAGTGAATCGGCCGCAAAGTAAAGGGGATTACCTTGCGACCTCTGCGTTGTCGGACACTATTAGTAACGATTTAAAAAAACGGGGCTTTAAGTTTTTTGGTTCAACCATTTGTTATGCCCATTTACAAGCATGTGGTTTGATTAATGATCACAGTGCTGATTGTTTTAAATCCTAATCGAAATAGGCTAAGCAAAGGTTATTGATAACAAAAGGGTCGCATTTTATCGCTTAATCCCTAATTTTTGCATCCGTGATCGTAACGTGCTGGCTGGCAAGCCTAATTGTTTTGCCGCACCGTGCTCACCCCCAATCACCCAATGGCAATGTTTTAAGACCTGTAAAATATAGTCCTTTTCGGCTTCTGCCAGTGTGACTATCGGTTGTGGGCCACTTGCGCCCTGACTCACCAATTTTTGTTGTAACTTTAAGGTGCTACTGTGCGATAAAATTACTTCTCGCTCGAGGATATTTTGTAGCTCGCGGATATTACCCGGCCAATTGTATTTCATTAACGCCGCTAAGCTGTGTTGGTTAATGCTTTTAATTTGTTTGCCAAGTTTTTTATTTAAATGTCCCAAAATATTAATACATAACAAAGGAATATCTTCTAATCGTTCGCGAAGCGCTGGTACAGCAATGGGAAATACATTGAGGCGATAAAATAAATCCATCCGAAATGTCCCTTGATCAACCATGGCTCGTAAATCACGATTGGTTGCCGCAATAATCCGAATATTCACTTTAATAGTTTGATTTCCGCCTACACGCTCAAACTCTTGCTCTTGTAAAACTCGTAATAACTTACTTTGTGCAGTCAGTGAGAGCTCACCAATTTCATCTAAAAATAAAGTGCCTTTGTCAGCGAGCTCAAACCGACCTTTGCGACGCTCGTTTGCACCGGTGAATGCGCCTTTTTCATGGCCAAACAATTCAGACTCAAGGAGGTTCTCGCTAAATGCCGCGCAATTTACTTTCACTAAAGGCGCATTTTTGCGTTGGCTGAGCTGATGAATATTGCGCGCTACGAGTTCTTTACCTGTGCCGTTTTCACCTAAAATCAGCACTGTACTGTCGGTTTTACTTACTAATTCGATTTGGCTAAGCATTGATTGGTAAATTGGGCTTTGACCTACTAAACCCGAGCCTGCCCAGCTTTCTGATAATTCACTTTGTAAATAGACATTTTCGGCAAGTAGCTTTTCACTTAATAGCCTGATTTCATTGAGCGCATTACGCAGCGCTAAATCAGTTTGTTTTTGCTGGCTAATATCTCGAAACAACGCCACAGCACCAACTATTTCACCTTGGTGATACACAGCCGTAGAAGTATATTCAACATCAAATCGGCTGCCATCTTTACGCCAAAAAACCTCGTTATCGACATGTCTGGTTTTGCCATCTTTAACGGTTGCGTAAATATTGCATTCGTCAGCCGGATAACAGCGTCCATCAGCATGGCTATGGTGATGGTACTGATGGATTTTTTTACCGAGTAATTCATTGTTTTTCCAGCCCGTCATACGTTCAGCTGCGGGATTTATAAACACCGCATTGCCTTCAAGGTCAAATCCGTAAATACCTTCACCGACAGCATTGAGCAATAAATCTGAGTTTGCTAACAAGTTTTTTAAATCGTTCATAATCTAAGCCACGAAATATCGTGTTTATATTGTGTGTTTTTTTCGATGAAAGGTAAAGTTGAAACTGAATGGTTTTTATTTACAAAACATTACATTGGAGAGCCTTTTTACGCATTTTAAGGGAGGAGTTAATGTACAATAAACGGAATTTTTCTAAAGGAATATAGGAACATAATGTTGAAAAAACTACTCATCCCTCTAGCTATTAGCTCTGCATTCTTACTTTCAGGTTGTTTAAAAGTTGAAGATAATGACAACACTCAGCAAATCATTGATGAAATCAACAAGACTAATAAAACAACAGAAAGCTCAGTAACTTTAACAGGCACTGTATCAGAGTATTTGTCTGGGGAAGTCATTAATGGATTGTTGATGCGCTATCACATTGCAGGTAAATGGTCAGAAGCTCAAAAGTTGACGTCAAATCAGTTTGAAATTAAAGAACTTAACCCAAATAGCGACCTAATTATTGAGTTCAAAGATGAAAGCGGTAAATTCCTTACTCGGGGCTTTTATTTGAAAACATCAGGAGCTGCTAGCGGACAAGTCGCTTTACAAAGTTTAGGTAAATTAAAGTTGATTCAAGGTGAAGAAAAAACCTTTTCTATTTTGGAAGATGGCTCAAATAATCCGTTAGAAAATATTGATGTGTCATACACAATTTCAGCATACCTTAATGATACATATTCGGATTTGGAGCAGCACTTGGAACGAGCCACCTTCGATGCTCAAACAGGTCTTTATTCTTTAATGCTGCCTAAGGCTCTAAACGCAGAGGTTAAATTTAAATTTGATATTGATTTTGATGGTAAAAATGATTATTTCTTTATAGAAACACATAGAAGCACCCTCAATTCATCCGATTTAGCTTTGCAAGACGTTATTTATGTAAAACCAAACGGGCTTGTGCAAAGCTTTGGTGTTGAATTACAGCTGATTAATCCGTTTGGGGAAGTGATCCCGGATTTAACGCTCTTTACGAGTTATGAAAATTCACCAAATCAAGCGGTGACATACAGCCCTGAAACTCAAAGTTATACATTTGAATATAAGGGAAATAACCAGCTCACTGTTAGTGTGCCCAGTTTTAAATTCAATGATGTGACGTTCAATAGCGCTTCAGTATTAATTAAACCGAATCCTGAAGGTGTGTCTGTTTCGTATTCGGGTCTTATAAATAACAATCACACGACACTTGAGCTTATCAATGACACGTTGAAAATAGCTGTCATGCCAAAAGAGGAGTCTAATGGCTCTTATTATGGTAATGGGATTGTCAGCAAGCGATTGAATAATATTGATTCTAGTTATAATGTCTTTTTTAAAAAACCGGTAAGCCTATCTGAAAACTCAGTTTTACTTGAAAAATTAAATCAATTAAAAATTACCAAAGGAAATGATTCAGAAACTGATAATGTACCTGCCGGAGTGACAGTTCTTGAGCGAGAATCAACACCTGTCGAACTTGAAACTTCATTAACTTATAACGATACATTTTTAAAAGCTTCAGCAAGCAAAGCCTTGTCGCCTGGTTTCTATCGATATAGGTTGAGTAATATCGTTGATAAAGAAAGCGGATTAGCTGTGAATATTTATGACTCCGCAGAGCAGCAATTTGAAATAAATCAAACAGTGTCTCAAGAGTTTAACATTAATGAATTGGTGCTTGATAATAATAATAAAATGAATGCGGGCAAGTTAATCGTGGCAAAAAATACTGCAGGTGTTGAAGCTTCATTTCAAAACCAATATAACCATTCGACTCTATTCATACCTAAATCGATGGAGACGTTAGATTATTTAAACCTCACTTTATTCGAAACTGTAAAACGTGGTTCAATCAATCAGCATTTCGAAGTGCTTACTATAGTTGATGGCACTTCTATTGGGCGTTCAAAGGTCTTTGCTACCAGCCTTGCTGGTAATGAGGTTATCCGCGATAAGTCTGGATATAATAACGTTTTTTACACCGTTTTAGCTGATGGTTTATGGTATCAAAAAGCAGAGTATTATTTTCCTGATGATGACCATATGGCTGACTCTGAAAACTCAGCTCGTTTTTATTATGAATACCGTATTAAAGGTCAGGCTGAAGTTAAAAAAGGAACTTTACAGTTATTTGTACAATGATTTTGACTTGGTTTTATTTTTAAGGCGCTCAATTGAGCGCCTTTTTTATTTAGTTTGAGTTTGGGACAATAATTTTTTAAGTATGACAAAGTGAATTAACTCACCACAAGCGGGCTTAGTAAGTTAATCCAAAGTGGTTAACGTTGAAAATATTTGCCAGAGAGATTTATTTACTCAGTGTTGAGATTGCTTAAGTGATAAGCGGCAATAAAAAATGATGACTGGTGAAATTATGTTGTGACAACAGGTTAGAATCGCTGAACTCAAAAAATAAAAAGGAACAATGATGCAGATTTCAGTCGAAGGTGTCGTTAAAGGCTACGCGACAGTGCAAGCGGTAAAGGGGATTAGTTTTGCTGTTCAGCAAGGTGAAATCTTTGCTTTATTAGGCCCAAATGGTGCGGGAAAGTCGTCTTTAGTGAGAATGTTGGTGGGATTTACCCAGCCAGATCAAGGGCAAATTCAGGTTAATATTAACAATCAACATTATGCTGCCATTCCCAATGACCAACTCGGATATTTACCTGAAGATAGAGGCCTTTACGCCGAAAAAACCGTGGCGCAAAACTTACTGTATTTTGCTGCGCTGCATGGGTTAGATAAAGCGACGGCCAAAGCGCGGATGGATGATTGGCTTGAGCGCTTTGAGTTACTCGATAGAAAAGATCAGCCGCTGAAGTCGCTTTCTAAGGGTAACCAGCAAAAAGTTCAGTTGGTGAATGCGGTACTGCATCAGCCAAAAATTGTGATTTTAGATGAGCCTTTTTCGGGATTAGATCCAATTAACCAAGAAAAAGTGGTGCTGTTTTTAGCTGAGCTTAAACAGCAAGGTATGACGGTGATTTTAAGTGCGCACCAGATGTCGATGGTTGAAAAAATGGCTGACCGTATGTTGTTAATGAATCATGGAGAGGTAGTGCTTTATGGCAGTTTGGCGGATATTCAGCAGCAAATTGGTGTTGGTGCCGAGCTTGTTGTTGAGTTTTCTCAATTACCTACATTGGAGCAAATGAGTGCAGCGCTTCGCAATTTTACTTTTAGCTTAAATGAGCACAATGCTGTGGTGGTGAGTTTAGCCAGTACCAGTGAGGTCAACGACGCTTTAACGCAATTGCTGACTTTGGGTCATATTACGAAATTAGACAGTAAAAAGATGGATTTACATCAACTTTACCTCAAGGCGATTTCAGAGCATCAAGGAGAAAAAAATAATGTCGCAGCGTAATAATACGTGGTTGGTTGCTAAATGGGAGTTCATGCACTTTTTCAAATGGAAGCAAGAGCTTATTAGCAAATTAGTGATGCTTGGTATTGCAGCTGTGGTGTTTTTTTGGCATAGCAGTCAGGAATTTGTCGCTACGCAATACCAAGTGGCCGTTATTGCAGATCATGCCCCAAACGGTGAGATTGAAAACTTTGTTTTTACCCAGTCAACTCTGCCAAAAGAGCAGTTGTTAGCACAGCTCAAGGCGGGTGATATTGATGCTGTGTTAGTTGCACAGCCAAGTGAGTCGCAAGTGGCGACATTTGACTTGTATAGTCAAGGTAAGCATGGTTGGCAAAGTGACTTAGCGAGCGTGCTTGAGCGCCATTATGCCGCACAAGTCACGCAGCAGCTAGGGCTAACGCAGGCGCAACTGGCTCAGTTACAACACCCTGTGGCTATTTATAATCAGTATTTAGATAGCCAGATAAAAACCGAAGAAAAAGCGTCAAGTTTTACCGCGATAGGCGTTTTGCTACTCATGGCGATAGGGATTTTTGTGTCTTTTGCACAAATATTTGTCTCGATTACCGGTGAAAAACAACAGCGTGTTACTGAGCAGCTTTATGCATGTATGGATGCGCAAACGTGGATTGACGGCAAAATTTTGGGGCAAATGTTATTAGCACTAAAAGCGATGGCCGGTATGCTGATTTCAATGGTGTTAGGCTTTAGTTTTATGCAGGTGATTATCCGAGGGCAGGGGTTGGATTTATCGTTTATTGATTGGCATTTATTGCCGTGGTTATTGATATTTGCCAGCTTAGGGTTGTATTTGGCCACCGCCTTTATGGCCGCGGTTGCAGCTGCAATTGATGACCCAAACCACAGTGGTAAATCATCGTTTATGATGTTGCCTTTAGTGCCGATGATTTTAACGTTTATTGTGATGGATAGCCCAAGTGGCTTTGCGCTGGCGATGCTGAGTTATTTTCCGCTGACATCGTTTGCTGCTATGCCAGTTAAAATGGCCTTAGTTGAAGTCAGTATGTGGCAACCTATTTTGTCTATTGCCTTACTAGTGTTGACCTGTTGGTATGCACGCCGTTTAGCAGGTCGCATGTTTAAAATGGGCATGGTGATGTACGGTAAAGAGCCGAGCTTTAAACAAATGCTGAAATGGGCTATGTCATAACCAAAATCTGATAGGTAGTACATATCAATGGCGCGCATAAATCGCGCCATTTTTTATGCATTTTTGGGTGTTGAGCTTAAAACTTGTTCTAAAACAAGGTTTTTACCGCTTTAACCTTTTTGGCTAAATGAACTTGATTTAGGTCAATTTTCGCGCTCAATAAATAATCAATACTGGCTGTGTTGAAACAAAAATACAGTGAGGGATTATCATGCATACAGTTAAAAAAAGTGAAATCGTCGTAGTTGTAATTGCTATTTTGGCATTTGTTGTGGGTGTTGTTGGTCATTTAGCTGGGGCAAGTTATGCCAATTCAGATGCATTTGGCTATATCGCAGCGCCGACTCCTTTAATCATTGGTTTGATTGCGTTTATTGCTTATAAATATGCCGAAGCAGATGAGCGAAACAATCCGAGCGAGCATTAAACACCTGCACACTGAGTCGCGAGATAATAAATCTATTTCAGTGAGCTTTTGTCACAGCTAACCTCGCAAGGTAAGCGTGAATAGCCTGCTATTGGGCAATCAAAGGTTTTATTGCTCTTAAAGCTCTTTAGCTAGAGAGAGTTAATTCAATATCTTGGTAAGCTTAATGTTCAGAGTGTGGTGATGTTTTTTAAAAACTAAAAAATAATAAGTGGTTTACTTTGCGCTGCAGATGCAGCCATCTAGGTATTATCTAGATGAATAAGGCAGTTTTTATACTGCCTTTTTTATTTTTAAATTGTGAATAGTTTAATGAGCGCTGTCTGTATTGAGTGTGGTCAGAATGTATTGCATGACTTGGCGCGAATAAATCATGGAGGTGTGGCTTAAGTGAAAAACTTTATGTTCAGCCATGCCATGTAATTTGGTTTCATCGAGTAATACAGTGCCATCAGATTGGCTGCCTTTTTGTAAAATAGGCATTAATCCAATGGGTAAGTCACCGGCAATGCTATATAACTTGGCTTGGAATGGCCAATCAATATTATTTGAGAGCAAAAACTCCACACTATTTTTTAATAATCGTTCAAAGCCTTTTTTTTGCATGTGTTTGGCAATTTGGCTACCTTTGTGTGGCGTGCCTAGGGTGATCACCTTGCTGATTTTTTGTGCGTTAGTGCTGCTTGCTTCTAAGTAGGCTCTGGCAATCAAGCCGCCAAGCGAGTGGCACACTAAAGCGGTATCCTGATCGCCAATAAACGCATCCATTTGTTTAAAAATGGTTTCTTTGTCAGGTGATAAGCTATTGTAAGTGAGATTTAAAATCTCAAAGCCCGCCTTTTTTAATTGATGACACAGTGGGCGCATAACAAAACCGGACATGTATAAACCGTGCAATACAATGATGCGTTTTATTGTCATATAATCCCCAAACATGGTGTGTGCTAAGTCTAGCGACAGTTTTACTGACTGTCATTGCAAATTTATGGCTAAGTTTTTGTTCTCTTTAACCAAATGAGTGGCAATAACCCACCCAGTAACCAAAATACACTGCCTGCACTTTGTATTACTTCTATTTCAAGATAATTATTTTGCTTGATGTAATCTCTCGATTCTAAGGCTATATGCCCAAGAGACGTCCAAGCGGAAGATTGCAAATAATGTAATTGATACCCATAGGATGCATCACGAATCTCAATTGATAGGTCGTAATGACTCGGCCTAAAACCATTTGCCAGTATGACGTCAAAATGCTGCTGATCTGAGCTTGAATTACCATAAAGAGTAAATGGTCTACTGGTATATACCACTTGGTTGTCTATGATTAAATCGGCTACAACCGTTTGTTTTTGATAGCGACTATCAGCATCTAAATGTAATGTGAATGCTTCAAAGTAGCCGTCATTATCCGCATCGTGATCGAGCGTTAATCGTAATGAATAAATAGAGAGTTGATTGTCTTGATCGAAACGCTGACTTTCTAAAGCGATGTCTTGCAATGCGCTAAAATCATGATTGTCGGCATAGAGTAAACGTTGCTGATTACGGTCTTGGATATCAATAATAATTTGGTAATAGTCGCTGCTAAAGTCACTGAGTAGCTGAAACTCAAAGTACTGGTTATCTTTGGTGCTATTACCAGATATGGTAAAAAAATCACTGCTAAATAAATGATGTAAGTGACCATTACTGCTTTGTAGATAAAAAGTGGCTGCTACTTGGCGGCTTTGATTTGTCTGCGTATCTAAATCGAGTTGAAGAGCAAGATTTTGATAATAGCCATCATTATCAATGTCTTGATAGGTGGTGGTTTGTAGTTCATAAATCCAAATTTGGCTTGCTGTAGTATTGGCTGGTTTGGTGACATTTGATTTGCTGGGGTGAGCGATGTTGATCGTTGGCACGTTATTAGTCTGATTTACTTTTACTTTTTCAGTATCATTTAAGGTGGTGTTTGCGTTTGCATAGTGAGTAATAAGCATACTTGCAAAGGCTAATATAAATATGACTGGTTTTAGCATAGTGATTCATCCGCCAATGAGGGTTTAACTTATAAAAGCCTTTTTTGACTGAATCATTCCTGAATGTGGCGTAGTTACCCCATATTCTGTTGTTAAAAATTGTGTGATTTACTGTCTCTGAAATTGTTACAATTGCTTTTTTGCTAAAAATCAATGGAATAGTTTTGTCTGCGATGCGTCTTCGAATGTCTTTTTTCTCAGTACTTAAGCGCTGTAAGCCTTTGGGGTTACATCAATGGTTAGGCTTTCAGCTGAGTGTTTTTTTTCTGATATTTAGTTTAAGTGGCTTGATATGTTTGATTGAGGCACCACTTCGTGCGGTGTTTTTGGGGCAATATCAGTCGGCTCTTAATCAGCAACCTCTTAATTGGCAAAAGCTTGAGTCGAATTTAACCGCGCACTATCCTGGCATGCAAATTTATAATGTTTCTATTGAGCCTGAAGCGTATTTAGTGGGTAAAGTCAGTTTAATGCAGGCTAAAACTCCAAGCAGTGCAGCTCAGAAAGTAGAGGTTTTTTTCGACCGTAATACCTTGCAGGTATTGGGAGAACAGCGCCAAGCTGATTGGCTTTATAAAGTAGGGCGATTTCATCGCAATTTAAGTCAAGTCAGTGGTTTAAGTATTTGGTTGTTGGCGATTGGGCCTTTAATGCTGCTGGTTATTTGTTTGAGTTTTTATCAGTATCGCCATCGTTTTTTGAGTTTATGGCAGTTTAAAACTAGCTCTAAACGGTCGTTGCATCAAGTGGTTATGGCATGGTGCGCTCCTTTGACGTTATTAATCGCCATCAGTGCTAGTTGGTTTTTTATTGAAGGCGTTTTGTGGCAAAGCAAGGTGTCGGTTTATCCAAATTTACCAAAATCCGATGGTCAAGTGCGCGAAGTGGCACTGCCATTAAGTCAGCTTATGCAGCAAGTAGAAGAAATTGTGCCCAAACGGGCTATTCGCTCGATGAGTTACCCATCAAGCAATACGGGAACATTTTCAGTGTTACTGCAAAGCGAACAAGCTCTGGTTTATTACCGTGCCGAGCAGTTACATTTTAATGCGTTTACGGGTGAATTATTACGCCATATTAAACCTGAGCAGGTTGTGGGATTAGCTTGGTGGGCTGATTTAATGCGTTATGTTCATTATGGTGAAGCCACAGGCTTAATGTTGTTTTTGGTGCTGGCGACGGTTGGGTTTATTGTGGCGATTTATTGGGTGCTTGGCAGTTATTATCGTCAGTTAAAGCTGCGCTTGCTTAAAGCGCGGTTTGGTTTGGTAAAATTGAGCTTGTTGATGGGGCTGAATATTTTGGCGGTTGCTTTGGCGTGTTATGGTATTTTTCAGCTTGGTAGCAGCACTCCATATTTCGGTTGGCCAGTGGTTTCGCCGGTTCTATCGCTGTAAATGTTGTTTATAAAAAAGCGTTCTGATTTGGATAAGACATGTTTCTTATCCAAACTCTGGGGTTGCATTGGGTGCGATTACAGTAATTGAACGGGTTTTATTTCGACACTGTTATTGGCATCTGACAGCCACACATCACCGTCTTGTATTGTAATGTTAAGTTGCATGCTTCGCGCTGCAAGGGCTGCAATTTGTTGAGTCGCCTGTGAAGGCAGTGAAAAAATTTCTAGGTTTTTTAATTGAGAGAGTTTGCTGGCATTTTTTTGCCACCAAATATCTTGTGCGCCTTCACCATAGGTATATAAACGGACTTTTTTGGCGCGTCCGACCGCTTTTTTCAAGCGTTTTTCTTCAGGTAGGCCCAGTTCTACCCACAGCTCAATTTCACCACTGTAATTTTTAGCCCAAATTTCGGGCTCATCATCAGCACATAAACCTTTTGTAAACTCTAAATGTTCACAGGTGTTAAGGGCATAGGCTAAAACACGGATCATTAATCGTTGTTCTGTTTCAGATGGGTGCTGAGCTATGGTTAAGTTGAGGTCTTGATAAACGTGTCTATCCATGTCGCTCACGGTGACAAGCGCTTTGATTATCGTTGCTTTAAGGGCCATATTTGAGTACTAACTAAAAAATTTTGCCCAGTATATCTGAATATTAGTGACGCAGCGCGCTTAGGGCAGCTAAAATAACCGGCTTAATGATAGTGAGGAGTAAAAAATGGCGATCCAATGGTTCCCAGGCCACATGAACAAGGCCCGTAACGAAATAAAAGAAGTCATGCCACAAATGGACGTGATTATCGAAGTATTGGATGCGCGTATTCCTTACAGTAGTGAAAATCCAATGGTAACGGCATTACGTGCTGATAAACCAGTTATAAAAATTTTGAACAAAGCAGACTTAGCCGACCCCGTGATGACTTCTGCTTGGATGAGCTATTTTGAGCAAGAAAATGGCGTAAGAGCCATTGCTTTTGGTAATGATAAGGCTGCTGAAGTACACAAAATTAATGAGTTATGTAAAAAGCTCGTGCCTCACAAAGTTGGGCCTGATAAACAAATTAAAGCCATGATCATGGGGATCCCCAATGTTGGCAAATCAACCTTGATTAATACACTTGCAGGCCGTATTGTAGCCAAAACGGGGAATGAACCAGCGGTCACCAAAGCGCAGCAACGTATCAAACTTGAAGATGGCATCATGCTTTACGATACGCCAGGCATGCTGTGGCCAAAAGTAGAAAATGAAAACTCAGGCTATCGTTTAGCTGCGACAGGCGCTATTCGTGATACTGCAATTGAGTATGAAGACGTTGCAAGTTATACCGCTGAGTACTTATTAAAAAGCTACCCGAAGTTACTACAACAGCGTTATAAAATTGATGAGTTACCAGAGCAAGATTGGCAATTTATGGAATTGGCGGGTAAAAAACGTGGTTGTATTCGCCAAGGAAATCAAATCGATACACATAAAATGTCTGAAATTTTGATTAATGAACTACGTGATGGTGTGATTGGTAGAATTACCATGGAAACACCGACAATGCGTGATGCCGAAGAGCTTGTGGTTGAGCAATTACGGATTGAAGCACAACTTAAGCTTGCTGCAAAAGAGCAAGAGAAAAAAGATCGTCGTGCACGAGCAAGAAAAAATAGACGTTAGTCGTACGCTTTTGATGTTGTCTGCGTGCAGCATCTGCAGCCTTGAGCTAATTTAACCTAATCTTCTTTTTAAGGAATGAAACATGATCAGAGCAGCTCAAGTTGTGATGTTTGTGTGTGCAATGATGTTCAGTAACTTTAATGTCGCTGCGGCAGATATTTACAAATGGGTGGATGCGAAGGGGGTGGTGCATTATTCAGATCGTCCTCACAACCAAACAGCGCAAAAAGTCATCCTAAGAAAGGAAAATATAGCGGATCCTGTCTCGGCAAGTGTTATTGATGAAATGTCTGGACCAGAAGATGATGGTAAGGAAGAGGGAGGTGACTTAGAAGGCGCTTCTACCAATACTCCAAAATTTACTAACAAACAACAATGTGCGGCCATTGAGGCTGAAATGACAAAAATGAATCAAGTGGCTCAAACGCTTGATGCCAATATGGTAGAGTTACTGCGCAAAAAAATTAAAGAATTAGGTTGTTAGCATTTGTTAGTTAAAGACGAAAATCCGATGTTACTCGCCAGAAGTACACAAATAGCAGCAAATTTGTGGCAATTTACCACAGCATCTAACGCCCAGTTTGCGTTTAATTGTTATCTGCTAGTGGGTGATAAAACCGCATTAATCCACACAGGAAAACCATCGCAATTTCAGACGTTGCTGGATTTAATGCAACTGGTTTTGTCGGGCCACACGCTTGATTACCTTTTGTTTTCTCATGTTGAAGCGGATGAGTGCGGTGCGCTTGATGCCTTATTGGCTTTGTATCCAGATTGCCAAGTGGTATGCAATAAAGTAGCTGCTATTTCATTAAATGAAATGTTGCCCAGCCCCCCTAAAGTGCTCAAAGATGGCGATTCTTTATCGCTTGGCGAGTATCAATTAACCTTACTTGAAACGGCGCACTTTCCTCATAATTGGGATGGCCATTTATGGTATTGCCAGCAGCTACAATGTTTATTTAGTTCTGATTACTGTAGCTTAGGCGGAATTCACCCACCTACGGTAGAAGAAGATTTAAGCCAACAGATGCTTAGTTTTATGGAACAGGGAAATTTTATTACTCATGGTGCGGGCATAAGCCAGATCACAGAGCGCTTAGCCCTATTGCCCGTGCAACTTATTGCAACTATGCATGGCCCCGCAACACAAGGGCATGCAGCTGCAAGTGTGCTCAAAAATATTCATAATGCTTGGCTGAAAAAAGCCCAGCTCGCTTTAAACGAACTAAAGCCACTGCAATAATTTAAATAAAATCAAATGTTAAACGCTAATTAGTAGCAATAAAAAAAGCCCGTAAGGGCTTTTTGGTTTCATATCTACCGTCACCGATATGAGCAATGTAGCAAGTAAATTGGTAAGGTTGGCCACCGTAATTTATGGCTCAGGGGCGATAGAGACAAAGGCTACGGTGGCCAAATCAGTTAACGTACTGTTAGACGTCTTTCAGGGTCGAGAAAGATGGGTATCCAGTGTCGAAATAAGCAGTGCTTCCGTCTTGTTGAGATTGATTATCATGTAGATTTAATTATTCGTCAACACTTTTTTGATAATAATTATCATTTAGATCTTGTTGTTTTGCGATCTTACCGCTGCTGCGATTTATTCTTCGTTCATCTTATTGATTTTAAGAGGAAAGTTAATTTTAAATTCTAGCGTCTATCAGAAGGTGATCTTTATTTGAGTTGTATTTTTGATGCTTTCTTTACTGGCAGTCTATTTTTTTTCGGTATTTTTATTTTAATTATGAGTAAAACATTAAGTGTTTATGTATTTAAGTTAAGAAATACTGATATACGACCTTTACGTCATAAATCTTTCATATTTTGGCGTTATATTTAGCTCAAACAGAGAGAGAGCATTTGATTTAGCTAACTCAGTTTTGCAGATATCCCTGAATAACCCTTAAGTATTTAAGCCAGCACTGCTGGCTTTTTTTTACAAAAAAGTTAGCTCCAAGAGTTTGAGATTGTGGGACATGGGCTTGAAATTTGTTTATAGTTCATGCACATGTTAAATGGAGTTTAAACTTATAATGAAAAAAGCACTCATTGCGACAGCAATAATTACTGCAGGCGTTACTACCTACCTTTATCAACAACAATCTGAGCCTCAAGGCGCAGTGCAGATACCTGCAATGAACGAATTGGCGTTTGTCCCTGCGGATACTTTGTTATTTTTTGGTCAGCTACACGCTTTCCCAATTAAAAATTATTTATCTTTTTTAAATGTTGGCCAAACAGAATCGCAGCGTGCAGCGCTAGAACACGACCTGCTTGAGACGAAAGAGCCTGCCGGAATATTTTTTGCGAGTTTGATGCAGCAATACTCACAAGCATTGGCAAGTCCACAAGCGTTTACCACTACTTTTGGTTTAAACGATGATGTAAAAGGTTTGTTTTATACCGTTGGCTTACTACCAGTTTTGCGTTATGAAATTGCAAAACCAGATGCCTTGTGGCAAATGTTTGCTAATGCTGAAAAAGAGTCTGGCTTAGTAGGTAAAAAAGAAAATATCCAAGGTTTGGACGTTGTTAAGTACGAACTCGCCAATGATTCAGGGCAGTTATTAGAATTGGTTGTTGCGGTACAAAATGGTTGGGTCACAGTAACATTTAATAGTAGTTTTAATGAAGAGGCTGACTTATTACAGGCGTTAGCGCTTGAAAAACCACGGTCATCATTGGGGCAAACTGATACGCTTCAGACTTTGGCAAATCGTCATCAGCTAGATGGTAAAAGCATTGGCTTTGTTAATCATGAAGTGTTGATTAATGGTTTAACCGGAAAGGATGTCGGTGCTTTTAGCCAAATGCTCAATAAAGTAACTCAAAATCAACTTGATGCTGAGATGGTTGAATTTAGAACTCCGGCTTGCCAAGCTGATTTTGCTGCAATTGCTAGTCATTGGCCGCGAACGGTATTAGGTTCTCAGAAGTTATTGATTGAAGCGGGTGAAGTGGCAATAAAAACTAAAATGGTGATTGAAAGTAACAGTTCAATCTTAAAAGAGTTATCAACAATTCGAGGCTTTTTACCAAGTTTTACTCAATCAGCACAAGAAAAAATATTTAGCACGGCATTTGGTATTGATGTAGCTAAAATATCGCCTGCCATTACCAATATCTGGACTGAATTTACAGAGGCTAAATACACATGCCAGCCTTTGGTTGAGCTGCAGCAGCAAGTAAAACAAAGTAATCCAATCATGCTAACTATGATGACAAGTATGGCTACGGGTGTAAAAGGCGTTAGCGCTTCGCTACTTGATTTAAAATTAAGTCAGCAACAAACCGAGCCGAAACTCGAAGTGCTTGATGCGCTTGTTACCGTTTCTGCTGCAAACCCAGTTGCGTTATTTAATAGTGTTAAAGGATTTTATGCGCCGTTGATGGGGGTTTCGTTACCAGCCGATGGTTCAAGTGTGATTCTGGGGGATTACCTTGATTTACCATTTGATTTGGCTGATTCAATCCAGTTGGCTGCTAAAGGTGATCATTTAGCTCTTTTTGCGGGTAAGAAAGCCGAAAAATTAGCTGAAAGCTTAAGCCAAGAAGCGTTGACGGCAAATGGTTTTACTAATTTTGCGATGGATTACCAAGCTTTTTTTGGTACGCTCTTTTCGTTTCTTGAACAATCGAATGAGGAAGTACCACCTGAGTTAGCTGCCTTAAAAGATTTAAACATGCAGTTGTATACTAGTGCCGATATTACCGGTCAAGGTATTGAAATGGTAACAGAGCTGCACTCTACAAAATAAATATTATGCGTTTTTGATAAAAGGCCTGCATTAAGCGATGCGGGCCTTTTTTATTGAAAAAACTAAATGGTAGGCTTGGTCTAGGTCAAATAATAGTCGTGAACGATTAGCAACACATGGGGAAATGGCTTTTAATGTAGGTATTGACGGTAAATACACTAGTGCATTGTTTTAAATTGAAATTATTCTGAGAAGTGAAAGGTCTTTATTCAGTGGCTCTTTGGTTAAGCGATTGGTTATTCGCTGATATTGAACTATTAATTAATAGGCTTATTTAAAATAATTTCCGCCATTTTTTCGTTTAATGATTAAAAAAGGATCTTTATGCATCGGCTTTTATCTTTAGTGCTATCGTGTTATTTGATGACGTCAGGGAGTCTTGTTCACGCCTTGTCTATACAAGTTAAAGACTCTGAGTTGAAACCAATGCCCGATACCATTGTGTGGTATATCAGTAATGATCAAAGCAAAACCCATCCTAACAGCGAAAATGAAACCATTTATATAATGGATCAACAAAATAAACAATTTGCCCCTTATGTCTTAGCCGTGCCAAGCGGCGGTAAAGTTGCATTTCCTAATTCAGACTCTATCAAGCATCACGTTTATTCATTTTCGGCAGCGAAGCCATTTGAGTTGAAGTTATATCAAGGCGTTAGCCATCAACCCTTAGTGTTTGACAAACCAGGGGTGGTTGAGCTTGGTTGTAACATTCATGATTGGATGTTGGGCTATATTTTAGTGGCAGATAGCTCTGTCATTGGCAAAACGGACGCGCAAGGCCATGTTTCTCTTGAACTTCCTGATGTTGCGGGTACTTTATATCTTTGGCATCCAAGATTTAAACAAAAAAACCAACCTCAGCAGCATATTATTAATCAAGATAAGCAAGTAGAAGTCATTATCAGCCAACCATTACTCCCTGATTTAGGTGGTTTTGGTAATACCGATAAGTTTGATGAATATGATTAATACATTTAGCACACTGCAAAGCAAAATTCTTTTATTATTTATAAGCTTATTGATAGCAGTATTGTTGTTATCAATGAGTACAGTGCTTAGTCAAAACTATCAGCACTCACGTCAGCAGCTTGATCAACGTATGGCTACTTCGGCCAAAGTAGTGCGATTTAAATTAGTGGCCGATGCAAATGTTTTATTGCGCTCGTTAACAACGTTGGCTAAAGATTTTTCAGTTAAGCAATTAATTGCCAGTGGTGAGCAAGATCCAGCTTCGTTAGAGTCGGCATTATTGAATCATAAAAGGCGTTTGAATAGTGATTTTGCTTTGGTTTTAAATGCCGACCAGCAAATTATAGCCGGTACCACTGAGCTTTCTCAGCAGGTGGTATTTGATTTTGATTTAACGCCTTTTAGTGATCACGATATTCGATTATTAGCCTTTAGTGATGGTTATTACCTAATGAAAGTGGCGCCGGTTAAATATGTCGAAAGTACCAACAGTATCAATGCTTGGCTGGTGATGGGGATAAACATAAACCATTTGATTGATCAAAGTTTGGTGGAATTATCGGGTTTTAATGTGAGTTTACTTGTTAACCCTGAGCAGCCAGAGTTTGTTGCATCAACCCTTGCGCTCAATGATTTTCAAGCATTATCGCAAAACAAACATGTTTTTGCGGCCAATATGCAAGAGGTGACAGTAGGGGAACATGTGCTTGTTGCAGGAATATTTCCGCTAGGTTATGTAAATAAAACCCAGCTTTATGTTTTATTATCAACAGATAAGCAAAAAGCTTTTTTATCTTTTAATGCATTAATTGTTGAATTGATGGGCATTATTGTTTTGTCGGTGATTGTGTCTTTTTTGGCGGCTTTTTTTGTATCAAAGGGCGTAACAAAGCCGCTTCGCTCACTGGCAAAAATTGCTGAAAATATTCGTTTAGGTAATTATGTTAACGATATACCCCATTCATCTACGCTTGAGGTTGAGTCGTTGTCGCAAGCATTAAATACCATGCAACACAGCATTCAAGAGCGTGAGGCGCAAATTAACCAATTAGCCTATTTTGATACCTTAACCAAATTGCCTAATCGCAATCAGTTTTACTCGACGTTGGAATTGACATTACAAGAGCACAAACGTTCAGTTTCAAAGTTAATAATTTTACAGCTTGATATTGACCGTTTTAAGGAAGTTAACGACACGTTAGGCCATGAATTTGGCGACAAGTTATTAATGGTTATTGCAAAACGGCTAAAAACCTTTATTTACCCAGGTGTTTTTTTAGCGCATTTTACCGCTGACGAGTTTGGGTTGATTTTGCCCAACATTAACAGTGCAGAGCTTGATAGTGTGTTGCAACAATTTGAAAAGTTATTTGGCTTTGCTTTTGTAGTTGATGATATTACTTTGGATATTGATGCTAGTATTGGTGTGTCGGTTTTCCCCCATGATGCAGATAACGCTGCTCAGTTATTGCAATGCTCTGATATTGCAATGCATGCTTGTAAAGAAAAGCATGTTCATTATCTGTGTTATCACTCAAATTTAAATAAACATTCATTACTGCGCTTGAGCCTGATGTCCGAATTAAGAGCAGCAATTTTAGATAATCAACTTGAGTTATTTTATCAACCAAAGCTTGGCATAGCGCAGCAAAAAATAATTAGCGTCGAGTGCTTAGTGCGCTGGCATCACCCTGAACATGGCTTTATTCAACCTGATGAATTTATTCCCTTAGCTGAACAAAGCGGCCATATTCGAGCTTTAACTGAATGGGCGATAAAAACCGCGCTAGCACAACATAAAAGCTGGTTAAAGCAAGGGATTGATTTGCAAATGGCGGTGAATATTTCAGCAGTAGACCTGATTGATTTGAAGCTTCCAGCCCTTGTTGCACAGTTAATGAGCTTTCATAGTTTATCGCCCCATTCATTAAAGTTAGAAGTAACAGAAAGTGCAGTCATGGCTGAGCCTGAGCAGGCGCTTCAGGCTTTATGCATGTTAAACCAAATGGGTATTAAGCTTTCAATTGATGATTTTGGTACTGGGTTTTCCTCCATGGCGCAACTTAAAAAAATGCCCCTTGATGAGCTCAAAATTGATAAATCTTTTGTACTTGATTTAAACAACGATGAAGATGATGAAGTTATCGTTAAGTCTACCGTTGAGCTTGCACATAATTTAGGGCTCAGTGTGGTTGCTGAGGGAGTAGAGGATTTACTCACGCTCAAGAAATTAACCGGATTTGGCTGTGATGTGGCTCAAGGATATTTTATCGCCAAGCCGATGACGGCTGAAAATTTTATGACGTGGTGGGATCCCGATAATTTGCGGCAATTAATATCTCAAGAGGTCTCACATGATTAAATATATTGTTTTAGTGGTGAGTTGTTTCATACCTTGGTTGAGCTTTGCTGCTGAGCTTAAAGGGTTAGTTCAAGTTCATGCGGTTAAAGGTTCAAAGCCGAACTCTTGGCTCAATAAAGGCGCTGGGATTTACCAGTATGATACAACTAATGATGGCGTAACGTTTGCTCAAGGTATTTTAAACCTTGAGCAAGAACTTGCGGATGAAGTGAGTTTTACAGCTGTTGTTAATTACAACCAACAGCCAGAACAGAGCATTGGTTTCACCCAAGCGTACTTTAAATACAAACCAATAGTGCCCAGTGCTTATAAATGGCAAATTCAAGCAGGTTTATTTTATCCAAAAATGTCGCTTGAAAATCCTGATTTAGGGTGGACATCGCCTTATACCTATACAAATTCGGCAATAAACTCATGGTTAGGCGAGGAAATAAAAACCATAGGATTAGAATTATCAGTCAGTCGGCCTGGGCGTTTGTTTAACACTGCGCATAGTTTTAATGCCGTTGCATCGGTATTTAAAGCTAATGATCCCGCTGGTACTTTATTAGCTTGGCGTGGGTTTGCTTTGCATGACCGCCAAACCAGCTTAAATGAATTAGTGCCTTTTGCTAATTTACCAAGTTTTTCAGGTACTCCACTGCGTTTTCAAGCGAGTAATGTTAGGCCATTTGAAGAGATTGATGGGCGATTTGGCTATTATGTTGGATTACATTGGGATTATTATAAACAGTCGCAATTGCGTTTGTATCTTTATGATAATAACGGAGATCCGAGTGTTTTAAATCAATCTACAGGCCAGTATGCATGGGATACAAAGTTCGTATCATTAGCGTGGCAATATAAGTTTGATCAACAATGGCGTTTTATTTCTCAGGCGCTACATGGCAACACTGCGATGGGACCTAAACGAGGGGTAGATGTTGATTTTAATGCTTATTTTGCGTTGGTTTCGTATCAGTATTTAGCCCATAGGTTGAGCTTACGATATGATAAATTTAATGTGATTGAGCGTGATGCTTGGTTGTGGGACCCTAACGACAGTGATGGTGATGGGCTTACAATTGCGTGGCGTTTTGATGTTACCGAGCAGTGGCAGGTGGGTTTAGAGTTCAGTGTGGCAAAAAGTTTTGTCGCAAATCGTGATTTATGGCAATGGCCACAGCATGAACGCCAGCGTCAGTCTTTGGCTAATTTGCAATATCGCTTTTAATCATTAAAAGTTGTTTGATTGGCGTTAAAAATAATGAAACACCATAAAAATGCAGCTAGAGCTGCATTTTTTATTCAGGCATTTAATATTAAGATTTATTATACCAATCACGATAAGTAAGTGATCAAAAATAGCGTAGGAAAAACGCTTGGGAACAAGGCAGATTTTTTCGATAAGTAGTTATTCTACAATCAAAAAATCTAACGAAGTTATCGAGTGTTTTAACAAGCTAGGGTGATCAGTTATTTATTACGATTGGTATTAAATGCCCGCTTCATAAAGTTAGGTGTTGCAAGTGCGCCTAAGTGAATGCCGCAGTTGTAGTACTCGGTTTCAAAATGGGCGTTATTTGCATCTTGCTGACGAAAACCTGTAAAAACATCATCTTTACGAGCCAGAGTAACAGACCATAAACCTGAAGGGTAAATCGGTTGTGGAAAAGGTAAGGTTTGTAAATCTGCAAATCCCACATCGCGCATTGCATCGCGCATTTCAACTAGTAATGGCATATGCATCAATGGCGATTCACTTTGTTGAACTAAGATGCCACCTGAGCGTAGGGCTTTTAAACAGCTGGTGTAAAACGCGTGGTTAAATAAGCCTTCACCTGGACCTACAGGATCAGTGCCATCAACGATAATAATATCGATTGATTCAGGTGCAGCATCAGCCATAAATTTTATACCGTCGTCAAACATAACGGTGGCGCGAGGGTCATTATTTGACTCACATAATTCTGGAAAATATTTAAGCGCCATTTCAGTTACAACTTCATCAATATCAATTTGATGTACTGTTTCAACCCCTGAGTGCTTTAATACTTCACGCAAAGTACCACAATCACCGCCGCCAATTATCACTACATTCTTTGGGTTGGTATGGCTATAAAGTGCAGGGTGGCTGATCATTTCATGATAAAAAAAGTTTTCACGGGTTGTCACCATGGTGCAACCATCAATAATCATTAAATTACCAAAATCTGTGGTCTCATACATTTCAACCTTTTGAAATGGCGATTGTTTCTCTTCAAGTTTTCTATTGATGCGTAAAGAAAACGCACTGCCATCACGGTCACTTACTTCAGTAAACCAGGCTGTTTGATCTAAGTTAGTCATATGATTTTCACTATGATAAAGGTAAAAATAGTCGCAATTTTGCCAGCGCAAGGCGGTGAGCTCAACCTATTTAATGACATTAACTGTAGTATCTTTTTTAAAAGGTGAACAAAATTGGAGTGAGGGCGCAAGTTAATATGCTAGCCGAATGTTTTTATTGATAAGAAGCAATCAGATTTAATAGTTTAATGCTATACAATATTTAATCTAACCTAATGAATTTTAGCGTTATTTAAGAAGGTGTTCGGTTTTTTTTGCACTATGTTTGAACTCGCATTTTACCTTAATCTGAGTATAATGAGCTGTTTTTAATATTGCTAATATAGCATTACCTTACTAAGGAGTGAGTTGTGACTGGTGTGGTCTCCATTTTTAGAATTATCCTAGCCGGAAGCTTATATGCATTAAATACACTTATTTGGGTTGGTCCAATTTTTGTGTGTGGTGTATTAAAATTACTCCCGTTAAAACCATGGCAAAAAGCGATGAGTTGGGTTGCGAAGACTTGCGCTGGTTTTTGGGTAAGCTGTAATACTGCGATTCAAAATATATTAACTCCTTTTAAACTTGAAGTGACAGGCCTTGAAGCGCTCAAGAAAAAAGACTGGTATTTGGTTATTGCTAATCATCAAAGTTGGGTTGATATTTTGGTGATGCAGCGCTTATTAAATAAACGTATTCCATTTTTAAACTTCTTTTTAAAGCAAGAGCTTATTTATGTGCCATTTTTGGGTTTAGCGTGGTGGGCGCTTGATTTTCCGTTCATGAAGCGCACTAATAAAGCGCAACTCAAAAAGAACCCAGCACTGCGAGGTAAAGATATGGAAACTACCCGTAAAGCCTGTGAGAAATTTAAAGAAATGCCTGTTAGTATCGTCAATTTTGTTGAGGGCACCCGTTTTACACCGCAAAAACACCAAAGACAAAACAGCCCATTTAATTATTTATTAAAACCTAAAGCAGGTGGCGTAGCCTTTGTCATGCAGGCGATGGGTGAGCAACTGGCGCAGGTCGTAAATATTACAATTCATTATCCACAAGGGATCCCGACCTTTGTCGATTTTTTAGCGGGCCGTGTCAAAGCGGTGCAAGTTGCGGTTAATGTTATGCCTGTTTCACAACATTTTATTGGTGACTACACTAATGACAACGAGTTTCGCATTCAATTTCAAAACGAGTTAAACCAATTGTGGCTTGAAAAAGATCAACAACTTGAATTGCTTTCAACAAGGAAGCAAGCTTAATGCTAAGTCGCGTATTACCAAGTTGGCTGTTAGCGCCGTTGGTATTGGCAGTATTAGTGAGTAACCTAATTTTTTGGGGTCTGATTGTTTTTAGTTTAGGTTTATTGAAACTTGTTTTACCGATAAAACCGGTTGGCCTGATTTTACACAAAGCGTATAAAGGATGGTGTTTAGGTAATCGTTTCGCGATTTACTTAGCGTGCCCGAAGCTTGAATTAAAAGTAAACGGTGATTTGAAGCAAGACGGTTGGTATTTACTCATCGCAAATCATCAGTCGAGTTTAGATATCGTATTGCTTACGGCGCTTGGACAATTACCAGCACCAAAATTCTTTTTAAAAGATGAGCTTAAGTTTGTGCCTTTTGTTGGCATGGGCGCATGGGCGATGGATATGCCGTTTATGAAGCGAGTCAGTAAAGCAAAATTAGCGGCAAACCCAAAGTTAAAAGGGATGGATGTTGCGCGTACTAAAAAAAGTTGCGCTCATTTTCGCACCCACCCAACCACAATTATTAACTTTGTTGAAGGGTCGCGTTTTAGTAAAGAAAAACACCAAAGTCAGCAAAGTGAATATCAACATTTATTAAAACCAAAGGCCGGCGGAATCGCATTTGCCATTGAAGTATTAGGGCAACAATTTGATGCTATGTTGAATACTTCGATTGTATATACAGGTAGTTCAGAGTCTATTCTCAAAGATTTTTTTACTGGAGAGCTGACCCACATTGCAATTGATATTGAGGTCATTGCGATTGCACCTGAGTTGATGGGGGATTATCAAACTGATCGCGCATTTCGTTTTAGTTTTCAGCAGCAGTTGAATCAAATCTGGTTAGCAAAAGACCAAAAAATAGGCTTGATGAAGCAGCAACAGCGTACATCATTTAATGCATTTATGGATAAAAGCACAATTTAAAGGGGTGATAATGAGTCAGTTAACCACAACGCTTGTCGAATGGTTTTTACCATTAAAGCAAGCGGTGTTGTTTGCACAAATTAGTGCAACTACAATAGGGATAGTGACGTTATTGCTGCTGTATCTCTTTGCAAAGCAATTATTTTTACCTTCTATTCAAAAGCTTGTGATTTACTTCTCCCCAACTACAGCTGGCAGCTTGAGCGTATTACTTGATAAGTTCAATGGTCGGCTGGCTATTATGTTGTGTTGTATCGTGTTTGTAAGCACGTTAGATTTAATTTATCCGTTTAATGATTTCGTGTTAAGTGGCCTAAGAGCGTTCGCGCAATGTCTCATTTTAATTTTTGGTGGTTTGATTTTTAGTTCTATCGTCAGTATTTCAGGTGGTATATACAACCAGTTCACTTTCGCAAAAGATGTTCCTATTCAGGGGCTTATTCAACTTGTAAAACTTGTAACTTTCATTGTGATCAGTGTCTTACTGGTGAGTTTAGTGCTGGATAAATCGCCAGCCTATATTCTATCGGGTTTTGGTGCGTTAGCGGCTGTACTCCTTTTGGTTTTTAAAGACACTATTTTAGGCTTTGTTGCTAGCATTCAAATTGCAGCGAATCGGTTAGTGACTTATGGAGATTGGATCCAAATGGATCAATATGGAGCCGATGGTGAAGTGGAGGATTTAGGCTTAAACATAGTTAAAGTTCGCAATTGGGATAAAACCATTACGAGCATTCCTACTTATGCGTTAATTGCCCAATCGTTTAAAAATTGGCGAGGTATGCAAGAGTCGGGTGGGCGTCGAATTAAACGCGCGTTAAATATTGATATGCACAGTGTGAGGTTGCTAGAACCTGAAACATTACAAGCCCTTGAGCAGCATCCGGCACTAAAAACTTACTTTGATAAAAACACCGAGGATTTAAGCGGTTTTACTAACATTAGTTTGTTTCGTCGTTATGCCGAATTTTATCTTAAAGTGCATCCTCAGTTAAATCATAGCATGACACTGATGGTGCGAGAGTTGCAACCGACTGCAACCGGATTACCAATCGAGTATTACTGTTTTAGCGAAGACCAGCGCTGGATCCCTTATGAGCATCTTCAGGCTGATATTACGGATCATTATCTGGCTGTATTGCCGCTATTTAAATTGTCACCTTATCAACACATTAGTGGGACTTTGTCTGCTCAATCGCGGCGCTAAGATAAACAGTGTGATCGGCATAATCTAGGGTTGCATTGTGATTAAAGTAGTTTGGGTACTGTTTAGTGAGCTTGCGTTTAATCACTCTGGGGTAGTTGTATACACCACTGACAGTTAAACTCCAATGTGTTTCATTGCGCTCAAATCCAATGGAAATGGGTTGGTCAACTTTGCGATTGAGCAAATAACATAAATGATAAACACACAGCGGGGGGACTTCGATATCCTCGAGTAATTCATCTGCAATATCGGGGATGATAATCTCACCAGCGTTGGCAAGATGTTGCATAAAATGAACAGCATGAAGCTCATCTTTTAGGAGTACCGAACTTTGCTTGCTTGCTTTGAGTTTGTAGCGCAAGAGTTCAGCTAAATCGGTAATTGCATCACAAGCAGCATCTCTATCCTTATCAATTAAATTTTCAATGTTATCTAAACTTTGATAGAGCAACTCGGGCTGAATTTGTTGCGTTAATAACTTAAGGCTTTGCTCTTGATATTCATATTCAAGACGACTGCGTTCGCGAGCACTGAGCGCTAAGCGATAGCCAATAACCCAAATAATATTGAGCAATAGATTAAAGCCAAATAACGAAGAAAATAGTTTATCTCTTTCTTTTAAATCCGCCTCCCAAATTATGGTTAATAAATGGATTGGCAATAAGGCTGCAATAGTCGTTAGTGTGACAGCAACAAAAAAAGAAATGACATGGCGATGGGCTATTTTTTTAATAATATTGCGGGCAACAAAATGCCAGCATGCCATCGAAATACAGACGAACATGACCCAATCATGGGTATAAATGAATATTTTACTCGGCTCGACCACGGCTAAAGCGATGAGTGGAAATGTACAAACAAGTAAAAAAATAACGGCTTGTGCAAGCCAGTAATCGGTCATTTTAGTCATGTTTTTTTTGCCGTAAAAGGGATCACTAAGGTGACTTGGTAACTCGAACCATTCACAATGTGTGATGAAAGCTGGCTGTGTTTACCATATATCAGTTCTAAGCGTTGTGATAAATTGGCAAGCCCTGTTTTAGTGCCGTCGGCTTGATGATTTGGTTTAATTGGGTTGGTGACTTCTAAGGTGAATTTACCTCGGTAAACTCGGGCGCGAATGGTGATTTTGCCACCGTAAATGAGCGGTGTTATCCCATGTTTTATCGCATTTTCAACAAAAGTAAACAAGCTCATACAAGGTATAATTGCAGCGAGGGCCTTTTGATCGACTAGCCAAACAAGCTCCAAGCGCTCTTCAAAGCGTACCTTTTCTAACTCTAAATAAAGCTGGCAGAGCTCAATTTCTTGCTCAAGAGTTTGTAAGTGTTGTTTATTTTCAAAGTGATGCCTAAATAACGCTCTAAACTGTTGTAGAAGAGTTTTGGCTTCGTGGGCATCTTCATAGAGCATGCCGCGAATACTGTTGAGCGAATTGAATAAAAAATGAGGGTTAAGTTGATAGGTTAAAATGTCGAGCTGTTGCTTTTTTAACTGATTTTTGAGCTCTCGCTTGTGAGTAAGTGCTTGATATTGAAGTAATATCAATGCGAGCAAGCAATAAAACAAACCATGAACAAACGTTTCTGCAAAAAAGATCCCTAAACCTGTAGAGTCTTTATAGCCACTTCTAGCACCATTTAAATGAATGCCAAACGAGACTGAATTATCATCCTGGCCTTCAATCGTTGTATTCTCTTTGGGCTGATTTTGTTGTTTTGAGCTGTCTGCTGTTTGCTTTTCACTTTCTAATTTGAGCAAAAATGAGCCTGGAGAGCTCGCTGTGTGGGTATAAGTGGCGCTACCTAAACCCGCTAAAAAACCAAATGCTAATGACAATAAATAAATGCGCTTGCGGCTATTATTTTTTCGATACAATAGATAATTAATCGGAAAATAAATAAGCAAACAGGGTAAAAAAACAATTTGCACGAATTGATGAACGAAATGAATGCATTTATCACTTTCAATTTCAGTGAGTGAGTTAGGGATCCCGATTGTAGTAAGTGCAAGTAGCAGTATCAGTGATACTTGCACGCAGATTAAAACCCGATGCTGGCGGATTAATTTAAACACATAGATTCCTAAATATTTACTGCTTTATTGTTGTTATTTAGTGCAATAAAAGACCTAGTGTAACAAAGGCCAGTACCAAAAACAGTATTTTCATTTTTAAAAATCGTAAACAAATAAAACCAATTAAAACAATCGCTAGGTCAGTTGGTTGGTGCACTGAGCTGGTGAATATCGGCTGATAAAGAGCCGCCAATAAAAAGCCGACTACAGATGCGTTAATGAGGATGAGCGCTTTGCTAAATCGGGGATGAGTCGCTAAAGCCGTCCAACTGTCTTTTAGCGTCAGTAATAATAAAAAACCAGGTAAAAAAATGGCCGCAGTTGCTATTGTGGCAAAAAGCAATGGATTATGCGGGTGAGCTGCTGCACCTAAATAAGTTGCGAAAGTAAACATAGGCCCAGGTACTGATTGCGCGGCAGCATACCCTAATAAAAACTGATCTGAATTGAAGTGAGGTAACATATTTTGTAATAAGCTCAGCACAACATGACCACCGCCAAATACGAGTGAGCCAGCGTAAAAAAAAGCGCTAAATGTTTGCGCTATTTCACCCTGCGCGAAAAGTGCAATAATCACAGCGCTAATAAACAGCAGTGCAGGAATGCGTTTAGGTCTGGTGATTTTCACTATTGAGTGTGTTTGAGATTTGCTCATCAGTAAGCCAATAATTATGGCGCTGATAATAACCAGTAATTGGGTGTAAACATGCGGAATCAGTAATACGAGTGCTGCGCTACTTAAGCAAGTAATGGCTGTTAGTTTGCTGGTGCAAAAACTTTTTGCCATCGAGATGACAGCATCTAATACAACGACTACGGCGAAAAGTTTTAATCCAAAAGTAGCGGCATTTACGTATTGATTATCTGTATCGGGAAGTATGGCGAGTAAATAAAGTAAGATAAATGAAGGTAACGTAAAACCAATAAAAGCAGCGATAGCGCCACCAATACCAGCACGTTGATGGCCAATCGCAAATCCAACTTGGCTTGAGCTTGGGCCTGGCAAGAATTGGCTAAATGCAATTAACTGAGCATACTCTTCGGGTGTTAACCATTTTTTTTGTTCAACAAACACTCGTTGAAAGTAACCCAAATGTGCAGCTGGGCCACCAAAACTGGTGCAGCCTAGTTTTAAAAAAGTCATCAATATATTGAGATAGGTCATAATATGGCCTGCGTGAATTAAATGCAGTTGTATGATAATTGATTTTTTTTAATTTGTTATTAAAAAGTGACTAATATGAGATTTTTTGACCTTCAAGACAAAGTCACTTTATTATATTAGAATGAAATAGATGGGTAATGTTGCAAGAAATGGAATTTTTGCTCGACTAAACTTCAGGTGGTATGAGTGAAAAAAACAATCAAACATGTACAGCTCATTGTAAGTGCAATGCTTGGTTTATATGCGCTATCTGCAAGTGCCCAAGAGAACCCCGCTTCTCGAGTTACATTAGGAATCTTCCACTCCCCACCGTATTCTTATGTCGACAATACCACTCGTCCAAATGGATTATTGATTGAAGTGCTCGATATGATGGCGGCAGAACTAGACTTTTCTTTACAAATTATCCCATGCCCTTTTACTCGTTGTTTGAAAATGGTTAAAGAAGGTAAGGTCGATGTTTTGGGAGAACTTATTGATACGCCTGAACGTGCAGAAGATTTTGATTTTCTTCGCCCTGCTTACATGGTTTTACATTCATCATTTGTTTTTTATGCCCTCAATAATAGCAACATTAGTGTCCAAAATTACGAAGAGTTAGTTGATAAGCGCATTGCTGTGATGCGTGGCGCTGCGTATTTTTCAAAGTTTGATAACGACCCAATGTTAAATAAAGTTGAAGTGGATACTGAGCGAATTGTGGTGGAAATGTTATTAAAAGGGCGTGTGGATTTGGCTATTTCAGTTGAAGTTACCGCTGATCAACGCATGGGAATTTTAAATCAACCATCGGCTCGATTAAAAAAATTAGAATATCGTTATACCGATGAAATTATGGGGCATGTCGTCATTTCAAAGCAATTTGCGCAAACTTCCTTAGCCGACAAATTTAAGGCGACCTACAAGCGATTGGCTGAAGAAGGTAAATTTGACGAGATTTTAAAGCGTTATCATCTACCGGCCATTCGTTCAAAGACTAATTAAGTTATACTTTGTGTCGTATTGCTTCATTTACCATTCAGTTTTTGTTGGTACACTCAATGACATTAACGGTGCCGATGGCACGGTATAGTTTAAAATTCACAATGCAACATTAGGTT
Organism: Pseudoalteromonas sp. J2K-J031; assembly: GCF_058197095.2. NCBI lineage: Bacteria > Pseudomonadati > Pseudomonadota > Gammaproteobacteria > Alteromonadales > Pseudoalteromonadaceae > Pseudoalteromonas > Pseudoalteromonas sp. J2K-J031. Next base: position 237,235 of record NZ_CM200279.1, read on the forward strand.
TCTTACTATGGCTTTTCATCTTCATACATTCAAAAAAATTATTATTCCTAGCGTCATTATTCCTTTATTTTTATCTGGTTGTGCGGCTACTAACGCTGAAAAGGGGGCTGCCATAGGGGCTGTTGCTGGAGCTGTGATTGGAAAATCAACCAGCAACCATAAAGATAAGCGTTTGATTTATGGAGCTGCAATTGGCGCCATTGCAGGTGCAGCTGTGGGCACTTACATGGATAAGCAAGAGCAGGCATTTCGTGATGAACTTGCTGGTTCTGGTGTAGAAGTGGTGCGTGAGGGCGACAATTTACGCTTGGTTATGCCGTCTAATATTACTTTTGCGACAGATCAATCTTATATTTCAACCGGTTTTCACGATACGTTAGATGCAATTGCTAAAGTAATGAATAAATACGAAAAAACATTTTTAAGCATCGAAGGTCACACCGATAGCACAGGTAAAGCGGAATATAACCAAAGCCTATCTGAGCAGCGTGCATTAAGTGTTAAAAATTATTTATTAAACAAGCAAATTTTAGATGTGCGCTTGAGTACGCAAGGTTGGGGTGAGTCTCGTCCTATTGCGAGCAACGAAACAAGCTCAGGTCGTGCATTAAACCGCCGTGTAGAAATTCAAATTGTGCCAAATAAGGCATAATTAGTTTAAAAAACAAAAAAGCCAAAGTGACGACTTTGGCTTTTTTATTGGTAAAAATAAAGCAATCTACTTTAGTTGGGTTGATATGCCGCTTGAATAATGGGTGCTTTGCACGTAATAACGGTGACATTTTCATAACCAATTCGTTTTAGTTGCTCTGCACTGAGGGTTGCCCGAGCAGCCGTGGCGCAGTGTAAATAAATTGGCCGCGTTTCATCTTTTTCAATCTCTAGTAATTTCATTTCTAACAAACCGCGTGGAATATTAATCGCGCCATGTGCAGGCATTGCAGCGTGCTCAGCAGGCTCGCGTACATCAATGAGTAAACCATGATTTTCAAGCATCTCTGCTTTCGCATCTACAGCGCTTATTTTACGAATATGGGCTGAAACTTCAGTAATTAGATCGGGTATCGACATCAACATAATTAGTCCTTTAAACCAAGTGAGCGTAATAAACTAATCATAGGGCACCATTTTGAAAATGCCGATTGGATTAAGTTTAAAGCGATAAATAGGGTGAAAAAAGTCCAGTATGGATGAACAAAGTAACTTAATAAAACCGAAACTATGATCATAAAACCGGCTATGAGGCGAAGAGCATCATTTATATTCATGGTGAGTCCTTAAGTGCGTGAGTTAAAACGGTTGACTAAATTTAGTATATTAGATTTGTTTAAATTAGCAATGTCTAATATTAGACAATTCTAATGTAATTGCTATACTAGCGTTATTAATGAAGAGGCTAGTGATATGCAACTTGATATAAACCAATTAACTAACAACGCCGAACAAGCCGAAAGCTTTTTGAAATTGTTAGCAAATAAAAATCGATTGATGATTTTGTGTACCTTGTTACAAGGTGAGTTGAGCGTTGGTGAGCTCAATAACTTAGTGCCGCTGGCTCAGTCTGCACTATCGCAACATTTAGCTGGATTGCGAAAATCAGGCCTCGTTAGTACGCGGCGAGAAGCACAAACAATTTATTACCGAGTTGATGACCCTCGTGTAGCGGCGATATTAACGCAGCTTTACCAATTCTTTTGCCAAGGAACGTCATCATGAGTGATTTAAAGCATCCCGTTGATAAGCTGATTGCTCAATCGCTTTCTGGGGCAATGCCGATGTTTATTTTTGTCTGTGCTGTGTTGCTCGGTATGTTGGCTTTAAACTTTACTGCCCGTGAAGAAGAGCCGCAAATTGTTGTGCCAATGCTTGATATTTTAGTCGATGTACCCGATGTCGCTGCCACTCAGGCTGTTCGTCAGGTCACGACCCCACTTGAAAAGCTATTGGCGCAAATACCTGGGGTGGAGCATGTTTATTCAACGACTCGTCACGGTCAAGTTGCTGTAACACTTCGTTTTTATGTAGGTGAAAATCGCGAAAATGCGATTTTAAATACCTACAATAAACTCAATGCTAATCAAGATCAGATGCCAAGTATCGTTAAAAGTTGGCAAATAAAGCCGATTGAAGTCGATGATGTGCCCATTATGATGCTTGGATTGTGGAGCGACCAACCGCAGCTTTATGATGATTATGAACTGCGCCGCTTTGCCGATGAAATAGTGATTGAGCTACAAAAAATTGCCCAAAGCAGTGAGGTAAAAGTAATTGGTGGGCGTAAGCGCCAAGCACAAGTGATGCTTGATTCTGCAGCAATGGCTGCCCGCAATACCACCATGATTGACGTACTTAATGCAATTACAGTGTCAAATCAGTTGCAACAAGTGGGCAGTCGAACTGCGCAAGGACAGCAAATAATTGTGGAAGCGGGTGACGTACTGCGCCACAGCAGTGAATTAAATAACCTTGTGGTCAATGTCATAAATGGTAAAGCGGTTTATTTAAAAGACATTGCCACGCTCACCGATGGGCCAAGTGAGCCGACTAGCTATCAATGGTTAAGTTACGCAGCTGCCCACCAAAATAGCGCTCAATATCAAAGTGATTACCCGCTTGTTACGCTCAGTATTGCAAAACAAACTGGCAGCAATGCGGTTGTTTTAACTGAGCAAGTACTTGAGAAAATGGCGTTGATTAGTCAGCAAATTCTCCCCAAAGAAGTGCATTTTGAAGTGCTGCGCGACTATGGCGCCACAGCCGATGAAAAAGTAAATAACTTAACCTCCAGTTTAGCGTTTGCTGTGTTTACCGTGGTGATTTTTGTTGGGGTGTTTTTAGGTTGGCGCCCTGCGATTGTGGTCGGCCTTGCGGTACCAATTTGTTATGGGATTACCTTATTTTTAGATATGAGCATGGGGTACACCATTAATCGTGTCACCTTGTTTGCCTTAATTTTATCACTTGGTTTATTGGTTGATGACCCGATCACCGGCATTGATAACATCAGTCGCTTTTTAAAGCGCAGCGGTGATAAAACCAACAATATTGTGCTGGCCATGGCTGAAATTCGTGGTGCGCTTGTGATGTCGACCATCACGATTATGTTGGCGTTTATTCCGCTAGCGTATATTACCGGCATGATGGGCCCTTACATGGCGCCAATGGCATTTAATGTGCCGATTAGTGTGATGGTTTCAACGGCGGTGGCATTTTTCGTTACTCCTTGGTTGGCGTTAAAGTTACTTAAGCCTAATGAAGCCCTCAGTAATGATGAGTTGGTTGAAAATGGCGGCTGGTATGGCCGAATGATCAGCCCGCTGCTTGCTAATCGTCAGCGTGCTAAATATACCTTATGGCTAGTGTTGGGATTGTTTGTGATCAGCGCAGCACTGCCTATTTTTAGAACTGTGCCGCTGAAGCTATTGCCCTACGATAATAAAAACGAGGTACAAATATTAATTGATCTCCCCGAAGCTGCCACGCTTGAGCAAACTGCAGCAATGAGTCAGCAAATTATTAGTACTTTAAAGCAATTACCGGAAGTAACGACCTTTGCTGCGTATGTGGGCGAGCCATCAGCGATTGATTTTAATGGCATGGTGCGTCGTTACTATCAGCGAGTGGCACCAAATTTAGCTGATATTCGGGTTTTATTATTAGATAAAACAGAGCGTGAGCACCAATCTCATGCGGTGGTGCTTCGAATGCGTGAGTTATTAGCGCCGTTAAATCAAAATGGTATTCGTATTAAAGTGGTTGAAGTTCCGCCAGGTCCGCCAGTATTAAGTACTTTGGTGGCTGAAGTCACAGCGCTGCCATTTGTAAGTGATGAAACACACCAAGCTGCAGCGCATGCTGTGATGGCAAGGCTTGGCACAGAAGCCCATGTTGTTGAAATAGATTCAAGCTTAATGAGCCCGCAAAAACTGCAACGCTTTGTTACCGATCAAGAAAAAGCGGCGCTTTCAGGTATTGCAAAACAAGATATTAAACACACCTTAGCTTTAGCGAGCGGTGGTGCAATCGCGGGTATTATTCATGAACCAAATGAAATAGAACCGCTTGATATAGCTTTAAAACTCCCTTATGCGCAGCGCAATCAGCTTGAAAGTTTATTAAGTTTGCAAGTAAAAGGCCGTGTTGGTATGAGCCAAACTCAGCAAGGGTTGGGGCTTGAAAGTGCACCGCAACCGCTCGTGGCATTGTCTGAGCTTGGGCATTTTAGCGAGCATGAGGTCGAGCAAGTCATCACACGTAAAGATTTAAATAATATTATTTATGTGTTTGCTGAGCTTAATGGCCGCACGCCAGCAGAGGTGATCAGTGATTTAAGTCATGATTTAGTCGATAGCGAGCACAAAATAGAGCGCTCGGATCTTACTGCATGGCAAGACCGCCATTATTTAAATGCCGGGGGCGATGATTGGTGGCAGTTACCCAGTGGTACTGCTTTAAGTTGGAGTGGCGAAGGTGAGTGGCGCATTACCATCAGGGTATTTCGAGATATGGGTATTGCCTTTGCTTTTGCGCTGGCAGCTATCTTTGTTTTGCTGCGCATTCAAACTCAATCGGTTGCGTTATCACTGATTATTATGTCGGCAATTCCACTCACCATCATAGGGATTATGCCGGGCTTTTGGTTGATGAATCAATTTGGTGAGCGGTTGATTGCAGGCAGCCCTGAGCCTGTATTGTTTACCGCGACAGCGATGATAGGCATGATTGCACTTGCGGGTATTGTGGTGCGAAACTCACTGATTTTAGTTGAATTTATTACCCTTTCGCGTAATCAAGGCTTGGCGATTAAAGAGTCGTTAATTCAAGCGGGTGCAGTGCGCATGCGCCCAGTGTTGTTAACCGCAGGGACAACGTTGCTGGGGAACTTGATCATCACGCTTGACCCTGTGTTTAGTGGGCTTGCGCTTGCAATTATGTTTGGCATTGTCGCATCAACTTTATTTTCGTTATTTGTTGTGCCGCTAGTTTATTTTTTAGTATTTGTTGAGCCTACGGGCGACGTTGCTCAATCAGAGGAGTTTTAATCATGTCTATACAAGTTAAAAATAATTGGTTAATGCCTGTTGTTGCGATTGGGTTGTTATTGGTTTTGATTGCAGTGATGGCTGGGTTATTCAGTGAAAAAGTATCACCGAGCGATACTGTTGCACAGGCATCGTTTTTTGGCAAAACTCAGGCAGTAACAGCGCAAGCGATTGAGCAAACTGAATATGTACCAGCAACAATTATTGCAAAACAAAATACCGTAATCTCGAGTCGGATTTTGGCACCCATCAAAACATTTGCGGTACGGGCAGGGCAAGCTGTACAGCAAGGCGATTTATTAATTGAGCTTGAAGATGGCCAATTAAAAGCACAAGTTGCACAAGCTAAAGCGCGGCTAGATGCGGTTAATAGTCAGCTCACGCAAGCGCAGCTACAGCTTAATCGCGCTATTAAATTACGTGAGCAAGGCTTAACTGCAATGAATGATTTAGATGTTGCTAAAACTAACTTTACAGAGCTTGAAGCGAGCCGCAATAGTGCAGCTGAGCAACTTGAGCAAGCGCAGGTGGGGTTATCATACAGTCAAATTCGTGCGCCAATTTCGGGTAAAGTGGTTGATCGTATGGCTGAACCCGGTGATACCGTAAGCCCAGGGCAGGTGCTGTTATCGATTTATAATCCACAATCGTTACAAATTGAAGCTGCGGTGCGTGAGCAAAAAGCAGTGAGTTTAAAGTTGGGCCAGTTATTGGCGGTCGAGGTGGCCTCTCTTAACCTTAGGGGACAAGCAACGGTTGCAGAGATAGTGCCTGTAGCCGATAGTAGTGCACGTAGCTTTTTGGTGAAACTTGATTTTGCTAATGATGTTAGGCTTATGCCAGGAATGTATGCCAAGGTGAGTTTACCAAGCAGCAGCGAAACTCAGGTGGTGATTGACCCGCAATACATTACTCGGTATGGGCAACTTAATATGGTTAAAGTCTTTAATAATAATCAGGTTGAGCGTCGCTTTATTCGCACAGGGGTTGTGCTGGATACTAAAAGGATTGTTGTTGTCTCGGGTTTAATAGCTGGTGAGCGGTTGGTGGTTGAAGAGTGATAAATTTATTTAAAATTAGTAAGTAGTTCATGTATATACAACTAAGGAGCCTGCATTGCAGGCTCTTATTGTTTTATAAAAAAGTCGCTATTTCAGCCAACCCTTTTTTAACTAAAGCATGCTCAGGAATACTCGCATCGTCATTTGGATATCCGGCAATAATTAGCATATAAGGGCGTTCGTTATCTTTATCGCGGCCACAAATATCACTTAAAAAACTCATTGGTTTAGGTGTGTGTGTAAGAGTCACCAAACCGGCATGGTGCAATGCTTGAATTAAAAAACCCGTCGCAATCCCTACGCTTTCATGAACATAATAATTGGTGTTTTTATCATCAGCATGAATGCCGCCTTTCTTTTGGCTAAAAATCGCAATCAGCCATGGAGCATGTTCAAGATAAGGTTTGTTTGCATCAGTACCAAGCGGCTTTAGAGCATCAAGCCACTCTTCACCTGCACGGCCTTCATAAAATGATCGCTCTAAGTCTTCGGCAGCTTTGCGAATTTTTTGTTTAACATCTTGGCTATTGATTGCCACAAAATGCCAAGGCTGATGATTAGCCCCGCTCGGTGCTGTGCCTGCGGTTTTGATGCATGCTGCAATTATTTCTTTTGGCACTGGCTTATCTGAAAATGAACGGATTGAATGACGGCGCTGGCTATTGGCTAAAAATGCTTCAGCACGTGCGAGCATTTCGTTTGTTGGGTATTCAATATAATCAGTTAAAGGTTGGTTTTGATGTGCTTGCATGGGCTTTTCGCTTCTCATTAGGGGATTAATGGTAAATTTATACCTAGCTTAGTGACACCAAGCAAGCACAAATTATAGAGTCAACACTCTATGTTAAGTTGTCGTTTAGGATTTATTTTATTGATTATATTGGTTTTTAAACTTAATCATGATTGTGGTTGTTCTTTTTAGCGTTATTAAATTTTGGCGTCTTTGCTTTAGACCTTTTATCACTTTTATTGACCGTTAATCACCTAGCGAGGGCTTAATTGTTGGCCATCACTTATGCTGGTGAGCGAAATTCATTCTATAAAAATTACAACGAGAGGTGCAAAGAATGTTAAAAATTGAAGGCTTATCAAAAACCTATGATAACGGCGTCAAGGCTCTGGATAATGTGAATTTAACCATTCCCAAGGGAATGTTTGGTTTGCTTGGCCCTAATGGAGCAGGAAAATCATCGTTAATGCGTACCATTGCAACCTTGCAGCAAGCGGATGCCGGTAGCATTAAATTTGCTGAGATTGATGTCTTAAATGACCCTCAAGCACTGCGCCAACGCTTAGGTTATTTGCCGCAAGATTTTGGTGTGTATCCGCGCATTAGCGCTTATGAATTACTTGAGCATATGGCTATTTTAAAAGGACTAAATAACAAAGCTGAGCGTAAAGAAGCTGTTGAGGGATTGTTAGCACATACCAACTTATATCAACATCGTAAAAATGCGGTGAGTGGATTTTCAGGTGGCATGCGTCAGCGTTTTGGTATTGCCCAAGCCTTATTAGGTAACCCTGATTTACTCATTGTTGATGAGCCAACCGCTGGTCTTGATCCCGAAGAGCGTAATCGGTTTCATAATTTGCTGGTGAGCTTAGGTGAAGAAAAAGTGATTATTCTATCAACGCATATTGTTGAAGATGTTACTGAACTGTGCCCCAAGATGGCAGTATTAGCATCAGGGCAAATTATTCTTGAAGGTAATCCTGTGAGCCTTACCGATGAGCTGCAAGGCAAAATCTGGCGTAAAGCAGTATCACAGCAAGAAGCGCAAGAAATTGAAGCATCGATGCCAATTATTTCCAAACGTTTATTTGCAGGCCAAACCATAGTTCATGTCATGGCTGATGAGCCACCACAAGGCTTTGAAACGGCACCCGCCAACCTTGAAGATGTGTATTTTTCAACGCTTCATAAGCACAGACGCGCGGCATAAGGAGGCGTTATGTTAGCTAGAATGTTTATGTTTGAATGGCGCTATTTTGTGCGTCAACCTTCATTTTATGTCACCAGTTTGATTTTTTTCTTTTTGACTTTTTTTGCCACGGTCAGTGAAAACGTTCAGATAGGTGGCGGTGGTAATGTTTTGTATAACGGGCCATTTTCGATTGCGCAAACCTTAGTGATTATGGGGTTGTTTGCCATGTTTTTAGTGGTGAATTTTGTTGCGAGCACCGCAACACGTAATGACTCCAGCAAAATGTCTGAGTTACTTTATAGTAAACCAATCAATCCTTTTACTTATCAATTAGGCCGTTTTTTTGGCTCGTTTGCAGTGGTATTAACGGTGTTTAGTTTTGTGCCACTGGGTATTTTACTGGGCACATTGATTGGAAGTGTAACGGGTTGGGTGGATGTTGAGCGCTTAGGTGAAACTCATTTAAGTTATTACTTTACAGCGTTCTTTTATTTATCGGTGCCAACCTTATTTGTTTTATCGTGTTTCTTTTATGCGGTAGCTGTCCGTTTTCGCTCAATGATGGCTGTGTATTTGTCAGCGGTGGCGCTGTTTATTCTCTATACCATTTCAGGGCAGTTTTTATCCGAGCCTGAGTATCGTGTTTTGGCGGCGCTGGCCGATCCATTTGCGTTTAATACCTTGGCAGAAGTAACTCGTTATTGGACCATGTTTGATAAAAATAATACTGCTATTGAGATGTCTGGTGTATTGCTTGAAAACCGTGTTTTATGGGCGGTGATTGGTGTTGTGATCATGGCGCTGTTTGGTGGTTTTAGAAGTCTTGAGCGTTTGCCTAAAGGTAAAAAAGTCAAAAAAGCGAAACAAATTCAAGGTGATGATTCTGCGTTGTTAACCAACACCATTAGTTATCGTAGCAGTCGAATCGATAACATCAGTCAACTTATTCACCGTACTAAGTTTGAGATTAAACAAGTGGTCTTCAGTGCGCCATTTTTAATTTTGGGTGCGTTAACGGTCTTTTTACTCGTCGCCCCTTTGCTCGATCCACAAGGTATGTTTGGTACACCAAACTGGCCATTAACCCAAATCATGGTGGAGTTAATCGCAAGCTCAACCAGTATGTTGATGTTGATTGTATTAGCTTATTACAGCGCTGAAATTGTATGGCGTGAACGTAGTTCGGGCATGGGCGATATTATTGATTCCATGCCTGTAAAAAACAGTACTTTTTGGTTGTCAAAACTGATAGCGATTTGTTTAGTTATGACGCTGTTGTACGTATTTGGCTTGTTAGTGACGGTGAGTAATCAGTTACTGCAAGGTTATAGTCATATCGAATTAAGCCAGTACCTTATCCGTTTAGGTTACGTTAATTTAGCGTCATTTTTTATGACCGCAGTGCTTGCGTTTTTCTTACAAGTTATTAGCCCAAATAAATATGTTGGCATGATGCTGTTTGTTTTATACATAATCAGTACGATAGTGCTCGGTAACTTTGGCTTTAGCCATAATATGTTCCACTTTAGTCAAGCGCCGGCTGTTCTATACTCTGATATTAATGGGTTTGGCACTTATTTAACGGCGCATTCTTGGTATTTAGTCTATTGGGGTGCATTTACTGTGGTATTAGGCGCTTTAGGGTATGGCTTGTGGCATCGTGGTCCGGCGCAGTCTTTAAAAGTACGCTTAAGTCATTTGGGCTATCAATTAGCTCCAGCGGGTAAAATGGCGGTTGCGGCCGGCTTAGTCGTTTTTGTCGCATCAGGCAGTTACATTTATTACAACACGCGAGTGCTCAATGAGTTTATGGTGCAAGACGATCGTGAACAGCTTCAAGCAGATTACGAGAAAAAGTACGTGCAATATAAAGATGCGCCTATCCCAACCATTACCTCTACTAAGGTCAATGTTGATATTTATCCGTATCAACGCAAACTCACTGCTCAAGCCGATATTGTGGTTAAAAACACCTCAAACGAAGTGATCGAGCGCTTTTTAGTATCACGTCCGAGTAATAACGCTCGCCAGTGGGATGTTAAAATTGCAGGCGGCCAAATTGCAGAGCAGGATGCACAGTTTAATACTGCTTGGTTTGAATTTAAGCAACCATTACAGCCCGGTGAAACGCGTTCAGGTCAGCTCACAGTCGTGCGTGAAAGCCAAGGTTTTACCGATGCAGATGAAGATGTGAAGCTGGTTCAAAACGGCACCTTCTTAAATAACTATGAGTTGTTCCCAAACTTTGGTTATAACGAAAGTTATCAGCTAAGTGACCGTCATAAGCGTCGCCAACATGATTTAGAACCGCTAGAGCGCGCCAATAAGTTAGAAGACTCAGCCCATTATAATGAGAGTTTTTTTGGTAAAGGGATTGGTTTTATCGACTTTGAAGCCACCATTACTACAGCCGAAGATCAGTTTGCCATTGCGCCAGGGTATTTGCAGTCTGAGTCAGTTGCTAATGGCCGTCGTACATTCCACTATAAAATGGACGCCCCAATGGTGAACTTTTATTCGGTGATGTCGGCAAAGCTTGAGCGTAAACATGAGCAATATAAAGGCATTGATATTGAAGTGTATTATCACAAAGATCATGACATGAATATTGATCGTATGATTGAGTCGGTTCGTGATTCGATTGATTACTTTACCGCTAATTTTGGCCCTTATCAGCACAAACAAATGCGGATAATTGAGTTTCCAGGTTATCAATCGTTTGCACAAAGTTTTGCTAATACGGTGCCTTACTCTGAAAAAATTGGTTTTATTACTGATTTACGCGATCCTGAAAATATCGATCCTGTGTACTACGTGACTGCGCATGAAGTGGCTCATCAATGGTGGGGTCACCAAGTGGGGGCCGCAAATGTACAAGGCAGTGCGATTATTTCTGAAAGTTTATCGCAATACAGTGCGTTGATGATTATGGAGAAAAAATACGGCGAAGATAAAATCCGTAAGTTTTTAAAATATGAGCTCGATCGCTACTTACGTGGCCGCACCGTTGAAGCATTAGAAGAAATGCCACTGATGCGTAGCGAAGACCAACAGTACATTCATTACCGTAAAGGGTCAGTGGTCATGATGTCGCTCAAAGACCGCTTAGGTGAAGCGAGACTGAATCAAGCGTTAAAAGCGTTTTTGGCGCATTACCAGTATCAAAGCGAACCTTATCCAACAACCTTAGATTTAATGGCCTATATCAATCAAGATACTACAGAAAGCGAAAAACAGTTTGTTAGTAACTTATTTGAATACATTACCTTATATGACTTAAAAACTACCGAAGTCGCAATTGCTGAGCAAGTGGATGCAAATGGTTATTACGATGTAACCTTAACGGTTGAAGCGAAGCTGCAGCGTGCTGATGGCCAAGGTAAAGAAACTGAAGTCGCGTTTTCAGATAAGGTTGATATTGGTTTGTTTAATGCCGATCCAGATGATTTAACGGCAGCGGATAACGTGCTGTATTTAGAAAAACATACGATTGAAAGTGGCACTAATACCATCACTTTAAAAGTTAAAGAAAAGCCACTTTATGCAGGGGTTGACCCTTTTATTAAGTTGGTTGATCGCGACAGTGGCGATAACATTAAAAAGTTATAACCACGGATTAACGTGTTTGAACAGGGCAACAATCAGCGCTTTTTAATGGCTGGTTGTTGCTTTTTTATTGGATTTTTTCAGATAAACCGGATTTTTTAGTTTTAATTATCGGTTAATTTTAGGTAGTAGCTTTTAAATTGCTCTTCAAGTTGGTAACCCAGCGACAGGTAGAGTTTTTGTGATTCAGTATTGGTATGGTGAGTTTCAAGCGTTAAGCTTACTGCAGCCGTTTCAATTGCCATGGCTTTGGCTTTATCGAGCAATGCCTTACCCACACCTTGCCCCCTGACAGCCTCAATGACAAATAAATCGTTTAATATCCAGCTGCGTTTAGCTGAAATAGATGAAAATGATGGATAAAGCTGCACAAATCCAACCATTTTATGGTCCTCGTTCTTTGCGACAAAGATCACCGATTCATTGGCCGCAATTCGTTCAGTTAAAAATGCTTTGGCTAAATTAATGTCGCTTGTTTGTAAATAAAACTGCCTGTACTGATCAAATAATACCGCCAGCTCGGTAATGTCAGGCAAATAAGCACGTTGGATAGTCATACATCACACCTTGATTAAAATATCAAAACTCTAAACTAAAAAAGTAGGTTCACTCTTCCTGTTTACCTTTATCTACTCTATCGCTGTCTAGTGATTGAAAACAAGCTAAATAAATGGCTATTTTTTTTAAGAGAGTGTTACAAAATGCGTTTGCCCCAAAAAAAAGTTGTGCGATAAAAAATTAACAAATCAGCTAATGATTTGGCTAAATAATGGTCTTTTTTACTCATTGGTAGGGGTAAAATAAATTTCAGCTGGGGGCGGTGAAACCAAATGTGTCGCTGCTTACATTTGGTTATATCTTTAAGGGATTTGGTTAACAATTATACAGCTTAGGGGTTTGGCTGCCGACATACCTTGTTACTTCAGGATATGCTTTTGATACACATTATGAATCGGATTGTATTACCTTCAAATGGTCACGTATTTATTACTTAACTAGCGCACCAAGAGGGACTTTATCATGAAACTATTAACCACTATTTTAGCAACTACAACATTATTAATCAGTGCCAATACTATGGCGCATGAGCAGGTGAAACTGACTGCATCGGATCACTCTCCATCAACACAAATTTGTATGGCGGTGGTGTCGAATAAGCCAATAAATTTGATTAAAGTATTAAAAGAAAATCAAATAACGATGAAAACAGCCACAAAAAAAATACGTTGCAATGACTTAACCTTAAGTGATTTTGCCCAAAAATATTCGGCCATTAAAATTGTAAATAATTTGAAGCGTTATGAGCAAAAAGCAGAGTTGTACAGTGCTCTGTAAGTGTTAACTAAATGTTATTGAGTTTTTTATTGGGCGTGCTAAATTTAAACAGACATTCCCAACAATTAAAAAGACACTGCTTGTAGTGTCTTTTTTCTTATTTGCGGTTTAATAGTGCGATTTGCGCTGCAATTTTTGCGATTAAATCATCGGAAGTTTCAAGATTAAAGGCCATGCACAGTGGTTTTGGTGTCGCGGCTCCAATAGCTATTTCAGGAGCTATAATCCCTGCATCTAACCCTTGTGCTTTGATATTTTCAATCATAGTAAATTCAGTAGAAGCCATATAATCGACACGCCCCGCAATGAGTTTACGAAAATTAGTCACACCTAAGCTGCTGCTATCTACATGCACTTGAGGATGGTGCTGCAAAAAATCAAAAGCCACATCATTTTTTATCACTGCTATAGAATGCTGGTTTAATTGTGAAAGAGTCAGATCCGCTAAATCCTTTCGACTTGTTAAACGAAACAGAAATATTTGAGGACTCTCAATTAAAGGGCACAACCATTTAAATTGGTCTTCTCGTTCTGAGGTTTTAAAAATTGAAAAGATCATGGTATTGGGGATTTTTTTCGCGTGTTGAAGCGCTCTGACCCATGGATAGCTGTGAATTTCATAACTGACATTTGCATCACGCAAGAGTTGCTCGACCACTAATGTGGCGCGGCCAACAATGCGCCCCTCTTTATTGGTGTAATTAAAAGGAGGCCATTCTTCTGTAACTACCTGCAATTGCACTGACGCATCTGAAAATTGCGAGTAACCTAATAAGAGTGTGGTCAGGTAAAAAAACGTGGTTCGTAAGCTGAGTTTTAAGGAAGTGAACATGAGCGCCCTTATTTAGAATGACAGTGCTCAGAGTTAAACAGAGCAAGCAACCTAATATTTTTACCGCTAAGTTATGCTTTTATAGCATCGCAATTTTGTTATGATAAACCTCAACTTGAGTAAGGTCATCATAATGCTTGAATTAAAAACGCTTTTTATCACTAGTTTTTGTATCGTTATGGTGATGTGCCTACTTAACTTCCTGACTTGGCGAGCGAATAAAAATACACCTGGCACCCTATTATTTGTTTTTTATCCTCTCCTTATTTTACTCGCATTAGCATTATTTAAGTTTCATAACCATGAAAATGGTTGGGAAGATTATGCGTTAAGTTTCGGTTATTTATTGCTTTTTTTAGCATCCATTATTCAAGCTATCGCACTATGTCGATTTTTTCAATTTAAGCACCTAAGTTTAACACTTTTTTTGATTGCCACTCTTTGGTTAAGCGTTACGTTTAACTGGTTTTTGTTTGGCGATAACAACCTTCATGCACGAATTCTGATTTACGATTTGCAACGGATTATTGAAGGGGTTTTTGTAAGTTATTTATTTATTCAAGTTGCCTTAAAGCGCTATCCCAATGCCAGTATTATCTACTTAATTCATTGTTGTTTGTTAATCGGGATATTTAGCCTTCGCACCTTGTTACTCAAAGATTTAACCAGTGAAGAGATTATTAAAGATGGCTGGTTTAGTGCGGCTATCTTATTTATAGGTATTCTAACACCGATGTTTTATGCAACGGGTTTGGCGGTATTGTGTAATGAACGCCGTTCTGAAAACTTAAAAAGCTTAACCGAAAAAGCGCAAAAAGATGCGGAACTGCGCGGGCTTTTTTTATCGACGATGAGTCATGAAATTCGCACGCCTCTTAACGGTATTTTAGGCAGTGCACAATTGATTATGAATCAGTTATCAGACCCAAAAGGTAAGCCTTATTGTGAAGCCATCATTCACTCTGCTGAATCACTTAACTTTTTAGTGACCCAAGTGCTCAACTACGCCACCGTTGACCAAAGTACCAGTGCGTTATATGAAGAAGATGTTGAGCTTGAGCCTTGGTTAAAAAATATTTGTTTATTATCAAGCCCCATTGCAGAGCAAAAGCGCTTAAAGTTTGATCTTAACGTTAATTTGCCAGCCAAGTCTTGTTATTACTTTGATCAAGAGCGTTTGCGACAAGTTTTGAGTAATTTAATAAACAATGCCATTAAGTTTACCGATCAAGGCTCTGTGACTATCCAAGTCGATTTGCTGCATTCAAAAACATTGGAGCACACCTTGCACTTTTCGGTGCAAGACAGTGGTCCTGGTATTGAAGATGATGAAATTGAATATTTAACCGAGCCTTATGTACAAACTAGTAGCGGTAAGAAAAAAGGTGGTACTGGTTTGGGATTGGCGATCAGTAGTCGAATTTTAGCTAAGTTAGGCAGTCATCTTGAAATTCAAAGTGAGATTGGTAAAGGAAGTACCTTTAGTTTTAATTTAACAGCGGCTTTAGGTGAGCTGAGCTTGGTTGAGCAGCGCCATAAATCGAAGCAATACTTAACGGGGTTAAACATTCTGTTAGTGGAAGATTTGCCGCTTAATCAAAAAATTGCGATTGAGCTGATGGCGATGGACGAGCATAAAGTAAAATTGGCAGATACCGGTAAAAGTGCCATTGAGTTGCTGCAGCTTTATAAATTCGACGTTGTATTACTTGATATGAATTTACCCGATATTAGCGGTCAAACGGTGTTGCGTGAGCTGCAAGCTATTGCGCATTTAAATACAACCACACCTATTTTGGCTTTTACTGCCAGTTTAAGTAAATCTGAAACCGATGAGTACGAAGCGTTAGGTATTAAAGATGTCGTTGCAAAACCAATCAAGCAAGACAAGTTACGCCAAGCTATCACTAATTCGCAAAAAGGGTATTTACCAATTAGCGCTGTTGAGTTAAAGCCCGTTTTGTATGATGTAATTGCTGCGCACTCTCTGGCAACGTCGTTTAATGAGGATGAGTTGTCTTCGGTTTATAACGAGTTTGTTTTATCAGCGCGCAGCAAGCTCAATCGCTGCCAAGAAATTGCAACGACAGATCAAGAACAGTGCATCAAAGTATTGCATCGCCAAGCTAGCACCGCTTTGCAACTAGGTTTTAATTTGTACGGCCTTGAGCTTAAAAAACTAGAGCGTCGGTTACTCGATAAAAAAACACCGCTTGAGTTCAGCGAGGCGATTGAGATATGGCAGCAAAGTTTGGCGCAATACCTTCAGCATGTGCGTACCATGCTCTAGTAATCGATGTACCTGTGCTCAAATAGAGAGAAAATAGAGATAGAAGCTATTGTGTTTGTTTAAGTGTTTTGCTCTCATCTATCAGATCAATGTAAATGGAAGTCGATGGATGTTTCTTAGTAAAAAAATTACCTTATTTAGTATTTTTGCGTGTTTTTGCTTTAGTGCAATCACGGTTGCAAATGATGAAAAGCCAGTTAACACTGTACTTTATAACGATGGCCCTTATTTAATTGATGGGCAGGGTGTATTACAGCAATACACGATTGAACAAAACAAACTTAAAGTCTCGAGCTATGAGGGAGAGGCGCGTTTTGCGACCAAATACCCAATCAGTAAGTCAGACATTTACCAAAATGTAGATAAAATTGCAGCAATCAGTGATATCCATGGTCAAGTTGATATTTTTATTCAGCTGCTTGAAAAAAATGAAGTGATCGATGCCAATCACAATTGGCAATTTGGCAAAGGTCACTTGGTGATCACTGGTGATATATTTGACCGCGGCGATACGGTGACTGAGGCACTGTGGCTTGTTTATAAGTTAGAACAACAAGCCGAAAGGGCGGGTGGTAAAGTACATTATTTATTGGGTAACCATGAATATATGGTATTACGTGGGGATGAGCGTTATCTCCATGATAAATACCGCCAAACGTTGGTATTAATGCAGCGAGACTTAAAAAGCTTGTTGGGTGAAGATACTGTGCTTGGCCGATGGTTACGCAGCAAATCAACCATCATTAAAATAAATGATATGGTGTTTTTACATGGCGGGATTCATCAAGATTATCTCGATCTTAAGCTGAGTTTTGAGCAAGCGAATCAGCATTTTCGCGAAAGTATTGGCCTTGTAAGATCTGAGATGGTCGATAACCCAATTTATCAAACCTTACATGGCTCAACAGGGCCAGTGTGGTATCGCGGTTATTTTCGAGACGAACACCTTACTCAAGCCCAAGTCGATACCATACTTAAAGAACTTCAAGCGCAGTATATAGTTGTTGGCCATACGTCGTTTGAACAGCTAGAAACACGCTTTGATAATCGTATTATTGCCATTGATAGCTCAATTAAAAATGGTAAAAAAGGGGAGTTGTTGCTGTGGCAAAAACCACATTTTATCCGAGCGGATATGCAAGGTAAGCAAACCGAATTTATTCCTCTAAAAGCCCAATAATTAAGCGTGAGCAAAACTAAAGTTAGTGTTGCTCAATGCGATTGTTGTCAGTGCAACTTTAAGAGTGAGGTAGCATGACTAATACTGCTGCCCCCGCTATCAATATCAGGCCAATGGTGTCTTGTTTTTTAGGTATTTGTTTTAAAAATAAAACCGCAATAAGTAATGTGAAAAACACTTCAATTTGCCCCACCGTTTTGACAAAAGCAACGTGCTGTAAACTCATAGCACTAAACCAACCAATTGATCCTAAACAACTTGTTAAGCTAACCGCGGAGGTTGTTTTACGATGTTGCCATAGGTCTGTAAATGTTGATCTTTGCGCATAAAAAACATAAGCGCTCAGTAATACAGTTTGTAACGCGATAACTAACACTAACACCCAAGCAGCACTATGTGGAAATGGCAAGCCAAGGCTAATACTTGCTTCACGCACCCATAAAGAAGTAAGTGCAAAGGCGGTGCCACAGGCTAATCCTAGCAGCACCGTAGGTAGGTTGAGTTGTTTAATGCTTTTTACGCCGCTTAAAATGAAAACGGCAATTGTACCAATTAAAATACCCAGCCAGCCGATGGGAGCTAAAGTGCTACCAAAAAACCAGCTGCCAATTAATGCGGCCATTACCGCTTCACTTTTTGCAAGCCCTGCACCCACTGCGTAGTTTTGCAGTTTAAATAGCTTCACCATTAATGCGGTTGCGACAATTTGCATCAGTGCTGCGGCAAAAATAAAACCAATAAACGCGCCGCTAAAATCGGGGATGGTTGCAGGGATAAACCAATAAAGCGAGAGTAAGTAAAGCAACGCAATGGGACCAGCTAAAATAAAACGGGCCAAAGTGACGCCTAATACACTGACATAGGCGCTGAGTTTACTTTGTAAGGCGTTACGAAACGCCTGCATAAAAGCAGCAAAAAGAGTAAATGCAATCCACATTACAACAATGTCCTGTTATAGCAGCAGTAAACTACCTAGGCCTAAAAAGGTCACAAATCCAACAATGTCGGTTACTGTGGTTAAAATCACTGAGCCAGAAAGAGCAGGGTCGATTTTGAATTTATCTAAAATCCATGGGATCCATACGCCAGACATGGCCGCTGCAACTAAGTTTAATAAAATAGCGACCGTAATGGTGAAACTTAGCATGCCATCACTGAACCATAAATAAGTAATCGCACCAATGACTAACGACCACACTAATCCATTGAGCGCCCCGACGCGCAGTTCTTTTTTCAGTAATGCATTGCGGTTAGCGTCGGTGACTTGTCCAAGTGCTAACCCTCTAACAATAACGGTTAAAGTTTGGCTGCCTGCAATCCCCCCCATTGATGCGACTACCGGCATTAAAACCGCAAGTGCGACAACTTGCTCAATTGTGGCGCCAAATAAACCAATAAACCATGACGCTAAGAAGGCGGTGGCTAAATTAATGCCAAGCCAAATACCTCGGTTTTTCGCACTTTTACGTACGCTTGCGAATAAGTCTTCGTCTTTGCTTAAACCACCGGCATTGACTGCAGCAGAATCAATGCTTTCTTGACGTAATTCATACGCCGCAGCAACGGTTAAGCGGCCAATTAAGCGATTGTCAGCATTAACGATTGGAGTGGCCATATTGCCACTATGAATTACAACCTCAGCCGCCTCATAAAGGTCGTCTTCGGCTGATAAGCTCATAATGTCGTGATTGGCGAGGGTTAAAAGAGAATCTTGCTCATCAGCTTTAAGTAAATCATTAACTGCAACCTCACCCATTAAACGGCCTTGGCGTGTGACAAGATAAATGACCTCAGTAAATTGGGGGAGGCCTTTTAGCAGTAATTTTTTTGCCCCAGCAATAGTAAGCTTTTCAGATACTTTTAAAAAATCGAACCCAAGCCAGTGGCCTAGCTTATCTTGGCTATATTGTTGGGCGAGTTCGTATTGCTTGATTTGCGCTTCATCGAGTTGTTTTTTTGCATAATCAATAAAACGCTGTGGGATAACTTCTTCTAACTCTAATAATTCGGCAACATTCACTTCTTCAAGTAATGCGAAGCACGCTTCATCTTCAAGGGTGTGTAATAACCAGCGACAGCTATCATCGCCTAAATTAACAAATATCTCATGTTGGGTGTCATCATCAAGCAACTCCCAAATATCCATCCGCATCTCTTTTGGGATCGCTTCAAATAATAACGAGAGATGTTCGGTTGAGAGGTTTTGCTGAGCATCAAGGAGTAACTTATTTTTACGCTCAGCGGTATCACAAAGAATTAACTCGTTTATCAATTCGGGCAATTGGTCAATTGGATACTCTGTCATCGCGAGGCCTATGGTTGTTTTTTAATGAGGTTTACCTTTAGTTTACCTTAGTAATTAAAAAATAGTTGGCTAAGCTGGAAGTTATGAGATAAAAACTGAAGGTAAGTGATGCTTTTTCACTCAAGGAGAACCATATGCTTGTATCTCAAAAAAAATTATTTATCGGTTTGGCTATTTTTTCTTTATGTGTAGGAGCACTAAGCACTTGGTTATATCGGGTGATGGCAGTGGACCCGTTAGCAATATTAAATGCCACCAGTAAAACACCCGTGACCAGCTTACCTGATTTTGAACGCTATCAAGATGTGAATGAAAAAAAACAAGCCTTTTTTAATTTTTTGCGGCCAATTATTAAAGAACAAAATGATTTTATTCGCGCTCAACGAGTTCAAGTAAAACAATACGCCGAACAATTTAAACAAGGTAAAGCGCTGACTGAGCAGGATATAGCGATATTAAAAGCCTATGCAGACGCCTATCATATTGACGAACAAGATTTTGATGCGGATTTTTTTGCCGTATTAGTGCGCCGAGTTGATGTGATCCCTCCTTCTTTGGCGCTTGCTCAGGCTGCCATTGAATCGGGGTGGGGGACTTCTCGGTTTGCCAAAGAAGGAAATAACTTATTTGGTCATTGGTGTTTTAGTGAGGGATGTGGTTTTGTACCATTATCTCGCGATAACAATAAAGCGCATGAAGTCGCTAAGTTTGATACCGTCAATGAAGCAGTGCGTAAATATATGCGTAATTTAAATGCGTATTATCCTTATACGCCAATGCGCGAAATTCGCTTATCTAATCGTGCTGAACAGCAAGTTATTACTGGTTTAGCGTTGATCCACGGATTAATTGATTACTCTGAAATGAAAGATAAGTACATCACTAAAGTAGTCCGCATGATAAAACAAAATAAGTTATCTCAGTATGATAATGCGGTGGCTGTAGAAAAAGAGCTTACTGATAAAAGTGATGAGGCGTTTGATTGAGGCGGTTAGCGCACAACTAAACGTGTTTGATTTTTAGCGTGGTGAGCAAGAGTCTAACCGCTATATCAGCGACTTAAACATTCTAATTGTAACGGAAAATCAACCCACTCTGAATTATTATAAAAGAATGCCGTAGGTTTTGGCGTACTGCGACATGCGACAAAATGCCACAGGGCAAGATCAACCATGTTTGTTATACTCTATTTGAAACTACTGTTTATTTTTGCAACTGCCCTAACACAATGTTAGGGCTTTTTTATACATTAAATTGATACAGGCGTTAAATGGCGTTACTTTTTAATTGTATATGCGCTTTGCTGATGGCTTTAAATTCACCAGACTTTAAATTATCTAAGTGTAAATTGGAGATTCTAACCCGTTCTAATTCAATAACACGAAAGCCGCAGTATTTAGTCATTTTACGAATTTGCCGATTCAGCCCTTGGGTCAACGTAATATGAAACTCTTGCTCTGCAGTTTGCCACACAGTACATGCTTTGGTGATTTGGCCGTCAACTAGAATTCCCGCGGCCATTTTTTTGCAAAAATCAGCATCAATAGGGCGCTCTACCGATACGCGATATTCTTTTTCTTGATGGTGATCGGGGTGATTCATTTGATGATATAAATCGCCATCATTAGTCAATATCATCAACCCATAAGAATCTTTATCTAAGCGGCCAATCGGATAAATGCGTATATCAGGGGGAAGTAAGTGAATTAAGCTGGTTGGGTCGTTTGGTAATAAACGGCTATCAATCCCAACAGGTTTATTAAAAAGGTAATACACTTGTTCTGCTTGGTAGACCAGCAACTCATCATTAACGGTAATCATATCATTGGGGCCCACAAAGCAGATGTGATCGGCAATGGCGTTATTTACAGTGACTAAACCTTGGTCAATTAAACGCGATGCTTGGCGACGAGAGCACAAACCAGCATTGGCGATGTATTTTGCTAAACGAATCCCCTCATTCATGGTGTTTTAATTCATCAAGATTAATAGTTTGTTTAAGTGAGCCTTTAATTACCACTGTTGCGCTGATTTTATCTTGAATTGCTTGGCGGTTAGGGTCCCAATAAATCTGTAAAAAGCCCAATAAACCTGTAGCAAATCCAGCGCCATAACCACCATAACGGCCAAACGCCTCCCAAAGCGACAAATACTGACCCGATAAGGACACGACTCGGATATTAAGCAGCTTCTTACCCGGTGTTTGCCCACGCCACAATAATGGAAATAACGTGAAATACACCGCAGCCCAACCAAATCCCAACCCTAAATCCGATAAGATCCCTTTAGCCCATTCAATCAGGCTGTAGGCGGGTTGGTCGTTTTTTTGAGGATTGCTTTCTAGTTTATCTGTGCTTATTTTATCGGCCAAAGGGGCGAGTTTACTTTGCTCTGCAATGCTTGTTACTTTTTGTTCAGTTGAAGTATCGAGGTGGGTCAGCATGTTTAATACGAAGTGATTCAATTGTTTGGTGTCATCATCTACTAAGTCATCAAGATTCGGTGCTGCTTCAATTAACGTTTTTTGAGCGTGCTGTTGGCATTCTGGGGTGCAATTTTTATCTTCGGTTGTCGCTAAATATTGCTGTACTGCTTTTTTTTGTGCTGCAGTAAAATTGATATCTCCATTGATCCCGCTAATCAGCGGCTCGGGAGTGCCTTCAAAATAATCAACCCCTTCATTTAGTAACGAAAGAGAGGCGACAAACAAAAATGACGCAGCAATAATTTTTAAACTTTTCCTTACCCAGCCACTCATAGTGGGTAAATATTGCTCAGCAGTGCCTTTATAAAATGCCGTAGCTGCAACAAACGCAATAAGAGCAGCGCTTAGTTTTGCGGCTAAAAAAATCAGAGTCACATCAATGACCATTGCAAATCCTCTGCGATGAGGGTGTGCGAGCGGTAAGCCTAACAATGCTTCATTAATTTTAAATGCGTAGGGCGTGACTATTTCTCGAGTTTCGTCGCTGTTTAAATCAAGTTGTTTAAATTCACTGGCTTTCATGACATAAAAAGCCAGCTGTTAAGCTGGCTCCCTCTAACTGAATTAATGGTGACACGTTTAAGCCGTGCCTATGGTTAAAGACATTTGGTCAGCGCTTATTACTTTGACTCTGCTGCCCGCTTTAATATCTTGATCACTAAATGCTTTCCAGTAAGTATCACCGATCTGTAAGTGGTTTTCACCTTTTGTAATAGCTTGGCTTAACACCCACTCTTTACCGATTAAATGATGGCTACGTTGATTAAGCTCTATGTGGTCACTGTGTTGATTAAACCGCTTAAAAAATTTCCAATACAAAATAGATAAAATAACAGACAGCACGGCAAATAAACTCATTTGCCACTGCCAGCTCAGTTCTGGAAGGGCGAACTTTACTAACATTATGCATAAAGCGGCAATGGCAGCGCCTAGTAAAAAACCTGCAGTGCCTAATGCTTCAGCACCCAGCAACAACAGCCCTAATATTAACCAGTGCCATGCTTCTATTTGAGTAAAAAGTTCAAGCATTTTAACCTCCTACATAACTAATGTTCGCTATTATTTGTTGCCAAACGCATCTTTGGCTATTTCAGCAATACCTGCAATAGAGCCTAGCATGTTGCTTGCTTCTAGTGGGATCATCATGATTTTATTGTTATCAGATGCCGCAAGTTGGCCAAGTGCATCCATGTACTTTTGTGCAACAAAGTAGTTTATTGCACGTTGATCGCCATTTTTAATTGATTCAGAAACCAAGCGAGTGGCTTCAGCTTCAGCCCCTGCTAAGCGCTCTCGTGCTTCAGCTTCGCGTTTTGCCGCCTCTAATTGACCTTCTGCTTTTAAAATAGCAGCTTGTTTTTCACCTTCAGCCACTTTAATTGCGGCTTCTCGCTCACCTTCGGCTTCTAAAATAATGGCGCGCTTTTCACGTTCAGCCTTCATTTGGCGAGCCATTGAATCCACTAAATCTTGTGGTGGGGCAATATCTTTAATCTCGATACGGGTGACTTTAACGCCCCAAGGATCGGTTGCTTCATCAATTTTAAGTAATAAAGCGCCGTTAATACGGTCTCGGTTTGACAGCATTTCATCTAATTCCATCGAACCTAATACCGAACGGATATTGGTCATCACTAGATTTTGCATTGCACGTTCCAAATCATTCACTTCATATGATGATTTAACCGGATCAAGTACTTGAAAAAAGCATACAGCGTCAGTCGTTACTTGTGCATTGTCCGATGAAATAACTACTTGCGGGTCAACATCTAAGACTTGCTCCATCATATTTTGCTTGCGTCCTACCGAATCAACAAACGGGACGATAAAGTGCAAACCCGGCGTTAAAGTGCGAGTGTAGCGACCAAAACGTTCAACTGTGTAATGATAACCTTGAGGCACAATTTTAATTGCCGTTAAAATTACAATAAATGCTAAACCAAGTAGCACTAAAACCGACATATTTTCAGCCATAAATAACCCTTCCATTTTTATTTATTAAAGTTGCTGTGAAAGGGCGACCATGCCCCTCACAGTGTTGTAGTTCATTACAGTAATTACTTTTGTTTTTGCTCAAGATTCCAAAGAACACTTTGTTCAGAACCCATCACTGTGGTTGGCATTTGGCCATTCCATTGCTGTGCTTTGACATATTCGACCATTTCTTTAGAGCCTTTGAGTGCTTCCACTTTTTTCTGAATTGACTCGGCTTCAGCTAAGCCTTTTAGCTTGATTGCTTCGGCTTCTGCTTGAGCTTCGGCTTTAATCGAATACGCTTTACCATCTGCTTGTGCTTTTGCAGCATCACGCTGTGCAAAAGCAGTATTAACTTGTTGCTGAGCTTCGAGTTTTTGACGCTCTAAGCGGTGCATTTCGGCTGCTGCTAAGTTTTTCTCGGTTTGTTTCGTTTCTATCGATTGAATGTATTTTTGTGGTAATCCTAGATTCTCTAGCTGAGCTGAATCGAGCTTTACCGGGTAATCTTTCATTTCTTCTACGAGCAACTCTTCAATTTGTGCAATTACTTGTGAGCGATTTTGAATTAACTCTTCGGCTTTGTAACGTGCAAGAGCATCTTTGGTTGCTGAGCGCAGTTTTGGGTCTAAAATACGAGTTTCAAACTGAGTTAAACCACCATAACTTTTAAATAAATCAAAAGCTTGCTCACGCATTACCGTCCAGTTTATTGACACTTCAGCGGTCACAGGCATTTGCTCATGGGTCGATGCATTTAATGTTTCGACATTTTTACGTGTGCGAATTTCAAGTACTTCAACGGTATCTACAAATGGAATTTTAGTATGAAGCCCTGGATTGACTTGTTCGGTCGCTTCTCCAAATCGCTTGATAATTCCCACATGGCCTTCATCGACGGTGTAAAGTGATTGAAAGAAAATCACTAATGCTGAAATTCCAACGACCCCAGAAGCAATTATTCCTTTAGATTTTGTTGCTGCTTTAGCTATGTCTGGCAGCTCATTATTATTTTTAAGCATATTTAACTTCCTCTTTGTTTTGTTACACAAAAAGTAACAAATTATCAGCCGCAAAGGTACAAATAATGATTTTCGGTCTTTTTGTGGTCTTCAAAGGCTAAAAGGGACTGATTGACTGAAGATTTGGTGTGCTTAGTGCGTGTGGTTAAGTCGATTTCAGTATTCAATTGGATATAAAAATATACTTGCGTAATCTTGATTACAAGTGTAATTTTAATGTATTACAACTGTAATCATTAAGGTGAAAAGACAATGATTGAAATTAGTAAATCCGAATTTGAAGTATTAGAAGCAATCTGGTTTGCACACCCAGCCAGCGCCAGTGACATTATTGAGCGGTTAAATCAGCAAAAGCCGTGGCATGAAAAAACAGTAAAAACCCTTTTAAATCGAATGGTTAAAAAAGGAGCTATTGATTTTTCAAAGCAGCAGCGCAGTTATTTATATTCACCATTATTAGAGCGCGATAGCTACACACTTAAAGAAAGCCAAAGCCTGATTGAGCGGTTGTTTAGTGGGCGTATAGCCCCCTTGGTTGCCGGATTTGCCAAAACAGAGCAGCTTAGTCAAACCGATATTAATGAGTTAAAAAAAGTGATTGCTAACTGGGAAAAAGAAAATGATTGATTGGCTATTTAGTCAGCAAGTTGTGTTCAGTGGTGCAATTTTGCTGATGTTGCTTTTAGAGCGCACCATGATTAGGTCACTCAGTGCACGATTAACTTATTTACTTTGGTTGCTGCTCCCACTGGTATTAATTGTTAATAACTTACCTTCCGACCTCAAACCTCAAACTTCCTTTGAAATACCAAGTTATGTTGTGCAGCTTTCAGCTAATTCAGATGAGAGTTTTAATTATCATTTTAGTGAGTTGTTATGGTTATTTGGTTGTATTGGGACGGCGCTATTGTGTGCTTTTGCTCATAAGCAGCGTGTTGTTTTTAATGAAGAGTTGGATTTTTTAGTTAAAGATAATGAGTTGAAGCCAATCAAGATTGTGAGCAGCAGGGACGTTGCCAGCCCAATTTTACTTGGTTTTTTACGCCCTAAATTAGTACTTCCTGCGAACTATCAGCAGCTCTACAGTGCTCAGCAACTGAGCATGATTATAGAGCATGAGCTTTGTCATTATCGTCGTAAAGATGCCTTGTTTAATTTACTGGCAGTGATCTTGTTATGTTTGTTTTGGTTTAATCCACTCAGTTGGTTGGGTTATCAAAGTTATCGACGTTTACAAGAACTTGCTTGTGATGAAGCTGTGTTAGAAAACAAATCAGTCGAAGAATGCCTTGCTTATGGTAAAGCGATGTTATTAAGCATTGAAAATAACCAACATCAATTGTATGCCTATACCCACTATACGGAGAAACGCACCATGTTAAATCGTTTAAGTTTTATTAAAAATCGCGCTAGCAAAAAACCATTTGTACAGCTTGCAATGCTTAGTTTAATCACTGGATTATTAGGAAGTGTTGCGATTGCGGGTGATCACGCGACTCAGCAAGGCGCTCAAGTTGAACATAAAGTATCACCTGTGATGCGTATTGAGCCCAAATACCCTGCAGATGCTGCGGCACAAAAAATCGAAGGTTCAGTGGTTTTAAAATACGATGTAAATCCTGAAGGGCAAGTTAAAAATGTGTCAGTTGTCAGTGCGCAGCCTGAAAAGGTATTTGAACACAATGCGAAGGTTGCGTTAGAGCAGTGGCAATATAAAGCAACGCAACAAGGTGCACAAAACTTATTGGTGCAGTTGGATTTTATATTGTCAGAAGAAAGTGAAAAATCAGATTTACTTGAGCGAATTAAAGTCGTTCATTAAGTTAACAGTTTAATTTTATTGTTTAAAAAGGCGCTATTGCGCCTTTTTTGTATCTGAGTAATATTCTACTTCCTTAATAATGAGATTGGCTTTAGATGTCTAGCAGAGGAAAGTATGGAAAAATTTGAATGGTTAAATGCGGGCGATATACCTTTGTTACCTGCTAAAGCGGTTTGTGTTGGGCGAAATTATCGTGAACATGCCGCCGAATTAAACAACGCAGTCCCTGATAGTCCGATGTTATTTATCAAGCCTAGCTCGAGTTTTGTGGCGTTCAAAGGGCAAATACCATTAGCGCAGCGTTTGGGTGATCACCATTATGAGGCTGAGTTAGCGTTATTAATTGGCCAAACGATCGGTGCTGCAACTGAGCTTAATTTACAACAGCAAATTGCAGGCATTGGTGTGGCAATGGATTTAACCTTGAGGGATATGCAAACGGAGCTTAAAAGCAAAGGGCATCCGTGGGAAAAAGCTAAAGCGTATGACAACAGCTGCATTGTAAGCCCTTTTATTGAAGTTACTGATCAGACGGATTTTAATAATCTTGGGTTTACTCTCGCTATTAATAATGACGAACGCCAAGCGGGTAAAACGAGTGAAATGGTTTTTTCGATTGCTCAATTAGTCGATGAAATTCGTCAGTATTTTACGCTCGTGCCAGGTGATATTGTGCTTACAGGAACGCCAAAAGGGGTAGGAAAGCTCAGTTCTGGTGATCGGTTAGTGGTGACATTAGACAAAAATACACTGGCTTCAGGCCAAATAATTCTTGTATAGACAAGCGTGAGCTATATTCGCTGCGATATATCGCACTTACCTATTATTTGGTTTTTAGTCGTGTTACTTACACTTCAATAACAGTTTTTTACGACTTTGTAGTTCAATTACGTTTATTATTGGAACAAACGCAATCAAGGTTTCTCAAATGAAAAAATTAGTACTCGTTGCTGCACTATTGTCACTAGCGGCATGTTCTTCGGTGACGATTCAGCCCGAAAAAATCAGTAAATTGTCAACTCAACCAACCTATCAAGATAGCCGGCCGTTTTTTTTGTGGGGATTGGTCGGTGATGAACGTGTTGATGTAAAGCAAGTGTGTGGTGGCAGTAAGGTATTACAAATGCAGTCACAAGCAACTTTTACCGATGGTTTATTAGGTGGTATTACTCTGGGTATTTATGCTCCGCATACCGTAAAAGTGTGGTGTGATAATCAGGCTAATCTAGCAACCCCAATGGAGATAAATCATGCAAACTAAGATTCTTTTAATCGCAGCATTAACCTTGTTTGCAACGGGTTGTACCAGTATCCATTTTGATAATGGCAGTCAAGGAGTTAACGCACCAGCGACGAGCGAACAGTGGCATCACAATTTTGCATTAGCATTATATGAAGGCTCAAGCCCGGTAGATTTAAAAGCTAATTGCAATGGCGGCCAATGGCAAAGTGTTGAAACGCAATTGTCATTTATTAATGGTTTGGCGGCCGGTGCGGCCAATATTGTTGGGCCAATTTGGTACCCAAAAACTGTAAAAACCAGCTGTGCAATGACACAAGTGCCGATGGCGTCTGAATAAACTATTGAACCTGACTTTAGGATAAGATGTTTAATAAGGTCTTGAATTTAAGGTTTATTTATTATCCAGTACCCATATTATTAATGTTACAAATAAAAAGGCTGCACATTGCAGCCTTTTTGTTATCAACATACTGAATTGGTTATTCGTAACGTAGCGCATCGATAGGATTGAGTCGCGCAGCTTTAATTGCAGGCGCTAAACCAAACACAATCCCTATCATCGAAGTAAAACCAAATGACAGCATTATGGCCCACCCAGGAATAAACGCATCGGGCATACTTGGCACCATGGCTGAAATCATGGCCGCCATGCCATAACCAAGCGCTAAGCCAATGAGGCCGCCAAACAGTGATAATACAACGGCTTCCACTAAAAACTGCAGCATGATAAAGCCGGGTGTTGCACCTAATGCTTTGAGAGTACCAATGACACGGGTACGTTCAGTGACAGAAACAAGCATGATATTCATCACGCCAATACCACCAACAATCAAGCTTATCCCAACAATACCTGCGGTAATTGCGGTTGCGCTGCCTGTGAATTTATCAAAATTAGCCCGTGCTTTTTCAGCAGTCTCAAATTCAAAGTCGCTGTCTTGACCATCTTTAATTTTATGGCGTTGGCGCAAAATTCGGGTGATTTGAGCGGTAATTTGCTCTTCATTTGCATCGGGCTTAAGTCGAAACATAATTTGTACATTGCTTGAGCCCATAGCGCCTTCAAGCGCACTCATGGTACTGATTGGGATGTTAATATAATCATCCTGATCAAAACCTAAGAGGCTGCCTTGTGATTCTGCAACACCAATGATGCGGAACCATTCACCACCGAGTTTAATGTATTCGCCAACTGGGTTTTTCGGTAGGTTAAGTTTCTCGATTAAACTTGGGCCAATAAAAGCAACTCTGCGGCGTTTTTCATCGTCTTCAGCACGAATAAAGCGACCTTTATCAGGGTAAGTGCGGTAGGCTTTTTGATAATCTTGCTCGGTGCCCATCACGCGAGAATTATGGGTTTTATTTCCATATTGCGCCCCGCCAGCAAAGCGCCAAGTAAACATCAGTGCCGTCATGGTTTCGGCTTCTTTAATTTTACCTTTGAGTTCTAAAAAATCTTCGTAGGTGAGCTTGCTGCGTACACCGACCATTTCTTGCTCTGGGCTGGTAAATGGCTTAATAGTGGTGACGTCAGGCGCCATGTCAGCCATCATATTATTGATTTGTTTAGTGAAACCTTGCATCACTGCAACCACGGTGATGACCGCAGCAACGCCAATGATGATACCTAAACAGGTTAAGGCGCTGCGCATTGCGTTTGCGCGAATGGCTTGCAGGGCGGCTTTTGTCCCTTCCATTATGGCGATAAGAGATCTAAACATTAAGTTTTTCTCCATGATGATTGCGTGTATCGGCCACGACTTGGCCATCAACTAAACGAATAACCCGATGGCAATGGTCGGCAATTTCTTGCTCGTGAGTGACTAAAATAATGGTGTGCCCTTCTTGGTGCAGCTCATCAAATAGCGCCATAATTTCTTTTGTTGTTTTACTGTCGAGGTTACCGGTTGGTTCGTCGCCAAGCAAAATATGTGGCTTGGTAACCAGTGCGCGAGCAATAGCAACACGTTGACGTTGCCCACCAGATAGCTGATTCGATAAATGATTTACTTTATCGGCTAGACCCACTCGTTTTAGGGCTTCAAGTGCTTTTAGTTTGCGCTCTTTAGCCGGAATAAAACGATAAACTAAGGGCTGCATTACATTTTCAAGCGCAGTAGCACGTGGTAGTAAGTTAAAGCTTTGAAAAATAAAACCAACACTTTCATTACGTTGATGTGCTAACTCAGTTTCCGTCATGCTTTCTACTAGTTTGTTTTTTAAGTAATATTCACCGGTAGTTGGGATGTCTAAACACCCTATTAAATTCATCAAGGTCGATTTGCCCGAGCCTGAAGGGCCAATGATGGCGACGTAATCGTTAGCTTCAATTTCAATATTAACACCAGCAAGTGCTTTAAAGGTTTGGTCACCCATTTTGTAGTGTTTTTCAATGTTTTGAAGTTTGATGACGGCATCCATTATGCTTCATCCTTGGTTGATTTTTTCTCATCATCTTCAAGTTGGCTAATTATATCGCCCGCTTTGAGTTTACTGACTGGGCGAGCTGGGCCAATGACCACTTTGTCTTGCTCAGTTAAACCACTTTTAATTGCTTGCTCAACATCTGACGAAATACCGACTTCGATAAATTGCTTACTGACACTATTATTGCTATCAACAATCCATACAAAATGTTTGTCATCTTCTTTTTGAATCGCTTCAATTGGTAGCTTTAAGGTATCTTCAGCAATAAATGTGGCAATTTCAGCACGGCAGCTCATTCCTGCATAAAGTTGGCGATCAGTTGGGTCGAGTAATACTTTCACTCGAAAAGAGAGGCCTTGAGAACCCGCTTGATTTTTAGCTGATGTACCAATGTTTATCACTTTACCTTTAAAAGGTTGGTTTGGATAAGCTGCGGCATAGATATCGGCGATTTGGCCTTCTTTAATGCTGGCGATATCAGTTTCATCAACACGAAGTTCAGCCAAAATTGCACTTGGGTCGGCCACAAGCATTAAATCAGAACCAATGATATTAGTGGTACCTGCAATTACGGTTTCGCCTTCTTTAATATTAACTGATGCGAGTAAGCCGCTCATTGGGGCGCGAAACACACTTTTACTTAAGCGATCTTCAGCAATAGAAAGAGACGCTTTAGCTTGATTGAGAGATTCATATCGGGCTTCAATGTCAATCTTTGCTAAATCGCGGGCACTTTCAATGTTATCAAGAGTTTCTTGTTGGGCTAACCCGACTGCACTGAGCTCTTTTTGGCGTTTGAGCTGACGCTCAAAATTCACTAAACGTGTTTTTGCGTGTTTTATCTCAATTTCACTGGCGCGGACAATTGCTTGAATGCGTTCTACTTCTGACTCAAATGCTTGGGTGTCGAGTTGCATTAAAATGTCGTTTTCTTGTACGCTTTGGCCTTCTTCAACAAAGACTTTGGCGACACGCCCGGTTACTTCTGAACGTAATTGTACTTGGGTATTAAAAACTAGATTTCCAGAAGCAAGAATAGAGTCGGAAATTTTGCCAACCTGCGCTGATTGGATATCAACTTTTATTGCTTCTTTATTGCCATTGATTTGTTTTGAGACAATTAAGCCAACAAAACCTGCTATTGCTAGTGTAATAATGATTATTTTTTTCATAATTTACTCACAAAAAGCTGCACTTAAAGTGCAGCAATAATGGCCCAAATAACGTAAATAACCACGGTCGGTAAGGCGGCAAATACAATCGCTTTATTCATGTTGAAGTTAGTCCAAGTTTTCAAACCAATTGCAGCCAGAGCAATACTCCAAAATGAGAAGATGTTAAGGCTGTCGAGTAGTGCAGCAAATGGTTGGCCAGCTTCAATGCCAAAGATTAGTTGGTTTAGTGATGCATAGCTCATCATAGAAAGAGGCAGTTGATCAGTACTTGCTGTTAAAACAAGGGCCATTAAACCAATAGCGTAAAAAATTGTTGGCATCATGGTCCAAAGACCAAAACTGTACCAGTCACCATATTTATAGTCAGTGGTCATATCTTGTTTAGCCACAAAGTTGTAGTAGCCAGCGATAATTGCGTTCATAACCACAATGGCAATAATGCCACCGAACATGGCAAATAAATATTGCATATCTACAGTACTTGCCATTTGATTGCGCATCATTTTTTGCTCACCAGTGGTTAAATCTGCCCCAGCTTGAGCAACTTGTTGGTCGAGTAGAAACTCGGTATCGACATGGCTGAAATAAGTATATTGCGAAGCTGCCATTAAGCCGCAGACTAAAATCAGCGGCATTAAAAACCATCCTTTGGCTTCTTTTAAACCGGCAAAAGCTTTAGAGGGGGAGGTAAAGATATCGAGTATTGCACTAAATTGATTTGTTGATTGCATGTGTTTTCCCTTGTTGTGATTATTAGTTCTAATTCTTTATAAATTAACATTTAATTACAATTGCTGTATAAATTTATGATAAACGGTAAAATTTATCCATGAACGGTTAATCGCATAAATTGAGTCTCAAATAGGGAATTAAAATGATAAAAATTGGCACACCTTATTCAACTACCGCAAAACGAGTTTTACTTTGTGGAGGTGGTGAATTAGGTAAAGAGGTTGTAATAGAGCTTAAGCGTTTAGGTTGTGAAGTTATTGTACTTGATCGTTATGAGCACGCACCTGCTATGCAAGTTGCTGATCGTAGTTATGTATTATCTATGCTTGATGGTGTTGCACTCAGGGCCATTATAGAGCGTGAACAACCTGATTTAATCGTTCCAGAAATTGAGGCGATTGCTACCGATGAGCTTATTGCCCTAGAGCAAGAGGGTTTTACGGTTGTTCCAAGCGCGAAGGCTGCTCAGTTAACTATGAACCGTGAAGGTATTCGCCGTTTAGCGGCTGAGGATTTATCGATTCCGACATCGCAGTATCAGTTTGTTGATAGCGAAGCTGATTTTGTCAAAGCAGTACGCGCCATTGGTATGCCTTGTGTGGTTAAGCCAATCATGAGCTCTTCAGGTAAAGGACAAAGTGTGGTGCGATCAGAAGCTGACCTAAGTCATGCTTGGCATTATGCTCAAGAAGGTGGTCGTGCGGGGAAAGGCCGCGTAATTGTTGAAGGATTTGTTGATTTTGATTATGAAATTACACTTTTAACAGTATGTCATCGTAATGGCACCAGTTTTTGCCAGCCAATTGGCCATGTTCAGGTAAATGGCGATTATCAGCAAAGTTGGCAGCCGCAAGCAATGAGTGAGGTTGCTTTACTTAAATCTCAAGAGATAGCCAGTAAGGTGACTCAAGCATTAGGGGGCTTTGGCTTGTTTGGGGTTGAGCTTTTTGTAAAAGGTGATGAGGTTTATTTTAGTGAGGTTTCACCTCGTCCTCATGATACCGGCATGGTGACACTCATATCGCAGGATTTAAGTGAATTTGCCCTGCATGCCCGCGCTATTTTAGGGTTACCTATTCCTAATATTCACTTCAGGGGTCCTTCGGCATCGAGTGTTATTTTAGTGACGGGAGAATCGGCTAAGCTCGAGTTTGCGCAATTAGCCGAAGCATTAGCGTTAGAAAATACCGATTTACGCTTATTTGGTAAACCACAAGTGAGCGGTACACGCCGCATGGGGGTTGGCCTTGCTCGGGCTACAACGGTTGAGCAAGCGTTAAGTAATGCAAAATATGTTTCATCAACAGTCAAGGTTGTACTGTAATGATTGATGCAAAAAATAGTTCAGCAGAAGCGATTGCACCGATAGTACTTGGTTTTTGGCGTTTATTGGCTTGGCAATTAACGCCGCAGCAGTGCTTGCACTTTTTAGAGCAGAGCATTGAGTTGGGGGTTACTTGGACTGATCATGCTGATATTTACGGGGGCTATCAATGCGAAGCACAATTTGGTGCTGCACTGAAATTAAACCCCAGTGTGCGCGAACAAATTAAAATTGTGACCAAGTGCGGCATTCGACCTGCCTCTAAAGAGCAGCTTCAAGCGGGTAAAGTAAATCACTACGATTCAAGTGCGCAACATATTATTGCATCAGCGCAGCAATCGTTACGTCATTTTAATACAGATCGTTTAGATGCACTTCTCATTCATCGCCCTGATTATTTAATGCAAGCTGACGAAGTGGCAGAAGCATTTATGCAATTGTATAAAAATGGTGATGTGCTGGCTTTTGGTGTCTCTAATTTTACTCATTCGCAAGTTAGCTTGTTGCAATCGCGTTTATCACTGCCGCTGCTGACAAATCAAATTGAGTTTTCACCTTATGAAATGAAAGCCCTTGATGATGGAAGTTTAGAGCAGTGTCAAATGTTGAACATTCGTCCTATGTGTTGGTCACCATTAGCCGGTGGGCGATTGTTTTCAGATCAAGATCCAAAAGCGTTACGTTTACAAGCAACCTTAAGTGAAGTCGCGGCTGAAATTGGTGCTAGCAGTATTGATCAAGTTGTTTACGCATGGCTATTGGCGCATCCGAGTACACCTTCGGTAGTGCTTGGAACTGGTAATATTAATCGTGTTGCATCAGCTCTGCTGGCACAAAATTTAACATTATCGCGTGAGCAGTGGTACCGAATTTGGCAAGCTTCGACAGGGCACAGTGTTCCTTAAGGTAATTTCAAAATAAAGAAAAGCAGCGTAAAACGCTGCTTTTCTTATCTGAATGAGCGAATCACACCTTGGTTATAATTTAAAATCAAGGCTGTAACCGACAAACACTTTTAAATCATCATCAGCTAAGTTTGTTTTGATTAGCCCTAGAGAGAATCCTTCTTTTGCAATGCTAACACTGTAATCTAGGTAGGTGTCTTCACCATACCAATCATTAATTGTGTCACCGCTTGAGCGGCCTAAGTGAAATGCGAGTTCTGTCGCATTTAAAATTTCAAATGAGGCATTAAGTTCAAGGTACAGCATATCTTCTGATGTGCTTGAGTCACTTTGTGCGTGAGTAAGATAGCTAACTTTACCTGTAAGCCATTGCCAGCTTAATGACCCATAAAGCTCCCCCATGTCAATCGATGTATCAGCATCTGGATAGGCGTAATAAAGATAGCCCACGTCATAGGTAATTTCACCAATTGATTGGCTAAAGCCTGCATAAAGGTCAAGTTCATAACTTGCGCTTGTTGTTGGGCCAAAATCAATGTTCGAAGCCCAGCCGCCAGCATAAAAACCAGCCTCATTGGCATAATCGACACCGCCAGAGATCGCAGCTTGATCGGCTGACTGTGTGACACCACGCCAATAATAATTAGAGCTGGCAGCCATATTTGCAGTGACTTCGGCATACGAGTTAATACTAGTAAGTGTTAATAAAGAAGTGAGAGCCAAACTTATTAGTGTTTGTTTTTGCATGATATTTCCTTTTAATGATAGCGCATAAATTTTTCATTGAGGAAATTGCAAAAGATAAGCCATGATTTTAACAAATAATTAACTTGTAAATTATCAATAATATCAGTCGGTTATTTGTTTTTTTAAATTGGGATTAAAAAGATAAAACAAAAAACGCACTAAATAAGTGCGCTTTTTAATATGTTTGCACATTTATTATGCAACAAAGTGTAGGGGTCATTAACCAAAAATAGTTCGCATTAAAGCGATGGTTTCGTTAACGCTACGTCCTTTTGCAACTTCGGCAGTAATTGAATCTCGCATGGCTTTAATGTGTGCAGGAATATCGTCTGCCGCTAAAGCGCGATCTACTAAAATTTCAGCTGATTCTTGAGAGCGCTTTTGCCCTTTATTTAGGTTTGCTTTAGCTTTGGTTGATTTGGGCTTATTCAATGATTTGATGTAGTTTGAGCTATCAGCTTGTTGTTGATCGCAATAAAATAACAAGCTTGGTAATAATGCGCGAATTTTCCATAATTCATGCTCTTGCTCAATTTCTGGTGTCGCAC
Organism: Pseudoalteromonas sp. J2K-J031; assembly: GCF_058197095.2. NCBI lineage: Bacteria > Pseudomonadati > Pseudomonadota > Gammaproteobacteria > Alteromonadales > Pseudoalteromonadaceae > Pseudoalteromonas > Pseudoalteromonas sp. J2K-J031. The sequence continues at coordinate 273,212 of NZ_CM200279.1, forward strand.
TATTGAACCAAGGTGTATTGTTAAGTGTTTGAACGATATCAGACCAATAACGCTTAAAGTCGCGATTGTGTAATTTTGTAAAACCTAAGGCTTGACTCAATAACTCTAATTTTGGTTGAGATAATGTCGTAAACACATCAGGGCGACGCATTGCTAATAAGCGTGTAGCAGGGGCTAAAGTTGCTTTATCGTCATCTAATCCAACAAAAGCAGCTAGATAATCATTCAAAAAGCTCAAGTAATGCGCTTCTGTGATGTCGCCTTCAAGAGGAATATGGTTTAACGCAGTATCTAATTTCTCTGGCGCAGCTTCTAAAGCACAGTGAAATCCTTTGGCTGTTTTTGTGGAGCAAAACCACTCAACATCAAACGTATAAATAGCAGGATCGTGGTTAGGAACATGTTTGCCTGCAAATGCTAAGCGGTCTTCTTCAATCATACTCGCTAAATTTTGCTTTTTAATGCCTGCAATATAATGCATTAGGGCAAGTTGCTCATCGAGAGCGAGTGATTTCGCTTTATTAATAATAAAACTGGCCAAAACAGGCCATGGTGCAATGCGAAGCATTTTTAATTGTTGCAAGGTGATCGCTTGCTGGAGTTGCACGGCCATCTTTTTTACAACGGGCAGTTGTTTGTCTTCAAGTAAATTGAAGTTAATGCGATTTTGACACACATCTAATAACTCTTCACACCATGATGCAAAATCAGTCGGGTGGTTTTCAACTTTTACAGCCATTAAATTCAAACTAACTTCTGGGACTAACTTAAGAATATTTTGATAAATAATGTTTTCGCCATCAGATAATTTCATTTTTGAAGGGGAGGTCAGCAATTTTTTCATTAAGTAAATTCAACTCTGGCTAAAATTAAAAGTATTGCCACACAGTGCTGCGTGGGGCATGCATCATACCTAGTTCTTATTTGGATTCAATCTTGACACTTGAAATAGTCCGTTTTCACCTTCATAAAGTGTGGATTTATTTAATTTAAAATCAAGCAAACAGAGCATTTGTATTTGGAATTCAATTTTAGCTATCGGTTTGATAAAAGATCACGGCTATTATTAAGAAGCGTAGAGATATACACTTGGCAAAATGGTTTTAAAGGGATTGATATGAAAACATTATTTAAGATTTTAGCTGCATTACTTCTTGGCGTTGTATTATTGGTGGTCGCACTGCCTTTTTTAGTACCCGTTGATTACATTGTAGATAAAGTATCAGAGTCGGTTGAGAAAACGACGGGTCGCGCACTTGTGATTAAGGGCGATAAAACACTCTCGATATTTCCTTCATTGAAACTTGAATTAAATGAGGTGCACTTTACCAATATTAAGGGCTCAAAACATGCTGATATGGTTAGCATGAGTCAACTTGCTATTCAAATACCCTATTTATCGGCTATTTCTGGGGATATACAGTTAGAAAAGTTTGTTATCCGTAAGCCAAATATTATTTTAGAAAAAATGGCTAATGGTAAAGTTAACTGGCAATTATTTGATGGTGTTAATACTATTGATAATCAACAGCAAGCCACAAAAGGCTCAACGCAATTACCTCAAGGTTTCGATATTTCCTTAGGTGAGGTTGCAATTTATGATGCCACAATTACCTATATTGACCATCAAGAAAAAGTGGAGCATAAGCTTACAAATGCAGAGTTAGCGGTCGAATTACCTTCTCTTTATCAACCTTTGCAAGTGAGCGGGGAACTTGATTACCAAGGTCAAACATTTAAGCTGCAAACTCATTTAAACACCTTGGCAAAAGCTATCTCATCTGAAGACTTCTCACTTGGAAGTGAGATAAATTCACAATTGTTTAGCATTAAATTTGATGGCCAAGTCGCTAAAGCCGGCCAAGATTTTTCTGGAACATTGGATTTAAAAGGTGATTCAGTTAAAAACATTCTGGCTTGGCAAAAAGTAGCGTTAAGTGCAAAAGAGCAGGCTTTTAATGCATTTGAATTAGCAGCAACCATGCATTTTGCAAATCAAAAATTGACACTGAGTAAATTAACTCTTGCCCTTGATGAACTGGCTATTAATGGGCAAGCGACAGTCGATTTGGCTAAAAAACTGGTAGTAAACGCGAATGTAGATTTAGGCATGTTGAACTTGAACCCTTATCTATCAGAAAAGCCAACTCAAGCAGTGGTAGAGGGTAATAAAAAACAACCCGCTAAGCCTATTGTTTGGGATGGCACACCAATTGATTTATCAAGTCTCAATAGTTTAAATGCCGATATTAAGGTGCGCTCAACAGGTTTGGTTATAAATGAAATCAAGCTCGATGAAAATGTGTTAGCACTAAACATAAAGGAAGGCCTAGCAACCATCAATTTAACTAAATTTGGTTTATATGAAGGCAAGGGAGTGGGCAAGGTTCAAATTAACGCATTAAAAAAACCATATCAAGTAAGTACTGAGTTTAAGTTAACAGATATTTCAGCACTGCCTTTACTTACTGATGCAGTGGGTTTTGATAAATTGATGGGTAAGGGGAACTTAGAATGGCAATTAACTACAACAGGCACATCACAAAAAGAGTTTGTTAATGCCCTTAATGGCACTACTGCGTTTAGCTTTAATGACGGTGCGGTAAAAGGAGCCAATATAGCCGCTTTGGTTCGTAAAGCAAAAGATATGCTTAAAGGTGATTTATCAGCAGCGGCAGAAGGTTTAAATGCAGGGTTTGATAAGTCCGAAAAAACAGATTTTTCTGCGTTAACAGGTAGCTTTACTTTTAACCAAGGTATCGGTACCAATAGTGATTTAGCGTTAGTGAGTCCGTTAATCAGAGTATCTGGTTCGGGAGATGTTAATATGCCCCTAACGACAGTTAATTATCGCCTTGTCACAGGGATTGTGGATTCTATCGAAGGGCAAGGGACAACTGATAAAAGTACTGGTTTCAAAGTACCTGTTAAAATTAAAGGGCCTTTTCACGATGTTAAAGTGCAGCTTGATTTAAGTAAGGCTGCTGAGGAAGAAACGAAAAACAAAGTGAAAGACAAGGTAAAAGATAAGCTAAAAAGCTTATTTGGTTAAATCCACATATCTACTTAGGAGCTAAGAGGTATTTTAATACGTTTAGCTCCTTGAAAAGCCAAATTCCACCCACATATATTCCTTTGCAAAAATAATTCATCTTGCTGGTTAATTAATAACCATTTGACGAATAACAAGAAGCTTTTCACTGTTTAGTTTTTGATTCATTAATAAACCAATTAATTAAAATTTAACCTACCACTTCTTAAAGTTTGCTGGTACAATTGCCCGCCCTTGAGATGACCAAACGGTATTTTCGAGTGGAAATTGAACAATATGCCTTTATTTAATAATAAGTTAAGGCGTTTCCTAAACTACACAGGAGCACATTTAGATGATCCAAATGCAAACTCAGCTGGACGTTGCTTGTAATAGCGGCGCTCGCAAAGTGCAGTGTATTAAAGTCTTAGGTGGTTCGCACCGTCGTTATGCTGCAATTGGCGACATCATCAAAGTTTCTGTTAAAGAAGCAATTCCTCGCGCTAAAGTGAAGAAAGGTGATGTACTAAATGCAGTAGTTGTGCGTACACGTAAAGGCGTTCGTCGTCCAGACGGTTCTTTGATCCGTTTCGATGGTAATGCAGCTGTAATGTTAAACGCAAATCTACAGCCTATAGGTACTCGTATCTTCGGACCTGTGACTCGCGAACTTCGTACTGACAAGTTCATGAAAATCGTTTCACTAGCCCCAGAAGTACTATAAGGAGTCTATCATGGCAGCAAAAATCCGTCGTGATGACGAAGTAGTCATACTAGCTGGTAAAGACAAAGGTAAGCGCGGCAAAGTGCTTTCAGTTGTTTCTGAATCAGGCAGAGTATTTGTCGAAGGCATCAATCTTATCAAAAAGCATCAAAAGCCGGTTCCACAATTGAACCAAGCTGGCGGCATTGTTGAGAAAGAAGCGTCTATCGACGTATCAAACGTTGCGATCTTCAACCAGGAAACTGGTAAAGCTGATCGTGTTGGTTTCAAGATTGAAGACGGTAAGAAATTACGTATCTTCAAATCTACTGGTAAAGCTATTTAATTAGTTATTGGAGTAGACGATGGCGAAACTGCATGAAGTATATAACGACAAAGTAGTAGCTGAACTGCAAAAACAGTTTGGTTTCAGCTCTGTCATGCAAGTCCCTCGAATAGAGAAAATCACCCTGAATATGGGTGTGGGCGAAGCCCTTGCAGATAAAAAAATTCTAGAGAATGCTGTTAAAGATCTAGAAGCGATTTCTGGTCAAAAAGCCTTAATCACGAAAGCACGTAAATCAGTTGCTGGTTTTAAAGTTCGTGAAGGTTATCCGATCGGTTGTAAAGTAACCCTACGTGGCGAACGTATGTGGGAATTCTTGGAGCGTTTGGTAACAATCGCTATGCCACGAATTCGCGATTTCCGTGGTGTTAGTTCTAAGTCTTTTGATGGACGTGGTAACTACAGCATGGGTGTACGTGAGCAGATTATCTTCCCAGAAATTGATTATGATAAAGTAGATCGCGTTCGCGGTATGGATATCACAATCACTACTTCTGCTAAGAATGATGAGGAAGCCCGTGCGTTGTTAACAGCGTTTAACTTCCCATTTAAGAAATAAGGGTAGGGTTATGGCAAAGAATTCAATGAAAGCACGCGAATTTAAACGTGCTAAATTAGTTGTAAAGTTCGCTGAAAAGCGTGCTGATCTTAAAGCTATCATCAGCAGTGTTGAAACTTCTGATGAAGCACGTTGGGACGCGGTATTAAAGCTACAAAGCCTTCCGCGTGATTCTAGCCCTGCACGTCAACGTAATCGTTGTAACATTACGGGCCGCCCACACGGTTTCCTTCGTAAGTTCGGCTTAAGCCGTATTAAAACTCGCGAAGCAGCCATGCGCGGTGAAATTCCTGGCCTTAAAAAGGCTAGCTGGTAATAGAATCACGGGAGTAAGACTATGAGCTTGCAAGATCCAATCGCGGACATGTTTACACGTGTTCGTAACGGCCAAACAGCGAAAAAGGCAACTGTATTAATGCCTTCTTCAAAGTTAAAAATCGCTGTTGCAAAAGTGCTTAAAGACGAAGGCTATATTGCTGATTATTCAGTAACTGGCGACGTCAAACCTGAGTTAGCTGTTGAGTTAAAATATTTCGAAGGCAAAGCTGTAATCGAAACTATTCAACGTGTTAGCCGTCCAGGTTTACGTATTTACAAGAAACGTGGTGATTTACCAAAAGTAATGGGCGGTTTAGGCATTGCTATCGTTTCTACTTCTAAAGGCTTGATGACTGACCGTGCTGCACGTGGTGCTGGCGTTGGTGGTGAAATCATTGGCTTTGTAGCTTAATCGGAGGGAACTATGTCTCGTGTTGCTAAGGCACCAATCAATGTTCCTGCCGGTGTAGAAGTTACACTAAACGGCCAGGACATCAAACTTAAAGGCAAAAACGGTGAATTAAGCCGTACAATTAACGCTGCTGTTGAAGTTGTTGTTAACGATAACGTAATCACTACTCTTCCACGTGAAGGTGTAGAAAATGCATGGGCACAAGCAGGTACTGCACGTGCTTTAATCAATAACATGGTTATTGGTGTTGATGCTGGTTACGAGCGTAAACTTCAGTTAGTTGGTGTTGGTTACCGTGCGGCAGCAAAGGGTAAAGTATTAGACTTAACTCTTGGCTTTTCACACCCAGTGAACTTCAACGTTCCTGATGGAGTTACTATTGAAACTCCAAGCCAAACTGAAGTTCTTGTTAAAGGCGCAGATAAGCAACTTGTTTCACAAGTAGCTGCAAACATTCGCGCATACCGTAAACCTGAGCCATATAAAGGCAAAGGTGTTCGTTATGCTGATGAAAATGTGCGTCGTAAAGAAGCCAAGAAGAAGTAAGGTAAGACGATGGATAAGAAAACAGCTCGTCTGCGCCGTGCTAAACGCACTCGCAGAAATTATATTGAACAAGGCATCACCCGTCTTGTTATCCACCGCACGCCACGTCACATTTACGCTCAAGTAGTAACTGCTGAGGGTATCGTGGTGGCTGCTGCTTCTACTGTTGAAAAAGCAATTAGCGAAACAGTTAAAGGCACAGGTAACATCGAAGCAGCGCAAGCTGTGGGTAAATTTGTTGCTCAACGTGCAACTGACAAAGGTATCGAAAAGATTACTTTTGATCGCAGTGGCTTTAAATATCACGGCCGTGTGAAGGCGCTTGCTGATGCAGCGCGTGAAGCCGGTTTGCAATTCTAGGAGTAGACGATGGCTAACGTAGAAGCAAAGCAACAACAGTCAGACTTAGCTGAGAAGCTAGTTGCTGTAAACCGTGTGTCTAAAGTTGTTAAAGGTGGTCGTATCTTTAGCTTCACAGCACTAACAGTTGTTGGCGATGGCGCAGGTAAAGTAGGTTTTGGTTACGGTAAGGCACTTGAAGTTCCAGCTGCGATTCAAAAAGCAATGGAAAAAGCGCGTCGTAACATGATTAATGTTGACCTTAACGGTAATACTCTGCAGCACCCTGTAAAAGGTCGCCATGCAGGTTCATTAGTATTCATGAAACCAGCCTCTGAAGGTACTGGTATCATCGCTGGTGGCGCAATGCGCGCAGTGTTAGAAGTTGCTGGTGTACATAACGTATTATCAAAGTGTTATGGTTCAACTAACCCGATTAACGTTGTACGTGCAACTATTTCTGCGCTTGAGAAGATGACTTCTCCAGCTAAAGTTGCAGCTAAGCGTGGTCTTAGCGTAGAACAGATCAAGGGGTAAACCATGAAAACTGTAAAAGTAACACAAGTAAAGAGCTCTATCGGTCGTTTACCGAAGCATAAAGCTACATTACGCGGTCTTGGTTTACGTCGTATCAATCACACTGTTGAGTTAGAAGACACAGCATGTGTACGTGGTATGATTAACCAAGTTTCATACATGGTTAAGGTTGAGGGGTAATTCGAATGCATTTGAATACACTTTCACCTGCTGCTGGTGCAAAAACTGAGAAAAAACGCCCTGGTCGTGGTATCGGTTCTGGTCTTGGTAAGACTGGTGGCCGTGGTCACAAAGGTCAAAAATCTCGTTCTGGCGGTGGTGTGCGCGTAGGTTTTGAAGGCGGTCAAATGCCAATTCAACGCCGTCTACCTAAGTTTGGTTTTACTTCACGCAAATCTTTAGTATCTGCAGAAGTAAATCTTTATGAAATCGCTAAAGTTGAAGGCGATGTGGTAGAGCTTAGTACACTACAAGCAGCTGGTCTGGTTAAAAAGAACGTTCTGTTCGTTAAAGTAGTTAAATCTGGCGAAGTTTCACGTGCTGTGACTGTCAAGGGTCTTAAAGTGACCAAGGGCGCTCTAGAAGCAATTGAAGCAGCCGGAGGCAAGGTAGAAGAATAATAAGGAAAGTACCATGGCTAAACCAGGTCTAGATATGCAAAGTGCCCAAAGTGGTCTAGCGGAATTGAAGCGTCGCTTACTGTTCGTACTCGGAGCTATAATCATTTACCGTTTAGGTTCTTTTGTGCCAATCCCTGGTATTGACGCCGCTGTACTAGCCGAATTCTTCGAGCAACAAAAGGGCACCATTGTTGAGATGTTCAACATGTTCAGTGGTGGTGCGCTTGAGCGTGCATCTGTATTGGCTCTAGGTATTATGCCGTACATTTCAGCTTCAATTATTATGCAGCTATTAACGCACATACATCCTGCGATGATAGAGCTTAAGAAAGAAGGTGAACAAGGGCGTAAGAAAATAAGTCAGTACACTCGTTATGCAACGCTTGTGCTAGCAACTGTACAATCAATCGGTATTGCAACCGGTTTACCAAATATGATGCAGGGTCTGGTTGTAAATCCAGGTGCTGGGTTTTATTTCACCGCAGTGGTGAGCTTGGTAACGGGCACAATGTTCCTGATGTGGTTGGGCGAGCAAATTACAGAGCGCGGTATCGGTAACGGTATTTCAGTTCTAATATTTGTTGGTATCGTTGCTAACCTGCCGTCTGCTATTGGTTCGACAGCCGAAATGGCGCGCCAAGGTGATTTGAATGTTTTAATGCTGTTAGTAATTGCGGTGATTGTATTTGCTGTAACTTACATGGTTGTGTTTTTTGAGCGTGGTCAACGTCGTATCGTTGTTAACTATGCTAAGCGCCAGCAAGGCCGTCAGGTGTTTGCTGCACAAAGTACACATTTACCACTAAAAGTTAATATGGCGGGTGTTATTCCACCAATTTTCGCTAGTAGTATTATTCTGTTCCCTGGTACAATTGCCAGCTGGTTTGGTCAGGGCGAAGGTCCTATTGCAGACGCATTACAAACAATCTCATTAGCATTGTCTCCAGGGCAGCCGCTATATGCGATGGTTTTAGCAGCTGCTATTATCTTCTTCTGCTTTTTTTATACAGCGTTGGTATTTAACCCACGTGAAACAGCAGATAACCTGAAAAAATCTGGCGCATTTATACCAGGTATTCGTCCAGGTGAGCAGACATCTAAATACATTGATAAAGTGATGACACGCCTGACATTGGCAGGTGCTTTGTATATTACCTTTATCTGTCTGGTGCCCGAGTTCATGACAATGGCATGGCAAACGCCATTCTACTTCGGCGGTACATCAATATTGATTATCGTTGTTGTGATTATGGACTTTATGGCACAAGTACAGACGCATCTGATGTCACATCAGTATGATTCTGTGCTGAAAAAAGCTAATCTTAAAGGCTATGGTCGATAAGATAAGTTTACGGAGTTGAGTTATGAAAGTACGTGCTTCCGTTAAGAAAATTTGCCGTAACTGCAAAGTTGTTAAACGTGCCGGTGTTGTACGTGTAATTTGTAGTGAGCCAAAGCACAAGCAAAGGCAAGGCTAGTAAAAGTCGTGCAGACTGAGTATTCAATACTCGGTCTGCGTTCTTGGTTGAAGTTTGATTATTGGTTGAGTATCCTAACGGGCTTTTCAATAAAATATAGTCAAATTCTTTTATAGGAGATGTGTTAGTGGCCCGTATAGCTGGCATTAACGTCCCTGATCATAAACATGCTGTTATCGCTTTAACTGCAATTTATGGTGTTGGCAAAACTCGCTCTAAGGCTATCTTAGCTGCGACAGGAATCGCTGAAACAACTAAAATCGGCGAATTAAACGATGAAACTCTTGATGTACTTCGTGAAGAAGTGCTTAAGTACACCGTTGAAGGTGATCTTCGTCGTGAAATCACATTAAATATCAAGCGTCTTATGGACCTTGGTTGCTACCGTGGTCTTCGTCATCGTCGCTCTTTACCACTACGTGGTCAAAGAACTAAGACTAACGCGCGTACTCGTAAGGGTCCTCGTAAGGCTATCAAGCGATAAGGGTAAAGACAATGGCAAAAGCACCAATTCGTCGTAAGAAAGTTAAAAAACAAGTTGCAGATGGTATGGCTCATGTTCATGCATCTTTCAACAACACTATTGTAACGATTACAGATCGCCAAGGTAACGCGTTATCTTGGGCAACTGCAGGTGGTTCTGGTTTCCGTGGTTCACGTAAATCTACTCCATTCGCTGCACAGGTTGCTGCTGAGCGTGCAGGTACTGCTGCTCAAGAGTACGGTTTGAAAAACCTAGAAGTGTTCATTAAGGGACCAGGTCCAGGCCGTGAGTCTGCTGTCCGCGCTCTTAATGCTGTAGGTTACCGTATTACAAACATCACTGACGTGACGCCAATTCCTCATAACGGTTGTCGTCCACCGAAGAAACGTCGCGTATAACAATAGGTTAGTGGAGAAAGAACATGGCTAGATATTTGGGCCCTAAGCTCAAGCTAAGTCGTCGTGAAGGTACTGACCTGTTCCTTAAAAGCGGCGTTAGAGCAATTGATTCTAAATGCAAATTAGAGACAGCACCTGGTCAGCATGGCGCCCGTAAAGGTCGTTTATCTGATTACGGTTTACAGTTACGTGAAAAGCAAAAAGTACGTCGTATCTACGGTGTATTAGAAAAGCAATTCCGTAATTATTATAAAGATGCTGCTCGTATTAAAGGCAACACAGGCGAAAACCTTTTACAACTTCTAGAGCAACGCCTAGATAACGTTGTATACCGTATGGGTTTTGCAAGTACTCGTGCTGAAGCACGTCAACTTGTAAGCCACAAGTCGGTTATGGTTAACGGTTCTGTTGTTAACATTCCTTCTTACAGAATCACTGCAGATGATGTAGTAGTTATTCGTGAGAAAGCTAAGAAGCAAGCACGTATTGTTGCTGCTCTTGAGTTAGCAGAACAACGTGAAAAACCAACTTGGGTTGAAGTAGACGGTAGCAAAATGGAAGGCGTTTTCAAACGTTTACCAGAGCGTTCTGATCTGTCTGCAGATATTAACGAACAGCTAATCGTCGAACTTTACTCTAAGTAAAGTAAGAGTTAAGAGAGGATAAAATGCAGGGTTCTGTAACCGAATTCCTAAAGCCAAGATTAGTCGAAATCGACGCAGTCTCACCAACACGCTCTAAAGTTGTTTTAGAGCCGTTAGAGCGTGGCTTTGGTCACACTCTTGGTAATGCTTTACGCCGTATATTACTTTCGTCAATGCCAGGATGTGCAGTGACTGAAGTTGAAATTGATGGTGTATTGCATGAGTACAGCGCGAAAGAAGGCGTACAAGAAGACATCATTGAAATTCTGTTAAACCTTAAAGGACTAGCGGTTACTTTAGAAGGCAAAGATGAAGTTTTTCTAACCCTGACAAAATCAGGCGTAGGCCCTGTAACTGCGGCAGACATTCAGCATGATGGTGATGTTACGATCTGTAATCCAGATCACGTTATCTGTCATTTAACGACAGCTAACAGCAGTATCAGCATGCGTATTCGTGTTGAACGTGGTCGTGGTTATGTTCCTGCATCTAACCGTTTATCCTCTGATGACGATGAGCGCCCAATTGGCCGTTTGCTGCTAGATGCATCATTTAGCCCAGTTGAGCGTATTGCGTACTCGGTTGAATCAGCTCGTGTTGAGCAACGTACAGATTTAGATAAGTTAATTATCGACATGGAAACTAACGGTACTTTGGATCCTGAAGAAGCGATCCGTCGTGCCTCAACAATCCTAGCTGAGCAGTTAGATGCATTCGTAGATTTACGTGATGTAACTGAGCCTGTGGCGAAGGAAGAGAAGCCAGAATTCGATCCGATTCTACTTCGTCCTGTTGATGATCTTGAATTAACTGTACGTTCTGCGAACTGTTTGAAAGCCGAGCAAATTCAATATATCGGTGATTTAGTTCAGCGCACAGAAGTTGAGCTTCTTAAAACGCCTAATTTAGGTAAGAAGTCTCTGACGGAAATTAAAGACGTGCTAGCTTCACGTGGTCTTTCTCTAGGCATGCGCTTAGAAAATTGGCCACCTGCAAGTCTTGCTGAATAATATAATTCACTGAATTAAGTTTAGTTAGAAGGATAGGGTAATGCGCCATCGTAAGAGTGGTCGTCAATTAAATCGCAATAGCAGCCATCGTAAAGCGATGTTTAGCAATATGGCAGGTTCTTTGGTGAAGCACGAAATCATCAAAACAACTTTACCAAAAGCTAAAGAGTTGCGTCGTGTAATTGAACCTTTAATCACACTGGCTAAGACTGATAGCGTAGCTAATCGCCGTTTAGCGTTCGCACGCACGCGTGATAGCGAAGTAGTTGGTAAGTTGTTCACTGAGCTTGGTCCTCGTTTCGAAGGCCGTCCAGGTGGCTACACTCGTATTTTAAAGTGTGGTTTCCGTGCTGGTGATAATGCTCCAATGGCTTATGTTGAACTAGTAGGTCGTGTAATTACGACTGAAGAAGTTCAAGAAGACGCACAGTCTGCAGAGTAAGTCTGATATGATAAAAAAAGCCGAGCATTAGCTCGGCTTTTTTATATCTAAATTTTTGTAAACCATTTAATGTTTATAGTTAATTCACTTAAGAGAAGCTTAAACAATTTCTGTGTGGTATTTATTTAGAAATGATATTCATACAACAAGGTTGCTACATTATTTAACAATCAGCCCGAGATTCGAATGAAATATTAAGCAATGCTCTGAATTCGTAGTTTATTTTTATTGTTACAGATTTTTTGATTGGTAATAAGGCGTACTGACGCTTCAACAGCTGCTTCATAAATGTTTATTTAGATCTGATTATCAAATATATGCGCATGATAAATATCTGTAAGACCCCGCTCTCAAATATCTATTGTGGTAAATCTTTTATCAAGTTCAAACCATATACAAAGTTAACTCAATTTGGTTGCTTGAACTGTGTTCTTATTATTAAAATTTGATTTTTAGCATAGGGTTACAGGGGTACTGTGATTAAAGCACTGATCATTGACTTACTGGTTTCTATCGAAGAGTGCGTTTGATTCATTAAGTTATTAGAAGGCTAAAAGAGTTATTTACAGTATCAGACCTTAATAGTGAAGAATAAACGAATCTAAAGCAATTACGCTTATAGGTAACTATGTTGGACTAAATTCCACAGGATTCCTCTTGGTATGCAGATTTACTTTATTAGTTGAAAATCTCTGGGTTGAGATTAAAAATTACACATTTCATTTTATTAGTTGGTATAACGCTAATCCAACGTTGAGCTTATTGAATTGATATTTCTTTTAGCTGCTCTTATTACAGCCAAACTTTTGCACTAATAAACCTGTAATAATAAGCCCTAGCCCTATTGGGGTGGTGGTATGAATTTCTTCACCCAAAAGTGTATAGATAAATACTAAAGAAATGAAAGGTGATATGAAAATTAGGTTGCTAATTTTTGATGTGTTTTCTGCTTTTTTCATCGCAAATAGCCAGAGCACAAAAGTAATACCCATCTCAAATAAGCCAACGTAAATTGCAGCTAAACTGGCCTTGATTGATGGTAAAAGCCATGCATCTTGCCAGGTCATCACAAGCGATATAAGTGGCAGTGCAATGCTAAAGCATATAAAGAGGCTAACTACGGGTTTATCGGTATTTTTAGTATTAAAAATCCAATAAAGCGACCAAAGGAGTGTGCTTAGGAGCGCCAAACCAACACCTAGAGGGCTTTTAAAGTTTAGTTCGGTGATTTGACCCTGAGTGCAAATTATTAACACACCAAAATAAGCTAGGCTTAGCGAAATGAGATCGGCTTTACGTAGTTTTTGGCCAAGCAATGGTACCGCTAATAAGCTTAAGGTAATTGCCCAAGTATAATTTAAAGCTTGAGCTTGTTGTGCGGGAAGTAATTCATAAGCTTTAAATAAAATTAAGTAATAAAGAAAAGGATTAATACTACCAAGCTTTAAGTAGCGCCAAGGGTGTGCTTTAAAGCAATGCACCACGTTTGCAAAATCTTTTGTGTAATACAAAGAGCCCGCTAAAAAAAGCCAACTAACAAATGATGAAAAAAACAATAGTTGCAAAGATGTCAGCTGCTCAAGTGCAAGTTTAAATGCGGTAGCAACTGTTGACCATAATAAAACGGCAGCAAGACCAAAAAATAGAGCGTGGCGTTGATTTTTAACCATAATGGTGTGATTAAATTCTGTACGTATAAAAAGGCCGCTAAAAATACCATATTTAATATTTAAAGATAGTAAAACAATATACAATTTAATAAAGTTATTAAATATCATATAGATAAATAATAAGGTACAAGCTAAAGGATAACTCTTTTGATGTCATTTAGCCTCGACCATAACTAGCGTTCCAAATTTAAATCGATTAGACTTGCGTTATGAAAATTCTGCATATATTCATTTTTATTATTTTTTTGTTGAATATCGGTTTTACACCCACTGTAAATGCCGAGGATCAGAACTGTGCGATGCACCATCAGCAAATGAATAATATGGACAATGCATTAACTACAGTAGATATCGCTCAGTCTCATTCATGCTGTGATGAGGTTGTACAAGAAATGCAAAGTTGCCCTGAAGACTGCGGGCATTGTCAATCGCATTGTTCAGGAATGGCCATGTTACCTGTTATTGCGGCTCCTGATTTAGATGTTATGAACCAAAGTTCGGATAACCACTACCGAAATGTTTATTATAACGAGCCAACAGAAGGCTGGTTAATCCCTCCAATTTTTCACTCTTAAACTAAAAAAAGCCTACTGTTAGCAGTAGATAAATTTAATTTACAGAGTAATTTATTCATGAAGAATTTTTTGTGGCTCATCAGCCTTATTTTTATTTTTTCCGTTAACGTTCAATCTGCCTCTACAGCAGCCCCGTCAGAAACAACGGTTATTACTGATTTACTGCAACAGAATAGCCAGCAGCGCTATGTTTGCCCTATGCATAGCCATATTGTCAAAGATCACCCAGGTAAGTGCCCAATTTGTGGGATGGATTTAGTTTTGGTTGAGCCGACCGAGCAATCAGCTGATTTAATGGGAGGTTTAACAGTTCCAGGTCATACACAGCAAAGCATGGCTTTAACCACGGCTAAAGTTGTTAAAAGTACTTTGTGGCGTTATATCGAAACCTTTGGTGCTATTAATTATGATCAAAATGGTATTCATCACGTTCATCCGCGTGCGGCTGGGTGGATTGAAAACTTACAAGTTAAAACCTTGGGTGAAGAAATAAAAAAAGGTCAGTTACTGTACGAGATTTATTCACCTGATTTAGTCGTTGCTCAAGATGATTATTTATCAATGTTTAGGGATAACCATAAAGCAACGGATTACCTTAAGTTACGTGGCCGCACACGACTAAAGTTACTAGGTATGACAGATGCTTTGATTGAGGAGCTTCAAAAACGTAAGCAATCTTTTTTTCAGGTCCCCTATTATGCGCCTTTTGATTCGGTAGTTACTGAATTGGTAATTGGCGAGGGCATGTTTGTTAAACCTGAAGACCGTTTGATGACGTTATCTGATTTAAGTCGTGTTTGGGTACTTGCGGATGTGTTTGAGCATCAAATGGATTGGGTTAAAACAGGTAAGTGGGCTGAGTTCGATTTACCTGCGTTGGGAGTATACGCAGCTGAAGGGCAAGTGGAATACATCTACCCAGCATTGGATCCTAAAACTAGAACCCTGAAGGTGCGGTTAGCATTGGACAATAAAGATCATAAATTTAAACCAGCTATGATTGCCAATGTGCGAATTTACGGCGGTCCTAAAAATGACACGCTTAATATTCCTGTTGAAGCACTGATCCGAACCGAAAAACAAAACCGGGTAATTATCAAAACGTCAGATACTACTTTTGCAGCAAAAGAAGTGTCTATTGGCATGATCACCCAAGGGCGTGCTGAGGTTATTTCTGGATTAACGGAGGGTGAGCTAGTGGTGACCTCGGGTCAGTTTTTGATTGATTCAGAAGCAAATATCCGCTCTGCTATTTTAAGAATGGGCACTTCTGCATCAGCGATGCCTTCAACGCATCAGCATTAACTGGGGTTATAAAATGTTAAAAGCAATTATAGGCCTGAGCTTAAAACACAAAATGATGGTGGTGTTGATTGCACTACTTTGTGTTGTTCTTGGCTTTAAAGCAGTTAAAGAAACACCGCTTGATGCCATTCCTGATTTATCTGATATTCAAGTGATCGTTAAAACGAGTTACCCCGGCCAAGCCGCTGAACTCATTGAGCAGCAAGTCACTTTTCCATTAGCGACCAGTTTAATGGCTGTACCAAAAGCGAAAACTGTCAGGGGTTTTTCTTTTTTTGGTGATTCGTATGTCTATATTATTTTTGAAGATGATACGGATCTGTATTGGGCACGTTCTCGCGTTTTAGAGTACCTAAGTCAGGTTGCAGCTCAATTGCCTCCAGAGGCGAAGCCAGAGCTGGGTCCTGATGCTTCTGGGGTTGGTTGGGTTTATCAGTATGCGTTATCTGACCCAAGTGGTCAGCATAATCTAGCACAGTTAAAATCATTACAAGATTGGTTTTTAAAGTTTGAATTGCAATCGGTCGAGGGTGTCAGTGAGGTAGCTACGGTTGGTGGCATGGAGCAAACCTATCAAGTCGTTTTAGAGCCACTTCGCTTAATGCAATATGGATTGACCTTACAACAAGTAAAGCAAGCGATTGAGCAAGCAAATCAAGAGGTCGGTGGGTCGGTTCTCGAAATGGCCGAAGCGGAATACATGGTTCGCAGCCAAGGTTATTTGAAAAGTATAAAGGATTTTCAAGCCATACCTTTGGGTGTGACCAGTGAGCAGGGTACGCCGCTATTATTAGAGCATGTTGCTTCAATTCGCCTTGGGCCACAAATGCGCCGCGGTATTGCCGAACTCAATGGTGAAGGTGAAGTGGTCGGTGGAATAGTTGTAATGCGCTATGGTGAAAATGCCTTAACCACTATTGCCGGTGTAAAAGAAAAACTCAATAGTCTCAAAGCAAGCCTGCCAGATGGTGTTGTTATTACAGAAGTGTATGATCGCAGTCTTTTGATTGAGCGCTCTGTCACCACACTCAAAACCAAGTTGATTGAAGAGATGTTGGTTGTGGTTTTGGTTTGTTTTATCTTTTTACTCCATGTACGTTCAACTTTGGTTGCGGTGATTTGTTTGCCTCTGGCTGTTTTGATTGGATTTATTGCCATGAAAGCGATGGGGATTAATGCCAACATAATGAGTTTAGGCGGTATTGCGATTGCAATTGGCGCACTTGTTGATGCCGCCATTGTTATGGTGGAAAATTTACATAAGCATTTAGATGAGTTTCAACAGCAGCATGGTCGCAGTGCTAAAGGGGCTGAGCATTGGCAACTGGTTCATACTGCTTCGGTTGAAGTTGGGCCTGCTTTATTTCTATCTTTACTCTTAATCACATTGAGTTTTATCCCTGTTTTTGCCCTTGAGGCTCAAGAAGGCAAGCTATTTGCTCCTCTTGCATATACAAAAACATTTGTGATGGCGGCTGCAGCATTATTATCCATCACGTTAGTGCCTGTATTAATGGGCTTTTTGGTTAAGGGTAAAATACCAAGCGAGTCAGCAAATCCAATTAATCGAGGATTAATTGCCATTTATAAACCGATATTGCGTATTTGTTTAAAAGCACCTTGGACTGTAGTCGTTGTTTCACTCTTAATTGGTGCGTCCAGCTATTATCCACTGAGCAAAATGGGCGCTGAGTTTATGCCTGAACTTGAAGAGGGTGATTTGCTTTATATGCCAACCACGTTACCTGGAGTGTCAATAGCCCAAGCAGGGGCGATTTTGCAGCAAACCGATCGGTTAATTAAAACTCAGCCCGAGGTTGCTTCTGTATTTGGTAAGGTGGGCCGCGCAGAAACAGCAACCGATCCAGCGCCGCTCACTATGATTGAAACGACCATAGCGTTAAAGCCAAAATCAGAATGGCGAGAGGGAATTACCTTAGATGACATTATTGCCGAGCTTGATAGCAAAATTAAGTTTCCGGGTTTAACCAATGCATGGGTGCAACCGATTAAAACGCGAATTAATATGCTCTCAACAGGGGTTAAAACCCCTGTTGGCATTAAAATGTCGGGAGCCGATTTAGCGGTAATTGAGCAAATTGGTCAACAAATTGAAGCTATTTTAGCTCCGCTGCCTGGTACTAATTCGGTGTATTCAGAGCGTGCGCAATCGGGTCGTTATATTGATATTGTGCCAAGGCGTGCCGATGCGGCTAAATATGGTTTAAGCATCGCTGATATTCAATCGATTATAAAGTTTGCTTTAGGCGGCGCTAATGTCGGTGAGTCAATACAGGGGACAGAGCGTTATCCCATTAACTTGCGTTATCCGCGCCGTTATCGTGATCAAATTGAAAGTTTGGCAACACTGCCATTTGTAACCGCAAGCGGAGCGTGGGTGACACTTGAACAAGTAGCCGATATTGTCATTAAAGACGGGCCGGCTTTAATTAAAAGTGAAAATGGACGCACTATTGCTTGGACATTTATTGATATAAAACCAGATGTCAGCTTGGGTGACTATATAAAAACCGCTCAAGCAGCGCTTGATGAGCAGCTTGTTTTACCGGCTAAATACACCATAAGTTTTGCCGGTCAATATGAATATATGCAGCGAGTTGAAGCGAAATTGTTGTATGTTGTTCCGATTACGCTATTAATTATATTTGTGATTTTGCACTTAGCTTTTAGCTCGGTAACTCAAGCATTGCTCGTAATGTTGACGTTACCTGTCGCACTTGCAGGTTCAGTGTGGTTTGTTTTTTGGCTTGATTATCAATTATCAGTTGCACTTGCAGTAGGTATGATTGCATTAGCGGGTGTTGCAGCGGAGTTTGGGGTCGTGATGCTGATTTATCTAAATCAAGCATGGCAAAAAAACGCAGGGCAATTGGTTTTGGCTATTGAGAACGGCGCCGTGCAGCGAGTGCGCCCTAAAGCCATGACAGTCTTAACTATTATTGCAGGCTTGTTGCCTATTATGCTTGGAGCGGGCACAGGTAATGAGGTAATGCAAAAAATAGCTGCACCTATGCTCGGTGGCATGATATTAAGTCCTTTAGTATCAATGCTATTAATTCCTGTTGGTTTTTATATATTAAAACGACGGGGTTAGCCTGACAGATACAGCCCTCATCTTTGAGGGCTTTTTTGTTAGCGATTTTTGAAACGAAAGAATCCAATGGCTTGCCAACGCCCTTTATTTGGAATATTGTATGCAATATTGGTTTGGTATTGCTGTATTAATTGTTGAGAGTAAAGCTCGATAGGTTTGGTAGATATGAAGAGTATTTTTAGTACACGTCAGCATGCGTTAAAGCAGTCATTAGCGGTTAAAAAAATAGATGGTTTACTGATTTTAGGCCATGAAAATATCCAGTATATAACCGGGTTTACCGGTAATGCTGCGTACGCGATTATAACCGAAAAACATCAGTTTTTAATCACAGACTATCGCTATTTTGAGCGTGCCCAGTCTGAGTGCCAAGGCTTTGAGGTTATTTGTCGCGACCGTGATAACGAAGCGTTAGGGGCATGTATCAAGCGTCATTTAATTGATGTACGTAATTTAGGTTTTGACGCTGCATTTATTAACGTGCATGCATGGCAAGATATTGCTGTGCAATTAACTGAGATCACTCTGAGTCCAGTTGTTGGTTTAATTGAGCAGCAGCGCATGATCAAAGATGAGTGGGAAGTAAAGCAGATTGCCCTTGCTGCAGCGATTGCAGATCAAGCACTCAATGAAACGATGCCTTATTTCACAGAGGGTGCTACTGAGCGCGAGGTAGCGCTGGAGCTTGAATATCGCATGCAAAAACTTGGCTCAGAAGGTATGGCATTTAATACCATTATGTTATTTGCAGCGCGTACTTCGCTACCTCATGGTGTTCCGGGTGAGCAAAAATTACACGAGGGTGATTTTATTACGCTTGATTTTGGCGCAGTGGTGAATGGTTATCGCTCTGATATGACTCGAAGTTATATTTTAGGCGCTGCCAGCACTGAGCAAAAAGTGATTTACGATACGGTTGCAGCAGCACAACACGCTGCAGTGGCTACGTTAAAGCCAGGAGTGAGAGGCGTTGATGTTTATTTGGCTTCTAAAGCGGTGCTTGATGCTTCGCCTTATGCCAAATGGCAGGGCGAGGGCTTAGGTCATGGGGTTGGTTTATTTTTACACGAACAGCCTTTTTTAACAGCTAAAACAAACTATCAATTACAGCGCGGTAATATTATTACCATTGAACCGGGGATTTATATTCCAGGGCTTGGCGGCGTGCGTTTAGAAGATGATTATCTAATCACTGATAAGGGTTGCCAAGTATTAACACATGCCCCCAAACCTTTTGAAATTTAAGAGAGTGATATGTTAGTAATTGATAAAGCACAGGTTGAAAATGCTTTAGATTTTCCAAGTTTAATTGATGCGCTTGATTGCGGGTTTACTGGTAATTTCTCGATGCCCAAACGCCAAGTATTTGAACTTATACCTGATGATTCGGCGCACAATGCGTTTGCTGTTTTACCAGCTTGGAATGATGATGTGATTGGTGTGAAATCATTTACTTATTTTCCACAAAATGCCGCGCAGGGTTACGATTCACTTTATTCAAAAATTATGCTTTTTGAACGCAAGCACGGAGTGCCGTTAGCCTTAGTTGATGGTACTACTGTGACTTACTGGCGCACCGCTGCAGTATCGGCTTTGGCATCGCGTTATTTATCGCGAGAAAACAGTCAAAACCTTTTGTTTTTTGGTTCAGGTAACCTCGCTAGTTTTATGATCAAAGCACATTTGAGTGTTAGGGCGCTCACCAAGGTGGTGATTGCTGCACGAAATCAGGATAAAGCACAGGCGTTAATTACACAATTACAGGCAGAACACCCTGATGTTTTTTTTAGTCTATGCCAGGAGTTGCAATTAGCAGTTGGCAATGCGGATATTATTAGCTGTGCTACAGGGGCAAAAACGCCCTTGTTTGACGGTGCTTGGTTAAAACCCGGTGTGCATATTGATTTAATCGGTAATCATCATAGTGATCACCGTGAATGTGATACTGAAACTGTGCTGAGGTCGAGCGTTTACCTCGATAGCACAGTAAATGTGATGAATGAAGCCGGTGAATTACTCATCCCCATTGCACAAGGCGCAATAACGCAGTCGCACATAAAAGGCGAGCTTTCGAGCTTATGTACTAATAAACGCACAGCACGGCGCAGTGAACACGAAATCACCTTGTTTAAATCGGTGGGAACAGCGCTGAGTGATTTAGTGGCTGCTCATCTCGTTTATAAAAAAACAATTAGCGAAAGCTAAGGCATCCATTTTTTGCTGCAACGCTTTATTTAAAGAAGTTAGTGCGCATTAGTATAAATCTGATGTGATTAATCCATTCACTGAATCCTAAAAAAATAATAAAAGGATCAAAAGATGAAGTTAGAGTTAACCTTGGTTGGTGTTGTTATTTTATTATTAGGATTGGAGCCTTTTATTCGCCAAGCCATTCAGAGTATGAAAAAGCGAACGTGGCGCGTGTGTAAAATTGAAGCGGTCACTCTGATATCAAGTAATAAAGCCATGCCATTTAGTAACCTTGCCAATCAGCAGATGTTGGTTGAATACTCGTTTGAACAGCAGCGCTTAAGTGTGGTGATGAATTATAATAAGCACTTTTATAATAACTATGCCGCAAATACTGACAGCCATTTATTAGTGGATCCTGACGCGCCTAAACGAGTTCAAATGCGCACGTTAAAACACCCAAATGTGAGTGTTGTTTTTATCATTATAGGTGTTTTTGTGGTGTTTTATGCTCAGCTTGGTGGATATTAACGATAAAAGAGTTTATTTATCAAATTGTTATAAATAAAAGCCGATAAGGTAAGTATCGGCTTTTATTTAACGGTAAGCAGTTCAAAAAAGCGTTTATGTGAATCGCACTTTGGTGTTAAACACCTATTTAAAAGCGGTAACCCACACCTAAAGTAATCACAGGGTAAAATTCAAAGTCAGCAATATCTTCTTCTAGGGTGTTTTTTTCAGTCGTTAAGTTCGCGTTGAACTCTTGTACTAGTGGGTTAGTTGTATCTGAAATATCAAAGTAATTAGGTGTTCCATTAACATATACGACAGCATTGCCACTGGCAGTTAGATCAACTTTGGGGCTGCCGGTAAATAAAACACCTAACTCAAACGAAAACATCCAGCCCGCATCGGTTGTATTACCCCAGCCCATCCCAAGATAGCCACTGCCAGAGTTACCTAGCTCCATGTTGGCATTCAGTGATAGTGGGTTTGCAGTATCTGAAAAATAAGTAACGTCGCCTAATTCATAACCTTCAGAACCTGCATCTTTGGCTGTGGCTTTTATTTCGTTATTATTGATGTAATAACCACCGGTTAGTCTGAACGTGCCGCTAAATGGGCGCCAATCTACTAAAATGCCGGCTGTTGATAAATCAATCTTACCTGAGTAGTTAATATCATCTTCTTCAATATCATCGCTGTAATTTAATGCATTGGCTTGTAAGCGCACATTAAAGTTTTCATTAAAACGATAATCTAGCTCAGCACCCGCACCTAAAGTCCCAGCTTTTAAGCTTGCACCAATTGCGCTTGCTTCTAGGTTTGTTGATGTGGCTAATAATGCAACCAAGCTTAAACTTGGTAGTAAAAAAGTAGATGACTTCATGTTTTATCCTTATTAAACAGTTGGAAGATAAGTATATCTTCTATTTACAATAGTGATAATTGAGTAATGTTATTTTCTTTGAATGAATAGGCTTAATGTGTATTTTTCTCAAGCGCGTGTTTAAAAAACCACAGATTAAGCAATACGTTCATCAACAAATCTTGCTCCGATTGAGGAAGAGCTTTATTAATCCAAACATCGCCGGGTTCAGCCATTGCTACAGCAGCAAGTTTTTCAGTCCCTTTTAAGATTTCAAAGCCAATAAAGGTTCGTTGGGGAACAGGCATTAAATCGTAATTAACAGGCCGAATGTCATAAGCGTTATTGCTTTGGTCATAAAGTTTGAACTCAGCTTTGCCGTAATTATCAGCAAGGATCAGCAGCTGCCATGGTTGTTCTGAGTTGCTAAATTGGCAGTGGTAGCTGTAACTGGCATCAAAATTTAGGGGTAATGAAAACCGCGAGTTGAATGACCAAGATTGCTCGTTGGAGCGAATGCTTTGGCGACAACGATTTTTACTGTTATTGGTTGGGCTGTTTAATTGGTAGCTAAACGACTGCTCCTTATTCATGCTTTGGTCGTTATAGCCAAGCTTATCCATGCCAATAGACGTGCCTGAGGCGGTACTGGTTTGCCAGCTGATATCCATTTCTGAGACTGAGTAAGGGCCTACCGTGATATTGAGTTTATCCTCAAGCCAAAAACCTTTGTTTGTGATAATTGAATAGTGGTTACTTGAACCAACAAACTGCGGGGAATGCGGCATTAAGGGTAAGAATTCAGTTGTTTTGCAAGCTGTTAATGCCAGTCCTGCGGTAATTATTAAGGCGATGCGTAACATGTTAAGCTCCTTTTCTAGTGCAATTGAATGTAATAATACAATTGAACGAGGAGTTTGTTGTTATAAATTGTCAGGCTAGTTCAATATTATTGTTGAACTAGCCTGTTTATCGTCATTTAGTTGATTTTCATCACGACACGGCCAGTGATGTCGCCTTTAATCATGTCTGTAAAAATATCATTAATATCTTCAAGTGACCTTTCAATGGTGATGGCTTTGACCTTACCGCGCGCTGCAAAATCCAGGCATTCCACTAAATCTTGGCGAGTGCCAACAATCGATCCAATGATACTCACGCCATTGAGCACAGTATCAAAAATAGGGATTGGCATTTCTTCTGGCGGTAGGCCAACCAATACGCATTTACCACCACGACGAATGGCGCGGTAACTTTGTTCAAATCCTGCTTTGCTCACCGCGGTGCAAATTGTTGCATGCACACCTTGAGTTTGTTTGAGTATTTGACCAATCACGTCATCGGTTTTGAAATCAAGGCAGATTTCAGCGCCCAGCTCTTTAGCTAAAGATAGTTTTTCAGCACCAGTATCTACCGCCACCACATTAAACCCCATAGCAACAGCATACTGTACAGCTAGGTGGCCTAGTCCACCGACACCAAAAATAGCCACCCAGTCGCCTGGTTTAATGTTGGCAACTTTTAAAGCCTTATACGTTGTAACGCCAGCACAAAATAAAGGCGCGGCTTCAACATAGGTTAAATTATCAGGTATTTTAATAACGTAGTCACCGTGAGCTTTGCAGTACTGCGCATAACTACCATCGACCGAATAACCCGCATTTTGTTGTGCTAAACATAAGTTTTCATCACCGCTGAGGCAATATTCACAGTGACCACATGCACTGTATAGCCAAGGAATACCGACTCGATCGCCAACTGCTAAGTGCGTGACTTGTGAACCTAAAGCCACAATTTCACCTACGCCCTCATGGCCTGGTACTAACGGCAGTTTGGCTTTTACAGGCCAATCACCATGACACGCATGTAAATCAGTATGGCATACTCCACAAGCATGAATTTTAACTAAAATATCTTGTGGATTTAATGTTGGCGTAGGGCGCTCTTCAATGACAAGAGGTTCTTTGTAACCATGGGTGACAGCTGCTTTCATATAATCCTCCAAATTAATTGCCTCTATCTTAAAGTAAAGCGCATCCGCTAAATCCGAACTAGATCAATTTATGTTGAGATAGCAGTAAATTATGAGCGAAAGGTTTGTTTACAAAAAAAGCACAGACAGCGCAAAAACACAGTGTTAGCATTCACTATTGCCGTTTTTAAAAGTTAGATTGGGTCATGAAACAAAAAATAGCTTCGTTATTTATGGTTGTGTTGGCGCTTGGGTTGTTGATACCTGGTATTACTTTACCTGTACTCACTTTGCAGGGACACATTGAAAAGTCACAATTAGCGCAAGCGGGTATTGAAATGCTGGCTGAAGATGGCAATAGCCGTTCACGCGGTATGTTACAAATGGTCTCGGGGATGTTGGGGCTTGATCAGCTAGAGGGCCAAGTGCAGGTGTATCACAAAACGCGCAGCATCTGGGGTACTGTGAACGAGCTAAAAGCAAATAATAACGTCTTAGTAGCTTGCTTAGTAGCGCTGTTTGCGGTGATTGTGCCGCTTATCAAGTTGTTGTCACAGTTATTATATACCTTATTACATCCTTGCAAGTTTAAGCGTTTTGTTGGGTGTTTTACCCAATTGGTCAGCAAATGGAGTATGGCTGATGTCTTTGTTATAGCACTGATTGTGACTTATTTGGCGGGTAATGCGGATGGTCAAATGGGTGAGTTGTTAATTATGAAAGCAGAGCTTGGTGCTGGTTTTTGGTATTTTGTTGGTTATTGTGTGTGCGCTATTTTATCGGGATATTTAGTGTCGGATAATTAAAAAACATTAATTAAAAAACAGCACAGTCATCAATGTTTTCCTTTTTAGCATTTATGCTTTTTAAAAATGGCGCAGCTAATCCTGCGCCATTTTTATGATTCTTGCTAAAGCGGGTTGCTGATGCTGCGTTAATTGCGCGCGAATCTCCGCGACCGTAACCGCAGATTTATTTTGGCTTAATTTTAAATGGCCGTTTAATTGCGTAACTTCAATGGTAAATACGCTAATTACGTTTAACATGGCGCGAAAGCTTGGTGTTGGCAGGGTGCTAATTGACCAAGGTTTAACTGCAAACTGTTGTTCGAGTTGATGCTCGAAGTGATCACTAATTATGCTCATCAGTACTTGTTTATCGTGTGATTCACGCACGATTGTTGCGATGCCATCGACCTCTAGTTTGGCGTAATTCCAGGTCGGCACTTTTTGCTCTCGTGGGCTATAGCTGGGTGAAATATATCCGTCAGGACCGTTAAAAATGAGCTTTATAGCGGGGTTTTGTTGCTCAAGAGCTAACGCTAGGGGGTGAGCACGGCTAAGGTGGCCAAGTAGTTTGCCGTCATGCCAAATAAACGGTAAATGACTTATGTGTGGCCAACGACTGTTACCTTGTTGAAACATTACAGTTGCTAGCGGAAACTCAGCCACTAAGGTATGCAGCAATGCGGTATTATCTGATTGGTAATGTGCTGGTGGATACATTATTAATATTCCTTCATTTTTAGTTCAAGAGTTTGTTTTATTTCGGGCCAGTCGTCATCGGTGATACTAAATTGAGCGCTACTGCGGTATTCACCATTGGGTAATAATCGACACTTTCGGATTACGCCTTCAAAGTGAGCGCCTAAACGAGTAATGGCGCTGCGAGATTGCTGATTATGTTGATGAGTAATAATCGATACACGCACGCAGCCTAATTGCTCAAAGGCGTGGCGCAACATGGCGTATTTAGCGTGGGTATTAATATGGCTTCGTTGCCACTGCGGGTTAATAAAAGTATGGCCAATTTCAAGGCTGTGATTGATTGGGTCTAAGCGAAAGAATCGAGTGGTGCCGACTAAGGTTTGGCTGGTTTTATCAAAGGTGGCAAATACGAGTTGTTGTTTGGCATTAAACTGGGCTGTGTCGGTAAACCAAGTTTCGATTGTTTCAGCTGATTGGCAGTAATTTTCAAACAGCCATTGCCAAATTTTTGGGTTTTGCCCTGCGATTAATAATTGGGGTAAATGTGCAGCTTCAAGTGGTATTAAGGCCACTCTTTCAGTCTGTAAGGCTAATTTATCAAATTGCATGTTGTCGCTCATTCATTAGTAATGAGGCGATTATTTAATTATTCTGGTATAAGTTTAACAACCAGTTTTAAATAATTAACTAGACCAAAATGCACCCGCTAGAACTGACTTTAATACCATCATCAATCCCCAAATATTTACAGTTGGCGCAAGCGTTACGCGAGGCAATTAAAAGCGGCTTATTACAACCAAATGAAAAGTTGTGCTCTGCTCGTGAATTTGCCATTGCATTAAAAATGAACCGGCATACGGTTATGAATGCCCTAGCCGAATTGGTGGCTGAAGGCTGGTTAGTCTCGCAGCAGCGATCGGGTTATCGCGTTAATCATGCGCTGCCGATTGAGCAAAGTCGTGCAACAGCAAAGGCACATGCACTCAAAGTGCATCAATTTGAATTTGCTCGCCCTTTACCGTATCAAGTAATGCGCAAAATCACTGATTATCCGTATTGTTTTGCTGGCGGCTTGCCCGATTTAGCATTGTTTCCTTATCGAGAATTTCAGCGCTACTTAGTAAAGGCTAGCCAGCAAACAGAGCTAGCGTCGTTTCATTATGGCCAAACCGATGGAGCAAGCGAATTAAAACATCAAGTCAGTGAATATTTAAGGCGTGCAAGAGGTATAAAGCCGCATGCGAGTAAGCAAATTATGATCTGTAATGGCTCACAAGAGGCGTTGTTTTTAATTGCTAAAATCTTTATTAATCCAGGTGATAAGGTTGCTGTTGAAGCATTGGGTTACCCGCCGGCACGGGCTGCTTTTAAAGAGTGCGGCGCCAACCTCGTTGCAATAGCCCAAGACAGTGAAGGAATATGCGTTGATGATTTTGAACGGCAATTAAAGCTCGGTGGAATTAAATTAGTGTATTTAACGCCATTGCACCAATACCCAACGACGGTAACTTTATCGATTGTAAGACGAATGCAGCTGTATCAACTTGCTTGTGAGTATGGCGTGGTGATCATTGAAGATGATTACGATCATGAATTTCATTATGCCTGCCAGCCCTTGGTACCAATGGCAGCCGATGACCCTGCTTTACGTGTGATTTACCTTTCAACCTTTTCGAAGTTAATGTTTGCTGGTGCACGTATTGGTTATATGTATGCTGCATCTGAGGTTATTGCCCAGCTCTGTGGTCTTAAGCAAATTATTAACCATAAAAACGATATTATGATGCAGCAAGCGGTGGCTTTTTGGATGAAAGATGGCGCGTTTGAGCGCCACCTAAGGCGCATGACTAAGCTGTATCACAGTCGTTTAAATGCGATGGTCGCTGAACTTCAGCACTATCAAGTTTTGGGCTATCCGATTGAATTTACCATTCCCGATGGTGGTATGGCGCTTTGGATTAAGATTAATCGTTCTGTGGTCGGAGTAAAAGAGGCGCTTGCAGCACAAGGTCTGTATTTACAGAGCGAAGATGAGTTTGTGCTTGGTAAAGTTGATGAGCCAACTCACCTTAGGTTGGGGTTTGCTGGGCAAGATGAGCATAAAATGAAAGCGGGGATAAAACTAATGATGTGTTATTTATTTGATTATAGAACAACACCTTGTGTTCATAATGGGGTCTAAAGTATTATGACCCACTATTTTATTTAAGGACGAAGATAACAGTGAAGAATTATATAGCGGCTATTTTATCATTAGCTCTAGTGGGTTGCTCATCGGTTGATTATAGCCAAATAGAAAGAAGCACCGCGCAAGTAGATTATGTTTCACATGAGCGCTCGGGTGATAAATCAATTAATGTATCATTCAATTACGCGATTGATAATTTCTCAAACGTTGAAAACTTATATGGCTGCACACTGCATTATTTAACAAAAACTGGGTTTACAGTATTAATCGAAAAGCGAGGGTATTATCAAAAAGCGTGTGAGTTTAACGCAGCAAGCGGCCAAGCTACCATGCAATGGAAGATCTTCCTCAATGAAGATGATGAGTCGAAAATGAAAGAATTTACTCACCCCTTACAAGCTCAAATTAGGTTAACTCAGAAAACAGCGTCAAATAATCAACCTGCAACAATCATCGGCAGCTCTGCACTTTTTGTTATCAGTAAATAATATCGTCGTAAAGTGCTTAGGTGAGTAGCGATACTCACTTTGCGCGGCAAAACATTTCTCTTCCTCTTAATAATCCAGTTACAATAGCGCACCAACAAAAATGTGCTGTATATCATGAAACAATTACAACTTGAGATGTTTGGCCAAGCGCTACGCATTGAATTTTATCCTGATTTTACTCAAAAAATATTTGCCAATAGTGAATTAAAAAGTGAAGTGGCCGCTGCGGCCGACACGTTAGTGACGCATCAATTTTCTGTTGAACATCAAGGGCAAGACCATGATGTTGCTATGGTATTACAACCTGATTTTGACAATGACACAGTTAAAATGCAGTTGTCGGTTAATGGTGAATATGTTGAAGGAGTGCAATATCCTCTGATTAATGTCACAGGTGATTCTGCTACAGCAAAAAGAGGTTGGTTTGGCCTTGCGGCGCTGGGTTTTAAGTTGTTCAAAAGTGCCAAAGTGATTAAAGCAGCCTTGGCTGGCGCGTCGATAGCCGGTTATGCCTGGTTATTTACCCTTGAATTTGCGTTAGTGCTGGTAGCGTGTTTAGTGGTACATGAATACGGTCATGTGCGAGCGATGAAGTATTTTGGTATTAAAACTAAAGGGATTTATCTGATCCCATTTGTCGGTGGGCTTGCGGTTTCGGACGAAAAAATTACCACTCGTTGGCAAGATGTGGTGATTTCAATAATGGGTCCGGTATTTGGCTTGTTTATGTCGATATTGTGTTTGGTGTTGTATTACGCCACTGATCTTGAGCTTTTTGCTGGTGCTGCGGTATTGAGTGCTTTACTTAATTTATTCAACTTGTTGCCTATGCTGCCGCTTGATGGTGGTCACGTCCTTAAAAGTATTAGTTTTTCGATGCGCTCTTGGATTGGTTTATCGGTGTGTTTAGCGGGTGTAGCACTGGGGCTTTGGATATCGTACGTCTTTGGCTTAACGCTACTAGTATTCTTTTTGTTTTTAGGAGCACTTGAAGTGGTATTTGAGTGGCGCCAGCGTCATTTTTCACATTTGGTTCCTTTAGATACTTATGGTCGGGTGTTTTCGGCAGTGTGGTATTGCGTGGTAGTAGCGGGACACATTGCGATTATTTATCACTTTGCTGATTCACAAAGTGCCATTTTATCGTTACCGATGAAAATATTATCAAGTTAACGTGAGTGTTCAGTCTTTGTTGATGCTTTTAAAAAACAACGCAGCCTAAGCTGCGTTGTTATTTTTTGGGGCTGTTATAATTCTACTTCTTGCAGATACTCTGCAACGCAAGCTTCAATTCCTAGTTGCTCTTCTAAATGACAGCGCATGGTATCGCTAGCTGTTGGCTCGCCATGGGTAATGAATATTTTTTTTGGTAATTGCTCAGCTTGCTTGAGCCAATCAATAATATCTTGATAATCGCCATGAGCTGAAAAGTTATCAAGCGCCAAAATTTCAGCTTTTACCGGCACATATTCGCCATGCAGCTTGATACGTGTTGCGCCATTGACTAGCGCTTCACCACGAGTTCCCGCAGCTTGAAAGCCTAAAAATGCGACCGTATTTTTATCGTTAGGCAGTAAATTTTTTAAGTGATGTAAAACACGGCCTCCGGTTGCCATGCCACTGGCTGAAATAATAATTGCAGGCATCACTTTGCTGATCAGCAGGGTCGATTGCTCCATAGTTTTCACATATTCAGTGCCATCATCAATCGCCTTGCATTGCTCTGCGGTTAGTTTGTGTTCTTTATTAAAGTGGTTATAAACGCTGGTGGCTTTAATCGCCATGGGGCTATTGAGATAAACAGGAATATTAGGAATAAGCGCTGCTTGTTTTAATTCTTGAATTAAATGCAGCATCAGCTGTGCTCGGCCAACGGCAAAAGCAGGCATTAAAAAAATACCACCGCGTTTAAGCGTTGCGTTAATCGCATTGGCTAAAAACTCGAGGCTATCAATTGGGTGGTGGCGACGGTCGCCATAAGTGGATTCAACCACCAAGGTATTACAGGCAGGGATTGGCTCGGGTGCGTGCATAATGATGTCATCATGGCGGCCTAAGTCTCCGCTAAATATAATATTATCTTGCTGATTGCTCAGCTCAACAGTCGAAGCACCTAGAATATGCCCGGCGTGGCGCAGTGTTAAAAATACCCCATCGGCTATTTCGGTATGTTGGTGAAAATCAACGGGAGTAAAAAGATTTAAACAGGCCTTAGCATCATCAACAGTGTACAAAGGCTCTGCAGGATGGTGTTTGCTAAAGCGATTGTCATTGGCGTATTTTGCATCTTCTTCTTGTAAGTAACCGGCATCGGGTAACAGTATTTCACATAACTTAAAGGTGCCGTGAGAGCAAAAAATAGCACCACGATAGCCATTTTTGTACAGTACTGGTAGATAACCAGAATGATCAATGTGTGCATGCGTAAGCACAATGGCATCAATTTGGCTTTCATCAATTGGCAGCTTGGCCCAATTGCGTTCACGGTAATTTTTGACACCTTGGTAGAGCCCGCTATCGATTAAAATGGTTTTATTATTAATGTTAAGTAGATATTTTGAACCAGTCACTGTGCCTGCAGCACCTAAGAAACGTAATTGCATAAGTAAGACTCCTGTTTTTAATAGCATAACGGGTTATTGGGGAGGAGGGATTGATTTTGCGCAATAAGTGGGCAGGTTAGAGTCGTGTATTTGACTAAAAAATTAAAATATTGACTAAATATGCGCGTTAAATTTTTATTTTTATTATTATCCTATTGTTTTTAAACACATGTTTTTTTGGCACAAAATGTGTAGAGTTTAAATATGAAAAACAAAATGTAACTTAGTAGCAAGTTACTTTATTATCTAACCTCAGTTCTGGATAAGAGATTTATTATCCCGTATTTAGGTTATCTAACACGATTTGAGCTTGATGCTCGTAGAGTTAACAAAAAAATTAATAAGAGGTAGTTATGTCAAGACAAGGTTCAGGCGGTAATGTAATCGCAGCAATTTGTAATATATTTTTCCCTGGTCTTGGCCAGCTAGTACAAGGTCGTATTTTACCCGCCCTTATTTTTGCAATCATTGCATTTGGTGGTTATGCGCTGTGGTTTTTGATTGTGCCGCCCATTATTGGTGCTATCGCACATTTATGGGCAATCATTGATGCGGCCAAATTTAAAGCCGATTAGGCTGCAAAAAAACGCGCTATCACAGCGCGTTTTTTGTATGTTTAATTAACTGTTTAGCTTGGCAATAAAATACTGAGCCACACACTAAAGCCAATAACACTTAATAAGGTCGAAAGTACCACGGTACTTGCCAATGTCGCTTGATGTTGGCCAATTTGATTGGCAACTAAATACGCATTTACCCCTAAAGGTGCCGCACTGAGTAGCACGACGATTGCCAATTGATCTTGAGGTAGTGCCATCACAAAGCGGCCAAAAGCAAAGACTAGCGCGGGTAAAATAGCAATTTTAATTACGCTTGCCAGCAAAGCTTGCTGCCAATCTTCACTCATTCGATAAAACGCCAAATTTGCACCCAATACAAACAATGCGCAGGCAATTGCAGGCTGTGCCAGCAATTCAATACCACGAGCTAAGTCGTTCAATAAGGTAATACCGAGCATATTGATGATTAAGCCTGATGTGATACTCATCACCACAGGGTTTAACAACATGGTCTTGGCAAATTGACGCCAAGAAAAAGCGTGATCTTGCCCTTTGGCACTCAACAGAAAAGTTAATGCAAATAAGAGCGCACTATGAAACGTAATAATCATAAAGACATTGCCTATGATTGTTTTGCCCATAGCGGCAATAATAATCGGCAAACCGACTAATACCGTATTGGAGTAGCTGCAACCTAGTGCGTATACCGCATGCGATGATGCTTTATAAGGTTGCTTTCTAAATACGTACCGATCAATTACCGCACCGAGTAGAAAAATAATTAACACCGGTATATAAAAAGCCCAAAGCGTATCAGCATTAAAGCTTTGCGCTAAGTCTGCTTGCGCCATATTTAGAAATAAAAATGCGGGCACACAGATATAAAAAGTAAATTTACTGAGACCTGCAATGTGTATTTGATCTAAAAACTGGGTTTTTGCCGCGCTATAACCGAATAACACAATAAAAATCAATGGGAAAACAATAGAAAATACACTCATAGATGGCTCATTGGTCTTGGGGAGCCTTATTATGACTGATTGCATGCGCACAATTACACTCTTAATTACCGATATTTTCCCTCTTTGTAAATCACATGTTTATGCAATGTTTGTTTAGGATTTTTTTAAGTTAGGGGTTCGTTACGATTACTATTTTTAAAGGTTCAAACCCTATTGTAAACAAGTGTAAATGATAAATTTGGTTGTTAAATTAAGTGGTGGTTATTATCTTTTTATTCACATATGCAATGCTTTGAATTTAAGGTTAATTAAGAATTTCCTTGTTAAAAAGTAATCACTTGTTATTTTTTTGTTTATAAACAGTGATTTATGTTGTTCTTTTTTATATTCACAAATGTGGTAAAAAAGAGCCGTTAGTAAGCCTTGAGCATATTTATTCATATTTACTAAACAAAAAACAACGAGTTCAAATTACTTCAGGGAAATCATTTTGAAAAAATTTAGTTTATTAGCAATGGGGGTTAAAACCGCATTGTGTGTTGGAGCTTTTGGAAGCTTTGGCGTTATGGCCGCAGATCAAGCGGCAACAGAAGATAAAGTTGAACGTATTGAGATTACCGGTTCAAAAATCAAGCGTTTAAGTTCTGAAGCTCCAACACCGGTTGTTGTAATTGGCCGAGTTGAATTAGAAAACGCTGGTGTGAGCAATGTAAATGACTTTTTAGCAGAGTTGCCATCAGCAGAGGTTGGCTTAAGCCCTGAAAATTCAAACAATACAATTTATGCTAACGGATTAAATACGACTGATTTACGTGGTTTAGGCAGTTCAAGAACGCTCGTACTGGTCAATGGTCGTCGTTTTATTGGTGGCCAAGCAGGTGGCAACTCAGTTGATTTAAACAACATTGCGACTTCTTTTATTGATCGTATTGAAATCTCTACTGGTGGTGCGTCTGCTGTGTATGGCGCTGATGCTGTAGCGGGTGTGGTAAACATCATTACACGTAAATCATTTGAAGGTGTTGAAGTTGATGTATCAACGACGAATCCTTTAGAGGGGGCAGGTGAACAAACATTTGGTTCAATCACTTTTGGTAAAGAGTATGGTAGCGGTGGTTTTATTATTAACTACGATTATGCTGACCAAAAGCAAATGGCACGTTCTGATAAATCTTGGTACATGGATAACCCACTAACTACGATTGCTAATCCGGCAGATACAAGCGGTAGTGATGGTATTCCTGGTCGTATTATTTTGAACCAGCAAACACATTACGGTTTATATGATGAGTCGAGTGAGTTCTTATTAGGCGCTAATCAGTGGACATTTGATGAAGCGGGTAACTTACGCCCGTTTAATCATGGTGATGGTTTATTGCCTAAAGGTGGATTACCTGGTGCGGCTAAAAACTGGTATTACACGGGTGAATTTGGTGATGGGATAGCCTATGCTGCCGATCAGTTCTTTCGCACACCATTGACGCGCCATACTGTTAACTTTGCAGGTCACCAGACTTTTGCAGAAGATCACGATGTGAGTGTTGATTTTACCTATGCAAAAAATGAAGCGTTTGGACAAAGCACGCCAATTTTTTTCAGAAGCATTAAAATTAACCGTGATAATGCATTCATCAAAAATGATTTAGCAAAATTAATGGACGACGCTGGAGTTAAAAGTATTTCAATGCGTCGCTTAAGCGATGATTTTGGTCCGCGTATTTATAATCAAAAGCGTGAAACTATTCGAGCATCAATAGGGTTTGATGGTGCAATTACTGATAACTGGACATATTCGGCATACCTACAACATGGTGAGTTAACACAAGATACGTCTTGGTACGGCGAAGTGTTAATGGCAAATGTTAACAAGGGCTTTGATGCAGTTAACTTTGAAGGCAATGTAGTATGTGCTGAGCGTGATGCTAAAGGTAATGTGATTGGTGCTGTTGAAGGGTGTGTGCCGTTAAATGTATTGGGTAAATACCCGTTAAGCCAAGCACAATTAGATTATCATTCAACAGTTGCAACAGCCGAACAAGGTCATAAACAAACGAGTTACGGTGCAACGGTAACAGGTGATGTATTTGAACTACCAGCTGGTTTTGTGCAAGCAGCCTTTAGTTATGATTGGCGTAAAGAAAGTGCCTATGAAACACCCGATAATAAAATTCAAGGTGGTTTAGTCTTTGGTAACTCAGGTTTACCTTATGAAGGTGAGTTAACAGTAAAAGAATACGCAACTGAAGTATTGGTACCGGTATTTGCTGATCAATTCTTAGCGCAAGAGGTCAATGTTGAGTTTGCCTACCGCTATATGGATTACAGCTCTACAGGCACAGATAGCGCTTATAAATTAGGTCTGACATGGCAAGTAAATGACGATGTGCGTTTTCGTGTAGCCAAAGCGCAATCGGTTCGTGCGCCTAACGTAGGTGAGCTATATTCGTCAGTTGGAACGCAGTTTGCCAGCCGTGCAGAATCATGTGCCGCAGACTCAATCGCCAAAGAAGATCAATATAAAGAGCAAGTAACACGTAACTGTGCTGCCGATAATATTCCTGTCGGTTGGACGCCATCAGAAGATTGGCGCTCAGGTGGTTCATTACAAGGCAGCACCGGTGGTAACATTGGACTTGGTAATGAAGTATCAAAAGACATCACATTTGGTGTTGTTTATACCCCAAGCTTTATTGAAAACTTTGAAATTACTGCAGATTATTGGAGCTTTGAAATTGAAGATGCAATTAGCTTCTACGATTATGAAAGCGCAATGCAAAACTGCTATCGCTCTGAAAGCTTAGTTAATCCATTTTGTGGCAAATTTACCCGTGATCCAAATACGCATGAAGTGACTGATTATTTAGAAACATCACTTAATGCTGCGGTTGAGAAATTAAGCGGTGTTGATATTGAATCGGTTTATAAATTCGATACAACATTTGGTCAATTTGGTTTTAAATTAGTTGCAACATATTTAGAAAACCGCGAGCGTAACCCGACGGGTAATGCAGAAGATAACCGTGTTCACACTGGTGAAGAAGCGCGTCCTCGTTGGAGAGCTCGTTTTAATACGAGTTATACTTTAGATGATTTACGCGTTGTTTTAGTTGCAAACTATCGCCACAGCACAGTGATGGATCGTAATGATTGGTCGATTGAAGATCATGATTATAACGATATTCCGTCATACACTACGTTTGATTTAAGTAGTACTTATAACTTAAATGACAATGTTAATTTACGTTTAGGTGTGCAAAATCTAGCCGATAGAACAACACCATATCATCCAGCAGCTTTCACCGATGGCGCTTATTATGATGTGATTGGTCGCCGCATTACAGCGGGTGTCAACGTTAAGTTTTAATTTATAACTAACACAAATGCCGCTCACCTGAGCGGCTTTTTTATGCGTGTAAGCTTTTTCGTTCAACATCACCATCAATAAGTTCTGGATAAAAATATTACTAATATATTAATTTAAAAGTAGAGTGCTAGCTGTATTTCACCGTTCAAAAACTTCAGCGATAGTAAGGTAGATTGGTGGTACCTCAAGATCTGCTCATTGTAAGTTAATCTAAACGTTGTTAACGCTTAAAATTAAAGCAATCAAGTCTTTAAGTTGCATATCTTTTGTGCTTTAAAGCAATCACCTTCGTTTTGATATGTTAATGCTGATTGTATTTTAAAGTCGCTAAATACTCGCTAATTATCAAAGTTACGGGCACCTCATTTACGTAAAAATATTCCCGCTAAGTACGTATTTATAAGTGATGGCTTTATTGTATTCCCCTTATTTAGAGCAACTTTTTGTTTTAATATTATAGCTATGCAATATTTTGCATATTTATGCAGGTTTTTGGGTGAAAGCTGTTTTTTAATCTTCAGTCAAAGTGTTATAGGCTAAATAATTCATAAGTTACTGTAAATGAATGTAAATGATAATTGATTTGTAAATTTTTATTTGTATTGTTGCTTTTTTCTGTATTAATTCTAACGCCATAAAATACAGGTTAAACTTCCAATTTTAAATTTAAAATGTGAATTTTGTTAATCGCTTGTTATTTTTGTTGTGGTAAGCGGCTCTTTTTTATCTCCCTGAATATGATAAAAAAGAAGAGTTAGTAATTCTTATACATAATTATTCATATTTGCTAACAAAAAATAACAATATTTAGATACTTCAGGGAAATCATTTTGAAAAAATTAAATTTATTAGCAGTCGGTATAAAAACCGCATTGCTTGCAAGTGCTGTAGGTGGTTTTAACGCTTATGCAGAAGACGCAACCACAACTGCAGATGCAAAAAAAACAGAGCGTATTCAGGTAACAGGGTCAAGGATCCGTACTGATAGTTTTGGCAGTGATGTACCGATTGACATCATTACTGTTGATGATGCGATGAAAGAAGGTATTAAATCTTTAGGTGACCTATTAAGAACGAGTACTGCCGCAGCAGGTTCAAACCAAGTTACTGCAGCGTTATCGGTTGGTTATGTAACTGCTGGTGGTAAAGGCACTGAAACAGCAGCTCTTCGTGGTTTGGGAGCTTCACGTACACTTGTTTTACTTAATGGTCGTCGTGCTGGACCTGCTGGTACTCGTGGTCAAGTCCAAGCGTTTGACTTAAATACTATCCCTCTGTCTACGATACAAAGCGTTGAAATTTTAAAAGATGGCGCATCATCACTTTATGGTTCAGACGCTGTTGCGGGTGTAATTAATATTATCACTAAGAAAGGTGATGAAAAATCAGTGACTGTTGATTTAAGTCAACCTCTAGAGTCGGGTGGCGAAGAGCAGCGCATAAATGCCTCTTACGGCAAAGAGTTCGAAAAAGGTTCATTTCGTGTTACCGCTGATTATAAAATTCAAAAAGAATTAAAGCGTGGCGATCGTGACTTCCTTGCCTGTAGTGAGCGTTTATTATCATATCCTGATGGCACATCAGCTGATCCAATTAACCCTAGAACTGGCAAGCCGCAATGTAATGAGTCAGGCTATGGTATTTGGGTTTATGGTGCAGGCGCATCAAATGTTGTTGGAAGTGGCCCTAATTTAGCGTTTGACTATGACGGATTTTTTGCAAAAAATGGTTACGCTAACTACAACTCAACGGCAACTGGACCGAAAGATGTAAGAACTCCTGATGGTTGGTACCCA
Source organism: Pseudoalteromonas sp. J2K-J031 (assembly GCF_058197095.2). NCBI lineage: Bacteria > Pseudomonadati > Pseudomonadota > Gammaproteobacteria > Alteromonadales > Pseudoalteromonadaceae > Pseudoalteromonas > Pseudoalteromonas sp. J2K-J031. The sequence goes on from NZ_CM200279.1 coordinate 310,723, forward strand.
GTTTCATACGATAAAGAAAGTGATGGTTGGTGGGATCTAGATCACCCGTTTCGTGATAACGAAACAATGGGCCCTGAAAATAAAACATGGACTGTATATGCTCAAGGTGATTATGAGTTAACTGATACTATCGGTGCATATGCTGAGTTAATTCATAGCTCTCGTACTTCAACAGATACGGCTTATCGTCAATTTTGGATAGGTGATATTGGAGCTCAACCTGCAAGTTATTTTGATGGTTTTAGCGGTAACGCATATTTAATGCCTGTGGCACTTTCAGATCATTATGGTTCAGAAACAACAGTCGATTATACCCGTGCTGTTATTGGCTTTGAAGGTAGTATCGGTTTTTGGGATTGGGATGTTTCTTACCAAAACAGTTATAATGATGGGCAGTACAAGAATAAAATCTTTTATCGCGATTCATTATTAATGTCTCAATCAAATCTAGCTAACGGTGTTAACTGTAGTGGTGAAGTAACCGAGTTTTCAAACAAAACATGTGTTGACATCAATTGGATGGATCCACAGTTTTTAACAGGAAACCCATCAGCTGAAGTTAGAGATTTTATTTTTGGTAATGATGTTGGTAATACTATATATAAACAACAAACTCTTGATGCATATATTACAGGTGACTTATTCGAATTACCTGCAGGTGCAGTCGGTTCTGCTTTCGGTTTAGCTATCCAAAAAGATGAGATAGATGACACACCTGGTGAGCATACAATCAATGGTAACTCTTGGGGTTTAACAGGTGCAGGACGCACAGCAGGTTCTCAAGTATCTCGTGCTGTTTATGGCGAAGTCCGAATCCCTCTGGTTTCTGATGTATTTTTAGTTAATTCTTTAAATATGACAGCGTCGGCTCGTTGGACTGATGTATCGACCTATGGTAACGATACAACATTTAAGCTTGGTCTTAATTGGTCTATTATCGACGGTTTCAGTATTCGTGCAAATCGTGGTACTTCATTCCGTTCACCAGCTCTTTATGAGCTGTATTTGGCAGATCAAAGTGGCTTCGGTGGTCAAACATCTATTGACCCTTGTTTAGATTGGTCGGCAGAGCTTGCAGCTGGTAACATCACTGATTTACGTGCGCAAAACTGTCAAAATGATGGTATTCCTGCAAGTTATACTACCCCAGGTAGTTCGGCTACCATTTATACAAGTGGTGGTGCGGGACGCTTATCTGCAGAAACTGCAGTTAATGAAACCATTGGTTTTGTGTGGACTAGCCCAGAAGATACATTCGCAGCATCGATAGATTATTACAACATTGCAATATCTGATGAGGTTACAAGCTTATCAGGTGGCCAAATTACATCACGTTGTTATGATTCTTTAGATTTTGCTAACGAGCCATTATGTGCTCTATTTACTCGTCGTACTGGTCAAAATGGCGACTGGGGTGTTGATGTCGTTAATAGTGGTTATGTGAATGTTGCAAGTCAAATAGCTCGAGGCATTGACTATAACTTCACTTATCAAGATAACTTCGATTTTGGTTCAATTCGCTTCAGACTAGAGCATACAATGCAGATCGAGCGCAAATATAAAGTGTTCGAAGATAGCGTTGAAAATAATGAAGTGGGTGAGTTAGGAGATCCTAAGCATGTTGGTAATGCTTCGTTAACCTATTCATACGAGGACTATAGCTTAACTTGGACCGCTCGTTATGTTGATTCAACTAATAATTATGAATATAACAATGACTCGAATGAGACAACTTACCGTGGTGAAACAGTAACTGTTATTCGTGAGACACCATGGGTTACTTATCATTCATTATCGGGTTCAGCTAAATATGACAACGGTATTGATGTGACTGTAGGTGTTGCAAATTTATTTGATAAAGAGCCTCCGATAGTATCAAGCAGCGGTACATTGAATGTAGGTAATGCAGCTCTTTATTCGCAGTATGACCGTGTTGGTCGTCGTTTATTTGCTAACTTAACTTACAAATTCTAATAAATGTAATAAAAAATAAAGCTCTCACTATGTGAGGGCTTTTTTTTTAAGGAAAAAAAATGAAAGCACGTTTAGTTTTATTTATAGTTATTGCATTTCTGGTTTTTGATATTAAAGCATTTAGTATTAAAAACTCTGTTTTAGAAGCATACGCTAAGCATGATCAATATATAGATATCAAAATTTCACCCAGTGGGCAGTATTTAGCGTCAACGTCTAGAAATGAAGAGGGGGTGGTCAGCCTCACTGTATTAGATTTAACAAAAAATAAAATAGCGTCTGTCACTCGAGGTAAGGGGAAAGAGTCTGTCAGTAGCTTTGGGTGGCTTAACGATGAGCGTTTGTTACTAACCATGGCAAGGGAAGTTGGTTCGTTGGAAAAACCTATGCAAACTGGTGAATTGATTGCTATGAATGCTGATGGCAGTAAAATGGTTTTCCTTACAGGCCCTCGATCTGAGCATAAAGAAGGTGGTTTTTCTGCTTTGGTCGATATTTTACCTAATGAGCCAGATCAGGTGCTGATTTATAATGTTTCTTGGTTTTCATCAGAGCCATTTTTAGATTTATATCGCATGAAAGTAACAAATGGACGAAAACGCTCACTTGGTAGAGTGCCTTTAAAGGCTTATCGAGGTAGTAATGTTGGCGTGTTTGCTAATAAAGAAGGTGAAGTCCTCGCTGCCCAAGGAATAGATCCGAATAAAAATAATAAAATTATACTTATCGCTCGCGAGACAGTTGACGAGCCATGGAAGACTATTCTTGAAAAGGACGAAGATGAAGGAAGTTTCAGTCCACTTTATTTTTTAGATGATGGCATTACCTTGGTTGGTATCAGTACTCTTGAAACTGATACTAAGGCAATGGCGACATTGAATATAAAAACAAAAGAACACACCATTCTACTTAGTCACGAAAAGGCTGATCTATCGCCAATAATAAGTATCATTAATGGCAAAGCGGGAGAGCTAATTGGTGCTTCATATCAATATGATAAATTGGGTTATTTTTTTCTAGATTCAGTCACTGATAAGGCTAATCAGTCTGTAATTAAAAGTTTGCTGAGCTCATTTGAAGGACAGTCAGTGAGTGTGACTTCGGCAACAAAAAACAATGCATCAATGGTAATAAAGACTGAATCATCAAACTATCCCTCATCATTTTATTTATTTGATAACGTAAATAGAAAACTGAGTGTATTGACCCCATCTACTCCTTGGCTGACTCAAGATATTATTCCAACTACTGAATTGATTACGTACAGGAGCCGGGATGGACTTGAAATTACAGGTCTATTAACTTTACCGCAGGGAAAGAAAAAAGATTTGCCGCTTATTCTAATGCCTCATGGTGGGCCTCATGGTGTTAAAGATGAAATAATGCAAATGAATAATGGAAATAAAGATGCAAAAGTCTTAGCTAATCATGGGTATGCTGTTTTTCAACCTAATTTTAGAGGGTCGGGTGGGTTTGGTAAAAGCTTCCTAGCGAAAGGGTATCGTAAGTGGGGTACTGATATGATCCATGATATGACAGATGGTGTTAATTTTTTAATTGAAAAGGGTGTCGCAAATAAAGGCCGCTTGTGTGTCTATGGTGCATCCTATGGAGGTTATGCTGCTTTACAAAGTGTAATCAATGAACCTGATATGTATAAATGTAGTGTTGGATTTGTCGGTGTTTATGATTTAGATATGATGTTTACGGATGGAGATATTCCAGAAAACCAATCAGGAATCAACTTTTTAAATAAAGTTCTACCTATAGGTGAAGACCGAGTAGCTCAAACGCCAGTAAACAATGTCGATAAAATTAAAGTGCCAGTATTTATTATTCAAGGAGAGAATGATGAGCGTGTACCAAAAGAGCATGCCTTCAAGTTGCGAGATGCTTTGAAAGCAAAAGGGCATTCATACCAATGGATGATGAAGGAAGGCGAAGGGCATGGTTTTTATAAGCCAGAAAATAATATTGAACGCTGGCAAGAAATTTTGAAGTTTTTTGATAAGTATTTAGGTCAATAATAATGTACTCTAAATTGAAAAATTAAATCTATAGTCAAGAAAGCTCAAATCTTAATTTCGATTAAGTTTGAGCTTTAAATTTTACTTTTATATAGACTCTGATCCGTTAGCATTATCCGCTATACTCCTCGCTAATTTTTAAGGGGGAGATTATGGAATACCAATTTGTACGCGATCCAATTTTTGGTTTTCGCGCTAAGTTTAATGACGAGCAGGCTTTGTTTGGCCGCTGGTTAACTGAAGAAATTAATACCCACCCTGAGAAACTAAACCAGTTGCTGATGTTAATCACACAGGCAAGAACTCTCCAGCAAGATGAAGTACAATTATTAGGTCAAGAAGTAACATTAACATTGAGCTCTGCAGAAGCATTATTAGAAGCAAATGTGTTACACCATCAAAATGACGACCTATTACAATACCAAGATGATGCCCTCATGCTTGATGACGATGGATTAATGGCAGTATGCGGCTATGAAGATTTTGTTGCCCTTATACAAGCTTGGTGTGAGTTTATACGTTTTAAGCATCAATAAATATAACTTACCCACAGCTTTTTGTGAGTAAGTTGAGGGTAAGGTGGTGTTAAGTCTGTATGACTAACTAAGTGAAATAAATCGTAAATTTATGCAAAATAACGCTTGCCAAAAAAGTTAGCCGCCCTATAATGCGACCCCACTGAGACGGCAGACAGCAACGCTTAGCGAGGCAAGAGTCGACTCACAGAGTTAGATAAAACTTAGTTTGGTTTTGAAAGAAATTTAAAATTAAGTGTTGACTTGAAAAGTGAAACGTTTATTATGGCGCTCCACTTCGCAGCAAGCTCCTAGAGTTAGCGCTGCAACGTTCTTTAACAATTTAAGCAATCATCTGTGTGGGCACTCGTACAGGTTGAGTTCTAACAGCTAAGTTACTTCGGTAGCAAAGCAAAAAATTTAGAGTCTCAATAATGAATGAGTGGCTATACAGTCAATTTGATTTCACTTTCTCTTTTTATTAAGAATTGTGGAAACAAAAATCAGAATTCATTGAGCTGAACCGCAAGGTTCAAAAAAACTTTTAATTGAAGAGTTTGATCATGGCTCAGATTGAACGCTGGCGGCAGGCCTAACACATGCAAGTCGAGCGGCAGCACAAGGGAGTTTACTCCTGAGGTGGCGAGCGGCGGACGGGTGAGTAATGCTTGGGAACATGCCTTTAGGTGGGGGACAACAGTTGGAAACGACTGCTAATACCGCATGATGTCTACGGACCAAAGTGGGGGACCTTCGGGCCTCACGCCTAAAGATTGGCCCAAGTGGGATTAGCTAGTTGGTGAGGTAATGGCTCACCAAGGCGACGATCCCTAGCTGGTTTGAGAGGATGATCAGCCACACTGGAACTGAGACACGGTCCAGACTCCTACGGGAGGCAGCAGTGGGGAATATTGCACAATGGGCGAAAGCCTGATGCAGCCATGCCGCGTGTGTGAAGAAGGCCTTCGGGTTGTAAAGCACTTTCAGTCAGGAGGAAAGGGTGTGTTTTAATAGAGCATATCTGTGACGTTACTGACAGAAGAAGCACCGGCTAACTCCGTGCCAGCAGCCGCGGTAATACGGAGGGTGCGAGCGTTAATCGGAATTACTGGGCGTAAAGCGTACGCAGGCGGTTGATTAAGCGAGATGTGAAAGCCCCGGGCTCAACCTGGGAACTGCATTTCGAACTGGTCAACTAGAGTGTGATAGAGGGTGGTAGAATTTCAGGTGTAGCGGTGAAATGCGTAGAGATCTGAAGGAATACCGATGGCGAAGGCAGCCACCTGGGTCAACACTGACGCTCATGTACGAAAGCGTGGGGAGCAAACAGGATTAGATACCCTGGTAGTCCACGCCGTAAACGATGTCTACTAGAAGCTGGGGTCCTCGGACAACTTTTTCAAAGCTAACGCATTAAGTAGACCGCCTGGGGAGTACGGCCGCAAGGTTAAAACTCAAATGAATTGACGGGGGCCCGCACAAGCGGTGGAGCATGTGGTTTAATTCGATGCAACGCGAAGAACCTTACCTACACTTGACATCCAGAGAAATCGCTAGAGATAGCTTTGTGCCTTCGGGAACTCTGAGACAGGTGCTGCATGGCTGTCGTCAGCTCGTGTTGTGAGATGTTGGGTTAAGTCCCGCAACGAGCGCAACCCCTATCCTTAGTTGCCAGCGAGTAATGTCGGGAACTCTAAGGAGACTGCCGGTGATAAACCGGAGGAAGGTGGGGACGACGTCAAGTCATCATGGCCCTTACGTGTAGGGCTACACACGTGCTACAATGGCGAGTACAGAGGGCAGCAAGCTGGCGACAGTGAGCGAATCCCTTAAAGCTCGTCGTAGTCCGGATTGGAGTCTGCAACTCGACTCCATGAAGTCGGAATCGCTAGTAATCGCAAATCAGAATGTTGCGGTGAATACGTTCCCGGGCCTTGTACACACCGCCCGTCACACCATGGGAGTGGGTTGCACCAGAAGTAGCTAGCTTAACCTTCGGGAGGGCGGTTACCACGGTGTGATTCATGACTGGGGTGAAGTCGTAACAAGGTAGCCCTAGGGGAACCTGGGGCTGGATCACCTCCTTATCACGATTTAGAACTGATTTGTTCGTAGTGTCCACACAGATGATTGTTAGTTAAATGGCTTAGGCTGTTTAATTAATATTGCTCTTTAAAAATTTGGAAAGCTGATAGAAAAAATTCTTTGAATCGAAAGATTTAAAAGAGTTTTCAAAAGTAAAATTATGCCATTTGCATCGAAAGATGTGATTGGTGTCTACTTTAGTATTCAATATTTAACTTCTGGCGAAGTTTAAATCAGTCCTTTATGTATAACTCAAACTATTTTGGGTTGTATGGTTAAGTGACTAAGCGTACACGGTGGATGCCTTGGCAGTTGGAGGCGATGAAGGACGTATTAACTTGCGATAAGCCTAGTCAAGCTAGTAAAAAGCGCTTGAGACTAGGATTTCCGAATGGGGAAACCCACCTATTTATAGGTATCATATGGTGAATACATAGCCATATGAGGCGAACGCGGAGAACTGAAACATCTAAGTACCCGTAGGAAAAGAAATCAACCGAGATTCCGGAAGTAGCGGCGAGCGAAACCGGAGCAGCCCTTAAGTTTATTTGTGATTAGTGGAATGTTCTGGAAAGGACAGCGGCACAGGGTGATAGCCCCGTACATGAAAATCTATAGTAAATGAAATCGAGTAGGTCGGGACACGTGTTATCTTGACTGAATATGGGGGGACCATCCTCCAAGGCTAAATACTCCCAACTGACCGATAGTGAACCAGTACCGTGAGGGAAAGGCGAAAAGAACCCCTGTGAGGGGAGTGAAATAGAACCTGAAACCGTGTACGTACAAGCAGTAGGAGCACCTTCGTGGTGTGACTGCGTACCTTTTGTATAATGGGTCAGCGACTTATATTTTGTAGCGAGGTTAACCAATTAGGGGAGCCGTAGGGAAACCGAGTCTTAACTGGGCGTATAGTTGCAAGGTATAGACCCGAAACCCGGTGATCTAGCCATGGGCAGGTTGAAGGTTGAGTAACATCAACTGGAGGACCGAACCCACTAACGTTGAAAAGTTAGGGGATGACTTGTGGCTAGGAGTGAAAGGCTAATCAAACCGGGAGATAGCTGGTTCTCCCCGAAATCTATTTAGGTAGAGCCTCGGACGAATACTTACGGGGGTAGAGCACTGTTAAGGCTAGGGGGTCATCCCGACTTACCAACCCTTTGCAAACTCCGAATACCGTAAAGTACTATCCGGGAGACACACGGCGGGTGCTAACGTCCGTCGTGAAGAGGGAAACAACCCAGAGCGCCATCTAAGGTCCCAAAGTGTATGTTAAGTGGGAAACGATGTGGAAAGGCCCAGACAGCCAGGAGGTTGGCTTAGAAGCAGCCATCCTTTAAAGAAAGCGTAATAGCTCACTGGTCGAGTCGGTCTGCGCGGAAGATGTAACGGGGCTAAACATACCACCGAAGATGCGCCTGCGTACTTTGTATGCGGGGTAGGGGAGCGTTCTGTAAGCCGTTGAAGGTGATCCGAGAGGGTTGCTGGAGGTATCAGAAGTGCGAATGCTGACATAAGTAACGATAATGGGAGTGAAAAACTCCCACGCCGGAAGACCAAGGGTTCCTATCCCATGTTAATCAGGGTAGGGTGAGTCGACCCCTAAGGCGAGGCGGAAACGCGTAGTCGATGGGAAACGGGTTAATATTCCCGTACTCGACATGAATGCGATGGGGAGACGGAGCAGGCTAGGCAGGCATGGCGTTGGTTGTCCATGTGAAAGTAAGTAGGTTGGAGACTTAGGTAAATCCGGGTTTCCTTAAGACTGAGATACGAGACGAGCTACTACGGTAGTGAAGTTGTTGATGCCATACTTCCAGGAAAATCCTCTAAGCTTCAGTTCATGTGGAATCGTACCCCAAACCGACACAGGTGGTCAGGTAGAGAATACTAAGGCGCTTGAGAGAACTCGGGTGAAGGAACTAGGCAAAATAGTACCGTAACTTCGGGAGAAGGTACGCTGCTGACGGTGAAGGGACTTGCTCCCGGAGCTGTTGGCAGTCACAGTAACCAGGTGGCTGGAACTGTTTATTAAAAACACAGCACTGTGCAAAATCGCAAGATGACGTATACGGTGTGACGCCTGCCCGGTGCCGGAAGGTTAATTGATGGGGTTAGCGGCAACGCGAAGCTCTTGATCGAAGCCCCGGTAAACGGCGGCCGTAACTATAACGGTCCTAAGGTAGCGAAATTCCTTGTCGGGTAAGTTCCGACCTGCACGAATGGCGTAATCATGGCCACGCTGTCTCCACCCGAGACTCAGTGAAATTGAATTTGCGGTGAAGATGCCGTATACCCGCGGCTAGACGGAAAGACCCCGTGAACCTTTACTATAGCTTGGCACTGAACATTGAACCTACATGTGTAGGATAGGTGGGAGACTTAGAAGCAGGAACGCTAGTTCTTGTGGAGTCGTCCTTGAAATACCACCCTTGTAGTTTTGATGTTCTAACGTAGGTCCCTAATCGGGATTGCGGACAGTGCCTGGTGGGTAGTTTGACTGGGGCGGTCTCCTCCTAAAGAGTAACGGAGGAGCACGAAGGTTTGCTAAGTACGGTCGGACATCGTACGGTTAGTGTAATGGTAGAAGCAAGCTTAACTGCGAGACGGACAAGTCGAGCAGGTACGAAAGTAGGTCATAGTGATCCGGTGGTTCTGAATGGAAGGGCCATCGCTCAACGGATAAAAGGTACTCCGGGGATAACAGGCTGATACCGCCCAAGAGTTCATATCGACGGCGGTGTTTGGCACCTCGATGTCGGCTCATCACATCCTGGGGCTGAAGTCGGTCCCAAGGGTATGGCTGTTCGCCATTTAAAGTGGTACGCGAGCTGGGTTTAGAACGTCGTGAGACAGTTCGGTCCCTATCTGCCGTGGGCGTTTGAGAATTGAGAGGGGTTGCTCCTAGTACGAGAGGACCGGAGTGAACGAACCGCTGGTGTTCGGGTTGTCATGCCAATGGCACTGCCCGGTAGCTACGTTCGGAATCGATAAGCGCTGAAAGCATCTAAGCGCGAAGCGAGCCTCGAGATGAGTTCTCACTAGAGCTATAAGCTCTCTGAAGGGCCGTTGGAGACTACAACGTTGATAGGTTGGGTGTGGAAGCGCTGTGAGGCGTTAAGCTAACCAATACTAATTACCCGTGAGGCTTAACCATACAACGCCAAAGTGGTTTGTATGAAGCACTGATGAATAGCAAGAAGTTAGATAGCACTGAAGTAGACAAATTGAATATCAGCCTTCCGAATTTATGGTTCTGAATTTATCAACACCTTCCATGGCGTTGACCCTAACGGGCCGCACTAAAGTGCGTTAAATTTTGTTCCAGACAAAATTTTGCTTGGTGACAATAGCGTTTTGGACCCACCTGATCCCATTCCGAACTCAGTAGTGAAACGAAACAGCGCCGATGGTAGTGTGGGGTTACCCATGTGAGAGTAGGACATCGCCAGGCTCCTAATAAGAGAAACCCGTTGCAGCAATGCAGCGGGTTTTTTGCTATGTGCGTTTTAAATTATCAGAGTTAAGTTACATTTTATGTTTTTATTTAATTTTGGTTGAATTATAGCCTATTTGTATTTCATCTTATCGATCAATAATCGACTTTATAATTGTATATGTTTGCCATTTACATTAAGCTGTATATAATCACAGTATTCATTTTATGGTGGAGTCCTTGATTATGAGGCCATTAACAAGTAGACAAGCTCAAATTCTTGAGTTAATTAAAGTATTTATTAAAGATACTGGTATGCCTCCCACTCGCGCTGAGATAGCTAACACGCTCGGGTTTAAAAGTGCCAATGCAGCTGAGGAACATTTAAAGGCTTTAGCTAAAAAAGGCTTTATTGAAATGGTACCCGGTGCAAGTCGAGGCTTAAAATTAATTGAGGATGAAGCACCTGAACAATTGGGTTTACCTCTAATTGGCCGTGTTGCAGCTGGGGAGCCAATACTGGCGCAAGAACATATTGAAAGTCATTATCATGTAGACCCATCTCTTTTTAAACCCGCGGCTGATTTTTTGTTACGAGTGCATGGTATGAGTATGAAAGATATTGGAATTATGGATGGCGATCTACTTGCTGTACATCGTGCGACCGTTGCACGTAATGGGCAAGTTGTTGTTGCTCGAGTTGGTGATGATGTAACTGTTAAGCGCTTTGAGCAAAAAGGTCGTAAAGTTTATCTTCATGCTGAAAATGATGAATTTAACCCCATAATAGTGGACCTATCTAAAGAAATGCTTGATATTGAAGGGCTTGCAGTAGGTGTGATTCGAAATTCTGATTTTATGTAACTTCTGTTGATTGCTGATACTTTTGTTAGCAATCAAGTTCATTTTTTATTTAGCTTTTGTCTATAAAACTTATATTTAACATCTTATTATCATTATTGCTTGCCCTTTCTCAATTCCTTGCCTAGTTTTTTAATACCTCATTTAAAAAAATTATAAAATATTAATAAATAATAATAATGAAATTACATGTCGTATCGTAATTTTCGTTGTGCTTACAACTTGATAAGGGAGTACCGCATGAGAAAGGTCTTTATGTCCTTTTTCCTTATGTCTTTGTCGCCATTTAATGTATTGGCTGATTCCAAATACAATATGACCACAGGTGTGACTGACATAAGCGAAAACGTTTACAACCTGCATATGACAATTTTCATTATATGCTGTGTTATAGGAGTGATTGTTTTTGCTGTTATGTTTTGGGCGTTACTTCGTCACCGCAAATCAAAAGGGGCGATTGCAGCTCAATTTCATGAGAGCACTAAAGTCGAAATTCTGTGGACTGCCATTCCTTTTGTAATATTGATTGGTATGGCAATCCCAGCAACTAAAACATTAATTGCTATGGAGGATACGAGTAAGGCAGATCTAACAATCAAAATTACGGGTTCACAATGGAAATGGCATTATGAATATCTTTCTCATGATATTGGTTTCTATTCAATACTTTCTACTTCGCAAGACCAAATTCATAACCGCTCAGAAAAAGACAGTAATTACTTACTTGAGGTTGATAAACCGCTTGTTATTCCTACAGACCGAAAAGTTAGATTTCTAATGACCTCCGATGATGTTATCCATTCATGGTGGGTTCCTGCTTTTGCTGTAAAAAAAGATGCCAACCCTGGGTTTATTAATGAGGCATGGACACGAGTTAATGAGCCAGGCATATATAGAGGTCAATGTGCTGAGCTATGCGGAAAAGATCATGGTTTTATGCCAATAGTTGTGGATGCTAAATCACCAGATGAATTTGATGCTTGGTTAGTTTCTGTAAAAGATGAAAAAGAAAATCAAAACGCTGCAGAGCAAGCTTCACTTAGCCAAACACTTAGCAAAGATGAGCTTATGACTTTGGGTGAACAAGTATATATCGCCAATTGTGCAGCTTGTCATCAACCAACAGGTATGGGATTAGGCGGTGTTTTTCCTGCGCTCAAGGGCAGCCCTATTGCTACTGGTGAAATTAATGATCATATCGATATAGTTATTCATGGTAAGTCGGGTACGTCAATGCAATCTTATTTAAAGCAACTTTCACTTAAGCAACTTGCAGCTGTTATTACATATGAACGTAATGCATGGGATAACAATACGGGTGATGTAATACAACCCAGTGATGTGCAAAGCAGAATTGAGGAAAAATAATAATGACTACAATCGCGCATAATCATGAAGACACCTCACATTCCCCATCAGGAATAAAACGTTGGCTGTTTACTACAAATCATAAAGACATTGGCACGCTCTATTTATTATTTTCTTTATTGATGTTTTTAATTGGTGGTGCAATGGCTATGGTGATCCGTGCTGAGCTTTTTCAGCCTGGTTTACAGTTAGTTGATCCTAACTTTTTTAATCAAATGACGACTGTTCATGGTCTTATTATGGTTTTTGGTGCAGTGATGCCTGCTTTCACTGGTTTAGCTAACTGGATGATCCCCATGATGATTGGCGCACCTGATATGGCGCTGCCTAGAATGAACAATTGGAGTTTTTGGATTCTTCCTTTTGCTTTTACTATTTTATTAATGTCACTGTTTATGGAAGGAGGTGGCCCAAATTTCGGTTGGACTTTCTATGCCCCGCTTTCAACTACCTATAGTAATGATAATACTGCTTTTTTTGTTTTTGCTATCCATATAATGGGCATTAGTTCAATTATGGGCGCGATTAATGTCATTGTAACGATTGTCAATTTACGCGCTCCAGGCATGACTTGGATGAAACTCCCCCTATTTGTATGGACATGGTTGATCACTGCTTTTTTACTCATAGCTGTAATGCCAGTATTGGCTGGTGCCGTTACAATGGTTCTGACTGATAAATATTTCGGCACTAGTTTCTTTAATGCAATGGGAGGGGGTGATCCTGTTATGTTCCAGCATATTTTTTGGTTCTTTGGGCATCCTGAAGTTTATATCATGATCTTGCCAGCCTTTGGCATTATCTCTTCTATTGTACCAACCTTCTCTAGAAAACCATTATTTGGCTATGCATCAATGGTTTATGCAACTGGTTCGATCGCATTTCTATCTTTTATTGTGTGGGCTCATCACATGTTTACCACTGGCATGCCACTGGCTGGTGAATTATTTTTTATGTATAGCACTATGCTAATTTCCGTTCCGACAGGTGTAAAAGTATTTAATTGGGTTGCCACTATGTGGCGAGGTTCAATTAGCTTTGAAGTGCCGATGTTGTTTAGTGTGGCCTTTATTGTGTTGTTTACCATAGGTGGTTTCTCTGGATTGATGCTCGCAATTACACCTGCGGACTTTCAGTATCACGATACTTATTTTGTAGTTGCGCATTTTCACTATGTTTTAGTTACAGGGGCTGTTTTTTCAATTATGGCGGCAGCTTATTATTGGTTACCTAAATGGACGGGCCATATGTACCATGAAGGTTTGGCGAAAACACATTTTTGGTTGTCACTGATTAGTGTCAATGTCTTGTTTTTTCCTATGCATTTTGTTGGGCTCGCTGGTATGCCAAGACGAATCCCTGATTATGCGCTTCAATTTGCTGACTTTAATGCGATTATCAGTATTGGTGGTTTTGCTTTTGGTTTGTCACAGCTGCTATTTGTTTGGGTTGTATTTAAATGTATTAAAGGTGGGGATAAAGCAACATCTCAAGTTTGGGAAGGTGCACAAGGCTTGGAGTGGGAAGTTCCATCACCAGCACCTTATCATACATTTGAAACGCCACCGGTTATAAAATAATGGCTACCGCTAATTCTAAGCTGTTAAAAAAATTGCTTTTAATTGCTTTTGGTATGTTTGGTTTTGCGTTTGCATTGGTTCCTTTATATGACGTTTTTTGTGAGGTTACAGGTTTAAATGGAAAGCCATCACTTGAACAAGCGGTAGTTAGTACTGATGTTGATAAAAACCGAATCGTTGATGTTGGATTTATCACTCATATTCAAGGGCTTGCCCCATTTGAAGTTTCAGCAAATACCCAAAAGGTGAGTGTTCAACCCGGTGCGATGCATAAGGTGGTATTTAGTGCAAAAAATATCAGTAATACAGACCGAGTTATGCAGGCGATTCCATCAGTATCACCTGGTTTGGCTGCTAAGTATTTACATAAAATAGAGTGCTTTTGTTTTAATAAGCAGCCCTTATCTGCAGGTGAGGAAGCGGAACTAGCACTTATTTTTTATGTTGATACAGCACTGCCTTATAAGTTTGAAGAATTAACTTTATCTTACACTGTTTTTGATATCAGCGAACAAGTTCAGCAAGCAGTATCAACCCCTCCAAAGGAGACTGTTAATGAAACAAGAATATGAACATTACTACGTACCCGCGCAAAGTCCTTGGCCAATTGTTGGAGCTGTAGGATTATTTTTCATTGCTATAGGTGCAGCGAGTACGGTTATTAACTCGACCAAAGCAGAACCTTCGGGTTTCACACATTACTTATTATATGTTGGCATTTTAACGATCATTTTTATGTTATTTGGTTGGTTTAAGAATGTCATCACTGAATCTGATGCTGGTTTATATTCTAAACAGATGGATCAATCTTTTCGTCAAGGAATGAGCTGGTTTATCTTTTCTGAAGTGATGTTTTTCTGCGCTTTTTTTGGGGCATTATTTTATGCTCGGGTGTTATCTGTGCCTTGGCTTGGTGGGGCTGGAAATAATGCAATGACGCATGAAGTATTGTGGCCTTCTTTTGAAGCTGTGTGGCCGTTATTAACTACTCCGTCAGGAGAAACAACTCAGGCTATGGGTTGGTTTGGTTTACCGTTGGTGAATACAGTGGTACTACTAATTTCTTCAGTTACCGTGCACTTTGCACAGCAAGCCTTAGAAACAAATAAAAGAACCCAACTTAAAATATTTCTCGCCATTACAGTTTTGTTAGGGATAGCTTTTGTTGGTTTGCAAGTTGAAGAATATATCCATGCTTATAAGGAGCTTGGTTTAACTCTCGATGCAGGTATTTATGGGAATACATTTTTTCTGTTAACCGGCTTTCATGGCATACATGTATCGATAGGTAGTGTATTACTTTTAATTATATTAATTCGGGTATTTAAAGGCCATTTTACTCCAAAGAATCATTTTGCTTTTCAGGCTGCTGCTTGGTACTGGCATTTTGTTGATGTGGTTTGGTTGTGTCTGTTTGTATTTGTTTATGTACTGTAAATGGTGTTTGGTGTGGCGTTATCCAGCCTAAACTTAAAGCGGTAATAGCAAAAATTAGAACAGCAATTGAGATGAATACTCGTCGGCCTAGAAACTTTGACATGCTCGGTGCTTCTGGGTCGCCTTTCATCATAATAATCAGCGCTTTAAATAGATTGAATATAATAAATATTAATAATAAAACAATAATAGCTTTAATGACCATGAGCTTTCCTAAGGTGTTTATGGATATCAAATTAAAAAAGCAAACTGTTCACTTTTCACCATTTGCACTGTTTTGTACAGTTGTCGTTTTTAGTACTTGTATTGCCTTGGCGTATTGGCAATTACAGCGAGGTACTACGAAACAATATAAACTCAATTATCTCAATGAGAAAGCTTTACAAGGTGGTATGAGCTTAAAAAGTGTACTCGCTTTGCCTCTTGAGGTGAATAAAAATGGAGTACTTGTTAGCCTTGTTGGTGATGTTGATAAAGAGCATTATTGGCTGTTAGACAATCGTATTTTAAATGGCAAGATCGGATATGATTTATTGGTGTTGGTCACCGTATCCGGTATAGATAAGCGTTTATTGGTTAATCTTGGCTGGATCCCTGCTTCAAATCTTCGTTCGGAACTTCCCCTCGTTACGCTTCCTCAACAAATAGTGTTATCTGATTCAGTAATTAAAGCGGGTGATCTTGCTGGATTTTACTTACCCCACCAGGCAGAAGTAACAAATAGTTGGCCAAAGCGAATTCAATATATTGATTTACAACAACTTGAAATAGCATCATCAACTACTGTACTACCTTTTATAGTATATGCTCAAGAAAGTATTGTTGGGGCTTTGCCGCATTATCAGGCTGTTGTGATGCCTCCTCAAAAGCATTATGCCTATGCATTACAGTGGTGTTTAATCGGTTTTTCGGTACTTGTTATATTTTTTTATGCAGCAAAAAAAGGATCTTCTAATGAAAAATAAAAAAATACTAATTCTTTTTATCGCATGTTTTATTTCGCCATTTTTAGTTGCGGCCATTGTCTTACAGTTGAACTGGTTGCCTGACAATACAGTGAATAAAGGTCAATTAGTCCGTAATGAAACACATCTTCAGAATTGGAAAAATCCAAATGGCTATCTATGGACAATGGTGGTTGTGAGCCAAAGTGCTTGCAATGATGATTCCTGTCAAAAACGATTAGAATCAGTAAAAAACATTCAGTTGGCCCTTGGGAAAAAAAGTGAACATGTTGCTGTTATGGTGCTGAGTCAGAAGGCTAATGATGTTTTTACTCCTTCTGCGCAAGCATCTTCTCAAAATGGGCTAAGTTCAGATGAAATCTATTTAGTGGATCATATGGGGTTGGTTGTTTTGAGTTACCCGTATTCTGCTGACGAAAGTTTAAATAAGCCAGTTTTTAAAGGAATGTTAAGCGATATTAAAAAGTTGCTCAATTATGCAAGAAGCAGCTAAGTCTAGGAGTGTTAACATGATAAAAAAATATAAAAATCTAGTGTTAATTAGTTGTTTGTTCTCTATTTTGGTTATTGGTTTAGGTGCTTATACGCGTTTGAGTGATGCAGGTCTTGGCTGTCCAGATTGGCCTGGTTGTTATGGTTTTTTGACCGTACCACATCATGAAGTACATGCTGAAATAATCACTGAGAACTTTCCTGGTATGGTACTTGAAACAGCTAAAGCGTGGAAAGAAATGATCCATCGCTATTTTGCTGGCACGTTAGGGATCTTAATTTTATTCATTGCGATTGGTGCTGTATTACTGAATCGAAATAATATCGTTCCTACACGCTTACCCTGGTTTTTAGTGATTTTAGTTATTTTTCAGGCAGCTCTGGGCATGCTCACGGTGACAATGCAATTGCAACCTTTGATAGTTATGGGGCATTTGCTTGGTGGTTTTGCTATTTTTAGTTTAACTGGGTTACTTTATCTTCGGTTGTGCAGCAAATCAATACCAGGAGGTGATGAAGGTGCAAAGCCTCATTATTCTGCTGCAATATTGTCGTTAGCTGTTTTACTCGTCCAGATCGCGTTAGGTGGGTGGTTGGCAGCTAATTACGCCGCCTCTCATTGTGCAGACTTTCCATTATGTGGGTCAGAATCACTGCAACAATTCTCGCTGTGGGAGGTGTTTCAGCTGCCTTTGTCAGAAAGTAATTATGAATATGGAGTTCTCCCATATGAAGCTCGTATGTCTATTCATTTACTACATAGGTTTTGGGCAGTCATTACATCTATTACAATTTTATGGGCGCTTTATCGTATTTGGAGCCATAGTTATTCAAGTAAAATCAAGCAATGCGTTTTAACCGTGTTATGTGTTTTGATTGCTCAGCTTTCTTTAGGTGTCGTACTGGTGTTATTACAATTTCCAATATCCATTGCTCTTGCCCATAACTTAATGGCTGCTGCTCTTTTATTAAGTGTTATTCGATTAGCTTATTACATCAAAGTGCACAGTTAAAAAGGACAATAATAATGACCTTAGTTATTTCTAGACCGAAGCTGTTCAATGCCAAAATACCATTTATGGTAGTGGTTAAGGATTATTTAGAATTATGCAAAATTAAAGTTGTTGCGTTGCTCGTTTTAACTGCTTGGGTTGGGTTGGCCTTAGCACCTGATTTGTTAGTGCCTCGAAGTTTCTTAGCACAGTTTTTTACTTTGTTAGGTATTGGTTTGTTATCGAGTAGCGCTGCTGTAATCAATCATTTAGTTGATCGTGAAATAGATGGCCAAATGGCGCGTACCCGCCATCGTCCGGTTGTAAAAGGGCGGGTAACACAAGTTAAAGCAGCGTTCTTTGCATTTTTAATCGGAATTATAGGTTTTGTCTTATTGCTAGAGTACGCGAATTTACTGACAGCAATCTTAACTTTATTTGCTTTGGTAGGTTATGCGGTCGTATACACGTTATTTTTAAAACGTGCAACACCTCAAAATATTGTTATTGGAGGGTTAGCTGGTGCGATGCCGCCACTACTTGGGTGGGTTTCTGAAACAGGCCAATTGGCGGCAGAACCTTGGTTGCTAGTGATGATTATTTTTACTTGGACACCGCCGCACTTTTGGGCTCTAGCAATTCATCGGCGCGACGATTATGCCAGAGCAAAAATTCCAATGTTACCCGTAACTCATGGGATAAATTTTTGTAAAACGTGCATCTTACTGTATTCAATCTTGTTGGCGATTGTCTGTTTAATTCCATATTTAATCGGGATGTCTCAAGAATTATATTTGGGTGTTGTCTGCGTGCTAAACGGGCTGTTTATTTACAAAGCGAGCATGTTGAAATTTCGGCCTAAAGTTAACAGTGCGATGGATCTTTTTAAGTATTCAATATGGCAATTAATGATACTATTTATTGGGTTATTCATTGATAAGTGGTTATTTTAATGCGATTGATTTTTTTTACTTTGCTTAGCTTCGTTGTCCTATTTTTAACTGGATGTCAAAAGCAGCCTGTAGTTGAGCATGCATTAGTTTATGAAAAGGCTAAAGAAATAAAGTCATTTGAATTAATTGACCAAAATGGTCAAAAAATTACAAATGAGGCATTGATAGGTAATTGGAGTTTTTTATTTTTAGGGTACATTAGTTGTCCTGATATTTGTCCAATGACAATGGCTAAATTACAGCATGTGAAACGCTCCTTGGTATCTGAGTATCCTGTTAAAGTTTGGTTTGTTTCCGTTGATCCTAATCGAGATACTAGTGACAAGTTAAAAGCATACGCTCAGTATTTCGATTCAGAGTTTATCGCTGCAACGGCAGAGCATGTGAATCTTTTTCCGTTTGTGCGAAACATCGGTTTGATGTACGCAATGACAGATGGATCATTAATCGACTATAGTGTTGATCATAGTGCTTCGGTTGCCTTGATTGACCCTGCTGGAAAGCTTAGGGCAATTTTTAAACCTGAATTTACGTCTAATGCAGTTCCTACAATAAATACCCAACACTTAATCAAAGACTTTAAGATTATTGCCCACATTGACTAGTCTTAACTTCTAAGTTTTATCTTTCCTTAGCGATAGCATGAATTACTTATAAATGCAGTCGCTAAATTATTGATATCAAATCCTAAATTGAAGTTTACTAATTAAAAAAATTTAATTTTTGTGGCAAATCAATTATGAGCGTCTAAGCTTTTAACTAGATGATATACAAGGATTGAGTTTATATGTATCACTTGCCAGAAGAGCTAGTAATTAACAACATTAGTACGCTTTACCAATCACTCATTGAAATGCTAAATAGTGGCGGTGACATCGTTATTGATGTATCTAAAGTTTCTCAAGCTGATACAGCTTCTATTCAATTATTGTGCGCTTTGCAAAAACATTTGCATTCAACAGATCATCACATTCAATGGCATGGTAATAGCAAAGCATTGCTGTCCTCCGCTAAGACTCTGGGTGTTTCAGAGTTCCTATCACTTGAACAAATTTAAATGGGGTCGATATGAAAAAAATCTTGGCAGTCGATGATTCTGCGTCAATGCGTCAGATGGTTGGCTTCACACTAAAAAAGGCTGGCTTTGATGTTACAGAAGCAAAAGATGGTAGCGAAGCGTTAGCAATTGCAAAGCAGGCTACATTTGATGCAATAATTTCAGATGTGAATATGCCAATTATGGATGGTATTACTTTAATTCGAGAATTAAGGGCCTTGCCTGAGTATAAGTTTACACCAATGTTGATGTTGACTACAGAATCTGGCCTCGATAAAAAAACAGAAGGCAAAGCTGCCGGTGCAACAGGTTGGATAGTAAAACCTTTTAATCCTGAGCAATTGTTAGCGGTAATAAAAAAAGTAATTCGTTAACAAGGAGCGATTATGAGTATCGATCTCAGCCAGTTTTTTGAAGTTTTCTTTGAAGAGAGCTTTGAAGGGTTAGATACAATGGAGTCTGAGTTGCTTAACTTGCAACCTGGTGATCTTGACTCAGAAACTATAAATACAATTTTTCGGGCTGCTCATTCAATTAAAGGGGGCAGCGGTACGTTTGGTTTTTCATCAGTAGCAGATTTTACTCATGTATTAGAGACGTTACTTGACCAGATCAGAGATGGAAGAAGGGCTCTTGAGCCTGAACATGTGAATCTATTGCTTCAATCTGTAGACTGCTTAAGAATGTTGCTGTCGGCTTTACAGGCAGAACAAGAACCCGATCTGACACAATCTATTTCTCTTCGAAAGGAATTTGAACGGATATTAGATAACAAAAGTAGTACTACATCAGTTGAAGTTAAAAAAGAAACTCCTCAATCTTCAGTGGAGTCGTCACCAGTATCTATAGATACCTTGCAAATATCATTTAAGCCTCTACATCATTTATTTAAAACGGGTAATGAACCGTTGTTTATGATTAGTGAGCTTAGTGAATTAGGCATGTTGGATGTCACTGCCAATCTTGATGACATCCCAAATATTCATGACATGCAACCTGATGATTGTTATTTATCTTGGGTCTTTTTTCTGGAAACCACTGAAACAGAACAGAGAATTAAAGAGGTGTTTGAGTGGGTTGAAGATGATGCTGAATTAGCCATTACAGTGTGCGGAGGTCTCTTTGAGCTAGATGATGAGACTGAAAGTACGACACCAACAAATAACACATCAGTTGAGGTTGCATCAGCAGCGATAAAAGAGCCGCCATTATCCGTAGCAAAAACAGAACAAGACACAAGTAATGCAAAAGGTGGAGCTGCAGCTAAAGGAGGTGAATCAACGTCAATACGGGTGAGTATTGATAAAGTGGATTCGTTAATCAATATGGTTGGGGAGTTAGTTATAACCCAAGCTATGCTGACTCAGCTGGGTGAAGGTGATATCACAGATAATAAAATTATGGCATTGCAAGAGGGATTGGCACAACTTGCTCACAATACGCGAGATTTACAAGAAAGTGTCATGCGGATCCGAATGTTGCCTATTAGCTTTGTGTTTAGCCGTTTCCCTCGATTAGTCCGAGATACATCTCAAAAACTGGGGAAGCAAGTTGAGCTTAAATTACTTGGTGAACAAACCGAACTAGATAAAACCGTAATGGAAAAAATTTCAGATCCTATGGTTCATTTGGTGAGAAACTCGCTGGATCATGGACTTGAAACCCCTGATGTTAGAATTAAAGCCGGTAAAAATCCTATTGGTAAAGTGACCCTAAATTCGTTTCATCAAGGTGGTAATATTGTTATTGAAATTATGGATGATGGGAATGGACTCAATACGCAAAAAATCAGAAGTAAAGCGTTACAAAGTGGCCTAATTAACGAAACTGACGAGCTAACTGATGATCAAATTAATGAGCTGATATTTATGCCAGGTTTTTCGACAGCAGATACGGTTAGCGATATCTCTGGGCGCGGTGTTGGAATGGATGTGGTCAGACGTAACATTCTAGCATTGAACGGCTCTATTGAAGTTACATCAGAGCTAGGTGTAGGTTCAACATTCACAATTCGATTACCTCTGACTCTGGCTATTTTAGATGGGCAGTTGGTCACGATTGGTCAGCATACCTACATTATCCCTTTGATTTCTATTGTTGAATCGTTACAAGTTGATATGACCAAAGTCAATAGTGTGGGTGGCGGTGTTGATGTATTGAGGCTTCGAGATGAGTATGTCCCTATCTTGAGGTTGTATCAGATATTTAATCATACTGGTGCTATTGAGGATTTAGATAAAGGTTTGTTGGTTGTCGTGGAAAGTGATAATCAAAAAGTAGGTTTATTAGTTGATGACTTATTGGCTCAACAACAAGTGGTTATCAAAAGTTTAGAAGCTAATTACCAAAAAGTTGAGGGTGTATCTGGAGCGACTATTTTAGGTGATGGTCGGGTCTCTTTAATTGTTGATATCACGGGACTCATCAAATTGGCAGGGCTTAAGAAAGCCGGTAAGCAAGAGCTTGCAATTGACTCTATGGGAGTTAATTAATATGGAACATGATTTATTCGAAACAGAGAATACGAAGCAAGAAGCGAATAATATCAGACAGTTTCTGACCTTTATAATGGATGATGAGGAGTATGGTGTTGATATTCTGACAGTTCAAGAAATTAGAGGTTGGGAGGAGATTACAGCTATTCCGAATTCGCCAAAATATGTAAAAGGTGCCATTAACTTACGCGGCACGATTGTGCCCATCATTGATTTAAGGCTGCGATTTGGATTAAGAATGGCTGATTATGGACCTTTAACTGTGGTAATTGTTGTAAAAGTTGAATTAAAACACGGTACCAAAATTATGGGTTTAGTCGTTGATGCCGTTTCAGATGTTTATAGTATTGCAGAAGACCAAGCTAAAGATGTCCCTGATATTAATCGTAGCGATAATGCAGAGTTTGTGCATGGATTGGTCAATGTTGGGGAAAAAATGGTTGTTCTATTAAAGCTAGAGCGTGTACTTAATTTATCAAAAGATTCAGAAAGAGAGGCGTTACCTAATTAAGTTCTAGGTTACGAATCCATAAAGGGGGCATGATGGAGACTGTCAATACAAAAGCAAAAGCCGTAAATAAGTTGTTTGTCGCAACTGTTATTATTTTGGTGTCGTTTGTTATTAGCTTACAGTTAGCAGGTGTAGGCATAGATAAAACCTCAATGTTAGCGATAAGCGTTTTTTCTATCGCTTTAGCTGGTTCAATGTTTTTTCTTTATCAGGCTGTTGAATTGATGAGTAAAAAGCTTGAGGTTGTTGAAAGCGCTGTTCTTTTTCTCAAGCAAGGTGACACCGACGCTTTTGAGGATTTAAATCACAGTTTATTCCCTGGTTTTTTTAGATTGATTAATGGTCAACTAGTAGCTAAACCAGATAAACAAAAGAATAGCGAAAATGTAAGTGCTTCAACTGAAAGTCTTTTAAAAGCCCTCGACGTATGCCAAGCCAACGTCATGCTTGCTGATGAGGATTGTAAGATCACTTACGTAAATGCCTCTGTTGTTCAAATGTTAAAAAACAACGAATCCAAGTTGCATTCGGTGGTTCCTAGTTTAAATGTTGCCACTTTAGTTGGAACCTGTGTCGACCAATTTCATAAGTCTCCAAGCCATCAAAGAACATTACTTCAATCGTTACAGCAACCATACAAAACTAAGCTTGAACTTGCAGGCCTTACCTTTAGTTTAATCGCAACACCTCTTTTTTCTGACTCAGGAAAACGATTAGGTACCGTTGTTGAATGGCAGGATTTAACAGCTGAAGTGGCCGCACAAAAAAGAGAACAAGAGCTTCTTGCGAAAAGTGCTCGAGTGTCAAGAGCTCTTGATGTGTGCCAAGCGAATGTCATGATGGCAGATAATGATTTAAATATTGTTTATATCAATAAAGCAGTTGAGAAAATGCTGCGAGGTAATCAGAATCAGCTTCGCACCGTCATTCCATCATTTGACATCGACAAAGTGATTGGCACGTGTATTGATGACTTCCATCAAAATCCTGCACATCAACGTGGTTTACTTAAATCTCTTACTTCTGTTTACCGCACAGATATCAAAGTAGCTGGTTTCACTTTTGGTTTGATTGCAACACCTGTATTTTCAGACACTGGTGAACGCCTGGGTACAGTTGTTGAGTGGGACGATAAAACTGAACGCTTAAAAGCCGAAGTTCAAGCAGATTTAGAAGCTGCTAAGAATGCACGTATCGCCAGTGCCTTAAAAGTGTGTAAAGCAAATGTAATGATGGCTGATGCAGATCTAAATATTGTTTATACAAATGATGCAGTTGTTGAGATGTTAAAAGGTAATGAGCAAAAATTACGTACCGCATTACCAAGTTTTAATGTTGATAAATTGATAGGCACATGTGTTGATGACTTTCATAAAAACCCATCCCATCAACGGTCTATGCTGGCTCGCTTAACTACAACTTATACCACCAATTTAGAGCTAGCAGGTTTCACTTTTGGCTTAACCGCGACTCCTGTATTTGCTGAAAATGGTGATCGTTTAGGTACGGTTGTTGAGTGGGAAGATAAAACAGAGCGGTTATTTCAGGAGCAACAAGCAAAGGCTATTGCGGAAGAAAACTTAAGAGTAAGGCAAGCGCTTGATACTGTCGCGACTAATACTATGATTGCAGATGCGACAAATACAATTGTTTACATGAATAAAGCAGTCTTGAATATGATGCAAAATGCGGAGAGTGATCTCAAAAAAGATTTACCTAACTTCGATAGTCAAAAGCTCTTAAATGCAAATATTGATCAATTCCATAAAAACCCGTCTCACCAGCAGGGGATGTTAGATAAATTAAAAACGACCTATAAAACAGAAATCGAAGTTGGAGGACGTACCTTTGGACTAATAGCTAATCCAATACGTTCAGATGAGAATGTGCGGATTGGGACTGTAGTAGAATGGGTTGATCGAACTGCGGAGGTCGTGATTGAACAAGAAATAGCCGATTTAATTGGTGCAGCGGGTCGTGGTGAGTTAGATGCTCGGATTACCGAAACAGGTAAGGATGGCTTTTTCCTTAATTTAACTAAAGGGCTTAATACATTAGTTGAAATTGTAGATGATGCCGTTTCTGAAACTGCAAAAATGCTTGATGCAATGGCCCACGGTGATCTTACACAACGTATCGAAAAAGATTATCAGGGTGCATTTGATAAATTAAAACGAGATGCAAATACAACCGCCGACAAATTAACTGAAGTAATCGATAAAATTAATTCCTCGTCAAATCTTGTTGCCAGTGGTGCTGAAGAAATATCACAAGGTAATGCTGATTTAAGCCAGCGAACAGAAGAGCAGGCCTCTTCACTAGAAGAAACTGCTTCTAGTATGGAGGAGATGACCAGTACGGTAAGGCAAAATGCCGACAATGCTAAAGTCGCCAATGAACTTGCTGCAGACACTCGAGATAAAGCGCTTCAAGGCGGCGCGGTTGTTGAGCGTGCGGTGTCGAGCATGGCTGAGATTAATGATTCAAGTAAAAAAATCTCCGATATCATCGGTGTTATTGATGAAATTGCGTTCCAAACAAACCTATTAGCACTGAATGCTGCTGTTGAGGCTGCAAGGGCTGGCGAACAAGGGCGTGGTTTTGCCGTTGTAGCCGGAGAGGTGAGAAATTTAGCACAGCGTTCAGCTGCAGCTGCTAAAGAAATTAAAGAGTTAATTAGAGACAGTGTTAGCAAAGTTGAAGATGGTACTGTGCTTGTTAATGAATCAGGAAGCACGCTGCAAGAAATTGTTGCTGCTGTGCAAAAGGTAACTGAAATGATTGCTGATATTTCTACTGCTTCTGAGGAGCAAAGTTCTGGTATCGAGGAGGTTAATAAAGCAATCACACAGATGGATGAAATGACACAGCAAAATGCTGCACTCGTTGAGCAAGCTTCGGCAGCAAGTGAGTCAATGTCAGAGCAAGCCAATAGTATGCGGCAATTACTAAGCTTCTTTAATATCAATGTTGAGTCTAGTGCGTTAATGGCTCCTGCACCACGCAACCAAGTAGCGAGTGCCAAAGAGAAAAAACGCCCAGCTGTTACTAGTCGTTCAGCGAGGCTGAGTAGTCCCCCTTCGGGAGATAACTTTGTTGACTCATCTGAAGAATGGGAAGAGTTTTAATCTAATCACATGACGATTTGATATGTTCAAATCGTCATGATTACACCGAATAAGGAGCTAAAGTGGCTAAAGAGTTTCTAATGACTGATGGCGAATTTAAGCTCATCGTTGAAATGGTATACAAGGCTTGCGGTATTGTGCTTGGTGATCATAAGCGTGAAATGGTGTATTCAAGATTAGTCCGCAGAGTAAGAAAACTAAACTTTGAATCTTTTGCAGATTATTTAGTTTACCTTGATGAAAATAAAGACGATGAATTTAGCCATTTTATAAACTCTATCACCACAAATCTCACTTCTTTTTTTAGAGAAAATCATCATTTTGAATTTCTTCAAAGTACCGTAATTCCATTTTTGCTTAACGCTAATAAGCAATCGCGTAAAGTTCGTATTTGGTCAGCTGGTTGTTCGACAGGCGAAGAGCCTTATTCAATCGCTATGACAGTTGCAGGTGCGTTTCCTGCTGGTTGGGATGTGAAAATTCTAGCAACAGATCTTGATTCTAATGTATTAGAAAAAGGAATGTGTGGTGAATATAGCGCATCATCTGTAAACGGTTTAGATAAAGAGCATTTGAAGCGTTGGTTTTTACGAGACAAAGATGGGCTTTTATACAAAGTTAAACCTGAGCTGCAAAAGTTTATTCATTTCAAACGATTAAATTTGTTACAAGACTGGCCTATGAAAGGGTCGTTTGATGTGATTTTTTGTCGAAATGTTGTCATTTATTTTGATAAACCAACCAAAGAAGAGCTGTTTTGTCGATACGCTAATATTTTATCAGAACAAGGATTTTTGTTTTTGGGTCACTCAGAAAGTATGGGAAAAGATCAAAAAAACTTTAAGAGTTTAGGTAAAACTATGTATAGGAAATTGTAGTGTGGAGCATAATTTTAAGCCGGTCTTTTCTGGATTTGAGAATGTAAAACGGTATTGGGATCGCCAGCGAGAAATAGTGGTTGCTAAGATATTGCCTGGTGAGTTTTATGTCACTAAACAAAATGAATCTATATCAACCGTGCTTGGGTCGTGTATTTCAGCGTGTATTTATGATTCAAAAATGGGAATAGGTGGTATGAATCATTTTATGTTGCCAATTAAAGCTGGCCATGCAGATGATTTTACCGATGCACTGAGTTGTCGATATGGTAATTGGGCAATGGAATTTTTGATTAATGAAGTTCTTAAAAATGGTGGGTCAAAGCAAAACTTAAGAGTTAAATTATTTGGTGGTGGAAAAATTATTAGCTCTATGACAGATGTTGGTGAGGGTAATATCCGCTTTGCATCCCAATATTTGAAGCAAGAAGGGCTTGTTATTGAATCTCACGATGTAGGTGGGCCGTGGCCAAGAAAGGTATTGTTTAATCCAACCACAGGCAAAGCCCATGTTAAAAAATTAAGAAGCATGCACAATGATACGATTAAAGAGCGTGAGTATCGCTATCTAACAGAAATTGAGCAACAAGATTCACATACGGATATTGAGCTTTTTTAGGGGGATGTATGATTAAAGTATTAATAGTTGACGATTCTCCACTCATTCGCGCATTGCTAACCGAGATTTTGCAGCAAGCTGGCGATATTAAAGTTGTTGGGGCAGCTGAAGATCCGCTGCATGCAAGGGAATTAATCAAAGCGCTTAATCCTGATGTGATAACATTAGATGTTGAAATGCCTAAAATGGACGGCATTAGTTTTTTAAAGAATTTAATGAGATTGCGTCCAATGCCTGTGGTAATGGTCTCTACTCTGACACAAGAGGGTGCCCCTACCACACTTGAGGCGCTTGAATTAGGCGCGGTTGATTTTGTTGCCAAGCCAACTAAAAATGTTACTCGAGAACTGCATGCATACGCTGAGATTTTGCATGATAAAATACGCGCAGCAGCCCAAGCAAAAATCAGGGCGTATCACCCACCTCAAGCAGCAAACCATGCAAATAAAGTAAACTCTCCTGAGGCTCTTGTTTTTAATCCTAGCGCTTTGGTTGCTATTGGTGCATCAACGGGTGGTACAGAAGCGATTAAAGAGGTGCTAATTCGCTTGCCGGCACATTTTCCACCCGTTGTTATTACGCAGCATATTCCACCTGTTTTTAGTACTTCATTTGCAGAACGGATGGATAGAGTGTCGAAAATGAACGTAAAAGAAGCGGCAGACGGAGATGTACTCCAAGTGGGTTGCGTTTATATTGCCCCAGGTGATTACCATTTAAAACTCGAAAAAGTAGGCACGCGGCTGGTTTGCCGTTTAGATCAGGGTCCGCCAATAAATCGCCACCGACCGGCGGTTGATGCGCTTTTTGATTCTATTGTTGATATTGCTGGAGCTCGCACAACTGCTGTTGTGTTAACGGGAATGGGGGCTGATGGCGCAAAAGGGTTATTAAACTTAAAGCAAGCTGGCGCAAAAACGTTTGCCCAAGATGAAAAAACTTCTGTTGTATGGGGGATGCCACGTGCTGCTATGGAGTTAGGCGCTGCCGATAAGGCCGTTCCTCTGGAGCAAGTGGCTGATGTACTAATGCGGTCGGTAATCAAGCGCTAGCCTTTTATTCCACAATGACCCAAGGTTGAGAGAACCAGTAAAATTGGCCACGTTTGCTTATTGATGGTGCTGTACAGTTAAATCGAGTTCGACCTAGTTTTAACGGATTTGTAGCATCGATACGAACTTGCGTGGCAGAGCGCCAAGTCAAAATAGCTTGATTACTTGATGAAATAAAGCACTGAAATGCTTCTTTTTTGAAATCTAGCTCACTAAAGTTCAGTATTATACTTGGTGGATTTTGTGTGGTTACTGAATCCACTTCAGGCTCAATTTTAAATTCAAACGCCAGTGTTGTAAGTTTTGTTTTGAGTGTTTCTAGATTGCTATATGTTCCTGATGCTGGAAAACGGGGTAGTCGAGTTAAATCGTTGCTTAATCCAACCGCTCCAGAGTGTTGACCAATTCCTACAAAACCTAGTTCGTGCACAAGTTTTTGTAAGTCAGAATTAAATTCCCCATAAGGGTAAGCCAAATAGCGATAGTTATGGCCAATTTCTTCTTTAATACGTTGCTCTGATGTGACTATATCTTCACGAATACGTGACAGCCATTGAGATTTATCTTCGTTTTCTAGTCGCTTATGCAAATAAGCGTGATCTGCACTGTGGTTGGCAATCGTCGCCCCCTTGTTACTGAGCTCTTTTAATTGTGACCAAGTCATTACATAGCTCGCGGCTTGGTCAATTAACTTGGGATTCACAAAAATAGTGTAGGGTAGCTTATATTTTTCAAGTAAAGGTGCGGCATCGGTGTAGTTGTTGTTATAACCATCATCGAAGGTAATAGCGATTGTTTTTGGTGGCAGTGCAGTCTGTTTTTTTAATGCATCAATAAGTTCAGGTAGTGGGATAATATGAAAGTTATTGCTGATTAAATACTGCAAGTGCGATTCAAACTCTTTTGCACTTAAGCTTGTTACTTTTGGTAAGGTGTCACTCACGTGATGATATTGTAAAATCACCGCCGCTTGGGCTGAAGTAACCAAACCGAGAAAGGTCATAATTATTACATGAAAAAAATGTTTAAAGTAAGTTGGCAGCATCATAAAAGCCTATTAATAATTGCATTGCCAATGATCTTATCAAACATTAGCACCCCACTGTTAGGATTAGTCGATACTGCTGTAATCGGGCATTTATCAGACAGCGTTTATTTGGCTGGAGTCGCTATTGGGTCAATGTTGATTAGTTTAATTTATTGGCTAGCAAGTTTTTTAAGAATGTCGACCACAGGTTTAGTTGCTGCAGCTTATGGCGCTGATGATCAAGCCAAACAAATGAAGTTTTTAAAGCAAGGGTTGGTTTTAGCTTTACTGCTAGGCCTCGCTTTGCTTGTTTTGAGCCCTGTTATTGGCTGGTTAGTTGGAAAGTATTTTTCAGGTAGTGAGCAGGCACTAGCTCATGCACAAGCTTATGTATCGATTCGGTTATACAGTGCACCTGCTGCACTGATGAATTTAGTATTGCTTGGCTATATGCTCGGAATGGGCAATGCTCGAGGGCCATTTTATTTAGTGTTGGTTACCAATGCACTGAATATTTTACTCGATTTGTTACTGGTCGTTTATTTAGACTGGCAAGTTGAAGGGGTTGCTTGGGCATCTTGTATTGCAGAATACCTCGCTTTTATATTTGGTTGTTACTGGGTTGCAAAAATAGCTAAACAGCATGGATATTCTTTGCGCTTGCTTTTAAGAAAAAAAATCGTGGGTTTTAAACCTTTGATGAGAGCTAACAGTGATATTTTTATTCGTTCACTATTTTTACAGCTTTGCTTTACCTTTATGACTTACTACGGCGGGATTTTAGGCGATACAGTGCTTGCAGCCAATGCAGTATTGCTTAATTTTTTGTTGCTTGTCAGTTTTGCAATTGATGGTATTGCGTATGCTACAGAGGCGAAGGTAGGGCAGGCTAAAGGTGCAAATACCATTGGATTACAACATGTTTGGGTTGGCTTAAGCTTGGTGTGGGGAGGTTTTTTTTCTCTCATATACTGCGTAATATTTTTTGTGTTTGGGGAGCAGGTCATACAACTGCTAACTGATATAGATACCGTGCGCAATATTGCTTATGAATATTTAGTTTGGCTTTATTTTTTGCCTGTTTTAGCGGTAGCAAGTTTTATTTTTGATGGTGTTTTTATTGGATTGATGAATACCCAAGCAATGCGAAATAGCATGATATTTTCGGCCGTTGTTGGATTTTTTGCGGTGTTTTTGATTTTAAAACCAATGGGAAATCATGCACTTTGGGCTGCTATGAGTTGTTTTATGTTGTTACGCGGAGCTAGTCTTGCTGTGATTTATTGGCGTCGATTTTATCGGGGTCATTAATTGAAATGACTTGAGCAAAGCGATTAGCAAACAGCCCAAGGTAGCCATAAATAGCAAAAAAAAGTGCCAGCGGTAAGATCAGTAAACCAGGAATTTGTAGTAGATGATGATAAAAGTAGCCTGAAATAATAAGTGCAGCAGAAACAGCAAACAACGCTAAACCGATTAAAAAGCGATTTAAACTAAGCTTGGGCGTACTGCCCAAGCGATAGATTATCTGTTTGAAATTCAAGTTAGGCGCTTAGTAGTATGAATGCTCACCGTGGTCGTGGTCAGTGATATCACGTACGCCAGTGATTTCATCAAACTTGGCAATCATTTCTTTTTCAATGCCGTCTTTCAAAGTGACATCAATCATCGAGCAGCCATTACAGCCACCACCAAATTGCAATACGGCAATACCATCTTTGGTAATTTCAACCAAGCTAACTTGGCCGCCATGATTTGCAAGTTGCGGATTTACTTCGGTATCAATCATGTGCTGTACACGTTCAGCTAAAGAGGCACCATCCGATAGCTTTTTAGCTTTGGCATTGGGTGCTTTTAAAGTGAGCTGAGAGCCCATTTTATCAGTTACAAAATCAATTTCTGCTTCTGTTAAAAAAGGGGCGCTTTCGGCATCTACTACAGCATTAAAACCAGTAAATTCAAGATGGATATCAGTTTCTTCAACGGCATCAGGTGGGCAATACGATACACCACACTCTGCTTTTGAAGTGCCTGGATTTACAACGAAAACACGGATGTTAGTCCCTTGAGCCTGATCGGCTAGGAGTTTTGCAAAATGACTTTGTGCTGTTTCAGAAATAGTAATCATAAGTGACGGTATAGTTGACTAAAATACTCGGGTATCATACTCCGCTCGTCTTATTCTCGCTAGTACTCACCGAAAAAAGTTGGTAATAAAAATCAGGGGTGTTAATTTTTAGTTATCTATTTATTATTTTTGGTTTTTTATGCGTTTCTTATTTTGGCTGGTGGTTAGCGTCTGTTGTTTAACCAATGTGAGTGTAGCAAAACCGTTAGATTTTTATTTTGATCCAGAGGTTCAATTTGACTCAAGCATCCCAACACCTGAAAGTGTGCTGGGGTATCAGGTGGGTCAATGGCATGTGCGTCCTGATCAAATAACACATTATATGACACTCTTAGCTGAAAAAAGTGACCGCATCAGTATTCAAACCATAGGTTACAGTCACGAACAGCGACCATTGTTGATGTTAACAATCAGTGCGCCTAATAAGCTTAAATCAATCAATACGATCCAGCAGCAACATTTAGCGCGCATTAATGGTGAAAGTTCTAAGGCAGACTCACCTGTTGTGATGTGGATGGGTTACAGTGTGCATGGCAATGAATCATCAGGGAGTAATGCGGCGTTATTGGTGGCTTATTATTTAGCTGCAGCACAAGGCGAAACAATTGACGCTCTACTCAACAATGCGGTTATTTTACTTGACCCATCGCTCAATCCTGATGGGTTAGCTCGTTTTGCACAATGGGCGAATATGCATAAAGGCACAGTACTCAATCCTGATCCAAATCATAAAGAGCATGATGAAAATTGGCCAAGTGGTCGCAGCAACCATTATTGGACAGATTTAAATCGAGATTGGCTATTGCTGCAGCACCCAGAATCGCGCGCGCGAATTGCACAATTTCATCAGTGGAAACCCAATGTGGTAACTGATTTTCATGAAATGGGATCGCACGGTACATTCTTTTTTCAACCAGGTATTCCTAGCCGAAAGCATCCTTTAACGCCGCAAGAAAACGTAACGCTGACGCAAGAAATAGCTCAGTTTCATGCTAAGGCATTTGATGCACAAAAATCCTTATATTTTACAGAAGAAAGCTTCGATGATTTTTATTATGGTAAAGGATCAACTTACCCTGATATTAATGGCGGTGTTGGTATTTTATTTGAGCAGGCCAGTAGCCGTGGGCACCAGCAAACAACAATAAACGGTTTGCTTGAGTTTCCTCAAACAATCAAAAATCAGCTTATTACCTCGTTATCTACTTTTGAAGCCGCCATTGCGAACAAAGATAAGTTACTTACTTACCAAAAAAGCTTTTATCAAAGCGCGATAAACGAGGCTCAAAACGATAAGTTTAATGGTTATATTGTGCATGAAGAGCATGATAAAACGAGGATGGCTGCATTTTTGGCCATTTTAAAGCAGCATCAAATTTTGGCATACCCACTTACAAAAGAGTTTAAAACCCAAAATGAGACCATTGACGCCAATAACAGTTATTACATTCCTTATGCCCAACCACAATATCGTTTAATTAAAGCGATTTTTAGTGAACAAAAATCTTTTGCAGATAATACATTTTATGATGTCTCAGGATGGACGCTAGCACATGCTTTTAATTTAGAATTCATTCAAGTTGATACTAAAAGAGGATTAAAATTTGATTCTAAACCTTGGCATGAGCAATCTTCTTCATCATCAATCTTAGTGGCAGACAAATATGCTTATGCATTTGAATGGCATGATTATTTAGCACCAAAATTACTTAATCAATTATTAAATCAAGGTGTTGAGGCGAGAGTTGCCCTTTCTGACTTTTCAGCGCTAACAAATGAAGGTGAGCGAGCATTTACAAAAGGAGCAATTGTGATTCCTGCCGGTGTTCAACAGCGCGAAGATTGGTTCGCTCGTTTAGTTCAGGTGAGTGCGAATTATGCGATTGATATTTTTGCAATTGAATCAGGATTAACGCCTAAGGGGATTGATTTGGGATCAAGACAGCTAGCGAAGTTAAACCCTGTAAAAGTACTTTTATTGGGTGGTGCAGGCACAAGCTCAACAGAAGTGGGTGAAGTGTGGTATTACCTTGATAGATTTGTAGGGCTTGCGCCAACCATAGTTGATCTAACTAAATTGGGCGGAATAAATTTTTCGGATTATAGCCATATTATTTTAGCTGACGGTCAATATAAGCAGGTAAGTGATAGTGTAAAAGTAGCACTAAGGCGTTGGGTCAAAGAAGGTGGGGTGATTTGGGGGCATAAAGGTGGCTCTAAGTTTTTAGTGGATAACCAATTATTAAATACACGCTATACCTCGAGTAAAGAAATGGCCGAAAACTTTAGTACTGAAGGCTTGCAATATCAAGATAAAGAAGCACTTGCTGGGCAGCAGCGCATAGCGGGTGCAATATTTAATACTCAGCTGGATTTATCGCATCCCTTGAGCTTTTCATTTCATCGCCCATCATTAGCCATGTTTAAAAATAGTACATTTTTACTTGAACCAATCAAGATGCCATTTGTAAATATTGCACAATATCAATCAGATCCATTACTTGCAGGTTTTGCGGATGAACGCAATGTTAGCCAAATTGCTGGTGGGCTAGCATTTGTTGCTCATAATTATGGTCAAGGCAGGGTGATAGCAATGACGGATAATCCTGTTTTTAGAGGGTATTGGTACGGAACCAGCCGATTATTAAGTAACGCATTGTTTTTTTCTCACGCTTTTAGCGCTAGCGCAGAGTAATTTACGAATTAAGGGGAGTAATGCACGTCACCCAAAGGCTGATGTGTTTTGCCCCAGCTTGTTTTAAACAAAGTGCCGCGGCGTTTGCTGTTGCACCTGTCGTGATCACATCATCAATTAACGCAATATGTAAGCCTTTGACTTCTTGGGTACAGCTAAATGCGGTTGCCACGTTTTGTTTTCTGCTTGCTGCGGTTAGTTTACTTTGGGGTTGGGTGGGTTTTTGTCGCACCAATAAATCTTCTCTTATTTTGTCTTGAACCAAAAAACGGTGCCATGTTTGGCTCACTTGGTTAAAGCCTCGTAACTTAAAGCGCTTGCTATGCAATGGTAAAATAATGATGACATCAGGCCAAATAAACTCAGGATGTAGAGTGAAAGCGGCAAAGCGTTGCCAAAGAAGCTGTTCAAGTGCGGTACTTAAATAAATTTTATTATGAAATTTAAGGTTGGTAAGCCAGTGTTTAAAAGGGGCTTCATACCAAGCTAATGCCCACAAATCATCAAAATGGGTCACTGGAAATAGCCTTGCAATATCAGGGCGATAGAGTAAGTTCGGGCTGATTGATGAGATTTCAATAAAGGGTAGGTCAGCAATACACAATGAACATAGTTGAGCACTGTTTTGAGAAATACGCTCTTGGCACATTAAGCACCGACTGGGAAATAACCAGTTAATCAGCGGTTGCCACATCTTCACTTTCCTTGCGCTTGCTCGCTGCGTTAAGATAAACCAAGTTAAAAATGATATATTTGAGCTTTTCAATCATGGTAAAGGTGAAGTAAAAATGCAAAAAAAATGTGTGCTGCTACATGGCTGGGGAATGAATAGTAATGTTTGGCAGCAGGTTTTACCTCAACTGAATCAAGAGATTAAAGATTATAGCTTTGAAGCGTTTGATCTTGCTGGTTTTGGGGAGAACCAGCAACTACCATCACCGTATTCGCTAGAAAATGTTGCTGCTGAAATAGCCGAAAAATTAACGGCAAACACGGTATTAGTCGGTTGGTCTTTAGGTGGTTTAATCGCTATTTACATCGCAAAACATTGGCCTGAAAAAGTGGCTAAAATTGTATTGGTGGCATCCACGCCTTTATTTAGTGAACAGCAAGATTGGCCTGGAATTAAAGTTAAAGTGTTAGAAAATTTCACTGAACAGTTGCAACAAAACCCAATTCGTACGGTTGAGCGATTTTTAAGTATTCAAGCCCTTGGAAGTGACTCTGCAAAAGATGACATTAAAGCGCTAAAAATAGCATTGTCACTTAGTCATCCAGCACATGAAATTGCATTAAAACAAGGTCTATCAATGTTGTTGAATGATGATTTGAGAGCTGATTTTGCGTCACTGAAACAGCCGGTTACTGGTATATTTGGTCGATTAGATGCGCTGGTGCCTGTGAAGGCTGAGTTACAAATGCAGATGCTAAACCCTCAATTTGAAACGGTGGTGATAGACAAGGCCTCTCACGCACCTTTTATTTCTCACAAAGTGGAGTTTGTAAGTGCTTTAAAAACGTTACTCTAAATTGTTAAACGTTTTTATGGGGTTAACTATTATTGCGTGAATAGCTTTATTTTGTTTCTTTTTTGAACGATAATATAAAGTAATTGCAAGTTCATGGGAGGGTTAAAAATGAATGTTAACTCAGCATTAAGCGCTGGAGTTCAAGGTTTTAATCAAGCAAGCAAAGGCGTTGAAAAAGCGGCTCTTGAAATTAATCGTGCAACGACAGAAAGCCAAACTAATGAGCAACAAAAATTACAGGCAACACCACCTGAATCGGCAACAACTCAGGCTCCTACGCGCGTAGATGAAGCCTTAGTTAATTTACGTGTCGAGCAATTTAACGCTCAAGCTAATACCCGTACTATCCAAACGGCGGACGAGGTGTTAGGGACACTTATTGATGTAAGAGTGTAACGTGAATATTGTAACGAGTTATCCGACCATAAATCTTAATACAGCTAATGTACATACAGAAGTTGCGCGCCGTGATAACCAAAATCGAGAGCTTATTCCTCAAGCCAAAGAACTCACAGC
Organism: Pseudoalteromonas sp. J2K-J031; assembly: GCF_058197095.2. Classification (NCBI taxonomy): domain Bacteria; kingdom Pseudomonadati; phylum Pseudomonadota; class Gammaproteobacteria; order Alteromonadales; family Pseudoalteromonadaceae; genus Pseudoalteromonas; species Pseudoalteromonas sp. J2K-J031. The sequence continues at coordinate 347,046 of NZ_CM200279.1, forward strand.
AATATCGCCAGAAGCTCGTTTATTATCTGACAATGAGAAAGCCAAAACCCCGGGTCAGTCTGTTATTGATAACCATGATGCGTTGCAATCAGAAGCAACAAAGGATGAAACTATCAATGCCAAAGAAGGGCAAGAGAATGAAAGTAACGAGAACTCGGCTTCAGAAGATGAGCTTTCTGATAATCAATTAGCCAAACAGGCAACTGAAGAAGAGTTAGAGCAAGCTGAGCTTGAGCAACTTAATCAGCTTAAATCTCGCGATCAAGAAGTAAGAGCCCATGAGCAAGCTCATGCATCTGTTGGTGGGAGTTTAGCGGGTTCGCCCAGCTACGAATATGAAAAAGGGCCTGATGGTAACCGTTATGCAATTGCTGGAGAGGTACCTATTGATGTATCTGAAGTACCAAATAACCCGCAGGCAACAATAGATAAAATGCAACAAGTGCAGGCTGCTGCACTTGCACCGGCAGAGCCTTCATCACAAGATCGCGCCATAGCGGCACAAGCTGCGCAAAAGTTAACTGAAGCAACAGCAGAGCTTTTACGTCAGCAAAATGCAGATCCTGATGAGGACGAAACATCATCCACGGATAAATCTGTAAACTCTGATGATCAAGCTACTGAATCTGAGCAAAGTACTAAGGTGGGTTCAACTGATAAGCAAGCTGAGTTTAAAAGTGCATTAGAGCAAGCTGCCAAACAACGATCTCCTGAAATTGAGCAGCGGGCAGAGCGCATTGCCAATCATTATTTTTCTGCTGCAGCGCCTTATCAACCCGCGCAATTTGTTCAAAACGTTTAGCTTGTTACTGACATAAAAAAACCGCAATGATTGCGGTTTTTTTATGGGTTGAACTTTATTCGCTAAATAATTACTTTTTACCTTTCGCTTTTGCAAACGCATCGGCAAATGCATTACCAAATGCAGCGTTCACAGGCTCTTTTTTAGCTTTTGCATGTTGCGCCACTTGTTTCGGTTGATGGCGTTTAGCTGTGTTGCCTTGTTCTGAATGAGTGTGCTGAATCTCGTCATTTAATCGCATTGTGAAGCTAATTCGATTGCGCGCAGCGTCCACTTCTACAACTTTTACTTTAACGATGTCGCCTGCTTTTACCACTTCGCGCGGATCTGAAATAAACTTATTCGTAATCGCTGAAATATGCACTAAACCATCTTGATGAACACCAACATCAACAAAGGCACCAAAGTTAGCCACATTGGAGACAACACCTTCTAAAATCATACCTGGTTTTAAATCAGATACTTTTTCAACGCCTTCTTTGAAGGTGGCGGTTTTAAATTCAGGGCGAGGATCTCGGCCAGGTTTATCTAATTCGCTAATGATATCTTTGACTGTCGGTAAACCAAAAGTCTCGCTTGTAAAATCAGCGGGGTTAAGAGCTTTTAATTGCTCACTATTACCAATTAAATCAGTAATTTCAATGGCGCTTTGTTTTGCCATTTGCTTCACAACTTCATACGCTTCAGGGTGTACGGCTGAACGATCTAGCGGATCTTTACCTTGGCTAATTCTTAAAAATCCAGCTGCTTGTTCAAAAGCTTTTGGCCCTAAACGCTCCACTTTTTTAAGTTCGATTCTGCTGGCAAAGATCCCGTGCTCATCACGATATTTTACTATGTTTTGTGCGAGGGTTTTGTTTAAGCCTGATACGCGAGTAAGCAATGGCACCGATGCCATGTTGACGTCAACACCAACAGCATTTACACAATCCTCAACCACAGCTACTAAGCTTTGGCCTAATTGACTTTGCGATACGTCGTGTTGATATTGGCCAACGCCAATTGATTTTGGTTCAATTTTAACGAGCTCTGCAAGAGGATCTTGTAAACGACGAGCAATTGAAACCGCACCTCTGATTGATACATCTAAATTTGGAAACTCATTTGCGGCAAATTCAGAAGCTGAGTAAACGGATGCGCCTGCTTCACTGACCACGATTTTACTCATTTTTAAGTCAGGTTCAGCTTTAATTAGTTCACCGGCTAGTTTGTCAGTTTCTCTTGAAGCGGTACCGTTACCAATCGCAATCAATTCAACTTTATGCTCACGACACATTTGGCTTAATGTACGTAGTGATTTTTCCCATAAATTTTGTGGCTGATGTGGGAAAATCGTATTGGTTGCAAGTAATTTTCCTGTTTTATCAACTAAAGCGACTTTTACTCCAGTGCGTAAACCAGGGTCCAGACCTAATGTTGTTTTAGCTCCAGCGGGTGCTGCCATGAGTAAGTCTTTCAGGTTTTTAGCGAAAACATCAATTGCGGCAGTTTCAGCTTTTTCACGCATACTGGCTAAAAACTCATTTTCAAGATGTAGAGCTAGTTTTACTTTCCAGGTCCATTGCACCACGGTTTGCAACCACGCACTGTTGGCATTATTGATAATATCTAGTTTAAAATGCTTCGCAATCATGCCACTACAGACATCGTGTGGGGTTTCAGATTGTGGGTCTGGATTAATATTCAGCTGAATAAATCCTTCGTTTCGCGCTCGTAACATAGCTAATGCTCGATGCGACGGTACTTTGCTTAGTAGCTCAGTATGATCAAAATAATCTTGATATTTAGCTGCTTCTTTTTCTTTTCCGGCAATTAATTTGCTTTCAATAAAACCATTTTGTTGCAAGTGCTGGCGAAGGGTCGCTAATAGTTTTGCGTCTTCTGCAAAACGTTCCATTAAAATAAATTTGGCACCTTCAAGTGCTGATTTTTCATCAGTAATTTTAGCTTCGATATTGACGTATTTAGCGGCTTCAACTTCTGGAACTAAGTGTGTATTGACTAATAACGCATTTGCTAAAGGCTCTAAACCTGCCTCGATTGCTATTTGCCCTTTAGTACGGCGTTTTGGTTTATACGGTAAATAAAGATCTTCTAGCTCTGTTTTACTCGCTGCATTTGTAATATCTAGAGAAAGAGAATCTGTTAACTTACCTTGATCTTTGATGGTAGTGAGAATAAATTCGCGGCGCTCATTTAATTCTCTTAAGTAACCAAGGCGCTGTTCAAGTAGGCGTAATTGTGTATCGTCTAAGCCGCCAGTCACCTCTTTACGGTAACGAGCAATAAAGGGCACTGTTGCGCCTTCGTCGAGTAATTTTGTAGCAGCAAGCACTTGCTGCGAAGATGCGTTAATTTCGAGAGCTAATTGCTGTGAGATATTGGTCATTAATAAACCTTTGTCAGTTTTCGCGAGTTATTTAATCCATTGGCGCTCAATTACAGCCAATGGATTATTACTTATGGGTCGATTGTCGCTATTGTATTAGCAGATGTCCAATTAAATCACCTGTTAGCGAGGATCTAAGCTAGTTTGCTCGCTATAAATGGACGGTGGTTTTTCTATCGTTTTAATAGTGTATGGAATATCGACGCACTTTTTATCGTATCAGTATTTAATTGTTTTTTTGATAAACAATCTTATTGATATACCAAATTTTTTCACCTTCAGGGGTTTTTACAATGACTTCATCATCGACTTCTTTTTTGATGAGCGCGCGTGCCATAGGCGAATCAACAGAAATATAATTTTTGCTATCACCATAAATTTCTTCAGGGCCAACAATACGTAAGTTTTTGATATCGCCATCATCATTTTCGATTTCAACCCAAGCACCAAAAAAGACTTTGCCTTCTTGTTCAGGAGAGTAATACACAATTTTTAGATCTGGCATTATTTTGCGTAGATACCTGACGCGACGATCAATTTGACGCAATAAACGCTTATTAAAAGTGTAATCAGCATTCTCTGAGCGATCGCCTAAGCTTGCAGCCCAAGTGACTATTTTAGTTACCTCAGGACGCTGTTCTTTCCAAAGGTAATCATGTTCTTGCTTGAGTTTGTTATAACCTTCAAACGTTATGAGCATCGTTTTCATATTTTTCTTCGTAAATTAAGGGTTATGAGGTTAAGCAATAGCAGGTGTTATTGGGCTATTTGCCGCATACTTCAACCTAAACCATGATTTTTTGTTTAATGTTCTTTTTATTTTGTACCCGTTATTGGTTGAAACGTTGTGTAACAAACTTGTGTATAAAAGCATTTCGTAATTTAACTATTTTCTTTTATATTAAAAGTAACTAATTGAATAAAGAATAATATCACTTATGACTATCGGACATGAAACCACTAAAATTTTAGTTGTAGACGATGATATGCGTTTGCGCAGTTTATTAGAGCGCTATTTAGTTGAGCAAGGCTACATTGTGCGTTCTGCTGCTAATTCTGAACAAATGGATCGATTATTAGAGCGCGAAAATTTTCATTTATTGGTACTCGATTTGATGTTGCCAGGTGAGGATGGGCTGTCTATTTGTCGCCGCCTCAGACAAAAAGAAAATGACATTCCCATTGTTATGCTGACAGCGAAAGGGGATGAAGTGGATAGGATTATAGGCTTAGAGCTAGGTGCCGATGATTATATTCCAAAGCCATTTAATCCAAGAGAGTTATTGGCTCGCATAAAGGCGATTTTACGCCGTCGTTCTAAAGATGTGCCTGGCGCGCCCACTGCTGAAGAGAATCAAATTACGTTTGGGCAGTTTACGTTAAACTTAGCTACGCGAGAAATGGCCAAAGGTGACGAGGTTATTTCGTTAACCAGTGGTGAATTTGCAGTACTCAAAGCTTTGGTAACACACCCAAGAGAGCCGTTGAGTCGTGATAAATTGATGAACTTAGCGCGTGGTCGAGATTACAGCGCACTCGAGCGCAGTATTGATGTGCAAGTATCACGTTTGCGTAGAATGGTTGAAGTTGACCCTGCTACCCCTCGTTATATTCAAACTGTCTGGGGTTTAGGTTATGTATTTGTGCCTGATGGTGACAAATAAACTTAACAAAGGCTTAGAATAAGGTGAACTTAGGTTCACCTTTTTTCTTTTTTACTTATTGAGAATTTATATTTCATGAGAATTTTCCCTCGAAGTGCGTTTGGTCAGACGGTATTTTTAGTTGGTGCACTCTTGTTGATCAATCAAATCGTTTCTTACATCTCGGTGACGTTTTATGTCGTAAAGCCAACAATCGAACAAGTTAACCTGATGCTCGCGAAACAAGTTAAAACGGTATTTATTGGTTATAACGATGGCATAAAAATGAGTGCTGAGATTTCTGATAAATTCTTTGATGCAACAGGTGTTGAGCTAATGAGTGAAAAACTGGCTCAAAAACGGGGTTTAGATATGGCGTCAGAATACCCGATGTTGTCGCGTATTATGTCAGAGCAATTAGGCGGAAAAGCGAGGGTGAGGATCAGTCAATCCGATACCTTAGTTTATTGGGTTGAGCCACCGCAAATGCCAGGGCATTGGGTTCGAGTACCTTTGATGGGATTTAAGGAAACGAATTTAGAGTTTTTGTCTTTTTATTTAGCTTGTATTGGCGTATTGAGTGTCTTGGGGGGATGGCTTTTTGCCACACACCTTAATCGGCCGCTTAAAGAATTACAGCAAGCGGCAATGAAGGTCGCGGCAGGGGATTTTTCATCTCATGTCAAAGAGCAAGGCTCGACCGAGGTCATTGAAGTAACAAAAGCGTTTAATCAAATGTCACGTAGTATTGCTGCCCTTGAAGAAGATAGGCGCTTATTAATGGCGGGAGTATCACATGATTTGCGTACGCCATTAACGCGCATCCGTTTAGCAACCGAAATGATGTCGGAAACAGATGACTATTTTCGAGAAGGTATTATCGCTGATATTGAGGATATGAATGCGATTATTGATCAATTCATCGAGTACTTAAGGCATCATAAAGTGGCTGATTTAGAACCTGAAGATTTGAATTCGTTGGTCGCTGAAGTGGTGAGTGCTGAACTTCAGCATCTGCGCATTATTACCACGGATTTTAATGAAGGGATCCCTAATGTACCCTTGAGTCATGTAGCAATTAAGCGAGTTGTAACTAATATGATTGAAAATGCCCTGCGTTATTCTGATGGTGATATCCATGTTGTTACTGGCATTGATAAAGCTAAAAAGTATGCTTATATCTCCGTGCTCGATCATGGCCCTGGTATCCCCGAAAATCAATTAGAGCGCCTATTTCAGCCATTCACACAAGGTGATTTAGCGCGTGGAAGTGAAGGCAGTGGCTTAGGGCTTGCAATCATCAAACGGATAATAGATATGCATAATGGCAAAGTTGAATTAAAGAATCGCTCTGAAGGTGGTCTAGAAGCTAAGGTGAGCTTTTTATTAAAACATTAGCCTGAAGCGACTTTAAATGTGAAATCAGAGTAACAAAAAAACCCGCTAAAAGCGGGTTTTTTATCGGGTTTTAAACGTAGATTACTGCGCTTTTGGACCCGCGTGTTTGATTGCATCAGATACATCGTATTGTGCAAAGTTAGCTGTAAATTCATTTGCTAATTTTTGTGCAAATTCAGCGTATTTTGCTTTATCAGCCCAAGTATTTACAGGGTTTAATAACTGGCTATCAACGCCTTCAACAGCAACGGGTACATTTAAGTTTAAGATGTCGATATGTTGCGTCTCAACATCGGTTAAGCTGCCAGATACAATCGCTTCAACGATAGCGCGTGTTGTTGGAATATCAAAACGCTTACCTGTGCCGTATGGGCCGCCTGTCCAACCTGTATTTACTAAATATACTTTTGCACCAAACTCACGTACACGCTTCATTAGAAGCTCAGCATATACACCTGCTGGACGTGGGAAGAATGGAGCACCAAAACAGGTTGAGAATGTTGATTCGATGTCAGAAGTTGAACCGATTTCTGTTGAACCTACTTTTGCAGTGTAACCACTTAAGAAATGGAATGCTGCCGCTTCTTCAGTCAAAATTGAAACCGGTGGTAATACGCCACTTACGTCACACGTTAAAAATACCACTGAACGAGGCTCGCCCGCGCGGTTTTCAACTTTACGTTTTTCAACGTGCTCAAGTGGGTAGGCAGCACGTGAATTTTGCGTTAAAGAAGTATCGTGGTAATCAGGTGTGCGGTTTTCGTCTAAAACAACGTTTTCTAAAATTGTACCAAAACGGATTGCATCCCAAATCACAGGCTCATTCTTTTGTGATAAGTCGATACATTTGGCATAACAACCGCCTTCTATGTTGAATACACTGCCAGGTGCCCAGCCGTGCTCGTCATCACCAATTAAGAAACGAGTTGGATCGGCAGAAAGCGTTGTTTTACCTGTGCCTGATAAACCGAAGAATAAAGCAGTATCGCCAGCTTCGCCCACATTAGCAGAGCAGTGCATTGGTAATACACCTTTAGCTGGAAGAAGGAAATTTTGCACAGAGAACATTGATTTTTTCATTTCGCCTGCATAACGCATACCCGCAAGTAGCACTTTACGCTCAGCAAAATTAATGACGACCACACCATCGCTGTTTGTACCATCGCGCTCTGGATCACATACAAATGAAGGCACGTTCATAACTTGCCATTGTGGTAAGTTTGAAACGTTGTATGTTGCAGGCTTAATAAACATGTTATTAGCAAACACATGGTGCCATGCTGTTTCAGTTGTAACAACGATTGGTAAATAGTGCTCAGGATCAGCACCGACTTCTAAGTGAGAGACGAAGTGGTCATTTTTTTGCACATGAGCTTCTACTTTGCTCCATAACGCATCAAATTTACCTGCATCAAAAGGTTGATTTACTTTACCCCATTGAATTTCATTTTGTGTGCTTGGCTCTTGCACAATAAAACGATCGCGCGGTGAACGACCAGTACGGTGACCAGTTTGTGCAACAAATGCACCATTTGCTGCTAAAGTACCTTCACCTTTGGCGATGGCGTGTTCAATTAATTCTGCAACTGTTAAATCAACAAAACGAGTAGCGCTTGAAGTCATGTGTATACCTAAAATGTGAGAGTTTGAACGGGTAACTCAATAAATCAATGAGCTTAAAAAGTCAGCTAAATAGTAACAGAACAAATGGGGATATACGACCGTTAAATCGGCTTTAAATGCTTATTTTAGTAGGTTTTTCTGTGGTTTTTTTCATGATACCGGTGTCATTTTTTTATTGTTAAAAATGACACCGGTATCATTTTTTGAGAATAAAAAACCGAGATTAACTCGGCTTTTCAATTTATCTTTTTAGCGGCCTAGAATAAGGCACGAACTTCTTCTTCATTAAAAGTGTAATCGGTTAAACAGTAGTGACATGAAATGGTCACGTGCCCTTTGTCGTGAATATCTTCTAATAATGGTTCTAAACCAACATTGATTAATGCAGTCATGGTTTTTGTGCGGCTACAGGTGCATTTAAAATTAATTGACTGAGGTTCAAACACTTCAGGGTTATCTTCATGATATAAACGCGTTAATAACGTCATAGCATCTATATTTAGTAGCTCGTCATTAGTAATGGTGCTGCTAAGCGCTTCTAAATGTTCAAAATCTTCAGTAGATTTTTCTTTGTTATTCGTTACAGGGAGGGTTTGCAATAATAGACCAGATGCTTTTAAACGATCTTTCTCAATCGATGTTGCTAGCCATAAGCGGGTACTTAATTGTTCTGATTGTTGGAAGTATGTCTCGATACACTCAGCTAAAGAATCAGAACCTAACGGTACAACACCTTGGTAACGCTCACCTTGTACTGGTGTTAAAGTAATAACCATGTAGCCATTACCGATAAGTTGCTTAACACCACGCCCTGTAACTTCGCCATTTAAACGTGCAACACCACGCATGTTTTGTTTGTTATCACCATTGATAACTATATATTTTACTGGTCCATCACCTTGCAATTGAACGGCGATGTCGCCTTCAAATTTAAGGGTGGCTGTGAGTAAACATGTCGATACAAGCAGCTCTCCGAGTAGCTCTTTAACTGGCTCTGGGTAGTCATGACCTGCCAACATTTCTGTGAAAGTTTGCTCAATTTGGACTAATTCGCCACGGGCATCGAGCTTTTCAAAAATATATCTGTGAAGTAAATCGTGTTGCATGTTTATGTATTACCTAGCTTTGCTTAAATTTAATAAGAGTCCGACGTTGTTTTTTATCGGGCTTACGATCTGGGCTGGGTGAGAAAAACGCATTGAGTTTACGCGCTTGGTGGTTTTCTTCCCGTTTTTTAATACTTTGCTCTGATTCTTGATATAACAACTGCGCAAGTTCAGCTTTTAGCCGATTGGCCGACAGTTGCATTACCGTAATTATTTTTTCGTCATGGCCTTGAGAGAGCTTAATAATTGCGCCTACCTCGACAATTTTACTTGGTTTGCAGCGCTGGCCATTATATTGCACTTTACCCCCTAAAATCACTTCTCGTGCTAAAGCCCGTGTTTTGTAAAAACGCGCTGCCCAAAGCCACTTATCAAGCCTAAGTGCATCGTCTTCAGTTGTGTTATTTTTCTTTGTTGAGTGAGCCACGATGACCGAATATCGCCATAAGTAAAATTGGCGAAAATGTAGCATAAATTAGGCGCCAAGAACAGTTGCTACATTTATTTACAATCACTCGGGTGCTAGGAGTTTTGTGTAACAAATGGCTGCTTTTACCTTAAATAATGACAGGCGAGGGGATAATTCACATTACTGCGCTTGTTGAATGAAATATGAAAGGGTACTATTGGGCTGGATTTCAGCATTTAAATTCAGCAGGTCATGCAAGCAAAACTACAACAATTACAAAAAATAATTGCAAAATTACCAGAGAAAAAAATAAGTTACGGGCTTTTTATTTTAATTTTGGTTTACCTTGCTTTTTTAGCTGCGCAGATGGTTTGGTTACTTATACCTGCACCAAAATCAGATCTGGTTCCTTTTCCTTCTAATACAACACGAATTCAAACTACACATAGCTTTAATAGTCGCGCAGTGACCGATCTTAATATGTTTGGTTCGGTATCACTTGCCCCTAAAGCTGAACCAGTCGAAACGCCTAAGGTCATCAATAGTGCCCCAGAAACACGTCTTAGTATTACGTTAACCGGTGTGGTTGCTATTAATAGTGATGAAACTGCGGGGTCTGCCATTATTGAAAGTCAAAATAGCCAAGAAACATACCAAGCAGGTGATGTAATTAAAGGCACGCGTGCCCAATTAAAGCAAATTTTTTCAGATCGAGTTATTTTACAGGTTAACGGCAACTTCGAAACTTTGATGCTCGATGGATTTGAATTCAGTAAAACGTTTAGTGCTCCAAGTCCTAACGATAATAACCGTGGTAAGTTAGTCGCGAACGATGGTCATGCTGTGTTAAAACCAACGGATGACCCTGAGGTTCAATCGGAGCTAACAGAGACGCGCGACGAAATTTTACAAGAACCGGGTAAGTTATTTGAATATATTCAAGTTTCACCAGAGCGCCATGATGGTGAGTTAGTAGGTTATCGCTTACGACCTGGTAAAGACCCAGAGTTGTTTAACCGAATGGGATTACAAAATAATGATTTAGCGGTTTCAATTAATGGTTATCCGCTAAACGATATGAAACAAGCTATGAGCGCAATTAATGAGCTGCGCACTGCAACATCAGCAAACATCACTATTGAGCGTGATGGTGAGCAACTCGATGTGCAATTTAGCCTTGAATAAAACAAATAAGATTCGGAGTTTATTAAGAATGAATCACTTGCTACACCTAACAAAAATTAAAAAGGGGTTAGCAAAATACGCTACGTTATTGCTTGCGACAGGCCTTTCTTGTTCAGCTATGGCAGTACAGTATTCTGCCAATTTTAAAGGGACCGATATCAATGAGTTTATTAATATCGTCGGTCAAAACTTAAATAAAACCATCATTATCGATCCTAATGTGCGCGGTAAAATTAATGTGCGCAGTCCAGAGCTGATGGACGAAGCGCTCTATTATCAATTTTTTTTAAATGTGCTTGAAGTGTACGGTATTGCTGTTGTTGAAATGGACAACGGTATTTTAAAAGTTAAAAAAAGTTCGGATGCTAAGAAATCAAATGTGCCTGTTATGGGTGATGATTTTGATGTACAGGGCGATATGCTAATAACACGCGTAGTGCGGGTTAAAAACGTTAGCGTACAAGAGCTTGGACCAATCATTCGGCAGTTTAGCGATCAAAAAGATGGTGGTCATGTCACCAACTACAATCCATCAAATGTGCTAATGATGACGGGCCATGCGTCTTCGGTAAACCGTTTGGTTGAAATTATTCGGTTAGTTGACCAAGCAGGTGATCAACAAGTTGATATTGTGAAGCTGCGTTATGCGACCTCAGCTGATGTTGTTTCAGTGGTTGATAATATTTATAAACCGGCTTCAGGTAAATCTGATATCCCCGCCTTTTTAATTCCCAAAGTGGTGGCAGATGAGCGTACTAATAGCGTCATTGTCAGTGGTGAAGCACAAGCGCGTGAGCGTGCAATCACTTTAATTAAGCGCCTAGATGATGAATTAGAAACGCAAGGCAATACCAAAGTATTTTATTTAAATTACGCTAAAGCCGAAGACTTAGTGAAAGTCTTACAAGGAGTCAGTAAAACCATTGCAGAAGAGCAAAAACAAGGTGCTAAAACAAGCTCTCGCGGTCGTAATGATATTAGTATTGAAGCCCACCCAAATTCAAATTCATTAGTGATCACTGCCCAGCCTGACATTATGCGCTCATTAGAAGGTGTTATTGCTAAGCTCGATATGCGCCGCGCGCAAGTTTTAGTTGAAGCAATTATTGTTGAGGTATTTGAAGGCGATGGTATTAACCTCGGTTTTCAATGGATTAACAAACAAGGTGGCATGCTGCAGTTTAATAATGGTACAACTGTACCTGTTGGTAGTTTAGGTGTTGCGGGTGAATTAGCTCGCGATAAAACAATCAAAAAAACGGTGCTTGGAACAAACGAAGGTTCAGCTAATCAATACGAAGAGACTAAAGAAGGTGATTTAACAGCCCTTGCAAGTTTGCTTGGTGGTGTAAATGGCTTAGCACTTGGTTTTGCCCGAGGTGATTGGGGCGCAATTTTACAAGCGGTTTCAACTGATACTAATTCGAATATCCTAGCGACGCCGTCGGTAACGACCATGGATAACGAAGAAGCCTCAATGATTGTTGGTCAAGAAGTACCTATCATCACCGGTTCTCAAACCGGCACTAATAACGCTAATCCATTTCAAACGGTTGAACGCCAAGAAGTGGGTATTAAGTTAAAAGTCACCCCACAAATCAACGATGGTAGTGCCGTACAGCTGACTATCGAGCAAGAAGTATCAAGTGTAAGCGGTGCAACAGCAGTTGATATCACTATTAATAAACGTGAAGTGACTACCACCGTCTTAGCCGATGATGGCGCTATGGTGGTGCTAGGAGGTTTAATTGATGAAGATGTGCAAGAAAGTGTCTCTAAAGTGCCGCTTTTAGGTGATTTGCCGATTTTAGGCCACTTGTTTAAATCAACCAGCACAAATCGTCGTAAACGTAACTTACTGATTTTTATTCGCCCAACTATTATTCGTGATAGCGCGACGATGAATCAGTTGAGCAATAGCAAATATAATTACATTCGCACAGAGCAACAAAAGCAAAAAGATGATGGTGTTGATTTAATGCCGACAGTTGATACACCAGTATTGCCATCGTGGAACGATGCCTTGGTTTTACCACCAACATATGAGCAATATTTACATTCGCAAAATGTAAAAGAGCAAGAGCAAAAAAATGACTGAACAAGTAGGTCTAATTAAGCGCTTACCTTTTGCATTTGCTAAACGCTTTGGCGTATTGCTGTCGCAGCAACCAACTGGCTATACCTTATATTGCCATGGACAAATAAACCCCGAAACGCTGCTTGAGGTTCGCCGTGTTGCAGGAGCTGAATTTATTGTTGAGTCATTAAGTGATGATAAATTTGAGCATTTGCTAGAGTCTGTTTATCAACGTGATAGCTCTGAAACTCAGCAAATCATGGAAGACATTGGTAACGAAGTTGATTTGTTTTCACTCGCAGAAGAAATGCCACAAACCGAAGATTTATTAGCCGGTGAAGATGATGCACCTATCATCAAATTGATTAATGCGATGCTTGGTGAAGCGATTAAAGAAGGTGCGTCGGACATTCATATTGAAACCTTCGAACAAGACTTAGTCATCCGTTTTCGGGTTGATGGTGTGCTCAAAGAGGTGCTCAAACCGAACCGTAAGTTAGCGTCTTTATTGGTATCACGTATCAAAGTAATGGCCAAGCTCGACATTGCTGAAAAGCGCGTGCCGCAAGATGGTCGTATTAGTTTACGTATTGCGGGCCGTGCGGTTGATGTGCGGGTTTCAACTATGCCATCAAGCTTTGGTGAGCGCGTGGTATTGCGTTTACTCGATAAAAACAATGCACGTCTGAATCTTGAAGATTTAGGCATGCTCAAGCAAAACCGTGAGCGTTACGCCGAGTTAATTCGCAAACCTCACGGCATTATCTTAGTCACAGGGCCAACGGGGTCGGGTAAAAGTACCACCTTGTACGCAGGACTTGCTGAAATCAATTCTCGCGATCGTAATATTTTAACGGTTGAAGATCCGATTGAATATGAAATCCCAGGCATTGGTCAAACTCAAGTTAATTCTAAAGTGGATATGACTTTCGCCCGAGGTTTACGCGCTATTTTACGTCAAGATCCCGATGTGGTGATGGTGGGTGAAATACGTGACCTTGAAACTGCACAAATTGCAGTGCAAGCGTCACTTACGGGTCATTTAGTGATGTCGACGCTGCATACTAATACCGCCGCAGGTGCTATTTCGCGGATGGAAGATATGGGTGTAGAACCATTTTTACTTTCATCGTCTTTGCTCGGTGTCCTGTCGCAGCGTTTAGTACGTACTTTATGTAAAGACTGTAAAGAAGCGCATTTAGCCGATGAAAAAGAATGTAAATTACTCGGTGTGCCATTTGGTGAAAATACCAAAATTTACCGTCCTGTTGGCTGTGAAAAGTGTAACCATAATGGTTACCGAGGTCGTACTGGTATCCACGAGTTGCTAGTGGTTGATGAAGCCATTCGTGAGTTGATCCATAGTGGTAAAGGCGAACAAGCGGTTGAAAAATATATTCGCAAGCATACACCAAGTATTCGTCAAGATGGTTGTGCTCGCGTACTTGCCGGTGATACCAGTCTAGAAGAAGTGCTAAGAGTAACTAAAGAGGAACTCTAATGGCGGCATTTGAATATAAAGCGCTTGATAAAAATGGCAAAACTAAAAAAGGGATTCTGGAGGGCGATACCGCCAAACAAATCCGCCAGGCTTTGCGTGAGCAAGGCTTAACGCCACTTGAAATTAATCAAGCGGCTGATCAAGAAAAAGCGCAAGCCAAGCAAGGTTTCTTCAAAACAACGGTATCAACCTCAGATTTAGCTTTAGTGACGAGGCAGCTTGCAACACTGATTCAATCGGCGTTGCCGGTGGAGGCTGCGGTACTAGCAGTTGCAGAGCAAAGTGAAAAACCTCGTTTAAAGCGTATGCTGATGGCGGTGCGCTCAAAAGTCGTAGAAGGTTATACCTTGGCAGATGGGCTGGGTGAGTTTCCGCATATTTTTGATAATTTATTTCGTTCTATGGTGGCGGCAGGTGAAAAGTCGGGCCACTTAGATCAGGTACTCAATCGCTTGGCTGATTACACTGAGCAGCGCCAGCATATGCGCAGTCAAATTACACAAGCCATGGTTTACCCAACGGTGTTAGTGGTTTTTGCAATTGGTATTGTGGCTATTTTGTTGGGAACAGTTGTACCAAAAATACTTAAAACGTTTGAAAAGTCTAAACAAGCTTTACCTTGGACAACTGAGTGGGTAATGGCCGCCAGCCATTTTGTCCAGAACTATTGGGCAATTACCTTGGTCTTATTTATTGCGTTAGTGGTTGGTATCAAACACGCACTGAAAAAACCGAACGTACGTTATTGGTATGACAGTAAATTACTTACTTTACCTGGTATTGGCAAGGTCGCAAGAGGTGTAAATACTGCACGTTTTGCTCGCACACTTAGCATTTTGTCATCAAGTTCAGTTCCTTTATTAGAAGGGATGAAAATTTCAGGGCAAGTCTTGACTAATACTCGTATTCGAGATGCAGTTGCAGGTGCTGCAACGCGAGTGAGTGAAGGGGCGAGCTTGCGCGCGTCATTAACCGAAACAAAATTATTCCCACCTATGATGTTGCACATGATCTCAAGTGGCGAAAAATCCGGTGAGCTTGAGCAAATGCTTGAGCGCGCAGCAGATAATCAAGACCGAGAGTTTGAAACCTTAGTGAATGTTTCATTAAAATTATTAGAGCCCGCGATGATTGCAGGAATGGCTGTGATTGTTTTATTTATTGTTATGGCAATTTTGCAGCCAATTATGGCTATGAATAAAGCCATTGGTTTATAAACCACTGGCTAATAAAAACTGTAAAAGAGGTGTTTAATGCGAAAGCAAAGTGGATTTTCATTATTAGAAGTAATGGTGGTACTGGTGATCATCGGCATGATCATGGCGATAGTCGCGCCAAATATCATGGGTCAGCAAGAAGAAGCTGCAGCAGATAAAGCGCGTATAGATATTCAACAGCTTGAAGATGCAATGAGCATGTATAAATTGCGCAATAAAGTATATCCAACAACCGAACAAGGTTTAGAGGCGTTAGTCACTGCATCAACAATCGACCCAGTACCAAAACGTTTTCCTGAAGGTGGTTTTATTGAATCACTGCCTGAAGATCCATGGGGTAATCCGTACATTTTGATTAACCCTGGTGTAAAAGGCAAATTTGATATTTTATCTATGGGCCCAGATGGCACTATGGATACCGAAGATGATATTGGTAATTGGAGTGATGACGAACAGAAATAATTGTTCGCCACCAATAATCCTTTATGAAAAAACGCCAAGTTGGTTTTAGCCTAATCGAAATTTTAGTGGTCTTAGTGATCATTGCATTTGCTACTAACTTGGTTGTTTATAGTATCAGTGACGGTGATGAGGAGTTATTAGAAAAACAAGCGCTTCGGGTTCATACCTTAATTAATTTAGCGTCGGACTTTGCAGTGCTCAATCAAGTTGAACTTGGTTTTCACCTTGAAAAAAACAAGCTTGAATTTTTAGCCTTTGATGGTGATAAATGGGCGTCATTTGAGCAAGTTAGCGATCAAACCATTTTTAAAGCATTTGAATTTGAGCCTGTATTAGTGGCTGAGCTCAATTTAGATGACCTACCTTGGGCACAAGAAAACTTACTGGAACAAATTGATTGGCGCGAGCTGATGAACTCCGATGATGAAGAAAACTTTCTTGAGCTTGATAAAATGAAAGTGCCACAAGTTATTATCTTGTCTTCAGGCGAAGTGAGTGCTTTCTCTTTCTCTTTATCGATTAAAGACAAATCAGAGCCTTTGTATATTATTGAGGGCGAATTTATGGCACCTGTTACTATGCGCAGAGAGCCCCTTGAATGAAAAACATGCTAAAAGTGCATCCTAAGCTTCAGAAATTAGTGCAAGGTTTTACGTTACTAGAAGTGTTAGTGGCACTGAGTATTTGCGCCATGGCGGGTATCGCTGCGATGCAAGTGGCCGGTGAGCACATCAATCATTTAAGCTCCCTTGAGCAGCAAACCTATGCCTCATGGGTGGCTGAAAATCGTTTGGTCGAAATTGTGGCTAAAGGCGATGAGTGGGATGCAAAAAATGGCGAGCGGGGGCAAGAAGAGATAGCAGGCCAAGCATGGTACTGGCAGCAAAAAGTGATTGCTACCACCGCAGGTTCATCATTTGTGCAAGTAACGGTTGAAGTGTACAGCGATGAAGAGTTAAAAAACTCACTCTATGAATTGTCGACTTATGTTAATAAGGGCGGCAAATGAAGCAACGTGGTTTTACTTTACTTGAAGTGATGGTTGCACTGGGTATTTTGGGTTTTATTGTAGTCGCGACACACCAAATTTTGCAAACCACCCTTCGCACAAATGAAATATCAGAACAAACCATTGCAGAACTTGAAGGGTTGCAAACCACCTTTAGATTGATGGAACAAGATTTTAGCCAAATAACGCGCCGTGTTGCCCGCAACGAAGCCGGTGATAGTGTTGAGCAATATCTGTTAGTGGGGCGAAATTTATTAAATAGCCAGTACGACGGCGTTGCCTTTGTGCGAGATGGTTGGCGTAATCCTGCGTATTTATTGCCTCGTAGTGAATTGCAGGCGGTGGCTTATCGCGTCATTGACGATAAACTTGAGCGCGTTTACAGCGTTTATGTTGATAGTCTCGATAACAGCGAGCCTCGCAGCCATGCGCTGATCGAAAATGTTGAAGAATTTAAACTGACTTTTTTAGATAAAAAAGGTAAATGGCAAACACAGTGGCGCGATAAAGAGTTACCGCTTGCGGTTGAGGTTGAATTAAAACTCAAAGAGATGCCAGCTTTAAAGCGTAAACTCTTAATTCCCGGAAGTGGAGGCGGCTCTGATGCGCGATAAGCAAAATCAACGCGGTGCTGCACTGGTTATTGTGCTTTTTGTCGTTGCGTTAGCAGCAATTCTTGCGGTCGAAATGAGCTCGCGCTTAATGATCCAAGTGCAAAAAAATAGTAATTTACAAGATTACCAACAAGCAAAATGGTACGGCTATGGCGCCGAAGCATTCGCTAAAAAAGTCATTTTAGATGCAAAACAACAAGATAAAGATAAAACCCATTTACAGCAAGCGTGGGCTGCAGATGAAACCACCTTTCCGGTTGATGGTGGTACCATTACTGGAAAAATAACTGATTTACAGGCTTGCTTAAATTTAAATGCGCTAAGAGTTTCGCCAAATTCAGATGGCAATAACTCAGTTAAAAACGATAACGATGGCCACAAAGCATTATTAGCCTTGATTAAAAATATTGAGGAATTGCCAATTGAGGAGTCTGAAGAGTCCTTAGCCGATAGCGTACTCGATTGGGTTGATGCAGATAGTCATCACTTTGGTGAAGGTGCAGAGGAAGACGAGTACTTATCTCGTAGAATTCCTTATTTAACCGCCAATCATTATTTAGCGTCTTTATCAGAATTACGCTTAATTAAAGGCTTTAATCCGTTAGTGATGAAAAAAATAACGCCTTTGGTGTGTGTGATCCCCGGTAGTAATTTATTGGCAATTAACATCAACACCCTAAAAACCGAGCAAAGCGTTATTTTGAGCGCCTTAATCAAAGATTTGGACAAAGAAGCTGCCAGTGCCATTATTTCAGCCCGTCCTCAAGATGGTTGGTCATCAGTAGGTGATTTTATTGCTGAAGCGGTTAAAAATGGTGCAAAAAATTTAAAGAACGATGACCCTAGATTTGTGTTAAAAAGTGATTATTTTCAGCTGGCTGCGACCACAACATATGCTGATAGCCGATTTCAAATCACCACGGTTTTTCATGTAGAAGAAAATAAAAAAATAACCATACTGGCGCGAAAATTTGGAGCCGTACAGTGACAGAAGCATTATTAATTCATGTAGGCAGCAATGTTAATGCTGCTATTAATTGGCTCATTTGGTCAGCCAAAGACGCTGAGATTATTGCCAGTGGCACATTAGATAACGCCAACGACTTAACTCTTTTGACCGAAAAAGGCGCGCATCGTGAGGTCGTATTATTGCTGCCCGCAGCGCAAGTGCAACTTAAAACCCTAGCCCTGCCGAGCAAATGGGGCAGAAAGCTTGAACAAGCATTGCCGTTTATTATTGAAGATGAAATTGCCAGCGATATTGATGATGTATTTATAGCAATCAATAAACCATTGACGCGAGATAATAAACATTTTGTGGAGGTGGCGTTAGTCAGTGAGTTGTTTTTACAAAATTGGCTTAATGTATTAAGCGAAAACCAACTTCAGCCCATTAAAGTGCTACCCGATGCGCTATTACTGCCCACACCGTTAGATGATTTTCACGTAAGCGCTATAGAGCTTAATCATAATTGGTTATTTCGTACCGCTGATTGGCAAATTGCACAGGTCGAAGCCTCATGGTTAAACGACTATTTAACTGCGGCGAAGGTTAATACGGTATCGCATTATTCACCGTGTGATTTTACGAATGTGGCCTTGCAAGACAACCCTACAGAGATTGACTTGCCTTTAGCTATTTTTGCTAAACAACTGCCTCTGAGCAGCCTAAATTTATTGCAAGGTCGCTTTAAAGTAAAAAAACAAGGCTCTCCTTTTTGGCAAAATTGGCGAACACCTTTGGTCGCGGCAAGTGTGGCTTTAGTGTGTTCGTTAAGTTTGAAGGGTGTTGAGCTTTTTCAATTAAAACAGCAGCTTGTTGATGTTGAAAGTACGATAGTGGCTCAATATCAAGAGGCATTCCCCGGCAGTAAAATCCGCATTAACCTCATTCAAAACCAAGTCAAAAATAAGCTATTGCAAGTTGAGGGTGGATCAGATGCAGGCTTTTTAGCTTTATTGCAAAATATCGCGCCAGTGTTTAAGCAGGTTAATGGCTTTGAGCCTCAGTCAATTCGTTACGATATGAAACGCAATGAAGTAAGAGTGCGCGCAATAGGTAAAGACTTCCAAAGTTTTAGTCAAGTGAAGCAAGAACTAGAAAAGCAGGGCTTATCAATTGAGCAAGGTGGCTTAAATAATGATGGTGATTCTGTGGTCGGTGAAATTAAAATTCGGAGCCAAGCATGAAGCAATTAACGCAATATTGGCAATCTTTAAGCACAAAAGAGCAAAAGTTACTTTCTGTTGCAGGCGCCATTTTTATCGTGTTTTTATTTGTGATGGTGGTTTGGCGGCCGCTTAACTTAGCGTTAGAGAAAACTCAAAAAGACCTTATTAAACAGCAAGAGTTATCGATTTGGCTCACAACAAGCTTGGCGAAAATTAAAACCAATGAGCCAAAAGGTAGCAGCAGTACAAACTTAAGCACCTTGGTAAACAGCAGTCGCAATCGTTATAACATCAACATCACTCGCATGGTGCCAAAAGACAATAGCCTACGTGTGACAATCGACAGCGTTGAGTTTAATAAGTTGGTCGACTGGCTCGCAGAGCTCACGTCTACGCATGGTGTTGTGATTACAAATGTCGAATTAAACAAGCACGATACACTGGGTTTTGTGAAAGTAAGTCGTTTAGAGATAGAGAAGTAATATGAAAAAAACAGCCATGCTCAGCGGATTATTTTTAGTGTGTTGGGTCTTTTTTATTATTTGTCTGATGCCTGCACATGTTGTTGCTACGTTGGCAAAACCATATTTACCCGCGCAATTAAAAATCGGTGAAGTCACCGGCTCAATTTGGCAAGGGCAAATTGCTCAATTGGCGTTTGAGCAAACTCATATTCAAAAGTTAGAGTGGGAAATTGCTCCAGCACGTTTATTGTTAGGCCAGCTCAATGCCAATATCACCTTTGGCCAAACTCGTGACGCGGCTTTGCTTTCAGGTAAAAGTTTAGTTAGTTATGGGTTATTCTCTGGTGCTTTAATACTTGATAATACTCAAGTGCGTTTACCGATTTCAGATATCATCACTGCGTTAAAACTACCTTTGCCAGTCAGTGTAAAAGGTCAGCTTATTGCCGACATTAACCACTACAAATTGGGCATGCCTTATTGCCAAGAGTTAACCGGTGACTTGTTGACCAAAGATGTATCGGTACAGGGTTTTTCGGGTTGGTTTAACATTGAAAGTTTAATTGGTGAACTTACATGCAGTGACGGCGCGCTGGCGTTGAAGGTTGAGCCAGATAATGAGCTTGGCTTAGAGGTTGACGCCACTGTGCAGGGGCCTAATCAAATTAAACTAGCTGGTTTTATTAAACCTGCGACTTCAATGCCAAAAGATGTGCATAATGCGGTAAAATTTTTGGGGCGTCCTGATGATCAAGGTCGCTACACACTTAGATTTTAATTTTAGGCGACACAGTGCAACAACTTTATTTAACACCCGATGAAAAAAAAGCGCTGGCCGATTGGCTAGCAAGTGATGAAACTGCCGAAAACGCGATGGCATTTGCGCAGCTACAAGGCTATTTATTTGCCTTAATTTGCGCCCCAGAACCACTTGATGTGGAAGTATGGGTAAAACAGGCGGTAGGCGATGATTTAAGCCAGCTTTCGCAAGATCATTTGTTTGCACTGATGGCACTTCACAATGAGATGAGCGAGCACGTGTTTGAAACAGGCTTTCAATTACCCGATTACTTTAAAGTAGCGCAGGGCTTATCGCCACAGATGTTAGTTCAAAGTGAGGCGCAGCTTTGGTCGTTAGGTTTCGCTCAAGGCGCGCAAGAGTACACTACGTCGTTACTAAAAAGTGATGAATTGCCCGAAGAGTTCGCGACCACTTTTTCATTCGCTTATCACTGTTTAGCATTTTTGGCAGAGCCAGAAAAATTAACTGAAACAGCTAGGCGTCAGGGTCATGAATTGGCGCAATATTGCCACCATATGCTTGCGTTAATGGCTGACTTTTCCTTAGGGTTTGCCGAGTTAGTTGAAGCCGCTGCATTGCAAAGTGGCCTTTTTGATGACGAAGCATGGCAGGATGCAGAAAGTGAATAGCGAGTTTTAGCTCTTTAAGATAATAAAAAAGGGTCATGTGACCCTTTTTTATTATGTTCACGTAATGACAGTTAAACAAAATCTAGTGCAATGTCAGTGCAGCCTTTTGCACAACGGGCGCCAGGGTTAGTACTTTGCTCTGGTAGGTACAATACAATAGCTTGTTGGCACTGGGGGCATTTAATCTCACGACCTTGCATCAGTTTTTTGATTGTCGCTTTTTGCTCATTAAATGATTTAGCTGAGCTTTTATTGAGCTGAGAAAAATCAATCATATTATTTATGGGTTGTAATTTCGGATGCCATAATTTGGCAAATTTGACGTAATTTGTCGCCATAAAAGAATTGATTTAAATCGCGATCGGTACAGTAGCGTTTATGAAAAATACTTACTTTGATATCTGTATCGGTATTTTCATCAAGGTGAATACGTTCTTTTTCTTTTAGTTTCACTTTTGCTTTTATCTCGGCATTTATTTTTTTTGCGAGCTTATCTTTTTGTAACTTGGTTGATTCACTCATTTTATCGCTGAACATAGCGAAGAGCTCGTCACGTGGTTTTTTAATGATTTCGTGATCAATACTCAGTAACGCTAAAATAATCACTACAAAAATAAAAAAGTTTTTCATAAATCACTCTAATTATTGATCTAATCTCAACATTTATACATCGATTGTAATAAAATGCTATGTAACTAAAGCTCGCTTAGTTTTTGTCCTCGAGTTTTAGCCAAGGGGCATTGTAAAGATAACTGCGTGCGTGCGCGACACTTTTATAGTTAAGTTGTTTATACTGAATGAGTATTTTAATCCAAACAAGTTGAGGAACTTCGATGGAAAATAAAATAAAAGTTAAAAATATTCCTGTTGATGTCAAAATTCAGCAGCCAGATCCAGAAAAGTTTGATCGTTTTAATCCAAGAAACCGAATTTATGTCCGAGCCGTTAACGGCTTGCATCAAATGCTTCGTCAGCGTTTAGGCTTTATTGCCATGCTTTCTTTTATGTTGTTGCCTTGGCTTACCTTTAATGGGCAACAAGCTATTTTGTTTGATATTTTTGAGCAAAAATTTAATATTTTTGGCATGACGCTTTGGCCTCAAGATCTCACTATTTTAGCTTGGATCTGTATTATTGCTGCGTTTGCGCTTTTTCTTGTGACTGCGTTTTATGGTCGAGTTTGGTGTGGCTATATGTGCCCACAAACGGTTTGGACGTTCATTTTCATTTGGTTTGAAGAAAAGTTTGAAGGCAGTGCCAATCAGCGTAAAAAGCTCGATCAGCGGCCAATGAACTTTGATAAGTTTTGGCGAAAATCGGCCAAGCATTTAAGTTGGGTTGGTTTTTCGTTATTCACGTCTTTGACCTTTGCTGGCTACTTTACCCCTATTGCTGATTTAATGGTGGATTTTTTCACTTGGCAAGCCAGTAGTTATGCAGTGGGGTGTGTACTGTTTTTTACTGTGTGCACGTATGGTAATGCTGGCTGGATGCGTGAAATTATGTGTTTGCATATTTGCCCTTATTCACGTTTTCAATCTGCGATGTTTGATAAAGACACGTTTACCGTAACATACGATGCAGCGCGAGGCGAAAGCCGTGGGCCGCGTAGTCGTAAACAAGATCCAAAAGAAATGGGTTTAGGTGATTGTATTGACTGTAATTTATGTGTTCAAGTATGCCCAACCGGAATAGATATCCGTAATGGTTTGCAATATGAGTGCATCAATTGTGGTGCGTGTATTGATGCCTGTGATGGGGTGATGGATAAAATGAATTATCCAAAAGGCCTTATTGCTTACACAACGGAGCGCAATTTAGAGCCTGGTAAAAATACTAAGGCAGTGCGCCCTAAACTGATCGGGTATTCGGTTGTTTTATTGGTGATGATCGGTGTATTGGCGGCAGATATTATGTCGAGAAAACCAATGGATTTAGATATTATTCGCGATCGCAATCAGTTATTTAGAGAAAGTAACGAAGGGTTGATTGAAAATACCTACACCCTTAAAATTTTAAATAAATCACAGCAAGATCATTACTATGAAATTGAAGTTGAAGGGTTAACAAACTTTACGTTTATTGGTAAACAAGAAGTGCACATTAAAGCAGGTGAGTCATATAGTTTGCCATTATCGCTCGCCATTGATCCGTATGATTTATCACAATCAGTAACAGAGTTTAACTTTGTATTGTTTATGAAAGAGACACCGGATATTCGCATTGCTCAACCGAGTAACTTCTTTAAAGGTCGCTAAGCGACAAAAATGATACACTCTAAAACGAGGCATTTGCCTCGTTTTTTTAATGGTGCCTTAATGAGCAAATTTAGTTTTAGCGATCTCACACCTGATCTTATTTTAGATGCGATAGAAACGGTGGGTGTTTATGCCGAGTCAGGTTTAATCCCCCTTAATAGTTATGAAAACCGTGTTTATCAGTTTAAAGCCGAAGATGGAAAGCGTTATGTGGCAAAATTTTATCGGCCCGAGCGCTGGACTCATGAGCAAATTAATGAAGAACACCAATTTGCATTTGAGCTTGCTGACGCAGAAGTACCTGTAGTTGCACCAATTAAAAGAGATGGCACTAGTTTATTTTCACATCAAGGGTATTTGTTCACGTTATTTCCAAGTGTAGGTGGGCGAATTTTTGAAGTTGATAATTTAGACCAGCTCGATGTTTTAGGTCGTTTTATTGGTCGTATGCACCAAACGGCCAAAGCAAAACCCTTTGTGCATCGACCAACAATTACCAGTGCAGAATACTTAGTTGAAGCGCGCGCGCATTTAGTGGCCAGTGATTTAATTCCTATGTCACTTACTACTGCTTTTTATACTGTATTAGATATGGTGATTAAGCAGGTGCAGCAGGCATACAAAGCTAATAGTCTCATTCGCTTGCATGGTGATTGCCATGCGGGCAATATAATGTGGACTGGCGAAAAGCTCATGTTTGTTGACTTGGATGACAGCCGAATGGGGCCTGCGATTCAAGATTTATGGATGATGTTAAGCGGCGATAGGCAAAACCAGCTTATTCAGCTTGATACTTTGGTTCAAGCGTATGAAGAGTTTTGTCCATTGGATTTTAGTCAGTTTAAGTTAATCGAACCTTTGCGAGCATTACGTATGGTGCATTACATGGGTTGGGTAGCAAAACGTTGGCAAGATCCCGCATTTCCACGGAACTTTCCATGGTTTGCATCAGACAAATACTGGGAACAACAAATCTTGGCCTTAAAAGAACAACTTTCGGCACTAAATGAGCCTGCGCTCAGTTTACTGCCATAACTAGAGATGATTATGATTAAAAAATTAAAATTAACCCTATTGCTATTATTACTTCCGGCTGCTGCTTGGGCGGCGCAGTTTGACGCAGGTAAGCATTATGTTGAACTTGATACAGCCAAAAGCGCGTCACCTCAGGTGTCGGAGTTTTTTTCGTTCTATTGTCCACATTGTTATAAAATGGAGCCTGTTGCTATCGCTCTGGCCGAGCAGCTTCCTAAAGGAACTGCGTTTAATAAGATCCATGTAGATTTTTTAGGTGGCTTAAACAAAGAACAGCAAACAATGTTATCGCGTGGCTATTTGGTTGCGAAAGAGAAAAACCTTGCAGAGCCTATTACTAAGGCGATTTTTAATTACATTCATCGTGATAGAGCCCAGTTTAGCAGCATTAAGGATGTACGCGATTTACTTGTGTTAAATGGCCTTGATGGTAAAGAGTTTGATGATTTGGCGTTTAGCATGCCTGTTGAAGCACAAATTAATGACATGGTTGCAGCACAAACTAAATACACTCAATTGGGTGCGTTGTCTGGTGTACCAACCTTTATTGTGAATGACAAATATAAAGTAAATTTTCACGAAGTAAAATCTCAAGAAGAATTCAATCAATTGGTTAGTTTTTTATTAGCTAAATAAAAATAAAATTTGGAGAAGGAAGAAGTATGAAGTTTTTAACTGGTTTATTATTTGCAGCATTTTTAGCGCCTATCGCTGCAGTGGCAGCGGATTACCAAGAAGGCGTTCATTATGAAGTGATATCAGATCGCGCGACTAAAAAACCTGAAATCAAAGAGTTTTTCTCTTTTTATTGCCCAGCGTGTAATAATTTTGAAAAAGTAGTTCACGATTTAAAACCGTTATTGCCAAAAGACGTTGAGTTTAAGAAAAGCCATGTTGATTTTATGGGTGGGCGCACGACTGAAAATCAGCAAATGTTATCGCAAGCCTTAGCGACTGCTGAAGTTGTACCGCAAAAAGACAAAGTGATTGCTGCATTATTTAATCACTACCATGGAAAGCAAAATAAATTTAATGATGTGCAAGATGTAAAAGATATTTTTATTGCTCAAGGTGTTGAAGCTGAAAAATTTGATAAATTATTCAATGGGTTTGCCGTAAAAACTAAGGCTGCCAAAATGAAGCGTGACCAAGATTTCTTTAAAGAAAAAGGCGCGTTAAGTTCGGTGCCTACCTTTATCGTTAATGGTCAGTATAAATTATTACTTGGCGGTAAATCGGGCGTGAGCTCAGCTGAAGATATAAATAAACTAATTAGTTATTTAGCAACTAAATAGATTTTATTGCTAAAAAAACAAAGCCCTCAATTGAGGGCTTTGTTGTTTATTCTAAACTTGCAGCAAATGTTAAAAAGAGCGAACTGGCAAGCTCATCAGCTTTATTATTGTCACTTAATGGCTCGGTATGTTCAGTGTGCAGTAAATAGCGCCCTGCATATTTTGGTACAAAACTTACTAAACCCGATTGGTCAGACACTGCGGTAATCTTTTTAATTTCATTACGATACAGCGTGCCCTCAGGAATAATATCAACTTCAACACCTTCAATGGGTTGGCCATTAAAAGTTAGCTTGAACTTAACAACTTCGTTTTGTGCAATATCAGCAGGGTGTGTCAGTGGTGTCAGTTCTAAATATTTACCACTTGATTTAAGTACAATATCACTTGCTTTATTGAGGGTGACGTAGCTTTCGACACGCGAAACGCTTAAGCGGGTGGTGAAGTCCGTTGCACCTTCAGGTGCTTGAGCCTTGGCTGTTACTTTATCTTCACGTTTACGTTGCCATTGTTCTTCGCCTTTTAGTTTAAAGCGAGTGAAATAGCTCTCAGTAACGGGATATTCGAATTTATACGTACCATCAACAGTGAGTTGGTAATCAAATACTGCTTTACGTTTACCTTGAAAAATAGCGGCAGGGACATCAGTTTTGCCTTCGGGAGTTTGAATGATGACTTTATCCGCTGAAAAAGGTTTGTCGTATTCAAATACTTGGTTACTAGCGCTGGTATCTGCTGTGATCCAGACACCACCTTTATCTGATGAAACATTAAAGTGGCTAGGCAATATCCAACGATCGTGAGCTTGCGCTTGAATGCTTACAAGGCAAAGTGCCGCTAATGCAAATGAGTGTTTCATGGTAGTCCTTATTGATAAGTGATTGTGATAGGACCTGTCTCAGCGGTTGCTGCGAGGGTCGTGGTAAATTTTTCGTCTAGAGTAAACGCGTGTTTTACTAAATTTCGGCCGCCATGTTCTCGAACCACTTCAATCAACAATGTGTAGTTTCCTGCCGGTAAAGGCTGGTTATTTTGATCAAGCCCCGTCCAAGTCAATTGGTATTTTCCAGCAGGTCGAGTCGCTGATGTCATTGCATCAACAAGGTCTTTATCATCGCGGCCAGCTTTGCGCCACCAACGTTGAATATCTTTAAGCCATTTAAAGCCTTTGTCTTCGCGCCAAAGTGCAATAGTAGCTTGATGTTTTGCGTGGCTGTCTTCAACCCATACCGCAACATAAGGGCGATGGTACTGACCTTCGGTAATGTCAGGCAGCGTAAGCGAGATTTGCATTGATGTTGCGCTGTAGGCGTTTAAGCAATAGCAAGTACATAAAAGAGCCAGTATTTTGGTGGTTATTTTCATTAAGGTCTCCAAAGTTAAGGGGTCAACGTGAGGTAAGCCAGCAAGCAGCTGCCGGTTGCAAGTAACATGTAAAAAAGTGATTTCTTCAGGCGCTTTTGTTGTGGTACGAGTAGTAACGCACCTGAAATAGAAAAAAGAATAATCAATACTGAGCAGATATCTAAAATAGCTGACCATACAAGCCCGCTGTTTCGGCCTTTATGAAGGTCATTTAAAATAGCAATAGCACCATAATCAATGCGTTCAAAATAACTTTGCTGTTCAACTAAATCTAAGGTCAATGTTTTGTAACTACCTGGTGATTTATGAACGAGTTGTATTTCGTCAGAATCGATTTGTGCGGCGTCATAATCCATTGCAAAGCTACTTTTGACGAAATGAGCAAGGGCTTGTTGTTGCTCTTCTTTTGGTAAAGACAGCAAATATGGAGGTATGGGATCTTCTTGATAGTGTGTTGTCCCTTTGGCATCAAACCAAGTGGGGTGATTGAGTGTAATGCCCGTAATTGCAAAAAAAAGCATCATCACTAATAGCGCCATGGACACATAAACATGAATAGCGCGAATAAGCGTTAATGTTGATTTGCTGAATTTAAATTTTGTTTTAGAAGGTGCGTACATTTTAGTTTTGCGTTAAATATTGTTTGTAGGTGAGTGGGTTCTTAAAGCATGGTTTTGATTCAATGGTTGGCATGGAAAAATCTTATTTGTATATAAAGTCGATATGAAGAACCAATTAAATCTATATGTTAATCTAATTGATAATCGTTTTTATTTGATTTTATGGTGTTTAAGATAAAAAAGCATTCATTATTTTTGCTTTAATACCAATCACGATAAGTAAGAGATCAAAAATAGCGTAGGAAAAACGCTTGAGAACAAGGCAGATTTTTTCGATAAGTAGTTATTCTACAATCAAAAAATCTAACGAAGTTATCGAGTGTTTTAACAAGCTAGGGTGAACAGTTATTTATTACTATTGGTATAACTGAAGATGAGGCGGTTTTGTGATGATTGATGAAAAAAGCCCCCTAATGAAAGAGGCTTAAAATTAGCGAGCCAAAGTCAGTGAGGGAATGCTTTTTGTGCTATCACTAATAGAGGGTAACTTGTCGAGAATACAATGAGCAATTTGCAATTCAATCAAACAATTTTAGTCTGCGATAGTGATGACATCAGTCGTGCCAATACGGTTAAGTGTCTTAAATATTTATGGTCAGGGCCTATTGAGCAGCGTAACTCTAGCGCTGGCGCGCAAGCATTTTTATCTCAGCCAGAAAATAAACAAGCGATTTTTATTGCCGCTTTGAGTGATTTTAGTGAAGTGGTATTTTCTTCTTGGTTGCTTGATTTAGGTTTTAAAGGGCAGTTGATTTTATTATTAAACGCCGCAGACACATTGCCCAAATTTGTACCATCAGAAGACATTACTTTGATTGATAAGCCGGTAAAACTCCATGATTTTCAAAAAATATTTTGCATTGATAAAAATGAAATAGCGACCTTGAGATTAGATAAAGCGTTCTTGTCGCAATTACTTGGTCGCCGAGATGCTTTATCAATAGAATTTCAAGCACAATACTTAGCGCGCACTGAAAAAATATGGGGTTTTGAATGCTTAACTCGTTTTCAATACCAAGGGCAAAAACTCGATACTTTTTTGGTAATAAAAGCAATTGAATCATCTGGTTTGATGAAGGAGTTCAGTTCGATATTTTTTACCCGATTAGCAGAATTGCTGCCTGCCTTTAGAAATAGCCGAATATCATTGAATTTATCTTTATATGATATTGAAAAGTACGATTTACTAAATTTAATTTCCGCGATGCTAAAACAAACAAAAATGCCAGCGCATAAGATGACCCTTGAGTTTTCTTACGATGCATATTTTAACTCTTCACCATTGGCTATTACGCTTTTGTGTCAGTTTAAGGCGTTAGGTTTTGATATGGCCATTGATGGTTATAAAGGTGATTTAGCGGCGTTAACTCGATTACCGCTGATGATAGATGAAGTGAAATTATCTTTAAGCAATCAAAAGAATCATAAAAATATTTATATTTTACCTGATATTAAAGACATTGTGCCTTTGTCACATAATTTGGGTACTCGTATAGTGTTTGCCGAAATTGAGCAATATCAGCAATTCAAAAAAGCTCAAAAGTTTTCAACCGATGCAATTTTGCAAGGGTATTATTTATCTCCTCCTGTGGGCTTTAGTGAGTTAGCTAGCTTGCGGTAAACTTTGTAGCCCAAAAGCCTGCTTTTTGGCTTACTTTTATCGAGAATGTAATAAAACTTAGAATGTTGTTCATTTTACATTTCACCTATAGATAAAACGCTTCAAGCTATAAATTTAAATATAAAAACCACAAAAGCTCTATTTTGTGGTTTTTATATTTTCAAAATTGACTTTTATATGGTTTTGCTGCTGTTTTTATGCTTGATTTGCCTGAGTGTGAATGTTAAAAAGGTGGCATTGAAATGTAAAGGTTCACGAGAAAATGCAAATAACGTCATTATTAACACTAAATATTAAACTCTCACTCTTACTTAAGAGCGATGGGGTTTAGTGTATTTGCATTAAAAGAATACGTTAAAAAACCCCGCATTAGTCGGGGTTTTTTTATGTCTATAAAATTGTTAGTTAAGGAACAGTAATGAGCGATAAAGTTTGGATTTTTGATACGACACTACGTGATGGTGAACAAGCCCTAAAAGCAAGCTTAACGGAAGATGATAAATTACAACTCGCTCATACTATTAGCCGACTAAATGTGGATGTGATGGAAGTTGGGTTTCCGGTATCAAGCCCTGCAGATTTTCGCTCAGTACAACGTATTGCGACTGAAGTTAAAGGGCCGATTATTTGTGGTTTAGCCCGTGCTGTAGCAAAAGATATTGAAGCGTGTGGCGAAGCGCTTCGCCCTGCTGAGCAGCGCCGTATTCATACTTTTATTGCCACGAGCCCATTACACCTTGAGCATAAATTGCGAATGAGCTTAGACCAAGCAACTGAAATGGCGGTTAAATCGATACAGTTAGCGCGTAATTATACTGATGATGTTGAGTTCTCATGTGAAGATGCAGGGCGCACACCGCATGATGATTTATGTCGCATTGTTGAGCGTGCAATTGCAGCGGGTGCATCAACAATCAATTTACCCGACACCGTAGGTTATGTCACACCGCAAGAATATGCAGCAATGATCCATCATTTAATGAATAACGTGCCCAATATTGATAAAGCGCGTTTAAGTGTGCATTGCCACAATGATTTAGGTTTAGCCGTGGCCAATTCAATTGCCGCTGTGCAAGCGGGGGCGCGTCAAATCGAATGTACAGTGAATGGTATTGGTGAGCGTGCTGGTAACTGTTCGATGGAAGAAGTAGCGATGATTTTAAAAATGCGCCACGACTATTTAAATCTTCATACCGATATTAATAGTGAAGAGATTTACCGCGCATCACGTCAGGTCAGCAAAATTTGTAATATGCCGGTACAACCAAACAAAGCGATTGTGGGTGAAAATGCGTTTGCCCATAGCTCAGGCATTCACCAAGATGGCGTTTTAAAAGCGCAAAATACCTATGAAATTATGTCGCCAGAAACGGTGGGCGTACCGAGTAATCAACTTAATATGACGTCGCGATCTGGTCGCCATGTTATTCAGCATCGTTTGAATGAATTAGGTTACCAAAGTGGTGATTACGATATGGAAAGTTTGTATGAAAGCTTTTTAGCGCTCGCAGATCAAAAAGGGACCGTGTACGACTACGACCTAGAAGCGATGATCCATTTTAATAAAATCACTGACAAAGATGACCAGTATCAATTGGACTTTGTTCATTCAACGTCAAACTCTCAATCGGTTGCAAGTAGCACAGTTGGTTTGGTGATTGGGGGTGATAAAGTCTCTGAAGCTGCCACCGGTAACGGCCCTGTTGAGGCATCTTACAAAGCCATTAAACGCATTACAGGCATGGACGTTGAAGTGATTGAATACAACCTTGATGCAACAGGGGCAGGTGAAAGCTCACTTGGCCAAGTGGATATTATTGCCAAATTTGACGGCAAACAATACCACGGTGCGGGGCTTGCGGCCGATATCGTTGAGGCATCTGTGCGCGCTATGGTGCGTGTTTACAATTTAATTTATCGGGCACAGCAAGTGTCAGACATCAAACAACAAAGGAAAGCAGGATGAGTCAGTCAAGTTATAACATTGCCGTACTAGCAGGTGATGGTATTGGCCCAGAAGTAATGGTTGCAGCAGAACAAGTACTTGATGCCGTAAGTCAAAAATTTGGTTTTACCTTGAACCGTAGTCACCATGCAATTGGCGGCGCAGCGATTGATCAGTTTGGTCAAGCTTTACCGCCTGCAACATTAGCAGCGTGTGAGCAAGCTGATGCCATTTTATTTGGTTCTGTCGGTGGGCCAAAATGGGAAAAGCTTCCCCCTGCAGAGCAACCTGAGCGTGCATCTTTGTTACCGTTGCGTAAGCATTTTGGCTTGTTTTGTAATTTACGCCCAGCGCAACTATTACCAGCATTGAGTGCAGCATCGCCTTTACGTGCTGATATCAGCGAAAAAGGGTTTGATATTTTATGCGTACGCGAACTCACAGGCGGTATTTATTTTGGTGAAAAAGGTCGCAGTGGTGAAGGTGAGGACGAAGCAGCATTTGATACCCAAACATATTCACGCAAAGAGATTGCTCGTATCGCGCACTTTGCTTTTTCAGCCGCGCGTTTACGTCGTAATAAAGTGACCTCAGTTGATAAAGCAAA
Source organism: Pseudoalteromonas sp. J2K-J031 (assembly GCF_058197095.2). NCBI lineage: Bacteria > Pseudomonadati > Pseudomonadota > Gammaproteobacteria > Alteromonadales > Pseudoalteromonadaceae > Pseudoalteromonas > Pseudoalteromonas sp. J2K-J031. The sequence continues at coordinate 379,294 of NZ_CM200279.1, forward strand.
TGTCTTGGCCTCAAGTGTACTTTGGCGTGAAGTGGTTACTGAAGTATCAAAAGATTACCCCGATGTGGCGCTTGAATATATTTATGTTGATAACGCGGCAATGCAATTGGTTAAAAACCCTGCGCAATTTGATGTGTTACTGTGTGATAACTTATTTGGCGACATTTTATCGGACGAATGCGCCATGATCACCGGTTCAATGGGGTTGCTTCCTTCTGCTAGTTTAAATCAATCTGGTTTTGGTTTGTATGAACCCGCTGGTGGCTCTGCGCCTGATATTGCAGGAAAAGGCATTGCCAATCCAATCGCTCAAATTTTAAGTGCGGCATTAATGTTACGTTACTCACTTAAACAAGAAGAAGCGGCGCGTACCATTGAAAAAGCAGTGGCCGAAGCGGTTGCAGCGGGTGTTGGCACGCCGGATATTTACCCTAAAGCAGGGTGTACAACGGCGGATGTTGCTGCGGCAATAGTTGCGCGTATCTAATTCATTTTGTTGCACTCACCGTCACCGAGTGCCACTTTTTACGAGGTAAGCATTGTGGCTCAAACCTTATATGACAAAATTTGGCAGGCGCATAAAATCACTGCCATTAACGAACAAACCGATTTATTGTACGTAGACCGTCACCTTGTGCATGAAGTCACTTCACCGCAAGCTTTTGCAGGGCTGAGAGAAAAAAATAGAAAAGTCCGCCGTCCAGACAAAACCTTTGCGACCATGGATCATAATATCTCAACTAAAGAACGCTCATTGGCTGCAGCAAGCAAGGTTGCTCAAAACCAACTCAATGCCTTAACCGAAAACTGTAAAGAATTTGGTGTGCCTTTGTATGACTTAAGCTCGATTAATCAAGGTATTGTTCATGTAATGGGGCCTGAGCAAGGCATCACTTTGCCAGGAACTACCATAGTATGTGGTGATAGCCATACATCTACTCACGGCGCATTTGGTGCATTGGCTCATGGTATTGGAACCTCAGAAGTTGAACATGTTCTTGCGACACAAACTTTGCAGCAAAAAAAGGCACGCTCATTGAAAATTCAAATCAATGGCTCACTAAAACCAACGGTAACAGCAAAAGATTTGATCATGGCTGTGATAGGTCGCCTTGGTACTGCGGGCGGCAATGGTTATGTGGCAGAATTTTGTGGTCAAGCCATCCGCGAGCTTTCGATGGAAGCGCGTATGACGCTGTGTAACATGAGCATTGAAATGGGCGCCAAAGCCGGTTTAATTGCCCCAGACCAAACAACTTATGATTATTTAGAAGGTCGCCCATTTGCGCCAAAAGGTGCCGATTGGCATCAAGCGGTTGCGTATTGGCAGACGCTGGAATCGGATGATGATGCCGTATTTGATCATGTAGTTGAGTTTGAAGCGGCAGACATTCAACCACAAATTACGTGGGGCACAAGTCCTGAGCAAGTAATTGGTGTTGATGGAATTATTCCTGATCCTGATAAAGAGCCCGATTTAATTAAAGCCGATGCAATTCGCAGAGCGCTTGCTTATATGGGTTTAACACCAGGGCAAAAAATCTCAGACGTCAAAGTGGATACCGTGTTTATTGGTTCATGTACTAATAGCCGGATTGAAGATTTACGTGCCGCTGCCGCCATTGTGCAAGGCAAGCAAGTCGTTAATGGCATTGAGGCCTTAATTGTACCTGGTTCTGGTTTAGTTAAAAAACAAGCTGAAGACGAAGGGTTGGCTGACATTTTTAAAGCAGCTGGTTTTGAATGGCGTGAGCCGGGTTGTTCTATGTGTTTAGCCATGAACGACGATCGTCTTGAAGCGGGTAAACGCTGCGCTTCTACCTCAAATCGTAATTTTGAGGGGCGTCAAGGTCGTGGTGGGCGTACTCATTTAGTGAGTCCAGCCATGGCTGCTGCTGCGGCAGTATATGGTCACTTTGTTGATATTAGAGGAGAGGTGTAATGAGCGTGTTTCATCAAGGGCTGTTAGCGCCATTAGACAAAAATAATGTCGATACCGATCAAATTATTCCTAAGCAATTTTTAACGTCAACTAGCCGAGATGGCTTTGATAAGGCGCTATTTTATGACTGGCGTTATCTTGATAATGGCGAGCTTAATCCAGAATTTATTTTGAATGAACGTCGTTATCAAGGAGCTAGCGTTTTACTGACCCGCGACAATTTTGGCTGTGGCTCATCACGTGAGCATGCACCTTGGGCATTAAAGCAATATGGTTTTGAAGTTATCTTAGCTGAAAGCTTTGCCGATATTTTCTTTAATAATTGTGTTAATAATCAAATGCTCGCTATTGCGCTGCCAAGTGAGGTATTAGACCAATTATTTGCATTAGCTCAACAGCAAGAGTTACAAATTGATGTTGATTTAGCCGCGCAGCAACTGCGCAGTGAGCACTTTGCTCCGATTAGTTTTACAGTGCGCGCCGACATTAAAGAGCGTTTATTAAGTGGCCTTGATTTTATCGGCGTAACAGAAACATTGAATCACGAGATCCAGCGTTTTGAAGACGAACTTGCCCAGGCAAGGTCTTGGCAATAATGGTTTGTAACTCAGTGAAATAACAATAGATCTGCAATCCTAATTGCAATCAATCAGTATTGAGGTAATCTGTAGGGCTAGACTTAATTTGTCTAGCCCTTTTTTGTTTGTATTACGATAAGTTGATATTTGAGAGTGTTATGGAAGCGTGGTTTCTTTGGTTTGATTTAATTGGTGTTGCAGTGTTTGCTATTTCGGGGGCGCTGGTGGCGCACCGTAAAAAGCTCGATGGTTTTGGAGTGATAGTACTTGCCGCAGTAACAGGTATTGGTGGGGGGACAATTCGCGATGTCATTCTCGATGCACCTGTCTTTTGGTTGCACAACCCAAGTTATCTTTATTCGATTTTAGGTGCATCCGCTATCACCATTTATTGGCTCAATAAACGCGGTGCTATGCATAAAATTATTATTGAAAGTGCAGATGCCCTTGGTTTAGCCTTTTTTGTGGTGATGGGGGTGCAAAAAGCGCTTGATTACGGCATGCCGAATATCACCGCAGTGGTGATGGGTGTCATAACAGGTTGTTTTGGTGGGATGATCCGCGATGTACTGGCCCGCTCTACGCCAATGGTATTAAAAAGTGAGCTATATGCAACGACCTGTATTTTTGGTGGTATTGTTTATACCCAATGTCTAAACTTTGAAGTGGCCAAAGAAATTGCCATGATCTTAGGAATGTTAGCCACCCTTTCTTTACGTGCAGCTGCAATTAAGTGGCGTTGGAGTTTACATGTTTTTAAATATCCAAACTAAACTACAATAATTATATTATTTAAATTAAAGGACATGGAATGTCTTTAGCGCGTATTTATTCTCGAGCCCAAGTGGGCATTCAAGCACCTGAGGTCATTGTTGAAGTTCACTTAGGCAACGGTTTACCTTCATTTAGTATTGTCGGATTGCCCGAAACCTCTGTTAAAGAAGCCAAAGATAGGGTGCGTAGCGCGCTTATTAATTCTCAGTTTTCATTTCCAGATCAACGAATTACCGTTAATTTAGCCCCTGCTGACTTACCCAAGGAAGGGGGGCGGTTTGATTTAGCTATTGCAGTTGGTATTTTGATTGCCTCAGAACAATTAACATGCGCTGATATTGGTCAGTATGAGTTTTATGGCGAGCTGGCGCTAAGTGGTGAGATTCGCACTGTATCGGCTATTATCCCAAGTGTTATGGCTGCCACAGTCGCTAATCGCTGTTGTGTTTTACCGAGTGAAAATGATCCGCTAGCAAGCTTAATTGAGGGTTCAAATCGTAAAGCCTGTGCGAGTTTACAGCATGTTTGGCTTGATTTAAGTGGGCAAATTCCCCTTGCGTTTAATCAGGCGTATCAAATGGCTGAACCTCAAAATAATGAGGCTGAGCATTTACTTGATCTCAATGAAGTTAAGGGGCAACAGCAAGGTAAGCGTGCGTTAGAAATCGCCGCGGCAGGTCAGCATAATTTATTGTTTTTAGGGCCGCCAGGCACAGGTAAATCAATGCTAGCGCAGCGCATGACGGGTATCATGCCGCATATGAGTACCGCAGAAGCGCTCGAAACCGCAGCAGTGTATTCTATTACGGGCCAACAAATTGAATTAGCAAATTGGCGCAAGCGACCTTATCGAAATCCCCATCATACCTGCTCAGCGGTTGCGCTGGTGGGTGGTTCATCGAACCCTCGGCCGGGGGAAATTAGTTTGGCCCATAATGGTATTTTGTTTTTAGATGAGTTGCCAGAATTTGAGCGTAAGGTGCTTGATAGTTTGCGAGAGCCAATGGAAACGGGCAAGGTGGTGATTTCGCGCGCTGCTCGCCAAGCTGAATTTCCTGCTAATTTTCAATTGATTGCTGCGTTAAATCCAAGCCCAACAGGTTGCCATACCGATAAACGCTCAACCCCTGACCAAGTATTAAAGTATCTAAGTAAAATATCTGGCCCATTTTTAGACCGTATTGATTTACAAGTTGAATTACCAAGGCTGCCTGCTGCGCAACTGCAAAGCGTTGAGCATGCAGAGTCAAGTGTTCAAGTGAAGGCGCGTGTTGTGGCGGCGTATGAAATACAAATGAAGCGTCAAGGAAAGGTTAATGCACTGCTCAGCAACAAGGAAATTGCCATACATTGTTCGTTGGCTGAGTCGGAGTCGCAATTTTTAGCACAAGTAAGTGAAAAACTAGGGTTATCTCCTCGCTCGTATCATCGAATTATCAAAGTGGCGCGTACCATTGCCGATTTAGCGGGCGAACCGCAGATTTGTTTAGCACATTTGAAAGAGGCTATCGGTTATCGTGCTTTAGAACGGCTGTTAAATCAATTATCTCAGTATTAATCATGACTTTCTGCATTTAGTGGTTTGCACCATAATTTACCAACTGTTAACATGCTATTTGTTGATATTTATAAGGAGAAAGATATGAAAAGATTAGCGCTTTTACTCGGTTCACTATTTAGTGTGCCTGTAGTGGCTGATGCAAATAAAGCGATGGATCTCTATCTTAATCAAAATTATCAACAAGCGTTTAATCTTTTCTTGGATACCGCTCATTTGGGGCATGCAAAAAGCCAATTTAATATTGGTGTGCAATATCTTCGTGGTCAAGGGGTGCAGGCTGACCCAATCATGGCATACAGTTATTTAACTTTAGCACTTGATAATGGCTTTATGATGGCAAAACAAGCTCGTTTGTCTGTTGAAAAAAGGCTTTCTGAAGAGCAGCTGGTTGAAGCTGAAAAGAAGGCTCAAGATTTAATCGCACTGTATGGTGCTAAGGGAAGTGATAATTTAGAAAATAAGTTCGTTTATGCTCGTACTATTAATCCAACACCAAAACGTACTATTAACCCTGATGCTGAATATCCGTCTACTTTTGCTCGAGAGGGAGTGCCTGGTTTTGCCTCGTATTTATTTGATATTGACCGTAATGGGGTACCAAGGGATTTAGTGTTATTGCAGTCTTATCCAGATGCTGCATTTGGTGAAAGTATTAAAGAAAAGCTCGAAAACTCGCGCTACCAAATTCTAAAAGTTGCAGGGAGCTTACGTACGTTCACTAATGCCCAATTTAGTGGTGTATTTCGAAGTGCTAACCTTTCAGCTGAAATGAAAGAAAATATTGCCAGTAAACAAACGGTATTATTAGGGCAAGCGAAAGTAGGGGATATTAACGCACAAGCTGAGCTGGCCAACATGTTAACACTGATGAATGATGTTGCAGACCATGTGGCTGAGATTGACCCAGAGAAAGTGCTTGGTGCGAAAGAGCTGCCCTCGCGCATTTTTTTCAAAGACGATATGCAGCCTGAATTCAACTTTAGCGATAACATAACTGGAAATTTTCATAATTTCAGTTACTTAGTCTGGGTAGATCAACAGGGGAAAGTGAGTCAGAAAAAGCCTTTTTATAGTCATGCCGTACCGCAGGCGCTAATTGATAATGCTGTTGCGACCTTAGATAAATGGGAGTTGACCTATTTAGAGCCGCAAAAAGTAAAGTCAGAACAAGGCCCTTATCTGGTTGAGTTCTTTTATAATAATGAACCTAAAAACACGCGATTTTCGAATTATCTAACGCGCAGTAATGTCACTATTAAAGCTATTGTTAATAAACCTAAAGAGCAATTAGCAGACTATTGGCGTAAGGAAGCAGCGAAGGGGGGGCACGCAGAAAGTTTGTTTTTATTAGGGGCAAACTGTAATTTACCACTTCTTACCATTGCTGCTAACAACGACTTTTTACCTGCTCAAGTACAAGCCGCAAAATGTATTTTGCAGAATGAAGAGTTAACCGGCAATGAGCAGCAGCGCGTTGAAAACTGGTTAAAAGAGGCATCGATCAAAGGTAATTTAATCGCTAAGCGAGAGCTGGCGGGTTTGTATGCGCGCAGTTCTAATATGCGTAGTGAATTAGAGCAAGCCATTGCACTGGGTAAGGAAGTGATAGATAAAGAAGATGACCCGTGGACGCTTGAGTTTATGGCTGCAGCGTATGCAAAATTGGGGCAGTTTGAAGATGCTGTTTCGCTACAAAAACAAGCAGTGAAACAAGCATGGAGCAAAGACTATTTTATGGCACCGTTTGAGCAACGTTTAACTGCGTATGAAAACTCTGAAATAGCCCCGTGGTAATCAGTCGTTTTTAAAACATGATTTCATTAACCTAACGAAATCATGTAACCTTTACCGCGTACTGTCACAATGCGTTTTTGGTCTTTTTCGTCACCGAGTTTTTTACGTAACCGACCAATTAATACATCGACTGTTCTATCGGCTGGACTCCAATCTGTTTGGCCTATCTCTTCTGATAGTTTTTCGCGCGACGTTGCTTTACCTGCATTTGAAATTAAACAAATTAGCACTTTGTGTTCGGCTTCAGTGAGGCGCATTTCTTCACCGTTACCACAAATTAACGTGCGGTGCTCGGGATGAACTTTAATGTCGGCATATTCGATGTAGTCTTCAGAATCATCTGTATCAATTACGATCCGCTTACACAGCGCACGCATGCGAAGTTCTAGCTCAAGTAAATCAACGGGTTTGCAAATATAGTCATCGGCACCTTGCGCTAATCCGGCAATGCGGTCTGATTGTGAATCACGACTTGAAAGCATGATAACGCCAATATTCGTAAAAGCATTGAGTTCTTTGGCAAGTAATAAGCCGTCTTTACCGGGTAAAACAATATCAACAATCGCTAATTGAATCGCGTTTTGAGGGTTGTGCTGCTGAGTTTGCACAATCTTAAGGGCTTGAGTTCCTGTCGTATCAATCACAAAGCTAAAGCCACTACCACTGAAGTGGGTTTCTATGCGCTTAACTAATAATTCGTCATCTTCGACCAATAAAACTCTAACTGTCATTATTATTTATCACAAATTTTGGGGAGTGAATTATACCATCAATCTAACTTGTTCAGAAAAACAAGGCGATAGTAATTTTGTATGTAAATGTAAACAATTATAGACTTAAAAGTCCATTATTCGAACAAATTGCTTAAAAAGGGCTAACCACAAGTGTTAGCCCAAATAAAGATTACTGATTTGGGTAAAGAGAGTTCCACCATTGGGGTTGGTTTTTTAGCTTTGCATCAAAATAAGCAAGCATGGTATTCCACCAATGAAAACGCTGCTCTCGCGTAATAATTTGGTGGTCAGCCCCTTTGTATTCAACTAACTCAACATCTTTATTCAATAATTTAAGCGCTGTGTACATGTTATGGCTTTCGCCTTTTGGCACATTAGTATCGGCATCACCATGAATTAATAGTAGTGGTGTTGTCACTTTATCGGCATGAAAAACAGGGCTACGCTGGCTATAAAGTTCACTGTTATTCCACGGAAAGCTATTTTTAGAAGCCTCGCCAGAATATAAGTAGCCCCACCAACCTTGACCCCAGTATGAGGTAATGTTTGAGATGCCAGCATGAGCAATTGATGCGCTAAACATATCGGTTTGAGTAGCAAGTAACATTGTCATGAAGCCACCGTAAGAGGCACCTAAGTTACCTACTTTTTTAGCATCAACATAAGGATATGCTTTTAGGAACTCTTGTGTGCCTTGCATAATATCATTGGCAGTATATTCACCCCATGCATTAACGTGTTTAGCCGAAAACTCTTGGCCAAAGCCAGTTGTTCCGGTTGGTTGAATTACATAGACTACGTAACCATGATCAGCCCATAAATTAAAAGGATAACGGCCTGTAAAGCCTCGGTTAACCGGTGAAGTACCTCCGTAGTAGTAAACGAGCGCAGGGTATTGTTTATTGCGATCAAGATTATGTGGTAAGTACACACGACCACTGATTTCAACGCCTTCTTTATTGGTAAAGTTAAACTCATCTAGTTTTGCAATGTGAGAGTTTGCATAAAATTCAGAATGAGAATTCCATAGAGTCTCTGCATTATTCTTTTTCAAATTAATGCGCTGTAAACGCTGCGCTAAAGAAGCGTTGCTACCAGTAACCAATAATTGAGCGTTTTTTTCTTCACTGATTGAGAAACGCTCTACCACATCTAATTCAGTATCGATTTTTTTGAACTGATTTTTCTTGTTATCAAAAAGATACAGTTGTTTTGTGTCTTTTTCAGTTACATACACAATCGCATCTTGGTTATTGATAACCGTAAAGGCTTCAATTGCCGGATCGAATTTTTTTGATAATGCGGTTACTTTCGTGCCATCGAAGCTGACATTGTAAAGTTGCCCGTCATAGTTGTTTGCTAATAATTCGGTGGCAATGGTTCTGCCTGCACCTTCTTTAAAATCAGGCCCTGCAGTAATAAATAAACCATTTTTATGGTAGCGGGCTTGGTTAAAGGTGCGGTATTGGCCAATGAGGGTTTCGCTATTATCAGCTAAATTAACTTCAACAAGCTGCGTTAGCATGTGTGGAGGCGCTTGGTAGTCAATTGGATTGCGGCTAAGCAAAACGGTGTTACGGGAGGCGCTGTAATCTTCTAAACTATGGCTATGTGATTGATTACTTACTTGTCGTATTAAGCCAGATTGAAGGTCGAGTAAGTAAATGTGATTACTATTGCGCGCATAAGACCAGCGATCTTCCAGTCCTTTATAGTGTTTTGTTAGGCCTGTATTGCTTGGTGCACTTTTATACCACGAAAAAATTAAGGTATTAGAGTCGAAAAACTCAAAATTACTCGCCCCGTCTAATTTGTCAGTAATCATTCGGCTGGTTAATGTTTTGCGTTCAAGGCTGCGTAATTGGCCATTGACACTGTAAATGAGGGTTTTGTTATCTGGGCTCCACGCAAAATTTGATGCTTCACCATTATCCCAGCTATAGCGTACTTGGTAATTAGCATCGCGCAATTGTGTTGTTGTAATTGCTCTATCACCGTTTTTATCATCGTAACGAGTTGATGAAATCACCATGTTTTTGGCATCGGGAGCTAGGCTGATCTGACTGATTGTTGTTGCATCAAAAAGCTGTTTGGCAGAAAGTTGATTGAGCTCTTTGACTACAGTAATTTGGTCGTGGTCTGCTTTACCTGCAAAGTCTATGGCGACTTTATTCCAATCTGCAACCTGCTCAGCCAACATTAGTAACTGATATTCACCAGTTGGTAAGGTGAGTTCAATCGCATTGTCTTTGAGAGCGTTCGCTTGGCCATTAATAAATAAAGTGCCCTTATCGATACCCTTAAACGTCATTTTACCTTGGGTAAAGCGTTCGACTTCGATATTAAATTTTAATGCTTGAATGCCCGCAGCGGTGAGTTGTTGAACAGACTCTAATGATTGCCACGATAACGTATTACCAAACACGTTCATTTTAGCGGTATCTTTAGTTAGTTCAGCAGCTAAATTTGCCAATATTGCATCTTGTTGGCCGGTTTCATGGGGTTTTAATTGGCTTAGCTCGGCAAGCGGTCCAATGTAATTAATGTCTTTTTTATTTAATTCAAGTGCATGTAATTGTGTGCTTAACGCAATTAAGCAGGCAGTGGAAAGTAATTTTTTCAGCATCGGGTTATCCAATCATTTGAAGTGCGCTTACTATAATCATTTTTCAGTTTTTACGGCACTGTTGTGCGATAAATCTATATAGATAGACGATATTTGGCAGTCGATTTACCCTTTATTAATTCACGCCGCGAAAAAGGCTGGCTGTTTGTAATTAAATTGTGAATTAAATTTATTTGAATAAAAAAATCAATAAATATGTATTTTAAAGATAAAAAAGGTAAATATTTTTCATTGGTTGCTTTTTATAGCTATAAATCTGCGCTTGGTATGCATTAAAATTCCATTAATTAATCTGCTTTTTGTAGGAAAGATATGAGTGCTTTGAACAACCAGAATTTATTGCAGTTGCGTTTCTTAAATCAAGAGACGATTGCGCAAGTGAAACCATCATTTGATGACTTGCCAACCAATCCTTATGCGGACGGGGCATTTCGTTTGCGTCGCTATTGTGTGATTAAAATGATTGATGGCCAATTAACATTGCAGCCAGCAAAAGCATTTGTACAAAATGACGATATTAATACATTTCAAGGTAATGTAGAGCGAGTTTACGAAAACTTATCGCCGCAGCTACTTGCGACAGATGGTATGAAGCATATCGTAAACGAGTTTTGTCAATTGAGTCAGATTTCGCCTGATTCTGAAATAGAAATTCATCAATTTAGAATGCTTGCGATTGATAGTGATACACCACCGGCACCCGAAGGCATTCATCAAGATGGTTTTGATCATGTTTGTATTTGTGGTGTTTCGCATGAAAACATCGAAGGTGGCGAGTTACTCGTGTACGAAAACCGCGATGTTGAACCTTGTTTTAAAATGGCAATTAAAGACGGCATGTTTGCACTGATTAATGATCGCCACGTGTGGCACAACGCAACACCAATGAACAAAATTAATGCTGATAAAGTCGGCTATCTAGATTGTTTTGTGCTTACTGCTTAAGAGATTTTAATCATGAATGTAACGGCTCTCCGTCAGCAATTTCCAGCTTTAAATCAATTTGTTAATAACAACACTCCGATTTTTTTTGATGGCCCAGGTGGCTCACAAGTACCACAAGGTGTACTTGATGCAATGGGGGCTTATTTGGGGTTTTATAACTCAAATTTAGGTGGTGCATTTTTCTCAAGTGAAAAAACAGTTGAAGTGATGGCGCAGGCGCGTCAAGCGGTCGCGGATTTACTTCATTCTCCAAGTGCGGATCAAATCGTATTTGGTGCGAATATGACAAGCTTAACCTTTAGCTTTAGTCGAGCAATTTCAAGAGATTGGCAAGTTGGTGATGAAATTATCGTAACCAATGCAGATCATTTCTCGAATGTATCATCGTGGCAATTAGCCGCTGAAGATAAAGGTGTAAAGGTCAACACTGCTCGAGTTAATGAGGCTGACTGCACTCTTGATTACGATCACTTTACTGCACTACTTAACAAAAAAACCAAATTGGTTGCTGTGACGTATGCCTCAAATACCACAGGTTCAATTAATGATATTAAACGTATTGTTGAAGCTGCGCATAAAGTTGGGGCCTTAGTTTATGTTGATGCGGTGCATTTTGCGCCTCATGAGCTCATTGATGTGCAAGCGCTCAATTGCGATTTTTTAGCGTGTTCAGCTTATAAGTTTTTTGGCCCGCATGTTGGTATTGTTTACGGCAAGCGTGCGCATTTAGAAGGGTTTACGCCTTATAAAGTGGAACCTGCTAAAGATCTGATCCCTGGTCGCTGGGAAACGGGCACGCAAAGTTTTGAAGGGCTTGCTGGTGTGGTTGCCGCCATTGATTACATTGCTGCAATCAGTGATTTACCAAAAACAGAATCTCGCCGAGCTCGCTTGGCTGATGCTTTTGCCATTAGTAAAGACCATGAGATGGCACTTAGTCAGCATTTTCTAACGCGTTTAGCTGAATTTCCACAAATAAAATTGTATGGGATCAGTGATATGACGCGATTGGCTGATCGCACTCCAACGTTTGCATTGACCTTTGCTGATCATGCTCCCAATGAGGTGTCGCGTTTTTTAGGCGATGCTGCAATGTGTGTGTGGGATGGTCATTTTTATGCTCAAGGTTTATGTGAGCAGCTAGGGGTATTACATACTGGCGGTGTGGTTCGCATTGGTTGTATGCATTACAACACCTTAGCTGAAATTGATGCGCTATTTGATCGTATTGCTTTATTGTTGAAATAAAAAAGAGCATCTAAATCTTAAAGGCGATATTCGAAAGACTATCGCCTTTTTTGTTTTTGATTCACTGCAAATTTTTTGTTGGCTATTACTACAAGCTGACTAATAGTAGGTATCAGAAAGCTTCGTCTCAAGCTCATAAAGAGGCTACTGTAGAAGTGAAAAAACAGGTACCGAACTCGAAAATTATGAAGTTTTTACTTTTCAGAGATTATTTGAAATATTTTAATTAGCTTGTTTTTTATGCAGTAAATGGCATTTATTAACTTTAATTTCTTTAGAATAACAAAGTAACATTGTTTTTGTGGGTTATATCTCACAAGGTTTGTGAGAATAACGCTATGTTTACGTGTGCGTTAAGTCTGTTTATCTTTCTGTGGTTAGACTTAAGTCTATGTAATTAAAATGAATCAAAAATTATGTCGTTATTTTTATTATTTATTTTATATAAATTAGTTGTAACAAAATTATTAACAAGTATATTAATGCCTGTCGCACAGACAAACAAAACAACACGGAAAGGCGTTAATACGGAAGTTATAGCGATAAATTTGCGCAAAAGGGGACTTGAACGTTAAAACTAGTTAGTTTTAAGTTCACCAAAGGAATGCAAAGAAAGTGTTAGGAAGACCGAAAATAATAAAATTCATGGAAGTTTAATAATAAAAACAATATGGATAGTAAAAAAATAATAAAAATATGACTGAAGACAATGATCGAACAGTCGAAGGGAGAGGTGTCCAGGTTTCTAGACACTCGAATTAATAGGCGGTAGAGCAATCTACCGCCTTTTTATTTTGTTTTTTGTTATACTGCACCCATTCACATGCTAACCCATCTCACTATGACTAATTGTTGCACTCTGTGTGGTGCTGACGCTATATCACATTTTCATACCGACAAGCGCCGAGAATATGTTCGATGTTCGGTGTGTCATTTGGTGTTTGTACCAGAAGCTTTTTACCTCAATACTGAGGATGAAAAGGCCATGTATGACAATCATGATAATAATATCGAGGATGAAGGCTATCAGCGGTTCTTACAGCGTGTGGTGAGTCCTTTAGTTGAGAAAATAAGCCCTAAAAGTATCGGGCTTGATTTTGGTTGTGGTCCTGGCCCTGCTTTAGCGCACATGCTGACGCAGCTAGGATTTAGCATGAATGTCTATGATATTTTTTATGCACCAGATAATACAGTGCTAAAGCAGCAGTATGATTTTGTAACTTGCACTGAGGTGATTGAGCATTTTAATCAGCCAGCTAAAGAGTGGCCGCTGCTCGTGTCATTAGTGAAATCAGGTGGAGTTTTGGCGTTAATGACTAAGCTAGTGATTGATCACGAACGCTTTTTAAATTGGCATTATAAAAATGACCCAACCCATGTGTCTTTTTTTAGTCGTGAAACGTTTGAATTTTTAGCAAAGCGAGACAATTTAATGGTTGAGTTTGTTGGTAATGACGTAATCATTTTTAAAAAGCCATAACGAAATCTTACCTATTGATGTAAAATACACCCAATTACTGAACGGTTGAAAGCAAATGAGCAGAACGAAAACACGTAAAGGTGGCAGCCTTGCCCCAAAAAAATTAAGTAAAGATAAATTGAAAGAAATGCGCGCACTAAAAGATGTGCGTGCAAAAGCAAAAACAGGAAATAAACCTGGTACGCGTAATGCTGTTGAAAGTAAAAAAAGTCAAACAGAAAATACTGTGAAAAAAGACGTACAACCAGGCAAAGGAAGTAAAAAACCAGTTAGCTTAGTTGGCGGTGCTGCAGCTGTAATCGTGGCAGAGCCAGTACTGAAACGTCACCTTGAACCTCAAGTTGAATTGAAAAAGGTTGCCCCTGTCGAACTTTCTCCAGAGCAAGAGTTAGAGCAACTTGAAAATGATCAACGTTTACTTGATTTAATCGATCGCCATGAAGGTGGTGAATTGTTAACAGGTAAAGATGCCAAATACTTTAATACTAAAATCGCCCGTCATCAGGCTTTATGTGAGCTATTAGGCATCGAAGATGAAGATGATGAGCAAGATGATGATATGTATAGCCAGTTTTTATCAAATAATTTAGCTGATGAGTGGCTAGATGATGATGACGAGGACGATAAATGAGTGCGTTATTAATCGTAAGCTTTATTTTAGGTACGGTTATTATTGCAGGGCTGGCATTTTATGCTGGCCGACTCTTGCTCCAAGTAAAAGTACAAAATGAAAATATAGCGGCAAAAAAAGCAGAGTATTTAGCTCAGCAAGCACAGAAAAACCTTAAGTTATCCGACAGCATTAATTTGATTGCTAAAGCGATGAAAGAAAAGCAATGTGAATATTCGGAAGGGTGCTTACGCATTTGGGTCTTGATGTCACAATATCAGTTTGGGCAAGAGCTTGACTTAGTTAAGGCTTATCCAGGTGTTTATAAAATGTATGATGCGGTGAAAGATATGCCGACACATCAAGCCCGTAAAAAATACTCAAAGAAAGAGATTTTTCAGCAAGATTCTTTACGCTGGCGTAAAGAAGAAGAGTTTGAAGCTGAAATTATGCAAGATTTAGCGCTAATCATTGAGCGCTTTCCAGCAGATCCTGCTACAAAAACGGTACTCTAATCGTTTCAGTTATAAAAAAGCGACCACGAGGTCGCTTTTTTATTTTTTGAGCCGGTTAATCAACCTCAAAATTAGATAATCAATCTTCTCAGTTTGCTACTTACAACGTTTACAGTGTTGGATTAACATCCGATAGGTCAGTTATTAACACGGTAATCCTCTTCGGTGACTAGAGGTTAAATAACTTGTGAAAAACGGGTGAGCTTAGCTTGGCGCTGTAAATATGCATCAAACGCCATACAAATAATGCGAATAAATAGCCGCCCTTTTGCTGTTACCGTAATTGAGTTAGGCTCGATAGTGACCATATTATCGTCTGAAAGTGCGTGCAACTGCGTTAAAGCAGCTGAAAAGTAGTCATTAAAATCAATACCATACTTATTTTCAATTGTGGGTATATCAAGTGAAAAATGACAAATAAGTTGACGAATAACATCGGCTCTTAAACAATCGTCATCATTTAATGTCAGCCCTTTGCATACCGCAATTCCTTTAGTTTCTACAGCTTGGTAATAGTCTTTTAACTCTTTAGGATTTTGAAAAATACTTTTTCCAATCTGAGAGATTGAAGACACCCCTAAACCGAGTAAATCACAATCACCATGTGTGGTATAACCTTGGAAGTTACGATGTAAAAGCCCTTGTTGTTGTGCAAGCGCTAAGCTGTCTTCTTTCTTTGCAAAATGATCCATGCCAATTAATACATAACCAGCTGCGGTCATTTGCGCTAGGGTATTTTTAAACATAGTTAGCTTGTCTGCAGCGCTCGGTAAGTCTTGTTCTTTTATCTTGCGTTGTGCGGCAAAGCGGTCTGGGATATGGGCATAATTAAAGACTGACACTCTATCAGGTGACAGGCTAATAAGCTGATCTATTGTTGCAGCAAAACTTTCAGGTGTCTGTAATGGTAAACCATAAATCATATCGGTATTAACAGACTTAAAGCCAAGTTTTCGCGCTTCAAGCACTAAATTCGCGACATTTTCGGCACATTGTTCACGATTTACCGCTTTTTGCACTTCATCATTAAAATCTTGGATCCCAAATGAGACACGATTGAATCCTAAGCTATAAAGAGCAGTTAGCATGTTATCAGCAAGTGAGCGAGGATCTATTTCAATCCCTTTTTGTGCGTCAGGTTTAAAATTAAAATATTGATTCAGCATCTTAATCAAACGGCTCATTTGCGGTTCATCAAGAAAAGTTGGAGTGCCCCCACCCAAATGCAGTTGTTCCACTTCATAGTGTTGGAAAAATGGTGCTTGAGCTGCTATTTCTTGTTCTAGATAATCGAGGTATAAATCGGCTTTATGTTGATGGCGTGTCACTATTTTATTACAGCCACAGTAGTAGCAAAGCTGATGGCAAAACGGAATATGGATATAAAGTGAGAGTTTTTTATTGTTTGTATCCGTCAGTGCATGAAGCATCTCTTTTTTGGTAAAGCCATCATTAAATGATAGAGCTGTAGGATAAGAGGTATATCTTGGCCCTGAGACGTTATATTTCTTGATGAGCGAGTCATCCCAATCAATGGTATTTTGCACGACGAATGCCTTCGAGGAAGTTAGTTAGGCATAAAATTATAATCTTGCTACAAATCTCCGCTTTGATCTGGCACAAAGTCAATCAAAGTTATACAAAACGTAGTGTGGCTCAAATTGCAAATTTATTCACTTAGCCGAGTTAATTTCGAGCGTTGTTGCTGCGCGTTATTAATGCAACGCTAGCATTGACACTGAAATTTAAACTGGTCACATCTGTTTTTATCTTGAGGCTTAATGTGGTTTTTTAAAGGTAATTATTACGCAGTTAGACGTAGTTTGTTTGAGTGCTTACTTAATTTTTTATTGGTTGTATTCAGTTATAAAAAGCTAATTCCTTATGCTTTTTACAACTGTGTTCGATGATTTTATATTCATAATTTTGCTTATTTATATGCATAAATAAGTTATGTTGATAGGTAATTTCTGCGAAAGAGAGAGTAAAATCACTAAAAAAAGGTAGAATATAGGCAAATGATCGTTTTTTGATGTTTGACAGTATTTTACTTGAAATTCTGCTTAATACAGGTATCGTTAAACTCAGTAGCGAATTTTATCTCACTCTCACACTTAACTTCTTGCAGGAAAATATCGCCTCATGTCAGACTTTAGAGAACAAGCTTTAAAATATCATGCCGAACCCGTTCCAGGTAAAATCAGTATTGAATTATCAAAACCCGCTGAAACAGCCAAAGATCTTGCGCTAGCATATAGCCCAGGAGTTGCTGAGCCTGTTCGAGAAATTGCAGCAAATCCAGCTGATGCTTATAAATATACCGCTAAAGGTAATTTAGTTGCTGTTATTTCAAATGGTACGGCAATTTTGGGATTAGGAAATTTAGGCCCACTCGCATCTAAACCTGTGATGGAAGGTAAAGCGTTATTGTTTAAGCGCTTTGCGGGCATTGATTCTATTGATATTGAAGTAAAGCACCGCACTACAGAAGACTTCATTAATACGGTTGAAAATATTGCTGACACTTTTGGTGGCATCAATCTTGAAGATATTAAAGCACCTGAGTGTTTTGAAATCGAAAAAGCCTTAATTGAGCGTTGTGATATTCCAGTATTTCATGATGACCAGCATGGCACTGCGATTGTAACTGCAGCAGGTATGCTTAATGCGTTAGAAGTACAAGGTAAAAACTTGCATGATGCGCAAATCGTGTGTTTGGGCGCAGGTGCGGCCGCGATAGCCTGTATGGAGCTTTTGATTAAGTGTGGTGCTCAGCGTGAGCATATTTATATGCTAGATCGCAAAGGCGTCATTCATACGCGTCGTGATGATTTAAACGAATATAAAGAGCTGTTTGCAAATAATACTGATAAGCGCACTTTGCAAGATGTGATCACTGATGCCGATGTGTTTGTTGGTGTGTCAGGCCCTAATTTAATTACAGCGGATGACTTAAAGTTAATGGCTGATAAGCCTGTTGTTTTTGCATGTTCGAATCCAGATCCTGAGATTCATCCCGATGAAGCAAATGCAGCGCGTTCAGATTTAATCATGGCAACAGGCCGTTCTGATTATCCAAACCAAGTGAATAACGTGTTGTGTTTTCCGTTTATTTTCCGTGGTGCGCTTGATGTGCGAGCAAAAACAATTAATGATGAAATGAAAATTGCTGCGGTAAATGCAATTCGCCAGATAGCGAAGGAGCCTGTTCCTGTTGAGGTGTTGCAAGCTGCTGGTGTCGATGGATTGGAATTTGGTAAGCACTATATTATTCCAAAACCAATGGATCCGCGTTTATTGCCTCGAGTGGCATTGGCAGTGGCCAAAGCTGCGGTAGCATCAGGAGTTGCTAGAATTCCTTTACCAGATAATTACATGGAATAATTAATACGTTAAAAAAGCCTCAACTTAGTTGAGGCTTTTTTTATTCGTCTTCTAAAACGGGGAGTTCTAATCCCATTCTAAGCATAATGTCGCGGACTTCGGCTGGCACATGTTCAGGGTTATCTTTACGTAAATCTTCATCATTAGGTAGCGGTTGACCAGTAAAAGCATGAAGAAAAGCTTCACATAACAATTCACTATTGGTGGCGTGGCGTAAGTTATTAACTTGGCGGCGCGTACGCTCATCAGTTAACACTTTAAGCACATTTAGTGGGATAGAAACGGTAATTTTTTTTACTTGCTCAGATTTTTTACCGTGCTCTGCATATGGGTGAATGTATTCACCATTCCATTTTGTTGCCATAAATATTGGTTGCCTTAATTGAACTGCGTGCCTTGTTTGCCAATGTTGTAATGATTATAAATTCAAAAAGATATTATTTATAATCTAAAGTTATTGGCTTTGTCGTGGCGAAATTTTATCGGTTTAAAATATATAGTCAAATACCATTTATTTAGCTATTTAGACGTATAAATGTTTTGACTTCTCCTTGATGATAATCTAACCTTTTAGACGTCTAAACATCTAACTGTTTGTGGGTTTTAAAATGAACGATACCAAAAAAACGACTATCGCAGTCCGTAAAGGAATTGAAGCGGATAAACATCATGGTGCTGTTGTACCACCTCTTTATTTATCAACGACTTATTCGTTTGCTGATTTCAATACTAAACGTGCATATGACTATGGCCGCAGTGGTAACCCTACGCGTGATATTTTAGCTGAAACATTAGCAGAGCTTGAAGGTGGCGTTAAAGGCATTGTTACAGCAACGGGTATGGCCGCAGTTCATTTGGTCACTCAATTGTTATCAAGTCAAGATACACTCGTGATCCCGCATGATTGTTATGGTGGTAGTTATCGTTTATTTACCAGCTTAGAAAGACGTGGTTTATTAAAATTAAAGGTAGTTAATTTTACACTTGAGCAAAGTTTTGTAGAAATTGAGCAAATCAAACCAAAATTAATTTGGATTGAAACACCGAGCAACCCGTTATTGCGTTTGACTGATATTGCTAAAGTTGTCGCTACGGCGCAAAAATGCGGCGCATTAGTGGCTGCAGATAACACCTTTTTATCACCAGCTTTGCAAAATCCAATTGAGTTCGGGGTTGATGTTGTTGTGCATTCAACCACTAAATATATTAATGGTCACTCAGATGTAGTGGGTGGCGCTGTTATAGTTCGTACGCAAGAGTTAGGTGATGAGCTTGCTTGGTGGGCTAATAACATTGGTATTACTGGTGCGCCATTTGATAGTTATTTAACCTTGCGTGGCATTCGTACATTAAATGTTAGGATTAAACAACATGAGCAAAATGCTTTTGCAATTGCACAATATTTAGAGCGTAGTCCTTTTATTAAAAGTGTTTATTACCCGGGCCTTGAATCGCATCCGCAGCATGAGTTAGCGAAAAAACAACAACGTGGTTTTGGTGGGATGGTGAGTTTTGATATCAAAGGTGATATCAATGATGCCGCCCGCTTTTTAACTAATTTTAAGCATTTCACGTTGGCTGAGTCTTTAGGTGGCGTTGAAAGTTTAATTTGCCACCCTGCGACTATGACGCATGCAGGGATGGATCCAAAAGCACGTTTAGAAGCCGGTGTGGGTGATACATTAATTCGAATTTCCGTTGGTATTGAAGATGTTGAAGATTTATTAGCTGATTTAGAACGAAATTTTTCTGAAACTCGCCCAGGTGAGGCGGATATTAGCCCGGTATCTGTTTCAAAATCAGTGCAATCAGACGAGAAAAATGACTCTTCTGCTGCATTTAGTTTTAGTCCCGCTCACGTTGCATTATGGTAATTTAATATGATTCGTTCAGTTCATAAATTTGGTGGTTCTAGCTTAAGCAGCGCGCAGCGATATCATGCGGTCGCCAATATAATTTTACAACAAGCCACATTAGGTGACGTGATTGTTGTTTCTGCGGCAGGTAAAACAACCGATACATTAGTTAAATTGTGGCAAAGTTATCAGCAGTCTGATCAACAGGCCGTAAATGATGTTTTGGCCTTACTCTCTGCAAATCAGTTTGATTTAATTAATGACTTATTAACCGATACTTTTAAAAAAGTGGCATTAGAGCAATTAGATTCAGAGCTTATTTCGATTACTAAAAAAATTACTCAAAAGCATCTCGAAGAAGCGCATCTTTTAGCTCATGGTGAGCTGTGGTCTGCACGATTACTTGGCTTATATTTACAGCAACTTAGTGTTGCCGCACAAAGCTTTGATGCAAGAGATTTACTGGTTTTAGAGCAAGGTGTTTTACTGCATCAACAAAATGAAAGTGCTTGCCAGCAGTTTAATCTTGATAAATATAATGTTGTTACAGGCTTTATAGCCAGTGACGAGCAAGGTAATACAGTGACGTTAGGGCGTAATGGCAGTGATTACAGCGCTACGTTATTTGCACGTTATATCTCTGCTGCCAGTGTTTCAATATGGACTGATACCCAAGGCGTATTTAGTACTGATCCACGTAAAGTAAAGCAGGCTATTCGTTATGGCAAAATTTGTCGTGGTCAGGCAAATTTACTTGCTCGATTAGGTAATCCGGTTTTACATGCCAAAACATTAACACCGCTTAAAGATACCGACATTAAGCTCGTTGTGCGCAGCAGTTTTGATAGTAGTAGTGCAGCGACTGAAATTGTGAAAGAGGGTTTTGCCAAACAAAAGCGCTTTATCACTAATTTAGATCATTACGATTTATTAAAAGTAGCTGATTTACATGAAGGTGAAGTAGGTGAGCTTAGTCGAGTAGTGCAGCACGCTTTGCATCATTTTGTTGAACAAGGTGAAGTATATTTACTCGTACCAGCTGCTTTGGGGCGTCAGGTATTGGCCTTGTTGGCTGGGCGTTGTAATTTAGTCGAGTCGAACGTTTCAGGTATCGCTTTAGTTTGCCAACATGGTGATGGTCATCAGTTGGCACAGGCCGCAAAATCAATTTTGGCAGAAAATAATGTTAATTTACGTTTTGCTTATAGCCATGATGATTATTGTATTCTGCTTTGTGAGCAGCAGTTTGATACCGATAGACTGACAATTTTGCATGATAAGTTAGTCAGTGTGTCACAAGAGTTAGCTGTGGTTGTTGCAGGTTTGGGCAATGTTGGTACCGTGTTTCTTGAACAGTTAAAAGAGCAGTTAAGTCGTCTCAATACATTGTTGCCTGTGGAATTGGTTGGTTTAATTCGAAGCGAGCAAATGCTATTCAATCCAACCGGTATTGATGTACAAAATTGGCAAGCTGCGTGGCAGGAAAATTCAGTTTCATATCATGAAACTGAATTATTAAGCCATTTGGCTGAGCTTGATTATGAACATAAGTTAGTAATTGATATCACAGCAAGTGAGCAGTTTAGTCAATTATACCCTCAATTTGTTGAGCATAACTGTCATCTTATTTGCGCTAATAAATATGCAGGAACGGCTCCACTTGCTTGGTATGAGCAATTACAACAAAATTTAAAGTTACGTAATTTGCAGTGGCGTTACAATACCTCTGTTGGTGCCGGATTACCGATTAATTTTGCTTTAAATGATTTGCAAAATTCAGGCGATAAAGTGCAAAGGCTAAGTGGTGTTTTCTCTGGTACGTTGTCGTGGCTTTGTTGTCACTATACTGGTGAAGTGCCTTTCTCTGAGCTAGTGATGCAAGCAAAAGCAATGGGTTATAGTGAACCCGATCCAAGAGAGGATCTTTCTGGTCGGGATGTACAGCGTAAATTACTTATTTTAGCCAGAGAGTTAGGTTTAACCTTGGAGCTTGATGATATTGCGCTTTCGCCTTTAATGCCTCAAGCATTGAGCGAAGGTGATTGGGCATTTTTTGTTGATAATCTACCTTTGCTCGATACTTATGTGAGTGAGCTTGCAGCACAAGCAGCGTTGGAAGATAAGGTATTACGTTATGTTGCTGAACTCGTTTTATCGGGTGATAAAGTGACTGCTCGGGTTGGGCTGCAAGGTGTTGCTAAGCAAGATTCTTTAGCGACTTTAAAGCCGGGTGATAATATTTTTGTTATTAATAGCCGTTGGTACCAAGATAATCCACTGGTGATCCAAGGCCCTGGCGCTGGTAAAGAAGTAACAGCGGCTGGAGTACATTCGGATTTATATTGGCTTTGTGTTTCACTTGCTAAGTAACTGATTAAAGCTAAAAATAAAAAAAAGGCGCATCGCGCCTTTTTTTGTGCCTTTTCAATATCGATGATTAAAACAGTTCTTCACCTTCAGACTCCGGCGAATTGACTTCAAAGATGGCTTCAGCTTTTGGTTGTGCGTATTGGGTTGGCACAGTCTCTTTGGTGAAAAATTCAAAACCGCTGCGGTGGTCAGTTTTGTCACTTAATAGCCCTGAGGCAAAATCAATTCTTACCGAAATTAACCCATCAGGTTGATAGACATTTGATTGTGGCATGCCTTCAAGTGCATATTCCATGAAACTGAGCCATGCAGGAAGTGCTGTTTTAGCACCTGACTCGCCACCGAAAGTCTGGTTTTTATCCAGGTTGCTATTGTAGCTTGTACGACCAAGCGGAATGCCTGGATTATCAAAACCAACCCAGGTGGTAGTGAGTAAGTCACGATTGAAACCAGTAAACCATGTATCAACAGCGTCATTGGTAGTACCTGTTTTACCTGATAAATCATGACGCTTTAGCTTTTGAGCGCGCCAACCTGTACCTTGCCACGCTGTTTTATGTTGCCAGCTACCACCACCCCAAATCCCGCTTTTTAACGCATCTGCAATCAAAAATGAGTTTTGTACGCTTATTACACGCGGTGCATAGTGAAAACTATCTTTTATCTCATCATTTGAGCATTCGGCACACGCAACTAAAGGTTGAGTCTGTTTTAGGAGGTTATTATTGGCATCATTAATACGTTCAATAAAAAAAGGCTCAATTAAGTGGCCTCCATTAGCAAACGCCGCCATACCTGTTGCAAGCTCGAGTGGAGAGAGGGAGATACTGCCAAGAGCAAGAGATTCATTGCGTTGGATATCTGCAGGGCTAAAGCCAAATCCAAGTAAATAGTCAGCGGTTTTATTAAGTCCGACCGCTCTTAATAAACGAACAGAAATAACGTTTTTGGATTCGGCAAGTGCACGTCTTACGCGGATAGGCCCAACATAAACCTCGGGATCATTTTTAGGACGCCATGCGGTGCCATTTGTTTCGTCCCATTTATTGATTGGAGCATCATTCACAATGCTTGCGAGTGTGAATCCATTCTCTAGAGCGGCAGAGTAAATAAAAGGTTTGATGTTGGAGCCAACTTGGCGTTTAGCCTGAACAGCACGATTGTACTGACTTTGTTCAAAACTATATCCTCCAACAATCGCTTTAATCGCACCATCTTGTGGGTTTAAAGAAACAAGAGCGCCAGATACTTGAGGAATTTGACTTAAGCTCCAGTGGCCATCTTGCGACTCTTTTAACCAAACAACAGCACCAGTATTAAGTATTTGGCTTGCACTTGAAGGTGCTGGGCCTTGTTTGCTGTTACGTAAATAAGCCCGAGCCCACTTCAATCCATCCCATTGCACCGTAATAAAACGACCATCTTTAACAAGAGCTGTAATTGACTGTTCTTGAACGCCGGTAACGACAGCGGCTTTTAAATCATTAAATTCTTTAGCTTGTGCTAGGTAATCAAGAATATCACGAGGTGCCCATGCTTCTTGTGTTTCAAAATCCCACAAATGAAGGTTTGGGCCACGATAACCATGACGTGTATCGTATTGCTCTAGGTTATCTATAACTGCTTTTTCGGCCATTAATTGTGTATTGGCATCAATGGTTGTGTAAACGCGAAGCCCCTTATTATATGCATCCTCTTCACCAAACATTTTGACCATTTCAGCGCGCACCATTTCTGATAGATAAGGTGCTGACACTTCAATTTCTGCCCCATGGAACTTAACGGTGATAGGTTCATTAATTGCATCTTGATACACAGCTTCAGTTATGTACTTTTCATCGAGCATTCTCGCTAAAACAATGTTTCGGCGTTTTTTAGCTCTTTGTGGGTGCCTAAAAGGATTTAAAGCAGAGGGGGCTTGTAATAAACCAGTGAGCATTGCATGTTGCGAAAGTGTTAATTCACTTATGTGCTTACCAAAATAAACTTGTGCAGCAGCACCAACGCCAAATGCTCGGTTACCAAACTCCATTTTGTTTAGATAAAGTTCTAAAATTTCGTCTTTACTAAGTAACTCCTCAATGTGTAAAGCGATAAATATTTCTTTAATTTTACGTATGTAGGCTTTTTCACGTGTTAAGAAAAACCCCCTTGCAACCTGCATGGTTAACGTACTGGCACCTTGCTTTTTCTCTCCGGTAGTTATAAGTACAATAGCAGAACGGATAATACCGATAGGATCAACACCGGGATGATCATAAAAACGACTATCCTCAGTCGCAATAAGCGCATTTATTAAGTCTTGAGGCATTTGTTCGATGCTTAAAGGAATGCGTCTTTTTTCACCAAACTGATTAATTAACTTGCCATCTTTAGTAAAAACTAAAAGTGGTGATTGTAGCTGGACGTCTTTTAAAACCTTCACACTTGGAATATCTGATTTAACATAATAGTACAAACCTATTATGCTCAAAATACCTAAAGCGCTACAAATGATAAGAAAACGTAAAATGTTTTTAAATAAAGTCACTTAAATATCCTTAAACAGACTCCCATTTAGGTTTTAACACTGGTAGTATATCCTGATTAAAAAATGAATTAAAAATTTTTCGCTAGATTTTATAAAGTTATTATAATTATAAAAAAAAAGGATAGCGTTAGAGTTATGTTAACGAAACTTATAAAAAAGCCTTCTGTATGGATGGTCGGTATTGATATTGGTTCACACTCAGTCAAAGCTGTCCTATTAAGCCAAAAAGACGCACATTATCGATTAGAGGCAATTGCTATCGAACCTATGCCCAAAGGTGCTATGGTTGAGCGATCTATTCAAGATATTGAAGCTGTTTCTCGAGTTATTAGCAAAATTCGAAAGAAGATGCCTAAATCAGTGCAACAAGCTGCAGTGGCTGTTTCTGGTCAAACTGTGATCACTAAAGTTATTTTCATGGATGTTGCATTAACTGACAGTGAGCTTGAATCCCAAATTGAGATTGAAGCTGATAGTCTTATTCCATACCCTTTAGATGAAGTTAGTCTTGATTTCGAAAAGCTTCATATTAATGAGTCCGATCCATCAAAAGTCAATGTATTACTTTCTGCAGCACGAACAGAGAGCATTGAGGCCCGTGTCGGTGCGATTGATGCCGCAGGTTTTGAACCTAAAGTTGTTGACGTTGAGGCATATGCATTAAGTCGGAATATAGATTTATGCTATGCATCTTTACCTGCTGATGCAGCTAATAAAATCGTAGCATTTATTGACGTGGGTGCATCACTAACACTTGTTAGTGTTGTGCAAAAAGGGCAAACCATTTATACACGAGACCAAGTGTTTGGTGGAGAGCAATATACCAACACAATCGTATCGTATTACAATAAAAGTTTTGATGAAGCTGAACTTGCTAAGATAAACGGTGATTTGCCTCCTAACTATACATTTGAAGTATTAGCTCCTTTTCAAACAGCATTTTTGCAACAAGTTCGTCGCGCGGTGCAAATGTTTTTAACTACAACGGGTAAAGATCAGATTGATTACATCGTCCTATCAGGTGGAACATCATTGATTAGAGGTCTTGAGAAGTTACTTGTTGATGAATTAGGCATACACTCTATTATTATTGATCCATTCAGTAGTATGGAGCTTGCTCCGACAATTGATAGAGAGCAGCTAGATAAAAATAAAGCACAATTGGCAGTAGCAACAGGATTAGCTTTGAGGAGTTTCTCGCCATGCCACATATAAATCTGCTGCCTTGGCGCGAAGCTTCGCGTAAAGAGGCGCAAAAGCAATATCTTTCAATTTTGTTTCTGGTCACTCTTATTTCATTCGGTTCCATGTTTGTTATCAGTATGGTCTATTCATCAATGAAAGAAGGCCAAAATCTAAGAAATGGCTTTTTAACAGCTGAAATATTAGTTTTAGATAAGCGAATCGCAGAGATAAAAGAGCTTGATAAGAAAAAGGATAGCTTGCAACAACGGATGCGCCTAATCGAAGAGTTACAAAGTAGTCGTAACTTAGGTACGCAGATTATGGATGAACTGGCAAAAATGGTTCCTTCAGGTGTCTATTTAACAAGCTTAGAGCGTAAAGACAGGGCGCTTCAAATAGTCGGTAAAAGCGAGTCTAATAATCGTCTATCTGCAATGTTGAGGCAGCTAGAAGGTTCATATTTATTTGAAAAACCGGTTATGCAAGACATTATCGCGGTTGAGAAACAATCTCGATTATTAAGTGATTTTAACATGCAATTCAGTGTTAAGCCGTTTGAGCAAATTGGAGAGGCTGGCAAATGAATATTGATTTGAAATCACTTAATGAAATTGATTTTAGTGAATTAGATTTAGAGAATATTGGTTCTTGGCCTGTCGCTGTAAAGTTTATAGCGGCTATTGTTGTCGCATTTGCTGTTTCGATACTGACCTACAATCTCTTTGTTTCAGGTGAAATTGAAGCCTACGACAATGCAGTGGCTAAAGAAGAAGAATTAAGAACGACCTTTAAAGTTAAGTATGCAGTTGCAAGTAATTTAGAAACTTACAAACAACAAATGATTGAAATGGAAGATAAGTTCTCTCAATTACTCAAACGTTTACCTACCTCAAATGAAACGCCAGGCTTACTCGATGATTTATCTTATGTAGGTACAACGAGTGGTTTAACGTTTAATAAAATTGGCTGGCTACCTGAAATAGAAAAAGAGTTTTACACCGAGCTACCAATTAAAATTGAGGTTGTTGGGAGTTACCACGAGTTTGGTGAGTTTGTAAGTAAAGTTGCGCAATTGCCTCGAATTGTTAGTTTGCATGATTTCAATATTGAATCTAAAGGTGATGAGCGTCTGCACTTTAGTGTGGTTGCGAAAACTTATCGTTATGAGGAAACTCAATAATGAAAAAAGTCGCCTTTATTGTGTTACCTTTATTACTTACTGGTTGTTTTGATGATATTACAGAGCAACAAGAATTTATTAATCAAGTTCGTGCTGCAACTAAAGCGAAAGTTGAGCCTATTCCTGAAATAACTCAGTTTGAGCACTTTGCTTATAACGCACAGGAACTGAGGAGCCCATTTGTGGCGCCAAAGCCTGAAGTTATTCAGGATAATTTATTGCAAGTTCAAAACTGTTTGCATCCAGATCCTAAACGTAAAAAAGAGCCGTTAGAAGGTTATCCACTTGATAACATCAAGATGAAAGGTACTTTAGGTAGTGGCTTGGATACTTGGGCATTGATTACTGCTTCAGATGAGACTCTTTATCGTGTTACTAGAGGTAATTATATGGGCCTTTATCACGGTAAAGTACTGCAAGTTAAAGGTAGCTATATTGAGCTACTAGAAATGATACCTGATGGTGCAGGATGTTGGAAAGAACGCCTGACAAAAGTAGAAATAGTGGAGGCGGGCAATGCATCCAAAAAATAATAAAGGGCTTAATTATATGCACAAGGGAATAACTAAGTTGAATCAACGTCTATCAGCAATTCTTAGTTTGTTGTTTATACTGATGGCATCTTCAGCAAGTGCTGTGCCTCTATTATACGATGTACGATATAACCCTTTACTTGAGGGTGAAACAGAAATCGAATTCGTATTCGATGAAGAGATTTATATTGAGCCAAAAATTCAGGTATTCAGTGAGCCTGCTCGTATTGAACTCTTCTTCGATGAAGCTGATTACGAAGAGAATTTAACAGAGGTTTTAATCAATAAAGCCGGTGTAAAAAAAGTAACGAATGAATTTGTAAATGATGGCTTTAAAGTAACGATTTTTTTAGATCATTTAAAAATATATCAAACACGAACTGATAAAAACTTATTTTACCTCCATGTTTCGGATAATCCGACCCAGGATGCTGCTGAAACAAATACCATTGATAACTCTCAAACGTATATTAATAAGATTCAAGCTGTTGATTTTCGTCGTGGTGAAAAAGGCGAAGCGCGTATCTTAATTTTCTTACAAGAGAATATGGCTGCAATCGATGTATCTGAAAAGGCGGGGAAAGTTGTCGCTGTTTTCCACAATACTGACATTCTTGATGATTTATTATACCAATTAGATGTAATGGATTATGGTACTGTTGTTAATACAATTGAAACCTTTAAAGATGGTGCTAATAGCCGTATTGTAATCGATACAACTAGTGAATTTGATTACAACTACCAGCAACTTGATAATATTTTTACCCTAACAGTTGAAAAAGATACCTCAAAGAAAAGCTTTTTAGGTGATGGTAAAAATTATCAAGGAAAGCCTATGTCGCTGAACTTCCAAGATATTTCTATTCGTTCTGTATTACAAATAATTGCCGATTTAAATGGTTTCAATTTAGTGACTAGTGATTCGGTTAACGGGAATGTAACGCTTCGTTTAGATGGTGTACCTTGGGATCAAGCGCTTGACATAGTACTTCGCGTTAAAGGTTTAGATAAGCGTATGGATGGTTCAATCTTAATGGTTGCTCCAACAGAAGAGTTAGCAGCAAGAGAAGCAAAGGAATTAAAAGCCAAGCAACAAGTTGAAAACTTAGAACCGCTTTACAGTGAGTATATCCAGCTTAACTATGCCAAAGCAGAAGATTTCTCAACGTTACTTATCTCGCAAGGCAACTCTATAATGTCTACACGAGGTGCTGTTTCAGTTGATGCACGTACTAATACATTACTAATCAAAGACACAGCAAAAAGTATTGAAAACGTTCGCCGTATGGTTGAAACCTTAGATGTTGCTGTTAAACAAGTTGTTATCGAATCTCGAATGGTGACTGTACGTGACAGCGTACAAGAAGATTTAGGTATTCGTTGGGGGTTTAGTGATCAACAATTAACAGATGGCCTTTCGGGTTCATTAACTGGCGCCCAAAAAATATCTACAGGTATCATCCCTACAATAGCTGAGCGTTTAAATGTGAATTTACCAGTAGCTAATCCAGCAGGTAGTATTGGTATGCATGTTGCGAAGTTGGCTGATGGTACATTAATTGATTTAGAGCTCTCGGCATTAGAACAAGAAAATAAAGCAGAGATTATTGCAAGTCCGCGTATTACCACTGCTAATCAAAAGAAAGCACGTATTGAGCAAGGTACTGAGATACCTTATGTTCAAGCAGCTTCTAGTGGTGCGACAACGGTTGAGTTTAAAAAGGCGGTATTAAGTCTTGAAGTAACGCCTCATATTACACCTGATAATAAAGTCATATTAGATTTAATTATCACTCAAGATACACCGGGCGACACGGTACAAACACCAACGGGGAATGCGGTTGCTATTAATACTCAAGAGATTAGAACACAGGTATTGGTTGAGAATGGTCAAACAATAGTTTTAGGTGGTATATATCAACAGCAAGTTATCAATAGTTCTTCTAAGGTTCCTTTATTAGGTGACATACCTTATTTGGGTACTTTATTTAAGCGGACAAGTGAGAAAACAGAGAAGAAAGAACTGTTGATTTTCGTAACGCCGAAGATTTTGAAAGACTAAAACAAAATAAAAAGGCCCTAAAGGGCCTTTTTATTTCATTTCACTTGAAATCCCTATTCGAATACTGAGATAATCAGCCCCTTAATTTTTGGGGCCAGCTCAGTAGGCGGGGTTTATTTTAAATTTTAGAGTTAGATTGTAATAAACAGATATGGCTGAAAAACGTAATATATTTCTAGTGGGCCCTATGGGTGCAGGTAAAAGCACCATTGGTCGTCATTTAGCAGATCAACTGCACCTTGAGTTTTTCGACTCTGATCAAGAGATCGAACGTCGCACGGGCGCTGATATTGCTTGGGTTTTCGATATCGAAGGTGAAGAAGGCTTTCGACGTCGTGAAGAGACAGTAATTTCTGATTTAACTGAAATGCAGGGTATCGTATTAGCAACTGGCGGTGGTTCAGTGCTGAGTAAAGATGTCCGTAATAAGTTGTCAGCACGTGGTATTGTAGTTTATTTGGAAACTCCAATCGAAAAACAAGTAGCTCGTACGCAAAGAGACAAAAAACGTCCTCTATTGCAAACTGAAGAAGATCCGAAAGAGGTTCTTGAACGCTTATCAGAAGAACGCGTACCTTTATACGAGGAAGTTTCTGATATTGTTGTTCGCACTGATGAACAAAGTGCAAAAGTAGTAGCTAACTTGATTATAGAAAAACTAGACTTTTAAAAGTTATGGAGAACCGCTTATGCTTGAATTGACTGTTAATTTAGATGAGCGTAGTTATCCAATATATATTGGCCCCGGTACATTCGAAGCCGGGGTTAACCTTCTTGATTATGTCAAATCGCGACGTCCTGTTATTGTTACAAATGAGGTTGTTGCACCACTTTATTTAGAATCATTATTAAACAAATTAGCATCTTGCAATCCACTTCATATTATTTTACCTGATGGCGAGCAATATAAAACATTAGAGTATTTTGAAAAGGTATCCGCATTTTTATTAGAAAATAACTGCGGCCGTGATACCTGTTTAATTGCCTTAGGTGGTGGTGTTATCGGTGATTTAACAGGGTTTGTAGCTGCCTGTTATCAGCGTGGAGTTCCTTTTATTCAAATCCCTACAACGTTGTTATCACAAGTTGATTCATCTGTAGGTGGAAAGACTGCAGTTAATCACCCTCTGGGTAAAAACATGATAGGGGCGTTTTATCAGCCCGATCTAGTACTGATTGATACCAATAGTTTGAGCACTCTTCCAGAGCGTGAATTTGCTGCAGGGATGGCTGAAGTCATAAAATATGGTCTCATTTATGACACCGAATTATTCGCTTACCTTGAGCAACATGTATTAGCAATTAAAGCGCAATCAACGGTACATTTAGAGCATATTATTTTTAGATGTTGTGAAATTAAAGCGTTAATTGTTGCAGAAGATGAGACCGAGCAAGGTCAGCGCGCTTTACTTAATTTGGGCCATACATTTGGCCATGCAATCGAAGCCCAGATGGGTTACGGTAATTGGTTACATGGAGAAGCTGTTTCTGCTGGAATGGTTATGGCTTGCAAGCTGGGCTATATGCGTGGAAAGCTAAGCCAAAATGAATTACAGCGTATAATAAGTCTACTTAAAGCTTATGATTTACCTGTTCATTTTCCTCAGGAGATGGGCATTGATGTATTCATTAAGCACATGAAAAAAGATAAAAAAAATAAGCTAGGAACAATTCGTTTTATTTTGCCAAAAAGTTTTGGCCAATGCGAGCTTGTTTCAGATGTCACCGAAGCTGATTTAGAGGATTTGATATCTTCAAATGCAAGCTAGGATCTTACCCAGCAGACAAGCTTTGGTCGATCGTATCGAATTGCAATATGAATATGGTCAACCTATCATTTCATTACTTGGTCAGTCAGGACTAGGTAAAAGTTATTTACTTGAAACTTTTCTCTCAAACAAATACCCTGAATTCACTAAAATTTATTTGTCTTTAAACAGTAAAAGTGATGACTTATCTGTAATTAGCCAAATATTAGAGCAAAGCTTCAAGTCGCCCCTGATCGATCAATCTTTATCATTAACAGATAATTTCAAAGAGCTTTGTCTTACTTATAGTATTACTCCTATTTTACTGGTGATTGATAATGCTCAGTATCTGAGTGATGAGCTAACTGCCGATATTGAGCTGTTAACTCAATTTCAGCAGGTTTTAGTGTTAACTGCTTCAGTAGGCCGGCTGCAATTTAGTCAATCGACCAATATTTTTATTGAGCCTCTGAGTGCGCCAGAGAGTCGTCAGTTTCTGGCTATGTATTATGAGCGTTTGCCACACTCGTTTGATCCCGTTTTTACGCATTTTATTGAGGCGGCTGAAGGCAATCCTAATTTACTCTTAAATTGGGGGGAAATTAAAATAGAAGGGCCTGCATCAGACCCTAAAATAATAAAACGGCAATATTTGAGTTGGTTAGTTTCGTTACTGATTTTATTGGTGGTGGTAATCTCAAGCTTTTTATATTTTGTTTATGAAAAGCCGACCGTTTTATCTCAACAAGCAAATGATCAAGACGTTGTTCAGTTAGACCTTGCATTACAACAGACAGAAATATCTGACATAACTCCGAGCGTAACAGTATCGGAAAATCTTGATGCTGCACCAGAGCAAGGTGCAGCAGATTTATTGGTGAGTGAGCCGGAAATAACGTCGGTTCAACAACAGGCGACAATTGAGCTTATTCAATCTGATGACCAAATTGCTACAACTGAGACTGTAGAGATTAACAATAACGCACAACCGAATCATATATTAGCTGAGTTATTGTTGGATCCTGATAAGGCGCCTCAATTAACCCAAGAGCCCCAATTACCGGGCACTGATGGCGTTGATTTGATGGCAGTTAAACCATCAGAGCCTGCAGTTAATTCTGACTTAATGGATGATTTTGAGTGGTTTAGTAATCAAAATGATAAATTGATTATGTTACAGCTTATAGCCTTGAGTAATCGCGATGTGCTAGTCGAGTTTTTAGAGAGCCATGAGTTAGTAGAGCCTAAAATATATCAAGCAGTCAGAAATGATAAACAATGGTGGGTCGTAACAATTGGGCCTTATACAGATATTGCCCAAAGCCAAGAAGCAAAGGCTAAACTTGCTCCTCAGTTATTGCAATTGCAGCCATTTTCAAAATCAATCGCCACAATTAATAATGAAATCGCGCGTTTAAAACGTAAGTAATCTCCTCCTATTTAGGGTAAAATTGCCCAATCAAAAAGATTGTTAATTAATAAATGAAACAAAAAACACGCGCTTTTTTAAAGTGGGCAGGCGGAAAATATAGTCTAGTTGATGAAATTACAGCTCGACTGCCAGAAGCTGATATATTAGTAGAGCCTTTTGCAGGGGCTGGTTCCGTTTTCCTTAATACAGATTACTCGCATTATTTTTTGAATGACATTAATGCAGATCTCATTAATTTGTATAACGAATTAAAGCATGCACCTGATGAGTTTATCAGCGACGCCAAAAAGTTATTTGTTGATCTTAATAATCATAGTGATGCTTATTATCAGTATCGAGTTCAGTTCAATGCTAGCCAGGATGCTTATGAGCGTGCGGTATTATTTTTATACCTTAATCGTCATGGTTACAATGGCTTATGTCGTTATAATCTAAAAGGAATTTTTAATGTCCCTTTTGGTAAATATAAAAAGCCATACTTTCCTGAAAAAGAACTGTATTTTTTCGCTGAAAAATCACAAAAAGCTACCTTCACTTGTAAAGGTTATGCCGAGGTGTTTAATAACTTGCCTCGTTCATCCGTTGTGTATTGTGATCCGCCTTATGTTCCATTAAGTAAAACGGCCTCTTTTACAGCTTATGCTAAAGGTGGGTTTGATTTAGATGACCAAGCTCAGTTGGCTAATCTTGCAGAACGAGCTGCATTTGAGCAGGGGATCCCTGTATTAATTTCAAATCATGATACTGTTTGGACTCGGAAAATTTATACGCAAGCATCGCTTGATATGATCCAAGTTAAACGGACTATTAGCCCAAAAGGTGGCTCACGTAATAAAGTCGCTGAGTTAATGGCACTTTATCATTCAGCGGGTGGTTGATCCGTTCCTTGTTGTATCTATCAAAATATTGACGTTGAAAAACTGTAGAGTTAAATGAAAAAAGCCCATAACCAATTAAGGTGCTTTGGGCTTAAATTTGTTGTGGAGCTCGTTTGTAGTGCTTCATCAATCAGCACTACAAATGGATGCTTAGATGAGTGGGATGCTAATAATAGAGCTTGTCTCTAAACCACTCGGAGCCGTGATTTTGATAGTTACAATCGTTTGCGTACTAGGCGATGTTGCACTTAAATCGTTTTCAATAGCAAAGTTGATTAACTGACCGCCAAATAAACCATTATTGATAGCATCCTTGAAGCTGATATTCGCATTGAGCTGGGCTTCAGTGATGGCGCGAGGAGTGCCAATTGTATTTGCTACTGTAAAGTTAGTCGTTCCAGAAATTGAACCTTTACTGGAAGTGATAGATACTGTAGTACCAAGAGGCATAGTTTGAAGCGCTGTATCTGCAAAATAAAGCTGGTATGAACGAGTGCTGTTACGCGCGATACTATTAACAATACCGTTTGTTGTTTCACCAGCATAATTACTTAATAGAGAGTTACGAACACTGGATTCATAAAGCGAATAGAGGCTTTCAGAAGACGCCATAACGAGTTTAATCGCTTTTCTGACATTGATAGAGCGATTAACTGCAGCGCCACATTTATCCGTACTCGTGCATTGTGGGCCATTAAATTTACCATCTTCCATGCTGTAGTTATCATCAGCAAGATCCATTTGATTATTGCGATCAAAATCTAAGAATAGTTCACCATTATCACGCACCAAATTTTCGTTATCATCGCGCCATGCTTCTGGCATATCAATAAAGCCTGATGGTAAATATTCAGAGCGACCAAAACCACTTGCAACAAGTTGATTTGGTTTCGCAGTGCCGTCAGCATTATCAAACGTGTTATTACCATTGGTATCAAAAAATGTTTCGTGCCCGATTGCGGTGGCTAAAATGGTAACGCGATGGTTATACACTTTAGGTTCAGCGCTGCGCCATGTTACTTGGCAGCTACCATTACTAGTTTGACACGATGGGGTAATTAACCCGCCTTCGGTAGTGAAATTGACTGTTGTACCATCAGGTACGGGATTATTAAAACTATCAGCAAGCCATACACTTATTGGCACGTTAACGCCATTGATTGAGTTTGTTTCTGGATTAAGAGTTTGGGCTGAAAGGGTAAAACTATTTTGATCAGCAAGACCAGTATTAACAGATAAAAGATCTGATTGAGTTTGAATTATTTCATTTTTTTCAGTTTTTGCCTTGGCAGTTACCCGCACCACTGTTGGTACATTACCAGCGGTTACCTTAGTACCAACTTCACCTTTAGAGTTAGTGACTGCGCTAGTTGGAAATAAAGTTAGGTTACCTAAGTTACTGTCGAGTGTAAAAGTTACTTCTTGTTGAGCCAAAGGGTTACCCAGTCGGCTTTTAACTAAGAAACTCAAAGTTGATATTTCCTGTTTACCTTGCCCTCCGGTACCTTTTAAGACTATTGATTCAGGCTCTGCAGCGATGAATTCAATAGCCCCCAGTGATTCTGCAAGTAAGCTTACGTTTTGACTGAGTGTCAGTGTTTCACCATTGCTATTTACAGAGGCAATGATTTGATCTTGGTTACCTTTGCTACCAGCACAGCTGATATCTTCATAAGTTGCGGCCGCTTCACCATTAATTGTGACAACTTGGGCATCAATGTTTGCTTTTTCGTTATTAACACAACTAGAACTGAACGAAATAGCCGTCGGAGTTTGAATACGTTTACCACTTGCATCTAACAGTGCAATCTTGAGGCCTAACGTCCCGCCAGCGCTTAATTCAACACTTTGATCGTCTTTTTTAGTAAGGGTTACGCCTAACTGATTTGGAATGAAATTGTTATTTTTATCGAAGTGACCAGCCTGAAGTTTAGGTGCATCTACTACATCTTTATTTAAAATTTGGTAGTTAAAACCTCGATTAACCGTGCTGCTTTGCTCTGTGTTTTGATAGTTCACCGTCATAGAGGCTGCGCCTATGGCGTTATCATTAGTAGCTGATAAATCTACAGAAGTGATACCTTGTTGATTCGTTAAGCCTGATGGCGCTGAGAGTGAGCCAAGTTCAGCATTGAACTTAACAATTTCATTTTCTAGAGGTTCACCTTGCGCGGATGTCAGTGTTACTTGCACTTTTACGCTTTCACCTTGGCGAAAGCGATTGGCTGCAACGCCATCTTTAAGCATCGAGATTGCAAGTTCGGGTAATTGAGAACCAACCGTCTCATTATTAATGAACTCATAATCTTTACTCGTACTGACGCCTTGAGCGGTCGCACTAAAGGTTGCAGCACCAACATTGCTAAGGTCGCTGGTTAAGTAGACTTGAGCAATACCTTGTGCATCGGTTAATTTTGAGCTTTGCGCTAAAGTACCAAGTGGGGTTGAAAAGCTAACCGCTGTATTGGCAACTACTTGACTGTTGCGCTTTAAATTTGCCTGAACGCAAACTGTTTCCCCAGCCTTAAAGCTCGGCGCTGACACTGCTAAGCAATTTTCATCAAGAAGTGTTAAAACAATACTGACAGGGGCGTTTGGATCTGGGGGAATGACTTCGTCATTTTTACCAGATGACCCATTACAGGCAGTTAATACACAAAGAGCTAATAAGCTTAAACAATGTCGAGTGTCGATCATTTATATCCCTTAATTGTGAATATACTCTTTCAAATATTGAAATAACTCACGGTAAAATTTGGCAGGTTTACCGGCTTCATGTTCTTTTTTAGCTAACCGAGTGAGTTGACGTAGTTTTTGTCTATCTAAACTAGCATATTGTAAAACTAACTCATCAATTTTTTTATCACCTAGTTCAATAACTTGGTCTCTTGTACGCTCAAGTTTATGAAAAATGACAATCGACTCATTGCCTTTATCTAAAATTGCATTTAAAGCACTTTTAATCTCATCAATGTTTTCAGCCAAACGAACTTGTTTGCCCACAAAATTGAGATGGCGACGATACGCCTCAGTTTTGTTATTGATTTTATCAGCAAGAACTAATGCTTCTTTTAAATCTTCATTTAATGGCAGCTTTTCGCGTTGCTTTTTATTTAAAGCGCAAATTTTACCTGCTAAATCGTGTGCTTCATGGGCTTCACGTTTTAACTCACTTTTTGAGATAAAAATAATATCTTCATCAATTACTTTGTTGGCATTTTTTTTGGCCATAAATCTGAGCTCACTTGCTTATAAATATTCAATTGTAATGAAGAGATTATACCAACTGCTTTGGTTTATTTCTCATAGATAGGTCGCTTTCTTACGTTAAAACATTAAATAGTTAAATTAGCTGGTTTTAGTGCCAGATTTAGACGGCTATTTCAATACAAAATCACGACCAACCTTAATTGCTTATGATATCCTTTAGCTAATTACAACTTTTAGGTTTTAGTTTATGAGTTCACAGCGTGAAGATACTGTTTATCAGCAAATAGCTGAAGTCAAACAAGCGGTCGAGCAGGCCTTAGAGCAAGCAAAGGCGTTAGGTGCAACGGCTGCTGAAGCCGCGATGTCGAGTACTTCAGGCTTGTCGGTGACAACGCGATTAGGCGAAGTCGAAACGATAGAGTTTAATCAAGATGGTGCGCTGGGAATTAGTGTTTATGTTGGTAACAAAAAAGGTTCAGCTTCAACGGCAGATTTAAGCCCTCAAGCATTAAAATCTGTGGTTGCCAAAGCAATTGAAATAGCTAAATACACCTCAGAAGATCCGTGTAATGGTTTAGCAGATAAAAACTTACTTGAGTTTAGCCCTCCCGATCTTGATTTGTACCACCCTTGGGATGTATCTCCTGAACATGGTATTGAGTTGTGCCAGCAAGCTGAAGAGGCTGCGATGGGGTATGATAAACGCATTGTTAACTCAGATGGCGCAAGTTTTAGTTCACACCAAGGTATTCGAATTTATGGTAATAGCCATGGATTCCTGGCTGGCTTTCCACGTACTAGACACAGCATTAGCTGTATGGTAATTGGTCAAGATGGCGAGCAAATGGAACGAGAGTCTGCCTATACGTTATCGCGATTACAAAGTGGATTAAAATGTGCGAAATCAGTCGGTATCGAAGCTGCCAGTGAAACATTAGCAAAACTTAATAGCCGAAAAATACCTACTGGAAAATATCCCGTAGTATTTAGAGCTGATGTTGCAAACTCTTTATTTGGCCACTTAGTTTCAGCGATCGGTGGTGGGGCTCTTTACCGCAAGTCGAGTTTTTTACTGGACTCCCTGGGTACAAAAATTTTTAGTGATGTGGTGAGTGTGGTTGAGCGCCCTCATGTTTTACAAGGTTTAGCATCGACTCCTTTTGATAGCGAAGGGGTTAAAACGCAAGATCGTACGATTATTGAAAAAGGTGTGTTAGAAACCTATTTATTAGGTACTTATGCATCGCGCCAAATGAAGATGACAGCGACAGGCCATGCTGGAGGGATTCATAATTGGTATATATCAGCCACTGAACCTGATTTAGCGGCAATGCTTAAAACCATGGGAACCGGACTGCTCGTGACCGAGCTGATGGGTCAGGGCGTTAATACCGTAAATGGTGATTATTCTCGTGGTGCATCAGGTTTTTGGGTTGAAAATGGTCAAATACAATACCCAGTGAGTGAAATTACCATCGCGGGTAATTTAAAAGATATGTTTAAAGATATCGTGGCGTTAGGGGGCGATTTTGATTTACGTGGTAGTGTGAACACTGGATCGATATTGATTTCTAAAATGCAGGTTGCAGGCCAATAATACTTAAGTTTTTTATAAAAAACATGTTGTTGAATAGACCCCCAATAGTTGGATATCCAATTGCTGGGGGTTTTTTATTTCCATACATTGTAGGACATTCAAGTTAAAGTATGCCCAGATCGCCTAATCGCAGATTTCAGCAGAAGTAGGTATAGAACCGAATGTAAGGTCTCACCTTATCCGATATTAGTGCTGAGTTTATAGTGGAAGAGCAAATTAAATGCTTTCAGAAGCATATTCAGAGAATGTCTATTATACCGAACGTATTAAGCTGACATTAAAGGGACTGAGCTTGATATAACATCGAAATCAGGTTTGAGTAGTCGCTTCGCCTCCCTTTTTTGCCGATAAAATACGAATGATATATAGTGTGTATATGTTTCGTATATTTGATAAATATTGAAAGGCAATTGTGGGAATAATTAAAGTATCTGATGATCTGCATCAGGAAATTCGTAAAGCCAGCGCGGTAATGGCGCGCTCAATTAATGCACAAGCTGAATTTTGGGCCAAGATGGGTATGTTAGCTGAGCTCAATCCTCACCTCACTTACAATGACTTGATTAAACAAGAACTTACCAGAGCGGATTTACATTCTTTTGTCACTTTAGAGGATGAACATGAGTAAGGTCATTATTAAAACTGCAGTTGAAATTGAATTAATGCGGCTATCAGGCCAATTACTAGCAAAGGTTTTTGCCAAGCTTGATGGTTTTGTGGCTGAAGGCATCACTACCATGGCGATTAATGATTTTGTCGAGCGCTATATTGTTGATGAGCTTAATGCGCGCCCAGCGAGCAAAGGGCAATACGGTTATCAATATAGCTTAAATACCTCGGTTAATGATGTGGTTTGTCATGGTATTCCAAATCAAGCACCGCTGCAGCAAGGTGATATTGTAAATGTGGATATTACGCTTGAAAAAAATGGATTTATTGCAGATTCAAGCAAAATGTACTTGATTGGTCAGTGTTCAGTTGAGGCTGAGCGATTATGCGACATGACTTATCAAGCGATGTGGCAAGGGATTAAAAAAGTAAAAGCGGGGGCAACCTTAGGAGATATTGGTTTTGCGATAGCCAGTTT
The DNA here is from genome assembly GCF_058197095.2 of Pseudoalteromonas sp. J2K-J031. Lineage (NCBI taxonomy): Bacteria > Pseudomonadati > Pseudomonadota > Gammaproteobacteria > Alteromonadales > Pseudoalteromonadaceae > Pseudoalteromonas > Pseudoalteromonas sp. J2K-J031. The sequence goes on from NZ_CM200279.1 coordinate 419,153, forward strand.
TGCTCATCAAAATGGCTACAGTGTCGTTAAAGAATATTGCGGCCATGGTATTGGCGCACAAATGCATGAAGCGCCACAAGTATTACACTATGGGCGAATGAAAACAGGTTTAGTTCTTGAGCCGGGCATGACCTTTACCATTGAACCGATGATTAACCAAGGTAAAGCAAAAATTAAAAACCTTAAAGATGGCTGGACAGTGGTTACTGCTGATAAAAAGCTATCTGCGCAGTGGGAACACACTATTTTAGTGACTGATACGGGCTATGAAGTATTGACCCTTCGCGCCGAAGAAACATTAGTGTGACACTGAATCAGTTACCTGCACAATTGGGTTACAGTGCGCTGCTGTTGATTGATGGCAGCGCCCATCCGCCAACAAAAATGGGAGTTGCGGGTTATCGTTTAATTGCAGCGCAAAACAAAAATCTTCAAGGCGCTAACCATTTTGCGCAACGTCCTGTGAGCGAAACACTTACGATCAAAACATTTCAGCCTACCAGTTCTACTCACCTTGAGATTCACGCAGCCTTGTGGGCGCTGGAAGAGGTTGCCCATTACAACGACAGCTTAGCCATAGTGTCGGATTGCCAAACCTTATGCCAATTAACAACGCGGCGCAGCCGTTTAGAGGCGATGCACTTTTGTAATCGACAAGGGCAATTACTGGCACTTGGTAACGCTTATAAGCAGTTGTTTGCTCATTGCGATCACTGGCTTTTAAAAACAGGGCAACCGCTTGGTTTTATTCAGCTCAAAGGGCATTGCAAGCCCTCGCAACGAGATGAACTAGCAAGCGAGTTTGCAGACCTTGATCAGGCAATACGCAAAGTATTGCGCGGGTTGATTTAGCACTTCGTAAGCGCCATAAGTACAGTTAATGCTGTTTTTGTATTGCTTAGGAGCTAGGTGCTTTATTTATAGCGCAGTACTTCATTTTAGTTCGATAAGCATTTCATAAGCTCTGGCAGTAAATGCTCAGCAAATGCGCCTTCACCATTAATCCACACGCTGTTGCTGTAGTGTTCAAAATGTAAATCAAAACCTTCACCTTCAAAGGTAAAGCGCTGTAAATGGCGATCTGCGCCTTGTTCAAGTTGCTGAAGGCTAATGGCTTCGTGGCTCAAAAAAATACTGGCCCACAAGGCAAAATCATCATCGCTTGGCATTACGCTGGGTCGAACAATTAAAACTTGGTGGTCTTGGTCTAATTCTATTTGGCTCATAGTACTTATTCTGTTGTTAAATTAGCGATAAAGTTGGTTTTTTATTAAGTACCTATTAAGTGCCACAGAAAGTACGATAGAATTTATCGCCATCAGTCGGGGTATCTTGGTACTGCGCTGTTGAGTCTAGTGCATGATATGGGCTTCGTAAAACCGCTAAAAATTCCTCGATAGCAGTCGGTATTCCTCGTTCAAAATCAGCTAACAGCGCTTCAACATGATGATTGCGCGGGATCACTTGTGGATTGGTAATACGCATAAGCTCTGCGGCGGTTGAGGTCGTGATGTGCTGCTGATTAAGATATGCCAACCAACGGGATTGCCAAGCCTGCAAATGAGAGGAAGGCGCTGCTATGGGGTTGCTTGCCTGTAACTGTAAACGTAAGCCATTAAAGGTATTGGTATAATCGAGTTCATGTTCTTGCATGAGGGTAAGCAGCTCATCGGCTAGTAAAGTGGTCTGTTCATCAGCAGCAACACAGCCTAATTTGTTGGCCATCATTGTATTGTACGCAGCTTGATACTGGGCTGAGAATTCATGAATTAACGGCTCAACGTGTGCTACGGCAGCCGCTTGGTCAGCATCAATTAATGGCAATAGTGCTTCGGCTAAACGTGCCATATTCCACTGGGCAATTCGGCCTTGATTGCCAAAGGCATAACGGCTATTGCGGTCAATTGAGCTAAACACTGTACCAAGATGATAGTGATTCATCATTGCACAGGGTCCAAAATCAATAGTATCACCACAAATTGCGGTATTGTCGGTATTCATTACCCCATGAATAAACCCAACACGACTCCATGCAACAACAAGGGTTATTTGCTTATTAATCACCGCTTGTAAAAAATCAACGATGCGTTGCGAACCTGTGCTGGTGATTTCAGGATAATGGCGATTGATGGCGTATTCAGTCAAAGTGGCTAGTGCCTCAAGATTACCTTGCGCGGCAAAATACTGAAAAGTACCAACGCGTAAATGGCTAGCAGCAATGCGGGTGACCACAGCGCCCATTTTAGCTTGATCACGAAAAACCTTATCACCGGTTTTCACGACCGCTAAGCAGCGTGTAGTGGGTACACCAAGTGCCGCCATGGCCTCGCTCATAATGTATTCACGTACCGCAGGGCCCAGTGCGCAGCGACCATCTCCCTGACGGGAAAAGGCGGTTGGGCCAGAACCTTTTAATGCGATATCAAAGCGTTGTCCGTTGATATCAAGCAACTCACCGAGCAAATGGGCGCGGCCATCACCAAGCTGTGGATTAAAATGACCAAACTGATGACCGGCATACACTTGGGCGATAGGCTCTGCACCTTTGGGTAATTCGTTACCGCTAAAATAAAGGGCTAATTGCTGCGGGTTATTTTGCAGTTCTGGCGAGAGATTAAATTGCTCTGCCAAGGGCTTATTCCACAGCAGTAAGCTTGGTTTGCTGACAGGGGTGGGAGCAACAGGTTGAAAAAAAACGGCATCGAGTTGGTTATAGGTATTAGAAAAGTTCATTTTGAGTGGCTTCAATCGATCCATAGGATGTTCATTTTAACTGAACTACTGAAGAAAAACTTTATTAAATCAATATCTGTTAACACACCGTTTGTTGCGCAAGCGCAAAGTTTTTCGGTTTAAAGCTTTTTATACTGCAGCCTGATCATTTAAAACGAGTTAGAGCTATGAAAATAAAGCTATTAATAGGTATTGGTGCGGTTATTTCGTCGTTTGCACTGCAAGCGGCAGACATTGAGCAAGGCAAAAATAAAGCGATGATGTGCGCGGCATGTCATGGGGTTAACGGGGTGAGTCTTGTGCCCATGTATCCAAATTTAGCAGGGCAAAAAAGTGCGTATTTGGTGAAACAAATGAAAGACTTTAGAGCCGGCACACGTAACGACCCGATGATGGCTCCGATGGCCAAAGCCTTAACTGATGCGGATATCGAGAATATTGCCGCGTATTTTGAGTCGTTACCTGCGGCGAAATAAGTGTTGAACAGCGCTACGTACTATCCTTGCTTAAAAAATAATAAGGTAGCGCTTAATTTTGAGCTAAATAATGGCGGATCAAATTCATAAATGCGCCGCCATATTTGGTTAATTTGGTAAACCCAACCCCAGAGACTTGTAAAAACTCTCGGTCACTGGTCGGTGTGAGCTGCGCCATTTCGGCCAAGGTTTTATCGTTAAATACCACATAAGGTGGCACATCATCGGCATCAGCCAATTCTTTACGTAAGGCACGTAGTTTGGCAAATAGCTTCTTATCGTAATTAAACTGCGCCAATTTATCTTGATATACATGCTGTGCTTGAAGCCGTGGTTCGGCTAGTTGTAGTTGGTATTCACCGCGCAGCACAGGGCGAGCGGCTTCAGTTAACCGTAATATTGAGCCAAGCGTAATGTCTTGTTGCAATAAACCTTGATGAACCAATTGGCGTAAAATGCTGAGCCAAAATTCGACACTGTGCTCTTTACCAATGGCAAAGGTGCTAAGTTGATGGTGATTATTATCACGAATACGAGCAGTATTAGCGCCGCGTAATAATTCAACAATGTAGCCCATGCCAAACTTTTGCTCTGCACGATACACACACGACAGCGCTTGTTGCGCCACAATCGTACCATCAAACTGTTTTGGTGGGTTCAGGCAAATATCGCAGTTACCGCAGGCTTCGCGTTGATATTCAGAAAAATAATTCAGTAGAATTTTTCGGCGGCAGGTTTGCGCTTCGGCAAAACTCGCCATGGCATTAAAGCGCTGTTGCTCTACTTTTTTACGCTGCTCGTCTTCAATGTCTTCAAAAAAGCGTTTTACACGAGGAATATCGGCGGGGTCAAAATACAAAATCGCTTCAGCAGCTAAGCCATCACGCCCAGCACGACCTGTTTCTTGGTAATACGATTCGATATTTTTTGGAATATCGTAATGGATCACAAAGCGCACATTGGGTTTGTTGATCCCCATACCAAAGGCAACGGTTGCGACCACAATATGAATGTCGTCTTTGGCAAAGGCGGTTTGTACAAAACTGCGCTGTTGGTTTTCAAGCCCCGCATGGTATGCGGCGGCATTAAACCCCGCTTCAACTAGCTTGGCACTGATTTCGTCTACCCGTTTGCGGCTGGTACAGTAAATAATACCACTTTGGCCAGGCTGAGCTTTGAGATAGCGAATCAGCTGAGACAGCGGTTTAAATTTTTCTTCCAAAGTGTAACGAATATTGGGGCGATCAAAACTACCGGTATAAATGTAAGGCGTATTAAGGCGCAGCTGTTGCACGATATCGTGACGGGTGGCTGTATCAGCTGTGGCGGTGAGCGCCATAATTGGAATGGCAGGAAAATACTCTTTTAAGCGACTGAGCTGAAAATAGTGCGGGCGAAAGTCATGGCCCCAATGAGATACGCAGTGCGCTTCATCAATCGCAAATAAGCAAATAGGTAAGTGATACAGGCGTTCAATAAAATCGGGTAAGAGTAAACGCTCAGGCGCGACATAGAGCAGTTTAATTTTACCAGCATGTAAGTCTTGGTAAATTGCCATGGTTTGCTCGCGCGACAAACTTTGATTTAAACATTCAGCAGCCACACCTAAGGCTTTTAATTGAGCTACTTGGTCTTGCATTAACGAAATAAGGGGTGATACCACTATGGTGATGCCCGCTAAGGCTAACGCTGGGATTTGATAACACAACGATTTACCGCCACCGGTTGGCATTAAAACCAAAGTGTCTTGCCCTTGAGTGGCTGCGCGGATCACTAAGTCTTGGCCAGTGCGAAACTGATCATAGCCAAATACTTCTTTTAGTACTTGGTGAATATCGCCGCAGACTTGTGGGGTAACTGGTGCTGTAATCATCGCGGCATTTTAGAGCTTTTTTAGCGGCTTGTCTGTAGTCATCTGGCTAAAGCTTTATTTTGCTTTTGTGGCCTGATTCACTTATCTTATTTGAGGTCATACCAGTTTGGGGTTCGTCAATGAAACAGCACGCAATTGCAAAAATGGGGCAGCTTTTTGTTAAACAGATGCCATTTAATGTTTTTTTAAAACTGGAAGTTGAGCATCTAGATGCTGAGCGGGCGGTGATTCGTTTTCCTTTTCAAGAGGTATTGATTGGTAATCCGATGCAGAAAATTTTACATGGCGGCGTGATTTCAGCGGTATTAGATAATGTAGGTGGTATGCTTGCAGCCGCCTCGATTATTGATAAAACACCAGATGAGCAGTTATTGGGTTTAAATGAACGCTTAGCGAAATTAGGCACCATTGATTTACGCACTGATTTTTTACGCCCAGGGTGGGGAGAGCAATTTACAGCCAGTGCGACGCTGATTCGCTCCGGCAATAAAGTCTGTGTTTGCCGCATGGAAATGCACAACGAGCAAGGAGTGCAAATTGCGTTTGGTACCGCAACGTATTTAGTGAGTTAAGTTATACAACCTTCAAAATTTAAGTTAAATTTAATTTTTATCTCATATCGCAGTAAATTCACCTTAACTGAGCTAAGATACCGCACCTTTTTATTGTTGTGATTTAACATGCCTGTTCAAACCGAGCAAAAGCAGGGGATGCTTTTTGCGCTTGCTGCATTTTTGATGTGGGGCCTTGCGCCCATTTATTTTAAGTCTCTAGATACAGTTGCTGCGATGGAAATTCTTGTTCACCGTGTCGTTTGGTCTTTTTTATTTTTAGTGTTGATTGTGGTTGCCATTAAGCAATGGCATAAAGTCAAACACGTTTTAAAACAGCCCAAGTTATTGTTAATGCTGGTGGTCAGTGCCAGTTTACTCGGATTTAACTGGGGGCTTTTTATTTGGGCGGTGAATAATAACCACATGCTTGATGCCAGTTTGGGCTATTACATTAATCCGCTACTTAATGTTTTATTGGGCTTTTTATTTTTAGGAGAGCGCTTGCGTCGCTGGCAAGGTGTGGCTGTTGCCCTTGCAATGACCGGTGTAATTATTCAAATGATTAGTTTTGGTTCGTTTCCGGTGATTGCCTTTGCGTTGGCCAGCACCTTTGCTGTGTATGGCTTAATTCGTAAAAAACTAGCGGTTGACTCGTTACCAGGCTTGTTACTTGAGTCACTGATTTTATTACCGGCAGCGCTGATTTATTGGTTTGCTTTTATGCAATCAAGCACCACGGATTTAACCCTCAATGCATGGCAGATTAATACTTTATTGATCAGCGCCGGTATCGTCACCACCTTACCATTATTATGTTTTACCGCAGCAGCGAAGCGTTTGCAGTACACCACGTTAGGCTTTTTCCAGTATTTAGGACCGAGCTTGATGTTTTTACTGGCGGTGATTTTTTACGGTGAGCAATTTGGTATGGATAGAGTGATCACCTTCGCATGTATCTGGGGGGCTTTAGCGTTGTTTAGCTGGGATTCTTATCGTTTTAGCCAAAAGGCTAAGAAACAGAAAAATATAATAGCGCAGTAAAAGCAGCTTAAAAGTGAACGCTTTAAAAAGGCATTAAAGAATTGTTGTGGATTCTTTTGTGCTTTTTTATGGGATTATTTCAAACAGTGATCACTCGATTACGACCTTCATTTTTAGCTTGATACAAGTATTGATCGGCAATTTTTAAAATGGCATCTACATCAGAGTTGGTTGAGCTGGCTAAACCTATTGATAAGGTAAATGGTATTTTCATTTTACTAAAGTTAGGGCTGTTTAATTCGACAGAGGTGCGAAAGGCTTCAAGCTGTTGTAATGCTTCAGTTGCTGTACCTTTTTTAAAATAAACGGCAAACTCTTCACCACCTAAGCGGGCGATGAGTTGTTCTGAGAAATGGATTCTAAAATGATCAGCAAGTCCTTTAAGGACTTCATCTCCAGCATCGTGACCGTAATTGTCATTAATTGCTTTAAAGTGGTCAATATCAATCATTGCTAGCAGAGCAGGCTTTTTGGCTTGAGTTTGTTTTTCAATGCCTTGCTGAGCTTGTTCAAAAAAATAACGCCTGTTTGGCAAGTTAGTTAAATAATCACTGTTTGCTTGAAGGCGAATAGTCGCAATCGCGTCAAGCATTTCAATATTTTGGCTTAACCGACAATAAAACTCCTCAGGATAAAAAGGTTTGCTCATGTAATCATTGGCGCCATTTTTTAAAAATTTTGCTGATATTTGGTTGTCTTTTGAACTAGAAATCCCTATAACTGCCAGCTCTTCGTTACTGTAGTTTTGTCTGATTTGTGCGGTTAATGTAATGCCGTCCATGTTGGGCATTTCGTTATCACTAATTACCACTTTGATATCTGTGTGCAGCTTGAGTTGATCCAGCGCTTCTAAGCCATCACAGGCTAACGCAATTTTGTATTTGTGTCGTTTTAATAGGTTGCTTAAGTGATTACGTGTAGTTGCAGAGTCATCAACAACTAAAATACGGACTTGTTGGTTTTTGGGTAAACGACGCAGCTGAATTTCTAAATATTGATAGGCTTGTCGTATCTCTTTTGTGATGTAATCAACAATAGGGTAGCGTAAAACAGTGTCTCTGGTTTGGCTATCGAGTTTGCCTGTCATAACAATGGTGGCAATTTCAGCACCAATAGTGAAGGGGATTGCTTCGCCATTATTAGCGTCGGGTAATACGTAGTCTACAACGGCGCAAAAATAGTCATTTTCTTCAATTAACGCAATTGCTTCACTGAGTGAATAAGCTAAATCAACGTCAAAACCGAGTTTTTGACCGATATGTTTTTGCACCTTCGCAATTGAATTATTATCTTCAATAATTAGCAGTTTATGTACCAAAATTGCTCCTACGTGATAAAACTACATATTGTAGTAATTTTTATCCAGATAATTAGTTGAGTTTAGCTGAGCTTTTTTAGGATGCTGAATTTTAATGGCATTTTTTGATGATGAAGATGTTGAACGTATCTTTTGGTTAAAAAATAGAGTGTTGCTAAAATTAGCTCTGGTTTTGAAAGTATCTTCAGACTTACAGGTCTGTATATTTAATATGGGCAAAGTGTGAGTGAAAAAAGACAATGTGCGTATTGGTTTTAATCTGAAGATTGTATTCGAGTGATCGTATTTTGCGCCCCAGAAACACTTATTATTAAAATAAATAAGCCTAGTGAGAAAGTTGTTTATTCATAATGACAACAATTCTCACCGTGCTGTAGCTGGGCTAATTGGGTAAATAAATCAGTGTGTAGTTACAAAGTTATCAGGCTTTATCAGTTTACTGAAGCCTAAAACTCTTCAATTTGACGGCCATAGCTTATTTCGCTACCTGTGTTCTTTGATTTACCAAAGACAGTGTGGAAACGTGCTGCGCTTGTTGTCAGTTTTAGGTATTTTAACCATGCTTTTTCAAATGAATTACTCGGCTCTTGCTCACCCTGAGATGTTTTTACAAATTGAGTTTGTAATTCATTGCTTGGTTGAGCTGTTTTTTTATGTAGAGCTTGTAAGATGTTGCCATAGTTTTCTAGGATTTCAGCTTCTAATAACGTAAAGTTACCGCTGCGGCTAAAGCCTCTTGGAAAGTTAGCGTCATCATAAAAAAGTTTATCAGATGCAAACGCGTGTTTGAGCGCTGTAATATCTTGATTAGACATACAGGTTCCTTTAGGACAAGATAATTCGCTGGGAGCTTATACTAAGAATGAAGGACTATTAAACAAAAAAACTTTATCGTGAGGATAAGTGCTTGGATATAGATTTATTAAAAACATTTGTGGAAGTTGCTAATACACGACATTTTGGTCGTGCGGCCGAAAACCTGTATTTAACACAATCTGCAGTAAGTTTCCGTATTCGTCAGTTAGAGCAAACATTAGGTGTAAATCTATTTTTAAGGCAGCGTAATAACATACAGCTCACAACAGCGGGTGATAGATTACTCCCTCACGCTAAAATGATTATTACTAGCGTTCAAAAAGCACGTTTAGAAGTAGCGATGGCTGAAGGTACTAATAAACAAATGTCACTTGCAGGTACGCCCAATATTTGGGATGCCTTTTTGCAATTTGGGATTGCTAATATTATCTCATCAATGCCCGGTGTTGCGGTGGTGGCTGAAGTTAAGGCGCAACAAGAAAGCACGCGTTTATTATTAGAGCGCACTCTGGATATGGCGGTTTTATTTGATCCACCAAAAGTTGATGAACTCAAAGTTGAGCGCATTTTTGAATTACCGATTTTACCCGTCACCAGCTTTGATGATTGCACTCAGTTAAGCTTTTTTGAAAATAAATACATTTATGTTGACTGGGGCACCTCGTTTGCTCTTTGGCATGCCGATTTAGCGGCAAGTAAAACACTCCCTTATGTGCGCACCAGTACGGGACGTATTGCACTTGATTTATTGCTGCAGTGTGGTGGAAGCGCATTTATCCCTGAAACCTTAGCCAGTAAATATTTAAGTGATGGTGTACTTAAGCATGTTGAAGAGATGCCAAAAACGTCACGAGAGGTGTTTATTGCTTATCACAAAGATAATGATCAAAAAGAGGTTATAGAAAAGGTAATTAGTATTTTGACCGACGTGAGTATGGCTCAGGATTTGGTTGAAGAATAAAAAAGCGGCAAAGCCGCTTTTTTATTTTAGATTTTTTAAGTTTTTACCATGTTACTTGTAAGCGAGCAGCGATAGAGGTTGCATCGTACTTAGCATGCTCATCACCATCACTTGATACCACGTTGAACATAGTGCGCATATTGTCATTGATGTAGTAGTTTGCACCTAGTGTGATAGCATCGACTTGGCCACCATACACACCAGCATCTTTGTCATTTAAATCAACACTTGAAAAACGGGCGGCGACTTCCCATAACCCATTTTTGCTTGGCTTGACGCGTTTGAACTTACCTTGTTTTGTATCGTATGGACGCACTGCACCATCAAATAAGTAAGAAGCTGATAAATAATAGCCATCAAAGCTGCTATCTTCCCCCGTAGTTGCATCCACATCAGCCATCATATATTCACCTAATACAGTAATTGAACCAAATTTCATCGCTGTTTCTAAGGCATACATGTTGTAGCTATCAGCGGCTCTGTTGCCTGAATCTACAATACGGGTATCAGCTTGATGTGATTCTGGGCGAGCACGAAAGCGGACTGATGAACCCTCTGATAACTGGCGAGTAGACAGTGATGCACCAAATGAAACAAGTTGGTCTTTGCTTATAACAGGAGCAAAGTTAAAGCGGCCGTTAACGCCAAGCTCTTCATCACCAGCACGATCAGCATTAATATCTTGGCCATAAACACCATAATTTGCAGACCAGTTGTCACCCCATTGTCGCGCTGCAATACCCATAGCACGATTTAAACCAAAGGCTTCTACTACGGCCGAACGTTCGATGAAAGTGACATCGTTTGAACTTGTTTGCGGCTCCATTCCAAATGCTTCAATTTGGCTACCGATTAAAACTTCAGTATTTTTAAAGCCATTATAAGTGATATAAGCATCTTTAATTGCTTCGCTTGAGATGAAGTCATATTGTAATTTGTAACCCCATTGTTCCATTTTACCGCTGGCAGTAAAACGAGCACGACGCACTTCAGTACCGTTATTTAAATCAATGTCATCACTGTTAAAGGCTGCAGCGTCTAATTGAATACGACCATTAAATTTGAAGCTATATTGACCATCATCTGACTTAACTTCAAAACCACCTTTAGTTGATACATCCGCTGCATATAAGCTTGATGTGGCTAAGATAGCAGCGGTAAGAGTAGAAAGTTTTATTAACTTATTCATTTTTCGTTCCTAACTAACAGTCGTAGAGTGTGTCACTCTTAATGGGTAGGCAGATGCCTGTATTTGATAATGAATATAGTAATGGTCAAATATTACTTAAATATTACAACCGACATTAAAAGTGAATATTAATTAAATATTTTTGTCATAAATGCACTATATTATTGATTTAATTTAGTTATATTTCTTAATGTGATTCTCTTTTTTGTCATTATTTTGTATTTTATTGTTCATATTGAATTTAAGACCATTTCGCTTTGTTATGCCTGAGCATAATGTTCCCGTTTAGCTAACCATCGTTCAATCAGTTTTTCGCTTAAATCAGGGTGGTGGTTTAATAGAAAAATAGCCATTGGTCGCACATCTCGAACCAATGCCTGATCGCGCACTAAATCGGCAATTTTAAATTCTGTTAAGCCTGTTTGTTTGCTCCCGAGCACTTCGCCCGGGCCGCGTATTTCGAGATCTTTTTGCGCAATAACAAATCCATCGTTACTTTCTCTTAGCACGGCTAAACGTTTTTTAGCTGTGTGTGATAGTGGGGCGTGATAGAGCAGCAAACAATGAGATGCAATCGCACCACGTCCCACGCGGCCGCGCAATTGATGAAGCTGTGCTAGGCCGAGTCGTTCTGGATTTTCAATAATAATTAAACTTGCATTGGGTACATCAACCCCAACCTCTATCACTGTGGTTGCAACTAGCACGTCGATTTCACCTTGTTTGAATTGCTCCATAATGGCTTGTTTTTCTGCAGGCTTCATTCGACCATGGACTAAGCCAATTTTAAGTTCGGGTAATAATACGGTTAACTCTTTTGCGTTATCTTCGGCGGCTTGGCACTGTAGCACTTCTGATTCATCAATCAGAGTGCAGACCCAATAGACTTGACGCTGCTGCTGCGTGCACGCATTACGAACTCGTTCAATAATTTCATCACGGCGCGTATCAGGTAGGGCAACTGTGGTAATAGGAGTGCGCCCTGGTGGTAGTTCATCAATAATTGAGGTTTCTAAATCGGCATAAGCGGTCATAGCTAATGTACGAGGAATGGGGGTGGCGGTCATGACTAATTGGTGCGGATAACAATCTCCAAATTTGCCTTTTTCTCGTAACTCTAAACGCTGATGAACACCAAAACGATGTTGTTCATCAATGATAATTAGCGCGAGGTTAAAAAATTGCACCTGCGTTTGAAATAACGCATGAGTGCCAATGATCATTTGTGCCTGTCCATTGGCAAGATTCGTAAGCGTTGCTTCGCGCTCTTTGCCTTTTGTTTTGCCAGCGAGCCATGCGACTTCAATGCCCAGTGAACTAAACCAGTTTTTAAAACTAAGATAATGTTGCTCGGCTAAAATTTCAGTTGGCGCCATTAAAGCCACTTGGTAACCTTGGCCAATAGCGGTTAAGGCGCTCAAGGCGGCAACTAAGGTTTTACCTGAACCAACATCTCCTTGAACAAGGCGCATCATCGGGTGGGCTAAGGTTAAATCTTGCTTTATTTCAGCCACTACACGTTGTTGGGCATTGGTTGGTTTAAAGGGGAGTTGCGCTAAAAATTGCAGCTCTAATGTTTGGTTGCTTTGCAGCTGAACAGCTAAATGAGCTTGTGCTTTTTGCCTGAGTTTTAACAAGCTGAGGTTTTGAGCGAGTAATTCTTCAAGAGCTAAGCGTTGCTGGGCTGGGTGTAAACCTAGCGCTAATTGTTCGGTGCATACATCAGGTGTAGGCTGGTGCAAAAACAGTAGGGCTTGTTTTAAACTTAACTGCGCTGGTTGCAATTGCGCAGGTAATAACTCTTCAATATCATATTTTTTTAGCAGTTCAACGGCTTGGTCGCACAGATTGCGCAAAGAAAGTTGTTTTAAGCCATCAGTCGTTGGGTAAACTGGCGTGAGCGTTTCATCGGTAATAATTGTTTGATGCTGTTCGATTAACGAGTATTCTGGATGCGCCATTTCAAAGCCGACTTGGCCGCGGCGGACTTCGCCAAAACAGCGGATCACTTTTCCGGCAACTAAATTATTTTTTTGTGCAGCAGTAAAGCTAAAAAAACGTAAAGTGAGCCGAGCAGTGCCATCATTAATTTGGCAAATCATCATTTTACGTTTGCCAAAAGTCACTTGGCAGTGCTCGATTTCGCCAATTACGGTTACGTGGCTATGGGCTTGAAGTTCGCAAATAGGATAAACCCGCGTGCGGTCTTCATAACGCAGCGGTAAGTGAAAGAGTAAATCTTGCACAGTGCGAATATTCAGTTTGGCTAAACGAACCGAAAGTTTGGGACCAACACCTTTGAGTTGGTCAACACCATAGAGTGCTAAATTTGGCAGCGACACCATAGAAAGATCCCTTGTCGCGGATATTATGTTATCAATATCAGTTTGTTAGTTAAACAGCAAGTTTAGTTGCAAAAACGTAGGCTATCCCAAAATGCGTCATCAGCAATGATTTCACCTTGATCATCAAGCGGCGGATAGCTAATACCTTTAGCTTTGCATTGCTTTGCTATTTTATCGTGGCAGCCTTCAAACAATAAACGGTGCTTTATTTCATCTGCTAAGTGACCTTGCTGATAAAGCCCTGCATCTTGGCGTTGTTTTTGTGCTTCATACAAAATAATGGCAGCTGCAACAGAGACATTCAGTGATTGCACCATGCCGACCATAGGAATAATGATGTGTTGATCGGCAAGGGCTAATGCTTGTTCGGAAATACCGAATTTTTCTTGGCCTAAAATAATCGCAGTGGGACGAGTATAGTCTATAGCTCTAAAATCAATGGCTTGAGCAGAAAAATGAGTGGCTAATACCTGTACATTCGGTGTGCGACTGCGAATGCTGGTTATGGCATCTTCAACATTGTAATGGATATGATTTTCAACCCAGTTTTTGCTGCCACCAGAGGTGCTACTGGTAATGCGTTTTTCACCTTGGGGCCAAACTGAATGAATATGATGAATACCAACGGCATCGGCGCTGCGAACAATGGCGGATAAATTATGGTGCTTATGTACTTCATCTAAACAAAGAGTTAAATCAACTTGGCGCTTGTCCAATACAGCTTTAATTTTTTGGTAACGACTATTTGGCATCAGGAATATCTGTTTTTTCAACTTACCGCATTATAACGGAAAAAAAACAGATAAACCCAGCTGCAATGATTAAGGCAGTACGTCACGGCTAATGGGGTTTTGAAGCGAAATCAAGGTTTCGGTTGATTGAATGGCATCAATTGCTTGAATTTTGCTGATTAGTACTGTTTGTAAGTGATCAATTGAACGGGTCATCACTTTAATAAAAATACTGTAATTACCCGTGGTGTAATAAGCCTCAACCACTTCTTCCAGGGCATCTAATTTGGTGATGGTATCGGGATAGTCTTTGGCATTTTTTAAATTTATGCCAATAAAACAACAGACATCGTAACCTAATTTTTTAGCACTAATGGCGACTTTAGTACCTTTAATAATGCCAGCTTGTTTCATTTTCTCTACACGCACATGAATCGTCCCTGCACTAACGGCTAAATTTTTAGCCAATTCGGCATAAGGAATGCGTGCGTTGTCCATTAATGCGTGCAAGATGCTGCGATCGAGATTATCGATTTGATAATTTTGCATTGTCTAAAAAGCCTTTTTTTATAGATCTAACAATATAACCCTTACTTTATTGATGATAATAATTAAGTAAAGCTGTTTTTGTTGCTGCTTATTGAATAAAAGCGTTAATTGGTTGAGGATAAAGTCATTCAAGGGCGGTTTTACGGTTAAATCGTCAATTTATTACGCTAGATTTGGGAATGAGGATTTTCACATGGCATCACAGTATATTCAGACGCAGCAGCAGATCAGTAAAGTTAAAGCGTTATTTTCAGAGCAGTTAGAAAGCCAATTAGGACTTGTTGAAGTACAAGCTCCTTTGTTAGCGCAAGTTGGCGATGGTATTCAAGATAACTTAAGTGGCCACGAACAAGCGGTAGCAGTAACAATAAAAGCGATGCCTGATGTGCAATACGAAGTGGTGCATTCACTGGCAAAATGGAAACGTAAAACGTTAGCCGACCACGGTTTTTCTGTGGGTGAAGGGCTTTACACCAACATGAAAGCACTGCGTCCTGATGAAGATAAACTAAGTCCAATCCATTCTGTGTATGTTGATCAGTGGGATTGGGAAAAAGTAATTTGTATTGAAACTGAGCGTAGTCTGAGCTTTTTAAAAACCACAGTTGAAACGATTTATAAATCAATAAAAGCAACCGAATTGCAGTTGGCAACATTATATGGTTTAACGCCTTTTTTACCCCAGCACATTCAATTTATTCATGCAGAGCAACTGGCGCGAGATTATCCGACTCTAACGGGTAAACAAAGAGAGCAAAAAGTCGCGAAAGAATTTGGTGCGGTATTTTTAATTGGAATTGGCGGCAAACTCAGTGATGGGGCGATTCATGATGTACGTGCGCCAGATTACGATGATTGGTCAACGAGCACTTGTGAAGAATTTTCTGGTTTAAACGGTGACATCTTGGTGTGGAACCCAATTTTAAATGATGCATTTGAAATATCATCAATGGGTATTCGAGTGGATGCAAAAGCGCTGCAACATCAACTTGCAACCACAGGTGATGAAGACCGCTTAGCGTTTGCTTGGCATCAGCAATTACTTACAGGTAAATTACCGCAAACGATAGGTGGTGGCATTGGCCAATCACGATTGGTGATGTTGTTATTGCAAAAACAGCACATAGGCGAAGTGCAAGTGGGTGTATGGCCCAAAGAGGTGTTAGCACAATACGGTACAATATTGTAGCGGTTTCAAGTGGGTTTTAGCTTAGCTCACTAGAGCTGATTTCAATTTTAACACTATTATCTTTTAGGTGTACAATGCAAGCCGGATACGTTCGGCTTGTTTTTAATTTTTTAGTGAAAAGATGAAACTCGACCCCAGGGTGCAGCGTTTGGCTGATTTTTATATCAGAATGTTCGAGTAGAAAGTGCAGCGCATTATCAAATTTAGCTAGTAATGCATGTAGCTTTTCAGATTGTTCAATCCAATGGGTCGTGGCATGTGCAACTTTTGCTTTGAGCTCTTGCTTTGTTTTTGTATTTGGAAGTACGCTAATAGCGTGCTCCTTCTTTAGTAATTCAGCTAAATGTTGCTCCGCACTATGGAGTTGTTCAAGTAATAAATTATGCTTTTTAATAAGTTGATGACCAGCTTGCATGATAGATATTTCTGTTTTTGCACCTGACTGCGTCCCTATCTCAGTTGCAATAATGTGTTTTGCGTCAAGTACTTTGCCCCCAATCAATTTTCCAAGTCCTTTAGCCTTTTTTCCCTCTGCAATTCGAATGGTATTTTTAGCTAATAAATTACAATGGCTTGCTTGGCGATCGATGATAATGTTGTTGGCGCTAAGGCTGGCATATTGTGCATGGCCAATGTGTAAGTCGCCATCACAACGGACTACCGTACTGAGCTGGTGGGTATCATGATCAAGATGACCAATCACACCTTGTTTCACTGTAATATTGCCGCCGGCAATAATTTCAGCGCCATCAACAGTTCCAAGAATGTTAATGTCACCTTTGGCTTTTACTTTCATACTTGGGTCGACATTTTGGGTGATGAGTACACTACCATCAAAATCAATATGGCCGGTTCCAACGCAGACATCTTTGATGGTAAAAATATCATCAACACGAAGGCCATTTTCAATGTCGATAGGCACTCCCGCTTGGGTTGAGACTAAAATTAATGGGTTATCACTAGGAATTTGAGTGCCTTCGCCGGCAACGAGTTTTATGCCTGAACCGGGTTTGGTTGTAAGGGTTTCTCCAATGACGTTATAACCTTCTTTACCTAATGTTTCTGTTTGTACTTTAATGAGTACAGTCCCTGCTGTGACGCTAGCTAATTTCCCAAAATCGCGCAGATCCATCCGACCATCAGTTAATACTTGAGGTTGTTTTAAGCGTTCAGATAACGTTGTGACTTGTTTAATTAGTTGCGCATTAAGGCCGGGCTCTGCTGGTTTGCCTTGTGCGATCATAGCCTCAATTTTTTTACCCGGTTTTAATTCAAGCTGTTTTGCAAGTAATGCTTCAAGCCAGGCTTGTTTAAAGCCTCGCGATACGCCTGATTTTACTAAAATTGCCTTGGCGCTATCGAGAGACATTAAACGTCCGCCCTGCGGGGTTTGCAATAATGCAATAGCGCTCATTTTGTCAGCCGCGATATTGATGCTCAGTGTGGCATCTTGGCGCGATGCTACCATCAGTAAGTTTGGGCGAAGATCTTGAGTAAAAAATAATTCGATGGCAGAGTGGTTTATTTTAAATTCAGCATAAGGAGAGGCGTCGAGCGCTCGTAGTAAAAACGCAGGATCAGCTGGAATATTTGCGGGATCACTCAAGTCGAGAAAAACTTGACCTTGCTCATCAATCTTAAACATCAGTTGCTTAGTAACGTTAGATATATTTTAACTGTATGATATTTATAATTGAATGACTAGTTAGGGCGAAAAAAAAGCGCTTAAAAAGCGCTTTTATGTGGTTTTAAAAATTAATTTGTTGATGGTAATTCCATCACACCATCAATCTCAATTTGAACGGCTCGTGGTAATGCGCTCACTTGTACCGCAGCACGTGCAGGGTAAGGTGTTGTAAAATACTGACTCATTACTTCATTCACAGTGGCAAAATTTGATAAATCAGTTAAAAAGATGTTCACTTTTACCATATCTTGAATGCTTCCACCGGCAGCTTCACAAACCGCGACTAAATTTTTAAATACTTGGTGGGTTTGCTCTTTAAAATCTTCTGAAATCACCGTCATTGTTTCTGGCACTAACGGGATTTGGCCTGATAGGTAAACAGCCGTGCCGACTTTAACTGCTTGGCTGTAAGTGCCGATTGCAGCAGGTGCTTGATCGGTATTAATAATTGCTTTGGTCATTGTGTGATCCTTACTTGCTTTATTTGTTATCGTTTACGGTAGACTTTTTGCACGTCAGGCATCACACGAATCTTACGCATAATATTAGCCACGTGAACGCGATTTTTAACCGTAATTGCTAAGTTGATAATGTATAAATTACTTTCTTTTTCATCGGTAGAGATTTCAACGATATTCGCAGATGTTGTTGCAATAACATTGGTTAATCGAGCGAGTGTTCCTTGATGGTTTATGATTACGACGCGAAGTGCTGCGATGTATTCTTTTTCTGGGCCATCTTCCCAGCGTACAATAAAGAATTTAGCTTTATCATTTTCCCAACCACGAATGTTTTTACACTCATGACGATGGACTGTAAGCCCTTTACCGTTACTTACTTGTGCAACAATATCATCACCTGGAACAGGGCGACAGCATTTCGAATAACTGACGAGCATGCCTTCAGTACCGATGATTGCAGCTTTTGCTTTTTTAGAAAACTCATTTAAATCAGCACTATCAGAGTGCAATAAGCGTTTGGCAATTAGAATACTCATCAAACTGCCCGTACCAATGGCGACAAGTAGCTCCATCAATGTTTTCAGGTGGTTTTCATCAAGCACGCGCCTAATGTTTTCATCAGGTAACGTGTCTAAGCTATGCTCACCCAAAGCTGATTCAAGTAAGCGGCGTCCTAGGCTCAGCGCTTCTTCATGACGTTGCGTTTTTAAGTAGTTTCGGATGCCTAAACGGGCTTTACCTGTCACAACAAAGTTCAACCAAGTTGCATTAGGGTGCGCGCCAGGGCTGGTGATAACTTCAATTGTTTGCCCGGTATCAAGTGCGCGGCTTAGTGGGTGAGGCTTTCTATTTACGCGAACGCCGACGCAAGTATTGCCAACGTCAGTGTGTACTGCGTACGCAAAATCAACAGCGGTAGCACCCATTGGGAGCTCGATAATTCGGCCATCAGGTGTGAAAACATAAATTTCTTCAGGGAAGAGTTCAGTTTTAACGTTTTCAACAAACTCAAAAGATGAGCCTGCACTTTGTTGTAACTCAAGTAAGCTTTGCATCCATTGGCGAGCACGTTGCTGAGCTGTATTGCCTGAGCTTTCACCTGATTTTTTATACATCCAATGCGCTGCTACACCTTTATCTGCCATGTGGTCCATTTCATGGGTGCGAATTTGTATTTCAACTGGTATACCATGAGGTCCAACTAATGAAGTATGAAGTGATTGATATCCGTTAGTTTTTGGTACTGCGATGTAATCTTTAAAGCGAGTTTCAATGGGTTTGTATAGATTGTGCATAACGCCTAATGACCGATAACAAGTATCCATATTATCGACACCAATACGAAATGCGTAAATATCCATTACCTCATTGAACATTAACTCTTTATTAAGCATTTTTTTATAAATGCTATAGAGGTGTTTCTCACGGCCACTGACTTCGGCTTTGATGCCTGATTCAGCTAAACGCGCAATAATTTCGCCTCGAATATTGTGAATGATCTCTTTACGGTTGCCTCTTGCTTTTGCGACTTCATTTTTGAGGGCGCGATGTCGCATTGGGTAAAGTGCCTGAAACCCTAAATCTTCTAATTCATTTTTAATATCATGAATACCGAGTCGATTGGCGATTGGTGCAAATATTTCAAGTGTTTCACGGGCGATACGGCGGCGCTTTTCAGGGCGTAATGACCCTAAAGTGCGCATGTTATGAGTACGATCGGCGAGTTTGATTAAAATAACGCGAATATCTTGCGTCATGGCCATAATCATTTTTCGATAGTTTTCGGCTTGGAATTCTTTTTTATCTTTGAAACTTAATTTATCAAGTTTACTGACGCCTTCAACAAGTTCAGCAACCGTGACGCCAAATATTTCAGCTAAATCAGCCTCATTAAAGTCTGTATCTTCAATGACATCATGCATAAGAGCAGCCATGAGTGTTTCATGATCTAATCTCATCGTGGCAAGAATTTGGGTTACTTCAACAGGGTGAGTAATATAAGGGTCACCACTTGAGCGAGTTTGACCTTCGTGGGCTTCACGAGCAACCACATAGGCTTTTTGCACCAGCTCAACTTGTTCTGGTGATAAATATTCAGAGATTTTCTTTTTTAAACCTTCAAAAAGATACATTCACACTCCAATGCTCTAAAGAGGTGGGGAAGATACTAGTTTTAGGTAACAATATACGATGAAACAGGAGGAATGCCAACGACCTTTAACGTTTAAAGGGCGTTAGCATTTTCTATACAATAGAATGGATTAGCGGTGGCCGCCAACAATTGCAGCTACTGCCGCAAGTTCAGCAGCTTCTTGACTATGCTGCTCTTCAAGCTCAATGTGATCCATTGATTCATTATCAACATAACCCGCTTCAATTTCGCGAAGTGCGATAACTGTTGGCTTGTCTGAACCACGCTCAACCATAGGGGTTTTTCCACCAACCGCAATCTGGCGGGCACGGCGTGCCGCAACCAAGATTAAATCAAAGCGGTTGCCAATTTTTTCTACTGCATCTTCAACAGTTACGCGAGCCATTATGCACTCCCAAATTATAATTAAGCAAAAGCGTAGTTTACTTTAAGCACAACCAATAGCCAAGCGCTAATCTGATATTTACCGACAGGTAATCCAGTTAGGCGCTTTATTGGTATTGATTAATCTTGCAGTAAATTCGCGAGTAAAGTCTGATGAACCAATGTTTGATTAGTTTGTTTTAAGCGTTGGCTTAATACTATTGTTTCTAATTGAATGAGTGCTGTCTCAAAGTCATCATTAATGATCATAAAATCATATTCATTGTAATGAGACATTTCAGCTTGTGCTTTGGCCATGCGAGAAGCGATGACTTCAGCTGAATCTTGTCCTCTATTATTTAAACGACTTTCTAATTCAGATTTTGATGGTGGTAAAATAAAAATTGTTTGTACATCAGGTGCGAGTTCACGAACTTGGCGAGCACCTTGCCAATCGATATCTAAAAACACATCAATGCCTGCCGCCAATTGGAGCTCTATGGCTTGTTTTGATGTGCCGTAATAGTTTTCAAATACTTGCGCCCATTCAAAAAAGTCATTTTTATCAATTAAGCGTTTAAACTCATCTACCGCGACAAAATGATAATGCACCGCATTTTCTTCACCAGGACGAGGTTTACGAGTTGTGTGAGATACAGATACTTTCATATCAGCATGGCGCTTTAAAAGTGCGGTGATAAGACTTGATTTACCCGCACCGGAAGGAGCAGATAAGATAAATAAATTTCCGCGTTGTGATGACATAGCTTTACTCTGTTACAAAATTAGTGGCGAACTCGATTGCTCAGTATGTACTCAAGCTCGTTAATGGTCGAATATTTTAGTTATTCTTACGCTAAATGGCTATGGCAAATTGAGATACTAAAGGCGTTTTGATTTCACATTCGATGCAAAGCACGTTAATTCAAACAATCAGATGGTGTGATTTTCTATTTTTGCCTTTTTATAGTACAGGTTCAAGTTTGCCAACTTTAACTTTGATATTATGTAGTTTTCCATCGCGATAGACTTCAAACATAATAATACTCTCAGGAAGTGTATCGGCAATTTGCTCCAGCGTTAGCTGTAAATTGACTATTTTTTTACTATCAATTTTGACCACAATATCACCTTCTTTTAAACCAGCTTGCCAAGCTGGACCGAGAGGGTCAATTGAGTTGAGTTGCATGCCAAAAATTGGAGTGAGCGGATTCGAAAGTAACTTACCTGTGTTATCAACGGGGTCGGCGTTAAAGCCAAGGTATCCGCGTACCACTTGTCCGTGTTTAATGAGTTTGTTCATTACTTCTTTAGCTAAAAAATAAGGTACCGCGAAGAAAATTCCTTGGATATCAATGTTTCGCTGCGCTTTAAACTGTGCGGAGTTAATGCCAACTAAAATACCATTTGAATTAACTAATGCACCACCTGAATTACCCACATTAATAGCTGCATCCATTTGTAATAAATTACTGTGTGAACTTTTTTGCGGTAAGTTTTGTTTACCTGTCGCGCTGATAATGCCTTGCGTAATGGTTTGGCCTAAATTAAGTGGGTTGCCGATGGCAAGTACAACATCGCCAACTTGTGGCACGAAGTTATCATCGATAGGAATAACAGGAAGGTGTTGTGCTTCGATTTTTAATAACGCTAGGTCAGTCACGGTATCATACCCAATGAGTTGTACATCATTAAACTGGCGACCATCTGTTAACGTGATCATGACCTGATCGGCATTATTGATGACATGGTAATTGGTTAGAATATACCCTTTATCAGACATGATTACGCCTGACCCTAGCTCTTGAATGCTACTTTGACCGCGCATGTATCGAGGCTGGCTGGTAAAGGTTTCTGAATAAATCGTAACTACGGCTGGGGACGCTCGCTTAACCGCGTTGGCAAAGCTTAGATGGCTACTGGTTATGGCATTTGAGACAGTTGCATTTTGCCACTGAACTGGGCGCAATTTAGGCATAAATAATAAAATAATAAACGCCAATGCCAGACCAAAAAAGATGGGCACTAAAAGAAATTTTATTTTTGTTAGCACTTTAGTTGATTAATTGTAAATAGAATAGTTTGGTTATGATGGCATAGATAAAACAACAGCGGCAAGTGCCACTGTTGTTTTAAATGTATTTAATGCGGCTCGTTTATTGGATTAAGACAAATATTGAATTGTCACCGCGTTTAACACCTAACACAATATTGCCGTTTATATCATCGATAGCCCGCGCTAACTCATTGATAGTATTAACGCGCTTGCGATTGACTTGCATGATGATATCACCCTCTTCTAAGCCAACCCGCGCAGCTGGAGAGCGTTCTTGGATTTCTTTAACAGCAACGCCTTTATTATCTTTTGTGGCTTCAAGTAATGCGCCTTGTAGGCGAGGATGCATTTTATCTGCCGCTGCAGAGGCAACTGTATTACCACGAAGGGTTACTTTAACCGTTTTAATTTTGCCATCACGGTAAATACCTAGTTTGACCGTTTTACCTTCGCCAATAGTGGCTACTTTGCTGCGTAACTCAGGAAAACTATGAACGTCAGCGTTATCGATACTGACAATAACATCACCAGCTTTAATTCCAGCTTCTGCAGCAGCAGAGTCATCGACAACTTTAAATACGTAGGCACCTTGCTTTAAATCAATATCTTGCGCTTTGGCGATGCCTGCATCAAGCGTGCGGCCTTCGATGCCCAATGAGCCTCGGCGTACTTCACCGTGCTCAATAATTTGGTCAACTAAATTTTTCATCATGTTTGATGGAATTGAGAAGCCAATCCCAACATTACCGCCAGATGCTCCTAAAATAGCGGTATTAATGCCGATGAGCTCACCATTAAGATTAACTAACGCTCCACCTGAATTACCTTGGTTAATTGCAGCGTCGGTTTGAATAAAGTCTTCAAATCCTTCAATGTTTAAACCGCTACGTCCTAACGCACTGACAATACCTGATGTAACGGTGTGGCTTAGTCCAAATGGGTTACCAATTGCGACAGAAAAATCACCTACACGTAGTTTATCTGAATCAGCCAATTTTAATGCGGTAAGGTTGTCTGCTTTAATTTGCAGTAGTGCGATATCCGATTCTTGATCGGCTCCTTTAAGCTTGGCTTCATATTCTCGGCCATCTTCTAAAGTAATAATGATTTTTTCAGCGTCTTGAATAACGTGGTTATTAGTAACGACATACCCTTCATTGGCATCAATAATGACACCAGAACCTAAGCCACTAAACGGTTGTTTTTGGCTTTGCGGTTGACGCTGCTGGGGATTGCCAAAAAAGAAGTCAAAAGGATCAACACGACGACGCACTTCTTTTGCACCAGAAACTTGAATGCTCACTACACCAGGAGTGACTTTTTCGAGCATAGGTGCAAGTGTTGGAAGTTGCAGTCCATCGACAGCAACAGGTAATTTTGCATAAGAGATAGAAGGTGCAATCAACAGACTTGAAGAAAGCATAATTGCACTCAAAAGGGATAATTTTGTTTTCATAGTCAAAGGTGTACTCCAGATTATCGGTTACCTTTACAGACTATGGGGTCAAAAAAAAGTTCCTCAAGCTTTTTCTGTTTGCTTTTTATTTGAGCGATTATCAGCAAAAAGACCTGACTTACCTTCTGCGTAATCTGCAGGTTGGCTTTCAAGAGATTCTTGTTTGCTTTTTGGTTTTTCTAGTTTGTCTAAAGAAGCGTGCAATTGCTCGGTTGTTTCTTTGGAGAAAAATGGAATGGTTTCTTTATTCTGTTCTGTTAATAAAATGCGGTTTGTTTCTTGAACGTGATTTACTAATTGCTCATAGTTATCGCGCATTTTTGTCACTAATTTATTCGTATTAGATAAATGGTCGGCCACATCTTGCTTATATTGTTCAAGATTAAGTTGGGCTTTTTCGACTTCTTTTTCGAGTTCGTCGTGTTCATATTGGCGTTTTGTCAGTACAACACCAAGAAAAAAACAACTGAATGCAACGATAATTACTACTGTTAACCAAATCGCTGTTGTCATATAAATCTCCTGAAACTAGGTAAAGTTGAGCGATGTTTTAATAACTTTCAATATACGCTCAGTAAGTGCTCGTGTTAAGATGTAAAGCTAGATTAACGCTTGTTTTATTAACTATTCTTATGACTCCTTGGCAAAAATATCAGCAAGATTTAACCCGCGAAGATTTTCTATACGATGCAGCGCAAGAAAATGCGGTGCGCCATCTTCAACGACTCTATGATGATCTTACAACATCGCAGCCGAAAGAGACGGGTTTTTTTGATAAATTTTTCAAGAAAAAAACAATGCGTTCAATTAAAGGATTGTACTTTTGGGGGGGCGTAGGGCGAGGTAAAACCTACTTAGTAGACACCTTCTTTGATGCCTTGCCGGGTGAGCGTAAAATGCGAGTGCATTTTCATCGTTTTATGCATCGTGTTCATCAAGAATTGAAGCTATTGCATGATGTTAAGAACCCGCTAGAAAGCATCGCGGACAAATTTAAAAGTGAAGTAGATATAATCTGCTTTGATGAATTTTTTGTACAAGATATTACCGATGCCATGCTACTTGGTGGCTTGATGCAAGCGTTGTTTAAGCGCGATATTATTTTAGTTGCAACATCGAATATCATTCCAAGTGATCTTTACCGCAATGGCTTACAGCGTGCGCGTTTTTTACCTGCGATTGATTTGGTTTTGGCTAATACAGAAGTTGTTAATGTTGATTCGGGTATTGATTATCGACTGCGTACGTTAGAGCAAGCTGAAATTTACCATAGTCCACTTGATGAGCAGGCAGATAAAAACCTATTTGAATATTTTGCGAAATTATCACCTGAGTTAGGCACTGCTAATAAAACAGTTAAAATTGAAGGGCGTACACTCAAAACCAGAATGGAAGCTGACAGTATAGTCATGTTTGAGTTTAGTGAGTTGTGTGAAACAGCTCGAAGCCAAGTTGATTATATGGAAATTAGCCGTATTTATCACACAGTCTTACTGTCAAATGTAAAGCAAATGGGCCAGAGCAATGATGATGCAGCAAGGCGTTTTATTGCGCTCGTCGATGAGTTTTACGAGCGAAATGTCACGCTGATTATTTCCGCTGCTGCACCTATTGAGCAATTGTACAGCGATGGGTTGTTAAGTTTTGAATTTAAACGCTGTATCAGTCGCCTACAAGAAATGCAGTCACTGGAATATTTATCGCAACCGCATTTAGCTTAAATTTCTTATTTAAATTAAAGTGGCATTTGGCGTAGAAAAAACATGCATTTTAAAAAAAGCACTGTTATAATCCCGCCTCTGCCACGTTGCGTTCTATTGTCATCATTAGCTTAGCCACTAATTTTGACTCAAGTCTTTTACTCGAAGGGGTTTAAGCATCAACTTAGAGCGGCAGTTTATATACTGCCTGTGGTTTTAATTGTAAACATTGGATTTTTAATAAATGAAAACGTTTGTTGCTAAGCCAGAAACTGTAAAACGTGACTGGTACGTAGTTGACGCTGAAGGTAAAACTTTAGGTCGTATCGCTACTGAGATTGCTTCTCGCTTACGTGGTAAGCACAAAGCTGAATATACTCCGCATGTAGATACTGGTGATTACATCATCGTTATCAATGCAGAGAAAGTTACTGTAACCGGTAACAAAGCTGCGGCTAAAATGTACTATGCTCATACAGGTTTCCCTGGTGGTCTTAAATCGACAACTTTCGAAAAACTTCAAGCTCAAAAGCCTGAAATGATCATCGAAAAAGCGGTTAAAGGCATGTTACCACGTGGACCTTTAGGCCGTGCAATGTACCGTAAACTTAAAGTTTACGCTGGTACTGAGCATAACCATGCTGCACAACAGCCTCAGGTTCTAGACATTTAAGGAGCACACTCATGGCAAATCAATACTACGGTACAGGTCGTCGTAAAAGTTCAAGTGCTCGCGTATTTTTACGCCCAGGCACTGGCAACATCGTAATCAATAAACGTTCTATTGAAGAATATTTTGGTCGCGAAACTTCTCGCATGGTTGTTCGTCAGCCATTAGAGTTAGTTGATATGGTTGAAAAGTTTGACCTATACATCACTGTTGCAGGTGGTGGTAATACAGGACAAGCTGGTGCAATCCGTCACGGTATTACACGTGCACTTATGGAGTTCGACGAATCTTTACGTCCAGCACTTCGTAAAGCAGGTTTCGTTACTCGTGATGCTCGTAAAGTTGAGCGTAAGAAAGTGGGTCTACACAAAGCGCGTAAACGTCCACAATTCTCAAAACGTTAATTTTTTACGTTTCGAAAGAATACCAAAACCCGACCTTGTGTCGGGTTTTTTGTTTTAAATTTTATGTAAATAGTTGAAGTGTTTTTTTTAATTTCGTAGTAATTAATTACTGAAATCAAGACATTTTGAAATCAGTGAAACTATTTATTATTTATTTAGATAAATCAGTCAGTAAAGCAGTTTAATTTTTGCTACAATTGTACGGATCATGTTAGCCGTGATAAGAACGTTTTTTTGGATATTTTTTCTTGGTTAGAGAATGCTCAAAAGGGTAAGTGATAATTGATCTTAGTCAGTACATGTAGAGTAATTTATTGCTAGCATGAATTGATTAAGGCTGGATACGTCACCAATAATGCTCATTAGGTTTAAAAACTAATAGAAATATGGCTTTATTCGTGTGCGCGGCCTTCAATATCCTTGTTTTAATCAAGGGTTTTATTTATGATCGCTTCTATTTTGTAACTTCAAAATTTAACCTGCTGTAACTGAATTCTCGATATAGCAAGTGTTGAGAATCATAGTGGAGATGAGTGGATGAGCAATGCGCCTGTAGACAATAGCCGACGTCGCTTTTTAACCATCGCTACCTCTGTTGTAGGTGGTGTTGGTGCGGCCGGAGCTGCTGTTCCTTTTATTGCGTCATGGAATCCAAGTGAGAGAGCCAAATCTGCAGGTGCGCCTGTTGAAGTGGATATCAGTAAACTTGAGCCAGGACAATTAATTCGTGTTGAGTGGCGAGGCAAGCCTGTATGGGTTGTGTATCGTACACCAAAAATGCTTGAGCAAATGAAAGCGCATGAAGGTCAACTTCGTGATCCGCAATCAGAAGAGCCTCAACAACCTGAGTTCGCGAAAAACGGTTACCGTTCAAAGCGTGAAGAAATCTTTGTTGCTGTGGGTATTTGTACTCACCTCGGCTGTTCTCCAAGCTTCCTACAAGGTGGTTTTGGTGAAAAAGTTGAAGGCACAGATGATGGTTTCTTCTGTCCTTGTCACGGTTCAAAGTTTGATTTAGCAGGCCGTGTATTTCAAGCGGTACCCGCACCATTAAACTTAGAAATCCCGCCTTACATTTTTACTGATGAAACCACAATTATTGTGGGTGCTGAAGAAGGGGCTGCCTAATGTTTGCAAATTTGGTTGATTGGATTGATAAACGCATTCCAATGACACGTGTATGGAACATGCATATTGCACAGTATCCTGCGCCAAAAAACTTTAACTTCTGGTACTTTTTTGGTTCTTTAGCCATGTTAGTACTTGTTAATCAGATCGTAACCGGTATTTGGTTAACAATGAATTATGTGCCTTCTGCTGAAGGTGCGTTTGCATCAGTTGAATACATCATGCGTGATGTTGAATATGGCTGGTTGCTGCGTTATTTACACTCAACCGGTGCATCTGCATTCTTTGTTGTCGTGTATCTGCATATGTTCCGTGGCATGATCTATGGTTCTTATCAAAAGCCACGTGAATTACTGTGGTTATTTGGTATGTTCATCTTTTTGGCATTAATGGCTGAAGCGTTCATGGGCTACTTATTACCTTGGGGTCAGATGTCATTTTGGGGTGCGCAGGTAATTATTTCCCTTTTCGGTGCAATTCCTGTAATTGGTGATGATTTAACTCAGTGGATCCGTGGTGACTATGTAATTTCAGGTGCAACATTAAACCGCTTCTTTGCATTACATGTTATTGCCTTACCGCTTGTTATTGTAATCTTAGTCTTCTTACACATTGTAGCTTTACATGAAGTGGGCTCAAACAACCCTGATGGTGTTGAAATTAAACGTAAAAAAGGTTCAGTTGCTGAAGAAGACAAGCCTAAGTTTAAATTTCATGAATACTACACTGATAAGAAAGATATCGTAGATGCGATCCCTTTCCACCCTTATTACACAGTAAAAGATATTGTCGGTGTGGTTGGTTTCTTAATCTTGTTCTGCTGGGTTGTATTCTTTGCGCCAGCAATGGGTGGTTTCTTCTTAGAAGCGCCAAACTTTGAAGCGGCAAACCCACTGAAAACGCCTGAACATATTTTCCCTGTTTGGTATTTTACGCCATTCTATGCGATTTTACGTGCAATCCCTGATAAGTTAATCGGTGTTGCTGCGATGGGTGCTTCAATTGTTGTTCTTGCGTTATTACCTTGGATTGACCGTGGTTCGGTTCGTTCTATTCGTTACCGCTGTGCATTCCATAAATGGAACATTGCACAGTTTGTTGTGACATTTGTTATCTTAGGTTGGGTGGGTGCAACTCCTCAAACTGATTTCAAGACGATTTTATCGCAAATCACGACAGTTACTTATTTCATGTTCTTCGTTTTATTGTTTGTTTATAGTAAAAATGAAAAAACTAAGCCATTGCCTGAGAGGTTAACGAAATGATCAAGAAACTAGCTATCGGTTTGTTTGCTCTTTCTGCATCAGTAGCCTCTACATTAGCAGTAGCAGCGGGCCCTGCTGTTCCGCTAATGGAAGCTAACAATGATTTAACAGACAAAGCATCGTTACAACGTGGCGCAAAGTTGTTTATGAATTACTGTTTAGGTTGTCACCAAATGCAGTATCAACGATATGAGCGTACATTCCGTGATATCGGTATTCCAACTGAAATAGGTCAGGAACAATTAATATTCGATGGCTCAAAAGTGGGTGGTCATATATTAAATGCAATGGACCCTAAAGATGCGGCAAAATGGTTTGGTGCTACGCCACCAGACTTAACTTTAGTAGCGCGCGTTCGCGGTACTGATTGGATTTACACTTATTTGAAATCTTTTTATAAAGATGAGAGCCGTCCGTTCGGCGTTAATAACACTGTATTTCCTTTAGTTGGTATGCCACACGTTTTACAAGAGTTACAAGGATTACCGACAGCAATCACTGAAGAAGTGGAAGAGCACGGTAAAACAGTAACTAAAGTTGTAGGTACACAAACAGATGGCTCTGGTGAAATGAGCAATGATGAGTACGACCATGCAGCAAGAGATCTCACTAATTTCTTAGCTTATGTGGGCGAGCCATCGCGCTTAGAATCAGAATCTATCGGTATTAAGGTAATTGGATTTTTGTTTATCCTGTTTATCTTAGCGTTCTTACTGAAGAAAGAATACTGGAGAGATGTTCATTAATTTGAACACTTTTTAGTGAATATGAGCAATAGGGGCCTTCGCCCCTTTTGCTGTCTCTAGCAATAATAGATGGAGGAAGGCATGGCTGTTGCTGCCAATAAACGCCCTGTAATGACTCTTTTTTCTGGCGAAAACTGTATGTATAGCCACCAAGTACGTATCGTACTTGCAGAAAAAGGTGTAAGTGTAGATATTCATATGGCTGAAAAGGAAAATCTGCCAGAAGCGCTACACGAAATTAACCCTTACGGCACAGTTCCTACTTTGATTGATCGTGAGTTAGGACTTTACCAGGCAAACATCATCATGGAGTACCTTGATGAGCGTTTCCCACACCCTCCATTAATGCCAGTTTATCCAGTGATGCGCGGTCGCAGTCGTTTAATGATGCATCGTATTGACACTGATTGGTATTCATTGGCTGCGACAATTTACCAAGGTGGTGCAGATGCATCACAAGCTCGTAAAGAGTTAACTGAAGCGCTTTTAAGTGTGGCTCCTTTCTTTAAAGAAGCACCTTATTTTATGAGTGAAGAATTCAGCTTAGTAGATTGTTATTTAGCACCGCTATTATGGCGTTTGCCTGAGCTTGAAATTGAGCTTATCGGTGCTGGAAGCAAAGAACTTAAAGAATATATGATGCGTTTATTTGAACGTGAATCTTTTCAAGCTTCTTTGACTGAAGCTGAGCGTGAAATTCGTTTATAATTTAAACATGATTAAATAATGATGTTTAAATAAAATAGCACTTAGATTCTATAGAGAATTGAGTGCTATTTTTTTATGCCTAATCTTGCATCAATGCAGTGTTCACGATACCCTCAATTTTCTTAAATTCTTGCGGTTGATGTTCCGTAGCGTATTTCAATTAATCATTTATCCAAAACAACTTGGTTTTTAGTAAGGAATTCAGTTTGATGACTCCAAACCGCCCCTATTTATTACGCGCATTTTTTGATTGGATCGTAGATAACCAGTGCACTCCTCATTTAGTTGTCGATGCAACGTACCCACACACCATAATTCCAACGCAATTTGTTCAAGATGGCCAAATTGTTTTAAATATCAGCCCAAGTGCAGTTGCTCAGTTTGCGATGGATAACCAAGAAATAAGTTTCAATGCTCGTTTTGGCGGTCAACCGATGCGAGTAGTTGTCCCTGTTGGTGCTGTACTTGCTATTTATGCTCGAGAAAATGGTGAAGGGACTGTCTTTACTCAAGACTTAATTGAAGAAGATGATTACTTTGATGATGAAGACGACAGTCAGGGTCATGTAGAAGTGCAGGTTGTTGAATCAGAAGATAAACCTGCAGAGAAAAAGAAAGGCTCACATCTTCGAGTGATAAAATAATAAAAAACCTGCTGCTGCAGGTTTTTTTATTAGTGAGTTAAGCCGAGTACAAGCTGGGGGTAGTAGTAAAATAGGACTAAGCTGCCAATTAAAATTAAAAAGAACGGAAATGCGGCCTTTGCGATCACCCACAAACTTTTATCTTGTATTAATCCTTTAATAACAAATAAATTAAAGCCAACAGGTGGCGTAATCTGTGACATTTCAACCACTATTACTAAGTAAATCCCAAACCAAATAGGATCAAATCCTGCTTGTTTTATCAAGGGTAATAATATTGAGCTTGTTAAGATTACAATTGAAATGCCATCTAAAAATAAACCGAGCACGATAAAAACCAATGTGAGATAGACCAGGAGTTGCGCAGCTGATAGCTCTTGGCTTGCAACCCAATAAGCAAGGTCTGCAGGTATTTGTAGAAAACCCATTGCCATTGTTAAAAAGCTAGCGCCGAGCAAAATAAATAAAATCATGGTACTGGTTTTGACGGTCGTTACTAAACTTTGTATCACTAAATCAATGGTTAAAGCCTTTTTTCGATAGCAAATTATAAGTGCTCCTAAAACACCTAACGCAGCCGATTCACTCGGTGTTGCTATACCGCTATAAATAGAACCGATTACTAATATCATGAGCAATATTATCGGAATAAGTTTAGCTAAGGTTGCCCGTTTTTTAAGGGTAATAGTTTCTTGCACGGCAGTATTGGGATAAATCACGCAATGCACGGCAAGGTAAAGCATAAATAAGCTGATTAAAATTAAGCCAGGGATCACACCTGCTAAAAAGAGCTGAGCAATAGAAACTTCACTCGCTATACCATAAACAATTAAAATTATAGATGGCGGAATGAGTAGGCCAAGCGTTGCAGAGCCTGCCAATGAGCCAATGCTTAAATTATCGGCATAACCCCTTTGACTCAATTCTGGTAAGGTCATACGGCCTATTGTTGCAGCGGTTGCAGCCGATGAGCCAGACACAGCTGCAAAAATCCCCGATCCCAGCACATTAATATGCAGTAAACGCCCAGGTATCCGTTTCAGCCAAGGTGCTAAACCGTCAAATAAATCTTGGCCAATATTAGCTCTAAAAAGTAACTCACCCATCCAAATAAAAAGAGGTAAGGCGGTCAAAGACCAACTGGTTAAATGCCCCCAAGCTGTAGTGGCGAACACCAAATCAATTGCATAATTGCTATTAAGTAATAAAGCCAGAAGTGCAATTGCGATTAGACTAAATCCAACCCAAACGCTTAAAGCGAGTAGGCTTAATAGTGCAATAGCGAGCAACGCACCAAGCAATAAACTATCCATGTTGGCTCCATACTTTAGGTAACTGTTTAATAATTGAAATACATAGCATCGCAGAGCCAAGGAACATGGGAAGCTGCAAAGGCCATTGATAAAGAGCGATTTGGCCCGTTGTCAGTTCATGGTGCATATAAGAATCAAGTACTAGGCGTGCCGATGCGTATGTCATAAACATGCTTAGAAGTGCAGCAAGAATGTGAGCAAAGCTATCGAGCCAAATTTTTACATTTGTATTGGGAATATTTAAAAATAAGCTAACTCTAATATGTCCTTGTTGTTCAAAGGTGTACGCCAACCCTAAAAAGCAACTAGTGATCAATAAGTAACCACTAAAGTCTTCGATGGAAGGTAATTGAATATTAAATAAGCGCAATGTAACTTGCAGTAGCACTAAAATAAAAATCAGTGCGATACAGGCTGAAGCTGAAAAAATAAATAATCGCGCAAGTTTAGTCATGTGATTGCATCGCTGTTTTTTGATGGATAAATTGGTTGATCATGTCATGACTGCTTTTGGGGCTACTCTCAAGCCAACGAGCTAGCATTTTATGACCAATATCATTTAATTGTGTTTTTAGTTGTTCACTTGGTTGGCTGACAATCATGCCGTTTTTTGCGAGCATTGCTGTTTTACTGCCGGTCTCTTCTTTAGCTAATAACCACGCTTTTTGTTCAAACTCTTTTGCTCGCAATAACATAGTCTGTTGTGCTTTGGGGCTTAGATCGTTAAAGATCGTTTGATTGATCACCAACATATTTTTAGGGATCCAAGCTTGCAGGTCGGTATAGTAATAAACAAAATCCCACGCTCGGCTGCTAACACCTGTCGAAGGAGATGTGAACATGGTATCAATCATAGCGGTACTAAAAGCTTGTGCAATTTCAGCCGCTTGAATTGAAACAGGATTCGCTGATAATAGACTGGCTAAATCGGCAGTGATCGCACTATAAGCCCTCATTTTACTGTTGTTTAAATCATCTATTGAATTAATTACTTTTTGACTAAACAGCCCTTGGGGTGGCCAGGGCGCAGCAAAAAGTAGGATCAAATTATCTTCAATTAGCTTTTGCGCTAACAAGGGGCGTGATAGCTGCCAAAGATGCTCAGCTTGTTCAAAATTCTCAACTAAAAAGGGTAAGTTATCGAGCTGATAAAGCGGATCTTGATTGCCAAGTAAGCCAATAAAAATTTCACCCATTGCAACTTGTCCGGTTCTGACTGCTCGATAAATTTCATTTGCTTTATAGAGGCTAGCGCCAGGATGAAGAGTGATGTCAATATCATCAGCCTTTAAGGCTTGAGCCATTTGCTGAAGATTTTGAGTGTGGTAAATGTTGCCACTATAAGCCGTGATTAAATCT
This sequence comes from Pseudoalteromonas sp. J2K-J031, assembly GCF_058197095.2. Classification (NCBI taxonomy): domain Bacteria; kingdom Pseudomonadati; phylum Pseudomonadota; class Gammaproteobacteria; order Alteromonadales; family Pseudoalteromonadaceae; genus Pseudoalteromonas; species Pseudoalteromonas sp. J2K-J031. Next base: position 453,040 of record NZ_CM200279.1, read on the forward strand.
AAAGCGCTGCATTGAAAGCTTATAAGGAAATAAATAAGTAAAAAGGGTTTCATGGGTTAGCTAAGGCAATAACAATTAACGAATAGTTAACAGTAACACAGCTAAGTAAAACAAAGAAAACCAAAAAAGAACACAGTAATGATTTAGAGAGGATAATAAGTAGCGCTAAATAATTATTTAGCGCTACTAGTGAGCATTATAAATACTCGAACACTTTAATTACTTTGACAACACCAGACACGTTGCGAGCGAGGTCAACGGCAATATTTGCTTCATGTCGTGATACTAAGCCCATTAAGAAGACTTCACCATTTTCGGTGACAACCTTAATATCGTTAGCGCTAATTGTTTCTTCAGTTAAAAGCTGAGTTTTAACTTTAGACGTTAACCACGAATCATGCGTACGCGTGGTAATGCCAGTATTGTTACCAATCCTAATTTGGTTATGAATTTTTGTAATACCAATAACGTTTTTGAGTGCTCGTTCTGCAGAAACGCGCATTTCTTCAGTGGGAGTTTGGCCTAACAGTAATACAACCCCATTTAAACTGACGACGCTGATGTTGGCATGTTTAGCTAAATCATCTTGTGCTTTTATTTCTAGCATCGATTTTATTTCGATGTTGTTATCATCAATTTGACTACCAATGGTGCGGCGATCGGTTGCAGCTGAAACCGCGCCAGCGGTGCCTGCTACAATCGCTGCAGCGCAGCCTTGTAATGCTAAAATACTAACAAGTAGAGCAACTTTTTTAATCATTAATGTTCATCCTGTGGAAATAGTGTCATATCAATTAATTCACTCAGGCAGTGAATATTAAATAAATGTGATTCTACAATGCGGCTTGGGCGTTTAGAAGGCACTCGAATTTCAACATCATTAGGGCCTAATAATCCTGAAAGCTCACCACCATCGTCACCAACCAAAGCTATGACTCTCATATCTTTAGTTAGTGCTGCTTCGATTGCAGAAATAACTGATTTTTCGTTGCCATTAATCGAGAAAACCATGAGTAAATCACCTTGTTGTGCGAACGCTCGCACTTGACGAGCAAACGCATCGCTATCGTTTTGCTCCGCATAACTACTCAAATGTGTTAACACGGGATTAAGAGCAATTGCGGGTAAGCATGGTCGCTCTGTTTCATAAAAATTAACTAATAGGTTTGCCATGTGATCGGCAAGCATTTGACTGCTTGATGCACCACAGCATAATAATTTATTGCCATTAATTAGGCTTTGCGCCACAGTAAATGCCGCAGTTTCCAATGCGCCCGGTAGTACTTCACCAGCAGCTATTTGTGCTTGAATACTTTCGGTATAAATTTCTTTGACTATTTCTTGCATCTTGGTAACTCACAGGACATTTTTGAACCAATTAAATTGGTAGGGATTTTGCCCATTTATTGCCATAAAGTCGACTCTTAACGGTGAATTCTGCAATTGATTTAATTGGATGTAATGTTCAATCGCTCGTTGTAGCCTTTGTTTTTTCTGGTACGTAAACGCAACATTCGCCCCACCATAGCGTTGACTTTTACGATATTTAACTTCAATAAACACCCATGTCTCACGCTCTTGCATAATTAAATCAATTTCACCTAATTTACACCAGAAATTTCGGCTTATTGGGGTTAGCCCTTGTGAAATTAGGTATTTTTCTGCCTGAAGTTCGTAATACTGCCCTTTTTCTCGAGTATTAATAAATACATGACTAAACCAGTTCATCCTTACGACCTGCTTACTGTTTTATTCAAGCATAGTCGCAAAAATGAGGTGTTATCGAGATCTCATGCTTTTTACTGCGCCCCAGATGAAAACTGAGCAGGATCTGGCAGTTGGTCGAGCATAAAGAGCGGTGTCGGTTTTTGTTGTGCTCGCTCAACACTAATGATTGCCTCTTTTTGGTATTGTGCCCACTGCAATTGTCGTTCAATTACACCAGTATCAGCTACCGTCAGTCGTCCAGTTAATCCTTGAATGCCTTTGCCTGATAATGCATTCAGTTGACGAAGTTCTGGAATCAGTTTCACAGCATCGTAGCCCATCGCAAAGAGTTGTTGCTGCAAGTCGTTGTGATCTTCCCACAATAAGTCAAATTGTGTTCGCAGTTCAGCCGCAGTGCGGGTGTTTGGAAGCATCCAAGGCATATCAGTAAAATAAAGCCCTTGCAGATCACGTTTATCGGACTTATCGACTTGCGGGCTATGGCTGCGCGACATCGCATAGATAGGCACTTGATCGGCAAAGGTACTGATGCTGACATCAAAATAGGGTTTGAGTAAACGGGTTTTTACTGCATCAGCAATGATATAAATCACATCAAAGTCACGGCGAGAACGTGGCTCGCTGTGTAATTTATCCTTAAACATTAAGTTTATTGCGCTGATCCGTTGTTGGCTTTTATCGACTTCAAGTAATTGGCGCACTTGCTGTTGTAAGTCTTGTGTACTGCTGTATAAGGCAACCTCCGGTTTTATACTTGAATATTGCTGCCATTGAGCTTGAAAATATTCAATTAGCCGAGTTCCTGAGCGATTTTGCGGTGCTAATATTAACGGTTTCTTATAAGGTTCAGTTAAAAAATGTTCAATCGCTTGATTAATTTCATGCTCAGGAGAGAGCGCAAAATAGAAGTGCTCAAATGCCGCTTGTGGTTGTTCCGAGCTATTTAGAAAAATAACTGGATAGTCAGTTAAAACCCCATCCTTTTCAAGACGAGTAATATTTTCGCGTAATAATGGTCCAACAATGAAATCAGGCTGTAATTGAGCGAGTTGCAGTTTTAACTCCTCACTGGTTTGTTCAGAATCAATAAAGTGAACTTCGTTACTTTGGTTAAATTTGGTTGCAGCTAAAATGCCGTTACTGATTGCTTCTGTATTACGTCGGTTTTTTTCATCTTTTAAAGGTAGCAATACAGCTAACTTTTTCGCTGAAAAGGGTTCTATCTCTAGTAAGTTTTGCATTTTTTCTGGCAGTGCAAAACTAGCAGGATGATGGGGATAGCGTCGTTGCCAATTATTCATTGCACTATGAAGCGCGATCGGATTCCCAACATACAATTGACTATATGAAGCTAAGTTTACCCAACCCTGCTGAATATTTGAGCCTTCTTGTAGGGACTGTAAGGTAAAAGCCGGCAGCTGTGTTATTTGTTGCCAAATAAAATTGTTGAGAGGTTGAGCTGGGATTTGATGTTTTTCAGCGGCTTCAGATGCGCGAAATAAAAATGGCAGTGCTTTTAATGTCAATGATTGAGCAGCATAAATTTGCCCTGAAATATATTGATGCCAATAAAAATGAATTGGGCTTGTCATTTTATCTTTTTGCTCATCTAACAAACTTAATGCAGAGGCATAATGGCGCTGCTTAAATTGTGCTAATGCTAAATATAAAGTATTTTGAGTACGATCTGCACTTTGATTTTGGATTAGATCATTACTAATACTTTCAAGTAATGCCCACTCTTGCTCATCAATCGCTTTATCTCTTGCAGCATATAAAAGTTGGATTTTATCAACACCACGCTTTAATTGTGTGTTTTCATAGAGAGCTTGCGCATCATATTGTTTTTTTACGACGTTATTTGTTGGTTTTTCTACCATTTGTGGAGCAATTGCTGTTTTGTCGGTTGTACTACATGCCGATAACAAGGAAAATAACAAAATGAAGCTAGAATGTTTAAGTTGCACAGAGTTTTCTCAACTAGTAACGCGATGTGTGTATATTACTGACTGATGTAGGAGACCTCAATGTTAAATGGGGATAAATCGAACAAAATTGGTACCTTGTATGTGGTAGCAACCCCGATAGGTAATTTAGATGATATTAGTCAGCGCGCAATAGCAACGCTTTCAAGTGTTGATTTGATTGCTGCCGAAGATACTCGCCATACCGGAAAACTGCTGAGTCATTTATCAATCAAGGCTAAAACGTTTGCTTTGCACGACCATAATGAAAAGCAAAAGGCACAACAGATTGTTGATTGGCTAAACGAAGGTTTAAATGTAGCTTTGGTTTCAGACGCGGGTACGCCATTAATTAGTGACCCGGGCTATTCAGTCGTGAGCTTGTGCCGTGAGCAAGGTGCTAAAGTAACTCCGGTACCAGGTGCATGCGCTGCGATAGCTGCGGTGAGCTGTTCTGGATTGCCAACGGATCGTTTTCAGTTTTTGGGTTTTAGCCCAGCTAAAAGCAAAGCTAGACAAGACTTTTTCTTATCTGCTTATGAAAGCGGCATGACCAGCATTATTTATGAAAGTACTCATCGAATCATGGCAAGCCTAGATGATATTGAAGCTGTCTTAGGGTCTGAGCAACACGTAGTACTTGCAAAAGAACTCACTAAGACCTTTGAAACATTTTTTAGCGGTACTGTTGTGGCACTTAGAGAATTTTTAACAGACGATCCTACCCGCCAGCGCGGTGAAATTGTGCTGATGCTGCCAGGTAAAGAAAAACAACCGGAAGAAATTCCTGCGGATGCACGGCGCATGTTAAGCCTGCTTGAAGCCGAAATGCCGATGAAAAAAGCATGTGGGATCGTAGCTGACTATTTTGGTATTAAAAAGAATGCACTCTATAAAGCAGTGCTTGCCGATAAAGACGAAGAGTAAAAGCTCTCGGTGCGAGAAATAAAGCTGTAAGTTAGTGCTGATTTGCGTATAATGCCGCCCGAGTTGGCTGAGATAATCGCTGCCTGTGACGAAAATGATCAGGGGGAGGAAAGTCCGGGCTCCACAGGGCAGAGTGCCAGTTAACGACTGGGGGGCGCGAGCCTACGACTAGTGCAACAGAGAGCAAACCGCCGATGGCCTTCTTGTAAGGATCAGGTAAGGGTGAAAGGGTGCGGTAAGAGCGCACCGCGCGGCTGGTAACAGTTCGTGGCACGGTAAACTCCACTCGGAGCAAGACCAAATAGGGTTCTATCATTTTAAATAATGAACGCGTGGCCCACGTGAGAACCGGGTAGGTTGCTTGAGCCTAAGAGCGATTTTAGGCCTAGACGAATGATTATCACTTTCTTCGGAAAGCACAGAACCCGGCTTATTGGCTGACTCACACCATTAAAAAAGCCGCTTGTTTAATTTTAAACAAGCGGCTTTTTACATTTTAGAATTCTAAAAATCATTATTATCATAATGCTTAATTGAAGCGTGATGTATGGGTCATCACATAGGCAAAATAAAAAGCCATGTGAATTGCCTCAACATGGCTTTTTATTATTCAGATAAACTCAATAATGAATTACCAAATGTCTTTTGGAATTTCGCTATCTAATTTAGGATGCGCTTTGCGATCAAACGTTGGTATTTTGCCTGCTTTTAATTGATTTTGATAATCTTTACTAAGCCATATCACTACGCCTGATAACATAAAGAGTGCGATGATATTTACAATCGCCATTAGGCCCATTGAAATATCTGCCAGTGTCCAAATTAACCCTAGCTCACTCACAGCTCCAAACATCACCATACCTAACACCAAAATTCGAAAGACAAACATGCCTTTTGCGTGGTTATGTTCTAAAAACATTAAATTGGTTTCTGCGTAAGAGTAATTAGCAACAATAGATGTAAAAGCAAAGAATAAAATAGCGATTGCAATAAAGTACGCCCCCCACGGGCCAACTTGAGAGACAAGTGCGGCTTGAGTGAGAGCAATTCCGGTTAAGCCTGAATTTGGCTCTAACTGACCTGATAATAAAATAATTGCCGCAGTTGCAGTACAAATGACGATTGTATCGACAAAGACGCCCAACATTTGTACATAACCTTGAGATGCTGGGTGCGGAGGATTTGGTGTTGCCGTAGCTGCGGCATTGGCTGCGCTACCCATACCAGCCTCGTTTGAAAATAGACCGCGTTTAATTCCTTGGATCATCGCTTGCATAATACCGTAGCCAATAGCGCCAGCGCCTGCTTGTTCAAGTCCAAATGCCGATTTAAAAATAAGCACTGCAATATCGGGTAAAGCGGTAATATTAATAGCAACGACATAAAGTGCCACCAAAAGATAAACACCAGCCATGGCAGGAACCACAGCTTCAGCAAAACGCGAGATAGTCTTAATACCGCCAAAGATAATAAAAGCAGAGCCAATAACTAAAGCAACACCAACGTAGTGTTTAGGTAAATCAAAGGCTACTTCAAATGCTGCAGCAATTGAATTTGATTGCACAGCATTGAATACGAGCCCAAATGCTAAAATTAGACAGAGTGAGAAGATCACGCCCATCCAGCGTTTGCCAAGACCTATTTCCATATAATAAGCAGGGCCGCCACGAAAATTACCTTCGTCGTCACGTGTTTTATAAGCTTGGGCTAGGGTACTTTCGGCAAAACTTGTTGCCATACCTATTAACGCAATAAGCCACATCCAAAAAATAGCGCCAGGGCCACCTAAATAAAGTGCCACAGCAACACCAGCCATATTACCAGTACCTACTCGTGCTGCTAGTGAGGTACAAAATGCTTGGAATGATGAAATACCATCTTTCGAATTCTGCCTGCTATTGAACATCACTTTAATCATGTGTGGGAATTGTGTGAATTGAATAAATCCCAAGCGGATCGTAAAGTACAAACCTGCAGACACCAAAAGATAAACTAAGATTTGGCCCCACAGTAAATCACTAAAGCTATTTATGAATTCAATCATAAAGAAGATACCTTATATAAAGAGTAAGTAGCGCTTAAAAACGGTGCGCTAATCTATCATAATAAAGACATCAGTGCGAAAAGCTAACGGTCTGACCATTTCAAATGGGCTATCTCATTTACTTATCCACAGCTTTTTGTGAGTAAGTTGAGGGTAAGGTGGTGTTAAGTCTGTATGACTAACTAAGTGAAATAAATCGTAAATTTATGCAAAAAAACGCTTGCCAAAAAAGTTCGCCGCCCTATAATGCGACCCCACTGAGACGGCAGACAGCAACGCTTAGCGAGGCAAGAGTCGACTCACAGAGTTAAATAAAACTTAGTTTGGTTTTGAAAGAAATTTAAAATTAAGTGTTGACTTGGAAAGTGAAACGTTTATTATGGCGCTCCACTTCGCAGCAAGCTCCTAGAGTTAGCGCTGCAACGTTCTTTAACAATTTAAGCAATCATCTGTGTGGGCACTCGTACAGGTTGAGTTCTAACAGCTTAGTTCGAAACTTAGGTTTTGAATAAAGCAAAAAATTTAGAGTCTCAAATGTAACTGAGTGACTATACAGTCAATTTGATTTCACTTTCTCTTTTTATTAAGAATTGTGGAAACAAAAATCAGAATTCATTGAGCTGAACCGCAAGGTTCAAAAAAACTTTTAATTGAAGAGTTTGATCATGGCTCAGATTGAACGCTGGCGGCAGGCCTAACACATGCAAGTCGAGCGGCAGCACAAGGGAGTTTACTCCTGAGGTGGCGAGCGGCGGACGGGTGAGTAATGCTTGGGAACATGCCTTTAGGTGGGGGACAACAGTTGGAAACGACTGCTAATACCGCATGATGTCTACGGACCAAAGTGGGGGACCTTCGGGCCTCACGCCTAAAGATTGGCCCAAGTGGGATTAGCTAGTTGGTGAGGTAATGGCTCACCAAGGCGACGATCCCTAGCTGGTTTGAGAGGATGATCAGCCACACTGGAACTGAGACACGGTCCAGACTCCTACGGGAGGCAGCAGTGGGGAATATTGCACAATGGGCGAAAGCCTGATGCAGCCATGCCGCGTGTGTGAAGAAGGCCTTCGGGTTGTAAAGCACTTTCAGTCAGGAGGAAAGGGTGTGTTTTAATAGAGCATATCTGTGACGTTACTGACAGAAGAAGCACCGGCTAACTCCGTGCCAGCAGCCGCGGTAATACGGAGGGTGCGAGCGTTAATCGGAATTACTGGGCGTAAAGCGTACGCAGGCGGTTGATTAAGCGAGATGTGAAAGCCCCGGGCTCAACCTGGGAACTGCATTTCGAACTGGTCAACTAGAGTGTGATAGAGGGTGGTAGAATTTCAGGTGTAGCGGTGAAATGCGTAGAGATCTGAAGGAATACCGATGGCGAAGGCAGCCACCTGGGTCAACACTGACGCTCATGTACGAAAGCGTGGGGAGCAAACAGGATTAGATACCCTGGTAGTCCACGCCGTAAACGATGTCTACTAGAAGCTGGGGTCCTCGGACAACTTTTTCAAAGCTAACGCATTAAGTAGACCGCCTGGGGAGTACGGCCGCAAGGTTAAAACTCAAATGAATTGACGGGGGCCCGCACAAGCGGTGGAGCATGTGGTTTAATTCGATGCAACGCGAAGAACCTTACCTACACTTGACATCCAGAGAAATCGCTAGAGATAGCTTTGTGCCTTCGGGAACTCTGAGACAGGTGCTGCATGGCTGTCGTCAGCTCGTGTTGTGAGATGTTGGGTTAAGTCCCGCAACGAGCGCAACCCCTATCCTTAGTTGCCAGCGAGTAATGTCGGGAACTCTAAGGAGACTGCCGGTGATAAACCGGAGGAAGGTGGGGACGACGTCAAGTCATCATGGCCCTTACGTGTAGGGCTACACACGTGCTACAATGGCGAGTACAGAGGGCAGCAAGCTGGCGACAGTGAGCGAATCCCTTAAAGCTCGTCGTAGTCCGGATTGGAGTCTGCAACTCGACTCCATGAAGTCGGAATCGCTAGTAATCGCAAATCAGAATGTTGCGGTGAATACGTTCCCGGGCCTTGTACACACCGCCCGTCACACCATGGGAGTGGGTTGCACCAGAAGTAGCTAGCTTAACCTTCGGGAGGGCGGTTACCACGGTGTGATTCATGACTGGGGTGAAGTCGTAACAAGGTAGCCCTAGGGGAACCTGGGGCTGGATCACCTCCTTATCACGATTTAGAACTGATTTGTTCGTAGTGTCCACACAGATGATTGTTAGTTAAATGGCTTAGGCTGTTTAATTAATATTGCTCTTTAAAAATTTGGAAAGCTGATAGAAAAAATTCTTTGAATCGAAAGATTTGAAAGAGTTTTCAAAAGTAAAATTATGCCATTTGCATCGAAAGATGTGATTGGTGTCTACTTTAGTATTCAATATTTAACTTCTGGCGAAGTTTAAATCAGTCCTTTATGTATAACTCAAACTATTTTGGGTTGTATGGTTAAGTGACTAAGCGTACACGGTGGATGCCTTGGCAGTTGGAGGCGATGAAGGACGTATTAACTTGCGATAAGCCTAGTCAAGCTAGTAAAAAGCGCTTGAGACTAGGATTTCCGAATGGGGAAACCCACCTATTTATAGGTATCATATGGTGAATACATAGCCATATGAGGCGAACGCGGAGAACTGAAACATCTAAGTACCCGTAGGAAAAGAAATCAACCGAGATTCCGGAAGTAGCGGCGAGCGAAACCGGAGCAGCCCTTAAGTTTATTTGTGATTAGTGGAATGTTCTGGAAAGGACAGCGGCACAGGGTGATAGCCCCGTACATGAAAATCTATAGTAAATGAAATCGAGTAGGTCGGGACACGTGTTATCTTGACTGAATATGGGGGGACCATCCTCCAAGGCTAAATACTCCCAACTGACCGATAGTGAACCAGTACCGTGAGGGAAAGGCGAAAAGAACCCCTGTGAGGGGAGTGAAATAGAACCTGAAACCGTGTACGTACAAGCAGTAGGAGCACCTTCGTGGTGTGACTGCGTACCTTTTGTATAATGGGTCAGCGACTTATATTTTGTAGCGAGGTTAACCAATTAGGGGAGCCGTAGGGAAACCGAGTCTTAACTGGGCGTATAGTTGCAAGGTATAGACCCGAAACCCGGTGATCTAGCCATGGGCAGGTTGAAGGTTGAGTAACATCAACTGGAGGACCGAACCCACTAACGTTGAAAAGTTAGGGGATGACTTGTGGCTAGGAGTGAAAGGCTAATCAAACCGGGAGATAGCTGGTTCTCCCCGAAATCTATTTAGGTAGAGCCTCGGACGAATACTTACGGGGGTAGAGCACTGTTAAGGCTAGGGGGTCATCCCGACTTACCAACCCTTTGCAAACTCCGAATACCGTAAAGTACTATCCGGGAGACACACGGCGGGTGCTAACGTCCGTCGTGAAGAGGGAAACAACCCAGAGCGCCATCTAAGGTCCCAAAGTGTATGTTAAGTGGGAAACGATGTGGAAAGGCCCAGACAGCCAGGAGGTTGGCTTAGAAGCAGCCATCCTTTAAAGAAAGCGTAATAGCTCACTGGTCGAGTCGGTCTGCGCGGAAGATGTAACGGGGCTAAACATACCACCGAAGATGCGCCTGCGTACTTTGTATGCGGGGTAGGGGAGCGTTCTGTAAGCCGTTGAAGGTGATTCGAGAGGGTTGCTGGAGGTATCAGAAGTGCGAATGCTGACATAAGTAACGATAATGGGAGTGAAAAACTCCCACGCCGGAAGACCAAGGGTTCCTATCCCATGTTAATCAGGGTAGGGTGAGTCGACCCCTAAGGCGAGGCGGAAACGCGTAGTCGATGGGAAACGGGTTAATATTCCCGTACTCGACATGAATGCGATGGGGAGACGGAGCAGGCTAGGCAGGCATGGCGTTGGTTGTCCATGTGAAAGTAAGTAGGTTGGAGACTTAGGTAAATCCGGGTTTCCTTAAGACTGAGATACGAGACGAGCTACTACGGTAGTGAAGTTGTTGATGCCATACTTCCAGGAAAATCCTCTAAGCTTCAGTTCATGTGGAATCGTACCCCAAACCGACACAGGTGGTCAGGTAGAGAATACTAAGGCGCTTGAGAGAACTCGGGTGAAGGAACTAGGCAAAATAGTACCGTAACTTCGGGAGAAGGTACGCTGCTGACGGTGAAGGGACTTGCTCCCGGAGCTGTTGGCAGTCACAGTAACCAGGTGGCTGGAACTGTTTATTAAAAACACAGCACTGTGCAAAATCGCAAGATGACGTATACGGTGTGACGCCTGCCCGGTGCCGGAAGGTTAATTGATGGGGTTAGCGGCAACGCGAAGCTCTTGATCGAAGCCCCGGTAAACGGCGGCCGTAACTATAACGGTCCTAAGGTAGCGAAATTCCTTGTCGGGTAAGTTCCGACCTGCACGAATGGCGTAATCATGGCCACGCTGTCTCCACCCGAGACTCAGTGAAATTGAATTTGCGGTGAAGATGCCGTATACCCGCGGCTAGACGGAAAGACCCCGTGAACCTTTACTATAGCTTGGCACTGAACATTGAACCTACATGTGTAGGATAGGTGGGAGACTTAGAAGCAGGAACGCTAGTTCTTGTGGAGTCGTCCTTGAAATACCACCCTTGTAGTTTTGATGTTCTAACGTAGGTCCCTAATCGGGATTGCGGACAGTGCCTGGTGGGTAGTTTGACTGGGGCGGTCTCCTCCTAAAGAGTAACGGAGGAGCACGAAGGTTTGCTAAGTACGGTCGGACATCGTACGGTTAGTGTAATGGTAGAAGCAAGCTTAACTGCGAGACGGACAAGTCGAGCAGGTACGAAAGTAGGTCATAGTGATCCGGTGGTTCTGAATGGAAGGGCCATCGCTCAACGGATAAAAGGTACTCCGGGGATAACAGGCTGATACCGCCCAAGAGTTCATATCGACGGCGGTGTTTGGCACCTCGATGTCGGCTCATCACATCCTGGGGCTGAAGTCGGTCCCAAGGGTATGGCTGTTCGCCATTTAAAGTGGTACGCGAGCTGGGTTTAGAACGTCGTGAGACAGTTCGGTCCCTATCTGCCGTGGGCGTTTGAGAATTGAGAGGGGTTGCTCCTAGTACGAGAGGACCGGAGTGAACGAACCGCTGGTGTTCGGGTTGTCATGCCAATGGCACTGCCCGGTAGCTACGTTCGGAATCGATAAGCGCTGAAAGCATCTAAGCGCGAAGCGAGCCTCGAGATGAGTTCTCACTAGAGCTATAAGCTCTCTGAAGGGCCGTTGGAGACTACAACGTTGATAGGTTGGGTGTGGAAGCGCTGTGAGGCGTTAAGCTAACCAATACTAATTACCCGTGAGGCTTAACCATACAACGCCAAAGTGGTTTGTATGAAGCACTGATGAATAGCAAGAAGTTAGATAGCACTGAAGTAGACGAATTGAATATCAGCCTTCCGAATTTTAGTTAATTGCGAGCGTGATTAACGAACCAAATTTTGCTTGGTGACAATAGCGTTTTGGACCCACCTGATCCCATTCCGAACTCAGTAGTGAAACGAAACAGCGCCGATGGTAGTGTGGGGTTACCCATGTGAGAGTAGGACATCGCCAGGCTCCTAATAAGAGAAACCCGTTGCAGCAATGCAGCGGGTTTTTTGCTATGTGCGTTTTAAATTATCAGAGTTAAGTTACATTTTTAAATTACATTGTATGTTTTTATTTAAAAAAGCAGATGAAACATTGTTATTAACCTGAACTCTGGTTAATAAATCTATTTCCAATAGCTATTTTCAACCATAACTACGTTGAGTTTACTTGCAATAGGCCCGCTATTGACGTGTAAACTAGCCTTGTTATCTCTGTAAATCTCCAACAGGAGAATTGCTGGATTTTTATATAGATTAAATCAATACATTACTAAATCTCTTAACTAGGTGGGCGATAAACACATAAAAGAATGAAATGGTTACAAATTTTTCAGAGGTATTATTAGATTAAGCAATGACGAGTTGTACAAGAAAATAAATACAGCTAACAAATAATATGAGTGCTAAAACAGCTGCAATAATTATTGAAAGTGGTGAGGTATTTTGAAAGTCATGCTTTCTTTTTGTTTCTGATTGGATGCCGAATAAACCAGCAAAAATACTTTGTAAGATAGAAGTTAATTGCTTCAAGTTACTTTACAGGTACGTATTGTGTTGTTGAGTGTTCTTGATCTGAATCACTTAGTAGCTCTAATAAATCCAAATAATGAAATTGTGCACTTCGGCTATCACCTTTTAGCCAGGCAAACCAACTTTTATTCGAATCAGTATTTAAACGACATTGTGCAATAGCGCGGTTGTATGTGTAAGCATTTTCGTAGTTACTTGGACAAGCACAACTAACATCTTGAGTTGATGAAGATGTAAGGAATGAAAAAGTTGAAGCAGAAAATAAAACAACAGAAGAGGCGAAAGCTGCTCGTTTAATTCCTTTTATTGTCATAGCTAAAACCTTTTAAGCATAAATTTGCCTAAAGCTTAATCAAAGATGCCTAAAAAGACAAGGATATAGTAAACAATATTAGTAGGTTAAATTAGATTAATTGATTGTTAACTATTTGTAAAGGTGAAAGTTTTAAATAAATAGGTTACATTAGTAACCCGTTCGAAGAGAGGTGACTATGTCAAAATTTTTAATTGCGCCATCTATTTTATCTGCAGATTTTGCAAGGCTCGGTCAAGACGTTGAGGCTGTGTTAGCTGCTGGTGCTGATGTTGTGCATTTCGATGTAATGGACAACCATTATGTGCCAAACCTAACTATCGGCCCTATGGTATGCCAAGCGCTTCGTAAATACGGTATTACAGCTCCTATTGATGTTCATTTAATGGTTAAGCCTGTAGATGCCATTGTGCCTATGTTCGCAAAAGCGGGCGCGAGCATTATAACTTTTCATCCTGAGGCCAGTGAGCATGTTGACCGTACTTTACAGCTCATTAAAGATCACGGCTGCCAAGCTGGTTTAGTGCTAAATCCTGCAACGTCTTTATCTCATTTAGAGCATGTTATGGATAGGTTAGATGTTATTTTACTTATGTCTGTGAACCCTGGATTTGGTGGGCAAAGTTTTATCCCTCATACTTTAGAAAAATTACGTCAAGTAAAGGCATTAATTAAGACGTCAGGTCGAGACATTCGATTAGAAGTCGATGGCGGTGTGAATGTTGATAATATTAAAGAGATTGCCGAAGCTGGTGCTGATATGTTTGTGGCTGGTTCAGCCATTTTTAATCAACCTGATTACAAAGAAGTGATAGACAAAATGCGGGCACAGCTCGCTTTGGTGAAATAAATAAGAGTTTCACTTTTCTCTGTGCTTTTAAGCGATTAAAATTGCGTAGCTGAAAATTATATTGTTGACCTCCTAAGTCTAGTGAGGTGCTATTTTTAATAAAGAAGGAATAACATGACTAAACCTGTTGTATTAAGTGGTATTCAACCAACTGGTGGAATGACGATTGGTAATTATATTGGTGCAATCAACCAGTGGCTTACGTTGCAACAAGATCATGATTGTTTCTTCATGTTAGTTGATTTACATGCGATTACGGTTCGCCAAGAACCTGAGATGCTAAGGCAACGTGTACTTGATGGTATTGCACTTTATGCTGCTTGTGGTATCGATCCTGACAAATCAGCTTTATTTGTTCAATCTCAAGTACCAGAACATGCCCAGCTAAGCTGGGTTTTAAACTGTTATGCGCAAATGGGCGAATTAAACCGCATGACGCAGTTTAAAGATAAATCTGCTAAAAATGTCAATAACATCAATGTTGGTTTGTATAGCTATCCGGTATTACAAGCGGCTGATATTTTACTTTATCAGGCTGATCAAGTCCCTGTGGGTGAAGATCAAAAGCAGCATTTGGAATTAACACGTGACATAGCAAATCGCTTTAATAATTTATATGGTGATGTGTTTAAAATTCCAGAACCTTATATTCCTCAACTTGGTGCTCGCGTTATGAGCTTGCAAGATCCAAGTAAAAAAATGTCTAAATCAGATGAAAACCCAAATGGTTACATTATGTTATTAGACGAGCCAAAACAGATTGAAAAGAAATTAAAAAAAGCAGTGACTGATTCAGACGAGCAAGTTCGTATTTATTTTGATCCACAAGAAAAAGCGGGTGTATCAAACTTATTGACTTTACTTTCTGTGGCAACAAAACGTTCAATTGCAGACTTGGTGTCTGATTATGAAGGTAAAATGTATGGTCACTTGAAAAAAGATACAGCTGATGCTGTGGTATCTATGATTGAGCCAATTCAGGCGCGTTTTAAAGAAATTCGTAACGATCAAGCTTTATTAAATCAAATCATGCGCAGTGGTGCTGATAAGGCTGGTGAGCGTGCTGAAAGGACGCTTAAAGCTGTCTATGATGCTGTAGGATTTATTCCTCGCCAGTAAGTGAGTTTAGTAAAGATAAAACCAGGCTGAGTGTGCCTGGTTTTTTATTTTTTGGAGCAAACTTTATGTTGTTAATGATCGATAACTACGATTCATTTACTTATAACCTAGTGCAATATTTTCAACGTCTTGATCAAGAAGTGGTGGTCAGGCGTAACGATGAAATTGATTTGGCTACAATTACTCAATTAAAGCCTGATCATATTGTAATTTCTCCAGGTCCAAAGTCTCCGACTCAAGCCGGAATTTCGTTAGATGTGGTGACTCATTTAAAAGAAACCTTTCCTATTTTAGGCATTTGTTTGGGCCATCAAACCATAGCGCAAGCCCTTGGTGGGGATGTTATCCGTGCTAAAGAGGTGATGCATGGTAAAACGTCAGTGATTGAGCATAACAATCAAGGTGTTTTTAAAGGGCTCGCGAATGATTTGACTGTTTGTCGGTATCACTCTTTAGTTGTCGCACAGGCATCGTTACCTAAAGAATTAGAAATCACAGCATGGACGCATGATTCCCAAGGTCAGCTTGATGCCATTATGGGATTGAAGCATCGTTTTTTACCACTTGAAGGGGTTCAATTTCACCCAGAGGCAATTTTGACGCAGTCAGGCCTAGAATTGCTTGCCAATTTTATTCGCGCTTATTAGATAAAAGACTCAGTTATCTTCTTCAGGTTCTGACATTGCAAACGTGATTTATTCGATTAAGCTTGACCTCTTTAGCTTAGGCTTACGTTGCATGAAAAACAGAAGAGGATTTTAGCTTTCTTTCTAATGCTACTTTGTGGATTCTAGCGCTTTTATTCTTCTGTATTCGTTATTATATGGGCCTAAAGTGGTCATTAAAGATAGAATTTGCTGCAATATCACGAATATTTACTTTGTTAACAAAATTAATATAAAAAATTATTGGTATATTAATGCATTCTTGAATGATGATGCTAAATCAAGCGGTAATGTGCTGTGTTAGGGCTTACCCTGATCTAGGGATAAATACTTATTCATATTCATTGAAATATTATCTTATCCTTTGTATATAAAGACTTATAGCGCTGTTTGTCGCAAGACTTTCAGCAAAAATTTTGAAATAATGACACTCAAATTAGTAATCGTTTTAGTGCTAAAACTGTACAACAGATAGTTAACTGTTTCGTTATCTGTCTTGTTTGTACTCATAAATAAAGGAAAAACAATGACAGTAAATCGTGAATTATTCGACGAAGTAATGGTACCTAACTATGCACCATCTGCAGTGATCCCTGTCCGTGGACAAGGCTCGCATGTTTGGGATCAAGCTGATAATGAATATATAGATTTTGCAGGTGGTATTGCTGTTAACTGCTTGGGTCATTGTCATCCTGCCTTAGTCAATGCACTAAAAATTCAAAGTGAAAAGTTATGGCATGTTGCCAATGTTATGGCTAATGAGCCAGCTATCCGTTTAGCTAAAAAGTTAGTGGATGCAACTTTTGCTGACAAAGTGTACTTTGCCAACTCTGGCGCTGAAGCAAATGAAGCTGCGCTAAAGCTTGCGCGTCGTTTTGCTCTTGATAATTATGGCGAACAAAAATCTCAAATTATTGCATTTAATCAAGGCTTCCATGGTCGAACTTTCTTTACTGTTACGGTTGGTGGTCAAGCAGCTTATTCAGATGGCTTTGGGCCAAAACCTGGCAATATCGATCACTGTAACTACAATGATTTAGCGGCATTTGAAGCGTTAATCTCAGACAACACCTGCGCGGTTATGCTTGAGCCGTTACAAGGCGAGGGCGGCATAATTAGCCCTACGGCAGAGTTTATTCAAGGCGTGCGCGCATTATGTGATAAACACAATGCATTACTTATTTTTGATGAAGTGCAAACCGGCGTAGGCCGCACAGGTCATTTATATGCATACCAAGGTTTAGGTGTGACTCCTGATATTCTAACCACAGCAAAAGCATTAGGTGGTGGTTTTCCAATTGGCGCAATGTTAACAACAACAGCGATTGCTAAGCATTTAAAAGTTGGCACTCATGGTTCAACCTATGGTGGAAATCCATTGGCGTGTGCTGTTGCTGAAGCTGCTTTTGATACTGTGAATACTCCTGAAGTATTAAATGGTGTAAAAGAAAAAGAAGCGTTATTTCGCCACTTATTTAGCCAAATTAATGATAAGTACCAAGTGTTTAAAGAAATGCGTGGCGAAGGGTTATTGCTAGGTGCGGTTGTATCTGAGCAATATCAAGGTAAGGCGCGCGACTTTATGTTGGCAAGTATTGAGCAAGGTTTAATGGCGCTGGTTGCTGGAGCAAATGTGGTGCGTTTTGCGCCATCGTTAGTGATCCCTGAAGCAGATATCCGTGAAGGTATGGCGCGTTTTGAAAAAGCCGTAGCTCAAGTTGTTAACGCACAATAATTATTTTTTGATGAGCAAGCATGTACTGCTTGCTCATTTTATACCGTCACTGAATTTAAAAGAGTAAGCGCGTTTATGATGATCATTCGCCCAATCCGAAAAGATGATTTTCCCGCTCTGCTAGAAATAGCCGATGAGTCGGGTCATGGTTTTACCTCTTTACCGATAAATGAAGAATTATTAACAAAAAAAATAGCTCGTTCAGAAGCCTCATTTGCAAAAAATGTATCGCAACCTGAAGATGAGGGTTATTTGTTTGTTATTGAGGATTCGATAACCAAGGAAGTGGCTGGCACTGCAGCCATTGAGGCTGCCGTCGGATTAGATGATGCATTTTACCATTACCATTTAAGTAAAGTGATCCACTCATCACGTACGTTACATGTATATAAAGCAGTTGAAATTTTAACTTTGTGTAATGATTACACGGGGGCCACTGAGCTGTGTACTTTGTTTTTACGTGATAAATACCGTAAAGATGGTAACGGAAAATTATTATCGAAGATGCGTTTTATGTTTATTAAAGCACATCAACAGCGCTTTGCAGATACAGTGCTTGCTGAAATGCGAGGCATTTCTGATGACAGTGGTCGTAGTCCTTTTTGGCAATGGCTCGAAGAGCATTTCTTTTGTATGGATTTTCCAACGGCTGATTATTTAACCGGGATAGGCCAGAAAATATTTATTGCTGAATTGATGCCAAAATACCCGATTTATGTCAATTTATTAAGTAAAGAAGCTCAGGCTGTTATCGGCCAAGTGCATGATAAAACTCGCCCTGCAATCGAACTATTAAAAAGTGAAGGCTTTACGTTTAATGGTTATGTCGACATTTTTGATGCAGGTCCTACCGTTGAAGCTAAAGTGAATAATATCCGCACAGTTCGTATCACGGAAAAGCGAAAAGTGGTTATCGGCAAAAACCCAGGTGGCCGCCAAATGATGCTATCGAATGATGGCTTGGTTGACTTTAGGGCAACCTTAGCGGATTTACAGGTCGCACTTGATTCAAACGAAATCGTTATCTCACAAGAGATAGCCGATGCTTTATTACTTGTTGCAGGCGATACGCTCAGTGTCGCTGCACTTTAAGTTATAGGAGAGTCTAAATGTCTCATGCAGCTCAATTTATTAATGGCCAATGGCTAGAAGGTCAGGGGGCACTTTTTAGCTCTTTAGATCCGGCAAAAAATGCAGTTATTTGGCAAGCCAATGCTGCCGATGCAGCGCAAGTAGATATTGCAATTCATGCTGCTCGAGAAGCATATTATGTTTGGTCTGATTTAACCTTCGTAGAGCGTTTAGCCATTGTTAAGCAGTTCGCAAAGCAGTTAGAAGCAAATAAAGAGCAGTTAGCGCAAACAATCGGTCTAGAAACGGGTAAGCCATTATGGGAAACACGTACTGAAGTTGCAGCCATGATAGGCAAAGTGGCTATTTCTGAAAAAGCGTATTTAGAGCGAACTGGTACAGTTGAAAACCCAATGCCACAAGGAAAGGCATTTATTCGTCATAAAGCACATGGTGTTGTTGCTATTTTTGGACCTTATAATTTTCCTGGTCACTTGCCTAATGGCCACATTATTCCTGCATTATTAGCAGGAAATACCGTGGTATTTAAACCTTCAGAGTTAACCCCTTTAGTTGCTGAATTAACGCTTAAGCTTTGGCAACAGGCGGGTTTACCTGCTGGCGTTATCAATTTGGTACAAGGCGAGGTTGAAACTGGTAAAGCACTTGCGTCACATCGAGGGATCGATGGCTTATTTTTTACTGGTTCATCTCGTACAGGTCATTTTATCCATCAACAATTTGCCGGTCAGCCGGGTAAAATTTTAGCACTTGAAATGGGTGGAAATAACCCTTTGATAGTTAAAGATGTGGCTGATACCAAGGCGGCTGTTCACGATATTATTCAATCGGCATTTATTTCAAGTGGCCAACGCTGTACGTGTGCCCGAAAGTTATTTTTAAGTGCCGATCAGCAAGGTGATGCAATATTAGCATTACTTTTAGAGGCAACTGAGGCTATCAAGGTTGGTCATTTTGATGATGAAGATCAGCCTTTTATGGGATCAATGATTTCTGAGGCAGCGGCATTATCAATGGTTGCTGCGCAGCAGCAGCTAGTATCGCTAGGTGGTAAAATCTTAGTTGAGCTTAAGCACACAGCAGGTACAGGTTTTGTGACACCAGGGATTATTGATTGCACTGATGTGGCTGACTTTCCAGATGATGAGCATTTTGGCCCATTATTAAAAGTTTTCCGCTTTACTGATTTTGATGCTGCGATTGCAAAAAGCAATGATACCAGTTTTGGTTTATCGGCTGGTTTATTAAGTGATAATCAAGCTGATTATGAACACTTTTTGCGCCGTATTCGTGCCGGTATTGTCAATTGGAACCGCCCGATTACGGGAGCGTCAAGTGCAGCACCATTTGGTGGTATTGGTGCATCAGGTAATCACAGAGCAAGTGCATTCTATGCTGCAGATTATTGTTCATATCCTGTTGCTTCTGTTGAACTTGAGCAAGTGAGCTTGCCACTTAATCTAAGTCCAGGCCTCAGTTTATAGATTTAAACTATTCATAAAAAAGCAGCTTAGGCTGCTTTTTTGTTTTATATTGATTGCTAGTAATTACAGGGTCTTTCTGCTTAAATAACTAGCAAAGCTCCCACAAATTGAGATAGGAATATTTATGGTCACAAATACGCAGGGTTATGATGACCTCATCATGTACTTAACTCAGCACTTATCTTTATTTGAAAAGCCAGGACAAGTTGCGCCAGGTGCACCTACGGTCATTTCATTTATAGAAGATGATATTGCTGAGCAAATCATGATTTTTTGTCAGCAGCATAAAGGTTTGGACACAGAGCAACGTAGCATTATTGTTCGTGAAATAGATGGTATTGTTTACGATTTACAAGAAGTGCTCTCTGGCGTGATTAATCAACCTATTACTATTGAACAAAAAGAATTTATTGATGAGTTTGCATGTTTGGTGAAAAACTTATTTGATTCGGCGGTTGCTGATTTGAATGTTTAAAAAATAGCAACAGCCAGATATATATCGCTTTTTAGTTGCACTCTAAAGTCAAATCCATACACTCTGCTGTTAGCCGTAATGGCTTTGTAATTATAAGGAGAGTGCTATGCAAGCAAATGTAAAATGGGTTGACGGTGATACGTTTATTGGTCGTTCTGCTTCAGGGCACAACGTAGTCTTTGATGCAGGCCATGACAGTGCCGCACCAAGCCCAATGGAAATGGTGTTAATGTCTGCGGGATGTTGCTCTTCAGTTGATGTGGTCAGTATCTTACAAAAATCAAAACAAAAATTTACCAACGTCGAAGTGCAACTCACAAGCGAAAGAGCTGAGTCAGCCCCTCGTGTATTTACAAAAATAAACTTACATTTTGTCGTGACAGGTTATAGCGTATCTGAGACGCATGTTGCACGTGCAGTTGAACTATCAGCCGAAAAATATTGCTCTGTGGCACTGATGTTAGATAAGACGGTTGATGTCACCCACAGTTTTGAAGTGGTTGAAGCATAATAGCCGAAAAAAAACTTTTTACTGGTCGTGTATTCGTATAAAATCCCCAGTCTTTTTAATGCTGCTTCGTGCAGATTACTCAGCCAGAAGTGAGGGTGGTTTATCGTGAACGAACCATTTACCAAACTTAAGCTCCATGGTTTTAATAATTTAACTAAGAGCTTAAGCTTCAGTATTTACGACATTTGTTATGCAAAAACTGAGCAACAACGTAAAGAGTATATTGAGTATATTGACGAACAATATAACGCTGATCGCTTAACTGATATTTTAGGTGAAGTGGTTGATATTATTGGTGCAAATATCTTAAATGTTGCACGCCAAGATTATGATCCTCAAGGTGCTAGCGTCACAATTTTAGTTTCTGAAGAGCCTATTATTAACGATGTTGATCAAGACGAAAAACCTGGTCCTTTACCTGACTCAGTGGTTGCGCATTTAGATAAAAGCCATATTTGTGTGCATACTTATCCTGAATCACATCCACATGATGGGATCTGTACGTTTCGCGCTGACATTGAAGTGTCGACGTGTGGCGTTATTTCACCACTTAAAGCGTTAAACTTCTTAATTCATTCTTTAGAATCGGATATTGTGACTATCGATTATCGTGTGCGTGGATTTACTCGTGATGTCAATGGAAAAAAGCATTACATTGACCATGCTATTAATTCGATTCAAAATTTCATGACAGCAGATACGCGTGATGCCTACCAAATGGTTGATGTGAATGTGTACCAAGAAAACTTGTTTCACACTAAAATGATGTTAAAAGAAACGGATTTAAATACCTATTTGTTTGGTATGACAACCGATGATTTAACTCAAACTGAAGAAGATGAAATTCGCGCAAAATTAACGCGCGAAATGCAAGAAATCTTTTATGGTCGTAATTTACCCGACCCAGTTAAAGTTTAAAGAAAAGCTGCTTTTGCAGCTTTTTTGTTGCTCAGTCAGGTTTACAGTTTGTCTAAAGTAGCCAGCTTTGCTGGTTATTGTTGTATTATTTAATTGCTCAGGCACGGTAAGAGTTAAATAGGCAAGCCGCTTGGGGCTAAACTGGCTAATCCCCGCTTTTTATTGATGATATCTTCAATCAAAGGGCGTAATAATAATTCCATTGCTAAACCCATTTTTCCGCCCGGCACTACCATCGTATTACGACGAGACATAAAGCTGCCATCAATCATTTGCAGGTAATAGGGGAAATCAACATCTTCAATACCGCGAAAACGAATCACAACAAAGCTTTCATCTAATGATGGAATATCTTTAGCGCTAAACGGGTTAGACGTATCAACCGTTGGCACCCGCTGAAAATTAATATGGGTTCGTGAAAATTGTGGTGTGATATGGTTAATGTAATCATCCATACTGCGAACGATAGAGCCCATTACAGCTTCTCGGGAATGCCCGCGCTCAGTGGTATCGCGGATCATCTTTTGGATCCACTCTAAATTGATAATTGGCACCATGCCAATGAGTAAATCAACATGCTTAGCAACATCGTGATTTTCATCCACTGCACCACCATGTAGACCCTCATAAAAGAGAATGTCGGTATGTTCTTCTAGTGGTCGCCACGGTGTAAATGTGCCGGGAAGTTGATTGTAAGGCACGGCCTCATCAAAAGTGTGAAGGTAGCGGCGTGTTTTACCTGTACCGGTAGCACCATAACTGATGAAAAGTTCTTCTAATGCACCAAAGTCATTCGCTTCAGAACCAAAATAGCTAATGTGACGGCTTTCTTGCTGCGCTTCACGAATTTTCTTATCCATTTCGGGCCGAGTATAACGATGGAAGCTATCACCTTCTACAAAAGCGGCTTCAATATTTAAGCTACGAAAAATATGCTTTATTGCATTTGTTGTAGTGGTCGTGCCAGCACCAGAAGAACCTGTAATTGCAATAATGGGATGTTTAGCGGACATAAGGTTACCAATAAAGTGAGTCAGACTTTTATAAAGCTATGTTGTCAGAAGGTCAAGCTTGTTAAGAATATAATGGCTGTGATACAACAAGTAATGGGATAGTTAATCTGATGAAATCATGAAAAAAATAATAATATGCAGCGCTCTTATTAGTATGTCAGCTTGGGCGGCAGGCCCGATGGGGAGTGATATTTTTCTTGTCGACTTAAAACAAAATAAAGTAAAAAGCGTCGAAAATATCACGAAGCGATTAGGTTATGATAATCAGCCTTTACTGACTACTGAGGGCGTTTATTACACTGCGAGGTTTGAGCAAAATCAACGTTGGCAAACTGACATTATGTTTTATGACTTTTTGACCAATCACACTAAAAACGTCACCCAAAGTGATGTCAGTGAATATTCACCGACACTGATGCCTTCTTCATCTACACTGTCAATGATTGTTGTAGAGGCTGATGGGGCGCAAAAATTGTGGTCTTATTCATTAACCGATGCGAGTGAGCGTCAGCGCCTTTTCGAAACAATCGCACCAGTGGGTTATCACGCTTGGGGTAAAGATAAAGAGCTCGTGATGTTTGTTTTAGGTGAGCCGCATACTTTACAGTTTGGGCAACTAGGTAAAGAAACCACAAAAGTGATTGCCCACGATATTGGACGAACCTTAACTTTTAGTGATAGCACTGAACGCTATACTTTTAGCCTGTACGAGAATGGTGCGCATTGGGTCACACAATTTAATGCATTAAATGGGCAAGTTGATAAATTATTGCAGTTACCACTTGATGTTGATTATTTTGCGTGGCGAGAGCAGCAATTAGTATTTGCAAAGCAATCAAAGCTTTATACTTGGTCAGCGCCTCAAACCACTCCGAAGCTATGGCTTGATTTATCGGCTTATTGCCAAACCAACATCACACGGCTTAACTTTTCAGTGGATGGTAATCAATTTGCTTTTGTGTGTGATGAGTTAGCGGTGGAATAACCGTAGGGCAAGCGATGTATTTAATGAAGGAAAGAGGCCAATCATTTGGCCTCTTTAGTAAGTAACCTCAGTTCTAGATTACAGCGTTTTTAAGTAGCTATTTACAGAGGCTACTTCTCTAATGCGAAGGTTTATACAGTCAGTGACGCTTTCGTTTAGTTTGCTTAATGAGCGAGCAAAACCGGCAACCTCTTCTACTTTTGGTGTAAAAAATACCGTTGTTTTGTCTAAATCAGCTTGGCTACAACCACCGCCTAAATAGTTTGGCAAGCTTGGCAGAACAAATGGCGGCAGCTTTTTACTCACTTGCGCGTAATTATCCATAACCCATTGCTGAAATAATGCTTTGCGTTCTTTTTTGTATAAGTTGCCACCCATCACATAACGCATATCCGAAGCGGTTACTTTATCACCCAAGGTGTAATTAAGCGCCTCAGTTTGAAGTGCAGGTGATTTGAAATAACTTAAGTTAACCAATAAATTAGTTCTTTTTTCAGGATCTTGGGTTGTTTCAAAAGCAGTTTGATATGCTTTTAATAACGCAGCATCACCATTAAAAGCGGCAATTTTTAAATATGTGCCAGCTAAATATGGGTCGACTTGTGTACTGTCGGCAAGGTAGCGTTGTGCTTGTTGTTTTGCTGTTGCGATAATAGCGGGATCTTGAGCTTCAAATGCCAACAAACTCACTAGCTGTGGGCGTAATTTGCTGATAGAAGGATCTTCATTTTTTGCAGCGACTAAACCGTATTTGGTAATGGCATTTTGTGCTTTAGCGCTAATATATTTTTGCCATAACGCTTCATTACTTTCATCGATAAAGACGCCTTTTTGTGACGCAATATAACCAAGTGCCATACCAACTACGCGAGGATGAGCATCATCAATAAATTGACCTAATGTTTTTAATAAGTCGCCACCTGAAAGTAAACCTGCACTTAATAGGGCGTCTGAACTTGAAATAAAGGCGCGTTTTTCACGTGGCGTTAGCACTTTTTCTGCATTAGCTAGTAGCGCATTTAATTGTGGTGTTGGTAATACCCAGCGATAGTAACCCATGGCGTTTTCATCTGGATAAATCCATTCTGGTTCAAAGTCTAATTGCACGGTTTGGCTTGGCTTATTAAGTAAAATTTTAGCTGTTTTTACTTCATCACCACGACCATATTTTATTGCAACTGGTACTGTCCATAACTGTGCGGGAGCATCAACCCCCGCATTGACAAAACGAGTTTGTTTGATGGTGAGCTTGGTTTTGTCTTGCGTGATATTGAGTAATGGGAAAGACGATTGCTCAATAAAAGATTTTAATACGCTGGCCACATCTTGTTTTGAGCTTTTTGCCAATGCAGTCCAAAGATCCGAGGCTTCGGCGTTCTTAAATGCAAATTGTTGCATGTAAGCTTGTATACCTTGCTTGAAGGCCTCTTCACCAATCCAATTTTCCACCATGGATAACACGGCGCTGCCTTTTGAATAAGCAAGCCCAAGGCCATCCATAATATCGGCTTCGGTTTTAATTGGCTTGCGGATGGGTTTGGTTGATAAACGCGCATCAGTATCCATCACATAATTTTGCGGCAGGCTTAAATTAGATTCAAATTCAGGAAAGAGTTGGTGCGTTACTTTTGCCGCCATCCAACTGGCGAATGCTTCATTTAGCCATAAGTCATTCCACCATTTCATCGTTACTAAATTGCCATACCACTGGTGAGCTAATTCGTGGGCAATCACAGAAGCAGAGCTTTGTTTGGCATTTTGATTCGCATGGGCTTCATCAATAAGCAAAATATCTTCGCGGTAAGTAACTAACCCTGCATTTTCCATGGCACCAAATGGAAACTCAGGTACGGCCACCGAATCGAGCTTTGAGTAAACATAAGGAATCCCAAAATATTGCTCTAAGGCATTTAAAATCGCAGGCATGTGCTTGGCTGCATAGTCGGCCAGCGCAATTTTACCTTTTGTCGTAATTATATTGCCTTCAATTGGCATTCCTTTGACGGCGATTTGTTCAAATTCACCGACCGCAAAGGCAACTAAGTATGAAGGTAGCGGTTTAGTGGTTGCAAAGTGATGCGTTGTTTGGCCGTTGTTACTTTCTTGTTTAATAGCTTCGGTATTCGCAAATACCTTAAGATTGCTTGGCGAGGTAATCGTTAATTGAAAAGGAATTTTATATTCAGGTTCATCAAAAACGGGAAAAGCGCGGCGCGCGTCGCTCATTTCAAATTGAGTGAATAAATACGGGGTGCCGTGATCAATGGTTTTATATAACCCAACTGATTGCTTGTTAAATGGCGCATCAAAATCAATCGTTAAAGTATAATTACCCGGTTTAATCTCATGAGCACAAATAAGTTGTACTTTTCCGGTCTTGAGCGCATTGGCGGTCATTGTACATTGGCCATCACCATTGAGTTTGATTAACTTTGCATTGTAGTCCTCACCATTGAGCTCAATAATGTTTGTTTTTGTTAGTACTTCAAGCGTAATAGTGGTTGAACCTGAGAACTGTTCTTGGTTTGGGTCTAAAATTAGCGAGACGCTTTGAGCGCTTGGTTTAGCGAATTTTTCGATGACATATTCATTGGCGTGCGCGCAGATACTGGCGGAGGCCATTGCCAAAGATAGTGCGCTCAGGGTGAGCTTTTTCATACGTTCCCTTAATTTATTGTTATTGTTCTGGATTATTAGAAAAAAGACTATGCCAAGGCATTGTTGCTTTGTCTAGTTAACCTGAGCTTTGGTTAAGAGATTTACTAACGTATTGATATTGAATTGGTAGATGTTTTTTCAAGTCTGTAGCCGCTGGAGATAAATTTATTATCCAGAGCTCAGGTTAGTTACGTACTGAAAGTTGATTTGAATTTATCATCGGTAGGGGGGGGGCGCATATTAGGGTTTTAAACGGTTTACAAAACGCTTCCATGTAATACTTGGATTTAGTTGCCGCACGCCAAGGACAATAGTGTGAAGAGCACTTAAATCAAGCGTATTTGTCGCTTGGTATTCATTAAAACCTAATAGGTAATTAAAAAGTTCTTTTTGTTTTATTTGCATCGCGCTGATGCGGATATGTTGTTCGAAATTGATACGAAATGAACTCATCGCCACTTTTCGACCATCGTGATCAATATTGGGGATGCCACATTTTTGTAAATATCCTTGGCGTTCGCCTTCACCAGAAAACCAAATGCGCGCTTTTTCGCTATATCGGCCACTTTTTGATGGTAAATCATGCAGTAAGCGGGCGTTGTCACTTAAAGAGTTTACGTAGTCATTAAAGCCGGCTTGCAGTAAACCTGGGTGAATCGGGATAAGGCGACTTTGTATTTTGCTGTTGGTGTGGAAGTTAAAAAACCAACCGTGTTCGGTTTTAATAATATCTTGGGTGGTTAAACAGCCAATTTCATCACTGAATGCACCGGTGTAGTAAGCGAGTAAAGGCAGCCAAAAATGCCAATCTCTGGCTTGCTCTTTAATCACTTTATGATCGGAATAAATATAGCCACTAAACAGAGCATGAAGCTCCATTGCTGTGAATGGTCGCCGACCTAGGTGTGTTTTCAAATTAATATCGCATTAATAAATTGAGAGCGATATTATTTTAAACTCAAATTGGTGGAATAACCTATTAAAAATATTTATCTTTTAACCAACCATATTGGTAATAAGCGGCTTGGCCTAAGCGCCTAAATTGGGCAAAAGGAAAAGTAGGCGCTGCAGTTTGGTATAAGGGCAGTTCCGGAACTCGTTCTCCTGCTAGTTGCTGCGCCAGCCTAAATCCTGCTTGCGCGCTAAACGCGACGCCAGAACCACAATAACCGATGCTATAGGCACTGCCATTTTGATTAATCACATGTGGCATATCATCAAGTGCGGCAGCAATCCAGCCACTCCAAAAGTAATCGATGTTTATTTTAGCGAGAATAGGAAAACAAGTTGCTAAAGCTGCGGTTAAGTTAGCTTGATAACGAGGTTTATCTTGATCTTGCCCCCGAACCGCGCCACGGCCACCAAACAAAATGCGATTATCGGGCAATAGTCGGTAGTAATATTTAAGTGTACGAGTATCCATAGTAACTTGATGGGTTTTAATACCGGTAATTGCTAGCTCTTCTTTTGTGAGTGGGCGGGTAACTAAAATATTGCTCAAAATGGGGAGGTAGCGATTGGCAATGATGGCGTTATTCTTTTTATTATTATAAGCATTGCCAGCGCAGACAACTTGTTTGGCGGTAATGGTAGCGTGCTCTGTTTCAAGGGTGTGTTGATTGTTTTGTTGCTGCCAACTTTTAACTAAAGTGCGCTCAAAGACATCGACACCGGTTTTTTTTACCATATCACCATAGCCAAGCACTAATTTAAGAGGATTGATCCCAAACCCATCGTCAAGGCGCAGCGCGCCATAAGCTTGATGGTTAATCATATATTCTTTTTTTAGCACATCAGGAGACAAAAACTGCGCATTGCCACCTAAATTAGCACTTATAAATTGGCTTTGGCTCTGTAATGAATGTAATGCTTTGGCGTTGTGGGCAATTTTTAAATACCCATATTCTTGTTTGTCGCAGTTAATTTGATGCTCTGAAATTAAATCTTCAACACGTTGTACGGCTTGGCTAAATTCATGGTAAATACCTTGGGTAATTGGCATGCCCCATTTATCGGCCATTTGCCGATAACTCAGACGACCCGATCCCTTGAGTATAAAACCTGCATTGCGACCGCTTGCACCAAAGCCGATTTGATTGGCCTCGAGGACACAACAATCAAGGTTATATAATGTACTTAAATAATAAGCTGTGGTTAGGCCCGTGAAGCCGCCACCAATAATTGCGATATCAACCTGACGATTTTGTTTTAATGGCGTATTTGCTGGTGGATAGTCGATGGTGCTGGCCCAATAGCTCTTTGCTAATGGAGCGCTGCTACAATTTTGAGAAATGAGAGGATCATAGTGCATAAATTAAAACCCTAAAAACATTTCAACGGCATCACAATGGCATTTATTGCCACATAATGTACACACATACCCTGATTCAGCTCCATCATTAACCCAGCGATCAGGATGAATTTTAACGGTTGTACCACCCGCTTTACTAAAATAACGAAATGCAGCATTGCCAGGGCTTTGTTGCCATACGTGACAAATGCCGCCTTTTGCACCTTGTTGTTTTAGCGCTGCAATGGATGCATCTAATAGTTTTCCGCCAAGACCATTTCGTCGTACAGATGGGTGTAGTGTGTTCGATTTGAAATAGCACACATCTTGACTTGGAATAGGCCAGAGTTCGGTACTGCACCACTGGTCAAAAGGCCAAGAACCAGCTGCATAAGTTAAACGAAAACCAACAACGCGATTATCTAGGAGTGCCACAAAACTGGCGTTAATATCATTTTGAATTGAATAGTGGTAGATTTTTTCGATGCTTGGAATATCGAGGTAGTTGTCACCATGAACCAAGTTTCCAAGAGCAATAACTTCTGTAAAATGTTCAGGTGTAAATTCTGTTATTATCATGACTGCCTTAGCTGAATGCGTGAGTTAAATACAAGCTTCAGCTAAGGACGTTAACACTGTTTGTTGTTAGCTATCAAGTAACGCTTTTGCTACATCAATCGCTGTAAGCTCAAGGCATGCTTCTTCATCAGTCCATTGAATGCCAACAAAGGTATTATCTTCGCTTAAATCTTCAACCCAGTATTCTAGGTATTCTTCTTTGCTGATTGAAACTGGCGTATAGTCAGCCCACTCATCACAACAATGCTTTTTAGCTGTTTCTTTATTGCTCCATAGCAATAAAACGTCAACGTCTTCGTATTGCTCAGAGTCACACACGACATAGCCGCCATCGGGTGCAGTTAACGCCCATAATAAATCGTTTTGGTTTACTTCTTGCGTGAAAATAGCTAGTTGTGAAGTTTGCTCTGTCATGTTCTTGTGCTCAATATTTTAAATTATTGCCAAATAAATTTGGAGTTTGGAAAAGTGCGCTAGTTGATTGTTAGCCAAAGCTAAATATCACACTCATTATAGATCTCAAATAAATCCGAATACTTGAATTTATGTCAAATATAACCTTAATAATAACCTCATTTTCAGTTATTAAGAGTTTTGTTTACACCCTAAAGGCTGCAGCAAGGTTAGATCTAATTAAGCTGGCAATATAAACTGATTGCCGAATAATCAAAAGCTTTTAATGAACATTCGCTACCACTGGTTATGAGTATCAATAGGCGATGTTAACTATTAAAACAGAACAAGCTCACTAGTCATGATTGAAAAGTACTAATGAGCTGGTGGTATATTATGTTCGGCTTGTCACTTCAAGAAGGTGGTAGCCAAATTGAGTCTGAACAGGTCCTTGGACCGTATTTACTGGGGCTGAAAAAACAACCGAATCAAACTCTGGTACCATCATTCCAGGTCCGAACTCACCGAGCTCTCCGCCGGCTTGACCTGATGGGCAAGTTGAATGTTCTTTTGCAACGAGAGCAAAATCAGCGCCTGACTCAATTTGTTTTTTTAATTCAAGACAATGTTCTTCACTGTCTACTAAAATATGGCGTGCACTTGCTAATGCCATGATAATCCTTATTTGTAATCATTATTGGTTGTTTGCTAGTTTAAATCAAAAATCAAAAGATGCTAATTTTTGATAAGCCAATAAGTGACATTCCTTTTATTTATTGGATAAGCTTAGCTCGATGTTTTTAGTGTCTGTAAAAAAAGCCTAGCTTCAGCTGAATTACTGAATTTTTTTTCAACATAGCCCGATGCATCTTCATAAATTACTTTGCATTTATTGATAGACACAAAGCTGATGGGATGGTGCACAGGTGTTAAATCTGTATTTTGTAACATCATAATAATCTCCTGAAATTATCTATAAAATAGTGCCCTCTCTTTAAAGTTTTATGACAATCCACATTAAAGTGATAAATTGTTTATAGCGGCTTTAGAGAGATTCTTCAATAGCTTTAATGAAATCAGCATCTTCAGGTGTTGTTTTACTATTGAATTTAAGTACTGTTTTTCTATCTTTACTGACAATGTATTTATAAAAATTCCACTTAGGTGCGCTTGTTTGCTCTGCTAAGTGTGTAAATAAAGCGTTGGCATTTTTGCCTCTAACAGAGGTTGGTGCGAACATGTCGAATGTAACGCCATAATTGATAAAGCAGACTTTGGCTGTGTCTTTCTCGTCATCTTCTTCTTGGAAAAAATCGTCCGATGGAAAACCCAAAACAACTAAGCCTTGATCTTTATACTTTTTATGGATTGCTTCAAGTCCTGTAAATTGTGATGTGAAGCCACAGTTACTTGCGGTATTAACAATTAATAAGGGCTTATCTTTAAACTGGCATAAATTAAGTGTTTTATCTGAGCGTAACTTTTTCATTTCTACGTTGGTAAAATCGTCGCATTGTTCTGCAAATGCATTGGCGCTAAGTACAGTTAATGACAGTAATATTGCTTTTAACATGGTAATCCTTGTCTATTTTATTATCGAGTAAATACGGTTGAGTATTGAAGTCAGATCATTTGATTTATAGATAATGTCACGAAAATAACAAAGAGTCTTTAATTGAAGGTGTTGAAGTTACTTGTTCAGTAATTTGCACGCTGCTAAATTAGCGACAATTGAGTATTGAGTGTTAGAGGTAGAAATGATCCGAAAAGCTGTTGCAACCGATTTAGCCGCAGTGGTTGATATTTATAATGAAACAATCGCCAGTCGAATGGTTACCGCTGATTTAACACCGGTGAGTTATCAAGAGCGACAAGCTTGGTTTGATGGTCACACAGAACTGCGCCCACTTTTTGTTTATCAATCTGGTGATGACGTTTTGGGTTGGATGAGTTTTAAAACCTTTTACGGTCGCCCTGCTTACCAAGGTACAGTCGAGGTGAGTATTTATGTTGCAACGCATGCTCGAGGGAAAGGCATTGCAAAGCAACTACTCGATTATGCAGAAAACTATGCACACATCATTAAGGTGAATGTCTTTTTGGCATTTATTTTTAGCCATAACACTCCAAGCATTGAGTTTTTTTCTCGAAATGGTTTTTGCCATTGGGGGGAGTTGCCTGAAATTGCCAATATGGATGGTACGCTGCGTAGTTTAACTATCTTAGGTAAAAAAATAGAGGTAGTAAATTAACTGATAAACAGGATCAAGCGATGACATAAAATACCGCAGACTATTTATTAGACTATGCTTTGATATTGGTGAGGAAAACTCATTAATGCATGGTTTTAGGAGTGGTTGATGAAAAAAGTGTCTCTTGGTAAAAAACTACTATGGCTAACGACGAGTGCAGTCTTAATGACCGTAGTGGTTTTGTCAGGTGTATTGTGGTGGCAGTTAAAGCAAAATAATCTAGAGCTTTCCGAACAAGCACAAAAAATAATCCTTGATGAAATAGAAATAAAACTTAATGCCAAGGCTGGGCAAGAGTCTGAGCGTATCGCGGGCTTTATCAATGAAGCGTATCGGATCCCTTATACTTTGGCAGCTGAGCTCGGTTTCAGTGCAGAAAAGGCTCCTTTAAATCGAGAGTCTGTTCAATTATTAGACTTGGCTGTTATCACGCAAAATAAAAATATTTCATCGGTTTATTCTCAATTTGAACCCAATGGTTACGATAACCTTGATGGGCAATATATTGATGGGGCGAGTCATTCGGTAGCTGGATCTGGTTCGCTTGAAATTTATATGACGCGTGATAAAAATGGTCAGGTGTTGCAGCAATCCGTAGAAAATTCAACCGATAAATACCTCGATAAAATAAACGAATTTGGAAAGCGTGAAGCTGAATGGTATTTATGCGCCAAAGATAATAAAACCCCCTGTTTAATGGAGCCTTATCTTTACGAAATCTCGCCTGGTTACTCTGAAATGATGACATCACTTACTGTGCCAATTTTAAAAAATGGCGAGTTTATAGGTGTTACAGGAATTGATTTAAATTTACCTGTATTACAAAAAATTACTCAAGAGCTTTCACGTGAGCTTTATGATGGTAAAGCTCGGGTCACCTTATTGAGTCAGTTAGATTTAATTGCAGGCTCCAGTCATTATGACTCAAAGTTAGGGCGACCATTAAACGAGGCAATTAAAGCTGATGCTTTTGCTTTATACAAACAGCTCAAGCAGGGGAAAAGCTTGGTTTCATCCGATATTGATTATTTGGTCTCAGCTGCCATTCATATTCCATTAGCTCAAACCCAATGGCGGTTGTTAATTGAAGTGCCAAAAGAGTTGGCTTTGTTTGGAGCGTTTGAGTTAAAAAATACCTTGTCTGATAATGCGCAATCACTCGGGCAGACCATCCTCATACTCGGAGTTGTAGTGGCCGTTGTTGTGTTAATTATTATGAGCGCCATGATTAAAACGATTATCGCGCCACTTAATTTAATTCAAGCTCGTGTTGATAACCTTGCCAGTTCAGAGGGTGACTTGACCCAAAAAATCGTAGTTGAACATCATGCTGAGTTGATTGCATTGGCTGGTGGGTTTAATCAATTTTTGTTTAAGTTACGAGAGCTTATTTCAGAGCTTAAGGGCATTACGGAGCAGAGTCGGCTGCAGTCCATTAATTCGGCGAGTTTGTCCGAAGAATCAAACCGTTATTTAAGTGAGCAGTTTAGCGAAATAGAAAGTGTTGTGACGGCAATGAATGAAATGAGCGCGACTGCTGAAGAAGTTGCGAATGCTTCAGAATTTGCAGCCAGCCAAACGAATGAGATAAGTCAGCATATTTCCGATTGTGAAAAAAGTTTATCCGATGCTGTTAAGCAAGTTGAAACTATGTCTCATGAAATATCTGATGCAAATCAAGCGGTCGCTAAAGTATCTGCGCGAAGTCGAGATATTAATCAAATACTTGAAGTTATTCGCGCTATCGCAGAACAAACAAATTTATTGGCGCTCAATGCCGCTATTGAAGCTGCAAGAGCCGGTGAGCAAGGTCGAGGCTTTGCTGTGGTCGCTGATGAAGTAAGAGCTTTGGCCTCAAAAACACGCGCTTCGACAGATGATATCAGTCGCTTAATAGAGTCGTTGCAGCTTGAAGTGGTAAATGCCTCAAATATTATAGAAAAAGGGGTTGCTCGAGCATCTGACTCTGTAAAACAAACCAGTGTCGCGTTTAATACATTGAATGCTGTGGTTGAGCAAGTCAAAGCTGTCAGTGATCAAGTAACGCAAATCGCTACCGCGGCAGAAGAGCAAAGTGCGGTGACAGAAGAAATTAATCGTAATTTAACGCGTATTTCTGATGCCGCTGGGCATTTATCTGAGTTATCAGGTCAGGCTGGGGCTGGTAGTGTGGAGTTGGCAAAATTAGTCAGCCAACAAAGTATTCAGTTAAATAAAATGAGAACCTAATGTTTTAAAAGGTTGTCTGAATATTAAAGTTAAAAAACCCCCAATGAGTTTTAGCTCATTGGGGGTTTTTATATCCGCCTCAAAGGTGTTTTTTAAGGTGGTTTCTACAATAACAATTAAGTTTCTACTGTACTTGTATTGGCTGTGGGCTCTTTTAATACTGACATTTTAGGTGGTTGCATTGCAATGATCATATCGCCGCTTGCAGGTGTTTTATCTATGTCGATTGTAAACGGAATCAAATCAATAAAGTCTTCATCAGTGAGTCTGAATATAAATAACGGTACCGCATCTTTGTTAACCGCCAAATAGTCTTGCCAAGTAAACGCATCAGCTAGTTTGGTGGTGCTGACTTTGCCGCCTTTGGCTATCATGCTGCTTAAACGAGCGTATGATGCATTTTCACCAAATAAAATTTGGCGCGATAAGAAAGTGGCGCTGTCTTTATTTGCTTTGGCATGTGCATCTGAAGATTTAAGTGAATAGACATTTTTTTCGCCAAGCATATGTGAGAAATATTGTATCCCCAAAGCATTATGGTGGCGGTTAGGTGATAAAGCTAAGACTGATTTTAGATTCGACATAGGTAAATAACGCTCAGCATGCTCTGATTGTGGGTTACCGTAATAGCAGGTAAGGCCATCCATCCGTGCCATTTTGCAGTTTTCCCAGGCAGGATCTGATAAGTGGACTTCAATTTTTTGATCTTGTAGCCCTTTAGCTATCGCGCGTGAAAGGTGATTCGCACCAATAATCAATACAGTTGAAGGTTTTGGTTGGCGCATTTTAAGCAGTTTAGCGATGGGGATTGCGGTTAAACTTTGTAAAATAACCGTCACAATAATTACCGTAAAGACTAAAGGCACTATCTTTTGAGCATCTGCAATCCCCGCTTTTGCCATACTGAGCGCAAACACCGAACCAACCGCTGCAGCCACAATGCCCCTAGGTGCAATCCAAGCTAAAATAGCGCGAGCTCGCCAATGCAGTGGTGAATTGTAAGTTGATACTGCAATACAGGCTGGGCGCGCTACAAACAATACAATTAAAAGAAAAACGATAACGCCAGGTCCAAGGAGCATTAAATCCGATAGTTTTAAACGCGCTGCAAGTAAGATAAACAGTGTAGATATTAATATTTGAGATAAGTCTTCTTTAAACTCTAAAATTGAGTCGATCTCAAGATCGTCCTGATTGGCTAAATAAATACCAAAAACAGTGACTGCTAATAACCCAGATTCATGGCTAAGAAAGTTAGAGACTGTAAAACTAATGAGTACGAGTGCTAATACGCCAAATTTATGCAATTCATATGGCAGCCATTCACGGCGGATTAACTGAGTTGTGATCCAACCAGCAACGATACCAATCACAAAGCCCACACCAACTGTTTTAATTAAAGCTATTAATGTATGACTTAATACACCTGTTTGTCCTGCGAGCATGACCGCTTCAAAAACAAGTACTGCAAACAAGGCACCAATAGGGTCAATAACAATCCCTTCCCAGCGTAAAATCCGGTCGACCTCTTTGGTTGGGCGCATCGCATTTAACAACGGGGCTGTTACTGTTGGGCCTGTTACGACTAACACAGCGCCAATAACGGCAGCAACACGCCAATCTAAGCCCAGCAACCAATAGCTACTGAGCCCCAAAATAACAAATGTCACCACCATGCCGGTGGAGCATAGATTCCGAACTACCTTACCAATGCCTTTCAGTTCTCTAAAATGCAAAGTTAATGAGCCTTCAAATAAAATGACTGCAACCGACAACGAGATGAGTGGAAATAATAAATCACCAAAAAGTGCATCAGGGTCGAGTACATTAAACACCGGCCCGAGTAACAAGCCTGTGACGAGTAAAAATAAAATTGCGGGTATTTTCACTGCCCACGCTAGCCACTGGGCTAATACAGAGCAAAGTGCGATCCCGGCGATATAAATAGCTGTCATTAAGTCTCTAAAATCCTAGTTAAGTTGCTTTAATTATACGCATGTTTACAGATTAACTGCTTGAAATAAAATTATATTACGAATGTTGCAAATTGATACATTAAACATCGAAATGATGTATAAATTAAACTAGGAGATTTGATTGTATTATTTTTAATATTTAGAGGCCGCAGAGTGGAGTCTTGTGTGGTAAACGACTAAACAAAGCGCTATCCACACTCACACGAAGGGATATGATTATTAGTTTAGTTAAAGTAAACAGCTTTAAGGGTGGCTAACGGTTGTTGTTGGTCATTAAGTAACTGAAGAACCTCTCCATCAATCTGGTAATGCGTTGTGTTATTTAACGCGGCCAAAAAAGAGTCTTCGATTGGCATAACTTTTTGGCACACTTTTCGAGTGCTTGCTAGTTGTAAAAACTGAAGCTCTGATTGACCAGCTTCATAACGACCCATAAAACTATTGCAGCCACTAAACCCTTTAGCGCGGTGTTCACTGCGTAGTTGCACAAAAAGTTCTTGGCTGTTTTCATCTTTTATAGGCTTTTCTTTGCCAACAGAGATCACTTTCCAATAAGTATTCGTCAGAGGGGTATTGAGTTTCAGTGCATTGACTGGGTCTACCTCAATGGCCACTGTCGCACCGGTGCTTCCTTTAAAAGGGTCATGTAAAGTGGTTGATGTATAAAGGAGCTTATCTTGTGAGTGAATTTGCGCCCGAACATTGTATTGTAAGTTCGGTTTAATTAAATCAGCCGAGTAGGGCAGTGTTATTTTAAAAGACTGTGCAGAACTGATAGTGGTTTTGGCGCTACTAATAATCGGTGCGGCAATATCCATTATTGAAATATCTTCAAGAGTGATACTCAGCACGGAGTCGGGCGGTAATATTGCGTTATCGCGAAAAGATATCGAGAGAACTAGTTCATCTTGGTTATCTGATTGCTCGGTACCTTGCATTTGGCAAGCAGTTAATACCAAACAACTTAATGTTACAAAAAAGACTAAAACCAGATTATTAGTTAGGCGGCTGAGCGACATAAGGCAAAATCCTAAAAGTATAAGGTGACAACACAGTGAGAGATAATAGTGAGTCGAGCCTTAATCTAAGCTTAATTAGTTGCTTGGTAAAGTAATTAACCCACGCTTTAGTTAAGCGTATCGAGCCTGTAAATACTGATTGAGTTATTTTTGCTGCTAACAGCCCAGGATCCCTTGCTATAGATTTGCTGTTTCTGCATTAAGTTAGCGGTTAGTCAGAATAGGTTCTGACTTAAAGTGTTAAATGTAATATGTTAAATTAATTCCATCGATTAAGGTGTAATTAAAACAATAAAAAAGCCCAATATACTTGGGCTGATAAATATACGTTTTGCTGTTAAATTACTTTTTAACGTACTTCGTTAAAATAACAATACGTTGGCCTTCAACTCGCCCTTCAATATGTTCAGGATTGCTTGTTAAGCCAATATTACGTACCGCAGTGCCGCGTTTAGCGACCAAGCTGCTTCCTTTGACATCTAAATCTTTGATAAGTGTGACGGTATCGCCTGCTTGTAATTGCACGCCATTGCTGTCGATATGTTTAATCTCGTCGATTTCAGCAATTACTTTTTGTGCCCATACTTGAGTTTCTTCTTCAAGATAAAGCATGTCGAGCAAGTCTTTTGCCCAACCTTCAGTTGTCAGGCGGTTCAGCATGCGCCAGGCCATAACTTGCACCGCAGGAGTTTGACTCCACATGCTGTCATTTAAGCAGTGCCAATGGTTAACGACGAGTTCACTGTTATTTTCAATCTGATCTTTACAGATTTGGCATGTATAAATGCATTTGTCTGAATGCGCTTCTGCTACAGGTGGGACTTCATATACAGATAATGATTCGGTTGAACCGCAAAGTTCACATTTATGACCACTACGTTCAATTAGTGTTTGTTCAATGCTCATGGGGAGGCGTTCCTGTCAATTACAAACGCGATATTATACTTATGTGGTGATAAAGTGCGAGAACGAAGGAAAATAACGTTATAAATAGTAAGGTTAATTATGGCAAAATACGGGGTTAATTCATTTTATGACTGCGGCTGGGGTACCATCTGCATATAGCGCTGTACTATCACATCGAGCACACCTTGTTGTTGTAGTTTTATAATCGCCTGATTGAGCGCTGGTAATAGGTCTGCATGCTCATCTCTTAAACGAATATGTGTAAAGCCCTTAGAATGAACAGGACCTAATTTAATAGGAATATTAAGCTGTTTAGCCCAATAAAGTGTCGGTAAATCACCTGAAATAGCCACCTCGATACGTTGCTTTTCTAATGCAATGATGAGCTCTTTTTCGGATGTTAAATCGACTCGCTCAAACAAATAATCATTATGATAGAAATACCCCCTCACCGTGCCAACAGGGTGATGTTTAATTGCATCAATTGTGGACCATAAAAATGCTTTTTCCGGTAAAAAAATCAGGTGTTCTGTAACGCTTAAAATAGCAGTTGATAACACGTAGCCTTTAGGAATTTGATGATTGGGAAACCAGCTGGGGCTAATGATGTCAAAGTCGAGTTCGCCGCGAGCCAATGCCACTTGGGTTCTTTTAGAGGGCAGTGCAATCTCAACCCCTTTGATATTTGCCTCTTGTAATACCAACTGGATAAATTCGGGGTAAATACCGGGGAAGTCAGGGTTATTATTGTAATAGGGGATTAAGCCATTTGAAGCACTTAAGTCGTACTTTAAACTGGCAGGCACGCTGTCAGCTAGAAGGCTGCAACAAAAGCAGAGGAAAATGGTGAGCACTATTTTCACAATGTGTACCTTTTACAAAATCTATCAACGAATGAGGGTGGATAACCTTTTGTTTTAAAATCTATTTATTTGAGTTTGTATTTTTTATTCTAGAGTTTAAATTCTAAATAATCCAACATTGTATTGAAAATAGCCTATGATCATGTGTAGTTAAAAAAGCAAAATACCATTTTACTTATAGTTAAGTAGTCATTGAGCAGAGTGCCAAATTTGGGTTTGTATAAATGAAAAGTGATGAAAAAAATAATGAACAGCAATTTGTTGCCCGCCAAGCTATTTTTGATAGCCATAAGCGAATTTATGCCTATGAATTATTATACAGAGATTCGGCAGATAATTTTTTTCCAAGCCATTTAACCGATGATCAAGCAACTGGCCGAATGTTTTTTGATGCTTTGTTATTACATGGAGTAGATAAATTAGCCGCAAACAAAAAAGCATTTATTAATCTATCTACTTCGGGGCTTATTCTGGAATTGCCTCATCTAATATCGCCACATCATGTAGTGATTGAGATTGTTGAGCGCACAGACGATATATTGGAAGTTGCTGATTTTGTAACCCAAATGCGTTCAAAAGGCTATGCGTTTGCACTAGATGACTATGATGGAGCCCCCAAATGGCAGCCACTACTTGAAAAAGTACAGTATGTAAAACTAGAAGTTGAAACGCCTCTTATGCGTACTTTATTGCAAGTAAAAAAAATAAAGCGGTTTGATCCTAATATTAAAATCGTAGTCGAAAGAATCGAAGACCACACAACGTTTATCGAGTTAGAAAAAGCGGGCGTTGATTTATTTCAAGGTTACTTTTTTGCCAAACCCGAAATGATGAATTTAAAAAACATTTCGCCAATTAAGCTGGTGGTCATTGATTTACTGCGCTTGGTATTACAAGAATATTTAGATTTCACCGCAGTACAAAGCAAAGTAGCACGAGATCTGAGCTTAACTGCTCGAGTTTTAAAAATGGCAAACTCTGCCTGTAAAAGCTCTAAAAGTACAATTAGCTCTTTGTCTCAAGCCATTATCTATTTAGGTGAAGAGCTTATTCGCCAATTTATTACCGTATTAGCATTGAGTGAACTGGGCAAAGATAAACCATCTGAGCTCACTAAGCTTGGCCTGACACGTGCAAAATTTATGAGTAATATGCTCGATGGAAACGACCAAAACCTCAGCAATACGGCTTATTTGGTTGGTTTGGTTTCGGTATTAGACGCTATTTTAGATAAGTCGATGAATGAGATTTGTGACGAGTTTTTATTAAGTTTTGAATGTCGTGATGCTTTGTTATTCCATGAAGGTGATATCGGTG
Source organism: Pseudoalteromonas sp. J2K-J031 (assembly GCF_058197095.2). Classification (NCBI taxonomy): domain Bacteria; kingdom Pseudomonadati; phylum Pseudomonadota; class Gammaproteobacteria; order Alteromonadales; family Pseudoalteromonadaceae; genus Pseudoalteromonas; species Pseudoalteromonas sp. J2K-J031. The sequence goes on from NZ_CM200279.1 coordinate 493,500, forward strand.
CAATTTTAGAATTATGTATGGCGATTGAGCGAGATGATACCGAGGTTATCCTCAAAGCAATACATGATAAAAATCTTACTTTTAGGCAAATAGGTCAAGCTTATGTAGAAGCTTTATTTTATGCCGATGAAACTTTGGAGTTTATTTCATAATCACCTGATGAAGTGAATGATCGTTCAAAAGCTCAATATAAAAAGGCACTTAATTTTTAAGTGCCTTTTTATATTGAGCTTAATTATGCCGTGAGATTTTATTGGAAAGACGGAGCAAAATTAACGCTAAAAATACAATAAAAGTACTTTAAATCAATAGATAAGAATCACAGCTAGCATGGTTAAATATCTACCCAGATGTCACATTACCCCAAAATATCAAGAGTGAGAGTGTCGATATTTATAATGTGAATATCGGTAAGGTGAATATCGGCACGTTAAATCTCAAGCAACTGAATGCCATTAATTTTTAGTTTCAACCATTAGCCAGTCTATCGTAATTTAATCTAACACCGAGAGTGCTCTATAAGCTGTGTTGCTGAATGCCGAGGGTAATAATATTGTGTTTTTAGATATTAACATTAATTGATTTTAGCAATAAAAAGGGTGCTTAAGCACCCTTTTCCATAAATTGATAATAATTTATAAGTATTATCAATTGGTTACGCTTATTAGCGCATGGTAACAAACTCTTCAGAGCCTGTTGGGTGAATGGCTACAACTGAATCAAAGTCCGCTTTGGTCGCGCCCATTTTCATAGCAACCGCAAAGCCTTGGATCATTTCATCAACCGCAAAACCAATTCCATGTAAACCGACAATTTTTTCGTTAGAGCCTTGGCAAACTAGTTTCATTTTGCACGGTTGACGGTGCTGGGTTACCGCTGTGTACATCGCAGTAAAACTAGAGGTGTAAACTTTAATATCGTCTTTACCAAATTGCTCAATCGCTTGCGGTTCCGTCAGGCCAATCGTGCCAATTGGTGGGTGGCTAAATACCACTGTTGGGATTAAGTTGTAATCCATTTTTGCATTTGGCATCGCTGGATTGAATAAGCGCTCGGCTAACATTCGGCCAGCTTTGACTGCCACAGGTGTCAGTTCAACACCACCTTCAATAATATCCCCAACGGCATAAATATTGTGAGTAGATGTTTGCTGGTATTCATCAACAATCACATAACCACGATCGTTTAAAGCAACACCTGCCGCTTGAATGTTAATGGCATCAGTTGCAGGCTGGCGGCCTATCGCCCAAATTAGTTGGTCAACATTATGGCTTTCGCCATTTTCTAAATGGAGCGTAACGCTACCATCCGCTTCTTTTACCACTTTTGATGGTGTGGCATGGGTATGTAATTGTGGGCCTTCAGCGGCCATCACTTGGGTTAACGTATCAACAATTAAAGGGTCGAAACTACGCAGTGGTGCATGTTGGCGCACAAACAGTTGAGTTTGGGTGCCTAACCCATTTAAGACACCTGCAAGTTCAACCGCAATATAACCCGCCCCGACTACAGCAACGCGTTTTGGTTGGTTTTTTAACTCAAAAAAGCCATTTGAATCAATGCCATGTTCAGCGCCAGGAATGTTTGGAATGCTTGGCCGGCCACCTACTGCAATTAAAAAGTGATCCGCAGTGTAGTGTTCACCGTTTACTTCAATGGTTTTTTCGTTAACAAATTTAGCAAAGCCTTTAATAACCGTTACACCGTTATTGGCCAAGTTTTTGTCGTATCCTTGGTGAATACGGCCAATGTAAGCCTCGCGACTTTCAAGTAATTTAGACCAATTAAAGTCTTTAATGTCTACGTCAAAACCGTAATCAGGGGCGTATAATTTTATTGCTTCAGCAACTTGAGCACCATGCCACATGACTTTTTTTGGTACACAACCAACGTTGACGCAGGTTCCACCCATGTGTTTAGCTTCAATTAGTGCCACTTTAGCACCACGCATGGCCGCTCGGTTTGCAGATGCAATACCACCACTACCGCCGCCAATTGCAATATAATCAAAATGTTGAGCCATTTTGTTTCCTTAACCGTTTTGAATGTAATGCCCAATAGCATAACATTAAGTAAATAAAAGCAAGAATAAATAAGGTTGACCTATGTTTAGTGAAAAAACATTCACATTTTTGGCCGAGCTTGAACAAAACAATCAGCGCGATTGGTTTAATCAGCATAAAGCCCGGTATGAAGATACGGTGCGAGAGCCCGCTTTAGCCTTTATTCGTCAGATGCAAGCATCAATTAGTGAAATATCGAGCCATTTTATTGCTTCGGATAAAAAGGTGGGGGGCAGTTTAATGCGTATTCAGCGTGATGCGCGTTTTAGTAAAGACAAAAGTCCGTACAAAATCAATATCGGCATTCAGTTTCGCCATTTTTTAGGCAAAGATGTGCATGCGCCGGGGTTTTATTTCCATCTTTCTAATCGGGAGTGTTTTGTGGGTGCCGGGATTTGGCGTCCTGACTCAAAGCCGCTAAACAAAATTCGCCATTGCATCGATGAAAACCCAAATAGTTATAAAAAGGCGATTTTTAATCCTGCCTTTAATGACGTGTTTGCGATGTCGGGCGAGAGCCTGCAGCGCCCACCAAGAGGGTTTGAAAAAGATCACCCCTTATTGGCTGAACTGAAACGAAAGGATTTTATCGCAATCAGCCCGCTCACTAAGCAGCAAGTGTGCAGTGAACACTTGCCTGAGTTAGTGGCTGAGCGTTTTAACTTAGCTGTGCCACTCATGGCCTATTTATGTTTTGCCCTTGAGCAGCCGTTTTAGGCTTGTAATTGCGCAGTTTGCCCCAATTTCTGTTTTTATATGCAATTAACGCAAGAGACACATTATGACTAATCCATTGATTAACCTTGAAGGTTTACCACCATTTTCTCAAATCAAGCCAGAACATATTGTCCCTGCGCTCAAGCAAGGCATTGAAAAGTGCCGTAAAACGATTGATGAAGTGCTGACTCACGCAACCCCAACATGGCAAAACTTTATTGTGCCACTTGAAGAAGTTGATGACGAACTCTCTCGGCTTTGGTCGCCGGTGTCGCACATGCATTCGGTAGTCAATAGCCCTGAACTTCGTGAACAATACGATGTGTGTTTGCCGTTAATCTCCGAATATTCAACCTTTGTTGGTCAACATCAAGGTTTGTATCAAGGTTATCAAGCTATTTTTGATTCGCCAGAATTTGCCACTTTGTCGGTAGCGCAGCAAAAAGTAATTACCAACGCGCTGCGTGATTTTAAGTTATCGGGCATTTCGTTATCGCCAGAAAAACAACAGCGTTATGGTGAAATTAGTGCTCGTTTATCAGAGCTTGCAGCTAAATATGGCAACAATGTGATGGATGCCACTCAAGCGTGGCAAAAACACATTACCGATGAAGCACAATTAAGTGGTTTGCCTGAATCAGCCAAAGCATTAGCGGCACAAACAGCGCAAAGCAAAAACTTAGAAGGTTGGTTGTTTACCTTAGATTTCCCCTCGTATTTACCTGTAATGACCTATGCCGACAGTCAAGAACTTCGTCATGAAACCTATGTCGCCTTTGCCACTCGCGCTTCAGAGCAAGGCCCAAATGCCGGTGAATTCGATAACAGTGCCATTATGAATGAGCAACTGGCACTGCGTCATGAATTAGCTCAATTACTCGATTTTGAAAACTATGCGGAACATTCTTTAGCAACCAAAATGGCTGAAAATACAGCGCAAGTTTTTGATTTTTTAAATGACTTGGCGGCACGCTCAAAACCACAAGCAGAGCAAGAGCTCGCTGAAGTGGTCGAGTTTGCAAAACAAACCCACGGTGTGGATAAGCTCGAAGCGTGGGATATTGGTTATTACAGCGAAAAACTCAAACAGCAAAAATATGCGATTTCAGATGAAGTACTACGCCCGTACTTTCCGGCAAACCGCGTATTAAGTGGCTTGTTTGAAACGGTTAAGCGTTTATTTGGTATCACAGTGGTTGAAGTTAATGGCATTGATACATGGCATCCAGATGTGCGTTTTTTCGACATTATCGATGAGCACAACAATAAACGTGGTTCATTTTATTTAGATCTTTATGCCCGTGATAATAAGCGTGGCGGGGCATGGATGGATGACTGTATTGGCCGCAAAGTGCGCCAAAATGGTGAGCTACAATTACCCGTTGCCTATTTGGTGTGTAACTTTAATAAAGCTGTTGGCAATAAACCTGCGTTATTTACCCACAACGAAGTAACAACGTTATTCCATGAGTTTGGCCATGGTTTGCATCATATGCTGACTAAAGTTGATGCCGGTGCAGTATCGGGTATCAATGGTGTAGCATGGGATGCGGTTGAGCTGCCAAGTCAGTTCCTTGAAAACTGGTGTTATGAAGAAGAAGCATTGGCGTTTATTTCAGGCCATTACGAAACTCATGAGCCTTTACCAAAAGAATTACTCGATAAACTGTTAGCTGCTAAAAATTATCAATCGGCAATGATGATGGTGCGCCAAATTGAATTTTCACTCTTTGACTTTCACATTCATGCTGATTTTAAAGTGGATGCCAAAGAGTATATCCAAGCGACCATCGATGCCGTCAGAGAGCGTGTTGCTGTGATTAAAGCGCCGCATTTTAATCGTTTTCAGCATGGTTTTAGCCATATTTTTGCTGGTGGTTATAGTGCTGGTTATTACTCATATAAATGGGCTGAAGTGCTTTCGGCTGATGCGTTTTCTCGGTTTGAAGAAGAAGGTGTATTTAACAGTGAAACAGGACGCTCATTTATGAGGAATATTCTTGAAATGGGTGGTTCATTGGAACCAATGGAGCTATTTACTGCCTTTAGAGGGCGCGTACCACAAATTGATGCCTTACTTCGCCATAGCGGGATTGGTGCATAAGTTTGGTTAGTTTTTTATATTGTAAAAGCACCTTAGGGTGCTTTTTTTTACTTTAGCGGCTGATTTATTGAAAAAAAATTTTCAAAACTCCACCTAAGTACTATGCTTTTTAAACCTCATCTTCGCCCAGTAATCATGGTAAAAGGAAGCCCAAAAATGTCCAAACTGGTTTTAGCCATAGATGACGACAAGTTTATTCGATCGTTAATTCAACAAACTTTACATGATTATTGTGAGGTGATGGTGGCTGAAAATGGTGAGCAAGGGATCAGAACCGCCATCAAAAAAAGCCCAGATATTATTTTACTCGATGTTGAAATGCCCGGAATGACCGGTTATGAAGTATGCCAAATGCTCAAACGCGACTCATCGACTAGTGATATTCCGGTGATGTTTATTTCAGGGCGTGGAGCGCTTAGTGACAGGATCCGAGGTTACAATTCAGGCGCAGACGATTACATTGTAAAACCTTTTGAAAAAGACGAGTTACTTGCGCGTATCGAAGTGCTTTATCAATATCGGCAACGTTCAATTTCGCTCAAAGAACATATCGCACATGCCGAATCGACAGCCGAAATGGCGATGACAGACTTTAGCGACATGGGTCGTGTGATGCGTTATGTTGGGCAAACTTATAACGCGCACAGTTTAGCGCGACTCAGTGACTATTTTTTTGAGTTTTTTATGCCACTCGATTTAAACGTGGTATTGGTTTTTTGGTTTAAAGAGGAGGCTGAATTTTTTAGTAACCATGACGCAGTGTGCCCACTTGAAGAAGAGCTACTGAACAAATGTCGTGATGGCGATCGTTTTATTGACTTTGGTGCGCGCACTATTATTAATTACCCCAAAGTTTCGCTCTTAATCAAAAATATGCCCCTAGCGGATGCTGCCACGTATGGCCGTTTTAAAGATTTGTTTCCTCACTTACTTGAAGCTACAAATGCCAAAGTGATGTCGATGGAAATCAACGAAATGATTTTAGATCAGGCGAATGAAATCACAGATACCTTTAACTTGGTTGACACCACACTTCGCACTCAAGTTGAGCAAATTTATGCTCATGGTCAAACCTCGGTAGAAATGGTTGAAAGTTTGTACAGTAATTTTATTAATGTTATCCCCACCCTTGATTTAGAAGATGAACAAGAAGAATTTGTTTTATATTCAGTAGAGCATACAGTCAAAGAGTTGCAGCAACATTTACAGCTCACTCAACAAATGCGTAGCTCCTTTAACGATGTAATTGCATATATGGAACATATCATGGCGCAACGTGCACAAATGCTAGAGCGATTTTCTCAGCAGCATCAAGAAGAAACCATTAACGAAGTCACCTCTCAAATTGATATCGAATTATTTTAACGTGGCTTTATTATTTATTATTGAGGTTATTTTAGCTTAACGGCTCAGTTTTAAATCGCTTTGCTTGCACTGCTTTGGGTATAATGGCGTGGTTCATTAGTAAGAGTATTCGTCTTGATAATTCAAAGCCCATTTTCAGAAGTTCGTCCTTATTTAGCCCGCATTGAGCAGCAATTTAACCTTGCAGCTTGGCAAAACCCCGGCAATCTATTCCAGCTGTATTATGATGAACATGGTTTGTCGTTGTTTAAAACTGACGAAAAAAAATTAGGGGCTATTCGAGTTGATTTTGTCACGGGTGCCGCAGCGCATCGGCGTAAATTTGGTGGTGGTAAAGGTCAGGCAATTGCAAAGGCTGTAGGGCTTAATAAAGGTGCAACACCTACAGTACTTGATGGTACCGCAGGACTGGGCCGTGATGCATTTGTATTGGCAGCCCTAGGGTGTAAAGTAATTTTGCACGAACGTCATCCTGTTGTTGCAGCCTTGCTTTATGATGGTTTACAACGCGCTTATCAAGACCTGGAAATCGGTAGTTGGATGCAACAAAACATGCAAATGGAGTTTGGTAGTAGCCATCAACTTTTACCAAGTTCAGGTCATACTATAGATGTGGTTTATCTAGATCCTATGTATCCACATCGCGATAAATCAGCCTTAGTGAAAAAAGAAATGCGGGTATTTCAAGATTTAGTAGGCCAAGATCTGGATGCAGATGCCTTGCTACCCGATGCCTTAGCCCTTGCTACTAAACGTGTGGTGGTAAAGCGGCCAGACTATGCACCAGATCTCAATTTGCAAAAGCCATCAATGGTGATCGCAACGAAAAAAAACCGTTTTGATGTGTATGTCAAAGCCGGAATGAATAAATAACACGTTTGTTATTTTTAATTAAATACAATGGTCTAACGTTGTTTGTACCGTTCCTCATTGGTCAGTAATATATTTTAAATAAAAATGTCACACAAAAGCGGTACTGTCGGCGCGTTTAGCTAGCCAATAGGAGCGTTTGTTAATGCGTGTTTCATCTTTTACTCGATTATTAGCTGTGCTCTTGCTGGGGGCCAGTATCACCTTGGCAGTTACGTTGTTTTGGGCTGCACAAGTTCAAGTCACATTAAGTGAGCAAAATCATTCTTACAACACCGTTAAGCAGGCTTTGGTTGTGATGCTTTCACGGCAAATAGAAGACTACCTTGCCTCTGGCGATAGCCAAGCACTAACTAAAGCTCAAGAGCTTATTGGTCAAATCGAAAACGAACAATTAGCACATTTACCCAAAGAACTTCAACAAAAGCTTTTGGCGCAATTTGAAACCTTATTAAAAGGCATTCAAACCAAATATCGCGCTTTAGGTAAATTATCAGGTAATGAAAACGCCTTGATTGATAATGCGATTAGGCAGATGTCGGGCAGTGCGACCTCACTTACCAATTACGCCCAAAAAGCGACAGAAGATAAACGTGAACTTGCCAAAAAATACTCGGTCTTAGCTGCGGATTACGCAGCGCAAACCCTCAATTTGGCGCTTTATAGCCAAGCCTTGAGTCAATCGTATTCAACCGAGGGCGAAAACAATGTTAAAAATGCCACTCGTGCATTACAAACCTTAGCTAAAACTATTGAGCAGCTACCGACCTTTGGGTTGTATGCAGCATCAGATGAAGACGAGTTGTTTATTGATGATGACAAAGAAGAATTATCAGATGAAATAAAAGCAGAATTAGGCAGCTGGCCGAATCGTTTTTTACGTGATTTTAGCAGCACAATTGAGCAGGCTAAAAATCGTGTGGCAGGCATTACTGCACTGCGAACCGAAATTGCAGCGTTAGCCAATACGGTGCTTGAAGCAGAACAAGATTTGCAGAGTGAGCAACAGGCCACACAGAGCCAAGTATTAATGATTTTTACCGTCAATATTGGTGGATTATTTATTTTAGCCATTGCCGTGTATTTTACCCAGCGCCAACAAGTGCTTAATCCGCTGCGTAATTTACGCAATGCTTTTAAAAACTTACTTGAAACCAACGAACTTAAAGCCCTCGAAAATAGCCGAGCCGATACCGAAACGGGCGAAATCACAGCCTATTTTAATCAACTGATTGAACAGCAACGCGTGCAAATGGCTGAGCGTGAGCAAATGCTTGGCTTAATTAACGAATTTATGCAAGATATGAGTGAAAACCTCAATAATATCAGCGGCCACTCGCATCATACGTTTGATCAAGTAGAGCGTAACGAAGGTTTGCTTATTGATATCAAGCAGATGGCTGAGCACCTTAATCAAGTTAATGCACAAGTAGAAGATAACGCTCAAAATACCTTTAGTGCGATGGATCACAGTTTGGGTTATGCCCAATCGATGCTTGCGGCCAGCTCTTCAACCCACAGCAAGGTTCAGCAAGGGATGAATAGCCTTGATGAGCTGCTAAAAGGTGTGTCTGATGTGCACAATGTGGTTGATGTGATTCAATCGATTGCGGAGCAAACGAATTTATTAGCGCTCAATGCCGCTATTGAATCAGCTCGAGCAGGTGAGCATGGCCGAGGTTTTTCGGTGGTGGCTGACGAAGTGCGAAAACTTGCGCAGCAAACGCAGTTATCGTTGGGCGATATCAAAACCCAGCTCGATTTATTGACCAACAGCTCTAAACAAGTATCGACCCAAATAAACGCTTTAGCGCAAGATTCTCAAAGCCAAACTAGTAATGCTGAGCAACTTAAACTCAATTCAGAGCAAGTAGCACAAAATGCTCAGTCAGCCAGCCAAGTGGCCAAAGATGCCAGTCAAGTGGCGGCTAATCAGCACAATTTACTGGAGAACTTTTCAAATGCGATGGGGCAGATGAAAAGCCAAGTGACTCAAGCGAACGAGTTAGTCAGCCACGTGCAGTATAGTTTGCAGCAACAAATGCAAAATGTCCGTCAAAGCCTTGGATTAAACTAGCATTTAATGGATTGATAGGTTACAAGTAAGAGGTTGTACTTAACAAATTAATTTAAGGAACTCAAATGATTACAGTAGGCCAATCTTTACCGACTCATGTATTTAATGTCTTAACAGCCGATGGTATGAGCAACCCTACCACTGCGGACTTATTTGCTGGTAAAAAAGTAGTAATGTTCGCATTGCCAGGCGCATTCACGCCAACGTGTTCAGCTGCACATTTACCAGGTTATGTTGTATTAGCCGACGAATTAAAAGCCAAAGGTGTTGATAGCATTATTTGTTTATCAGTGAACGACGCATTTGTAATGAAAGCGTGGGGCCAAAGCCAAAATGCTGAGCAATTAATTATGCTAGCTGATGGTGATGCAAGCTTTAGCCAAGCGCTTGGTTTAGCACAAGAAACCGGTGCATTTGGTGGTACTCGCGCCCTGCGTTATGCCATGATTGTTGACGATGGTGTTGTGAGCTATTTGGCAGTTGAAGAAGGCAAGGAATTTGAAGTATCGAAAGCTGAACACATTCTAGCGCAGCTTTAAATAACTGTATTAGCTGAATAATAGTTTGGTTGTTAATACGAATTACAATCAAAAAATTAGCTGAAAAGTACTATAAATCAAGTTGATAGAGCAATCTGTTAACTTGTTTTTTTTTGCTCAATCACCATAAACAGAGATTAATTATCCTCAGTTCTGAATGAGAGATTTAACAACGCATTGAATTAATAGGCAAAGCATCATTCTGGATAGGCAAAGGCTAACAAAGCTGGTTAAAATGGGCTCAAGTTCTATTATGGATCCGAGCGCTTAATAGAGTAAAATCGCCCCCTCAGAGAAAAGGATGCTATGCATCCTTTTTTTATCGGCCCAGCTTGATTAAATTAGCGTAAAAGCACCGTTGGGCGCACAGTTTAAAAGGTATTGGTATGCAAGAGTTTGATGTAGTGATTATTGGTGCAGGCGCCGCAGGGCTAATGGCTGCGGCTACCGCAGGGTATCGTGGTCGCTCAGTAGCCGTGCTTGATATGGGCAAAAAGCCAGGCCGTAAAATCCTCATCAGTGGTGGTGGCCGTTGTAATTTTACCAACGAAAATGCCACCCCCGAAAACTACCTCTGCCAAAATCCACATTTTGTGAAATCGGCCTTAAGCCGTTATACCCAGCACGATTTTATTGAGCTAGTCGACCGCCATGGTTTGGCTTATCACCATAAAACCCTTGGTCAGCTATTTTGTGATAACAGCGCCCAAGATATTGTTGATATTTTAATGACCGAATGCGAATGGGCTGGTGTGCAAGTGATGCTGCGCAGTGAAGTGGTGAGTGTGAGTAAAACGGATGCGGGTTATCAAGTTATTACCTCAGATGGCAGCTATCAATGCCAATCGCTAGTGGTGGCATCGGGCGGGTTAACGATGCCAAAACTAGGCGCAAGTCCAATTGGCTATAAAATTGCGGAACAGTTTGGTTTAAACGTACTGCCAACGTGCGCTGCGCTCGTGCCTTTTACTTTGCATGACCATGATAAAGAACGCTTTGATGGTTTATCGGGAGTGAGTGTCGATTGCCTAGTGAGTAGTGAAGAAGGTACTCAATTTCGTGAAAATATCCTGTTTACCCATCGTGGTTTATCAGGCCCCGCAATTTTGCAAATATCATCATTTTGGCGAGCGGGGCAAGCCGTTACCATAAACCTATTGCCAGAACTAGATTTAGCCGTGCACATTCATACTTTACGTGAGCAGCAAGGCTTAAAATCACTCAAAAATACCTTGGGGTTATTATTACCAAAACGCTTAATCGACATCATGATCAAACATAACGACATTCCCGATAAAGCACTGAACCAACTGACCCACGGTGAAATTGACGCCCTTGCAGCCTATATTCACCAGTGGCAAATTAAACCAAATGGCACCGAAGGTTATCGCACTGCTGAAGTGACTTTAGGCGGAGTCGATACCGACGAACTTAGCTCTAAAACCTTCGAGGCCAAAAAAGCCCCCGGTTTATTTTTTATCGGTGAAGTTATCGATGTCACAGGCTGGCTTGGCGGCTACAACTTCCAATTCGCATGGAGCTCAGGTGTAGCATGTGGTGGTGCAGTATAATTATCTAAAGGTAATACAAGACCTAATGCAAAACTACATTAAATTTACTGGTAAGCAGCCAAGTACCGGTGCGTTAAAACGCCGAGGCTTGTTATAAGCTTTTTAGCGTAAGTATTTAAATTAAGCCTGCAATTGCAGGCTTTTTTAGCGCTGTTTGTACTGTGTTTTACAATGGCTGCGCATGATATCGGGTGAGCGCAATTTTAGGTGCTTGGTTTTGCGACCGCTGTGGCGCTCACGCCAGGTTTTAAACGATCCTTTGGCTATATTGCTGCGCATAAAGCGTACCAGCTCGGGTTCAGTTAAGCCGTAGAGTTGTTCAATCGCTTCAAATGGGGTGCGATCTTCCCAGGCCATTTCGATGATCCTTGAAGTATCGGCTTGGTTAAAGTGGGTCATATTATTATCAGTTGTTGAGATTTATGGCTGTAATACGATGAGTGTTTGCAGGTGCGATCAATTTAATGCGAATTTTAACGTTTTGGGCACAAAGATGAGAAGGTTATAGCGACCATTACATTTGCAATGGTCGCTACGATAGCGTAACTATTTTGCTTCTGACTTAGCATTTTTTACATATTTTTCAAGCCATTGCTCTTGTTCCCACAAAACATGAAGCAATGATTCACGTGCGCGATAACCATGTTGTTCATGCGGTAACATCACCAAGCGAGCATTGCCACCTAGGCCTTTCATTGCGGCAAACATGCGCTCAGACTGCATTGGAAAAGTACCTGAGTTGGGATCTTCTTTACCGTGGATCATCAACATTGGCTCATCAATTTTTTCAGCATGAAAAAAGGGTGACATATCGCCATACACTTGTTGCCCTTCCCAAAAACTACGTTCTTCACCTTGAAAACCAAATGGCGTTAACGTGCGATTATAAGCTCCGCTTCGTGCAATACCGGCTTTAAATAAATCAGAATGCGCTAATAAATTAGCCACCATAAATGCGCCGTATGAGTGGCCTGCAATCGCAATGCGCTCTGGGTCGGCAATGCCTTTATCAACCAATACTTTTACCGCAGCAGCTGCACTGTCGACTAACTGCTCTCGAAAGCTGTCGTTTGGAAGTTCACTGCCAGTGCCAATAATTGGCATTTTAGGGTCATCAAATACCGCAAAACCTTGTGCTAAATGCGGCATTGGACCCCAATAGCTGACATTCACAAATTCATACGGTGAGTCTGTGACTTGGCTGGCTACTTTTTTATCTTTAAATTCTTGCGGATAGGCCCACATTAATACCGGTAAACGGCCTTGGCTGGCATCGTAATTTGGCGGCAAATATAAAGTACCAGTAAGCTCTACGCCATCTTTACGGGTATAGCTAATTTGCTCTTTTTTAACGCCATTAAATTGTGGGGCAGGGTGTGGAAAAAAGGTAAATTGGTTAACGGTATTATTGGCTAAATCACGAATAAAAAAGTTAGGCTGTTCGTTGGTTGATTCGCGCAAGGTAAGCACTTTTGTTGCTTGGTTATTTAGCGTGACTAAAACGCGCTCGTAATACGGTGCTGCTGATTGCCACAAGCGTTGTTTTTCGCCCGTTGCAAAATCAAAGCTATCCATAAATGGAATATTACCTTGTGGTGACGCGCCAATGCCTGTTAGTAATACTTTACTGTTATCAACTACTTTAATCACATTTTGGTTGTATTGATTGCGCTCATACACAAAATTACCCGGATCGTTGTAATTATCATTATAAGAACGTTGTTCAAATAATACGGTTTTTTCGCTGGGATTGTCGGGTGTGAATTTCCACGAGCGCACTTGGCGATCGCTAAAGCGCCAATCACTAATAATGGCAAATTGGCCGTTACCCCATTGAATACCACTAAAGCGGCGCTCAATCTTCATCAGTAAATTTGGTTCGTTTTTAAATGGTGCAGTCCAAGTGTAAACAGAGTCATGAAAATCATGCTTTTGGCTCATATCGCCGCCATCAAGCGCTTGCGCCCATGCCAGTGTCGCTGGGTGGTCATCGCGCCATTCAATGCTGCGGCGCCCTTCACGTACCGAATCAAATCCTTTTGGCATGCTTTCGCCAGAAGGTAAATCGGCCACTGTAATCACAGTTTTACCTGCTTTATCCCAAATTTGGCTTAGCAGTGGAAAACGGCTAGCAGGCACTAAATACGAAAATGGCTTTTTATATTGCGACACTAATAAATACTGGCCATCGGGCGATGGACGGTACTGATTAATAATACCCGGCTGACCTAGTTTTTTTATTTTTCCTTTGAGGCTTATTTCGGCCAATTGGGAGATTGTTAAAAAGCTAAATACCGCTTCATCATGGGGTGACGTTAATAAATTTGAATAGGTACGAACCGCTGCTTTTTTACCATCAGAGGTTTGAATAATTGGCTCAATATTACTAGTTGTTTGTTTTGGTATATCGCTTGCGGGTGCCACAGTTAAACGCGTGTAAAAGCCCGATGAATCGTCTTTCCAGCGATATTTAGCCCCACCTAATGCGGCATTTATGGTGTTTTTGCTTACTTGATGTAATTTTTGGCTTTTTAAATCAAAGCGCCACAGTGTTAAGCCGTTATTGGTTTCAACAATAAACGCAATGTGCGCATTGTTAGGGGCAAATTGCACATCAAGAATTTTACCCTTAGGTAAATTCTTGACGGTAATGGTCGTGTCATTGGTTAGTGAGCGTAGCTCAATGCCGTTGTAGCCTGTAGCACGGCTGGTAGAAAAGATATTTGGATTAATACGCAGGCCAGCTAACTTTTCCTCTGGCTGGGCGAGTTCTTCAATGCTGGCGAGTCCTGGGCGATTTAATACAGCAACCCATTGTTTATTTGGCGAAATGCTAAAACCCGGACGCTGAGGCGCATCGACCAAATCCGCCATCATTTTATTTGGGGTTTGGTAGCCCGTATTGGCCAGCACCCATTGGCTAAGCAGTAATAAGCTGAGTAAAAATATTCGATACATTCAAGCAGTCCTTTTTAGGTAAATGAAGGCATCATTGATTAAAAAATCAAATTTATCAATAGACTAGTTTGATTATGTGATGGGTGGACTGAGTCTTGGCGTAAACGGGGTTTCGGGTTAAAGCACGCTATTATGCCACTGAAACATCAAGTTTAGGGCCTTTCGCCATCAGAGTTCGATGAGAATACGTGTAACTTTGGACTGATTTTTTTGTTTTTATACGCCAGATCGCCACTTTTTTTGGTTGTTAGTCGTGCTGTAAAATAAACACACTAAGTTTGGGGTGTTTTTCGTTAAATGCACTGATAAATAAGGCTCTTTAAGCGTGAATTAACAAGATTGTAGTATGCCGCTTTATGCTTAATTTTTCACAGTTTTTTTAGCGCATACTGGTACTGTGCTCTAAAGTTTATAGACATCGATAGAATTTTACTGTGCGTTCGTATAGCGGCTACCCTTGGAGAGGTGAAGAATGCTTAACTCGTTATTAGAAAAAGGTTCAATCAAATCAAAATTTAATGTAGTGGTATTACTGCCCTTTACCATCATTACTTTGATATTGGGCTACCTTATCTGGCAAAACGTCAAGGAATACCAACAGCAAAAAGCAGTGCAAGCGCGCTTAGTGCAAGTTAAAGTACTGGCATCGGTTGCACATAATTTTGCCGTGGAGCGTGGTTTGACAGCTGGTTTTTTAGCGCGCAAAGGTGCCAATGCAGAACCATTAATCAATCAGCATAAAAATGCAGATCAAGCAGCCCAAGCACTGATTGCCATTTTACCTGAGTTAAAAATCAGCGCCCACCAAGATGAAATAAAATTGTTAACAGAGCTTGAAATGGCTTTGGCGCAGCGAGATAGCTTACGCCAAGGCGTATTACAGCTGGTGCCGCCTTTTTTACCGTTTGATTACTACTCCAATATTAATACCAATGCACTGACGGTACTAGAGCAAGTTATGGTGTCGCTTAATGACCCCAAAGCAAGCCAAATATTTAATGCCTACCTATCACTTAGTTGGTTAAAAGAAAAGGCGGGTCAAGAACGAGGCGCGTTAAATGGTGTATTTACCACCAACGAATTACCGCTTGAAAAAGCAGTCACAATAGAAAGTTACCTTGCACAACAAGCTTATTTTCAGCAACGTTTAATCCACTTTAGTTCTGAAGCGTTTCATGATGTGTTTATCCGCTTACTACAAGAAGACACCATGAAAAATGTACAAAATATGCGAGCGGTATTTATTAAAATACTTGGGCTAAAACAAAGATACAATCAACTGCTTGAATTGCTCGATACTAAAAATAGTACAGGTATTGAGGTGTTTAAAGCACAGCTTGCTTCAAGCGCAGATAGTCTTGATACTGCTGAGTTAACTGTGTTGCAGCAGCTGATAAGCGCTATTGAGCAAGCGCAAACAACAGACGAGAAACAAACGGTGTTTGCCGATATTGTGCGTTATAAAGCGCAATTTAATCCGCTTGGTACTGTACAAGCAAGTGATTGGTTTGGTGCTGCGACTGAGCGGATTAGTTTGATAAATCGCTTGGCAATTGAAAAATCAGAGGAGTTAGCGGCTCTCGTTAATAGCAAAGCGCAGTATTTATTTTGGGTTTCTATCATTGAATTGCTCTTTGGCATTGTTTTGTTGGCTGTTTTATTCATTATCAGCCGCGCAATATCAAATAAAATGGTGCAAGATCTTGGCGTTATTAATAAATCAATCAGTGATGTGTCAAATCTGTTTAGTTTTAAAGCTCAAGCAACAGTGACTGGCCAAGATGAAATTGCTACCACTGCGACGATGTTTAACCGAATGTTGGTGAAGCTTGATGCTGCGATTAGTGAATCTGTACAAGTCTCTGATGCGATTGCAAGTGGTAATTTTACCAAACGTATTGAAGGGGATTTTGTGGGCGATTTAGCGCTGTTAAAACAAGGCATTAATCGTTCTGCACTCAGTGTTGCCTCGACGATGAGTTCGCTTGAAATTGTGGTTGATGGTTTGGCTGATGGCCGACTAGATGTAAGGCTGCCGCAAGAAGTAAAAGGACAGTTGCGGGAAAAAGTAAATTTTGCCATGTCGCAAACTGAACAAGCACTTGAGCAAATCGAGCGTTCGGTCAGTAGCATCAGCCAGGGGGATTTTAGTAAACAAATTAACGTGCCACTCAAAGGGACGCTACAAACGGTAAAACTCAGTATTAATAGTGCATTAGAAAATATTAATTCAACCGTAACGGCCATTGCAGATGCAATGAGCGCTGTTGAAAAAGGCGATTTTTCAGCACATGTTAGTGGTGACTATAAAGGTACTTTTGCACAGTTACAGCAGTCAATTAATCAGTCTGTTAAAGTGAATCAGCAGGCACTATCGGCCATTAAGCAAACCTTTACTCATTTAGCTAATGGTGAATTCAAAACAATGGAAGTGGCAAAGTTACAAGGTGATTTTGTTTTGTTAGGGAAGGAGATTAACCATACCATTTCACAATACCAACAAACCTTTGCTGAAATTTTAGCCGCATCAAACCAACTTGCAGAGGGGCAATTGTCGGTGCGTGTTTCTGAGCATTACCCCGGTGAGCTTGGTAAATTAAGTAAAGCATTGAATCGTTCGACGTATCAGTTAGACGAGGGGGTTGCCAATATTAACGCTGTGATGAAACACGCATCAGCGGGGGACTTTAGCCATCAAATTACTGCGCAATTAGGCGGTGATTTAGCCACACTAAAATCGAATATGAATAAAATGCTCAAAGATACCGAAGGGGCGGTCGGAGATATCGCGTCTGTGGTGCAAAAGTTATCACAAGGTCAATTAACTGACCCAATATCAGTACATTATGACGGGATGTTTGGTCAGCTTAAAGATGATACCAATTACACCATTGAAAAGTTAAAGCGTTTTATTGAGGGGGATTTGGCGTTTATTATAGAGGCTGCACAAGCGGGTAAATTAGATCAACGAATTGAACTAACAGGAAAAAAAGGTTTTTATCTGCAAATCAGTGAAGGGGTTAACTTAATTGTTGCACGCTGCGCAGATGTGATTGATGACTGCCAACATGTGATGGAGCGTTTAGCCAAAAGTGATTTAACACCTCGAATTGAGCGTGACTATCAAGGTAGTTTTAATGATTTAAAACGAAATACCAATGCCTCACTGGATCATCTTTGTAGTGTGGTTGATAAAATTAAGGCTGCTTCATTAGTTAATCTCACTGGTATTGATGAAATTAGCAAAGGTAATACCAGCTTAAGCCAGCGCACCGAAGAACAAGCAGCATCTCTTGAAGAAATTAACGCAACGATGTCAGAAATTACTGAAATGGTGTCTGGCAGTGCAGAACAAGCAAAACTGGTTGAATCGCGGATGCAAGCAACATGTGAAACAGCTGAACTGGGTGGCACTGTGGTGGAGCGTGCGATTGCAAGTATGACTGAAATAAATCAAGCCAGTAAGAGCATTGAAGATATTATTAGTGTGATTGATGAAATTGCATTTCAAACTAATTTGTTAGCTTTAAATGCTGCTGTAGAGTCTGCTAGGGCGGGTGATTCGGGTCGCGGATTTGCGGTGGTTGCAGCTGAAGTACGCAATTTAGCGCAGCGCAGCGCAAGTTCAGCGAAAAAAATTAGCCAGTTAATAGCAGAAACAGTGGCAAAAGTTGAACAAGGGTCGTTATTAGTTGAGGAGTCGGGCACGACACTGCGCCAGATCATTAGTTTGATCCGTCAAGCGGCTAATAGCGCTACACAAATTGCTACTGAGTCGGTTGACCAGCAGCAACGTGTTCAAGAAACCAAAGCGGCGATAGAGCAATTGGATAATGTGACACAAAGTAATTCATCGCTTGTGGAGCAAATTGCAAGTGCCAGTCAAAACCTCGCCTCACAATCACAAGATACTTTGTCTTTATTAGAGGCATTTAGGTTGGCAGGGCAAACACAAGGTAGGCACGGTACGCTGCTATTACCAGGCTAGTGGTATTATTACGAAGTGATGCTAGCTCGTTAGTTAAGTCTAGCGGCTAGGATTACTTTACTGGTATTAAAAACGGGGCTTTTATTTTATTTAACGTAATTGAACAGATTCTTTTGATATTTGCTGGCATTTATGACGTTAATTGATTTAGTTACAGGTATAATGTGTTATCTGATCGGGTCGAAACGACCTTCAATCCATTTATTGCCGCTAGGAACATCATGAAAAAGACTTTTGTATTGTCTCATCCAAAAATTAAATTAGAGCGTTTGGTTGATTCATTTAAATTTGAAGCAAAAAAATACATTAAGCGCGAGCGCAATAAAAAATTGCCTGAAGGTGCTGACTTTTGGGATTTTGATTGCCGTTTTGGCCAAACAGAAGAAGTGGCTGAAGAAATCCGTTTATCTGCAATCAGCAAATGTATTGATGAGATTGTGAGCCAAAATCACACTTCGTTTTATTTAGAAATATTAGCCAAGCCAGGGTTTAAAAACACTGACTTTGGTGATGATGAATAATCTAAACTGATTATTCTTATTACAAAAAAGCCACTGATAGTTATATCAGTGGCTTTTTTGCTTTTGAAGGAAAATCAACCAATAAATATTTCTAATTCATCGGTATTTGCGCAGAGTGATGAAAGCTGAGAGGGATGAAATCCTTTTCCTGCTAGAGCGCTTTTTAACATCGCTTTGTTGTACGCACCTATTTTATCGTCATTTAAATACTCATCGACGTCCATCCAGCAGGCATCGGCAATCTCACTCGTCTGCATCACAATATCGTTATTTAAGGGTGTTAAACGACAAACGATGTACATGTTAGATGTATTAAATTGGCCTTTGTGATAATGACGAAAGCCCAATACAGACTCAAATGTGGTGCGGATCCCCGTTTCTTCGAATACTTCACGAATCGCACCTTGAGCTATGTGTTCTTTGGGGTCGAGCATGCCACCTGGAAATTTCCAGTTATGAGGGTGGCTAATTATATGGTCGCGCTCTCGTATGGTAAGAAGTTGATTTTTATCGTTTATGACTAAACCGCCAACCCCAATTGTATGATGAGCAAAATTAGGGATCAGGGCGTTTTCTTCTAGGCGTTTGGTCAAAGTGATATGGTTTGTCGTGCAGTGGTGGTTGGTAAAACCAGCTTTGTAGGCTTCGGGTAATAAATGGGCGTCATTATTAAAAATGGTCAGCCAAATTACCTTGCAGCCATTTTGTTGCCAGTAATCTTGTGATTGACTCAGCTGGTTGGCAAACATGGTGGCATCGCTGGGTAGATCGCGCCCAGAAATTTCAATTCCTCCATACTGATTTAGTTTGGCAATAAGATGCGACATAACGCTTTTTTACCTATTTGGCCTATTTAATTGCAGCAAACGTTACATTTGTTTAATTCAAATGGCTAGTGGAACTTAATGGGTTGTGGTTTTAGAGTTTTATAGTTTGTACACATTGATGACCTAAGTATTGTTCAATAGATTTTTTGAAACGATCAAAAAGAGTGTGTTATGGGCGGCATAAGCGAGCGATTTCGCTAGCTGTTTTACCATAATATGCAGCGATTAAACCCAAGCGCTGAACATGTTCGTTAATCGGCAAAGCTTGCTGCTGTAAGTTTTTGAACACTTGAGTCAGTGTGCTGTTTATATTGTCTGGTTGAATGGCTTGAAGTGTTTGCTCGGCTTCCATTAATCCGAATAACGCACTTAACTCATGGGCTGCTAGAGCGTCAAATTGACTGTTAACCCTCAAGTACACTTCAATGGGTGTGAGGTTTTTACAATCTCTGGCAATTAAAGCGTGGCTTAGGGCTTCGTTTGATTCAAATAACAACATTGAACGCAAATAATTAAAAGGAGGTTTTTGGCTGGCAAATAAATAATGCAGTACATTACGCTGTAAATAATTACGCTGGGTAAAGTGAGCATTAAGTTGTAATGCAGGGGTGAAAAAACTGAGCGCATCACTTGTGTTGATTTGCATAATTAAAGCTTCGGGTAAACCCGCACCTTCGATAAATTTAGTCGCAATTTGCTGATAAAACTCAAATACACTCAAAGATTTTTGACTTTGTTGATAAACAAAAGCCAGCATGTCGATTTTATCTTGCTCATTCGATTTTAGATAATGCGTGAGTAACGCTTTAAATTCTTTATTGGTTAATAACTGAATTAAGGTTTGGATATGAGGCTTCATTTTTAGCCCTTGTAATGCGTGACACTGCCATTTTTTGCTCAATTACATAGCTTTCAGCGTGTTTTATCAAGCTGTTTAGTTCACCTGTTTTGGTTAAGTGGCGAATATGCTGATCAATAATGGGAACCAGTCTGGCATCTTTTTTATGAATATAATGATAAAGCGGTAGTGCTACTAATGGATTTTTCATTGGTTTGATGTTGTTAAACCCTGCGCTTTTAATGATGATTTCGCCATCAAATGTATTGGTTAAGCCAATGTCTATTTTGTTTTGCTCTAATAACTCAAACATCAATTTAGTGCTATTAAAGTCATAAACCCCGGTTAAATTTTGGGTGATATTATTGGTGTGTTTGACACCTCGTACTCTACCAATGCGGTATTTTTTTAATTCAGCCTGTTGATTAATTTCGATATCACTATTGGCGCGTACAAAAGGCATTGTTTCTAAATAATAATACGGGGTCGGCACTCGTATTACATCGGGGTTTTCATCGCCGTAGCTCCAAATACGCATGATTTCACCATCGAGTGTGCCGTTGTTTGCTTTATATTGGGCGCGATTTGCCGGTAAAGGAGTGATAGCTATGCTGAGGTCGAGTTGCTGATAAATTTGTGTTAAAACAATTTTACCAACCTCTTGTTCTATTAAATATTCAATAGAAGCAAAGTGATAATGAGACTTAGCCTGAGCGGTAGCAGCCGTTGAGTAAAGCAGAGGTAGCATGGTAGAGAGTATTAAAATTAACTTCAATTTAATCCACATACATCAATCATATATCACATCATTATAGGTATAATTTTAAAGCAGTCGCTAGCATTATTAGCTTTATTTTATGGCTATTTTAATTGTACTTTATATTTTGTGCATAATGGGGGGATGTTAATTTATTTGCTTTATAAAGTGACTAGTAAAAATCATTATATGGGCAAAAAACAAGCGATTTTAAAAAAGTACTGACTGTAATGCTTACTGAAAAATACCCTAAAGCTACCGTAAAAGTTGTTTCGCTTTATATCGGTGAGCTTGTAAATAATAACTGTGTTCAGGCCAGACAAAATCAGATAACTTTCCACAGTCAGAATATTTACAAGGTTGTGTAATACGCCTTTTTACAAAATGCTACAGGGTAAGTGTAAGATACTTTATTTCAACACAATTAGGGCTGAATGATGTCATTGTTTTAGTTGGGGTAATAGTGTGTATAAGCAATGCGCAGCCACGTTATAAGGGCGACATTTGCGACAACCGTGATCCAAAACAAGCGTAAAAAAGCTGTTTTGGCTGATTTGTGCCGCAGCACAGCCTGCGCCATCGCAGCGCCAGGCCACCCACCAAGCAATGAGAGTATATGCAACGAGCGCTCTGAAATACGCCAATACCCTCTTTTTGCTTTAACTTTATCAAACCCATAAATAAAAAAGGTCATCAAGCTCATCGCTATATAGTAATAGCTCACCGCGCTAGCTTGCCAATCGAAATCGAAATAAACAGCTAAAAAACAAATCGCCAAAACACTAAAGCCTAAATAAAAGCGCATACTAGGCTTATTGTTTTTATGAGTTATTTTTGAGCGAACAGCTGCTTGGTGTTTTGTAATAATTCCCAATGACTTTTGCCCATCAATCTATACAAGCAAACAGCGTGTATTGTTATAAGAAGAACCTAAAGCCCTTTTTTGTTAATCAAGGGCTTTATGGCGAGGTAAAGCAGATTTATTTTTTATTCGATATTTTGGATCTGAATGTTGGTTATCTATTTAAACTTTTTATTTATTAGTTAGTTAGCTTGTTATTCTCGGTGGTTCATCTGTTTTGGTAACCACTTTAGTAACCAGTTGTTTGCTAAAGTGAATTCATTAAGGCTTCAAAGATCTAAACAGACCTTGCCATCCACCAGCTGTTTAACGAATGAGTTTTGATTATGGCCATGGCTAGGGTTTTAGCCCATCGCTCATTCTACTACAACTATATTGAGGAATGTCTTTAAGATTATAAAAATAGGTTGTGATTTTATAGCTGAATCCCTATAGTTTAATATAACAACACCCCTCCCGCGACCCGTAAGCACAGCGCCCTGCGAGGGGGTAATTATTTCTATAGCATGATAAAAGGATTTAGCCTTCATGCAATTCCCTAAATCAGGACACTTTTCTTAAGGAACTTTGCTCATACTCTACTGGCGACAGATCATCGTTAGTCGTATGAAGCCGTTCTAAGTTGTAATAACGCATATACGCTGTCACATCATTTCTCATATGCTCACGAGTTGGCTGTGGTACTTTCAGCAACCAATCATGTTTTAAGCTGCCGAAGAATCGTTCAACAACTGCATTATCCCAACGCGCACCGACATCGCCCATGCTTGCTCTCATGCCATAGTTTGCTAACAGTTTAGATAATGCTTGCTGGTATATTGTGAGCCTCTATCGCTGTGAAATACTAAGCCTTTTGGTGGCTGGCGTAAGTTATAAGCTTTCATCATGGCTCTGTTCACCAAATCAGTCATCCGTTTATCAATATGCCAGCCAACAATACGGCGAGAATATAAATCCATGACAATGGCTAGATACATCCAACCTTCGCCAGTTCTTAAGTATGTCACATCACCAGCCCACACCTGATTTCGCGCAACAGGGTTAAAGTTCTGATTCAACAGATTGTCAGCAACCGCATCACTATGTTTGCGCTTGGTTGTTACCTTGTAAGCCACTCGTTGAGTAACAACTAAACCAAGTGTTG
This sequence comes from Pseudoalteromonas sp. J2K-J031, assembly GCF_058197095.2. Classification (NCBI taxonomy): domain Bacteria; kingdom Pseudomonadati; phylum Pseudomonadota; class Gammaproteobacteria; order Alteromonadales; family Pseudoalteromonadaceae; genus Pseudoalteromonas; species Pseudoalteromonas sp. J2K-J031. The sequence continues at coordinate 516,701 of NZ_CM200279.1, forward strand.
CCATTAATTTCTGAACGCCATAATCACTGACGTTAAAGCCCTCACTGCGTAACTTCTTTCTAAGCTCTCGATAGCCTAAGCTATTTCTGCTTTTCTCGAAGAAATACTTGGCCTTTCGATTTAAATTAAGCTGCTCTACAGTAATGACCTTTGCTGGCCACTTGAGCCAAGCATAATAAGCACTGCGGCTTACTTTCATCACTTTGCAAAGCTTAACCACAGGAAATAGCGAAGATTGTAGCTTAATCGTTTTAAACGTTACTTGGTTTCCTTTAGCAGGAGGGCGCTGGCCTTTTTTAATATCTCTTTTTCCATCCTTAGTTCTTTATTTTCCTTGCGTAGTATTAACAGCTCAGCCCGTTCATCTGCATTTAAACTGGCTCCAGATTGCTCAATTTCAACCTTGGCTTTCCAGTTATAAAGTAATTTATCTGTGATACCTAAAGACGCAGCTGCCTTTGGTACGCTATAACCTTGCTCGGTTACTAATGCCACAGCTTCTTGTTTAAATTCTGCTGTGTAACTTCTGTTTGTTCGTTTTGTCATTTAACACCTCAATATTGGATTATATTCCATTATTAAAGGGCTCTGTTTAATCATTGCAGATCAGTGAAAGGTATGTGCCTTTGCCTAGATGCTTACATCATTTAAAGGTAAAGTTCCGTTCTCAAAATTATTACTTCTGTTATTTGAAAAACAAGTTGATATTTTTATTACTGTAAACATATTATCAACTAATTATTATTAAGTTCATTGGCGAAAAGTATTTATCTGTAAAAACGACTTAACAAAAGTTAAACTTGTGAAACTCAGCCTCAAAACTGCTCAATATTTGGTCATGAATGTATAAAAAATCTGTACTATAGTTCAATTTATAAAGGTGAAGGATGTTTAAATTATTTATAAAGGGTTTAGTCTTTGGATCGGGCTTTATGGTTTCTTTACTAATTTTTGAAAAATTAGTTGCTTTAAATTCAATTGATCATGACGCTATTGAGGATAATTTAAACAAACTTATGCAAACACCTAATATTTATTCCTTTGATAAAGCTGATTTAAATGAAAAAATTACTTTGGCCTCACATGTTTTTGTAACCAAGTATGAGGAATCAGAAAATGGTTTTGGAAACGCTATAATTACTAAGGTTTTAAAAAACTCCGAAACCCACCCTTTGCCTTATTCTGTTGGAGATATCTATCCAAAGGATAGTTACTACCTTAATGATAGTGCACATAAAATGGATGGCTCCGTTGTTTTTTACATTGGTCACGAACATAGAATTAGAAAGAGTTTTTTATATTTCGATGGTCAATTAGATGCTTTGGATTATATGTCTTTAGACGAGTTTATAAGTATTTTTAACGAGTGAAATAAGAATTTAAAGTTCATTGATTCTACACCTCCAACCTTTATCTAGTTAAATGACTCAATGAGTTGTTGCGAATGGAGGTCGTAAACTTGTTTTATGCTCAACTTAATTGGCTGTTTTTTAACCTATTTTATGGCTGGTTATAAATAGCACGATTAACGCCCCCACACAATCATCTGAGATATTTTTTCTAGTAGAGTCATATCTTTTACAATAATTTTTGCTGTTGCAGACAAATTTTCGGTTAGGTTTATATTTGAATCAATCTGTTCTGGATTTATAATGAAATCAAAATAGAATCCTTCGGGGGTTTCCACTTTTGAAATAGCTGTAATTTTAGCTTCGATATACTCGAATTTACTGGCCGGAAAACTAAAAACATCTAACAATATTTTCTGACCTACTTTGAGCTTTCCTGCATTAGTTGCTTTTGCAATGCCGACACCTTCAATTATCTTCTTATTGCTGTATATTGTTAAAAGGTGATTGCCTTTTTTAACTAATTGATTTTCTTTTCTATACTTATTAAATGTTGTGGTTGAATTAGCAGGACACTTTAATAAAGGAATATAATGCCATTATTGAGGTGAATATGACTAAACGAATAAATAAGCAGTATCCAAACGATTTTAAACAAGAAGCAGTGGCTTTGGTGCTTGAGCAAGGTTACACAATAGTTCAAGCAGCCGCTTCTTTAGGTATCACAGATAAAATCCTTTACAGCTGGGTTTCTAAACACAAAAAGCAGGCACAAGGTGATACCTTATCTGTCGATGAACGCACCGAACTTATGCTGTTACGCAAAGAGAATAAACGCTTATTAATGGAGCGTGAAATCCTAAAAAAGGCCAGCGCCTTCTTTGCGAAAGAAATGAAGTAAGGTACTCATTTATCAAGACTCTTGTGTCGAAATATCCTACTTCGATGGCGTGCAAAGTGATGCAGGTCAGTACATCAGCGTATTACGTTTGGCTTAAAAGTCCTGGTGAGCTTATCACTGCCGATACACTCGCATTGTTTCGTCGAGCTAAAGCATTATTCAAGGCCAGTCGGAACAGCCTAGGTAGTCGAGAGTTAGCTAAAGCGCTACGCAAAGAAGGGTTTAGTATCACACGTTATCGCACCATTAAGTTAATGGCGCGACTGAAGCTGCATGTGACGCAACGTCTGGCTTATAAGGTCACCACAAAGCGTAAGCACAGTGAGAGTGTGGCTGACAATTTGCTTAATATGAATTTTAATCCTGTGGGGCCAAACCAAGTTTGGGCAGGTGATGTGAGCTATCTTAAAACAGGCGAAGGTTGGCTGTATCTCGCAGTGGTAATGGATTTGTATTCTCGCAGAATCGTCGGCTGGAACATATCTAAGCGAATGACGCGAAGCTTAGTTGAGAAAGCATTTATAAAGGCTTACAACTTGCGCAAACCACCTAAAGGCTTGGTGTTTCATAGCGATAGAGGTTCGCAATATACCAGTAAAGGTTATCGACGTTTATTAAAACAATTGGGCTGTCGAGCAAGTATGGGTGATGTGGGAGCATGTTGGGACAATGCTGTTGTAGAGCGATTTTTTGGTAGTTTAAAGCATGACTGGTTGTTAAAAGTACCACAGCCAACTCGTCAACATATGCGTGATGATGTGGCGGAATATATGAAATATTACAATGTAGAACGACTGCATTCGGCAAATGCTGATCAGTCACCGATAGATTTTGAAATCTCTTTTAGAAAAGTGTCCGGTTGGAGTTGACCAGAACAATGTTAGCTGTTCTCTCGTAACGGTATAACCAACTGTGCAGCCATATTGTTTACTGAGCTTTTTTTGCTGTTGTTTAATGAATTGGCAAAAGGTTTGATTGTTTGTACTGAATTCATTTGGGTGAAGATCGATTCGTATTACACACACTTTTGAATAGAGTGAGAGCATTGATTCTACTAAATAAAATAATTTGTTTAGCGCTTTAAGATTTTGACCTTTGCTTTTGGGTTTATAAATTTCATAGCTATGGTTTTTATATTTAAAAATTAAAGAGTTATATTTTGTTATTTTAAAAGACATTGTTTAATTTACTGCATGATAACGAATTACATAAACCTTATATTTCTAAATATCCGCTTATTCATAAAGGCATAACTTTTACTTAAAGCTTGTAAAAATAGAGGGTTAGTAATTTTTTTATAAAAGTTCAAAGTGTCTTTTTTTGATCAACTTTGTCTCAATGTGTGTCATTACTAGGCAAAAAAAAGCAGGTAATTAGCCTGCAAGTTGCTTATGTTGTATATCTCGCCACTTTTTATAGTCTTGAAACTCCCACATAGAGCGGCCATTAATAATTTGTTTGGGTGGGGGGAAAATTCCGTCTTTTATCCAGCGACCCAAAGTCGAGCGGCTAATCCCCAGTAACCGCTGTAAATCCGGCTTTTTTAAAATACGTGTATCTTCGATATATTGTTCTAAGTGATTTGAAGGTGTTTTTGTCATTGTGAAACACCTTGATTTAATATTTCACGAGTTCTCACAAACTCTAGTATTTCGCTCAATAGCCAGCATACTCGGTCGCTACTTGGGTGAAGTTTTCGCCTTTTTGGGAAGTAGCCCTGTTTCTCAAGTTTCCATGCCGTGGTTCTTGAAATAGAGGTGATTTTAGCTCGCTCATCTTCACGGATTAAGCGATCAATAAATGGTGCTGGTGGTGTTGTTAATTCTTTCAAGGTGGTTTCCCCTGTTTGTAATTGTCTGATGGGGATAATAATTATGTTTAAATGGGGGAATAAGCCCTGATCATGATCAGGGTTTATTAAATTTATTAACCTTATGATATTACGTTGTTTATTTTATTTGCTTCTTCAATGTATCTTTCATTTATCCAGTGAGTTACTTTTTTAAGAGATGGTACTGAATGTGGTTTGTTGCCCTTTTTAGCGGGCTTACCAAAAGCAATATTGATATATTTTTTTATGGACTTATAAGATGGTTTATTTTTATGTTGGAATAATTCATAAATAGCTTCCGTTATATTTGCTCTGCTTGCTGTCACCATGAGTTCATCTTTTTTGATGTCGCTTACCATCACATTTATTAATTCAATAAACGGTATAAAGTTATTAGGAGGTGTTTTTCCTGCTTTTGAACGGTCGTTAGTGTTTTTCTCTGTTGCTTCTAGTGCGTATTTATGTTCAACAAGATCATTATATGCTTGAACTTTAGTGCCAAGAGTATACATTTTGTGGAGTAACTCAGTAAGCCAATAATTGTAATCAGGATGGGATGTATCGGGGAGAATTCTACTTATTTCCTCGACACTAGTAGCTGTATCTATGATTGTTCGCCTATCTAAAAGAATCAGGTCGAGCCCATACTTAGGTGGTGGTAAATTATTAATAGAATTAATAATAGTCCCAGCTATAAGCAAGCCGTTTTTTTCAAGAGCGTTTATAGTTTCTGCATTTGAGCGAACTTCTTCCATAATCTCCCCGCTTTGTCGGGCTATTTCTAAATCTGGAATGCTTTGTGCTTTTTCTAACTCACGTCTAATGCATTGAGGGAAAATGTCATATTTATCCATAAAATTCTGCCGTGATTTTCTTAATGATGGTTTGTTAAAGGGGTAATAAGTTGTGCTAGTTTTCTTAACGCTTCTCTGCGTTCATCTAAATAATCGTATTGGTTGTAAACCCCCATCACGCCTTTGATTTTATGATTTAAGCATCTTTCAGCTACATCATTAGGCGTGCCTAAATGTGCCAGTAAACTTCGGCATGTTCTTCGTAAGTCATGAATTACAAAATGCTCAATTCCTGCTTGACCAAGTAAATTAGGGTAAGGTTGTTTATTGCTATCGACTTTTTTACCAAATAATTTGGCTAGTGCATGGTTAAGGGTATCGTCAGAGATATAAGCTCTTCGTTGGCTTGTTTTTCTGGCTGGAAATAAATACTCAGACCCGCATGCTCTTACTTTTAATTCTTCAATAAATGGGAGTAAGTCAGCTGAAATAGGAATAGTGATACCTACACCTGTTTTACTGCGCTCTTTTGGCAGGTGCCATAGGTTTTTTATAAAATCAAATTCATGCCACTTTGCAGCGATGAGCTCGCCTTTACGAATGCCTAACGTGAGTAAAAGCACCACAGCGACATAGTTGTCTCGGGTAAAAATATCAGAGCGCTGTTTTAAAACGTTGAATAGAATCTCTATTTCATTAATGCTTAAATGTCGTGTTCGATTTTGTCCTGCACCACCAGCGTCGGAGTCATTAAATGCAAACGCAGGGTTAGAGTTTGTAATATCTAACTTACAGGCGTGATTAAATAGCTGTTTACATTGCAATAGCGTTTTATTGGCTATAGAAGGGCGGCCTGAGGCAACCACCTTTTGAACTATCGAGCGAATATCACGAGCATTTACATCCTCAATTCTTAGTTGGCCAATTTGAGGTTTAATTTCTTTATTGTAATAACGCGCTTGAATGTGTGGGTGTTTTAGTTTTTTTGTTACACCTTCAAACCAGTCATTAAACAAATCATCAACAGTAATAATGGTCTCTTCATTCTTGCGAGCTCTCTCTGCAAGTGGATCGATACCATTTTTGACTTGCTGTGTAATTTTGGCAGCTTGAAATTTTGCATCAGCTAATGTCATTTCAGGAAAGTTACTGCCTTCTAAGGTCATAAATCGGCGTTTACCATTAATGCTATATCGTGTTTCCCAAGCGCCGCCATCTTTCTTTGTATTTGGTTTTATATACAAACCATCACCGACACTAAACCTAAGTGTATTGCAGCTCTTAATTTTTGATTTTATCTCTTTATTGTTCATTTACTCACAGCCAAAGTGGTTACCAAAAATTGCATCAAGTGGTTACCAAGCGTTTTGGTAACCACTTTGGTAACCACTTGAACGCAAACAATAGGTAACTATTATGAACGGTGTAAAACAAAAAACCTAGCAAAAGCTAGGTTAATTAATCGGTTATGAACGGCAAGCCCTGTCAGGAAACGCTATTCTATGTTTTGGATCTGCTCGCGCATTTGCTCAATGAGTACTTTGAGTTCGACGGCAGCATTGGTGATGTCGCTGTTGATTGATTTAGAAGCTAAAGTATTAGCTTCGCGATTGAATTCTTGCATCATGAAATCTAAACGACGGCCACATGCTCCGCCTTTTTTAAGCATTTTACGAGTTTCTTTGACGTGTGATTTTAAGCGATCGAGTTCTTCGGCTACATCTTGTTTTTGTGCTAAATAAATGAGTTCTTGCTCTAGGCGGCTTTCGTCAATGTCAGTTTTGAGTTCTTCGAGTTTTTGGCTTAAACGTTCGCGCTGCCAAATTTTTACTTGTGGCATGTGCTGCTCAACAATATCAACTTGCTCTGTGATTGCGTTTAGGCGGCTTTCGATCATTTCTTGTAGGTTTGCGCCTTCTGCTGCGCGAGCTTCTAAAAAGTCGATAATTGTTCTATCAAGTGCAGCAAGTAATTCGGCTTGCACTGAATCCATATCAATTTCTTGCGCTTCCATGACTCCTGGCCAGCGGAGTATGTCTACAGGGTTGATTTCACCCTGACTTAAATTTTGTACCCATTTTGCACTGTTTACTAATTGGTTTGCAAGGGATTCGTTAATGGTTATTTCGCCAACATGCGCTGGGTTGGCTGTAAATTTTAGGAAAACTTCGACTTTGCCGCGTTGAAGGTTATTGCGCAAACGATCGCGAATGACAGGTTCCATGCCACGAAATTGCTCAGGGGCGCGAATAAAGGTTTCTAAATAGCGTTGGTTTACAGAGCGAATTTCCCAAGTGCCTGTACCCCAATCACCTTTTTGTTCCTGGCGAGCGTATGCTGTCATGCTGTGGATCATGAAATGATTCCCTTTTAATTGCAGGTTGTTGCTTAAATTTAAGTTCTATCCATTATAACGAAAGATATTATGAGCTCTAGTACTAATTTTGTTTGCTGGGCGGGGGTCTATAAAGTTTTTAAATTGGTAATGGCGTGTTGGCGGTCAAACATTCTATAATGTGGCAAATTTATCGATTAGAGAAAAGACGATGCGTCCAAGTGAAAGAACACTAAACCAGATTCGACCTGTTACCTTTACTAGAAATTATACTCTTCATGCAGAAGGGTCTGTTTTAGTTGAATTTGGCAATACCAAAGTTTTATGTACCGCAACTGTTGAAGCTGGTGTGCCTCGTTTTATGAAAGGTCAAGGCAAAGGTTGGATTACTGCTGAATATGGTATGTTACCTCGTTCGACGCATACTCGTTGTGATCGTGAAGCGGCCCGTGGCAAACAAAGTGGTCGCACTATGGAAATCCAGCGTTTAATCGCTCGTTCTTTGCGTGCAGCGGTTGATTTAAAAGCGTTAGGTGAAAACACAATTACTATTGATTGTGATGTTATTCAGGCTGACGGTGGTACTCGTACTGCTTCTATTAGCGGTGCTTGTGTAGCATTAGTTGATGCGCTGACTCATATGCGTGCTAAAGGTATGATCAATACTAATCCATTAAAATATATGATTGCCGCAATTTCAGTGGGGATCTATAAAGGTGAGCCAATCACAGATTTAGAATATATTGAAGATTCAGCCGCTGAAACAGATATGAATGTGATCATGACTGAAACGGGCAAACTTATTGAAGTGCAAGGTACAGCAGAAGCTGAGCCATTCTCGTTTGAAGAGTTAGATCAATTACTTACTTTAGCTAAGCATTCGATCCGTGAAATTATTGATATCCAAAAGCAAACATTAGCGTAATTAAAAGGTTTAAAATGAAAGATTATCAAATCGAGTTTATTGAATTTGCCCTTGAAAAGCAGGTTTTAAAGTTTGGTGAGTTCACTTTAAAATCAGGCAGAACAAGCCCGTATTTTTTTAATGCTGGTTTATTTAATACTGGCCGTGATCTTGCTCGCTTAGGTCGCTTTTATGCAGCTGCATTAGAAGACGCGGGTATTGATTATGATGTGTTGTTTGGCCCTGCTTATAAAGGTATCCCAATTGCGACCACTACGGCTGTTGCATTAGCTGATCATCATAATAAAGATGTGCCTTATTGTTTTAATCGTAAAGAAGCTAAAACACATGGTGAAGGTGGTTCGTTAGTTGGCTCTGCGTTGGTTGGTAAAATCATGCTCGTTGATGATGTGATAACCGCAGGTACTGCTATTCGTGAATCAATGGAAATCATTCAAGCAAGCGGAGCTGAGTTATCGGGTGTATTAATAGCACTTGATCGCCAAGAAAAGGGTAAAGCTGAACTTTCAGCAATCCAAGAAGTCGAACGAGACTTCGGAACTCAGGTTATTTCGATTGTGAAATTAGCAGACCTAATTTTATACCTAGAGCAACAAGGCACAATGGATAACCATTTAGCTGCGGTAAAAGCCTATCGAGAGCAATACGGCGTAGCATAATAATGAACCCTGCAGCTGCAGGGTTTTTAATTTCGAGTGAGAGTATTTAAATGAGTGAAGTTAATAAACCAAATGGCGGAGGTTTACAGCGTGTTTTTAAAGCGACCTATTGCTCGTATTTAGGTTTTAAAGCTGCAATAAAAGAGGAGGCCGCATTTCGTCAAGAATTAGGTTTGGCACTTGTTATGTTTCCTGCATCATTTTGGTTAGCGCAAAATCTACTCCATTGGGCTGGATTGGTAAGCGTGCTTATTTTAGTGCTTCTTGTTGAAATGCTAAATTCAGCGATTGAAGCATTAACCGATCGCGTAGGAACAGAGCGTCATGTTTTATCTGGGCGAGCAAAAGATATGGGCTCGGCAGCGGTCACGTTATCTTTATTAGTTGTCTTAGTTGTTTGGGGTGCGAGTTTGTATCTAAAACTTGTATAAAAGCACTGCTTTTATACAAGTCCTTCTTTATATAACTTCAATAAATAATGCCATCTGTTCAAAGCACCCAAATACTTCTATTTATTGTTGTGGCTATCCTTTTAAAGCAAGGATTGTGTTTCTCAAAATCCAGATAATTAAAGCTCAGAGCTAATCGGTGTATCTAGATATATAACTTATCCACAGCTTTTTGTGAGTAAGTTGAGGGTAAGGTGGTGTTAAGTCTGTATGGCTAACTAAGTGAAATAAATCGTAAATTTATGCAAAAAAACGCTTGCCAAAAAAGTTCGCCGCCCTATAATGCGACCCCACTGAGACGGCAGACAGCAACGCTTAGCGAGGCAAGAGTCGACTCACAGAGTTACATAAAACTTAGTTTGGTTTTGAAAGAAATTTCAAATTAAGTGTTGACTTGAAAAGTGAAACGTTTATTATAGCGCTCCACTTCGCAGCAAGCTCCTAGAGTTGACGCTGCAACGTTCTTTAACAATTTAAGCAATCATCTGTGTGGGCACTCGTACAGGTTGAGTTCTAACAGCTTAGTTACTTCGGTAGCGAAGCAAAAAATTTAGAGTCTCAATAATGAATGAGTGGCTATACAGTCAATTTGATTTCACTTTTTTAAAGTGGAAACGAAAATCAGAATTCATTGAGCTGAACCGCAAGGTTCAAAAAAACTTTTAATTGAAGAGTTTGATCATGGCTCAGATTGAACGCTGGCGGCAGGCCTAACACATGCAAGTCGAGCGGCAGCACAAGGGAGTTTACTCCTGAGGTGGCGAGCGGCGGACGGGTGAGTAATGCTTGGGAACATGCCTTTAGGTGGGGGACAACAGTTGGAAACGACTGCTAATACCGCATGATGTCTACGGACCAAAGTGGGGGACCTTCGGGCCTCACGCCTAAAGATTGGCCCAAGTGGGATTAGCTAGTTGGTGAGGTAATGGCTCACCAAGGCGACGATCCCTAGCTGGTTTGAGAGGATGATCAGCCACACTGGAACTGAGACACGGTCCAGACTCCTACGGGAGGCAGCAGTGGGGAATATTGCACAATGGGCGAAAGCCTGATGCAGCCATGCCGCGTGTGTGAAGAAGGCCTTCGGGTTGTAAAGCACTTTCAGTCAGGAGGAAAGGGTGTGTTTTAATAGAGCATATCTGTGACGTTACTGACAGAAGAAGCACCGGCTAACTCCGTGCCAGCAGCCGCGGTAATACGGAGGGTGCGAGCGTTAATCGGAATTACTGGGCGTAAAGCGTACGCAGGCGGTTGATTAAGCGAGATGTGAAAGCCCCGGGCTCAACCTGGGAACTGCATTTCGAACTGGTCAACTAGAGTGTGATAGAGGGTGGTAGAATTTCAGGTGTAGCGGTGAAATGCGTAGAGATCTGAAGGAATACCGATGGCGAAGGCAGCCACCTGGGTCAACACTGACGCTCATGTACGAAAGCGTGGGGAGCAAACAGGATTAGATACCCTGGTAGTCCACGCCGTAAACGATGTCTACTAGAAGCTGGGGTCCTCGGACAACTTTTTCAAAGCTAACGCATTAAGTAGACCGCCTGGGGAGTACGGCCGCAAGGTTAAAACTCAAATGAATTGACGGGGGCCCGCACAAGCGGTGGAGCATGTGGTTTAATTCGATGCAACGCGAAGAACCTTACCTACACTTGACATCCAGAGAAATCGCTAGAGATAGCTTTGTGCCTTCGGGAACTCTGAGACAGGTGCTGCATGGCTGTCGTCAGCTCGTGTTGTGAGATGTTGGGTTAAGTCCCGCAACGAGCGCAACCCCTATCCTTAGTTGCCAGCGAGTAATGTCGGGAACTCTAAGGAGACTGCCGGTGATAAACCGGAGGAAGGTGGGGACGACGTCAAGTCATCATGGCCCTTACGTGTAGGGCTACACACGTGCTACAATGGCGAGTACAGAGGGCAGCAAGCTGGCGACAGTGAGCGAATCCCTTAAAGCTCGTCGTAGTCCGGATTGGAGTCTGCAACTCGACTCCATGAAGTCGGAATCGCTAGTAATCGCAAATCAGAATGTTGCGGTGAATACGTTCCCGGGCCTTGTACACACCGCCCGTCACACCATGGGAGTGGGTTGCACCAGAAGTAGCTAGCTTAACCTTCGGGAGGGCGGTTACCACGGTGTGATTCATGACTGGGGTGAAGTCGTAACAAGGTAGCCCTAGGGGAACCTGGGGCTGGATCACCTCCTTATCACGATTTAGAACTGATTTGTTCGTAGTGTCCACACAGATGATTGTTAGTTAAATGGCTTAGGCTGTTTAATTAATATTGCTCTTTAAAAATTTGGAAAGCTGATAGAAAAAATTCTTTGAATCGAAAGATTTGAAAGAGTTTTCAAAAGTAAAATTATGCCATTTGCATCGAAAGATGTGATTGGTGTCTACTTTAGTATTCAATATTTAACTTCTGGCGAAGTTTAAATCAGTCCTTTATGTATAACTCAAACTATTTTGGGTTGTATGGTTAAGTGACTAAGCGTACACGGTGGATGCCTTGGCAGTTGGAGGCGATGAAGGACGTATTAACTTGCGATAAGCCTAGTCAAGCTAGTAAAAAGCGCTTGAGACTAGGATTTCCGAATGGGGAAACCCACCTATTTATAGGTATCATATGGTGAATACATAGCCATATGAGGCGAACGCGGAGAACTGAAACATCTAAGTACCCGTAGGAAAAGAAATCAACCGAGATTCCGGAAGTAGCGGCGAGCGAAACCGGAGCAGCCCTTAAGTTTATTTGTGATTAGTGGAATGTTCTGGAAAGGACAGCGGCACAGGGTGATAGCCCCGTACATGAAAATCTATAGTAAATGAAATCGAGTAGGTCGGGACACGTGTTATCTTGACTGAATATGGGGGGACCATCCTCCAAGGCTAAATACTCCCAACTGACCGATAGTGAACCAGTACCGTGAGGGAAAGGCGAAAAGAACCCCTGTGAGGGGAGTGAAATAGAACCTGAAACCGTGTACGTACAAGCAGTAGGAGCACCTTCGTGGTGTGACTGCGTACCTTTTGTATAATGGGTCAGCGACTTATATTTTGTAGCGAGGTTAACCAATTAGGGGAGCCGTAGGGAAACCGAGTCTTAACTGGGCGTATAGTTGCAAGGTATAGACCCGAAACCCGGTGATCTAGCCATGGGCAGGTTGAAGGTTGAGTAACATCAACTGGAGGACCGAACCCACTAACGTTGAAAAGTTAGGGGATGACTTGTGGCTAGGAGTGAAAGGCTAATCAAACCGGGAGATAGCTGGTTCTCCCCGAAATCTATTTAGGTAGAGCCTCGGACGAATACTTACGGGGGTAGAGCACTGTTAAGGCTAGGGGGTCATCCCGACTTACCAACCCTTTGCAAACTCCGAATACCGTAAAGTACTATCCGGGAGACACACGGCGGGTGCTAACGTCCGTCGTGAAGAGGGAAACAACCCAGAGCGCCATCTAAGGTCCCAAAGTGTATGTTAAGTGGGAAACGATGTGGAAAGGCCCAGACAGCCAGGAGGTTGGCTTAGAAGCAGCCATCCTTTAAAGAAAGCGTAATAGCTCACTGGTCGAGTCGGTCTGCGCGGAAGATGTAACGGGGCTAAACATACCACCGAAGATGCGCCTGCGTACTTTGTATGCGGGGTAGGGGAGCGTTCTGTAAGCCGTTGAAGGTGATTCGAGAGGGTTGCTGGAGGTATCAGAAGTGCGAATGCTGACATAAGTAACGATAATGGGAGTGAAAAACTCCCACGCCGGAAGACCAAGGGTTCCTATCCCATGTTAATCAGGGTAGGGTGAGTCGACCCCTAAGGCGAGGCGGAAACGCGTAGTCGATGGGAAACGGGTTAATATTCCCGTACTCGACATGAATGCGATGGGGAGACGGAGCAGGCTAGGCAGGCATGGCGTTGGTTGTCCATGTGAAAGTAAGTAGGTTGGAGACTTAGGTAAATCCGGGTTTCCTTAAGACTGAGATACGAGACGAGCTACTACGGTAGTGAAGTTGTTGATGCCATACTTCCAGGAAAATCCTCTAAGCTTCAGTTCATGTGGAATCGTACCCCAAACCGACACAGGTGGTCAGGTAGAGAATACTAAGGCGCTTGAGAGAACTCGGGTGAAGGAACTAGGCAAAATAGTACCGTAACTTCGGGAGAAGGTACGCTGCTGACGGTGAAGGGACTTGCTCCCGGAGCTGTTGGCAGTCACAGTAACCAGGTGGCTGGAACTGTTTATTAAAAACACAGCACTGTGCAAAATCGCAAGATGACGTATACGGTGTGACGCCTGCCCGGTGCCGGAAGGTTAATTGATGGGGTTAGCGGCAACGCGAAGCTCTTGATCGAAGCCCCGGTAAACGGCGGCCGTAACTATAACGGTCCTAAGGTAGCGAAATTCCTTGTCGGGTAAGTTCCGACCTGCACGAATGGCGTAATCATGGCCACGCTGTCTCCACCCGAGACTCAGTGAAATTGAATTTGCGGTGAAGATGCCGTATACCCGCGGCTAGACGGAAAGACCCCGTGAACCTTTACTATAGCTTGGCACTGAACATTGAACCTACATGTGTAGGATAGGTGGGAGACTTAGAAGCAGGAACGCTAGTTCTTGTGGAGTCGTCCTTGAAATACCACCCTTGTAGTTTTGATGTTCTAACGTAGGTCCCTAATCGGGATTGCGGACAGTGCCTGGTGGGTAGTTTGACTGGGGCGGTCTCCTCCTAAAGAGTAACGGAGGAGCACGAAGGTTTGCTAAGTACGGTCGGACATCGTACGGTTAGTGTAATGGTAGAAGCAAGCTTAACTGCGAGACGGACAAGTCGAGCAGGTACGAAAGTAGGTCATAGTGATCCGGTGGTTCTGAATGGAAGGGCCATCGCTCAACGGATAAAAGGTACTCCGGGGATAACAGGCTGATACCGCCCAAGAGTTCATATCGACGGCGGTGTTTGGCACCTCGATGTCGGCTCATCACATCCTGGGGCTGAAGTCGGTCCCAAGGGTATGGCTGTTCGCCATTTAAAGTGGTACGCGAGCTGGGTTTAGAACGTCGTGAGACAGTTCGGTCCCTATCTGCCGTGGGCGTTTGAGAATTGAGAGGGGTTGCTCCTAGTACGAGAGGACCGGAGTGAACGAACCGCTGGTGTTCGGGTTGTCATGCCAATGGCACTGCCCGGTAGCTACGTTCGGAATCGATAAGCGCTGAAAGCATCTAAGCGCGAAGCGAGCCTCGAGATGAGTTCTCACTAGAGCTATAAGCTCTCTGAAGGGCCGTTGGAGACTACAACGTTGATAGGTTGGGTGTGGAAGCGCTGTGAGGCGTTAAGCTAACCAATACTAATTACCCGTGAGGCTTAACCATACAACGCCAAAGTGGTTTGTATGAAGCACTGATGAATAGCAAGAAGTTAGATAGCACTGAAGTAGACGAATTGAATATCAGCCTTCCGAATTTTAGTTAATTGCGAGCGTGATTAACGAACCAAATTTTGCTTGGTGACAATAGCGTTTTGGACCCACCTGATCCCATTCCGAACTCAGTAGTGAAACGAAACAGCGCCGATGGTAGTGTGGGGTTACCCATGTGAGAGTAGGACATCGCCAGGCTCCTAATAAGAGAAACCCGTTGCAGCAATGCAGCGGGTTTTTTGCTATGTGCGTTTTAAATTATCAGAGTTAAGTTACATTTTTAAATTACATTGTATGTTTTTATTTAAAAAAGCAGATGAAACATTGTTATTAGGTGGGCGATAAACATATAAAAAGAAAGCCACCGATAAATCAGAGGCTTTTTGTATTTGGTGATTTAATTAAACAGGTACAGATAAAAATCTTGAATCTCGTCAGGGGTTTTATCTTAATGATCCCAGTATGCTTGCTGAAGACTATCTTCGCGTTCTGGTAAACCTTTGGTTAGGCGTGGGGAGTGCTGAACTAGCACCTCATAACTGACCCGATTTGCATATTTACTTATCTGTGAAAGCGATGAGTAAGTGAGTGCATTGAGTTTATGTTTGCTTGAGTTTGGTACATGAATATGATGATACACATTCGCGCTCAAATCATGTAAAACAGCTGCAAGAGCAGCATCACCAGCACCATTTGTGTTTTTAATACTGTCAGGTCCACCCATATAAGGAGCTGTATGTGAATAGATTTTTACCGGCTTTTCACAGTCTTGAAAGCGCATACCGCGAGAATATTCATAACGATTAAAATCTGGAATTGCACCTGGCATTAACATGTGTGTAGTCGCACGTTTCCATTTTTCATCGATATAGCCGCCTAAAAACATGCCTTTTTCACCAGCAGTGCAAATGACTAAGTCAACCCAATCAAGCGCTTTTTCAGTGGCGAGAAGCGGATCTTCAAATCCGGTTATCGCTAGACCTTCTTCTTCATTCATGGCAAGAATATCAACATGGTTCTTAACAAATTCTTGCCACCAAGTTGGATCTTGTTCGATTAAAAATTTAGTACCAAGTGTTAGCACGACAGGAACATTTGCTGCATTGGCGTACTCAACTGCTTTGAGTGCTGCTTGAGTCATTGTATCGCAGGCTTCTGTACGCATTAAGTACGCACTGATCACTAAGGCTGAAGATTCTGTAATTAATTGCTCTGAAATTGATTCAGGACGTAATCTGTTCATCAGCCCAGGACTAATCGCAAAGGTGCGTTCGCCTGACTCATCAATAAGTGTAAAGCAACGGCCAATAGGGCCATCAACGGGTTGTAAGTATTCCAAATCAACACGGCTTGAGGTATTGCTTAAAAAGCGATAGGCATAACTACCAATTTTAATGTTCTCACTCATTACACCCAGTAAAACTGAACGATCATCTGCTAAAACAGAATAATTGTGCATGGTATTACCAATTGTGCCGCCTGCAAACTCATAATCAACCATTTTGTTGTTTTTGAGATGTTCGTACAGCGCGTGAGTTGTTTCATCGTCAATAACTTGAGACATCCCGCGTTTGAGGCCAAATTGCGTTAAAAAGTTATTATCAACTTTTGCTTCTATATCAACGACGATTTGGTCTATTCCGACGATATAGTTATTTTGCAGCTTAGTATGTTGCTGAAATTGATTACTGAGAGGATCTTTCGCCTCAACAGGAAAATAATGTTTGTGCCTACGGCGTCCTGGAAATTTCATGATTTATCTACATTGATTAGCTAAAACAAAAAGCGCCGAATTATAGCGTAAAGGGGGGCTTAAGTGCTATTACTTGGCACTATTTCACTCAATAATGCTCTATTGTTTGTAATACTAGATTATTTTTTACCTTCGAGAGAGGGTATAATCCGATAGTTTTGAATATAAATGCACTTAACAACGAATGAAGACAGATGAATATTGGATGCAACAAGCGTTGTTGCGCGCAGATAAAGCAGAAGCTGAGGGAGAAATTCCCGTTGGTGCTATTGTGGTTTATCAAGATGAGATTATCGCTGAAGGTTGGAATCGCTCGATTATTAGTCATGACCCTTCAGCTCATGCAGAAATGTTGGCGATTAGAAATGCAGGGGTCGCATTACAAAATTATCGCATGATTGACTGTACGCTTTATGTCACGCTTGAGCCCTGTGCTATGTGTGCAGGTGCTTTGGTACATAGCCGAATGAAGCGAGTGGTATATGGGGCAGATGATTTAAAGACTGGCGCGGTGAAATCGGTGATGAACATTGTTCAACACCCTCAGTTTAATCATCAACTTGAAGTAACTGAGGGGGTGTTAGCACAAGAATGTGGCCAGCGTTTATCTGCTTTTTTTAAGCGTAGGCGATCTGAGATCAAAGCATTAAAACAAGCAAATAAACGAAAAGAGCAGGGTGCGCTTGAGGATTAAACGACAGGCTCGGCGACTACGATAGGGGTATCATTATCTACGAGCATTTCAAAGATTCTTCGGCGCATTGCAATTTTACGACGTAGTGCTTTGATTAAAATACGTCTTCTTGGATTACTTTTGTTTAATGTGCGTTTCTTGATTCTTAAGTTTCTTCTTTTCAAAATTTTTCTCCAAAAGTGTGAGAGCGGAGAAACAATTCACAACTAATTAAAATGTTTATGGTAACAATTGAATTAAGATTGTTATGTTTATCAGTTTATAGTGCTTGGTTCATTGCTGGGATTATCAGAAAACTCAGTTACTTCATCTTTGTTTTCATCTAACCAAACCAGAGTATCATAATAGCGGCGAATGTTGTCAACATAGGTCACTGCCACGTCACCTCTAGCATAGCCATAGCGTGTTTGCCGATAGTATCGTTTTTTGATTAAAAGCGGTAATCGTTTTTTTACTTCAGCCCATTTATCCGGATCCGCCCCTTCTTGTTCTGTAATAATTCTTGCGTCATTCACATGACCCCAACCAACATTATAAGCGGCTAATGCAAGCCAAAGCCTGTCAGGTGAGCTAACCCTTTGCGGAATTCGGTTTAGTAAACGCGATAAATACAGTGCCCCACCTTTTATATTTTGCTCTGGTTCTAGCCTGTTGGTTACACCAACTTGTTTGGCAGTTGGTAAAGTTAGCATCATGATCCCTCTGACACCTGTAGGAGATTTCGCTTTGGGATCCCACATTGACTCTTGATAACTCAAAGCGGCCAACAAGCGCCAATCTAACTCATTAGCATACTCCATAAACCAATCTTGGTATTTTGGTAGAGTTGTTTTTACCGCATTAATAAATGAAAGCGTATTGATGTAGTTAAATTGACGGACATGGCCGAAATATTTCTCTTCAAGCTCATGCAGTAAGCCAGATTGTTTTGTTAAACCAAAAAACTCAATCATCAAGGCATAAAGCGAATCATCATTTGAGTCACCTAACATCCAAGCAACGGGCTCTTCTCTTGTTACTGAAAAGCCAATACTTAATTCGGGATGATAGCGACGAAATAAAGCTAAATTGTTTGAATCAGCGATTGTGTAATCTAGTGTGCCATCCAAAATCATTTGTAATAGCTCGGCTTCATCCATGTCATCGGTTTCTTGCCATGATAATTCTTCAAAGCGCAGCTTTGCTTGTTTTAAACTTTCAGCGTGGCTGCTTTGAGATAGCACAGTTAAAGAGCCTTTAAGCTGAGAGAAGTTTCGAGGGCGCTCGTTTCCTTGTTTAAAAACAAGTTTTTGGCTAATCGTGCGATACTGCGGACCAAAACGATACTGTTTAATTCGTTCTTTATTGAGGGAGAGTCCTGAAGCTATGATGTCGATATTGCCATTTTTTAAACGAGGAAATATATCAGCTCGACTAAAAAAAGGTACAACTTCGAGTTTTACCCCTAAAAAGTCAGCAAAAGCAGAAGCTAGCTCGAATTCAAATCCAGCTTCACCATCATTATCTAAATAATAGGTACTTTGCCCAACAAGAATTCCTACGCGTAGCTTTTCTTGTTGTACGATTTTTTGTAGTTGTGTGGCATTTTCTTGCTCAGTACAGGCAAGCAAAAAATAGCAACTTATTAACAAGAAAATAATTCGCATAGTGAGCTTAAAATAAAGGTATCTGTTTATTTTATAACAGATGTTCAGGTTAGGGTCACGCGACAATATAAAACGTTTAGTTCTGTAAAGCAGTCTAGAAATCTAAACGTAACATTGCTTTTGGCTTTTAATTTGGCGAATTTTTGATTTTAGAGTTAAAACCAAGTTTTATTTCCACTATAATACCGCCTTTATTGATATATCGTTCACTCCTAACCCCGGATGAAAATACCTATGTTGATCCTACGTGGTGCTCCAGCACTCTCTGATTTTAGAATTCAAAAGATCTTAAAAAGCTGTGCTGATGCAAATTTAGCTGTCACAAATGTTTATGCCGAGTTTATGCATTTTGCTGATCTTACTGCTGATTTAAAAGCGGCAGAACTTGATAAACTGAAAAAACTATTAACTTATGGGCCAACTGCGGTTGAGCACACGCCTGCAGGAACGTTAATTTTAGTTACACCACGTCCAGGTACTATTTCTCCTTGGGCTTCAAAAGCAACGGATATCGCAAAAAATTGTGGTTTAAGCCAAGTTCATCGTGTTGAACGTGGCGTAGCCTACTACGTTGAAGGTTCTTTAACGGCAGAACAATTAGCTGAAGTAGCTAAATTAGTGCATGACCGCATGACTGAAGCAACTCACAGCTCGCTTGAAGCGGCTGCTGCGCTTTTTAAAGTTGAAGAGCCTCGCCCAATGTCATCAGTGGACATTTTAGGTGGTGGTCGTGATGCGTTAGTACAAGCTAACATTGAGCAAGGTTTTGCTTTAGCTGAAGATGAAATTGATTATTTAGTTGAAAACTTCCAAAAGTTAGGTCGTAACCCGAACGACATCGAATTATTTATGTTTGCTCAAGCGAACTCTGAGCATTGTCGTCATAAAATCTTTAATTCTGATTGGACAATTGACGGTGTTAAACAGCCGAAATCATTGTTCAAAATGATTAAAAATACCTATGAAGTAAACACCACCAACGTATTGTCAGCGTATAAAGACAATGCTGCAGTAATGAAAGGCTCGTTTGCGGGTCGTTTCTTCCCAAATGCGGTCGGTGAATATTCTTATCATCAAGAAAATATTGAAATTTTGATGAAAGTTGAAACGCATAACCATCCAACAGCAATTGCACCGTTTTCAGGTGCTTCAACCGGTTCTGGTGGTGAAATTCGTGATGAAGGTGCTACGGGTCGTGGTTCAAAACCAAAAGCAGGCTTAGTAGGCTTTACCGTTTCTAACTTACGTATTCCAGGGTTTGAACAACCATGGGAAAGCAATTTTGGTAAACCAGCGCGTATTGTTAACGCCTTAGACATTATGATTGATGGCCCATTAGGTGGTGCTGCATTTAACAATGAGTTTGGTCGTCCAAATTTATTAGGTTATTTCCGTACTTACGAAGAGCAAGTAAACAGTCATAACGGTATTGAAGTTCGTGGTTACCACAAGCCAATTATGCTTGCCGGTGGTTTAGGGAATATTCGTACCGATCATGTACAAAAAGGTGAAATTCCAGTCGGCGCTAAGTTAATTGTATTAGGCGGCCCGGCAATGAACATCGGTTTAGGCGGTGGTGCTGCGTCTAGTATGGCTTCAGGTCAATCAAATGAAGACCTTGATTTTGCCTCTGTACAACGTGAAAACCCAGAAATGGAACGTCGTTGCCAAGAAGTGATCGATAAATGTTGGCAGTTAGGTGATGCAAATCCAATTGCGTTTATTCATGATGTGGGTGCTGGCGGTATTTCAAATGCATTCCCTGAATTAGTGAATGATGGTGGCCGTGGTGGTAAATTCGAATTACGCAATGTGCCAAACGATGAGCCAGGCATGGCACCACACGAAATTTGGTGTAATGAATCACAAGAGCGTTACGTATTAGCGGTTGCAGCTGAAGATTTCGCTCGTTTTGAAGCGATTTGTAAGCGTGAACGCGCGCAATATGCTGTGATTGGTGAGGCGACTGAAGAGCGCCATTTAACGGTTTCTGATAGCCATTTTGATAACAATCCGGTTGATTTACCACTAGAAGTTTTATTAGGTAAAGCACCTAAAATGCATCGTGATGTGGTGACTCAAAAAGCGCAAGGTCAAGCACTTAATTTTGATGGCATTACATTAGATGATGCTGCTAAACGTTTATTACGTTTACCGACGATTGCTGAAAAAACCTTCTTAATCACCATTGGTGACCGTAGTGTTACGGGTTTAGTATCGCGCGACCAAATGGTTGGCCCTTGGCAAGTGCCTGTTGCCGATTGTGCGGTGACAGCTGCTGCATTTGATACTTATCATGGCGAAGCAATGTCGCTAGGTGAGCGTACACCTGCGGCATTATTAAACTTTGGTGCATCAGCCAGATTGGCAGTCGCTGAGTCATTAACAAACATTGCGGGTGCTGATATTGGTTGTTTAAACAACATTAAATTATCGGCTAACTGGATGTCTGCTGCAGGCCATCCAGGTGAAGATGCAGGTTTATATGAAGCGGTAAAAGCCATTGGTGAAGAGTTATGTCCTGCATTAGGCTTAACAATCCCTGTGGGTAAAGATTCAATGTCGATGAAGACGCAATGGGAAGAAAACGGCGAGAAAAAAGCGGTTACTGCCCCATTATCATTGATCATTACTGCCTTTGGCCGTGTTGAAGATATTCGTAAAACAGTGACACCACAACTTCGCACCGATAAAGGTGATTCAAGCCTAATTTTACTTGATTTAGGTGCGGGTCAAAACCGTTTAGGTGCATCAAGCCTTGCGCAAGTTTATAAGCAATTAGGTGATGTAACCCCTGATGTTGATAGCCCTGAGTTACTAAAAGGCTTCTTTAATGCCATGCAAACCTTGGTTGCAGAGCAAAAGTTATTAGCTTATCACGATAAGTCAGACGGTGGTTTATTCACTACTGTTGCTGAAATGGCATTTGCTGGACGTGTAGGTGTAACGGTTGCGATTGATGCATTAGGTCAATCTGATATTGCAGCATTATTTAACGAAGAGTTAGGTGGTGTAATCCAAGTACGCAATAGCGATAAAGAGGCTGTGTTTGCCGTATTAGCACAACATGGATTAACTGCGGTAAGTCATGACATTGGGTCGTTAAATGATACTGATTCTGTGGTCTTTACTCGTGGTGGTCAACCGGTGCTTGAGCATAGCCGTGTTGAATTACGTACTATTTGGGCTGAAACAACGTTCCAAATGCAAACATTACGTGATAATCCAGCGGGTGCAAAACAAGAGCATGAAGCTAAATTTGATGTTAAAGATCCCGGCTTAAATGTGAAATTAACGTTTGATATCAATGAAGATATCGCAGCGCCTTATATCCTCAAAGGTGCAGCGCCTCGTATGGCTATTTTACGTGAGCAAGGTGTTAACTCGCAGGTTGAAATGGCTGCTGCCTTTAACCGTGCTGGATTTAGCGCAATTGACGTACACATGAGCGATATTCTTGAAGGTCGTATTTCATTAGATGAGTTTAAAGGCTTAGTGGCGTGTGGTGGATTCTCTTACGGTGACGTACTGGGTGCGGGCGAAGGTTGGGCGAAATCAATTCTCTTTAATGAGCAAGCGCGCGAGCAATTTGTTTCGTTCTTTAACCGTACCGACACCTTTAGTTTAGGTGTATGTAATGGTTGTCAGATGTTGTCATCAATGCGTGAGTTAATTCCTGGCACCGAGCATTGGCCGCGTTTTGTTACCAATAAGTCAGAGCGTTTTGAAGCACGTTTTAGCTTAGTTGAAGTGCAAGAAAGCCCGTCAGTTTTCTTTAGTGGTATGGCTGGCTCGCGTATGCCGATTGCGGTTTCTCATGGTGAAGGTCATGCCGAATTTAAAAACGCAGTGGCATTACAAACAGCTATGGCATCAGGCACTGTTGCACTTAAGTTTGTGGATAATTATGGTAACCCAACCATGCAATATCCAAACAATCCGAACGGCTCACCTGAAGGTATTACGGCGATTACAAGCTTAGATGGTCGTGCAACAGTAATGATGCCACACCCTGAGCGTGTTTTCAGAACCGTTGCAAATTCTTGGCATCCAGATGAGTGGTTAGAAGATAGCCCGTGGATGCGCATGTTCCGCAACGCTCGTAAAAATATTGGTTAATTAAGCCATCAATAAAAAGCCGCTTCAAAAAGCGGCTTTTTTGTCGATTAAATTTGTGAGAGATTGCCTTATTTCAGTGGTGTAATAAGAGGTAATTGCAATTCGAGCAATAGAGTATCTATTCTGTTGTCTTTTTATGTAGTTGTTTTTAAATGGTATTTAATGGGGCTGTCGATATCGTTCATTTTATTGTCATAAAAAGTTCAATAAGCTCACCTAGGTAGAGTATTCACTTTAGAACTATAATTTCGCCAAGCAATTAGCTCATTAGGCAATAAGATGGAACTTACTAAAGCAAATATTCACCCAGCTCAAAAAGAAACCGCAGAAGACGTGATTGGACGCTATCAAGCGTGTATTAACGAGTTTGAAAAACTTGGCTATGACGACCCGTATTTACAGGAAATAAAAGCAGAAATGTTAAAGTTGAAAACGAGCCTTAGCACTGATTAATCAGCTTTTGGTTGGATCTGCAGCGCAAGATTTTCTACGGTGTAATTTTTAGTTGAATGATGCGCTAAGCTAAATGCTGAAAAATCGATTCGACCTATTTCGTTGTTGTTTATTAGGTTGATAATATCCTTACTGCATTGTTTTGTTTCATCAGTAAAAATATCAAGTAATTGTTTATTTTGATGGCTTTGAATTAATCTTTTTGATAAGTCGTTAAGGTAAACAATCGCATAACCGCCTAGCGTGACATGCCCCCCAAGTGAACGTACCTTTTCACCATAAACAGGTTTTTCGTCCCAATTAATCCCACCGACAACAATTTGATGTGTTTTTGAGAGGTTTTTTTCAACCGCCAACGACGCGCCAAATGCCATTGGATCATTTGCAGCCCAAATGAGTTGAATATCAGGTACTCGTTTGAGCCAAGCTGCGGTGATACGTTCACTTTTTTGCGCTGACCAGTTAGCTGTTTCGCTTGCTAATAAATCCACTTTAGATTCAAACGCTGCTTGCATTCCTTTGGTGCGGGCAAGGCTTGCTGGAGTAATATAATCGCCTAATAATGCAAGCGCTTTTATAGAACCATTGGTCGTGGATATCTGCTCAAGCATTGCTTGTGCCAGCTTAAACCCTGCTTGATAGTTGTCGGGTTCAATTGAGCCTAAAAAGTAATCTGTACTCGATGTGTTTTTTTTGTGTTTATACCATTGTTCGTCATCAATTCCGTTAAGCAAAAATAAGCTAGGGATTTTTGCTTGTTCAGCCATTTTTAGCATGCTGAGACCGACATTTTTTTCGTTCACTAGAATTAAATAATCAGGCTTAAGTTGAATAGCTTTTTGCAGCAGTGTTTTCATATAAATGTGATCTCGATTGGCATAAAACGTGGTTAGCTCAACGTTGAGATCATCGGCAGCAGCTTGCATAAAGCGCGTAGTATTTAGCCAGAAATCGCCAGTTGGATTGGGGTGAGCAAAACCTGGGTTTATAAACACGACAGATAAAGCATGTGATGGATTGCAAAAGAAAAGGGCCGTAAAAAAGAATACATGTAATAACGGGGCTTTCATCGTTAAGCCTTAAAAAGCGGTGGTGAGTACTTGCCATTATAGTTGCCACGAGATTAGGTAGTCGATGTTTTTAGGGGCTTTGTCTCTTAGTGGTAGACAAAAGAAATGGGAGTGATAGCGTAGCGGCACATTATTATTTTAGGGAAATATATATGTTAAAAAAAGCACTTGCATGTGCGGTGTTCGTTGCATTAACTGGCTGTAATGACACGACTAATAACGCTACAACAGCAGAGAGTTCATCGGTGTCTATACCCAATATAAAAGTAACCTATCCAACAACAATGAAAAATGAAGTAGTCGATCAATACTTTGATACCAAAGTAACTGATCCCTATCGTTGGTTAGAAGATGATATGAGCGCACAAACCGCACAGTGGGTGAAAGATCAAAATAAAGTGACATTTGATTATCTGGCAAACATTCCTTATCGCGATAAATTAAAAGAGCGCCTTGCTGCATTGATGAATTATGAAAAAGTCGGTGCCCCTTTTACAGAAGGCGAATATAGCTATTTTTATAAAAATGATGGTTTGCAAAATCAATATGTTGTTTATCGTCAGCTTGAAGGTGGTGAAGTTGAAGTATTTTTAGACCCAAATAAATTTAGTGTCGATGGTACTACCTCGATGTCAGGGTTGAGTTTTTCAAAAGATGGATCATTAGCGGCGTATCAAATATCTGAAGGTGGCAGTGATTGGCGAAAAATCGTTGTTATAGATACCAAAACTAAGCAGCCGATTGAAGAGGCATTAGTAGATATTAAATTCAGCGATATCTCATGGGTTGGTAACCAAGGGTTTTATTATTCAAGTTATGATAAGCCAAAAGGTAGCGAATTATCGGCTAAAACAGATCAGCATAAATTGTATTATCACCAAATAGGGACATCTCAGCAGGATGATAAGTTAATTTATGGTGGTGTTGAGGCGCAAAAACATCGTTATGTTGGTGGCAACGTGACAGAAGATAATCGCTATTTACTGATCTCAGCCAGCACATCAACATCGGGTAATAAATTATTTATTAAAGATTTAACTCAACCTGATAGTCCGCTTGTAAGTATTGTTGATCATACAGATTCAGATACATATTTACTTGATAATCAAGGGTCTAAGTTAATTTTAGTCACGAACTTAAATGCAGCAAATAAAAAAGTAGTGACGGTTGATGCAGCAAAGCCACAACCTGAGAATTGGCAAGATTTAATCGCTGAAACTGAGAATGTACTGAGTGTTTCAACAGCGGGTAAATATATTTTTGCTAAATATATGGTTGATGCTATTTCAAAAGTGAAGCAGTACGATAAGCAAGGAAAGTTTGTACGTGACATTGCTTTGCCTGGTGTTGGCACTGCACAAGGGTTTTCAGGTAAAGAAGATCAGAGCACGATTTATTACTCGTTCACTAATTATAAAACGCCAGGTACAACATTCAGCTTTGATATTGAGACTGGAGATTCAGCTGTATATCGTAAGTCGGGCGCACAGTTTGATGGCGATAACTACGAGTCGAAGCAAGTTTTTTACAAGTCGAAAGATGGTACACAAGTACCCATGATCATTACTTATAAAAAAGACACCAAGCTTGATGGCAATAACCCAACAATTTTATATGGTTACGGCGGTTTTAATGCCAGTTTAACGCCCGCTTATAGCCCAGCAACGGCTGCTTGGTTAGAGCAAGGTGGTGTTTATGCGGTTGCGAATATTCGTGGCGGTGGTGAGTATGGTCGTAAATGGCATGATGCGGGCACGCAACTACAGAAACAAAATGTTTTTGATGATTTTATTGCAGCGGCTGAGTTTTTGATTGCAGAAAAATATACTTCAAGCAATTATTTAGCACTACGTGGTGGCTCAAACGGTGGCTTGTTAGTGGGTGCTGTTATGACTCAACGCCCGGAGTTATTTAAAGTTGCATTACCAGCTGTCGGTGTACTTGATATGCTACGTTATCATACCTTTACCGCAGGTGCTGGTTGGGCTTATGACTACGGTACAGCAGATCAAAGTAAAGAAATGTTTGATTATTTACTAGGTTATTCACCAGTTCATAATGTGAAGGCGGGTGTACAGTATCCTGCAACGCTTATCACCACAGGTGATCATGATGACCGTGTTGTACCTGCGCACTCGTTTAAATTTGCGGCCCAATTGCAAGATAAACAAGCAGGTTCAAATCCGACATTAATTCGTATCGAAACGAATGCGGGTCATGGTGCAGGTACGCCAACGAGTAAGATCATTGAGCAATATGCAGATATTTATGGTTTTACTTTATATAACATGGGGATAACTAAACTATAGTTATTTCTTTTTGGAGGGTATTGCGCATTCGCAGTGCCCTTTTTTATAAGTGCTTTGATAGAAATTGATACAGAGCTTTTACCCGATTACTGTGTTTTAAATCACGGTGATAAACAAACCACAATGATTCACTTAATGGAATATCAATAGCTGCTATTTTGTGAAGATTAGGGTGCTGTTTTGCTTGTTGTAAATCAAGTGGGCCAATACCAAAACCATCTATAACAGCCTGATGAACATCAGGAAAGCTATTACTTTGATAAATTATATTCTCTTCTTCAATGTGTTCAGTTATATGCTTTATAAACGGAATTGAACGCTTACCCTGACTTGGTAATACCCAAAAGTGTTGTTTAAAGTGGTTTGTTGAGGTTGGCACACCATGCTCTGCAACATATTCCGCGGTGGCATAATACGCAAACTCAACATCGGTTAACTTTTTGACAATAATGTCACCATCGGTTGGTTTTTTACCAATACGGATTGAAACATGAACCGCGCCACTTTCAAGGGGGACAATGTCATCGGTAGAAACTAACTCGATGCGTAATTTAGGGTATTGTTTAATGAAGGCCTTAAGTGCGGGGTTGAGAATTTTTGAATAAGTTAATACCGATGTAATGCGCAACATTCCCATAATTTCACCTTCACTATCACACAGCATATTTTGTAAGCGGGTCAGTTGGTTATTAACGTTTGGCATATTGTTTAAGAGTAAAAAGCCAGCATCGGTCAGTTGGTAACCTCGTTGATGACGAATAAATAACTTAATACCTAATGAATCTTCAAGTTGGTTGATGTGGCGAAGGACCGTAGTATGGTTAATATTCAGCGTGATGGCCGCTTTACTTAAGCTGCCATCAACCGCAACTTGATACGCAATGCGATAATCATCCCAACTTGTTTTTTGCATACGGTGACTGATTCTATGTGATAAAAACGAGTTTTAGTGTAGCGAGCTTGTGCAAAAATGCACATTCATTTTGCATTTTTCGCTATTTTTTAAAAAACAGATTGCCGTAAACTGTAATTATATTTTCGTTTAAGAGTCTCTCATGTTTAAAAATACGATAGCGGGCTATGGCTTGGTAGCTATTTTGTTGCATTGGTTTATGGCTTTAGCCATTTTATTTTTATTTGGTTTGGGTCTCTATATGGTTGAATTAACATATTACGACGCGTGGTATACCGGTTCGCTTGATTTACATAAAAGCATTGGAGTGAGTTTATTTTTATTGCTGCTCATCCGTTTTGCATGGCGTATATTTAATCCGACACCAGCCCCTGTTGATACCACCGTTGCAGCGACAACGTTAAATCGAGTTGCACATTATATGCATTTACTGCTTTATAGTGTGATGCTGCTTGTAATGTTAACTGGGTATTTTATATCTACGGCCGATGGCCGAAGTATAGATGTGTTTGGTTTGTTTAACCTGCCAGCCATGCCTGCGAGTATCGAACAGCAGGAAGATATCGCAGGGGAAATACATTTTTGGCTGGCGTGGAGCTTAGTTATATTTGCTGGTGTTCATGCTCTTGCTGCATTCAAACATCATTTTATCAACAAAGATCGTACGCTCACTCGGATGTTTAAAGTGAGTAACACTTCATCATAAGGAAAAAAGTTATGAAAAAATCATTGTTAGCAGCATCACTTGCCGCAGCGTCACTTTTTACATTTAATAGCTCAGTGGTCAATGCAGCAGAATACAAAGTAGATGTTGCAGGTGCTCATGCATTTATTAATTTTAAAATTAAGCACTTAGGTTATAGTTGGTTACATGGTCGTTTTAACCAATTTGATGGTAATTTTTCGTATGATGCGGCTAAAATTAATGATTCACAAATTAACATTGAAATTAATACTGCAAGCTTAGATTCAAATCATGCAGAGCGTGATAAGCATTTAAAAGGTAAAGATTTTCTTGATGTGAAAAGTTATCCAACAGCCAGCTTTAAAAGCACTCAAATTAAATTCGATAACGAAACGAATGGAACTGTAACAGGTGTATTCACGTTACACGGCGTGAGTAAAACCATTAGTTTTCCGGTTGAAAAAATAGGTGAGGGTCAAGATCCTTGGGGTGGTTACCGTGCTGGTTTTGCTGGCGCAACATCATTAAAATTAACTGATTACGGTATTGATTATAATTTAGGCCCAGCTTCAACGCATGTTGAAATTGAGCTGTCGATTGAAGGCATTCGTCAATAAATACTTTATGGCGTCACAATGACGCCATATTGACTCACTTCTTGCTGTAAGCTTTTGATTAACTCAACATGAAATTGTTCTGGTAACCAGCGTGTCAGGATATGGTAATACTCCTTAAGTGGGTAAATGTTTCGTAAAGCATGATCAAGCTGCTTAATATGCGCCTTGTTTTTAAACGCTACTTAAGCGTTTATTAGGCTTACTACTCAGAGGAATAAGAGGTTTGTTGAGTGGAAGGTAGCCTTGTTCAATAAGCTTAAACTTATTAATAAGTGCTTGTAAAGTATCAGCTTGATGCTCTACTTGCTTGAAGTTTGTCGCCAAATTATTGAGCATAGTCGCATTTTCTTGTGCGCCATTATCAACTCGTTTTACAGATTGCGTCACAGAAGCTACTTGTCCTGATTGTAACTGCATTGCTTCAGTGACTGAGTTAATAACATCTTTAACTTCATGACTTGAAACTGTGATATGGCGTAAAATAGTCCCCGATTCAGTTGCAAGTACCACACCTGATTGGACTTTGCTGGCAGACTCTTTGATTAATACAGATATTTCTTTCGCTGCAGCGGCAGAGCGCTGGGCGAGGTTTCTTACTTCTGCTGCAACGACAGCAAACCCTCTGCCTTGTTCGCCTGCACGCGCTGCTTCTACGGCTGCATTGAGAGCAAGTAAATTTGTTTGGAAAGCAATTTCATCTATCACACTAATAATACTCGACATTTTTTTTGCTGAGTGGTTGATTTCTTGCATCGCCGCAATCACTTTTGCTACAACTTGTTCGCCATTATTGGCGAAATCGTAGGCTTTGACCGAGAGTTCCATCGATTGCTCTGTCTGATTAACGGTTTTAATAATCGCATCATTCATATTAACCATCGCATTACTGATGGTTTGTAAATTATCAACTTGTTCAAAAACACTTTGATTAATATGGCTAGTTTCTTCGGAAGATTGCTGTGCTTTGTGAGTGACAATATCTGCAGTTTTATGGATGTCTTCAATCATCAATACTAGGTTTTGTACGGTTTGATTAATACTTTGTTTGACAAGTTCGTATTCGCCTTCACTTTTAAATGAAATCGAGTGAGTTAAATCTCCTTTTGCAACAGCTCCCATTACATGTTTAGTTTGGCCAAAAATAGTTGCTAACGTATCCGATGTTGCATTTACTGCTTCAACTAATTTGGCAAAATCACCACTGCTTTCAATATCAATGCGTTTTTCAAGTTGCCCTTTTGCCAATGCTTGCATTACATCAGAAACCGCATGGACAACAATATCACATCGTGTTGCTGCATTATTGACATTATTTTTAAGGTCGAGCAATTGCCCTGACGCAGCTACAGCGACTTGCTGCTCAAATTCACCACGAGCGACTTTTTGCATGACCGTAATAATGTCTGAAATAACTATGTTGGTATCTTTTGCTGCGGTATTAATGCAGTTTTTTAATGTTGCCAAGTCGCCATTGGCTAATACAGTTAATTGATTGGTAAAATTACCTTTAGACAGCGATTGCATCACTGAAACTGCATCGTTAATAAATGACGATGTTGCGCTGGCTGAGGAGTTAATGGCTGTTTTTAATTGTGCGAGCTGCCCTTTGGCGGGGCTTTGTACTTGGCTAGTAAATTGACCATTCTCAATATCTTGCATCACATTAATAATGTCAGAAATCACATTGTCAGTATCGTGCGCTGCGGTATTAATACAATCTTGCAGTGTTTTTAGCTCGCCTTTACTAGGTACATCAAGGCAAACATCAAAGTTACCCTGCGATAAAGATTGCATTACATCGACTGCGCCAGAAATGAAAGTAGAAGTGCTCTTCGCTGAATCATTAATCGCTTCTTTGAGCTGATTAAGCTGGCCTTTAGCGTGGCATTGAATTTTTTTGCTGTAATTACCTTGCTCAATTGCGGCCATGACACTCACAATTTCATCAATGACTATTTCTGTATTGGTGACCGATAAGTTTATCGCTTCTTTAAAATGTAATAATTCACCTTGGCACTCAATATTAACGCGATTATGGTATTGTCCTTGCTCAACTTGTTGCATGACATTGACACCTTCTTTCATAAACTGACCTAAGGACTTGGCCGTTAGATTGACATTCTCGGTCAGTTGCGCGAGTTGGCCTTTACTGTCCACTTTAGCTATTTGATCAAAGCGACCGTTGCGCATGGTTTGCATCACTTGGCTTATTTCATCGATTGCAGTATCAATGCTGGTGGCTGAGGAGTTAATCGTATTTTTTAATGTGTTGAGGTCGCCATCGACCTTTACACCGACCCGGGCTTTAAATTGCCCTTCAGCTAACTGTGACATAGTGTTGTTTATATCACCGACAGCATTTTCTAAAGAGCTGAGCATTTCATTGAGTGATTTGGCTGCTTGTGCGGTTTCATCATTGCCAAATACAGGGGCGCGCATCGAGAACTGCCATTGATCTTTAAGTTTTAACAAGAACGTAGACAATTTTTTTATTGGCATCGCAATACTGGTTGCAAAACGAATGGCTAAAAACGCGATAATAGCAGTAACAATAACCAAGATGACCGAAAAAATAGTGGCTAAATTGTACACCAAAACAAAAGCCTCACTTTTGTTTTGCTCGATAATTAGCGCCCATCGATTACCATGAAGATCAATCCCTTCAAATGCGCTTAAAACATCATCACCATTATAATTTTTTGTTTCAATAACACCTTTCTCACCTTTTAACGCGCGGTTAATATTATCGCGATTAGCAAGGCGATTTATTGGTTCTGCAAAGCTTTTAGCGACAGTCATTGAAGAGTCAAAAAAACTGTTTGAGCGAAGTTTTAAATCAGATCCCACTAAGTAAGACTCACCTGTTTCACCTAAACCAAAGTTAGAGTTCATAACTTGGGTTATTTTATCCAGTGGTAATTGTAAAATTAATACACCTACGAGCGTGCCTTGATCAAAAAGTGGGGTTGAAATAAAGCTAGCAGGAGAGGCGTAAGATGGCGTGTAAGGCTGGTAATCGATCATACTGACAGAGTTATCTGTACTTTTGCGTGCTTGTTCAAATGCATGGGCAAGGCCGCTATCTTTATAGGGGCCATTAATTAAATTGGTTGCAAAATCTACTTCTTTATAAACGCTGTAAATAACATTTCCCGAAGCTGCATCGACTAAAAAAAGATCGTAATAACCAAAGTCGGCTACAAACCGGGCTAAATCCGGGTGGAATTTTTGATGTGCTAAATCATAAGGCAAGCCATCTTTATTGCTTTGCAGTAAGTGCTTTGCGCCAACAGGATGGTGATTATTACTGATATAAACGGTCTGTAAGTCTCTGGCTGATTCAGAGAGTTGTTCATAAATTGCATCAACATTAATTGATTGAGTGCTTTTTTCTTTATAGGTTGTGGCAAATTTAGAGTGATAAAAATCGGAGAGTTGAGAGGTATCTTGCTTGGCCACAAGGCCAAAACTTTCACTGAAAGCATTAAAACTCTGCTTTAAGGCTGATTGGTGAGAGAGGCTTCTAAGTTGTTGGGTTGCTTGATTTAAGTAGTTCTCTATCGCATTGGATTTTAGGCTTGCTATCGCAGAAAGGTTATCGGCTTTGATATTGTGGATGGCACTCGTTGAGTTATACAGCGCTGTAATAGCTAAAAATGTAGCGGGTAAAATGCCAATAAGTAACAGTAAATAGGTTAACTTTTTTTGTAACGTGAGTTGATTGAACATGCCCATCATGCCAGCGTCCTTACTAGTTAAAATAAATTGAGAGTTTTGTACCTCAGAAAGTATAGGTACAAAATGCAAGTTTGTAGTAAAAACCGATTATTTATATTTTCGCAGTAGTTTATGTCGTTTGTGCTCAATTATTTCTATAGTGAAAATAGATAAATTGGTACAAGAAGCCCTTGCTGTTAGGTGTGCAACAAATTTCCTACTCTCGGTCTGATTTGCTATAATCGCGCGCTTGTCGCTGAGTGAGTGAGTTGAGATGTTTAAATTTATTGTTAAATTGCACCCTGAGATTTCTATTAAGAGTCGTCCGGTTCGTAAACGCTTTACTAAGTTATTAGAAAATAACATTAAAATTGTAATTCGTCGTATCGATGAAGCTGCAAAAATCATTAATAACTATGATAATGTTAGTGTTGTTTCTAAAAGTGAAAATCCTTTAATACGTGAGGCGTTAATTGATGGATTAAAAAGAATTCCGGGTATTGTGCAATTTATCGAAGTGCAAGAAATTGCATTTGAAACACTCGATGATATTTATCAAGCAACTTTAAAGCTTAATTACGACATCGTAGCGGGTAAAACATTTTGCGTTCGCTGTAAGCGTCAAGGTAAACATGAGTTTACCTCAACCGATGTTGAGCGTTACGTGGGTGGTGGCTTAAATCAAAATGTGCCAGGTGCAAGTGTGCGTTTAAAACACCCTCAAGAAACAATCAAGATTGAGATAAAAGATCAACGTGCTTATATCGTTACCGAAACGCATTTAGGTATTGCGGGCTTTCCTCTTCCAACTCAAGAAGATGTATTGTCTTTGATGTCAGGTGGGTTTGATTCGGGTGTCGCTACTTATCAAATGATCCGTAAGGGCGCGCGCACGCACTTTTTATTCTTTAATCTGGGCGGTGCAGCCCATGAAATTGGCGTCAAGCAAGCGAGTTATTTTCTGTGGGATAAATATAGTTCAACCCACAAAGTAAAGTTTATTAGTGTTGATTTTGAACCGGTAGTCGCTGAAATACTCGAAAATGTTGAAAACAGCCAAATGGGTGTTGTATTAAAACGTATGATGATGCGTGCAGGTAGCTTAGTTGCAAAACAGTTTGGCATTGATGCGTTAGTGACAGGTGAAAGTTTAGGTCAAGTCTCAAGCCAAACCTTGGCCAATTTAAATGTAATAGACCAAGTAACAGATACGCTTATTTTACGCCCGCTTATTCAATACGATAAGCAAGAGATTATTAATATCGCTCGCCAAATTGGCACCTCTGAAATGGCAGAAGCGATGCCAGAATATTGCGGCGTGATCTCGAAAAAACCAACAGTAAAAGCAAAACTTGAAACGATATTGGCAGAAGAAACAAAATTCGATTTTGATATTTTGCAAACCGTGGTTACCAATGCCCGTGTGATGGATATTCGAGATATCCAAAAAGAAGCGAAAGAAGAAGTAAAAGAAGCTGAATCGGTGCAGGATTTACCCGTTGGTGCTGTGGTAGTCGATATCCGCTCCCCTGAAGAAGAAGATGCTAAGCCGCTTGAACTCGAGGGGATTGAAGTGATTCATCTACCATTTTTCCGTTTGGCGACTAAATTTGGTGATTTACCTCAGGATAAAGAATATTTCCTTTATTGCTCAAAAGGGGTTATGAGCCAATTACAAGCATTGATCTTACATGAAAATGGCTATGGTAATGTCAAAGTGTATCGCCCCTAAAGAAGCGAACAATACTCAGTGAATTAATGTAAAGGCGTATCGATAGGTGCGCTTTTTTTTGTTTTTTCAAGTGCTTTAACTATGCCAAGTATTTGTTTATTAAAAGGTGTTTGAATATTTTGTAATTTTGCTATTTCAACTACATAACCACAAATAGCGGTTATTTCAGTTGTTTTACCCAGTGTGATATCGCGATTCATCGACGAATAATTATCAGCCGTTGAGCGCATCACTTGATACGCTAACTGCAAGGCTTTGGCGAGTTCAAGTCGAATGCCTTGTGATTGCGCCACCAAATACACTTCATAAACTAAATTAAAGACTTGGCTTGCAAAATGTGGGGCTGTTAATTGACCGTTTTGTACATTATGCACTGCGCTAAGAGGGTTAATTGCAACGTTAATCAGTAGCTTTTGCCATAAAAGTTGGTCGATATCAGACACTAAATTTAAGTGTGCAAATGCAGGTTTTAAAAATGCAGCAACCTGATGTTGAGATTGTTTGGCCGCATGATTTATTGGCCCTAAATTACTTGCCCCCTGACCAGTATGAATAACATGTAAAGGGGCAGGCTTATATGCCGCTTGTGTGGTGGTTAAAAAATACAGCTGCTGCTGACCAACAAGTAGCGGTGCTATTTGTTCAATACTGCCCATGCCATTATGGCTTAAAATAATGACTGCATTTTTTGTTAAACGTGGCTTAATTTGCATAAAAGCATCGAGTACTGCAAATGCTTTGGTTGGGATTATAACAAATTCGATTGGCTCAAGGTTGTTACTCGTTTGATGATTAAAATCGCATAACTCAACGGATTTACCCACTTGGTAGTGGTATTGTTTGGCTGTACTTGGCTGTTTTAAATAAAACGTGACATCTGCAACGGATTTTAAAAAATAGCCATAAAGTAATCCAATAGCGCCTTGACCAATAATGTGGACTCTAGGCATGTTTTTTTGCTCGACGTTGCCAAATAGCCTGAGCGATAAAATAGCTGACCGCACCAAGGGTATCGGCAACAAAATCACCTAATGATGCCTGCCTATGAGGTAATGTGTGCTGCATCATTTCAATCGCACCACCATATGCAGCTAACAGAAGTATATACACCCATAAAGGTGCCTTTACAGCGTGAGATAACAATGCCGCTAAAATAAAGAAAATACCAAAGTGAGCTACTTTATCGATATGAGGAAAGAGCGGCAGGCCTGATTTTATTTCTTTAGCAAATAGCACGGTAAAAGCTAATACAGCGATAAAAAACAATATTTGATAAATGCGTCGACTCACAATTCGAACTCTTAGAGAAAATAGGACGCCAGTATAACAAACAAACTTAACGAGATTGATGGTTTTTTGTTAAATTTGCGGTGCCTTTTTATCGTGTCACTTATTTTTATGGTGTTTATCGGCAACTGTTTATTGTGTTGATTGCTCAACTTGTTTTTTGAATGTAACCACTGATATGGGTATAATCAGTCCATTATTGTTTAGGAGAGCACTTATGCCATCTTTTGATATTGTATCTGAAGTTGAAATGTCTGAAGCACAAAATGCAGTTGATAATGCCAATCGTGAAATTGCCACTCGTTTTGATTTTCGTAATATTGATGCAACGTTTGAGATCACTAAAGAAACCATTACTATGCATGCTGATGCGGATTTTCAGCTGCAGCAAATGTTTCCAATTTTAACTGGTTGTGCGGTTAAACGTGGTCTTGATGTTAAAAGCTTTGAAGTGAAGGAAGTTTCTTACACTGGCCGTCGCTGTAGTCAGCAAGTTGCGGTGCAGCAAGGTATCGAAAAAGAAATGGCGAAAAAAATCGTCAAACTTATCAAAGATGCAAAAATTAAAGTGCAAGCATCTATTCAAGGTGAAGAAGTACGCGTAACAGGTAAAAAGCGTGATGATTTACAAGAGGCGATGCAGTTAATTCGCACCTCTGATTTAGGGCAACCTTTCCAGTTTAAAAACTTCCGCGATTGATTCTTTATTGCAATATTGATGACAAGCCAGCATCACAAAATGCTGGCTTGTTTATTTCAGTTTCATCTTTATTTGGTTTTGGACATCCGTACGTCCATTGACAATTATTGTTAATCTCATCACAATACGCGCCGTTGTAACTATCACATATAAACAGTCTGGTTTTCTGATAGATACATTCTCAATTAAGGTGCCTCAAATACACTGAATTCTAAGAAGTGCATATTTATGAGGATAATCGGGAAGTTGGTGCCATCTTTTGATTTATTCCAACGCTGCCCCCGCAACGGTAATAGCAATCTTTGTTTGATACACAGATAGGCTAAAGCCCGGATACCGGCCTTAATTATTCATTAGCTACTTACATTTGTGCGGTGGGCACAAAGGAGACATCATGTTTTACCAATCTAAAACTGCACTTGCGGTGTGCGCTGCTATTTCGTTTAGTGCAACGGCACAAACTAATTCAAATCAACAACCTATTGAACGTATCACTGTCACGGCTAATAAGTTTGAGCAAGCGCTTAACCACTCATTAGCAACCGTTAATATTATTGACCGTGCTGAAATTGAACAATCAAATATCCGCGACTTGCCTTCGTTATTAAATACCGTAGCGGGTATCGACTTGGTGCGTAACGGTGGTTTTGGTCAAAAAGCCGATATTTTTGTGCGCGGTGCGGCAGCTAAACACACCTTAGTTTTAGTCAATGGTGTACGTATTAGTGATGCTAATTCTGGTGCTGTTTCGTTTACCAATATTCCAGTTAATAGCATCGAACGTATTGAAGTTGTTAAAGGTGCTCGCGCGGCTATTTATGGTTCTGATGCCATTGCTGGGGTGATTAACATTATCACGCGCCAAGCAACACAGCATGAGGTTTCAATTACCACAGGTACGCATAATTATGTTAATTATCAGCAAGCAGGCAGCTTTTCGACTGATAAAGTAGCACTGAGCTTTAACCTTGGCTTTGAAGATACCGATGGGTATGACGTGACTCAAAAAGACCCAGCAAAAGCCGTGGGTAAAGATCATGATGATGATGGCTATCGTAATAAAAACGTAGGTGCAAACTTTGCTTACGATGCTGCAGAACTGGGTGTTTTTGCTTTAGTGGGTCAGTATAGCGAAGGTGAGGGTGAATATGATAACGCATGGGGTAACGATGCGTATGAATTTGAAAATTACACTAGCAAATTATCGTGGTCGAAAAAATTAGCTGACTTTGCACATTATGCTTCAATCAGTTTCGCACAAGAAGAAAACACCCAAACGGGTACGCCAAAACACGATGTTTATAGTACTGAGCGTGTTGAGCTTGAATACCGAGGTTTATATACAGTATCGGATGCCGTTCAAATTACAGGCGGATTCAATCGCTTAACGGAAGATTTAGGCAGTGCATCAGCTGAGTTTTCAATCGCTGAACGTGATAACCAAGCCTTTTTTGTAGGCGGTTTTTATCAAGATAACAAATTTATTGCCAATGCAGTTGTGCGCACCGATGATTATGAACATCATGGTCGTGCCAATACGTATACCACAGGTGTGGGCTATCAATTTAATTCACAGGCGACGTTTAGAATTAATCACGGTACTGCGTTTAGAGCACCGTCACTGACTAATGCATTTGTAAAAAATAGCCCTTGGTATTTACCTAATGAGCAAATTAAACCTGAAGAAGCAACGAATAACGAGATTGGTTTTAGTTTAGATACTGGTTCGGCTCAGTACGATGTCGCAGTATTTCGTAATAAAATTGATAATTTAATTTCGAATAAATACGACGTTGCTACTAAAAAATACATTCCATACAACATTGATTTAGCCACAATGGAAGGGGCTGAATTTAGCGCGAATGTGCAGGCGTTTGGTTTTGGTCACAACGTTAATTTAACGCTATTAGATGCAGAAGATGATCAAGGTAAAGATTTAGTTCGTCGCCCCTCAGAAACATTTAACTATTCGATATCAAAAGCATGGGATTTATTTGATGTGAGTTTTGCAATGCAATACCGCTCATCTCGTCCTTCAATTGCCTTGTATAATGCAGCGGCAGGAAAATCTGAAGCGACAACATTGCCAGCGTTTACGATATTTAATTTATCTGCAAACTATGAAGTGTTTAATGGCTTTAAGTTTCACGCTCGCATTGAAAACTTAACCGATAAACAATACATCACTGCTGGTACAGGTTATACCGCTACGGGTGACGTATTAGGGTATGTGCCATTAGGCCGTCAGGTTTATGTTGGCGGTAGCTACCGTTTTTAATTGTGACTAACAATTAAAAAATTAAATGAAAAGGCGAACTCTGAAGTTCGCCTTTTTTGTCTTTATTCGATGAGGTAATTGGTAAAAATCGCGTTAAATTTTGCAATTTTTGGGGCGATCATAATGCTGCAATACCCTTGATTCGGATTGGCACTGTAATAATCTTGATGATATTGCTCGGCAGAGTAAAACACAGGGACAGGGCTTAATTCTGTCACAATTGGTGCTGAATAAGTCGCTTGTAAAGCGGCGATTTTTTCTTGGCTGTTTTGCTGCTGTTGGGCACTGTGATAAAAAATCACGCTTCGGTATTGTGTACCCACATCATTGCCTTGGCGATTAAGTTGTGTTGCATCGTGCAACACAAAAAACATATCTAATAATGTATCGAACGTCACGACGGTTGGGTCAAATTCAATTTGAACAACTTCAGCATGGCCTGTTTGACCGGTGCAAATTTGTTGATAGGTTGGCGCTGTTATCTCGCCTCCAGCATAGCCAGAAAGTACTTGTACAACGCCTTTTACTTGGCGAAAGGCGGCATCAATACACCAAAAGCAGCCCCCACCCAATGTTGCTAATTCTGTTTGAGATGTCATTCACATTCCTCATTAAAAAACAGCGTATTGTTGGTCAATACGCTGTTATTGTTGTCTGGATCATAACCTGTCAGCGTCAGAGCAATGACAGGTGAGTTTATTGAGTTGGATGGTCTTTATCCTGTTGCTCGAGTTGATGCAATAAAAACTCAGGTGATTGGGTTTTCTTTGCTAAGGCATAATACGCGCAAGGCACAATAAATAAGGTTAGTACTGTGGCGGCAATCACACCAGTAAAGACCACAATACCAATCACCATGCGGCTTTCAGCGCCTGGTCCTGTTGCCATGACCAAAGGCACTGAGCTCATCACCGTCGTGAGTGAGGTCATTACAATTGGGCGCAAACGTTGGCTTGCCGCTTGAATAATCGCTTGTTTAAATTCAATGCCTTTGTCACGTAGTTGATTGGCAAATTCCACAATCAAAATACCATTTTTAGCACTTAGACCAATCAGCATCACAATACCGATTTGGCTATAAATGTTAATCGTTGAACCGCTAAAATACAGGCCGAGCAGTGCGCCCACTAAACCAAGTGGTACGGTTAACATGATAACAAAAGGATGAATAAAGCTTTCAAATTGTGCAGCTAATACTAAAAAAGTGACCAGTAACGCCAAGACAAAAACCGCAGTCATCGCTGAAGCGCCTTCGTAGAATAATTGCGACTCACCTTTGTAAGCAATTGAACCTTCAATGTCGTTTTCTTCTAGTGCGACGGTATTTAAAAAGTTAAGCGCCTCAGAAAGTGGGTATCCATCAGCTAAGTTGGCGCTAAGAGTGATCGCGCGCATCCTATCAAAGCGGTTTAACCTTGCTGCGGTCGCACTTTCGGTTAAGGTGATTAAACTATCAAGCGGGACAAACTCCCCAGAGCGTGATTTTAAATAAATATCGGCAATGGCTTTAGGATCGCTAAAGTTATCTTTTGTGCCTTTGATCATCACATCGTATTCTTCGCCTCGGTCGATAAATGTTGTGACGCGGCGCTGGCCGAGCATGGATTCTAGTGTACGACCAATTTCACTGACAGAAATGCCTAAGTCGGCTGCTTTGTTTTTGTCGATATGAACTAAAAACTGTGGAAAGGTCTCTTTGTAATCGTGGTCAATACGCACCAAACCAGAATTAGTTTTAGCGCGCTCAATGATCCTATCGCGCCAGCTTGCTAGCTCATGATAGTCATTCCCTTGTAATACAAACTCTACTGGGCGGCTATTACCACCGCCACCAATACCTGAGCGCATAATGGCAAAAGCACGAACATCGGTTACGCTTTGAAGCTCTTTGCTGATTTCATCCATTACTTGCCATGTTGAGCGCGTGCGGTTTTCCCAATCATCCATCCCAACAATCGCGACACCACCTTGGCCGCCCCAGCCTGGTACTCGAACCAGCACTCGGCTTAGCTCACCAGCTTCGGCATAAGGCAGCAGTTTGTCTTCAATTTTGGCCATGTTGGCCGCGTTATTTTCATAGCTTGCACCTTCAGGCCCATTCATCATGATAAAAAATGTGCCGCGATCTTCTTTGGGGGTCAGCTCTGAAGGAAGCAGTTGCATTAATAAAAAGCTCGCCACGGCCGCTAAAATTAGCACTAGCGACATGCTTTTGCTTTTTTGCAAATTGCTTTCAAGTACGGCCTGATACTTTTTCTCAACGCGCGTTAAGAAGCGCTCAATCATCTGGTTAAATTTAGATTCTTTATTGGATGGTTTGAGTAGTTTTGAGCACAATGCTGGTGAAAGGGTCAATGCAGTAATACTTGAGAAAATAACCGCAGCACTCACCGCCATGGCAAATTCAGTGAATAAGCTACCCACGCGGCCCTCCATAAAAACAAGAGGTACAAATACGGCAATCAACACTAAGGTTGTAGCAATAATTGCAAACCCAACTTCA
Source organism: Pseudoalteromonas sp. J2K-J031 (assembly GCF_058197095.2). Lineage (NCBI taxonomy): Bacteria > Pseudomonadati > Pseudomonadota > Gammaproteobacteria > Alteromonadales > Pseudoalteromonadaceae > Pseudoalteromonas > Pseudoalteromonas sp. J2K-J031. The sequence continues at coordinate 557,830 of NZ_CM200279.1, forward strand.
CGAGCACCCCGATAGGCTGCCAATAAGCGAGGCTCGCCCAGTTCAATACGGCGGTGAATGTTTTCAAGCATTACAATGGCATCATCAACCACTAAGCCAATAGCAAGTACCAAAGCCAATAATGTTAAGAGGTTTATCGAGTAACCCATTGCATATAAAAACATAAAGCTGCCAATGAGCGCGACAGGAACCGTAATGGCTGGAATAAGCGTGGCGCGTAAATTACCTAAAAATAAATAGATAACAAGTACCACCAAAATCATCGAAATAACTAAGGTGCGATATACCTCGTTGATTGATTCACTGATAAAAATCGATGAATCGTAACTGTCTTCAATAGTGGTGCCTTGCGGTAAACTTTGTTTAATTTTATTAAGTTCGGCGCGGGCATTTTCAACCACGGTTAAGGTATTTGCTTTAGCTTGTTTGATGATCCCAAGGCCAATCATATTACGGCCATTGCCTCGAAACAGGTTTTCTTCATCTTGTGCTTCAAGTTTAACGTCTGCCACTTCATTTAATCGCACTAAATAGCCATCAAGGCCACGTTTAACGACAAGGTTTTCAAAGTCTTCTTGGTTTTTATAGCTGCGAGCGGTACGTACGGTAAAATCACGGTCAACCGATTCAATTTCACCTGCGGGTAACTCTACATTTTCGGCGCGTAATACTGTTTCGATTTCGGAGGCGGTGATGCCCCTTGCGGCCATTTGATCTCGGTTGAGCCAAATTTTCATCGCATAACGACGCTCACCACCAACACGCACATTCGCGACGCCATCAACTACAGCAATACGATCAACAATATAACGCTGCGCGTAATCTGATAGTTCAAGTGAGTTCATAGTTGTGCTGTTAAGTACAAACCAAGCAATGGGGCTATCGTCGCTATCGGATTTGGTTACTTCTGGTGGACGTACTTGATCAGGCAGGTTATTAACCGCGCGTGAGACACGTTCGCGCACATCATTAGCTGCAGCATCAATATCACGATTGATATTAAATTCTATCGTAATATTTGAGCGGCCATTGCTACTTGACGATGTTATGTTGTTGATGCCTTCAATGCCTGAAATTTGGTTTTCGATTATTTGAGTGATTTTTGTTTCAATAATTTCAGACGATGCGCCAGGGTAAGAGGTGCTAATTGAGACGATAGGTGTATCAATGTCTGGATACTCACGCAGTGGCAGCATTGAAAAGGCGACGATGCCAAAAGTGAGTAACAACAGGTTGATTACAATTGCAAAAACCGGTCGTTTGACTGAGATATCGGTTATTTTCACAGTGCGTCACCTTTTACTTCAACGCTGCTTCCTGGGCGAATTTTAATAATTCCTTCAGTAACCACGAGCTGCCCTTCGCTTAGCCCATCAGCGATGGCTACTTGCCCGTGTAAGCGCTGTAAAATCGTCACTTCTTTACGATTAGCTAAGCCATTTTCAACGACATAAACAAAGTGCTGATTTTCAATCGGAATAATGGATTTCTCGGGTACTAAAATAGCGTTGAATTCTGATAATTTAACAAAGGTATGCAGTAACATCCCTGAACGTAACTGTTTATCTTTGTTTGTAAAACTTGCAGTTACAGGGACGCTTCGGGTGGTTGAGTTTATGCGAGAGCCGATATTGCTCAGTACGCCAGAAAAAATGACTCCCGGATATGCAGGGCTTTTTGCTGTCACCGTCATGTTTGGTGTTAAAGCTGCAAGGTATTTTTCTGGGACGTTAAAATCGACTTTAATCGTGCTGATGTCATCAAGGGTGGTTATGTCATTGGCGCTGGTAATAAATTCACCAGGCGATACTAAACGGCGTCCAAGGCGGCCTGAAAATGGTGCCGTGATGGTCATCTGCTCTAACCGTATTGTGGCTGCAGCAAGTTGTACTTGAGTTGCTTCAAATTTAGAGCGTTGCTCTTCTAATAATGATTTTGCTGTCGCTTGGCTTTTTGCCAGTTCAGTGAGGCGATTAAGTTGGCGTTGTTCTTCTTTTAAATTAATTTGCAACTCTTTGACAGCTGCTTGCTCTTGTTCAACATTGAGTTGGACTAAAATGTGTCCTTTTTCAACTTCGTCACCATCATTAAAAAACACCTCACTTATGTAATCATTGTGTGCGCTTTTAATGAAAATGGCTTCTTTCGCTCTACTTGTACCGAAGGATTCAAGGTCAATGCTTTGTGTTTGTGAGGTCACTTTTATGGCACTAACAGTGGTAGGCTTGCTGGCAAATGCCTGATTTTCATCTGAATGCTTTGGGAAATATAAATAGATACACGTAACAGTGAGCAGTACGATTAAAAATGGAAATAAAATTTTACCTAATTGATAATTGCGCATCATAAGTTGGTTTCGTTATGTTAGGGGCTAAGTAGTTTACGTAATACTGACTAGAATTGATCTACCATGTATCTCAGAAAAAAGGCAGTTGACCGTAAAGCTTGGTTTAATTAGGAACAGCAGGGAGCAACTTAAAGTGTAAACAGTGTTGTATAATTTTAACAGGCTTATTAGATAAGCGTTAATTAACCTCAGTTCTAAAAAAGGTTTAACAATGCATTTAATTAAAATTAACTTTTCAAGTTGTCTATTTTAGCCTGACTTTTTAAAGGCTAGCACAGTGAGCGTTGACAATAGCTGTCTGAAATTAATTTATGATCCAGTATTGAGGTTAATTAATAAATAATATGAAAAAAATAAGTGAATGCCCTTATTGCCGAACAATAAGAGCGATGATTATTTGGGGTGTGCTGATGGCTGTTGTTTATTTTAGTTTTTATCGTTATGGCTAAATTATTAAAAGACCAAGCACGCTTAGTGATCCAAGCTTCAAGCAATAAGCATGGTGTCGAAACTCTGTTAGTGAGTAGTTTGGCGCTGCTAATTTTAATGTTGGCAATTAAGCTCAAACCAGGTTCCATTTTACTGGCGGAAATCGGACTGATCAGTGCGTGTTTGGTCGGTATGCTGATTGGCTACTTTAAAATGACCGAGCCACGCTTTAGTTTGGTTTTTTATGAGCAACAACTTGAGTTTCATCATAAATATGGTTGTTGGGAGTTACAACTCAGTAATCTTGAAGTCGCTGGGATCCCAAGCATAAGTAGTGAGTTCTTAAGCAAACCTCTCAATTGCATCGGTCTTAAAATTAAAGATTATGATGGCTTTTTACAGCAGCTTTCACCTCGTTTAGCTGCGCGAATATTGATCGAGCAACGACACTTATTGCGTGAACCGCTGCGAGAAAAGTATCAGCAATTACAAGATGTAGAGTCTTTTTTAGTTGAAAACACAGATTTTTGTAGTAAAAAAGGGCAGACTTATAGTGGATTGATCGCTATGTTTGCTAATAGAATGACTAACTTACGTCAACTTATTGGCTATGATTTATTAATACCTCTTAATATGCTTGATAGAAATGCGGATGAGTTTGTTTATTTGATTCACCGTTGGCAGTTAAATGCAGATAGTATTTTAAGTTCAATTGATAATCAGCAATCGTTGTAATATAGAAGCATAACAGGAACAAGATCATGAGTATGGAAAGAGCTTATATTCTGAGTGGTCGCAATACCATCATCCATAAAGAAAAAAAGTTTGATTTGGTGTTAGTAAATGGTGAGAACCATCCAAAAATTAAAGTGACGCAGCATGGTCTTGAGCCCTTCAAAGAAGAACTGCCAAAAAACCGTCGCGATGCAAAAGAGCGTTACCTTGAAGTAATGCACATAGCCAGCCCAGAGGTGTTTAGTGAAGAGAAATCTTTATTGTTTGTTCAATCACTTGATGGGCGCGAATATAAAATAGATTACACAAAAATAGGCACGAAGTTGTTTGTTCGTATTCATCAAGAGAGTTACCTTTAGTCAAAAATAGCTGGCTCGCTTTTTGCTTTATCTGTTTCAGTCTTAGTACAGGAATAGATTATGTATAAAAACTTGGTATGTCTCACTTTTTCAGTATGTCTGCTGACTGCCTGTGGCGGAGGCGGAGGGGACTCATCTAATTCATCAGCTCCACTACCTGTAAGCAGTATCAATGCGGGTAGCGATCAAGCTGCCGCAGAAAAATCAGTCATTACACTCTCTGGCCAAGCCACTCCTGCGGGTGGTGAGTTTATTTGGTCGCAAGTCAGTGGTCCTCTGTTGAGTAATTTCCCGCTCACTGGTGCAACACAAACAGTCACGCTGCCTTCTGTTAAGCTGGCAACGAAGCTGGTTTTTGATCTTAAGTACACCACACCTGCAAAAGAAGTGTTAATGGACTCCGTCACTGTTACGGTCAATTCGGTGAATCAATTACCGATAGTTTCTATTAAACAAACTGCCCCTGCACAGCTGCCTTCTAAATTTAACGATACGATAGTTCTTAGCAGTGATGGCTCGAAAGACCCTGATACTGATGGCGTTTTAGTGGCATATAATTGGCTGCAAACGTCGGGTGCATTAATTGAAATCAGCGAATTAACGGCTAAAAATTTAACCTTCAAACACCCAATGTTAGAACAAGACAATCAAGTACAATTTAGTTTAACGATTACCGATGATGAAGGCGGTAAAAGCACTAATTATCATGATTTAATATTACGAAAAACCACACAAGTCATTGCACCTGACGCAGGTAATAGCCAGACGGTGAAAGAATTTGAAACAGTGACACTGGATGCATCAGCGTCAAAAACTTTAACTGACGGTTACACCTGTTATTGGCAGCAAGTGACAGGGTCAATGATGGATTTAATCGATGCTGAACAATGCCAAGCACGTTTTATTGTGCCGGACATTGATGTTGCAGAACAATTGATTTTTGAAGTCACCATTACAGATGACAAAACGCGTACAGCAACGGCGCAAACACAAATTAACATTCAGCCATTACCGCTTGGGCTAAATAATGATTCAGGTATGAAAAAATGCTTCAATAATACCGCTCAAATTAGCTGTGGTAATGCGGATTTTCCTGGGCAAGATGCTGAGTTAGGGCGTGATGTGGTTGCAGATCATCTCGACAAAGTAGGCGCAGGTACGCTGGCGTTTGATTTTACCAAACTCGATGAGTTCGCTGATGAGCTGCCAGACAATGCGACTAAGTTTAGCTGTGTACGTGACAATGTCACAGGGCTTATTTGGGAGGTCAAACAAGCAAACACCGGTATTTTGCCAAACACCCAATTAAGAGAGGGTAAAAATCACTATAGCTGGTTTTATACTGGCGAAGGGAACGGCGGAGTGTCAGGTGTTGCAGCAGCGGCTAAGTCTTCTTGTCCAAGTGATATCGATTGCGGAATCGAAACCTATGTCGCTCAGGTAAACGCAGCTAATTATTGTGGTGCGAATAATTGGCGCATACCAAGCTATAACGAATTAATGGGTTTAATGGATTTAGATAAGCAAGGAAATGGGCCGCTAATAGATAAAGTATATTTTCCTAATTTACCTAACGTGAATACATTGGGCCACTTGCGCTATTGGACCAAAGAAACCAGTGCTGATGGACAAAGCTTGAGTTTTGCCTGGATCTTAGATTTTCAAACCGGTAATGATTTGGCTTATCCAAAAACAAGCACAGCTTATTTACGTTTGGTTAGAACACCATAGGAGTTGATGATGAAATATTACCTAATGGCTCTTGCAATTGTTAGCCAAACAGCCACCGCACAAACGTGCTATGACAAAGATTTGATTGTAACCACCAGCACAGAATCATTTAGCACAAGTGTCGATGGTACAGCCCATGACTTACGAACAGGCTTGATGTGGATGCGCTGTAGTTTAGGGCAAACATGGCAAAGCAGCAGTAATACCTGCACAGGAAATGCGTTACAAATGACATGGCAGCAAGCATTAAAAAATGCAGAGACAACGAGGTTCGCAGGGTTTAGCGACTGGCATTTACCGAGCGCAAAAGAGCTTGCGACAGTCGTTGAGCGAAGCTGTGTTGATCCTGCTATTAATAGCGAGCTGTTTCCAGCCACCGTTGCTGAAAACTATTGGAGCAATACCTCTAGCATTAATATGGCTGATCATGCATGGTCGTATGCATTTTACAGCGGTAAAAATAACTTAAAACGTAAACAAGCAGATGTTTTTGTCCGTTTAGTTAGGTACGCACAATAAGATCAGTCGCAATAGTTAGGTTTTAAGCAAGTTAAACGCCCCTTTGTAAGCAAGGGGCTTCGATTTGTTTTGAAAGCGGTTATTCAGTTTGTTACCCTTGAGTACTCAAGGGGGATTCATGCTCAAACATCTGCTCAGTTTTAAACCATGCAGCACCATGTTGCTGTTGCTGCTTTGCAGCCCACAACTTTTTGCTCAAGAACAATGTGATGTTCAGCTTGGTCATGGTTTAATCATTACCGAGGATGTGATCCGCATCGTTGATAAAGGGCAAACCCGCGTGCAAATAAACAATGATACGCAATTGTTTATTAAAGGCCGTTGGAAAATCCTTGATGAAAAAGATAGCCAAGTATTGATGCAATATAGCAAAGGCCTACGTGACACTGTACCTGAGCTAGTTTCATTGGCGACGGATGGTGTGAACTTGGGGTTAACAGCAATCGAACAGGTTGTGACGGGCTACACAGGTAAAGAACCTGAAGTGCTCAAAGATCAATTGCAATATGTCGAGCGGGCGCTGATGGATCGCTTTAAAAAAGGCGATGACTTTTTTTATATCGCACCACAATCCTTGGCTAAATTAGATGATTTTTTTGAAAAAGAAATCAGCGGAAAAATTCACTCTGCGGTTCATGGCTCACTTGGCGCTATTTTAGTGGCCCTTGGTGATGCATTTGAATCAAATGAAGGCAATATCGAAGATCGCATCTCTGACATGGGCGATCGAATGGATCTTATCGCCAAAGAAATTGATCGCTCCTTATTGCGCAAGGCAACACAAATGGAAAAGAAAGCTGCTGAATATTGTGGTTATTTAAAACTACTTGATGAAACTGAAACCCAGTTACAACAGCTAGTGCCAGAGTTACTCGATTTTGATTTAGTTCAAGTTAAATAACAGTGATACACAATACATTAACCCCAATACTGGATAATTAATCAATCTCTGGCTGCTATTTAGGATTAACTCACAATAGGCTGCAACGCAGCCTTTTTTAGTTTAAAAATATTGCTCAATTATAATTCGAACTTGGCAATTTCATGATCAAGTTTGGTGATTAAGCGCTTCATTTGATCGCTCGAACTATGCGCTTGCTGTGATACTTCGGCAGTATTACTGGCTGTATCTGAAATATTTACAATGCGTCTTGCCGTGTCTTCACCTGCTTCTAGCTGCTCTTTTGCGGCAACCGAAATTTGGTGGCTCATTGAAGAAATAGCCGATAGTGATATCGCTATTTTTTCGAGTTGATCTGACACTTTTTGTGATTTAGTGACCGTTTCTTCGCTGGTGGCAATGCTTTGTGTGACCGAACTTTTTGCATCTTTTGTGGCACTTTGTAGTTTCGAAATCATTTGTTGAATTTCTTCAGTGCTTGCTTGAGTGCGCTGCGCTAGTTGGCGTACTTCATCTGCAACCACAGCAAACCCTCGACCCTGATCGCCCGCGCGTGCAGCCTCAATTGCTGCATTCAGAGCAAGTAAATTGGTTTGCTCGGCAATGCCTTGAATGACAGATAACACACTCGCAATATTTTTAACTTCGTCATCCAGTATTTGAATATTGCTCCCTGCACTTTCAATTTGCTTTTCGAGTAATGCGATCGTTTTGGCCGATTCTTCGGTCAAAGCAAAGGCGTTTTTACCTTGAAGTTCAGCCTCTTTAACAGACTCTGCAGCTTGCTCGGCGTTGCTTGATACTGTGCCCGCCGAAGCCGATAACTGCGTAATAGTAGCGGCGATGATGTGGGTTTCATTGCTCATAGAGTGAGTTAATTGTTCAAGCTCAATCGTGCGTCGCTCAGAAGCCCGGCTGTGTTCATTAAGGGTATCTGATACATTTTTAATGCTATGGACCACTGTTTGAAGCCCGGTTTGCATGTAATTCATGGCACCAATGATGCTATCGCTATTCGCTTGAGCGTATTGGGCATTGTTTTTAAGATTACCGCGTGATACTTGTTTTACAACTTGTAATACATCGTCAATTTCAGCGCCTAAATTATTAATCAAACCAAAGCCAAACTTAGCTAAAATGGCTGACATTACAATCGAAATCACGACCGCATAGGCCAATAGCCATTTGGCAGTTGACCAGTAGCGATCATCGACTTCTTTTGAGCTAATGCCAGTGCCAACATACCAACCCCACACAGGCGTTTTTTGGACCACAGAGGTTAAGTCGACAACTTCACCGTTGCGCTCCGAATCCCAGTGATATGTAATGATTCGGTTTGTTTGGCTGCCAACTAAGCGTTCAACCATGCGGCCAATACTCGCACCGCTGGCGTCTTTAAAGTCATTAAAACTGGTGCCGTGCAGTTGTGGGTCGTGAGGCGTTGCGACAAAATTCAGTGAATCATCAACAATATAAACATATTCTGAATCGTGATATTTGTTTTCGCGTAGCATTTGAGTGGCAAATTGTTTGGCTTGAGACTCAGTGATTTGACCCGATTGGGCGAGTGCTTCGAATTGATTGACTATGTTACTCGTGCTTTTCATCAGTTGGTTTATGCGGGATATATTGTCAGTTTCGCTGGCATGGCGCATAGACTGCAAGCCTAAGAACGCGATACTGACCAAACATAAAAATAAAATCGAGACGAAAAACGTAATTTTTGAACGTAAGCTAAGCGATTTCAAAACTGACCACCCTAATTATCACAGTTTGTTAACTAGATAATAACGCTTTTTTTGCGCTCAGCTAGGGGAGATATTATAAAAATCGCTTATTTAACATGATATTTATTAATGTTGAAGCAGCTCCTAACTAGATAGACTGGATTTCTTCGGCTGTTAATCGGCGGTATTCGCCAGGCGCTAAATCAGCATCAAGTGTAATGCCTGCTATTTTTTCGCGGTGTAATACTTCTACTTTATTACCAACGGCTGCAAACATACGTTTAACTTGATGGTATTTTCCTTCGCAAATAGCGATACGAACTGAGTATTCGGCTAGCTGTTCAACAATAGCGGGTTGGGTAGGGCCTTTTTCGCCATGAAGTTGAACGCCATCACGTAACTCTTGTAAGGCATCATCAGTCAATGGCTCTAATGTTTCAACTAAGTAAGTTTTATATTTTTGGTATTTTGGCGATGTTACTTTATGCGACCATTCACCATCGTTTGTGATAAGCACAAGGCCAGTGGTATCTAAGTCTAAACGACCCGCAATGTGTAATTGTGACATGACGGGTTCGTCGAGTAATTCAAGTACTGTTTGATGTAACTCATCGCTGGTAGCGCAAACGTAACCTTCTGGTTTATTTAGCATAAAATAGCGGTCGCCTAGTACTTCAAGTTGCGTGTCTTGCCAAAGCACCACGTCACTTTCGGTGACTTGATAATCAAAGCTTGTGATCACTGTGCCATTAACTTTGGCGTATTTGCGCTTAATGCCCGCCTTGGTTTTGGTGCGCGGTAATTCGGTTAAATGACTAATAAATTTATCTAATCGACAAGGGAATTTCATAGGGCGGCTCTGGCGGCTAAGTTACAATGGCGGCGAGTATAGCCGATTGCCTATGGGAGTTAAATGCAAGAACACTATTTAAACTTAGTTGCGCAGGGGCAATTGCAGGCCGATCCGGCTCAGCAACAAGCGATTTTGGCGCTGGAGAAGCTTGCCTCTAAGCTCAATGGCCGAGCCCAATCCTCTCGTAATTGGCTGTCATCATTGTCAAAGCCTAAAACAATTAAAGGGGTGTATTTATATGGCCCTGTTGGGCGCGGTAAATCGATGTTGATGGATATGTTTTTTAACAGCTTAAAAACCCCACATAAATCACGCCTTCATTTTCATCATTTCATGCAGCAGGTTCATCAAGATTTAGCGCGCTTGCAAGGGCAAAAAAATCCGTTAAAAACCATCGCTAGGCAGTGGCGAAGTCAAACCGAAGTATTATGTTTTGACGAGTTTTTTGTGAGCGATATTGGCGATGCGATGATTTTAGCTAATTTAATCGAGGCTTTGTTCGAGCAAGGCGTTATTTTGATTGCAACCTCTAACTGTGCGCCTGCCGACTTGTATCGCAATGGCTTACAACGCCAACGATTTTTGGCCACCATTGATTTACTGAATCACTACTGTGACGTGGTTTCATTACAAGGTTTAGTGGATCATCGCTTTGCCGCAGGAAAGCGGTATCGCCATTATTGTTTACCTAATGATATTGAATGGCTATACGCCCAATTTAAAGCAAATTCGAAAAGTGAGACTAAAAGGAGAAATTGTGCTGGTACTTTGCTGATTAATCATCGTCACATTGATTATTTAGCATGTTATCAGCGGCATATTATGTTTGATTTTATGGCGCTGTGCTCAGGCCCCCGAAGCGCCAATGACTACATTGCTTTAGCGCAACAATTTAAGGTGATTTATCTGGCGAATGTGCCTGTGATGGCAAAGCATAAAGCGAAACATCAGCTGGTGCAGGGCGTTGAAGATGGTTATCAACGAGGTGGGGATGCGGCAGAACTTGCGCAACTTGATGACGAAGCGAGGCGTTTTATTGCGTTAGTGGATGAATGTTACGATCAACAAGTTTTGTTAGTGATTAGCAGTGATGCTGATATGCAAGCGCTGTATCAAGGGGAGCGCTTGGCGTTTGAATTTGCGCGCACAGAGTCGCGTTTAGTTGAAATGCAAACTTGGTTGGTATCTTAGTGTTCTTTTCCTATTTTAGCGTTTGAATTTGCGAGTGTTGCCTGTTGAGGCTTGCGCCATATTGCTGAGTTTGAAACAAAAAAAGCCAGTTTTAACACTGGCTTTGTTGGGATTATCTAAATGAATGAGCTGTTAAAAGCGTACTTCAGCGCTTAAATACGCGAAACGACCCACACCACCGCCATAACTACTGCTGAAGTTGCCTGTACCACCGAGTACAAATGGTCCTTTGTTATCAAACACATTGTTTACACCACCTGATAGTCGCACATCAGAAGTTTGATTCAATGAGAAGTTATAGGAAGCTGACACATCGTGTGTGGTGTAAGAAGGTAGCGTGTGATAAGCAAGTTGTTCAGGATTGGCGATACAACCTGTGTCATTAGCGGCGCAGCGCTCGTTATTAGCCTCCACTGCTTTTACATATGAGTCAGCACGAGATTGGCTATCAATTACCGCACCACGGAACTTAGTGCTCCAACGTAAACGCAGCCCCTCATAGGCCCAAGCAAGAGACATCGATGCGCGATCGGTAAATATGCCGTTATCTAGCTGGCCTGCATATTGATTGGTTTGAATACCATCATTGGTTGCAAATGTTTTTGAATATTCAATAACGTGAGTCATGTCAGCTTTAAAGGTTAAGCTGCCAAGTTCAGTTAAATCGTAACGGTATTCAGCTGCTACATCGTAACCGCGAGTACGTAATTCATCTAAGTTAAATGAACGCTGTAAAATCTCAATGATATTACCTTCTGAATCACGTTTGATGTCGTTACAAAAACGGTTATCAGATCCCCATGGTAATGCGGAGTCGTAACACTGCGTAATAATGTCGGCATTGTCGATTTGGGCAATCGCATCGCTAATTTTAATATCGTAGTAATCAACTGCTAAACGAAAGCCTTCAAAAAAGCTAGGTGCAAATGTCATCCCAAGGGTGTAGGTGTCGGCACTTTCTTCTTTTAACTCAGTATTACCGGTATTGGGTGAGTAACTGTTATTACCATCTATAAATACGCCTTCATCGGCAATAACCGCTGCAATGGTTGGCTCTTTACGGCAATTATCATGACCAGGATTGGTTGATGTTGCTGTGACACCATTACAAATATCGGTAAAAGAATCATAGTCACCGCGTGGTGGAGAGACTAATTCAGTAATGGTTGGCGCTCGTTGTGCTAGTGCGTAGTTGGCTCGTACAGCGTAACCTGCAATTGGCTCCCAAATTAAGCCGACTTTATAGCTGCCCACTAAACCTGTATTTGACCAAGAGTAATCTGCAATTCTAGCCGATAATTCAGCGGTTAAGCTTTTAGCACCCGGTGCATCTTTTAAGAGTGGAATTGCTGCTTCGGCAAATAGTTCAGATACTTCAACTTCACCAGAAAAAGTCGGGACTACGTTAAAAGTAATGCCACCAAACTCTTGTTCTTTACTGGTTTTTACTTTTTGTGAATCACGGCGGAACTCACCCCCAAATACCGCGGTAACAGTACCTGCTGGCAATTCGTACAAATCACCTGTCATGTAACCGAGCACATTGAATTGCTCGATATCGGTTGTGATGGTTGGGTTGGCGCGGATGTAATCGGCCGCTTCAGGCGTGATAGAGCCAATACCAAATAAATTTAACGGCACACAGCCTTCAGCTCGTGCGGCTTCATCTTTACATTGAATGGTGACACCATCTTGTGCGTATTCAGCTTGTAATGCATTGTTAACGTGAAACGTATTTAATTCATTGTAGCGATTTTGTTTTTGCTTAAATTGACCAAAACCAACGGATACATCCCAATCCCATTGATCATTAAATACCGTGCCTTGCAAACCAGCCCAAGTGCGTAATGTGGTGCGTTTATTGTCATTCACAATTTCACCCACTTCACCAAAACGACGATCCCAATAAATTCTATTTTTGTATGGGTTTGCGTCTAAAATCTCTTGCGGTACATAAGGGTTATTAATTGGGATGTAACCCGGTGCCACCCGACTTGGCTCACCCGTTATAGGGTCTAACACGAGCGCATAGGCGCCTTCGTATTCATCTTCAGGTGATTTAACATTTTCTGAATCATTTTGGGCGTATTGAACTTGGAAATACCCCGAAAGCGACGAGTTAAAATCATAATCAAATTTAATAGCGCTCGACATTCTATCTTCAGGAATTTTTAAATCTTCCCATTGTGCTGAATTCACACCAAAACGCTCTTCGTTATCGCGCCAGTCATTACGTAATCCACTTTCGTCATACCAAAACTGCGTGTCATTTTGACTGGCCTCTAAAAAAACGCCACCTAAAGTGCCATCGCTGCGGTCGCGCCAATCAGCTTGCGAGATATCAGCAATACATTGATAACCGTTTTCGGTATTCATTTCGTTACACATTTTAGTATTGCTGTAACGATAGTCTGTTTCTATAGCCGCGCGTTTACGGTCATAAAAACTAATCCCTAACTGGCGATCAAATGAAGTGCTGACATACATGTAGCCATTTTCATTACCAAATGACGAGCCGTAGCTTAAATCAAGGCTAAATTCTTCAGCCCCACCTTCAGTTGCGCTACCCGCGCGGGCCTTTATTTCTGCACCTTCTTTTTTGCTTTGAGTAATAATATTCACAACCCCAGCGACCGCATCAGAGCCATAAGTTGCAGATGCACCACCAGAAATGATTTCGACTCTATCGACCATACCGGTTGGGATAGTACTTAAACTGACATAATTACCACTGTAACTATTTGAGACTACGCGGCGACCATCAATTAATGTTAAGGTACGGTTAGTGCCTAAGTTACGAAGGTCAATGGTTGATAAACCGGTATTTTGTACACTCGATTGTGAGTTAGTATTGCTGCTACCTTCGCTAATAGCGGGAAAGCCTTCAACCAAAATTTCAGACAGCGAGCCTAATCCTGAATCTTGGATTTGGGCCTTGTCCATTGTGACCAGAGGCGTTGCTACTGAAAAACTATCACGACGCAGGCGAGAGCCAGTTACAGTAATTTTTTCGGGTAAGTCGTCTTTTGCAGTTGAACTTTGGGCTGCTACATTATTAACGCTGCTTTTTTCTATCGATTGTTCATTTGCATGTGTTTGACCGATAAAGGCACTGCTGATAGCGCATGCGATCAGACACTTTTTAAAAGTGATGTACTTCATTTTAATTCCCTTGTTTTTCTAGTTGTTGTGTTTTTTGCAAACTCAGTTTTATGGGAATGTTGAATAAAGCACAATCTAAGGTGTCTCTATTGTTAACCGTTTCTATCTCTATTTAATATCTATTGATTTATATTTAATTTAATCAAGGTGTTAACCTTGAGCCTAAAGTGGGTAATAATGCTTTGTTACATCGTAATTTTTGCCTTTTAATGTGAAAATTAGGTATGCTGAGCGGTAATTTAGACGCGATTTTTTACTGGAATTGGATAAAAGATGTTAACAAAAACGCCATTTCGTATTGGTAGTTATCAGATTAACCCGTTGGAAAATACGGTTGTGAATCAAGAACAAACGAATAGCTTGCAGCCAAAATTTATTGAGGTTTTGGTTTTTTTGGCATCGCAATATCCCAGTATTGTTACCCGTGAGCAAATTATTAATGCGGTATGGGATGGCAATGGTTATGTCGGCGAAAAAGCCCTCACCAATGCTATTTGGCATTTACGAAAAACCTTGGTCGATAAACCAACACAGCAAGAATATATCGAAACAATTCGTAAAACCGGCTATCGACTGTTGTATCAACCTCACTACCAGGAGTTAGAGACACCGTCTGCAGAGTCACAGATAAGCCATAAATGGTATGCAAAATGGCCCATAAAATGGTTAAGTGTCATTGCGTTCATAGGGGTGTTTATTTCAATTGGTTTATTTGTGGGCTTTTTTTCACGGCCAGATGCTGTGCAAGGTTATGATAAACCTGAATTATTAACCGAATATCCTGGGCGAGAGTTGTTTCCTGCGATGTCTGAGGATGGCCGCTATTTATTGTTTTCGTGGCGCAAAATGGATCGCGACACTGACCTATATCTTAAAGATTTATCACAACCTAGTGTGCCACCTAAAAATATAACCAATAGTGAATTTGTGGAGTCGCGGCCAATTTGGTCCAGTGATAACCAAACGATTTATTACTACCGTAAAAAACAACAATGCCAAATCATTGCTCAACATTTGGAAACAGACGATGTGACTGTCATTGGTCAATGTGCGACCTCAGCGGGCGGGGCATTGGCGTTGTTTAAAGATGATACTCGTTTACTCTATATCGGTAAAACCGAAGCGGATGAGGCAAATGCCGTTTATCAGCTTGATTTAATAACGCAACATCGAGAAAAGTTGACCTGTGTCGTAAGTTGTCATTTTGATGAAGAATATGTGGCACTTTCGCCTGATGAACTTACTATGATGGTGGTACGTAGCTTGCCTACAGGCCAATACCAGCTTGTTTTACACACATTTTCAACGCAGCAAGAAGAGATTTTATTAACTTGGATGCATACCATTCGGGGCGTTTCATGGCACCCGAATTTAGCAAAGTTGGTGTTTGCTTCACATGAAAATGGCAAGCGGCTGGGTTATGAAATGGATATGAAAACGGGGGAGCTCACTTTATTGCCCGTGCAAGGGTTTAGTTATCCGCGTTACGATGCAAAAGGTGATATTTATTACCACAATTGGCAAATGGGCACTGCCATTATGCGCATTGAGCTTGATGCACAAATCAATTCGGCACCTTTTCCTTTATTACAATCAGATTATAATTTTCGTTACCCTAATTTTTCGGCTGCGGCCAACAAGCTGGTCGTGGTCTCTAATGAATCGGGAGGCGATGAGCTGTGGCTAGCCAGTTTAGATGGTACAAATCGCACCCAATTAACCGAGCTTAACGCCGTGGTGCGCGACCCTGTTTGGTCTCATGATGGCAGGTTTATTGTGTTTAATGCCATTACGCTTACCGAAAATACCCTGTACTTATTAGACGTTGCGACCCGCCAAGTTCAGGTCTTGAATACGCAATTTGCATATCATTACAAAGCGAGCTGGTCATTGGATGATAAAGCTATTTTTGTCAGTGATGGTAACGATGTGTTTAAGCTCACATTAGCGGATCAATCACTTGAAAAAATCACCGATAATGGCGTGCGTTATTTGGTCGAATCAGCACCAAATACTTATATTTACAGCAAAAAAGATGAAAAAGGCTTGTGGACTAAATCAGCACATGAGGCTGAGCGCAGTTTGTTTGATGATGTGAAATTACCCAGCAGCACCGGTTGGCAATTAACCGAGCAGGGCATTTATTATTTTAAAGTGCGCGGTCATGATTATCGTTTGGGATTTTATAATTTCAGTACTGAGCAGCACCAAGATTTATTGCGTGTACCAGAGCGTACTTATAGCCGCACCCGCGGTATGGCGTATGTGCCAGAGCGAAACTGGCTGTTATTTACTGGCTACGAAACGCCGCAGGTGGATATCAAACGATTAGTACAAAAATAGCCTGCGGCTATTTTTGTTGTTTGCGGTAGCTTTGTTTATCCATTTCAACAATCTCAACACTGAGGCAACCTTCATTGGGCCAATAATGTTGTAAGCAGTCGAGTAAACAATCACTGAGTTCTTGTTTTTGCTTCTCGCTGCGACCACTTAAAATGCGGGCTTGAATATGGATAAAGCTATCGCTTAAATTACCCAGTGCAAAATGTTGATAAATTATGGCGCGACTTTTAACGCTGGGTGCATCAAACAAGCCGCACGATAAAGCAGCTTGTTGAACTTTATAGACCATGTCCTGTGCTTGGTTGGCTAAGTTATCAGATAACTCAATCACTAAATGTGGCATCGAAACCTCTTGTCTATTAATGCTTAAAAGCGGTAGCTAAACCCTGCACTGGCTTGAAATTGAGTCAGTACATCACTATCAAAATGCCATAAACACTGGTCGTCGTTCTTGTTTGATGCATTACAGCTGATACTACTGTTATTATTTACCAAGGTGTTCATCCAGCGAGTTTCAAGTTGAAAGCGTGCTGCATGAGTCAATTGATATTGGATGCCGGTATATAAACCGACCGCAAAGTACTCATCTGATTCGGCCATGCTTGGTTTTACTTTATTGATACCAAGGTGCGCACCAAAATAGCCACTTAAATCCTGATAGAGCGGATATTCAACGGCACTTTGAAAGGCGAAATACTGCATTGTTAATTGAGCGTTGGGTTGTTGCTCAAGTGTTGACTCAAACTTGGCGTAATAGAGGCCATAACGGGCATTTGGAATGGCACGCTCGAGACTTAATGCGATGTGAGTATCATCGGCCACATCAATTTCTTTTGCTTCTTTGGTGGTTAGAGTGTGGCTCACGGTTTTACCGGTTTGAGCGCTTACAATGACAGCTGCAACACTCAACTGGCTAACACTCAGTAATAAAGCGCTGGTGATTAATTGTTTTAACATTTCTTTATTCTCAAAAAATTATCCGGTTATTGAAGCATATTCGCCTGTATTCAACCAAGTTAATTCTTTGCTAAATGAATTGACAGGGTAGTCAACTCAGTCGCATAAAATGCTACTATAGCGGGTCATAACACTCGTTTTGCCTAATATCTAAATCCAGCAAAACGGCGTAATAAGGTGGCCAAAATGATTGACCACTGTTACTTTTTCTCGCTATTGTGAGCGAAAATTGATTAGGTCATTTTGAAATGCGTTTTTTATTTATCAGCCGTAATAACGTCCATGTTCGTTATTATCGTAAGTTAATACCTTTGTTAGGACTTCAAACCGAGCTACATATCATGGGGAAACCTAAATTGTCGGCTTGGCGTTTTTTATCTGCTGCATGGCGCTGCGATTTAAGTGATTTGATTGCTACGCAAGTTCGTCGCAAGCAAGCTAAACAACCGGTATTTTGGCGAAATCCAGTCGTACTGTTTTTATATCGTACTCTTTTAGCTGGGTTTGAAACGTTACGTTTGGCTAAATATTTGGCTTTACTAACCGAACATAAACCAGATAAGGTGGTGCTCTGGAATGGAAAAAAACTACCGAATCAAACCGTTGTTTTAGCCGCTGAGCAATTGGCGATACCTGTATATTTTTTTGAAAATGGATTATTACCTCAAACCACCAGTTTAGATCCCAGTGGTGTGAATGAAGCTGCGAGTTTAGAAAAAGACCCCGCATTTTATTTAACGCAAGCTCATTTGACTGACATGCCGTTTCAAGCGCCGGTTATTGAGCAGCGTAAAGCCGATAAGCGTAGGCAGTCAGAAGATGAGCAAAGCCTGCCTGCCCGTTATATTTTTGTGCCTTTTCAAGTACCGCATGATACTCAAGTGGTGTGCTATTCACCTTGGATTGCAGATATGGAGGCCTTATTTGATGCTGTGATGCAGGCTGTTAAAGCGCTGAATCAACCGGATTTAATGGTCATATTTAAAGAGCATCCTTCGTGGCATAAACATTACCCCCAGCTATATCACAAAGACCCTCAAGCTCGTTTTGCGAATGCAAACTTAACACAAGAGCTTATTTTAGGAGCGCAGGCGGTTATTACGATTAACTCAACTGTGGGTCTTGAGGGACTGTTGCTCGATAAAAAAGTGATCACCCTCGGGCAGGCTTGCTTTAATGTTGAAGGATTGGTTTTACACTGTGATAACCAGCGAGCGTTAAATGACACTTTGCAAACGCTGCCAAACTGGCAACCTAATTCAGCACTTAAAAATGCATTTTTTAATTATTTAAAGCAGGTTTATTGCATTACAGGTCGTTGGTTAGATTGCACCGATGAACATGCGCAAGCAGTAAAAGCGCGCTTGTTGGCACAAGATGACTTTTCAAAAAATAATAAAAAAAGTGCACCAGCTAAAGACGTTGCTGCATAACGTAACGCAATTATCGTGCTGTTTAAGGTGGGTTAGTTCGGTTTATTTTTAACTGATTAGCGAAGGAAATATATGCAATTGCCGCACAATTGGGTGTCGTGTCACTGGTTGGCACAGCATCTTGATGATGAATCATTAGTGATTTTTGATGCAGGAATGAGCCCCGCAGGCTCAACAAAGCCATATCAGGTTGATGCCATAATCAAGGGCGCACAGCGTTTTGATTTTTCTCATCATTTATACGATGCTACTAACCCATTACCGAATATGATGCCCTCGGCTGACTTTTTTAGCCAAGCGATGCGCACCCTGGGGGTGAATCAAACCAGTGCCGTGGTGGTTTATGATGACCAAGGAATTTATAGCGCAGCACGGGCTTGGTGGATGTTTAAAGCGATGGGGTTTAATAATGTTGCAGTACTTAATGGCGGCTTACCTGCGTGGCGTGCGCAGCAAGGGGCAGTACAATCTGCTTATTCTTCGCCATTAGCGCTAGGTGACTTTGTTGCTCAAGAGCAAGCTGGTTTGTTTATTGATGCAACACAAGTATTGCAAAGTGCGCCCGATAAAAATGTGTTGTTGCTTGATGCACGCCCCGCTAACCGATTTAGTGGTGAGCAAGCGGAGCCCAGAGCGGGTATGCGAGCGGGTCATATTCCTCATTCAAAAAACTTACCTTATGCCGATGTAATTCATAATGGCTTTTTACGTTCCAAAGCCGAACTTAAGGCGCTGTTTGATATGCGTATTTGTAGCACCGTATCGCAGTTACAATTTAGTTGTGGTTCGGGCGTCACGGCATGTATTTTAGCTTTGGCTGCCAGTGAAATCGGTTATAGTCATTTAGCTGTTTATGATGGGTCTTGGAGCGAGTGGGGGCAAAGAGCCGACTTACCGATAGAACAACAATAATTCGGCATCTTGAGGTGGTTTGGGTATCTATCTATTTTAACTGAGTTACTTTGATCTCAAGCGTAATAGACTGATTACCTTAACCTTGTCGGTTGTGTTAAATTAGCTGGTCTTTGGTATATTTAATTGGTATTTGTTTGGCTAGAAAAATTAAGCAGGTTATTACTTCTTCAGGTACCGATCGCCGCGCAACGGGTTATTACGCAACACCGTTATCAATTGCTGACTATTTTTATCAGCGCTGCGTAGCAATTAATCCTCATGGCTACGTTGTTTTTGACCCTTGCGTTGGGCAAGAAGAGTTACTGACGCCTTTTATTGCTGAAAATGCTAAACAAGCACAGTGTTTTGAGTTGCAAAGTACCGATGTATTGCGTCATTTATCGTCTTACCAAAGCCAGTTTATTCAAGGTGATTTTTTATTAAGTGCTAAAGCCCAGCAAACCAAAAAGAAAAAGTGCGATTTTATCGTTGCCAATCCGCCTTATAATTGTCATGAAGTAGATTATATCAAACAGCATAAAGCTGATTTAAAGCATCAGTTTAAAGATGTTGGAGTGCATAATATGTACTCGATGTTTTTAGCTGCGATGATAGATAAAGCAAACGATGGCTGCGTGATTGCGACTATTTGCGATAGCTCATTTTTAACCGCCAAAGTACACCGTAAACTCAGAAAAAAAATCCTCAGCAGTTGTATTATTCACGATTTAATTTTGTGCCCAACCGATTTGTTTTTAGATCAAGGTGCCAATGTGCGCACTTGTATTTTGGTGTTGCAAAAAGGGCGAAATTTACAGCAGCCTACGGTGCGTTTATTAAATCGCCCGCTCAATCAAGCTGATTTTTTTGCTGCATTAGCCGAAGAGCGTTTTATTTATAAAGCGCTTACAGACATTGTATTAACGTCTTGTGCCGACAACATGGAGCTATTGGTAGGTGTACCTTGTGAGGTTAAAACGCTGTTTGATGGCCCAAGGCTTGCGGCTAAATTTGCGTGTATTAGTGGGGTCTCAACGGGCAACGACCAAGCGTTTATTCGTAAACAACCTGAAGCTGGATTTTCAGTGCCATTTTATAAAAACCCGAGTTCGAGTAAGTTTTATTGTGCTCCGAATGGCTTTTTAATTGATGACTTTTTACAGCGCAGCCAGTGCGATGTTAATTTTAATGTGCGTAATCCTCAGTACTTAATGCAAAGCGGCATTACTTGTTCATCAATGGGCATTGAGTTTTCAGCCTGTTTGTTACCACAAGGTAGTTTGTTTGGCGTTAATCCCAATATTATCTGTGATGAGCAATCAAGCTGGTGGTTAGTGGCCTATTTAAATTCGGATTTAGTGAAGTACTGTGTGCGTGGGGTATTAATAAGAACCAATATGATCACATCAGGTTATGTTGCTAGATTACCCCTGCCGGATTTTACTGTATTAGCAAAGCAGCAATTAGCCCAACTGGCAAAGCAGGCTTATCAAGGTGCGCGGCAACAACAAGATTTAGCTGCGCTACTTGCCTCAATCAATCAGCTAGTGAATAAAGAGCTGAAGTTTAGTGAGCAAACCATTGCTGACATTGCGTTATTTTGCCGACAAATAGTGAAACGCACTTAACCTTCGTTGGCCAATTCATCTAAATAACGCATTACCAATATACTGGCTTCTTCTGTTGCTTGAAGGTGTTTTACAACGCTATTTTTTTTCACCTTTTTGAATCATTTTAAGAGCAAGTACACCATTTTGGTGAATTCCTTTATGGGGTTCTTCCCGCTTCTTAAAGACCGCACTTTTACTGAGCCCAGATGCTAAGGCGTATACGTTGCCTTTCCAAATAATATGATCAAGTTTGACTGTTTGAATAAAAGTGCGCAGTGAAGTATTAACTATGGCTGATTTCATTGAATTACAACATGAAATAATATCGGTGTAATCCTCGTTGAGTTTTTCGACCTCTTAAAGTAACTCGTTGTTTTTAATTAAATTAAAAGCGTTAATCAAGGTTTGCGTGAGTTTTTTTAAACTTCCACGGGCAGTGTTTACAGCCATTACCACAGCAATAACCGCGTTTAAGGTGTGACCAACTGCTAAATACATAAAACCCTTGCTCAATCGTGTAATCAAGCCCTGCAATAGTTGAGGGGCTCGATTGATATGGCGCAGCTAATGCTAATAAGGTTTCAATCGGTTGCGTTTGGTATTGTAGGGCTAAAAAAGTGTTTATTTGTGTAATTAAACAATTTTGGCATAAGCAGCTTGCAGTACTGTCAAGCGGCAGAATGTTGGGCAGTGCCATACACCAGCAGGTTTTTTCGGCGCTGCATGCGACAGGCGCTTGGCATTGTGGGCATAGGCTGGGCATTTATCAGGGAATCTGTTGGTAAAAATCGGCGCTATCGTACCATGTAAAAAGCGAAATTGCAGAGTTGCGAGAGTCATTTTTAGCGAAATTAAAACTGAACTTATTTCCCTTTATTCACTCCATTAATACCTTGTTGCACATTTTTACTGTGTATTAAAGAGCGAAATGGCAATACTGCCAGCTCGAGGAATCAATAAGTGAAAGGATTAAACATGCATAAAATTACAAAAATAGCAGCCGCACTCAGTTTAACGGCCAGTGCACTTTTAGGATCGCTTGCTCATGCCAAAAATGATGACGTGGTCACGTTTGATCAAGTGACGCTTAATGGCGCGCACGATTTATCGGGTAAATTATTTTACCTCAAACAAAATGATGCCCCGCGTCACATGGTGATTGTCGGTCTGCATGATAACCAAGTGGTATTGCATGTTTTTGCTGATTTTGACCGAAATGCCAAAGCGCCGATTAAAACATTTGCGTTGCCAGCCAACGTATTATTTTTTGGCAAAGGCAGTTTGGCGGGGCAACAAAGCGAGAGCATTTTATTGTTGACAGCGACAGAGTTGTTATCGTTTGATATTCAAAGTGGTCAATCAAAAGTATTAACTGCAATAGACTCTTTTTATGGCCCACAAAGCCAGACGCTTGCCAGTTATGCTGACTTTAGCCAAGACATTAATGGCGATGGTTTGGCTGATGTACTAAGCACCAATTTTACGGGTGTTAATGTGTATTTGCAGCAAACCAATGGTGAGTTTAGCCGCCAACAACTTAACTTTTCGCCCGAGCAGGAAATTAATGGACGCCAAGTCATTATTAAAGAGCCAAATAATTTTAGTTTTGATGTAAATGGTGACAGTAAAGCCGATTTAGTGTTGCAGCGTGATAATTTTATTCATGTTTTTAAACAGTTAGCGGATGGCTCGTTTAGCCCTCAAGAGCAAATAATTAACCTCAATGCCGGTATTTTAGACGCACAACAAATTAGGCTTATTGATGAGCAAGATGATAACGAAAGTGCCATCACTCGCTTTCATCAATTCAAAGACCTTGATGGCGATGGCTTGATGGACTTAATCACCCGCACCGCAGTGCCCGGAGGCATGTTTGGTGGTAAAGCGGAATATGATATTCGATTTGCGAACCAAGATGCTCAAAACCAGCTTGTGTATGCCGCTAAAAGTGATGTAACTCTCAATCCTAAAGGGCAAAGCTCGATCACATTTGATGATATTAATAATGATGGATTAGCCGATTATTCGATGTTTTCACTGGAGCTTGGTGTGGGTGCGGTAATGTCGTTTGTATCAGGATCCATTGATGGCGAAATGTCTGTTTATCGCATGCAGCAGGCGCGTCAATATGTAAAACAAGCAGATTTTAATACTGAGATAGAAATTCAAATTAATACTGATACTGGCAATGGTGGCCGTCAAGTTTTTGAATTGGCTGATTTTAATGGTGATGGTTTAAAAGATTTACTTATTCAACATGATGATGACGAGTTGCGCATTCACCAAGGTGGAAATAGCCCCTTGTTTGCCAAGCAAAAAACTAAATTAAATGCGCTTTTACCAAAAGATGGATCTTTGGTGGAAGTGGAAGATTTTAACCATGATGGTAAAGCCGATATTTTAATTCGTTACGCTAAACAAGATGGAAAAGAGCGTGAAAAATCGCTGGTTTTACTGTTATCTCAAGCAAGTGAATCCGTGACTGCTAACCAATAAGGTTGGTATTTATCATTTACTATTCATCATTACGAAATGGGTGTTTTTTACACTTGCTAAAAAAATGGAGAACTAGGTTCTCCATTTTTTATTGCCACAGCAAAGTATTACTGGTGATAAGATAAGCAGGTTTCAACTTCGTCTTTTGAGCCTAAAATAACCGCCACGCGTTGGTGAATGGCATTGGGCTGAATTGCCATAATGCGCTCAGTGCCTGTTGATGCAATGCCGCCAGCTTGCTCTATTAGCATGGCCATTGGGTTGGCTTCATACAGTAAACGCAGTTTGTGAGGTTTATTTGGATCTTTTGTATCGGTTGGGTAAGAAAACAGACCACCACGCGTTAATACGCGATGTACATCACCGACCATGGCTGCAATCCAGCGCATGTTGAAGTTTTCTTTACGTGGGCCTTCTTCACCCGCAAGTAAGTCGGCAACGTAATTTTGCATTGCAGGTTGCCAATGACGTTGGTTTGACATGTTTAACGCAAATTCATTGGTTTTAGCTGGAATGTTTGCAAATTCATGAGTCAGTAAAAAACTGCCGTGAGTTTTATCGAGTGTGAAAATACGCGTGCCTTTACCAACGGTGAGCGCCAACATAGTTGATGGGCCATACAATACATAGCCTGCAGCCACTTGTTTGTCGCCCGGTTGCATAAAAATGCTAGGGTCGCTGGCATCTGAGCCTTCAGGCGCTTCCATAATTGAAAAAATTGTTCCGACTAATGAGTTTATGTCGATATTTGATGAACCATCAAGTGGGTCAAAGGCAACAATAAATTTAGCATTTGGATTGCCTGCAACTGTGTAGTCTTCTTCTTCGGACGCAATGGCTTTTACGTAGCCCGTTTCAAGTAAAATATCTTTAAGTAGTTGATTAGATAATACATCTAATTTTTTTTGTGTTTCGCCTTGGATGTTTTCATCTAAAGTTGAACCTAATACACCTGACAGTGCACCTTGGCCAACACGAAACGAGATTTCTTTACAGGCCGCTAAAATAGTGCGGATCAAAGATAATAATTCTCTTGAACAACCATCTTCAAGTAAAACGGGTGGGAGTCTACGCATTTTGTTTTCCTAATCACTGAGCGTTGTAATAAAGCAAATGTGAGAGAGCATTTATTACAGGGTAAGCGCTGGGTTGAAATTTAAAGTATTGTTTAAGCTTAATAGAGCAGGCCGAATAAAGGTAGTAAATGACAATGAAAACATATTACTAGCTAAATTAACTTAGTCGCAAAGCTAAACCTAACAGTTGCAAAAACGTGTACCATCATGCGGTATATTGTGTATCATCTTTATACAACATGGCTTCGTACATAAATAACAAAGGCACCATTATGCTAAGAAATCGATTCTACCTATTCATAACACTGAGCTTGTTGCTGGGTATTGTAACCCAAGCGCACGCTGCACTTAAGACAATTGATGAATTTACTCACGATATGAATCAATATCCGGGTTATTTTCCATTTTATTATGACGATAATAGTGGCAAGCTCTTCCTTGAAGTAGAAAAACTCAATCAAGCCTTTTTATTGCAACAAAGCTTACCTTATGGCTTGGGCTCAAATGATATTGGGCTAGACCGTGGTCAGCTAGGTGAAACCCGTTTGGTGCAGTTTGAAAAAATGGGTAACAAATTAATGTTACGCCAGCTCAATACTTATTATCGTGCCAATACAAGTAATGAAGCAGAGCAACAAAGTGTTAAAGAGGCTTTTGCATCCAGTATTTTGTTTGGTTTTGAATTAGCAGCCAGCACCGAAAAACGTTATTTAATTGATTACACGCCTTATTTACTCTCTGATGTGCACGGTGTAAGTCGTACTTTAGAGGCGCGTCAGCAAGGTAGTTTTAGCTTAGATACCAGCCGCAGCGCGGTATTTATGCCGCGCTCAAAAGCGTTTGCTAAAAATACTGAACTTGAAGCGGTACTGACATTTAAAGGCTCGAAACCTGGTGAGTTTGTTCGCCAAGTCAGTGCCGATCCATATGCTATTTCAGTCAATATGCATCACTCCTTAATTGAATTACCTGATGATAATTACCAGCCTCGCGCGTTTCATCCACAATCGGGTTTTTGGAGTGTTGAACATAAAGATTATGCTGCTCCGCTTGGACAATCAATGTTGGTGCGTTATATCCCGCGTCATCGTTTAGCAAAAAAAGACCCTAGCGCTGCTGTGAGCGAAGCCGTTGAGCCAATAATTTATTATCTCGACCCTGGTGTGCCAGAGCCAGTGCGTACTGCGTTACTTGATGGTGCCAAATGGTGGGATCAAGCGTTTGCTGCAGCCGGATATAAAAATGCCTTTCAAGTTAAAGTGCTGCCTGAGCATGCTGATCCGATGGACATTCGCTATAACGTAATTCAATGGGTGCACCGTGCAACACGAGGTTGGTCTTATGGTGCTTCTGTCATTGATCCGCGCACGGGGGAAATCATTAAAGGTCACGTTACGCTAGGTTCGCTGCGTGTTCGCCAAGATATTTTAATTGCCGAAGCATTGGCAGCACCATTTGTGAAAGGCAATGAAGTGAATGATGCGCTGCAAGCAATGGCGTTAGATCGCATTCGTCAACTCAGTGCGCATGAAATTGGCCATACTCTTGGTATTGCTCATAATTTTTCGGCTTCTGTAAAAGATCGCGCCTCGGTGATGGACTACCCGCATCCATTAGTGAGCTTTAATGATGATGGTAGTTTTAATACCAGCCAAGGTTATGCGTCAGGCATGGGTGTTTGGGATACGCAAGTGATTAAATATGGCTATGCCGATGTGGCAAAAGAACAAGAGCAGAATCATTTAGCAGCGGTACTTGAGCAAAATAAACAACTTGGCCTAGAGTTTATTTCTGACAACGATGCGCGCGCTCAAGGTGGCGCTCATCCTACCGCCCATTTATGGGATAACGGTGCGCAGCCTGTTGCTGAACTTGAACGTATTTTGAATATTCGCGAAAAAGCATTGGCACAATTTGGTATTCAAAATATCAAAACAGGCACTGCGTTGTCGCAATTAGAAGAAGTGTTAGTACCGCTTTATTTATTACATCGCTATCAAGTAGAGGCGGCAGTTAAGCTCATCGCAGGTGTTGATTACCATTATGAAGTCCGTAATCAGGATGCTCCAGTGGGTGCTCAAATGGTCAGTGTTGAGCAGCAAAAAATGGCTTTTGCGGCTTTATTGCAAACGCTTGAGGCCAAACGTTTAGTGATCCCTGACAGTGTATTGGCGTTAATTGTGCCAAAAGCTTATGGCGAATCAAAAACCCGAGAAAGCATCGTTGGTCGCACCGGTTTAACGCTAGATGCCATGGCTTTACCAGAAGTGGCTGCGCAGCATAGTCTGAATTTACTGCTTAACAGTCAGCGTCTTAACCGATTACAACAGCAAAAAATGCGTGATAGTCAGCAGCTAGGTGTACGTGATGTCATTTTCCCGCTGAGCGAGCACGTTTTTTTTGCTGATAAAGCTACAGGTGCGACAGCTAAAATTCAGCAACGAGTGCAAATATTAACGGCAAGTTTAATGGCCAAGCAAAGTATCAATGCGGCTGTCGCGCCAGAAGTGCAAGCTGAATTAGTTTCTCAACTGAAGTTTATTGAGAAAAAATATCAACGTAGTGGTGATGTGTTTAGCCAATATTTAGCCGATGAAATTAGTTTTTTCCTCAGCAATGGCGAGTGGTCTAAGCGCTTTAATGCCTTACCTATGCCGCCAGGTTCGCCAATTTAACCGTGCTAAATCAATCTAATTTTGGCATCATACAATACCTGACTTAGTCAGGTATTTTTTTGACTTTTTTAAGAGACTCTTAATGCATATTCATATTTTAGGGATTTGTGGCACCTTTATGGGTGGCATTGCGGCGTTGGCAAAGTCATTAGGCCATACAGTGACTGGCTCAGATTTAAATGTTTACCCACCCATGAGCACTCAACTTGAAGAGTTGGGCATTACTCTTACTCAAGGCTATGATCCAAGCCAATTAGAGCCTCGCCCTGACATGGTGGTGATTGGCAATGCCATGAGCCGTGGTAATCCGTGTGTTGAATATGTACTCGCCAATGGTTTGCCTTATACCTCAGGCCCACAATGGCTAAAAGAAAATCTCTTACAAAACAGTTGGGTACTTGCGGTTGCTGGTACGCACGGTAAAACCACCACCGCCAGCATGCTCGCGTGGATTTTAGAATATGCCGGTTTAAAGCCGGGCTTTTTAATTGGTGGCATTGTGCAAAACTTTGGTTTGTCGGCTCGTTTAGGTGAAACGCCTTTTTTTGTTATTGAAGCAGACGAATATGACACCGCTTTTTTTGATAAGCGTAGTAAGTTTGTGCATTATTTACCTCGCACCTTAATTATGAATAATCTTGAGTTCGATCATGCTGATATATTTGCTGATTTAGCCGCGATTGAGCGACAATTTCATCATTTAATGCGCATAGTGCCACAAAATGGCAAGGTTATTTTTCCTAGTGACGAAGCTGCGCTGCAACGTGTTATTGCAAAAGGCTGCTGGAGTGAAACCGAGCAACTAGGCCAAGATTGGAGCTACGAGTTAGTCAATCCTGATAGCAGTGCATTTTTAGTTAAATTAGCAGGGCAATCCCTTGGTCAAGTGAACTGGCAAGCCATGGGAGAGCACAACGTGAAAAATGCGATGATGGCTATTGCGGCTGCGCGCCATGTCGGTATTCCGGTTGAATCATCAATTGAGGCCTTGGCTGAATTTATTTCGCCAAAACGGCGCATGGAACTCAAAGCCAACATCGCTGATATTTGTGTTTATGATGATTTTGCCCATCATCCAACCGCGATAAAAACCACTTTGGCCGGTCTTCGCGCCAAAGTAGGTTCACAAACAATTCACGCTATTTTAGAGCCACGCTCAAACACCATGAAAATGGGAGTGCATAAAGCAACGTTACTCGATTCGCTCGCAGGCGCTGATGAAGTGTATTTATTTGAACCTAAACAACTCGATTGGTCATTGCAGCAAGCCGCGCAAGATGCAGGTGCACACTGTTACGATGATGTAACAGCTATTGTGACTGATGTCGTGGCAAAGGTTGCCAAGGGCGACCAAATTTTAATTATGAGTAATGGTGGCTTTGATGGCATTCATGAAAAAATCATTCAGGCGTTGCACACTAAATATAATTAGTTGCGTATAACGTTCACTATTTATAAAAGGTAAAAATCATGAGTGAGTTTAAATCAACCATTACCCTCGCCTTTAGTGGTGCATCGGGAGCGCCTTATGGTTTGAGACTACTTGAAGTATTGATTGCGCAAGGCCATCAGGTTTATGTCTTGATAAGCTCTGCCGCCCGAGTGGTGTTAGACGTTGAATCAAATGTAAAACTGTCGGCTAATGAAGATAAAGCTACTGAACAATTAAGTGCGCGTTTTTCAGCAGCCCCTTCGCAGCTTAAAGTATTTGGTAAAGAAAATTGGTTTTCGCCTGTTGCGTCAGGCTCAGCCGCGCCGAAAAAAATGGTCGTGTGTCCTTGCAGCGCAGGCACCGTATCGGCAATTGCTATGGGGGCATCCGATAACTTACTTGAACGTGCCGCAGATGTGGTAATTAAAGAAAAAGGCCAGCTTATTTTAGTGCCGCGTGAAACACCATTTAGTGAAATTCATTTAGAAAACATGCTTAAACTAGCCAAAATTGGCGTCACGATTATGCCAGCGGCACCGGGGTTTTATCACAATCCACAGCGCATTGATGACCTTGTGGATTTTATGGTGGCAAGGATTTTAGATCACCTTGGTATAACGCATCAGTTGATGCAACGTTGGGGCTACGGAGAACAACAATGACAATAGCACTCAGTATCAGTGGATTAGAAAAAACCTATAAAAATGGGGTTAAAGCGGTTAAACAGATTGATCTTGAAGTAAAACAAGGCGATTTTTTTGCGCTACTTGGGCCAAATGGTGCGGGGAAATCGACTACCATAGGTGTGATTTCATCGTTAGTCACTAAAACCGCAGGGCAAGTTAGGGTATTTGGCCATGACCTAGATACAGACCTTGACGCGGCTAAGTCGTGCTTAGGATTGGTACCACAAGAGTTTAATTTCAGCCAATTTGAAACCTTAAGCCAAATTTTAGTAAATCAAGCCGGTTATTATGGTGTGCCTCGCAAAGAAGCTTACCTTCGTGCCGACAAGTACTTAGCAAAATTAGGCTTAATTGATAAAAAAGATCATCAAGCTCGTTCGTTATCCGGTGGTATGAAACGCCGCCTAATGATAGCGCGTGCGTTAATGCATGAACCTAAATTGCTGATTTTAGATGAACCAACTGCAGGTGTAGATATCGAACTACGTCGCTCTATGTGGGAATTTTTAAAAGAAATAAACCAACAAGGCGTCACCATCATTTTAACCACGCATTATTTAGAAGAAGCTGAGTTGCTGTGTAAAAACATCGCCATTATCGATAAGGGCGTGATCGTTGAAAATACCAGCATGAAGCGTTTACTTAGCCAGCTAGATAAAGAAACTTTTGTACTTGATTTAGCGGGCGAGACTCGTGATGTGCAGCTCAATGGTTATAGCTTAAAAGTGCTTGATGAGCGCAGTATTGAAGTTGAAGTACAAAAGTCCCAAGGCTTAAACGATGTTTTCGCCCAGCTCAGTGCGCAAGGACAGCAAGTACTCAGTATGCGTAATAAAGCCAATCGTTTAGAAGAGTTGTTTGTTGGGTTATTAAATCAGCCTGAAGCCGGTAAAAAGGGAGCTCAATAATGTCGAACTATTTTATTGCGTTAAAAAGTATTTGGATCCGCGAATGCATTCGCTTTTTACGGATCTGGATCCAAACCTTAGTACCGCCTGCGATCACCATGACCTTGTATTTTGTGATTTTTGGTAACTTAATTGGTTCGCGTATTGGTGAAATGGGCGGCTTTAGTTACATGGAATTTATTGTTCCGGGTTTAATTATGATGTCGGTGATCACAAATTCTTATTCAAATGTGGCATCGAGCTTTTATTCGACCAAGTTTCAAAAAAATATAGAAGAATTACTAATAGCCCCAGTGCCCAATTACATCATAGTGCTCGGTTATGTTGGCGGCGGTATGGCTCGTGGGATGTTGGTAGGGTTAATTGTAACTTTGGTTTCATTGTTTTTTGTCGATATTCAGATCCACAATTTAGCGGTGATTATTTTTACCGTGATGCTGACTTCAGCGGTGTTTTCTCTTGGTGGTTTGATCAACGCTATTTATGCTAATAGCTTTGATGACATTAGTATTATTCCTACTTTTGTTTTAACGCCACTCACGTATCTAGGAGGTGTTTTTTATTCGATAACATTACTGCCAGAAGTATGGCAAACCGTATCGCAAATCAATCCTATTATTTATATGGTAAATGCATTTCGCTTTGGCTTTTTAGGCGTCAGTGATGTTGATTTAACAGTGGCTTTAGCTGTATTAGTTGGTTTTATTGTGATTTTATTTTTTACAGCACTGAGCTTAATTAAAAAAGGTGTGGGGTTAAGACATTGATAGGAAAAGCGAATTCTCGAAGTATTACCACTAATCAAACCGGAATACATGAGAAACTCGATGAGGTGGTACTACGTCATTTAAAGAGTGAGTTTAAAAAACCAATTGCAGCGCACACTCAGGCTGCCTTTGATGAAGTCAATGCAAAAGTACAGGCATTTAATGGCCCGATTATTTTGGATTCGTGCTGTGGTGTCGGTGAAAGTACCGCTAATTTGGCAAAGCTTCATCCCGATGCATTAGTGATTGGGATTGATAAATCAGCACATCGTTTAGATAAACATGATGTTGAATATAAACAATCTGATACGGGTCACTATATTTTAGTGCAGGCCGATTTAAATGATTTTTGGCGTTTAGTTGAACAAGCTCGCTGGCAGCCAAGCCATCACTATTTGTTTTATCCAAATCCTTGGCCTAAAAGCAAACATTTGCAACGTCGTTGGCATGGCGCAGCGATATTTCCAACTATAGTGGCGATCGGTGGGCGATTAGAAGTGCGCAGTAATTGGGATGTTTATGTACAAGAATTTGCTCACGCATTGAGTTTAACAGGGCACTTAACACAAGTGACTGTCTATCAAGCGCAAGATGCAATCACACCTTTTGAGCGAAAGTATTGGGCTAGTGGCCAACAAAGCTATCGCTTAGTGATTGATCTATAACATCATCCGATGTGACGTTTAAGTATAGGTATTTCAAACACATCAAAGGGTTGAAATGCCTTTTTTCTTTTAGACCGTTAGCTTATTGTGAATTAGTTTGAGTGACGTGTCTTTGGGCACAACGGCACTGGGCTGTGCAAAATAATAACCTTGCACAAATTGCACACCGGCTTTGACCAAGGTATCTAAAATCATTTTGTTTTCGACCGCTTCAGCAATAAGTTGCAAATTGACCTGCTTGGTAAAGCTGGCAATGTGTTCAATAAATAAAAAGACATCGTGATCGGTGGCAATTTGTTTTACTAATGAACCGTCTAGTTTTATACCATCGACATTGAGTTTTAAAATATTCGATATATTCGAGTAACCAGTGCCAAAATCATCGATCATCACTTTTACGCCTTGAGCGCGCACTAGATCAATAAACGCTTTTACTTCAGCGAAGTTGGCGACCGCTTCCGTCTCAAGTAACTCAAAAGTGATATGGCTTGGGTTAGGGTAGCGCTTTAACTCATCTTCTAAATAACACGCTAAGCTTGGGTCAAGCATGTCTTGTGCGGTTAAATTGATACTCCAATGAATTTGTGTGCGGCGAAATAACTCAGCACATTGGCTGAACATTAAGCGTGTTAGTTGCCCATCCATTCGACTGCGATTGACGACTGTTAAGAAATCTTTCGGTTCTAAAATGTGTTCGTTTAAATTTTGGATACGGGCTAAGCACTCGTATTGGCTCACTTTATTATTGATTAAACACATGATTGGTTGGAAATACGGGATTAATAATTGATTATTAAAGGCTTCGCGTACTTCCTTGGCGATTTTAACATTGTTGAGATACTGGCTTTTTACTTGATGCATTGAGTCGCAATAACGCACGATACAATCACGGCTTTGCTTGGCCTGCGCTGCTGCAATGTGCGCATTCTCAACTAAAAGCGCTTTGTTACCTTGTGCGATACCGGAGCAGAGCGTGACATAAATAAAAGGGTCTTTAAGCACTGGCGTATTAAGGTTAAATTGCGTTATTAGTTGCTCAATCTTTGCAACATGAGACAGATGATTACCTAGTAGAGCTATTTTGTTGGTGGAGAGTCGATAAATTTTATATTGGTTGTTAGAGAGTTCAGTTAAGCGAGTCATTAAGCATTTCATTACTTTATCGCCAATGGGGCTGCCATAAAAACTATTAATCTCTTCAAGGTCGTTAACCCAAATAATTGCCATTACTAAATGAAGTTGCTTGTTATTGCGCAATTCATTTTCTAATGCAATGTGATTGGCAAAACCGGTCGCACTGTCGGTGCCTAAGCTGCGTTTAACTAAGTGGATGTAAATTGCGGCAACTAACACTGCAATAAAAAAGAAAAAACAGCTGGTAATAATGGCTTGGCTAATACTCGCTGTTAGGCGCTCATTTAAATCGGTGATCGTAATATCGGCCCCAGTAAGATAAATTTGTCCGTCACTGGCGGTAAAAGGTACAAAAATGGTTTTAAAATTCCCCCACTGATCACTTGAATATTCAAATACAGGTTCGGTTGAGAAAAAGGCTGAGCGATTGGTTTTGGTTGCTTCAGAATAAAGATCGTAAAAGTAGGTTATTTTTTGTAGCTCAATGTCTTTATCGGTATAACTTGAGGCGGTGAAATGTACTTGACCGTCTTTTAAAATCATTGCGTAGACATATTCTAGTTTTAGTTTTTTAGCAAAGTCAGACAGTTGCTTGCTTTTTGCTAGGTAATTTTCGAGGCTGATATGTGCGCTAGAGGTGATATTGTCATGATATGTTTCGCCTAAAATGTATTGCACACTTAAGGCTGCATCTAATAATTTATTATCGACCGCGTTCATGATTTCATTGTAGGTGTGCTGATAGCTGTAATATACATAACCACTTAAACTAATAATAAATGTGATAAAACCCGCAATTAACCAACCAAAATGTGCATGTCGATGTGTCATTCAAAGCCTTTGCAATACAAAAGTAGAGGTAAATTAGGAACAAGAAAAAGAGCATAGCGATGTTAGCGGGTAATGCCAATGGCTTTTTATGCTTTTAACTTGATTGTTTTTCAATCAGTGCTGCAGGTGCTTTGCGTTCTATTGGATTAATTAGCTTAACAAAAACATACGATTAATAAATGAATCCAGCACCGATGTGGGTTCGTATAATATGTGTTAGTTAAGTGGAATAGGCCTTTTTTGGTATAAAAGAAGACTTTTCATGTCATATCTATTACAGTTAGCGGCAATTTGTTTGGCAATCCAAAGTTAACATTTTGGGTCACTGGGTAGTAAAGATGGAAACAAAGCGTTGTGCCGTCGCCTCAGAAGAAAGCTTAATGCGTATTTTTACCGTACCGGAAGCGCCTGGTTCTACATTAGCGAGAATTGAGCGCGAAATATCGAGTAATTTAGCAGGCTTTCTGAATGAAAATATAGCGGCTATAGAAAAACCATTACATGAAATTGAGAAAGATTTCCAAGTAGCACAGATCCCTGAAGAACCGACATTTGTTTCAGATCATGCACAGCAGATTATGGAGCAAGTTGTTGCCCATTCGGTTCATACGGCTGCGCCAAGCTTTATTGGCCACATGACCTCTGCTTTACCTCACTTTGTTTTGCCCTTATCCAAATTAATGGTCGGTCTAAATCAAAACCTAGTGAAAATTGAAACATCTAAAGCATTTACCCCTCTTGAACGTCAGGTTTTGGGGATGATGCACCATTTAGTGTATGGCCAAAATGAAGGCTTTTATCAAAAATGGATGCACAGCGCTAAAAATGCCCTTGGTGCATTTTGTTCTGGCGGTACAGTGGCCAATATTTCAGCGCTGTGGATTGCCCGTAACCGCCTATTAAAAGCTGAAGGTGATTTTAATGGCATTGCCAGTGATGGTTTAATTGCTGCGATGTTGCATTACGGTTATAAAGGTTTAGCTGTGCTGGTGTCTGAGCGTGGCCACTATTCACTTGGAAAAGCTGCCGATGTATTAGGGATTGGCCGTAAAAACTTTGTTGCCATTGAAACCGATGAAAATAACAAGGTTAATGTTGCAGCCATGCGTGCCAAAGCGCACGAGCTTACAGCAAAAGGCATTAAAGTGATGGCGATAGTGGGCGTTGCTGGTACTACTGAAACGGGTAATATCGACCCATTAAATGACATGGCTGATTTAGCCCAAGAGCTTAATTGTCATTTTCATATTGATGCTGCATGGGGTGGGGCAACGTTATTATCGAATAATTACCGTCATTTACTGGCGGGCGTTGAGCGTGCTGATTCGATTACCATTGATGCACACAAACAAATGTATGTGCCGATGGGCGCGGGAATCGTGTTATTTAAAGACCCTGAAGCGTCAAATGCCATAGAGCATCACGCCGAATATATCTTGCGTAAAGGCTCGAAAGATTTAGGAAGTCA
Organism: Pseudoalteromonas sp. J2K-J031; assembly: GCF_058197095.2. Classification (NCBI taxonomy): domain Bacteria; kingdom Pseudomonadati; phylum Pseudomonadota; class Gammaproteobacteria; order Alteromonadales; family Pseudoalteromonadaceae; genus Pseudoalteromonas; species Pseudoalteromonas sp. J2K-J031. The sequence goes on from NZ_CM200279.1 coordinate 593,159, forward strand.
TACTTTAGAGGGCAGTCGCCCTGGTATGGCGATGCTGGTTCATGCCTGTTTAAACGTGATTAGCCGTAAAGGCTATGAAATGTTAATTGATAAAAGCTTAAAAAAGGCGCGCTACTTTGCTGATTTAATTAAGAGTGAGCCTGATTTTGAGCTCATATCTGAACCTGAATTATGTTTGCTTACCTATCGTTATGTGCCTGAAAAAATTCAGACGCTGCTAAAAACAGCAGATGAAGAAACACGCATGGACATTTATATTGCACTTAACCGTTTTACGGCCAGCATGCAAAAACGCCAACGTGAATCAGGTCGCTCATTTGTGTCCCGTACTCGTTTAACACCGTTACAGTATCAAAAGTTACCTACGGTTGTTTTTAGGGTTGTATTAGCAAACCCGCTGACATCTGAGACTATTTTGCAAAATATTTTGGCAGAACAAAAAGAGTTGGCGCAGTCAGATCCTATCTTTAAAAAGTACCTACAAAAATATTTAAATTAGTATTTTTGTTACCTTTTACGCAATAAAAAAGAGTCTAGCGACTCTTTTTTATTGCGTAAAAGGCAGCTATAAAATGGTTAAATTTCGGTTTCAACATCAACAATAACATCGGCTGTGAGCGACTCAAGCGCTCGCACTACTTCATTTTTGTCTATGCCTTTTGGTAACTCAACGGTTGCAACCGCATTAAATAAAGGTACACCCCAGTTAGGCGCGCTTTGCTGTTTTGACGTAAAGTGCACAATACTCGCGCCTTTATGGCGAATAATGCTTGAAAGCTCTTGCACTATACCTGGGCGGTCGTTTCCGGTAATAACAAAGTTTAAGTGATTGCTGGTATCTGCAACTTTGTGAGTTCCTTGCTCAATCTTAATATCAAGGCATTTAAATGCTTGTAATGATTTTGTTAAATCTTGAAGGTGGGTTTCTGGTACTTCAACTTGAAGAATACCGGCAAAATGACCACAAAGATGGCTTAAGTTACTCGCAAGCCAGTTGCCATTGTTTTGTAAAATGATAGCTGAGAGTTGTTCGACTAGGCCAGGTTTGTCCTCGCCAATTAAGGTTAATACTAACTGCTTCATAAAATTTACTCTGTAAGAATGGATGGGATAATTATTGTTATTTAGCAAATACAGTATTAGCACTAATTGATCGGTTGTCCAAGGAAAAAGGAACTAAAAAAAGGCATAAAATATAATAAAAAGGGCTTAAAACTTGATGACGAACAATTTTTTTGTGCTTTTTCAGAGTATAAAAATGCCTTTTTGGGCGATACCGGACTGTCATGTTAATGTCATTAAATCGCAATATTTCCTAATCGATGTAACATTATTGTCATCTTTACGAAATATAATGCAGCCAATTTTAACGCTAAAGGATAGTTTGATGACTTCCAATCCGCCAAAATCCAGTTTTCATACGGATCGAAGCCGTCTGATAAAGGATAAACTTGCCCATTTCAGCATTTCAGCTGGTGGAGTCATGGTATTAATTGCTTTGTTGATGATCTTTTTTTACTTGCTCTATGTTGTTCAGCCGATTTTTGAATCTGCTGAGGTGCATAAGCGCGGCGAGTTTACGCTTCAAGAAGAAGGTAAGGTTTCAGCGCTTGGCGTCGAAGAGCAAACTGAAATAGCTTATGTATTGATGGCATCGGGCGAAGTTTCATTTTATCAGGTTAAGGGTACTGAGCTGGGTGTTAAGTTAAGCAGCGTTGCTCTTGATGTGAATAAAACACCTGTTAGCTTTGCCAAATCGGCTCCTCATTTAGGGTTGTACGCCTATGGTTTTGACGATGGTCAAGTTGCTATCTTAAAGCCTTCTTTTAGAGTGACTTTTCCGGGCAATAAGCGAGTTATTACCCCTGAAATTAGCTATCCTGCAGGAGAGACGCTTTTTCAAGTAGATGAAAAAGAGCAAGCACTAAAATCATTTGCTTTTAGTCGCACAGATGAAAGCATTGCAGTGCTTGCGTTAACTGCAGACCGTCGAGTCGTTTTTACTCGTTTTATGGCTGAAGAAAACTTTATGTCTGGCGAATTAGAATGGGTGCCTGTTTATAACGAGCTTGAAGTCGATGGTAGGATCGATGAATTATTATTATCGCCGGATAATTCTCGTGCATTTGTGCGCTCAGCTAACCAAATATACATATTCAATACCCGTAATTCAGATGACATTGAGCTTATTCAGGTTTTAGCGGCTAATGCTGAAAATGCGAATTTAGTGACATCAAGTTTACTTGCTGGCGCTAACTCATTAATGCTTGCTAGTGATAATGGTGAAGTATCTCAGTGGTTTGAAGTGAACACTGACGCAGGTCGCGAGTTTAAAAAAGTGCGTTCATTTGCGACGCAAGATAAAAACATTGTGGGTATTTATCCTGAATATTACCGTCGTAGTTTCTTCACCGTAAATAAAACGGGTGACTTAGGTATTTATTACACTACCAGCCAAGCAACTCTGTGGCAGGGCAATATTGCTAGCGAAAAAATTAGTCATTACGCCATGTCGCCTCGTTCAAATGCAGCGATTTTAGTGGCGGGTAAAACGGTTAGTATTATTGATATTACTAATGAGCATCCTGAGGTCACTTGGTCATCGTTGTGGCAAGAAGTGTGGTATGAAGGTTACCCAGAGCCTGGTTATGTTTGGCAGTCTACTTCTGCAAGTGATGACTTTGAATCTAAATTCTCATTAGTGCCCATCTCATTTGGTACTTTAAAAGCAGCATTTTATGCCATGTTATTTGCAGTTCCAATTGCGCTTTCTGCAGCTATTTATACTGCTTATTTTATGTCACCTGCTTTGCGTAAAGTGGTTAAGCCGACAGTTGAAATTATGGAAGCATTACCGACGGTAATTTTAGGCTTTTTAGCGGGCCTTTGGTTAGCGCCTATTTTTGAAGAGCATTTGCCTGCGGTTATCGTGCTATTAATTGCCTTACCATTAAGCATGTTATTAACCGCTTATGGTTGGACTAAGTTACCTGAAAAAGTGCGTCATGTTGTGCCTGAAGGGTCGCATTCAATTTTACTTATTCCTGTGGTGTTATTAGTTGGTTTTGCTTCATTTGCTGTCAGCCCTACGATTGAAATTTGGATGTTTGGTGGCAATGTTCGTAAATTTTTAACTAACGAATTAGGTTTAACGTTCGATCAACGTAACTCTTTAGTTGTAGGTGTTGCGATGGGGTTTGCGGTTATTCCAACTATTTTTTCTATTGCTGAAGATGCGGTGTTTAGTGTGCCTAAGCATTTATCTAATGGTTCACTTGCATTAGGTGCAACCCAGTGGCAAACCTTAGTACGCGTTGTTTTACTTACTGCAAGCCCAGGTATTTTCTCAGCCATTATGATGGGATTAGGTCGTGCAGTAGGTGAAACCATGATTGTACTGATGGCAACGGGAAATACGCCGATTATGGATTGGAGTATTTTCCAAGGAATGCGTACTTTGGCGGCAAATATTGCAGTTGAAATGCCAGAATCAGAAGTGGGTAGTACTCACTACCGTATCTTGTTTTTAGCGGCGTTTGTCTTGTTTATTTTCACTTTCGTTTTCAACACAATTGCAGAGTTTGTTCGTCAGCAATTGCGTGAAAAATATAGTTCACTGTAATTAGGAGGCATGACAATGAAGTTATGGTTTAAGTCAGGTTCTCCGTGGATCTGGATGACAGGTGGCGCGGTCAGTATCAGTTTAATCTCGGTATTGGGGTTGTTAGTTTTAATTGCATGGCGTGGTTTAAGCTTTTTTTGGCCATCACCCGTGTACCAGTTTGAATTAGAATCAGCGGCGGGTGCTAGCAAAGTTATCGGTGAAATTTATGACCGTGAGCAAGTGCCAACATCGCGTTTAGTTGAGGCTGGAATTGACTTAAAAGGTCATACAGAAGAAACAATCGAGCGTGTTTTAATTAAAACAGGTAACCGTGAGTACGTAGATTTAGATTTTCGCTGGTTACTGAGCAGCGACATAATGAAACAAACAACGCCTGCAGGTTTGGGGATGTTTGAGCGCAGTAAAAATGGTAATTTTTACGGTTATGTTGAAAGCGTGGTTGAGCAAGGTCAGGTTGTTACAACCGATGTTAATGACAAGCTTGCAGAACTAGTAGAGCGTGCTGTTGCGTTAAACGATGAAGCCCTTGATTTACAAAACGGCGACATTGGCCATATCAATTATGAGCTTGAACGTATGCGCTTAAAAGAGCGTTCATTAGAGCTTAAAGATGAATTAACACCAGAGCGTATAGCAGAGTTTAAAGCAGAGCGTGAGCGCCTAGCGCAAGAATATGCTGTACTTGAAAAACAGTTGTTTGCGTTGCGTGCGCAGGCGAATCGTGATCAAGTTATTGTGCGTGATATGCGCGATGAACTTGTTACCATACCGCTTTATCAAGTACTCGATGTTACATTTCCAAATGATATGAGCTTGTTTGCTAAGCTTGGCCATTATTTTGTGCAACTCGGTAAGTTTGTATCGGATGATCCGCGTGAAGCTAATACTGAAGGCGGGGTATTTCCTGCTATTTTTGGTACAGTATTCATGGTAATGCTAATGGCAGTCATTGTTACGCCATTTGGTGTTGTAGCTGCGATTTACTTACATGAGTATGCGGCAAAAAATGCGGTAACAAAAATGATCCGCATCGCAGTGATTAACCTCGCCGGTGTACCATCGATTGTATATGGTGTATTTGGCTTAGGTTTTTTTGTTTATATGCTCGGTGGCAGTATTGACCAATTGTTTTATCCAGAGGCATTACCAGGCCCAACCTTTGGTACGCCAGGGGTGATTTGGTCTGCGCTAACGCTCGCTATTTTAACTTTACCTGTGGTTATTGTATCGACAGAAGAAGGCTTATCTCGTATTCCAAGTGCGGTGCGCCATGGTTCACTTGCTTTAGGTGCTACACAAGCGGAAACCTTGTGGCGTATTATTGTTCCTATGGCAAGCCCTGCTATTATGACGGGTTTAATTCTAGCAGTAGCGCGTGCGGCCGGCGAGGTTGCACCGTTAATGCTCGTGGGGGTGGTCAAAATGGCGCCTACTTTGCCAGTCGATATGAATTTTCCATTTATTCACGTAGACCGTAAATTTATGCACTTAGGTTTTCATATTTACGATGTGGGCTTTCAAAGTCCAAACGTTGAAGCTGCGCGTCCATTGGTTTACGCGACCGCTTTTTTACTGGTCTCAGTGATTATTGCATTGAATATAACGGCTATCGGTATTCGTAACCATTTACGCGAAAAGTTTAGAGCGCTTGAGCACTAAGCTAGTATCAAATTTGAAACAGGTATTAAATAATGATTACAGTTGCACCCCATGTTACTCAGTCGGCATCTAGCTTAAAATTAGACCTAGAAAACCTGACACCAGAGCAAATGGCATTACAAATTAAGAATTTAGATCTTTTTTATGGTGATAAACAAGCACTCAATAAAGTATCTATGATGATCCCTAAAGGCCAAGTAACCGCATTTATCGGTCCATCAGGTTGTGGTAAATCCACCTTGTTGCGTTGTATTAACCGCATGAATGATTTGGTTGATAATTGCCGAATTGAAGGTGAAATTCTGCTTCAAGGTGAAAATATTTATGATAAACGTGTTGATGTAGCGGCACTTCGCCGTAATGTTGGCATGGTATTTCAGCGCCCTAACCCATTTCCAAAATCAATCTATGAAAATGTGGTGTACGGTTTGCGCTTACAAGGGATTAAAGATAAACGTCAATTAGATGAAGTGGTTGAAAAATCACTTCGTGGGGCTGCGATTTGGGATGAAGTAAAAGACCGTTTGCACGACAGTGCCTTTGGTTTATCCGGTGGTCAGCAGCAGCGTTTAGTGATTGCCCGCTCAATTGCGATTGAGCCTGAGGTCTTATTACTCGATGAACCCACTTCTGCGCTTGACCCAATCTCAACATTGGTGATTGAAGAGTTAATTAATGACTTAAAAGATAAGTACACCGTAGTGATTGTAACGCATAACATGCAGCAAGCAGCGCGAGTCTCTGATCAAACAGCATTTATGTATATGGGTGAGTTGATTGAATATTCAGATACCAATACACTTTTCACTACACCAAAAAAGAAAAAAACCGAAGATTATATTACCGGTCGCTACGGCTAAAATAGGCCTAAAGCGCTACACTATTTAAGTAGTTGACTCCACGCATTAAGCTTCATAAATAAGCTTAATCGGTATGATGGAAAGCAGACAATTTTAATGAGAGTTGTAAATGGAACATAATATTAATAGGCACATATCAGGTAACTTTAACCAAGAGCTTGAAAATGTCCGCAATCACGTACTGAGCATGGGTGGTTTAGTTGAGCAGCAATTAAATTCGGCTCTTGATGCTGTACTCAATAACGATGCAGACTTAGCCCGAAAAGTACAAGAAGATGATATTAAAGTTAATGCGATGGAAGTCAGCATTGATGAAGAATGTACTCGTATTATCGCTAAGCGCCAGCCTGCCGCCAGTGATTTACGTTTAGTGGTGGCCATAGCGAAAACTATCGCTGATTTAGAGCGTATTGGTGATGAAGTGCGTCGTATTGCAAAAGTAGCATTAGATTCATTTACGAATGATCAGCAAGATTTATTAGTAAACATCGATAATATGGGTCGCCATGTATCAAAAATGCTACACGATGTGCTTGATGCGTTTGCTCGTATGGATGTTAATAGTGCTTTTATTGTCCATAAAGAAGATGCCAAAGTAGATCGTGAATACGAAGCGCTAACTCGCCAGATCATGACCTATATGATGGAAGATCCGCGTTCTATACCTAAAATAATGAATTTGATTTGGTCGGTGCGCTCACTCGAGCGTATCGGTGATCGCTGTCAAAATATCTCTGAATACGTTATCTACTTTGTTAAAGGCAAAGATATACGACATGTATCGCAAGCCGATATCGAAAAGGATTTACTCGGCTAACTCTATAAAAAGTAACAAATTAATGCATTGATGTCGATTGTGTACTAAATTAGGTGAGTCGTAATAATCGTTTATTGTGATCTAACAGTAAGAAAAGTCGTTCACAATCAGCATTTATACTGTAAAATTCGTGGTTGCGAAACTACTAGTAACTAAAGGGTAAGTTATGCCTGGTAATGCTTTTTTAGGTGTGTTTGCAAAATCACCTATTCAGCCAATAGAAGAACATATTCAAAAAGTGTATCAAGCCAGCGAGGTTTTGATTAATTTCTTTGAGCATGTTTTTAATAAAGAGTGGACTCAAGCCGAAGAGGTTCGTATTCAAATCAGAACACTAGAACGTGAAGCTGATGTGATGAAGCGTAATATTCGATTGCAGTTACCTCATGGTCTATTTTTACCTGTTGCCAGAACTGATTTATTAGAATTGGTAACTCAACAAGATAAAATAGCAAATAAAGCCAAAGATATCGCAGGCCGAGTTGTTGGTCGTGAAATGGATATTCCTTTAGAAATTCAAACGGATTTTATTGCATATCTCAGACGTTGTGTTGACGCAACTCATCAAGCTTCTAAAGCGATTAACGAATTAGACGAACTGCTAGAAACCGGATTCCGCGGTCGAGAAGTGACTTTAGTTGAAAAAATGTTAGTTGAATTAGATGCTATAGAGCAAGATACGGATGATATGCAGATTTCATTGCGCCGTAAACTTCGTCAAATTGAAGCTAGTTTAAATCCGATTGATGTGATGTTTCTATACAAAATCATTGAGTGGGTTGGTGAGTTAGCTGATATTGCAGAGCGTGTGGGTTCTCGTTTAGAACTTATGTTAGCGCGTTAATCCAACCCGTTTTAATTTAAAAGTAAAAAGGTTATTCAATGGATATCATTGCATCCTACGGTACTACTTTAATTATTATAGCCGCAGTTGTTGGCTTTATAATGGCTTATGGTATTGGCGCTAATGACGTTGCCAATGCGATGGGAACATCAGTAGGCTCCAAAGCATTAACGATTAAACAAGCAATTTTAATTGCTATGGTATTTGAATTTGCTGGCGCATATTTAGCTGGTGGTCAAGTTACCTCTACCATTCGAAATGGCATTATTGATTCTGCCGCATTTATAGATATTCCCGAATTATTAATACTGGGTATGATTTCGGCGCTACTTGCTGCTGGTACTTGGCTATTAGTTGCTTCGGCACTTGGTTGGCCTGTATCTACTACTCACTCAATTATCGGTGCCATTATCGGCTTTGCATTAGTTGCTGTGGGTTCTGAGGCTGTTCAGTGGGATAAAGTAATGGGTATTGTCGGAAGCTGGATTATTACACCGGCAATTTCTGGCTTTATTGCATATTTAATCTTTATGAGTGCGCAAAAACTGATCTTTGATACTGACGAACCATTAAAAAATGCAAAACGCTACGTGCCATTCTACATGGGCTTAGCGGGCTTTGTGATGTCGTTAGTGACCATCAAAAAAGGCTTAAAACACGTAGGTATACACCTTGGTTCAGTTGAAGGTTACTTATTATCTATCGCTATTGCTGTAGCTGTAGCTGTAATAGGTGCCATTGTTATCTCTAGAATGAAGATGGACCCACAAGCAGATCGCAAAATGCAATTTACTAACGTAGAACGTGTTTTTGCTGTGTTAATGATATTAACAGCGTGCTGTATGGCTTTTGCTCACGGTTCTAATGATGTTGCAAATGCAATTGGACCTTTGGCCGCTGTGGTAAGTATTGTTCAGCATGACGGTGAAATTGTTAAAAAAGCTGAGTTAGTATGGTGGATTTTACCGCTAGGTGGTTTAGGTATTGTTGCTGGTTTAGCTATTTTAGGTAAGAAAGTAATTAAAACCATTGGTGAAGGTATTACACACTTAACCCCAAGTCGCGGTTTTGCTGCTGAATTAGCTGCAGCGTCTACCGTTGTAATCGCATCAGGAACTGGTTTGCCAATTTCAACCACGCAGACTTTAGTTGGCGCGGTATTAGGTGTGGGTATGGCACGTGGTATTGCAGCACTTAACATGGGTGTTGTGCGTAATATTGTAATCTCTTGGGTTGTTACCTTGCCAATTGGCGCAGTATTAGCTATTTTTATCTACTATATTTTAACCGCTATTTTTGGCGTTTAATTAATACAACAGACTTTTAGCTTGAAAAGACCTCATTATTTATATTAGTGGGGTCTTTTTTTATGCTTAAGTGTTTAGTTCTTGCTTTTTACCCTGCTTTTTGTTTTTATCGTTTGAATATTACTTTTGTATCTAATTAAGCGATGAATCACCTTCCAAGTATCAAACAACTCCAATATTTATTGGCCGTACATCAACATCAGCATTTTGGCCGCGCAGCTCAGGCGTGTTTTATTGGCCAGTCGACTTTAAGCAGCGCAATTCAAACATTAGAAGAAACCTTAGGGTGCCAGCTGATTGAGCGAGAAAACCGCAGTTTTATGTTCACAGCAATAGGTGAAGAGGTGGTTGAAAAAACTAGAAAAATTATTGATGACACTATGAGCTTAAAAGAACTTACGCAAAGTTTTTTAACGCCACTAAATGGCACGTTAACGCTTGGGTTGATCCCTACAATTGCTAGTTTTATTGCTGCTGATTTGTATTGTTTTTGTCAGGAGCAGTTTCCTGATTTAGAGCTTATTTTAATTGAAGATACCAGTGAGCGATTACTTAATAAGCTAGAAAAAGGAGATGTTGATTTAGCCATTCTTGCGCTTCCTTTTAATACAGATAAATTTCATACCCAAGTATTAGCACACGATAGATTTAGTTTAGTAATGCACGAGGGTTACGATTTAGGGCAGGATGTTCATGACTTTAATCTATTGCCTAAATCGAGTGTTTTTTTACTCGAACGCGAACACTGCTTATCTGATCATGCTTTAAGTGCTTGTAATTTGACCCAGGAGCAATGCATCAATCCTTTTGAAGCTGCTAGTTTGCATACGTTACTGACAATGGTTGAAAACAAGCTTGGCGTTACGTTTTTGCCGCAATTGGCAATTAATGCAGGGATCTTAAAACATAAACCGATGCGAGTGATTGCAGCGCAAGAAGATGCGTATCGAGATATCGGTTTATTGTGGCGTAAAACAACGGGGCGAATTCGTGACTTTAGGTTGTTTTGTAATAAAGTTGAACCATTTTTTGTAGAAAAGTGCAGCGTCAAATAGTCTCAGTATATTTTTTTACAACCTCTTATAAAGGTATTTGTAATTATAAATTAGCGAAACCTTCTTCACCTGAACTTAAGTAATATTAAACCCTTTAAACGAGTGCGCTGTTTTTTAACATGCTGCGATTGTTTGGGTTTATATTTGTAGCTCAGGTGAGCGAACTTCAGTTGTTAATTATTATTACTAAGTAAGCTGAATAATAAATCTTTCTCAGACAGCCACTTTCAATGCTAACTAATAGGCTAGCTACTGATGCGTTAATCAGACTTTTTATCCTTGCAAACTTATGGCGAAAAAGTATAACTAATAAATCTAACCAGAATTCAATATTTTGGTAAATCTTTTATCCAGAATTTTGGTTATGTATGATATACATTATCAATTCCAGCTTGGTGAAGGATTTCACCTAAATCGAGCAGTTGAAAATCTTCTAAGTGAAGTACATCAAGGATTGCAACTGAATGTCTTTCCCATTCAGGATCAGGATTAACGCCATAAAGTAGTTCAGTAGCGCCAGCCATGTGCTCAGCTAGCTTTAAAATAGCAAACATCTCTTTTTCAGTTTGTTCTCCGGTAGCAAGCATAATGATAGGGCTGTGGTGGTAGGCGATAACACTGCATAACGAATGGTTGAGCCCCCATGTTTGAGCAATTAAAAACCCTAAAACCTCGTGAGAGGTATCAAATTGATCTTCTTCAAATTCTCCAATGATTAATCCCTCGCTATAAGCTTGGCGTAATAACGTAGGATAATCGGGTGATTGGGCTAAAATCAATGCCATTCCCGCATTATGAAATAGGCCTAGGGTATAACAATCGTCGGCAAAATTACCTCCAAGATCTAAATGTTGTGCTAAAACTAAGGCTGTATTGCCAATTTTAGTGGCGCTATTCCATAGTTTTTGAGTGAAAATATCTTCAGTTCCCTCACTTAAGGTAAAGCGTAATACAATGCTATTTACTAATTTAATGAGCCGATTTAGGCCTAAAAACATACAAGCGTGTTCAATCGTTGATATTTTTCTTGGGAGGCTAAAAAGAGGCGAGTTAACTACTTTGAGTGTAAACCCTGCAATACCCACATCCTGATTGATGCATGCAGCGATATCTTTTATATTCGGAACTTCTTTAGCTACTTCGTCTTGAATTTGTTTTAGCATATCAGGACGCGGGGGTATCGTGAAACCATCTAACGACGACTCAACTTTGGTCATATCAAGTGTTAAGGGCATAAAATAGAGTCCAAAAAATGAATGATTTACTTATGTAAAATTAATTCTAGTTTAAAAAAGAGTTTCCATATAAATAAACTATTAACTTAATGCTATCGAGTAACTAAGAAAATAAAATAGAAGTTGTTCAACTGCAAAATATCTAAATAATTGAACATGAAAGCTTGATTATCGTGGTTGAGAAAAGGATGTCCAACGTTGCATAATGGATAAAACTCCAGTTTGGTTGTTATTAGTAAAAGCGGGCATCTATAACTTTGAGGTATTTCTTTCTTTGCGCATTACGAGGGGAAATAAAAACCGTGAGTTCACGGCTTTTTTGGGTTTTGTTTAAGGTTGTTTTTTAGGTTGGAACCGTCAAGTGAGTCTCTTGTCTTAAATTGGGTAAAAATAATAAATACACTAAGACAACCAAGTTAAAGTATGGAATTGCACCTAATAGAGTAAAGGTAAGTTGTGGGTAACCTTTTGTTTTTGCGTTACTAAAACAAAAGTAAGTTATCAATAAATTTGCAATTAGCAATAATGTTACAAATAAAGCCATACAGTTCCCTTCCTTATAAATGTTAATAACATCCCAGTAAATTGGGCGAGTCAATTCATTCGTTATTAACTGATTTCAGATAGGCTCAGTATAGTTAAGAAAGTAAAAATGATGATACTAAAATAGTCTTTTAGAAAGGATAATTGTTAATTAAATGTTTTATCAGCATTTATTTTTTCAACGGCAAGGCTTAATCCCTCAAAAGGGAGTGGGCGTGAAATTAAATAACCTTGTGCGTAATCAACACCAATTTTTTTAAGAGAATCAAAGGTCTCTTTGTTTTCTACAAACTCGGCTACACATGTTTTTTGTAGTGAGTGACTGATATCCTTAATGGCGTTTACCAATGCTTTATCAATAGGATCATTAATCATGTCTTTGACAAAAGAGCCATCAATTTTAACTTGATTCGCAGGAAGTTGTTTTAAATAGCTAAAAGTACTAAAACCAGTGCCAAAATCGTCAATTGAAAAGCTGCAACCAAGCCGGTTGAGTTTTTCAATCATGAGTCGTGTCGCTGTTAAGTTGCTAATGCTGGCCGATTCGGTAATTTCAAAAACAATACGGGTCGGATCAACCTTTTGACTTTTAAGGGCCTCTTCAATCGTCGACACTAAGCCTTCATCGCTAAATGCTTGCGCTGAAAGGTTGATCGCAATTTTATTTAATGTGGTTGATTGGCCCGCATAAGCAATCGCTTTTTTTACTACACAGTGATCGAGCAGGTTAATGTCTGCAATAAGCTCTAAAGCAGGAATAAATCGATTAGGGAAAATCAGCTGTCTATCGATCCGCAAGCGAGAAAGGGCCTCAAAATAGGCTACTTTATTTTCTTTAAAGCCCCAAATGGGTTGAAAGTGAATTTCTAGCTGGTCTTGTAGCATGGCGCTTCGCACTTGATGCGCCCATGCCAGCTCGGCTAATTTTTTATTGCTATCGGCATCTTCATTGGTGTAGCAGTGGACTAAATTACGACCGCGATTTTTAGCAACATATAAGGCGATATCAGACTGTTTTAAACACTCGCTCGCATCGCTATTATTGGCGGTGATAAGCGTTAAGCCAATTGAGCAGCTAATTGAGTATTGCTGCCCAGGCGCTTGAAACTGGTAGTTTTCAACGGCATGACACAGCCCCTCTGCAACTAAATGCGCTTCTAAAAGCTCCACATTCTCTAAAATGACGGCAAATTCATCGCCACCAATTCTGCAAATCGTACTGCCTTCATGCAAGTTTTTCTGAAATATTTTAGCTATTTGTTTTAAAACGATGTCGCCTTGTTGATGACCTTGGCTGTCGTTAATAATTTTAAAATGATCAAGGTCGATATAAATTAAAGCATGTTGAGCGCTGCTGCTGGCTTGTGTTTTTTTACAAAGCTCATTGAGCTTTAAATCAAAATAGTAACGGTTATGTAGTTTGGTTAAGGTGTCATGATGGGCAAGGTGATGCAGTTGTAATTCGGCTTGTTTACGCTCATGAATATTATCAATACTAGCGGTAACGCCAACCGTTACTTTATTGACGATAATTGATTGCATGCGGCATTCAGCCCATACCGCATGGCCTTGTTGGTGCTGTAATTTTAACTCAAATTTTTGTTGTTGAATTTGGCTATGCATGATTTGGTCGACAGTATCTGTGACTAATTCTTGGGTTTCTGGGCTACAAAACTCAGCAAGTGGTTTATTAATAACTTGCTTGAGTGATAAGCCGGTTAGTTTTTCCCAAGCTGGATTAATAAATAAAATTAATCCAGCGCTATCAAGCTCTAAAACGACCGTATTAAGGTGCTGTAATATGCGTTGGTGGGCTGAGTAGAGCTCTTTATAGCGACTTTGGCTTTGGCTTAACTGCTCTACTTTTTCAGCAAATTCGGCGTAGCTTGCCATAAAGTCTTCACGCCTTGCCGCTTGATGGCAAATTCGATTGAGGAGTGATTCGTTATAGGGCGTTCTGGCAAAATCGGTTACGCCTGATAACAGTAATTGTTCTGCAAAGTCGGCTTCTTGGTTTTCAATAATCATGACGACAGCTTGGTTAGGTTTATTGGCTAATAAACGCTGCACTAAATTTTGAGCATCAATTTTATTATGGGTCGTATCAATGAGGACAATGGCAAAATGATGTTGCCCAAACAACTCAATGGCTACTTTTTCGTTTGTAACGTGAGTGATATGAAATGACTCACGTAAAAAGTAACTGATTTTTTCTGCATCGGCGACTTCAGGCTCAACCAATAAAAGCTCAAGTCGACTGCTTTTTGTTAGGTGGCTTGATAATACATTGGCTAAAACACGGGGTAATTTAGTGATCTGTTCATAAGGTAAAACGGCATCTATTCCATAAGCGCGGGCGGTTGTTTCGGCGATGCGCTCACAATAAGTGGGGGGCGTGAGTAAAATCGGTGTGTTTTTGGGTGTTTTTAATAACCCAGATCGCACCATGCGCGCAAAACGCCAGCCATCTATTTTGCCAATATCTAGGCCAGTTATGATTAAATCAACTGCATGTTGCTTTAACAGTGTTAAGGCAGAGCGGCTATCTCTCACTTCTAATAATTCGAACACATCTAACGGTAATAAGGCACGCTTGATCAAATTTCGTTGTTTTAAATTTGAGTTAATTAATAACAGCTTAAGCTGACCTGACATGTCTGAACGTACCTCGAATTGGCCTAACCACAAACTGGCAAGAGATTGGGCTTAGATTAATGCTATTTTGCCCCGCAGACAAGTCGATTGCGCCTCAAACGCAATTAACTTGATTTAGGGGTCTTGAGTCACTAGACTTGGCGCGATTTTAACCTATGAGGATGTTTTAAAATGCGTGTTGCAGACTTTAGCTTTGATTTGCCAGATGAGCTGATAGCTCGTTTTCCAAAAGAGGAGCGTACCAGTAGTCGCTTGCTCAAAATGAATGGCAATTCTGGTGAAATTGAGCACCGTATTTTTAGTGATATTATCAATTTTATAGGGCCTGATGATCTTTTGGTATTCAACAATACGAAAGTGATCCCTGCGCGGATGTTTGGCCAAAAAGCATCGGGTGGCAAAATAGAGGTATTAATCGAGCGGGTGCTTGATGAACACCGTGTTTTAGCACATGTCCGTGCCAGTAAGTCACCAAAAGCGGGTGCGTTACTGATTTTAGAAAATAGTGCTGAAGCGACCATGGTTCAGCGCCATGGTGAATTGTTTGAACTAAAGTTTCATGGTGATAATAACGTGCTTGATATTCTTGAGAATATTGGGCACATGCCTTTACCGCCTTATATCGACCGACCAGATAACGAAAGTGACCGTAAACGTTACCAAACTGTATATGGTGAAAAGCCAGGTGCGGTTGCAGCACCAACAGCAGGGCTTCACTTTGATGAAAAACTGATGGCAGATTTAAAAGCCAAAGGGATTGAAATGGCGTTTGTTACTTTGCATGTGGGTGCGGGCACGTTCCAACCTGTGCGTGTTGAGAGTGTGGATGAGCACATCATGCACTCGGAATACATTGAAGTGTCAGACGAAGTTGTTGCTGCAATTGCAAAAACTAAAGCCCGTGGCGGCCGTGTTATTGCAGTTGGTACAACGTCAGTGCGTTCGTTAGAATCAGCTGCTAAACAATCACAAGGTACATTAAGTAGTTATTTTGGTGATACCGATATCTTTATTTATCCGGGTTATCAATTCCAGGTGATTGATGCGATGATCACTAATTTCCATTTGCCTGAATCGACCTTAATTATGTTAGTGAGCGCATTTGCAGGGCAAAAAAATATTATGAATGCTTACAATGTTGCCATTGCAGAGCAATATCGCTTCTTCTCATATGGCGATGCGATGTTTTTAGAGCGCAAAACCAACTAAGTGATTAGTTAACTAATTGTTTTACCAAGGCAGTAAAAAAGCCTTGGTAAAAACTTCTCCTGAGCCCTTTAATTCCCTGTCAATGCCCTCATATCATTAGCAATAAATGTTCAAACCATGTAGAATCGCTCGATTATTTTTAACACGAATTACTTATTTTTTGGCAATAGCCAAGTAAACGTGAGCATAGTCGGACTGTTTTTCCGGCGTTCGAGGTTAGTATGAAATTTGAATTAGATTGTACCGACGGCAAAGCCCGTCGTGGTCGCCTTATTTTTGATCGCGGTATTGTAGAAACTCCTGCGTTTATGCCTGTGGGTACCTACGGCACGGTAAAAGGGATGACGCCTGAAGAAGTGAAAGAAACAGGTGCGCACATCTGTTTAGGTAATACCTTTCATTTAATGCTGCGTCCAGGTACTGAAATTGTAAAGTTGCATGGCGATTTGCATGATTTTATGCATTGGGATAAGCCAATTTTAACGGATTCAGGCGGTTTTCAAGTGTTTAGCTTAGGTGATTTACGTAAAATCACTGAAGAAGGCGTGTTGTTCCGCTCACCGGTTAACGGTGAAAAAATCATGTTGTCACCAGAGAAATCAATGGAAGTACAGCGTGACTTAGGTTCAGATGTGGTGATGATTTTTGACGAATGTACGCCATATCCTGCAACTGAAAAAGAAGCAAAAGATTCAATGGAATTATCATTGCGTTGGGCGAAGCGCTCAAAAGACGCACACGGTGATAATCCGGCGGCATTGTTTGGTATTATTCAAGGTGGTATGTATCCAGAGCTTCGTGCAGTGTCTCAGCAAGGTCTTGAAGATATTGGGTTTGATGGTTATGCACTGGGTGGTTTATCCGTGGGTGAGCCTAAAGAAGACATGGTGAACATTCTTGACCACTGTGCTCATAAAATGCCTGAAAACAAACCGCGTTATTTAATGGGGGTGGGTAAACCTGAAGATATCGTTGAAGCGGTGCGCCGTGGTATTGATATGTTTGACTGCGTCATGCCAACCCGTAATGCGCGTAATGGTCATTTATTCGTGACAGAAGGTGTTATTAAAATCCGTAATGCCGCTCATAAAACCGATCCTGGTCCACTTGATCCGCATTGCGATTGCCAAACGTGTAAGAACTATTCTCGCGCTTATTTACATCATTTAGATAAATGTAATGAGATCTTAGGTGCTCGTTTAAATACTATTCATAACTTACGTTATTATCAGCGTTTGATGGAAGGGTTAAGAAATGCGATTGCACTAGGTGAGCTCGATACATTTGTTGTCGATTTTTATGCAAAAATTGGCAAACCGGTCCCTGAGTTAAAACAAGTTTAAAACACATTAAAATTTAAAATTAAGTATAAAGAGGATGTTATGAGTTTATTTATGTCGAATGCTTATGCCGCAGATGCTCCAGCTGCAGCGGGTGGTGGTATGGAAATGCTAATCATGTTAGCAATTTTCGGTTTAGTTTTTTACTTTTTAATCTATCGCCCACAAGCAAAGCGCGTCAAAGATCATAAAGATTTGATGAGTGCAATTGCTAAAGGTGATGAAGTGCTTACCAGCGGCGGTTTAGTGGGTAAAGTTGCTAAAGTTGCTGATGATAAAGACTTTGTTGTGATTGCATTAAACGATCAAACTCAAGTTACCGTTCAAAAAGGTGCGATTTCAGCCGTGTTGCCAAAAGGCACAATGAAAGCATTATAAAAATAATAAAAAGGACGCAAAACAGTGAATAAGTACCCTCTATGGAAGTACTTATTGGTTTTAGTGGTACTGGCAGCGGGCTTGTTATATGCCACTCCAAATCTGTATGGCCGTGATCCGGCCATACAGATTACTGGAGCGCGCGGCGCAAGCGCAGATTTAGCCGTACTAGATAAAATCAATACCGTATTAAAAGACAATAAGATTGAAACTAAATCTGCTGTACTCGAAAACGACCAAGTATTAGTTCGTTTTAAAAATGTCGAAGCGCAACTTCAGGCGCAAGATTTGTTGCGCAATAGCCTAGGTGATGGCTATATTTCTGCAATTAATATGTCTCCTTCAACACCGCAATGGCTGAAAAGCTTAGGCGGCTCTCCAATGAAGCTCGGTCTTGACTTAAGTGGTGGTGTGCATTTCACCATGGAAGTTGATATGAAAACCGCGATAGAAAACTCACTTGAGCAAATGGATCAAGATTTTCGTAGTGATTTACGAGAAGAGAAAATTCGTTATAAAACGGTTCGTCGTGTTGCTGGTGCGGATGAAATTCAAATTTTATTACGTGATCAAGAAACAAAAGATCAAGCTGAGCGTTTCTTAAAAGATCGCTACCGTGATTTATTATTTGTTGATGACCGCAGTAATGAGTTTGGTTTAGTTGCCAGCATGACAGAGCAAAAACTTAAAGCAACGCGTGACTATGCCATTAAGCAAAATGAAACCATTATTCGTAACCGTGTTAACCAAATTGGTGTTGCAGAGCCAAACGTACAGCGCCAAGGTGCTGAGCGTATTATTGTACAGTTACCCGGTATTCAAGATACGGCGCGTGCTAAAGAGATTTTAGGTGCGACAGCTACGCTTGAGTTTCGTGAAGTTGATGAGTCGGCTGATGTGCGTGATGCCGTTGCAGGGCGTGTACCGCCTGGTAGTGAAATTATCATGGCGCGCCAAGGTTACCCTGTTTTACTGAAAAAGAATCTAATTTTAGCTGGTAGCCACATTACCGGTGCTCAGTCGGGTAATGATGAATACCAACGTCCACAAGTGAATATTTCACTTGATAGTAAGGGTGGCTCTAAAATGGCTGCTTATACTAAAAATGCGATTGGTAAGCGTATGGCAACCGTTTTCACTGAATACAAACCGTCAGGTAAAGTAGACGAAAATGGCAAAGCCTTACCGCCAATTAAAGTTGAAGAAGTTATCAACGTGGCGACAATTCAAGCACGCTTAGGCCGTTCATTCCGTATCACTGGTATTGATAACCCCGCTGAAGCGCATAACTTAAGTATGTTATTACGTGCAGGCGCACTTGTTGCACCAATTCAAATTGTTGAAGAGCGTACTGTAGGTCCAAGCCTTGGTGCTGAAAATATCGAAAAAGGTTTAACCGCTGTTGCGCTGGGCTTTATTTTTGTATTGGTACTGATGCTGCTTTACTACAAAGCGTTTGGTTTTGTGGCTAATTTAGCACTTGCGGCTAACTTAGTGTTAATTGTGGGTGTAATGTCATTAATCCCAGGGGCAGCACTAACGCTTCCTGGTATTGCCGGTATTGTATTAACCGTTGGTATGGCGGTGGATGCAAACGTACTTATTTTTGAACGTATTCGTGAAGAGTTAGCTGAAGGCCGTAGCCCGCAACAGGCAATTCATCATGGTTACGACAGTGCCTTTAGTACTATTTTTGATGCGAACATCACCACCTTGATTGCTGCAATTATCTTGTTTGCTGTGGGTACCGGCCCAATTGCTGGTTTTGCTGTGACACTTGCAATTGGTATTGTGACATCAATGTTTACAGCGATTGTGGGTACACGTGCTGTAGTTAACTTAATCTGGGGCGGTAAACGCCTGGATAAATTGTCTATCTAGGGGTTAATGATGCAACTTTTAAGAGTTAAAGACACAATTAATTTTATGTCGATACGCAAATTAACAATGGCATTTTCAGCTTTGTTAATTGTGATCTCTATTCTTTCAATGGCAATTCGTGGTCTAAATTTTGGTTTAGATTTTACGGGTGGTACAGCTGTTGAGGTTGGTTTTTCACAAGCTGCCGATATTGATAAAGTGCGAGCCGCACTTGAAAGTAGCGGTTTTGCTGATGCGTCAGTACAGCTGTTTGGTTCAAGCCAAGAGGTTTTGGTTCGTTTAGCACCGCGCGGTGCAGACGTGACAGCGGTGATGATTGGTAATGAAATGATGACTGCGATTCAACAAGTTTATCCTGATGCACAAATGCGTCGGATTGAATTTGTGGGGCCAAGTGTGGGTGAAGATTTAAAAGAACAAGGTGGATTAGCCATGCTAACCGCGTTGATCTGTATCCTTATCTACGTTGCGATGCGGTTTGAATGGCGTTTTGCGGTAGGTGCGGTTTTAGCGCTTGCGCATGACGTGATCATCACCATGGGGTTATTCTCTGTATTGGGTTTAGAGTTTGATTTAACGGTACTAGCCGCTATTTTGGCGGTAATCGGTTATTCACTTAACGATACAATTGTAGTATCGGATCGTATTCGTGAAAACTTCCGTAAAGTGCGTATTGATGACACCATTGAAATTATCAATATTTCACTGACACAAACCTTAAACCGTACCTTAATGACGTCAATGACCACGCTTGTGGTATTAGTGGCGTTATTTATTTGGGGTGGTCAAATCATTCATGGTTTTGCCACAGCGTTATTGATTGGTGTGTTCATTGGTACTTACTCATCAGTATATGTTGCCAGCTCAATCGCTATCAGCTTAGGGATCAGTAAAGAAGATTTGATCCCTGTTGAAGTTGAAAAAGAAGGGGCTGAGTTTGATAACATGCCATAATGGGTGTTATTAACTTGAAAAAGCCACTCATTGAGTGGCTTTTTTTTGCGAAAAAATGATATTAAAAGGTGCAAAGAAGGGATTAAATTGCAATAATGAGAATTATTATTATTTGGAGTGATGTTGATGAAAGCTGTAAGTGTATTAATTTTACTGGGTTTATTAAGTGGTTGTAGTGAGCCTGAAGTCGTGCAGGATGTTGTGGTTGAACAAGTACAGGAAACGCAATTACAGCAATATAAAGCCGCTACAAAGGCCTTAGTTGAGCAGATCAAAGCGCAACAGAATATGCATGAAATTGAGCTTAAAGCACAAGAATTAGTGACGATTTCTAAGGTTATTATTGATGATTTCATTTTAATTCATCCAAAATGTGAAACCTATCTTAATGCACTAAAAGATGCCGCTGACACAATTCCTACACTGCCTTTAGCTGACATTGAATCGGGTTATCATGCAGATGGCATGTTACCAGAATTTAACGACCCAAATTGTTATCATGCCAAAGATTTATTGGTTCACCCTGCGACAGTGCAAGCGATTGCAAAATTAGGATTTAATGAGCCTCAACTGCACGAACAAGCTCAAAATGAGTTGATTGAAGTGTTGGCGCACTTTTCGCAAGTCGAAATGGCGTTTAAAAAATAGCTGCCTGAGATTGCTTTATTATCCAGTAATGAGGTTATTTTACCTTCGGTTGTTGATAAAGCGTTGCCACAATATTTAATTGCCCTTTTATGTGGCTAAAGCAGTGCCATCTAATTGTCATTATTAGGTGCTAAATTCACGACACACAGTTGTCGTGGGGTAGTTAGTAGTGAAATTAAATGGCGCTCATTTGTTGATGCAGCTCTTAAAAGAGCAAAATCTTAGCACCGTATTCCAGCCTATTTTTGATTTAGCCAATAGTTGCATTCTAGGGTATGAAGCTTTAACTCGGGGGCCTAAAGATCACCCCCTCGAATTTCCCAATCAACTTTTTTTAGCTGCCGAGCAGCAAGGGAAAGTCTCTGAACTTGAACTGCTTTGCCGTAAAAAAGCGATTGAAAACTTTGCCATGCTTGGTTTGACTGGAAAGCTGTTTTTAAATGTAAGCCCAAGGACGTTACTTGACCCAAATCATCCAAAGGGTGAGACACAACACTTACTTGAGCAACATGGTCTTAATGCTGGTCAAGTTGTTATTGAAGTAACAGAGCAAGATGAAGTACCTAATCATCGCTTATTGCAGCAAACATTGGCTTATTACCGAGAGTGCGGCTTTTCAATTGCAATTGATGATCTAGGGGTAGGTCATTCAGGACTTAGAAAGTGGTCTGAGTTAGAGCCTAATATCGTTAAAATTGATAAATACTTTATTGATCATTGTCACCAAAGTATTGTTAAAAAAGAGTTTTTAAAATCCATCATTGACTTAGCTAAAGCAACAAATACACATGTTATTGCAGAAGGGATAGAGCACCAAGAAGAGCTCGATTTATTGACTACTTTGGGAGTCAGTTTGGCGCAAGGTTTTTTACTTGAAAGGCCGAGTGCAGATCCTTCACGTGTGTTTTCAATTGATTTTTTAGCTAAGCAAGCACGCAAGCAGCAAGGCCTGCCAGACGTTGAAGAGCAAACTATTGGTTTGTTGGTAGAGCAACAGCAAAGTATTTTTAAATCGACTCATTGTTCCACAGCGCAGAATTGCTTTGATAAAAATAAAGGGCTAATCAGTTTAGTTGTATTAAACGAGCAACAACAACCTGTTGGAATGCTGCATAGAGACCAACTTGCAGAACTGTTCGCTGCACCTTATGGTCATGCGTTGTATGACAAAAAAAGTGTCACGCGAGTGATGGATATGCAGCCTTTGATTGTAGATGCATCGGATACGCTTGATATGGTAAGTCAGCAAATTACCGATTGTGATTTTGATATTCGCCGTCACATTGTGGTTACTGAAAATCAAGTTTATTTAGGTGTAGTGCCACTTCGTAAAATATTAAAACACATTACAGATCAAAAAGTACGTCATGCACAGCATGCCAACCCACTGACCATGCTGCCAGGTAACGTTGCAATTACGCAAGCGATTGAACTTAGGATAAAAAAACAGCAAAACTTCTTTTTGGCTTATGTCGATTTAAATCACTTCAAGCAATTTAATGATTTATATGGTTATGCAAGTGGTGATGCAGTGATTAAGTTACTGGCAGAGGTTATTAGTGAAAGCTGTGATACCGTTACTTCTTTTGTTGGGCATATTGGTGGGGATGATTTTATGGTCATTTTCGATGGTACGGATGCATGGGACACTTGCCAGCTGATAATTAAAGAGTTTGAGCGACGATCGCACAGTTTCTTTACTCCTGAACATATCGCAGCAGGAGGGTACTGGGCGCCTAATCGAGAAGGTGAAAATCAGTTTGTACCTTTGTTGACGTTATCAGTGGGGTTAGTGAATCCTGATTTTGCATTCTGTGAAAATAGCCACCAAGTTGCAGCATTGGCTACAGATGCAAAAAAAGAAGCCAAGCGATATCGAGAAAGCTATTTATTTTTATGTCATCGGCGAAAGCCCACCACTCCAATTGTGAGGATGCGCTTGGCAAGCGGTGCCGATTAATTATTAGACTAATTATTACTTTACCTTTACGCAGTAACCCGTTAGTTTTGCAAGAAAGTTAAGCGCAGGGTAGTTGATAATATGAGATGTTTAATTGCTATGGTGCTGTCAGGATTGGTAATAATTACAGCACCCGTCGGGGCAAAAGTAGTCAATATTGCTCAAGAGCAACGCACTCTTTACCAGCGTGATCAATACCTGATTGAAGTATTAGAGCAAGCACTAAGAGCGGCAAATTATTCAGCCGAACTTAATTTTGTTGAGGTTCATCCACATCAGCAACGAACGTTATTAATGCTCAGTCAAGGCAAGGTTGATATCCACTGGGGGATGACCAGCTCTGCTCGAGAGCAGCTTGCTACCGCAATAAAAGTCCCTTTATTTAAAGGAATGATAGGTTGGCGGGTCCTGCTAATTAATCAAGAATACAGCACTCAATTTGCAGCAATTAAAAGTGCATCGCAACTTAAATCCCTCAAAGCACTGCAAGGGCATGATTGGCCTGATACAAAAATATTGACTCAAAATGGCTACAGCGTTTTAGCACAAGCAAATTACGAGCAAATGTTTAAGTTACTTGCACGCGGAAAAGGTGATTATTTTCCACGCTCGGTAATTGAAGTGCACTCAGAGCTTGCTGCACGAGATGATCTTCCATTAATAATTGAGCCGAATTTATTGCTCAAATATCCAACAGCATTTTATTTTTTTGTTAATAAAGAAAAAGTAGAATTGGCAAACGCACTACAAAATGGCTTAACAATCATGCTGAATAATGGCGAATTTGATGTTATTTTTGACCGCTATTTTTCTAATTTTTTAACTGATTTAAAACTAGATAAACGCACAGTGTTTGAGTTAGAAAGCACTCATTTATAATGTTACGATTGGTTTTATATAATAAAAAAGAGCCTTTTGGCTCTTTTTTATTGGCTTAATTTAAGCTGAAGATTAACGTAGTAATGCTTCAGTTAAATGTGGGCGCATTTCTTTTACCATGCTTTGTGATAATTTGGGTGCAGCACAAATAATGTTACCACTCACTTCGTAATTATTACCGCCTGCAAAATCAACGACCATACCGCCAGCTTCTTTAATTAGTAATAAGCCTGCAGCGCTTTCCCATGGTTTTAAACCAATAGCGAAATAACCATCAGCACGGCCTGCTGCAGCATAGGCTAAATCTAATGCTGGGCAACCTGAGTTACGAATATCAGTTGTGTGAACAAATAAGGCATTAAAGGCTTTGCTATAGGCTTCTAAATGATGTTTGTGACGGTAAGGCCAGCTAGTTGCTAAAACAGTACCTGCTAATTCGTTCGATTTGCTCACACGAACACGTTTACTATTTATTTGAGCGCCTTGACCACGGCTTGCAGAGAAAATTTCACCACGAATTGGATCATAAATAACAGCTTGTTCAGTACGGCCTTTTACTTTAAGTGCCACTGAAACTGCAAAATGAGGAATACCTTTAACGAAGTTAGTTGTGCCATTGATTGGATCAATAACCCATAAGTAATCGCTATCAGTTCCTTTGTGCTCGCCTAATTCTTCGCCTACTAAACTATGAGTAGGGTAGGCTTTTAAAATGGTATCACGGATAACCGCTTCTGCGTCTCTGTCGACATTTGTCACTAAATCGTTAGTGCCTTTTTGTGAGACTTCTAACTTGCTTAAATCTTCACATGCTCGAAGGATGACCTTACCAGCATTACGCGCAGCACGAACCGCAATGTTTAACATTGGATGCATAGAATTACCTATAGGTTGTAAAAGAACAATTCAAATCAATTAGCCGGCGTATTTTAGCGATTTTTATTGCAATGTAAACCATAATTGAATTTTTATTTCGGTTAACATTTGAGCAACTTTTTGTGGTTATGTGGTAATACCGTGAACTAGTTTGGCGATTTTTAATCGGCTTATGGTAGAATCCCGTCAGCGAATTTAGTCAAGGCTTAAAGTAAATGTTATTAAACGATATTAGAGTGGTACTGGTTAACACATCTCATACTGGCAACATTGGTTCAGTTGCTCGCGCTATGAAAACCATGGGATTATCTAAATTATATTTAGTTGATCCGGTTAATCAAATTGATAGTCATGCATCTGCATTGGCTGCTGGTGCAACCGACGTACTAGGCAATGCTGTGGTCGTGGATGATTTAGCCCAAGCTATTGCAGATTGTTCATTAGTGATTGGCACTAGCGCACGCTCACGAACCTTATCTTGGCCTATGGTTGAGCCGCGTGAATGTGGTCAAATGTTAGTTGATGGCGCAAGAAAAGGCCCTGTAGCGCTCGTTTTTGGTCGCGAAAATAGCGGTTTGACTAATGAAGAACTTCAAATGTGCCATTATCATGTTTGTATTCCAGCAAACCCAGAATATAGTTCGTTAAATCTTGCTATGGCTGTGCAAACGCTAACGTATGAAGTGCGTATGGCGTTTTTACAGCAACAAGAAAAGAAAGTGGATATTGATGAAACTGTCTATCCAAGTTCGCAGCAATTAGAGTTATTTTATCAACATTTACAAAATACCTTAGAAAATACCGGCTTCATTATTAAGCAGCATCCTGGGCTGGTAATGACCAAATTGCGTCGCTTATTTAATCGCGCTCGTCCAGAAGATGGTGAATTGAATATTTTACGTGGCATTTTAACTTCTGTAGATAAAATAGAGTCGCAAGCCACTAAAAACAACGAGCAAAAATAATAAGCGTTTTAGAGGCCTTAGATATAAGAGAGCCAACCATGTTTGCCAGAATCAAAGAAGATATTAATAGTGTGTTTGCGCGAGACCCCGCGGCTCGTAATTTCTGGGAGGTTTTTTTTAACTCTCCAGGCTTGCATGCGCTGTGGTGTTATCGTCTTAATCATAAGCTTTGGCTGTCAGGTTGGTTTTTTATGGCGCGTACTTTTTCTACTTTAGCGCGTTGGCTAACGGGTATCGAAATTCACCCCGCAGCACGGATTGGCCGGCGGTGTTTTATAGACCATGGTATGGGTGTGGTGATTGGCGAAACAGCCGAAATTGGTGATGATGTAACTTTATATCATGGCGTTACGCTTGGCGGGACTAGTTGGCAAGCGGGTAAACGCCACCCAACACTTGAAAATGGTGTGGTGGTTGGTGCAGGGGCACAAATTTTAGGGCCAATCACTATTGGGTCAGGCGCAAAAGTTGGCTCAAATTCTGTCGTGGTTAAAAACGTACCCAGCCAAGCGACAGTTGTTGGGATCCCTGGGCGTATTGTTACTGTACAGACAAATGAAAACACAGCTGAAGATTCGGCAAAGCAACAGCGAGCTGCTATTGCGGCTAAATATGGCTTTGATGCCTACGCTGTAGCGCATGACAACCCTGATCCGGTCGCCAATTCAATTGGTAAAATGCTCGATCATATTCATTTACTTGACGCTAAAATTAACGAGCTTAGTTGTGGCTTAAATAAATTAGGCGGCAATGTGTGTGAACAGCAGTTACCTGAACTTAATCTTGATGATCAAGATTTTTGCCAAGCAGAAAAAAAAGCTAAACAGCAACGCCAATCCTCGGATGATTTTGATCCTAAGATATAACAAAATGCCATCGTATAATACTTGACTAAATTAGTCAGGTATATACAATCACTCTTATGAATACTTGACTAAATTAGTCGGGTAATGATCGAAGCGAGATAATACTTGACTCTTTTAGTCAGGTTATTAAAATTCGCGGTCTTAAAATACTTATTAGTGAGGTCAACATGAAGTTAACATCTAAAGGTAGATACGCAGTGACTGCGCTACTCGATGTCGCTTTGCATACTAATGTTGGCCCCGTGTGTTTAGCTGAAATTTCTGAACGTCAGGAAATTTCATTGTCTTACCTTGAACAATTATTTGCTCGCCTACGTAAACAAGGCTTAGTTCGTTCGGTAAGAGGCCCTGGTGGCGGTTATTTGCTAGGCAAAGAAGCCAATGAAATTTCAGTGGGGGATGTGATAAGTGCCGTTGATGAATCTGTTGATGCAACGCGCTGTCATGGTGAAGGCGGGTGCCAAAAAGGCGTTCGTTGTTTAACCCACTCTTTGTGGTCAGATTTAAGTATTCGAATTGAAGATTTTTTAAACAATATTACATTAGCTGAACTTGTCGCCAAGCGCGATGTCCAGGAAGTGGCAATCCGTCAGGACAAAGCTGTCCAACACGCCCTTCAACAATTAGATAATATTCAAGTTAGCTGTCAACTCTAAGCAGGACTGGAGCACCAAAGAAAATGAAGTTACCAATTTATTTAGATTATGCAGCAACCACTCCGGTTGATCCGCGTGTTGCAGAAAAAATGATGCAATGCCTTACTATGGACGGCAATTTTGGTAACCCAGCATCACGTTCACACCGTTTTGGCTGGCAAGCTGAAGAAGCAATCGATCAGGCGCGTCATGATATCGCAGCACTTATTAATGCTGATCCTCGTGAAATTGTATTTACTTCAGGTGCGACTGAATCAAATAACCTTGCGATTAAAGGTGCTGCAAATTTTTACCATAAAAAAGGTAAGCACATCATTACGGCTAAAACAGAGCATAAAGCGGTTTTAGATACATGTCGTGAATTAGAGCGTCAAGGTTTTGAAGTAACGTATATGGACGTTGAAGAAAACGGCCTACTTGACTTAGATAAACTAGCTGCAACGATGCGTGACGATACCGTCCTTGTTAGTATTATGCACGTAAACAATGAGTTAGGTGTTGTACAAGACATCGCAACTATTGGTGAAATGTGCCGTGAGCGTAAAATTATGTTCCATGTTGATGGTGCACAAAGCGCAGGTAAAGTGGACGTTGATTTACAAGCTTTAAAAGTTGATTTCATGTCGTTTTCAGCACATAAAATCTACGGTCCTAAAGGTATTGGTGCACTTTACGTACGTCGTAAACCACGTGCTCGTTTAGAAGCGCAAATGCACGGTGGTGGTCATGAGCGTGGTATGCGTTCAGGTACTTTACCTACGCATCAAATTGTGGGTATGGGTGATGCGTTTCGTATCGCAAAAGAAGACTTTGCAACTGATCATGCACGCATTGAAAAGTTACGCCAACGTCTTATCGATGGTGTTATGGATATTGAAGAAGTGTATTTTAATGGCACGCGAGAGCAATCAGTGCCAGGCATTATCAATATTAGCTTTAACTATATCGAAGGTGAGTCATTGTTAATGGCGCTTAAAGATATCGCAGTATCATCAGGTTCAGCCTGTACATCTGCAAGCTTAGAGCCATCATATGTTCTTCGTGCGCTAGGTCGTAATGATGAATTAGCACATAGCTCAATTCGTTTCAGTATCGGTCGTTTTACGACGGAAGAAGAAATCGATTACACAGTTAAATTAATTAAAGAGTCAATTGGTCGTTTACGTGAAATGTCGCCACTTTGGGAGATGTTTAAAGACGGTATCGATTTAGACTCGGTTGAGTGGGCAGCCCATTAAACCTAAGGCGGTGTGATTAAGCAATGGTCACACCCAGCATGAATAGCAGGTATTGAGGTAATAAAAATGGCTTACAGCGATAAAGTATTAGATCACGTTGCAAATCCACGTAACGTAGGTGCGTTTGATAAAAACGATCCATCGGTAGCAACGGGAATGGTAGGTGCTCCTGCCTGTGGCGACGTAATGAAGCTACAAATCAAAGTATCTCCAGAAGGTATTATTGAAGATGCTAAATTCAAAACGTATGGTTGTGGTAGTGCAATTGCTTCCTCATCATTAGTGACTGAGTGGGTAAAAGGTAAAACTTTAGATCAAGCAGCTGAAATCAAAAATACCGATATCAGCGCTGAATTAGAGCTTCCACCAGTAAAAATTCACTGTTCAATTTTAGCGGAAGATGCAATTCAAGCAGCGATTGCAGATTACAAGAGTAAGCACAGTAAGTAAGAGATCACTATGGCAATCACACTGACAGAATCAGCAGTTAATCGCGTTCGTACTTTTTTAAAAAACCGTGGTAAAGGAATAGGCCTGCGTCTTGGTATTAAAACTACCGGCTGTTCTGGTCTTGCCTACGTACTTGAGTTTGTTGATGAACTCGCAGAAGGTGATGAAACGTTTGAACAAGATGGTGTCACTGTGATTGTTGATGCAAAAAGTCTTGTTTATATCGATGGCACACAATTGGATTTTGTTAAAGAAGGCCTTAACGAGGGTTTCAAATTTACCAATCCAAACCAAAGTGGTGAGTGTGGCTGTGGTGAAAGTTTTACTGTTTAGTAAATCGTTTGCCAGCTAGCAACCTTATCAAGCCCTCACCTTTAGGTTAGGGCTTTGTCCTTTTTGAAATGTGAATTAGGAAAATGAATGCGTTATTTTGACCTTCTCTCGTTACCTGTTGATTATCAGGTTGATTTAACCTTGCTTAATGCACATTATCTTGAACTTCAAAAAGTTATTCACCCAGATAAATTTGCCAATCATAGCGAACAAGAACAGCTCTTAGCCGTGCAAAAAGCGGCCGAAGTGAACGATGCATTGCAAACATTAAAGCATCCACTTAAACGTGCAGAATATATGCTCGCCGAGCGAGGGGTCGATATTCGCGCTGAGCAGCAAACACTGCAAGATCCAATGTTTTTGATGCAGCAAATGGAACTGCGTGAGGCGCTCGAAGATATTCGTGACGCAGTCGATCCTGAAGCAGTTATTGCTGATACAGAGCTGCAAATTAAGCAATTAATGAGCACCTTGCATCAAGAACTTTTATTACTGATTAGCAGTAACGAAGCCGCTGCGCAGCTAAAAGCAGCTGATGTAGTACGAAAATTAAAGTTTATCTACAAATTAAAAGATGAACTAGCGCGAATTGAAGATTCATTATTTGAAGATTAAAGAGTAAGTAAAAGCATAATTATGGCACTATTGCAGATTGCTGAGCCGGGGCAGAGCGCGGCACCTCACCAACATAAACTCGCTATTGGTATCGATTTAGGCACCACTAATTCATTAGTTGCAACTGTGCAAAGTGGCGAAGCAAAAGTGTTGGCTGATTTTGATGGTTCGACCATGTTGCCTTCGGTGGTTGCTTACACTGAACAAGGTATTGTAGTTGGCAGTAATGCGATGCAAAACGCAGTCGAAGACCCAACCAATACGCTGGTCTCAATTAAACGTTTTTTAGGTAAATCTCATGCAGATTTAACAGCCCGCTATCCTGAGCTGCCTTATCAACTGAGTGAGCAAAACGGTAGCTTGAGCATTGCGACCCGCCAAGGCGAAGTTAACCCAATTCAAGTATCAAGCGAAATTTTAAAGGTGTTAAAACAGCGCGCGACCGATTCTTTTGGTGGTGATGAGATTTTAGGTGCTGTTATTACCGTACCTGCTTATTTTGATGATGCACAGCGCCAAGGCACAAAAGATGCCGCTGAACTGGCTGGTTTAAATGTTTTACGCCTATTAAATGAGCCAACAGCGGCAGCTGTAGCTTATGGCCTCGACTCAGGCCAAGAAGGTTTAATCGCTGTTTATGACTTAGGTGGCGGAACGTTTGATATTTCTATTTTACGTTTGCACCAAGGTATTTTTGAAGTATTGGCAACCGGTGGTGATTCAAGCCTAGGCGGTGATGACTTTGATGCGTTACTTGTTGCGCACTTTAAACAACAAACGGGTGTGAGTGAGCTAGATGCTAAGACCTCGCGCTTATTCAGCAACAAAGCCCGCGCCTGTAAAGAAGCTTTAACTAACTACAATTCAATTAATGTAGGCCTTGATTTTAATGGTCAATCGCATGTTGTTGTGGTTGATAAAGCCTTGTTTAACGAGCTGGCAATGCCATTGGTGAAACAAACCTTACGCGCATGTCGTCGGGCATTAAAAGATGCTGAAGTAGAAAAAGAAGATATTCTGCAAGTCGTGATGGTGGGTGGGTCAACTCGCATGCCACTGGTGCGCAGTGAAATAGGTGCTTTTTTTGAAAAAGAGCCGCTCACTTCAATCGATCCTGATAGGGTTGTTGCCATTGGTGCCGCGATTCAAGCTGATGTACTTGTTGGCAATAAACCAGATTCAGAAATGCTATTGCTCGATGTATTACCGCTTTCGCTAGGTCTTGAGACCATGGGCGGATTAGTTGAAAAAATTATCCCTCGTAATACCACTATTCCTGTGGCACGCGCGCAAGAGTTTACCACTTTTAAAGATGGTCAAACTGCGATGTCGTTACACGTGTTGCAAGGCGAGCGAGAACTCGTAACTGATTGCCGTTCATTAGCAAAATTTAGCTTAAAAGGCATTCCACCTATGGTGGCGGGCGCGGCGCATATTCGAGTCACGTTTAAAGTGGATGCCGATGGTATTTTAAGTGTTTCTGCGATGGAAAAATCATCAGGTGTGCAAGCTGATATTCAAGTTAAACCGTCGTATGGTTTATCAGATGATCAAGTTACACAAATGCTGCGTGATTCAATGAGTTTTGCTAAAGAAGATATGCAAGCGCGAATGCTCAAAGAGCAACAAGTTGAAGCATTGCGCGTGATTGAGTCGTTAAATGCATCTTTAGATGAAGACAGCCAATTATTAAACGAAAGTGAATTAGCAGCGCTTCGCCTTGAAATTGCTGGGCTTGTTGTTTGTTACGAAACAGCAACAACACCTGACGAGCTTAAAAATGCAATTGAAAAAGTAGATAAAGCCAGTTCAGAATTTGCATCCTTACGTATGGATGCGTCAATTAAAAAAGCACTGCAAGGGCAGTCGGTAGACGAGGTTTAACATGCCACAAATTATTTTTCTTCCTCATGGTGAATTATGCCCAGATGGCGCAGTTATTGAGGCAAAAAGTGGGCAAACAGTGCTCGATGTAGCATTAAGAAATAATATTTCAATTCCTCATGCATGTGAAAAGTCATGTGCGTGTACAACGTGTCATATTATTGTGCGTGAAGGGTTTGACTCTCTAACTGAAAGTGATGAGCTTGAAGACGATATGCTTGATAAAGCATGGGGTTTAGAACCTGAGTCGCGCCTTGGTTGCCAAGCAATCATAGCTGACGAAGACTTAGTTGTTGAAATTCCAAAATACAACTTAAACATCGTTAATGAAGATCATTAATCATCTGAATTAATAATGTTTTGAAAGAAAAAACCGCTGCAAAGCGGTTTTTTTGTGCTCGACATAATCACATAAACTCAGGATAAAAGATTGCACTTGTATCAGCTCTATTAAGCCCCAATAATCATTGTATTGTGTTTTATCTCTCCTTTGGGTGCTCCTATGTTTTCACCAGCTTGCCAGCCGCTCGTTTTTACTGATTCAGTAATCGCCAATCAGCCTTATGTGACCCAGACGTGGATAACGGTGGATGACCCCGCTACAGGAAAGATTTTAACCTCTGTCAGTTGTGTTGATAGTTCTGGAATTGAAGAGGCGATGCAAAGTGCGGTGCATGGTTTTAGTGCACTTAAAGCGATGCATGTGCAGGCACGTAGTGATTTATTGATGCGTTGGTATCAACTAGTCATTGATAATATTGATGTATTAGCACAAATCATGACCCTTGAGCAGGGTAAGCCGCTGGCTGAAGCGAAAGGCGAAGTGAGCTATGGGGCTGAGTTTATTCGCTGGTTTGCAGAGGAAGGTAAACGTAGTTATGGTCAGCAAATTCCAAGTAATAATAATCACCAGCAGTTAAGCACCATAAAACAGCCGATTGGTGTGGTACTTGCTATTACGCCGTGGAACTTTCCGATAGCGATGATCACCCGTAAAGTAGCACCAGCCATTGCCGCAGGTTGTAGTGTTATTTTAAAACCTTCTGAATTCACGCCATTGTCAGCACTTGCTTTGGCGCAGTTAGCCATCCGTGCAGGTTTTCCTGAGGGAGCGTTTAATGTTGTTATCACTGAAGATGCACCAAAAGTGGTTAGTCAATTATTGGCCGACGAACGAGTCAAAAAAATCACCTTTACCGGATCTACGCAAGTGGGGCGTATTTTATTAGCGCAAGCAGCTAAAACGGTAAAGCGCACTTCTATGGAACTTGGTGGCAATGCGCCTTTTATCGTATTTGACAGCGCGAACCTCGATCAGGCAGTTGATGGGTTGATAAAAAGTAAATTTAGAAATGCAGGGCAAACCTGTGTGGCGACTAATCGAGTATTACTTGATGCGTCAATCGCTGAGAGTTTTACTGCTAAATTACTCACTAAAGTGGTGACCTTAAAAATAGGTAATGGACTTGCAAGCGATACCGATTTTGGGCCTTTAATTAATCAAGCAGCAAAGCTGCGTTTAATTGCAACCATAGAGCAGGCAATTTGCGACGGTGCAAGTTGGGTTTTTGGCGAAGCAGCATTTGCAGAGGCAAAATGCGCGCAAGATAATTTCCTCCCTGTGGTAGTACTCGGTAATATCAATGAAGACATGGCGATTTTTCATCAAGAATTATTTGGCCCTGTGGTATTGCTCAGCCAATTTGAGCATGAGCAACAGGCTTTGACCCTTGCAAATGCAACCGAATACGGTTTAGCCGCCTATTTTTACTCGCAAAATATTAATCAAGTACATCGTGTTGCCGAGTCTTTAGATTTTGGCATGGTGGGCATTAACGAAGGATTGATTTCTAATCCAATTGCGCCATTTGGCGGTATCAAACAATCAGGTCTTGGCCGTGAAGGTGGCCAAGCTGGGCTTGATGAGTATTTACAGCAAAAATACCTATGCCTCAATATCCAAGAGTGAAGGCAAGTCATTGTTTTTAATCTAAAAACAAAAAATAGAAACTTGTTCAAAAGATGCGTACAATAACTGCCCTAATTTGAATTGGTTGCGGTGACACCGCAGGGCAGTAAGACATGCAGGTACAAACACAACCGTTAACCTTGGTGATTTTAGCCGCTGGGTTAGGCAGCCGTTTTGGTGGCGCTAAGCAATTGGCTGAAATAGAAGGGCTTAATCGCACTATTTTTGAACTTAGTATTTTAGATGCAGCTCCTTATGTTAATAAAGTGGTATTGGTGGTTAATCAGACCATATTACCTATTATTGAGCAGCAAATATTACCGCGTTTGCCAAGCCACTTGCAGATTGAACTGGCTATTCAAGCGATTGAAGATGTGCCTGAGCAATTTCAACACCTTGCAGTTACTCGGGTAAAACCTTGGGGCACAGGCCATGCACTTCTTGCTGCAAAACCTTATGTAACGGGAAAAACCATTGTGATCACAGCTGATGATTATTATGGTCCTCATGCCTTTGCACAATTGGCTGCGCAACATCAAAAAAGTAATGATTGGGCAATGTTGGCTTATCCCATTTTAAATACCTTATCGAGCCAAGGTGGGGTCAATCGTGGAATATGCCAAATTAATCAGCACGGCTATTTAACCTCCGTTACTGAATATTTAAATATTGAACCTCAGAGCGGCCAATTAATGGGGCAAAATCCAACAGGCGAAACAGAGCCTTTACCAGATGATGCATTGGTCTCAATGACCTGCTGGTTGGTTGATGAGGCTTTGTTTAGCTTACTTGAAGCTGGATTTAATGCCTTTTTATTAGAGGCTGACAACGCTGTCAAAAGCGAGTATTATTTGCCGAATCAAATTCAAAAGGCAATTACTGAGCAGCTTGCTGCTGTTGCAGTAATTGAAGCCCAAGATAAATGGCTCGGTGTCACGTATCGGGATGAACTGGCAGCGATCACCGCTGAGTTAAATCAAATATTCAGGGATTCAGTGCGTTAAAACTGACATAAAGAGAATTCTAGATGTACCAAAAACAAGCAAGTATTTTATCTTCACACTTTGGCTTAGGTGAGCACGATATCAGTATTAAGCCAATTGGTAATGGTCATATCAATACCACTTTATTGCTGAAAAGCCCGCTCAAGCATATTGTGGTACAAAAACTAAATACCCATGTCTTCCCCGACCCAGCTGCACTAGTTAATAATGCGCGCCAAATTGAGCATCATCTAAGTGATAAAAAGCAGCACGATGCTTATCAATTAGAAGTGATTAAGCATGTTGCAACCACGGATGATAATTACCTAGTTGAAATTGATGGCGATAGCTGGCGTGCGCTTGAGTTTATTGGCCGCAGTTACAGCGAAGATGTGGTTGATAATCAAGAGCAAGCACAAATCGCAGCGAATGCATTTGGACAATTTGCTGCTGCACTACAAGATTTTGATGCTGAAAAACTGCATGCAGTGATCCCTGATTTTCATAACCTTGCCATGCGGTTAGATGCACTTAAGCGTGTAATTGATACAAACCCTGTTGGGCGACTAAGTGATTGCCAACACGAAGTTGATTTTTGTTTGGCGCAAACACAGTTATTACATGAGTTAGCTGAGCTTGTGCCGTTGTTACCGATTCGTGCTTGTCATAATGATACCAAAATCAATAACATGCTTTTTTGTAATAAAACGCAGCAAGCGAAAGCCGTGATTGATTTAGATACCTGCATGCCAGGGTATTGGATGTTTGATTTTGGCGATATGGTGCGTACTTTTTGTTCACCAGAAGCTGAGGACTCAACCAATCTTGCTGCAGTCCAAGTACGTGAAGATATTTTTCAAGCCATTGTTGATGGTTACGTCGCACCTTTGCAGCACATCATTACGTTACAAGAAAAACAAAGTTTTTGGCTAGGCGCAAAGGTTATGTGCTTTATGATTGGCGTGCGTTTTTTGACAGATTATATCGATGGCGATAATTATTTTGGTACTAAATACCCAACCCATAATTTAGACCGAGCGCGAAATCAGTTTGCGTTATACCGTGATTTATTACATAAAGAAGCCACATTACAGGCTATTTTGTTTAAATAAAGCACTAAGAATGTAAGTAAAATAAAATATATTTGTAACAAAAGGTTAACCCATTTAAAGTAAGCGGGTTAACCTTTTTTGTTGCCCCGACTTAAGCGTTACTTAAGACAAAATTGCTATGTTAACAACGATAAATAGTTAATGGGTGTGTAAAATGTTTCGTATTTTGTCTAGTTTTAAGCCTCTGTTTTATTTTTTTGTATTTGCGTTAATTTGGTTGTTTTTGTCTCGTACTGCGCTCACTATTTGGCAGTTTGAGCGCGTTATTGCGACGCAAGATTGGTTTAATTTTTTAGTTGGGGCGTTGCGCATTGACGTCAGTACAATCGCTTACCTATTGATTATTCCAACATTGTTGCAAATTACAGCAAACTTTTTCCACTTTCTTTCGGCCGTGATACGTCCTCTTATTTTTATTTGGTTAGTGTTAAGCGCATTCGTTTTAGTGTTTATGGAGTTCTCGTCTCCGGCATTTATTATGGAATACGATTTACGACCAAATCGATTGTTTGTTGAATATTTACTTTATCCGCAAGAAGTCTTTTCAATGCTGTTAACTGGCCACTTACTTGAGGTGATATTGGCAAGTGTTGGCTGCGCCCTTGTGATGTATTTCACTGTAGGTTGGATCAAAATGTGGTGTGCAAACCAACATGAACAACAAGCATTTTCACACAATGTGATTAGTGGTTTAGTGGTTGTGGTTATGGTTTTTTTAGCGGCCCGAGGCACGCTGCAGCATCGGCCAATTAATCCGTCACTGGCTTACTTTTCAACCGATCCGTTAGTAAATTCATTAACACTTAATTCGAGTTACAGTTTGGCGTTTGCAATTAAGCAATTGGGCAATGAAGCAAGCGCCAGTAAGATTTATGGCACCATGGATGAGGCCAGTATTATTGCCCATGTTCAGACTCAAACCGCTAAACCAATCAGCGCCTTTAAACACCCTGAGCTGCCTACTTTGGCTTCAAGGCCTGCGGTCTATCAAGGTAAACCGAAAAACTTAGTCATTGTGCTGCAAGAGAGTTTAGGCGCGCAATTTGTGCAAAGCTTAGGGGGTAAAGATTTAACCCCAGAATATGACAAATTACTGAATCAAGGTTGGTCGTTTGATCAACTCTACGCTACAGGGACTCGTTCTGTGCGCGGTATTGAAGCCGTTGTAACTGGGTTCACTCCAACACCAGCGCGTGCGGTGGTTAAACTTGATAAATCGCAACATAACTTTTTTACCCTTGCTGCGTTATTACAACAAGAAGGTTATAGCACCCAGTTTATTTATGGTGGTGAAAGTCATTTTGACAATATGAAAAGCTTTTTTTTGGGTAATGGCTTTATTGATATTGTTGATTTTGATGATATTGAACAGCCTGAATTTATCGGTTCTTGGGGCGCCTCAGATGGTGATTTATTCCGTCAAGCAAACAAAGAGTTACAGCAATCTCACCAGCAAGGAAAGCCGTTTTTTAGTTTGATTTTTAGTTCAAGCAATCACGATCCGTTTGAGATCCCTGCGGGGAAAGTACCAGGTATCGATGAGTCAGAGCGCTCACGCGACAATGCCATTCGTTATGCTGATTTTTCTTTAGGTGAGTTTATTGCAACCGCGAAAAAGCAAGCTTATTGGGATGATACGCTCTTTTTAGTGGTGGCCGATCATGATGCCAGAGTATTTGGCGCAAACTTAGTGCCCATCAAGTCGTTTCATATTCCAGGGGTCATTTTGGGTAAGGATATTGCGGCCAAACGAGATGCACGTAC
Organism: Pseudoalteromonas sp. J2K-J031; assembly: GCF_058197095.2. Classification (NCBI taxonomy): domain Bacteria; kingdom Pseudomonadati; phylum Pseudomonadota; class Gammaproteobacteria; order Alteromonadales; family Pseudoalteromonadaceae; genus Pseudoalteromonas; species Pseudoalteromonas sp. J2K-J031. The sequence goes on from NZ_CM200279.1 coordinate 630,719, forward strand.
CGTTAGTCAAATCGACTTAGCGCCGACATTGCTGAGCTTAATGGGGATCAGTAGTGAAACCCCGATGCTGGGCCGAGATTTAAATCGTCGCGATATTAACGAACGTGCGATGATGCAATTTGATAAAAACTTTGCGTATTTAGAAGGTGATAACGTGGCTATCTTACAGCCCGAAAAACCTATTAGTTATTACTGTTATGATTACGTAACTAAAGAGTTAATAGCGATTACACAAGTGACGCCGCAGCTTGAAGCACTAGGTGAAGTTGCAAAAGCCCACGCCTTGTTTGGTTCACTGGCTTACAATAAAAATTGGTATCGCTTAGCAACCCAAGTGAACTAATCGCAATTTTTGGTAAATTTATATCTAAAACACCTGAACTCTGGATAATAAATCTATCTTCAGTGGCTATTTTCAACAATAACTACGTTGAGTTTACTTGCAATAGACCAGCTATTGACGCATAAACTCGCCTTGTTATCCCTGTAAATCTCCGGCTGGAGAGATTCTTGATTTTTATATAAATTAAATCAATACGTTACTAAATATCTTAACCAGAGTTCAGGTTAAAACAGAAGTGATACTTACTGCAAACGTAACAAAAAAGCACCGAGGCGCTTTTTTGTTTTATCACTCAATGAGTTTAACGTATTTTTGTGCCAGTTCATCAAGGCTTTCACGATGATCAGGATCAGGCTTGATGCAATCAATCGGACAGACACTGACACAGGTTGGGGTATCGTAATGACCGATGCATTCGGTGCATTTAGCTGGGTCTATCTGATAAATCTTCGCGCCCATATAAATTGCTTCATTCGGGCACTCAGGCACACACATATCACAGTTGATGCACTTATTATTAATCAGTAACGCCATGATTAAACACAGGCACTCGTTTTAAATGGGTTGCGGGTATCTTGTTCTTTATCAAGATTTCGCATTAAAAGGGCATGGCTTAAGTCAATTTCTGCAGGAATAGGGATTTGCACAATGTGACCCGATCCTTTGGCATCATCAATGCGCTCGCCTTTTTTGTTTTCCATATGATCTAACGTGAAATTGATATTGCCTTGTGGCGTCATTAATTCAAGTGAGTGGCCAGTACAAAATTTATTTTTTACGTCAATCTCAACTAAACCATTTTGGTTACGGCCAAGTATTTCACCCACAAATTGCTGCTGATCTGAAACAGAATGGCCATAATCATAGTTTTGATACGCTTGGTGATTGTGGCGTTTTAAAAAGCCTTCGGTATAACCGCGATGGGCTAAGTTTTCTAAGCTATGCAATAAATTTATATCAAAAGGACGTCCGGCAACCGCATCATCAATGGCTTTACGGTACACCTGTGCAGTGCGGGCAACGTAATAAAATGACTTGGTGCGGCCTTCAATTTTTAAACTATGCACGCCCATTTTTGTCAGTTGTTCAACATATTGCACTGCCCGTAAATCTTTTGAATTCATGATGTATGTGCCATGTTCATCTTCAAAGGCAGGCATGTATTCACCAGGGCGACCTTGTTCTTCAAGCATAAAAATTTCTTTGCTTGGCTCGCCTGCACCGAGCGTTGGAATGATCTGTTTTGGATCAAATTGATGCACCATTTCACCGGTTTCGGTTTCTTTTCCTGGTTTTACATCGTATTCCCAACGACACGCATTGGTGCAAGTACCTTGATTTGGGTCGCGTTTATTGATGTAACCAGAAAGTAAGCAACGACCAGAATACGCCATGCACAGCGCACCATGGACAAAGACTTCAAGCTCTGTTTCAGGGCAAAGGGTGCGGATTTCACCAATTTCTTCCAGTGATAATTCGCGCGATAAAATAACGCGTTCGATACCCTGTTTGGCCCAAAATTTCACTGTGGCAAAGTTAACCGCATTGGCTTGCACCGATAAATGAATTGGCATGTCAGGCCACTTTTCGCGCACCAGCATAATTAAGCCCGGATCTGACATGATCAAGGCATCGGGTTTCATGGCAATAACCGGCTCAATATCGCGTAAATAGGTATTCACTTTGGCGTTATGCGGTGCGATGTTCGATACCACATACAATTTTTTATTCAGTTGGTGGGCTTCCTTGATGCCCAAGGCGAGGTTGTCTAAATCAAATTCATTATTGCGTACCCGTAAGCTATAACGAGGCTGACCGGCATACACTGCATCTGAGCCATAGGCAAAGGCGTAGCGCATGTTTTTAAGGCTGCCTGCGGGAGACAGTAATTCTGGGGTAAAAAGAGTAGACATTATCATTCCTCACACATCGAACTGAGTACAAATCAGTTGCATGAATCGCCACCACTATGGTGACCTATAAAAAAGCGGGCAAGCGTAGCTCAATTGGACTTCATGGGATTTGCGCTAGATCATATTTTTGGCTTTTTCCCCGCCTTAGAAAAACTGTCATTTAGGGCTGTTACGATCCTTTTTGGCGATCGTAACGATCAAACGCGGATTTATTGCGCAAATATGATAGGCTTTTGCTTGAAAAAAGCGTATAATCCGCCGCCGTTGAATTTAAACAATCTTACTAATTAATTTGGAGCATAAAGATGGCTTTAGAGCGTACTTTCTCAATCATCAAACCTGACGCAGTTGCTAAAAACCACATCGGTGCAATCTATAACCGTTTTGAGTCTGCAGGTCTTAAAATCGTAGCATCTAAAATGGTTCACCTTTCTAAAGAGAAAGCTGAAGGTTTCTACGCTGAGCACAGCGCACGTCCATTCTTTGGTGCTTTAGTATCTTTCATGACTTCTGGTCCAGTAATGGTTCAAGTTTTAGAAGGCGAAAACGCAGTTCTTAAAAACCGTGAAATCATGGGTGCTACTAACCCAGCTGACGCACTTGCAGGTACTTTACGTGCAGATTACGCAGACAGCATCGACGAAAACGCTGTTCACGGTTCTGATGCATTAGAATCAGCTGCACGCGAAATCGCATACTTCTTCTCTGACGAAGAAATCTGTCCACGTACTCGTTAATATTTGATTAGGATTTATCCTTAAATCAAATAGATGCAGATCGTAGCAGTTAGAAAAGGGCCTTGCGCCCTTTTCTTGTCAGTATGCTAACACAAGCAATAACAATGTTTGTGTCAGCACATTGTGGTGTTATCAAGATGCCCTAGTGGCAGTAAGTTTTATCAAAGTGGTCGAGGTCTCTTCAATGAGCGAAGCGCAAGCAGTGAGTGGTATTGCACAAGGCAATACGACAAAGAAGAAAATTAATTTACTTGATTTGAACCGTGAGGGCATGCGCGAGCTATTTGTCTCTTTTGGTGAAAAGCCGTTTCGTGGCGATCAAGTGATGAAATGGATCTATCACTTTGGCGTTGATAACTTTGATGAAATGAGCAACATCAATAAAAAATTAAAAGCACGTTTAGAGCGTGAATGTGAAATTCGTGCTCCAGAAATTTCAGCCAAACAAGTGGCTGCAGACGGCACTATCAAATACGCCTTGTTATTAGAGGGCGGCCAAGAAGTTGAAACCGTTTGGATCCCTGAAAAAGAACGCGCTACATTATGTGTCTCGTCACAAGTTGGCTGCGCCCTTGAGTGTACATTTTGTTCAACCGCGCAACAGGGATTTAACCGTAATTTAAAAGTATCTGAAATCATCGGCCAAGTATGGCGTGTGGCTAAAGACATTGGTTTATACGGTGATAGCACCCGTCGTCCGGTTACAAACGTAGTAATGATGGGCATGGGTGAGCCATTATTAAATATTAATAATGTGGTGCCAGCAATGGAACTAATGATGGACGATTGGGCATTTGGTTTATCAAAACGCCGTGTCACATTAAGTACATCGGGCGTTGTGCCTGCACTTGATATTTTAAAAGAGCGTATTGATGTGGCGCTTGCTATTTCATTACATGCACCAGATAACGCATTACGTGATGTACTCGTACCAATTAACAAAAAGTACCCAATTGAAGAGTTTTTAGCGGCATGTCGTCGTTATATCGATGGTTCAAAAGCAAATAAAGACGTGACAGTTGAATATGTTATGCTCGATGGCATTAACGATAGTATGGAACAAGCGCATCAATTGGTTGAAACCCTAAAAGGCACGCCATCAAAAGTAAACTTGATCCCTTTTAATCCATTTCCTGGTAACGAATATGGTCGTTCAAGTAACAGCCGTATTGACCGTTTTTCAAAAATATTACAAGCAGCCGGCATTACCTGTATTGTACGTCGTACTCGTGGTGATGATATTGATGCCGCATGTGGTCAGTTGGTGGGGGATGTGGTTGATAGAACTAAGCGTTTGGCAAAACGCCAAATGCAAAAAGAAAATGAAATAGCGGTGACTATGGTATCAAACCAAAACAGCTAAGTTTTATCGAACTATTTTGACTTTATTGATTCAAAGCATTTGAAAAATAAATAGATGAAACAATAGGATGTTGGGTTAAACTCAACATCCGGACCTTAAAATAGAGAATTCGCGATGCGACATTTATTATTAGCCGTCAGTGTTTTGGCGATGACAGGATGTGTAACTGAAAGTGTTTACTTAGGCAGTGATAAACCCGTTGTAGAAAAAAGGATAAATAATGAAGACGCAGCACGAACGCGAGTGTCACTCGCTTTAAAATATTTAGCTTCAGGCGATAGCTCACAAGCAAAATATAATCTAGAACGTGCCGCTGGTTTTGCCCCTAAATTACCCGAAGTACATTACACCACCGCATATTATTATTCAGCTGTCGGTGAGGTCGAACTCGCTAAGAAATCTTACAAACGTGCCATTGAGCTTGATCCGAACGATCCAAATACCTTGAATAACTACGGTGTATTTTTATGTAGTAATGGCGAATACGATGAAGCTGAAAGCTACTTACTTGCGGCAATTGCGATCCCAAGTTATATTCGAGTTGCTGAAAGCTATGAAAACTTAGCCTTGTGTGCCATTGAAAATGATCGTTTTAGTGAAGCCAGTGATTTTTTGATGTCATCGGTTAAACACAGCCCGCTACGAGGTTCATCCCTTCTTAATTTATCAGCCTTATATTATGCCAAAAGTGATTTTCATAAAGCTGAAAACTTACTTGAGCGCTATGAGAATGCGGGCCGAGTTTCATCTCGTTCGTTATTACTTTCATACTTGATCCAAAGTAATATGGGGCACCTTGAGCAAGCAAATACGGTTGCCACAACACTCGAGCAAACTTATCGGACTTCTTACGAGGCCCTCATTGTGCGCGAGAATAAGCTTGTTGAAAGTGAATTTGAAAAGTTACGTGAGCAATACCGCAAAAGTGAACTTCGGAAGTTACAAAAAGATTTGGTTAAAGACGTTGAACAACCAAAAATTAAAATTGTAAAGCGTAAAGCGCCTTCTGAAGCAACTAGCCAAAATCAGGAGTCAGCATCAACCGCACCAGATAGCACTAAAAGCAAAGTAGTTATTAGTGCGCCGTTAATTGAAATTGCACCGGTTGAAAATAAAGTTGTTTTTAATGAGGCACCATTAAGCCCCACAGTCACCGCGGCACTTGATAGAGAAGCTGAGGCTGCGATTGTTGAGCCGCCAAAAGCTAAAAAAGTAAAAAGTGAGGTCGCTGCTTCGAATAAAATTGCGGATGTGATTGCAGATCGTAAAGAGCTTGGCTTGATAGAACCCCCATTCCATGTGGTGAAAAAAGGTGAAAACTTATTTAGTATTTCGGTTAAATACAATGTAAAACTGCAAAAGCTACTTGAGTGGAACGCATTAACTGAAGGTGACCAAGTTTACAGTGGCACTAAGGTGTATTTAAATGACCCTAATGTTTACCACCATGTGATAGAAGGAGATACTTTGTTTAGTATTTCTGTGAAGTACAATATTTTGATGAAAAAATTAGTGGAATGGAATGGGCTTGAAACTACTGCTTATTTAACTCCAGGTCGTAAAATTTTATTAGTGAATCCAAAAACATACTCATTATGATAGAACAAGAAGTTACGGATAAAACAGTCGAGGCTCCATTGCCGTTAGTTGGAAGCTTTTTAACCGCAGGGCGAGAAGCAGCTGAACTTTCAGTTGATGAGTTTGCGAAACGTTTAAATTTAAGTGCTGCGCAATTAACGAATCTTGAGAACAATCAATTTGCTCCTCTTGGGCCTGCCACTTTTGTGAAAGGGTATATTAAATCGTACTGTAAGTTTTTATCGTTAGATGAAAACTATGTACTGTCTTTATATGAGGCGCAAACCGAAGGCCCTACCATTAGTAAGATGCAAAGTTTCTCACGCCGTACAGAAAAAGAAGCGCATGATAATCGTTTAATGCTAGTAAGTTATGCAATCGTTTTATTGGTGATTGGTCTGTCGGCTTTATGGTGGTGGCAAAACCGTGATCTAGCGCCAGCTCATGTAACGAATGGGGGGGAAATTCACGATATTCAAGAAGTGGGCGAGATAGTTGAAACGACGTCCGCACTAGATATGACAATATCCAATAATGAGGATGTTGCGAGTGACCTTACTGAGTCTACGGAGTCATCAGAGCAAATAGCACCCCAAACGCAACAACCAGAGAAAATGCTTTCAGAGCAAGCGTTGTTAGAGCAAGCGTTGTCAGAGCAGGCTCAGTCAGAGCAACTTAGCTCAGAGCAACAAGAGTCCAGTTTAGGGGGGGATGCTGTTGAAGCAAATACAGAGAACGCAGCGGTATCAACAATCGTTCCTAGTGCGCCGCTTATTAATGAAAAGCCAGCACAAAATGGGGTGACTAAAATTGTAATGTATTTTAACAATGATAGCTGGGTTGAGATTTTTGATGCATCTGCGGCCCGTATTGCCTTTGGTGTTAAAAAAGCCGGTTACCCGATGACTGTTGAAGGTAAAGCGCCTTTTTCAGTTGTAGTAGGCAAGCCTCATGTTGTTGACGTTGAGTTTGATGGTGTAAAAATTGATATGTCAAAGTTCCCATCTCATCGTATTGCTAAGTTTAATCTTCCTTTAACAGAGTAAGTGATTATGTTTTCAGAATCTCCTATTGTTAGACGCAAATCTCGCCGCATTTATGTAGGCAATGTGCCTATTGGTGATGGTGCCCCCATTGCTGTGCAGTCGATGACGAATACCGATACTCTGAATGTCGAAGCAACCGTTAAACAAATTCAGGCGATTCAGGCCGCTGGGGCGGACATCGTGCGTGTTTCAGTGCCGACCATGGATGCAGCCGAAGCTTTTCGTAAAATTAAACAACAAGTTGATATCCCGTTAGTTGCAGATATTCATTTTGATTACCGTATTGCCTTAAAAGTGGCGGAATACGGAGTTGATTGCTTACGAATTAACCCGGGTAATATTGGCAGCGAAGATCGTATCAAAGCAGTTGTTGATGCAGCCCGTGAGCGCAATATCCCAATTCGTATTGGTGTGAACGGTGGCTCTCTTGAGCGCGATATTCAAGAAAAGTATGGCGAACCAACGCCAGAAGCTTTGCTTGAATCGGCCATGCGTCATGTGAATATTTTACAGCGTCTCAATTTTGATAACTTTAAAGTATCTGTCAAAGCGTCCGATGTATTTTTAGCTGTGGGCGCATACCGCTTACTGGCCAAAGAAATCGATCAACCGTTGCATTTAGGGATTACCGAAGCGGGTGGCTTTCGTTCTGGCTCAGTGAAGTCCGCTGTTGGAATGGGGATGTTATTAGCTGAAGGGATTGGGGATACGTTACGTGTTTCACTTGCTGCTGATCCGGTGCAAGAAATTAAAGTTGGTTTTGATATTTTAAAGTCGCTGCGTATTCGTTCGCGCGGAATAAACTTCATCGCTTGCCCAAGTTGTTCGCGCCAAGAGTTTGATGTTGTCGCCACCATGAATAAGCTCGAAGAGCGTTTAGAAGACATTATTACGCCAATTACTGTTTCGGTTATTGGATGTGTAGTAAATGGTCCTGGTGAAGCGTTAGTTAGTGATATTGGTTTGGCTGGCGCAAGCCGTCGTTCAGGCTTGTACATTAACGGCGAACGTCAAAAAGAGCGAATTGATAATAACAATGCGGCAGAGCAATTAGAGCAAAAAGTACGTGAGTATTTAGCGAAAAAAGAGCTGCAAAGCCCTATCGATATCAAAATCGTCGAATAATGCGTAAATAACACGACAAAGCGTTGCTTTGTCGTTTACGTTTTAGTCTAGATCGTTATAATTCTTTATTTTAGCGAAACCAAGTTGCGCAATTGCGCGCAAATATTAATCTTGGCAACGCAAATAACCCAGTAAAACAGTATTCATAGGATAATCAGTGGCCAAACAAATTCAAGCAATCCGTGGAATGAACGACTGCCTGCCAGGCGATACGCAAGTTTGGCAAAAAGTTGAAACAATATTACGAGATACCGTTGCCTCTTTTGGTTATCAAGAAATTCGTTTTCCTATTGTCGAATCAACCGATTTATTTAAACGCTCAATTGGTGAAGTAACCGACATCGTTGAAAAAGAAATGTACACCTTCGAAGACCGTAATGGCGACAGTTTAACGCTTCGCCCTGAAGGGACTGCGGTATGTGTGCGTGCAGGTAACGAAAATGGCTTGTTATATAACCAAGAGCAACGTCTGTGGTACATGGGCCCTATGTTTCGTCACGAACGCCCGCAAAAAGGCCGTTACCGTCAATTTCACCAATTTGGTTTGGAGTCATTTGGTGTTGCAACTGCCGATATGGATGCCGAGGTTATTTTATTAACTGCTCGATTATGGCAGGCCTTTGGTGTATCAAAATATGTGCGTTTAGAGTTGAATTCATTAGGTTCTAATCAAGCCCGTGAAGAATACCGAAATGCATTAGTGGCGTATTTAGAGCAGCATATTGAACACCTCGATGAAGACTCGAAACGTCGTATGTATTCAAATCCACTGCGCGTACTGGATTCTAAAAATCCGGATGTACAAGCAATTTTAGGTGACGCTCCTAAGTTATCAGAGCACTTAGATGCTGAATCTGCAGAGCATTTTGCAAATTTATGTGAACGTTTAGATGCTGCAGGCGTCGAATACCAAGTGAATGAAAAATTGGTTCGCGGCCTCGATTATTACAATCGTACGGTATTTGAATGGGTAACAGAAAGTTTGGGTGCACAAGGTACTGTATGTGCCGGTGGTCGTTATGATGGCCTAGTGGAACAACTTGGTGGAAAGGCAACTCCAGCGGTTGGTTTTGCTATGGGAATGGAGCGCTTAGTTCTATTAATCAAAGAGTTGGATTGTGTCGGTGATATTCGTCGTACTTCAGATGTGTATTTAGCTTCTTTAGGTGACAAAGCAAGTATTCAAGCGCCTGTCATTGCAGCGCAATTGAGAGAACAAGTGCCAGGCATTCGCATTATGGTGCATGCCGGTGGTGGTAATTTTAAAAAACAATTAAAACGTGCAGATAAAAGTGATGCCGTGGTTGCCTTAATTTTAGGTGATGACGAGTTAGCGCAAGGGCTTGTAACGGTCAAATATTTAAGAGAACACAAAGACCAGCAAACGCTTGAACTGAGCCAAGTGGCCACTTTATTAGCCGACCTGATATAGGAAGTTATAATGGAAATTTATTCAACAGAAGAACAACAAGCAGAAGCGATAAAGCGATTTTTCCGTGAAAACGGCACCGCATTGGTTATTGGTGTGGTATTAGGTTTAGGCGGATTATATGGCTGGAAAGCCTATAATCAGAACAAGGTTGAGTCTGCTGAGGCAGCTTCAGATGCGTATGAGAAACTTGTTAAAGCTGATGCGCAAAATAAAACTAATGTTCTTGCTGGCGCAGATGAATTTATTAAAAATAATAAAGATTCAAGTTACGCAGTATTAGCGGCATTTGTTGCTGCTAAAGAAGCGGTTGAAAAGAGCGACTTTGCTTTAGCAAAAGAAAAATTAACGTGGATCACGCAAAATAATAAAAACCTTGAGTTAAACGCAATAGCTAATACACGTATTGCTCGTATTGAGCTTGAGCTTAAAGAGTATGATGCCGCGTTAAAAACGTTAGCATTAACAATGCCTGAAGCGTTTAAAGCCAGTGTTGCTGAATTAAAAGGTGATGTATATCGTGCCCAAGGTGATTTAGCTCAAGCACGTAGCGCCTATCAAGCCGCCGCTGATGCGGGTGGTTTGACCAACAACGCCACATTACAAATGAAATTAGATGATTTAGCTGTCGACACGCCAGCACTATAAGGTAACTGCCATGAAAAAAATTACCATGGCGACCTTGGCATTATGCATGGCGTCGTTAGTTGGATGTTCTTCTAGTGATGATGAAGAAGAATTAGTATTACCTGAAATCGTAAATCAGTTTGAAACCAATGTGGTATGGCAAACATCTATTGGTGATGGCGTTGAACACTTTTTTTCGCGTTTAACACCAACAAGTTACAAAGATACGGTTTATGTTGCTGCGCGTTATGGTCAAATTGAAGCCTTATCACTGGCCGATGGCAAAGTGAAATGGCGTCAAGATGCTCGTAAGAAAATTGCTTTTTGGCCATGGGAGGATGACGATAGCGCCAAGCTATCAGGTGGTATTTTACAAGCTTACGGCAAGCTATTTATTGGCTCAGAGCATGGTGAAGTCATTGCACTTGATCGTGAAACGGGTGACATTGTTTGGCGTGTAAAAGTGCCTGGTGAGTCGTTATCAAAACCCGCTGCTGGCGATGGTTTAGTTTATGTGAATTTAGGTTCTGGCAAACTTGTAGCGCTGCATCCTGATACCGGCGATTTACGCTGGACTTATGAGCAAGAAGTACCTGCGCTTACGTTGCGCGGAATGAGCTCACCGGTATCGGCGAATGGCGGTGTATTAGTGGGTGAAGAAAGTGGCAAATTAGCCGTTTTAATTTCAGAAAGTGGCTTTGCTGCTTGGAAAGCCGACATTGCAATTGCTAAAGGTGCGTCAGAGTTTGAGCGTTTAGTTGATGTTGATACCCAACCTGTTGTTTCAGGCGGACAAGTATTTTCATTAGCCTATAATGGTAATTTAGCTGCGGTTGATATTCGAAGTGGCAATGTTATCTGGAAACGTGAATACAGTGGCTATCGTGAGCTTTCAGCTGATTTACAAAATATCTATTTGGTAGATACAGCGGGCACGATTTACGCACTTGATAAATCGTCAGGAATTGAGCGCTGGAGCCAACCTGCGTTAAATGGTTGGTATTTAACGGGTCCTGCGGTAATTGGTAATTACTTAGCATTAGGGGATCAAGAAGGATATTTACACTGGCTTAACAAACAAACTGGTGAACTAGTTTCTCGTGAAGAGTTCGATAGTTCTGGCTTTTTTGTTGAGCCTATCGTTGCGGAAGATAAGTTAATTATCTACACCCGTGACGGTGAAGTCAGTGCCATTGCGGCACCTTAAACTTAAGTTGTTATTATGTTGATACCAATCACATTTAATAACAAACCGCGTTAATCGCTAGCTTATTTTAGTTGATTGGTATTTAGGCTTCGCGTCGCGAAGCCTTTTGTTGTTTTTATAAGGGGTTGTTTATGCTTCCTGTGATCGCTCTCGTGGGGCGACCAAATGTTGGTAAATCCACATTATTTAATCGTTTAACTCGTAGCCGTGACGCATTAGTGGCCGATTTTCCAGGTCTAACGCGTGACCGTAAATACGGCCAAGCAAAGTATGATGAATACGAGTTTATCGTCGTGGATACTGGCGGAATCGACGGCTCGGAAGAAGGAATTGAACTTGAAATGGCTGAGCAATCATTGCTCGCTATTGAAGAAGCTGATGTTGTTATGTTTTTAGTGGATGCGCGTGCAGGGATGACTGCGGCCGACCAAGCTATTGCTAATCATTTACGCAAGCTCAATACCCAAAAAGCAATTTTTTTAGTTGCCAATAAAATTGATGGTTTAGATGCAGATTCAAGCTGTGCTGAGTTTTATCAATTAGCATTGGGTGAAGTGTATCAAATTGCGGCTTCTCATGGTCGTGGTGTGACTCAGTTATTAGAAACTGCGTTACAACCAGTGATTGCAGAGTTTAATCGCATTAATGGTGTTGAAGACGAGCAGGAACAAACAAATGAATTTGATGCGTTTGATGAAAATGCAGAAGAGCCAGATGAGTATCAAGAGTTTTCTGATAAACCTATTAAACTGGCAATTATAGGTCGTCCAAATGTAGGTAAATCAACGCTGACAAACCGTATTTTGGGTGAAGAGCGTGTAATTGTGTACGATATGCCTGGCACGACGCGTGATTCGATTTATATTCCGATGACACGCAACGACCAAGAGTATGTATTGATTGATACTGCGGGTGTGCGTAAACGTAAAAAAGTAAGCGATGTAGCCGAAAAATTCTCGGTGATTAAAACACTAAAAGCGATTGAAGATGCCAATGTGGTCTTGCTTGTGGTGGATGCCCGTGAAGGGATTAGCGATCAAGATTTAAGCTTGCTTGGTTTTGCATTGAATTCAGGCCGCTCACTTGTGATTGCAGTGAATAAGTGGGATGGACTTGATGAGTACGTTAAAACACGTATTAAAACTGAGTTAGACCGCCGCTTAGGTTTTATTGATTTTGCACGTATTCACTTTATTTCGGCACTACATGGAACTGGTGTAGGTCATTTATTTGAATCTGTTGATGAGGCATATCAATCAGCGACTAAGCGTATTTCAACAGCTATGCTACGTCGTATTATGGATATGGCACAATCCGATCACCAACCACCGTTGGTTTCTGGTCGCCGTGTGAAGCTAAAATATGCGCATGCGGGTGGGTATAATCCACCGATTATTGTAATCCACGGTAATCAGGTTCATGACTTACCTGACTCATATAAGCGTTATTTAATGAATTACTATCGTAAGTCATTAAAAATTATGGGCACACCAATCAAAATTGAATTTAGAGAAGGTGATAACCCGTTTGCTGGTCGTATTAATAAATTGACGATGTCGCAAGAGCGTCAACGCAAACGCATTTCAAAAATGCATACGACTAAAAAATAAAAAAAGCGCCGCAATGGCGCTTTTTTTATAACTTCTAATTTTCCTTGTTATGCCCTTAGGTAAACAAACACTAGAAAATGCTCATATTTTATGCTTAAGTAATTAAAGTAGTATGATGTTTTTTCAGGGGAAATAATGGAGTATCTCAGTACCGTAATCTATGTCGATGACGTTGAGGAAACCTTAGATTTTTATTATCAAGCATTTGGTATTAGTGCAGCTAAACTCCATGAATCGGGTCAATACGGCGAATTAAATACAGCTGGCGTGAGGCTTGCCTTTGCAGCCCACCCTTTAGCGCAATCACATTTTAAACAAAACTATATTCGCGCTCAGCCAAAACAGCCCGCACTGGGTTTTGAAATTAGTTTTCACAGTGATAATGTTGTCGCAGCATATACTAAAGCAATTCAAGCAGGTGCGGAGCCTTTGAGTCCGCCAGTCGAAAAGCCATGGGGTCATACGGTGGCTTACGTCCGATCAATTGAAGGGACACTGATTGCACTCAGTAGCGATATTGAACCTGAACTAGAATAAATGCCCATACATACATGCATTGGGCATTATGTTATTGAGATATCTTAAAAGCAGCTTTGTAAAATCAATTCTTTAATCATGGCCTGTGTGGGCTTAATTTTCTCTACCGCTAAATATTCATCTGGCTGATGAGCCTGCCTAATTGAGCCTGGACCCATTACAATCGTTTCACAGCCAAGCATTTGAATAAACGGCGCTTCGGTACAGTAATTTACAGCTTGTGCGGGTTGGCCAGAAATTTTCTCTGCAAGTTTCACTAAACTGTTATCGATCGATCCGGTAAATGCAGGGATAGGATCGTGTAAATCAATCACGTCAACAGCATTTGGGTACTTCGCATTAATATCTTTAATTGCATTGAGCAGTAAAGCTTGTAACTCAGGAATACTGATCCCAGGTAAAGGGCGGATATCAATATGCAATTCACAGCAGCCACAAATTCGGTTTGCATTATCACCGCCATGAATATGGCCAAGATTTAATGTTGGGTATGGAACTGCAAAATGCTCAATTGAATAGTTATTCTTAAGGTGCTGTTTGAGCTTCAATAAGTTACCTGTCACTAAGTGCATGATTTCTATTGCATTTAACCCCGCATCTGGATCGGAGCTATGACCAGCTTTGCCAATCACTCTTATCACGCTCGACATATGGCCTTTATGCATAAAAACTGGTGCCATATCAGTTGGTTCACCAATAATACAGCGGCTTGGTTTTAAATTAGGATGCTGACTGATTTGTTGCGCACCAGCCATGGTGGTTTCTTCATCGGCCGTGGCTAAAATAATTAAGGGTTGCTTAATTTTACTTAAATCGATTGAATGTAATGCATCAAAAATAAAAGCAAAAAAACCTTTCATATCGATGCTGCCTAAACCAAATAATTTGTCATCTTTTAATGTGAGTTTGAATGGATCTAAACTCCAGCGGCTTTCATCAAAAGGCACTGTATCAGTATGACCAGCCAACATTAGACCACCTTCACCTTGACCGAGTTTGGCGATTAAATTGAATTTGCCAGGAGCAAGTTCAAGTTCGGTAATTTCGCATTCAAACCCAAGTGATTGAGCCCACGTTGCAAGGTGATCAATGACACCTCTGTTACTTAAATTAAGATGTTCGGCAGTGGCACTGATTGAAGGACTTGCGATCAGATCTTGGTACATTTGTAAAAAATTTGGCTTAGCCATGAAAACCTCAAAAATAATTATGCAATATTATTGCATATTAATTTAAATCTATTTATGCTGCATAGCAATTGTCTTTGAAGACTAGCGTCGTTTTTTTGCAACATTTTGCCTGCAAAGTTGACGATAGCATTTTTCATAAAATAACAAAGCGAAATAATCGCATTATTAAAGAGTTTAGAGGTGTCATGAACGTAATTATTGTTGGAGCAAGTGGCTATAGCGGAGCGGAATTAGCAAAGTTGGTAGTGTCACATCCTAAATTAACCTTGGCAGGTTTGTTTGTTTCTGAACAAAGTTTAGATAAAGGAAAATTGCTTAGCGATTTATACCCACAATATGTTGGCGTCATCGATTTGCCATTGCAGCCTTTAACAAGTGAGGCTATGAGTTTCATCCAGCAAAAAGCGGATTATGTGTGTTTATGTACTGAGCATAAAGTCAGTGTTGATTTAGCTCCGCTATTTTTAGATATGGGTAAAAAGGTATTTGATTTATCTGGCGGATTTCGTTTAGAGAACAATCAAGATTATCAAACCTATTATGGTTTTACTCATGAAAACGAAGCGTTACTTGAACAAGCGGCTTATGGTTTAGCTGAGTGGAACAGTGATGCAATTGCAAAAGCACAATTGGTTGCTGTTGCGGGCTGTTATCCAACAGCCGCGTTAAATGCACTTAAACCGTTGGTTAATGCCGGCTTAGTGAGTGAGCAAAGAATTATTATCAATGCGGTTTCTGGTGTCAGTGGCGCAGGTCGTAAAGCCAATATTTCAACGGGTTTTTGTGAAGTGAGCTTAAAACCTTATGGTTTATTTAATCACAGACATAGCCCTGAAATTGAACGCTATTTAGGACATAAAGTACTATTTACGCCGCATTTAGGTAATTTCCCTCGTGGTATTTTAGAAACTATTTATGTTGATTTGAAACCTGGCGTAACAGAGCAGCAAGTCAGTGATGCTTACCAATGTTTAGCGGATCAACCGCTCATTCGTTTATTGGGCAATAAAATCCCATCAATTAATGGTGTGGTGAATCAAGCATTTGTTGATATTGGCTGGCAACAACAAGGCCAAAGCCTCATCGTAATGAGTGCTATTGATAATTTATTAAAGGGTGCGGCAGGCCAAGCGTTGCAGTGTATTAATATCTCAATGGGCTTAAGTGCAGCTTACACATTAGTAGGGTCATATCATGAGTAAGTGGGTAATTAAATTAGGCGGTGCGGTACTTAATATTGAAAACGCAGCGCAGGCACTATTTGCTGTGTTTGCAAAGCATCCAGATGATCAATTTATTGTTGTACACGGTGGCGGAGCGCTGGTTGATACTTGGTTACAGCAGGCTGGATTTGCCAGTGCTAAACACTTAGGTCTTAGGATCAGCCCGCGTGAGCAAATGCCTTATATTGTGGGTGCATTGGCAGGTTGTGCAAATAAGCAATTGATGGGTCAGGCGCTTGCAGTAAACCTTACACCAGTTGGGTTAAGCCTCTTTGAAGCCGGTGTAACGAGTACACAAAAATTAAAAGCGCTTGGGCAAGTTGGCTCATGCGAAGCAGGAAGCTTTAACTTACTTCCAACCTTATTAGAAAAAAATGTGTTACCAATTGTGAGCTCTATCGGTTTTGATCTTGAAGGCAATTGGTACAACGTCAACGCGGATGAAGCGGCTGCAGCAATTGCACTTGCTTTAGATGCGGAGTTGATTTTTATGACCGATGTTGAGGCGGTTTTAGATCAAAATAAACAGCCATTACATCAGCTAAATAGTGAACAAATAACACAGTTAATTGATTCTGGAGTAATTCTGGGTGGGATGCAGGTCAAGGTAGAGACAAGCTTACTCGCTGCCCAACATTTACGACGTGGCGTTTACATTTCTAGTTGGCAAAAGCCAGAAAATCTCAACGCATTGCTTAAAGGTGAGCATGTAGGAACCAAAATTACGCCATAGGACAAATGATGTTAAAACATTACTTACACGGATTAGAATTTGATAAGAAACAATTATTAGACATTTTAGCGTTAGCACAAAAAATAAAAGCGTATCCCAGCGATTTTAACCAAGCCTTAGCGGGTTTATCAGTGGTAACGTTATTTGAGAAACCAAGCTTAAGAACGCGTTTATCGTTTGATATAGGTATTCATAAGTTAGGTGGGCATGCGGTGTATCTTGACCAACAAAATGGTGGGATGGGTACCCGTGAATCAATCAAAGATTTTGCGCTAAATATCTCAACTTGGGCTGATTGTATTGTAGCAAGGGTCAATCAACACGGTACATTACGCGATTTATCTGAGCATGCCAGTGTCCCAGTGATCAATAGCTTATGTGACTTGTACCACCCATGCCAAGCCCTAGCCGACTTTATGACGATGCAAGAAGTGCACGGTGATGTCAGTGAATTAAAACTGGCGTATTTTGGTGATGGCAACAATGTTGCTCATTCATTAATGCTGCTAGCTGCAACGTTTGGCTCAGACTTTGTGGCTGTGTGTCCAAAAGGGCATTCGCCAGATGCGCAAATCGTAAAGCAAGCTGAACTGATCGCGGCCTCTAATGGTGCATCAATTCAAATTAGTGATCGTATTGAAGCCGCCGTTGGTGCCAATGTACTTTATGCCGATAGTTGGGTTTCTATGGGTGATAAAACGCCATTGTCTCAAGTTAAAGATCAATATATGCCTTATCAGTTAAACCAGCAACTAGTTGATTTAACAGGTGCAAGTACTGTTTTACATTGTCAGCCAGCCCATCGTGAAATTGAAATCACCTCACAAGTAATGGATGGTCCAGCATCGAGAATAATTCAACAAGCCGAGAATCGTATGCATGCGCAAAATGCCTTGCTTGTTACTTTATTAAATCCAAATTTTGTCTAAGGAATGAAAATGAGTTCAATTAAGAAGGTTGTATTAGCGTATTCAGGTGGTCTAGATACGTCAGCGATTGTACCTTGGTTAAAAGAGCATTATGACTGCGAAGTTATTGCATTTGTTGCTGATGTTGGTCAAGGCGCAGAAGAATTAGAAGGTGTTGAAGCAAAAGCGATAGCTTCGGGCGCTTCTGAGTGTTACATCGTCGATTTAAAAGAAGAAATGGTTGCAGAATATATTTATCCAACCTTAAAAACCGGTGCCATTTACGAAGGAACCTACTTATTAGGGACTTCAATGGCGCGTCCAATCATTGCAAAAGCACAAGTTGAAATTGCACGTAAAGTCGGTGCTGATGCGCTTGCTCATGGTTGTACAGGTAAAGGTAATGACCAGGTGCGTTTTGAAGGTTGCTTTGCAGCATTAGCACCTGATTTAAAAGTGATAGCACCTTGGCGTGAGTGGGATTTAACCAGCCGTGAATCATTACTTGATTATTTAGCTGAGCGCAACATTCCGTGCGCAGCATCGGCAACCAAAATTTATAGCCGTGATGCCAATGCATGGCATATTTCACATGAAGGCGGTGAGCTTGAAAACCCTTGGAATCAACCAAGTGAGCAAGTTTGGATGTGGACTAACTCACCAGAGCAAGCGCCCAATGAAGCCGAATATGTCACTTTAAGCGTTGAAAAAGGTCAAGTTATCGCGGTTAATGGCGAGTCGCTTAGCCCATATCAATGTGTGGTTAAGCTCAATGAAATTGCCTCAGTGCATGGTGTTGGTCGCGTTGATATTGTAGAAAACCGCTTAGTGGGTATGAAATCGCGCGGTTGCTACGAAACTCCAGGTGGCACAGTTATCATGGCTGCGCTGCAGGCCATTGACGAGCTCGTACTTGATAAAGCGAGCCGTAAATGGAAAGCCACCTTAGGCGGAGAGTTTTCGCATTTAGTATACGATGGTCGTTGGTTTACGCCGCTAAAAGATTCGGTACTTGCAGGTGCTGAGGCACTGGCGCAATGTGCCACCGGTGAAGTCGTTTTAAAGCTTTATAAAGGCCAAGTCACAGCGGTGCAAAAACAATCTCCAAATAGTCTTTATAGCGAAGCATTTGCAACTTTTGGTGCGGATGATGTGTATGACCAATCTCACGCAGAAGGTTTTATTCGTTTGTATTCGTTAGCAAGCCGAATTTCGGCATTAAACAAAAACACGAAATAGAAACGAAAAATAGTATCTAGGTGAAGCCATAGTGCTTCACCAGACTTTGGGATAATGAGGCAAACACATGGCATTATGGGGTGGACGGTTCTCAACAGGGCCCGATCAAGCATTTAAACAATTTAACGATTCTCTTCCTTTTGACTACCAACTCGCAGAACAAGATATTGAAGGTTCAATCGCATGGGCTGGCGCACTTGAGCAAGTCGGCATTTTAACTGCGGCAGAACTAGAGCAACTTGTTGCAGCACTAAATCAATTATTGAGTGAGGTTAACGAGCGACCACAGCTTTTATTAGAATCGGATGCAGAAGATATTCATTCTTTTGTTGAAGCGGCACTCATTGAGAAAGTCGGTGATTTAGGTAAAAAATTGCACACGGGCCGCAGTCGTAACGACCAAGTTGCAACTGATTTTCGTTTGTGGAGTCGTAAAACTGCGCAGCTATTATTGGTAGCTTTAGGGGATTTAAAACAAACGATTTTAGCGCTGGCAGAACGTGAGTTTGGCACTATTTTACCCGGATACACTCACTTACAGCGTGCTCAGCCAGTGTTATTTAGTCATTGGTGTATGGCTTATTTTGAAATGTTAAGCCGAGATGAAAGCCGTTTGCGTGGTGCCATTGAGCGACTCAATGTGTGCCCGTTGGGGTCTGGCGCACTTGCCGGAACAGCTTATCCGATCGATCGGCAACTTCTTGCCACTAATTTGGGTTTTTTATCTGCAAGTAACAACAGCTTAGATGCAGTGTCAGACCGAGATTTTGTGGTTGAGTTATTAAGCTGTGCGTCAATTTCAATGATGCATTTATCGCGTTTAGCCGAGGACATGATTTTTTATAATACAGGTGAGGCAGGGTTTATTGAATTAGCTGACAACGTAACGTCTGGTTCATCATTAATGCCTCAAAAGAAAAATCCTGATGCTTTAGAATTAATTCGAGGTAAAACAGGCCGTGTTTTTGGCGCATTCAGTGCCATGATGATGACGTTAAAAGCATTGCCGTTGGCCTATAACAAAGATATGCAAGAAGATAAAGAAGGCTTGTTTGATGCATTGCCGACATGGCTTGCTTGTTTACATATGGCTCAAGCCTGTTTGTCGGGTGTTAAAGTCAATGCAGAGCGTACCGAATTTGCCGCGCGTGGCGGTCATGCCAATGCGACAGAGCTTGCGGATTATTTAGTGAAAAAAGGCATTCCATTTCGCGAAGGTCATCATATTGTCGGCCAGCTGGTGCAGGTTGCGATTGCTCAAGGCAAGAGTTTAGAGCAATTAAGCTTATCGCAATTTCAAGCTGTGTGCAGCGCTATTGATGCTGATGTGTATCCGGTGCTTGAGCTTGACGCTTGCATTAATGCGCGTGTAGCAAAAGGTGGCACCTCAAAGCAGCAAGTCAGTCACGCAATAGCTACTGCAAAACAGCAATTTGTTTAAATTGTTGCGCAATTACTACTTGAGTTAAATAAAGCACACCTTGGTGTGCTTTATTGCATAAAAATAAGTGACAAAAATTTAAAATAGACTAAGTAACCAGAGCTCTGGATAATAAATTTATCTCCAGCGGCTACTTTCAACGCTAACGGCGTTGAATTTACTTACAATAGGCCAGCTATTGTAAGTAAATTCGCCTTGATAACCTTAAAAGTTTCCGGCTACAGACTTGAAAAAACATTTACCAATTCAATATCAATACGTTAGTAAATCTCTAAACCAAAGCTCAGGTTAAGTAAAAATAATTATCTAGCTAACCAACTGATAAATAAGATGTTGCATTTTAAAAAAACTTGGCCCTAAATTTGCTTTAAATGAAGCTGAAAGTTAAAAATACTTTTACGACGCAACAATCAGACAAAATTTTGACAGCTGAATTTGTTTGCCGGTTTTATTGATTCAATTTATAAGGAAAATAAAAATGCAAATTAATGCAAATAGTGGTGTATCGGCACTTGCTTATCAAAAAACACAAAATACTCAACCAATTCAATCGCAAAGCGCTAGCACAAACACCTTGCAGTCTGATAAGGTTACATTTTCTCAGCAGGCTCTGGAACTAGGTGGCGCACAACTACAACGTGGCGGTGGCATCATTTTAAAAGACAAAGTGCCTCAGTAAAGTAGGTATACCAATTTCTAATGGTTTGGACACAAAATTTAGCAGCTTATTTAGGTACGTTCATAGTCTGGGGCTTCTTGATGGCTTTTTTTTTCAATTTGCTTATGGGTTTTTTGCTGCAGACTGTAAGAGAAAATAGGCTGCTAATTATTATTTCAGGACTAATGTTTACGTCCTATTTCACATCAGATCATTTCTTTAATCTTTTTCCTGAATCGGATTATTACTTGACCTTTATAACTTATGATCTAGTTACTTTGGGGTGTATTTTACTCGTAATAGCATTTATTAAAGGAAAAACGCCTGCCAAAGATTACATCGTATTAGGATTACTAATAAACTCTTTATTATTCTTTGCAATGTATGTTGACATCAGGCTGAATGGAAATGTAGAGGCTTGGTGGTTATGGGGGATGTATTCTATTGGAGTAAACATAATTGATTTCATAATGATTTTTGTACTAATCACAAATAGAGATTTGTTAGGTTTGGTCAAGTTTAGAAATAGTTTAAAATTAAAAAAAGCGCTTAATTAGCGCTTTTTATTTATCTTGTAAACATAGATTAAAAGCGGTATTCCCAACTTGTACGCAGTGCACTGTTCTGTTCACTTTTTACTGTTATATCCGTTTCTTGCTTGCCAAATTGTGCTGAAACTTGCCATAAACCATTAAAGAGTCCTTGTTGATATCCCAACTCAATTTGATAGCGTTTTAGTGTGTTAGAGATTAAATCATCATTGGCCTTGTCTTGTTCAATAACGCGTAATTTAGCATAGGCCGCAATACCATTTGTTTGATGGTATTGCGAAGCAAGCGTCAGGCTTTTGGCATTGTTAGCAATACTCGCCCCAATATTTTGTAAGTGGTGCTGATACCCATCAGCAAAATAAGGGTGCTGGTAACCACAATGATAAGACTGGCTAATCCCACCACATTGCTGCTGTGTATTACTGTATTCTAAATAGCTTTTAATTAAATAATCGGCTTGGCCTCTATAGTGCTCTAAGCCCACGGTATAGTTATGATGCTTTGGCAGTAAGCTACTTTGTTTATTGCCAGCAAACTCCCCATACACTGCTATGCTTTGGCCAAAAAATTGACTCGAGTATTTAGCGTCTAGCGAGACGAGTTGGTTGTATTCATTGACGATTGAATCGTTTTTAAATTTGTTTTTACCAATTAATACATTACTAAAGTCTGAAAAGTCATGATCTTGATTGCTAGCATCAAATTGAGCTGTTTGGCTGTAGGCTAGTTCAAGCCCAGCAATAGGGGTTGTTGAAAAACGAGCACCAAAAAATTTATTACTTCTAGGTGTTTGTTTGGTGTGTTTTTGTTCGCCAAGCAACGCGGTAAATTGCCAGTTGCCAATAAATGATAATAAATTGGGGCCAAAGTAATCACTGTTTAAGCGCGTTAGGCGCAGTGCTTTCATAGGGCTGGCATTGTTTGATAGTAATAATGCATTTTCGTTGCCAGGGCCCCACCAATGGTTAATTTTTTCGGCGCTTACGACCCAGTTACCAAAAATAACGCCAAGGTAGCTATCATCATAAGCGATTTTTTTACCATTGTTTGCATCGCTGGCTACTTGCACGCTCACCTTTGCAGTAACACGCTCACCCATCATTACGCTATAGCCTTGTAATGCGGCTTGTTCTTGATAACGCTCTCCAAAAGCTTGTTGCTCATTGGGTTTGCTATTGGCTTTGAGTTTTATGCCTGAGCGAGTGCTTTTTTGTGCAAATCGTAATGCATGACGAACATGATTGAGCGCGAATTCAGCGTCTTTAGGGAGTTGACTTAAATTGACGTCGGCTAAATCATTGGCAATGCCTTGCCACATAATGGGATAACTCGTGACTGGGTGCTTAATAACCCCGTAACTAACGAGTTGCTCAATCGACTGGCGCAAATAAATGTCTTTTGAGTCAATCCAAGGCTCTGCTGTAATACTGTTGCTAAAGGTCAGTGCAAGAGCACAGGCAACAGCGGAGTAACGCGCGATCATGCTTTTATTTTTTCCTGTAATGCTTTGGCGACAATTGGGTGAACAAATTTGTCGATATTTCCTCGATGTAAAGCAACTTCTTTAACTAAAGAGGAAGAGATAAATGAGTTTTCAACCGAAGGGGTTAAAAAAATACTTTCTAAATCGGGATTTAAACTGCGGTTCATATTGGCTAATTGCAATTCAAATTCAAAATCAGAGACTGCGCGTAATCCCCTAACGAGCAAATTAGCATTTTGCTGTTTGGCTAAGTCAGCTAGCAAGCCCGAAAAACCGATAACTTCAACGTTTGGAATATGACCCAATACCTGCTTTGCCAGCGCAACGCGTTCATCTAAAGTAAAAAATGGCTTTTTATTCGGATTAAAAGCGATTGCTAAAATAACATGATCGAACATTTTGGCAGCACGTGCGACTAAATCGCTGTGGCCGTTGGTGAGCGGATCAAAAGTGCCTGGATAAATTGCTTTTACGTTCATGTAATAAATTAGATTATATGATTTTGCTTTAGTTTATCAGTGTTTGTTCTCAATAGCAGCCTTTAGGTTAAGGGTGACTTTGTTTATAATGTGCGCCAATTTGCACTATGGAAGTAAAATAGATGAGTACTAAGGATAAGATTATTCAAGCGAGTATTACGCTTTTTAATCAACAAGGTGAGCGGGCGATAAGCACTAACCACATAGCTGCACATTTGGGTATTAGTCCGGGTAATTTGTATTACCACTTTAAAAATAAAGAAGACATTTTACGCCACATTTTTGCTCTTTATCGTGAGCACCTTCAAACTCATTTTGTGCCTTTGCGTGCAGAGGAAGAGCAACTTGAGCAGTTGGTTGGTTATTTAGACTCGTTGTTTGAATTAATGTGGAAGTTTCATTTTTTCTACGATAATTTGGGTGATATTTTGTCGCGTGATGATCAGCTGAAAAAAGACTACTTAGCATTACAAGCTAATTTACTTGAGCAAGTATCAGATGTGGTCAGAGGGCTTAAAGTCGCTGGTATTATTGAAATTGACGAACAAGACATTCCACAATTCGCACATACCATTAAAATCATGGTGAGCTTTTGGACACCCTATTTAAAAATTCATAAATTCGATTCTGAATTATTAAAAACGGATATTTATAAAGGATTGGTCAAGGTTTTATTATTATTTAAACCCTATAGTTACGGTCCTGGCTTAGAAAAAATAACTCAGTTACAGCAGCATTATCAACAATTGGCCACACAAGGTTAACCATTCATAACCAGAGATAGTGGCTATCTCTGGTTAAGTCTTAATCATGCAAGAATTGATGATTACATTTCGGCTATCGAAAAGTCAGTAGTCGGTTTTACCGTTTCTTTTTTACCAAAAGCACTGTAAAACTTATCTTTGCGTGAAATTTCATGCTTGTATTTTAACCAGAGCTTTTCAAACTTAGTTTGAGCTGGTTTATTGCCAAGGCATACGTCAACAAAATCAATTTCCTCTTGAGATTCAGGCGTTAGAGATTGATTTGCTAATTTGCTTAAAATATCACCGTAGCTGCTTAGTAGCTCTGCTTCCGGAATGGAAAATGAGCCAGAACGACGAAATCCCATTGGGAAGTTAACATCGTCGAAAAATTCAAATAGACCATTACGCATAAATTTCTCCGTTACACTTGTGTCGGGGTAAATATGTATCATGATTTTATTTTCGTAAAATAGATTTTTTCGATTGGAAAGAGTAAAAAAATTCATCGTTAAAATGCTAGTAATGTCATACTAAAGCTCTTTAAATATCGCGTTTATTCATTGTTGAATGTAACAGCTAATCAACTGATTTATCGGACCTATATTTTGAAAATAGCCATTTTAACCCTTGGGCCACAGCTTTATTCTATACAGCGTTTAAAACAAGCGGCTGAGCTTCGTGGTCATCAGGTTGATGTGATAAATACCTTGCAGTGTTATATGGATATTACGAGTAGTCATCCCCAAGTACGATTAAAAGGAAAAGCACTGCCAAAATATGATGCTGTGATCCCAAGAGTGGGTGTTGAGATTACGTTTTATGGGACATCAGTGGTTCGTCAGTTTGAGATAATGAATACATTCGCGCTTAATAGCTCGATTGCTATTTCACGTTCGCGCGATAAGTTACGTTCATTACAATTATTATCAAAAAAGGGGATCGGCTTACCTCGTACTGGTTTTGCTTACCACCCAGATAAAATAAGTGATGTGATTGATTATGTCGGCGGTGCTCCAGTTGTAATTAAATTACTTGAAGGAACGCAAGGGATTGGCGTTGTGCTGGGCGAAACTCAAAAAGCCGCGGAGAGCATCATTGAAGCGTTTATGGGCCTTAATGCCAATATTTTAGTGCAGGAGTTTATCAAAGAGGCTGCCGGCGCAGATATTCGTTGTTTTGTGGTAGGAGATAAGGTGGTTGCTGCTATGAAACGACAAGCGCCAGAAGGCGAGTTTCGTTCAAACTTGCACCGCGGTGGCACAGCTCAAGCCGTTAAATTAACGAAAGCTGAGCGCGACACTGCCATTCAATCAGCTAAAGCCATGGGGCTTAATGTTGCTGGAGTAGATATTTTGCGTTCTAATCGTGGCCCGGTTGTCATGGAAGTCAATTCAGCGCCAGGCATTGAAGGGATAGAAGCTGCAACGGGAGTGGATGTTGCAGGGGCTATTATTGAATTTATTGAGCGTAATGCCACGCTACGTAAAGACGATAATACGCGTTATCGGATTGATGCCTAAAATGCGTTGAGTATTTTAGGCTTTTTGTCGTGAGATATTTATTTTGGTGAGTTGATGCACTGTGTGAGTAATTGCTGCCAAAAATCAATGCCTTTACGGCGCGCTAGTTTGATATTGTGTTCGGGAATGGATTCGGGCTCTTGGTAATTATCAAGCGCTAAAGACATACTTAATTCACGAATTAAATGCAGCGTTGGGTAGGGGGCGCGGTTGGTATAGTTTGCTGCATCGTGTTCATCAGAATCAGCAAAGATATACTCAGGGTGAAACGTTGCAATTTGATAATGCCCCGAAAATCCTTGTGCTGCTAGCATGGCGCCTGCTAAATCGACCAGCTCTAAAAACGTATCAAACTCTGCAAATCCATCAGGATAAATTAATAAACTAGTTTCAATTTCGGGTTGTTTATCGAGTAAAAAACACCCTTCTAACATCGCCATAACGGCATCTGTGACGGTATTTTCTGGGCAAATTTGGTAATGAATTTTATTATTTTCAACTTCAGCACGAGCAAATGGGCAAAAGTTGTATTTAATAATAACATCACTTACCCATTGTTTGGTTTGTAAAATAGCAAGTTCGTGTGACATAAATTAATCCAAATAACGAGAAATGAGAGTAATGCAGCTGTCAACTGCACCTTGATTCTGTTTAACAAATAAAAGTGCCGCTTGGCCCATTTGTTCGCGTAGGTCGCGATCCTGAGCAAGTTTTTGTAACGCGCTGGCTAGTGTGTGGCTATTTGTAACGAGCGTGCAAGCGTCGCTTGCAAACATTCCGGCATAAACATCGTTAAAGTTAAAAGTATGTGGGCCTGTTAAAATGGCGACGCCAAATGCTGCTGCTTCTAACGGGTTGTGCCCACCGCGCTCAATGAGGCTTCCACCAATAAAAGCGGCATCAGCACTTCCATATAAAGTTGAAAGTTCGCCTAAGGTATCACCTAGTATCACTTGGCACGAGGTCAATTGTGCGCTGTCGGGATGATGACTTTTACGCGCTAATATAAACTTACGTTGACTCACTAAGTTGGCAACGGTATCAAATCGTTCTGGATGGCGTGGTACTAAAATAAGCAGCGCATTGGGAATTAAAGAGCGCAGCTGCTGGTGTGCATCGAGTAATTGTGCATCTTCGCCTTCGTGAGTTGAACCTGCGATCCAAATAAATGAACGCACTCCTAGGGCGTGGCGAAATGCATGTGCTTGCTCGCGTACGCTTGAAGATAGCGATATATCGAATTTAATCGAACCTGGTACAGAGAGTTGCGATTGCGGATAACCTAACGTTAAAAAGCGTTCGCTATCAGCTTGGTTGTGGGCGGCAATATGCGTGATCCCACTTAAGATTGAATCGGTTAAAGGCATCACTTTTTGATAGCCTTGCATTGATTTTTCAGAGAGGCGCGCATTGAGCAGTAATATGGGGATATTTCGTTTTTTTGCGGTGGCGATTAAATTTGGCCACAATTCGGTTTCTAAAATGATCAGTACATTGGGTTTAAAGTGGGTTAAAAAACGCGCTACAGCACCGCAAAAATCAAGCGGTAAATAAACGTGTATTACTGTGTCGCCAAAGCTTTTTTTTATTTGTGCGCTGCCTGTAGGAGTGTTGCAGGTGATAACAATGTTTAGATTTTGTTGCTGTTGCAGTTTTTTAATCATCGCCGTGGCTGCAATGACTTCACCGAGCGATGCACAGTGGAAAATCATTGATTGCGCGGCTGCTTTTTGAGTGTAAAAACCTAGCCGCTCGCCAATTCGTTTGCGATATTCAGAGTTTTTTTTGCCACGTAACCATAAATGAATAAAAACCAAAGGGCTAAGTAGATACAACAGCAAACTATAAATAAATCGTGCCATAAGATTTCTTTGGGGTGAAAATTGCCGATATAGTAGCTTTTTTTACTTATTATCGACACTCAATCTGGCTAAAATCTTCTATCTAACAATTTTCAACAGCCGTTTTCTATAAAGTTAAGATTAGATTTGATACCATCAAGCGGCCTTATTTTATTAACAGCTAATTTATGAAATTAAAATATTTATCCTCTTTACTGTTAGTGCTTGCAAGCTGGCAGGTACATGCAAAACCATCGGCTTATTTACCACTGAATATCGATGCCCATCTTGAGCAGCAAGTTGATATTATGTTTGTATTAACGACGGGCACCCCAATGAGTAAACCTTACTCGTTTAATGAAATTGATATTGCACTGCGCCAGTTACGCAAGGTTGATAATGGCTTGTATGATGCGATCCGAATTGCACTTAAACCGTATCGTGGACAAGACCAAATTAGCCGCAGTGGTTTAAAAGCGACCATGAAATACGATAAAACCGTAGCCATAGCCAATCAGCGAGGTTTGCAATCGAATGAGTGGGGGCAAGGTTTTTTTGAAGGTGTGTGGCGTCCAAGTGAATCAACCTTGGTGCAAATAGGATTAGATTATCGATTTAGTTCAGGTGGCTTAGTTGCTTACAATACTTTTTTTAGTGTTGCAGGTGATTCGTTGCAATTAGATGTGGGCTATAAAGAGCATTGGTTTTCGCCTTTTAAGCATTCAGCTCAATTAATTTCTACCAATGCTAAAACCTCACCGTCAGTGTCGCTTGGGTTGTCGCAACCGCTGGAAGATTGGTGGAATTTTGATTTTGAACTCTATTATTCTCAATTACAAAAAGTAAAAGAAGGAATTGGCTACAAAGGCGAGTGGCATGATGGTCGTCCGCGAGTGGCTGGCACGCATGTAAGTATTGAACCGCTTGATGGTTGGAAAGTTGGCTTAAACCGAATTCTACATTTTGGTGGTGGCCCTCGTGACGTGAGCACTAAAGATGTGTTTAAGGCGTACTTTGACCCTGCAGGTAATGATAACCTGCACGGTGATGATGAGGAGTTAGGTGATCAACTCGCTTCGGTAACCAGTGTTTTTAACTTTAACTGGGGAACCCCAATAGAGCTTTATTTTGAGTATGGTGGTGAAGATACTAAAGAATATAATAATTATGAGTTTGGTAATATTGTCTTTTCTGGCGGAGCGTACCTGCCTAAGCTAACTGATAATTGGTCTATTCGATATGAATACACCAGCTGGCATACCTTGTGGTACGTCAACTCAATTTATAAATACGGTAATACAAATGATGGTGCTATTTACGGCCATTTTGCCGGCGATCAACGTATTTTTTCTGATGCAATGCGAGCCGATATTCATGTATTTGATTTAGGGTATTCTGAAAATATTGATTCGTCATGGCATCTTAAATTGACCTCCATTAGTAATGAGGATTCAGTAATTGATTACGAGCGTTCAATAGAGATTCAACTGAGTAATAGCCGTAAATGGCAAGAGTATCGCATTGAAACTCAGCTTACGTATGGCACCGATGTTTTTGATGACAAGTATGGCCATTTATCAATCGCTTGGTTTTGGTAACACAGGCATTTTATATAGTTTAGAAATGGCGCTTAAGCCATATTCTATGAAGGATTAATAATGAATTCGACAACAACAGCCCAAAGTTATCTTGCAAGTTTGGCACGCCATCGTGCGGCTTTTGATACTTTAGAAAATCATCAAAATCAAGCGTTAGCGCTGCTCGAACAGTGCCTTACAACCCTTAAACAAGGTGGTAAAGTGGTGTGGTTTGGAAATGGGGGGAGTGCCGCCGACGCTCAGCATTTAGCGGCTGAATTTGTAGTGCGTTATAAAAAAGAACGTGGGCCACTGGCTTCAATTGCTTTAACCACTGATACCTCAATATTAACGGCTCACTCAAACGATTATACCTTTGATACTGTGTTTGAACGTCAAGTACAGGCGCTATGTAAACCACAAGATTTAGTCATCGGTTTAACTACCTCTGGCACTAGTAAAAATATTAACTTAGCACTTGCTGCGGCAAATGAAATCGGTGCTTATACCGTGGCGTTAACCGGTCGTGATGGCGGTTTAGTAAAAGACATCGCCAAACTTGCCATTATTATTGCTAATGATGAAACGGCTCGTATTCAAGAAGCACATATGTTTTTGGGTCATTGGTTATGTGAAGCCCTTGATTTAACTTGGACGGAGTCGCTTTAATGGATTTGGCATTATTAAAAAATTTATCTCATGCCAAAGTGCTGGTGGTGGGTGATGTGATGCTCGACCGCTACTGGCATGGTGATTCAGGTCGTATTTCACCTGAGGCGCCTGTGCCAGTTGTAAAAGTAAATCAACTTGAAGATAAAGCGGGTGGTGCTGCCAACGTTGCTAAAAATATTGCACATCTTGATGGTAAAGTGAGTCTACTGGGTATTATTGGTAAAGATGAATGTGGTGATACGTTACAGCGTTTATTGGCTAAAGAGAAAATTGCATCTGAGTTAGTGGTACAAGAGTCTCATCCTACTATCGCAAAAATGCGGGTGATCAGCCGTCATCAACAAGTTGTGCGTCTTGATTTAGAAGAAAATTTCACGCAAGAGCAAAGCCAGCTATTACTTACTCGTTTAGCGCAAATAATTGATGATTACGATTTTGTGTTATTTTCTGATTATAACAAAGGCTCTTTAACACTGATTGAACCCATGATTGCTTTGGCCAAACAAGCGGGTAAAACCGTATTGGTTGACCCAAAATCAAAAGATTTATCTCGTTATGCTGGCGCAGATTTTATCACGCCTAATTTAAGTGAGTTTAAAGCCGCTGGTGGTGAGGTAGGTTCTGAAGAAATCATTTTGGCGTCTGCTCGCAGTATTATTCAGCATTGTGGTTTAGGTGCAATATTACTCACACGTTCAGAGCAGGGCATGTCGCTTATTACCTTACAAGATAAGTTTGATTTTCCGGCGCAAGTGCTTGAAGTATCAGATGTGACAGGTGCGGGTGATACCGTAATTGCAACCTTAACTGTGATGCTTGCCGCAGGAATGACACCTAAAGATGCGGTTGAGATTGCCAATTTAGCCGCAGGTTTAGTGGTTGCTAAATTAGGTGCTGCAACGGTTACACCTGAAGAGCTTGGGCGTAAGTTGAGCCAGTATTTATTGCAAACAGGTGAGCACTATCAAGCACCATTTGAAGATGTATTGCAACATATTGAATTTGCAAAACGTAATGGCGAAACCATAGTATTTACCAATGGTTGCTTCGATATTTTGCATGCTGGCCATGTGCGTTATTTGGCTCAGGCTAAAGCAATGGGCGATCGCTTGGTTGTTGGATTGAACAACGATGAGTCAATAGCGCGCTTAAAAGGTGCAGATCGACCAATAAACCCACTCGATGAACGTGCGATGGTCTTAAGTGCGTTAAAATCGGTTGATTGGGTTATTCCGTTTGGTGACGCAGCGCACAACGACACGCCTGCAGCCTTGATTGAACAAGTTAATCCTGACATTTTAGTGAAAGGTGGTGATTACACTGTTGAGCAAATTGCAGGTGCTGATTTTGTCTTAGCGCAAGGTGGAAAAGTAGCGGTATTAGAATTCTTAAACGGCTGTTCAACCTCTAATGTGATAAAAAAAATTAAAACACAAGACTAGCGACTGGTCATTTAGCTATTTATAACAAAGCCTGAGTTATCAGGCTTTTTTTATGGTTTTTTGGTAGTGACTGATAAACAACGCCCAATCTTGCTCTGTCCAATAAAAACAGCTTAGCTGTTTTGCTTGTTTGTTAAATGAGCGCGATAATCGGCTGATATTAGCTTTTTGCCAGTTCAACGCGGGTGGTTTTAATTCACCGCGATCAAAATCGATTAAGAAAACATCGCCTTTATCATCAAATAAAATGTTATTGATGTTTAAATCGGCGTGGAATACACCGGCATTATGAAAGCCTGCAATACACTGCGCAATTTTGATGATTTCATCTTGGCTTAATGCTTTTTGCTGTAAACGATCAAGTAGGCTATCGGCCCCTGCAATCGCTTGGGTGATAATATCAGCGCGATAAATTAAACCTGCGCTGCTAAAACGAGCTGCCACCGGAGTGGGTACATTCAACCCTTGTTGGTGTAGCTGACATAAAAGAGAGAACTCTCGGTAAACTCGTGAACGTTTAAGGCCTAAGTTTAAGTATTGATCTTGTAGTATTTTTCCAACCAACCCACCTCGCCAATAGTGGCGCAGCACCGCTTTTAGTTCATCATTTTTAAAAAACCAAGTGGTGGCCCGCCCTGTTTTTTGTGCATAAATTTTGTTTTGCTGTTGCCAAAATAACGGTTCAAACCAAGCAGGAGTGAGTTCGGTGGGGCTATGTTGCCAAGTTAGTAGCGTGCTGTTGCCACTTTGAGTGGATTGGATCATAAAACAAGAGTACCGCAGGTTAAGTCTGCACCTAGTTTACAATAACTTGCCTTAATGTGAACATTTGGTTTGTGGCGTGATTTAATTTAAGATCAGCCCTGCGCTTTGTTCTGTCTTAAGGATTGTTGTGAATTCACACTTAAACATGAAAGAAATTTGTATTTTGCGATTGTCGGCTATTGGTGATGTATGCCATGCGGTTGCTGCTGTGCAGGCTATTCAAAAACAGCATCCAACCGCTAAAATAACGTGGGTGATTGGTAAAGTTGAAGCCATGTTATTAGCTGATTTACCGGGTGTCGAGTTTGTTATTTTTGATAAAAAGCAGGGTAAATTAGCCTATCAGCAATTAAAACAACGTTTTAAAGGCAAACAATTTGATGTATTGCTTCATATGCAAGTGGCGTTGCGGGCAAATTTAGCGGCAGCGTGTATTCCTGCCAAAGTAAAATACGGCTTTGATTGGCACCGAGCTAAAGAAGGGCACAGCTTATTTGTTAATAAACGCATTGCAGCGCAGTCTGAGCCTCATGTATTAGAAGGTTTTTATGGCTTTGCCGCCCAACTGGGGGTTACAGATACACAACCGAGTTGGCAAATGCCTTATCAAGCAAGTGATTTGATCTGGGCGCAGCAGCAACTTGCCGGTTTTGAAAAGGTGTTTGTTATCGCACCTGCTGCAAGTAAAAAAGAGCGCAATTGGCTGGCTGAGCGTTATGCCGTTTTGGCTGATTATGCTGCAAGTAAAGGGTTTAAAGTGGTGCTCAGTGGGGGGCCCACTGAGATGGAGCGCCAATTAAGCGCCGAGATTATTGCCCATAGCCAAAGTGATATTTTAAATTTGGTCGGTAAAACCAGCTTAAAGCAGTTATTGTGCGTATTAAAATGTGCTGATTTAGTGTTGGCACCCGATACTGGCCCTGCACACATGGCGGTGACTGTCGGCACACCCGTGATTGGTTTATATGCGCATTCAAATCCTAAGCGCACCGGGCCATATTTATATCAAGACTATGTTGTCGAAGTGTACCACCAAAATATACAGACTCAGTTTGGCCGCCCTGCGTCGCAATTACCTTGGGGTAAACGCTGTAAAGGGGCTGATTTAATGGCACAAATAACGACCGATGCGGTGATTGCCATGTTTGATACCGTGGTTGCCAATGAGTTAAGTTGATTATGAATAAAGCAATATTTTTAGACCGTGATGGCGTGATTAACGTTGATCATGCTTATGTGTATAAAATTAATGAGTTTGAATTTGTACCAGGCGTATTTGAGGCGTGCCGGCATTTTGTAGCGTTAGGTTACAAATTAGTGGTGGTGACAAATCAGTCGGGGATTGGCCGTGGATATTACTCAGAGGCTGATTTTGCTACTTTAACGCAGTGGATGACATTGCGTTTTGAGCAAGAAGGTGCACCTTTGGCTGGGGTTTATTTTTGCCCGCACCATCCAAAAAATGCACAAGGTATATATCAAACCGAGTGCGACTGTCGAAAACCGGCCCCAGGCATGCTTATTCAGGCGGTGCGTGAACATCAAATTGATGTCACACAAAGCATTATGATTGGCGATAAATGGTCTGATATCGAAGCTGGGCAGCAAGCTGGGGTGGCGCGATGCATTTTAATCCAATCGCATTACTCATCCGATGACCAAGCAAGTGAGCAACCAGATATCGAAATTTGGTCATCCTTAGCGCAAGGTGTCGATAAAATAAGCTAAAATGCCCGACTGCTTTGCGGTATTTATGTAGTAATTCAGTGCATTTATAAGTTGAAACTTTTACAATGCGGTTCAGTTTTTTAGGTTACACCAAGCCTAACTATCAACTCGTTCAAAACTTTGGAGAAAACAGATGAGAGCATCTGCGTTTTATGAGCAGCTACAGCAGCAAATCAATGAAGTCAAAGCAGAGGGCTTGTACAAAAGTGAACGTATTATTACGTCACAACAACAAGCCGAAATTCAAGTTTTATCAGGCCAAAAAGTTATTAACTTTTGTGCTAACAACTACTTAGGCTTAGCTAATCATCCAGAGTTAATTGCAGCTGCTAAAAATGGTTTAGATCAACATGGTTTTGGTGTTGCATCAGTACGTTTTATTTGTGGCACTCAAGATATTCATAAACAGCTTGAGGCAAAAATCAGTGAATTCTTAAAAACTGAGGATACGATTTTATATTCGTCATGCTTTGATGCTAATGCGGGCTTATTTGAAACGATTTTAGGTGCTGACGATGCAATTATTTCAGATTCGTTAAATCATGCATCAATTATTGATGGTGTGCGTTTATGTAAAGCAAAACGCTTTCGTTATGCCAACAATGACATGGCAGACCTTGAGCAACAACTTATTGCCGCTGATGCAGCTGGTGTGAAAACTAAATTGATTGCCACCGACGGTGTATTTTCAATGGACGGTGTGATTTGTAATTTAGCCGCTGTGTGTGATTTAGCCGATAAATACAATGCACTTGTTATGGTTGATGACTCTCATGCTGTTGGTTTTGTTGGCGAAAATGGCCGTGGTACGCCAGAGTACTGCCAAGTGATGGACCGAGTTGATATTATTACCGGTACTTTGGGTAAGGCGCTAGGTGGCGCATCAGGTGGTTATACATCAGGTCGCGCTGAAATTGTTGAGTGGTTACGCCAACGCTCGCGACCATATTTGTTTTCAAACTCACTGGCTCCATCAATTGTGACCGCGTCACTCAAAGTACTAGATATGCTGGCGCAAGGTGAAGCGCTGAGAAATACCCTCTGGAGCAATGTGACTTATTTCCGTGAGAAAATGGAAGCGGCTGGTTTTACGTGTGCAGGTAAAGATCACGCGATTATTCCTGTGATGTTAGGTGACGCTAAAGTGGCATCAGCCATGGCTGATAAGTTATTGGCAGAAGGTATTTACGTAACGGGCTTCTCATTTCCTGTTGTTCCAAAAGGCCAAGCTCGTATTCGTACCCAAATATCAGCTGCTCATACAACTGAGCAGTTAGACATTGCTATCGATGCATTTACCCGCATTGGTAAAGAAATGCAGATTATTTAATCTATAGTTAAATATCAGCATTTAACGTTAGATCCCAAATTGACTAAACAGCCTCTTATTTGAGGCTGTTTTTGAAAGAGAAACACTATGAAAGCGCTATCGAAATTAAAAGCAGAACCAGGCATTTGGATGACCGAAGCGGCCAAACCAGAAGTCGGTCACAATGATTTATTAATTAAAATCCGTAAAACAGCAATTTGTGGTACTGATGTACACATTTACAAATGGGATGAGTGGGCGCAAAAGACGATCCCAGTTCCTATGGTTGTGGGCCACGAATATGTGGGTGAAGTGGTTGATATGGGTCAAGAAGTACGGGGCTTTAAAGTCGGTGATCGTGTTTCTGGTGAAGGGCATATTACCTGCGGTTATTGCCGTAATTGCCGTGCTGGTCGTGTGCATTTATGCCGTAATACCACAGGCGTGGGTGTGAATCGTGAAGGTTCATTTGCTGAGTATTTAGTGATCCCTGCTTACAATGCATTTAAGATCCCTGACAATATTTCAGATGAATTAGCGTCAATTTTTGATCCGTTTGGTAATGCGGTACATACAGCTTTATCATTTGATTTAGTGGGTGAAGATGTGCTTATTACGGGCGCAGGCCCAATTGGCATTATGGCGGCAGCGGTAGCGAAGCATGTGGGGGCGCGTTATGTTGTTGTTACGGATGTGAATGAATATCGCTTAGATCTTGCGCGTAAAATGGGTGCGACTCGTGCGGTCAATATTGCTAATGAAAAGATTGAAGATGTCATGAAAGAGCTTGGTATGACAGAAGGCTTTGATGTTGGTCTTGAAATGTCAGGTGTGCCTTCTGCATTTAAAAGCATGCTGAGCAGTATGAACCACGGTGGAAAAATTGCGATGCTGGGTATTCCGCCATCAGACATGGCAGTTGACTGGAATCAGGTGATTTTTAAAGGGTTGGTGATCAAAGGTATTTATGGTCGTGAAATGTTTGAAACCTGGTATAAAATGGCAAGCTTAATACAATCTGGCCTTGATTTATCTCCGATTATTACGCATCAATTCCCAATTGATCAATTCCAAGAAGGCTTCGATACTATGTTATCTGGCCAATCGGGCAAAGTGATTTTAGACTGGTGTTAATCCTTTTTTAAACACGTTAGTATTAAGGGGCATCCGCCCCTTTTTTTCGCATAAAATTCCATTAAGAGGTAATTATGGCTTTTAAACATTTATCCGTGGCTCAAGCAAAAGAGTTATTGGCAAACCCAGCAACCGTTATTGCTGATATTCGAGATGCAAACACTTATGCTCAAGGGCATATCCCTCAAGCAGTTAATTTATCCAATGCAAATATTGGCCAATTTATGATTGAACAAGAGTTTGATCAGCCAATTATAGTGGTTTGTTATCATGGTATTAGCTCACAAGGAGCGGCTAATTATTTAAATGAGCAAGGTTTTGAAGATGTGTATAGCTTAGATGGCGGATTTGTAGAGTGGGCTAAATTGTGTGTAGATAATATTGAACGCTCATGATCTTATTGGCTGAGTTAACCAACCCGCGTGCGGCACAGGCTTTTTTTGATTATCTTAAAACGCAGCATATTACTGCTAAGTTAATGCCAACGTCTGCACAGCAGGTCGAAATATGGGTTGATGAAGCGCATCATGCTAAAGCTGATTTGCTTTGGCATGAGTTTGAGCAAGACCCAAGCGCAGATAAGTATTGGTCAGCATCATGGGACGTAGGTACAACTGACTCGGGTTTGGCGTATCAAGGAGCCTCATTCAATCTTAAAGCACGTTTTAATGCGCTCAGTTGGTTAAATCGCTCAGTTAGCCTTGTTTCGGTTGGCTTATATTTGGCTTTTCTATTTGGTGGCTTTAATAGTTTATTTAGTGTTTTAAAATTTAACCCTGCCAATCCTTTGCAGTGGTTAACCCCTGCGATTATTCATTTTTCGGCCATCCATTTGATTTTTAATTTGATGTGGTGGATGAGCTTAGGGAGCAAGATAGAACGAGCTTTAAGTAGCCGACATCTTGTATTCCTCTTTTTATTGACCGCACTCATTAGTAATTGGGCCCAGTTTTTATTGGTAGGGGATAATTTTGGCGGCCTATCGGGAGTGGTTTATGGGTTGCTAGGCTTTTGCTGGATTTACAGCTATTACGCTAAAAACACACAATTAGCTGTCGCTCAGCCTATAGTTGGTTTTATGCTGGTTTGGCTGGTATTGGGTTTTGCTGACGTATTATTTATCAGCATGGCTAATTGGGCGCATTTATTTGGTTTGTTAGCGGGCTGTCTTGCCGGTTGGGTGTTGGCTCTGAAAGCTAAAAAATAATTAAGCCCTAAAAACGATAAAGCTCGTATCTAAAGTTAGATGCGAGCTTTAATGAAGGGTGAAGATGACAGCTAAATTAGTGGTAAAGGTATTTAGTAAACAAAATATCGCGAATTATTTCGTTACCAGTTTCTTCTTTTAATAGTTTTTTAACGGCTTCTACGCACTTTTTACGGATTTCTTCACGACCTGTGAGTGATTTAATTTTATCTTCAGGTTCTTTGCTTAGAATTTCAACAATAGCATCGCGTAATAATGGGTCGTGATGTTCTACTACGGCTAAATTAGACATATCTTGTAGCATAAGCTCAACGGTAACTCGGACATAGCCCATTTTTTTGCTTGATGTACCAATGTAATTAGTGATTACATCAGGCTCAAAGCCATAATAACCAAGATTTGATGCTGCATAGCTGTTTAAGCTAGTGAACTGAATACCGATAGCGCACAATAAAACGGCTAATGATCGCATGTTTTTGTCTCTTAAATTAGTAAATAACAACATAGTTTAGTAGTTTAGCTCGACAATGATATCTGGTTTAGCAAATTATAGTCCAGCTTTTCCGTCAATATATAGCTACCTTTATATGGGGCGATACTTATGGGCTGAAATACTCGCTTTACAATCTTAATCCATTGTACTTTTTCCCAAACTATTGAAATGCTATGATTGCTTTCTTAGTCTTGAGGTAAGTTATTTGTGTTCGAATATCCATTAAGTTTAGAAAGCCATTGGTTGCACCAAGCAAATTGGCCTTTAACCGAATCTCAGCAACAATGGTTATTTGGCACCGGTTCTTTAACTGCTAAATTAAAAGAGGCGACTGAGCAATTTAGTGTTGAAGTATTGAGTGAGAAACGACAGCTTTTGACTCAACAACAGGCGCAATCATGTGGTTTAGAAGTGCAAGAGGTGTTGATTAGGGAGGTGTTGTTAATTGGTGATGGTCAAGCACAAGTGTATGCTCAAAGTTGGATCCCTACTCAGTTATTAAAAAATGATTTATCTTTGGCTGCATTAGGTAATAAGCCTTTGGGGGAGTACCTATTTCAACATGCTGACCTTATTCGCAATACTATCGAAATAACTCAATACTCTGCAACTCATGCAATTGCGCAATTGGCTAATACATTTAATTTGCCTGCAGCAGCGTGTTTTGGTCGGCGCAGTGTTTTTTCTCTTGCAGAATATAAAATTATGGTTTGCGAAGTTTTTTTACCTAAATCGGTACTTTATTGATGCGCTTAGTTTCGTTACGTTTTAATCATTTCGGGCATTACTTAAAATTAATGCGCATGGATAAACCGATAGGGACTTTACTTTTGCTTTGGCCAACCTATTGGGCACTTTGGTTGGTATCAGATGGTTTTCCTAATTGGCATTATTTTATTGTTTTTAGCGCTGGAGTTTTTATTATGCGCTCAGCAGGATGTGTCATTAATGATTTTGCTGACCGAAAAGTTGATGGTCAGGTTAAGCGTACTAAAGGTAGGCCCCTTGCTGCTGGCCTAGTGAGTGCCAAAGAGGCGATAGAGCTATTTATTTTGTTAATAGCTTTAGCTTTTATATTGGTGCTAACTTTAAATTATGAAACCATTTTATTGTCTTTCGTTGCTTTATTTTTAGCGTTTTGTTACCCGTTTATGAAGCGTTATACGCATTTGCCGCAAGTGGTATTAGGTGCTGCGTTTAGTTGGTCTATCCCAATGGCATATATGGCTGTAGGGCAATCAGTGCCGCTTGAAGCGTGGCTGCTTTATAGTGCTAATCTATGTTGGACGGTCGCATACGATACCATGTATGGCATGGTTGACCGAGATGATGATATAAAAATAGGTGTTAAATCGACGGCTATTTTATTTGGGCGTGCTGATAAACTCATCATCGGATTGCTACAGGGTCTTACTTTGGTGCTGCTTTCGTATTTACTGTGGTTAAAGCAACTACCTGCTTTAATCATTATTTTATTAGTGATGAGTGTCAGTGGATTTTTTATATATCAACAATGGTTAATTAAAGAAAGGTTAAGAGAGCGTTGTTTTAATGCGTTTTTAAATAACAACTATGTTGGTTTTATCATCTTCATTGTTATTGCACTGAGCTTAAGCTTTAGTAACGCACTTTAGCTTGCTGGATCAATTACGCCATTGAGAGAGTTGTTTTTCCTAAACCAACCTGCAATTGAATATCGAATTGAGATTGCAGGTAAAACTTCGTGTGCAAACGTTTCACTTTCAAATACAACTAAAGTCCCTGCTTTTGGGGCGATAGTTGCTAAAATATCGTTGCTTTTTGGCTTATAAATCACAAGTTCACCACCTTCTTCAGGCGTATTAAGGTAAAGCACCGTGGTAAAAACACGATTGGATCGTCCTTTAAACGCATCAAAATGCTTCTTGTAGAAATCACCTTGATCGTATTGTGCGTAATGGCATTCGTAGTCAAATAAGCCTAAAAAGAAATTACGATTAATCGCAATGCGTAATTGTTCCATTAAAGTTAGATACTGCTGCTGCACTGGATTTGAAAGTTCAAACCACTTGGTTTTATCTGAGCGTATTGTTGGGTTTAATTGCTTATCAGATTGACGGCCAATACCAGCTAACTGAAATTGATCTTGCTGGCTTAGGCAATCTTGGAGAAGTTGTTCTATAAGCGCTTGGCTAATGGCATTGTTTATAACGCCATAACCATGTTGATGAATATGGTCTAAAACCAAATCAGTGGTTAGCGTAAAGTTAGTGTTATACATGTATATCGCCCTTTTATAAGGCACGTATTATACCGTTAAGCTAGCTTGTTTGGCGAGTGAAGTTGTGGGGATAAAACAGCGTTGTCATCCCCACTTTGTAAATGTGAACGTGTTTAAAATGATTCGTTTTCTATACTTTCAAGTTGAGCGCCTGTTTGGATTTTTACTTCATCAGCAATATAGCTCAGCAGTTGTAGTGCTTGATGCTGAAGATTAAAGTCTCTGCTTGTGGTTAATGACAATGCTAATTTTTGAGACTCTTGAGTTGGTTTTATGATTGCTAGCTCAGGATTGTTATTAATTGTACTTGTGTGCTCAATACCTGCAATTGCTACATGTTTATCGTCTTTCACAGTTTGGGTTATTTGTGCAATATTCCCAACTTTAATTGTTGATACTTTATGCAGTGCGATAGCTGCATCTTGTAACATCTTTTGTACTTGGGTGCTTGATGATAAACACGATAGCATCGGATAAGGGCTTAAAGCGGTGCGGTCAATTTCGGTAGCAAAAGCGAGAGGATGTTTTTTGCTAACAAAAAGGACAAGTTGATCTGGCAACTGCACAATTTGATTTTCAGGTAAGTGGTTCAGGCTACTGCCAATTGCAATGTCTAGTTCATTACTTTTTAACTTTTCATTCAGCTGACTTTGCGTGTATAGATGCATTTCAATAGAGATCTCAGGATGCTGCTGCATAAACTTACCGCATGCTAAAGGCACTATTGTGGTAGCGTCCATGGTATAACCAATCACAATTTTATCAATTGTAGTGTTTTTATGTTTTGCCAGCTTTGCTTTAATATCTTTAAGTTGCGCTAGCGTCTCTTGGCAGTAAATAAGAAATTGCTCTCCAGCATCTGTTAGATTAACAGAGCGTGTCGAACGAGCGACTAACTCGCAGCCGAGTTCTAGCTCTAAAGTTTGAATGCTGCGGGTGAGTGCAGATGTACTTAAGTTACATTGTTCTGCTGCTTGGCGGAAATGGCGAAGTTTACCGAGTGCCAAAAATTGCTCGAATTGTTCCAATCTCACTTTATGATCCTTCTCTTTCAAGTGAACTGAGCTAATACTGACTTTTATACCAAATTCATTTTGGTGATTCGTTCATCGATAAATCAATGGGTTGTGATGCCAAAAATCTAATCAACGGCGCTGAAAGGATAATATTAAAAAATTAGGTACTAAAGCAAGCTTTTATCTGAATAATAAGTAATCATTTAGTAGTGGTTTAATACTCAATTGTTATGAGTTATATAACAATTGAGATAAATAACTAACAGACAAGTATTAAAAAATTTACTTTTTACATTTATTTACTTGTTCAGCAGATAAGCGCTTTGATCTTATTGCAAAACAACAACTCGAATTACTAAGCAAAATAGACTTTACGAAAAGTTATGGGAGTTTAATCTGGATAGGCATCTCTAATTGCTAGAAATGCATCTAAATCATCGAGAAATAGGTCTACCAACTTAGGGTCAAATTGTTTGGCTTTTTCATCTTTTAGTAAGTTAATAATATCATCAAGAGGCCATGCCTTTTTATAGCAACGATCACTCCCTAGAGCATCAAATACATCTGCAATTGCGGTAATTCGGCCTGAAATATCAATAGCCTCCCCTTGAAGAGCTGAAGGGTAGCCTGACCCATCCCACTTTTCATGATGTTGATGTGCAATAATGGCACCTTGACGCAATATCTCATTGCTTGAATTTCTCAAAATGTCATAACCAATTTGTGC
The DNA here is from genome assembly GCF_058197095.2 of Pseudoalteromonas sp. J2K-J031. Taxonomy (NCBI): domain Bacteria; kingdom Pseudomonadati; phylum Pseudomonadota; class Gammaproteobacteria; order Alteromonadales; family Pseudoalteromonadaceae; genus Pseudoalteromonas; species Pseudoalteromonas sp. J2K-J031. The sequence continues at coordinate 672,576 of NZ_CM200279.1, forward strand.
ATGAGATTGCATTATTTGCCATTCGTCAGGTGTATGTTTACCTGGTTTATTTAATATAATGTCAGGGATCCCTATCTTTCCTATGTCATGTAGCGGAGATGCTAACTTAATTATCTCAGCTTGATAGGGCGTTAAACCGGACTTTAGTGCAAGCATAAAGCTATAATTAGCCACTCGTTTGACATGGCTTCCTGTTTCTTTACTTCTTTTCTCTACGGCCTCACCTAAAATGTACGAAAGTTCTTTTTGAGATTCTCTAACAACTTCACGTAGTCTTAAATTGTCATAAGCCAGTGCAATATTATTGGAGAAAAACTCAAGTAATTGATGGTCTGAAGGGTGTAATTTGGATGACTTACTGACATACAACATTGTCTCTAAGCCGCCTTTTGTAGGAAAATAACCAACAAACTGGTTTTCATTCTTACAAGATTCTTTTTTGTTGTGTACATCAATAAAAAGATTACTGATTTCTATTGGTAAAGACTTTTTTTCAGGGGCGTTACTATTAACTGATGCTGCAAGTAACATAAAATCAGTACCTTTCTTATCTTGAGAATTCACCGCGGCAGCACAATAAATTTCGTTATCATCAAGCCCCATGACATTCGAAACATGCCCTAAGATTGTTGAAGCAAATTGATCGACCGTGTCACACTCTAAAAAGTTAGCGGAGGCATTAATTATTTTTTCTAATCCTAATTTATGTTTTTCTATCGTGCGAATGTCACGATAAGCACGCAATGCAGAATAAAGAAGGGTTTTCAGTTTTATTGCCGTAAGCTCAGTTTTGTTCTTGTAATCGTTGATATCAAAATCGCGGATAATAGATTCTTCTGGGGCTTCACCTGGTTGACCTGTTCTTAAAATTAACCGAACATCATGATTTTCAGCTTCCTCACGTATATATTTTATAAGATCCAAACCAGCATGGTTTGTTTCCATTACAACATCTATAAGTCCAACAGCTATTTGATCAATGTCTTGTAAAAGCTCACGAGCTTGCGCTGCGGAATAGGCATGATGAAAACGCAGCGGTTTTCCTTCAAACTGAAATCCAGTAAGAACGAGTTTAGTAACTTGATGTATATCTTCTTCATCATCCACGACCAAGATATCCCAACCACTTTCAACATGGGTTACCTGCTCATCATTATTTAAACTGTCATCAGCAAACAAAAAGTCGGACACAAACCATTACCTATATTCAAGTCGTTGTTTGAGTATAGGTAGTAATTTTTAAAAACATCAAATTAACTGTTTTTACTTAGTGGCTTTTCAGCAATAGAGGTGAGTTCTAATTCAATCGCGTCACACGAGATATGAATTTCATAAAGGGAAAATAGTAATGAGCCAATCAAGCAAAGCAAGCTTAGGCCAAAAAAAATAGCTCCTAATAAAGGAAACTCCAGGAAAACAGCAAACATAGCTGCTGTACACAATAAAAATGACATCACACCATAAAATTGCATAGTACGAATAAGTTTAATGCGTTTACGTAAATTAGATATTTGAGCTTTAACGACAGGGCGGATGGTGTCACCTTCTCTGGAGTTTAATTGCCTTATGAGTTGAGCTAACACTAAAAAGCGGTTTGTATATGCAAGCAAAAGTAGAGATATTGCAGGGAAAAGCAAAGCAGGAGTGGTTAAGGTCATGGTGTTTATGTGTCGGCCTTTTTATTGGTTTGTTAATTATATGTTTTAATGTGTTTAAATTCACGTGCTAGCAGTGTTAAGATAGGTTGAATTTATACAATGTAAATATTTAACTTATTAATATTATAAGATTAAATCTTTCTAATTTAGCTTTTTTCTGCGATTGAATTAAACGAAATTTAAAAATTGAACAAGCTAATAATAACAAAAGCATTGCTCTAGGGGATAGATTTCGATGGGTGAATTTCAAGGTACACAACTTCATCAATTACTACAGGGTTTAGAGGCTGTTTCGCCGCAGGAGACTTTTTCATCAGTGGCGCGAAGTTTATCACAAGAACCGACTGATTTTATTAGTAATTTGGCATCGACAGTGACGCAGCGTCATCCTTATATTGATAGTGTTACTCAGCAATTTTTAACGCTTATTTCTCCTCAATTGCAAGCTATGATGCTTGTCGCTTGTCAGCAAGCACTTGAAAAAGGTCATCAAGCCGCAATCGTCCAGCATCAATCCGATGAAGATGAACTTATTGCGTCTTTAGAGCAAAAAATAACTCACTTTCAAAAAAGTGCTCAACAATTAGAACAACAATTATTGGCTGAGCAAAAACACAATCAAAGCAATCAGCTTGAAATCGAAAAGCTAAATGAGCAACTTGCTCAAGGCCAGCGTTATCAAGAGCAATTTGAATCTCTTCAGGCGCATCATCAAAAAGAGCTAGTGCAACATTCAAAACTTAAAGAAGCGCTCGCTGAGCAGCAAGCAATTACACAAGAGAAAGTGCAATTATTAAAACAAGCTGAAGCGGGCCTGCAGAAGCAAAAAGAACTAAATGCGCTGCAGTCAGACAAGGTGAAACAGCTGATTGCAGAGCGCAGCGCTGACAATGCATCCCTTGATGATAGATTAAAACAACAAGCAGCTCATTATCAAAAAGAATTATCAGACTTGAAACATGCTCATGAATTACTGTTGCAAGAAGCCGATTCAGGTAATGCCAATGTTGTTGCACAGCAACAGACAATTGAAGAGTTAAATACCGCTTTACAGCAAGCTCGTTTAGTTTTAAAAGAAAAAGAGCTTTTATTTAGTGATATCACAAGTACGAACGAGCAGTACACTGCGCAGATTAAAGTATTACTACAAGAAAAGCACAAAACAGAGCTGTTAATTACAGAGCAACAAAAATCACTAGACAATCTACAGCATGAGTTACTGTCACATCGCTCAGCCGCTGAGCAATTGCGTAACACGACCGATAAGCTCAATGAAGAAGTTTCTGAAAAAGAGAATTTATTGAAAGAGTTAGAGGCACGAGTTACTGATTTGACGTTAAAAAATGAAGCGCTTCAGGCAGAACATGACACAGTTTTAGAAGCAAACGTGTTATTTAAAGATAAAATATCAGAGCAAGAGAAGAAGCAAGATGGTCGATTTAATGATTTGAAAAAAGACCTTTTTGCTGAAACTAAGTTATTAAAAGCAGAGCTTGAGCAGGCGTTGTCAAATATTGTTAATTTAGAGCAAGATAAAGAAAAAATGTCTGAGTTGCTCAGTGAATTTAGAATCAAAGAACAGGCCTATCAAGATGCTATTGCTAAAAAAGAAAGCTTGCTCGCAAACCAAGATTCGGCATTAAACATGGCTCAAGGTCGAAATACTAGCTTGGTGTCACGCTTAGAAGCTGAATCAAAACAAGCTCGCAATGCATATGAAAGCATTCGCTCACAAAATACTGAGTTAAATGAAAAAATTGAGGAATTAGAAGGCAAAGTAACCGAATTTAAACTTAAATTCGAATATGCCCAACAACAACTCAATAGCTAAATGGATAAACTTTTTGATTGGATCAGTATATATCAAGCTGAAAATGCACTTGAAGCCTATTTAATCAAGGGGTTACTGCACATCAACTCGATTGATGTACGTTTTCACGGAGAAGCCCTTGCGGGGGCTTTAGGTGAAATACCTTTCGAGCAAACCTGCATTTCCATACTTGTCTTGCAGATTAAACAGCGCCAAGCTGAAAAAATCTTGTTAGAATATCAGACTCAACGACAATCTTCTCATGAATGGTTTTGCCGCCATTGTGGTGAAAAAAATGGTGCGGGATTTGAGCTTTGCTGGTCCTGCCTAATGGATAAAGATGAACAAGCCGAATAATTTTCAACGTATTAGAGAATTAAACTACCTGCAAAAAGCGGTATTAGCAGCTGCTTTACTTGAGCGCATGTTACCAAACTATACATTATTCAGCCAAGCGACTGAATTTGGTGATGATTCTGCATTGCGAAATGCATTAAATTTGATATGGGAAAGAATCGTTTTACCTAAAAGCAAAATAAACTTCGAACTATTAATCGATAAAGTGGAGCCTAATGTTCCAGAAGTAACCGATTTTGATATGTTTGGTGTTTACCCTGCAATCGACGCAGCCACTGCACTACTAGGCATGTTGCATGGCTTAATAGCGCAAGATGAAGCTGAATTTGTTGATATCAGTAAAATATCTCAAGCGACGGTTGCCAAATTAATTGAGTATCAATTAACTTCAGATGATGTGATAGCCGACAACCAAGCAATACGCGAGCATCCATTAATGCAATATGAAATTGAAGTTCTTGGTGAACTTATTGATTATGTTGAAAATATGGGGCGAATCACCTCTGAAAGCGTTAAGGCGCTTAGAGTGAAAGCGCTTGAAGATGGTCAAACAAACATCGGTATTGAAATCGAATAAACTTAACATTCGACTTGAGTATTTTGATATAAACGGTAGCTCACTTGACCTGCCGTTTTTTCTTTTTTAAGGCTCCAATTACTTGGTGCTTTAAAGTCTAAAAGTTCACTTTCAACTTCGAGATAAATGAGTGCATCCTGAGTCAATGCATTTTTTTCAACCAACAAGTCACAAAGAGGCTGTGCTAATCCTTGGCGAAAGGGCGGATCAATAAAAACCAGATTAAATTGTCTCGTATTTTTTGCTAAAAGTAGTAATGCATCACCTTGAATAAGGGTTGCATTTGAATTTTTTAGGGTCGAAATGTTGCTTTTAATTTGCTGTGCAGCGACGTTATCTTTTTCAATAAATGTTACTGAGCTTGCGTAACGAGATAGCGCTTCAAAACCAAGCCCACCAGAACCTGCAAAGCAGTCTAAAACGACTGTGTCCCGAATATAATTCATCAACCAATTAAATAAGGTTTCTTTGACTCGATCGGTTGTAGGTCTGAGCCCTTGAACATCTTTTACTGGCAGTTTTCGACCTCGGTATTGACCGCTGATAATACGAATATGACCCGAAGTTGGGCTGTTTGATTTTGATGTGTTTGGCTTCATTAATATCACTAAAAATTGGTGTCGAGAAACGCTCTCATATAGTATATGGACTAAATTTTATCGCAGCGGTACTTTTTCATTCTGTTAATGAAAGTGTTACCATATTGCACGCATCAGTTTATCAGATTTTATAAGTGGTCATTAGCTAGTATGGCAAAAAAAAATAGATTTTTATCGTGGTTAGGTTTTGGTGATAATGACAAAACCAATGAAGAACATGCTCGCTTGGCAGAAGAAGCTCGTTTAGCGGAAGAAGCTCGTTTAGCGGAAGAAGCTCGTTTAGCGGAAGAGACACGTTTAGCGGAAGAGACACGTTTAGCAGAAGAAACCCGTTTAGCGGAAGAAGCTCGTTTAGCGGAAGAATCACGCTTAGCTGAAGAATCACGAATAGCTGCAGAAGCCCGTTTAGCGGAAGAAGCACGTTTAGTGGAAGAAGCACGTTTAGTGGAAGAAGCACGTTTAGCGGAAGAAACACGTTTAGCAGAAGAAGCACGTTTAGCAGAAGAAACACGTTTAGCGGAAGAAGCACGTTTAGCAGAAGATGCACGTTTAGCAGAAGATGCACGTTTAGCAGAAGAAGCACGTTTAGCAGAAGATGCACGTTTAGCGGAAGACACACGTTTAGCGGAAGAAACACGTTTAGCGGAAGAAACACGTTTAGCGGAAGATGCACGTTTAGCGGAAGAAACACGTTTAGCAGAAGAAACACGTTTAGCAGAAGAAACACGTTTAGCAGAAGAAACACGTTTAGCAGAAGATGCACGTTTAGCGGAAGAAACACGTTTAGCGGAAGAAGCCCGCTTAGCTGCAGAAGCTAAAATTCAAACCGCTGCGATTGAATCTCCCCCTAAAAAAGATAGCTTTTTTTCACGCTTGAAAAAGAGCCTAATCAAAACAAAACAGTCAATCGGTTCTGGTTTTATCAATATCTTCTCTGGCAAGAAAATTGATGATGAGTTATTCGAAGAGTTAGAAACACAATTATTAACGGCTGATTTAGGCGTTGATACTACGCTAAAATTAATTGACCGATTAACTGAAGCGGCTGATCGTAAGCAATTAAAAGATGGTGATGCGTTATACGATCTTTTAAAGCACGAAATGGCGCAAATGTTAAAGTCAGCAGAGCAAGCCCTTGACACTGAAAAAGCAACAGGTCCATTTGTTATTTTAATGGTGGGTGTTAATGGTGTGGGTAAAACGACCACTATTGGTAAGCTTGCTAAGCAATTTCAAGCGCAAGGTAAGTCTGTGATGCTTGCAGCAGGAGATACTTTTAGGGCTGCCGCTGTTGAACAATTACAGGTTTGGGGCCAGCGAAACGATATTCCTGTGATTGCTCAGCATACAGGTGCTGATAGCGCATCAGTCATTTTTGATGCGTTTCAAGCCGCTAAAGCGCGTAAGGTGGATATATTAATTGCTGATACCGCGGGTCGTTTACAAAATAAAGATAATTTGATGCAAGAGCTTGAAAAAATTGCTCGGGTAATGAAAAAGCTTGATCCCGATGCGCCACACGAAGTAATGCTAACGATTGATGCAGGAACGGGGCAAAACGCGATTAGCCAAGTGGATCTATTTAATAAAGCGGTTGGTTTAACTGGCATAAGTTTAACCAAACTAGATGGTACCGCCAAAGGTGGGGTTATTTTTGCGGTTGCAGATAAGTTTAATATTCCAATTCGCTATATTGGGGTAGGTGAAGGTATTGATGATCTCAGAGCTTTTAAAAGTGATGAGTTTATCAATGCTTTGTTTAGTCAGGATGATAAGTAGAGATTTAAGTTTAGGGCGCTATGCGCCCTCTTAGCTGTAAGATACTAATAATGATAAAATTTCAGCAAGTAAGTAAAACATATCCCGGTGGACATGTGGCACTGGAAAAAATTAATTTTCACCTTAAAGCCGGTGAGTTAGCATTTCTAACAGGTCATAGTGGAGCTGGGAAAAGTACGCTTCTTAAATTAATTAGCGTAATGGAGCGTCCATCTGCTGGTGATGTATTCATCAATAGTGTGAAGTTAAATAAATTAGATAGCAAGCAAGTGCCTTATGTTCGTCGTGATATTGGAATGATCTTTCAAAATCATAGGCTGTTGAATCGATACAATATTTTTGACAATGTCGCTTTTCCTTTGGTGATAGAAGGTATGCATCGAAAGGATATTGAAAAGCGCGTGCATGCGGCCCTCGATAAAGTTGGCTTACTGAGCAAGGTTAAATGCTTTCCGGCAACTTTGTCAGGTGGAGAGCAGCAACGTGTTGGTATTGCTCGCGCCATTGTAAATTCCCCTCCAATTTTGCTTGCTGATGAGCCTACAGGAAATTTAGACCCTGAATTGTCGATGGAAATATTAAACTTGTTTGAGGATTTTAATCAGCAAGGTACCACGGTGTTGATTGCAACTCATGATCTTGGTTTGATTGCTCGAATGAAGTATCGCAGCCTTACCTTAAAGCATGGTCGTTTAATTGATGATCCTTTAACGGGAGATAGGCTGTGAGTATTTTATTTAAAGGGCGCCATAGCCAAGCTGAAACATATCAAAAGTCATGGTTATTAAATGCATATTTTGTAATACAAAATGTCTTGCGCCAAGGCGTTCATAGTTTAGGTGAAATGTGGCGGACACCTGCGGCATCATTGATGACGATTGCGGTGTTGGGGTTAAGTTTAACCTTGCCCGCAACATTATACCTGGTGGTTAAAAATGTTCAGTTGGTGAGTAGTGGTTTTGAAAACGCAGCTGAGATCTCTCTTTTCGTAAAAAAAACAACGACAGAGCAAGAAGCAAAGTCTTTAGTTAATCGATTGGGCTTGTATCCAGAAATTGCGCAAGTTGATTACATTTCAAAAGATGATGCCCTAGCTGAGTTTAAAGTCGCATCAGGTTTTGGTCAGGCGCTTAACTATTTAGATGAAAATCCATTACCAAGTGTTGTTTTAGTGACGCCAACTAAGCGCTTTACCTCTGCAAAAGCTGCTAGGGAGCTTCTACTTAAACTTGAACAAGAAAGAGAAGTAGATTTTGGGAAGCTAGATATTGAATGGTTAGAGCGCTTAAATGCGTTGCTTTCTTTGTTGCGTGAAAGTGTGATCACTATTGCTTTGTTGTTACTGACCTCTGTTATTTTAATTATTGGTAATACAATTCGTTTATCAATAATGGATAAAAAAGAAGAAATTCAAGTTATGAAGCTCGTTGGAGCAACGAATAACTTTATCCAAGCGCCTTTTTTGTGGACTGGAATATGGTACGGGTTGATCGGTGGGTTATTTTCGTTTATAGCTATCGTTGTTATGATGTGGTGGTTAGCGTCAGCGGTAAGCCATGTCGCAGGTGTCTATCAGGCTGAGTTTGTTTTACAAGGGCTATCATTTCATGAGTTCCTACTGTTAGTGTTATTAGGTATAGGGCTTGGTTTAAGTGGGTCTTTTTTATCGGTGAAGCGTTATATAGATGCAATTGAGCCAGATAAAATATAATTAAAATGCTTTAAAATCTTCAAGATGTAGAAATAGATACAGATTTTTACATCTTGACTCTTGCACTGTGCGAATAATTTGCTAAGTTAAGCAACTAGCACGCAAGGTTAGTGTGCAAACACTGAATTCAAATTAGACATATTACGTATTTATTTCCATTCAATTTTGTTTCTTTTTCTTTAATTACTTAAACCGAAATAACTTGAGCTTAAGAAAAATATTAAGGCAATAAGAAATGAAATGAAATTAGCACTCTCAATGAAAGAGTGCTAATATCGTTTCAAAGATGGATCCCAGAGGTGAAATATGAGCAAAGATTTACACGCGATGATGTTAACAGTTCCACAGCAAAGTGGCAGTATGGAAGGCTACCTTCAAGCTGTTAGCGGTATTGCAATGCTAAGTGCGCAAGAAGAACAAGCATTAGCGGTAAAGCTTCAACAAGACGGTGACTTAGATGCTGCAAGGCAGTTAATTATGTCGCATTTACGTTTTGTGGCTCACATAGCTAAAGGTTATTCAGGCTATGGTTTGCCACAAGCTGACCTAATTCAAGAAGGTAATATCGGCTTGATGAAAGCTGTAAAGCGTTTTGACCCTTCAGTAGGTGTTCGTTTGGTTTCCTTTGCGGTGCATTGGATTAAAGCTGAGATACATGAATATGTATTAAAAAATTGGCGTATTGTGAAGGTGGCAACCACTAAGGCTCAACGTAAATTATTCTTTAATTTGCGTAAAAATAAAAAGCGCTTAGGTTGGTTTAATCCTGATGAAGTGTCAACTGTAGCTAATGAGCTAGGTGTTACTGAAAAAGATGTTCGCGAAATGGAAGCGCGTATGAGTAGCCAGGATATGGTTTTTGACCTAACTACTGACGATGATGATTCAGCATCAGCAACTCAATATTCACCAGTGCAATATTTAACAGATAATAGCCTTGATTTGGCCGATAAAATCGAGGAAGACCAGTGGGAAGAGCAAACTCACAACCGCTTGTTTCATGCATTAAAAAGTTTAGATGAGCGCTCTCAGGATATTGTTCAGACGCGTTGGTTAAGCGATGATAAAGCCACGTTACAGGATTTAGCTTCAAAGTATAACGTATCGGCTGAGCGTGTTAGACAGCTAGAAAAAACCGCAATGAAAAAGTTACAGCACCTGTTAACGGCTTAGTATTAAATTTTAAAAAAAACCACTTCAAATGAAGTGGTTTTTTTGTTTTACTGCTTGTTAATCTTGAGTTTTTTGCAACTGTTCAGGCTGATTTAAAGAGGCCAGCTGAACATATTTTTTATTTACTAAATCAGATAGTGGGACCAATTTAATTCCTTGTTGCGCTAACTTAGGTAAAGCGTGCTCAAGAAAGGCCAAAGTTTCAGGATATGGGTGAGCAATCGCGATCGCATATTCATTCTTTTTTGCTAGGCGAATAAGCTGATTCATGCGAAATGTCATCTGTTTTTCACTTGGAATATTATCAAGAAAAACATGGCGACTTATATTATCAACACCAAATAAGTTAGCCATATGTTGCGCTTGGCTGTGCTGTGTGGTTTTACTATCTAGAAAGTACAGGTTTCTCTCTTTGAGTATTTCCATCGTCCAAGACATTGGGATAATTTTTTGAGTGAGAAAAGAGCCCATATGATTATTGATCCCTTTGACTTGTGGTAAGTCATCAAGAGCGCGAGTCAATGTCTGCTGGAGTTGCTGTTTATTCATGTCATAGGTAATGGCGCCAGGGCCGAGTTCTTTACCGCTTATCGCTTGCATTGGGACATGCAACAGCATTTCTTTACTAGCCAATTGCGCTTGTAGCGCAAACGTTTTAGCAAAGGGGGTAAACGGTAAAATAGAAAAAGACACCTCGCCCGGAAGTTTTATAGCATCGAGATCTCGTTCATGATATCCAATATCATCAATAACAATAGCCACTTGGCCAGCGAAGCTAAAATGGCTAACCATAACAGCTAACAACGAAAGCATCTTGAGTTTTAAGCGCACTTTTATATCTTTTTATTATTATGGTAACTCACCACTTAGAGGCATGAGTTACTTAGTTATTTTTATTATTGTTTTGTTCACCAAAGAACAAAATACCTAGGCTAATATTTTTTTAGTATTTTTTGAGCCTCTTCTAATTGTACATCGCGAAGCGCGGTAAGCAAGGGTTGATTATTCGTACCGCTGCTCATTTCTAGTAAGGTTTGGCTATCTTCACTGGGTAGTTTGAGTTGGTCTATTGCGATATCCGGTATTATTCCTATACCATCAATAGATTGACCTGATGGTGTATAGTATTTTGCTGTCGTGAGTTTTAAGGCGGTGTGACCATCACCTAAAGGGATTAAAGACTGTACTGAGCCTTTACCATATGAGCGAGTGCCAACAATAATTGCCCTGTGATTATCCTTTAGGGCGCCGGCTAAAATTTCTGCAGCAGAGGCTGAGCCTTTATTAATTAACACAACAATAGGAGCGCCATTGAGTACATCACCTTTTTTTGCAAAATATTCATGATTGGCATCATAAAAACGACCTTTTGTGGTGACAATAATACCTTGCTGTAAAAATAAATCGGAGATATCAATCGCACTGCTTAATACGCCTCCTGGATTATCTCGAAGATCAATCAGTAAACCAGCTAAGGCTTGTCCATTTTCATTGGTTAATCGAGCGAGTATTCGGGCCACATCATGAAGAGTATGATTATTAAAGTTACTAATTCTTATTAATGCATAGCCTGTATCTGCGAGCTGACCTGTAACACTTTCAATCTCAATTTGTTCTCTTTGTAATGTAAATTGCAGTGCACTACTGTAGCCGCTGCGCGCAATGGCGAGCTTAATTTTCGCAGTTTTAGAGTTGCTAATTAATGACGCAACATTTTTGATTGGTTTGTTAATAACGGTTTCATTATTTACTTTCAGTAATATGTCCCCTTTTTTTATACCAGCAAGAGAGGCAGGAGAATTTGGAAGTGCTGCAACGATAATGATATGTTCATCTCGTTGCTCAACTTCAATACCTAAACCAGTATATTGTCCATTAGCAACATTAAATAAATCTTCTAATTCTTCAGTGTCTAGGTAATCAGAATGTGGATCAAGTTGTTTAATTAATGATTCTATAGCGGTGTGATTTAATTTTTTAGGGTCTATTTCATCAACATAAAAAGCTTGAATATGTTCAAGAATATTCTTTAACTCTGTCGCTGAGTCATCAGCATAGACAGAGTTTGATGAAATAAAGGTGAAGCAAAAGCAGAGTAAAAATTGAAGTAAAAGTTTCATTGGCTCACTCCTAATTCGAGTGTAGCCAACTACTTACGTTATAGTTTTCTACACCATGTGGTGGGGTTGACCGCGCTTCCCTTGTGCCGTATTTCGAAGTATAGACTAGGATCGCTTTGTCCACCGCTTTGGCCTACTAAAGCTATCACTTCACCTTGGCTGACTTTATCACCGACCTCTTTTAAAATGGCTTGGTTGTGACCATAAAGGCTCATAAATCCTTCACCATGATCAATTACTATCACCCATCCAAACCCTTTTAGCCAATCAGAAAAAACAACTTGGCCACTATAAATAGTTGAAACGGGGCTGCCTTCTTTGGCTGAAATTACAACCCCTTTCCATTTAAAGTTTCCATGTTTATGTTGCCCAAATACATGGCTATGCTTTCCTCTGCTGGGCCAATTTAGCTTGCCTTTTAACGGCATTAATCCATCTAAATTAATTGTTTTTTTAGCTTCTTCATGAAGTGTTTGTAATGTTTGAACAAGCACTTGTTCATTTTGTTTTAAGTAATCAATCGCAGATAAAGTGGATGAAAATTGCTTTTCGAGTAGGGCTAAATTTTGTTTACGATCTTTTTGAGCTAGTTCTAGCGCTTTTTGCTTTTGTTGTTGTTGATGAACTAATTGCACTAACTCATTTTCGCTATTTTTTAATTTTTCTTGAGTATTTTCAAGTTCAGCTAAAGTACCTTTTAGAGTGTCAATTTGTTTTAATCGGGCGCTATTTAGATAGCTATAATAGCTTAACGTGCGTTCAAAACTTGCCACTTCTTGCTGATTTAATAAAAGCTTGCTGTAATCATGGCTTCCAGTCATAAAGGCACTTTTGAGTTGTGCAGCAAGTGCGGCTTGCTGTGTTGATTTGTTTTGTATCAGCTCACTAATTTTATCTTTTAGTGCAATTTGTTCGTTGCGATTAAATTCAGTTGAAAAAAGCAGTTCTTTAAGTGATTTTGCATTTTGTGCAATTTCAAACTCTGAATTTTTAAGGTTGATCTCAAGCTGGCTGATTTGTGTTTTTTGCGCGGCTAAGCGCTCAGCATTAACCTTGAGTTCTTTTTGGATGGTTTCGAGATCTTCTTTGGTGCGAGTTTCATTGCCATTGGCGTACGCTAATGGCAATGAAAGTAAGGTGCACACTAGGGGTAAGATTATTTTTTTTATTGTATTACCCATCACGTTTATTGTACTTGCATGATCGTTGTGCCAGTCATTTCCTCAGGTTGAGCCATGCCAAGTAGGTGCAGCATGGTTGGAGCAACATCACTGAGCTTTTTATCTGATAAAGCCTGAGCTTTGCGGCCATAATAAATAAATGGCACAGGTTCACTGGTGTGTGCTGTGTGTGCTTGTCCTGTCTCTTCATTTTGCATTTGTTCTGCATTGCCATGATCGGCAGTAATAAGTGCTTCACCACCTGTCTGTGACAAGGCTTCTATTACTCTGCCAATACAATGATCAACAGCCTCACAAGCTTTTACCGCTGCACTAAATACACCAGAATGGCCAACCATGTCACCATTTGGGTAGTTACAAATAATGACATCATGTTTTCCTGCATGAATCGCTTCAACCAGTTTATCGGTTAGCATTTCTGAATTCATTTCAGGTTGCAAATCATAAGTCGCCACTTGTGGTGAAGGAATGAGAATACGGTCTTCACCTTCAAATAGGGCTTCTTGACCGCCACTAAAGAAAAAGGTCACATGGGCATATTTTTCAGTCTCGGATATACGCAATTGCGTTTTATTGTGTTTGGCGAGCCATTCACCGAGCACATTTGTTAGAGCAACCGATGGAAATGCAGAAGGTGCCGGAATATCTTTTGCGTATTCAGTCATAGTCACAAATGCGGCTAGTTTAGGTGATTTGCTTTTTACAAAACCATCAAAGTTTTTATCAACAAATACACGGCTCATTTGGCGGGCGCGATCGGCTCGGAAATTTAAAAACAGTACTGCGTCGCCGTCATTGATTTGTGCTGCTTCTTGTAATGAAGGAGTGATGCTGGTCGCAGCAACAAATTCATCGTTTTCGTCGCGTTCATAAGCAGCTGCAAGTGCTGCCGTGGCATCTGTAAAATGATAATCAGCGGTTGCTTGGGTCATTAAGCTATATGCTTTTTCAACACGATCCCAGCGGTTGTCGCGATCCATCGCATAGTAACGACCAATTACTGATGCGATGCGGCCACACTGTAATTCATTGAATTTATTATCGACTAATTCAATCGATTCTTGTGCGCTGCGAGGTGCAGTGTCGCGACCGTCTAAAAATGCATGCAAGTAAACAGATTTTGCACCGCGTTGTGCCGCTAACTCTATTGTGGCCAGGATGTGTTCTACATGGCTATGAACGCCACCAGGGCTTAAAAGGCCCATTAAATGAACTGCTTTGTTGTTTTTTACTGCTTGGTCGATTGCATTTACAAAGGTCGGGTTTTCAAAAAACTCACCATCGGCAATGGATTTTGTAATGCGAGTGAAATCTTGATAGACAATTCGGCCAGCGCCTAGATTAACGTGTCCAACTTCAGAGTTACCCATTTGCCCTGGCGGTAAGCCAACATCCAAACCTGAGCCTGAAATTAATGTACTAGGGCAGGTTTGCCATAATTTGTCCATCACAGGAGTGTTTGCAGCTAAAATAGCATTACTTTCGGGATCTTCTCGATAGCCCCAACCATCTAAGATTATTAATACTAAAGGCTTTTTTTTAAATGTCATTACAGCTCCTGTGTTTTTTCGCAAATCAAATTTTGAAATGAGTGGGCTAAGCATACCGTTTTTTTTTTTCTTATTCAGCAAAGAAACAGAGATATTAAAATAATTCACCTTTATACATCGAAAATAATAATGTATAAAAATTGCCGCCACAGAATGCTTTTTACAAGAGATTATAAAATTCTTTAAAGAGCCTGATTTGCCTTGTCTCAGAGGCTGGTATCTTAGTTCTAAGCGTGTATACTTACGCGTTTTGTATAAACTTAAATAAGAAAAGTGGAAGGTCATGGAGCAATTGGTAGAATTTATTGGTAATCATCCGATCTTAAGTATGATCTGGATTGGTTTAGTTATGGCGATTGTTTTAGGTTGGTTTAAAGCGCGCTTTTCTGCAATTAAACACATTAATCCTCAGCAATTAACGTTATTGATTAATCGTGAAAATGCAACCGCGGTTGATATTCGTGCTTTAAAAGATTTTAATGCAGGCCATATTGCAAGTTCAGTTCATTTAAGTGCCGAAAAAGCGAAAGAAAAAGAGTTCTCAGCGCTTGAAAAGCTAAAAAGTGCGCCCATTATAGTTGTATGTAACACTGGAATGACTGCTTCAGGCGTCGCTGATAATTTAAATAAAGCGGGTTTTGAGCGAGTTTATATCCTTTCTGGTGGTATTGGTGCTTGGCAAAATGCTGGCTTACCCATGACTACGGAGCGTTAAATATGGCTGCAACAGTTGTTCTATATACTAAAGATTATTGTCCTTACTGTACTCGTGCTAAAGCATTATTGAGTAGCAAAGGCGTTACATTTACAGAGTTTGATATTGGTAAACAACCCGAACTTCGTGATGAAATGATCGCAAAAGCAAATGGTGGCACAACGGTCCCACAAATATTTATAGGTGAACAGCATATCGGTGGTTGTGATGATATGATGGCGCTTGAGTCGAAGGGCAAACTTGATGCTTTGCTCAAATAATTAATAAATTTCAATAGGAAGTAACATGGCAGAACATGATCAAAATGCAGCGCAAGAGCAAGTAGGCCCTCAGTTCGCAATTCAACGTATTTATACAAAAGACATTTCTTTTGAGACGCCTAACTCACCTGCAATTTTTCAAAAAGAATGGACGCCGGAAGTTAAATTAGATTTAGATACTCGTTCAACTCGTTTAGATGAAGGTGTATTTGAAGTTGTTTTAGCCTTAACAGTTACTGCAACTATCGGTGATGAAACTGCTTTTTTATGTGAAGTACAACAAGCGGGTATTTTCACAATTACAGCAGTTGAAGAAGGTCAGTTAGCGCACATGCTTGGTGCATTCTGCCCAAATACTTTATTTCCTTATGCTCGTGAAGCTGTTTCTAACTTAGTTAACCGTGGCACTTTCCCGCAGTTAAATTTAGCACCTGTTAATTTTGATGCTTTATTTGGTCAATATGTTCAGCAACGTGCAGCTCAAGTTGAGCAGGCTCAAGCAGACGCATAATTATGACAACAGCTAAATACGCTGTGTCAGTCTTAGGGGCGGGCTCTTATGGGACCGCCCTTGCTATTTGCTTGGCTAGAAATAACCATGCAATAGGCCTTTGGGGGCGTGATGCAAACCATATTGAAACATTAGCAAAAGATCGTGCAAATGAACGTTATTTGCCTGGTGCGTCTTTTCCTGAATCACTACAGTTGGAATCTGACCTACAAACGGTTGTAAGCCAATCAGAAACAATTTTGTTGGTTGTGCCAAGCCATGCATTCTCTCAAACACTTCTTAGTATTAAGCCGTTTTTAATACCTGGCAGTAAAGTTGCTTGGGCAACTAAAGGGCTTGAGCCAGATACGGGACGTTTATTACAAGATGTTGCTCGTGAGATTCTAGGCAGTGATATTTCACTTGCTGTGATTTCGGGGCCAACCTTTGCTAAAGAAATGGCGATGGGTTTACCGACAGCGATTTCAGTTTCTTCTACAGACTCATTATTTGTGAAGCAACTTTCTGATTATCTGCACTGTGGCCGTTCATTCCGAGTGTATAGTAATGATGATTTCATTGGAGTACAGCTTGGTGGTGCAGTTAAAAATGTAATTGCGATTGGGGCTGGTATTTCCGATGGCTTTGGCTTTGGTGCAAACGCACGTACAGCCTTGATTACCCGAGGACTTGCTGAAATGTGCCGTTTAGGTTGTGCTATGGGCGCAAAGCAAGATACTTTTATGGGGATGGCTGGGTTGGGCGATTTAATTTTAACCTGTACAGATAACCAATCAAGAAATCGTCGTTTCGGTCTCGCTCTTGGACAAGGCTCTGATGTTGAAAAAGCACAAACAGCGATAGGGCAAGTGGTAGAGGGTTATCGTAATACGAAAGAGGTTTATTTACTGGCTAAGCGTGTTGGTGTTGAAATGCCCATTACGGAACAGATTTACCAAATACTTTACGAAGGTAAAAATGTGAAAGAAGCGGCAATGTCGTTATTAGGTAGACAAAAAAAGGCTGAGAGTTAACCAGCCTTTTTATTTGATAGTTTTATTTTTTTGGTTATCGTTAAGTTTTCAATTTCGCTAACAGCGACTGGAGGGCTAAAATAATATCCTTGTACCACATTACAGCCCATCACATGAAGTAAATATGCTTGCTCATAGGTTTCAACTCCTTCACTTACCACGTTAATATTAAGGTATTTAGCCAGCCTAATGATGGTTGAAGTAATATTACGATCTTGCTCACTGGTTGTGATATCCATAATAAATGAGCGATCAATTTTTAAGGTGTCGATTGGAAATTTCTTTAAGTAACTTAAAGAGGAATGCCCAGTACCAAAGTCATCGAGAGCAATTGAAAATCCGAGAGTTTTTAATTTATTCATTTGTTTTAAGGCAAAATCTGGATCTTGCATCATTGCACTTTCAGTGATTTCAAGTTCAAAGTGGCGACCGCTAATATTAAATATCGATAAATACTGAGCTAGATCTTCGATAAGATTAATATGCTGAAAGTGAACCGCTGAAATATTAATTGCAATTCTCCCTTCGAGCTTACCTTGTTCATACCAATATTTTGTTTGTTTGAAAGCTTGCTGAATAAGCACTTTTGTTAAAGGAGTGATGGCACCATTTTGTTCTGCTATCGCAATGAACTCAGCCGGGCCAATGATGGTTCCATCCGCTTGAGGCCAGCGAACTAAGGCTTCAAAACCAACTATTTTATTTGTCAGAGTATTAAACTTGGGTTGGTAATAAAGTATAAATTCTTTATTTTCAATAGCATGAAATAGTGCGCTCTCTTTTGATAAACTTTGAACGCTCGATGTTTTGAGCCGTTTATCATAAAACTGAAAGGAGTTTTTACCATTACGTTTAGCGTGGTTTAAGGCACTATCTGAGCTTCGCATTAAGCTTTCTGAATCGAGTCCATTATCAGGGTAAAGAGCGATGCCGATACTGGCCGAAACACTGACTTCAATATTATTTAAGGTAAAATGATTAATTTGATTTAAAAGCTTTTCAGCAATTCGTTTGAGATAAAAAATAGTCATGCTTGAATAAAGGTAAGGTGGAATTAAGATCGCAAATTCATCACCTCCTAATCGGGCTAAAGTGCAGCTGATGTCAATGTGTTGTCCAATGCGTTCGCTAACCAGCTTTAATAGGTTGTCCCCTTCGGTATGACCTAATGATTCGTTGATCTTATGAAAATTATCTAAATCTAAAAACATTAAGGCAAAGCTAGGATGAGCATCTTTACTGTCATTAATTGCTTTACTTAGGTGTTCAATAAACAAAGTACGATTAGCTAGACCTGTAATAGGATCGCGTGTTGCGAGGCGTTGAAGTTCTTTTTCATTGCGTTTTTTGGCTGTGTTGTCGGTAAACATGCCGATATAAGTGAGCGTGTTTTTTAAGTTAAAAAACGATTTTTGCTCTATTTTGGTAATGGTTAAGTCTAAATAAAAGTCTTCGCCATTTTTTCGTTTGTTCCAAATTTGACCCGACCAAAAACCATTAGCATGCAACTCTCTAAAAATAAGCTGTTCTAGTTTTAAATCACGTCCTTTTTTATTGTAAATTCGTGCTGATTTACCCATTAGCTCAGACTGTTGAAAGCCGGTTAAAAGGCTAAAAACAGCATTTACTTCAATAATTTTGAGGTTGTGATCAGCAATCCATACCGCTTCTTTAGTTTGGCCTAATAGTGAATAGGTTAGCGTTTTATTTTTTACATCATTATTTTTATAAATAAACCAAAAAAAGAGGGTGATAATAAAAATTGTTGCAGCTCCAAAAATACTGGTTGGGTTGAGCTGCTTCGTATCTTCGGTTATCAACGTAATATCGATTGTTTGTAAGGAAGGTTGGCCATCATTTTGAATTTGCAGTGAATGCGCTCCTTCAGGTAATGATATTAGGTTTAATGTTGCCTGATTAGGGGCCAAGTTGAGCCAGTCATTATTCGGTTTAAAGCGATATTTCAAATTAAATGCTTTAGCTTCACTGGGCAGTTGGGCTGCTATTTTTAGCTGTATGTTTTGTGCATTATTTGGAAGAGAGATTGTATTAGTTGGAAAAAGGAGTGAGTTTTGCCCGTTATAAGAAAAATTAACTTCAGATAATCTCAACGTATCAGTTGGTTTTTGGCTTGTTTGTTGTGGTTTTAATAAAAATAGTGCCTGTTCATGGTTGATTAAGAGCTGCTGTTTATAAGATAAAAAGTTAAGTACATGTGGCTCAGTAATTTGGTTGTCGATGTATTCAATATTTCCTGTTACATAGTCAAACAAGGAGGCTTTTTGCTCGTAAAGTAGCCAGTCTCTGGTTAGTGTATCAGGTACTATTTTACTGGTTGGCCCTTTTAAAAGTAATTCTATTTTACTATTTGGTAGGTCTTCGTTTTTTAGGCGCCAAAGCCCATTTTGGCTAGCAAAAATAAATGCATTGTTCAGTGCATCATAGCGAAGGTCATTTATAGTCGAAACGGAATTAGGCAAAGAATAGAGTAAGCGGCTTTGGTTGTTTTTGATGTGGTAGAGATGCTTATTCGTTGTGAAAATAACTTCATTAAACTGGTAATGCGCTATAGCACTAATTCCTTCAAAGGTTAATTTTGCCCCTTTGTTAAAATCATTTAAATCAAGATAAAAGATATTATCGGCAGTACTTAACCAAAGTTGTTTATTTGCTAAGGTGAGGTGTTGAACACCTTGTTCCATGGATATTTTGACTAGTTGGCTAGTGTCTGCGTCAAAAAGGTAAACACCATCATAACGACTTAAAAACCATTGAGATTGTTGATAGAAAATAATGTCGCTAAAAGGAGTGCCATTGGTTGCATTATGGGAAACAAGCACTTGTAGCTCTTGAATTGGAGGTGTTTGTGTTACAGCTGATTTTGCTACAAGAGCGGTGTATGAAGTGACCCATTGGCCTTGTGGATTTTTAAACCAAATACGTTGTTGGTTATCAATGTAACTATTATTTAGGGTCGCTGTCGAATCAAGTTTAATCTGAGTATTGAGATGGGTGAGATTATCATGTTTAAATATATCACCAGCTAAGGTGCCATAGAAGAATCCTTGATCAGAGTGTTTTATGGAGGTTATTTTTTTATCTGTTAAAGCTAAATAAGGCTGTAACTTTTGCTCTTTTATTTGAAATAGCTGATTTTTGTTTGTAACGACCCATGCTCGAGCTTGATTATCAACGCTAATTTGCTTTATACCGTCAGGTAATGCATTGGAGGCTAAAACGACATTTTTTTCGATATCAATTAAAAATAGCTGCTGTTCTGAATTGGCAAGCCAGAGTAAATTGTTAGCAACAAGCGTAAATTCATTCACGATGCCAAGCGGTAGGTTAATTTGAACGACAGTTTGTTTTTCGCGATTAAAAAACTTTATAATTCCTTGGCTTATAAACCAAATTTGGCCTTTTTCATCTAATTGTAAATGACTAACCGGGCCATTATAGAGATGTTGACTATTCTGATCTTTAATTGATATTTGTTCTAGGCCTACCTCACTTACCAGCCAAATATACTCATTATTACTGGTAATTTCGAAGTAGGAGCTACCTGCTAATCCTGGCAAGTGAGAGGTGGTAATTTTATTAAAGTTGATCCCATCAAAGCGATAGAGGCCCGCAGTTGTCGTTAACCAAAAGTTTCCTAAAAAATCTTGTTCAATATACCGAATGTCTGCTTTGTTAATGGTTAAATTATCAATAATAAGACTTTGTTTAGCGAAAACAAAACAGGAAAGTTGCCAGCACAATAGGGTAAGAGTAAAAAGATAACGCGAGATCCGTTTCATAAGTCACAACTCAAAAATCCATTTGAATTGAGTCTAGTTTGTTTTTTAGAAACTTTCTGGCAGTGTGGCTAATTTAATTGTAAGAATTTGAAAGTAAATGTTATTTTTTGGTTTTTACATCGACCTCAAATAAGAGGTCGATGAGGTTACACTGAGCCTTCAAAACCTAGTTGGCGCCATGATTCAAAGATAAAAACAGCAACGGCATTTGATAAGTTCATGCTTCGGCTATCTGGCTTCATCGGAATACGAAGGCGTTGTTCATTAGGTAGAGATTCAATAATCTCCATTGGTAATCCGCGTGTTTCAGGTCCAAACAGTAAGCAGTCACCTTTTGCAAATTGTGCTTGATGGTAAGGTCCAGATCCTTTGGTTGTACATGCATAGACTTTGTTTGGTTTTTCTGTCGCGAAATAGCTCTCTAAATTAGGGTGACGTTTCACATGGCTAAATTCATGATAATCAAGCCCTGCACGACGCACTCGTTTATCGTCCCACTCAAAACCTAACGGTTCGATTAAGTGAAGAGAGTATCCGGTGTTAGCACATAAACGAATGATATTGCCAGTATTAGGTGGAATTTCAGGTTGATATAAAACGATATCAAGCATAGTGGCCTCAATTAAATAGCTAAAAAGTGATATTAGGTGCTGCTACACCAAATAAGTAATAGTAACAAAAAGAGGTGGTGAGTCGTATTAAAATGATATCATTCCTTATATCGTTTTAGTTTTTTGGACTGGTGTCGTGAGTAAAAGAGATTATGCATTTTGGGTGAAGCTGGCGAGCTGGATCACTATGGCTATGGTCAGTTTGATGATATTGACTAAAATCTGGGCTTGGGTGGTCACCGGTTCTGCTGCAATGCTGGGATCACTTACTGATTCGTTGATGGATATCACAGCGACATTAATGAATTTTTTTGTGCTGCGTTATGCACTTCGTCCCGCAGATGATGATCATCGTTTTGGCCATGGTAAAGCAGAGGCTTTAGCTGGGCTTGGTCAGGCAGCTTTTATTGCTGGAAGTGGTTGCCTATTGGCATTTCATGGTATCGAGCGGATCATAAACCCATCTTCAGTTAGTCACACTGGAATTGGTATTGCCGTAAGTATCTTTGCCATTATTTGTACTTTAGTGATTGTAGTTGTACAAACCCAAGTGATTAAAAAAACAGGATCTATTGCTATAAAAGCAGATTCAATTCATTACAAAGGTGACTTAATTTTAAATGCGAGTGTTATTTTGGCGATGGCGCTCGCTTATTATGGATGGCTTTATGCCGATGGTGTTTTTGCACTCGCTGTGGCGGGCTACTTAGTGCTTAATGCTTGGCATGTTGCTCTTGAGAGTGCGGATCATTTGATGGATAAAGAATTACCCGACGAGGAGAAGTCTCAGATTCTGGCTTGGGTTTGCAGCCATGAGCAAGTTCATGGCGCGCATGATTTACGCACTCGTCAAGCGGGTCAAATTAAATTTGTGCAGTTACATATTGAGTTAGATGATCATTTACCATTGATTAAGGCCCATAAAGTCACTGAAGATGTTGTCGCCATTCTAAGCTCAAAAATGGAAGGGCAACTTGATGTATTAATTCATCAAGATCCGCAGTCTGTCGTTAAGAAATCAAAAAATGTATAAATAGATGTTATAACAGCTGTGCGAATTGTATCTTGCTCGCACAGCAGTTCGTGTTTTGCGGTTGCAAAAAGTTTATATTCAGCGTTTTTATTATGTACAAGCCATGAATCTTGGGCGCTATTTTCAACAATTTCATCTTGACCGGCCTGAAGCAAAAGCACTGGTAAAGAAAGGGTGGTGTGGTTTAACTCTTTAATGGCACTCAATGCAGCATTAAGCCAAGCTACTGTCACCCCCCCTAATTGAATGGCTGGGTTTTGTTGATATGTTTGGCGAAATAGCTGATAGCGCAGCGCACTTTGTGTCAGTTGGTTTTTATTAAAAGGCTTTGCTAGATAATCGCCTTGCCCTAGCGCATAGGATTCACCAGCCCCAAATTTTAGTAATGTCTTAACAATCCCTTTAACGAACCACAATGGAGTGCTTCCTAAATTAATACCAAACATTGGCGAGCAAAAGGCGACTTTTTCGAAGTTGTGAGGGTAATTTTTTAAGTATAAAGCTGCAATGGCTGCACCCATCGAGTGAGCCAATAAATATTTTTTACCTTGCCAGTGAGTATCAACTATACGCTGATTAAAGAGCGCAAAATCATTGGTGTAGTC
This sequence comes from Pseudoalteromonas sp. J2K-J031, assembly GCF_058197095.2. Lineage (NCBI taxonomy): Bacteria > Pseudomonadati > Pseudomonadota > Gammaproteobacteria > Alteromonadales > Pseudoalteromonadaceae > Pseudoalteromonas > Pseudoalteromonas sp. J2K-J031. The sequence goes on from NZ_CM200279.1 coordinate 695,639, forward strand.
TTTAAAATCTACAATATAGCCTTTATGTTTATTGGCTAACTTGCGGCTAGATAGCCCTTGGCCGCGGTGGTCAACAATAAATACGGCATAATTATTTTGCACAAACTCCCAAATAAGTTCTTTATATTTTAATAAGCTTTCTATACGACCACTACTGATCACCACTGCGCGGGTCGCTTTTTCAGGAATAACATAAGCATATTGCAGTTCGTAATCATCACAACAGAGCGTACTTTGTACAACTTGCTGTTGCCAAAACGCCTCAATCGCCTTTTGATGTTCAAGTAAGTTATTTTCTTGGCTAATAAACATGAAACTTACGACTCCAAAGGCAGTGTAATGGTCACGCATAAACCAGCATTGGGCTGATTACTTAGATGAATGCTGCCTTGATGAGCTTCTATGGCGTGCTTACTGATTGCAAGCCCTAATCCTGTGCCGCCAGAGTTACGATCTCTTGCTTGAGATACTCGAAAAAAAGGCTCAAAGATAGCCGTTAGATATTCATTAGGTACGCCGGGTCCATCATCACAGATAACGACAAAGAGAGTATTGTTTTGTTGCTTTACCGTAACATTGACTTCAGAGGTGGCATATTTAATCGCATTACGTAATACGTTTTCTAGTGCACTGGCTAATGATTTTGCATCGAAGCTAAATTGGCAATCAACCTTGCCTTGGCAGATTAGCGACTTGTCATGTTGTTTAGCTTCAAATTCAGCATCTGATATTACTTGGCCTAAAACCGAATTAATGTCATTGAGCTCTTTAAATAAGGTGTGGCTTTGGGCTTCTAATCGAGAAAGAGTCAGTACATCTGCAATCATTTTATCTAGGTTTTCAGCTTCTTGTTCAATACGTTGAATATAGGGTAAGGCGTTTGGTGAGCTTTGCATTTGCGCTAAACCTGCAGCCATTTGTAACCGAGTGAGGGGCGAGCGAAGCTCGTGAGAGATGTCAGCAAGTAAGCGTTTTTGGCCGGTCACTAACAATTCTAGTTTTTCAGCCATTTTATTAAACTCTGCCGTTAATTCACCTAGTTCGTCGTGACGAGGACTGATACTTGAGACTCGGCTTTTTAATTGCCCTTGAGCTAACTCACCTGCAGCCTGTTTTAATGCATTAATTGGCTGCATCAGTGTTTTGGTAAATAAAAGGCTTAAAGTCAAAGAGGCACCGAGCGCAATTACAAGTTTTAACCACAATGGCATGAGCTTAAGCTTTAAGATGAAATGAGGTTTTGGATCTATTTGAATTTCATAAAAAAGATATTCTTTATTTTTTACGGTCAATTTAACAGGTCCAAACGCATGATAGTGTTCAGTTAAAATAAATTGCGGTCGTAAATCACGGCTAAAATTAATCAAGCTAATATCAAGATTATCAGGAGTGGCTTGATTGAAAAAACTTTCGTCGGCGTTTTCTGTCGTAATGTAAGTCAAGCGTTGTTTGACCATTCTTGGGTGGCTCACAATCTCTTGGACTGTACGCTGAGTTTTCTCGGCCATTCGCTCAATACTTGAAGCTAAGTGTTGAATATTTTTTGCCATCGGGCCTTCAAGTGGTTCACTACTGACATGACTAGCGGTGATGTTACTTAAAAAAAACGCCAAACTAATGGTGGCCAAAATGGTGACCCAAAACCATAAAAAGATTTTAAAAAAGAGGTAGCGTCTAGGGTCAAAGCTGATGTGTTTCATTGTGTACTACCACAGACAAAAATATAACCTGTGCCTCGAATTGTTTTTATTCTTTCTTCATTAATATGTTCGGCTATTTTTTTTCGAATATTACTAACGTGCATGTCAATAGAGCGGTCAAAAGCAGCTAAACGCCGGCCAAGGACTTGCTCACTAATCTGCTCTTTGCTGATGATTTCCCCTGCATTTTTTAGCAATAAATGCAAAATTTCATATTCGGTACCGGTAAGCAATAAAGCATGCCCCGCAGCATACACTTCACGGCTTTGGGTTTTGACTTCAATATCATGCCACAGTAAATTTTGTGTTTTGTTTGCGGCAGTAATGTGCTCAATTCGACGGGCAATTGCTTTTACACGAGCTAATAATTCTCGGTGATTAAAAGGCTTTGCTAAATAGTCATCTGCACCGAGTTCCAATCCGAAAATTCGGTCAAAGTCTTCACCTCGGGCGGTAAGCATAATAACAGGGGTGAGTTTTTGCTGACGCAAGAGCTTTAGGACTTCAAAGCCATCGCGTTTTGGTAGCATTACATCGAGTAATATTAAGGCAAAGTCACCGGCTAATGCTGCATTTAAGCCAGAGTCACCATCATTTTTTATAACTAAATTAAACCCTTGGGCGCCAAGATATTCACTTAGTAATTCGCATAGTGCAATGTCATCATCGATGAGTAATACGTGCATTTTAATCTCCTCTAATGGTGTTAGTTTACCTCGCCATAATTCGAATTGGCATTCTTTACACAACCTTTACGTTGCTTTGCGTTCCTTTTCATTGAATTGGTTATAGTTAGTTCGTCAACCCACTAGGAGAGTTACCATGAAATTATCGCAAATTTTTTTGATTGCAGGCTTAAGTGCTGCAACTTTATTTTCAACGGCAAGTATCGCAAAACCTGACGCGGATATGTTTCGCTTTTTACAATCTGAAAAAGTAGCTAAGCGATTGGCATTAACACCCAACCAGCAAGCTCAGATCGCAGCCATGGCCACCTTGAGTAACGCTGATTTGAGTCCGTTTAAAGAAGCAATGAAGAGTAAAAAAGCGGAATTAAAAGCCATTGTGCATGCAGCGCAATTTGATGAAGCTGCGTTTAGAAGTTTAATGCAAGGCAATCAGACTGAGATGCTTGAAATGGCGGTGATCCGTGCGCGCTATACTAATCAAGTATGGAATGTATTAACACCTGAACAGCAAGAAAAGCTTGATAAAATGCGCAAAAACAAGCATAAAAAAATGAAAAAAGATGAATAGCTAAAAAATAAAGCCTTACTTGAACTAACTTGTGAGGCTTTTTTATTATCCAATATTGAGGTTATTCAGCGAACTCAGCGAGTAAGATAAACCCTTGCTGATAATCGTTTAGCTTGATTTTATCGATACAGCATTGTCCTTCAAGTACTAACGTGTGTTTTACTTTATGACTAAAATCTTCTAGCGATACTTGCCCAAGATGATTGAATAAACCGTCATATTCAAGGCCATCTTGGCATACTAAGCGTAAATCTTGATGCATGCTAAGTGGCAGGCTGGCTAAATATTCACTGAAATTCGTTTGTTTTGCAAAATAGCTCACATCATCAAATCCGACGGTAAAACATAAAATGGGAAAGTTGGGCATAAATAATAAGACCTAAGTCGCATGGTTATGGCATCTATTATTGGCTGAAATTTGTTCTGAATCAATTTGAATCTCACCGCTTTGCGTTAATCTTGCGGCTATTTTTAGTCAATAGCCTGAATCCTCTGTATGCAAGTGAAATCTAAAGCAATGACCGCAGCTGATGTGATGTCTACCAATTTAGTGATGTGTGATGAATTCACTACATTGGTTGATGCCGCTAAAATGATGAGAACGCATCATGTTAGTTCTATTTTTGTTACTCATAACAAGCAGATTGTTGGTATTTGGACTGAATCAGATTGCGCTAAAATAAACTTTTTAGCGCCAAATTTTTCAAAAGCTTATATCAAAGACTCAATGAGTTCCCCGGTTAAAAAGGTCACCAAGCAAACCTTACTTCCAGATGTAACCGCTATCTTTCATCATAATCACTTTCGTCATTTACTGGTTGTTGATGAGGTAGGTGGCGCTGTGGGTATTATCAGTTTAAGCGATGTAGTTAAAAATCAGGGTCTTGAACATTACTTACATTTTCGTCAGGTCGACCAGAGCTTTAATGCTAATGTTCCTATTATCGATAGCGAACAAAGCATTAATGATGTTGCGCAAAGCATGCGACATGAGCGGGTGAACGCGGTACTGGTGTTTAATCAAAAACTTAAACAAACGGGCATTATTACAGAGCGAGATTTGCTTAATGTGCTCGCTGAAAGTAAAAGTGAAAGCCATTGCTGGGCGCTTGCAAGTTGGCCATTGTTAACGATCCGACGTGAGATTAGCTTGTATCGTGCTTACCATTTACTTCAGGCAAATAATATCCGTCATTTAGTGGTTGAAGATTTGGACTTGAGTATTTGTGGTATTTTATCTCTGAGCCACATCATTACCGATATTGAAGCGGCTTATATGACTGAACTTGAAACAGTACTATCGCAACGTAATCAGGCACTTAAAACCTCGCAGAAAAACTTGTATTTGGCAAAGCAAATCATTAATGCATCGCTTGATGGGGTGATGATCACCGATGATAAAGGCACTATTTTTCAGGTAAACCCGGCCTTTACTACGTTAACAGGCTATCAGCCTGAAGATGTGATTGGCCAAACGCCAAGTTTATTAAGTTCAGGTAAACATGATAAAGCATTTTATGACCGTATGTGGTTGTGTTTGCGCCGTGAGCATATGTGGCAAGGTGAAATATGGAATAAAAAGAAAAATGGTGAAGTGTATTTAGAATGGCTCACCATTATTGAAATAAAAGAACCGGATGATGAAGAGTTGTTATATGCGGCAATCTTTAGCGATATCACTGAGCGTAAAAAAGCTGAGAAGCGTATTATCTCACTGGCGTATTTTGATGAGTTAACTCACTTACCCAATCGTCGTTTATTTAGTGATCGCCTTGATATGGCGCTGGCAACGGCCCATCGTGACAATAGCAAACTAGCGGTAATGTTTTTGGACTTAGACCATTTTAAACAAATAAACGATACTATGGGTCATAATGTTGGTGATATTTTACTTCGCCAAGTCGCTGAGCGACTACAGGTGTGTGTCCGAGAGGGGGATACCTTAGCCCGCTTAGGGGGGGATGAATTTACACTCTTAATTACCGAAATTACGGATGTTGAGCAACTAACTGCTTTTGCCTATCAGCTTATAAACCAACTACAAGCACCTTTTAAACTCAATGGCTTAGATGTTTCAATCACAACATCAATCGGTGCAGCAGTCTATCCTGATGATGGTGGTGACTCACATAGTTTGCTAAAACACGCGGATGTGGCGATGTATCGTAGTAAAGACTTGGGGCGTAATTCATTTCAGCTTTATAAACCAGCCATGAATGCGCGTTCGTTAGAGCGTTTAGCAATGGAAAGCAAGTTCAAAAAAGCTCTGCGTACCAATGAATTTAAATTATGCTATCAGCCGCAAATAGACACTAAAAATCGTCGTTTAACCGGCCTTGAAGCATTGCTTCGTTGGCAAAGCCCAGAGCTTGGGAGTATTTCGCCTGCGCAGTTTATTCCCTTAGCAGAGAGTTTGGGTTTAATTGTTGAGCTTGATATTTGGGTGATTAACAAAGCATGCCAGCAAATTAAGCAGTGGCTTGATGAGGGGGTGCCCTTTGCAAAGGTCTCTGTGAATATTTCTGCATTGCATTTTAGCCAAGGCAATTTAGTGTTGGCGGTACAAAATGCATTGCAACATTGGCATGTTTCGCCGCAAAGTTTAGAAATAGAGATTACAGAATCGAGCTTTATTACTTCATTACCTGAAGCTAAAAAAGTACTCACAGCGTTGAAGAAAATCGGTGTTAAAATCGCGCTTGATGACTTTGGCACAGGGTATTCTGCATTAAGCTATTTAACGCAGCTGCCAATCGATACAGTTAAAATTGATGCAGGTTTTATTGCTAAAGTCCCCGATGAGTATGGTAATAGCCAAATAGTCACCGCAATAATTGCATTGGCTAAAAGTTTACGGCTAGGTCTTGTAGCTGAGGGGGTTGAAAAAGCCACGCAATTGCTCTTTTTAGAGCGCTTAGAGTGTTATGTGATACAAGGGTTTTATTTTAGTAAACCCTTGTATCCATGCGAATATGCACGTTTTATCGCTCAAGAAGACTTCACTGTTTTATCGCACTGTATGAATGAGTAAGATTAAAACGAGACTGAAACTTCGTATGAAGTGAATTTGCGAATATTAATCACGCCAGTATCAAAAATAAGATATTGACCCTTAATACCTAATAAAACAGCTGAGATATTAGGGTCTTTATCAAAATTAAAACTTGTTAACTTTTTAGGGTACTGATTAACAGGGTAGGTTAAATCAACCACGTCTTCATCGAGAACCTCAATCGCGGTTGCGCCAAAAAGTTGAGCTAATTCATCAAGTTTAGGTTTTATTTGGGGTATGAGCTCAGCAGCTACGGCTTTTAAATCAATGGCGTCACCAGGTCCTTTTAGCATGGTACGCCAATTGGTTTTATCGGCAATAAATTCAGCGAGAGAAACCTCGACTAAACCTGATTGTAAGCGTGTTTGTACTTTAAAAATGGGGAGTGCTTGGGTGGCGCCCTGATCTATCCAGCGGGTAGGTACTTGCGTGTGGCGGGTGATCCCTACCTTTAGACCGGATGTGTTTGCTAAATAAACATAATGCGGGATCATGCAATTATCTTCCCCCCACTGCGGCTCTTTACATGTCCCTGCAGCATGATGGCAGGTTTCAGGTTTCATGATGCACATATCACAGCTGGCTAATTTTCGCATACACACAAAACAGTGGCCCTGCGAATAGCTTTTATTGGTTTTTTTTGCGCAGTGGCTGCAATAAATATTGCCAGTATGGCTAATAGTGAGTGGTTTCCCAATTAAATCATTCAATGGAATTAATTGGTCTCCAACGGGTAAATGATATTCAACAGGTGTAGTTAAATGTGCTTTTAGTTTTTTTAATGTGCCTTGCATACTTGGTTCGCCCCCAATAATTCAAGCAGTCATAGTAACAAACATTACATTAATAAACTTGGCTAATTGATTGTTGTTGATACTTTTTTAACCAAATTAGATATTCTGAAAAAGGCAGCGGCTTGCTGTAGTAATACCCTTGCACAATATCACAGCCACAATCACGTAATTTTTGTTCAATAATACTTGATTCAACGCCTTCAGCTACAACACTTAGGTGAAGGTTTTTTGCCATATCAATCGTATTTTTAACTATGGTGTAATTGCGTGGTGACTCAGCTAAATTTAATACAAAACTCTTATCTATTTTTAACTCGTTAAAAGGCAGTTGTGAAATATAGGCGAGTGAGGAGTAACCTGTTCCATAGTCATCAACAGACACATTAATCCCCATGTTGGCAAAGGCCTTCATTAATTCACTGAGAATTTTAAAATCACTCACCATAACAGATTCGGTAAGTTCGAGATTGATAAGTTCAGGAGGAACGCCAGAACCAGCAAGCGCCTTGCTGATTTTATTTAAAAAGCCACGCATATTAATGTCTTTACCACTGATATTGATAGACACTTTATGAGCGTTAAAGCCTTGTTGAATCAGTTCATTAAGTTGATTAAAAGCATTATGGATGACCCAAAGAGTTAGCTCGTTAATCACACCAGTATCTTCGGCAATGCGGATGAATTTATCAGGTGAAATAAATCCTAATTCAGGATGCTGCCATCTCAGTAGCACTTCAGATCCGGCAATCGTATTTGTTGATAAATTTATTTGAGGCTGATGATAAAGTTCAAGCTTATTATCGCGAATCGCTTGCTGTAACTCAGTTGCAAGCGATAAGCGTTGGGCTACATTTAATTCTTCGCTTTCTTCAAAGATACAAATATCAATACCCTCACGCTTACCTTGGGCAAGAGCCTGAAAAGCCTGACTGATAATATGGCTAATTAAGGTGTTTTTATGGGGGTGATCACAAACACCAATATGTGTATCGAGATTTATAAATAAACCGCTTAAGGTTAAGTCTTTATTGATGGTGTGCTGAATTTTTTCTAGTTGTAATATCAGCGCCTGTAAGTTGATAAATTTACAAGCCAAAATTGCAAGAACCCCATCACGCGCCTTCGCGACTTTAATAGGATGGCCTTGCTGGTGCTCAAATTCGATAAAGCGGCGGTCGGTATTGATTTGTGCACTAATATCTTTAACTACATTAAGAATTAACTTGTCGACTTCTTGATTGCTGATATAAGGAGCAATCGAGTGTAAATTGGTAATTTCAATCACACATAGACTGTATTTAACGTCTTGTTGTTGTAATTCCAGTAGGCGTGTTTCTAATAAGTTTAGATTAGGTAAGTTAGTCGTGAGCTCATGAGTGGCATTAAAAAGAGCTTTTTCTTTTTGGTAGCGCATTTTATCAGCTAATGCCATCGCCATTAAAATAATTTCAAGTAATACCCCGATTAAAAAGGCATAACTGGTTAAGAAAGAATACTCAATTTTACCCGTTAACATTAAAGGTTGTATGGGGGCGCATAAAATCATTGGTAGCCAAGAGATCACATAAAATTTAGCCCAGCGAAATCCAAGCCTTACTTTATAGCCAATCAGGATAAATGAAATGAGGTATAACATGGCCATATTAATAAAAAATAGTGGCGCAGCGATATACTCAGGAATGAACAGCGAAAGTCCAGCAAAGAAAAGCATGCAATATAAAAAATAACGCGCAATGATAAACAGTCGACCGCGACTTTTAAAATACCGTAAAAACGACAAGGTAAATAATAATGAAAATATAGCGATGGCAAAGTTGATAAAAATCACATGCTGATGCAATAAATATTCAACAGCGCTTGGCCAAATGTAATGGCCAAAACCGAGCACAACGCCTGTCAGCATGAGCACCGAAATAATATAACCAATGTAAATTAGATAAACAGGGTCTTTGATACCAAAGAAAAGCACTAAATTATAAAGCGCTATCATGATACAAATCCCAATAAAGCCCCCCCAAATTAAATGAACAATCTCTTTAAATTTTTGATATTCGTGTGTGGTATATATTAGGATTGGGGTTTTGGCTATACCGGTGGTTTTTATTCTTAAAAATAAAGTGGTTGAGTGGTTAGGGGCAACGTCAAATTCAAAAGACGGAAAGCTTTTATCTGCTAGATTTAGCGCTTTTATTGTATCACCGAGTGTTTTTTGTTTGAGAATGTCCGAGGTGTGCGTTACTTGGTAAATAGTTAACTCATCAAGCATTGGATTATCAAAATATGCAACGAGTTGATTATGTTTGCCGGATTTATTATGAAGGGCCAATTTCAGCCAGTAGGTTTGTTGCTCAAAGCTCCAAGGAATATCGTTTAATGGGGCCGTCTTGAGTAATGAAGGCTGCGCTATTAAGTCATCAAGCTTAACTTTGTTCGTGGTATCGATAAAAAATGCAGTGCGAGTGTAAATAATTTGGGTGTGTTCAATGGTGCGTAGGGTAGGGTCGCCAATAACTTTTATTACTTGGTTCAAAAGTATGCATACAATCACAATAATTAAAAAAGCAGCTGGGTATGATATTGTGGATTTTATAGGCATTGAGATAGTGTGGCCGACTTTGAGTTATTTTACTAAGCAAGTGTAGACGTTAATGAGATGGATAGAAAAGTTTGGTAATGAAAAACGGATGCTTGAGTAAGAGCATCCGTTTGGTTTTTATTAAATACGTGATTGTGAGTAATATTTATTTTATTTGTTCGCGTTCAATTGCGCGATAACCAATGTCGGTACGAAACTCAACGCCTTGCCAACTTACTTCGTTCACTAGTGCATAAGCAGCTTGCTGCGCTTGAGTTACTGTATGGCCTAGCGCTGTAGCACACAATACTCGGCCACCGGCTGTTACCACATCATCACCCACTTGTTTGGTGCCGGCATGAAATATCTTTTGTCCATCAGGGTAAGTGACTTTTAAACCAGAAATCACATCGCCTTTTGGATAATCGCTCGGGTAACCTGCTGCTGCAAGCACAACACCGACTGCGGCACGTGAGTCAAATTCAATGGTTGTTTTATCGAGTTCTACACGATTTGCAGCTTCAATCAGCTCAACTAAGTCTGATTGCAAACGTAGCATCATAGGTTGTGTTTCTGGGTCACCAAAACGACAGTTATACTCGATTACTTTTGGTGTGCCATCGGCAGCAATCATTAAACCGGCATATAAAAAGCCTGTATACGGATTGCCTTCAGCCGCCATGCCTTCAACGGTTGGGAAAATCACTTCGTTCATGATGCGCTGGTGGATTTCATCAGTTACAACAGGAGCCGGTGAGTAAGCGCCCATACCACCGGTATTTGGTCCTTGGTCTTGGTTATAAGCACGTTTGTGATCTTGTGAGGTTGCAAATGGTAATACGTTTTTACCATCGACCATCACGATAAACGAAGCTTCTTCGCCTTCTAAAAATTCTTCGATAACTACTCTGCTACCTGCAGCACCAAAAGCATTGCCGGCTAACATGTCGCGGATAGCTTCTTCAGCTTCGGCGTTAGTCATAGCAACAATGACACCTTTACCTGCAGCAAGGCCATCGGCTTTGATGACAATAGGTGCACCCTTTTGCGCTAAATAAGCAAGAGCCGGTTCAATTTGTTCAAATGTTTGGTAGTCAGCCGTTGGAATGGCATGGCGTGCTAAAAAGTCTTTTGTAAACGATTTAGAACCTTCAAGTTGCGCAGCGCCAGCCGTAGGGCCAAAAATAGCCATATCAGCTGCGCGGAACTTATCAACCACACCCAATACTAACGGTACTTCTGGGCCAACAATCGTAAGTTCTACGGCATTTTGCTGTGCAAAAGTAAGCAGTCCGTCTAGGTCTTCGACAGCAATTGCGATATTTTCGAGTTTAGGCTCAAGCGCCGTACCAGCGTTGCCAGGAGCCACAAATACTTTAGTTACTTTTGATGATTGCGCCGCTTTCCATGCTAAAGCATGTTCACGACCACCACTACCAATTACGAGTACATTCACAAGGAGATCCCTATTTATTATCTGGTTTTCTAAATTTAAGCGTCATGCGATCACTTTCGCCGATTGCACGATATTTATCGGCATCTTGTTCAGCTAAAGCGAGACGGGGAGGCAGTGTCCACACCCCTTTTTCATGATCTGCCGTATCAAGTGGATTGGCGTTAATCTCACTTGTAGCAACGAGTTCAAAACCTGCTTGTTGAGCAAGGCCAATAACCCAACTTTGTTTTACATAGCCGGAGCGTTTTGCTTTTTGTTCATTGCGATCTTCAGGTAATCGATGATCAACAATACCTAATATTCCACCGGGCTTTAATGCAGCATAAAAAGCAGCAAACGCATTGTTCACTCCTTCTAAATCATGCTGGATATACCAGTTGTGCAAATTACGAAATGTCAGCACCATATCAAGGCTACTTGCAGGAGCGATACTATGGTGGGTACCTGGGTAAAATTCAGTGACGATGACGTTGTCATATGCTTTGTTGCTGGCGAGTTTATCATTAAACTCATTGACCGCATGTTGATAATATTTCACGTCAGAATCGGCAGGAAAATGAGCTGCGTAATACGTTCCATCCGCTTTGAGTGCCGGAGCAAGTAGTTCACTGTACCAACCTGAGCCTGGCCAAATTTCGGCAACCCGCATGTTTGGTGTTAAGCCAAAAAAAGTAAGTGTTTCTATGGGGTGGCGGTACTCATCGCGCGCTTGATTTTCGGCGCTACGAAGTGTTGATTGGCGAGCATCTGTCAGTACGTCAGTGATGTTGCTGCTGGTGCAAGCACTGAGCGTAAGTGTTGCGGCTGCAATCAGTAGGCTATTGAATCGTAACGTCATCTTCATTCCCTTATCGTTATCATTTGTGTGTTAACAAAATAACAGAAAAAAAAACACTGGCTATGAATTTTGGGCTGATAAACATAAAGCAGCCTAAGCTGCTTTATGTTTTATGGTTTTTTAATGGCGGAAGTGACGCATGCCAGTAAAGACCATGGCCATACCATGCTCGTCGGCTGCGGCGATCACTTCGTCATCACGCATTGAACCACCTGGTTGAATTACCGCTGTTATGCCTGCATTGGCAGCTGCATCGATACCATCGCGAAATGGGAAGAACGCATCAGACGCCATTACAGAGCCTTTCACTTCTAGGTTTTCATCAGCTGCTTTAATACCGGCAATTTTAGCCGAGTAAACACGACTCATTTGACCTGCGCCAACGCCAATTGTCATGCCATCGCGTGCGTAGATAATCGCATTTGATTTAACAAATTTTGCCACTTTCCAGCTGAACATTAAATCGTTTAATTCTTGCTCAGTAGGTTGACGTTTAGAAACAACTTTAAGCTCGCCTTGAGTGACCATGCCTAAATCACGGTCTTGAACCAAAATACCGCCATTAACACGTTTAATATCAAGGCCTGATGTTTTTGCTGACCATTGACCACATTCTAATAAACGTACATTTTGTTTCGCGGCCACAATTTGCGCAGCTTCTTCAGAAACGCTTGGCGCAATGATCACTTCAACAAATTGACGTGAAACGATGGCTTCTGCAGTATCGGCATCTAACTCTTGGTTAAATGCAATGATGCCACCAAACGCTGATGTTGGGTCTGTTTTAAAGGCACGCTCGTACGCTTGTAAAATGTTTGCACCAACAGACACGCCACATGGGTTTGCATGTTTAACGATAACACAGGCTGGCTCTGAAAATTCTTTAACGCACTCAAGAGCTGCATCGGTATCAGCGATGTTGTTATAAGAAAGGGCTTTACCTTGAAGTTGTTTTGCTGTTGCAACTGACGCTTCGACGATGTCATTTTCAACATAAAACGCTGCATTTTGGTGTGAATTTTCACCGTAACGCATATCTTGCTTTTTCTTAAACTGGAAATTAATAGTGCGTGGAAACGCTGAATCTGGGTGCTCAGCAGCATTTTCGCTGTAATCAGGTACTTTAGTGCCAAAGTAATTAGCAATCATGCCATCGTATTGTGCGGTATGTTCAAATGCAGCAATCGCTAAATCAAAGCGCGTTTGATAAGTCGTTGCGCCATTGTTAGCATCCATTTCAGCAATAACACGGTCATAATCTGCCGCATTAACAATGATAGTAACGTCTTTGTTGTTTTTAGCCGCAGCGCGTACCATTGTTGGGCCACCGATGTCGATATTTTCAATCGCATCTTCTAAACTACAATCTTCTTTAGCAACAGTCGCTGCAAATGGATAAAGGTTAACAACAACCATATCGATTTCAGAAATATTGTTTTGTGCCATAACCACTTCGTCAGTACCTCGGCGAGCTAAAATGCCACCATGGATTTTTGGATGAAGGGTTTTAACACGACCGTCCATAATTTCAGGGTGGCCAGTATAATCTGACACTTCTGTAACTTGGATGCCATTGTCGGCTAAGAGTTTGCACGTTCCACCAGTGGAAAGAATATCCACACCTTTAGCTGCAAGGGCGCGTGCGAATTCAACAATACCCGTTTTGTCTGACACGCTAAGTAGGGCGCGGCGAATAGGACGAAGTGTATCCATTGTAGTTTTGATTACCTCAAATTATAGAGTTAGCAAAAAAAGTTATTTTATAACTTATTAACAGTTGTACCAGTAGCGCTGGACTTTTTTGAAACATTTTAACTATAACAAAAAAGCACCCGAGGGTGCTTTTTATGCAGCCTAAGCTGCTTGGTGATTAGTTCATGCCGTATCTTTTTAACTTCTTACGAAGTGTGCCACGGTTAATGCCTAATAATATAGCTGCGCGTGTTTGGTTACCGCGAGTATAGGTCATTACTTCTTCAAGTAATGGCGCCTCAAGCTCAGAAAGAACAAGGTCATATACGTCTTGCACGTCTTGGCCATTAAGCTGTTTCAAATAATGATGAACAGCTTTTTTAACTGCATCGCGTAATGGTTGCGGTTTTTCGTGTGACTGAACGTGTGGGTTTGTGATAAATGGAGAAGTCACATTTTGCTCGAACATTGTATTCTTTCTCTTTCTTAATTTGCTGCTAGTGTTTCAAAGTACTTTTCTAACGCAGAAACTTGCTGATTATTTGTTTCTAACGCGTTAAATACTCGCCTAAACTGTCCTTCATTATCATGAGCTTGCAAATACCATGACACATGCTTTCGAGCAATACGAACACCCATTACTGACCCATAGAACTCAAAAAGATGATTAATGTGTTCCATCAAAATACTTCTTACTTCTGCTATATCAGGAGTAGGGAGTAATTCGCCGGTTTGTAAGTAGTGTGCGGTTTCCCTAAATATCCAAGGGCGACCTTGTGCTGCTCTTCCAATCATGATGGCATCTGCGCCCGTGTAGTCTAAAACCTGCTTTGCTTTCTCTGGAGATGTAATATCGCCATTGGCAACAATCGGTATAGACACTGAACGCTTTATATCCCTAATGGTTTGATATTCTGCTTCACCTTTGTACATGCACGCTTTAGTGCGACCATGTACGGCAAGAGAGGCAATACCATTACGTTCAGCTATCTTTGCAATTTCAACACCGTTACGATTATCGGTATCCCAACCGGTACGGATTTTTAAGGTAACAGGAACATCAACCGCTGCAACAACAGCTTGAATGATTTCCTCTACTAAATCCGGATATTGTAATAGTGCTGAACCTGCAAGTTTCTTATTCACTTTCTTAGCTGGGCACCCCATGTTGATATCAACAATCTGAGCGCCATTTGCCACATTAAATTGAGCTGCCTGTGCCATGAGCTCCGGATCTGCACCTGCAATTTGTACCGCCCGAATTCCCGACTCACCAGAATGATCCATTCTGTTCATCGACTTTTCGGTTTTCCAAACATCAGGGTTAGATGACAACATTTCTGACACTGCTAAACCTGCACCTAAGCGACGGCATAACTGTCTAAAAGGCCTGTCTGTAATGCCTGCCATTGGCGCGACAATTACATTGTTCTCTAATTTGTACTGACCGATCTGCACAGCGTTACTAGGCCTCTATTTAAGGGGCGCTAAGTTTACGGTTTTTTTTGCAAAAATCAAAGGCTATAAATTGAACAAAAGTGTTTTTTTTTGAACTTTTTGACTTGACTTTTCCTAACCGGTTGACAGATTTTTCATTTTGTATGAAAAAAGTACACTTCAAAGTGCAAGCCGCGCTGAATGCGACTTGCAAGGGACTTTCGATTTAGATTATTTTTTTTGGCCACTCACTCGAACCCATTCACCTTGCTCGGCAATTGGATCAAGTTGGCAATATTCTTGATACACATTGGCAACAGAATCAGCTTGTTCAACTAAAATGCCTGAAAGTGCTAAAGCACCTTTTGGCTTTAATAATCCTAAAATAACCTGATGTAATTCACGAAGTGGAGCGGCCAATATGTTGGCTACCATCACATCGGCCATAAATTCAGGTTGGTCTTGTGGGAGGTAAACTTCTAGTTGATGAGCGACACCATTACGCTGTGCGTTATCTAAGCTTGCTTCTAATGCTTGAGGGTCAATATCAATGCCGATCACTCGTGCTGCGCCTAATTTGATTGCCGCAATTCCTAAAATGCCAGAACCACAACCAAAATCGACGACTGTTTTACCCGTTAAATCTTGGCTTTCTAACCATTGAAGACAAAGTGCTGTTGTTGCATGGGTGCCCGTGCCAAAAGCAAGACCAGGATCGAGTAATACGTTTACTGCAGTGGGATCTGGAATTTCACGCCAGCTTGGACAAATCCACAAACGCTCACCAAATTTAATTGGATGAAAATTATCCATCCATTCACGTTCCCAATCTTTATCTTCAAGCTGCTCAATTTTATACTCGAATTGCTCTAAAAGTTCAGGCTGCTCACTTAAGTAATCAACCACCGCTTGCATATTTTCTGAGGCATCAAATAAACCAATAACTGTTGTTTGGGCCCATAATATGACTTCACCAATCGGCGGCTCATAGATTGGCGTATTATTGGTATCAAGAAATGTAACAGAAGCGCTGCCGCAGTCCATTAAGTAGTCGCTAATTTGATCGGCATTTTGTTTAGTTGCATTAATGCGAATTTGGATCCAAGCCATGAGAGTGACCTTTTTTAGTTTAAAATTTAAAAAGGCCGCAATGCGGCCTTTTATTTTAGCAATAACGTCTTAGTTATTTAAAATCTAAGAAGCTTTTTAATAAATCAGAGCGAGAAGGGTGACGTAACTTACGTAACGCTTTAGCTTCAATTTGACGAATACGCTCACGAGTAACATCAAACTGTTTGCCTACTTCTTCTAAGGTATGGTCGGTATTCATATCAATACCAAAACGCATACGTAATACTTTAGCTTCACGAGCGGTTAAACCTGCAAGCACTTCATGGGTTGCGCCTTTTAGGCTTTCCATGGTGGCTGAGTCAATTGGAGACTCAATAGTGCTATCTTCAATGAAGTCACCAAGATGAGAATCTTCATCATCACCAATAGGTGTTTCCATTGAAATTGGCTCTTTAGCGATTTTTAATACCTTACGGATTTTATCCTCAGGCATCATCATGCGCTCAGCAAGTTCTTCAGGGTTTGGTTCACGACCCATTTCTTGCAACATTTGACGCGAAATACGATTAAGTTTATTAATCGTTTCAATCATGTGAACAGGAATACGGATTGTGCGTGCTTGGTCTGCAATTGAACGAGTAATGGCTTGACGGATCCACCACGTTGCATAAGTTGAAAACTTATAACCACGACGATATTCAAACTTATCAACTGCTTTCATCAAACCAATGTTACCTTCTTGAATGAGATCCAAGAATTGTAAACCACGGTTGGTGTATTTTTTAGCAATTGAAATTACAAGACGTAAGTTCGCTTCAACCATTTCTTTTTTAGCACGGCGCGCTTTTGCTTCACCAATACTCATTCGACGGTTGATATCTTTAATACGCTCAATGCTCAAACCTGTGGTTTGTTCCATATTACGAAGCTTATTTAAGCTACGTTCTATTTCAGGGCGACACTCAGCAAGTTTTTCTGAATATTTTTCGCCTGCATTGATTTCAATATCTAACCACTCACCACTACTTTCGTTGTTAGCGAAGTGTTTGATGAAGATTTTTTTAGGTAACTTTGCAATTTGACACGCTTGCTTCATGATTAAACGTTCTTGAACGCGAACGCGATCCATCATGTCGCGCATGTTATTTACCATGCGGTCAAATTGTTTAGGCATTAGTTTAAAGGTACGGAATAACTCACCAATCTCAGCAATCGCTTCTTTAGCATCTGGGTGAGAACGACCCTTTTCTTCAAAAATCATGCGTGCTTTATTATAAAGATCACGAAGTTTTTCGAAGTTTTCACGAGCAAGCTCAGGATCAGGACCTAGATCAACCTCTTCTTCACTTGAGTCATCGTCGTCATCGTCATCTAAATCGACGTCTTCATCTTTTAGTTGTTCTTCATTTAAATCAGAGCCGATATGCGTTGCTGCAATTGGAAATTGCTCTTCATCAGAGTCAAAAAAGCCTGAAATAATATCGCTTAAACGGATTTCTTCGGCTTCGTATTTATCCCATTGTTCAAGCAAATAGGTAATTGCTTCTGGGTACTCAGCAACGGAGATTTGTACTTGATTAATGCCTTCTTCGATACGTTTAGCGATTTGAATTTCGCCTTCACGAGTTAAAAGCTCAACCGTTCCCATTTCACGCATATACATACGAACAGGGTCGGTAGTACGTCCGATTTCTTTATCAACAGTTGCAAGTGCAGCCGCCGCAGCTTCTGCAGCATCTTCATCTGTAGTTGTTTCCTGCATCATCAATTCATCGGCATCAGGTGCGTTTTCACAAACCTGTATACCCATGTCATTGATCATACTAATGATATCTTCAACCTGATCGGAATCAATTATATCCTGTGGAAGGTGATCGTTCACTTCAGCGAACGTCAAATAGCCTTGCTCTTTACCTTTTTGAATCAGGAGTTTTAGTTGTGACTGAGGAGTTTGCTCCATAGAGATATTCTCTTCCACTTTGAAAAGTTGACACTGCAGGCGTCAGCTCGGAAATTAGTTCAAATGCGACGCGGTGAATAGAGCATTATAACACGAAGTATTTTTTCTGGCTAGCTCACTTGTCGCCGTTATATTTAAGCCCCCTTAAGGGCTTGGGTTAATAATGAATACTCAAGACGCTCTTCTTTATTTAAGCCTTGCGTCTTGTCTTTTATTAATAGGGTCTCGAGGCGATGATTTAAACACTGATCTTCAATAAATTTAAATGTGTTTTTAAAATACTCATCCAGTTGTGCTTCATCTATTTGATGTTGCCAGCCAGCAAGCATTGAAAGTGCTTTAAAATCAGATGATTCGCGGTAAAGTTCTAAGATTTGACCGGTATTAATCTGGTTATGCTTGAGGCACAGGGCTTGAAGTTGCTTAAATAAAGCTAAACCCGGTAGGTTAAGTTCAACAAGCTCAGGAGAATAGGGGATGCTTTTTGCTAACTGTGGATGCTGTAGTAGCAACCCAATAGCAATGCGCATTGGGGTCATTTTAAATTTACTTTTAAGTGATTGCTGCTGACGCGGATTTTTTATTTTTTGGTTTAGCTGTTCGCGCGTGCGGCCAATGAGGCGAGCAAGTTTTTCGAGTAAATTTTCTTGGTAAAAATCGCTAGGTACTTTTTCAATCATCGGCAAGGCTAAACTCATTAACTTTGCTTTACCAGCATCGGTTGTGATGTCTAGCTCAAGCGAAAGACGTTCAAATAGTACTTTTGTAAAATCAGAGGCTTGCTCTAGCCTTTGCTCAAACAATTCTTTGCCTTCTTTTTGTACTAAAGAGTCCGGATCTTCACCATCAGGTAAAAAAACAAATAATAAAGCTTTGCCATTGTTGAGATATGGCAGAGCATTTTCAAGTGCTCGCCAAGCGGCATCTTTACCTGCTCTATCGCCATCGTAGCAACAAATAACTTTATCAGTTGTTCGAAACAGGGTTTGCATATGTTCACTGGTAGTTGCTGTACCAAGCGCTGCAACAGCATATTCAATACCTTGTTCAGATAGCGCGACTACATCCATATAACCTTCAACAACCATAATTTGGGTGAGTTTTTTAAAGGCTTGTTTTGCTTCGTAAAGCCCGTAAAGCTCAAACCCTTTATGGAAAATACGCGTTTCTGGTGAGTTTAAATATTTTGGGCCATTATCCCCTTGTAATACTCGCCCACCAAACGCTATAACGCGACCACGTTTATCACGAATGGGAAACATCAGTCGATCACGGAAAAAATCAAATTGGCGGCCAGGTGTTTTTTCACTGGCAAGTTTTAAGTCGGTGAGTTGTTGTTTTTGATCTTTTGTGCGTGCGAGTTGCTTACATAAGCCGTCCCACTCTGTTGGAGCGTAACCTATCATATATTTTTTGACTGTTTGACCTGATAAGCCGCGGCCTTTTAAATAGCTGATCACATCAGCTGAGTTTTGGTGATGCTTAAGTTGGTGCTGGTAAAAACTACTCGCTTGTAGCATTAAATCGTAATCGGAACGCTTTTGCTCTGCACTCACTTGAGGTGCACTTGATTGACCTGCGGTGTTTTCTCTTGGTACTTCTAAATGCAGGTTCGCAGCGAGTTCTTCAATGGCATCAACAAATTCTAACTTTTCATATTCCATGATAAAGGAAATTGCATTGCCATGAGCACCACAGCCAAAGCAGTGATAAAACTGTTTATCTTGTGATACGGTAAATGAAGGGCTTTTTTCGTTATGGAATGGGCAGCAGGCTTGGTAATCTTTACCTGTTTTTTTTAAACCTATTTTGTTGTCTATTAGATCAATAATATCTGTGCGGGCTAATAAATCGTCGATAAAGCTGCGTGGAATTTTTCCGGCCATGTATGAAGTATCAGTCTAATAAAGTTGAAAGCAAGGATAACGGAAATCTGAATTAGGATCTAGCCGCTCTAAAACGAAGAAACCGAGCACAAGGCTCGGTTCAGTAACAGGTCGCTACTTTATTTAGGCATTTAATCGTTGCTTGATTAAGCCAGAGATTTTACCGATATCGGCTTTTCCTTCGGCTTGGCTTTTGATTAAGCCCATTACTTTACCCATGTCTTGCATGTTCGTCGCATTACAATCTGAAATTGCTTGGTCAATAAGCTCAAGAATTTCTTCTTCACTTAAAGGCTTTGGTAAAAAGCTTTCAAGAACACTTATTTCACTTGCTTCAATTTGCGCTAAATCGTCTCGACCTGCTTTTTCAAACTGGTCGATTGAATCACGGCGTTGCTTAACCAATTTTACTAAGACAGAAGTAATTGCTGCTTCATCTAAAGTAATTTGGCCATCAATTTCGCGTTGCTTGATTTCAGCTAATGCCATACGAATAGCACCAAGTCTAATTTTATCCTTGGCACGCATGGCATCTTTTTGTGCGTCTTTTAATGTTGTCAGAAGACTCATCTATACAAGACCTGGTAAGGTATTAGTAAAGTTTAACGCGACGTGCGTTTTCGCGAGAAAGCTTTTTCATGTGGCGTTTTACTGCCGCTGCTTTCTTACGCTTACGCTCTGCTGTAGGCTTTTCATAAAATTCGCGGCTACGAACGTCAGAAAGGATACCTGCTTTTTCACATGAACGCTTGAAACGACGTAAAGCCACGTCAAACGGTTCGTTTTCTCTTACTTTGATTACTGGCATTAAAAAATCACCTACTAACTAAAATGAGTTTGACTCATATGACCAAAAATTGGCCGTCTAGTACAAAAATGGTGCGGCATTGTAAAACGAAGCACGACGCGATGTAAAGAATAATTATCACAAAGCTAGTAAAATTCTGACAAGTCAGTAAAATTGCCGGCTCAGTTTTACGGTTAATGGCGTAAGATATCATATAAATCTGGTTGCCACGATTAATTTGGCATATTTGGAGTGTAACAAATGCGTATTTTAGGTATTGAGTCGTCTTGTGATGAAACGGGAATTGCCATTTATGACGATGAAAAAGGCTTACTTGCACATCAATTATACAGTCAAGTTAAACTGCATGCTGATTATGGCGGTGTGGTGCCTGAATTAGCGTCGCGGGATCATGTTCGTAAAACTCTACCGTTGATTACTGCTGCTTTAAAAGAAGCTAACTGTACACCAGAAGATTTAGATGGCATTGCTTATACGGCAGGTCCTGGCTTAGTTGGGGCTTTACTGGTTGGTTCATCAATCGGGCGCGCACTTTCATTTGGTTGGAAAATTCCAGCCGTTGCTGTGCATCACATGGAAGGGCATCTATTGGCGCCAATGCTTGATGAGCCTCGCCCTGAATTTCCATTTGTTGCTTTGCTTGTATCTGGTGGTCATACCTTATTGGTAAAAGTTGCAGGCATTGGTGAGTATCAAATATTGGGTGAGTCAATCGATGATGCAGCAGGCGAAGCATTTGATAAAACAGCGAAATTACTGGGGTTAGATTACCCAGGTGGTCCGTTGTTGGCAAAACTAGCGGAACAAGGCATACCTAAACGGTTTATTTTTCCACGTCCAATGACTGATCGCCCAGGTTTGGATTTTAGTTTTAGTGGTTTAAAAACGTTTGCGGCCAATACAATTCGCTCAGAAGGCGATGATTTACAAACTAAAGCGGATATTGCGCATGCATTTCAAACCGCAGTGATTGATACCCTGGCAATCAAATGCAAACGTGCCTTAAAAGAAACGGGTATTAAACGCTTAGTGATAGCCGGTGGTGTGAGTGCAAACAGTTATTTGCGTGATCAGTTTGCTAAAATTATGCAAGGAATGCAGGGGGAGGTTTTTTACCCAAGAACTGAATTTTGCACCGATAATGGGGCGATGATCGCCTATGCTGGCATGCAACGCTTAAAAGCAAAGCAATATGCAAGCCTAGACAGTAAAGTAAGGCCGCGCTGGTCGATTGAAGAGCTACCGCCACTTAAATAAATGGCGCTAAAATTGAATTTAAAAAGCCAAATTATTGGCTTTTTTTATGTCCGATTTTTGGTTCAGTACCTTTGAATAATCGCACAATGTTGTCGCTGTGACGAAATATGATGAGTAGCGCTAACATACTCACAGGTAAAGTATAAAGTGGTTTAATCAACCATGTATAAAGTGGAGCCAAGCCAACGGTGATAAGCGCTGCAAGAGATGAATAACGTGTTAATCCGACAATTGCAATCCATGTTGCGATCAATAATCCTGCAAGCGATAAGCCGATAGGGAGTAAAGTGCCAAACGCAGTTGCAACCGCTTTGCCCCCTTTAAAATGAAAAAAGATTGGATAGATATGGCCTAAGCATGCTGCTACGCCAATCAGTCCTAACATCAAAGGATCAATCTTTAAAAAATAAGCGCCCCAAACTGGGATTGTGCCCTTTAGGATGTCAAAACACAGTACCAATATTGCGGGCAATTTTCCGCCTAAGCGCAAAACATTTGTTGCCCCTGGATTTTTTGAACCGAATTGACGGGGATCAGGGATACGAAAGACACGACAAACCAATACCGCAGAAGATATTGAGCCAAACAAATAGGCAAAAATGAGCATTACACCTGTTAACACTGTGATCCTTATTCTTTAATCAGCAAAATTGGGCTATCATCTGCCGCTGATATTATTCGGGTAGAAGGGTACTGTTTTTTTTGCCTTGTGGGTATCCGACCAGCCTTTAATTTAGAGCATTGTTACTATGGATAAAGTATTTATATCGCAATTGCAAGTAAACACTATTATTGGTGTTTACGATTTTGAAAAAGAAACCAAACAAGATTTATTTTTTGATGTTGAAATGCTCACCGATATTCGTGCCGCTGCGCAGTCGGACAATATTAATGATGCAGTCGATTATGCCGTGGTGAGTGAGCGAATTATTGCCCATACAACAGCCAAACCAGTCGAATTGCTTGAAACTTTAGTTGAACAACTCGCGAGCATTATTTTAACTGAGTTTAATGTTCAGCAAGTAATGATTAGAGTGAGCAAACCTGCTGCGGTTGCTGCTGCAAAAACGGTGGGTGTTGAAATCACTCGCGCTAGGCTTGCGTAAATGGCGAAGGTTTTTATTAGTCTTGGTTCAAACATCAACAAAGCACATTATATTCAGGCGGCAAATACCGTACTTGGTTTGCATTTAACTGAACTGACTTTTTCTTCTGTGTTTGAAAGTGAGGCAGTTGGTTTTTGTGGAAAAAATTTTTATAACTCAGTCGTGGGGGGGCATACGAATTTAGGGTTAAGTGAGTTCTGCCAATTACTGAAAAAGATTGAACGTGACCACGGCCGTAAAGATAACGATAAAAAATTTAGCCCTCGCACACTCGATCTTGATTTACTTTTTTACGATGATTTGATTTGTGAAACACCAGCGCAAATTCCCCGAGATGAAATCACTAAAAACGCCTTTGTTTTATGGCCGTTAGTAGAAGTGGCCCCTAATTTAATTCACCCCGTTTTGCAAAAAAGCATTGCTGATATTTGGCAAGCTTACGATAAAACACAACAAAAACTATGGAAAGTGGAGTTACCAGTAGTATGAGTATGATTGAAATCATTGTCTTAGCATTAGTGCAAGGATTAACCGAGTTTTTACCTATTTCGAGTTCGGCCCACTTGATTTTACCCTCGCAAATTTTAGGGTGGCAAGACCAAGGGTTAGCCTTTGATGTTGCGGTGCATGTTGGTACGCTTGTAGCTGTAGTTATTTACTTTCGTAAAGAGGTGGCGGATATTTTAGCTGCGTGGTTTAAGTCGTTTGGTGCACAAGGTGAAACAGATGATAGCAAATTAGGGTGGTGGATTATTATTGCAACGCTTCCCGCGCTTATTATCGGTTACTTTTTTAAAGACTTTGTTGAAAGCTACTCACGTAATGCTTGGATCATTGCCACCACAACCATAGTGTTTGGTTTGTTGCTTTGGTACGCCGATGCTAAAGGCAAGCAGATGAAATCAATTTACCAGCTTAATTGGGTTAGTGCGCTTTTAATTGGTTTGTCACAAGTGGTTGCAATGGTATTCCCTGGTACCTCTCGCTCAGGCATCACGATGACGGTTGGTTTATTACTCGGGTTAAATAAGCAAAGTGCGGCACGCTTTTCATTCTTAATGTCTATTCCGGTTATTGCCGCTGCGGGTTCTTATTATATATATAAGCTTTCAACGGGTGATGACCTGATTGATTGGACGGCAATTGTATTAGGTGCCGTTCTATCTTTTGTCGCCGCCTATGCGTGTATATATTTCTTCTTGAAAGTCATTGAACGGATGGGCATGCTGCCATTTGTTATTTACCGTTTAGTGCTTGGTGTAGGTTTGTTTGGCTTCCTCTATTTTACAGCCGCTTAAGCGTAAAATATTTAAATAAAAAAGCTCAACCTCGTATGGGGTTGAGCTTTTTTATTATCAGTTGAGCTAGATTTTTAGCTCAAATAGGCTGTAATGCGAATAAAGCGTTCGTTAGTACTTTGGCTAGATAATATTTCAATACTTTAATGGTAGTCCTGCTTTGTTGATATAACAGCCAATCTTGTATTGGCATCTCTTAGGGACATAATACTGTCATAATCATATATATCGACATTTTTGCGGTACGCTTTAAGCTCTCGAACTATTCTATCTGGAAACAAAAAATATCCTAAATACTTACACCTTTTTGTATGTAAAATCCATAAACTTAAAGTTCCGATATAAATAAGCCATAAATTAATTGGTAATAGGTAAATGCTAAAATACTTTAAACTTAAGATTGCAAGTAAAATTAAGACGATGCACTTGAGCCGTAAATAAAAACTATTCGAAGGTAAATAAAAATCGAAGTATGTAAACCTATTAATAAACGGCATTTTATTCATTTACAATCATTACTCAAAAATAACAGTTAAGCTGGTATGTTCTTTAGAAATTGAACCGCTTTGATTAAGTTGAAACTTATAAAGCGAATGAGCAACAATATCTTTACGTTTTACAGGTCCATAGTGCCTAGAGTCGTGGCTATTGGTAAAATTATCACCAACAAGAAAATATTGATCTTCTTTAAGCCTATAAGTCGAGCCGTTACTGCAATCTTTATAGATGTTTAATTTTTGTGCTTTCCAATTAGTTGTAATATTACGTGTAAAACCATTCACATATACAAAGTCACCGCAGATTTGCACCTTGTCATTTGGACCTGCAATCAGTCGCTTTCTATGCAAGTCACCTTGTGCGTTTTTGAAACCATACATAGCGCCTTTATCAAGACTAAAATCAAAGTGTTTGGAAATTATATAATCATTTGAAGAGATAGTAGGCCAGTTTGATTTGGTTGCGCTAATGTCAAAAGAATAACCTGTCATCAGTGGTAAGTTTATTGAAAGTATAGATACGGTAATAATGCTAATACTAAGCGAAGAGAGTAAAGCGTTTCGTTTTTTTACCCATATTAAATCTGTTATAAAAAAGATTACAAATAATATCGCAAAACCATAAAAAATATACGGAAATGAATATAAATTAGATCCAAGTTCGAATAATCTAATGGAATAAAAGTAGATTAATATTATTAAAGCCTTACATAAGGTGTTTTTCATTGTTTCAAATTTATTCCTTTATTAGAGGCTATTTGTTAATACTTTCTAAAAAGCTAACAATAAGTAAAGTTAGGATAAGAGTGCAAACAAATTTTTTTTAGCTTATTAATTACACTCTGTATTTTTTGCACTATCTATCTAGGCTTTATCTAGCCAAACTAACATGCCATCTTTTTGCCTTTGGCAAATTTGTAGTTTTCCTGACTGGATTAAACGGGAGCCTTCTGAATATTTTAGATTTTCATAGTAGCAATATTTTTTAAAATCTAATTCCAGTTCTACATTTTCTGAATTATTTTTCTCATTTTCAGCTAAAACACTGAATGAGCTAATCGTTAGAATGCTAAGTAATATGTATATTACTCTCATAATTTATCAACCTTACTTTTTTCCGCTACCCACTTACCATCTGTACATACCATCACTTTACCTTCTTGCTTTTTTCTTGAACCGTTAGAGTAGTTTTTACTGTCGTAAGTGCAGCCATTACCACCACTAACTTGTTCAATTTCATTTACGCTTAATTCACGCATACTGTTATACTCCATAAATCCGATACTTTTAGTTAAGTCATCGGGTTGTTAATACGCTCAACCTTTACTATGAAGGTGAGCGATTAATAGGCTTGCTTTAGTTGTTCTCGCTAAAGTTTGACTAAAGTCAGCCACTCTATTCTCTGGTGAGTCTTGCTGATTACAGCAAACTAAACAGATGAATTTTAACTGGTTTTCGGAATGAATTCCGACCTACACAGTTAGCTTACCCGCCCTTTCAGGCTATACAGTGGCTCTAATAACCATTCAATTAAAGTGCGTTGTTCGAGCATAATATCTGCCTCAAATAACATACCGCTTTTTAGCTCAAACGCTTGACCGTAGGCTTGCATTTGCTGTGTGTTTAATTTTGCCCGCAAACGATAAACGGGTTCTTGCAGTGCTATTGGCAGTTGCACTTCATTGGGTGCAATAAGTGCGCGATCTATGCGAGTGATTTCACTTTCAATAAAACCAAATCGTTGATAAGGGATGTTCTGGTCAACTCCAACCGGACACTTTTCTAAAAGAGATTTCAAAATCTATCGGTGACTGATCAGCATTTGCCGAATGCAGTCGTTCTACATTGTAATATTTCATATATTCCGCCACATCATCACGCATATGTTGACGGGTTGGCTGTGGTACTTTTAACAACCAGTCATGCTTTAAACTACCAAAAAATCGCTCTACAACAGCATTGTCCCAACATGCTCCCACATCACCCATACTTGCTCGACAGCCCAATTGTTTTAATAAACGTCGATAACCTTTACTGGTATATTGCGAACCTCTATCGCTATGAAACACCAAGCCTTTAGGTGGTTTGCGCAAGTTGTAAGCCTTTAAAAATGCTTTCTCCACTAAGCTTCGCGTCATTCGCTTAGATATGTTCCAGCCGACGATTCTGCGAGAATACAAATCCATTACCACTGCGAGATACAGCCAACCTTCGCCTGTTTTAAGATAGCTCACATCACCTGCCCAAACTTGGTTTGGCCCCACAGGATTAAAATTCATATTAAGCAAATTGTCAGCCACACTCTCACTGTGCTTACGCTTTGTGGTGACCTTATAAGCCAGACGTTGCGTCACATGCAGCTTCAGTCGCGCCATTAACTTAATGGTGCGATAACGTGTGATACTAAACCCTTCTTTGCGTAGCGCTTTAGCTAACTCTCGACTACCTAGGCTGTTCCGACTGGCCTTGAATAATGCTTTAGCTCGACGAAACAATGCGAGTGTATCGGCAGTGATAAGCTCACCAGGACTTTTAAGCCAAACGTAATACGCTGATGTACTGACCTGCATCACTTTGCACGCCATCGAAGTAGGATATTTCGACACAAGAGTCTTGATAAATGAGTACCTTACTTCATTTCTTTCGCAAAGAAGGCGCTGGCCTTTTTTAGGATTTCACGCTCCATTAATAAGCGTTTATTCTCTTTGCGTAACAGCATAAGTTCGGTGCGTTCATCGACAGATAAGGTATCACCTTGTGCCTGCTTTTTGTGTTTAGAAACCCAGCTGTAAAGGATTTTATCTGTGATACCTAAAGAAGCGGCTGCTTGAACTATTGTGTAACCTTGCTCAAGCACCAAAGCCACTGCTTCTTGTTTAAAATCGTTTGGATACTGCTTATTTATTCGTTTAGTCATATTCACCTCAATAATGGCATTATATTCCTTTATTAAAGTGTCCTGCTAATTCAACCACAACAGGAAGGCATCAAAACGTAGGCGGGATATTTGGCCTTTGGCGATAAAACCTACGCTGCGGGTGGGCAATAATAATTCGGCAACCAATTCGGAACCCTCAGGTAAAATATGCAGCAGTGGGGTTGATTGTGCTTTGGCAGGTGAGAGCGTTTCACCTGCAACCACTTGAATACCCGTCACTGTGCCTGCATGGCTGGCGGTTATTGTGTAGCTGTGGTTGTTTTTCACTTGCGCTAATTGATTTTCGATAACGGCTTTTTCACGCAATAAGCCATTAATGCGCAGTGTATATTGCTGAGGTAAATTTGCTGCATCAAAACTGGTTTGATTAATTTGATTAATTTGATTGTTTTGCTGAAGCAGTAAGCGAGCAATGTTTTGTTTTGCTTGCTTGGCTTCAAGCAATGCTTGTTGTTGGTTTTCTTTTTCAAATTTCGAAATAACACCATTATTGTGTAGCTTGTCAGCATCTTTTTGTTGTGCCACTAACAGTGATAACGTTTCGTTCGCAAGCGTTAGTTGGTTTTCGAGTGCGACCTTTTCGCTCTTTAACGCTATCGCTTTGCTGGCTAAGTTTTGGCTTTCTTTACCTTGAATGGTTTGATATTGCGTTATTTCTTCATCGAGCAATGTTAATTGTGAGGTTAATTGCTTTTGTAATTTGCTACTTAAGCTTAAACCATCGGCGTTATTTTGATGAATAATCAACGTTGCTAAGGCTTGGCCTTTTTCAACGACGTCGCCTTCGTTTACCAGCAGACTGTCGATAGTACCGCCTTGTGTGGCAAAACTTTTGATGACGCCTTTATTGGGCATTAAAAAACCGCGCACGGTTTCTTTACGTGAGTATTCAGCAGTGAATAAAAAAGTGATAATGGCGATAGCAACCGATACTAAAATTAACGCCGTTAGCTTAATAGATAAGGGTTGAGCTAAAGTAATGGCGCCTGTTAAACGCGCACTTTGATGGGATAGAGCTTCCTTTCTAAATAACGACACGGCCATTCCTTGGTGTGGTTGTGGGGACGGTGGGGATGTTAATCCGCCAAAAGTAATCTCGTCAAGCCATTATTGTTATAAAAATTACATGAAGTAAGCTTTTACCCCCCCCCAATATTTAGGTTAACTCATTGTATTTTAAAGATTAACTTCCTTGTGAGCTAATTGGTGTTTTTTATGGTCGCTTACATAGTTGCCAAGCAAGTAACCAATCTGAGTTTTTAAGCTTAGCGCTTAACCTAAAGCGGCTGCAATGGCTGTTAAGCGGGCTTGTTCCATTGCGGGTTTAATGGCTGCCCCAGTAATGCCTTGTTTGATAAACGTTTGTGCGTTAATGCTACTTGCTTGTTGTGCGGTATTTTCAAGGGTGAGTTGATGTTTACTTTTCTCGCCAAAATGACATTCAAATACCGCTAATAGCGCTGTTAGGCGCTCTGGGCGTCGCCATAAATCTAATGCATTAAAACAAGCCAGTATTTCACTTGCGCATAGTTTTGGCTGCATAAATAAAGGGTTAAAGCGAATGCTCAATTGGGCTAGGTCAGCAAAGCTATTGGGTAGTTTTAAATCTTGTTTGAGTTTTGCCAAATTAGGTTCATTCAACAGCAGTGCAACTTGGCAAAATAAAATTTCGGGCGTTGCTAATTGATGGTGTTTGGCGTAATCATGTTGTTGTTGTAAATCACAGGCCGTTTGTGTGCTCCACACTTGCGCTAAGTTTGGGCACAGCTCAGTAAGTGCATTGACCTGTTGCAGTACGGTTAAAAATGTTGCAAAGGCGCCATCATTTAATGACTTTTCCCACTCAATCCAAACTCGTTCTACCGTTAAGGTGTTTAGCTCATCTTGGGCCACCATATTTTGCATTAAAGTGATGGTTTCTGGTGCGACGGTAAAACCTAAATAATGATAACGGGCGGCAAAGCGGGCAACTCGTAAAATACGCAGCGGATCTTCGGCAAATGCACCGCTAACATGGCGTAAAATACGATTGTTTAAATCAGCTTGCCCATTATAGGGATCAATCAGTTGGCCATCAGGTGCTTGTGCGATGGCATTGACGGTTAAGTCGCGGCGAATTAAATCTTCTTCAAGCGTGACATTGGGATTAAAATCACAAATAAAACCTGTGTAGCCTTGGCCTTGTTTGCGTTCGGTACGTGCTAGGGCATATTCCTCTTTGGTTTTTGGGTGTAAAAAAACCGGAAAGTCTTTGCCTACTTGCGTATAACCTTTGGCTAACATTTGTTCTGCGGTCGTGCCGACAACAACAAAATCGCGTTCTAATATAGGGCGGCCTAGTAGCCCATCTCGTACGGCGCCACCGACTAAATAAATTTGCATGATAATGTTCACTTTTGGATCAGGCTGCTAGTTTAACATAGCAACAGAAGGCTGTAATTTTGGTGAGTGATTTTACTCGATGTTTATTTGTGCCATTATAAGGGCGAATTTTGTGACACAGGAACAGTTTAGGTGTATTTAAGCTATTTTGGATTAAGCGAAAAGCCGTTTTCAATAGCGCCTAACCCCGAGTATTTGTTTTTAAGCGAGCGCCATAAAGAGGCGCTGGCTCATTTAACATTTGGTCTTGGTGATGCAGGTGGATTTGTATTATTAACGGGAGAAGTTGGCACCGGGAAAACAACTGTGACTCGTTGTATGCTAGAGCAACTATCAGATTCAACACAAGTTGCTTTTATTTTAAACCCAGCTCTAAATGAACTTGAGTTGTTGGCGAGTATTTGTGATGAATTGAATATTCGTTATAAAAAATCAGAAACAAGTTTAAAAGATTTAACCGATAAAATAAAAAAGCACCTGCTGAAAAATCATCAAGCAAATGGCCATACTTTGTTGATTATTGATGAAGCGCAGCATCTATCAGCGGCAGTATTAGAGCAGTTACGATTGTTGACGAATTTAGAAACGAATACCAAAAAATTGTTGCAAATAATTTTGGTGGGCCAACCAGAATTGCAACAGCTATTAAAACGCAATGACTTACGGCAACTAGCACAGCGCATTACTGCGCGTTATCATTTGCTGCCATTAAATGAGTCGCAAGTGTTTGCTTATATCCAGCATCGTATTTTTAAAGCCGGTGGCCAAACTCAGTTATTTGAAATAGGCTCGATTAAGTTAATTCATCAATTAACCGCTGGGATCCCAAGATTAATCAATTTGTTATGTGATCGGGCGCTGATGGGGGCGTTTTCTAATCAATATCCATTAGTGACTAAAGCCGTTGTTAAAAAGGCTGCAGCAGAGGTGTTGCCTGATCAAGTAACAGATCAAACAGTATCATGCAGTGGTACTCAATGGCTTTGGTGGCTTGCAGGTGCAGCAATGCTTTTAAGTGGTTTTGCCTTATCGTATGTTTTTTAATTAAAAGGTTGTTATGTCGTATTTATTAGATGCATTAAAGCAAGAGAATCAACAAAATGGTGCGGCATCGGCCAATGTAGGCATGGCGGCGCAATTACATTACTCTGAGCAACAGTCGTTAAAATTTTATCGACGTCTAGTATTAGTTTTAGCGCTTGTTTTGGCGTTGATCGTGGGGTTTTTGAGTGGTAAGTGGTACCAAAGTTATCAATATGACCAAAGCGCGCTGAAGTTGGCGCAAGAAAAAGCTAATTTACCGCCTGTGCAAATTGAATCTAGCCCAGTAAATCCGGTTGTTGCTGCACCGAGCATTGAAAGTAAAATGATTGTGGAAAAAACGCATGATGAGCCTAAATTAGCAAACACGTTTGAAACTCAACATGACTCAAGCGCTGCTGATGAAATTGATTACAGCCAATATAAAGTAGTGGGTAAGCCATTAGATTTAACCGCTCAAAAAGAGCAAGATGCTGCTCTCAATGCTGTCCCCGATGAATTAAAAGCTGCCTTTGCCAAAGCGGTTGCGCAAACCGAGACACTCATAGAATATGAAGTCACTCAAGGGAGTCAGTCGTCTTCGCTCGTGCAACCGATTGAGTTATTACCAGATGTGATTGCCCAGCAAATCCCACCTATTCGATATCAGGCACATATTTACGCAACAGACGTAAAAAAACGTTGGATTAAACTCAATAACCGCTCTTTATACGAAGGTGATGCGTTATCGGGAATAACGGTATTAGAAATAGCGCCAGAACAAACGGTGCTGAGTATGGCTGGTTATAAGTTTAGCTTAAGCGCGCTACAAGATTGGCGAGAATAACAGAGGCTAGAGTGATGATAAATGTGAGGCCAAATCAAGGTTAAACTGCGATGCTTGGACGTTTGCTGCAATTTTATCATCACTTAAATCTGCAGTGAGTACGACTTCATGAATGTTAATGCAACGCTTTGATTTTACATTGTAAAAGCAATGGATCAGTGGCGTTGATGTACTGTTATCTTTAAAACCTTTGATATACCCCAGTTTTCCTGACTCAAGTTGTACCAAAAATCCTGCTGGGTAAATTCCAAGCTGTTTAATAACGCGTTTTATGAGTGTATTGTTAAATTGTTGCGGCGATTTTTTAATTAGGTACTGATAACATCCTTTACTCGAAATGCTTTTTTCACCTTCAAAGCCCGATGTTAAGCTATCAAAAGTATCGCAAATGAAAAAAAGCTCTAACATTTTATGCAGTGCAGCGGGTAGCTCTATCTGCGTTAATGAGTCGGTCGTTAGATTAGCTAACTGATATTGGCACAGTTGCAGCGTGTCATCTGGTGCTCCTCCGCTATTTGATAATATTTGCAGGGTTAATTGGCAATATTTATGACGTTGTAATCTTAAATAGCTGTTAAGTAGATGATCTTGTTTTTTAAATTGCTCTGAAAGTTTGTATTTCCCTAGGTCATGTAACAGGGCACAGAGAATTAAACAGATAATATCATCGTGTTTTTGTGTCACTAAATGGTGGGTGGTTGCAATGAGGATTGCCACCCGCATGCTGTGGCCTATAATGCTATTGGGTGTTGTTTTTATTTTAGTGATGCACAATAAACACCCTGGATTTCGCTTGACTGAATCTAAGATTGGGGGAATTAGCTGTTCTAGTTGCCAAATATTGATAGGTTGAAAAGAGATAACACGTTGCTCGATATCTAACATGGCTTTTTCTAGTTGAGTAAAAAGTTGATGTGCTTGCTCGAACTCACTGTTAAAACTAATTATTTTTGTTGTTATTGTGGGTTGGTCATCTTTTTCTGCGAGAGGTTCTGCTTCAGTACTTTGGATTTCTTTAGAGCAATCAATGATAACTTCAATTACCCCTTTTTTTTTCAAATCATCAATCGATTTTTGATTTCGCACCCAACCTGTTTGCGCTAAACGTACATTACCTATCTGCTTGCTGACACCCTCAACATAGCAACCAACTGTTAGTTTTGTAATTGAAATGCGTTGTAACTGACTCATAACTTACCGTAAAAATTAACTTAAAATCGAGTTTTTAAAAAACCTCATTAAATCAATACCAAACTCTTCTGGTTTGATGCCAGATTCTAACTCATCTGAGGCATATTTATCTGCCAAATTAAGATCTTTTACTTCTGTATGATGTTGATGTTTGGCGCTGTAGAATACTTTAACCCAAGGTTGTAGCGGGTTTTGAAAATTACTGCGAGTGACTATACCTAGCTTTTGGCTTTTGAGTTTTACTAAGGTGCCAACAGGGTAGATACCAATACATTTAATAAATTGATTTACAAGCTCAGTATCAAAGCAAGCAGGGCAATCATCTTTCATTATTTTAAAGGCCTGAATGGGATTCATGCCCTCTTTGTAAACCCGTTTTGCAGTGAGGGCATCATATACATCAACAATGGTTATCATGCGAACATGCTGTGCAATGGCGTCACCGCTTAAGCCAAAAGGATAGCCTTTACCATCAAGCCGTTCATGGTGGTAGGCTGCAATATCGACCGCAAGTCCAGAAAGCCCTGCCTCTTCTAATATTTCCTTACTATATAACGCATGATTTCTCATTTGCTTAAATTCATCGTCTGTGAATTTTCCGGGCTTGTTTAGTACCTCGTCTTGGATTTTTATTTTGCCAATATCATGCAGCAATGCGCCGGTTGCAAGTTGATGAATGACCTCAGGCTCAAGCAGCAGGTGCTTTGCAAAAATGGTCATTAAAACGGATACATTAATCGAGTGCTCTAATAAATAGGCATCTTTTTCGCGAATACGGGTCATGCAAGCAAGTGCATCTTGGTTACGAAAAATTGAATCAATAAATCCTTGTGCTACGTCTTCAAACGGGCCGATTTCTATTTTACGGTTGGCTTTAATGCTATCGAATGCTTGTTGTTGGAGTGATTTAGCTTCGGTATAGAGTTTTTCGGCTTTATTTATTTCATCATCAAATGCCGCTGTAATGGCTGTTGGATCGTAAGTGGATTTAATTGTTGTATGGCTATCGGGTGCTTTTTCTGAAGGGGTATCTGGTTTGATAAGGGCTTTATCGGGATCAATTTCAATCTCTAAAATACCAGCTTTAATGAGCTTGTCGATCGCAGCTTGAGTTCTTACTACCCCTTGATTTTTAATTTTGAATGAACCAT
This sequence comes from Pseudoalteromonas sp. J2K-J031, assembly GCF_058197095.2. Lineage (NCBI taxonomy): Bacteria > Pseudomonadati > Pseudomonadota > Gammaproteobacteria > Alteromonadales > Pseudoalteromonadaceae > Pseudoalteromonas > Pseudoalteromonas sp. J2K-J031. The sequence goes on from NZ_CM200279.1 coordinate 729,852, forward strand.
GTTGCTTGGTTACGCCATTAACGTACATTCCTGGGGTAAGCTCTGAGACTGGGATTTTTTTTAGCATTACATGACAACATTGTGAAAGGTGTATGCTTTAAAACTAGCAACAAAAAAGCGATAAACCTAGCCGGTGGCACATAAAAAAGTAAAAAGGGCATCAGTGATGCCCTTTATGAGTTTACTTATAAATAAACATGAATGCTTATTGGTCGTCATCAACCGCAAGCGTCATTAGCGATGTATTACCGCCTGATGCTGTGGTATCGATGCTAATGGTTTTCTCGGTAATTAAACGAGAAATTAAGGTATCGTAATATTCACTGCTGATCACTGGTAAAATAGCACCACTACGCGCAGCTAACTGCTTACTAAAGTAGCCTAAACGTGATGAACGCGCTGCAACTACAGCACCTGCTAAATGGGTATGAGCCAAAATAGCTTGTAACTGGTTTGGTTTTGCAACTTGGAATACACCCTCAGCCACACCTGTTGAAATAAACTTATCTCTAAAGGCTTGTGCTTCGTCATAAAACAGCTCAGATGCTACTGTGATAACCGTATTACCTGCAGCTAGAGCTGTGATAATAGAAAGAACCCAGAAGTTAAACGAGGTGCTTTTATCTGCATAACACACTACACAACCGCGCGGCTCTAAATAAAGGATATTTGACTCGCCTGTTGGTCCAGGAAGTACAATCGCTTTTTTCATGCGTTTTTCAACACGGTTTAACTGTGAGCGCGCATCAGATAGCGTTAATGCTAAGTCATCAGCTAATTCATTCACGATATCAACCGTTGCTACTTTAGCTAACAATTGACGTACCACCGAAATACGATCGTTTAGCGGTGTTTTACGCCAAATTTTTTCATCGCGTAACGATTTCGCCATCAATTGATTAACTTGCTCTGCTGCACCTGGGAAGTTATGCGTTTCAAGCTCATCAGCACTTAAGTTTGTCATTTGTACGTTAGTTGGTGATGCTTTTTCTTTCACTAAACGGGTTAAATAGTTTGGACCACCAGCTTTTGGACCTGTACCAGATAAACCTCGGCCACCAAAAGGTTGTACACCAACAACGGCACCAATCATATTACGATTGATGTAGACGTTACCGGCACGTGACATTTTGGCTAAGTATTCAGCGCGCGCTTCAATACGTGTATGAATGCCCATGGTTAAACCAAAGCCAGTCGCATTAACTTGGTCAATCACGTTATCAAGTTGGTCGGCTTTAAAGCGAATAACATGAACACACGGACCAAATACTTCTTTTTTCAGCACGGATAAGTCGCTGATCTCGTATAAACGAGGGGCAAAGAAATAATGACCCGTGTCGCCCATCTGTGGTAATTCACATTGGTAATGTAAAGTTGAGCGACCTTTTAAGTATTCAACGTGTTCATTTAAGGCGTTTAATGCTTTTTGGTCGATTACTGGGCCGATATCGGTTGATAACAACGCAGGATCGCCAAGGTGTAGTTCAGCCATTGCGCCTTTGATCATGCGAATAACTTTATCGGCAATATCATCTTGAATAAATAATACACGCAGTGCAGAACAGCGTTGACCGGCACTTTGGAAGCCTGATGATACAACATCGTCTACTACTTGCTCAGGTAATGCGGTTGAATCAACAATCATACAGTTTTGACCGCCCGTTTCGGCAATCAATGGTACTTGGATGTCTTCACGTTGCGCTAACGTTTGTGAAATGCGTGTGCCTGTTTCTGTTGAACCAGTGAACATGACAGCTTGAATGCGTGGGTCTGGCACAATAACCTTGCCTACTTCTGAACCACGAGCAATAACGGCTTGAACTACATCTTTTGGTAAACCAACAGTTTGCATTAGTTCGATAGCACGTAAAGCGATTAAGCTTGTTTGCTCTGCAGGTTTTGCGATAACGGTATTACCTGTCACAATCGCCGCAGCAACTTGGCCTAAGAAAATGGCAAGAGGGAAGTTCCATGGGCTGATACATAAAATCACACCACGGGCTTCAAAGCGCTCATCTTTAGCAAGCTCTTCGGCGCGTGCAGCATAGTAGCGACAAAAATCAACTGCTTCGCGTACTTCATCAACGCCGTCTTTGGCAATTTTACCGGCTTCTTTGATACATAACGCAATCAGTTCATCACGATGGCGCTCTAAAATATCGGCTGTTTTACGAAGAATATCAGCACGATCTTTGACGCTAGTCGTTGACCAGCTAGTTAAGGCTGATTCTGATTTTTCAATCAGTTGACGCATTTGCTCTTCATTTTGCAATGAAATATGGCCAATGATTTCATTATGGTTTGCAGGGTTTTTAACCGCTTGTGCACCTTCAGGCAATTGTGCTTCGCTAATTAAATTATCAGCAAGCCACTTGTCTAAATTGGCTTTAAATGGCGTGATGTGGTTGATGTCAGTTAAATCTAACCCTTTAGAATTGGCGCGCTCGGCACCAAAAATATCAAGTGGTAACGTGATTTGCGAGTTGTATTTATTGCTGAGCCCTTGCAGTGTTTCTACTGGATCTGGCAATAGAGATTCAACTGGTTTGCTGTCATCAACAATTGCATTTACAAATGATGAGTTAGCACCATTTTCAAGTAAACGACGTACTAAATATGCTAGTAAATCTTCATGTTGACCAACAGGTGCATAAACTCGGCACTGCACTTCATCTTGCGTTACGATTTGGTCGTAAAGTGATTCACCCATGCCGTGTAAGCGTTGGAATTCAAAACCTTGGCTGTCACCTTGTGCAACTTCTAAAATAGTGGCCGCGGTGTACGCATTGTGAGTCGCAAATTGTGGGAAAATAACATCACGTGCCGCCATTAATTTAATCGCACACGCTTTGTATGATACGTCTGTAGTTGCTTTACGAGTAAACACAGGGAAGTGATCAAGGCCTTCTTTTTGGGTGTTTTTAATTTCGCTATCCCAATAAGCACCTTTTACTAAACGAACCATCATTTTACGACCAACACGGTGTGCAAGGTCGATTAACCATTCGATTACGAAAGTAGCACGCTTTTGATAGGCCTGAACCGCTAAACCAAAGCCGTTCCAGTTGCCAAGTGCAGGGTCTGAAAATACTGCTTCGATAACATCAAGTGATATATCTAAACGTTCTGCTTCTTCAGCATCAACAGTAAAACCGATGTCGTAATCTTTTGCAGCAAGAGCAAGTGCTTTTAGTTTTGGCACAAGTTCATTCATTACGCGTTCTTTATGAGTGAACTCATAACGTGGATGAATGGCTGATAATTTTACTGAAATGCCAGGGCTTTTAATTGGGCCACGGCCATTTGCTGCTTTACCAATGGCATGGATCGCATTGATATAGCTTTGATAGTAACGATCTGCATCAGCCATGGTGCGCGCACCTTCGCCCAGCATGTCGTATGAATAGACGTAACCTTTTTCTTCTTTATCGATCGCGCGTTCAATTGCTTCATCGATAGTTCGACCCATTACAAACTGCTTACCCATGATTTTCATGGCAAATTGTACAGATTTACGGATCACAGGCTCGCCAAGACGGCCTAGGGTTTTTTTCAAAATACCAAATTGTTCGTCTTTATTTTTATCAGAGTAATTCACCATTTTACCAGTGAATAATAAGCCCCAACTTGATGCATTTACAAAGATTGATTCACTATTACCTAAATGCGAGCTCCAATCACCGTGAGCAAGTTTGTCGCGAATTAAACTTTCTTGAGTTTCTTTATCTGGTACGCGAAGTAATGCTTCGGCTAAACACATTAAAACAACACCTTCTTCAGAAGAAAGTGAAAACTCGTTTAATAATGCGTCCACACCGCCTTGACCTGCTTGATCTTCACGGATATTCACCACGATTTGACGGGCACGTTCCCATGCGCGGCTACGGGCTGTTACACCAACTTCAGCTAAAGGTAAGATGTAATCAATCACTTCGTTTTCATCGATACGATAAAAATCACGGATTTTTTGTCTGATAGGACACTGTGTTGTTAAATCGTCATTGTAAAGCATTGCAAACCCTCAAAACAAAATGGAGCCAAACAAGATGGAGCCAAACAAAATAGAGCAGCATTCTATATAATATACAGCAGAATATGCTGGTTAATTTTGGCTAAATACCGTAAATTAGCGAGCACAAACAGGGGTTAAACCGCATAAAATACTGCCATGAGCCAAACTAAACCAAATCGCCAACTCGATAGAATTGATTTAGCAATTCTAGATGCTTTGCAACAAAACGGTAGATTATCGAATGTTAATTTAGCCAAAGAAGTCAATTTGAGCCCAAGTCCTTGTCTTGACAGGGTAAAGCGCCTTGAGAAAGATGGCTTCATTGATGGTTATCGCGCCATGCTAAATGCTGAAAAACTCAACCAAGGCTTAATGGCGCATGTTCAGATTACTTTAGAAAAATCAACCACAACAGTGTTTAAGCATTTTAAACAGCATGTTTTGTCTATTCCACAAGTTGCGGAGTGCGATATGGTGGCGGGTGGATTTGATTACTTGCTTAAAATTCGAGTGTCAGATATGAGTGAATACCGCGAAGTGCTTGGTAAGCTGGTGGACATTCCAGGTGTGGCAACAAATTACACGTATATGATTATTGAAAATGTTAAAAAAGACAGTGGTCTAATAATTTAATCCCCATTATTTAAAACAAAAAAGCACCTGAGGGTGCTTTTTTTGTTAATTCAGTATCAGGGTGGTGATTTATAAATCAAAGCTGAAATCGATGTTTTTGGATTAAATCATTTCCTTAGGCCCAACCATCGTAGCGTTTACGGCGTGATAATACTAACGTGATGATGATCCCAAATAATAAACCAGTAAAGCCAATAGCTGCGCCGTACATGAGCAGTTCTTGTTTCTCTTTTTCCGTATTATTAGCAACAATAGCTGTTTGTTGTGTACTTTGTTGCTTGGCAATTGAAAGCTTTTTAATCAATTGGGCAATTTCATCATTCAACATTGAATTTTGTTGTTGTAACTCGGGTAATTGTTCGCTTTGAAGTTGTAAATTATTTTCTAGTTCAGCGACTTTATCTTTCAATAATTGATTTTCAATGGTTAAACCACTTTTTTTAGTCACAAAACGTTGATCAACCCAACCAGTTCGGCCTTTATCATCTTTTACTTGGGTGTAGCCATCTTGCTCGGTGATCAATTCAAGTGGGCTACCTGCATTGATAGAGCCGATAATTCTAAAGTTTTTACCTGCACCCGCATGCATATAGATGTACAAATCATCGATGATATAGCCAGTTTGGATAGTATCGTTATTGGGAGTTGGTTGTTCAGTCGTTTCTGCACTGATACTCATTGTGGTGATGAGCAGCCCTGCGGTGAGTAAAAATTGTTTAAACATCCCCAAACCTTTGATTATTAATTATGATTATTTGCCGACAAATAGTATGAATTTACTCAAGTAATAGCAAGCATCTCAATCAAAGAGCTTCCTTTATAGGTAAAATAAGTAAAAAATTTGCATTGAATGGGGGGGATGGTTTATTTTGGACGCTCAATTAATTACCTTAAAAGCTATCTAACCTCTATGGATACAGAGATAGAACTGAAATTCCTTGTTTCAGATACCGTTATCGCCCACATTCCGGGACTTATTACTCAGTTTGGTAAGAGAATAACAAATTTCCCCGCACGTAATTTACTTAATGCGTATTTTGATACTCCAAACCGTGAGTTACGCGCGCTTGATATAGGATTGCGTACTCGCTGTTGTGATGGTGAATGTGAGCAAACGATAAAATTAGCCGGTGAAGTAGTCGGTGGCTTACATCAACGTCCTGAATACAATGTTGCTCTTAGCGGAAACCGCCCAGATCTTGAGGCTTTTCCTGCTAATATTTGGCCTCATGGCATGCAAATAAGTGCGATTAATCAAAGTCTCTATCCTATTTTTAGTACTAACTTTATTCGCCGCACTTGGTTAGTTGAAACTGAAAATGGCTCAGAGATTGAGGTTGTAGTAGATAAAGGGCAAGTGAGTGCAAGTAGCCAGTATGTCGGGATCTGTGAAGTTGAGATGGAGCTTAAAAAAGGCCATCGCAGTGATATTTTTGCCCTAGCTAAACAGTTAATTGCTTGCTCTGAAGTGCGATTAGGTTTGTATAGCAAAGCGGCGCGTGGGTATATGTTGGCTGATCATAAGCCATTAAAAGCCGATAATTACATCAATTACGTTCCTTTATCTGATGAAATGACGCAAGAGCAAGCCTTAATCGCTTGTTTAAATTATGGTATTCGTTTTGTGCAAAAGCATGAGCAATGTTATTTCGAAGACGCAAAATTTAAAACGCTTAAGTTAATGATGGATGGCGTAGCGCTTATCCGCCATACCTTGTGTTTATTCGAAGCGATAGTCGATAAGTCGACTACAGAGCATTTACGCCAAGAGTTAAAATGGCTCGCGCAGACTTTTTCGTGGGTAGAAGGTGCGATACAAATAAAGACTTTTACCTCTAAAAAGCATGCGTATTATAAAAAAATAAGCAAAGCGCCAAGCTTAAGCGCTGTGATTGACGAGATTCGTGAAAATCGCCCTCGTATTCGCTCAATTAAAGCCATATTTCAATCACCTCGATACAATAATTTAATTTTATCCTTAACTACTTTTTTAGTTGATAAATCATGGCGTAATACATGGTCAGCACACAGTGTGCAAGCAGCAGAATTAAAAGTTGTCGATATTGCCGCTGATTTATTTGAAAAAGATTGGCGAGAAATGCAAACCTTGATGCCCCTTGAGCATACTCTCAGTGCTGAGGACTATTTAGCACACAAACAAGCGTTGCAACGAAATTTGCTCAGTGGCGCGTGTTTAGGCTCGCTTTTTTCATCACCTAAACGTGACGAATATCGTAGCCCTTGGTTCGATATCATTGAAGGGATTGATGAATTGAGTACTTTAAATTATTTACAGCGCTTGTCTGAACAGCAATCTGATGAGGAATTAGCCAATATTAAAATTTGGTTAACACAAAAAACAGATAATTTAGTTGCTGCGATGGAGCAGAGTCGTCAAGTGACTTTGAAGCAAATACCGTATTGGCGCTAACTAAAGTGCTTAAAGTAATCGGAGCGTTTTACATCACTGTAATGTGCTCTGTTGCTTTAGCTGAACAGACTGACTGGAAGTGGGTGAGTAGTAAGCAAGGGGTTGATTTATTTCAACAAGAAACTGAATCAGGCTTAGTAAAGATTAAAGCGCATATGGTCTCTACAGGGACTCCTTCTGCGTTTGTTGCGTTGTTACATGATACCGAAAATGCACCTCTTTGGATTGATCGAGTGGTAAAAGTAGAAGTGCTTGCTCAACCAAGTGAGCGCGAGTTTATTGTTTATACTCAATTCTCGGCGCCTTGGCCGCTCAAAAATAGAGATATGCTGACTTATTCTAATTATTATACGCAAGCTGATGGCAGCTTTGCTTTTGATATTACAGATCAGCATCAATTACTTAAAGGGTATCAAAATCAGCGCATGTCGGATCAGACAGTCCGTATTAAAGATGTACGCGCTCATTGGCAGGTTAAAGCTTTGTCGGACAATACTATTGAGATTGAATATCACGCATTTGCTGATCCCAATGGCATCGCCCCTAGCTGGCTGGTGAATAAAATGGTTTTAAAAAGTGCGCAGAAAACGTTTGTTAATATACGGTCTCGGTTGCAATAAAAAAGGCGCTAGGCGCCTTTTTTATTATTTAACTAAGTTAATATTAGTTAATTACAGACCAGCTGCTGCACGAAGTGCTTCGGCTTTATCTGTTTTTTCCCACGGGAATTCTTCACGACCAAAGTGTCCGTATGCTGCAGTTGGCAAGTAGATTGGGCGTTCTAAATCAAGCATTTGAATTAAACCGTATGGGCGTAAGTCAAAATGCGCACGGATTAGTTCAATTAAACGTGACTCATCAAGTTTGCTTGTGCCAAATGTTTCAACGCTGATAGAAGTTGGCTCAGCCACACCAATCGCATAAGACACTTGTAATTCACATTTGTCAGCAAGACCCGCGGCAACAATGTTTTTAGCTACATAACGTGCTGCATATGCTGCTGAACGGTCAACTTTTGATGGATCTTTACCAGAGAAAGCCCCACCGCCGTGACGTGCCATACCACCGTATGTATCTACGATGATTTTACGGCCAGTTAAACCACAGTCACCCATAGGACCACCAATTACAAAGCGACCTGTAGGGTTAATAAAAAACTTAGTTGCTTTACTGATTAATTCAGCAGGTAGTACCGGCTTAATAATCGTTTCCATCACAGCTTCAACTAAATCAGCTTGAGCAATCGAATCACAGTGCTGCGTTGATAATACAACTGCATCAATTGCAACTGGTTTGCCATTTTCATAAGCAAAAGTAACTTGTGATTTAGCGTCAGGGCGTAACCACGGTAATGTACCGTCTTTACGAACTTGCGCTTGACGTTGAACTAAGCGATGAGAATATGTAATAGGAGCAGGCATTAATACTTCGGTTTCATTACATGCATAACCAAACATTAAACCTTGATCGCCAGCGCCTTGTTCTTCAGGGCTCTTACGATCAACACCTTGGTTAATATCAGGAGATTGCTTGCCGATAGTATTTAAAATAGCACAAGAGTCGGCATCAAAACCCATATCAGAATGCGTGTAACCAATTTCACGTACTGTTTTACGTGTTAACTCTTCGATATCAACCCAAGCACTAGTAGTGATTTCGCCACCTACCATCACCATACCTGTTTTTACGTATGTTTCGCAGGCTACGCGTGCTTTAGGGTCTTGTTCTAAGATTGCATCTAGAACCGCATCAGAAATCTGGTCCGCGATTTTATCCGGATGACCTTCAGATACAGATTCAGAAGTAAATAAATGTCTTGCCATTTTATTAATACTCACAAAAATCGCGCCCACGTAGGTGGTAAATTGCGCTTAAAAAATCAAGGGGCGTATTTTATATGAAAGTGACTTTTTTTCATAGTTGTTTTACGCCTAGATGGCCAAATTAAAATATTCAGACCATATTGTTATTAGAAAGTAACAAACAAGCCTTATTATTGCTGGTTTTTTCATTGCTCCCACTGGTTTAATAAGTAAGAATAGCTTCATACCCAAACTAATTGGGACTTACAACCAGCGCAAACACACTTAAAGGTAGGAGAATTCATGCCGTCTCGCAAAGAACTTGCTAACGCAATTCGTGTCTTATCAATGGACGCAGTACAAAAGGCCAACTCAGGCCACCCTGGAGCCCCGATGGGCATGGCTGATATCGCAGAAGTACTATGGCGCGATTATCTAAAGCACAGCCCAACAAATCCAGAGTGGGTAGATAGAGATCGATTTATTCTCTCTAACGGCCACGGTTCAATGCTAATTTATTCTCTTTTACATTTAAGTGGTTATGAGCTTTCAATTGACGATTTAAAAAATTTCCGTCAAATGCATTCTAAAACCCCTGGTCATCCAGAATATGGTTATGCCCCAGGTATCGAGACCACTACGGGCCCGCTTGGCCAAGGGATCACAAATGCAGTGGGTATGGCGATTGCTGAAAAAGCATTAGCGTCACAATTTAATCGTGAAGGCCATGATATTGTTGATCATTACACATATACCTTTTTAGGTGATGGTTGTTTAATGGAAGGTATTTCTCATGAAGCTTGTTCATTAGCCGGTACATTAGGCTTAGGTAAGCTGGTTGCATTTTGGGATGACAACGGTATTTCTATTGATGGTGAAGTTGAAGGCTGGTTTACTGACGATACGCCTGCGCGCTTTGAAGCATATGGCTGGCATGTGGTGCGTAATGTTGATGGTCATAATAGCGAAGCGGTGCGTGCAGCTATTGATGAAGCCCGTGCGCAAACAACAAAACCAACACTTATTTGCTGTAAAACCATTATCGGTTTTGGTTCACCGAATAAATCGGGTAGCCATGATTGCCACGGTGCGCCACTAGGCGATGCAGAAATTGCTGCGGCTCGTGAATTCTTAGGCTGGGAGCATGGCCCATTTGATATTCCTGCTGATATTTATGATGCATGGGATAACAAAGTGAAAGGCGCTGACAGTGAAGCTAGCTGGAATTCAAAATTTGCCGCTTATAAAGCTGCATATCCAGAATTAGCTGCTGAATTTGTTCGTCGTAATAACAGCGAATTACCAGCAGATTGGGCTGAGAAATCAAAAGCCTATATTGAGCAGTTACAAGCCAATCCAGCCAATATAGCCTCACGTAAAGCGTCACAAAATGCTTTAGAAGCCTTTGGGCCGTTACTGCCTGAGTTTATGGGTGGTTCGGCGGACTTAGCGGGTTCAAATTTAACGATTTGGTCTGGTTCTAAAGGTCTCACAGCTGATGATGCATCAGGAAATTACGTATTTTACGGTGTGCGTGAATTTGGTATGTCGGCCATTATGAACGGCATCACCTTACATAAAGGATTTATTCCTTATGGCGCAACTTTCCTTATGTTTATGGAATACGCACGTAACGCTGTGCGTATGGCTGCGTTAATGAAGCAACCTGCTATTTTTGTTTATACCCATGACTCGATTGGTTTAGGTGAAGATGGTCCAACCCATCAACCTGTAGAGCAAATTGCGAGCATGCGTTTAACACCAAATTTAGACAACTGGCGTCCATGTGACCAAGTTGAATCTGCGGTTGCTTGGAAAGCGGCTATTGAACGTAAGGATGGCCCAACAACACTTATTTTCTCGCGTCAAAATTTAGCGCAACAAACACGCTCAGCTGAGCAATTAGCTAATGTAGCTAAAGGTGGCTATGTATTGTCATGTGATGGTAATCCAGAAATTATCTTAATTGCGACGGGTTCTGAAGTGCAACTGGCACAAGATTCGGCAGCAGCACTGCGTGCGCAAGGTAAAAAAGTACGCGTAGTTTCAATGCCATCAACCGATGTATTTGAAGCGCAAGATGCTGCATACAAAGAATCTGTATTGCCTAAAGCGGTTAGTCGCCGTGTCGCGATTGAAGCAGGTATTGCTGATTACTGGTACAAATATGTTGGCTTAAACGGCGCTGTCATTGGTATGACAACGTTTGGTGAGTCTGCACCTGCCGGTGAATTATTCAAGCATTTTGGCTTTACGGTTGAAAACATAGTTGAAAAATCAATCGCACTTTTTTAATCTAACTTAAAAAGTGATAGCTTAATAGCCTACAAAGCCAGCCGAGTTGCTGGCTTTTTTATAACAAAAAATAAGCTATGAAATTGCGAAATAAGCATCGATTTTAGGTGTGTTTAAATTCAAAAGTTTATTTTAGATAAACCAAGAATCCTTAATTTATATTGCCTTAGTTTTTCTAATCTGAAAATTAATTATTTTCGCTATCGAAGATGGCGCGGGTCGTTTACAATAGCGCCATTAATTAATTGTAAATCTAAAGTTGTCGTTTATTGTTAGGGTGTTGACTAGCACTTGGACAATGATTTTGCTGCTTTAGCTACTTTTATCATGCGGAACCCTTTTTTAGATGGCAATTAGACTTGCAATAAATGGTTTTGGTCGCATCGGTCGTAATATCGTACGCGCTATTTACGAGTCCGAACAACACGATCGCTTTAAAGTCGTCGCAATTAATGAACTTGCCGAGCCGCAAGGAATTGCCCACCTGTTAAAATACGACACCTCTCACGGTCGTTTTAAATTTCCTGTTCAGCTAGATGGCGATTCTTTAAATGTTGCTGGCGATAGCATTGCTTTATTTGCCCTTGAATCACCAGCTGATTTACCTTGGGCTGAGCTTGATGTGGATGTGGTTTTAGAATGTACCGGTGTTTATCATTCCCGAGAGCACGCACAAATTCATTTAGCTGCAGGTGCCAAAAAAGTACTCTTTTCTCAACCTGCCGATGCCGATATGGATGCCACAATTGTTTATGGCATTAACGATGATGAGCTACAAGCTTCGCACACGATTGTATCGAATGGTTCATGTACTACAAATTGTATCGTGCCAGTCATTAAAGTAATTGATGATGCTTTTGGCATTGAGTCTGGTGCTATTACTACTATTCACGCTTCAATGCATGACCAGCAAGTAATTGATGCATATCATCCCGATTTACGCCGTACTCGCGCAGCAAGTCAGTCGATTATTCCTGTTGATACCAAACTTGCTCGCGGTATCGAGCGAATTTTACCCAAATTTCATGGCCGTTTTGAAGCGATTGCCGTACGAGTCCCAACTATTAATGTCACCGCAATGGATTTAAGTGTCACTCTTAATACCGACGTAGATTTAGCGGATATTAATCGAGTGATTAAAGCGGCTGCGGGTGGGCGGTTGACGGGTATTTTAGATTACACCGAAGAGCCATTGGTATCAGTCGATTTTAATCATGATCCACATTCTTGTATTATTGATGGTACACAAACACGTGTTAGTCATAAACGTCTAGTAAAGTTACTGGTTTGGTGTGATAACGAATGGGGTTTTGCTCATCGCATGCTTGATACTTCATTTGCGATGATGAGTGCCAAATAATCGTTAAAAATTAATTTATTGCGTATGTCGTTTACTAATTAGTAAATGAATTTTAGTTGAAAAAGGAGCAGACAATGTCAGTCATTAAAATGGCCGATTTAGATTTAGCAGGCAAACGCGTGTTAATTCGTGAAGACTTAAATGTACCAGTGAAAAATGGCAAAGTGACCTCAGATGCGCGCATTCGAGCTTCTTTGCCAACGATTAAATTAGCCCTTGAAAAAGGCGCTAAAGTAATGGTGATGTCACATCTAGGTCGCCCAACTGAAGGCGAATACAATGAAGAATTTTCGCTTGCTCCTGTTGTTGATTATTTAAATGATGCGCTCGATTGTTCGGTTCGTTTAGAGAAAGATTATTTAAACGGCGTAACTGTTAATGACAATGAAGTTGTGGTCTTTGAAAACGTTCGCTTTAACAAAGGCGAAGGTAAAGACGATGAAACTTTAGCAAAACAGCTTGCTGCATTATGTGATGTGTATGTAATGGATGCTTTTGGTACTGCACATCGCGCCCAAGCGTCAACTCACGGTGTTGGTGTTTTTGCTCCAATTGCTTGTGCAGGTCCATTGTTAGCGGCTGAATTAGATGCATTAGGTAAAGCACTTGATAACCCAGCTCGTCCACTAGTGGCGATTGTTGGTGGTTCTAAAGTATCGACGAAATTAACCGTACTCGACTCACTTTCTAAAATTGTTGACCAGTTAGTTACTGGTGGAGGGATTGCCAATACGTTTATTGCGGCGGCAGGTCATCCAGTTGGTAAATCGTTATATGAACCCGATTTAATTGTTGAAGCACAAAAGTTAACTGCAGATGCAAAAGCAAATAATGGTGACATTCCGGTTCCTACCGATGTAGTTGTTGCTAAAGAGTTTTCAGAATCAGCTGTAGCGACACTCAAAGATGTGTCTGAAGTAACAGAAGATGACATGATTTTTGATATCGGTCCTGATTCAGCGCAGCAATTAGCGACTATCATTAAAAATGCAGGCACGGTTGTTTGGAATGGCCCTGTTGGTGTGTTTGAATTTGATCAGTTTGGTAATGGCACTGAGGCAATTGCAAAAGCGATTGCTGAATCTAACGCGTTTTCAATTGCTGGTGGTGGCGACACATTAGCTGCCATTGATAAATATGGTGTTGCAGAACAAATATCGTATATTTCAACGGGTGGTGGTGCATTCTTAGAGTTTTTAGAAGGCAAAGTACTTCCTGCTGTGGCGATGTTAGAAGCACGCGCAAAATAGTTTTTTAAGCCACTTAGGTATCTTCTCTCACTTTGATATCTAAGCGGGTTGGTGAGTCTGGGCATGCTCAGACTGCGACTTAAGCCATAAATTGAGTCAGTAAAAAATTAATCTATCCGTTCATACCCGATAGCATTCGGTCGCTATCAAATATTGGAGAAAGCAAAATGGCTTTAATTAGTATGCGTCAACTTTTAGACCATGCAGCAGAATATGGTTATGGAGTTCCAGCCTTTAACGTTAATAACCAAGAGCAAATGCGTGCCATCATGGAAGCGGCAGACAGAACAAATAGTCCTGTTATTGTGCAAGGTTCTGCTGGTGCTCGTGCTTATGCCGGTGCCCCTTTTATTCGCCATATGATTTTAGCCGCGATTGAAGAGTGGCCACATATTCCTGTGGTAATGCATCAAGATCATGGTACATCACCGGGTGTTTGTCAGCGTTCAATTCAATTAGGTTTTTCATCAGTGATGATGGATGGTTCATTAATGTCAGATGGTAAAACACCATCGACTTATGAATACAATGTTGATGTAACACGTCGTACAGTTGAAATGGCGCATGCGTGTGGTGTATCAGTTGAAGGTGAACTCGGTGTATTAGGTTCGCTTGAAACAGGTGAAGCAGGCGAAGAAGATGGTATTGGTGCTGAAGGAAAACTAGATTTAGAGCAACTATTAACAGATCCAGAAGAAGCGGCTGACTTTGTTAAACGTACAGGTGTTGACGCCCTAGCAATTGCATGTGGTACATCACATGGTGCATATAAATTTACCCGTCCACCAACAGATGATATTTTAGCCATTGATCGCATCAAAGAAATCCATGCCCGTATTCCAAATACTCACCTTGTTATGCATGGTTCATCGTCAGTCCCACAAGAGTGGTTAGCGGTTATAAATGAATACGGCGGCCAAATTTCAGAAACTTACGGTGTGCCTGTTGAGCAAATCGTTGAAGGGATTAAACACGGCGTACGTAAAGTAAATATCGATACCGATTTACGTTTAGCATCAACGGGTGCTATTCGTCGCCATTTAGCGCTTAACCCTTCAAACTTCGACCCACGTAAGTTTTTAGCTGAAGCAACCAAAGCAATGACTGAAATCTGTATTGCACGTTATGAAGCGTTTGGTACTGCAGGACAAGCAGGTAAAATTAAACCAATGTCGCTTGATGAAATGCATTTACGTTATTTATCTGGCGAATTAGCTGCAAAAGTTAAATAAACCACATAACAAACACGTTGTTTTAAAAAAGCCCTGACAAGGGCTTTTTTTATGCCAAAAATCTGTCATATCAATGGCATAAATTCGTCATTTAAACATGGTCTGCTAGTGGCTTTATTTTTCACTATTTGGATGTGGGTTATGTATAAGAAATCGATACTAGCGTTGAGCTTACTGACTGTTTTAAGCGGTTGTTCACTTGAGGGTGAAGATGGCGCACAAGGCGCAGTAGGGCAAACCGGTGCAGCAGGGCAAACAGGGCCGACGGGCCAAACTGGGGCAACAGGCAGTAATAACTCAGGTTTGTATGATATTCAATTAGTGGGCCGAGCGGTATTAAGTGCCGAGTCGCCAGAAGGGGCCGCTGAAGTTGTTGCTTATCAGGCAAGTAAACAATGGATATATGCGATTAACAGTTCAGGTCTAAAACCCACAGTTGAAATTATGGCTACAGCCAATTTAGACCCTGTCACCTTGGTTAAAAATAACGAAGGGGTGATCAATAATACCAATTTATTGCCTGCGATCAGTCTTGATCTTTCTCTTAATACCCCAGGTGATGCCAACAGCATTGCTATTTCATCCGATGATAAATTGCTTGCAGTTGCGATGGCTTGGGCTGAAACGGGTGTCGCAGGCCAAATTGCATTTTATGATATCAGTGGCGATAGCCCTGTGTTTTTGCGAAATGTAACGGTAGGCTATTTACCTGATATGGTTACCTTTACCCCAGATAGTAGCAAAGTGATAGTAGCTAACGAAGGTGAGCCTGCAGGTGATTATTCGATTGATCCCGAAGGCTCGATTTCAATTATTTCAATTGTTAATGGTGCACCGGCTGCAACCGCAACCACACTTAGTTTAAGCGGTTTTAACGATCAGCAAGCTGAGTTAATGGATCAAGGAGTGGTATTTGCAAATCCGACAGGGCGCACCATTAAAGGCAAAGAGATTAATACCACCGTTGCGATGGATTTAGAACCTGAATACATCACCATCAGTGAAGACAGTAAAACGGCTTATGTAACAGTACAAGAAAATAATGCATTGCTGATTGTTGATCTTCAAACGAATACTTTAAAATTGAAAGGGTTAGGATTTAAAGATTGGGCTAAATTAGATTTTGATGCCTCAGACAAGGACGGCGGCATTCACTTTAAACAGTACCCCGGTTTATACGGTATGTACCAACCCGATACCATTGCAAGTTACCGTTGGCAAGGTGCAGAATTTTTAGTGACCGCCAATGAAGGAGATGGGCGTGAATACTTTTTTGCATCCCAAGATGAAGCAACTTGCTTAAATGAAGGTGGTTTGGAATTTGATGCTGATGCAGGTTGCTTGGCCTATGTTGATGAGATCCGAGCAAAAGCTCTCGATTTGGCTGATAACTTTAGTTATTTAAAAAATAATAACGATGACATAGGTCGATTAAAAGTCACTACCGTATTGGGTGACAAGAACAAAGATGGCCGTTATGAAGCTCTTTATACCTACGGTGCGCGCTCTTTTACGATCTGGGATAGTAATGGACTTGTGGTGTTTGATTCGGGCGATCAAATTGATCGGATCACCGCATCTATTCATGGTGAAGCGTTTAATAATGATGAAGATACTAACGAAGGCGATACCCGCTCTGACGCAAAAGGCGCCGAACCCGAAGCGTTAGCATTGGGTAAAGTAGGGCAACGTACCCTCGCTTTTATTGGACTTGAGCGAATGGGCGGTGTGTTAGTCTACGATGTGACTAATCCATACCATGCTCAATTTGTTGATTATTTTATTAATCGTGGCTTAGTTGAGGGCGCTGAGGTATCTGGTGATTTAGCGCCTGAAGGAATGAAGTTTGTAGCGGCCGATCATAGCCCAACGGGTAAGGCTTTATTGATCATCGGTAATGAGTTATCAGGCTCGGTAGCGGTGTGGCAAATAGCTGAAAAGTAATATTTTTTAATAAGGCGGGATAATTCTCGCCTTATTAGATCGAGATTTTACCTACTAGGGTAATTTCAGTGTCAATATTGGGTATAAAGTGGCTTTTCAGATCAGATCTTTATTAATAAGGATCACTTTTATACTAACAAGGATCGTTATTTTACCTACTTCGATCAGATCATAATCCCCAAAATCAGCAAAAAAAGAATCATAAAGTGCATTATTAGTATTTAAAACGACTTAAAACGAATAAAAAAACAGCACTATTTGTATTTACTGGGTAAAAAAGTGATCTCAAAAAGCAATATGATCTTAACTTAGTAAAAAACTGATCCTTAGCATTGATCTTTTGCATGTTGTTTTAATTGTAATAAACGCTGTTGCTGCGGTTGGGTCATTTTAAGTTTATAGGCTATCGCGAGAAGATCTTGTTGCTCAAAACGCCAAAATTTAGTGAGTTTTAGGGCTTGCATTGTATTGAGTAAATTTAAGAGATAAACCGGATTGGTTGGAGCCAAAAAGTGCGCTTTAGAAAACAGTTCGAGTGCCAAAAAGCTATGATTTAACAATTGTTTATCAATTGCTGATTGGTTGTAGTAGCTTGCTCTATATTCCTCATCTTGATTAATTTTATCAAATAATTTTTGCATCAAATAATCAAAAGACATGCTTTGAGCACTGATATCCATCATGCCATGTAACCGCACCTTTTGATCAAACAATTCTGTAGCACTTACTTTATCACGTAGTAATACCGCTGCAGCTAAACAAAAAAACTGTTTTAAATGATCATTCGCACGTAGTTTAAGTGGTTTTAACTGCTTGTTTAATGATGTTTTATCAGATTTTTGCGCATCTTGATCTAGGTAAATAGAGTCTAAAACGAATTTTATAAAAGGGAGTAAGTCTTGGTATTGATCAGCTGTCGATAAATTTAATAACTGTTTGAGGATCTTTTTGATTTGTTGACTACAGAGCTCAGCGGTGAGTGAGTTGTTATGATTTGATAAGCAGTAATCAAGTATGACAGTTTGCATCATACTCAGCAAAATAATCGTTAAATAATGGTGGTTTTCTAGGGTGGTTTTTAATTTACGTTCTAAATATTCGATACTGGTGGGCAGGCTTTCAATTTCAAAAATAAAAATACTTTTTAATTGTGCTTCATATGCACTGAAACTGACCTCGGGGAGTTGATTAAACGTGACTAAGCTTTGGTAATAATCATTGTGTTGTAAAAATACTTTTACTTTATATAACGCTTGTTTACGTGCCAATAAATTTAAAGACTGCATTTTTAATAAGGTAAGCTTGAGCTTTTTTTCATCACCAATTAAATGGTTAATGGCAAGTTGTGCACTGGCTTGTTGCGCTGATAAGTTGATTGCTTTGATTGTATGCAGAGCAGGGCTTATTTGTCCTATTTTTAGTAGTTGGGATGCACGAATAAGCTGTATTTCATTATGTTGTGCACTAGTTAAACCAATAAAATGTGCGTGAGTCAGTATGGCTTCTTTTTGCTCATTGTTAGCATTGCTAAGTTGATTAAACAGTAATTTTAAGCGTTTTGTAGAGTTTTCATGTTCTTTTAGTTGCTGTAAGAGTTTATTTTGATCAATTGGTTTATTAATGACTTCTGTTGTCACGTAGCGAAAAGCTAAATCAGCTAAAACAGCTTCAGGTTGGTCACTTAAAAACAGTACTTTACAGTGATGAGGTAGGAGTGACTGGCTAATTAAATAACGAATAAAATCATTACCATTACTGAACTCGGTATGTTCAAAATCCATCAATAAAAGATCAAAAGTGTTTTGTTTTAACTGCGAAAGTAGATCGTAGCTAGATTTGGCAATGCTCACATCTACGCAGCCTAACTTACGCAATAAAGCAACAAGGTGTGTGCGCACTTTTAAATCAGATTCAAGTAATAGGATATTGATTTTTAAAATGTTTTTCATCTATTAATAAATTATTTTTATTATTTTACATGAGTTTACCTATTTGTAAGTCAAGGCGAAAGTTTTAGCTGTATGCCATTGTTATAATTACTGAAATGATTATTGACGCCTCATTAGTTTCAATTATGCATCCTAAAATTATAAATTGCTGAATTTAAATGATATTTTTAATGGATCACACCTTAGATAACGAGTGTCACACTAGCAAAGCCGATTAATACATCAATTAAGTGCGATAGATTTAGATTATTTGATTGTTTTGCATGGCGTAACTTGATCTCGTTCATTTTATAGACGACTTTTAAATAAGACAAAAACACAGCCTACTTGCTTTTATACATGTGTTAGGCCGCCTGCACTAATAAGGGTTTCATGATGAAAACAATTGTAACAAACGCAGTATTACTGAGTTCGGCATTACTCTGCTCTACGGCATATGCTGAAGACCTAAAGCTTTATGGTCGTGCGCATTTAGGGGTTCAAAGCTCTGATGTTGGGAATGGCCGAGAAACCGATATTGAATCTTATGCATCACGATTAGGGGTCGTTGCTGATCATAAAGTTAGCGATAGTCTTGAAGCCGTTTTTCGTTTTGAATGGGATGTTAATGTCACAGAGCAAGATAATGATGGCTCTAAAGACGGTAATTTAACGGCACGTGATCAATACATGGGGTTAAAAGGAAAGTTTGGTGAAGTGATGATTGGTCGTATGGATACCACCATGAAAAAATCAGAGAATCAAGTCGATGTAATGAATGATTTTTCGGCAGATATCAAAGCGCTATTTAATGGTGAGAATCGTTTAGGTGATTCGGTCCGATATGAATCCCCCCTCATGGGCGAGGTTAAATTTTTAATCACTTATGTTGCTAAAGAAAATAGCAAACAAAATGATGAAAATGGGATTTCAGCAGCAGTTACTTACGGCGATAGTAAGTTAAAGCGCACCAATGTGTATTTAGCGATTGCCCGAGATGAAAAAGTGGCAGGTTATACAATTACCCGCTTAACAGGTCAGTTCCAATTGGGTGATTTAATGCTCGGTGGTATGTATCAAGAAAGTGAAAAAGATGCAGATGGCACTGATGGTGATGGGTATATGTTAAGTGCAGCGTATAAAATTGACGATTATAAGTTACTAGCCCAGTACCAACATAGTGATATGGTGTTTGGTAAATTAAAAGATACAGGTGATGCTGCGTCTTTAGGTGTTGAGCGAAAACTCAGTAAACAAGCACGTATGTATTTACTTTATAGCATGTTTGACATGGATACGATTGATGATCAAGATCATTTAGCTTTGACGCTGCGTTATGATTTTTAAGGTGCACTTTAATGCTATACAGTCGTTATTTGTCCTTAATGTTTTAGATTACTCCTGAAACTAAATGGTTTTCGGTGTTGCAGAGATTAAATTTGTTTTAACGGACACTGAAAACCATGATTTTATCAATCTCACCACGAAACTTATTTGATTTTTTTCATTTGCTTATAGCTACTAGATGATTTTTTTATTAAAAAATAATGAACGTGACTATTTTTCAATTTTAAAATGTAATAATTATGATAGTTTAACTAAAATTTATATTATATTTATCCATTGTAAATCATAAAGTTAAATTCAATATGACGTATTTAGTTTGTTTGTGTTTCAGATTTGAAGCCAAAATGAAGGCTTTTTCATAAAAATGTCATAATTAGTCATAATAATAGCTGCAGTTTACAGTACTGAAGAGAGTTAAAGGATGTCACGTAGAATACTTGTCGTTGATGACGAAGCACCCATTCGCGAAATGTTGGTGTTTGTACTAGAGCAAAATGGATTTCAAGCTATCGAAGCAGAAGATTATGACTCAGCCATTGCAGCGGTTATGGAACCCTATCCCGATATGATTTTATTGGATTGGATGTTACCAGGTGGCAGCGGTGTACAAATAGCAAAAAAAATTAAGCAAAGTGAATATACCCGCCATATTCCAATTATCATGTTGACCGCGCGTGGTGAAGAGGAAGATAAAGTCAAGGGTCTTGAAGTAGGTGCCGATGACTACGTTACTAAGCCTTTTTCACCAAAAGAATTAATGGCTCGGATTAAAGCGGTTATTCGAAGGGTATCACCAACCTCTCTCGAAGAAGCGATTGAAGTGCATGGATTGCGTCTTGACCCTATTTCACATCGTGTTACCTCTGCTGGTAGCGAACTTGATATGGGGCCTACGGAATTTAGATTACTTCATTTTTTTATGACTCATCCAGAGCGAGTTTACAGCCGTGAGCAGTTACTTGATCATGTGTGGGGCACAAATGTGTACGTAGAAGATCGAACCGTTGATGTCCATATTCGACGTTTACGCAAAGCCATTGCACCGATGGGACATGATAAATTAGTGCAAACGGTTCGTGGCTCTGGGTATCGTTTCTCTAGCAAGGTTTAATATAAAACGTATTGTTATTCCCTTTAAGTCGGTATTAAAATTGCGGTCTTAAAGGGAAAGCAATGCCGTAGCAAAAGAGTCGATTTATGTATCGAGTTATTAATAAGCGCACTCTCACTAAGCGTTTAGTCATTTATTTTTTACCTCTTCTTTTAATAGGAGTCCTCATAGGGGCTCCTTTTTTACTGTTATTTTTAGGTTCAAGTGTGCTGATGTTTTGGCATTACCGACAACTTTATCGTCTTAGTGATTGGCTTATTAATCAGCGAAGTTTTAACCCGCCTGAAGGTGATGGTGCATGGGAACAAATATTTGAAGGAATTTATCGTTTACAGCATCGTAATCGAAATAAACGTAATGAATTAGCCGAGCTTATCCGTCGTTTTCGCGAGGGCGCTGAAGCGGTACCTGACGCAGTGATTGTATTACAACGAGACTTAAGTATTGTTTGGTGTAATCAATTGGCATTAAAGGTTCTTGGTTTAAAGTGGCCGATGGATCATGGTCAGCGATTAGATAACTTAATTCGTCATCCTAAGTTCTCGCAATATATGCAGGCAAAGGTATTTGAAGAGCCGCTAGAGTTAATTTCGCCTTTGGGCATAGAGCAAGTACTTGAGTTTCGAGTGATGCCTTATGCGGATGCGCAGTTGATGATGGTGGTGCGAGATGTCACTCGCTTAAAGCAACTTGAACAGATGCGTAAAGACTTTGTTGCGAATGTTTCACATGAGCTGCGTACCCCATTAACTGTAATTGCAGGCTACCTTGAGATGATGGAGTCAGACGAACTCCCCCCTGCACGCGTTTGGGGTAAAGCGCATGGCACTATGCTTGAGCAATGTAAGCGGATGGACAGCCTTGTTAGTCAACTTTTGTCATTATCACGAATAGAAGGCCTGCGACGCCTTGAACAAGATAAAAAAGTCGATGTACCTAAAATGCTAAGGTTAGTGATGGTTGAAGCCAAATCTTTAAATCGTGAGAAGGGCCACACGTTACGATGTGACATTGACGAAAATTTATATGTCTTAGGTGCAGAAGATGAGTTACGCAGTGCTTTTTCAAATTTAGTGTTTAACGCAGTCCATTATACCCCAGCTAAAGGTGAGATAACGGTCAAGTGGTGCATGAGTGATGGTGTTGCACATTTTAGTGTGACAGATAATGGCGATGGCATCGCGCCTGAACATATTCATCGTTTAACAGAGCGTTTTTATCGGGTTGATAAAGCGCGATCACGTAAAACGGGTGGTTCAGGTTTAGGGTTGGCGATCACAAAACACGTTTTATCGCGTCATGAGAGTGAATTGGTTATTACCTCAGAAGTGGGGAAGGGTTCGTGTTTCTCATTCTCGTTTTTAGCTAATCGCGTCAAGCAACAAACAGTACAATCTATATTGCAATAAGATTAATCAGGTCATAAAAGTGTCATGTTCGAGTCATCTAACTGTCATTAAAACAGTCGAAAATAGACGCAATTAAAGAAAATACATTCACGTGGAGTCACCCGGATGAAATTTAAAAACACCGCTGCAGCAATCAGTTTTGCAGTTACAACCTTAGTTACAACTCAAGCCTTTGCAATGGATCAAGCCATTCCAGAGTACACAAAAGTAAGTGGTATTTCAGGTAACTTTTCTTCAGTTGGCTCAGATACATTGGCAAATATGATGACCTTTTGGGCTGAAGAATATAAACGCCAATACCCAAATGTAAATATCCAAATTCAAGCGGCTGGTTCTTCAACTGCACCACCGGCATTAACAGAAGGCACTGCAAACTTCGGCCCTATGAGCCGTAAAATGAAATCGAAAGAAATTGAAGCGTTTGAAAAACGTTTTGGTTATAAACCAACAGAAATTCGTGTTGCTATCGATGCTTTAGCGGTGTTTGTGCATAAAGATAACCCAATTGAAGGGCTTCGTATTGACCAAGTAGATGCTATTTTTTCTTCAACCCGTAAATGTGGTGCAGATAAAGAAGTAACACGTTGGAGTGATGTGGGCTTAACGGGTGAGTGGGCAACTAAAGATGTACAGCTTTATGGCCGTAACTCAGTATCAGGTACTTATGGTTACTTTAAAGATAAAGCTTTATGTAAAGGTGATTTTCGCAATAACGTCAATGAGCAGCCAGGTTCTGCTTCGGTAGTACAGTCAATCTCATCTTCTGTGAATGCGATTGGTTACTCAGGTATTGGTTACAAAACATCGGGTGTTCGTACAGTACCGATTGCTAAAAAAGGTGATAATTTTGTTGATGCAACCATTGATAACGTAGCCAGTGGTCAGTATCCACTATCACGTTTTCTTTATGTTTACGTTAATAAACACCCAAATAAAGCGTTATCACCAATAGAAAGTGAATTCTTAAAAATGGTATTGTCGAAAATGGGTCAAGAGATCGTTGAAAAAGATGGTTATGTTCCACTGTCTGCAAAGCTGGTTGAGCAAGAGCTTAAGAAACTAGGTTTGAAATAACCGAACTCATTAATTCGATATAAAAAAGCCAGTCTAGAGACTGGCTTTTTTATTGCAGCTTGTAAAATCAGATCAGAAGTAATACCAATCACGATAAGTAAGTGATCAACAATAGCGTAGGAAAAACGCTTGAGAACAAGGCTGAATTTTTCGATAAGTAGTTATTCTACAATCAAAAAATCTAACGAAGTTATCGAGTGTTTTAACAAGCTAGGGTGATCAGTTATTTATTACGATTGGTATAAGCTCAATATTGGATAATAAATTTAGCTCCGGCAGCCTTATTTTAAACTAAGATGCGTCTATTACTACTTCGGCTTGGCTTTTACAGCTATTGTGTGAGTCTGAGCATTTTGTTTCACACACGGATTTAACCAGACCATCACCAGAGCTTCGCATATCGCAGTTTTGCTGACACTGAAACAACTCTTGGCTACAGCGATTGAGCTCAGGGTGACTGTTTTGGCAGCCAAATAGCATTAAAACACTAAACCCGATACACGCACGTTTGCTGATGGTATTCATAGTCATCCTTTATGATTATTCCAAATTAAACTGTAAATTATCAATTAAACGTACTGATCCTAAAAACGCAGCAGCTAAAATGATAAGCTGTTTATCTTGCGATTGTGCAGGTTTAAGTGATTGTCTCGCCACAATATTATAGTAGTCAGGTTGTAATCCTGCTGCGGTTAATTGCACTTTTGCGTCAGCGACAACTTGCTCAATAGACACGTCACCCACTTTTAATGTTTCAGCGCTTTGGCACAGGGTTTCATAAAGCACCTTTGCTGTTTCTTTTTGCTCTGGCGTTAAATAGCCATTGCGAGAACTCATAGCAAGGCCGCTTGGCAGGCGTTTGGTGGCAACAGGAATTATTTCAACCGCAAAAGATAAGTCCTCAACCATGGTACGAATAACCTGAAGTTGCTGAAAATCTTTTTCACCAAAACATGCATAATCTGGTTGTACTAAATTAAATAACTTGGCCACAACCGTTGCGACACCACGAAAGTGGCCAGGGCGACTACCGCCACAATGGCCCTCAGAGACACCGATCACTTCGATATAGCTTTGGGCATCTAGCCCTTTTGGATAAATGATGTCAGGTGTTGGGGTAAAGAGTAAATCGGTATGTAATGCTTCTAATCCAAGTTGGTCTTGTTCAAGAGTTCTAGGGTATTTATTTAAATCTTCACCGGCACCAAATTGCATTGGATTAACAAAAATGCTGACCACGACTTTATCGGCCACTGATTTTGCTTTTTCGACCAAACTAAAATGGCCTTCATGAAGGTTGCCCATTGTTGGCACAAACGCGACGGTTAAGCCTGCTTGTTTCCATGCTTTAACTCGGCTACGTAACGATTGAATAGTTGAAACTGTTTGCATTAATTAAACTCGTGCTCAGTACCAGGGAACGCGCCGCTGGTCACATCATCTAAATATTTTTTTACTGCTGCGGGCATGTTGCCGGTCTCAAGTAAAAAGTTTTTCGAAAATTTTGGAATATAACCGGCAGAAATTCCAACCAAATCATGCATTACTAAAATTTGGCCATCGGTTAGTTTTCCTGCGCCAATACCAATCGTTGGAATTGATACGCTTTGTGTTATACGTTGCGCAAGCACTGAAGGGATGCATTCAAGTACTAATAATTGTGCACCGGCACGCTCTAAAGCTTGCGCATCTTGCACCATTTTATCAGCTTGTTCGTTTTCACGGCCTTGGATTTTAAAACCACCAAAAACATGCACAGATTGTGGCGTTAAGCCTAAATGACCACACACAGGAATACCTTGAATCGTGAGTGCTTTAATGCTGTCGTAAAGCCATTCACCGCCTTCTAATTTAACCATGTTAGCACCGGCACGCATTAACTCTGCCGCATGTTTACAGGTGTCGGTTACATTGGAGTACGTCATAAACGGCATATCTGCAATCACAAATGTGTCTTTAGCACCCGCACGGACACAGCGTGTATGGTACGCAATATCTTGATTAGTTACGCCAAGGGTATCGGATCCGCCTTGCAGTACCATGCCCATCGAATCGCCAACTAGCAGGACATGAATACCGTTATCTTGAAATAGTTGTGAAAAGCTAGCGTCATATGCTGTGAGCGCTGCAATTTTACGCCCTTCAGCTTTCATTTTTTTTAACGTAGAAACCGTAATTTTAGCCATAAAGCCCCCAGATAATGCCTGACATTATCCTGTATTAACGTGAAATAGGTGTTAAGCCATTTAATGGCACTAAATTGAGCAACGCCGCAATGGGCTTGCCATTGGGTAAGAGTAAATCGGCATTCAGTTCAGCTAATGGATAAAGCACAAATTCGCGCAGCTCCAATCCATAATGCGGCACAGTGAGTCGCTCGGTATTAATAATATCGTTATCGTACAACAAAATATCGATATCCAGCGTGCGAGGTCCCCAGCGCTCTTCTTTACGGACGCGGCCGCAATCGAGTTCAATTTTTTGAGTCTGATCAAGTAAAGCAAGTGGTGCTAAAGAGGTGGTTATTTTTACCACCGCATTGACATAGTCGGGCTGATCTTGCGGGCCCATTGGTTTGCTGCTGTAAAACTGCGATACCACAATATTGTCTTGTCCCACCAAAGAGCCAAGGGCAGCAACAGCTTGTTCAAGCTGTTGCACGGGGTGATTGAGGTTTGCACCGAGACCTAAAAAGACAACCGCCATATTATTGTTCCGAGTTATTAGGCTTTTTACTAGGAAAGCGACGGCGCGGGCGTTTACGGGCCGCAGGTTTTTTGTCTGAATGTTCAGTTCTTTCGCTTGCTTCATGTTTATGAAGCGGTGCTGGCACTATATTTTCGCGCTTTTGATATTCAGTCCACCAATTAGCTAACTCTTGCAGTGGTTCAGGTGTAATTTGGGTGCGCAGTAATAAAAAGTCAAACGCGGCTCTAAAGCGTGGTTGTTGTGCTAGGCGGTAGGCACGTTGACCACCACGTTTTGGCAAGCGTAATTGAATTTGCCAAATTTCACGGGAGCCTTGAGTAAAGTGTTTTGGTACAGCAATGCATTGTGCATTTTGTGCCACGACTTCATTACCTGCTTGGGTATAGGCTTCGTATTCATCAAGTTTAGACTCTGCCATTAACTGTTTAGCCCGTTGGACAACGGGGTACCAAAGTAAGGCTGCAAATACAAAAGCAGGCGTGACTTTTTTATCCGCATTAATACGCAGATCGGTATTAATAAACATCTGATTAATCAGTTTTAATTCTTCACCGGTTTTTGATTGTTCAATAATCAAATCAAGAGCTGGAAATAATTGTTTAAACAAACCGTACTGACGCAATGCGACAAAGTTTTGCTCAGCTTTACCATTTAAAAACAGTTTAAGTACTTCTTCAAATAAACGCGCTGCAGGAATATTCGATAATAAATCTGCAAGTTCATAAATTGGTTTTTCAGTCTCGGGCGCAATGGTCATATCGAGTTTGGTGGCAAAGCGGATCGCTCTGAGCATTCTCACCGGATCTTCGCGATAGCGTGTTTCTGGGTGACCAATTAGTTCAATGCGACGATGTTTGATTGCATCCATGCCATTGGCATAATCATGAATACTGTAATCGTTGATTGAGTAATAAAGTGCATTAATAGAAAAGTCACGGCGCTCTGCATCTTCATCGATAGAACCAAAAACGTTATCGCGCAGCAATTGTCCTTCAGTGCTTGATTGGCTGATTGGATTTTTATCTTCACTGCCTTCGTGATGGCCGCGCATTGTGGCGACTTCAATGATCTCACGTCCAAATACAATGTGCGCTAAACGAAAGCGACGACCAATAATACGACAGTTGCGAAATAAGCGTTTAACTTGCTCCGGCGTTGCATTCGTGACCACATCAAAATCTTTGGGTGTGATGCCGAGTAAGACGTCTCGAATACATCCGCCAACTAAATAAGCGTCATAACCACCGTCTTTTAAGCGATAAAGTACTTTAATTGCGTTAGGGCTAAAGTCTTTTCGAGAGACGTTGTGTTCTGCTCTGCCGATAATTAGCGGCAAATTGCTGTTTTTATTTACTTTTTTTTCAGTTTGCACGCTGCTTTTACCGGTTAGTTTTCGACAAAAATTAATTAGTTTGGAAATAATAACGCGTCTCCTTCGGCTGGTTGGGGTAACTTGGCCATTTTTAGGTGGCTATCATATAACAGCGCAGCGCAAAACTTAATAGCCCTGAGCCGCTAAGTGATTTTTTATCTAAAATAGCTGGTAATTATTGGTGATGTAAGACGATTTCGGTCTGTTTAGGGACTAAGCTGGTTTGCCATTGTCCCATTGCCCATTCAAGTAAAGTGCCGACTGAGCTATTGATAAGATCGATAGGCGGTGTAAACCCTAAAAAAGACAGTGCTGAATATAACGCAGATGAAGGGTTTTGCGTGTCTATTGCTGGGGCATGATTTTGTTTTGAGAGTTTAAAACCTGGCTCGACCACGGCTAAAGGCAAATGTGCAAAGGCAGGAACGGCTTGGTTTAATAAATGATAAATACTAATTTGGCGTACCGTGGGTTCAAGTAAATCTGCGCCTCGTACTATGTGACTAATTCCTTGTTCAATATCATCAAGAACTACCACTAATTGATAAGCAAAAAGTCCATCACTGCGTTTAATAATAAAGTCTTCGTTTGCAAAGCTTGCATCCACGCTTATCTGGCCTTGAATACGGTCGTGAAACTGCAAGCAAGGTTTGCTCTGTTTTATTCTGATTGCGTGGTGATCAAATGGGTGACCGGCATTTTTGCAGCTATTAAGGTAAATCCCACCTTGGTTTTTTATTTCTTTTCGGGTGCAAGTACAGGCATAAACTTGGTTGTTTTTAATGAGTTGGTTAAGGGTGTGTTGATATAAATCGAGACGTTGGCTTTGATATGCTACCGCTTCATCCCAATGTAATCCAAAGGCATCAAGGGTATGCAAAATTGTATCGCTTGCACCTTTAACAACGCGTGGCGTATCAATATCTTCAATACGAACGAGCCATTTACCAGCGTGCGCTTTTGCGTCAAGGTAACTACCAACGGCAGCGATAAGTGAACCAAAATGGAGGGCGCCTGAAGGTGAAGGGGCAAATCGACCTCGATAAACCCCTACTTCAGAAGAAAAAGCAGGATCCATACTACAGAGTATTAACCACGACCCGATTGCTTTTCTTTGATTTCTGACAACGTTTTACAGTCAACACATTGGTCTGCTGTTGGGCGCGCTTCTAAGCGGCGGATCCCAATTTCAATACCGCATGAATCACAGTAACCGAAGTCATCGTTCTCAATTAATTGTAATGTTTTTTCGATTTTCTTAATTAATTTACGCTCACGGTCACGAGTACGTAGTTCAAGAGAAAATTCTTCTTCTTGCGCTGCGCGGTCAACCGGGTCAGGGAAGTTTGCTGCTTCATCCTGCATATGTGTTTTTGTGCGGTCAACTTCACTGCGTAAGTCGCTGCGCCATGCTTCAAGAATCGCTTTGAAATGAGCGAGTTGCGCATCATTCATGTATTCTTCATTTGGTTTTTCTTGGTACGGCGCAACACCCGCCTGAGCCAGTAAACCTAATTTTTTTTGCTCCGGCATAACACTCTCCTAATCCTTACTTTCAATCCCGGTCAAAGTCGGCGGGTATAAATACCAGAAACTTACACCCTAGGCAAATACTTTATGTATTAATTCATTAGTATTACCGATAACTGAGACTTAGGCAGTTTTTATTATTTTATATGATAGTTAGTCTTTATTAACTGTTAAAAGGCACTCGCTTATTTAGGGTTATCTCTTTGGTGCTAATCTGTGTGTTGTAACAAATAATTTCGACCCCAGCGTTAAGCGCTGCTTTAATGCCATCAGTATATTTTATATCTATGTGGCTTGCAGGTTGTACCATTGCAATGCCTTGGTGCTGCACTAAAAAAAACAAAACAGCACGATAGCCTTGCTGCTTCATTTCAATTAATTCGCGTAAATGCTTTTGCCCTCGGCTAGAAACAGCGTCTGGAAAATACCCTTGGTTATTATCACCTAATAAAGTGACAGATTTAATTTCAACATAACATCGTATGTCAGCATTATTAC
The DNA here is from genome assembly GCF_058197095.2 of Pseudoalteromonas sp. J2K-J031. NCBI lineage: Bacteria > Pseudomonadati > Pseudomonadota > Gammaproteobacteria > Alteromonadales > Pseudoalteromonadaceae > Pseudoalteromonas > Pseudoalteromonas sp. J2K-J031. The sequence continues at coordinate 759,789 of NZ_CM200279.1, forward strand.
TGAGTAATACATCAATGCGGCTATTTTCACTGCCATATTTAACCTCTGGTGTAATGTGACTGTAGCCATCTAGTTCAGGTATTTGATTTAAATGAAGTGCTTCAAGCACTATCTTGTTGGCCAAAGCGGTATTTACGCAAATCAGGTGTCCTTGATTATTTTGCGTCAACTCTAAACTGTGTGGGTATTTGCGTTTTGCATTTGTACTGGTTGAATAAAATGCGCTAAAACCAGAGTTTGCGCAGCCTGTCATCGCACCGGTATTGGCGCAGTGGATAGTGCACTGCGTTTGGTTTTCTTTGGTGATGTCGACTAAAAAGCGTTTATAGCGTTTTATTAACGTTGCACTTTGAAGTGGCGGCTCAAATTTCATGATTAACTCGCAATATTCGTCTCAATCTGTTGGGGGAAATGATCGGCTATAGTAGACTCAACCCACTCATAAAACGCAAGAGATATGGAACATGTCACAATCATTTATCGTTCGCCTAACTGAACAGGCTGCTGCGGCTCATTGGGGCCAAAACACGCAATTATCATTTGACCAAAGCGGCGCGTTAATTCATTTAACCGAGCAAGAAACACTGAAAAACATCCAAAAAGCAGGCCGTGCCATTGCAGCGCAAGGCATTAAAGCGGTGCAATTAGCTGGCGATGCGTGGTGCACTGAAAGCCAGTGGGCGTTTTATCAAGGTTTTGTTAGCCCAAAACAACTAGGCGGCGTGAACTTTGTTGAAAATGCGCAATCAGATTTAGCTGAATTAGCCCAATTACAACAAGCGGCAACCTGGGCGCGTACCATGATCAACGGCACTGCAGATGATGTTTACCCTGAATCATTAGCTGAAAAAGCGGCTGAATTTATTCAATCTTTAGCTCCTGAGCATGTAAGTTATCAAATCATCAAGGGCGATGCATTGCTTGAGCACCAATGGGTTGGTATTCATGCGGTAGGTCGCGGTAGTGATCGTAAACCTGCGTTATTAATGCTTGATTACAACCCTACAGGTGACGCAAATGCACCTGTTGCAGCTGCGCTAGTGGGTAAAGGTATTACTTTTGATTCGGGCGGTTATTCAATTAAACCGTCTGAAGGCATGTTAGGTATGAAATGCGACATGGGTGGCGCTGCGACTGTCACTGCTGGTTTAGCACTGGCTATTAGTCGTGGTATCGACAAACGTATTAAGCTGTTTTTATGTTGTGCTGAAAACTTGATTTCAGGTGGCGCTTATAAATTAGGCGATATCCTCACTTATAAAAATGGCACCACGGTTGAAATCGTTAATACTGATGCAGAAGGCCGCTTAGTATTAGCTGATGGCTTAATGGCCGCAGGCGAAACCGGTGCACCATTAATTATTGATGCAGCAACATTAACGGGTGCAGCGTTAATGGCGGTTGGCACGCAATACAATGCATTATTTGGTTTAGATAAAGCGTTAGTGCGTGATGTACAGCAGTTTGCAGAAGATGAATTTGAAGCGGCATGGCCACTTCCACTTGAAAAGTGGCATCAGCAACAATGCCCATCGGCGTACGCCGATACCGCTAATAGTCGCGCCCAAAAAGGCGGTGGTTTTGGTGGTGCATCAAATGCGGCAGGGTTCTTATCTCGTTTTGTACCAAACGAAGGTCAAGGTTGGGTACACATCGATTTAGCAGGTTGTTTCCAAGATAGCGCTGGCGCGCAGTGGGCTGCGGGTGCAACAACAATGGGCATGCGCACCGTAGCACGTACCTTGTTAGAAAAAGCGTAACTACGCAGCAACTTCATTTATATTTTAAAAGCTCACTGTTTTCAGTGAGCTTTTTTTATGACGCTGATTTTTGAGTTTGATGGGTAAGTGAATTCGCTTGAAAAGCTGGCTCAACTTATTTATAAAGCGCCAATATTTATCATCTAACACTTATTTCAGAGCATGGATCAACGATGAGCCTAACGCAGCAACTTCAGCCTTTTATCTCGTTGGTTTTTCGTGGTTTGGGCCAAATCATGTTGCAAAATAATCCAATCACCGGGATATTCTTTTTATTGGCTGTCTGGGTGAGTGCTCCTTGGCAAGCGCTTGCGATGTTGTTTGGTGCCACGCTTGGTACCTTACAAGCTAGGTTATGCGGGTATAACGAACACGCCTATCAGCAAGGAGTGTTTGGTTTTAACAGCGCATTAGTGGCGTTGGCTGCCAGTTTTTTTTATCCCCATGCATTGTGGGGCACTTTGGTGCTGGCGTTTTGTGCAATGCTTTTGGCCACGCAACTGATGGCCTTCTGCGTTAAACGAGCATACCGAGGGTTTACCAGTCCATTTGTGTTAGGGACATGGCTCTTGTTGTGCGTTTTGCAACAACTAGGCGTTGAACCAGCGCCGAATCTGATTAAAACAGGATGGGATTGGTCATTGCCGCTTGCCCTGCAAGGCACGTTACAGGCATTTTCACAGGTGTTTTTTCAGAGCAATAATATCGCAGGATTATTGATTATCATTGGGCTTGCGATCCATCAGTTAAAAACCACGATCATCACGGTGCTGGTGGCTGCTGCAATTGCAGTTGTGCTGCCTTTGTTTGGCGTATCTGATTGGGCAAAGGCTGGGTTAGTGGGGTTTAATGCGGTGCTATGCTGTTTAGTTTTTGCCAATCACAATTCGTATTGGCCACTTGGATGGGCAGTGTTAATGAGTATTGGCTTGATGCTGCTGGCGTTAAGTTTTGGTATTACCGTTTTAACCGCGCCGTTTGTGATTGCGAGTTGGTGTGTATTGGGTGCACAAATGTGGCGTCGCACTGACTGTTAAATTAAAACCAGTGCGATTGTGATACTTTAATTTATTGAGTTTTTTATAACAAAAAGTATGGAAATTAACTTCTTTTAGTATTTTTGCTCTAAATTAAGCCGAACTTGCGAAATTTATAACTAAAGTCCACGCTTTTGTATTAAGATCCGCCACCAATTTTTGCTACACAGTCCTTTTCTGAATTATGGGGAGCACACATGTCAGATAAACGTTATATCACCGCTCAGCAATTACTCGAGGATTCGTTCCGTGTTGCCGCACAGGTTTATGAAGATGGTTTTCGCCCTGATTTCATTATCGGTATTTGGCGTGGCGGTGCACCGATTGGTATTGCAGTACAAGAATATTACGATTTTAAAGGGGTTGAGACTGACCATATCGCAGTGCGTACGTCGTCTTATTACGGGATTAACCAGCAATCAAAAGACATTAAAGTGCACGGTTTGCATTACATTATTGAAAATGCCAATGCGAATAACTCATTGCTGATTGTTGATGATGTATTTGATTCAGGTCGCAGTATTTATGCTTTGAAAGAAAAGCTACAAGAATTAATGCGCTTAAATATGCCAGCCGATGTGCGTGTTGCCTGCCCTTATTACAAACCAAAAAATACCAAAGTAGACATGAAGCCCGACTATTTTATTCATGAGTCTGATGAATGGTTGGTATTTCCACATGAATTATCGGGTTTAACGCCAGATGAAATCATTTCAGGTAAAACGGATTTAGTAAATATTCAGCATTTATTGGTGAAATAATTTACTCTCAATCGGATTATTAAATAAAAAAGGCCATTTAATGGTCTTTTTTATTTACGGGAGTTATACCAATCGTAATAAATAACTGATCACCCTAGCTTGTTAAAACACTCGATAACTTCGTTAGATTTTTTGATTGTAGAATAACTACTTATCGAAAAAATCTGCCTTGTTCTCAAGCGTTTTTCCTACGCTATTTTTGATCACTTACTTATCGTGATTGGTATTATTTAATTGAAATTAACGCTGTAAAAAATTATCTATAAATTCTTCAAGTGCTTCTTCATTAACTGGCTTTAGGCCTGAGTCGGTGCGCGAGACTAAGCCTTTTTCAACTAACTCACTGACTACACGGCGATAAGCACGCTCTGTTGTGGCAAAGCGCTCGGCTTCTGCTATCACGGTTTGATATGGGCGAAGGGTGGTTGGGCCGCTGTGACGTGCCCGTGTGAGACAGTCTTTAGCGATATTATAACTCAGGGGAAGTAACAGTTTGTCGAGGTTCACTTGCTGATTTTCAGCAAATTTAGCCGCAATGCTTTGTGCGGTATATAAACTGAGTTCAGGTTGGCTGAGTAATAATTCACGCCAATGTTTAAGTTCAATTAAGTTATAACAGACATCACTTTTTGAGGTAACAGTATAAATCCCCGGTTTATTATTGAGGGCTTCTATTTCACCAATGAGGGTATTATTACAGTCGAGTTGGCCAAGTAACAAACGTCGGCCATTACCCACATCATAACTAAAAGACACAGTGCCAGAGCGTACCAACAACAGTTTTGTGAATGGCTGCCCTTGATGTAGCAAGGTTTTCTCTTTTACTTGATTAAAGCTATTGCCTGCAAATGACAGCAGTTGTTCAACCAAATTGGAGGAGAAATGATATTGGAACATAACGGAGTGTGCTCTCTTACTTTGGGGTTCGGACAATTGTCCTTTAATTAAAAACCGCAAGACCTTAACATCTTTGTCAATTTACACCAATCCACAATGAAAAGAAAAAGCCTTTATTCTATATTTAGCTCGGTTTTTTAACCGAATGAGTTATGGAGTTATCCCGTGACTGAACGTCCCCGCGCAAGTTGGTAAACACATTCAGTGGGCTATTGAGTGGATTGGTTTTTTTATTCTGACTACCAACCAAGTAGTTAAACATAATGAGGTGAACGATGAGCTGGGAATATTTAGGGTATTTAGCGTCAGTATTATTGGTTGCCTCACTTATGATGAGCAATGTAACTAAGCTGCGCTGGTTAAACTTAGCGGGCTGCATTGCATTTACCTTTTACGGTGTCGCAATTACGGCTTGGCCTGTCGCCATTACCAATGGATTGCTTTCTTTAGTTAATATTTATCACCTGTATAAATTGCATCGTACAGAAGAGGGCAAAGCTAAATAACCCTCATACAGGGTAATAAATCAATCTCAACTCTGTTGCGTGAGCTTATTTGTAATGGCTTGCTTGAGTGGTGTAAAGTGGTTTGAAAAACGCAGCAGTATTTTTCGCGCTAATTTTGCAGGTGGATTTTCACTGGTAAATAATTGCACTATACCATTGGTGCCATAGTACATAATGCGCGCTTCTTTTTGTTGTTCAATGTGATAGGGCGCAAGGGTCTGTTCGCTGAAGTAGGCAATGTTATTCTCTATTGCATCAGTAATTACCTTTGCCAAACGCGTTGCACCTACTAACCCTAAGTTAAAACCATGTGCAGTGACAGGATGCATTCCCACCGCAGCATCACCGAGCAATGCCACGTGCGCTTTACTAAATTTTGCCGCAAATACGCCTACCAATGGGTATGAAAAGCGCGCCGTACTTAGGTGCATGTCACCTAAACGATGAGCTAAAGCATCAGTAATAAATCGGCTGAACTCATCATCACTTAATCCCAATAAATCGGTAGCTGTGTCAGTATTTGCAGTGACCACAATGGATGATTCGCCTTCACTTAAGGGCAAAATCGCTAATGTATGGCCGTAATGAAAGCACTCATGAGCTGTAAATTGATGGCCTAATTGGTGGCGCATCCGACACACAATCGCGGTGCGGGCAAAATCTTTTATTGCCGCACTTATTCCCACTTGGCGTCGTGTTGCTGAAAACCGAGAGTCTGCGGCTATTAATAGCGGGGTATCAAATTGGCGGCCATCAGCGAGTGTGACTTGATAACCAAGCTCACTTTTTATCACCTGCTGCACTTTAGCTTGCCAAATAAAGTTAACATTTGGCTGCGGTGCAACCGCTTCATATAAAGCTTGGCGCAGTTGATGATTTGACACTAAAAAGCCAAGTGGTAGTTTATGTTCGCTAAAATTCAGCGAGTAGGGCGAATGGCCATCTTGTACTTTGGCCGCTGCAATGGGGTGTGCTTGCAGCTGCGACCAAATACCAAACTGTTTTAAAATAGCCAATGATTGATGAGTGAGTGCAATATCGCGACCATCATAGTCGGGAGTTGCACACTGTTGCTGGCTTTGCTGTTCAATCAAGGTGATATTGAGGCGGCTGTGAGCTAGGGCTTTTGCCAGTGCAAGGGCGCTTGGGCCTGCGCCAATAATAATTAAGTCTTTGTTCATAACCGCTGCCTTTATTGAGAGAAGCTCAGCATAAAGGCAGCGAATATTTTTTAGTTGATGTGTATCAAAATGCGGTGAATTTACCGTTTATATTTTTGCTCACCAGCTAACCAAGTTTCAAGTACTTGGGTTTTATAAATATCGGCCGCATCAATGGTGAAAATGTCTTGGTCAATTAAAATAAAATCAGCCCACTTTCCTTGCTCCAAAGAGCCTAATTTAAATTCTTGATGCGCCGCATAAGCGGCATCAAGACTAAAGGCTCTAAAGGCATCTTTGCGACTCAAAGCTTCGTTATTACGCCAGCCTCGCTCTGGCTGTTGGTTGTGATCCATTCGGGTAATTGCGGCATACAAGCCATCAAAAATATTAGCTAATTCAACCGGAAAGTCTGATCCTGCTGCTACTTTTGAACCTTGATTTAAGAAACTTTGCCACGCGTATGCGCCTTGTAATTGCATTGCATTAAGGCGTTGTTCTGCCATGTGCATATCAGATGTTGCATGCACAGGTTGCATTGACGGAATAATGCCTAGCGCTTTAAAACGAGGAATATCAGCAGGGGTCACAATTTGTGCATGTTCTATGCGATTGCGCAGTAATTTACCGCCGGTTTTTTTAAACACATTTTCATAGGCATCAAGCACTGTGTGGTTGGCCATATCGCCGATAGCATGCGTATTGGCACTAAAACCGTATTTAAAACTGAGCTCAAAGAGTTGCTCGAGCTTTTCTTGGCTTTCAAGCATTAGCCCTTTGTGGCCGGTGCGGTCAGCGTAATCATCAATCAGTGCGGCGCCTCGGCTACCTAAAGCGCCGTCGGCATAGATTTTAACACTGCGAATGGATAAAAAGTCATGCTGTTCTTTATACACGCCAGCTTGCATCATGGTTTCAAGTTTCGGATCGGTTGCACTTAACATGGCAAAAATACGTACGGGGAGGGTATGCGCGCTATCGCGTTCTTTGTACATTTGCCATGTTGGGTAATCAATGCCCGCATCGTGCACAGAGGTGATCCCAAGGGCTAAGAGGTGCTGACCTGCGGCATCAAGGGCTGAATTTAACTGTTCTTTACTTGGTTGTGGTTGGTGAACACGAATAAGTTCTTCGGCTTTATCAATAAAAATACCGCTAGGCTCACCATTTTCTAAACGTAAAATCTCGCCGCCGACTGGGGCTTTAGTGCTTGAGTTAATGCCTGCAAGTTCCATTGCTTTGCTATTGACCCACACCGCATGGCCATCAACTCGCGATAAAATAACTGGGCGATCGTTCACGTATTTATCTAAGTCGGCTGCTGTTGGGAATTGTTTTTCTGGCCAGTTTTCTTGATTCCAACCGCGGCCAATAATCCAGCCAGATTTACCTTGGGCAAAACGGCTTAACTGCTCACCGATTTCGGCTTTTGAACGAGTATTACGTAGCTCCAGTTGCACTAAGTTTTGACCCAAACCAATAACGTGGCCGTGGGCGTCAATTAAACCAGGTAGTAAAACCTGTTGTTTACCGTCAATTTTGTTAGCTTGGCTATAACTTGTTAATAAGCCTTCATCACCGGTTCGCACCACTTTGCCATCTTTAAATACGAGAGTTGAAAAGGTTTTAAGCTCGCCTTGGCGGGTAAGGGTATACCCTTTAACGTTATGAATAAGTTCAAATTCGGCTAATGCCGAAAAACTGCTGCCAAGCAGCACGGTGGCAGCAATCAGTTTGTGTAGTGTCATAATGATTCTCGTTGTTTTTTATTCAACAATAACAATATTATATGCTTTGGCAACAGTTGATTTTGTTACCTTGGCGACTATCTTTAATTTAGATAATAAAAGTGTCAGGTGGAATGTGACGATTAACTTAGATTTAATTAGCAATGCTGCATGTCGAGTCTCATTACAAGGTATATTAATCGATAGCAATGCGCTTTTTGCTCAAAACGAGATATTAAATAGTGCACAAGCGCAATTGCAAATGCAAGTGAGACTACATAGACAATCAGGTAATCAAAAATATCAATTTGATTACCTCAATTATGTGATCTCGGTCTTGAGTATTGAGTTGGTTAATGAGGAGCTATTATTAACGTGCGACATAACATCACTTGAAAATAAAAATAGTCGTTTAGCGTCAGGTTCGTTTCTTTCCTCTGCTTTTTGTGATGTTTTAGATTCGTTATCAGATGGAATGATTCTATGTAATGGTGAAGGTGAAATTTCATTTTTTAATCGACAAGCAAAAAATTTTTTTCAAGATGTCGATTTAAATCGTTTTATAGGGGGGTCATTGGAACGAGCGATTGGTTTTCTTATTTATTCAGAATGCCAAGAGCATATTTATGATTATGAAGAGCTAATTTATTTAACTCATCAAAAAAAATCGAATAGCTTGCCGACAGAGTTTCAGCTTGTGACAGATAGAGGGGTAGTGTATCAGTGTCATCATAATATAACGCCATCGGGTTTAAGATTACTGGCGATTATTGATAATTCTTATACTCAGCAACTAACAGAGCAATTTGATAATGCTTATTTGCAAGCAAGCAATTTAAGTGAGGCTAAAAGTCATTTTATGGCGGCTATGGGGCATGAAATACGTACTCCATTAAACGCAATTATAGGGCTGTTAGATCTCACCATTGATGACGCACAATTTAAAGGTAATTTAAATATAAAGACAATACATCGCAGTGCACATCAATTACTTGATTTACTCAATGATGTGCTTGACTTTACGAAGTTTGAGGCTGGTAAAATTACACTTGATTTAATCCCCTGTAATCTGCAAGTTTTATGCGAAAATGTAATTGAATCTTTTTCATCAGGAAACTCCCCCGAAAAAGACGCTTGGCTTTCATTATATTTTGACCCCTCCATCCCGATTTTTATTCAAGTTGATGAATTACGTTTAACTCAAGTACTAAGCAATTTAATCAGTAATGCAATTAAGTTTCAAAATGGCCAAACAGGTAAGGTTATTTTGCACGTAACGTTAAAAGCAGACCTTCAAGAGGGTGCAGGAGAGATCCAACTGCGTTTTAAAGTGGTTGATAATGGCATTGGGATCTCAGAAGAAGATCAGCTGCTAATTTTTGAACGATTCAGTCAGGCCAATAAACATATTCATGGTCAATTTGGCGGCACAGGCCTGGGGCTTAATATTAGCCAAAATATTTGTCATTTAATGGGTTCTGAACTTCACGTTGAGAGTAAGTTAGGCCATGGTGCGACGTTTTATTTTGATGTAACTATGGCTGTATTTGAGGCGCAGAAAGTTGAATACGCACAATTGCGTCAACCGACAAGACAGCATTATTACAGCAACAGTGAAAGATTTGTCGAAGCGCTTGGCTTTTACACCCAATATTTTAATTTTTCTGTGGAATATAAAAAGTTCACGGTTGATTTTATTGCTAGTGAGTTTGATTGGTTTTTTATCAACCCGAGTTATTTAACTGCGGATGAGCTCTCTTTTCTAGAGCAGTACTGTCCAAGTCAGCACAATATAGCGATATTACTAGATGACTCTCTTCCTGTAGAGTTAAAAAACTACCCTGTTTTTTATCAATTTCCTATTCGTCTTTCGGCGTTAAATCAATTAATTGAAAACCCAAATGAGTATTTACTACTAAGTAAAACAAATACAGAGCATACATTAGCGTATTTAGATTTGAGCCAATTGACAGTATTAGTGGTTGAGGATAATTCAGATAATACGTTTGTTATTGACCAGCAACTACGGTCGTTTGGCGTCCATGCAGATTTTTATGATCAACCTAAAGAGGCTGTCAATGCTTTTCAAAATAAACGATACGACGTGATTATTTCTGATTATCAAATGCCGGGGTTAACCGGTGCGCAGTTTACCGAAAAAATTCGTAAAATCGAATTTGAACAAGAGCGAGATTTAGTAACAATAGCCGTGTTGACAGCAGACAAAACTAACGAATGTTTAGAGTTATGTTTGGAGGCTGGTGCAGATGAGGTGTTCATTAAGCCATTTTCACGAGAAAATATTTACGCCTTTTTAGAGCAAGTATTACTTCATAGCGATGATGACTTTATGCAAGACAATGAGTTATTTTTGAATGGTGATGATGACGGCTGGAACATAGGGCAGAGCCATCACGACAAGCTTTCTTGTCGCGAGCCTTTCGATTTATCGGTGATTTCACAATTTGTAGGTGACATTGACCCCAAAACATCAACTGAATTTTTAACTCGTTATATTGGTAATATGAAAGAGCGATTGTTTCAAATTGAAGCCGAATCAGCTCTCGATAATTTTGCACAAGTAAAAAAATTAGCGCATAACTTAAAGAGTAGCGCGCTTTATATTGGAGCCAAACAGTTAAATTGTCAGTGCCAGCAATTAGAGAATGTATTATCCGCCACACCAATAAATGTCGAACTATATGCTGATTTAGTTGAGAAAATTATTATGGAAGTAGCAAAAATTATTGAATTACTCGAAAAGCGGGTTCTGTGAAATGAAAAAAGAAGGTGGAAGTCATATTGTCCTTGTGACTAAGGATATTGATGAAGTGAAGCTATTATTGAGTATTTTAAATAATAGTTTTCAGCGTGTATTAGTAATAGGGGAAGTTGAGTTACTTGTAGAGCAATTAATAGAAGACACAACAAAAGTTTTTTTGATTTCTAATGAAGTATTTCATGAGTCGCTATCATTTTATTATGCCGCGATGGATAAGGTTGGTAATCGCGCTATTTGTGAGCATTCGGTTGTGACCTTGATTTCAAGATTACAAGAAAATAGCGCGTTTGATGCTGTGAAATGCGGCATTGTTGACGATTATCTGGTCGCTCGTCCTTTGTATGAGTTGCATCGGCCAGTGGTTATTTGTCAGCGCTTACTGGAGATGATGGGAGTAATAATGCCGAGCGAAAAAAGTGAAGACTTTTTGATTCGACATAGTTTATTTTCTGATGAAGCGAAGGTAGTGATCGAGCAAGGTGTTAATCGTAAGAATGAATTAAAAGATGCGTTTTCACAGAGCCTAAGAAATATTGATAAAGCACTAGATGAAGCATCCGATAAAATTCAACATGATCAAAAAGTAAAACTAGATTTGGATATTTTAAAAAATACACTTTCTGCTATACGCTCGGATGCAATACGGCCTGAATTATTAAAGCTGCAATCAAAAGCAATTAATTTATTACAAAAAATAATTAGCGAAGATGCCGATGAGGTCGATGCACAAGCAATAATAGATTCGGCAACAGAGGTAAAAAAGTCAGTCCCAGAGCCTTCGTTTAATAAGTTGCATAATACAGGTATCACAAAACTTGACATTGCGACGCCGCCAGTGAAGAAAGAACCTCCCAAACTTTTGTTAGTAGAAGACGATGAGGTGAGTTTAAATATAACCCTTGGTTTATTTAAACATTTAAATGTACATATTGAAACGGCTGTTTCGGGTCGGCGGGCCTTTGATGTATTAATGAAAACAAAATTTGACTTGATATTGATGGATATTTTTTTACCTGATACCAACGGTTTATATTTATTAAATCAAGTTTGTAATACACAAAGTATTAATAAAGAAACTCCAGTCATTATGTTGACAGGTAGTAGTAATAAAGCAACGGTGCGCAAGGCTATTATGACAGGTGCGAAAGGTTATATTATTAAACCATTGTGCAAAAATGTTATTTTAAAACTCTTTGAAAAGTATCAATTGGTATTAACCAGAAAAAAAGTATAGCGACCATATTCGTTTAAATTCGGTGTACTTCCAGCGCAAGAGCACGAATTTTACTTTGACTTAAAAATATGAACTTATACTTTTTTAAGCTAGCACTTTTATGTCTGAATCCCTACTTCTGAAATACTTCGCATTTATTGATGATCCTCGCCAAAAAGCTAAAGTTATTAACAAGCTCTTTTATATCATAGCTTTACCTGTTAGTGCTGTTATTTTAGGATGCCAAGGTTGGGAAAGTATTGAAGATTTTGGGCGCGATAGACTCAACTAGCTTAGAAAGTTTATACCATTTGAAAGCGGGTTGAGTTTATAGTGTTTTTTCATGCTCTTGACCTGAGTGATTATTCAGACCCCAGGTTATTTATTAACAGGTATAGGCAAGGTTAAAATAATTACGACACCTTGTGGATTTTTGACGTTATTGGCGTTAATCCGGCCATGGTGAAACTCGGCAATTAAGCGGGCAACATATAAACCAAGCCCTAAATGGGGCTGTTTTTGCATAGCTTGACTGCGCACCGAGACCATAGAATCAAAAATATGGTCGCCAATTTTATCGGGCAGGGCTGGCCCTTGATTGCTGATGGTGAGTTTGGCATTTTTATCATCATGGCTGAGCTCAACCACAATCGGGGTCTGTGGGGTGGCAAACTCAATGGCATTGTTAATGACTTTATCGAGCAATTGGGCAATAAACTCCGGCACCCCGTTGAGCATAATGGGCTGCTCAGTGAGCTTTAGCTCAAAACGCTCGGTTGGATAAGTCATTTGATAGCCCTGCATACAGCCGTTAATCACTTTCGTTAAATCAAACATTTGACGCTCTGAATGGGCAATACTTTGCTCTAAACGAGTGGCTTCACTCATAGTGGTAATAATTTTATTGAGTCGATTAACACCTTCGGTAGCGCGGTCGATGTATTTTTGTTGCTCAGGCGCGAGCTCATCAAGCTGCAAGCTTTCAAGTGATGAGCGTACCACAGCCACAGGCGTGCGTAACTCATGAGACAACCGCGATGACATATTTTCTAAATAATGGGTGTAACCCCCTAAGCGGCCAACAATATTGGCAAAACTTCGCGATAAGTCGCCAATTTCATCACCCGCATTTGAGCTTTTAATCTCGCCGAGCACACGACCTTGTGGGTCGATAGCTTGTTCGGCTAAATCCCGTAATCTTCGAATGCGCGATGAAATGCGCGAGGCAAAAAAGAATAACGTAAATGTGCCAATCAGCATCACCGCTAAAATAACGGTAAAGAGTTTTTCAAGGGCTTTGTTGCGAATGGAGCGCACGCCATTGGTGGTTTCTTCTGCAATCACTGCGCCCATCACGTTATCATCAATCCAAATGGGATAGGCTGCAGATAAAATAACGGCCTTTTTATCTGGCGTGAGGCGCCAGCTCGATTCAGCGCGCCCTTTAAGTGCTGCTTTAATATGCGCACCTTCGAGGGCGGCATTATCATAAAGTTCATCAATAAACTCATCGGCAGGGCGGGTTAAAATCAAATAATAAAGTGGATGAAGGTATTCTTTTTCAAATTGATCCCACCATGACGTAGGCTGCTCAGATCCATCAAGACTATTGGCCCACACGCCATCGGCATGTTTGATATCACCCGATTGTGCCAGCACCCGATGATGGGTATCGACCACCCAAATTCGGCTGCCAGAGTGACCCATGCCTTTGATAATTCGTTCAATTTCGGGCGATGGTACCAGTACCGTACCCAGCTCAGTTAAATTGTTAAGGTTTGAAGTTGCCATGGTTTTAACGCCCGTATTGGGGCCATCCCAATCAACAATGGCAAAACCGAGTTTTTTACCCAGCATGTTAAGCGGTAAGCGCAATTCAATGTGATAGCCGCCCTCGGCCAGTTTCAAATGGCCTTGAATTTGAGGCACAACCGATAAATCGGCTTCATCATAGGCGGTGATCCAGCCTTGTTGTCTTGGCGCAATAATATAGGTTTTTAAACTGCCATCACTGTCTTGAAACGCAATTTTAAGATGGTCGTTGCGGGTAATACTTAGACTATTGGCTGGGCGAAAAACTACTTGCTGATCAGTAACATCAAAAATGGCATAAAGGTGTTTCTCGTATTTGCCGACCATGTGTTCAAACGCTAAATCATTGTTTTGGTGCTGCTCATTTTGTGGCAGTAAATAGCGACTATCGTATTGCCAAAATAGCGGGCGATACAGCTGCCATTCGTTAAAGTCTCCATCGAGTTTAATTGGGCCATTGATGTTGTAGGCATATAAATCACGGCCTTTTTCAACTTGTTTTAAAAAGCTGGCTTGGCTATCAAACAAGGCTGGGCGTTCATGTAATGCGGTGGCGAGTGCTCGGGTCGTGCCAACTAAGGTTTTTTCTTGGCCTTTGCGCAGGTATTTTTCCATTTCCCACACATATTCATAACCAAGCCAAGGCAGAAGCAGCAAAAAGCTCGATAACAAAATAAATTGGCTGCGCAAACCAAAGCTGGCACGGCGCATTAGCTGTGCTCCCAGCGATACCCCATGCCATAAACGGTATCGACACAGTTAAAATCGGCGTCCACTTTAATAAATTTTTTTCGAATTCGTTTTACATGAGAAGTAATCGTGGAATCATCAACGTAAATTTTGGCATCGGTCATTAAGTCGTTGCGACTTTTAACATGGCCTGGACGCTGCGCGAGGGCATGTACCATCCAAAACTCAGTAATGGTTAAGTCGATAGCATGGTCGTGCCAGCTGACTTGCATGCGATTGGTATCAATTTTCAGCGGCCCACGGCTGAGAATGTTTTGTGCAACAACGGGCACTTCTAGCGCCGCCATGCGGCGAAAAAGCGCCGCAATACGCGCCGCTAAATGGGGCAAACTAATGTCTTTGGTGAGGTAGTCATCTGCCCCCATGCGCAGGCCACACACGGTATCGATTTCGCTGTCGCGGGCGGTTAAAAAAATAATCGGCAAGGTTTTAGAAAGCGAACGTAAGGTTTGGCACAAGGTAAAACCGCCATCGATTTCATCACCAAGACCGATATCAACAATGGCTAAATCGGGCAATTGCTGTTTAAACGCCAGTTCCGCACTGTGGCGGTCGGCGTAACCTTGCACTTGATAGCCCTGCTTAGTGAGCATTTCAGTGTAGTTTTCGCGAATGGCGGTTTCATCTTCAACAATGGCAATGTGTTTCATTTTAGCTTGGCTTTTAACGCAGGTTTTAAATTCAATAAACGAACTATACCGAAAAAAATCAACTTGTAAGCAGTAAAACAGCAATTGCCTTTTTTTTGCCACAATTGATCGCCAGTTTGCCTTTTTTGCTCCCTTTTGTTGCCACTTGGCTGGTGTTTAATGAACTCCATCAAAACACACAAGCACTCCAACCAGTCTGCTTACTTTTTAGGAAGAACATTATGAAAAAGACCATCATTACAATCACACTTGCCACATTATTATCTGCGCCAGTTATGGCTAATGCTCAATCGGCAGAGCACACACCAAAGCGCGAAAATAAAGAACAAGCCATTGGGCTTGGTTCGGGGGCGTTATTAGGTGCTGCGTTAGGCGGCCCTGTGGGCGCATTTATTGGCGCGCTAACAGGCGGTTTAATCGGGCAAACCGCATCAGACAGCAAAATCATTAAAGCGCAGCAAGGTGACTTAGTGGCATTGCAACAGCAACAAGGGTTACAGCAGCAAACATTCATGGCGCAAAACGAAGCGCTCGAAAACCGCTTATCTGAAATTGAATTTGAGAAAAACAAACTGCAACAACAACGCTTAGATAATTTAATGGCGATGACTGTGCAATTTAGAAGTGGCTCAAGTGCCATTGAAACGCATTTTGCCAGCCAACTTGATGAAGTTGCGGCGGTATTAGCTCAAAACCCCGATTTATCGTTAGATTTGCAGGGGTTTGCCGACCGCCGTGGTGATGAGCAAGCCAACCTTATTTTATCAAAACAACGTGTTACTAATGTAAAAGCCTATTTGGTGAAACAAGGTGTGAGTGCGGTGCGGTTAAATACCGATGCCTTTGGTGAACAACATGCACTGGCTGCGCAGCAAGATTTTGAAGGTGACTTTTTTGATCGTCGCGTCACGCTAAAAGCAAAAAATAACCAACCAATTGAAGCAACAGCCAGTAACCAAAACTATTAACAGTTTACCCTGCAATTGCGCGAACCAGCCAATCAAACCGTGTTTGAGTGGGCCAGTTGCAGGGCTTTTTGCCACGGAGTTCCTAAATGTTCAATATCAATCGCTGTGTTTTGGCAACGTTTTGCTGCGGGTTGGCGACAGTGTTCATGCTGAACAGTCGACCTGTTTTTGCCATCGAATCAACAGATAACGCCGCTGCAACCTTGGCGCTTAGCGACCGCTCCGGTCGGCTGGTTAGCCAAGGTTTGTTGCTAAGCAGTGACGCGCAAATGACCATAACCGGTTTAATCAACAAGGTAACGGTCACGCAGCGCTATAAAAATACTAGTTCAGAAGTGTTAAATGGCCGCTACGCTTTTTCGTTACCCGACAACAGCGCAGTATACGAGATGCAAATGCGTGTTGGTGAGCGGGTGATTGTGGGTGAAATTAAAGAAAAAAAACAAGCTGAGCAAGCCTATGAAGTTGCAAAACAACAAGGTAAAAAGGCCAGTTTAGTGAGCCAAAAGCGCCCTAATTTATTTGTTAGCCAAGTGGCTAATATTGAGGCGGGGCAAACGGTTGAAGTAACCTTGGTGTATCAGCAATTATTGCATTATGAACAAGGTGAGTTTACGGTGCGTTTTCCGATGGTGGTTGCGCCGCGCTATCAACCAAAGCGGCTGGTTTTTGATGCTGATTTACAAGGCAATTGGCCAAGTGCGAGCGAGATAACCCCACCCCCTTTTATTGATGAGCTTGAAACACAAAGTGCCAAAGCAATGGGGCAAGGTATAACTGATGAAAAAATTAAACAAAGTGTATCGATAGCGCTTAACTTAGGATTTGAACTCGATACCTTAGTGTCGCCTTATCATGACATTAATCAGCAAGTTATTGGCAATAATCATTATCAAGTGAGTTTAAAACAGGGTACAACATTCGCCAATCGTGATTTTGTATTAAGGATAAAACCTAAAAATCAAACGGCTATTCAGGCTGCGGTATTTAAAGAGCAGTTTGAAAACGAGGATTACGCGTTAGTGATGTTAATGCCGCCCAGTGATGAGTTTATTGCTGCGCAGCGACTAGCGCGTGAAGTGATTTTTGTCATTGATACCTCAGGCTCTATGCATGGTGAATCATTAGAGCAAGCCAAGAGTGCATTATTTTTTGCTCTGGCTAATTTAGACCCGCAAGATAGCTTTAACATCATCGAATTTAATAGCACCGTTACTGCGTTTAACGTGCAAGCATTGCCTGCCAACGATTTTAATATTCGCCGAGCGCGTAATTTTGTTTATGGTTTAAAGGCTGATGGTGGCACTGAAATAGGATTAGCATTTGAGCGGGTACTTGATAATAGTGAGCATGGGGATTATTTACGCCAAATTGTATTTTTGACCGATGGCAGTATCAGCAACGAAAGCGAGATTTTTGCAAAAATCAGCGAGAATTTGGGCGATAGTCGAATTTTTACCATTGGCATTGGTGCTGCGCCTAACAGTTATTTCATGACGCGCGCAGCCACACTAGGTCGTGGAACGTTTACTTTTATTGGTGATGTGACGGATGTGCAAAAGACAATGAAAAACCTGTTTGCACAATTGGCCAATGCTGCGCTTAAAGCGCTGACTATCACCGATGAAAATGATGATGCGCTTGATTTTTGGCCCAAACCAATTGCCGATTTATATTTTAACCAAGCGATGATGGTAGCAATCAAACTCAAGCCGGGGCAAAACCAAATCAACGTACGCGGGCAGCAAGCGTTTGGTCAATTTAATGCGCAGTTTATGCTTGGCCAAGCACAAAGTGGCAGTAACATAGCGAGGCTTTGGGCAAGGCAGCAAATTCAATCTTTAAGCATGCTGCAGGTTAGGGCGGCTGATAACGACGCTGAACCAATTGGCGCTCAAATATTAACACTGGCGCTTAAATATCAGTTACTAAGCCCTTACACCTCATTTTTAGCGGTTGATAAAACCCCAAGCAGCTTACAGCCAGCGCATGGTGAAAGCCGTATTACACCGATGGCGGTAAAAGGCTGGAGTGCGCCAATTCCACAAACGGGTGGCCAAAGCGTGTGGCAATTAGTGGTCGGTTTTATGTTAGTGATGTTGGCCGCAATGGGCTGGTGGCGTAATGAGCAAACACAGTAAGCGTTGGTTGTGTGCATTAGGAGTGGTAGTGGGCACAGCTTTAATGTTGCAAGGGGGCACCGTACAAAGCAAGGCGTGGCTGGCACAATATTTAATTGCAGATGCGTGGCAGGCAACACTTTTGGGGCAGCATAACGTTAAGCCGTGGTTTTATGCCGATACGTACCCAGT
The DNA here is from genome assembly GCF_058197095.2 of Pseudoalteromonas sp. J2K-J031. NCBI lineage: Bacteria > Pseudomonadati > Pseudomonadota > Gammaproteobacteria > Alteromonadales > Pseudoalteromonadaceae > Pseudoalteromonas > Pseudoalteromonas sp. J2K-J031. The sequence goes on from NZ_CM200279.1 coordinate 778,124, forward strand.
GGCAAAATTACGGGTGCCGGCGCTTAATGTTGAGCGTTATGTATTAGCAGAGGCTAATTTGCGCACTTTAGCATTTGGGCCTGCTTTTTTAGTGTCGGATTTGTCGCAATCGCGCGCGCAATCGGCCTTAATTGCAGGGCATAATGACAGTCATTTTGCTTTTTTAGCCGATGTGCAACGTGGGCAAATACTGCAAGTACAACAACCAAGTGGCCTGTGGTGGCAGTATAAAGTGACTGACTTGACGGTGATTGTTGCCACCGACACCGCATTTTTAGCGCACGTTCAGCCTTCATCAACCCTTTATTTGGCCACGTGTTATCCGTTTAATAGCCCAGTGGCTGGAACAACGCAGCGTTATTTAGTCACCGCACAAAGAGTGAGTGACGCCTAAAAAGTCGTTAAAGCGCAGAGGAGTTCTTTACTGGCTCCTCGGTGTTTATGTGTTCAAGTTCGCCCAATGGGTCGGCATTATCTTTGATTTGCTTAGCATGCTGTTGACTGACCAAAATACCGATAAAGACCACGCCAATACTTAACCACTGCCAAAGAGTCAGCACTTCTTGTAAAATGATTGCCGAAAGCAGCAAGGCAAAAATGGGAATGAGGTTAGAAAATGCTGCCGCTGTAAGTACCGAGATTTTACTAATGGCATAGTTATAAAGCCCATAACCTCCCAAAGTAACAAAAGTACCCAGATATAAAATACTGAAAATGGCATTGCTGTTTATTTCAGTGGGTAGCTCAACAAAAAATAAAAATGGTGCAAAAAATAAGCTGCCGCTCAACCCTTGCAAGGCAATTAAAGATAGCGGTGAATAGCGTGCAGCTAAGTGTTTTACGCTGACGGTATAATAGGCGGCGCAGATCATGGCTAAAAATTCTAAAAAATTACCCAGTAATGGGTTAGGTGCTTGGTCGGAATGGGGTGAAACCAAGGTTAATAAAATACTGCCGCCAATACACAAGCTAAAACCAATAATGATTGCTTTAGATAACTGCTCTTTGAGTAAATAAAACGCCAACACCGCAACAATAATTGGCAAACACGATACCAGCACCCCAGCTTGTGAGGCAGAGGTGTATTCCATCGCATGGCCTTCAAATAAAAAGTATAAACAGGGCTCTGCCAACGACATGCTGACCAAATATTTCCAATCACCACTTTGATACTCAAATCGCTTTACATAGCGCCACAATAAAACACAAATGAGCAACGTAGTGAGCATGCGAGCAAAAATAACGACGGCTGGGTCGTAAATCGCAATCGCATATTTTAAGGCGATAAATGAGCTTCCCCACAAAAAGGTCGCAATGATCAAACATAAACTGGCAGGCATGAGAAACACTCATAAATTTCAAGGAAAAAAATCATATCATTTTGCTTAACGCACCGCAGCTTAGCGTATTTAATTTTTTCAAGTGATTAAAGCTTGTACTACCAAGTTGATTTGATATAACTAGAGCGCTTTTGGGAATGAGAGGGTCAAATGAGCATTAGTAAAACCATCGTGGTTAAGCTTGGCACAAGTGTGCTAACTGGCGGCAGTTATACCTTAGATAAAGCGCATATGGTGGAGTTAGTTCGCCAATGTGCACAATTAAGACAACAAGGTCACAAAGTTATTTTGGTTTCAAGCGGCGCTGTGGCTGCAGGAAAAGAGCACTTACATTTAAGTTGTGATTTATCGGTGCTGGCTAATAAACAAATGTTGGCCGCTGTAGGGCAATCGCAACTGATTTTAACGTGGCAAACCTTATTTAATATTTACGGCATTCATGTGGGGCAAATGTTATTAACCCGCGCTGATTTAGAAGACCGTGAGCGCTATTTAAATGCCCGAGATACCCTGCATGCCTTATTAAAACACCATATTGTGCCCATCATAAATGAAAATGATGCGGTGGCGACCGCCGAAATAAAGGTTGGCGATAACGATAACTTATCGGCTTTAACGGCAATTTTGGCTCAAGCCGACCAACTTTTATTATTAACCGATCAACCGGGGTTATTTACCGCCGATCCACGTTCAAATCCTGATGCCACGTTAATTACCGAAGTGAATAAAATCGATGATAACTTGCGCGCCCTTGCTGGTGGCAGTGGTACAAATTTAGGTACAGGTGGCATGGCGACTAAGTTACAAGCGGCTGATGCTGCACGTCGTGCAGGTATTGAAACGATTATTGCCGCAGGGCATCGCCCTAATGTCATCGTTGATACGGTTAATCAAGCGGAGGTTGGTACGCGCTTTAAAGCCCTTGACTGCGCAATTGAAGGGCGAAAACGCTGGTTATTAGCCGGCCCCTCAAGCAGCGGCAAGCTTGTGCTCGATACCGGTGCAACCGATGCCATTGTTTTGCAAGGCTCAAGCCTGTTAGCCAAAGGGGTGACACAGGTTAAAGGCTTGTTTGAACGCGGCGATTTAGTAGAGCTTGTTACCGTGCAAGGTGAGGTGATAGCCAAAGGCATTTGCCGTTACAGCAGCAGCGATTTAAACAAAATTAAAACCCTCCATTCTGAGCAAATTAAAGCGGTATTAGGGTTTGATAACGGCAAAGTAGTGATCCACCGTGATGACTTAGTATTGCTTGATGATTAATGTGTGCCACAAAACAGTGAAAATTTTATGTTAGAACAATTAGCCAAAGACGCACAAACAGCCAGTTATCAACTGGCAATACTGTCAAGCAGTGATAAAAACAGAGCTTTAAAAGCCATTAGCCAGCAGTTAATGCAACATCAGGAGGCGATTTTAGCGGCCAATCAGTTAGATATTGCAGCAGGTAAAGATGTTGGCTTAACCGATGCGCTACTCGACCGTTTATTATTAACCAAAGAGCGCTTGGCAGGTATTTGCCAAGATATTGAACAGTTAATCGCTCTTAGTGACCCAATTGGCGAGGAATACCAAGGTAAACAATTAGAAAGCGGTTTATTTTTAAAAAAACGCACCGTACCACTTGGGGTAATCGGGGTTATTTATGAAGCGCGGCCCAATGTTACTATTGATATAGCGTGTTTAGCGTTAAAAACCGGCAATGCCGCTATTTTAAGGGGCGGTAAAGAAACCCTCAATTCAAATGTGTTATTGGTTGAACTGATCCAAGCGGCATTAGTTGAAGTCGGAATTAATCCACAGGCAGTGCAGTTAATTGCCGACCCCGATCGTGCGCTGATTTACCAATTGCTGAAGCTTGATAAATACATCGATATGATTATTCCTCGTGGTGGGCAAACCTTACAGCAGGTATGTGTTGAGCACAGCACTATTCCTGTTATTACAGGGGGTATTGGCATTTGTCATTTGTTTGTTGATGAGTCGGCCGATTTTACAAAAGCACTGGCGGTGATAGAAAATGCCAAAGTGCAACGACCAAGTGTCTGTAATGCCCTTGATACGGTATTAATTCACCAACGTATTGCTGATGAGTTTATTCATCGTTTAGTGCCAAAATTAAGCGCACTTGGCGTTACGTTTAAAGGCTGCCCGCAAACCGTTACTTTAACTCAACAGTGCGACGCTGCAACAGCCAATGATTTTGATACCGAATGGTTGAGCTTAACCTTGGGCATTAAAGTGGTGCCTGATTTAGCCGCTGCAGTCTCTCATATTCGAGCGCATTCAAGCGGTCATTCTGATGGCATTTTAACCCAAAGCCTTAAAAGTGCTGATGCCTTTGTTGCCCAAGTCAATTCGGCTGCTGTGTATGTCAATGCCAGCACTCGCTTTACCGATGGCGCGCAATTTGGGTTAGGTGCAGAAGTTGCGGTATCGACTCAAAAGCTACATGCCCGCGGCCCAATGGGACTTGATGCGCTCACAACCTACAAATGGATTGGCATTGGAGATGGCCTAATTCGCAGCTAAATTCAAAGTCAGTGCTTGATATAGCTTCAAGCACTGATATTGAATTTTAGGATTGCGCAGCACCTTCACTGCTCGCATGTCACAGCTTGAACTGCTCATCAGCGCCCTGCGTTTTTTAGTGCGGATTTTTACCTAATAGATGCTGTTAAATACTTAACTTGCTTGATGCGGCTGTGGTAAAGTGCCCGCCTATTTTTAAGAGGAACGCAGTATGAAGCTTGTTCGTTGGTTATTGGGTCGTTTGATTTTATTATTTGATTTTTTGTTTCAGCCAAAAGCACTTAAACGTGCGCCACATGAGCAAAACATCGTTGACAAGCAAACTAAACAATTGGCGTTGTATCAATTTAATGCCTGCCCATTTTGTGTCAAAGTGCGCCGTGCGATGAAGCGTCAAAACTTAACGATTGAGCTGCGCGATGCTAAAAACGATCCTGTGATTCGCAAAGAGTTACAAAATGAAGGTGGGGTAGTCAAAGTTCCTTGTTTACGTATTGAAGTGGCGGGCAAGGTGACTTGGATGTATGAGTCAAATGATATCATCCGTTATCTAGAGCAACGCTTTACCTAATAATTGTCCCTGTATTTCAAACAAAAAAGCCTTAATTTAATAAAGTTAAGGCTTTTTTGTTTGCTGATTTTTCTTATTGATTTAACTCAACTATATCTTAGTTGAACTAATATTAAGTAACAGGTTCGTTCAAGCACAGCATAAAGTGTTTAAATCAAAGAGGAATACATTTTGAAATTATCGATAGGCAAAGTGCTCTACTTATCGTTTGGTGCGGTTTTGGTTGTGATGATGGTCGCCAGCTTAATTGTGTGGCAAAAACAAAGTCTTTCTATCGGATTTGCCAAAGAAATCGCCAATGATGACTTACCAGGAGTTGTTTATTATCTTGAGTTGTTAGATGAAATGGATGACATGGCATCAGCTGCCATGGCTTATACATTAGGGCAGTCTTCGGCCAAGCAAGATTTTATGTCTAATTACAACGAATTTAAAAGCTTTCATACAAAGCTGGTCGTGATTGAATCAGCAACCGCAGAATCGCGCGAGTTATTAGACAATACATTATCAAGCGTTGAGGCATTTAAATCAGAGTTAGAGCAAAAAGTGTTTAATGTTTATTCGTTCGAAAAAGAACAAAAAGCGTTGCAATTGTTTTTTGAAACCCGGTATGAAGTCGCGGGAGAATTAAAAGCAATTTTAGCAAACGAAAAAAATGCGGTTTTAGTTAAGCTTGATGCAGGATTAAGCTCTGAAAATGTAAAGTTGATGCGTTATATTTTAGAGCTTGAAGATGAAACAGACGATTTATTAGCATCTGTTGGGCGCTACGTTGCAGGAATGAATAATGCACAACAATATTTTTATGATCATAAAACAGAAAATGAAAAATATTTAAATAATTTACAGCAATATATTGAACCAAGCGTATTTAATAAAATTATCACGTTACAACAAACAATATATGGCAATGCTGAATTAATTTTTACTACCTTAACACCAGAGGCAAAAAGCAAAGCGCAAAATGCAGTTTTTGATGCAAAGCAAAAACATTTATACGCAATTTCTGATTTATTAGAGGCTGCATCCGATGATGAAATACGTGAAGCGGGAGTGGGTTCTACCTCATTAATCGGAGCATTAATAACGGCTACGAATACGCTTTTTATCACCACCTTTTTGGCTATAGTGATCGGGTGCGTCATTGCATGGCGCTTATCAAGCAGTATCACATATCGTTTAAAACGATTAACTAATCAAGCCGGTGAGATTGCCAAAGGTAACTTGTCTTTAGATGAAATACAGATTACCCGTGACGATGAACTTGGTGAATTAGCCATATCGATTAATGATATGCAAAAAGCACTGCAACGCTTAATTAAAGAAATAGTTTTAGTGGCCAAAGATGTATCAGAAGCTAGTAAGTCTCTTACTCATGCCAGCCAGCAAATTAATGCTGGTAGCCAAGAGCAAGCCTCAAAATCTCATCAAATAGCAACTGCGTCAGAAGAAATGACCGCAACAGTAAATGAAGTTGCAGCGCAAACTCAAGATGCAGCCGGTCAAGCCAGTGAAGCAGGGCGCGCAGCCGCTGAAGGCGGTGTGGTGATGAACAATGCAGTTCAAAGCTCACAACGAGTGGCTGATTTAATGGAAGAAATAGCAAATACAGTCAGTAGTTTAGGTGAGCGAAGCGTTGAAATTGGTCAAATCATCAGTGTTATTACTTCAATTGCTGAACAAACCAATTTATTAGCCCTTAATGCCGCAATTGAGGCTGCTAGAGCGGGCGAAGCTGGTCGTGGATTTGCAGTAGTTGCCGATGAAGTGAGAGGTCTTGCAGAGCGAACATCCAAAGCGACCAAGGAAGTATCTGATTCAATTACTGCAATTCAAAAAGAAACCGACACAGCGGTATCAAAAATGAAAAGGGGTACCGAGGCTGTTTCTGAAGGGGTTGAGCACAGCAAAGCAGCAGGAGATGCCTTAGAGCGAATAGTTGAATTGGCTGCGATAGTGAATGATATGATCCAATCTATTGCTGGTGCGGCTGAAGAGCAAACCGCTGTAACCAAAGAAATCACGCAAGATATTACCACAATCAGTGATATCGCCAATGATTCAGTTAGTCAAACCGCCGGTGCAGAGCAAACTGCGATTGCCCTTGGTGGAAAAGTGAAGCAATTAGAGAATTTAATTGCCGAGTTTAAAATTTAACGAGTCAGCGTTTGATTTTGTAAATTAAATTTATTTTACCATAAACCGCTTGCAGTAATGTAAGCGGTTTTTTATTACAAAAATGCGTGGTGGTTTTGTATTTTTGAGTATCGAAAGCTTTGCGTAGGTGCAAGCCTGCTTGCGAAGGCGAGCGAAACTCGGCAGGCTTTTGTGGTTGGGTATTAGCCTGATGCTACTTTATTAAATTGTGATTTTTCACCGCCGAGTACTTTTTCACCACAAAATACACCGATGCTTCGCTCACCGAGCAAAGCTAAGTGAGTAAAGCCAACTAATTAATAGCTTTTTCTTTCCTCTGTGTTTCTATTAACCTCGATGGTTAACCTTCTTTTTCACCAAAGAAAGCTCAGTGGTTAAAAGACTTTCACCACAGAGGGCACCGAGCGCTGCGCACACCGAGCAAAGCTAAGTGAGTAAAGCCAACTAATTAATAGCTTTTTCTTTCCTCTGTGTTTCTATTAACCTCGGTGGTTAACCTTCTTTTTCACCAAAAAAGTTCAGTGGTTAAAAGGCTTTCACCACAGAGGGCACCGAGCGCTGCGCACACCGAGCTTTTGATATTTTACTGTAGGTGCAAGCCTGCTTGCGAAGGCGAGCAAAGCTCGGCCGCTTTTATCTGTTGATAGAACGAAAGTAATACTGTTGATGAGTACAGGGTTTGATGAGGTGTCCAATAACATTATTCGTCGCCGTTTTGTCGGGAAATAACAGCGTAGTCTCGATAGATATTATAATTGCTTGTTTACTAAGAATAAAAATGATGTAAATATTGTGGATATGTTTTATCCGCCGTTTTGGGGGATTTTATCCCACCATTATGGGATCTAATAAGCTGTTAGCACACTTAAAGGAGGCTTTTGGTGAGAATAAATAAGTATGGCTTAAAAGACACAATTGAGGCTGGTATTAAGCGTGAGATTAGACAGCGCTGCGGTTTTGGTTGTGTGAACTGTGGGAATGCAGTTTATCAATATGAGCATTTAGATCCTACATTTGCGGAAGCAACTGAGCATAACCCAGATCATATAGTTCTCCTGTGTGGCGGCTGCCATGACCGTGTTACTCGAAAAATCTTATCTAAAGAAACGATAAAAATCAGATCTGATAATCCTGTTTGTAAACAAAAAGGGTTTTCTTTTGGCCCTTTTGACTTAGGTTTGGTTGAGCCAAAAATTACAATTGGCACATTAAATTGTAAAGGCGTTGAAACCTTAATTAGAATAAATGGAGATAATGTATTTTCTATCAAGCCCCCAGAATCGGAAGGTGCACCATTTCAAATAAATGCATATTTGGCTGATAGAGATGGTCGCGAGATATTAAAAATTGTCGATAATGAGTGGATTACAACTACAGATAATTGGGATGTAGAAGTTGTCGGTACGAGAATAACAATAAGGAAAGCCCTTGGTGATATTGTTCTTTCTCTACGTTCAGATCCTCCACATAATTTAGTGATTGAACGTCTAGAGATGGAACATTTAGGTGTAAAACTATCTTGTCGTGAAAATCAAAACTTGAGGGTTATTACACCGTCAGGTCAAATATTAACGTCTAATTCAATGGATATTGAAGGCAGTAAAGTAGGGTTTGATATTAATAATAATTCAATGTCTATAGGTGTTGGCGGTGGCAGTGTCCGTATAGGAAGTATGACATTAGATCATATGTTTCCATCAATGCCACAAAGGCCCATCCCACAAATGCTTGCTGATTCTGCACCAAAAAGTAGAAAAATTGGTCGCAATGAAATATGCCCGTGCCGTAGTGGGAAGAAATTCAAAAAGTGCTGTGGGTCAGTGTGCTAACAAAAACATCAAGGTGACGCGTTACACTCGGCGGTTTTGGTATGGAGTTTGGTGCGCTTGGTGAATTTATCGTGGCGCACCTTATGTTAGGCGTTATACGTGTAAATAGGCTTGGTGCGTGTGTTAGCCTAAGTGTTAATTTAAATATAGGATGAATAAATGATTAACCATAAGCCAAAGGAAATGGCTCCATCTCTTTGGGTTGAAGCTTTAATATTCTTGTCGGCATATTACCCTTTATTCTTGATTCTGCTTATTAGGGATATTTCAGATAAAACATCAGGCTTAAAGTTTGGTCTTTTATCATGGGGCGTTCAAGTAAGTTGGTACGCTTTAGTTTTATTTTTTATTTCTTCATTTGCAAGTTTAATTGTCGCACGCCTTATCCGTTCATTACTAACACATCAAGAAGGTGGAACCCCGATAAAAATTAACGCAGTTTCTCAGGTTCGGGGAGATATGCTTAATTATACGTTACCTTTTTTAATAGGTTTATTTGCTTTCAATTATGAAAGTATTCAAACAATAATTTCCCTTTTAGTTTTTTTGATTTTTATATTCTCTTTCGTTCATAAAGAGCAGATCTCTCTTTTAAACCCTATGTTTTTATTAATGGGTATAAGGCTATATAAAATAAAATACAAAGAAGTTGGAAGAACATCTACTTATGAAGAAAATGTACTTTGTTTAGGAACTGTTGAAGCTTCCAATGAAAGTATTGAAGTAAAAGAAACGGCTGGAATTCACTTTATATTCCCCAAAAAAATTATACGGAGTAAGGATTAGACATGGAAAATTTAGAAGCTCAGCCTGTTGCTGTGCAAGCAGCGCAAAATCAATTAGATCAGGCATCATTAGATCGAAAATTAGAAGTATTACAAGGCTTAGACTTAGAAAATGCAGTTATAAATATCTATGTCGCTAAAATTAGTACTAAAAATAAAGAAAAACGTTTTCTTGGTGTTAAAAGGTTAAAAGTAGAAAATGAGCATAAAAAAAGCTTTAAAAGTTATGTTACTGAATGTATTGCTGGTAATGAGCACATCTGTGAACTACGAACAATTAATACCAATCAAGATAATAGATTTTTTCATGTAGAAAAAGCTGCAACAGACTTTTCTCAAATGGAAGAGTTAGTAACTACAGGGAATATTCCCTATGTTTTAGATCAATCTGAGTTAAATGATTATAACGCTTATGTCATACAGCTAACTTTTGGTGAACCTGAACAAAGCCTATTCGCTTTCAGATATATAAGCGGCTCATGGTCTGTTAATAAGACCTCGGGTAAATTTTTAAGTTTTGCTCCTATAAACAATGAACTCATCGTGTCTATTGATAATGATCCTCGCTTTCAAATAACTCCTTATATTGATTTTATCCAATTTAAAGATGATATGTTCATAGCGGATATAAAGCAGTTTGAAGTAGCAATGAATTATCATGAAAGGTTAAAAGAAAAGAAAACAGAAGCCATTACAGCCTTATGTGCCAGTTCAGCAATGGTCGCAACTTCGAGTGACACATTAACAACAGTTATTGGTAATGATAAACATTTAATGAGACAGCTAGCCTCAGTTCACGAAAAAGGTTATTACACGAACGATATTTGGTTAACTAAATTAAAGATTGTTGCAGACGCAGCAGGAAATTGGAAAATAAAGTTCGATAATACAGGTAAAATCCTAGTAGAAGACAATAAAGACTATGTAAAAGAACTTTTAACATTATTGCAAAATAAGCGTGTAAAAACGGTTGTTGATGGTGTTATGTTTGATGTAGATGGTGAGTTAGTGGCTCTTGAAGTAACTGAATAAACGGGTGAAAACACGTATAACACATATGAGCCGATCTCTCGTCAATAGGCATTACTTATCTTTTTGACCGCGCAAGCGGTCAAATCCAAATCAATCAACAAATTCATCTACTTCGTCTGTCATTTAGCTGTCAAATCGTCGTGCTGTTAAAAATAAAAGTATGCAAACACCAATAGAGGCTCTCTAAGTACGAAATCTTTAACAAAAAGAATGCTGCCTAACGCTTTTCAATCCATTGAAATATCAGGGGCACTACGACTAAATGGATTTAGGAGGTAGAGCGACGCAGGAAGCCAAAGTCGAGACATTTATCGGTTAACCCTAAGATGGCACTATTCAAGTCATAGGTGCTTTTTACACAGTTAGTTTCAGGCTCATTTAAGGTGTAAACGACTTTGTTAATTGTATTAATGCGCGCCAATCAAGGTGTCACTCTTTGTAAAATCGAGAATAGGCAATGTAGCTTAAATAGCTTTTGGCATAGTGATGATGGTGAGAAGTCATTGCTTCATTAGCCACCTCATTCACAGTCATGCTCGCTTCTCTTTTTCAAGAGTACCTAGTTAGACGTTCAGCTCACCTTATTACGCGACTTATCCTTTTAAGAATCGTTGTTCATCAAACACCGTTTTGTTTTTTAACATGAAATAGACACAGCGCCCTAACTTATGGGCCAGCGCTGATTGTTGTGGATTATTTTTCTTCATAATTTGGCTTGCCTTGTCTGCGGTAGTTGTTTTGACTGGGGCGGCTGAGGTATCGGTTAAAGGCTTAGCTACTTCATTTCTAGTTTTACAGGTTCCTACATTGTTTCTTGCCATTAAAACCAAGTTAATGCTTAATAAAAATCCAATAAAATTAGTAATGTACATATAACAAGCGTGGCACAATGGTGGCACTTTTGGCTAGCATTCAATTGTTGTGTGTTGTAGAGATAAAAATATGGCGATAGTCATTCTAACTAACAAAGTACCAAAGCTATGGCATAGTTTTTTTTCTGGTTACAGTCTAGAGTCGCTATCAACAGGTATTTTGAAGTTGTTAGTTACTTATAAAGAAAGCATCGAGTAAATGCCATACAAGTTGCTTAAACGGAAAAATAACAGTTGGCCATCGCTACGCGATTATAGCCAAACGTTATTTAAATGCTGACACAGATCCTTTTTTCGGTTGATAAAACCCAAATCAGGGTGTTCTCGTTTTTATATTGAATCCTAATATCACTTCGAAAATGATCTCCTTTATGCTACTCTTCGCGGCCATAACCGACTTAATTTTTAGAGATTTAACAGATGACTATTCGTACTCGTGTTGCACCATCACCAACGGGTGATCCTCATTTAGGCACCGCGTATATTGCTTTATTTAATTATTGCTTTGCCAAGCAGCAAGGTGGTGAATTTGTTTTGCGTATTGAAGATACCGATCAGGTTCGTAGCACGCGTGAATCAGAACAAGCGATTATGGATAGTTTAAAGTGGTTAGGTCTTAATTGGGATCACGGCCCTGATGTGGGTGGTGAGTTTGGCCCATACCGCCAATCTGAGCGCTCAGAGCTGTATCGTAAATACGCACATCAATTGGTTGAGGCGGGTAAAGCATTTTACTGTTTTGCGACCAGCGAAGAATTAGACCAAATGCGTGATGAACAAGTAGCTGCGGGTTTACGTCCAAAGTACGATGGTCGTGGCTTGAAGTTATCGGCTCAAGAAATCAATGACAATTTAGCCGCAGGCAAGCCATACGTTATTCGTATGAATATTCCTGAAGACGGGACTTTTGTATTTGAAGATTACTTGCGTGGCGACATTGAAATCCCTTGGGAAAATGTTGATATGCAAGTGCTGTTGAAGGCTGATGGCTTCCCTACGTACTTTTTAGCTAACGTGGTGGACGACCACCACATGGAAATTAGCCATATTTTCCGTGGTGAAGAGTGGATTAACTCTGCACCAAAATTATTAAAGTTGTATCAAGATTTTGGCTGGACGCCGCCAGTTTTAGGTCATTTACCATTATTACGTAATCCAGATAAATCTAAATTATCAAAACGTAAAAACCCAACTTCGATTAATTACTACAAAGAAATGGGCTTTTTACCTGAGGCATTGCTTAATTACTTAGGCCGTATGGGTTGGTCAATGCCTGATGAGCGTGAAAAGTTCACCCTTGATGACATGATTGAGCATTTTGATATTAAACGTGTGTCGCTTGGCGGCCCGATTTTTGATATCGATAAACTCAATTGGTTAAACGGTTTGTGGATCCGTGAAAATCTTACTGATGAGCAGTTAATTCAGCGTTTCTTGGAGTGGAAGTTTAACGCGGATTTAATGGCTAAAGTGATCCCACAAGCTAAAACGCGTATTAATACGTTGTCTGATTTAGTTGAATTGGCAGGGCATTTTGTGGCTGGTATGCCAACGTACGATCCGGCATTATTAAGCGCAGGAAAAGCCGATGCCGATGTAATTCGCCAAGCGTTACAAATCTTTATTTGGGAACTCGAAGCGCTGCGTACATGGGATAAAAACGAGATTTTTGCCATTGCAAAAGCGGTTGCCACCCATCACGAACTGAAAATTAAAGAGTTTTTAGAGCCTATTTTTGTCGCTATTTCTGGTAAGACATCTTCTACGTCAGTGGTTGATGCAATGGAGATTTTAGGTTCTGATATGTCACGCGCGCGTTTACGTGCGGCTTTAGGCCATTTAGGTGTCTCGAAAAAACAAGCTAAAGCATTTGAAAAAGCCTATCAGGTTTATCAAAACGCTTAATAAGCCAGTGGTAAAAAGGCGACTGTGAGGTCGCTTTTTTATTGCAAAATAGCACAAGGGATCGCTTAATTATTCACGTTAATTGTGGGATTAAGTATAATCACAACAGATTCGACCTCTTTTTCATCAGTTCGCTGATAGAATGCGGCGGTTAAATTAATCAAGCAGTAGATGTGTATGTTAAGTAGCTTTTATCACCAAACCGACGACCGTATTTCTTTCACTCGTGAGCAAGGCAGCCGTTTTGCCAAATTAATCGCAGATGATTTTAACCCTTTGCATGATGTTGATGCGAAAAAATTCTGTGTTCCCGGAGATTTACTTTTTTCGTTGATCTTAAATAAATTTGGCATCAGTGAAAAAATGCACTTCACCTTTTGCGGCATGGTCGATGAAACGGTTGAGCTTATTTTGCCACAAGGTGCTGATAAGTTTGATTTAACCGATGGTGAAAAAGTGTATTTATCGGTTGAACGCTCGGGGGCAACTTCAACGTGCCAAACATTGACCGATAGCCTGATTAAAAATTACGTTGAGTTCTCTGGTACTACGTTTCCTCATGTAATTATTCCATTGATGGGCAAACAAGCGGTGATGATCAATCCATCACGCCCAATGGTGATTTATGAATCGATGTCGATTGATTTAAAACACCTTGATATTCAAGCGCCAGAGCTTGAGTTTGCAGAGCCTGAATTTGAATTAAATGGTAAGCGCGGCAAAATCATTTTGCGTTTTAACCTAATCGAAAATGGCTTGCTAGTTGGCACTGGCGAAAAACACATGCTGGTATCGGGTATTCGCGAATATTGCCAAGCAACGGTCGATGATTTAATCGCTTTTTATAATGAGCGAAAAGAAACACTCAAGCCATAAGGCTTTTAAGACTTAAAAAGGTGCTGCGGCACCTTTTTTTGTACGTAAAATTCAGTTAAGGCGTGATAGTGCCCGCATCTCTGCTAAAATAGCGGCAATTTTGATAGCTAAGGTAATAAAAAATGGGTTTTGCTGCATTAGGGTTAAATCAACAACTGATCCAAGCGCTTACTGAGTGCGGCTATGATACACCGACGCCAATCCAAAACGCGGCAATTGCTGAAATATTAGCTGGCAAAGATGTCATGGCTGGTGCTCAAACGGGTACGGGAAAAACCGCCGCGTTTGCTTTACCTATTTTACAGCGTTTAGCCCTTGAACCTGAACGCCAAGGCCAATTACGTACGTTAATTCTTACTCCGACGCGAGAGCTTGCACAGCAGGTATTTGCTAGCTTTGAAAAGTATGGTAAACACAGCCAGTTAAAGGCTGCTTTGGCTTATGGTGGCGTGAGTATTGGTGAGCAAATCAAAGCAATTAAAGCTGGCGTTGACATCATGGTGGCCACGCCCGGGCGTTTGCTTGATCACTTAGTTAAAGGCACGGTTAATTTATCAAACGTTCAATATTTGGTGTTTGACGAAGCTGACCGAATGCTCGATATGGGTTTTATTGACGAAATTAATAATATTTTGCGTCGGTTGCCTAAAAATCGCCAAACGCTGTTATTTTCTGCGACCTTTGATGAAGCTATTTTTAAACTAAGTAAAAAATTACTCAATCAGCCGGTGTTAATTGAAGTCGATCAGCGTAACCAAGCAGCGACTGAGGTTGAACAAATTGTTTACGCAGTGGATGAAGATCGAAAGCGAGAGCTGATCTCTCATTTAATTGGCGCAAAAAATTGGCAGCAAGTGCTGGTGTTTACGCGTACCAAACAAAGTGCTGATGAACTGGCTAAAGAAATGTGTAAAGATGGTTTAAAAACACAGGCTATTCATGGTGATAAATCACAAGGTGCCCGTGATAAGGCTCTAAGTGAATTTAAAGAAGGTAAAACTCGGGTCTTAGTAGCCACTGATGTTGCTGCGCGTGGTATTGATATTCAGCAGCTACAGTACGTAATCAATTATGAATTGCCTTACATAGCAGAAGACTACATTCATCGTATTGGTCGTACCGGCCGCGCCGGTGAAAAAGGGACTGCGATTTCATTGGTGAGTATTGATGAAAACTGGCTGCTTGAAGAAATTGAAGCGGTACTCGATACGCGTTTAGCACAGCAATGGTTACCCGGATATGAGCCCGATTTGACCAAAGAGCCCAGTGATAAACGCAAAAATAGTAAAGTGGCCGAAAAACGCCGTACTAAAAAGCGTTTAACAGGACAAAAAACCGGTAATCGTGCCCAGCGAAAACGCTAAATCTGAAGTTAACCACCAGTGTTGAGCTAGCTACGTGTTTTAATAGCTCATAAACAGCAGCCAATAGGCTGCTGTTTGTTTTTGTGCGCTACTAAACAATAGAGCGGGGCGTTAATCACAGTTTCATATTCGGTAACGCTAAATCGGGCTGTGGCCACGGATAGCTCAATTGTGCTTGAAAAAAACGCATTTTTGCGCAAGTAAGGAGCGCTTTGCACCATCAGAAATTATTGAGCTAGTATCAATGAGTATTACTTGCGATTGAACGAGATTCACTCTTTAAAACAGAAGCTTATTTGTCATGAAACTGTATTAATTTCTTAATTTGCGGCACAATAACACCTCTGAAATTGAGCCGTTATAGCGTGCTATTTTAGTCTGTATTCTCGTTATTATGGTTGTGAAGGAAAGGTATGGCGTTATTAGAATCTTTATTGGAACAATATAAACTGATTGTGACCATATTTGTTATTTTACTGTTCCCGTTTTTAGTTAAATTACAAAAAAAATTATTAGCAAATACTGTTAAAGGGCGCATAGACCCCCATCGTCAGCATCGTGCTGAATTGCTGCTTACAAGTATTTTAGGTATTGTACTTGTCTGCTTTTTATTGGTTTTTTGGGGTATAGAGCTGCGTGGCTTATTAGTTTTAGGCTCTTCTTTATTTGCAATGTTAGGTGTGGCGCTTTTTGCTGCTTGGTCTTTATTGAGTAATTTAACCTCTTTTTTATTAATGTTTGTGCAAAATGATTGCCGTGTTGGTTATTGGGTACGAATTATCGATGGCGCAAATTTTGTTGAGGGGAAAGTGGTTGAGATGGGGTTATTAAACGTTATTTTAGAAACCGCTGATGGCCATCGTGTTCTTTATCCAAATAATTTATTTGTTGTACGCCCAGTGATGGTGCTTAACCGTTCTTTAAGAGAGAAGAAAAAACGTTATAGCACTCGTTTGATTGAGTTGAAAAAGCGCCATACTCGATAGAATTGTTTTAATTTGCGTTGTTAATATTTTGTAACTTGGTTTCTGGTGTAATATTTGTTATTTTCAGTTGTAGCGTAAAAAGAGGGCTTAATTATTAAAGCATTAATCGTATTTTCATTGCTCCTTTGTGCATCACCTTTACACGCGGCAGAAGGTGAGGATATTTTTGATCTAAGCTTTGAAGAGCTATTGGATGTTAATATTGAGCTTGCAAGTAAAACCAGTGAAACCCTACGTTCTGTCCCTTCAACTGTTACTGTCATTTCAAAGCAGCAAATCGAAAATTTAGCTGTTAACAATGCATATGATCTTATTAATTTTATACCTGGTTTTCAGATCACTCGTGGTGATTGGGTTGGTGCTGTACCTAAAGAGCACGCTAGAGGTGTGTATTTAGATAGCGGTAATTTATTGGTCATGATTAATGGTGAGCGTTTAAATGAGGTGTCTTTTGGTAAGGCATCGGTTTATACCCCTTTTATACCAACCAATATTATTGAAAAGGTTGAGGTGATCCGAGGCCCCGGTTCTGCGCTTTATGGTAGCAATGCGTTTATTGGCGTTATTAATTTCGTTACAAAAAAACAAGATAATCATGTCATTGTAGGGATGGGGGAGCATGGCTTGGCGCAAATGTCAGCCAACTGGCACCAACAATTAACCGACAATACCCATGCATTTGTGAATTTAGCGCTAGATAAATCGGACGGTGAACATTATCAAGCGCTTAATGATGTAAAAGATCCTCTTGAATCTTTGTATTTTGAGCTCGGTTTGACGGTTAATAAATGGCATTTAAATGGGCGATATAATCAGGTTAATCTTGATCAATTTTTAAATTTGGGTGGTGCATCAGCCCAAAATCGCCATAAGAGTGAGAATAGTTATCTAAGTGCTCAGTATCAATGGTGGCAAGCGACTGACTCAGGATTGAGTTCTAAATTATTTTATGGCCTGCATAAAATAGCGTCTTCAGGCATGGTGATCCCTGCAGATCCTAATATCGTTAATGAGTCCTTTTTTGTTGGGCCATTTTGGCGTACCAAAGAGCTGGCATTGAGCACGGATTACCGAAATGAGTTATCGCCTACCTTAAGTTTAACAAGTGGTTTTGAGTTAAAAAAAGTAGAGCAGATCCAAGCAGGGATTTTTACCAGTCATTTTGATTTTGATCGTAATGTCAGTATTGTGGATGATGATTACTGGCTAGGTAACTTAACAAAAGTCAATGAAAACCCTGCGTTTTCAGGCCTCAAGAAGGCCCTTGAGCAATACAGCGTTTATGGTCAATTAAAATGGCATTACAATCAAGATTTAACCATGTTTATTGGCGGGCGATTTGATGATGTTGTGAATATTGAACGTAAGTTTTCGCCTCGCTTAGCCGCTGTTTATAGTGGAATTTCAGCCCACACTTTGAAATTTCAATATGGTGAATCATTTCGAACGCCTGTGACTAACGAATTGTACTCTAATGACGAAGTGACTAGCGGTAATGCTAATTTAACCTCTGAATTTGTTAAAACGACGGAACTTGTTTGGCAATACCACAATGAGCAATTTAATTCTGAGTTTGTTTTTTTTCGCAATGATTTGAATGATTTTATCAATAAAGTGGTCACGCCTAATGGACCAGCAGAGTTCACTTTTGCAAATGTTATTGATAAACGAATCGAAGGGCTGGAAAGTAGCTTAAATTGGCATTTTAGCTCTGGGATTGAACTAGGTGTAAATAGTACGCATTTATTTGATAAGCCTGCTAATGCGAGTTTTAAGCGTTTTGCCAGTGCGTTTATTAATTATCGTTTGGATACTGTTTTATTTAGTTTAAACGCTAATTGGCGAGATAGTGTAAAAACAACGCTTGATAGTGGCACTGACTTCGCTCAATCAGCTTATGTGCTTTTTGGAGGCAGTATTCAATGGCAATTAAATAATCATTCAAAACTAAGCTTTAAAGTAATGAATGCATTTGATAAGCCGTTTGTTGTATTTGATCCTCGAATGGACAATGGTCAAGTGCCCGGTCAAGGTCGCCAAGGGCGTTTAAGTTATCAATATAATTTTTAAGCATCAAACAAAAAAGGCCTGTTAAGGCCTTTTTTAACAGTGATTACTAACCTCGGCCACGCGTCGATGTTTTATTTTCGCTCGCATTTTTAGCGATGAAATCAATAATCATACCGGCAATATCTTTACCTGTTGCTTTTTCAATGCCTTCAAGGCCTGGTGATGAGTTTACTTCCATCACCAGCGGCCCTCTGCTTGAGCGCAGCAAGTCAACACCTGCAATATTAAGACCCATTGCTTTAGCAGCATCAACGGCTGTTTTGCGCTCTTCAGGAGTGATTTTAATTAACGATGCACTGCCACCACGGTGTAAGTTTGAACGGAACTCACCTTCTTGTGCTTGACGCTTCATCGCTGCAATGACTTTATCGCCAAGGACGAAACAGCGAATATCGGCACCGCCCGCTTCTTTGATGTATTCTTGCACCATGATGTTGGCTTTTAAACCCATGAAGGCTTCAAGCACGCTTTCTGCTGCTTTGCGAGTTTCGGCTAGTACAACACCAATACCTTGTGTGCCTTCGAGTAATTTAATTACCACAGGCGCGCCACCAACCATCGACAATAAATCTTTAATATCATCGGCTTTGCTTGCAAAACCAGTGACAGGCATACCAATGCCTTTGCGTGATAGTAGTTGTAATGAGCGCAATTTATCTCTTGAACGGGTAATCGCAACGGATTCATTAATTGGGTAAACACCCATCATTTCGAATTGACGCAAAACAGCACAACCATAAAAAGTAACGGATGCACCAATACGTGGAATGATAGCGTTAAAATCTGATAGGTTTTCGCCTTTAAAATGAATCTCTGGTTTGTCTGAATTGATATTCATGTAACAACGTAATGCATCAATGACTTTTACTTCGAAGCCACGTTGCTCAGCCGCTTCAATGAGACGCTTGGTTGAATAAAGGTTTTTATTGCGAGATAAAATACCTATTTTCATAATCTTTGTTCCTTTATTGTGTGAGATATGATGCTGCAGGATCAACGATGATTCTATCATTCATTGCTGTGCGGCCTAAAAGCATTCTAAACATCATGTTTTCCCTGTTTGTCAGGGTTACTTCAATAGGAAAGCTTTCGTTATTTATAGTTAATGTTGTTTTGATCACAAACCTATTTTCGGTATGACCACCAGAATCTGTGACTTTTCGAATATCGATAACTTGTGCTTCAGCAACAAGTTCGAACTCTGTATTTTGTTGGATTGGGTGTAGCCAAAACTTAACCCAACTTTGGTTATCTTTTTTGAATTCCTCAACTTTAAATGCATGCAAGCAAGACGTGCGTGCGCCTGTATCTATTTTAGCCTTGATTTTTGTGATCCCAAGATCAGGTAAGCTGAGCCATTCTCGCCATCCAACTAATAGTTTTTCAGCCATTGGTTATTCTCTTATAGATGTGATTTTTTGGGCACTGAATAAGTGTAAAATCATTAGGTGATTCATTTATTTGAGTATAACGTACTCCTTAAGTCTTATCTTGTATTAGCACACAATTAGTGGAAATTATTATGAAAAACGCAGGGTTAATTCATGCATTGTTACTCAATGGTAAAGGTGGTTGTACGCGCTTAAATGAGTCTGAGGTGAGATCGTGGCAGCCTGAACAAGGCCAATTATGGCTTCATTTTGACTATGGGGAAGAGCTAAGTAAGGAGTTAATTCAGCATAATTTAGGTTTAGAGCCTTTAGTTATTGACTCGTTGTTGGCGGGTGAAACTCGTCCTAGGGCAGTAAAAGTAGCTAAAGGCTGTTTACTTTTTTTAAGGGGGGTGAATCTTAACCCAGCTCAGACTCCTGAAGACATGGTATCAATCCGGATTTACGCCGATGAACATCGTATTATTAGTACTCGTAGACGTCGATTATTATCAGTCAGTCATCTTCAAGAGCAATTAGTTGCAGGGACTGGACCTTGTTCTATATCTCAAGTTATTAGTCAGTTGTCACTTGGATTAACAAGTAGGATGGAGGCTGTTATTGATGATGTTGATAGTAAACTTGACCTGTTTGAAAGTGATTTAGGCGTTGCTGCCAATGATAATTTGCATCAGGCTTTATCGAATATTCGCCGTCAAACAATCACGCTTAAACGTTATATCAAGCCACAACATGAAGGTTTAAAGCAGTTTTTATCGCATAATTTTAGTTGGTTTGAGTCAGATCAGAACCAAGTTATTGAAGAGAATATCAATGATTTAACGCGCTTTATTGAAGAGTTGGATATGGCGATTGAACGAGCTCAAATCGTATACGAAGAGATATCAAACTTAATCTCTGAGCAAGTAAACAAACGTATGTATATAATGTCTGTTGTTGCGGCTATCTTTTTACCTCTGGGATTTTTAACCGGGTTACTTGGAATTAATGTAGGCGGTGTACCGGGCACTGAAAATCCAAATGCATTTTTTATTTTTGTTGCTTTATTGGTGGGCTTATTTGTGTCACTGGCAGGTTACTTTAAATATAAAGGGTGGATTTAAGCGCTCAGTTGATGTTATTGCTTAGTTGTTAACTACTCTGATTTGAAACATAAAAAAACGCAAGTCGATGCTTGCGTTTTTTTATTGCTTATTAGCTTTAATTAGTTGCTTTTCAACCAATTAACAAACAAACGCGCGTCGCTATTTGTAGCAAAACGTGTGTTTTTTAATCCTGTTTTATCAGCAAAGATTACATTGCTTTTATTAACAGAAATAGACTGCACTGGATGTGCGATTTGGATCAATGATCCGTTATAGTTATATGACATAGAAAACTCAAAATAAATGTGTTCAGCATTTTGCTGAAGGAATTTTAAAATAAGCTTCAATACAGTTTTGACGATTCTTCCGAACATTAAATCAATGAATTTAATATTCTCTAACATGGATTTTCATTTTAGCAATAGACAAGCATTGCTTTAGTCGCCGTACAATAATTCAGCTTTCGATTTTTTTAATGCTGGCTTACTGGATCAGGGTAAGAAGGGGCATTACTACTATAATTTAACACTGAGAGGTTAGTGATAAACCAAAGAAGCGATAGTATTCATTATCATTTTTTTAAGCAAGCATTATTTTTGTTTAATCATGAAAATAAATATGAAAAAGGTCTATTTATGGTTTAGTTGGCTTTAGGTTATTTAATTTTTACATCAATTTTATTTTTACCTGCTTGAAAAAGGTTATTTTGGTTTTCTGCTTTTTTTAGTTAAGTAGGTGTGTGTTTTAAATGTAGAATAGGCTGTTTTTATTTGGGCTAAGAGGGCTTATGAAGTTACACGAAATCAATAAACAACGTTACCGAAAGCATTTAAATATTATTATTGTGGGGGCTATTGTGGTGCTTTCCATTCTAAGCTTGTCGATTTCTCAATCATTAATCGCTTTTTTTCCTTCAGAGCAAGGAACGCATTTTCATTGGAATTTAACTGGTGTTATTTGCGGCTCATTAATCATTGGCCTTGTGATTAAGCGCTACCGTAGTCATCACTTTATGACGGAAGTCATGTATGTTTGGGATTTAAAACAGGCACTTAATCAAGTAACGCGAAAATTACAAAAAGTTAAAAATGCTGTTGACCAAGGTGATGTGTCTGCAATGCACACCTTACACTTTTATTATTCTGGAAATCGTCAGCTATGGTTACTTGATGATAATACGATAACGTTGGATGATTTAGCTATTTGGCAAGCAGAGTTAGAAGTAAAAGCGAAAGCTGTTAATTTAACTTTAAATGCGGCATTACATGAGCCTCAGTATTTGGGTACTCTTTAAACACATCTGCTTTATTTTGGCTGCAAGTACCTTATTTTGTAGCCAAAACCTTGTTTAAAAAACGTTAAATCTAGTTCTTTTTTATGATTTTTAATTAACTCCCTTCCTATTTTTAGCGTGTGTGTTATCACTTAATAATCGGTTAAAAATAGTTGAACATATCTTTGAAAACTTTCAATAAGCAGCTTTGGTGTCGTGGTTTCTTATTATTGAGCCTTTTTAGTGCATGGCTTGCACAGGCTCAAGATCAGATTATTTGGCAATTAAATCATGCACCTCCTTCAACTATTGTCCATGGTGAATTGAAAAATAAAGGGTTTATTGATCTCATTCTAAAAGAAATTATTAAGCAATTGCCTCAGTATGACCATGTAATTGAAGTCAGTACGCTTGCAAGCTCGGCTTTTGAAATGCGAGCTAAAAAAAATATCTGTCTACCCGCTTTATTTGTTACACCTGAGCGAGAGAAATTTATGGTTTTCTCTCAAGCAAGTATTGCGCATCCTAGTAATCGTATTGTGTTGTTAAAAACAAAAGCAGAAACCTTATCTAAGTCTAATTTAAACGAATTGCTCGCTGATCCTAAAATCTATCTTGGGCTTGATCAGGCTCGATCTTATGGTGAATATATTGATGCGGTGCTAGCAGACTTCGAACCTGCGAATAATATCTATCGCCGTGAATCTGAGTCGCCTAATGGCTTACTTGAAATGGTGGTTGTGGGGCGTTTAGATTATACCTTAGCGTATCCGTTTCAGGTTCAATACTTCCTGCAAACTCATGGATACCAAGTTGATAATCCTTTAGTTGAACAACAAATTGAAGGTTTAGCGCCTTTTTCTATGGGTAAAGTTGC
Organism: Pseudoalteromonas sp. J2K-J031; assembly: GCF_058197095.2. NCBI lineage: Bacteria > Pseudomonadati > Pseudomonadota > Gammaproteobacteria > Alteromonadales > Pseudoalteromonadaceae > Pseudoalteromonas > Pseudoalteromonas sp. J2K-J031. The sequence continues at coordinate 801,069 of NZ_CM200279.1, forward strand.
CTGTGCAGATAGTCCTTGGGGGCGCAATGTTATAAAAGCGGTTAATGAGGTTTTAACCCGAATTAAACCGACCAAGACGTATCAAGATGCGATGACAACTTGGTGGCGCCAAAGTGCTGCAGATCCTGCATTTATTGAATATTATCAACAGGTTTTTTTGACCCATTAAGTTTTATTTAAGTTTGTTGTTAAGTTACTAGCATGAAGAAAGGTATAATCAGACTCTAAAAATTAAGCTAAGAGTAATTTACCTATGACCTTTTTTGCCAAAGAGCTGATCATTTTTGATTTAGATGGCACTTTAATTGATAGTGCACCTGATTTAGCGTTATCAATTAATTTAATGCTGGTTGATTTACAACTTGAGCCTGTTGAAGAGGCGGTGATCCGCACTTGGGTTGGTAATGGTGCTCAAGTTTTAGTTGAACGTGCGTTAGCATATACATACCCATCAAAGCCTGTAACAATTGCTTTTATTGCTGATGCTCTTGCTATTTTCTTAAATCATTACCAACAAAATCTAGTCGTAAAAAGCGTCCTTTATCCTGATGTGCACAGCACGTTAACCACGTTAAAACAGCAAGGGTTTACGCTTGCTTTAGTCACTAATAAGCCTGAGCGTTTTATTGCTCCAATATTGGCTGTAATGGAACTCGATGCGGTATTTAGCTACGTATTAGGAGGCGATAGTTTGGAGCGTAAAAAGCCTGATCCATTGCCCCTTGTGACTGCTTGTCAGCAATTGAGTTTTTCAGTCGACCAAGCTGTGATGGTCGGTGATTCAAAAAATGATATTTTGGCTGCTAAAGCTGCGAATATGCAAAGTATTGGGCTTACATATGGCTATAACTATGGTGAATCGATAGCTGATAGTCTGCCTGAATTAGTGCTTGAGCATTTTGCGGGCCTAGTTGATGCATTAGGCCGCGCTTAATTATATATTCGTAGGTTAGCTCTGAATATTTTTAGCCAGCGACATCGGGTAGTCTCGCTCGAACGCCAATTGTTGAGCTGTTTGCTCAATTTGCTGATCAGTAAAGGATTGCGTAATTGCAAAATAATGGCCCACTTTGGCTGCTTTTTCGCTAAGTTCGGCACATAGCAGCTTTTTATCGATTAAATCTTGCAAAATTGCATCGCTAGCAGACAGTGCCGATGACGCTTTGACTATTTCAGCGCGAGCATAACTAGGGGCTTCAAAAGAGACACTCGCTGCGCGTAGGGTGGGATCTTGCCCTGGGATCTGCTGGGCGCCATAAAGTGGTTTCCCCGCAGGTTTTGCAGAATCAAAGCTTGGCATAAATTGCGCAAAATGATGAATAGACAGTTGTGTTCGTTGATGAATATCAACTTGTTGCCACAGATGGCGCGCTTTATTGAGTAATTTAGTGGGTAATAGAGGCTGAGCGCTATCTTGGTTATTTTTCACCAAGCCATCTTTAAATAAGGTGATGTCTTGCGTCATGCCATGTAGTTGAAAATAGCCATCCGGATAAGGTGTTAATTGCGCCATGCCATTTGGTGTGCCGCGCTCACCTAAAATAATCACTTCAGGCCATAGCCCAATGCAATCGGGCCATTTGGCAACATATGCAGCCTTAAACTCCACCATTCTGTTTCTTTTAAAACCAAGCATGTCATCAATTTCGCCCGTTTGATAACCGGCTGCATTAATCAAATAGTCAAACTTTAATGTTTCGTGATTGGTTTGAACCGACCATTGGTTTTCAATTCGGCGAATCGACTGTACTTGGCTGTTGAGCTTGAGTGTACAGCTTGGCAGTTGCCCTGCGGCCAAGGTAGCAATGGCAGCTAAGCGAAATGAACTTAAGCCGTATTCTTGCACTAAAATAACAGGCCATTGTAATTGAGATAAATCTAAATTTTTAGCAACGGGAATAAGCCAGTCACCTAAAGTGTTTATTTTAAGTGGGAGATGCTGTTTTGCCAGTTGTTCAAGATCTGCTTGTTGATAAATTTTGTAATAATCACTCGGTTTACCAAGTACTTGATTGCTTGGATCTTGTTCTATCAATTCTTGGTAATACTGCTGTAATTTTTGTAGGCGCGGTAAATAGTCGTTAACGTTGCCTTTATCTCGCTTTGGCAGTGCGATAACGGTTGGGCGAATATTGGCACTTTGCTGGTAGACTTTTAATGTATCAATTGATTGTTTTAATAATGTAAGGCATTGTTTATCTGAGATTTCGCGATACAAATTGCCCCCAGCATGCAGGTGGCAAATGGGTGGGCCATTCACTAGGCTTGGCCCTTGTTCAATTAAAGTGGTCGCAATACCTAATTCGGCAAAGCGTAATGCGATGGTTGAGCCTGCGATACCTGCACCGATAATACCGATGTGACTGGAAGTTGATGAGGTAAGTGATGCGTCATTAGATAGCATAGTTTTTACTTAAATGGCCCAAAGAAACGGGCGCATTTTAGGTGAAAACGACACTCATTTCACCCTCAAATTTATTATGGGTATTAGCTTAATGCTTTAATTGCACCGTTAATACCCTCTAAAGTGAGCGGAAACATTTTTTGTTGCATCAATTGTTTTATCACGCCAATTGAATGATAAAAATCCCAGTGTTGCTGTGGCTGAGGGTTGAGCCATACAACTTTATCAAAATGCTCCGTTAAGCGATTAAGCCATACCTGGCCCGCTTCTTCATTCCAATGCTCAACACTGCCACCAGGATAGGTGATTTCATAAGGGCCCATGGTGGCATCGCCAACAAAAATCACTTTATAGTCTTTGCCATATTTATGCAGAATATCGAAGGTCGAAAGGTTTTTATCGCGCCGACGCTGATTATCTTGCCAAACATGTTCGTATACGCAATTGTGAAAATAAAAGAATTCGAGATGTTTAAACTCACTGTGTGCGGCACTAAATAATTCTTCGCAGGTCTGAATGTAATCATCCATTGAGCCACCGACATCAAAAAACATCAACACTTTAACCGAGTTTCGGCGCAGCGGTTCCATTTTTATATCGAGCATGCCGCCTTGTTTTGCCGTCGCGCTGATGGTGTCATTCAGTGCGAGCTGGTTTGATGCACCGCTTCTGGCAAATTTACGTAGCTTTTTTAAGGCTAGTTTCATGGTGCGTGAGGAAATATCCGCTTGGCTATCAAAGTTTTTAAACTCGCGTTGATCCCACACTTTTACCGCTTGGCGTTGGCGGTTTTCGGCTTGGCCGATGCGGATCCCTTCAGGATTATAGCCATACGCCCCAAATGGTGAGGTGCCGCCGGTGCCAACCCACTTGTTGCCGCCAGCATGGCGTTTTTGTTGCTCTGCTAAGCGCTCTTGGAGTGTTTTTAACAGCGCATCGAGGCCTCCAAGGGCTTTGATTTGTTGTTTTTCGGCTTCTGATAGATTTTTTTCAAACTCTTTACGCAACCATTCATCAGGTAAATTCGCAGCTTGGTTGAGTAAATTAACCACATCTAATTGCGCTATGCCGTTAAAGTATTCAGCAAATGCTTGGTCGAAACGGTCAAATAAGCTTTCGTCTTTGATTAAAATGATGCGTGCTAATTGATAAAAATCGTCCATATTAGCAAAGGCTACGCCTTGCTCAAGAGCACGAATTAAATCGAGTAACTCGCGCATACTGACTGGTAGCTGATATTTTTTGAGTATTAAAAAAAATGAGATAAGCATGGTATTAGCGTTTACGGCTCATAAATGCGAGCTTTTCGAGCAGGCTGATATCTTGCTCATTTTTAAGTAGTGCGCCAAACATGGGCATTAAACCACCTTGGTGTGATTTATCGTTTAATACTTGTGGGTCAATGTCCTCTGCCATTAATAACTTTAGCCAATCAAGCAGTTCACTGGTTGAGGGCTTTTTCTTTAAGCCGTTGACATCGCGCAATTCAAAAAAGGCTTCAAGCGCTGCACTGACTAATTTTTGTTTTACATTAGGATAATGCACATCAATGATTTGTTGCATTTGCTCTGCGGTTGGGAAATTAATGTAGTGGAAAAAACAACGTCTTAAAAATGCATCGGGCAGCTCTTTTTCGTTATTAGAAGTAATAATCACAATTGGACGCTGAGCCGCTTTAACACGCTTTCCAGTTTCATAAACGTGAAACTCCATTTTATCGAGTTCAAGCAGTAAATCGTTTGGAAATTCAATATCGGCTTTATCTATTTCATCAATCAGTAAAACAGGGCGTTTATTGGCACTAAATGCTTGCCACATTTTGCCTTTAACAATGTAGTTATTGATATCGTGAACACGCGCATCGCCAAGTTGGCTGTCACGAAGACGAGACACTGCATCGTATTCATATAAGCCTTGTTGCGCTTTAGTGGTTGATTTGATGTGCCACTGGATGAGCTCGGTATCGAGTGCTTTTGCGAGTTCCTCAGCGAGCATCGTTTTACCTGTACCAGGTTCGCCTTTAATCAGTAACGGTTTTTCTAATAACATCGCGGCGTTAACCGCTAATTTTAATGGTTCGCTGGCAATATAATTGGCTGTGCCGTTAAAGGACATGACAGAATCTCTCAAGTGGTCTGATGAGAATATCATCCCATACTCATGCAAAAATACCAACAGTTTGCAATTATAAACTCGACTCCGGCGGTGTTTGTTGGCAAAAGTGTTTTGGGATTTTTCTCATCCTCACTCTAGTTGCTTCTTTCACTAATACACATTCGCCTGGTTTGATACTTTTGTCTTTTTGTACCACCGAAAAGTTGCCTTGAGTCACGCTACTTAATTGATACTGATAAGCGTTATTGTCACCTTCAAAAGCAGCGCTAATTATGCCGGTAAACAAAGCGCCTATAATTGAACCTGCAACCATATCACCGGTATCGCCATCTAGGTTTTCAATCAATCCAGCGGCGCCGCCTATTGCGATAGCTTCAGGTACGTCGGAATCGAGTTTTACATGGGCAATCGAATCAACGCGAGCATAATACTGTTTGATCACTTTATTTTGGTCAGCGCGATCAATGCCTTGATTAGCACATCCTGCAAACCAGCTAACCATTAATAAAAGGGGAAGTGATTTTTTCATGAGCAATTCTCTTTAAGGTTTTCTAAAGTGTAGAGAATTGCTTTGTAGGCTTCTGCAGGAAGTCTGTTGGAAAATGTCAAAAACTGTTAGTGCGTACCAAGTGTTTTTGTTGATGGGGTGAGTAATTTAAAACGAGGAACGATTTGACCATTTATCTCGACTGTTTCGCTAAACATGGTTAAAGGCCTAGCCCAAATACCAAACTCGCCATACAGCGCTTGATAAATTACCAAGGCTTCTTGAGTTTCGCTGTGGGTTGCTACAGCGAGTACTTGATACTCTTGGCCTTTGTAATGCTGATATAAACCTGTTTGGATTGTCATGTTTTTTCCTTTTGTTCAGCCTTTAGGCTGGTTTTCGCTTTCATGGCGCTATAAATCTCAGTGTGTGCTGAGTTATACTCTAGCTAATTTTGGCACTGTGGCCTGTAATGAGAATTCATGAATTATATACCGTTAGAAGAACATAAACACGCGTGGGTATTTCGCCACAAAGATTTACCGATTAATCCCGACGATCTGGCGTTAATTAAGCCAATGACCGAAGCGCGCGCTGCAAATGTGTGGACTACCTTTATTAGCCAAGAGCAAGATCACCCCGATTTTTTTACTGAAAAAGATTGGCTTGGCCAAAAGTCGACTTGGCTTGAAACCGTTAATTGGGAAAACGCTTGGGAAAAAGAAGGCTCCGCCTTGCCTGATGAAGTGTTAAGCCATTTAGCGTGGGATAATAATACGACAGTGTATTTTTGTTTATCGCGTAATAATGTGATTGAAACCCGTTGGGATGTGTTTGTGCGTTGTTGGCAAAACTTTTTGTTTATGAGTGATGGCGTGATTTTATTGGGTAAAAAACGTCAACAAGTGGCTCAGTTTATGGCTAACGGCACGGTTAAATTAGGGCAAAAGTCAGCTTAGCGACAAAAATTTTCACTGCGGACTTTGCTATGGTATAAAAACACAGCAAATTTAAAAAGGAAATGCATTGTTAGAGCAACTAAATCAGCAATCTGAATTATGGCAAGATGTTGAAAAGCATCGGTTGCATGCTGAGTTGTGTAATGCATTTTATGCGCGTGAAATACTAAGACTTAGCAAAGAGCAAAATAATGCAAAAGTGTGCCGTATTTTAGCGAGTTTACCTTTTTATATTGAACGTGCTGCGGTGCATATTTTAGCGGGTAATAGCCCGCTGCAGCTCGATAGCCAAAATGGCAGTTGGATAGCAAAACAAGCCGCGCATCCACCTGAAGTATCAGGCGAAAAAGTTGCTGATTATTATAAAAAGCATGCCAAAGTTGGTTTGATTGTACCAATCGTAGTGTGCAACGACGGTATCACTTTTGTTAAACTCGACAGCGTAGATGAAATTCAAATCAATAGCCTGCACTGCAATGAGCATGGTTGGTTTTCATTAAGTGGGCAAAGCCAAGATGATGCTGATTTTTTATTATTAAAACCGACTAAGGCATCGATTACAGCTGCGTGCTGTGGGCATGTATGGTTGCAGCAAAAACGAACTTCGCCTAGGCGATTAGCGCTTAGAGAAATGTTACTAGCAGCAAATTTAAATTGGCTTAACTTCGCCAAGCCGTTTATGGCCAATAGACGTTAAATACGGAGAATAATATGCGTCTTTTTCAACTGGCATTAGTGTGTTTGCTTGCCTTCATTCAATACAAATTATGGTTTGCCCATAATGGGATGAAAGATTACACACGTCTAAAATTGGCTGTAGAGGAGCACCAGCAAGTTAATGATAATTTAAGTAAACGAAATAAGTTGCTTAAAGCCGATGTTGAAGATTTAAAAGTGGGTCTTGATGGGATTGAAGAACGCGCACGAAATGAATTGGGATTAATTAAACCCGGTGAAACCTTTTATCGCGTCTTGCCTGGTAAACAGAAATAATGAAACAAATCAAAATAGCGGCCATTGTGCCCGCAGCTGGTGTGGGGAGTCGCATGCAAAGCGTGTTACCTAAACAGTATCTTAAAATTAATCAGCAAACCGTTTTAGAGCACACATTAAATAAACTGCTATCCGTGGCTGCCATTGAGCATATTTTGGTTGCAATTAGCCCAGAAGATGCATGGTTTAGTGACCTGCAATTGCATGATGAGAAAATTACCTCTACTGAAGGTGGCGCGCAGCGCGCTCATTCCGTACTTAATGCCTTAACCGTATTAAAAAAACAAGGGTTTGATTGGGTTTTAGTACACGATGCTGCTCGTCCTCTAGTCCAGAGAAGTGATATTGAGCTGCTGATAGCCAATTGTATTTCAAACCAAACGGGTGGGATTTTAGCCTCAAAAGTGAAAGATACCATTAAACAAGGTGGCCAATTCATTGACGCGACCATTCCTCGCGATGCACTTTGGCAAGCTTTAACACCGCAAATGTTTCAGGTTGATTTGCTTTTTGAGGCACTTACTAATGCTTTGAATGCAGGCTTTATTGTGACTGATGAAGCGTCTGCAATGGAGTACGCTCAACATCAAGTGATGCTTATTCCTGGGCGCTCAGACAACATAAAAATTACCACTCCTGAAGATTTAACTCTTGCTGAATTTTACCTCAGCTTAACGCGCAACTTGGAGGCACAATGATCCGTATAGGCCATGGTTTTGATGTACATCGTTTTGGCGGTGAGGGTCCGTTAACAATTGCGGGCGTAAAAATAGATTACCCTCAAGGATTTATCGCCCATTCAGATGGTGATGTGGCCATTCATGCATTATGTGATGCGATTTTAGGTGCTTTGGCATTAGGTGATATCGGTAAACATTTTCCTGATACGGCAAAAGAGTATGAGAATATCGATAGCCGAATTTTATTGCGTCATGTTGTATCGCTGGCAACCGAGCGTGGCTATCAATTAGGTAATGCTGATATTACGATAGTGGCACAAGCCCCTAAAATGCTGCCGCACATTGAAAAAATGCGCGCAATTTTAGCGACAGATTTAAACTCCAGCATTGAGCAAGTCAATGTAAAAGCCACCACAACCGAAAAGTTAGGTTATGAAGGGCGAAAAGAAGGTATTTCAACTCATGCTGTGGTTTTAATGATGAGCCAATCGGCATGATAGAATTAAATTATTTGTATGGAAAACCGCTTTCGCATGCTGATTTTAAAAAAGCACCAGAAGATTTTATGGTGGATGAAGTTTTAGGATTTGAGCTCAGTGGTGCGGGTGAGCATGTTTGTTTGCAGGTGGTTAAAAAAGGTGAAAATACCCAGTTTGTCGCTAAGTTGATTGCAAAACATGCTGGGGTTAATCCGCGTGATGTCAGTTATGCAGGGCTTAAAGATCGCCATGGGGTGTGTACGCAGTGGTTTAGTGTGCCAGTTCCTATTAAAACTGACATTGATTTTAGCGTGCTTAACAGTGAGACCCTGTTTATTGTGCAACAAGTAAGGCACCACCGAAAATTACGTACTGGTTGCCATCAAGCCAATAAATTTACCATTAGGCTGCGTAATGTTAGTGAGCCGCTTGACGTGTTTTGCCGCATTAATGCACTCAGAGCTGGGGTGCCTAATTATTTTGGCGAACAACGTTTTGGCCGTGATGGTCATAATTTAACGATGGCGCAGCGCATGTTCGCAGGTGAACGTATTCGTGATAAAAAACTGCGTGGTATAGTGATTTCTGCCGCGCGTTCCCATGTTTTTAATCAAATAGTCAGTAAACGTGTGCTTGAGCATGGCTTAGCCAAGACGATGCATGAAGAAGTGTTTTTACTCGATGGCAGTAATGCCTTTTTTAAAGAACCGATTAATAGCCGTAATTTAGACAGACTTGCCGCTAATGACATTGCGTTATCTGCACCTTTGATTGGTAAAGGTGATGAGGCACTTACGACACAAGAATTACTCTGGTTGGCTGATTTTCAGCTTTGGCGAGATGGTTTAATTGAGCTCGGTTTGAAAACGGAGCGTCGTTTATTGCGCTTAGTTCCGCAAGGTTTAACCATTAAGCAAGAAGACTCAGCGACGTTAGTTATTGAGTTCGCTTTAGCGAAAGGATGTTTTGCTACTGCCTTATTACGTGAGCTTGTGCTCTATCGTGACGCATCCCCAAGCCATAAAGAACAGGAAGAAGAACAATGAGAATTTTATTAAGTAATGATGATGGGGTTCATGCCAAAGGAATTGCGGTGTTGTATCAAGCGTTATCGCAAATTGCAGAGGTTGTGCTGGTGGCACCCGATCGTAATTGCAGTGGTGCCAGCAATTCCCTGACGCTTCTGAACCCGCTTCGTGCAACCACATTAGATAATGGCTTTATTTCAATTAACGGTACTCCTACCGATTGTGTGCATATTGCTTTAAATGAGTTACTTGATTTTGCACCTGATTTAGTGGTTGCGGGGATTAATAACGGCGCTAATTTAGGCGATGATACCTTGTATTCGGGTACTGTTGCTGCGGCAACCGAAGGGCGCCACATGGGTTTACCAGCGGTTGCTGTGTCTTTATGCTCTAAAGATGAGCAATATTATGAAACAGCAGCAGCCGTTGCGGTGAAAATCATTTCATCTTTAGCGTCTCATCCATTGCCAAAAGATCAAATTATCAATATCAATGTACCTGACATTCCATTAACACAGTTAAAGGGGATCCAGGTTACGCGCTTAGGTGCACGCCATAAAGCAGAAACAATGACCAAGCAAAAGGATCCATGGGGCCGTGATATTTATTGGTATGGTAGTTTAGGGAGTGAGTCTGATGCAGGCCCTGGCACGGACTTTTATGCAGTCAATCATGGTTATGCCTCTGTTACTCCATTAACTGTTGATATGACAGCAAAAGAGAGTTTAGTCGCAATGAATGAGTGGATTGGTAGCTTGGAGCTTAAGAGTGCTCAGTAACTACGATCGCAGCGCTCAGGCCTTGGCAAATAAATTATCGCAGGAGGGAATAACCAATCACTTGGTTTTAAAAGCGATAGCGACGACGCCAAGGCACTTATTTATAGATGATGTGCTCAAGCATCAGGCATATCAAAATACGGCGTTACCTATCGGGCTTGGCCAAACGATTTCGCAGCCATATATAGTGGCAAAAATGACACAACTGTTACTTGATGCTGGGGTCAAAGATAAGGTGCTTGAGATTGGCACTGGCTCGGGTTACCAAAGTGCTATTTTGGCGCAACTGTTTAAAGAGGTTTACTCAGTTGAGCGTATTAAGTCGTTACAGTGGCAAGCTAAAAGGCGTTTACAGCAGCTCGACCTTTATAATGTGATGATGAAACATGCCGATGGCTGGCAAGGTTGGTCAGTAAAAGGGCCTTTTAATGGGATTATAGTTACAGCCGCAGCAGCCCGCATACCAGAAGCACTTTTAACGCAGCTGGCAGATCAAGGAGTGTTAATTGCACCGATTGGCGAACAAGAGCAGCAATTAATGATGGTGCAGCGACAAGGTAACAACTTTATTTCTCATCAGTTTGAATCGGTCCGTTTTGTACCATTGATTGATGGGGAAATAGAATAAGCTCGTTATCTTGTTGCTTTATTTTGTTTTTTATCAGCAATTAATCATCTCGGGTTGAGGTTATTTAATACGGTGCTTAGTGGAAAATGACATGTAAGAATGCTGTCATTTTTATGTGTTCGACTTTTATATTTTGATTATCAAGAGTAGCTCGGTTATGCATCAAATCGGTTTAAAGGTTATGGATCGCACATGGTCTTCGCTGGTTTTTATTTATGAATAGTAGGTTTGTTGTATTGGCAGCTATATGTGCTTGTGGTGCTAAGGTAAAAAAAGGTAATACAGATCAATGTATTGAGTGGTCAACTTGGGGATTTGCCGCATTTGCGGTGTTTACCTGTTTAATCTGTTGTTAATTTCGGGGCGCACTTTGAATTTAAAGTTTACACAAACATTTATTCTAGCTTGTAGTGTCTTTATTTGGGGATGCACAAGCAGAACAACGCCAGCTCCCGTTTCAAATCTTTCATCTGGTCAGACTTCGTTACAACAAAAAATTCACCTTAGTCAAGGTCAGTATAAAGTCAGGCAAGGTGAGACTCTTTACTCTATTGCTTTTAGAGCAAATGTAGATTTTCGTGAACTAGCTAAAATCAACGCAATTAGCAGTCCTTATACAATTTACCCTGGTCAACTATTGCAATTAACGCCTACTCAGGAAAAAAATAAAAATGCGACAAAATACTCAAAAAAGATAGTTAAGTCTACAGTTTCGCAACAAAAAAATAACAAAAACTTACAAAAAGAGCTTGATCCCAAAAAACAAGCGGAGTATGGTCAAAAACAAGCCATACAAAAACAGTCATCTGAAACTGTGGTAAATGAAGCTAGTATTAAGTGGCGTTGGCCGGTAGAAGGAAAGGTCACAAATACTTTTTCTAATAAAGATAATGGCTATAAAGGATTGTTTATAACGAATAAAGCTAAAACGCCGGTTTATGCTGCAGCCTCAGGCACCGTAGTATATTCAGGTGATGCATTAAGAGGTTATGGACACTTAATTATCATTAAACATAATGACGATTATCTAAGTGCTTATGCACATAATGCAGCATTATTAGTGAAAGAAAAACAGGAAGTAAAAGTAGGGCAAAAAATAGCAGAGATGGGTAGTACAGAGTCATCCAGTACAGGACTTCGATTTGAAATTCGGTTCCGAGGTAAATCTGTTAATCCTGCGAAATATTTGCCTAGGCATTAGGGGCGCAAATCGTGTTGAAAGAGTAATAAAATTTACTTAACTTAGCTCGGGAGAATGCTTATGGTTCGCACAGTTAAATTAGAAGCGGTTACGGAGAATGCTATGGAAAGCAAATCTAAAAAAGTAATGGATGATGATATTCAAGATGACTTAATGGATGAGAATGAGGATCTTGATGATGTTGATACCATTGAAGACGAAGATGATGCTGATGAAGAAATCATCGCAAAAGAGGCGGTGGTTAAAAATTTAGATGCGACACAAATCTATCTTGGTGAAATTGGTTTTTCTCCTTTATTAAGTGCTGAAGAAGAAGTTTACTTCTCTCGAAAATCTTTAAAAGGATGCGAAGCATCACGTAAACGTATGATTGAAAGTAATTTACGTTTAGTGGTAAAAATAGCCCGTCGCTACAATAACCGAGGTCTAGCGTTACTCGATTTGATTGAAGAAGGTAACTTAGGACTAATCCGTGCGGTCGAAAAATTTGATCCTGAGCGTGGTTTTAGATTCTCAACGTATGCTACTTGGTGGATCCGCCAAACAATAGAACGTGCGATCATGAATCAAACGCGTACTATAAGACTACCAATTCACGTTGTAAAAGAGTTAAATGTATATTTACGTACTGCGCGTGAGTTAACGCAAAAGTTAGACCACGAACCAACAGCTGAAGAAATAGCCGAAAAATTAGACCGGCCCGTTGAAGATGTAACTAAAATGTTGCGCCTAAACGAAAAAATCACTTCAGTTGATACGCCAATTGGTGGTGATTCCGAAAAAGCTTTGTTGGATATCTTAGCCGATGAAAAGGGCGGTGGTCCTGAAAGTTGCATCCAAGATGAAGATATTCGCGAGAACATCGTTCATTGGCTTGAAGAGCTAAATGCTAAACAACGAGAAGTATTAGCAAGACGGTTTGGTTTGTTAGGCTATGAGCCATCTACCCTAGAAGACGTAGGTAAAGAAATTGGTTTAACACGTGAGCGAGTAAGACAAATACAAGTTGAAGCGCTGCGTCGTTTAAAAGAAATATTAATGCACCAAGGTTTAAATATTGAGTCATTATTTCAATAATATTGAAAATGCCTCGAAGGGTAATACTGCTCAGTTAATAAATGTTTAATTGTTCAGTTGACGATTCTTCTATAGATGTAACAATCCGATGAACTCACATGTCATCGGATTTTTTATGGAACTGCTAGAGGTGTTAGCGCGTACTTCAAGTAACCATTTTACCGAATTTTGATCATTAGCTGATATCATAGACCCCAAGATTGTCCATTCGTACTCAGCGTCTAATTGTTTAGCGCACCTTGCGCAAAATATAAATAATATATTCTTGCGATAAAAATATGCCGTTCACCTTAAGTGAACGACATTATCTCGAAGGGGATCTTTAATCTCAGGCTATTAGCCAATGCGTTTGTATTTAATTCGCTTAGGTTGAATAGACTCAGCACCAAAAGTTTTTTTCATCCACTCTTCGTATTCGGTAAAGTTACCTTCATAGAAATTTACTTGACCTTCATCACGATAATCGAGGATGTGAGTCGCAATACGATCTAAGAACCAGCGGTCATGCGAGATACACATAATACAGCCTGGAAATTCAAGTATCGCATTTTCAAGTGCGCGTAGCGTTTCTACGTCAAGATCATTGGTTGGCTCATCGAGTAAAATCATGTTGCCGCCAGCTTTTAATAGCTTGGCTAAATGTAAACGGTTACGCTCACCACCGGATAATTCTTTAACGAATTTTTGTTGGTCGTTTCCTTTGAAGTTAAAACGGCTCACATATGCGCGGCTTGGAATTTCAAAGTTACCAATTTTTAACATGTCTAATCCATCAGACACTTCATTAAATACGGTATTGTTTTCATTCATGTTACCGCGGAACTGATCAACCGTTGCTAATTGAACTGTGTCACCTAAAACAATGTCGCCACTATCGGCTTGCTCTTGACCACTTAGCATCCTAAATAGTGTTGATTTACCAGCACCATTGGCACCGATAATGCCCACAATGGCGCCTTTAGGGATGGCAAAGCTTAAGTTATCAATCAATAAACGGTTGCCATAGCTTTTACGTAAATTGCTAACTTCAAGTACTTTATCACCTAAGCGAGGGCCTGGTGGAATAAATAGCTCATTGGTTTCATTGCGTTTTTGGTAATCAGATTGTTGTAGCTCAGCAAACTGCGCCATACGTGCTTTTGATTTCGCTTGGCGACCTTTAGGATTAGAACGTACCCACTCAAGTTCTTGTGAAATTGATTTTTGACGGGCTTGCTCAGACTTTTCTTCTTGTTTTAAACGAGCGTCTTTTTGCTCTAACCACGAAGAGTAGTTACCTTCCCATGGAATTCCATAACCACGGTCAAGTTCTAAAATCCAACCTGCAACATTATCAAGGAAATAACGGTCGTGAGTAATAGCCACAACGGTGCCTTCATAATCATGTAAGAAGCGCTCTAACCATGCAACTGATTCAGCATCTAAGTGGTTAGTCGGTTCGTCAAGTAGCAACATGTCAGGTTTTTCTAATAATAAACGACACAGTGCAACACGACGGCGCTCACCCCCGGATAATGTGGCGATTTTTGCATCCCACTCAGGTAAGCGAAGGGCATCGGCAGCACGCTCAAGTACGTTGTCAATATTGTGACCGTCATGCGTTTGAATAATCGCTTCAAGCTCGCCTTGCTCTTTTGCAAGTGCATCAAAATCAGCACCATCAAGTGCGTACTCGTTATAAACTTCATCCAGACGCTTCAGTGCATTTTTTACTTCACTCACAGCTTCTTCAATGATTTCTTTTACTGACTTGCTTTCGTCTAGGACAGGTTCTTGAGGTAAGTAACCGATTTTAGTGCCTGGTTGTGGGCGTGCTTCACCTTCAAACTCATTATCTATACCAGCCATAATGCGAAGTAAGGTTGATTTACCTGAACCGTTTAAACCAAGCACACCTATTTTGGCACCTGGGAAAAAACATAAAGAGATATCTTTTAAAATTGTACGCTTAGGTGGCACAACTTTGCTCACCCGTGACATGGTATAAATATACTGAGCCATTAAAAATCCATTCGTGAATTATGAAATTAGCCGTATTTTAGAAGAAGCTGACATAAGGAGCAATGTTTGAAACGTAAATACAATTACTTATCCAAATTTATAACATTTAGTTACAATTAATGTCATTACGCTTATCAATCCATTATAATACTTTATAACTATTTTTCATCGCTGTACTTTAAAAAGGCCAGTCTAAGTGACTCATCAATTGCAACAGCTAAAACTCGAACTCAATACCTTAAAAACAACTATCGATAATGTGGGTGCCTATATTTACATTAAAGATGTCAATGGTTGTTATACCTATGCAAATCAAAAGGTTGTTGAGTTGTTCTCGTGTTCTTTAGAGCAGTTGATTGGTTTAGATGATAGCTATTTTTTTTCTTCAGAGCATATTGAAAACTTGCAAGAAAATGATCGTAAGGTCATGGAGCAAGGGATTGAAATTGAATGCGAGGAAAAAAATACGGTTAAAAGTACAGGCGAAACACGCTATTACTGGACAGTCAAAAAACCTTTGTATGAAGCGGGTAACGTGATTGGCATGTACGGTATTTCAACCGATATAACCGAGCGTAAGCTGCTTGAAAAGCAATTACATGAAAAACAAGCTTTGCTCGATACTGTGCTTAATAATATTGATGCTTATATCTATATGAAAAATAGTAATTCTCAATTTTTGTATACAAATAAAAAAACAGCACAATTATTTGGTCAAAAACCACAAGCTTTGCTGGGTAAAACAGCTGAAGAGTGCTTAGGTAGCGTTGCGTCGGTTGATTTTGATTTGCTTGATAAACAGGTTTTAACATCAGGTAAAAAAGTGACAGGTCAAGAGCAATTCATAGATGAAAAAGGGGAGATTCGTTATTATTGGACCACCAAGGTGCCCCTTACTAATGCAGATAATGAGGTTGTTTCATTTGTCGGTATGTCGACAGATACTACCGAAATAATTAAGTTAAAAGAGCAATATCAGCGCTTGGCTTCAACAGATGAATTAACGCAATTGCCTAATCGACGTAGCTTTACAGCACAAGGTAATTCGGAATTAGCGCGTTTTTTACGCCATGGCTGCCAATTTGTGATCTTAGTGCTGGACTTAGATTATTTTAAAAAAATTAACGACAATTTTGGTCACGCAGTTGGTGATGAGGTATTAATTGCTGTTTCTAATTGTTTTGTAAATACGGTGCGAGAGCTTGATTTTGTAAGTCGGATTGGGGGGGAAGAATTTGCCATCATTTTACCTAAGACAGATGTCGCAGCGGCTAATGTGATTGCGCAGCGCATCCGACATAACATTCAGCAGTTGGTTGTGAAATGTCTTTCTGGCGACGTTGTTCGTTTTACTATCAGTATTGGGTTGAGTGCGGTAGCGGCAAGTGATACCAAACTTGATGACATTTTATTGCGCGCAGATAAAGCGCTGTATCAAGCAAAATCAGCCGGTCGTAACTGTGTGTTTGAAAAATAATTTATCACACGCTTTAAACTGAAAAATATTAATATTTTAAATTTAAAATACTAATGCATTTTGTTTTTTATATATCCTTTACTTATGTATCTGATTAAAAAATATCATCTTTAAAGCACTGTGAAATTTTTTCAATTGCTGTTTAAATATGCTCACTTTCTCAATGTAGGCAAATACGGCTTTTATGCGTACAATAGCGCCTTGTTTGATCCATTAATTTGATCCTTTAATACGTTGCAACTAGGAGAACCCATGTTAGAACGCAGCATGAACATCGCAGATTTTGATCCAGAGTTATTTGAAGCAATCAATAAAGAAACAGCTCGTCAAGAAGAACACATTGAGCTTATTGCTTCAGAAAACTACTGTAGCCCACGCGTTTTAGAGGCTCAAGGCTCACAATTAACTAACAAATATGCAGAAGGCTACCCAGGCAAGCGTTATTACGGTGGTTGTGAACATGTTGATGTTGTTGAGCAATTAGCAATTGACCGTGCAAATGAATTATTTGGTACTGATTACGCAAACGTGCAACCACATGCGGGTTCTCAAGCAAATGCAGCGGTATTTTTAGCTTTATTAGAAGCTGGTGATACAGTGTTAGGTATGAGTCTTGCTCATGGTGGTCACTTAACTCATGGTTCTCATGTAAGTTTTTCTGGCAAATTATACAACGCAATTCAATACGGTCTAAATGCTGAAACAGGTGAGATTGACTACGCACAAGTTGAAGCGTTGGCACTTGAGCACAAGCCTAAAATGATTATTGGTGGTTTTTCTGCTTATTCAGGTATTGTTGATTGGGCTAAATTCCGCGAAATCGCAGATAAAGTTGGTGCATATTTATTTGTTGATATGGCTCATGTTGCAGGTTTAGTGGCTGCAGGCGTTTATCCAAGCCCAGTTCCGTTTGCTCACGTATTAACAACAACAACTCATAAAACATTAGCTGGCCCACGTGGTGGATTAATTTTATCTGCATGTGGCGATGAAGCTATTTATAAAAAATTAAATAGTGCTGTTTTTCCTGGTGGTCAAGGTGGTCCTTTATGCCACATTATCGCAGCTAAAGCCGTTGCATTTAAAGAAGCACTACAGCCAGAATTCAAAACATACCAAGCGCAAGTTGTTAAAAATGCACAAGCCATGGTTGCTGTTATGCAAGAACGTGGCTACAAGGTTGTATCTGGCAAAACAGAAAATCATTTATTTTTATTAGATTTAATAGATAAAGATATTACGGGTAAAGATGCTGATGCGGCACTAGGTAATGCAAACATTACTGTGAACAAAAACTCTGTGCCTAACGATCCTCGTTCACCATTTGTTACTTCAGGCTTACGTATTGGTTCTCCAGCAATCACTCGTCGTGGTTTCAAAGAAGCAGAATCAAAAGAGCTGGCCGGTTGGATTTGTGATGTTTTGGATAACATCAGCGATGTATCTGTTCAAGCTCAAGTAAAAGAGAAAGTAAAAGCAATTTGTAAAAAGTTACCTGTTTACGCTTAATTCTTCTACTGTAATTAATTTAGCGCACAAGCGAATTAATTTTTGTTATTATAAGGCCACTTTTTTAAGTGGCTTTTTTTATTGATAAAACGGCGAATTTTGTGCTCAATCAGGCATGCAAAGTTGATTGAGCTAATCTGCATTGTTGCATATAGAGGTTGAACGAGTATGTATTGCCCATTTTGTACTGCTAAAGAAACTAAAGTTATAGATTCTCGCCTAGTTGGCAGTGGCCATCAGGTGCGCCGTCGTCGAGAGTGCAACGAATGCAAAGAACGTTTTACCACCTTTGAAGGTGCAGAATTAGTGATGCCGCGAGTCATTAAACAAGACGGTAGTCGCGAGCCCTTTAATGAAGATAAGTTGATGAATGGTTTACACCGTGCACTTGAAAAGCGTCCTGTGAGCACTGAACAAATCGAAGAGGTTGTGCACCGTATTATGTCGCAACTTCGTTCAACAGGTGAGCGTGAAATACCGAGTCATATTGTTGGCGAATGCATCATGGAAGCATTGAAAAAACTCGATAAAGTAGCCTATGTGCGGTTTGCATCTGTTTATCGTTCATTTGAAGATGTCAAAGAATTTGGCGAAGAGATCGCTCGGTTAGCAGAGTAACCTTATGAGTTTTACAGAACTTGATTATCAATTTATGGCCCTTGCGATTGAGTTAGCAAAAAAAGGCTGCTATACCACATCACCTAATCCCAACGTAGGTTGTGTGCTAGTTAAAGATGGCCAGATAGTTGGGCAGGGATATCATCAAAAAGCGGGCGAAGGCCATGCTGAAGTTCATGCTTTAATGCAAGCAAAAGAACATGCTAAAGGTGCGACTGCTTATGTTACTTTAGAGCCATGCAGCCATACAGGTCGCACGGGTCCTTGTGCAGTGGCATTAGTCAATGCTGGTATTGTTAAGGTCATTGCAGCCATGGTTGATCCAAATCCAGCGGTCAGTGGGCGTGGTTTAGCGATATTAGAACAAGCGGGAATTGAAACTGCTTTTGGTTTAATGCAAGTTGAGGCTGAAGCGCTCAATGTTGGTTTTTTAAAGCGCATGCGATGTAATATGCCGTTTGTGCAGTGTAAATTAGCTGCCACTCTTGATGGCAAAACCGCTCTGGCTAATGGGCAAAGTAAATGGATAACAAGTCCGCTTGCTCGGGCTCAAGTGCAAGATTATCGTGCGCAAAGCTGCGCGGTATTGACCGGTGCCGACACCGTACTGGTTGATAATGCTAAAATGAATGTGCGTTATGATGAACTTATTAATCCACCTTTTTCTTTAGACAAATTGCGCCAGCCAATTCGCGTTGTGATTGACTCTAAGCATCGTTTAACACCGGATCTTGCTTTTTTTCAAATACAGAGCCCGGTCATTATCTTAACAACGGCTGTTGATAATTCGCATCAGTGGCCTCACTTTGTAACTCATCTGGTTGTGCCTGAAGAAAATGGCTATGTGGATTTGCGCCAAGCAATGATCTTATTGGCTGGTTTAGGCGTTAATAACGTTTGGCTTGAAGCTGGCCATACTTTAGCTGGGAAAATGGCACAACAAGGTTTGATTGATCAGTTTATTTTTTACCTCGCACCAAAATTAATCGGTCATAGCGGCAAAAGCCTTTTACACTTACCCATGTTAGAATCTATGGCTGAAGTACCTGAATTATCGATAGACGATATCACTATGGTTGGTGTCGACTTAAAAATTACGGCAACTTATAAAAAGAGTGATCATTAACTTATGTTTACTGGAATTATTGCAGCCGTTGGCCAAATCAGTGCCCTGAAAAAAGTAGGGGGCGATTTATCTGTAACGGTGAAAACAGGTAAGCTAGATTTATCTGACGTTCAACTAGGCGATAGTATCGCTACCAATGGTGTTTGTTTAACGGTTGTACGCTTGTTAGCTGACGGCTTTATGGCTGATGTTTCGCAAGAAACGCTAAGTTTAACTGGTTTTGCCCATTACACCGTAGGGCAAAAAGTCAATCTAGAAAAAGCCCTTACCCCGACATCGCGTTTAGGTGGTCATTTAGTCTCTGGGCATATTGATGGAATTGCGACCGTGGTGGCAATACAAACAAAGGGGCGTGCGGTTGATTATTGGCTCAGCGCACCGGCGCAATTATTGAAATATATCCCTTATAAAGGTTCTGTCTGTATTGATGGTATTAGTTTGACGGTTAATGAAATTAATGCGTCGCAATTTAAATTGACGATAGTGCCGCATACGGCGATAGAAACGACCATCAGTCAATTTAAAGTTGGCTCAACAGTTAACTTAGAAGTTGATCAACTCGCGCGTTATATGGAGCGTTTATTAACGCAACAAGCAGCCGCAGAACCGATGAAAAATAATGTAACGATGGATTTATTAAACCAAGCCGGTTTTATGTAACACTCCATTATCTTAATTAAAACGTTTAATAGTGTTCTATTTAAATGACAACAGCAACAGCGAGTAAGCAATGAAACTCAACAGCGCAGCAGAAATTATTGAAGACATTCGTGCCGGTAAAATGGTTATTCTGATGGATGACGAAGACCGTGAAAATGAAGGTGACTTAATTATGGCAGCCGAGCACATCAGTGCAGACGCTATCAACTTTATGGCCACTTATGGTCGCGGCTTAATTTGTTTAACGTTAACACAAGACCGTTGTCGCCAGCTTGATTTACCATTAATGGTTCGCAATAACGGCGCACAGTTTTCTACCAACTTTACTATGTCGATTGAAGCTGCAAAAGGAGTGACCACAGGAATTTCAGCTGCAGATCGCGCTCGCACTGTTCAAGCTGCGGTTGCTAAAGGCGCTGTACCGACTGATATCGTACAACCAGGTCATATTTTTCCAATTATGGCGCAACCGGGTGGTGTATTAACTCGAGCTGGGCATACCGAAGCGGGTTGCGATTTAGCGCGTTTAGCGGGGTGTGAGCCTTCATCTGTGATTGTTGAAATTCTTAACTCAGACGGCACAATGGCGCGTCGTCCTGATCTTGAGGTTTTTGCCCAGCAACATGGTTTAAAAATTGGGACCATAGCCGATTTAATCGAATACCGTAATTTAAATGAAGCAACGATTGAGCGTGTTGCCAAGTGTAAACTGCCAACAGAGCACGGTACATTTGATCTTGTTACTTACAAAGATACAATTGATGGCCAACTACATTATGCGTTGGTCAACGGCGTTGTTGAATCTAATACTCCAACCTTAGTGCGCGTGCACTTACAAAGTACATTTAATGATTTATTATTATCCGACCGTGTCGCCGATCGCAGCTGGACATTAGCTAATGCGATGCAGCGCGTTGCAAGTGAAGGGGGTGTTGTCGTTATTCTTGGTAAGCAAGAAAGTTCTGCAGAACTCGAATCAATTGTAAAAGCACTTGAAGCACAAGATAATGGCGAAACCACGCAATTGCGTAAGTTTCAAGGTACATCTCGTACCGTGGGCGTAGGCTCACAAATACTTGCTGACTTAGGTATTCATCAAATGCGTTTGATGAGTTTACCGAAAAAATATCACGCAATATCAGGCTTTGGCTTAGAAGTAATCGAATACGTCGAGCCTTAAAAAGTTAAAACCAACACCGCTCATTATTAACGCTAATATAGTTGAGCTTTTTATGTTATGATGCGCGCCGATTTTTGCGCATCAGTTTAAAACCAGTTTAAGGGCTTCGGATGAAAATTATTGAAGGTAATATGAATGCAACGGGCAAAAAATTTGCCATTGTCATTTCTCGTTTTAATAGCTTTATTGGTAGTAGCTTACTAGCAGGCGCTGTTGATACTTTAAAACGTACTGGTGGCGTAAATGACGACGACATTACCGTTATTTATGTGCCTGGTGCGGTTGAGTTACCGTTAGTAGCAAAACGTGTTGCTGCTAAAAAAGAATATGACGCGATTATTGCACTCGGTGTAGTGATCCGTGGTGGTACACCGCACTTTGATTTAGTTGCGGGTGAATCGAATAAAGGTTTAGCTCAAGTGTCTCTTGAGTATGACATTCCAGTGGCTTTTGGTGTGCTAACCACAGAAAGCATTGAACAAGCTATTGAACGAGCAGGAACCAAAATGGGTAACAAAGGCGGCGAAGCTGCTCTTGGTGCGCTTGAAATGGTAAATGTTCTTGACCAAATTTAAGGAATTGATGTGAAACCTGCAGCGAGACGTAAAGCCCGTGTTTTAGCACTACAAGCGATTTATTCATGGCAAGTAAGTGGTAATGCCATTGCCGATATCGAACAACAAATGTTACTTGAAAACGACATCAGCAAAATCGATGTTGAATACTTCAAAGATTTAGCATGTGGCGTGGCCGTACAGCATAAAGTATTGGATGTGATTTTAGCTCCGCATCTTGCTCGCCCATACGAAGATATTGATTTTGTTGAAAAAGCTATTCTTCGTTTATCAGCTTATGAGCTTAAATTCCGTGAAGACGTACCTTATAAAGTTGCGATTAACGAAGGGATTGAACTGGCAAAAATGTTCGGTGCTGAAGACAGCCATAAATTTGTAAATGGCGTGCTTGATAAAGCAGTTAAAGAATTAAAAGCTTAATCAAAATAGAGGGAGCCGGCTTAGCCCGGCTTTTTTGTGTATGCGTGAATTTGAATTGATTAGCCGGTACTTTAAAGGCCGAGGTATTACCCGTAAAGATGTGAAGTTAGGTATAGGTGATGATGCCGCTGTAATGACCGTTCCTGAAAATTGTCAGTTAGTGGTTACTACAGATACCTTAGTTGAGGGGGTTCACTTTTTTAAAGATATGCCAGCTCGGGCTTTAGGGCATCGTGCACTTGCAGTAAATTTAAGTGATTTAGCTGCGATGGGTGCAGAACCTGCTTGGATTTCATTAGCACTAACGTTACCGCATGCCGATATTGAATGGCTTGAAGAGTTTACGGCAGGGATGCATGAAATTGCAGAATATTTTAATGTACAAATTGTTGGCGGCGATACCACTCAAGGGCCTTTAACAATCACAATTTGTGCAAAAGGCACTATTCCAACGGGTAAAGCAATTACTCGCTCGGGTGCTAGAAATGGCGATTGGATTTATTTATCAGGGCCACTAGGTGATGCAGGGCTTGCTATTGAAACGCAGAAAGGTCGTTTTAATGTGCGTCCTGAGCATTTAGCCAAATTAAAACAACGTTTTGAATACCCCAGCCCGCGTGTTGCCGCAGGTCAGGTACTGCGTAATTTAGCCTCATCATGTATTGATATCTCAGATGGTTTATTGGCTGACTTAAAGCATATATTAACGATGTCGATGGTCGGTGCTGTGATTAATGTAGATAAAATTCCCACATCAGAATCGCTGCGAGCCTCATTAACAGAAGATGAGCGTTGGCCATTTGTACTTGCATATGGCGATGATTACGAGTTGCTATTTACTGTACCCGAAGATAAAAAAGGCATGCTTGATTTAAGTTTGCGTCAATACGGCGTTGAGGCTGTTTGTATCGGTCAAATCCGTGGTAATGAAGGTACAGTTGAGCTTTTAAACAAAGGTGAAAAGTTTACTTTTACAGGCCAAGGTTACCAACACTTTGCTGAGGAATGATTGTGCAGCACAAAATAGCGTTTAATTTAAAAAAACCGCACCAGTTTTTGGCCTTGGGTTTTGGCTTGGGTTTAGCGCCAAAAGCGCCAGGTACATTTGGCACATTAGCTGCCCTTCCGTTTATCTTTGCAACCGCACAGCTAGGCTGGCAATGGCAGGTTGTGGTTGCGCTACTACTTAGTGTGGTTGGTATTTGGTTGTGTGGAAAAACCGCAAAAGATGTTCAAGTGCATGATCATTCAGCAATTGTTTGGGATGAAATTGCTGGTTTTTATATCACTATGATAGGCGCTGCTATTAGTTGGCAGTCGTTACTTGTAGGGTTTTTGTTATTTCGTTTCTTTGATATTTTAAAGCCTTGGCCAATAAAATTATTGGATAAACAAGTCAAAGGTGGTTTTGGGATCATGATTGATGATGTCGCAGCAGGATTATTTTCATTGATTATTGTCCAAGCTTTGTTTAAAACAGGGTATTTAGGATAAAAAGAGTTCAGTGTGATTAAAACGTTAGTCTGTTTATGCCTCTTTTTGAGTGTTAGCTGCTTTGCTTCTATTAATGATTATGTCGTTAAAAAGTGGAGCACCAGCGATGGACTCGCGTCACAATCATTAACCAGTATTGTTCAAGACCGACAAGGCTATATCTGGGTAGGCACTCAGTTTGGCCTGAGTCGTTTTGATGGCATGAACTTCACAAATTACAGCACTGCTAACGCTGAATTTTTACAAAGTAATGCAATAAATAAATTGCAACTCGACCAAGATGGCTTGTTATGGATTGGCAGTAAAAGTGGTTTAGTACGCCTTGATCCTCGCTCGTTTGATTACGCTACTTTTAACGTTAATGGCGCTGTGCATGACATTCTGGCTGATAAAGAAGGTCGGATTTGGATTGCAGCAAATGGCCTTTATCTCTTTTTTAATGAAAAATTTATACCTATCAATCAGCTCCTCGCTAATAGTGAGGCTCCTGTGTGGCCGAATGATGACGGTAGCCGAACTCAAAAAAAATTAGTGGGTCGTATTATAGGTTCGGTCAGTAAAATGGCCTTATCACCTCAAGGGATTTGGCTGGTAAATGAACGTAATTTATTACGACTGACGTATCAGCTGAGCTCAAAATCTGCAGTAAAATTAGAAATCACCGCCAAAGTTGCATTACCTGACAGCTTAGCGCAAACCATAGTGACGGATTTAGCGTGGCTTGAAGGTAATTTGTTTTTAGCCTCAGAAGCGGGCGCATATAAACTCGATGTCGATGAGGAGTTGCGCGCGATAGCCATCCCCTATGCGATTAAAAAAGCCACTTATAAAATCATGAGTGACTCAGATGGCGGCATTTGGGCGTCGACCGAAGGGCGATTAAGTTATCGTGACCCATCGGGTGAGTGGGAAGGTGTGGATTCTTTAGAGCTTGCGCAAACTTGGTTTAACGACATTATGCGCGACCGCCATAATAATATCTGGTTAGCCAGTTCAAGCGATGGCTTATGGCAAGCACACAAGGGCTTAGTTAATCGTCATGCGACCCTTGCCGACATAAAAGAACCCATTGATGCTGTTAGGTTGTCACCAAAAAAAGTGTTGTGGGTAGCGAGTCGCTCAGGTATCGGTTTTTATAACGAAGATAAAGTATTTACCACTAAAATTAATAGTAATGATTATCAAAATGCCAAAGTGCAAAGCTTGTATTTTGATAACGACCGTTTATTTATTAATACCGAGAATGGTTTATTTATTCATGATAATAATGGTGTGCATCGTCCGACAGAGCGGATCCTTAGAACTAACTCAGTAAACTCGATTAATCGTTCTGCAGACGGCTCATTATGGTTTGGTACTGAACGCGGTTTATATCGATTAGGGTACAGCGGTTTAAAATCCTTTATTCATAACGCACATTTAGGTAGTAACAAAATCACCTATCAGCTTATTAGTGAGAACTATAACTGGCTTGGTACAACAAAAGGTGCGTATGGATTTAGTGATAAAGGTATTGACCCCATAGCAACGAACTCAGCGCTGGCTAATGCAAGCGTCAGTAGTATGCTCGAGCTACCCGAACATGTGATATTGATTGGTACTATGACAAATGGCTTATTCTACCGGACATTAGATAATGAGTGGCACCAACTTGATGCATCTAATGGTTTACCGTATGGATCTATTTTAAGCCTTCATTATGATGAAAAATATCAGCACATTTGGGTGAGTAATTTAAAAGGTGTGTATCGCATGCCAGCTGCGCAATTTAGTCATAAAATAAATAATATTCAAATCGAACAAGTCTTGAGCTCATTTGACCGCCAACTTGATGGTAAGCTCAGCCAATGCTGCGCTGGCAAAGGGCAAGATGCCGTTGCCGATACCGGTGATTCATTATGGTATCCAAGTTTGCAAGGGTTAATCGAAATACCAAAAGATATCGAACTTTTTGGTCAAGCTACGTTAGAACCAATTGTTGAGAGCATTAGCACAACAAATTTAGAACACCGAGTAAAAAATGGTATCGGCACAATTGATGTTGATGCGCGTGATTTAACAATTAACTACTCCGCAATTGATTTTTATGCCCCTAATAGCTTGGAGTTTCGCTATCAATTAGTAAATTTTGATAAGTCTTGGCGTTTTGCAAATCGTCGACGTGAAGCTATTTATACTAATTTACCGCCAGGGGAGTTTACCTTTGAACTCGAGGTTAAACGCCAAAGTATGACTTGGGATCAAGCTGTTAAAACGCGCCTTACTGTCAACATAGCTAAGCGGTTTGATGAAACTGTTTATTTTAGATTGTTAATGGTGAGTTTATTTATCACCTTGCTATACGCTATCTTTTTGATTTATCGTAATCAAGAGCGACGTAAACAAGTTGAGCTTGAAAAGCAAGTAGAGGCTCGTACTACAGAGCTTACGGATACTAATAACAAATTAAATTTAGCTAATTCACAATTAAAGCAAGTGAGTCACTCCGATGAACTAACAGGTCTGCGAAGTCGGCGTTTCCTATTTGATCAGCTTCCTAAAGATATTGAACATTACCAACGTAATCGTGACAGTTTAGAAGGGCAAGGTAAAGCCTTGGCGCTAGTGATAGTGAACCTCGATGAATTTAGTCGAATTAATGATGCCTACGGGCCCATATTTGGTGATAGTTGTTTACAACAAGTGGCGACGTTATTGATTGGTAAAACACAAGGATCCGATTATGTTGTGCGTTGGAGTGGTGATGAGTTTTTGCTATTACTACGCGATATGAAACGCAACGCTATTGATGACTATACGAAAAATCTGTGCCGAACTATTGCAGGTCATAAGTTTAAATTACCTAATGGCAAAACAGTGCATTTATCAAGTTCATTAGGTTGGGCTTTTTATCCGTTGCCTTTATTGGGTGGTCAAATAATCGGTTGGGAAACTTCAATTAACTTGGCTGATTTGGCTCTTCATAAAGTCAAAGAGCGAGGTCGAAATGGGGTTGCGACCTTTACTTTTGATGAGCAACTCGATGCATTTGAATTTGAAGATAATGAAATTATTGAAAAACAATTAACCGATTTACTTGATACTCAATTAGCAAAATTACATATTTGGATGCAAGAACGTTGGTCGATGAAAATCTAGAGCGCTCAATTAAACGTGTTGCTTAATTTTATTGAATTTAAAACATAAAAAACCCAGTTGTTCACTGGGTTTTTTATTTGAAATGAGGTTTAGGCAATATAATCGCTGATTTTTGCCAAAATACCAGCGCTATCTAACCCCATCTCACTGTGCATTTCATTTTGGGTACCATGTTTAATGAACTCATCAGGGATCCCTAAATTTAAAACGTGTACTGCTAATTTTTCGTTCATGACAAACTCATTCACGGCAGAGCCTGCACCACCTTGTATTGCGTTATCTTCTAACGTAATAAAATACTGGTGGGTCTTACTAAGTTTGGTTAATAAATCACAATCAATCGGCTTGATAAAGCGCATATCGACCAAGGTTGCGTTTAATTGTTCTGCAACTGGCTGTGCATTTTCAAGCAAAGTACCAAATGAGAGAATTGCGACTTTTTCACCTGTCCGGATCGTATTTGCTTTACCAATGGTAATTGCTTGCATTGGGGAATTAGCTACGTACTCTCCAGCACTTCCTCGAGGATAACGCACTGCGGCAGGTTGGTTTAGCGTGTGGCCCGTATAAAGCATATTACGGCATTCGTTGGTATCACTCGGTGCCATGATCACCATATTTGGAATGCAGCGCATAAAACTTAAATCGTACGCACCTTGATGGGTTTCGCCATCTGCACCAACAATTCCAGCTCGATCAATAGCAAACAAAACAGGCAGGTTTTGTAGTGCAACATCATGAATAAGTTGATCGTATGCACGTTGTAAAAAGCTTGAGTAAATAGCGACAACAGGCTTGAGTCCTTCACAAGCAAGGCCAGCTGCAAACGTAACTGCATGTTGTTCTGCAATTGCTACATCAAAATACTGCGCTGGATACTCTTTTGAAAAGCGGACCATTCCCGAACCTTCTCGCATGGCTGGAGTGATAGCCATTAGTTTGTTATCTTGCGCCGCCATATCACATAACCAATCACCAAACACTTTAGAGAAGGTGGGGGCGGCTGGTTTTGATTTAGGTAAGCTCGACTCGTTAGGGTCAAATTTTGGCACACCATGATAGCCGATAGGATCCGCTTCGGCTGGCTGGTAACCTTTGCCTTTTTGAGTGCGGACATGAAGTAACTGTGGGCCTTTTAAGTTACGCATGTTACGAAGGGTATCACACAGCATGTTTACATCGTGACCATCTATAGGTCCGATGTAATTAAATCCAAGCTCTTCAAAAAAAGTGCCAGGAACAACCATGCCTTTTAGGTGTTCTTCCATTTTGCTGGCAAGTTCTTTTACTGGAGGCATGCCAGATAATAATTTTTTTCCGCCCTCACGAATATTGGTATAAAAGCTACCTGATAGGATGCGTGCTAAATGATTATTTAGTGCGCCAACATTTTCAGAAATTGACATCTCATTGTCATTTAAAATGACTAGCATATCAGCATCGAGATCTCCTGCATGGTTCATTGCTTCGAATGCCATACCCGCAGTTACTGCGCCATCACCAATAACAGCAACTACTTTACGGTTTTTGGCTTCTTTTTTTGCAGCAATAGCCATGCCTAGAGCAGCTGAAATTGAGGTACTTGAATGGCCTACACTAAATGTATCGTATAGGCTTTCTTCTCGATATGGAAATGGGTGTAAACCATTCTTTTGACGAATGGTATGCATTTGGTCACGTCGACCCGTTAGAATTTTGTGTGGGTATGCTTGATGACCCACATCCCAAATCAGACGGTCTTCGGGTGTGTTATACACATAATGCAACGCAACTGTCAGTTCTACAGTGCCAAGGCCAGACGCAAGGTGGCCACTGCTTTGTGATACTGATGTGAGTAAATATTCTCTTAATTCAGTACTTAAAGCAGTTAATCGCTCTTGAGGGAGCTCGCGTAATTGTGCTGGCTCATCGATTAAACCCAATAAGGGATATTTGCTATTATCAACGGTCATGATATTTAATGATTATCCTTACTTTACTGGCTCGATTATACATTAAAAATGCGCTTGTTCTTTTTCTTTTGTTGTTTCAAGCGGCATAATTTAAGGCTTTGTATTTAGTTGTTAGTGATCTCTAGAAACGATATACGCGGCTAATTGTGCTAATAGTGTCGTATCTTCAGGTATTTTTGCTAATGCGTTAAGTGCATTTTCATATAATTGCTGAGATTTTAATTTCGCTTGTTCTAACCCTAAAAGAGCTGGGTATGTTGATTTATTTGCTTCTAAATCAGATCCTTGAGGTTTGCCTAACGTAGCCGTATCTCCCTCAATATCAAGAATATCGTCTTGCACTTGAAACGCTAAGCCAATATTTTCGCCAAAGACATTCAAGTGATGCAAAATTTCAGGCGTTGCTTTGGGGGCACAAATGGCACCCATTGTAATCGCACTTGTTAATAATGCACCTGTTTTCAATTGATGGATTTGCTCTAATTGATCTAGGTTTATTACGCGATTGGTAGCTGAAATATCTAAGGCCTGCCCACCACACATCCCCTTTAAACCTGATGCTCGAGCTAAGTTTGCTACCAACATGACTTGCTGCTGCGCGCTAATCGCTTTGAAGCGGTTAGATGATAATATTTCAAATGCGAATGTTTGCAGCGCATCCCCCGCCAAAATAGCTGTTGCTTCATCATATGCAATATGACAAGTGGGCTTTCCTCTGCGTAAATCATCATCATCCATGGCTGGTAAGTCATCATGAATTAAAGAGTAGCTATGAATACATTCAACCGCTGCTGCCACTAAATCTAAGTCATCAGGATTAGCTCCTAATATTTCTCCAGTGACATATGTCAGGCAAGGGCGGATGCGCTTACCTCCGTTGAATAAACTGTAACGGGATGCGGCAAGCAAATTTGGGTCAGTAATCATAGGTTGAGCTAATAAAGTATCAAGGATACGCTCAACTCGAAGCTGATTATCTAAAATGAGTCTTTTTATAGTCACTTATTCAGCTGCCGCTTCAAAAGGAGTTAATTTGGCTTGCGGATCATTTCCCATTAAAATGCTGACTTTTTGCTCAGCATGTTGCAATTTAGTAGATGAGACTTGTGCTAATTGGATACCACGCTCGAATTGTTTAAGCGACTGTTCAAGTGTGAGATTACCAGTTTCCATATCTGCTACTATGCTGCTCAGTTCATGCATTGCATCTTCAAAACTGAGGTTTTCTGGTTTTTTAGTTGCCATATTGTCGTCATATCATGGGATTGAGTTAGTTAATGGGGGATTCTAGGGGGAATCGGGTTGTAATTCAATTTATCTCACTGTCTTAATAAAAAACAGTGGCATGATGCGCTGGAGTCATGCTTAAAAAATGCTTTCAAATTAAAATTAACGCTATAGTTAGATTTAAGTTATTTTAGAGTTTGCCGATACTAAAAACGACCTATATTATAAGTACAGTTTTATGTTAACTAATGATTTTTATAGATTTCCCTCGGAGGGCCAGTGGATTTAGCAACGTTAATAGGCATGGTAGGTGCAATAGGCTTTATCGTCATGGCGATGATTCTAGGTGGCGACCTTGGTATGTTCGTCGATATCCCTTCAGTTTTGATTGTATTTTGTGGTTCGTTATTTGTTGTGTTATCCAACTTTACCATGGGGCAATTTTTTGGTATTGGAAAAGTGGCTGGTAAAGCGTTTATGTTTAAAATCGAAAGCCCTGATGAGTTAATTGAAAAAGCAGTGGAATTAGCTGATTCGGCTCGTAAAGGGGGTTTTTTAGCATTAGAAGAAGCTGAAATTCCAAACGCTTTTATGCAAAAAGGCATAAACATGCTCGTAGATGGTCACGATGCAGATGTCGTTCGAGAAACATTACAAAAAGATATTACACTCACCTCCGAACGCCACGATGCTGGCTCTACCTTATTCAAAGCATTAGGTGACGTGGCACCTGCAATGGGCATGATTGGTACTTTAATCGGCTTAGTTGCTATGTTATCAAACATGGACGATCCAAAAGCGATTGGTCCTGCTATGGCGGTAGCCTTATTAACCACCTTATATGGTGCGTTTTTAGCAAATGTAATCGCAATTCCAATCGTTGCAAAGCTTCAAGTCCGTAAAGCGGAAGAAGAGCTTAATCAAAACTTGATATTAGATGCGGTGCTTGGTATTCAAGATGGCCAAAATCCAAAGGTCATCGAAGGTATATTGAAAAACTATCTACCAGAATCTAAACGTAATGTAGATACGGAGGGTTAGCCGATATGTCGGAAGCCAAGTGTAAGTGTCCACCTCCAGGGCTTCCAGCTTGGATGGGAACGTTTGCTGATTTAATGTCGTTATTGATGTGCTTCTTTGTGCTGTTGCTGGCGATGTCTGAAATGGATGTGCTTAAATTTAAACAAATAGCAGGTTCAATGAAATTTGCATTTGGTGTGCAAAATAAATTAGAAGTCAAAGATATTCCAAAAGGAACAAGTGTCATCGCGATGGAGTTCAGGCCAGGAAAACCGGATCCGTCGCCAATTGAAACTATTCAGCAGCAAACGTCTGAAATGACCCAGCAAATGTTGGAGTTTCAGGCTGGTGATGAAGATTCAGCAGGCGGTCGCCAGGAGCAGCGAGGAAACAAACGGGGTGGTGAGTCACAAAGCACCGCTAAGTCGGAAGCTGCAGCATCCGAAAAAACAGCTGATCAAGAGCAAGTTAATGAATTAGTTAAAAAAATAGCACAGCAACTTGAAGAACAAATTCAAGATGGTGCTATTGAGCTTGAATCCTTAGGTCAGCAAATTATTATTCGTATTCGTGAAAATGGCTCTTTTCCATCGGGTAGCGCATTTTTACAACCCCAATTTAAGCCAATTATTCAAAAAATAGCGGTTTTGCTCAAAGATGTGCCAGGTGAAATTACCGTATCGGGACATACGGATGATTATCAAGTAAGTAATGAGCTGTATTTTAATAATTGGGATTTATCAGCAAAACGTTCTGTTGCGGTTGCGAGTGAAATGCAAAAAGTGTCAGGTTTTGATAAAAATCGTATGGTTGTAATTGGTCATGCAGATACTCGTCCTATGGTTCCAAATGAAGATAGTGAGTCACGTAAGCGAAATCGTCGAGTTGAAATCTCAATCATGCAAGGTAAGGCAAAAGAGTCTGACCCAATTGATGTACAAAAATAAGTTATTTGTTGATTTTTTTAATGAAAAAAGATTAACTAGGCTGGCTAAGCAATCTAGTTTAGTTTTTATTTAAGGACAAATGAAATGAAGAAAATCGATAAATATACGTATATGCCAGGTAATGGTGGTGGTGACGATAGTAATCCACCTGATAAGCCACCGGTGAAAAAAGATTAATTCAAATGCCTGAATGGTATGTGGCTATATTAAAAATAGTAAACAGCAGTATGGTTTTTTTGTTATTACCTGCTGCTGTTATTTTTTTTGTGCGCAAGGATAAGCTCGCCTTTAATTTCGTGTTAGTAACAATCTTCTTTTTTTTAATCGGCAATTTGTCTGAGTCGTTTATAAAAACGGTAGATAAAGATATGTTTGTCTACAGGTATCTTTTTTGGGCTGCAATCGATATTGCGTGGATGGCTGTAATCGCTAACTGGGCTTTAAAAGATAAAGTTTATTTATGGCAAAGTATTATTGGTCAATTAATTGTTGTATCAGCCCCTTTACTGCAATTATTTCGATTGTTGGACCGTCACCTTTGGGATTTATCCTACAGCAATTATCTTTATCAAACGCTTTTACCTATCATCAATATAGCAACGTTAATTGTATGCTATCTCCCTTTATTGTTAATTCTCAGAAAAAGAAAAAAATTACAGCATTTGTCTATTTAGTTATTCGAGTGTTAAAATACTGGATATATAACCAGTTAAAATTGATTTCTTATGAAACTCTACATTGCTGAAAAACCGTCATTAGGGCGCGCTATTGCCGATGTATTACCTAAACCTCATCAAAAGGGCGATGGCTTTATTAAAGCTGCCAATGGTGATGTGGTCTCTTGGTGTATTGGTCATTTATTAGAGCAAGCTGAGCCTGATCATTACAATCCGCTTTTTAAGAAGTGGGATGTAAATCATTTGCCTATAGTGCCACAAAAATGGCAATTGATTGTAAAACCAAAAACTCGTAAGCAATTTACTGTTTTAAAAAAGCTGATTAAACAAGCTGATATTCTTGTTAATGCTGGCGACCCCGATAGGGAAGGGCAATTACTGGTTGATGAAGTGATTGAGTTTGCAGGCGCAAGTGAGAGTAAAAAATCACAAACTCAACGATTATTAATCAGTGACTTAAATCCATCTGCAGTATTAAAAGCGCTCGACAAACTTGCTTCTAATCATGATTTTATACCGCTTTCTGTATCAGCATTAGCCCGTTCACGTGCCGATTGGTTATTTGGTATGAATTTAACGCGTGCCTATACTTTGGCGGGGCAAAAAGCTGGATGTCATCGTGTGCTCTCAGTTGGTCGAGTGCAAACCCCTATTTTAGGTTTGGTGGTGCGCAGAGATTTAGAAATAGCTCATTTTGTTTCAAAACCATTTTATGAGGTATTGGCTCATTTAATAACAGATAAGCAAGAAACATTTTCTGTTAAATGGCAACCCAGTGAGGCTTGTTTACCTTATCAAGATGAAGAGGGCCGAGTGCTTGTTAAAGCGCTTGCAGAAAATGTGGTTAAACGTATTACTGGACAATCTGCTTTAGTTAAAAAATTGCAGCAACAACAAAAGCGCCAACACCCACCCCTACCATATAACTTATCTGCGTTACAAATAGACGCAGCTAAAGCGTTTGCGATGTCAGCTCAAACAGTGCTTAATGTGTGCCAAAATTTATATGAAAAACACAAAGCGATTACTTACCCTCGGTCAGATAATCGTTTTTTACCCAATGAACATTGGTTTGAAGCAAAACAGGTTCTCACTGCAATCTCACAAAATAAAGGGCAAGATAATAAGTTAGTTGCACAAGCTGATTTAGCGCTTCGTTCTAAATGTTGGAATGATGGTAAAGTAGAAGCGCATCATGCCATCATCCCAACCGCAAAAAAATTACCGATTAATAGTCTTGATAAAGATGAGCTTAAAATTTACCAATTGATTAGCCGCCATTATCTAGCGCAGTTTTATCCCGCTTATGTATTTAATGAAACCAAGGTCGAGGTAGAAATTTCAGGTGGTAAGTTTAATACTACGGCAAAACAAGAGCTAGAGCTGGGCTTTAAGGTCTTAATGGGTAAAGATGAGCTGCAAGCTGAACAAACGTTACCGCCATTAATAGAGGCGCAACAATTACACTGTGATAATGGGGAGTTGGTCGAAAAAATGACCCAGCCGCCAGCTCATTTTAATGATGCTACGCTACTTGGGGCGATGACAGGGATCAGCCGCTATGTTAGTGACACCGAAATAAAAAAAATACTCAAGGATACGGATGGCTTAGGTACTGAAGCAACCCGTGCAGGTATCATTGAGTTATTATTTAAGCGTGGCTTTTTAGTGCGAGAAGGTAAAAAAATTAAGTCGACTGAAACAGGTCAGGCCTTAATAAAAATGCTCCCAGATATAATTACGCGCCCTGATTTAACCGCGCTTTGGGAAGCAAGTCTTGCCGATATAGCACAAAAAAAACAAAGCTATCAGCATTTTATGCAGCCTTTAGTAACGCAGCTTCATGAACTCATCAATTTAGCAAAAAATTGTGATCATTCGCTGTTTAGTAATTTACCAGCCCAACCGATAAAAAAACGTTTTAATCGCAAGCGAAAAGCAACTGCAAAACAGTCAGTTTCATAATATCAAAAGCGTGATAAGGGGGTTATCAAATGATAGCTCCCTAAACAGTCTTAAAAAATAAAAGCTAAATGAACTTGGTTTATGGTTTAGAAAAAGGCTTGATGCTTTATTCACATCACGCCTCTTGTGTGTAACTTGGAAACAACTTGTTATTAACTGTCTGCGTAGATTAATCGGAGGTTTGAGCCTTAAATAAGTCTAATGCAGCGGAGGTCATCGCTCTAACACCTGTTTTAATTGTAAGAGGGTAATCTGGTGCAAATAAACTGGAGTGTAATGAAGGTAGAGTTTCACCTGATTGTTGAGCTTTTTGGTATTGTTCAGGATTAACTCCTCCTAACCAAAAAATTGTGATAGGAATTGATTGCTCTGTTCTGCCATATAGACCAAAATCTTCACCAGCCATAACTGGCTCGGCAGTAATTACATTGTCTGCTCCTAACTCAATTTCAATACTACTTCGAACTTGCTTGGCAAGCGCAATCTCATTAATTGTTGATGGTATGGACTCTTCATAATGTACCTTTACTTCAGGATAAAGGTTTTTTTCAAGCCCAGCACTCATAGCGATACCATCACTAATGCGTTTTATCGCAGCGATTTGTTGATCTCGCACTTCTGAATTATAAGAACGAAGAGTGAGCTGTAATTTAACCTCATTAGAAATGATATTGTGTTTTGAACCT
This sequence comes from Pseudoalteromonas sp. J2K-J031, assembly GCF_058197095.2. Taxonomy (NCBI): domain Bacteria; kingdom Pseudomonadati; phylum Pseudomonadota; class Gammaproteobacteria; order Alteromonadales; family Pseudoalteromonadaceae; genus Pseudoalteromonas; species Pseudoalteromonas sp. J2K-J031. The sequence goes on from NZ_CM200279.1 coordinate 836,571, forward strand.
CCATGAATAGAACCAACAGTAAGTACAGAGGGTTCAAGTGGGGTAATTTCACGACTAGTAATTGTTTGAAGGGCCAATACTAAACGCGCAGCAATAACAACCGGATCAATCGTTAGGTGTGGGTAAGCACCGTGGCCTCCTTTACCTTTTACGGTAATATCGACAGAGTCAACACTCGTAAGTGCATAATCTGGCGCAATCGCGACTTTGCCAGCTTCAACCCCTGCGCTTACATGCAGCCCAATCACAAAACTAGGTTTTGCTATTTGTTCAAATAACCCCTGATTGAGCATTGCTTTAGCTCCTGCGCCTACTTCTTCGGCTGGCTGAGCTACCATCATTAATGTGCCTTGCCATTCATTTTTTCTATTGATCAGTTGTTCTGCGGTGCCGATAAAGCTGGTCATATGAATGTCGTGACCACAGCCATGCATTACTCCGACCGTATTGTTGTGTTGATCTATCGTCGTAACTTTAGATGCATACGGTTTATTGGTTTGCTCTATAATAGGCAAGCCATCAGTATCTGTACGGATCATTAAAGTAGGTCCGTCACCATTTTTATAAATACCAACAACGCCATAACCACCATAATTATCTGTTACCTCAAAACCTAAAGTGGATAGTTGTTGTGCCATTTTTTTTGCTGTCTCTTTTTCATGATAAGAGAGTTCAGGGTTTTGATGTAAATCGATATAAAGCTTTTTAAGGTTTGGCAAAGCAGTATCCACTGTTTGCTCAAGTGAGTTTGCATTACATGCACTGCTGATAAGTAAGGCTAAATACGCCAGAGACTTTGTTTTCATGATAATTCCTATTGTTATTTTTGGTTATCAAACACGAATGAATGCTTGTAAAATAAGCTTTTAACACCATATATCAAAACATAATCATTCAATTGGCAAGTAAGATGAGTAATATAATAGATTT
>NZ_CM200279.1:842500-2262500 GCF_058197095.2 Pseudoalteromonas sp. J2K-J031
CTGTTTATTAAAAACACAGCACTGTGCAAAATCGCAAGATGACGTATACGGTGTGACGCCTGCCCGGTGCCGGAAGGTTAATTGATGGGGTTAGCGGCAACGCGAAGCTCTTGATCGAAGCCCCGGTAAACGGCGGCCGTAACTATAACGGTCCTAAGGTAGCGAAATTCCTTGTCGGGTAAGTTCCGACCTGCACGAATGGCGTAATCATGGCCACGCTGTCTCCACCCGAGACTCAGTGAAATTGAATTTGCGGTGAAGATGCCGTATACCCGCGGCTAGACGGAAAGACCCCGTGAACCTTTACTATAGCTTGGCACTGAACATTGAACCTACATGTGTAGGATAGGTGGGAGACTTAGAAGCAGGAACGCTAGTTCTTGTGGAGTCGTCCTTGAAATACCACCCTTGTAGTTTTGATGTTCTAACGTAGGTCCCTAATCGGGATTGCGGACAGTGCCTGGTGGGTAGTTTGACTGGGGCGGTCTCCTCCTAAAGAGTAACGGAGGAGCACGAAGGTTTGCTAAGTACGGTCGGACATCGTACGGTTAGTGTAATGGTAGAAGCAAGCTTAACTGCGAGACGGACAAGTCGAGCAGGTACGAAAGTAGGTCATAGTGATCCGGTGGTTCTGAATGGAAGGGCCATCGCTCAACGGATAAAAGGTACTCCGGGGATAACAGGCTGATACCGCCCAAGAGTTCATATCGACGGCGGTGTTTGGCACCTCGATGTCGGCTCATCACATCCTGGGGCTGAAGTCGGTCCCAAGGGTATGGCTGTTCGCCATTTAAAGTGGTACGCGAGCTGGGTTTAGAACGTCGTGAGACAGTTCGGTCCCTATCTGCCGTGGGCGTTTGAGAATTGAGAGGGGTTGCTCCTAGTACGAGAGGACCGGAGTGAACGAACCGCTGGTGTTCGGGTTGTCATGCCAATGGCACTGCCCGGTAGCTACGTTCGGAATCGATAAGCGCTGAAAGCATCTAAGCGCGAAGCGAGCCTCGAGATGAGTTCTCACTAGAGCTATAAGCTCTCTGAAGGGCCGTTGGAGACTACAACGTTGATAGGTTGGGTGTGGAAGCGCTGTGAGGCGTTAAGCTAACCAATACTAATTACCCGTGAGGCTTAACCATACAACGCCAAAGTGGTTTGTATGAAGCACTGATGAATAGCAAGAAGTTAGATAGAACTAAAGTAGACGAATTGAATATCAGCCTTCCGAATTTTAGTTAATTGCGAGCGTGATTAACGAACCAAATTTGCTTGGTGACAATAGCGTTTTGGACCCACCTGATCCCATTCCGAACTCAGTAGTGAAACGAAACAGCGCCGATGGTAGTGTGGGGTTACCCATGTGAGAGTAGGACATCGCCAGGCTCCTAATTTAAGATATAAAAATAAAAACTATAGAAATATCAAAACAGATTTTCTTGGTGACAATAGCGTTTTGGACCCACCTGATCCCATTCCGAACTCAGTAGTGAAACGAAACAGCGCCGATGGTAGTGTGGGGTTACCCATGTGAGAGTAGGACATCGCCAGGTTCTAATTTAAAGAAGCCTCTGAGAAATCAGGGGCTTTTTGCTTTTCATAATTTAAAATATCGAAATAAATAACACTCACTTGTAAACTATATAGCTTAATCTTTTATTTATAAATGTTGCAATCCCGAAAAGGCTGGGCCAAGTTTGCGACTTAATTGAGTGTAAAACAAGTCATGATGTTCACTCTTAAGATAGCAGTTATTAAACAGTCCTAGCTATGCTTTGAACAATAAAAAATACCCTACATTATCGATTATATTAAAATATTGTGGTGCAGTTGCACTGGTTTAATATAGACAATTAATTTTATTAAAAACTCATTTGCCCGCATCTTTTATGCTTGTTCTATAATTATTGAGAATCAATTCATCGTATTCCTTTTTACTGACTTATTTAAAACGCTCAATAGAGAATGGGTTTAACTCAATATTGGTTTTCTTATCAATGAGTAAATCTGTTATTAATTTTGCTGAAAGTGCGGCTAGGGTTAGACCTAAATGCTGATGCCCTAAATTAAAAAAGATATTGTTGTGCTTTGATGATTTTGAAATGATAGGTTTTGAGTCCGGTAAGCTAGGTCTGCAGCCCATCCACATAATTCTATTTTTATCTTTGGAGCAAGTTGAAATCGATGGCCAAATAGCTTTGCCTAAAGTAAGGAGTGCTTCAGCTCTCTTGTAGTTTGCTGGCTGAATTAAACCTGCAAACTCCACTGTTCCTGCTAAGCGAAGTCCTTCAGTCATCGGAGTCATAATAAATTTTTTATCAAATGATGCTATTGGGATTTTTGGCATTGATGAGCTGTTTACCATCAAATGATATCCTCGTTCTGCCTCAATGGGGATTTGGTAGCCTAGATATGCACAAATATTTTTGCTAAAAGCTCCCGCGCAAACAACTAACTTATCAAACGGTTGAGAATTTTGATCGTTGAAGGTCAGTATTGGTTGCTGATTTAAGACGTATACCTCCCGCACTTCAGCTTTTTTAAATACAACGCCTAATTTTTCACATTCTTGATATAGCGATTGTGTTAATAAATAAGGATTGGCTGTGTGCCCTACCTCTTTGAAATAAAGAGCTGAATAAACTGAATGATCGATCCCTGGTTGAATTTGATCTAATTGACTGCGATTTAACAGCTTTACTGAGATATTTTCTTTTTGGTAAAGGGCGAAAATCTCCTTTGCTTGATTTGAACTTTGCTGTTCAAAGGTCAGAAGCGATCCTTTGAGCGTGAGAAGGTGATTTAAGTTCAGATCTGCGAGTAATTCCTTCCAAGCAGGTATTGCATTATTATTTAAATTTTTCAGCGCTTGTTTATTCTGGTTATAAGTAGGTCGGTACATATTAACTATAAACTTAAAAAACCAAGGTAGTGCTTTGGGTAAGTAGCGAATTGAAATCCTAAATGGTCCGAGAGGATCAATTAGCATTGCTGGAATTTTTGGTAATAAGCTACTGTCTGCAAGTGGAAAAATTTGTTCGGTAGCAAAGTGGCCTGCGTTGCCTTTAGAGCAGCCTTCTCCAATCCCTAATTTATCAATCAATGTCACTTGATAGCCCGCTTTTTGTAACTGAAGTGCAGTAGTTACACCGATTATACCAGCTCCAATCACAGCAACTTGAGTGTTCTTTTTATTATCAATAGTCATATAAATTAAAAAATAGTTTGATATTGCATACAATATACATTACTTTATCTCTTATACAAGTTTGTTTATTATTTTTTGGAGAGATAAATGCGTCCTAATTGGCAAGGGGTTTACCCCGCTGTTTCAACTCAGTTTCATCAAGATTCAACAATTGATTTCGCTCAAAATGCAAAAATGTGGGAAAGCCTTATTGCAGAAGGTGTTCATGGGATTATTGTTTGTGGCACGGTAGGTGAAAACTGTTCGTTAACACCTGATGAAAAACGCCAAGTAATGAAAGCTGCGGTTGAAGTTGTTGCAGGTCGTGTGCCGGTACTTTCAGGTGTTGCAGAAACAACAACGGCCGCTGCAATTGCTTATGCAAAAGATGCACAAGAGATTGGCATTGATGGTTTGATGGTATTGCCAGGCATGGTATATCGTTCAACAGAAGCAGAGGCAATAGTACATTATCAACAAGTTGCACGTTCAACAGCATTACCAATCATGATTTATAACAATCCGGTCGCGTATGGTGTTGATGTATCGATTGCAGGCATGAAAGTATTGGCAGATGAACCAAATATCGTTTCTGTTAAAGAAGCGACTACAGATACCCGTCGTATTACTGAGTTGTTTCGAGAGTTCGGTGATCGTTTTATTATTTTTGGTGGCGTTGATGATATTGCCTTAGAAAGTTTAATGCTAGGTGCAACGGGTTGGATTTCGGGGTTAACAAATGTATTTCCACGAGAGTCAGTCGCTATCTTCAATCTCGCCCAGCAAGGGCGGTACGCTGAAGCGCTTGAAATTTGGCGATGGTTTTTACCTTTATTACGTTTAGATACCATTCCAACATTAGTGCAATGTATTAAATATGCAGAAGAACTTGCTGGTCGAGGCTCAGAGCGCGTTCGTGCCCCTCGCTTACCACTAGCTGGTGATGATCGTGCCTATGTTCAGCGCCTTTATAATGAAGCTTTAGAGCATAGAATTGATTTAACTAAATTTAATTAATCGGGCCAGCATTATTGAGTCATTGAAATTATGCCGAAGTTTTATTGGCATAATTTCAAATAATAAGAAAAAGGGATCAATATGATTAAAGGTACGTTTTTTTGTATAGATGCACATACCTGTGGTAATCCTGTTAGGTTGGTTACTTCAGGGCATCCGAGATTAAATGGTTATACCATGGGTGAAAAACGGCTCAGTTTTATTAATGAATTCGATTGGATCCGACAAGCATTAATGTTTGAACCGCGTGGTCACGATATGATGTCAGGTGCTTTTTTATATCCACCATGCACAGATAATGCAGATGTATCTATTTTATTTATTGAGACATCGGGTTGTTTACCTATGTGTGGCCATGGAACAATTGGCGCTTTGACTGCGGGACTTGAGGCGGGCTTGATTAAACCAAAAATTGAAGGTCGACTTATAGTTGATGTTCCAGCAGGGCAGCTTCAAGTGGAATATCAGCAAACAGGTGCAAAGATTGATTGGATTAAAATTTACAATATAGCGTCGTATCTAGCTCATCGGAATATTCAGATTGACGTACCAGAGTTAGGTGAGATCACCTTAGATATTGCTTATGGTGGAAATTTTTACGCAATTATAGAACCACAAAAAAATTACCCAGGCTTACCTTATTGGTCTCCAGATAAAATTTTAAAGTTTAGTCCTCTCATTCGTGAGATCGCAGGCAAAGCGGTCGATTGCGTTCATCCTTTAGATCCTAAAGTAAACGGTTTAACTCATGTACTGTGGACAGGCTCACCTCAACAGCCTAATTCAAGTGCTGCCAATGCGGTTTTTTATGGTGATAAAGCTATCGATCGTTCTCCTTGTGGTACAGGTACATCTGCACGGATGGCCCAGCTACACGCAAAAGGATTATTAAAACAAGGTGATAGTTTTATTCACGAAAGCATTATTGGTAGCCAATTTGTGGGAAAAATAGAATCTGTTACTGAGGTCGCAGGGATCAGCGCAATCATGCCTTCAATTCAAGGTTGGGCAAGAATTACAGGGCATAATCAAATTATTGTTGATGATAACGACCCTTATGCCTTTGGTTTTCAAGTAGTTTAAGGGGAATTGTATGTTATCAGGATTAAGTTTTATTAAAGGGCAGTGGCAAAGTAACTCAGATGAGGGATTTTACGCTATCAATGCGGTTGATCATAGCCAAATGCAGCCTAAGTTTCTCAATTGCTCGCCAGCACTGCTAGAGCTCGCCTGTCAGCAAGCGAGTGCTGCATTTATCATCTATCGACAAAAAACAGCATTGCAACGAGCGGACTTTTTAAATGAAATAGCACATCAACTAGCTTTAGTTGAACCGCTTTTAATTGAGCGCACCACACTTGAAACGGGCCTCCCTGTTACGCGCATTCAAGGGGAGCTAGGTCGAACAATTAATCAATTGCGGCTTTTTGCGTCAAACCTTATCAAGCAACCATCAGTTATTGCTCATGATGCCGCACAGCCAGAGCGTATTCCATTTGCTCGCCCAGAGTTAAAAATGGCGAAACTTCCACTTGGGCCTGTCGCTGTTTTTGGTGCAAGTAACTTTCCACTTGCGTTTAGCACGGCAGGTGGTGACACGGCATCCGCATTGGCTGCAGGATGCCCTGTCGTTTTTAAAGCGCATGTTGCGCATCCTGGTACTAGTGAAATTGTTGCCAGCGCTATTGAAAAGGCGATAAAAATCAGCGAAATGCCTAGTGGTGTATTTAGTTTATTACAATGTAAATCGTATGAAATAAGCCACAGTTTAGTAAAGCACTGCGCGATTAAAGCTGTTGGGTTTACCGGATCTTATCGTGTTGGTATGGCTTTGCTTGACTCAATAAAATCAAGACGCGAACCAATCCCATTTTATGGCGAATTAGGTGCAATTAATCCCCAAATAATTTTACCTCATTACATAAATAAAAAGTCAGTGACGTTAGCACAAGAGTTTGTTGCTTCTATGACCATGGGAGCGGGTCAGTTTTGTACTAATCCAGGTTTTTGGTTAGTAAATGAAGTTGAAGCGGCTGAATTTACTGAGAAATTAAAGCCATTAATCGAATCATCCTCCGCTCAAACAATGCTAACTCCCGGTATTTTAAAGGCTTATGATTTAGGTTGTCAGCGTTTAGCTGAGCATGCTGAGGTTGTTGCCAGTGGTCTTGTTGATGATAAAAAAGCATCGGTTCATTTATTTACGGCATCGGCAGAATGTTTTTTAGCGACTCCGGCATTGCATGATGAAGTCTTTGGTCCTGCATCGTTAATGGTTACTTATAAATCATTGGCTGAGGTTGCTGACATTATTGAGCAACTTGAAGGGCAATTAACTGCTTCAATTCATGGTAGTGTTGATGTGATTGAACAAAATAAATTACTCATCGAAGCTTTATCATTTAAAGTTGGCCGACTTATTTTTAATCAGATGCCAACAGGTGTTGAAGTGTGTGATGCCATGATGCACGGTGGGCCGTTTCCATGTTCTACGGATGTTCGAAGTACCTCTGTGGGGAGCTTTGCTATCGAGCGCTTTTTACGCCCAATTTGTTTTCAAAATCAGCCATAGTTTTATTATTGTTAGATGTAAAGCAGTCTTGATGACTGCTTTTTTCATTGCAGTTATAAATGATTCTTTTTGCCTCTGGTCTTTTTTTTTCAACTAGTTAAACTAGAGCGTATTATTTACGACATAAAAGAATTGATATGGCGCTGACATATAAAACACGTACAGAATTTGTTGTTGACGCAATAAGAGAGAAAATCCTAAAAGGTGAAGTAAAAGCTGGCCAACCATTAAGGCAAGCTGCATTAGCAGAAGAGCTTGATGTCAGTCGTATTCCTGTGCGCGAAGCACTTTTACAGTTAGAAGCCGAAGGTCTTGTTAAGTTTCAAGCTCACAAAGGCGCGATAGTAACTAAACTAGATGCTGATCACGTCGATGAATTATTTGAGCTTCGTGCAATGTTAGAAGCTGACGTGCTGACTCGTTCTATTCCGAATTTAACATCAGCACATTTTGCTGAAGCTGAAAGTATTTTAGCTGAATTAGAGCAATCACTGACTCATGAAGATAGCGCGAATTTATGGTCTGATCTGAATACTCAATTTCATGTTTGCCTTTACCAAGGCTGTCATAGACCTCAGACCATGGATGTGATAAGCATGCTTAATCAGAATGCAAGTCGTTATATTCGGTTGCATTTTTTACTTGCTGGCGGTATTCATAAAGCAGGTCCAGAGCATAGGCAGTTAATTAATTATTGTAAAAACCAACAGATTGATGAAGCCGTAGAAATATTAAAAAGTCATATTTTAGGCGCTAAAGACGAGATTAAAGCGTTATTACAACGACAAGATTAAAGCAAAAAAGGGCATTGAAAAAATGCCCTTTTTTATTCGCGATGCTGAGAGTCATTTTTTGAGTGTAGAAAATTAGCTTTTGAATAGCGGTTATGCACGCGTAAAAAAATGATCCACATTGCTAATATAATTAACACGCCAGCGAATAACATCACTAAATTATGATCAACCCATGTCATTAAAACAACCGCAAGCAAAAACATAATGAACGGCTTAAGCTCATACCATTTGGCCATATTGCCGTTATTTTGACGATTAAACTGTGGATCTGTGCGTCTAAAGTGTGATCTTAGAACCCAAACTAAAGCACCAGCAATAAAAAATAAACTACCAGAAAAAGTAGCAAAAAAAGAAGGTTGATAAGTAATAAGGCCGTGACCGACCGCAAAGTAAATATAGGGTAAGCTTTCATAAACTGGTTTACTTAACACAATAGAATCCCTCCAACATGGCGTAGTTAAAGCTTAGACTCTAAAATTCATTTAAGCGAGTGCGAAAAAGTTGTGAGGATTGTTGCGACAAGTAGGAGCTTGATAAGCTGAGAAAAATAACTTTTTATTTATCTAATCTCAGCTAAATTCAAGTCTTTTAAACGTAAATTTTATTGTTCTTTGGTTTGTTCTTGTTTTAACTGCGTTTCTTGCCAGCCAAGCCAATCACCTTCTAAATGTTTTATATTCGTAAACCCTAAATCAATTAGTGCCTGCTCAGCAGCTGCGGCTCTTCTGCCTGAGCGGCAATAAACGATAATTGGTTGGTCTTTTTGATAATTGAGTACTGCGGTATTATTAATAATTTCTAAGTGAGGAGTGTTGATTGCACCTGGAATATGCCCATCTTTAAATTCTTCATTTGAACGCACATCGAGTAGCATTACGCTGTTATTTTTTTGTGCCTCAATTAACGTTTGTTGACTGACAGTGGGGGTTGGTGCAGCAAATATTTTAGGGCTTACAGATAAAAATAAGGCTGAAGAGAGTAATAAAATAGTTAATTTCATTTTTATAACCTGAAGAGTTTTAGTTGGTCGAGTATAGCATTAAAACTCTTCGGGTTAGAGGTGCTTAGCTTTTACGTATTTTAAAATCTAATTGCACTGTCAAAGGTCCTGCAACCACAGCATGTCCATTTTCAAATTTTGGGGCGTAGCGCCATTTCTCGAGCGCCTTAATTGACTCTTCTTCAAACTGAGATCCACCCACTGAATCTAGCACGACAATGTTTTTAACAAAACCAGCGGCAGAAACATCAAACTGCATTTGCACCCAGCCATCTTTTCCTTGTTGGGCTTTTGCTGTCGGATAGCGGGGCTCTTGACGATATAAAGGTGATGGTTCTAAATCTTCTTGCCAAGGCACCATTTTTGCTATTGCTATACAGTGCTTTGTTGCTTCATCACTTTTTCCTGTATTTTCATACAGCTCAACTAAACGAGAATGGGCGGCAAGTTCATAAGGGTGATCAAATTCTAAATTATTATCAAACACTGTAACTATTTCATTTAGCCGTTCAATAGCTTCACTGTTTTTGTTACTTCCTTTAGCTATAGAGGCAAGTAAAAAGTTAGATTTTACACGCTCCATGGTGTTTTCGGGTAATAATTCACGGAGCATTTTGTCAGCTGTAGAGGCGTGCTTTTTTGCAACGCGATATTTTTTATCGCTAAAGTGGTTAAAAAGGTGTGTTGCAGCTTGATAGTGAAGGTCTGCTTGTAACGTAGGCTTTGCTTCACTTAACTCGATAGCCTGCTTGAAGTAGTGAGCTGATTCATTAGCTGATAATGTACTTTTAGCCAAGCCAATGAATACCTCTATCAGTTCAATATCTTTATCAGAGTAATGTTTTTCGTAGATGGCTTGGGCTGCTGTGTACAGTTCGAATTTTAATGCTCTTGAGTTGTCGTTAAAAAAGTCTCTTTGGACATCAGGTAAAGCAAGTGCATAACTAATAGCGAGATTAGCTGCATTAATTGATTTTTCGCCGTAGAGCTCTTTACCTAGAGTTAGGGCTTGCTTGGCTAATTCAATGGTTAGTTCGGAGTTTTTTGCGTTTTGAGCTTGCTGGAACTGTTGATAAACATTCGTAAATTTGGCATGTAAATCAGTCGCTTCGGCAAAGGAGTAGCTTGTGGTGAGGCTCAGTGCGAATAGTAAAGCGAGTTTTTGTTTCATATTGTTATCCTTTTTTTTATATGTTCGTCCCTAATTTTTATTTTAAAAGAGTTCTTAAAAAATATCTATACCAAACAAGTTTGAGCGCAGGTAGGCGATAAGTGAGTTACTCCTCACGGACATAGTTCACTCGATGGTTGAGGTGAATAAACGTTACTAACGCAGCAGAAGTTTCAGGTTATTAGGGGAAGTTACGCTTACGTTGTGCTTAGCTAGGAGCGAGGTGTCATACCTTATAAATCTTTATTGCAAATAATAAAATGCTCAAAATCTACTTGCATTATCGCTGCGCAATCCCAATATATTACTATCAACATAGTGAGTATAAATAAAAGCAGCTTGGTATAGAGCTTGGCGCTGAAATTAGCTTTTGTTATATTATCACAGTATTATATATTTTAATTTGGATACGTTGTGGCTGAAGTACGAGCAAGAGTCCAGCTAAAAGTTGGCAAACAGAGTACTATTCCTGCTGAAATCCTGTCATTTTCAGGTTTGCAAGATGGTGTTGAGCATGTGGCTTTAGTGTTTAATCAAGCCGATAAAACGCAAGATACGCCATTAATTCGCCTTCATTCAGAATGCCTTACGGGCGATGTATTTCATTCATCACGCTGCGATTGTGGTGAGCAGTTGAATGAATGTATCGAAAAAATGCATCAACAAGGTGGTATTTTGCTTTATCTTCGCCAAGAAGGTCGAGGTATTGGTTTATACAATAAAATAGATGCTTATGTGTTACAGTCGCAAGGTATGAATACTTATGAGGCTAACAATCATTTGGGTTTTGCTGATGATTTGCGTGATTTCTCAGATGCTGTGTTAATGCTCAAGGCGATGAATATTGATAATGTTCAATTAATGACAAATAATCCTAAAAAACTAAAAGCGCTTAAAGATGCAGGCATTACAGTGCGTAACTTAGTTGGTACACATGCGCATTTAAAAGAGGGTAATGAGGCTTATTTGGCAACAAAAGTAAAACATGGCTCGCATATGCTGGATTTAAGTAAAACAAAAAAGTAGCATAGCAACTTAAGAGTTGGTTTAAATCGCTCACATTTAACAAAATACAAAAACGCACCTCAAGTTGGTGCGTTTTGATTTTAATTTAAGAGTAAATAAGATAAAACAATGGCGATAGAGCAGCGAGTTTATAAAGCCCAAGCGGGAGTGGCGTGGTTTAAAGCCGCTTGGCAGGTATTTAAAATGCAACCCGGTACGTTTATTTTAATGCATGCGGTGATGGGCGGTCTTGGTTTAATTGCTATTTTCTTTCCGCTTTTACAAATAGCGGCAGGGCTGGCAACACCATTTTTAACAGCAGGCTTCTATCAAGCTATTTTATTACGTCAGCAAGGTAAAAAAATTACCGCAGCAGAGTTGTTTGCGCCATTTGGCCAAGTTGGGCGTCGTCTTGGTTTGTTTCGTTTAGGCTTGTATCAAATAGGCGCGGGGATTTTACTCGCTTTATTAGCAAGTTGGTTGTTTAAAGATGCAATTGCAGTGCTTGAGCAATATGCTGCCCAACCTGAAATTGCGGCGCAGCATTTAGTTGAGACATTACACTTTTCAAATATTGTATTGTTCATCAGTGCATTATCGTTTTATTTAATGTGTTTTGCTTATGCGGTGCCATTGGTTTATTTTCACGGAACGGTTAATCTGATCGACGTATTTAAAGCCAGCCTTTCGGCGTTTTGGCATAACATGGCAGCTATTGGTGTCTATGGTGCAATCTTTACTGGTCTGATGCTAATCAGCCTGCCGTTATCATTTATCCCTTTATTTTTTATTATGCCTATTTGTTACATTGCTTTTTTTATCTCATTTCAAGCCATGTTTATGAGTACTATCGTTGTTGATACGACGACAGACGACAGACCTGCTTCCTCGGGGCGATTCGACGCTTAATGGATGATAAAGAAAAGCAAAAATTAAAAAATTACGTGCTCTGGTTGTTGTCTCGGCAAGAATATTCGCGTCGAGACTTAACCTTTAAATTACAGCAAAAAGGCGCATCAGCTGACTTTATCGCAAGCTTACTCGATTGGTGTGAGCATCATTCGTTTATAGATGAAAAGCGATATTGTGAAAGTTTTATTCGCCGCCATCTGGCAAAGCTTCATGGATTGAAGCGTATCCAGGCCGAAGCTGCGGGCAAAGGAATTGAGCGAGCCTTACTTGAAACCACGTTAGATGAGATGGAAATTGACTGGTATCAGCAAGCCCAAGCAGCATATAATAGGAAGTTTTCTGGAATTACTGGAAACCTTGAATTCAAAGAAAAAGCAAAAATTTTGCGTTATTTGATGTATCGAGGTTTTAATCATGAACAAATAGAATTTGCAATGCAAACAGATCCGTCAGACGAGTGAGAATATCCGCATGCAGCATATGACTACCGCACAAATCCGCCAAGCTTTTTTAGACTACTTTTCGTCAAAACAGCATCAAGCCATCGCATCAAGCTCTTTGGTGCCAGGTAATGACCCAACATTATTATTTACTAATGCCGGTATGGTCCAATTTAAGGACGTATTTTTAGGTGCTGATAAGCGCCCATATACCCGTGCAACCAGCTCACAGCGATGTGTTCGTGCTGGTGGTAAACATAATGACCTTGAAAACGTAGGTTATACCGCCCGTCACCATACCTTTTTTGAAATGTTAGGTAACTTTAGTTTTGGTGATTATTTTAAAGAAGATGCGATTAAGTTTGCTTGGGAATTTTTAACATCGATTTTAAAATTACCGGCCGAAAAATTATTAGTGACGGTTTATCATACAGATGATGAAGCCTTTGATCTTTGGAATAAAAAAATAGGTTTGCCGGCTGATCGTATTATTCGAATTACCACTTCAGATAATTTCTGGTCAATGGGTGATACCGGCCCTTGTGGTCCATGTTCTGAAATTTTCTATGATCATGGCGCTGATATTTGGGGTGGCCCTCCGGGTTCTGCTGAAGAAGATGGCGATCGCTTTATTGAGATTTGGAACTTAGTATTCATGCAGTTCAATCGTCATGCTGACGGCACGATGGAGCCACTTCCAAAGCAATCGGTTGATACTGGCATGGGGCTTGAACGTATTTCTGCCATTATGCAAGGTGTGCACTCAAATTATGAAATCGATATTTTTCAAGGTTTGATCCGCGCAGCTGCTGATGTTACTCATGCACAAGATTTAGAAGATAAATCATTACGCGTAATTGCTGACCACATTCGTTCGTGTGCTTTCTTAATTGCTGATGGTGTGATGCCGTCTAATGAAGGCCGTGGTTATGTATTGCGTCGGATTATTCGCCGCGCTGTTCGCCATGGTAATAAGCTAGGTGCTAAAGATAATTTCTTCCACAAATTAGTGGGTGCATTAGCTGAACAAATGGGTGATGCGTACCAAGAGTTATACAAACAACGCGAAATCATCGAAAAAGTATTACGTATTGAAGAAGAACAGTTCAGTAAAACATTAGAGCGCGGTTTAGCTATTTTAGAAGATGGTTTAAAAGGCATTAAGGGTGATGTCATCCCTGGTGATGTGGTGTTTAAACTTTACGATACTTACGGTTTCCCTGCTGATTTAACTGCCGATGTCGCGCGTGAACGTTTTATGACGATTGATGAGCCTGGCTTTCAAGCGTGTATGGCGGCGCAGCGTAAAATGGCGCAACAAGCAGGTAAATTCGGCACAGATTATAACGAGCAATTAAAATCAGAAAAACACACTGATTTTAAAGGATATGAGCACGAGCATTTTTCAGGCACTGTAATTGAACTCTTCTTTGAAGGTGAGTCCGTGAACAGTTTGGCTGATGGCCAAAAAGGCATTGTTGTATTAGATCGTACTCCTTTTTATGCAGAGTCGGGCGGCCAAGCGGGCGATAAAGGTCTTCTTAAAATTGCAGGTGGTGAGTTTAGCGTTCATAACACCACAAAACTAGGTAATGCCTTTGCTCATGCGGGTGTAATTCAAGGTAAGATAGCCTTGAATGACCGAGTTGATGCGCAAATTGATACGGCGCGTCGTGATAATATCCGTAAAAACCATACTGCGACGCATCTATTACATGAGGCATTACGCCAAGTATTAGGTGAGCATGTTGGTCAAAAAGGATCATTAGTAGAATCAGAGCGTTTACGTTTTGACTTCTCTCACTTTGAAGGTGTTACTAAAGCACAATTAATTGAAATTGAATTAATGGTGAATGCTGAAATTCGTCGTAACGTAGATTTACAGACTGAGCTTATGCAAATTGATGATGCAAAAGCAAAAGGTGCAATGGCGTTATTTGGTGAGAAATATGACGATGAAGTGCGCGTTGTTAGTATTGGTGGGTTTTCTATCGAACTATGTGGCGGTACACACGTTAAGCGTTTAGGTGATATTGGTTTATTTAAAATTGTCAGTGAGTCAGGGATTGCTGCAGGTATTCGCCGTATAGAGGCGGTTACTGGTGCAGCGGCAATCGAGGTAATACACCACCAAGCTGAAGTGCTTAACCATATTGCAGTGTTAGTAAAATCAGATGCAACTAATGCTGTTGAAAAAGTCAGCGCATTAGTTGAGCGTACAAAAGGTCTTGAAAAAGAAATCAATCAGCTTAATGATAAGTTGGCCAGTGCCGCAGGTGCAGGTTTGCTTGATTCTGTGGTTCAAATTGGTGGTATTAAAGTACTTATCGCAAATGTCGCTGGTACAGAGAGTAAAGCATTACGTGGCATGGTTGACGATTTAAAAAATAAACTAGGTTCGGGTGTCATTGCGCTAGGTGTGGCAGAAGGCGACAAAGTGAGTTTAATTACCGGTGTGACTAAAGATTTAACGGGTAAATTCAAAGCGGGTGAATTGGTTAACTTTATGGCACAGCAAGTCGGCGGTAAAGGTGGCGGTCGTCCTGATATGGCACAAGCGGGTGGTTCAGAGCCTCAGCACTTGGTTGCAGCACTTGATAGTGTTGCCGCTTGGGTTTCTGAGCGCGTATAACGTTTCGTGTCATTAATAGTCCAAAAATTTGGCGGCACTTCGGTTGGGTCAATTGACCGAATTGAAGCTGTCGCCGACCTTGTTATTAAAACAAAACAACAAGGCCACCAAGTTGTGGTGGTAGTCTCTGCTATGGCAGGGGAAACCAACCGTTTAATAAGTCTTGCAAAACAAATTGATAATCGCCCAAGTACGCGAGAGCTTGATGTGTTAATCAGTACTGGTGAGCAAGTGTCAGTGGCATTATTGGCGATGGCAATTATCAAGCGTGGCCATTCAGCAATTAGCTTATTGGCAGATCAAGCGCAGATAAAAACCGATAACTTTTTTGGCAAGGCAAGGGTTACACATATCGATGCTAGCCGATTAAATCATGAACTTGAGCATGGCAGAATTGTCATTTTAGCTGGGTTTCAAGGTCGTGATAGTGAAGGAAATGTCACGACGCTTGGTCGAGGTGGGACTGATACAACCGCAGTTGAAGTTGCAGCAGCTATAAAAGCTGACGAATGCCAAATTTATACTGATGTTGATGGTGTTTATACTGCCGATCCGCGAATTGAATCACGCGCCCAGCGGATGAATACCATCACATTTGAAGAAATGCTCGAGTTAGCCAGTCTTGGTGCAAAAGTGCTGCAAATTCGATGTGTTGAAGCTGCAGGTCGATATAATGTGCCTCTTCGGGTGTTGTCTACATTTGCACCGGATCATGGCACGCTCATTACCTACGAGGAGCCTCAAATGTCAGAACAAGTGGTTTCAGGTATTGCACACAATAAAGATGAAGCATTGTTAACTATTTGTGGCGTACCAAATATACCGATTAATTTAGCAAAAATTTTGCAACTTTTTGCAGAGCATGCAATCGAAGTTGACATGATTGCACAAATAAATCAAAAAGATGCCAATATCGACTATGCTTTTACGGTGCATCGTAATGATTTTGAACAAGGTTTAGAGTTGCTGCAATCTTTAGTGCAAATTCTCGGAGCACTTGAGGTCAAAGGTAATAGCAATGTGGCAAAAATCTCAGCGGTAGGGGTTGGAATGAAGTCACACGCAGGAGTTGCGGGTACATTATTTCAAGCTTTAGCAGATGAAAACATAGCTGCTTTACTTATTTCTACCTCAGAAATAAAAATATCAGTGCTAATTGATGAAAAGTATCTAGAATTAGGCGTAAGAGCGCTGCATAGTGCTTTTTTTGTTATAAATTAACCAGTTTTAGAGTTTTTACTTACTTTTGTAGTGATAATTCATTAAAATATAAAGACACGGAATCTTTTAATCTTTTGGAAATTAGGAGCAAAGAATGCTAATTCTGACTCGTCGCGTTGGAGAAACCCTTATGATAGGGGACGAAGTTACAGTTACGGTACTTGGTGTTAAAGGTAATCAAGTGCGTATTGGTGTGAATGCACCTAAAGATGTTTCAGTACATCGTGAAGAAATTTACATGCGTATTCAAGCTGAAAAAACAAACCCTATGGGTAATGAATAAGTTTGAATCGTTAAAAAAAAGCCGCTTAAGCGGCTTTTTTATTGTCTGATGCTTTTTAAATGCAAAAATTGAGGTATGAAAGTTACCCTTGCTTGATAGTCACCACGCGCTGCGGAAAAGGAATATCAATATTATTAGTTTTTAAGGCATTAAATACCGCTAAGTTTACTGCCATTTTGGCTTTTATGATCTGATTGGTTTTAGCCCAATAACGATAACCTAACACAATGCTACTATCGGCAAATTGATTAATCCCTACCTGTAGCTTTTCACTGGCAATATACTCGGTTTGTTGGTTTAAGGCCTGCTCAATAATGGTGATGGCAGATTGAGGATCTGAATGGTAGGCAATGCCAATTTCACCTTCAATCAGTGATAGTGCAAACGAGTTATGAATAATCTCACCAACGATATGCTTATTTGGCACAGTGATAATCACATCATCTTCATTGGTTAAAATAGTCACACCTAACTCAATCGATTTAACTTGGCCAAAAACACCGTTTACTAAAATAGTATCGCCGACAATAAACGGGCGTGTGGCAATGATGGCCAATCCTGCGCCATAGTTTGACAGCATGCCCTGTAAAGCAAGGCCTGCGCCTAAAGATGCCGCACCAATGGCCGCAATAAATGGGGTGATACTGATGCCTATTTTACCCAGTGCAATGATCACAAACATGATGATCAATATGACTTTAACAACATTGGTAACAAAGTTGTTTAGTGTGATATCAATGTTGTTTCTTTCTAATAATTTGAAAACGACCATTGACAGTTTTTTAGCTATCCAAAGGCCAAAAAGTAATATCAATAAGGCTGCGACGAGTTGAAAGCTGTATGTCACTAAATACTCAGTTATCAAAGCATAGATTTTTTCTATTTGTTGAATTTCATTTTCTATCATATCAGGTCCAATTGAGTGATTTGATGTAAATACACCATAAAAAAACGATAAACTCCTTCGCGAGGGTTTAGTTTTACTATGGCAGAATATACACTGCCAACTAAACAATTCCAGATTTTTCTGGCTTAAGCTCTCACTAATAAAAGCAAATAACAGATGAATAAAAAAGCAATTTTAGCCTTGGCGATTAGCGTCGCATTGGCCGGCTGTGTTGATGGAAATAAAACCCAAGAAACCAGCCAAACAGTACTTGTGAGTCAATCTCAAAATGAGCAGTTAGAAAACATAGTAGAAGCGTATTTTGATGAAGCCTTAGCCCTTTCACCACTAAGTGCCACTTTTGTGGGGGAATACCAATACAATGACCAATATTCGTTACCAATTAATGCCGATAACCGAGCCAAGCAGCAGGCCTTAACCGAAAAATATCTCACCCGAATCTCAGCGCTTGATGTTAACCAGCTTACGGGGCAGTCGTTATTAACTTTTGAGATTTTCCAACGAGATTTGCGTCTTGCACAAGAAAAGCAGCGTTTTCCTGATTATTTGATCCCGATTGATCAAATGAATGGTGAGCACAATACGTTTGCAGGATTAGGATCTGGTCAAAGTGCACAACCGTTTAATACTCATGAAGATTATGCAAATTTCATTAAACGTGCCGAAGGCTTTGTGGTTTGGCTGGCAAGCGTTGAGGAGTCAATGCGAGAGGGAATAAAGCAAGGTGTGGTATTGCCTAAAGTGCTTGCTGTTAAACTCGTGCCACAGTTTCAAACACATATCGTTGATGATGTATCGCAATCTGTTTTTTGGATGCCAATAAAAGCAATTCCTGCCGATTTTACCGCTGAGCAAAAGCAACAAATTGAAGCGCAGTATCGTTCAATGATTAGTGACATGTTAGTGCCCGCGTATAAAAAAATGAGCGAGTTTTTACAAAATGAATACATTCCAAATACTCGCACTACGTTTGGTTATGCCGACTTACCTAATGGCAAAGCTTGGTATGATTACGAAATTAAGCGCCATACAACATTGGCGCTTAATGCCGATGAAATTCACGAAATTGGTTTACAAGAAGTTGAGCGCATTTTAGGTGAAATGAAAAAAGTAAAACAGCAAGTGGGCTTTGAAGGTGATTTAGGCGCCTTTTTTACTCATTTGCGCGAAAGTGAAGAGTTTTACTTCAATTCTGCCGACGAAGTGATCGCAGCTTATGAAGCAGTTAAAGCTAAGATTGATGCACGCGTTCCGCTTTTATTTGATATCGCCCCAAAAGCCGATTACGAAGTGAAAGCTGTTGAAGCATTTAGAGCTGAGTCGGCTGCCGGTGCTTCGTATCAAAGCCCTGCACCTGATGGTTCTCGCCCAGGTATTTTTTATATTAATACCCATAACTTAAAAGCACAGCCAAAGTTTATCTTAGAAACATTATCGATTCATGAAGCGGCACCAGGTCATCATTTTCAAGTTGCATTGCAACAAGAGGTTGAGGGTTTACCGCGCATTCGTAAGTTTGGTGGATATACCGTTTTTGAAGAAGGTTGGGCTTTATACGCTGAAAGCTTAGGCAAAGAGCTTGGTTTATTTACCGATCCGTATCAGTGGTATGGTCGTTTAGTGGACGAGCAACTTCGTGCGATGCGTCTTGTACTTGATACTGGTTTACATGCTAAAGGCTGGACAAGGGAGCAAGGAATCGAATTTATGATGGCGAACTCGTCTATGGCACAAAGTGATGTTACCTCAGAAGTGGAGCGTTATATCGCAATGCCTGGCCAGGCGCTATCGTACAAATTAGGTCAGTTTAAAATTCGTGAATTACGTGAGTATTGTGCCAAAGAGTTAGGAGAGCAATTTGATGTGAAAAAATTTCACACTCAAATATTAATTGATGGTGCCTTACCAATGCCTATTTTAGAGCAAAAAATTAAGCGTTGGGTTGCAGAGCAAAAGAGCTAACGTTTGATTTTACGCTACAAAAAAAGCCACTGAAAAAGTGGCTTTTTTGTAAATTTTGATAGTTGATATTTATTACCGCTAAAGTATTACTAGCTCATTGCCAGCCAAATACCGACCGCAATCATTAAGCAAGCCGAGATGCGATTGAGTAACTGTACATGACCACTACTTGACAGTAATTTGCGCAAACCATGCCCTCCGCTGGCGTAGATCATCATGCAGATAAATTCGGTGATTAAGAGTATTGTGACCAAAGCCAGTAGTTGTGGCGCAAGCGTGTACTCAGAGTTTATAAATGGTGGTAGTAGCGAGGCTGTAAACGCCCAGCCTTTAGGGTTTGAGACGGCCGTTAAATAGCCTTTTGAAAATAAGCTTTTGGCACTAACGTGTTCTGATGGTTTATCAGCCCCTAAGCTTAATGCTAAACTTCCCTTGCTTTGCCACATTTGCACACCAACAAAAACAAGATAGCCACCGCCAACCCATTTTAAAATGTTAAAGAGCTGCGGATAATTTAGCATTAACGCTGCAATGCCAAGAACCGCTGCAGTTGCAACGGTTGCAACCCCTAATAATTCGCCCCACATCATATAAAACGTTCGTTTTAAGCCAACACTCATACCAAGCGTCATCGCTAACGTCATGCACATACCAGGTGAGATTGAGACCAAAAAGCTAGTTGGAATGAATAAAAGTAATAAGGTAAAGTCAGGCATGGTGGGTGCTCGAGTATTTTAAGGCGTAATAATAACGTAAAAACTCCTTTGGAGGTATCATCAAAACAGTCATTACAATGGTTTATAGTGCAATCTATAAAGCTGTTATACTTAGTGTTATCAGTCAGATAAATCAAAGGTTTTAAAATGAATTGGCAGACTCTTCAAGATGGTATGTCGTATGTGTTATTTAGTTATGGCGGTACGCCAATCACAGTTTTTCAAGTGTTACAGGTGCCATTTTCTCTGTTATTGGCATGGTTTATTGTCACGCGAGTTGGGATATTGATCCGCAAAGCGCTGTTAGTTCGTAAAGTGACACCTGATGCAATTCACCTATTTTCTCGAATTTATCTGGTTATCACTATCGCAATTTTAGCGATTACCAGTTTAGAAATTTTAAAAATCCCCCTAACAGCATTCGCATTTGTTTCTGGTGCGGTGGCAATTGGTGTGGGGTTTGGCGCACAAAATATCATTAATAACTTTATTAGTGGTTGGATTTTAATGTGGGAGCGACCGATCCGTATCGGCGATTTTTTAGAAGTCGGTGATACCAAAGGGATGGTCGAGAGTATTAATACACGCTCTACGTTAATACGTCGCAGTGATGGTGTGCATATGCTGGTGCCAAATAGTCATTTACTCGAAAATACGGTAATTAATTGGACCTTAATTGATAAAAATGCTCGCTCGTTTGTGCGTGTCGGAGTTGCCTATGGTTCAGATGCTGTGTTAGTTGCAAAGCTTATTAGGCAGGTTTTAAGTGAGCGAAGTGAGATTTTAACTCAGCCATCTTCGAATGTATTGTTTGAAGATTTTGGTGATAACGCATTAATTTTTGATGCTATCTTTTGGGTATGTGCAAATTCAGAAGCTGACATTCGTCAAATGCGTAGTGATATTCGTTTTCGTATTTATGAGTTATTTAATGAGCATGATATTACAATTGCTTATCCTCAACGAGATATTCACATTGATGGCATGATCCAGGTACAGAATGTCTCTAAGGCGAAATAATATTCCATAAAAAAATAAGTATGCTATTTTTTATTCAAAAGAGGAGTGTTCATTTGAAGAAAATACTGAGCGTCTTAGTCATTTTGTATGGGGTTTTGGCTTATCCTGTGACATGTTTGGCGCAAGATGAGCCGACTGAGTTGTTGGTGGCATCAGCAAACTTCTCACCTTATTTTGTTTATGATAATCCAAACACTCTTGGATTATTTAACGATGTTTTTAATACCGCGTTTATACAAGCTGGTTATAGTCGCATTGTCTTTAAGCCGTTAGGAAATGAGGCAATAAAGCGTAATTTCTTAATTGGTAAAGCTGAAGTTGCACTCAATTGGGGAGGGGTATTTCCAGAGGGCTTTTACCCATCAAAATATCGTTTAAAGTTCGTCAATCGGGTTATTATCAAAAAAAATGGAGCACTTTCTGAGGTTACAGCCTTAGCTGATATTAAAGATTTCAAGGTGGTATCGTTTGTAAATGCAACGCGTGTATTTGGTGAACAATATAATAAAGTAATGAAAAACAATGCTTATATTGAATATGAAGACCAAGAAATTACGAATCGTTTGTTTATTTCAGAGCGGTTTGATGCAAAAGTAGGTGATTGGCTAATGTTCTTATGGGCATTAGGTGTTACCTCGGCACAGCAGCAAGCAATGCCCTATCAGGCGTTGGATTTATTGGACTACCAAGGTTCAGGTGCCTTGTTTAAAGACAGTGAGGTGCGTGATAAAGTCGATTTGCAAATAACGGCTATGTTGCAATCAGGGCAAATTGACGAACTGGTGCAAAATTGGTTTAACCAAATGGGTATAGTACCTTATAAGCATCAGTTTATTGTGCTAGAGCAAACTCAATAGTGAATTGATTTTGCTCATTTTTAGTGATTAATCTAGTGATAAAATAAGTATGTTTAAAGAGGATTCTTCTTATCATTAATCATCGAGATCAAGTTCTGGCTCAATGATCTTTTCGGCTACTTCTTCAGTAGGTACAAGAGTTTTTAAGCATGCCAGTAGGTTTTCTTGATCATGTGTACCAACCCGAAACTGAGTCCCATCGTATAAGGTAATTGCAATCGCTTTAAAGCCTGAAACATTATATACCCAACCATCATGCGTTATTTTTATACCAAGGCCATGTTGCCATGAGTTGGTAACGGCACTTACATTCGCAATAGCGCTGACAGGAATACGTTGCCCAAATACGCCAGGGCCAAAACCCCACGACAATTCAGAGTCGGTCACAGTGACTGTTAAACTGTGAAACAGATAGGCGATAACCACTAAAGCGACTGCAAATAAATACACCGGTACAGAGCTACCTAAAACATAAAGTGCCAGTAATACAAACGCTAAGACCCAGCTTAATAATGCCAATATGGCCCAGCCCAATTGTGTTTTTTGATATAACATAATGCTTCTTATTAAAAGTTAAAGACCAGTGAAGCGCTAGTTTCAGAATCAAAACTCTGTTTGCCCGCTTCAGGTTGTGAATTATGGCGGTATAAGTAAGAAAACTTAACGGATAACGCACCATTTACGCGGCTTATTAAGGCCGTTTCTGATTTTAATCGAGAGCTTAGCCCAGATAAAGATTGTTCATAACTAATAGCCTGATTAAAACGACTGCGACTTGATATGAGTCGCTCCCAATGGATTGCTACTCTGATCAAAAAACCGTTTTCTTCGCTATTGTCAGTATTATCTTGTGCACTTAATCCGGGACCAATATCAAAATCGATACGGTCTTTTCTTAATGCTAATAACCGATTGCCATAACCAGAAACGAGCGTACCTTTATATCTAACGCCATTAAAGCGATCGTTTTCATATTCACCATACATAAAAAACGATTCGTCTTGATCTTCCAGTTTGTAATTAGCCTGAGAGGAGAAAAAGATACGCCGAGCACTCGTTTCATTTTCACCCGTCGCTTCGTTTAAATCGCGCTTAAATAAACTATCGAATTTATACTGGTTGCGCCAGTTATCAAAGTCTTGATAAATATTAGCTTTAAGTTTTGCTGTAGTGGAGTCCGTATTGCCACTTGTTAAAATGAAACCCAGCTCAGTATCCCCATAAAGAAATTCACCCTGATGCATTTGATGAATTTCGCTTTCATCTAACTTTCCGTATTCAGAAAAGTCTTCAAAAGGATCTTTCGCTAACAGACTAAAAGAAACAAAGTATAAGATTACATATAGGAATTTCATTACCGCCTCCTCAACGGGCTTTATTTTATGGCAGAAATAATAAAAATAAAGTTTTTACGTTAAACTGCGGTAATTTAAGGTTTTTACGCCTTCCAGATGATGTGACAGAACGGTGCATCTTTCTCTAAGCTAATTAGCATGCGTGCGTATTCAATGTCTTGATCTTCAAACTCTAAGCCAATAATGACTTGTAAATACAGTTCTGGTTCTATTTCAAACTCGACAAATTCAGACCATGAATCATCAGGCGTATTATCTTCGGCAAACCCAGCTAGTTCGCGGTGCATATTAAAATAAATGATGTCTTCTTCAGATAAGTTATCTGGTGCGAGCTCTAAAAATACCTCATAGGCATTATCGGTTGCTTCTTCAACTGTCCACAAATGGGTTGATTCGGTCATGACTGGTTTCTCATAGAAAATATCTTGTTGGCGTTTATACCAAATCAAAAAAAAAAGCCAAGTTAAACTTGGTCTTCGAGCGTAATAAAGCGTTTTGGTTGTCGGTATTGATTAAGTAGCCAAGTACTTAAGGCGATGATGGACAAATTAGAATAGTCAGTTTAAGGGCGGATTTGAGGTTATGGTGCAGATCCGCTGGGCGGTGGTAGTTTATTCACTTTACTTTTGAGAGATTAAATTTTAGGCTCAATAAAAACACAGTAAGGTCATACCAGTTGAAGATTGTAACTCTTTCTATTGAACATCACATCGCTATCGTAACACTCAATCGCCCTGATAAACTTAATGCTCTGAATGTTGATATGTTTATACAACTCGATGCGATAATAAAAAAGCTTAAAAAAGAGCGTCAAGTCCGCATCGTATTATTAACAGCAAACGGTTCTGATTTTTCAACAGGGCTTGATGTTAAAAGTGTTATGAAATCAGGTTTTAACATTGTTAAATTGCTTTGGAAATGGTTACCTGGCAATCAAAATTTAGTTCAGCGAGTTGTACTAGGGTGGCAAGATTTACCAATCCCTGTGATTTCGGTGATACAAGGTCGCTGCTGGGGTGGTGGGATGCAAATTGTGCTGGGTGCTGATTATCGTATAGCAAGCCCTGATGCTAGTTTTGCCATTATGGAAGCACGTTGGGGCTTGGCACCTGATATGGGGGCGAGCTTACCACTTAGCCATTTGATAAGCCGAGATCAGGCGTTATTACTGTCAAGTTTGGCTGAGCCAATTAGTACAGACCAAGCGTTAAAGTTAGGTTTAATTACAGCGTGCGAAGAAAATCCATTGGTTTACGCACAGCAATTGGCTCAGTCTTTAATGGTGCGCTCTCCTGATACCCTTGCGGCAATAAAACGGCTTTATCAAACGAGTTATGGCCACGCGACACGTAAAACCTTGGCTCGTGAAACGTATAATCAAATCCGATTATTATTGAATAAAAATACGCGCATTGCGATTGCTAACCAGCAAACAGAACAAGCAAAGCCTTATCAAACAGCAAAAAAATGGTAGCCTAAAGGTGGATAGCTCAATGGTGAAATTCAAGGTTATAGTGCTTGAATATGTTGGTGCTAATTAATTTGAATTCGGGATAAGACATTTATCAAAATATTACATTCAAATGAGATTTAGTATCCCGCATTGAGGTTACTTACCCATAGGAAACAAATATATAGTGACAAAATATATCATCAGTAGCGCATTGATATTGGCCTGTTTATTAATTGGTAAAGGGGCATCGTGGTTGTTAAACGGCCATTTCCCAGGGGCTGTATTTGGCATGTTATTGCTGTTTTTGTTATTGGTGTCGGGTAAGGTTCATTACGATACTGTTTACCCCACAGGTACATTATTACTTAAATATTTACCTCTCTTGTTTATCCCCGCAGGAGTTGGGTTAATTGAACATTTAGGCTTGTTACAACATGCTTTTTGGGGCATTTTAACTGCGGTTTTGGCTAGTACTTTAGTCACTCTTGCCGTAGTAGGTCATTTTATGCAAAAGCGATTGCAACAATGATACTTTATGTTGGTTTACCTTTAACGATAGGGTGTTATTTTTTTTGTAAAACGGTACAGCAGCGCTTAGGGCTGATTTGGTTTAACCCGATTTTAATAACCATAATTTTGCTTATCTCGTTGCTTTATCAATTAAAGCTCCCTTATTCCGAATACAACCGCAGCACTTGGATGCTTACTTGGTTATTAGAGCCTGCAATTGTTGCCCTAGCATTGCCGCTTTACAAGGAGTTTGTTGCGGTTAAAAATAATATTCAGCCTATCGCAATTGCGAGTTTAATTGCTTTATTGTGTTCGATGCTGTGCTCAGTATTAATCGCAACCGCACTTAATTTATCGTTTGAAATTCAAGCCTCGCTGGCAACGAATGCTGTAACGACTCCTATAGCTATTTCCGTTAGCCAAAGTATTGAGGGGATCCCGGCATTAGCTGCTGTCATTGTTATTTTGGTTGGAATTTTTGGCGCTTTGTGTGCGGAGCCTTTTTTAAGGCTGGTTGGCGTTAACAATGCTCAAGCCCAAGGTTTTGCCATGGGGGCTGCTTGTCATGCCATAGGAACGGCAAGAGCTTTAGAGTTACACCCAAGTATGGGTGGCTTTGCGTCGATAGCAATGGCCTTGAGCGCTATCAATACGGCAATCCTTGTGCCTATTTTATATCCTTTACTGCAGCGGTTTTTGGTTTTGATATCAGTAAATTGATGCTTTGTTACAAATGCGTTGAGCCTAATTCTTGCTTTTGAGAATGAGCAGTTTAAGCTGACACTAATAATGTTTGTTTACTTTAAAACAATCTTTCGTTTAAGGACAATCGCTTCGATATGGAAATCGATTGATGACTGACAAAATCCCAGCATTGCTGGGATTTTTTTTACTGTCAGAGTTTAAAAAATTGTATACACTCGAGCTAAGTTTGACCAACAGGAACGATAATGCGCTTCACCCAATTTACAAAAAAAATAAAATATAGCCTTGTCAGCTGCGCTATCATCACTGTGCTCAGTGGATGTAACAACCAAGAAACCACAAGCACCGTTGTTGAACAAAGTGGCCAAAGTGTTAGCGCAAGCCGAGTCGCAATCAATAGAACTATTGATGTTTATACTAAAAATTTTATGCAGCAACAGCCCGGTTTAGCAACCTCTTTAGGGCTTTCGCCAGATGTTGCGGGTCATTACCAAAATAAGTGGGCTGACTACTCACCAGCGGGAATGCTTAAGCTGCAAACCACAATGGCCGATTCATTAAAAAGTTTGCAACAATACAATTTGGCGAGCTTAAATGATCAAGACCGCCTTCATCTTGAAGTAAACCAAGTGATTGCTAATTATTATCTGGGTGATACTCGTTTTAACGCAGGCTATATCGATACTTGGGGTGGGCATCTACCGTATATCGTGAGCCAAATTGCAGGGCCGCTGATTGATATACCAAAAATACTGCAAGATCAGCATGTTATTGCAAATCAGCAAGATGTTGAAGATTACCTCGCCCGCTTATCTGGATTTGTGAGTGTTATTGCTGATGTAAAACGTAAAGTCTTGGCTGATGCAAAAATAGGTGTGCTTTTACCAAAGGCGTTGTTTCCCAATACATTGGGCTATTTAACTAACTATATTGCAATACCTGCGCCTGAGCACACACTGGTCACTAATCTTGCCAATAAGATGCAAGGAATTGAATTGAGTACTGAGCAACGTGAATCCTATCTTGCTCAAGCAATCGATATTGTTACTAATCAGCTTTATCCTGCTTTTGCTGATATTAAAGCCACCATGCAAACTCTTGAAAAACAAGCCCCTCTTGCTGATGGTATTTGGGCTCAACCTAAAGGGGCTGATTTTTATCAGCATGAGATTTTATATCTTGCCGATTCAACGCTCACTCCCGAACAAATTCATCAAATTGGTTTGAATGAAGTACAGCGGATCAGCTCACAAATGGACGGTATTTTAAAAGCCCAAGGTTTGAGCGAAGGCACTGTCGGTGAGCGAATGGCTCAGCTTGGTGAAATGCCAGAATTTATTTATGAAGACTCTGATGAAGGTCGAGCGAAATTACTGGGTGATTTAAACAGTGAAATCGAAAAAATCATGGCCAAAGCGCCGAGCTTATTTGCCACTATTCCAACGTATGATGTCACGGTAAAACGAATTCCTGTGGTATCGCAAGATGGTGCGCCAGGTGGGTTTTATAATCCGCCAGCTCTTGATGGTTCTCGTGCTGGTGAGTTTTCAATTAATCTAAAAGATATGAAAGCGCAGCCAAGTTTTAGTTTAAAAACGCTAACATATCATGAAGCCGTACCGGGCCACCATTTTCAAATATCCCTCAATATGGAACAAAAAAATATTGGTATTATGCGCCAAAATGGCCAGTTTAATGCCTATGTTGAAGGATGGGCCTTGTATTCTGAGCAGGTTGCATTCGAAATGGGCATGTATGAAGGTGACCCTTGGGGCAATTTAGGCCGTTTACAGGCCGAGGTTTATCGTGCCGCGCGTTTAGTGGTTGATACTGGCTTGCACTTTAAACGTTGGCCGCGCCAAAAAGCGATTGAGTATTTCCATCAAGCTACGGGTACTGCAATGAGTGATGTTGAGGCTGCGATTGACCGTTATATGGCTTGGCCTGGTCAAGCACTTGGTTATAAGTTAGGAATGCTGAAAATTATTGAGCTTAGGGGACAGGCAAAACAACAATTAGGTGAGAAGTTTGATATTAAAGCTTTTCATGATTTGGTGTTGTTGCCCGGTGCAAGGCCGCTCACTATTTTGGAAAAAGATGTTAAGCGTTGGGTTGCCAAACAATTAGTAAGTAAATAATAAACCACCGCTTGCGCGTGTTGGTTAAGCAATAAAAAAGGATCTGATTTCAGATCCTTTTTTAGTTAAAAACAATGATTTTAGAACTTACTTTTTCGCTTTTTTCTTTAGTTTCTTTTTCGCTTTAATTTTCACAGGATCTTTTTTCTTTTTCGCTGGTGGCTTCGCTTCTTTATGCTGCGCTTCAAGCCCTTTAATATTGCGACGTTTTAAGTTTTGCTCTGTATAACGCTCAATCTTTTTCAAAATTCCTACGTCATGGGCTTCAACTAACGAAATAGCGACACCCTTTTTGCCTGCACGGCCAGTACGGCCAATACGGTGAACATAAACATCAGCGCTACGTGGCATATCATAGTTGATCACGTGGCTAATATCGGTGACATCAATACCACGGGCAGCAACATCGGTTGCCACTAAAATATTGGCTCTGCCTGATTGAAAGTTGGCCATCGCTGCCATGCGTTTATCTTGTGGCATTTCACCGCGCAACCACGCAGTTTTAATGTCGCGTGCGACCAATAAACCAACTAATTCTTCAAGCTTTTCACGTGTTTTTACAAACACGATGGCCTTACTCATGTCTTCGGCTTTTAAAATCGCTTCAAGTAAATCAAGTTTATGGTTACGTGAGTCTGCTAAATGCACCCATTGCAGAATTTTACCTTGCTCTTTACGTGAGCTTTCGGCTTCAAGCAGTGCAGGGTCGTTTAAAATGGTATCGGCAAAACGCTCAACACTGTCACCTTCAAGGGTCGCTGAAAATAAGAAACATTGACGACGATTTGTTGCTTCGTCACAAATTTTCATCATTTCGCTGCGAAAGCCCATGTCGAGCATACGATCAGCTTCATCTAATATTAAAATTTCAACATTTTCGGCATGAAACTCTTCGGTTTTCATGTAGTCCATTAAGCGACCCGGAGTCGCAATTAAAATGTCGTTATTTTTTTCAAAAATGTCTTTATGGCTACCGTAGTTAATGCCGCCAGTGACTACACCAATTTTTAAGTGGGTATTGGCTGCAAACAGGACGCATTGCTCGTGAATTTGATACGCTAATTCACGGGTTGGCGTCATAATTAATACGCGAGCAAAACCAGGGTCTCGACGAGGAAAATCAAGTAAATACTGGATAGAAGGCAGCAAAAAAGCCGCCGTTTTACCTGTGCCCGTTGGGGCAGAGGCTAGAATATCACGACCCGCCATCGCTTCAGGAATGGCTAGCTGTTGAATGCTAGTAGGCGTTTTATAACCCGCTTTTTCTACTGCATTAAGAATTTTTTGATCAAGATCCAAGTCGGCAAATTGCATAAGACATCATAAATAAAGGACAATTAGCTGTTATTATACTTGGCTTAGTTCGTTATACCAATTGTATTGTGTTGCAAATAAGAGGTTAGTGTGTCGGGTTTTCAATTTAAACAGTTTTATGTTGCACATCAGGGGGCAGCAATGAAGGTCGGCACCGATGGTATTTTGCTTGGCGCATGGGCTAATGTGCAACAGGCCAAATATGCACTTGATATTGGCGCAGGCAGCGGACTAATTAGTTTGATGCTTAAGCAACGTAATCCAGCACTCACGATAACAGCAGTTGAAATAGACCCAAACGCCGCTATACAGGCTCAATCGAATATTGCACACAGCCCGTGGCCTGATATAGAGATCGTCGAGCAGAATATTCAACACTATTCAACATTGCAGCCATTTGATTTAGTTGTGTCAAACCCGCCATTTTTTCAAGGAAGTTTAAAAGGCCCCAATGAGGCACGAAATACAGCCCGCCATACCGATAGCTTAGATTTTACCGCATTATTTAATGCCTTTAATCGCCTGAGCACACGCGATGCAAAACTTGCTTTAGTTTTACCCGCCGAGAGCTTAGACCAAATAAGCACATTAGCCATTGAATATGGTTTTTGTTTAAGTCGTATCACCTTAGTTAAAACAACCACAGCAAAAGCTGCCAAAAGAGTACTGATAGAAGTGAGTAAACTAAAACAAACATGCTTAGAGAGCGAACTGATTATTCATCAAGGTGATGCCTATCACCCTGATTATATAAAGTTATGTAAAGATTTTTATTTGAAGATGTAAAAAATATTCTGTTGTTTCTGTTTCTGTTTCTGTTATGGTAAATTCGTTCTTTTAAGATAATAAATTAAAATCAAGGGATTGAATTAGATGAATGTAACTCATCGTATATTGCCTGTCATTTTATCGGCTCTTTTTTTAAACGGCTGTGGTGGATCTTCGGATAAACCGACACCACTGACGCCGCCACCAATACCGCCGGTAGTTAAAAGCTTTGCTATAAATGGCTATGCCGTAAAAGGGCCACTGCAAAACGCTACTGTAAATATTTATGCGTTAGATGACACCAAAGCTGACTTTAAAGGGCGCTTAGTTACCTCGGGGAGTACTAATGAATTAGCGGCTTTTAGTAATATTCAAGTTAGCGAACCATTAAGTGATTATTATCTTATTGAAATAGTTAGTAATGATAAAACCATTGATGTCACCACTGGTCAGCAACCGGTTTTACTTCAGCTTTATTCAATTTTAAGCGCAGAGCAACTGACCGCAAATACAGCCATTAATGCCACGCCACTCACTACCATAATAAGCCAAGTGGCTAACCAGTATACGTTAAAAGGTAATAGTGTTAATGACGCACTATTAAAAGCAATTGAGCAGGTACAAACCAAACTTAATTTTGGTTTAGTGACTACATATAACCCATTTACAGACGCACCTTTATTAAGTGCTTCATCTGATTTTACAGCTTTACTTAGTCATCGTGTGCAAAATGAAGCATTTGCAGCCTTACTTGAATTTATTAGTGTTAGCGTAGGGGTTGGCGTAAGTGAAAGCTTAAAGTTAGTAGCTGCTGATTATGCTGAGCAGTTATCGCAATTTGATGCCCAATTAGTTTCGCGTTATCAAACTACTATCGAGCAAGCCCCCATCCCACATTTGGTTGTCACTTATTCTGACAAGGATGGGGATCCTACGACCCAAGACCCCTTTAGTCTGAATGAAATCAAATCATTGTTGGTACAAGAACAGGTACTGCTAAGCTCCGGACTTGATACATCAGCATTGAGTGACTTGGCTAATAATTTCACTCCTAAAACGTTAGGTCTGGATACCGATGCTGATGGTTTTCCAAATCAAATAGATTTAGATGATGATAACGATGGTATTTTTGATGGGGACGATGCATTTCCATTAGACTCAACCGAAACCATTGATACCGACAATGATGGCATTGGTAATAATGCCGATACCGACGACGATAACGATGGCGTTCCTGATTCTAATGATGCCTTTCCATTGGATGCCACAGAATCTGTTGATACTGATTTAGATGGTATTGGTAATAATGCCGATACCGACGACGATAACGATGGCGTTCCCGATTCTAACGATGCCTTTCCATTGGATGCCACAGAATCTGTTGATACTGATTTAGATGGTATTGGTAATAATGCCGATACCGACGACGATAACGACGGTGTGCTTGATGCCGATGATGCCTTTCCTCTTGATGCAAGCGAATCAAAAGACAGTGATAATGATGGGGTTGGCGATAATGCCGATGCGTTTCCAAATGACGGCACCGAAACACTCGATACCGATAAGGATGGCATTGGTAATAATGCCGATACTGACGATGATAACGACGGTGTACCAGACGATGAAGACGACTTACCGTTAGATCCAACTGAAACCGTAGATACAGATAAAGATGGTATCGGTAATAATGCCGATACAGATGATGATAACGATGGCACAGCTGATACAGCCGATAGTTATCCTCTTGATAATAATTGTTATTTAAATACAGATGGCGAAGCGGGTCGCTGTTACCTAACTTGGCTCGGTGATAGCCCAAGTTCTATTATTCAAGCGCGCGACAATGAATATTTTTATAATCTCAATTATAGAACAGATGATCCTGCTACTAGTTTTAGTCGGATATTACTGCAAAACAAAATCAATCAGCATTTTAGTGTGATTCATCAATCAGAATATGTACTTGCTAATTTGGTCTATCATGCAGGGCACAATAAGGTCTACTTTACTGAAAAAACTGCAGACTTAGCACAAATGATTTACTCCGTCGACGCGAGCTATCAAGTGCTTCCTTTTCATGAAGTCATTTTTGAGGATATTTACAATCCAGATTACAAAGCCCCACCATATATTGAAAGCTTAGTGAGCTCTGGATCTTTGTTAGCTGTTAATAAGGTGGTAGTACCAAATTATAGCTATTTTTTTGAGTGGCAGGTGCTTCAAAATGAAGATAATTATTACCCTATGGGAGGGTATGCATTACTATCAAAAAATGCGCAAATCGTGGCAAAGAGTTATGATGGTAAAAAAGCCGAACCCTACCCAAGTTACGAGCGCTTTATGCCTTCTCCTAGTGATTCACAATCTGTTTACTCCGTTACAGGTAAAGGTCTCCATCGTGTACATCGAGAAAACTCTGCGATTAACCGGTACATTGTATTTGTTGATAACGATAATGTTCAGATAAAAGCAGCACTGAGTATTAATGAAAATTTTGATGAGTATGGGTTTCTTGGTGGGTGTATCCCCCCTTTTCCAATTCAAATTTCTGACGATGGCAAAGAATTAACAAATTTAATTGACGGGAAGATATTTTCTGCAGGGACATTAGTGCAACAAGGTCGATATAAGCATAAGTTTACTGATAACATATTAGGCAGCAGAATTATTTCGAGTGACTCAAATACAACTATAGTAGCTAATTATGGCAATTGTGGTGAAGCAGATATACATAAAATTGATAAGCAAGGCCGTGTCATCGCCAAGAAAAACTTTGGTTATGATTATATTTCATTAGCTTCAGCTAAAGGTGACACGGTTTCTGTTGTATATCGTTCTAAAGGTCGATACTTTTTTGAAGAGTTTGAATTTACTTCAGATAGTGATTTAGATGGCATACTCAATGAAGAAGATGCATTCCCGTTAGATGCTGCGGCATCAGTTGATACTGACCAAGACGGTTACCCTGATTTTTGGAATGCAGATAAAAGCCAAGCTGATTCAACTACACGGTTAAAGCTTGATGAGTTTCCAACTGAATATATGTGTTGGAGTAGCGAGCAAGCTACAAATGGGGGATGTGACTACGCAAAAAGTGCTTATGGAGCTCCTAATTATGGTGCTCCTAACGATATTGTCAGTGCTGGCGATAGAGTCTATTTGCTTTACTCTAAAGTGATATTGGTATGGTCACTGGCCGAGCAGCGCTTTTTAACACCAATCTATTTTAAAAGTGATGCACCGTTTTCATTCAAGGTGGCACATATTGCCTATTCCGATACATTACAGCGGTTATACCTCGCCTCTGAGTGGGGTGAAATAAACTATATTGATGTCTCTAAGCCAGAAGCTAAGTTGCTTGCATTTTATCAGTTTAATGCACCAATAAACGCAATGAAAATGCTCAATAATACTTTGGCTGTTGAAACCACTGCACTGCAATTACTTAATGTAGATGCAGCATTAATCAACCCCCAAATTAAACCTCGTATTTCTTTAAGCTTAAGCACTTGGTCAGCTAAAAACCACACTTTATATCTTGATGCTAAACACTTTATTATCATAGAGCCACAAAGCGGCGCGATTATCGAGGATAAAAGCATTGGTTTTAAAAAACCATACGACAGCCCTTACTTGTCAGGGCTTTATACCGCTTTTAATTATTTAGTGAATTCAAACGCTGAAAAATTCTCATTAACTTCGGGTCAGGCGCTAGGTAAGCTGTCGGAAGAGTTTAAACGAAAGCTAAAACAGAGTATTTCAATCAGTAATCGTTTATTTGCCGTTGAGGTGGAGGATTATGCAGCTCGCTTAGTGAGTTGGGATGAATTAACGGAGACGTTTATTGTCCAAAGCGCTTGGAAGAAAAAAACTACATTAGTGCCTTACTTAAATAGTTTGGTTATTGTCAGTTACAATAGCCAAACAAATACCCTCGATTTTGACTATCAGTTTAGTACCGATGCCGATAACGATGGGCTGCCTGCTTGGTGGGAGTTGCAATATCAATTAAATGATAGTGATGCTAGTGATGCTTTGCAAGATAATGATAATGATGGTTTAAATAACTTGGCTGAGTTTAAACAAGGGACTCACCCCGCATTAGCTGATACTGATAGTGATGGCTTGAATGATGGTAATGAGCTGCAATATGCGGCATCCCCTCTGTTAGCCGATACCGATTATGATGGTTTAACCGACGAACAAGAAGTCAATCAATACCAAACTCAAGCTAATTCGTCCGACTCTGATAATGATGGTTTGTCGGATTTTGCCGAAGTTACTCTTCATTTTAGTAACCCAAATAATGCAGATAGTGATGGTGATGGCATGAGCGATGGTTATGAAATCATCCATCAGCTTAATGTTAATGCCAATGATGCTGATCAGGACTTAGATGCAGATGGCCTATCAAATCAAGAAGAAGCGACATTTGGGACTTCACCTCGATTAGCTGATACTGATGGTGATGGGCTATCGGATTACGATGAAATTAAAACCTATCTGACATCGGCCGTTTTATTTGATACAGACGGTGATCGTTTAGGTGATTGGTGGGAGCTTAATAACCAATTTAACCCTCTCGATAGTCAAGATGGTCATGCAGATTCGGATGCGGATGGCTTTTCTAATGCGCAGGAGTTTTATTTAAATACTGATTTGTTTAATGCCACCGATGTGCCGCAGCAATTACCTTGGGCTATGTATGGTGCTAATGCCAATAAAACTAACTTTACCTTGCAGTATATTGATACCACAAAAGTTAGGCCGCTATGGCAGCAGTCATTTTTCAGGGATATTAGAACTGATATCCGACAATTGCTAGTTCAAGATAACAACGTATATGTAATGGTTCATGATTATAATCGTTCACGGTATGATAGTTCATTTGGATCTTTATATGTGCTTGATGCTGTTACTGGAAATGAATTAAGGTCAAAAAAAGAATCCTATCGTTTGACCTTGCCAATTTTACATAATGATAAGTTATTTTATACAAATGATAGTTATTCGTATGGCCCATGGGGTCCCATAGCTCCCAGTAGAGTCTTCAACATAGAAGACTTAAGTGGCGTTAGGGAATTTTCTCACAATACAGGTTCTTATATTTCCAAATCACCTAATGAGTCCACGGTTATTGCTTATAAAAATCAAGTGCGTATTACCGGATATTCTTGGGAAGTTGTTTATAATACAGATACTCAAGCATTAACTGGTGAGTCAGATGATATTGATAAATCTTTGGAAAGTAAGTTGCAGGTTGTCGCAAACGATACAGTTGTAGTCTCAGAAAAAAATACAATTAAAGGCTACCATTATTTAACTCATGAGTTGCTATTTGATGTTGCACTTAACGATCCAATAAAGTTAGTAACGCATAGCCGTGATCAGGCTTTAATTATTCAAACCGATAAACAATTGTTACGTTTTAATTTAAATACTCTATCTACTGGTTGGGTGATTAATGATTTTAAAGTTTCAGACTTCAACCCGCCTCGATCGTTAAGCCATGCTATGGGGTATATTTATGCTTATAAAGATGATTTTTTAGTCCAAATTGATGAATTAAACGGTCAAGTGATGTGGCAGGTTGATGTTTCTGCTAATTATTCAAATATTGTTGTGGGACTTAATAAAGTGATTGTTGCGAGTAGAACAGAAACCTTTATTATTGATATCAACGATCAGTCCGTTGTCACTTTACCAAGCGGTGGCAATTTATTAGCACTTGACAACGGTGTATTATTTATTGCCAAAGGAAGTTTATTGACTGCTTACGCTGTTAATGATCTTTAGCGAATAAATAGCAAAAAAGCCGTGTATTAATTGTTATTAATACACGGCTTTTTTATTTTATACCCGTCGTCTTTTAAGATGCTCGGTTGTTGGCCGCGCGCCTTCACCTCAATCTCATGCATCGATGACTCATGAGAGTCATGCGCTTGCCGCCTACGTGAACCTTGAAGTCCATTGTATAGCTAATAAAAAGAGTGTTAGAGGCTTGCTTGATATTGTTCTAAAACTTGTTCTATCCAAGTGGCGATACGTTCATCGCTGAGCTCGTATTGGCTATCTTCGTCTAACGCTAAGCCAACAAATTGACTGCCATCGGGTGTGAGGGCTTTGGACTTTTCAAATTCGTAATCGCTGCTATTGGGCCAATAACCAATGAACTTCACACCTTGTGGGGCGATTTGGTCATGTAACATACCTAAGGCATCTTGAAACCATTGGCCGTATCCTTGTTGGTCGCCCATGCCAAATAAGGCGATGGTTTTACCGGCTAAATTAACCTCGTTAATATCATCCCACTTTGACTCCCAATCTTCTTGCAACTCACCAAAGTCCCAAGTCGAAATGCCAAAAATCAAAAAATCATACGCTTCAGCGTTTTTTAGTGATTCATCTTTAATATTGTGTAACTGTAATAGCTCAGCGCCTAAGATATCGCGCATTTTTTCAGCGGCCATTTCGGTGTAGCAGGTGGTTGAGCCATAAAACAAACCAATTTTCATGGTATTTATCACTTCTTTTGGGGTTGTTATGATATGGCGCGCAGTCTACCGCATGATGAGAATAATTGGTATTCACCACAGCGCAAAGAGGGAAATTAATTGAGTGATGAACAGGCAGTGTTTACTGATCCGCATGGTTTTTTAGAACAGTTTTTAGATGCTATTTGGTTAGAGCAAGGCGTCAGCGAAAATACACTTGCAGCTTATCGAACCGATTTAACTAAGTTTGCTGAGTTTATTTTGCCTAAAGGGCTTATCGAGGTTGAACAGCAAGACGTGCAGTATTATTTGGCGCATCGGCTCGACAATGGTTTTAAGCCGCGTAGCACCGCACGCAGCGTCAGTGCACTCAAACGCTTTTATCAATATTATTTACGTGAAAAGCAGTTAACTACCAACCCGATGACCCACATTGGTCAGCCAAAAGCAGGGCAAAGTTTACCTAAAACGTTATCGGAAGAAGAAGTGGGGCGGCTATTAGATGCTCCTGACTTAGAAGAGCCGATTGGGCTGCGTGATAAAGCAATGCTGGAATTATTGTATGCCACTGGTTTGCGTGTTAGTGAGTTGGTTGGGTTGCGGATTGAGCAAATAAACTTGCGCCAAGCGGTTGTATTTGTTAAAGGTAAAGGGAATAAGGAGCGGCTTGTGCCTATGGGTGAAGAAGCGCTTGATTGTATTGAGCGTTTTATCAAAGAAGGGCGGCCACAATTGATAAAACATGCCACTGATTTTGTCTTTCCTTCGAAGCGAGGCATTGGCATGACTCGGCAAACCTTTTGGCATCGGATAAAGCATTATGCGATTGTGGCTGGGATTGAGTCTGAATTATCGCCTCATACTTTGCGTCATGCGTTTGCCACTCATTTAATTAACCACGGTGCAGATTTACGAGTGGTGCAAATGATGCTTGGCCACAGTGATTTGTCTACCACGCAAATTTATACCCATGTGGCCAAAGAAAGGTTAAAATCGCTCCATCAAGCGCATCATCCTAGAGCGTAATGGAATTATTTAGGCTGTGAGTCGGTCTTAGTAAATAGCAATAATATTAAAGAGAATGATATGAAAAAATTAATACTGGCTTTAGCTTTAGCGTCTTTTGGTTCAATGGCCACCCCAAGTGTTGTTGCCGGTGATGACGTTGCACAAGTAAATCCAATTGTCGCTAAGTTTAAAGCGCTAGGACTTACGGTTAAAGACATCAAACCAAGCCCAATCGCGGGTTTAAAAGAGCTTATAACCGATAAAGGCGTGATGTATGCCAGTGAAAGCGGCCAGTTTTTAATTCAAGGTACATTAATTGATTTGGATAATCGCGTTAATTTAACTGAGCAAGCGCTGGGCAGTGTTCGTAAAGAAGGTGTAGCACAATATGTTGATTCAATGATTGTGTATAAAGCACCTGAAGAAAAACATCAAATTACCGTATTTACCGACATTACCTGTGGTTATTGCCGCAAATTGCATCGTGAATTACAAGATTATTTAGATGCAGGGATCACTGTGCGTTATTTGGCATTTCCGCGTGGGGGTGTGAGTAGTGAGGGTTATAACGATTTAATGAATGTATGGTGTGCCAGCGATAAATTAAAAGCGATGACTGACGCAAAAGCAGGTGACAAAATTGCTAAAATTGAGCGTTGTAATGCACCTGTTGGCGAACATTATCAATTAGGCCAAAGTTTTGGTATTAATGGTACGCCAGCCATTATTTTAGAAGACGGCACGCTTATTCCTGGTTACCAACCTGCTGTCGCATTAAAAGCACAATTAGACAGCATAAACTAAGGTTGTTTTCATATTTAAAAGGCCGAAAGGCCTTTTTTTGTTGATGTTTTTTAAGTTTTATTTTGATGTTAAGAGGCTAAATGCAAAAGCAAATTGTGGCACGAGCCAAAGTTGATGACAGCTATTTACCAGTCGAACTTCACCCTGTGATCAAACAAATTTATGCCTCTAGAGGAGTTAAGCACTCAAAAGAGCTCAATAATAATGCCGCTTCATTATTAAATTTTAACTTGCTTAAGGGAATTGATACGGCAAGTGAGATTTTAATCAACGCATTAAAATGTCAGCAAAAAATACTCATTGTAGGCGATTTTGATGCCGATGGCGCAACCAGTACCGCCACTTTAGTAAGCGGCTTAAAAATGTTTGGTTTTTTGCATGTTGATTATTTGGTGCCCAATCGTTTTGAGCTTGGCTATGGTTTAAGCCCGCAATTGGCACGACAAGTTGTCGCGCTCGGCGCTGACTTATTGATCACAGTTGATAACGGCATTTCCTGCGTTGCAGGAGTTGAGATTGTCAAAGCGGCAGGCATGCAAGTGATTGTTACCGACCACCATTTACCGGGAGAGCATCTGCCGCCTGCTGATGCCATTGTTAATCCAAATCAGCATGGTTGCAATTTTCCATCAAAATCATTGGCGGGCGTAGGGGTTGCTTTTTATTTGCTGGTGGCGCTACGCCATTATTTACGCACCGAGCAATGGTTTGCCAATTTAGGCCAAGTAGAACCGAACATTGCTCAACTGCTTGATTTAGTGGCTTTAGGTACGGTTGCTGATGTGGTGGCATTGGATGCTAATAATCGTATTTTGGTACACCAAGGATTAGCGCGTATTCGCTCAGGGAAAACTCGCCCAGGAATTGCTGCGTTAATTGAAGTGGCCAAACGCATGCCTGCGCGCTTAAGTGCGTCTGATTTTGGCTTTTCATTGGCACCAAGGCTCAATGCAGCAGGGCGCTTAGATGATATGAGTTTAGGGATCGCATGTTTGTTAAGCTCGGAAATAAATCATGCTAAACGCATAGCCGGTGAGCTTGATAGTTTAAATGTCGAGCGCCGTGAAATCGAACAAAGCATGCAAGTGGAGGCGCAAGTGGCGCTTGATAAATTACTCAAAGCGCAGCAAAGCGTGCCCGATGCGGTCTGTTTATATCAAGACGATTGGCATCAAGGGGTGATTGGCATTTTGGCAGGGCGCTTAAAGGAAAAGTACCATCGACCCACGATTATTTTTGCTTTGGGCGATAACGACGAGTTAAAAGGCTCTTGTCGCTCGATTGAAGGTTTACACATGCGTGATGTGCTCGAAGCCATTAATACACAGCATCCTGATTTAATTATTAAATTTGGCGGGCATGCTATGGCGGCGGGGTTGTCGATTCAGGCAAATAACTTTGAGCGCTTTAAAGCTGTTTTTTTACATGCCGTCAGTGCAATTTTAACGCCTGAACATAAACAAAGTTTAGTGCTTACTGATGGTGAGCTCCCCAGTGAATGTTATACCTTAGATTTTGCCCAGCTGATTAAACAATCAGGTCCTTGGGGGCAAGCCTTTGCAGAGCCTGTTTTTGCCGATACTTTTATGCTTATTCAGCAGCGTTTGGTGGGTGAAAAACATTTAAAGCTAGTGCTTAAACACCAAAGTGGTTTATTGCTCGATGCCATTGCATTTAATGTTGATTTACAGCGCTGGCCAAATGTGGCTGTTTCGCAGGTTCATGCTGCGTTTGTACTCGATATTAACGAATTTCGTGGCAAATTTAGTTTGCAGTTATTAGTGCGTGAGCTCCAAGGGGTCAGCTAAGCTCTGTCTTTTTTAAGCTGTAAAATAGTGTTCGCATTTTTTAGTTCTAATTTATTGCTAAAAAAAGCGGGTTAAAGCTGACCAAAGTAGATTTTTTTTGCTAAAATTCGCCGATTTGATAGCTAAGTCCTATTTATTCGTCTTTTAGACTAAAAAGGCCTCATTGTTGTTTTGTTTTTTGGAGTAAATACATGTTTGAAGTGAATCCTGTGATTAATCAAATCAAGGACATCCGCGAACGTACCGACCTTTTACGGGGGTATCTTTGACTACCCTAATAAAAAAGAGCGTTTAGAAGAAGTAAACGGTGAATTAGAAGATTCAAACGTCTGGAATGATCCTGAAAAAGCGCAAACGCTTGGACGTGAGAAGGTCGCTCTTGAAACGGTAGTTGAAACCATTGACGAACTAGATGCCGGCACAGATGATGTTGAAGGCTTGATTGAATTAGCCATTGAAGCTGAAGATCTAGATACCTTTAACGAAGCTGAAAAAGAAGCGGCTGATTTAGTCGCAAAACTCGAAAAGCTAGAATTTCGCCGTATGTTTTCGGGCGATTTTGACCAAAATGATGCCTACCTAGATTTACAAGCGGGTTCTGGCGGCACGGAAGCACAAGATTGGTGTAACATGCTGCTGCGGATGTATTTACGCTGGGCTGATGCCAAAGGCTTTAAAGCTGAATTGGTTGAAGCAACTGATGGGGATGTCGCTGGTATTAAAGGCGCTACAGTTCGCATTGTAGGTGAATATGCATATGGTTGGTTACGTACCGAAACGGGCGTTCATCGCTTAGTCCGTAAAAGCCCATTTGACTCAGGCGGTCGTCGTCACACTTCGTTTGCCTCTGCGTTTGTTTACCCAGAAATTGACGACAATATTAAAATTGATATTAATCCGGCTGACTTACGTATTGACGTATACCGTGCATCAGGCGCAGGTGGTCAGCACGTAAATACCACAGAATCTGCGGTACGTATCACTCACTTGCCAACCAATACCGTTGTACAGTGTCAAAATGAGCGTTCGCAACATAAAAATAAAGACCAAGCAATGAAGCAGTTAAAAGCGAAATTGTTTGAGCTTGAGTTACACAAGCAAAATGCTGAAAAGCAAACCCAAGAAGATGCAAAATCAGACATCGGTTGGGGCAGCCAAATTCGTTCTTATGTTCTTGATGATTCAAGAATTAAAGACTTACGTACAGGTATTGAAAATCGTAATACGCAAGCCGTCCTTGATGGCGACTTAGATAAATTTATTGAAGCCAGCCTTAAATCTGGCCTATAACCACCAAGCTAAATAAGAGCTATGAACATGACTGATCAAATCCAAGACGAAAATAAGTTAATTGCTGAGCGTCGTGCCAAGTTAGATGCAATTCGCGCCAACTGCCCGGCCAATGGTCATCCAAATACCTTCCGCCGTGAAGATTACACAGCAGATTTAGAAGCTAAGTTTGGTGATAAATCGAAAGAAGAATTAACTGAACTACACCATGAAGTGGCGATTGCTGGACGTATTTTAGCAAAACGTGGCCCATTCTTTTTATTACAAGATATGAAAGGTCGCATTCAGGCGTATGCTTCAAAAGAAGCGCAGCAAGATCTTAAAGCAAAATATGGCCAGCTTGATATTGGCGACATTATCTCTGTTAAAGGTCCATTAAATAAATCAGGTAAAGGCGATTTATATGTTGATATGGTTGAATATCAACTATTAACTAAGTCGTTACGTCCATTACCAGAAAAATTCCATGGTTTATCTGACCAAGAAACCAAATACCGTCAACGTTATGTTGATTTAATCACCAATATGGATACTCGTGAGACGTTCCGTATTCGTTCTAAAGTGATTGATGGCATTCGTCGTTTCTTAGTTGACCGTGACTTCATGGAAGTTGAAACGCCAATGCTACACATTATTCCTGGTGGCGCGTCAGCTCGTCCGTTTGTGACTCACCATAATGCCCTTGATATCGATATGTATTTACGTATTGCGCCTGAGCTTTACTTAAAGCGTTTAGTTGTGGGTGGTTTTGAGCGTGTTTTTGAAATTAATCGTAATTTCCGTAACGAAGGCTTATCAACACGTCATAATCCTGAGTTCACTATGATTGAATTCTACCAAGCGTATGCCGATTACATCGATATGATGAATTTAACTGAGGACATGCTGCGTACTGTGGCACAAGATGTCCTTGGTACTACGTTAATTGTTAACACAGTTAAAAATGCAGACGGCGAAGTGACGGACACCATTGAATATGACTTTGGTAAACCGTTTACGCGCTTATCAATGTCTGATGCGATTTTAAAATACAACCCAGACTTTAAGCCGGAAGTATTCAAAGATCCTGAAAATCATTTTGAAGAGTTAAAAGCGTACGCAAAACAACTTCATGTGAAAATTCCTGAAAACTGTGTTTGGGGCCCAGGCAAGTTTTTATGTGAAATTTTTGAAGAGACGGCAGAGCATAAACTAATTCAACCTACCTTCATTACTGAATACCCATGGGAAGTATCACCGCTCGCTCGTCGTAACGACGACAATGCATTTATTACCGACCGTTTTGAATTCTTTGTTGGTGGCCGTGAATTAGCAAATGGTTTCTCTGAGCTTAATGATGCACAAGATCAAGCTGAGCGTTTCTCTCGCCAAGTGGAAGAGAAAGATGCCGGTGATGATGAAGCAATGCATTATGACGAAGATTATATCCGTGCACTTGAGTTTGGTTTACCACCAACTGCGGGTGAGGGGATTGGTATTGACCGTTTAGTGATGTTATTCACTAACTCATCAACAATTAAAGATGTTCTTCTGTTTCCACACATGCGTCCAGAAGCTGAATAAGCGTTTTTGATTGTAATAAAAAACGCCGCAAATTTTTGCGGCGTTTTTTTTTATAAACTGTAGCTCAAGAGAAGTTTAACCTAGTTAATCTGAGCTTTGGTTAAGAGATTGTCTAACGTATTGATATTGAATTGGTAGATGTTTTTTCAAGTCTGTAGCCGGAAACTTTTAAGGATAACAAGGCGAGTTTACGCGTCAATAGCTGGCCTATTGTAAGTAAATTCAACGTAGTTATCGTTGAAAATAGTCACTGGAGATAGATTTATTATCCAGAGTTCAGGTTAGTTAATCCAAAGCAGGTCAATCTCACGCTGTTAGCATTGAAAGTCGCAGTTTGAAATTGAATTATTAAACCGTTAGCAAGGTTGCTGTGTAGCCCTTAATAAAAAACGTCATCCAATTTACCTCATTTATCCCCTTAATTGACCTTTCAACACTTAGTGAGTTTTCTATTATTTTAAACCGTTATTGTTGCCACCCACTCAAAAACCAAATTGGTAAAACACAAAGGACAAGCAATGGAAGATTTCACAACAATATTGAGCAACATGACCGCTGTCGAATACGCGATTGTTATCCCTCTCATGCTAGCGATTTACTTTATTCCTACTATATTAGCGTTATTTTTTAACCGTAAATATTTAAAAGTAATTGCCATTGTTAATGTACCCGCTGGGTTTTCTATAATTGCATGGTGTGGATTAATTATTGTCGCAGTTACCGGCAGTGCATCAGAAAAGGTCTTAAAAAAATTAAAATTAGATAAGTATATTCCAGCAAAAACAACTCAGTCGGCAGAGTGATACTTATATAGGTGTTAC
This sequence comes from Pseudoalteromonas sp. J2K-J031, assembly GCF_058197095.2. Lineage (NCBI taxonomy): Bacteria > Pseudomonadati > Pseudomonadota > Gammaproteobacteria > Alteromonadales > Pseudoalteromonadaceae > Pseudoalteromonas > Pseudoalteromonas sp. J2K-J031. The sequence continues at coordinate 886,219 of NZ_CM200279.1, forward strand.
GAGGTAAAATTGATGGTGTTCACAAGAGCGTAAATAAGTATGGATATTACGCAAAAATTCAATAAATAAGCCGTTCTGTTCAAACTATGGCCATACGGCTTAAAATGAACAGAAAAGTGTTTGACTTATTTTCTGAATTCTTTATTATACGCCCCACAAGACGGAGAGGTGGCCGAGTGGCCGAAGGCGCTCCCCTGCTAAGGGAGTATAGGGTTTGTAGCCCTATCGAGGGTTCGAATCCCTCCTTCTCCGCCATTTTTTAAATGGTTGTCTTGTAGAAAACCGGATGCATAGCTCAGCTGGATAGAGTACTCGGCTACGAACCGAGCGGTCGGAGGTTCGAATCCTCCTGCGTCCACCATCTTTTCTCGATGTAAAAAGGGAAGTTCGTCAGTAGGAACTAAAATTATTTATCCGATGGATGCATAGCTCAGCTGGATAGAGTACTCGGCTACGAACCGAGCGGTCGGAGGTTCGAATCCTCCTGCGTCCACCATCTTTTCTCGATGTAAAAAGGGAAGTTCGTCAGTAGGAACTAAAATTATTTATCCGATGGATGCATAGCTCAGCTGGATAGAGTACTCGGCTACGAACCGAGCGGTCGGAGGTTCGAATCCTCCTGCGTCCACCATCTTTTCTCGATGTAAAAAGGGAAGTTCGTCAGTAGGAACTAAAATTATTTATCCGATGGATGCATAGCTCAGCTGGATAGAGTACTCGGCTACGAACCGAGCGGTCGGAGGTTCGAATCCTCCTGCGTCCACCATCTTTCACTTTAGAGTGAAATAAAAAGCCTACCTTGAGTAGGTTTTTTTATGCCTGAAATTCAGCTTCTTTATTATTCTAATATTCATTTCAATGATCACTTTTGGCGCTTTTGCCGTATAGTGGATAAACTGTTACTTTATAAATGTAGGCAAAATGAGTTGTCGTCAATTCCTAACTGTTATGGTGATTTTATTCAGCTTAACCGGTTGTTCTACAACGTTTGTTTATAACAATTTACCTTGGTTGTCTCAGTATTGGCTTGATGACTATGTTGATTTGAACAAACAACAAGCTAGCCAGTTTAAACAAGAGATTGAAACGTTGCGCCGATGGCACAAAACAGAAGCATTACCACAGTACCAAGCTCAGCTAAAAGTAATTCAACAAAATGTATTAGTAACTAATGACCCAAATGATTTCTTGATGTGGCGACAGCAACTTGAAGGATTTTGGCAAGCGTTGTTACTTCAAGCGAAAGACCCCCTAATTGAGCTCGCTTTAACTTTAACATTTGAGCAGCGCCAGCAATTTATCAAAAATGTCACGAAAAAAATAAATCAGCAACAGGATGAATTTGCACAATTGAACCAAGTTAGTCTTATCGAAAAAAAGCGTGATCGAGTCACTGGCAATCTCAAAAATTGGTTCGGTAAGCTAACAACAGAGCAAAAGCTACTAGTAGATCAAAATGTAAATACATCTGGTTCAATGCAAGGTTTATGGCTTGAATATAAGCAGCGACGTTTAGCTGCTATCAGCGAGTTATTTTTACAACCCGTTATTGACGAGGCTGTATTTCGATATCGATTAGCCGATATCATTGTTAATTCAGACCAGTTTAAGCCTGAACAACTTTTGCTCCTCTCAAGCGCAGACAAGCAATTAAATGCTGACTTTTTACATCAAATAGTGGGTACTCTAACGACAAAACAACAACAGCAGTTATTGAAAGAAATCGATAAGTGGTCCCGCGATATCAACAGTATTATGAACGAAGTCGATTAATATCGGATAATCGAGTTAATATGGGCAGTGGCTCATGATTAAGGTATGATCGGTTTTTTTATTGGTGAGTTCGCATGTCATTTAATTTTAGTTTTGTACTTGATAAACCTTATTTTATTGAGTGTTTCGAACAGTCTGAATTAGTTAACTTAGCACCGAAGCGTAAATTAATTTTTGCAGGTGGTTTTATATTAGCTGGCTTACTACTGAATCGATTTTCAGAGACAGGGCAATTTGCTGCTTATTTATTAATGGGAATGGGTGTACTTGAGTTTATCGCTTATTACTACCGTAAACCTTGGTGGGTGGCGCGACAAATGTGGAGTCGCTCAGCAAATGTGACCGTGACACTGATTATTGATGAAGAAAAAATGGCAACACAAAGCATTTATCATCAATTAGTGATTTATTGGGCAGACTTAGCCCGTGTGATAGATACACCCAAAGGAATTATTGTGGTCACGACTAAAAATAGTCGTCATTATTTATCAAAAGCCTATGTAGATGAACAGGCGATTGATTACATTAAACAAAAGTTGATCCCAAGCTAAATAAAATAACCTCAATATTGGATAGTCAGTCTAAGTGATATTCAATATCTTGCTAAATATCTTATCCAGATCTTGGGTTCAATAGTATACCAAAAGGGTAAAAGGGATCTCTTTTACCCTGATCGGTTAGCGATATAAAGGGCTCCAGGCGCATGTGCGGTAGCCATTCTTTTCAAAGTAAAAATTTGAGCAATTATCGTCATAATTACTATTGCCTATATCTACACGATATCCACTGATATACGCATTGTGTAACGATACAAATCGACCGTTATATAAAAGTGACCAATGAACATGAGGGCCACTCGATTGACCTCCCTCACATAACGCAGCTGAGTAATTATTTGCGTAACGACCAAGCCATGCGCCAGCTGAAATCACATCTCCCGTATTATATTGCACATTATCCATATGATAATAACTCGTTGCGTAGCCGCTTGAGTGGGTGACTCGAATATTACAGGCTGAATAGCGCGTTACTTGCCCACCATGAGAAGCTTGAACCCAAGGGGTGTTGCTACCCCAACCACCAGAGCCATTATTAAAATCTAATGATGAAAATGGGTAGCCTGAACCTGTATTTGAGTGTGCCCCCCCACTGTACCAAGCGCTACCGCTTTGCCATGGAAATGTCATGTAAAAGTTTGCTGCTTGGATCGTTTGTTTTGATTCTGAGCTTATGTCTGCATCAATTAATAGTGATTCCCCATTAGAGACATGTTTATAGGCAGCTAATAATTGATTAAATAGCGTTGAGCTGTGTTGAGTAACGTGTTCAGTTTGCACGTTTGATTCGGCCAATAAGCTTTGAATGGCAAAAGTGGCAGGGGTATTTATTTGCAATTGAGCGAATTTATTTTGTGACAATGCTTGTTCAAACGCATAAAAACGAGCACTTAATTGAATAGCAATCTCTTTTACTTGTTGGTCAAAACCTCGCTTATTTGATAGCCCATTTAAAGGGCTATCAAATTTATCATCAGAGGGATTAGATACCAGTTCACTTTGCAACTCTATTAAAGCAATGAGTAGTTTAGGATTAATGCTGCTATAGCCTGCCCAATGCAAAATGACTTCCTGCTTTTTTTGAAGTGATGGGGCATGAAGCGAGAAATAGTTAGGCCAGTCTAGTTTGTTAAGCTGGTTGTTGAATAAAAAAGTATCCGAATCAATTATTTGTAAGCTATTTGTTTTAATTGACGCTAAGTGTAGGTCTGATAATTCGAATACGTCGTTGTGATGTGGTTCTGCGAAGAGAGGTTGGTTAAAGAGCATCGAGACTAATAAAGTGGCGGTGCTGATTGTGAAATGTGGCATATGTTTTTTCATATTTAGTTCCCTTATTGTGTACTTTTTTAAATCAATTACACTTTAGGTAATTGTTGCAAATTTGTAATAGTCTTTATTTGTACCTTATATGGGTTTTTGTTATAAGTATATAAATACATTTATGTAATGTATTGTTTGCTTTTTAATCTGGTGGTGGAGCTTGCGTGAGTATTTTTAGTGTTAATTTTTTATTATCAGTAAGTTATGTTTTTTCACTTGAGTTTTTATTAGGGCTTTTGAATAAAATTGATAGCTAAAATGAAATTATTCACTTTTTATTCATATTTCAGTTTACGTTAACGTCAATGAACTTTGGTTGTTTTTTGAGTGTCACCGTTTTTATTAAGGCGGGCGAGTTCAGCGTTTAATTGCATAAAATCTTTTTCATGCTTGTGAATCTATTTGTACTGTTGGATTTATTCTGTTTTTTGATGTCAGCTATCTTTATTTTTAGTATGGAATTTCCGTACCCCCACTGTTAAATTAATGTTTACTATGTTAGCTTGTGATTAATTGGTTTTACCAATTGACAATGTTTAGTTGGTTGGTAATATGCTTTTTATTCGTTTTAAGTGAATATTTATTTTAATTGGTGGTGTTTACTTAGTGGCTTATTCATGGGGGTGAGGAAATGGATATAGCGTCGTCGTTGATGCAAGCTGCAAACATTATGTTAACAGGCATGGTGGTTGTGTTTATTTTTTTAGTTATTTTAATTGGCGCTATCAAGCTGATGTCCCATCTGGTGGGCCAGGAAGTTGAGCCAATCAAGTCAAATCCATCAAGGGCATTTAAGGCGACAGCAACGTCAAGTGCTCATATTGCTGCAATTTCTGCGGCAGTTCATCAATATCGTAATCAAGAAAAAAAATAAGGGCGAGAGATGTCAAAATTAAAGCTAACCGAACTCGTTTTACGTGACGCACACCAATCATTATTAGCAACTCGCTTGCGTTTAGAAGATATGTTGCCGATTGCTGAAAAGCTCGACCAAGCAGGTTATTGGTCAATTGAATCATGGGGTGGTGCAACGTTTGATTCTTGTATTCGCTATCTAGGTGAAGATCCTTGGCATCGTATTCGTGCGCTTAAAAAAGCGATGCCTAATACCAAGCAACAAATGTTACTCCGTGGCCAAAATTTATTAGGCTACCGTCACTATGCTGATGATGTCGTTGAAAAATTTGTTGAACGAGCTCATGCAAATGGTGTTGACGTATTCCGTATTTTTGATGCGATGAATGATGTACGCAATCTTGAAACTGCAATCAAAGCAGCGATTAAAGTTGGGGCTCACGCCCAAGGTACCATTTCATATACAGTGAGTCCTGTTCATACTTTAGATATGTGGCTCACGCTTGCCAAGCAACTTGAAGATATGGGGTGTCACTCAATTTGTATTAAGGATATGGCTGGCTTGTTAAAGCCATATGATGCTGAAATATTAATTAAAGCCCTAAAAGAAACAGTTTCAGTGCCTATTGCGATGCAGTGTCATGCAACAACAGGTTTAAGTACTGCCACGTACCAAAAAGCCATTGATGCAGGCATTGATATGCTTGATACCGCAATTTCATCGATGAGTATGACCTACGGTCATAGTGCGACCGAAACCATAGTTGCAATCGTTGAAGGAACGCCTCGTGATACTGAATTAAATCTAGGTGAACTTGAAGAAATAGCTGCTTATTTTCGTGATGTTCGTAAAAAATATGCTGCATTTGAAGGAAGCCTTAAAGGGGTTGATGGCCGTATTTTATTGGCTCAAGTGCCAGGCGGTATGCTAACCAATATGGAAAATCAGCTCAAAGAGCAAGGTGCGGCAGATAAGCTTGATCAAGTGTTACTTGAAATACCTAAAGTGCGTGAAGAGTTAGGGTTTTTACCATTAGTGACGCCTACCTCGCAAATTGTAGGTACTCAAGCTGTTTTAAATGTCTTAACGGGTGAGCGCTATAAAACGATTACCAAAGAAACTGCGGGCGTTTTAAAAGGTGAATATGGAGCTACCCCAGCACCGGTCAATGCTGCACTTCAAGAGCGAGTTCTAGCAGGCGCTGAAGCAATTACGTGTCGCCCAGCAGATTTAATTAAACCTGAGCTCGATATCTTAGAAAAAGAGTTATATGAATTAGCCAAAGATGAAGGCATCACATTGGCAGATGAAGCCATTGATGACGTTTTAACGTATGCCTTGTTCCCGCAAATCGGCTTAAAGTTTTTAAAGAATAAAAACAATCCATCTGCATTTGAACCTGTACCGTGTGGCGAGAGTCAAGCAAAAGCGGAAGTGAAACCAGCAGCACCTACTACAGTGGGCTCAACAGAACATTATAGCGTTCAGGTTGATGGCAAAGTGTATAACGTTGTTGTTGCACCTAATGGTCAATTAAAAGATGTGCAACTCAAAGACAGTGAGTTAATGCCGCAATCAGCTTCACTTGAGGGTGGCGAAACATTGAATGCGCCTCTAACCGGTAACATTTTTAAAGTAAAAGTGAAACCTGGGCAACATGTTGAGCGTGGTGACGTGGTGATTATCATGGAAGCAATGAAAATGGAAACTGAGATCAGAGCTGTAAGTTCTGGCACAGTGGCTGAGATTTTCACATCAGAAGGTGACTCTGTGGCCACTGGTGACCCTTTATTGTCGTTAGTGTAGGGGTTTTCATGGAAGCATTATTAAGTTTATGGCACGCTACAGGGCTTGCCAACTTTGAACTATCTCAACTGCTCATGATCGTGGTGGGGTGTGTCTTACTTTATTTGGCGATTGCCAGAGGGTTTGAACCTTTATTGTTACTCCCGATAGGGTTTGGAGCAATATTAACGAATATTCCACTGGCTGGGTTATCCGATGAAGGAGGCTTACTGTATTACGTGTACCATATAGGTATTGATACGGGGGTTTTTCCGCTATTAATCTTTATGGGCGTGGGGGCATTAACGGATTTTAGTGCACTGATTGCTAACCCTAGAATGTTGCTATTAGGTGCAGCGGCGCAGTTTGGTATTTTCGCAACCTTGTTTGGTGCAATTTTACTCAATTACGTCCCAGGTTTTGAATTTACCTTGGCAGATGCATCGGCCATTGCAATTATCGGTGGGGCCGATGGCCCAACAGCAATTTTCTTGGCTTCGAAGCTTGCGCCTGATTTACTCGGTGCTATCGCGGTTGCTGCTTATTCATACATGGCACTAGTACCAATTATTCAGCCGCCCATTATGCGAGCATTGACCACCGAAGCTGAACGTTCAATTCAAATGCCACAGCTACGGACGGTATCGAAAAAAGAGAAAGTTATTTTTCCACTGTTAGTGTTGTCGTTAACCATTATGTTTTTACCAGCAGCAGCGCCATTAATTGGTATGTTTTGTTTAGGTAATCTAATGCGTGAATCGGGAGTGGTTGATCGCTTATCGAATACAGCACAAAACGAGCTTATCAATATCACCACAATATTTTTAGGTTTAGCTGTAGGTTCTAAATTAGCCGCCGATAAGTTCTTAACCGTAGAAACCTTAGGTATTTTAGTGCTTGGTGCAATAGCTTTTGGTATTGGAACGGCATCTGGAGTATTTATGGCGCGTTTGATGAATAAATTCTCAAAGACGCCTATTAACCCACTTATTGGTGCTGCAGGTGTTTCGGCAGTGCCCATGGCAGCAAGGGTTGTTAATAAAGTCGGTTTAGAGGCAAACCCTCATAACTTCTTATTAATGCATGCAATGGGGCCTAATGTGGCGGGTGTACTTGGTAGTGCCGTTGCAGCGGGTATTTTACTTGCCCTTGTCGGATAGAGTTTGTGATACGTCTCCCAACGTAGATACTTTTAGCGGCCAATAGGCCGCTTTTTTTATGTTAGTATTAATAAAAATAAGCTTTTTAAGTGGTTTAGATTTATGAATGCATTGATTTTAATTGTTGTACTGTTTGGTGCGTTACTTATTTTACTGCCTTTAATTGAGCGTTTTGGCCCTCGTTATTCACCTGAAAAAATGGCCAAAATCAGTCGCTGGGTTTGGCCATTATTAATGATTTTATTGGTCACTCAATTAGTTAAGGCAATGCTTGGATAAGTATTTGGTTTACTCCCATCTAAATCATGCGGTCTGGCACTGTCACCTAAACGATAATCACATACACCATCTGGAAAAATAGCCGCTAACTGCGCTTCGTACGCTGTCATATCATGACTACCATAAAAACCTGAGGCTATGGCTGTTGCAACCGAAACGGTATGACATTTAAAAATACTACCAGACCACGGACCACCGGCTTGAATGCGGCTATTAGAATAAATAGGGAATTGTTTTGCGCAGTCACCTTGTGGCTGTTGATTCCATTTATCATTCCAAACATGTGCACCTTGCGCGAGTACCGTGCCATCAGCACTAAAGCAGCGATCACTTACTTCATCCTGATTTAAATCTTTTGGCGCTAAAAGCCATTTATCCATAGCTGAAAAAGCCTCATCAAGGGGAGTGTAGGCAGGATCAGCAATCCAAATTTTATGATTGCGTATATCGCCTGTTTGCGCAGCAATTCGCAGGCGAGTCGCAAATGCAGTAGATACATGATGCATATTGAGTTCGGGTTCTAAATAGTGATGGATATCAATGGTAGGAATATCGTTATAGCCTAAAAATACTTGGCCATAACGGTATGCACGTTCAATGGCCATTAAAGAGGCTTGGCTGCGTTTTGCTGGGCCATCATCTGGTTGATTAATATTATGATTACTCCACTGGCTTAACCAAATGCCAATTTTGGTAAACGGAATAAAGAGCAATTGCTCTTGTTTCATTTGATGCGCTGGTTTCCAGCCACCAATTTGATAATTTAAATCAATGAATTGCTGAGGGGTGATTTGGTTATTTTGTAGTGCAACTAGGCCATACTGCACAGCTTGATTATCCCAAATCGAATTGGCAAAGCCATGATCATCTTTTCCAAACACATTGGCTAAGTCTTGCCAATAACTCCAGTGGGTTACCCGTTTTACATTAGGGCTAAAGTTTGGCTTTAAAAAGCCTTGATCTGGATTGTTGACTAAGGCACTTAAACCAAAATACCCATTTATACATTCGCTGTAATTTTTTGGTAAGTAAGGTTTTTTAAGATGAAGCAGTTGGTTTATTGGATAAAAAAACCACGATTTATGTTCGGTTTCATTATTGTTAAGCCCCTCAATGGCCAATTTTCGTTCACTATTATCCCAAAATGCTAAATCGCTGCGAAAGGTATAATAGTTATTAAATAAATCACAATCGAGCGCATAAAGAGTTTGGCTCACCATGTCGGGGTAGGAATACAATGGCAGTGCGCCATCGATTAATCCTGGGGCATTTTGCGCGAGTAAGTATTGAGCAAGCCCGCCGCCTGAGCCGCCTATTCCTACGGTATAAAGTGGCTCGCCATACAAGGCAATAAACTGCTTTTTAACCCGCACTGCTGTTTCTTCAGCTTGTAGCATGTTGTAGGTATAGCTGGTTTTATTGCCGGAACTAGAAACTACCGCATAGCCCTTTTTTAATTGGGCAAAACGACGTTCAATTAGTTGGGTTGGGTCGAGTTTTCCTTGCAAAAAACCAATGCCAACACCTCCTGCAAATTGATAAATTAAACGTTTATTCCACAATGAGCTTGCTTTTCTATCGGTTATTTCAGATGCAGCGATCGGCATCATGATGGCGTAGATATAACGATTAATTGAGCCTTGCTCTACACGTAATAAGATTTCAGAGTCAGCGAGTTTGAGAGAGGTTAAATCAGATACCTCATGGTATTCGTTTTCATTTTTTGCGACATAAAATCGAATTTGTGTTTTAACCAAACAATCTTTACTAAAACCCAGTACATGATTCGTTAGTTGACCATTTTGTTGTTTAAAAACAGGAGTACCTAATAATTCATGATTATCTATTTCAGGTTGACCAAGACCTGACTCGAGCGATGAACAAGCAAACGGATAGCCTAAATCACCTGAATAAAGTGGTAAGTAAGGGCCAATTTCACCTTCTTTAATTGGAAACTCAAAGGTTTCATCCGGTCGGGGGCTATAACGAATATGATGATGGATGCTGAGCAATGGCGCTTCAACAGTGTTCGCTATTGTGAGTACTTGCCGATACTGGTAGGGAGTATCACTGCAAGTACCCAGAGCAAAGGTGCAGAGTAAAAGCGGAATTAACGACTTAGAAAAGTTCATACAGACCTCCTAATACAACCTAATGGTAAGTATAGGTAATCTTAAATTGACTGATGAACTTTAATTTTTACTTCGTTGGTAATTCAGTTAACTGGCAAAGCTGCTCAATACCTATTAGCACTCGCTCGGTATAGCGATGTAAGTAATCAGGGTTGACATAATAAATACGTTTGTTTTTTACTGCATTAATCATTGGCAACTGCTGCCATATTTCACCTTGGCCGCTATTTGTATTTTTATCAGAGATGATAATGATATCAGGATTTTTCATCATTACTTGCTCTTTGTTTACTGTTGGGTAGGCAACTTGGTGATCGGCAAAAGGGTTGCTCAAAGCGCAGACATCAAGCAAGTTTTGGATCCAGTTGTCCCCATTGGCTGTGATAATAGGAGCATTCCACACTTGGAAAAAAGTCAGTTGTTTGGCACGGTTTTGATACTTTTGGCGTAGGTCTGACAGTTTGTTTTCAAAGCGCGTAGTGATGATAGTTGCTTGTGCTTGGGTGTTGGTGAGTGTCGCCACTTTATTAAACTCAGAGCTTATATCGGCTAATCTTGAGGGTTGCGAGATATGTACTTTAATACCCAGTCGTTCAAGCTTTTCTATTTGGCCTTGCTGAACGCCTCCTTGCCATACCAATACTAAATCAGGCTCTAAACGCACTAATGCATCCAAATTAATGCCATTTACATCAGAAACAATCGGTTTATTTAACGCATCAGCAGGGTAATCGCTGTAAGCGCTCACTGCGATTACTTTATTTCCTAAACCCAACGAATAAGCCCATTCAGTAAGGTGAGGCGCTAAAGTTGCAATGCGTTCATACGCTAGGGAATTAAATGATATTTGGCATAGTAGTAAAGGAAAAAAGTATTTTTTAATTAAACGTGACAAAAAGGATCTCCAAAAAAATAACGAGTAATAACCAAAATAATCTAACTTGATTAATCACATTGAAACTACGATTTAAATCATGCACTTGAGGCAAAGGGTGATGGCTTATCCTCATTTTGGCATAACGCTGTTTTTGGTACAAGGCAGGGCCACCTAATTGAATTTGTAACGTGCTGCTCATCGAGCTCAATAACCAACCACTGTTTTTATCATAATAAAACTGGCCATATTTTTTTATGTTGTGCCAAGGTGTTGATATGGTTCTTTTTAATATTAAAGATAAACAAAGAAGCCGAACTGGGAGATATTCAATCCAAAAAACAAAGCTGTTTACAGGGGACAGTAATGGGCTGTTTAGGTTGCTTTTTTGAGACCATGTTTGTCGTGTAATAACTAATAAACGATAAGCAAGCGCAACATAAGCCCCAAATAAAAGATATAGAAAAATGATAACAAAGTAGTGACGAGCAAAGCGCAAAGTCAGAGTTTCAATGCTGGCTTTAATGATCCCCAGAGACGATAAAGTGTCGGTTTGCCTTCTTAACCATGGTTTTAAAATATCCCGAGCGGTGGACTTTTGATTATGCATTAGCAGGGAGGGGATTTTGTTTAAGCTTTTCTTTAGTGTTTGAAAATCTAGGCAAATATATAAAATTAGCCCAGAAAACCATTCTGGGTAATGGGCAAATGAAATTATTCCAAAACTCAGTATTAGCACCAAGATTACAGGTAAAAGAGCACCAAGTGAGCCTGCAAGATATTGATATGTAATTGGGTTACTGGCTTGGTAAATACGTTTGTGAATGTTCTGTGTAATAAGTGCATAAAGTGTGAGTGGGTGGTAGCTTTTGCTTAGTGGCAAAAAACGCTCAGCGCAAATTGCCACCATTAAGATGATTAAGTCCAAATAAGGTTGGACAAAATCAAGCCACACTTACAGGCTCACACCCTGTAGATTAGTGAGTAAAGCCATGACCATTTTTGAAGAGTTCTCCGAGGCGGTTACTAGATAGGCTTCAAACGAATCTGGAGATTCTTTACCTGCGATATCTGATAACGAACGAATAACCACAAACGGAGTATTTAATTGATGACATGTTTGGGCGATTGCAGCGCCTTCCATTTCTACCGCAAGCATGGTTGGAAACTGTGAACGAGTCGTTTCAATGCGTACAGGATCACACATAAATGAATCACCCGTACAGATTAAGCCGGTCATAGTTTTAATATTGCCCAGGCTTTCAATGGCTTTTTGTGCGGCACTAATGAGTGTCGGGTGAGCGGCAAAGCCTGCCGGCATCTGAGGTACTTGGCCTATTTCATAACCAAAAGCAGTCACATCTACATCGTGATGACGTACTTCAGACGAAATAACCACGTCACCTACATTTAAACTTTGTTCAAAACCACCGGCTGAGCCAGTATTGATAACACAATCAGGAGTAAAGCGTTCAATTAATAGCGTTGTTGCAATACATGACGCCACTTTACCAATTCCTGACTGTACTAAAGTAACGGTTTGATCAGCGAGCAAGCCGGTAAAAAAAGTAAAACCAGCAATTTGCGTGCTTGTTACATCTGTCATCGCGTCGCGTAAAATAGCCACTTCGGGCTCCATCGCGCCAATAATACCAATTTTCATAGAGAGTTATCCTAAATCAACATCAGCTGATTATACTGCTTCAAAATAAAAATGCGAAATTAGGAGGCGGGAGTTTTGTTTATAAAAACGAAAAAGTCGCCGTTTGCTTGGCGACTTTGATTGCATCGTTTGAGATTTTTTAAATTTGGGCCAGAGCTGTCGAGTTGCTGGCTTTCATTTGCGTCGGAGATAAAACCGCTGGGCGCATAATTGTTTTTGCTTTTACAATCGGTTGGCGTACAGCTTTTTTACCTAGTTTGAATAAAATAGCTTGGCGCACGTCTGAAGCCTTGTAACCTGCTTTGACTTTCATACGAATGTGCGGAATACCTGCAGACTCAAGCGCTCCGCCAACAAACCAGTCTTTTTGCGCTTTGTGGCCTTCTTTATTGTTGTTGTTAACTAAATCGATAGCCGCAACAATATTGAAGTTGTTTTTATCAAGCAGTACAAAATCCAACTGCTTATTTTTAGCTTTAGTGAGTGCAGTACGTTTAGATTTAACCGATATTCCTGATTTAAAATCAATAATATCAACTAGTTTAACGCGGCTGACGATTTTATAATCTTCACCTACAGATTGTTCTAGTAAAGCAAGAAAGGATTTTTCAACCTGAGTAAATAAGGCTGATTTACTTTTAAAAGGGTAGGGATTACCGTTATCTGTCATTCGACCTGCAATTACCGCAGCAATGACAACTAAAATTAAGATCGATAACAAGACAAATTCCATAAAAACTCCAAGACAACAAATTGACACTTCCATTCTACTAGCACTTTTTGTGCCAGATAATCAGTGTCAAATGTAATGATATCGAGGAGTTACAGGGAGCTGAATGGAGTCAAATCTGCATTGCAATCTACTTAGGTTTAGGCTTTGTAACCGTTTTGAATACCTTTGACAGCTATACTCACTGCATCATGTGCATGTAATGACTCGTAATGATTTATCCGTAACCAAAAATCATCAAATGTACTGTTTTGGTTTAATACATGCTTTACTTTTCTGGCTGCATCTTCACAAAACATTAAGTTTTGACCATTTAAACGCGCAAATTCTTGTTCATCTTCACGCTTAACAGCCGCTTGTACAGGGGTTTTTAACTCGTTTTCAAGTGCGTCAACTAGCCCTAAAATGTCAAATTCGGTGTTACCGTTAGCTAGTTTTACTTTAATTTGCGCGATAGAGCGCTGAGAATGAGGCGTTGCAACAATCCCTTGAGTCGTACCTAACCAAGCTAAAACTTGAGCTTTATCAACGGCCTCGGCTGAAAAATGTTGGTCAAACGAACGTTGAATTAACTGGCGAGCTAATGCTGCGGAGCATGGGCAGGTAGATGAATATGTCACTGCTACGCTTAACTCTAAAGAGACGGCATTGTCTTTGTAGGTTGCATTTATTTCAACTGGATACGCTTTCCAGCCCGTTTTGCCACTTAGTAAAGAACTGCGGCGTAAATGATAATCAAATTTAAGATTAACTTGCGCTTGATCACTTAAATCATAATGACTACTAATAAATTGATCTAGTAGAGTGCAAAGTGACAGCGGGGTAACCAATGTTTGGGTTGATAGCTCATCCAATGCTAAATATAAGCGAGACATATGAATGCCTTTCGCTTGCGGACTGATTAGATTAACAAAAGCCTCCGCTTTGGCTGAAACATGCTGTTCAGCACAATCTTTACTGCCCAACACTAAAGGTAATTCAATTTGGCTCATGCCAACCCAATCTAAAGTCCCTTCTTGTAATGCCTCGGCTGTGTGGGCAATGTCAGGCATGATTTTTTGCATTAGTGGTGTACTCCAAAATAACCGGTGCGGAAAAACGCGCCATTCTACAACAAAATTTACACAGTGGCTGTTTTTCAATAATGAAAAAAAGCCATGTTTGTGCAAAATACCTTACAAGTCTACTCAGGTATTATTTGATCGTAGGTATCTTGATGATTATCAATACAAATATTAGGTGCAGAAATTCATTTTATTTTATAAAAAATAAAATCACCTTGGATTTTAGGGATATTCTTTTAACTAACCTGAGTTGTTGATAGAATGCAAAATTGCTTTTATGTGTGCATTATTTTTGCAGATTGTTTAACTTAAATTATTTAAAAATAATAATAAAAATGGTGTTTTTTAAATGAATACTCGTAAAACTAAGCCCTTTGCTCATTTGTTTTTTTGTCTTTCTACCATTGTTTATTCACACACGGCTGTCGCACAAGAACAAGCAAGTTTGTTCTTATTTAGTCAACAACTTGAAGTTTGTTCAAGTGAAAACACCCAATTTTGTTCGAAACTTAAAATGGATAAAGGGTTTGATGAGTCTGCCAAGCTTGGCCCTATTTACACTATAACCGATGAAGCCATCACACGACTTACAGATATTTCTTGGACAGAGCAGCCTGAATTAAAAGCGCAAACAATTGCATTATTAAAAACCATAAAACCAGAAGTAAACGACAAACAACTCTCTGAGCGTGATTTTGTAAGAGTTCTACGTCGAAGCTCATTTATTTATGGTGATGAAACATTTAAAGGTCGAGATGTATGGTCTGGTTTGTTTGAGTTTGAAAAAAATAACTTATTTGACTTGTTAGAGCAAAAACAAAGTAATCGCTCAGCAAAGCGTTTAAAAACAGATGTTGATTTAGCGGCAACCGAAAATGAATCAGCATTAATTGCTTATCAAATGTTTTATCAACAAGCCAAACAGGTGGCGGGTTCAAAACGTAAACCACGCGTAGCCTTTGTTACAGGCGGAAATCGCGATCCATATCAAAAAGTAGATTACTACTTTGCACTCTTCTCTCAACTAGGGTTTGAAGCTATTTGGTTGCCGCTTGATGCAGCAATGCAAACTGTGATGTCTGTAAAGGACTATGATAACAATGCATGTGACAATCTTGCACAGTTACAAGTACAAAAGTTAGCAAGCTACAGAAGAGATATTCTTTACCCAGATTTATTTAGCCAACAACTTAACTTATGTAAAAAGAAAGATGGTTTGATTAATGAGTTAAAAAAGGCTGATGCACTTTATATTGCAGATGGCAGCCCTTTGCTTACTTCTCACGCATTTTATACTCCGACAGGAGATGTGAGCGCTGAACTTTTAAAAGTAAAAGAAATGCTTGCCAACAATCAGCTCATTATTGGTGTTGAAGGCCAGTCAGTTAATATGCTTGCAAGTAAAAACACTATTTTGTCTGGTGAAGGGGTGCAAACATTTATTGAGCCTACAGCATCAATTTTAAATGCGGCAGAAGCGTGTAACTTGGGCGTTGATTGTATTTCTTTAGAGGCAGAAAAAACGCTAACGTATTTACAGCAAGGTGTTTTAGATTTATTCCCATATGGCGTGCTGGATAATCAAATTACCTCTTTAGCCCGAGAAACCCGTTTATTAAAAACGGCTTATGCAACGAATACGCGTTTTGCGTTTGGCTTAGAAAAGGAAACCGCTGTCGCCATTATTATTGAGCATTCAGATAAAGGTGATAGTTTAAATTTTGAAGTGATAGGGCGTGGTGGTTTTTGGGTTTTTGATACTCAAAATGGTACTTTAAAAGACGGGACAATGGCTGTTGATGAGTTTGTTAGTCATTACTTTACTCACCAAGATAAGTTTACACTAAGAAATAACGCTATAGCCCATGATATTGCAAGTTGGAAAATAGCGACACGATTGAATAGTGCTAACCCAACCGTAACATCAGCTCAGCCATTTGCGCGTAATAACTTTTATAAGTTTAACCAAATGCTGTGTAATACCGGAGCATCTTCAGCTCAGGCAAATGGTCAGCTCCAAGAAATAAACTATACTTTGCACTTGGTTAAAGATGCGAGCAGCACTGCGCGGCAGGGAGCATTACTCTTAGATGGTAAAAATGAAACAGTCTGTTCATTCAGTGGTGTGAGTAATAAAATATTAGTTAATTAGGCTGCTTTTATTTTAATAGTGCAAGGGATGGGTAAAGCTCACTTATGATTGAATCGTCGTTAAGCCCTTGGGCTCGTTTAATATCAGCCTTTGTAGCTAAATTTGGTGTTATGCGCTCAAGCGTGCTGCTTTATCTCTTTTTTCTTGTCAGTGCGTTAATCCTTTCTAGTACTTATTATTATATTCTTGATGGCACGATCGCTTGGTTAAATGTACTTGGCGTGATGGTGTTCTTTGCATTAACGACTCCTTTTTTTGTGTATTTAATCATTGAATTTACCCAGCAACTGCATGCTTCATTTGCTTATTTAGAAAATGCAACGTTGCAGGGTAAGCAGCTTAACCAAACGTTGACTGAAAATATCCAGCGTTTAAATAGCGAAATTGATGAGCGAAAAATGGCTTTTCAAGCCAAGCGCCGCGCAATTGATGAATTAAGAAAAGAAATAGCTGAGCGTAAAAAAACTCAACTGGAATTAGCTGAGCAAGGAATGTTGCTGCGCTCGATTGTGGACTCCTCCCCAGATTTATTCTACTACCGCGATGAGCATGGTAATTTTGCTGGGTGTAACCGAATTTTTGCTGAAGTGATGGGGATCCCTACCGAACAGCTCATTGGTAAAAAAGCAGAAGAGATATATTGCTCACAAGTATTACCATCAGTACTCAATACCGATAAAGAAGTTGAGTTACAGCAAAAATCAGTGACCCTAGATGTTCAGTATCCCGTCAATGATGAAGTTCGTTGGTTTGAAATGCGTAAGGTGCCTTTTTTTAATGCCAAACAAGAATATATTGGGCTATTAGGTTTTGGCCGCGATATTACCAGTCGTAAAGAGGCTGAACAGGCGTTAGAAAAGGCCTTTAAAGATAAAGGTAAGTTTATCGCAACTTTAAGCCATGAGTTACGTACGCCGCTAAATGGGATTGTAGGTTTAACACGGATGCTACTTGAGACCGATTTAAATGCTAACCAACGTAGTTGGTGTAATACCGTATTCTCCAGCGCAGAAACCCTTGGTAATATTTTCAATGATATTATTGATTTAGACAAAGTCGATCGTGATCAACTCGATATCGCATGCGAAAGTGTCAATGTGTCAGATTTCTTAAACGATGTCATAAATTTTGGTGGGCTTATTGCACAGCAAAAAGATTTAGATTTCTTAGTTGAGCAACAAGGTGTGTTGGACATTTATGCTCAACTAGACCCAACGCGTTTGCGTCAAGTCTTGTGGAATTTAATTAATAATGCGGTGAAATTTACAACCAAAGGTTCGGTTAAATTGCGCTGTATTCGAGAATATCGAATAAAAGAGACTTGGCTAGTGATTGAGGTCATTGATTCGGGCATTGGCATTGCACCAGAGCATTTAAATCGCATTTTTGATATGTACTATAAAGTGCCTGACATTAAAGGTGGTAATGCTTTAGGTTCGGGTATAGGGCTTGCAGTAACCAAAGCCTTGATCACAGCTATGGGTGGAAGGCTCGATGTGTTCAGCGAACAATCGGTCGGTAGTCGTTTTAGAATCGAAGTGCCTTTAATGTTATCTTCTGCACCGAATGTTAATGCTTATAGTGGTCGTGGTCTAAATATCTTGCTGGTAGAGGATGTTCCACTTAACGCAGAAATAGCAACTAACCTGTTAGAGCAGCGAGGCCATGAAGTGCTTTGGGCTGAAACGGGTGAGGATGCACTGGCTTTTGTTGAAACCGAAGATGATTTGGATTTAATCTTACTTGATATGCAGTTACCTGATATTAACGGTGATGAAGTGGCGCGAATTATTCGTTCAGATCCGAGTTTTGATCACCTTCCAATTGTGGCGTTAACCGCAAATGTCAGAAGGGCGGAAGAAGATTTAATAGGGATTAAAATACAAGGTGCACTCGCCAAGCCAATTAGTACATTAAAGTTGGATCGTATGTTTTCAGATTTATTTTCTGATAAGAAACAAGGTAGTGCGATCGAAGTCGAGGTCTCAAAGCCTAAGGTACAAATTGAGTCAAATGATTTGTTAGTTTTAGAGACGATTAATGATTTTGTTGAATCGATGGGCGTAAGTGTTTTTTCAAGAAGTAGCCAGCTGTTTCATAAGTTGTGGCCTCAATATCTTACTGAGTTAGAACAAGCTTTAGCTCAAGATAATCTAGATGAATATAAATCAGTTGCCCATAAGCTTAAAGGGGCTGCGGGTTCAGTCGGTTTACTCAAAGTGCAGCAACTTGCTAAAGTCATGGAAGATAAAGCTCTAGAGAGTTCTAAAGAGCAGTTGGTGCAGTGGATAGATCTATTACCTGTACAAATAAAAGAAGGGCTAGACGCCCTTCAAGAATATTTAACAAAAATCAGCTGATTTATTAGCTATCAATTTTGCCAATAAAGCGGTAACCCTCACCGTGAATGGTGCTGATTAGCTCTGCTGTACTTTCATCACTTTCAAAGTGCTTACGAATACGGCGAATAGTTACATCAACAGTACGGTCATTAGCGCGTAATTCACGGCCCGTCATATGTTTAATAAGTTGTTCGCGGCTAAAAATACGGCCCGGTGAATCAAGCATCAAACGTAATGCACGATACTCACCTTTAGGTAAGCGCTTAGCTTCACCGTTTGGTGATGTTAAACAGCGGCTATTTTCATCCAGTTCCCAGCCATTAAACGTTAAAACGCCATCAGAACTAGCTTCGCCTTCTTCAGCTAAACTTGCAGTGCGAGTTAATAGGTTGCGAGCACGGATCGTTAATTCTCTTGGGTTGAAAGGCTTAGTGATATAATCATCAGCACCAATTTCTAATCCAAGAATACGATCGACATCGTTGTCACGACCGGTAAGGAAAATTAAGCCTATATTACGTTTCTGTCTTAATTCACGAGCTAATATGAGTCCGTTCTTACCAGGTAAGTTGATGTCCATCACAACTAAATTGATATCATCGTTTGCTGAAATTTTTGCGTGCATATCTTCACCATCAATGGCTTCGATAACTTTATATCCTTCAGCTTCGAATAAACTAACTAAGTTTAGTCTAGTTACGTCTTCATCTTCAACGATCAGAATGACAGGCGTTTGCATTTTTAGTAACCTTTTGGAAAAGTTTTGTTTACAATTAATTTAAAAAATGTTAATTGAACGTAGATAGGCAGATTATAGGGGCTATTTAAAATGTTAACAAGTAAAATTACTCGGGGTAAAATTTAGCTAGTGCGAGTAATCTGGAGCCTATTTTTGTTTGGTTTCCATTTAGCTTAGCTCTGTTAATATACAGTTTAATTTTACTCCCTTCCTTGATTAACGCAGCCAAACCTCCAAGCTCTAAAAAATTAACAGATTCACCAATTACTACAATATCGGTATTTATACTACTGAGCCATTGACTATCGACTGTCGAAAAGCTTTTATCATCAACATATATGATATTGCAGTGTAGATTAAGTTCAGCCACATTTGAAAAATTCTTTATAATATTCACAATAATTTGTTTGTTGTGGCTTAAGAGATCTTTGCGATTTATTAAAGAAAGAGCGGGTCCTACCTCATTATCAAAGAAACAAAACTGCACGCCGACATCAATCGGTTTAGCAAACTCTATAAACTTTGATAACTGATAAACAAAAGCAGATCGTACTTCTTCTATTGTTTTACTTTGCGCTGAAAAGCTCATAATGAAGATAAAACAACATAGCATATATTTCATTTTATCGCCCCTCATCCAGAGGTAGTTCAATAACAAAGTGCACGCCTTTTTCATGTTCATCAATCAATACAATTGAACCATTAAGCGCTTGTGTTACTAGGTTATAAACTAAATGCATACCTAGGCCACTGCCACCTTCACCTCGGCGAGTTGTTACAAATGGGTCAAATATTTTTTTACGAATAAAGCTGGGCATTCCTTTCCCATCATCAAAATAATCAATTCTGATCCCTTTTTGATGCTGGTTTACATTGATTTTTATATTGCCAGGCAATTCTGTGCTAAGGCCGTGAATAAGTGAATTGCTAATTAGATTTTGCAATATTAACTGAAGAGGACCTGCTTTTGATTTAATTATTAATTGCTCGGGGCAGTTGATGCTCACTTTATGTTCTGTAACACTGAGCTCTGGTTTCATAGTTAATAATACATTGTTAAAGAGTTTAGGAATATTGACCTTAGTGCTCAGCTCCGTATCTTGGTTTACTGCAACTTGTTTAAAGCTTGATACTAAATTGGCAGCTCGATTTAAATTACGATAAATAAGGTCTAAGTTCTCGATCCCATCGTTTATGAAGCGTTCCATTTGTGATGCAGTAAGCGTTTTATTTTTAAATGCCGCTTGAACTTCAAATAATTTATCTCTCAATAGGGTTGAACTGGTAACCCCAAGTCCGATAGGTGTGTTAACTTCATGCGCAACGCCTGCCACCATTTGGCCTAATGAAGCCATTTTCTCATTTTCGACAATTTTATTTTGATATTGATGCATACGCTCAAGAGTATTTAAAAGCTCTTGATTGGCTTCTTTGAGTGCTATCGTACGGTGGTTAACTTTTTCTTCAAGGTTTTGATTAAGTTGGCGAATTTCTTGTTCATCTTTACGCTGTCTTTCTAATTGATTTTGTGTGCGCGAAAAAAGAATATTTAAATTGTTACCTAATTGGTTAAGCTCTGATATTTCAGCGTGAGGGGCATGCACATCATAATTTTTATTACGAGACACATCTTGAACTAGTTTTGATAGCGCTTCTATTGGCAGCGTAAAGCGACGTTGTATCCTAATAGTAATCAAAAAAACCAAGCTTAAAACGGATAGGGCTACAACGACATTTATTATAAGCTTTTCTTTGATATAACTATTAAGTGCGCCTAAGCCACCTCGAATATACACATAACCTTGGGTGATCCCCTCAAAAGCAATTGGACGAACAATATCGATGTGATTTTCGATAAAAATAGGTTTTGTGGCATTCACTAATCTATTTTCACGAGTCGGAACAGGAGGGATATTGGTTGCGTTAAAACTGGTGAAAAAAGTAATTTCATCAGTAAATTCATCGATTTTATATATGTGAATATTTTCAATAACAGTTGCCGCTCTAAAGCCTTCTAAACGCTTTTGTTCAGTTTCTCTATCGTTAAATAAAAGCGATACTTGAGCGTTAAATGCAATGATGTCGGCATAAGTTACTAATTTTTCTAGGGCAAAACTTCGTTGCTTTTCGATATCAAGGTAGGTCGATACAGAAATAGAGAGAATAAGGCATAAGGTGGTGATCAGCATTACCGTTCTGATCAGCGCTTTTCTTATGCTAGTGGTATTGCCGACAGCAAGCATATAGTTATAGGGGAGCCTATGTTTTAATTCACTTTTTCGATGGTAAAGCTAAATCGGTTAATTAGCAATAACAATACCTAAGGCAAAAATGATGTGGCAAATATAGCTAGACATTAGATAGACTTAGTTATTTTTGCAAGTTCGAGTCGATAAAATTAACGATGCTACTTTTACTATGAAACATCTTTAAAAACTAATTGTAGGCATTATAAACAGTAAAGCGGTTGTTTTTTGCAACTTGGGTATAGCTCCCAAATTCTTGTTCTAAAAATGGCTGATATTTTAAGAAGCTATTAGCGACTAAATTTAATGTTCCTTTGGGGTGCATAAATTGTTTTGCTTGTTTTATAAAACCTTCTGTAATTTGATAATCAGTATTCAAACCCGTATGAAAGGGAGGGTTGGTTACAATGTGATTCACTTTATTATTGAGTTCACTTAAACCATTACTTAGTAGGGTTGTTCCTTTTACGCCATTTGCTTTAAGAGTCATCGAAGTTGCTATTGTTGCAAATGCACTGACATCAATACAAACAAACTCAAGCTTTGGATTCTTCTTTCCTAAATAAGCTGAAATAATACCTGCACCACAACCAAAATCGAGTACAGTGCCAGCTTCTGGAGTTGTTATTGTTTTAAGTAACAGTGCCGTGCCGCTATCTAGCTCACCATGATTAAATACACCAGGCAGGCTGATCACATCGATAGTAGTATCATCAATGGTGACTTTAAATGTTTTTTGATAGTTGGTTAATTCAAAGTTATCTTGCAGCGTGAGCCCACTAAATTGATACAAACTACAATGTCTAGCAGAGTCAATTTTATTGCAAAACATGCTTTTGTTTTTGAGTTGTTTCTCAGCTGATTTTACGCCACCTTTGTTGTCACCAACGATTAATAATCGAGTGTGCTCGTGGCTAATTGCGGCGATATTATCTAAGCACATTAATGCTTCTGGTTTTGCTTTCGGGTAATAATAAATAATTAAATCAGGTGATAATGTCGGTAATTGAGCGTCTAAAACAATATTAACGTTCGTTAAGGTATTAGCCCAGCTAGCGTTGGCAAAATTACTTGTAAACGCTGTAATCGAGCTATTTGGGTTAATGTCTACGAGTTGTGAGAGAAGCGCGTCTTGCTCAAAGTTAATTACTAAGATTGAATCGGCAATAAGGGCCGTTTGATTGCGAAGTAATACTTGGCTGGGATTTGATAGGTGGCTCATTTTTCTCTCAATAATAGTAGTTATTAAGCCATTTAAAGGTTAAATGGCTTTTTAAAATACAGAGCTAAGCAATACGCTCAAACATTAAATCCCACACGCCATGACCAAGGCGATGGCCGCGCTGCTCAAACTTAGTGAGTGGGCGAAACTCTGGGCGTGGAACGTAATTGTTTTGCTCAGATAAGTTTTTATATCCCTCAGCAACCTGCATTACTTCAAGCATATGCTCTGCGTAATTTTCCCAATCAGTCGCCATATGAAAAACACCGCCTAGCTTAAGTTTTGTGCGCAAGTTTTGGGCAAATGCGGGTTGCACAATTCGGCGTTTATGATGGCGTGTTTTGTGCCAAGGATCTGGGAAAAATAATTGTAAACCCGCCAAAGAGCCATCAGCTATACAATCTGCAAGAACTTCAATAGCATCATGTTCGAATACACGTAAATTTGTAATACCTGCTTCTGCAGCATCACCTAAACATGCCCCTACACCAGGGCGGTGAACTTCGATACCAATAAAGTTTTTATCTGGGGCATTTTTCGCCATTTCGACAAGTGACTTGCCCATACCAAAACCAATTTCTAGAATGACGTCGTTATCATTGCCAAAAACTTGGGTGAAGTCTAATAAGCCATTTTTGTGCTCTAAGCCCATTTTTGACCAATTTTCTTCAATGGCGCATGCTTGGCCTTTAGTCAAACGGCCTTCACGCTTAACAAAACTACGGATGGTGCGGATAAATTTTCCGTCTTGCTCTGCTTGTTCAAGCGAGTTTTTAAGCTGTTCACTCATATCTAAATTACCTGGGCAAAATTGGGTGCATATTATCCCTTTTCGATCCCGCAAGTACAAGTAAATACCTTGACCTTTTTGCCGTGCGCAATAGACTGGCGCACAAATTTATTATGTGAAGAATCAATAAGTGGAAGTTAAACGGTCATTAGCGACTTGGTTCTCAGAGCAAGTGGTTGCTTGGTATGAGTGTTATGGTCGCAAAACATTGCCTTGGCAACTGGCGAAAACACCTTATAAAGTATGGGTTTCTGAAATTATGTTGCAACAGACTCAAGTTGCTACAGTTATCCCCTATTTTGAACGGTTTATGGTTCGTTTCCCGACGATTGAAGACTTAGCCCTCGCAGCTGAAGATGAAGTGTTACATCATTGGACTGGTCTTGGTTATTATGCGCGTGCGCGTAATTTACATAAAACTGCAAAGTTAATTGTTGATAATTATGGCGGGCAGTTTCCTATAAAAATAGACGATGTGATTGCGCTACCAGGAATTGGACGCTCAACAGCCGGCGCTATCTTGTCACTATCTTTGCAGCAACATCACCCTATTTTAGATGGGAATGTGAAACGTGTTTTAGCGCGTTTTTTTATGGTTGAAGGCTGGTATGGGAACAAAGCGGTTGAAAATACTTTGTGGCGTCTGTCTGAGCAAATCACTCCTGTGGACAATGTAACCCAGTTTAACCAAGCAATGATGGATTTGGGTTCAAGTTTGTGTTCTCGTAGCCAATTTGACTGTGAACCTTGCCCACTAAAAGAGGAATGTGGTTCGTATCAGCATAATGTAGTGAAGCAATTTCCTCATAGTAAACCTAAAAAAGTAGTACCATTAAAGTCATGCTACATGCTGATTTTAAAATATCAGCAAAGTGTGCTGATGGAGCGCCGCCCAAATGCCGGTATTTGGGGGGGATTACATTGCTTTTTTGAATTTGAGACTCAAGAATTAATGCAAGCGTATTTAGCTCAGCATCAAATCAGTGAGCAATTAATTTACCAAGATAGTTTTACCCATGTATTTAGCCACTTTAAATTAACGATTAATCCAGTTGTTGTTGAGCTAAGCATGGAGCCTGCGGGTATCAATGAAACTGGTCAATTTTGGTATGATTTAACTCATCAGCCTAAAGTCGGTTTGGCAACACCAACAAAGAAACTGATAAAAGATTTCATTAAACCGAAAACGGTTTTAGAATAACCCCCAATTAGACTTTTGAGGATATACCATGGCACGTACCGTTTTTTGTCAAAAATTACAAAAAGAAGCCGAAGGTTTAGGGTTTCAACTTTACCCAGGTGAAATTGGTGAGAAAATTTTTAACAATATTTCGAAAGAAGCATGGGCACAGTGGCAACATAAACAAACCATGCTAATAAATGAAAAACACCTCAATATGATGGATTTAGAGCACCGTAGTTTTTTAGAAACACAAATGGTTGGTTTTTTATTTGAAGGCAAAGATGTCGAAATAGAAGGCTACAAACCGGTATAAAAAAGAGAGCGAAAGCTCTCTTTTTACATTTTTACTGACTCATATTTATTCTTTTTGTAGCAACTGATTGATGTATTCTTGCACTTCAAAAAAGTGTTGCTCGATATCATCTCTAAGATGGCCCACAGTACGTGGTTCTACCATTTGTTTTTCACATTCAAGCTCTAGCAAATCAGCCGACTCTGCCAGTTTATAAGCACCGATAGTGTTGGCTATTGATTTTAATTGGTGGGCAACAGCTTGTATTTCGTCAATTTCATCATGTTTTACTGCATTTTTTATCTGTAAAATAATACTGTTGCCATGCTCAAGGAACATGGTTAAAAAATGCTGGTGTTGTGATTTATCTTCACCGATATAAGACGTTAATCGTTTTAGGTTTACTGGCGAAGGTGCTTGTTTTGGCGCTTCAATCGGTAGCCATTGAGCAACTATTTTTTCTAATACATTTAATTCAACTGGTTTGGTGATGTAATCATTCATACCAAAAGATAAGCACTTTTCGCGCTCTCCTTTGAGCGCATTTGCTGTAATGGCGATAATAATACTATCTTTGACTAAGTCGGTACGATACGGGCCCTCTTGGCGAATGCGCTTAGCTAAGTCGTACCCTGACATTTTTGGCATATGCAAATCAGTTAAAATTAACGAGTAATTACCTTTTTGCCACATCTCAAAACCTTGTTCACCATCGTTAGCAACTTCTACACCATAACCTAATAAATGAAGCTGTTCGGTGATCACTTGTTGATTCATGATATTGTCTTCAACGAGCAAAACAAGTTGGCTGTTTTTTATTGCACGTTCGCCTGATTGATATTGATTAATTGATTTTGCTAACTGACTGGCTTTGGGTTGGTGTAAGCCCGCAGCAATTAATAATGAATTAAATAAGTTACTTTTACATAAAGGCAGTGCGTTTAAATAAAATACATTTTTGCATGTTAACTTGGCTTCACTTAGCTTGCTAAGCACAATCACTTGTTGGTTATGCTCTTCTAATAAGTATGCTAAACGGCGTAATTGTTTATTGATTACCTCCATATCGCTGACGCCATCAAGTAACCAAATAAGTTTATCTGTTGTTTGCCAGCTTTCCGTGCTTTCAATGTTGGTAAATTCAAAAACAGTCGCGCCTAAAAAATCCAAATAGTGTTTCACTTGCTGATTTTTTAATTTATCAGGGCTATAAAAGGCAATGTGTTTGCCTTTTAAACGGTTTTTATGCTCAACTTTAGCCTCATCACTCAAAGTAAATGGAATTGAAATTAAAAATTCACTACCAATTCCTGGCTCACTCGATACTTTAATTTGGCCATACATGAGCTCAGTTAAGCTTTTACAAATTGATAAACCAAGGCCCGTTCCACCAAATTCACGAGTAATACTATCTTCAGCTTGGCTAAAAGGTTGAAAAATACGGCCAAGTTGTTGCTTGGTCATGCCAAGGCCGTTATCGCTGATTTTGAAATCAACAGTATTAAAGTCATGTGTTTTTTGGCTCAACGTGACATCTATCGATACTTTGCCTTTTTTATTATCAGTAGAACTTGTGAACTTGATTGCGTTACTGCATAAGTTATATATAACTTGGCGTACCCGAATAGGATCTCCGAGTAACCCTTCTGGAATATTCGGATCGATGAATAAATTGAGTTCTAAGCCATTTTTATGTGCGATTGAAGACATAACCCGCGCTACTTCTTCAACAATTTGTTGTACAGAAAGTGGAATTAAATCAACTTTTAGTTTGCCGGCTTCAATCTTAGAAAAATCAAGAATATCATCCAAAATACTGAGTAACGAAAAGGCGGAGTCTCGAATAATGCTGCTTAGACGAACTTGAGGGCCAGATAATTCGGTGTGTCTGAGTAAATCAATCGTACCAATAATACCGTTCATTGGGGTACGAATTTCATGACTCATTGTTGCTAAAAAGGTGGTTTTGGTTTCATTCGCTTGTTTAACGCTGGTAATGGCTTTTTCAAGCTCCTGAGTACGAGTCAGAACTTGATTTTCTAAACTCAGTTGCAAGCCGTGCAGTTTATCTTCAGCCGCTAAATGTAGAGCTTCACTTTCTTTTACGCTATTGAGTAATTGGTTGATAAGCTCAGCAATTTTATTTAGACCAATGCCTAAGTCGGTCGAGACGGTTAAATGATAATCTTTTTTATCTGTGATCAGATTAATTTCACCTTCTAAACGCGTTGTATTTTCTTTAATTCGTTTGTTTACAAAAAGAGGCACAGTAATAAGGCTTATGATTAATACAGCCACACTCAAACTTAGCATCAACCAAAATAGCGTGAAGCTCTTTTCAGTGCGGGTGTATTCAATGACTAATAACCCCATCACATTACCGTTTATTTCTAATAAATGCTGCCTTGTGAGAAGGCCTGGTAGATCAATTGTTTTATTTAACAAAGATGGAAATAATTCTTTGGTTAAAGTTTGACTAACCAATTGTAATTCATCATTTTTATTTTTTTTGTATAGGTGAAAATTCAATGAGGGATTAATTGCTTTGGCAGAGAAGAGAATTTGAATTGCAGTATTGTAGCCAAATAAGTTGATTGAATCAGCTAAAGGTCTGTCTATTTTATCGGCTATATCAATCAAGTGAGCTTCGTTAAGGTCGTGATGATCTGCTGGAAAAAAAGTGGAGCTCAAATAAATGAGACTGGAGTTTAAGACAAATAATATAGCTATTAAGCTGTGCAATCCTTTAATTGGAAAAAGAGATCGACGATTCATATTTGTTGATATTCCCTAGTTGTTTTATTTTTATACCCGCATAATTTGTACGAATATATTGTAATTTATTGATTGAGTCTAATACTAAGTGATTATTTTTATTGAAAACTTTAGTACTATTTTGTTTTATACAACACTTTTGAGTTAATTATGATAGGCACTCGCCTATAAGAGCATAGTAAAAACATTTTCATTAGGAGATAATTTAATGCTATTTCTCTAATAATGAATCACTTAATAGTCACTTCGTTTGAAAATTGCGCAAACGAACTTTGTTGATAAAAAAGGTGTTGACTTAGAAAAGCAAAAAACGTCTAATACGCCGCATGCCCAGATAGCTCAGTCGGTAGAGCAGAGGATTGAAAATCCTCGTGTCCCTGGTTCGATTCCGGGTCTGGGCACCATCCTTAGTGATAAATTAAGTTTTGGTGCTTTTAGCGTCATAACGTACTTGCAATAGTACATACCGTTTTAGTGTGCCGATTTAGCTCAGCTGGTAGAGCAACTGACTTGTAATCAGTAGGTCAACCGTTCGACTCGGTTAATCGGCACCATTTATTATCTAACATTATGTTAGAAAGGCGTAAAGCCTGCACAGTTATGTGCCTCGATAGCTCAGTCGGTAGAGCAGAGGATTGAAAATCCTCGTGTCCCTGGTTCGATTCCGGGTCGAGGCACCATTAATCTACCAGAGATTAATGAACGAATTAGTGTGCCGATTTAGCTCAGCTGGTAGAGCAACTGACTTGTAATCAGTAGGTCAACCGTTCGACTCGGTTAATCGGCACCATTTATTATCTAACGTTATGTTAGAAGGCGTAAAGCCTGCACAGTTATGTGCCTCGATAGCTCAGTCGGTAGAGCAGAGGATTGAAAATCCTCGTGTCCCTGGTTCGATTCCGGGTCGAGGCACCATTAATCTACCAAAGATTAATGAAAAAATTAGTGTGCCGATTTAGCTCAGCTGGTAGAGCAACTGACTTGTAATCAGTAGGTCAACCGTTCGACTCGGTTAATCGGCACCATTTATTATCTAGCCTTATGTTAGAAAGGCGTAAAGCCTGCACAGTTATGTGCCTCGATAGCTCAGTCGGTAGAGCAGAGGATTGAAAATCCTCGTGTCCCTGGTTCGATTCCGGGTCGAGGCACCATTAATTTAAGCCAAACAAATGTTTGGCTTTTTTTATGTCCAAAAAATATTAAAAGTATTCATTTTTATATTTAATACCAATCTGCGTAGATATGGGGTCTATTTAATGACAAGAAAATTGCGCTATAACTAGGCAAAAATTTTTATATCTAGTTGTTCTAAATAAAAAATTTTTAACGACGTTATAGCGTGATTTAATTCGTTAAATTGTTCAAATATTTATGTCGATTGGTATAGCCTCTGTTGTTTATCTTTTTCCTTCGACATTTAAAAGTTGCTAGACAGATCAACGCGTCAATAGCGGGCCTATTGCGTGTTAATCTAACGTTGTTCGTTTTTAAATCAGTCGTCTAGGTGGGTATTTATCCTTTACTAGGGTGATTTACCTTCTCTTTCTCTTTCTCTTTCTTTTGCTTGCACTTGGCTTCGTTTAGTTTGTTTTTGTTCAACAACAATTTTTATTGTTCGTTCAACATAAGGGTCTGGCACCACCATTTGTACTAAAGAGCCTAAAGCAAAGGCCAGTGCCTTTTGTTTTTTTGCCGCTTTAATTAATGGGCTGAAACTAAATGATAAAAGTATAAAAAAGCTTATCGGTAACATGTAAATAATTAAGAGTGTGAGCTCTAGTATATTTTGCTCAGTAAAATAAGGTGTTATTGCATAAAAAAGAGTGCAAATATAAAAATGCGCAATGATCATAGCCATCTCGATGTGATAGGTGGTTTAAATTGAATGTGAGGTTGGAATAGCTATCAAGCAGTGAAATTAGGTGCTCTATTGAGGTCACCTGACAAACTCACTCGATAATTATTTAAAGGCACAGTGCTGAGTTATTGGATTTGCAGTTGTTTTTTAATTAAAAAGCGCTGTAAAAATGATGCGTAATGGGTTATTTGGTTTGGTGGATAAATAACACTATAAAAGTCAGTTATTTGAGTTACGAGACTATTAAAGACATTGGGTATCGCTAATGCCTGTTTGTTTTTTAACGTTAATAAAGCACAGGTCGAACTTGGTTTTTGTAGCTGCTCAGCATGATAGACACTTTTTTGTATTGTGTTGTCATGATTGCTGTCGTGATAACAACCACTTGCAATAAAGCATGCGCTTAAAAATATATAAATCCATTTAAGTAACACGGTCTATTTCCTGTGTAATGTTAAATCTACTAAATAACCATTGATTCCACTCTCAGCTCTTCGTCGCAACTCCTTAAGTTGCTGCTTTTTTGAATTTTACCACTTAGATTAATTAGGTTGTAATACGTTGTCTTGTTGTGAGATTGGGATTGTTTTTGTTAATTCAAGTTTAAAAAATGTAAATAACTTTTTGTTGAAATTGATCTAAATTAACAAGCTGAATGTAAGTGTATGTAAAGTTTGTTGAGTGCTAAGAAACTGACCCAGTACACTTAGTGAGTCTGCATTAATTACTAACAGGAAAATTAAATGGGCGTTTTATTAAAAAAACCCATCGCATTAAGTCTTTGCTTGGCTTTATCAGGTTGTATGAGTATTCCTAAGTTAGCCGAAAATTATCAAGAATCGATCGATTTACCTGCAGATTGGCGGCAAAAGTCGGATTCTATGGCTGTGCAAGATAACTGGTTAGCCCAATTTGGTGACGAACAAATAGTGCAATTAGTGCAACAAGCATTAAGTAAAAACCATGCTTTGCAAGCTAAAGCATTACAAGTCGCAATCAAAGAGCAGCAACTGATTGTCAGTGGTGCTGTATTTTGGCCTTCATTTGATATGTCACTACGCTCATCGCGCACTAAAAATACCCAAACAGAAGCGCTGAGCACAACTCATTCTTTAAATTTAAACCTGAGTTATGAACTTGATTTATGGGGAAAGTTATCAGATGCCGATCGCCAAGCAAATTTAGACTTTTTAGCAGAACAAGCGCAATTCACACAATCCAAGCAAACCTTAGTAGCGCAAGTAGCAAGCGCTTGGTTTAAAGTGATTGAGGCTGAGCAATTATTAAAGTTGTATCAAAAACGAGCTACTAATTCTGAGCAAAACTTACATATTATTGCCTCTGGTTATGAGCAAGGCCTAAATTCGGCTCTTGATGTGTATTTAACCCGTAATGAAGTAAATAACGAACTGTCGCGAGTAGCAACACAACAAGCTGAGTTGATAAAAGCAAAGCGCATTTTAGAGCGATTTACAGGCGCTTATCCTGCGGGTGAGTTAACCGTAAACGCCGACCTGCCCAAACTCGAAAGCACCATTAGTTTAGGCTTGCCAGCTAATCTATTAACTCAAAAGCCTGCATTGGTTGCCAGTTGGTATCAGTTGTTAGCTAAAGATGCCAATGTCGCTTATGCCCACAAACAACGTTTTCCAGCATTAAAATTAACCGGATCATTGGGCAATAGTGACTCCGATCTCAAAGAGTTGTTGTCGCCAAGCTCGCTTGCATGGTCATTAGTTAGCAATATAACAGCCCCTATTTTTAATGCGGGTAAATTAGCCGCAGAACAAGAGCGCGCTCGTTTAGAGCGTCAAATCAGCGAACAAAATTACCTAGATACTTTGTTTAATGCGTTTAGTGATGTTGAAAATGGGCTCACGACAGAGCAAAGCTTGCAGCAGCGATATATCACGACCGTACGCGCAAAAGAAAATGCTGAAGCTGCACAAACCTTGGCCTTTGAGCAGTATCAAAGTGGTTTAGTTGAATACACCACAGTGCTTGAATCGCAAAAGCGTGCGTTTGATGCACAAAGTTCCGTCATTCAAATAAAAAGTCAGTTGCTAAGCAATCGGATTAATTTACACCTAGCGTTAGGTGGTGCATTTGATGTGCCATCTGAATCTGTAGAGAGTAAGTAACAGTATGAAATTAAATAAAAAAAACACGTTACCTTTTGTTGTAGTTCTTGCTTCAGTGGCCCTTATCGCACTTATTGTTAAAAACCCACCAAAACCAGCCCGTGGTATGGCGGCAAAACCAGCTCAAATGTCTGTTGAGACGCAGCTTATTAATGGCCAAACTTTTGAGGTGATCATTGATAGTTTTGGCGTTGTGCAGCCGCGTACACAAAGCGTGCTTGTTGCACAAGCCAGTGGTCAGATTAACGACGTTAGCAGTCAGTTTCGTGATGGTGGTTTTTTTGAGGCCGGTGATGTGTTAGTCAAGCTTGATGACAGAGATCACAAAGCCGAAGTAAAAATTGCGCAATCTAGCTTGATGTCGGCCAAGCAAGCCTTATTTGAAGAGCAAGCACGAGTAAAACAAGCGCTGGCAGATTGGCAACGCCTAGGCAATGGCCAACAAGCTAATGCCTTAGTTTTGCGTGAACCGCAATTAGAAGCAGCGAAAGCCAAGGTCTTATCAGCTGAGGCGCAACTTGAAAAAGCACAACTCACCTTAGAGCGCACCCAAATTATTGCGCCGTATGCAGGGCGTATTTTAAAGAAACGCGTCGATTTAGGTCAGGTCGTGAATAACAATACCCAGCTTGCTGATATTTATGCAGTTGATTATGTTGAGATTCGTCTACCAATCAAAAATAAAGATTTACAACTTATCGAATTACCAGAGCAGTATCGCGATGTCGCACAAACCCCCGTTGGCAGCCATGTCACCTTTAAATCCGATTTAGTACAAGCACAAACATGGCAAGGGCAAGTTGTTCGCACCGAAAGTGCGATTGATAGCCAGTCACAGCAACTTTATGTGGTGGCGCAAATTGACGACCCGTATCAAGCAAAATTAAATCAAATTTCACCGATTAAAATTGGCCAATATGTCAGCGCCAAAATTAAAGGTAAAACACTCTCTGATGTGATTGTGATCCCTAACAGCGCGATTTATCAGGGTAGTTATGTCTACACCGTCGAAAATGGTGTGTTAAAGCGTAAAGATATCACGTTAAGTTGGCAAAATGCGGAGCATGCTATTGTGGCTGACGGCCTGATAAAGGGCGAACAATTAGTACTAACACCCCTTGGGCAAGTGAGTTCTGGCACGCCAGTGAAAGTACAAAATGAAACCTCTGGTGCTGCGCCACAAGATGATAAAGCTGCACGTAGAGCCAAGCTTGAGCAAATGGCCAAAGAGCGGGGGATCACCGTGGAGCAGTTAATGGCCGAGCGCAAAAAAGCCCGTGCTGAAAAAGAAGGTCAATAAAATGAATTTCGGTATAACAAATAAATATCAAGGGGTTAAAGTATGATTGCTTGGTTTGCTCGAAATCATGTTGCCGCAAATTTACTCATGATTTGTATTTTGCTCGCTGGGCTTTTTAGTCTTTCAACTAAAATTCCTTTAGAGGTTTTTCCCTCATTTCAAACCGATCGTATTAGTATCAGTGTCTCGTTACGCGGTGCCACCCCTGAAGATACCGAGCAAGGCGTTGCAATTAGAATTGAAGAAGCAGTGCAAGATTTAGAAGGGGTAAAACAAATATCGAGCCGTTCATCTGAAGGCTCAGCATCGGTCACAATTGAGGTTGATACCGGTTACGATCCCCGTGAAATGCTTGCCGATATTAAAAGTCGGGTTGATGCAATTAATACCTTTCCTGCGGATGCTGAAAAGCCAATCGTAGCCTTAGCTGAGCGCAAACGTGAAGTAATAGCCGTGACGGTTGCCAGCCTCTATGGTGAAAAAGAAACCCGCGAATTTGCCGAAACAGTGCGCGACGATTTACTACGCTTACCCAATGTGACTCAGGTTAGTTTAAGTGGCGTACGAGATTACGAAATAGCCGTTGAAATCTCACAAGATAGCCTGCGTCAATACGATTTATCGTTAAAAGAAGTGGCTGCGGCAATTGGCAACTCAAGTACCGATGTTTCAGCGGGTAATTTAAAAACCTCAGGGGGTGACGTTCTTATTCGCTCAAAAGGCCAAGCGTATCGCAAAGATGAATTTGCCAAAATAGCGATTAAAACCAATCCTGATGGTTCAATTATTCGCTTAAGTGACATTGCGATCATAAAAGATGATTTTGAAGAAACCCCAGTACGCACCCGTTTTAATGGCAAGCAGGCGGCCTTTATTGATGTCTACCGTATTGGTCAGCAAAGTGCCATTGAGGTCGCTGATGAAGTAAAACAATATATTGAACAACGTCAAGACTCCTTGCCACAAGGATTTGAACTGAGTTTTTGGGATGATGACTCTCAAGTTGTTAAAAATCGTATTGCAACCCTGACCTCCAATGCCTTACAAGGCGGTATTTTAGTGTTGGCGTTGTTAACCTTGTTTTTGCGCCCAGCCATAGCGTTTTGGGTGTTTATTGGCATTCCCATTTCGTTCATGGGCGCGTTTATCGCCATGCCAATATTTGGCGTCACGCTCAATATCATGAGCTTATTTGGTTTTATTTTAGTGCTCGGTATTGTGGTTGATGATGCGATTGTGACGGGCGAAAACGTGTATACCCATTTAAAAACCGCTGAATCGGGTGAGCTCGCGGCTATCCGCGGCACACAAGAAGTCGCAACGCCAGTCACGTTTGGGGTATTAACCACCGTCGCGGCCTTTTTACCGCTTGCCTTTATTGATGGTGCGCGTGGCGCATTGTTTGCGCAAATTCCGTTTATTGTTATTCCTGTTTTATTGTTTTCACTGATTGAGTCTAAATTTGTACTGCCTGCGCATTTAAAATATTTAAAAATGCGTCATGAAAAACAAAATTCAAATAAGTTAGAGCAACTGCAACAACGCTTTGCTGATGGCTTTGAAAATGCCATTTTGCGTTATTACCAGCCGCTACTCAAAGTGGTCTTACGCCACAAAATGAGCACCTTAATGGGCTTTATCGGGATTTTCTTTGTCATTATTGCCTTGATGTCGAGCGGTTGGACTAAGTTTATCTTTTTCCCGCGCATTCCAAGTGAAACGGTGCGGGTTAATTTAACCCTGCCGGCGGGTACACCTTTTGAAGTGACTAATAAATTCATTTTAAGAATGGCCGACAAAGCACATGAACTACAAGAAAAGTACATTGATGAAGACAGTGGTAAAAGTGTCATCATGAATATTTTAGCGACCACAGGCGGGCGAGGTGGGGCATCAAATTCCGGTGGCGTGCGTTTTGAAATTATTCCACCAGAGCAACGTTCAAGCGATATATCCTCTCGTGAACTTGTGGCTGAATGGCGTAATTTAATTGGGGTGATCCCTGGAGCTGAAAGCTTAACGTTTCGTGCTGAAATTGGTCGCTCGTCCGATCCTATTGACGTGCAGTTAAATGGCCAATCCCTCGATACGCTTAAAGAAGTGGCAGCGCGCGTAAAAGAGCGTTTAGCTACCTACCCCACAGTGTTTGATATCGCAGATAGTTTGTCAGATGGTAAACAAGAGCTGCAAATTGAGCTCACACCACAAGGGCAAGCGCTGGGGCTCACACGTGTTGCCATTGCGAGCCAAGTCCGTAGCGCGTTTTTTGGCTCGCAAGTGCAACGTATTCAACGCGGCCGTGATGATGTGCGCGTGATGGTGCGTTTACCGATTGAAGAGCGCCGCTCAATTGCCGACTTACAAAATATTTTAGTTGATACACCAAGCGGCGGTGCAGTGCCATTGTCGCATGTTGCAACGCTCAAGGCAGGGCAAAGCCCAACCACGATTTACCGTATTGACCGTTATCGTACTGTGAATGTAAGAGCGGATATTGAAAAAGAGAAAACCAATATGACAGTGCTACAAGCTGATTTAAAAGAGTATTTAGATCAATTAGTAGCGCAGTACCCTGGTGTGACACATTCATTAGAAGGTGAAGCGAAAGAGCAACGCGAGTCGTTTGACTCTCTCACTTGGGCGTTATTATTTGTGTTTTTTATAATCTATGCCTTGCTCGCGATTCCGTTTAAATCGTATTTGCAGCCTTTAATTGTGATGAGCGTTATCCCATTTGGCATGATAGGTGCCGTAATGGGCCATTGGATTATGGGCATGGAACTAACCATTATGAGTTTGTTAGGTATGCTCGCGTTAGTGGGCGTGGTGGTGAATGACTCTTTAGTATTGGTTGATTTTATTAATAAAAAACGATCAGAAGGGCGTGAGTTAATGGATGCTGTACTCACTGCGGGAGCATCGCGTTTTCGCCCTGTAATGCTCACCAGCTTAACCACCTTTATTGGTTTAATGCCGTTATTATTTGAAAAATCGACCCAAGCACAGTTCTTAATTCCTATGGCGGTTTCGTTAGGGTTTGGTATTTTATTTGCGACCTTTATCACCTTGTTACTGATCCCCGTTAATTATTTATTGGTAGAAAAGCTCAAAGGGCTTTTTTCTCAAAAGAGTCAAATAGGTGATTATTCCAGCGCAGATAAACCCGCTTAGATAAAGATATTAGGGGTCAAGGCTAACATTTATGAGTTGACCTCTAGTAAATTTGTAGGGGTCAAGTTAAATGGTACCGTTAGAGAGCATCACGTAACCCTGAGGGTAATACCCCCTAAAAATAACTGACGTCTGAAGTAGAATTTACTCGCAACATAAACGCAGGAGATTCCGCATGAAAACATCAAAATTTAGCGACAGTCAAATACTGGCAATCTTAAAGCAGGCCGAAGCAGGCCGAAGCAGGCGCCCTGTGCCGTGAGCATGGTATGAGTTCGGCTACCTTCTATAAATGGCGCGCCAAGTTTGGCTGCATGGACGCGTCCATGATGGCCAGATTGAAGGGGCTAGAAACCGAAAATACCGGCCTTAAAAAGATCTGATCCCAAGAAATTGGAAAGTGAAATTTAGCGACAATTTTTTTACATCCGATTTAGCGTGAGTGGGGCGATCTAACCCCTGATTGATCGCTTTCGACGAAAACAACGCCGCGCTGCGATGGACACTGAATATTTAGATAAGGTGATTAGGGCTTAGCTGTTAATAAAATGTTCACGTTCTCACCCTGGTGTATTATCTCATACCATTCAAGATAAAAAGCCGAGCTAAAGTGGCTCGGCTTGAAAAAGATATGCTTATGCTGATCTGAGGTTAATTAATAATATTTATCAGATCTTAAAAGTAGCTTTTTTAATTTAATACATGATTATCAATAGGCTTTTTTGTGTAAACTGAGAAGTAATCTAGCTCCTCAATAAGTTTCCATTCACTTAAAACATAATCACTAATGGAGGAGTAGAATCTTGTGCCCGGGAAGCCTATAGGATGACCAACTCTTTTTTTCTCAATAAAAACATAAGTACAGCATGAATTAATAATATTGATGCTTTCAATTTTACTTAAATTTGACTCGATATCCATAGCCCAATCTATGTAATAAGGGTTATTTTTATTAAATAGATAATGAGCTAAAGGCATTGATGGAAAAACAGTACTAGTGTCTAAATCATATTTATTGTTTAAATTGGCTAACTCACGATATTTTTCTAATGTTTCTCTAGATGCCAGTATCCCTGATGATTTATTCGAGATATCGCCCATATCATAGGATAGCTCATCAATAGTCGGGTTTCTGTAGGGAGTTAATATCTTAAAAGTATAAATGAAAGATACTAGTAACATAACATTAACCAATCTCTTATCAACCTTATTTTTTATTATAAAGAAATAAGCAATTATAGGAGCAGAAAATAATAAAGGGGAATTAAACCCCCAGCTAACACCAGCACACCAAGATATTGATAAACCTAATATTAGCAATTGATATTTATTAATTAAGTTAGTTTTCTCTTTAGATTTTATAAAAATAAAAATAAAATTAGAAGCTATTATAAAAGGAATAAAATGATCTAACCTAAATAATCTAATTGGATCTACTGCGCCAAATTTATAAAAAATAACAAATAAGAACGAGCCTAAAATTGGCAATGACAAAATATATATATCTTTACTTTTTTTTGTAAATTTTTTAAGGAAAAAAGTAAAAATCAAACTAAGTAAAGCTAATGCTAAAAAATATTTTGAGCTAATCCAATTTATATAGGGGAAAACAGAGCTGTTCAGAATATCAATTAATTGAGTTTTGCCAGATATGGAACTGTAAAACTTTGATGACACTCCAATGACTTCAAAAATATAATGTACACAAAGAAAAAAAATAACACTTGCCATTACTGCATATAATGATTTTTTCTTATGTATTACTATACTTAGTAGAATAAACAACATCAACGGAGCTAAAAAATTCTGTTTGGCAAGTACCGATAAACAAAATGAAACAGTTGCAAGTATTAGGTAAGTAATATTTCTTTTTTTAGAAAATAGAGATGTAAAATAAACTCCTAGGCTTGCATAAAAAATACCGTCTATAGTATGCCATAACATCATTGTTGATAAACAATACTGTGATAATAAGAAGGAACAGAGTATAATTTTTATTTTATACTCTTTTAGCTCATATTGATTATCAACAGCAGTTATAAATAATAGAACTGACGATATAAGTAGTATTGAAGAGAATATTCTTGATATAAGAAACTGATAGTCTTCAGGGAAGAATAGCATTATGAGATAGCTATGAATGATAGATATTGGAGGTCGAACATAAGAATAATCTAAATAAGGAATTTCGCCATTTAAAGCTCTCCATCCAAGACCTACAATAAACCCCGTATCAGAGTCCTCAAAACCAAAACGTGTTAAAAAGATAGTAACTATGAATGCAGCTAGAGTTATTAAGTGCCATTTAAATTTAGAGATCATAAACTCAACTTATTAAATAGAAACTTAGGAATTAGCTTAATAATCATCATTATGATAAACCAAAAAGCAGGCGTATAAGAAAAGGAGCTTTTATTTATTATTCTTTCTTTGATAATTTTAGCTATTTTCTCAGGTTTTACCCATAATAGACCTTTCTCAAACTCAGCAGTCATTGGTGTGTCAACAAATCCAGGTTTGATATCAAGAACGTAGATACCTGATTTACTAAGTCTCTGACCAAGCCCTTGCAAAAAAGTAGAAACCATACCTTTTGCTGCACCGTAAACATAGTTGGACTGTCTACCTCGATCACCTGCAACACTGGTGATCACTGCAATACTACCTGATTTTTGTAGCTCCATTTTATTGGCAGCACTAGTAACAAGAGAAATGATACTGACACCATTGATATTTAACTCTTCTATAGTTTTTATAGGGCTATTTTGGCATAACTCTTGATTAGGAAGGCTTCCATGAGCAACCAACAACACATCAACATGACCTAGTGTAGAGAATGCTTGTTCAATAAGCGCTTCATGAGTGTAAAAATTACTTGCATCAAACGGTACAGCATAGACAGAATTTGCACCTCTTACAGTCAAGTCTTGCTTAATGATATCAAGTTTTTCAGTATCTCTGGCAATGAGGTAAAGATTCGCACGATCTATAGCATATAGCTTGGCAACTTCCTTTGCTATCGCTGATGTAGCCCCAATAATAATAATATTTTTCACGATTCTTACAATCCTATCCTTTTAGACTGGAGCGAGTAATACTGTTCAACTGCACCATATTTATTTCTTAATGTTTGAAACTCTTCCCACTGAGGGTAACCAACCTTAAACATATCTTCTGACATTCTTACATCTTTAGTTAGGTATAAACGCCCTTCATATTTTCTTACGATAATGTCTAAGCGATCAAGCAATACAAATAGCTTATCGTTCAGCTTAAAATCGAGCGCTAGTGTATAACCTTCTATAGGGAAAGATAAATAATTTTTGTTACCTTCACCAAACACCTTCAAGACAGCGAGAAAAGATCCCAGCTTTGACTCAGCAATAGCTTCAAGAATTTCTGTTAAGCCTTCTTTTCCTGCAACTTTAGGGATAACAAATTGATACTGTGTAAAGCCATTTTTGCCATACATACGATTCCAGTTATTGATACCATCAAGCGGATAAAAAAATGAATCATAATGAATGGTATTATTGACTTCTTCTTTCAATTGCTTGTTGTAATAAGCTGAATTAAATGCCTGTATAGTGTATTTGTTCAACAAAAAAACAGGCATATCACACGGCATATTTAATAAACTGCTTTTATGCGTGGTTAGCTCGCCTTTCACTGCGTGCTCACCGAGCATCACCAATGAACGACCAAGGTTGTCGCCTGTAGAAAGACAATCTATCCAAGCAACTGAGTAAGTTACATTATGATATTGCTCAAAGAGCTCTAAAGCAGTATCAAGATTTTTAGCTTTGATGACTTTCTGATTAATGTAGGCACTTGTTATCGGTTTCAATTTAAATGTTGCTTCCGTGATAATACCTGTGAGCCCCATTCCTCCACAGGTAGCGTGGAATAAGTCTGAGTTTTCTTCTCTTGAGCAAGTGATTTCTTGCCTATTAATGATAAGAGTTAACGAAATTACATGATCACTAAAACTTCCTTCTACGTGGTGATTTTTTCCGTGAACATCACTGGCAATAGCTCCACCAACAGTAACGAATTTTGTGCCTGGGGTGACTGATAAAAACCACCCTTTAGGGACAAAGTTCATTAGGATATCATCGAGTGAAACACCAGCTTCACAGCGAAGCAGCCCTGTATTCTCCTCGAATGAGATAAAGTGATTTAATTGATCAACTATTACAATATTTTCTGAAAGCGCGCTATCACCGTAGCTACGACCTAAGCCTCGTGCTATACCGGTTTGCTTTTCATTAGCCAACATTTTACATGTTGAAGGTGCACTAATATTCGCATCAATAAGTGGATATTTCCCCCAACTGGTCATCTTTTTCATTTTAACGCTCTATAAATACATATTTTCTATCTAAGTAATATTTAGTCATGTAACCAATGCTTAAACCAATAATTGCGCCAACATAGCGCATAGCTTTGGTTTCAAACCACATATCAAAAGCATACTCAGTGACCCAAAAAAGGAGTGTAGTAACCACACCCATTAAGCTGTAGAAAAAAAACGTAGTGAGATCTTGCTTTTGGCTTTTAGTTTCAAATTCAAAAATAAATCTCTTATCTAGAAAATACTTAATGGCCAAACCTGCTAGCGTTCCTGTAAACATACTTACAACGATCTCATATTGATGAAGAACTAGGTTGGATGTTATTTCTTGCGTGAAAATATTCACAATGGTCGCTACAGCAGCAAAAGCGACATAGAGTATCCTTTTAGTCATTATTTTTTATACATTGATTTTGATAAAGTAACACTTTATCATCTTACTTAGATTTTGCCCACTCCCAGCCTAGATTTATCCTAGAAGACAATAAGAAGAATTAAAATGTTTAGTTTACCCCCACTAGTACGACTTATGCGAATAAAGCAGTGGGTCAAAAATGCCTTTGTTTTTGCGCCTTTACTTTTTTCAGGTTTATTTACAGACATGTTGTCGGTACAGCATGCTTTCTCTACTTTCATCATTTTTTGTTTAGCTTCGTCAGCCACTTATATATTAAATGACTATCAAGATATGGAAAATGATAAAAAACATCCGGTTAAATCAAAAACAAGACCTCTTGCATCAGGTGAAGTGAGTAAGCCACAAGCTCGCATTTTGATGATTGTTTTGTATGGCATAGTTGCATTATCGTCTCTTGTTTACCCTCAAGTGGTCGCAGTTGTTGTAGCGTATTTATTGCTGAATGTGGCCTATACATTCCACCTAAAACACCAACCCGTATTAGATATCTTTACGATAGCGACAGGTTTTGTTTTACGTGTATATGCTGGGGCAGTATCGTTAGATGTACCGCTTTCTTCTTGGATGTTTATTACTACGCTATCATTGGCTCTCTTCTTAGCTTCGATTAAAAGAAGGCAAGAGTTGTTGAATAGTGGTAATGAGGCTCGTAATGTGTTGCGGTATTACACCGTAAGTCTTGTTGATAAATATGCTGAAATGTCAGCAACTTGTGCTATTTTATTTTATAGTTTATTTGTTATTTCAGATAAGCCTGATATGGTTTACACCATTCCATTTGTTTTGTTTGGGTTATACCGTTATTGGTTTATTGTAGAGTCAAAGGACTCTGGTGAGTCTCCGACTGACGCCTTGTTTGCAGACCGCTGGCTCCAACTAACCATTCTTGGATGGGTTAGTACTTGCTTCTATTCATTAGTAGTATAAAAAGGAAGACGATATGGATTTTAGTTACCTTATTACGCCTTTTTTTGCGTGGTTAGTAGCAGGATGTGCAAAGTTTGCCATTAATACCATTCGATCAAAACGTTTAGCATTTGATTTGATTGGTTACGGTGGTATGCCAAGCAATCATAGTAGTATCGTGAGTAGTGCCGCAGCGATTATTGCTTTTAATGAAGGGCTTCAAGAGCCTGCTTTAGTTGTTGCTTTAGCTTTGGCATTTATTGTCATACTTGATGCGAACAGTTTGCGACAACAAGTGGGCAAACACGCTAAAGCTATCAATGTTCTAAATAAAGATAAAATAGAAAAACCTTTGAAAGAGCGAATGGGGCATACCCGCCTAGAGATTCTTGCTGGTATCATAACTGGTATTGCTTCGGCTTGGTGTGTGCATTACGCGTTCATTTTTTGGGTAGTATAATTAATACAGCTTATGAGTAACGACGTTTATATCAAGCAATTAAAGCGTCTGTATTTATGGTTGGCTCTAGGCTTTGTCATTTATGTTGCGTGGAAGTACTCGTCGGATTTCAAAGCTGCTGCGGAGTATTTACGAAAGCTTTCCGTAGAAATAGTGGCTTTGTGTTTTGGCCTTGCTGTGTTGAGCTACTCTTGTCGTTCTCTTCGCTGGTTAGGCTATATGAGATTGACAGAGCAAAAAGCTTCAATAAAACATCATATTATTATTTATTTATCTGGCTTTGCTTTTACAGCATCCCCAGGCAAAGCTGGGGAGTTAATGAGGGGGGCACACCTCAGTGAGCTGGGTGTACCATTTAGATACACCTTTTTAAGCTTTGTGTCAGAACGATTACTTGATGTCATTGTAGTTTTACTATTTGGTACTTATTTTCTTATTAAACATAGTGATGTCTCTTTTGTTTTTCTATCGGTTGCCATACTTCTCTTTCCTTTCATTATTGGGCCTGCATTAAAGTTTGTATTTAGCTTGGAGCAAAACAAACCATGGTTTGAGCCAGTTAAAATATTAAGTGACATGTGGCGAATGCCTGTTGTACTAAAAAATCAACTATTCACATTAATAGCATGGCCATCGCAAGGATTGGTTTTGTTCCTAATGTTGAATAATTTCGAAATAGAAATAAGCATAGCAATGGCGGTAAGCATATATTGCCTTAGTTTGTTGATTGGAGCTGTATCACTTATACCAAGTGGCATTGGTGTAACTGAGTTAGGAATGGTATGGCTTTTAACTCAAGTTGGTGTTGACCCCGAGATTGCTATAATCTCCTCCCTCATTACCAGAATGCTGACTCTTTTGCCAGCAATGATGATAGGATTGGTTTGTGCTTTTTCTCTAAAAAATCAAAAAATAACTGAATCACTCGGTAATACCCCCTAAAAATAACTGACGTCAGGAGTAGAATTTACTCGCAACATAAACGCAGGAGATTCCGCATGAAAACATCAAAATTTAGCGACAGTCAAATACTGGCAATCTTAAAGCAGGCCGAAGCAGGCGCCCTGTGCCGTGAGCATGGTATGAGTTCGGCTACCTTCTATCAGACATTGATCAGACCCCTATGCCACTTTTCTATTTTATATAAATTCATAGCGTGACCACCAATGTATCTTATTATTTTTTCTCGTAGCTCATTAAACCCATCTTAGTAGATTTCATCTCCATGCTGAACTAAATTGATACCTTCAAAACATTGAAATATCCACCGTAAGGTGGGTCTTTCAATTAGCTGATTAATTTGGTTTGGAATGGTTGCTTTTACTTTCTCCATGTTCGCCCTCAATCGTCTTTGAGCGATTGAATATACTAATAAAGACAGTGTCATTATCATCAACAGTGCATCTATTCGGCTTGGCTTTTTTATAAATAATGATGAAACAAAAAACAACGGATCTTTTAAAAATCTAAAACCTTTTTCAACTTCTGATTGTGCTTTGTAATGTCTGAGTAAATCTTCTGGGCTTAGGGCTTTTTCATCTGCATTTGTTGCTAATACAAAGCATGACTTTTGCTCTATTGCTTTTTTAATTGCAGGGCCATCTTCTTCAATTTCTGCGCTTATTTGCCATTCTATACATTTCGCAGACGCATCTTTTTTAGCTCGCCCTTTGCCTTCGTATACTTTA
The DNA here is from genome assembly GCF_058197095.2 of Pseudoalteromonas sp. J2K-J031. NCBI lineage: Bacteria > Pseudomonadati > Pseudomonadota > Gammaproteobacteria > Alteromonadales > Pseudoalteromonadaceae > Pseudoalteromonas > Pseudoalteromonas sp. J2K-J031. The sequence continues at coordinate 930,452 of NZ_CM200279.1, forward strand.
TATTCATTGAACTGCATCGTTGTCACTTTATGATATTTAAATTTCTTCGTTAACTTATTAAGTTCACGTTGTGCATCGGTTTGACATGCAAATCGCTGCGCTTGTAGGTGATAAAGGGCTTTTTTAATTTGAGTATGTGCTCGCTCGACTTGGCGTGCGATATTTTTTTCGGCACGATTATTTGCTGCATTTGAGTAAACAACCATCCATCGCTGATTTATTCCCATGTGCTCAACATCATTAACAACATATTGGTAGTTATCATCAATTTTTATCCAGCTATCATTTTTAATGGCGGTCGAGATGGAGGATTTCTCGAGCGAAATTGTTGAAGGAATGAGTGTAATAAATTGGATTTTAGATAAAAATTCGGCGTTATTTTGATGATACAACTTACAATCAGCGACAAGGAATTTCGGGGTCTTGCTTTTCTTGAATTCATTAACAAGGGCTTTGCTGCGTGCTTCAAAAATAGCGGTGTCGGCACTATTGCCATCCCAGTTTTTACACGCAAGTGGCACACCGCCATCTTGGCTGACGATTATTTCTTGCACTACCTGTTTCAAATCAGGACGACGAGCTTTGCTATAGCCGTGCGTGATTTTTATTATATTTTCATCGGTATTTTCTTCATCAACGGCATATTCACCAGTAAGAGAATGACTGATTGTATCTAATGATTCAAATGTACGATCAACCTGTTCAAGTTGACAAGCTTGCTCTGAGACGAGTGAAAATAAGCTTTCACAACCAAAATCAAGGCATTGGTCGAGGGTTCTTTCCAATTTATGACGATTAAAATGCGATGCTTGCACACCTTTAAGGAACAAATGTTCAAGAGGAAAATTAGTAAAAAACTGAGGACTGAGAGATAAAGGACGATTGGCAAATCCAAGACTGTTCATAATCATGCCTTTAACTGCTTCACCTGGGGTAATTTCTTGCTTCTCATCTTGAGGTAAATATTGGTCTAAAAGGGAGACTATTTTTAAGTCTGCGATGACACCTAAAACAACACCATGACGATCTAATCGTTTGATTTTTAAGTTCATAAACACCTCGAAGTTGAGGTGTTATTCTATCAAATTACAGCAAGCCTAGGGCTTTTTTTAACCTGAAATTAAATAGAAATTTATGAGCTTGGTCTGATCAATGTCTGTTCTATAAATGGTGCGCCAAGTTTGGCTGCATGGACGCGTCCATGATGGCCAGATTGAAGGGGCTAGAAACCGAAAATACCGGCCTTAAAAAGATGTATGCCGAGTAGCATTTAAAAGCTGAAATTCTCAAAGAGGCCATCGAAAAAAGTGTTAAAGCCGTCGCGTCGGCGGTAGTTGGTGCAAAAGGTGGTTAAAAATCATTGTATTACCATCAAATTAGCGTGTGATTTGCTTGGGATTAGCGAAACTTGTTATCGCCATCAGGCTAAACTGAGAGATGAGAATATGCTAATTGCTGACTGGCTGCTTCGGCTAACTAAAATGCACTGCAGTTGGATCTTTGGTATGTGTTTCTACTTTTTGCGTAACGTGAAGTACTTTGGCTGGAACCACAAGCGGGTGTTGAGGATTAATCGGGAGTTGGTCTTAATCTTTGAATAAAGCCCAATAAACGCTTAAAACCGGATGCACTTGCGGTGCTTGACGAGATGAACCTGTGTTGGTCTACGGGCTTTATGCACGACCAACTTGGGGTGGACGCGGTTTTAGGTTGCTTAATATCATTGACGATTTTAACAGTGAGGTGCTGGTGATTGAGGTCGACTTCTCATAGCCAGATGAACTCGTTGTCCGTACGCTAAATCAAGTCATTGAATGGCGTGATAAGCCAAAGTAAATTTGTAGCGATAGCGGGTCCGAATGTATCAGTGCGTTACTCGCTGAATGGGCTAAAAAACATGATATGAACTGAAGGCAACCTACAGCAAAATGCTTATGTGGAGCGGTACAACCGAACAGTTCGCTACGAATGTCTAATCAATATTTATGAGCAGTATTGCCTAAGTGCAAGATAATGCGACAGAATGGCCTTGGTTTTACAACAATGAACGACCAAGCAAAGCAGTTGGTGGCATACTCCCAAAATACAAATAGGCTTTAATAACGCAATATTCTACTTTAAGCGTCAATTAAAAATGGTGTATTACCGTTTATTAAATAACCTGAACTCTGGTTAAGAGATTTAGTAACGTATTGATTTAATTTATATAAAAATCCAGAAACTCTCCAGTCAGAGATTTACAGGGATAACAAGGCGAGTTTATGCGTCAATAGCGGGTTTATTCCAAGTAAACTCAACGTAGTTATTGTTGAAAATAGCTACTGGAGATAGATTTATTATCCAGAGTTCAGGTTAAATATGAATTTGGTGTTGGGTAAAATGTAAGTACGGTAGGGGTAAATATACCTGTTTTTTGCGTCAGATTTGCGTCAGGTTTTTAGTGCTTTTTTGCCCTTTGTTCCGCCTTTTGCGCTAAGAAGGCATTTGCTCCGCTTTTTTAGTTCAAGCTTAGTTTTAGTCTAATTTGTGGAAGTGTTGATTTTAAAGGCTTAGGAGGGGGGTGTCTCCAAGATGCGGTTGCGGGTGTCAGCCCTTGAACCCTAAGGTTCAAGGCGGAACACAACAACTAGCCGCAGGCTTCTCGGTACATGCCGAGCTTGCACAATAGCTAATAAACTGCGTCCCTAACAAAAAATTTATCGGCTCAGGGACTTAACCCACTGACCTGCATCTCAGAGAACAACTTAATTATATAAGACAATTTGCAAAGCTCTATCTTTTATTGCAAAAAAAATTCCAAGTGCAGTTTTAATAAACAAAACGCTTTAAAATCGCACTGTTAAGGCTAATTTATTGGAGTTGCCGCTAGCCCAGTGGTAGCATTACGCTTATAGTTAACTCAAATTATTGGCTAAGAAACCGACAATGTTCGACAATCTCACCTACCAAGAAGCACAGTTGCTGCTCGAAAAACATCAAGTCTTTGTTATGCCGTCAGAAGTGCATGGCGTTATTAGCGGTCTACTTGCTTGTGGCCTTGAAATTGAAAGTACTGAGTATTTATCTTTATTAAGTGATGTATTTAATGAAGGCCAGGCTTTTCAAACTGAGTTAAAAACGTTTTTAGTGGAGCTTTATAAGCAAGTCACCAGCAAATTAAGCGATCGGGAATTACATTTTGAATTGTATCTACCCGATGATGATGAGTCATTAGCCGACCAAGCCAATGCAGTGGTTGCGTGGATTGCTGGTTTTTTACTGGGCTTTGGATTAAAGCAAAAAGATTATGGTCGTTTATCAGCAGACGTTAAAGAAGTGATCCAAGACTTTACTGAGATCAGTAAATTAGATACTCATTTTGATGAAACCGAAGAAGACGGCCAAAGTCTGTATGAAATTATTGAATATGTGCGAATTTCGACCTTGTTATGTTTTGCCGAATTAGGTGAAAAACAAGTGACAACGACACCGACTAATAAAACGATTCATTAATAGAGCCTAATCATGAGCGAATTTATTCAACGACGTGCGCGTTTGCTTGCCAATATGGAGCCCAATTCCATTGCAATCATTCGTGCAGCTAAAGAGAAAACCCGCAGTCGCGATACCGAATATGCCTTTCGTCAAGACAGTGACTTTTTTTACTTAACTGGCTTTAACGAGCCTGATGCGGTTTTGGTACTTGCCCCTGATTTAGCCGAACCATGTACTTTGTTTTGTCGCGCTAAAGATAAAATGGCCGAAATTTGGAGTGGTAGACGTCTTGGTCCTGAACAAGCTCAAATTCAATTGGGGTTTAATCATGCCGATAGCCTCGATGGGCTTGAGGATAAACTCCTCGCGTTAATAAATGGTCATCCAACCTTATATTTTGCGCAAGGCAATGACAGCCAGTTTGATGATTTAATATGGCAATGTATTAATACATTACGTAATGGCCCAAAACGTGGTTTTAAAGCGCCACACACCATTAAAGATGTGCGTAGCTTAGTGCATGAAATGCGTTTATTTAAATCGGATGCAGAACTTGCTCTAATGCAAAAAGCGGCCAATATCAGCTCGCAAGCGCATATTCGAGCGATGAAATTTGCCAAAGCAGGTGCTACCGAGTACCAGCTAGAGGCCGAAATACATCATCATTATGCGATGAATGGTGCGCGCCACCCTGCGTATGGCACCATTGTTGGCTCAGGCGATAATGCCAATATTTTGCATTACACTGAAAACAGCGCTGCGCTTGTTGATGGTGATTTAATCTTGATAGATTCAGGCTGTGAACTTGAAGGTTATGCCGCTGATATTACTCGGACTTTTCCTGTTAATGGCCGTTTTAGTGCGCCGCAAAAGCAGTTGTACCAATTGGTGCTCGATGCGCAGTTAGCCGCACTTGATGTGGTCAAACCGGGCAACACCTTAAAAATGGTTGGTGATGTGGCTATAAACGTATTAACGCAAGGCATGATTGATTTGGGTTTATTGCAAGGCGAACTTGATGAGCTTGTTAGTAAACAAGCCTATAAAGCGTTTTATATGCATGGCATTGGCCATTGGCTCGGGTTAGATGTGCATGACGTTGGCGATTATAAACAAGATGAAAAAGACCGCCCATTTGAGCCGGGTATGGTGCTGACGGTTGAGCCTGGTTTATATGTTGCTGCCGACGCTATCGCGCCAGAGCAATTTAAAGGCATAGGCATTCGCATCGAAGATGACATTGTGGTGACTCAAACAGGCCATATTGTTCTGACTGCTTTAGTGCCAAAAACTATTGCAGAAATAGAAGCCATTATGCAAGCAGGAGTGTAGGGTGCAGCAGTTTGATGTGGCTATTTTAGGTGGGGGGCTGATTGGCGCAAGCCAAGCATTATGTTTGGCCAAAAGTTGTCCAGAGCTGCGCATTGCAGTAGTCGAAGCCTTTGCCGCCAACAGCAGCGCCCAACCTAGTTTTGACGACCGCTCTATTGCAATTGCCCATCACAGCGCTACGTATTTGAGTCAATTAGGGCTATTTAATCAAAATGCCCCTTATGTTGAAGCAATTGAAAGTGTGCAAGTGTCTGACCGTGGGCACTTTGGTAAAACCAATATCAGCGCCGCAGAATACCAAGTGCCAGCACTGGGTTATGTGGCAGAAGTTAGACCCTTTGGCATGATGCTGCACCAGCAATTGGCGCAGCAAAAAATTACACTGTTTTGCCCTCATACTGTGAGCGCAATCGATCTGAGCGCCGATGTAAATATACTCACTTTGAATGATAACCAACAGTTGAGCGCTAAATTAGTGATTGTGGCCGATGGGGCGCACTCAGCAAGCCGCGCGATGTTAAAGATTGATTTTAAGGCTGAGGCCTATCAACAAAACGCGATTATTGCCAATATCGAAGTCAGTGGCGGTCATCAACAACGAGCGTTTGAGCGCTTTACCGAAGATGGGCCAATGGCATTATTGCCAATGAGTCAAAATCGTTATTCTTTGGTATGGTGCGTGCACCCTGATGCCGCGGCCGATTTAATGCAAGCCAGTGATGACGAATTTTTAGCGCAATTACAGCAAGCGTTTGGCTACCGTGCTGGGCAATTTATTAAAGTGGGCGTTAAAGCGCAGTATCCACTAACCAAAGGCCAAGCGAGCCAATTTATCGCCCATCGCACCGCGATAATAGGCAATGCGGCTCATACCGTGCACCCCATTGCTGGTCAGGGTTTTAATTTAGGTGTGAGGGATATTAAGCTACTGGTTGATTTAATTAACACAGCGCATCACCAAGGCCTTGATATTGGCACTTATCCAGTCTTAAAACAGTATCAACAGCAAAGGCAACAAGATATCGGCACAGTGCTCTGTTTAACTGATTCGTTAGTCAAACTTTTTTCAAATACCTCTCGTATTATTGCCCTTGGCCGCAGCATGGGATTATTAAGTTTAGAGTTAAACAATCGTTTTAAAAAACCATTAGCCAAGCAATTAATGGGGCAGACCCGCCAAGGATTAAAAACATGAAACAAAGCCAAGTCTGTATTGTGGGTGCCGGTTGCATTGGTTTAACTCTTGCGCTTGGTTTAGCCAAACAAGGAATTAGTGTTGTAGTGATTGATGGCGCGCCATCATCAAGTGTACCAAGCCAATTGAGCAACGATTTTAGTCTGCGAGTGAGTGCGCTTAGTCTTGCAAGTCAGCGGTTATTAACGCAATTGGGTGCATGGCAACATATTGTGGCACTGCGAGCGCAACCATACACCGCAATGGATGTGCGCGATAAAGACTCGTTTGGCAAAATCGAATTTGTTGCACAAGAGCAAGATTTAACCCATTTAGGGCATATCGTCGAAAACGATGTGATCCGACAAGCGTTATTAACCGAGTTGGCGCAGCAGCCTTTAGCAACGGTTTTGTTTGATAGCCCGTATCAGCAAATTCACCAAAGTGATACCGATGTCTTTTTAACCCTTAAAAATGGCACGCCCATTATCGCCAAACTGTTGATGGCCTGTGATGGCGCAAACTCAGCGATTCGCCAGCAATATAAAATGCCGATTACGTTTTGGGATTATGATCATCACGCTATTGTGGCTACCATTAAAACCGAGTTACCGCACCATAATGTCGCACGTCAGGTGTTTTTACCCGATGGACCATTAGCATTTTTGCCTTTGCCTGAAGCGAACACGCACTCAATTGTATGGTCAACGTCGCCAATGCGCGCTCAAGCATTATTAGCTATGGACGATAGCGAGTTTAATAAAGCGCTGATGGCTGAATTTGATGGCCAATGCGGTTTATGCGAAGTTGTTAGTGCTCGGCAAAGTTTCCCGCTAAAAATGCGTTATGCCCGTAAATGGCTCGATAACCGAGTTATTTTAATGGGCGATGCGGCGCATACCATTCACCCGTTAGCTGGGCTTGGTATGAACTTAGGGCTAAAAGATGCCGCTTATTTGTTGGATCTTTTGGCCGAGCAGGCAACTAAGCCGAATAAAGACTTTGCCCCGCATACACTGCTGCGCCAATATGAGCGTGGCCGTAAAGCCGATGCACAAACCCATATTGCGATGATGCAGGGTTTAAAAGAATTATTTGAAGGCCAACATCCACTTAAAAAACTCATTCGTGGTGTCGGGCTTAATTTGGTCGATAACCTGAGCCCACTTAAACAGCTATTTGCCGATCAAGCGCTCGGGAAATAACTCACCTTTTTAAGGGGTCAATCTGTAACAACAAAAAAACGCAGTGATGCGGTTTTTTTATGGCTAGGGCTAGTGGCAAGTCATAGTGCTGGGCCTGTTTTAACCGTGCTTACTTCAAGCGCAGGGCGATAAACTCGGCTAGTTTGTCTACGGCTGGGTTACTGTCTTGGTGCTTTTTGATTAAGCTGATACCCACAGTGCCTAAGGCCGGTAAAATACTGGTCGATTTTTGATAAGGCACATCGGTTGGTACGGTTTGTTTGGCAAGCACGGTAATGCCTAATCCTTCTTTAAGGGCGGCGGTCAGGCCTGCTAAATCGGCATTGGTATAGACAACGCGCCATTTTAAACCGGCTTCTTCGAGTGCTTTAATTGCGCGGCGGCGATATATACAACCTTGTGGGGCAGCCACCAGAGTCACGACCGTATTTTGCACTAAGTTTAAATCGCCAACCCAAACCAGCTCGTCTTGCATAAAAATGGGGTGTTCGTTTTGGTCGAGTTGTTCAATTAAGGTCAAAATTAAATCAAATTGCTCGCGGTTACTTGTTTGTAGCAGTTGTTTACTGAGCTCTGATTTTACTTCAAGGGACACATCCGGGTAGAGCGAAACAAAGTCGCCAATAATGGCGGGTAAAATCGTGGCGGCAAATTCACTGGGAATACCCAAACGTATTTTACCTGTGATCACCTCAGAGCTAAATTGTTGCAAAATAGTATCGTTAGTCAGTAACATTTGTTTAGCCAGTGGCAGCAGTAACTCGCCATGATGATTGAGCACTTGGCGCTGGCCTTGTTTTTTAAATAGCTTGGTATCAAGCATTTCTTCTAAGCGCTTTATTTGCAAGCTCACCGCAGGTTGCGATAGCCCTAATAACTCACCGGCCTTAGCAAAACCGCCTACTTCAATCACAGTAACTAACGTACGTAAGCTATCGGTTGGGATGTTTTTCATATTAACATTCTCAATTTAAACAACCTTTAATATAAGTATTATTTATCAGTAGATTTAAAATTACAATTTGTTGTTCACTTGCTGGCGCAATATAATTTTTGTATCAATGTAAACTAGGTATTAACCATGGCGTTTCAACCCAAATTGTTTGCTAGCCATTTACTCGACCACCACGCTGTTTTAACGCAACAAAACAGTACGTCTTATGTCGCCAATAAATGGGTGTTTGATATCGGCGGCAGTGCGGTGTTACCTTTTTTACGTCAAGTTCTGGTCGCTAATGTGGCCAAACTCACCACACCCGGCATGGGGTTGCAAAGCAAAATTAATGGCTTTAGCGCCAACCAAAACATGACCCTTGATGTGTACTACTTTTCTGAATCTGCTTTTCGCCTTGTTGTGAATACTTCTGAACCTCTTATTTTTGCCAATTGGCTGACTCAATTTGAAACTTATTTTGATATTGATGTGATTGCTCGTGATGATTTTGCGGTGTTGTCGGTGCAAGGTGCAGATGCGTTTCATACGTTAGTGGATGAGTTTGCTTTAACGCCGGGTTTACGTTTGTCTGACTACGCTTTGCGCTTTGGTGCCCAAAGTGATGCGGTATTTTTAACCGCAGTAGCAAATGATGCAGGTCAAAGTTATGAATTAATTGCCAACCCTGCTGAGCTTGCCAATTGGCAAACTCGTTTTGTTGGCTTAGGGTTTAATGCGCACGCAGCGTAGGGTGCATTAAAACCGTAAACGTATGTTTAGATTTTTTGTTGGTTTTTGGCTTGTTTAGCAGTGTTTTATGCTTAATTTTAGCCCTATCCCAAGTGAATAAATCGCAATATAAAATCAGTGGTAGAGATTATTAACTTATGTATAATCGCCGCCCATGTTATTCCCCTCAATGATGAGGAAGCGGCCTGACTGTTAGGGCTTTTACTTAAGTGCAGGAATATTATGACAAATAAAACAGTTCTTCACGCTAAGCACATCGAAGCTGGCGCAAAAATGGTAGATTTCCACGGCTGGGAAATGCCAATCAACTACGGTTCACAAATCGAAGAGCACAACGCAGTGCGCACCGATGCCGGCATGTTTGACGTATCACACATGACTATCGTTGATGTGAAAGGCGCTGATGCAAAAGCATTTTTACGTAAATTGGTTGCTAACGATGTTGCTAAATTAACTGTACCGGGCAAAGCGCTTTACACAGGTATGTTAAACCACGAAGGTGGTGTGATAGATGACTTGATCATTTATTTCTTCTCTGACACTGAGTACCGCTTAATTGTAAACTCTGCAACACGCGAAAAAGACTTAGCGCACATTGCAATTGTGGCTGCTGATTTTGCTGTTGAAGTGACAGAGCGCCCAGAGTTTGCGATGATTGCCGTGCAAGGCCCGAACGCAAAAGCAAAAACAGCGACTATTTTAAATGCCCAGCAAAATGCCGCAGTAGAAGGCATGAAGCCATTTTTTGGCGTTCAAGCGGGCAACTTATTTATTGCAACGACAGGTTATACTGGCGAAGCAGGCTATGAAATTGTGGTTCATAACGATGAAGCCGCTGATTTATGGCAACAATTATTAGACGCAGGAGTTGCACCAGCAGGTTTAGGTGCACGAGATACGCTACGTTTAGAAGCAGGTATGAACCTATATGGTTTAGATATGGATGAAACTGTATCGCCACTTGCTGCTAACATGGGCTGGACGATTGCATGGGAACCACAAGACCGTGACTTTATCGGCCGTGCTGCTTTAGTTAAACAAAAAGCAGAAGGTGTCGATAAATTGGTTGGTTTAGTCTATGAAGATAAAGGTGTATTACGCTCAGGCAGTAAAGTCATCGTAGAAGGTGGCGAAGGTGTAATCACTTCTGGTACATTCTCTCCAACCTTAGGTTACAGTATTGCGCTTGCACGCGTACCAAATACCGTTGGTGAGACTGCGCAAGTAGAAATGCGTAAAAAATTAGTCGACGTAAAAGTGGTGGCTCCATCATTTGTACGTTTTGGTAAAAAAATAATTTAATCAGTTTCGGGCTAGTCCCAAAATAATTTAGTCGAAGGAACAGTAGAATGAGCAATATCCCAAGCGAATTAAAATACGCATCGTCACACGAGTGGGTTCGCGATGAAGGCGACGGTACGTTCACAGTAGGCATCACTGAGCACGCACAAGATCTTTTAGGTGACATGGTATTTGTTGAGTTACCAGAAGTGGGCGCTGAGTTAGACGCAGGTGATAGTTGTGCTACGGCAGAATCAGTAAAAGCAGCGTCAGATATCTATGCACCAATTAGCGGGATTGTTGTTGAAGTGAATGAAATGTTAGAAAACACACCTGAAAGTGTGAATAACGATTCATATGGCGACGGTTGGTTATTCCGCATTAAAGCATCAGACGAGTCTGAGCTTGATAACCTACTTGACGCTGAAGGTTACGAAAACTCAATCGACGAAGAGTAATAGTCGTTTGATGTATAAAAGCCCCATTTGGGGCTTTTATGGTTTTTTACCATCATTGCCTTGGCAATCATCATAAAAAACCACACAAAAGCCAGTTGAAATACGTATGTACTTCAATTGCACACATTCAAATGTTGTTGTTAACCCCATTGACTCAACGGCATTGTGTTAGCAAACCGACCAATCCGGTTTGTAACATTTATTTTTTTTGGATTAATAGGAATCTGGACTAATGTCACACGCCAAATCTCTTGATCAACTCGAGCAAAAGCAAGATTTTATTCGCCGCCATATCGGCCCGAATGCAGCACAAACTGCAGCCATGCTAGCTGAATTAAATGTATCAAGCGTTGAAGAGCTAATCAGCCAAACTGTGCCTGCAAGTATCCGTTTAGAGCAGGGTTTAACAGTCGGTGAAAGCCGTACTGAAGTAGAAGCATTAAGCTACTTAAAATCTGTAGTGTCTAAAAACAAGCTCTACAAATCGTATATCGGCCAAGGTTACCACCCGACATTAGTTCCAAACGTTATTTTACGTAACGTGCTTGAAAATCCAGGTTGGTACACAGCGTACACGCCTTACCAGCCAGAAATCGCACAAGGCCGTTTAGAATCGTTATTAAATTTCCAAACGCTTTCAATTGATTTAACCGGTCTTGATTTAGCCTCAGCGTCATTACTTGACGAAGCAACAGCCGCTGCTGAAGCAATGGCGCTTGCAAAACGTGTTGCTAAAGCGAAAAAAGCCAATACATTCTTTGTTGCTGATGACGTACATACACAAACAATCGACGTTGTAAAAACACGTGCTGAACAGTTTGGTTTTGACGTTGTTGTTGCGCCTGCGGCTGATGTTGCAAATCATGATATTTTTGGTGCGTTATTCCAATACCCATCAACCAGTGGTGAAATTGTTGATGTGCAGGGCTTAATTGCGACAGTGCATGATAAAAAAGCCATTGCCTGTGTTGCTGCAGACATCATGAGCTTAATTTTATTAAAATCACCAGGCTCATTAGGTGCAGACGTAGTGCTAGGTTCGGCGCAGCGTTTTGGTGTACCTATGGGTTACGGCGGTCCTCACGCAGCATTTTTTGCAACGCGTGATGAATACAAACGTTCATTACCAGGTCGTATCATCGGTATCTCAAAAGACCGTTTAGGTAACGACGCATTACGTATGGCAATGCAAACACGCGAACAACACATTCGCCGTGAAAAAGCCAACTCAAACATTTGTACCGCGCAAGTATTATTAGCCAACATGGCGGCATTTTATGCGGTTTACCACGGCCCACAAGGCTTAAAAGTGATTGCACAGCGTATTCACCGTTTTGCTGATATTTTAGCTGCTGGTTTACAAGCTAAAGGCGTAAGCTTAAAGCATTCAACATGGTTTGATACTTTAACGGTTGTTGCAGCAAATAAAGACGAAGTGATTGCACGTGCACTTGCAGCAGAAATTAACTTTGCTACCAACCACGCGGGCGAATACTCGATTTCAGTAAACGAAGAAACCACACGTGCTGATATCGCAACGTTATTCGACGTGATTTTAGGTGCAGGCCACGGCTTAGATGTTGCAGCACTTGATGCGCAAATCACTGCCAATGGTTCAGATTCTATTCCTGCGGCACTCGTACGTGACGATGCGATTTTAACGCATCCAAACTTCAACTCGTACCACAGCGAAACAGAAATGCTTCGTTATATCAAACGCCTAGAAAACAAAGACTTATCGCTTAACCATTCAATGATCTCATTAGGTTCATGTACCATGAAATTGAATGCAACGGCCGAAATGATCCCTGTAACTTGGCCTGAAATTGCTAACCTTCACCCATTCTGCCCGTTAGACCAAGCAGAAGGTTACCAAATCATGATCAACGAATTACATGATTGGTTAGTGAACATTACCGGTTACGATGCTGTTTCATTGCAACCAAACTCAGGTGCACAAGGTGAATACGCAGGCTTAATCGCCATTCGTAAATACCACGAGTCACGTGGTGATTCACACCGTAATATCTGTTTAATCCCAAGTTCTGCGCACGGTACAAACCCGGCAACAGCTCAAATGGCAAGCATGAACGTTGTAGTGGTAAGCTGTGATAAAAACGGTAACATCGACATGGCTGACTTAAAAGCCAAAGCTGAGTCGGTTGCTGAAAACTTAGCGTGTATCATGGTAACGTACCCATCAACACACGGTATTTACGAGCAAAATATTAAAGAAGTGTGTGACATCATTCATCAACACGGTGGTCAAGTGTACATGGATGGCGCCAACATGAATGCGCAAGTTGGTGTCACCAGCCCAGGCTTCATTGGTTCAGACGTATCACACTTAAACTTACATAAAACATTCTGTATCCCACACGGCGGCGGCGGCCCAGGTGTTGGCCCAATTGGCGTTAAAGCACATTTAGCCCCATTTATGCCGAACCACAGCGTCATTAACGTGCCAGGTACTACAGCAGGCAACGGTGCAGTATCTGCAGCGCCATACGGTTCAGCAGCAATCCTTCCTATTTCATGGGCATACATCACCATGATGGGCAGCGAAGGCTTAAAAAATGCCACTGAAATGGCAATTGTGAATGCTAACTACCTAACTGAAAAGTTAAGCAAGCATTTCCCAATTTTATACCGTGGTCAAAACAACCGTATTGCACACGAATGTATCGTTGATTTACGCCCTTTAAAAGAAGCCACAGGCATCACAGAAATGGACGTAGCAAAACGCTTAATGGATTACGGTTTCCACGCGCCAACTATGTCGTTCCCAGTAGCGGGCACGTTAATGATTGAGCCAACTGAATCTGAGTCAAAAGTTGAAATCGACCGCTTCATCGAAGCCATGATTTCTATCAAAGGCGAAATCGATAAAGTAGCAAGCGGCGAGTGGACTGTTGAAAACAACCCACTGGTATTTGCACCGCATACTCAAGCAGACGTACTTGGCAACGAGTGGGACCGAGCATACGACCGTTTTTATGCAGCGTTCCCAGTACCAGCGGTAGCTAAAAACAAATTCTGGCCAACAGTAACCCGTATCGATGACGTATACGGCGACCGTAACCTAATTTGTTCATGCCCACCGGTAGACAGCTACGCTGAATAATTGAAATTTTAATATTGTGATTTGATAAAAAAGGCAAACCTCGGTTTGCCTTTTTTGTTGAGCGAAATTTATGATGATAGTGATGTTGGGAAACGTAGGTGCAAGCCTGCTTGCGAAGCTTGCCCGCTTTTTGTAGGTTGGGCTTTGGCCCGACAGTTTTTTAAAAGCCGTTTTCAAATAAACATCTATTTTAAAAATTGAAAAACCACTTTTTAAATTAGCACTGTTGTCGCGCTGGCGACGGCAGCCAAAGAGGGGCTAGCGCTCACCCCTCTCTGGACTCACCCAGCGCCACCGACATCACGCTTAATCCTTCAAATAACTCATTGATGTGAACGTAAACGCCATGAAAGTACATCCATGTACAAGCATGGCTTATCGCGCATCCATGCGCGAAATTACTCATCAATAAATTATTTTCAGGGCTTGATAACGGGGGAATTTACCAACATCAGCCTTTGCTTTGATATTCCCGTAGGTGCAAGCCTGCTTGCGAAGGCGAGCGCAGCTCGGCAGGTTTTTCTTTAAGATAAATTAAATTATTTAGCCAAAGGCAAAAAGCAAGACGCGACCCCATTGATTCTTCTTTTGTGCACAATGCAAGACCTGACCCCGTGATTCTCCTGATATTTGAGAACAATAAAAAGCCCCGCTAGTGCGAGGTTTTGGATTCAAAAAGTACTATTTGTATGGCGAGTCACTTTTACCAATAATTTTGTCGTAAAGTTTATCTGGTATAAAAGGAGTAATTACTAGAAACAAACCAACAAGCAAAATTACCAACCATACTAAGAAGAAAAGCATTGGCGATTCAGCCTTGATTATTTCCGAAGCTCGAATGTTAATCTGCTCGTGAATATAAGAGTAATGAGCATATTTAAGGATACCTACCCCTAATAAAAAATAAAAAAACTGTTTCATTGAAGGTATCGTCATTTTTTATCAGTCTCCATTTTTTCAGTAACTTCTTTGTTTACTTCAGTTGCAACTGTGCCTACTACAACACCGACAGCCCAATCTCCAACAGCCTTGATTGCCTGAGCTTTATTTGTTGTGACTTTAACAGCTCCGGAGTCACTCTTAGCCGCGTCAACGCCAGTTGCAGCAATTGCACCTGCTGCGCTTGAGCTATCACCATTTACTAATAAATCAGCACCAGCTAAAGCGAGAGAAGCAACCTGACCACCGGGAATAACACCCGCGATTGTACTGGCATTACCTAAATTTTCTTTCGCAAACTCCTTTGTAAATTCTGCTCCATTTTCAAGACCTTTACCTGTCTGGTTGGCAGTTGCTTTTAGTCCTGAAGCTACATTTTTTGTTTGTGTTTCAGCACTCTTAAAGAATTTAGCAAAACTATCAAATGCACTTGCAGCTTCTCTTCCATCAGGGTCTGTAAACTTGTATGGATTATTGTTTCCATATGTGTATCGCCCGAACCCGTGAATGTTTCCTTTTAATAAATGTGACAAAGCATCCATTGGATCATTCGAATAGAAGCGCCCGATAACTGGATCATAGTATCGTGCCTGCATATATGTGAGGCCTAAATCACCGTCATGTTTATGGCCTGTGAATCCAATGTCTGTGTAGTCACTTGATGGGATCCGCTTTCCATATGGCTGATAATGTTGCCTGCTGCCACTGACAATTATTCTATTCTCATTTGTTTCTAATCTTGGGGAGCCTAACAGGTCACTGTGAAGATAAGTTGTACTATTTCCTTTGATTTTAGCAACCAAACTCCCTAATAAATAGACATAATCAGTATTGCTACCATCAGTATGAAGTTCATGAATAAGCTTGCCTGATTGACTGTAAATTTGATAAAAATTTGAACCATTGCTGGTACGTTTAACTAACTTATCATGGCCATCATAAATAAAGTTGAGTGCACCTGAGCTGGTTAGTTGATTGGCGAGGTTGAAGTTAAATCCTCTCAGACCATTGTTAGTTACATTACCTCTTGCATCATAAGTAAAACGCCTATTTTGACTGCCCGATACAGCTGATACTCGGTTGTTAGAATAGGTGTAATCAAGCAAAAAATTGCCTAATTTTTGTTGCGTTAAATTACCGATGTTATCGTAGGTAAAGCTGCCAGCGCCCCATTGACCATTTGCTAGATTTAGGGGGAGGGCGTGTGTGTAAGTTTGTTTGTCTATGATAGGTCGGGCTTTAGCCCGGCAAGTATTTAACGCAAGTGATTGTTCTCAAAATGAAAAACTGCTTTTCGCGATAAGTACATCAAGAGTAATAGCAATATCGCTTCACAACCAGCTAATAAAAACCACTAGTGGCAGTCTTTAGCTAGTGAGGGCCAAAAAGCTCAAGTGCAATTAAAAGACTTCGAACTCCTTCGGCACGGATTTTTTCACTAGACGCTGAGTTAAAATAAAACCTCAGCAAGCGTAAAGCTACTTAGATCCCTTTGGCTTCAAAATCAGCCAAAAATAAAGCCCCTCAGTTATTATTAAGAACAATAAAAAGCCCCGCCAGCTTAGTCTGCAAGGCGAGGCTTGGGATTCAAAAAATTACGCTAGTTACGGCTTATTAATTCAGTAAATTTCGAGTGAACTTTAGATTTAACATCTTGTTCAGTGTTTGCTGACTTGTGTAAGTCTAAATATAGTTTCTTAATTTCATCAATGTCTTTACTAGACAATTTACTTATGAATTCACTTTCAAAATCGATTTGGAGTAACTCGCATATTCGTTTTTTAAGTAAAAATTCATAAACATCTACTATTGGAAAGATAACCAAGCTGACTGATGTCATGATTAAAATCATTATTGGTAAGTTGCCAACAAAATCCATGAGCTCTTTATTTTTTTGAAATGCTACAACAGTAAGCGTAACAAAACCTATAAGGTTCAAGTAAATTAGTGCGCTTCTAGTCCAGTTGAAATAGAACGCATTTAATTTCATCAATTTGATTTGTTGTAATTCAGTTAGATTATTCATCTTTTAATAATTCCTCTGCCACTTTCCTAACTCCTTCAACAGCCCCTTTGAAAAGATCTGCTTTTTAGTGCCTGATGCACCAATTTTATTGTCGGCAATATTCCCTGCCGCTGTATTTGCAACAGCGTTAGTTGCCGCACCAGAAGCATTAATGTTTTCCATTTCGTTAGCTCCAGTCACTGAGTTTATGGCATTGTTAGCACTTGTTTCAATGACATTAGTTGCAACTGCTTCAGTTACAGCACCACTAACCTGTGCTGCCGTAGAACCAAGCTTTGAACCATTGGATAGCATAGATCCAAGTTGTGCCGCTTTTTGACCAAGCCCAACTCCAGCACCGCCAGCAATTGTCGAAACGACAAGTTTCGTGACATTAAGTTCCCCTTGAGCGATTTGGACAGCCCCTTCGATAGCGAAGCCAATCGCGGCCCCAAGGATTCCGAATTCACCATCCGGATCAACATACTTGTAGGGGTTATTGTTTGCATAAGTATATCTGTTAAAACCATGAACTGGGTTGCCACGTTGTGTGTGACCTAATACATCAACCGGGTCATTCGAATAGAAGCGCCCGATAACTGGATCATAGTATCGTGCCTGCATATATGTGAGGCCTAAATCACCGTCATGTTTATGGCCTGTGAATCCAATGTCTGTGTAGTCACTTGATGGGATCCGTTTGCCATATGGCTGATAATGTTGCCTGCTGCTATTTGCAATTATTCTATTCTCATTTGTTTCTAATCTTGGGGAGCCTAACAGGTCACTGTGAAGATAAGTTGTACTATTTCCTTTGATTTTAGCAACCAAACTCCCTAATAAATAGACATAATCAGTATTGCTACCATCAGTATGAAGTTCATGAATAAGCTTGCCTGATTGACTGTAAATTTGATAAAAATTTGAACCATTGCTGGTACGTTTAACTAACTTATCATGGCCATCATAAATAAAGTTGAGTGCACCTGAGCTTGTTAGTTGATTGGCGAGGTTGAAGTTAAATCCTCTCAGACCATTGTTAGTTACATTACCTCTTTCATCATAAGTAAAACGCCTATTTTGACTGCCCGCTACAGCAGATACTCGGTTATTAGAATAGGTGTAATCAAGCAAAAAATTGCCTAATTTTTGTTGCGTTAAATTACCGATGTTATCGTAGGTAAAGCTGCCAGCGCCCCATTGACCATTTGCTAGATTTAGGGGGAGGGCGTGTGTGTAAGTTTGTTTGTCTATGATAGGTCGGGCTTTAGCCCGACAAACATTCCACATAAGCATTTGTTTTAAAGATGAAAAAAATAATTTCCGCGATAAGCACATCAAAAAGTAATAACAATCTCGCCTCAGAACCAGCTAATCAACACTGCCAGTGGTAGCCTATATCAAGTTATTGGCGAAGGCCAAAAGCTCAAGTGCAATTAAAAGACTTCGAACTCCTTCGCCACGGCTTTTAGTCTTAGCAGATCATCCAATTAAATTTGGCACTAAACGGATTCTTTCATTGAGCTGCTGCATCTTGAAAACAAAAAACCAAGCCACCAAAGTCAGAAAAACAAAGCCCCGCGAGTGCGAGGCTTTGGATTAAAAGGATTACATAGCAACCCTTTGCAACAAACTGTTATCTGTACAAGAGGTGGCTAACTTTGTCCTCGTGCAACCTTTAAAGCTCTTAATAAATTCGCTTATTAACTGCTTATCATCAGAAAATATCGAAATATTAATGTTAACAAACGGAACCCTATTTTTTGTTGGTTCAATCAAAACACGATGATTTTTATCATCAATTTTCATTGCCGAAATTAAGTAACCATCGATATTTTCTTTCGAAAGGTATGCTCGATTAAATTCAAAAGCCGAAGGGTGGTATCCTGAATAAATATTTACTTCATCCCCATTACTTAACTTTATCTCATAAGTCCTAAAATCCAATTTAGAGGTAAATTTATATTCATCACCAGCTTTAACTCCAAAACAAGCAGTTCCTAAAAATACGTTGCAATAAGGATACAAATTACTGTTTGCACAAGCAGATGTTGTTATCAAAGCAAAAACTAACGCAATAACATTTTTCATGATTCTATTTTTCATCCTTTTTCCAGTTGACATCACTTTTCAATGCTTCGTTAATATTGCGCCCATCTACTGTTCCTGATTTGTTACCCATTATATTATTTTCATAAGTTGGGTACGCTGTACTGCCTATATACTTGTCGCCAATGCCCATTAAATGACCTGCTTCATGAGCTACAGTCCCATCGGTGATTCCACCAGTATCAGTTCTCCACTCGCCAGAATTGCTACCATCAACAAACGAATCTCCATTGGAATAAGCATCTGATGTTGGCCCATCAGTTAATGTAATATTGTTAACAGGGCCTCCTGAACCTGAACTAGCGTCTGTTATCGCAACATTTACTTGAGTATTCTTTCCATTAATATTGTATGTGCCCGACCATGCCTTAGAAACAGCAGTCTTAATTCCACTTATATTTGATTGTGTGGCACCTACACTACTAAATTTCGTTGGAATATCAATTTGGATGCTTCCATTCTTATTAAATGTGATCATAGCATCTTTTCCGTCAGGATCTGTGTATTTATAAGGGTTGTTATTGGCGTAAGCGTAACGGTTAAAGCTATGTACATCACGGAATCCTAGTGGATCATTCGAATAGAAACGCCCGATAACTGGATCATAGTATCGTGCCTGCATATATGTGAGGCCTAAATCACCGTCATGTTTATGGCCTGTGAATCCAATGTCTGTGTAGTCACTTGATGGGATCCGCTTTCCATATGGCTGATAATGTTGCCTGCTGCCACTGACAATTATTCTATTCTCATTTGTTTCTAATCTTGGGGAGCCTAACAGGTCACTGTGAAGATAAGTTGTACTATTGCCTTTGATTTTAGCAACCAAACTCCCTAATAAATAGACATAATCAGTATTGCTACCATCAGTATGAAGTTCATGAATAAGCTGCCTGATTGACTGTAAATTTGATAAGAATTTGAACCATTGCTGGTACGTTTAACTAACTTATCATGGCCATCATAAATAAAGTTGAGTGCACCTGAGCTTGTTAGTTGATTGGCGAGGTTGAAGTTAAATCCTCGCAGACCATTGTTAGTTACATTACCTCTTGCATCATAAGTAAAACGCCTATTTTGACTGCCCGATACAGCTGATACTCGGTTATTAGAATAGGTGTAATCAAGCAAAAAACTGCCTAATTTTTTTTGCGTTAAATTACCGATGTTATCGTAGGTAAAGCTGCCAGCGCCCCATTGACCATTTGCTAGATTTAGGGGGAGGGCGTGTGTGTAACTTTGCTTGTCTATGGTAGGTCGGGCTTTAGCCCGACAAACATTTCAAATCAACACTTGTTCTCAAAATGAAAAACTACTTTTCGCGATAAGCACATCAAAAGTAATCGTAATATCGCTTCACAACCAGCTAATAAAAACCGCTAGTGGCAGTCTTTAGCAAGTTATTGGCGAAGGCCAAAAGCTCAAGTGCAATTAAAAGACTTCGAACTCCTTCGCCACGGCTTTTAGTCTTAGCAGATCATCCAATTAAATTTGGCACTAAACGGATTCTTTCATTGAAACACTTAGCTTGCCTTGAAAACAAAATCCCAAGCCAGCTACCCCATAAAAAACAAAGCCACTTCAGAGTGCGAGGCTTTGGATTCAAATCTGAACTATGGCTCTAACTTAATATAACTATTAGTCAATTTAATTCTTTGTAAACAATAGGCTATTCCACATACTCCCAATAATACAAAGACAAAAAATCGTTTCCAGTTTATCCAACTAGCTCTTATTTCAGAATACGATATTAGTTTTTGGTCTTTTAGCCTGATTTCCCAAACGTCAGTTTTTTCGACTTCACTCGAAGCTAGCTTTTGGGTAACAAACATAGACAGCTCCTGCCCTTTATTTGGTTTTAATCTACTATCAAATTCAGCTAGATTCCCGGCCTTTGGAGACATAACAAACAAGGTTGAATAACCTTCAATACTAATCAAAAGGGATTTGTTTACGTTCGTTTCGACAAGCTTTCCTTTCACTGCGTGCAAATCAATATCGGAAGGAAGCTGGAAGTATTGTATTGCGGGTAGAATCATCATTGAGCATGATATTAAGAAACCTGTTCGAAGGGCCAATAGGCTGAAAAACTTCTTGTTATTTTCCTTCGCTGATAAAACAACCTCACTCTGATTGGAAAATATTGCCTCAACCAATGCTGATTTTTCATCAAGTAAATGGAAAATCCAAAGCCAACGCTTTTGACATACAATGACTTCAAATACAGCTCCCTGATGAGCGTACAAGTTACAATCAGAAATATCGTAACTTGAATGTATCTGCCCTAACCACTTTATATCTAGTTTTTTATCATCTAATAGCGCTTTGCACTGAACTAGAAATAGGTAGCTAAGTACTCCGAAAACAACAAAGGCCAAAGCTAAATACATCCAATTTAACACTAGGTATAAATATAAAGAGAGTGATACTGCAATTAGCAGTACACCTCTAGCAACTTTATTACACTTAAAAGTTTTCACGACTTACCCTTATTGTTTTTCTTGTTCTGGTGGAGGCGGTGGAGGAGTATCATTAGCTAAAGCTTGTCCTGCCTGAAGAACCGTTTCTGTTAAAATCGTAATAGCAACAGCTTCCGCTGTTTTAGCTGGAGCACCACCAACAGCACCACTTATAACACCATTAACCGTGGCTTGCCCTGTTTTTTCGGCTGTTACTTCTTGTTGTGGTTGAATTAGCCGGACACTTCAATAAAGGAATATAATAATGCCATTATTGAGGTGAAGCTTTGCAAAATTGTGTAGGGTTATCTTTTGGGAGGGTCATATTAATCTTCCTTCAATGCTATTTAGTCCATCATATCCACATTGAAAAAGTTCGTCCGTATCTGAAACATGTAAATTTTATCGCCTTTAGAGCGGATAATAAAAAGCCCCGCAAAGGCGAGGCTATAGAATAAAAGCTTGTTTAGAAATTATCGCTTCTTTTCGGTGTAATCAATGACAAATAGAATTAGAGCTAAAACAATTGAAGCTGGTAATATTGCATATATAAAGCCATCAAGTATTCGTTGAAAACTTAATTCATACATTTCTCCATTCAAAGCTACTTTTAAAAATGTAAGCCCTGTTAAAATTCCAATACAAACAATAGTCAATCTAAAAAATATTCTAAAACTAGTTCTAACACTCATTTTTAACACTCGAACATGACCCGCTAATTATCTTTTCACTACCTTGCGTTGCAGCCTCAGTACCAAGTTGTTTAGCCGTGTCTCCGATCCCAGTCTTACCAAGCGCTTTATTTGCCAAAGCTCCTGCTATTTTCCCAACAGCTTTAACATGGGGTGCCAAGCTTTCCACAGCATTTTCGACTGCATTATCGACAATTTGCCCTGACGAAGTACCATCTAAAGAATCATTTACCATACCCGCACCTGTGTTTAATACAGCTCCTCCTCCAACAGCCATAGTACCAGCAAGGACTTTTTCAGTGGTAGTCGCAACAATTTGCCCACCAGTCGAGATTGTCGTTCTTGCTAAGGAACTTAAACCACCTGTTGCAGCCCCTGCTAGCCCTGAAACTGCGGCTTTAGTTAAGCTAATCTCCTTACCTGTAAAGTATTGAGAAGCAAGTTCAACACCAGCCCCTACAACAAAGCCTATTGCTAAATGAGCAAACTCTCCATCAGGATCTGTATATTTATACGGATTATTGTTGGCGTAAGCGTAACGATTAAATCCATGCACAGGGTTTCTACGTCCAACATGACCCATCACATCAACCGGATCATTCGAATAAAACCGCCCAATTACAGGATCATAGTATCGTGCCTGCATATATGTGAGGCCTAAATCACCGTCATGTTTATGGCCTGTGAATCCAATGTCTGTGTAGTCACTTGATGGGATCCGCTTTCCATATGGCTGATAATGTTGCCTGCTGCCACTGACAATTATTCTATTCTCATTTGTTTCTAATCTTGGGGAGCCTAACAGGTCACTGTGAAGATAAGTTGTACTATTTCCTTTGATTTTAGCAACCAAACTCCCTAATAAATAGACATAATCAGTATTGCTACCATCAGTATGAAGTTCATGAATAAGCTGCCTGATTGACTGTAAATTTGATAAGAATTTATCAATGGGGTCAAATTTATCAATGGGGTCATGAATATCAATGGGGTCATGAATATCAATGGGGTCAGGTCTTGCATTGTGCATTTCTCGAAGAAAAGAAGGGGTCAAATCTTGACTTTAGATACTTAAGACCTGACCCTTTAATTTTTACTAGATTGAACAAATTTCAATTCACAAAGATCAGCATGCTCTAGGCAACCGACATTAAATATTAAAACTACTTTAAGCGCTAAAACGGCTCCCATTCGTGATGTAATTCGCATTCAAATGAGACTTATTTTCATTTATTCTTTCGTGGATTTTTATTAATAAATAAACTGAGAGATAAAAATGAATAAGAGTTCTGTTGTTGCGGTTTTTATAGTGGGGCTTTTTGGGGCGCTCCCCGTGTGTGCAGTCGAGGGGATGGATGAAACGATGATAGTGTATGCTCCACGCGTTGCGAAAGATATCAAAGACGTACCTCAGAGCATGGAGTTTATGACGTCAGAAGATATTGAAATACAGAAACCAATGGGGTCAAGTCTTGGCTTCAGACACCAAAGGTCTAGATTTATAGTTTACTGCTTATTGAGTGAGTTGCTATGTCTAGGCCATTGCGAATAGAGTATGAGAACGCATTTTATCATGTCATGAATCGTGGAAGAGGGCGTGAAAATACTTTTTTGAGCGATGACGACTTTAAGTATTTTTTATATTGCATTGAGCAAGCAAGCCTTCGCTTTAATATTGAGGTGCATTCATATTGTTTAATGACTAATCATTACCACCTGCTAATTAAAACCCCCGATGCTAATTTAGGCCGAGCTATGAAACATATTAATGGCCTTTATACTCAATACTTTAACAGAACACATAATACAGATGGCGCGCTGTTTAGAGGGCGCTACAAAGCGGTGTTGGTGGATGCTGATAACTACTTATTGCATGTTAGTCGGTATATTCATCGTAACCCAATTGAAACGAGCACCCCGTTGGTAGATGATCTGGCTAAGTATAAATGGTCTAGCTATTCAGCGTTCATTAAAAGGGGAGCGACGCCTAAATGGCTCGTTCGAGATTTTATATTTTCGCTGCAAGGTAAAAAGCGTCAATATGTAGCTTATAAGCAGTTTGTGGAGTATGAAAACAACAAAGAAATAAGTACTTTTTATGGTGCTAAAAAATTATTGTCGGTGCTTGGTTGTGAGGGCTTTATTGAAAACATAAAGGACTATATTGCAACATCAAATAGCGAAAGAAAGTATGTTAGTAAAAAGCATTCAGCAGATGATGTAATTGCTTACGTAGCTAAATATTTTAGTGTTGAGGTAGATGACATAGTAATGGTTAAAAAGGGGCGAAAAGAGAAAAACTTACCCCGTTGGTTTGCTATTAAATTATGCCAAGAGTTAACGGGATTAAATTTGCGGGCATTAGCAGATATTTTTAATGTTAAACACTATTCGGCGATATCCAAAACCGTCGGTAGATTAAATGCGTTAATGATTGAAAATAAGAAGGTTGAATTACAATTGGAAGAGCTACGAGGTTGTTTGATGTATGAAGTCAAGATTTGACCCTTTTTTTCCTCTTTAAAGACACCTATCAAAACGACCCAAAACTGGGGATGGCAAAAGCCTACTTAGAAGGGCAATATGCCATGAGCGAAATCGCACAGGAGTTTGGTGTGCATTATTCAACGGTGAGTCGGGCGGTTGCACGATACAAGACCTGACCCTGATAGTATTGGTAAACAACTCGCTACCATCATGATTGAGTTGAACTTCACAGCTGCTTTTCAAGTTAGCACTGTTGTCGCGCTGGCGACGGCAGTCAATGTGAGGCTATCGCCGGTCTCCCCTTGGAACCCCTCGACGCCACCTCAATCAAACTAATCTTCAAAAATACATTTGATGTGAACATAAACGCCATGAAAGTACATCCATGTACAAGCATGGCTTGCTCGACTTCCGGCCTTGCATTATTCATCAAATCTATATTTTCAGGTTTGATTGAAGGGGGGTATTTTGGTTCTGTGTTTAGGTCTGCACAATGCAAGACTTGACCCCGTCGGCGTTTGTGACCCCGTCGGCGTTTGACCCCGTGATTTTTTGCCGTGATTTTGCTTATCCTGAGCAATTTAATCAAAAATGCGTTTATCCATACAAGTCAAGGCCACGTAACCATCGACTATCAAGCTGGAATTTTACACGTCAGTGACACCGGATCTGGGTTTGAACCCAGTGTCATGACACATGCATTTGAACAAGGCGTGAAAGGCAGCAAAAGCCAAGGAAGTGGCCTTGGCCTTGCGATAGTCAAACGGGTATGTGACAAGCTCAACATCCCTATTGAGTTTACCAGTAACACGACAGGGACGCGTTTTACCCTAACGCTCACTCAGCCTCTGTTTAGAGACCGACTGAGTGAGTGTTAGAACGAGATAGCGCAGTTTACATACCCAGCTTTAGGGTGCACCTGTAGGAGCACAACTCAGTTCAACACTCAGACAATAAAGTCGCGACTTTTAAATTAAAGATTGAAACTGTTTTTGGGTAAGCACTGCTCCTGCTGAAACAGATTTTTGGACAGAAATTATTTACTGTCCAAAGGACGGCTTCGTGTGCTTAGCCGCCGTTAAGAACGATTTTATGCCACACCTTAAGGCAAACTAGCTTTCCAAATACGTTAAGACTAGTTTCTTTAAAAAAAGCTGATGAGCTATAGGGAACTCGTTATCCCAATATCATCGACGATGATAGATACATCTTGTTTCGGTTCAAAAATCAAGACAAGCTCTAATTCGTTTTCAGCACTGATTGGCTTATTCAATTCAATAGGGAACGTAACGGTTTGCAATACTGGTTCTGTCGGCGCATATTTGATATCTCCCTTTTCCAATTCAGAGTAGTCAGAAATTAATAAAGGGGAGACACTGCCTGATGCACCCAAACTTTTTTTAAATACGACACCAGACTTATCAAGTAGCTCTACCTCGGTATCAGATAACAAATTGTATGAACCACATCCTTCGCTTTCGCCTGAATCAGCTCTAGCCAGTGAGAAACTTAGGTAATATTTTCCTTTGATATTTTGCTGTAACAACTCAGCTTCTGAAAGCTTAATGCCCAACCGTGTTTCAACTTGTTTCTTAAGTTGAACCCTTAATACATGATTAGAAGTTTTAGTTCCGTTTCTGAGGCGCTCTGAGTCGATACTGATTGGCACTTCTGTTAATGTTTTATCCGATAGAACTTTAACGGTACTTTCCTTTTTAGCTCCATATTCAAAATCTTCTATCACTTTGAAATCAGATGCCATATGGCGACTGATATAAATATCGTCAGGAAGACCAAACTCACCAGCCACAGGTTGCCTAAAAATTGTTTGATACTCTTTTCTGTTCGCCAATGTAGCTTCCAAAAAAGCAGAAACATACACTTTCGTTAAATGCTCCTGTTGTTTGGGTGTTAATAGCTTAGAATAAAAATCTTTGCTGCTGCCCCAATGGACATCATCAGACATATCTTGATTAAAGTTTATGTGGTTAGCACGATAAATATAAATGGACTGCTTAAAGTAGTTTTTATCATCATCGAAGTGAGTTCGATGCCATTGTTGGCTACCAAGAAACTGATAAACATCTGCGTCATGACCTCCTTGTAACACTAAATAGTTAACATTTTTCAGGATATTTCTACCATCAGCATGTTGATATTGCCCATCCATTGGGGCTAATGCGACAATGGATTTAATGTTAAAACCAAACTCTGTTGATTCACTACTATTTGGTAAGGTCTTCCATTGATTAAATGATGCAGCTAAAGCTACAGCCTCCCCTCCTCTAGACATCCCTATTAAAGCGATATTCTCTAAATCTAGTTTGTTATAAAAAGCATGACCTTGCTCAGCATTCCATTTTTGCAGCAGCTTAATATGTTCAAGCAGCATCCAACCACGGGCGCCATTTTCTCCCCATAAGTCATTCAAATAAGTTTGATCTACTTGCACAACAAAGTGCCCTCGGCTGGCGAGTAATTCACCCAGATAATCAAACCCTGGAGCAGAGTTTCCATGGACTAATAGAACTAACGGTAGTGGTTGTGTTCCCATCGGAAGCCAAACTTTAGCCTCCAAAGGTAAATTACTACTTTTAAATTTGTGGTAAGCATTGTCCTCATAGCCTTGGTTGCGTGAATAGTCGGACAAAAAGCTAGGTAAGCTCACATTTGGAGCAATTAGGTCAGGTTTTGATATAGCAAATAAAAATGGTCGTTCGCCATAGTTCATTACTGTGTATTTATGTTTTCCCTGTTCGGCAGGATTAGGTAAACCCGTAAACGAGCTAGTTGGTTGACTATATCTCTCAATAACACAATCTAAAACATCTGAAGCTAATGTCGAAAACGAGGTGGTAACGAGTGAAAGAATGGTACAAAAGTACGAAAAACGAGTAAGCATCAAAATTGTCCCTAATGTCAAAATTTAGCACGTGGTATTGTATAGCAAGCTCAATTTACTATTAAAAAATACTATTTTTTATAATTATGTTCTTTGAGACGCACGTAACTCAAGAAAGGTTTAAATCGGTAGTGTGTAGAAATCTGTCTCATTTCAGTATTATGTATAAAACAGGAATGACACATGACTACAAATCGGACAAGATCTAACTGGCTAAAATCAATGGGGTCATAAAATCAATGGGGTCAAATCAATGGGGTCAGGTCTTGTATTGTGCATTTCTCGAAAGGTTAACTATCGTTAGTTAACCTTTTTTAGTTTAGGGCTTTGTTATGAGCCGACCTTTACGACTTCAGTTTGCGGGTGCCTTGTATCATGTCACGTCGCGCGGTAATGAGCGTAAACCTATTTATCGTGATGAAGACGATTTTCCCCGGTTTTTGGCGGTGCTCACGTCAGTCTGTGAACGGTTTAATTGGGTGATACACGCGTACTGTTTAATGACCAATCACTATCATTTATTGGTTGAAACACCGGATGCGAATCTCGCAAAAGGGATGCGGCAACTTAACGGTGTTTATACTCAGCAATTTAATCGTAAATACCAGCGGGTAGGCCATCTGTTTCAAGGGCGCTATAAAAGCATTTTGGTCGATAAAGACAGTTACTTGCTGGAGTTATGCCGCTATATCGTTCTCAATCCGGTGCGGGCAAACGGCATGGTTGAATCGCCCGCAGACTGGCCGTGGAGCAGCTATCAAGATGCCATAGGTTTTCGAGCGTCACCCGATTGGTTGGCAACCGATGCGCTACTACTGTTATTTGGAAAGTCGAGAAAGGTCGCCATAAAGCGCTATAGTGACTTTGTTGCACAAGGCCTTGGCGTTGATGTTTGGCAGAACTTAACAAATCAGGTGTTTTTAGGCAGTAGCGAGTTTGTAAAGCAGCATTTAAAAACAGCTGAAAACGATGCCGACTTAACACTCAGCGAAGTGCCTAAAAAACAAAAGCGTGCGAGTGCTTTACCGCTCAGCCACTTTAAAGACACCTATCAAAACGACCCAAAACTGGGGATGGCAAAAGCCTATTTAGAAGGGCAATATGCTATGAGCGAAATCGCACAGGAATTTGGCGTGCATTATTCAACGGTGAGTCGGGCGGTTGCACGATGCAAGACCTGACCCTGATAGGTGGACCCTGATAGGTGCTGCAAGACCTGACCCTGATAGGTGCTGTGACCCTGATAGGTGCTGACGGTGCTCAAATTTACAATGGTGCTTAGTTGTCAAAACTGCTTTTTGTTATCAACAATTCAAAACTGATCTACTTCAACAGCTGATTTCCTGACGGTGCAATTACATTCAGTTGCTGTACAGTTACAGCCAAGCACCCTATAGCACAATGCTGATTTTGGCGTAGAATAGTGCACGTGCAAATTCAGTGCATTGTCTGGCAGTCAACACGATAGCTAAACCTAATTGGTTATCGTTACTTGGGCAGTTTTGTCAATTAAAGAGGTAACTTAACGTGGGTAATCGGATCTGTATTGCGGTTTTATTGAGCGTGCTTAGCGCAACCGTATTTGCAAAAAGTAATGAAGTGGTATTTTCCAGTGATTTTGAAGGAAATGAGGCCAATTGGAACCTACTTTCCGGCTGCCAAGTGAAAGACAGTATGGCACGTACAGGTCAAAATGCGTTGCACTGCGCTGAAGGTAATGCATCCTTAGTCAGTAAAATTCCAATCTCAGAATTGGGGTTGTTGGAATTTTGGCTAAAACCCGAAACGGCTTTAACCTCATACCGGGTCAATATTTTAACTTCTGCCTCGTTACGTGTAGATAGCCCGTGGCAACAAGTTGGATTAATCGAAAATCATACTGGGTCGGGTGAATATTTAGCGCATCGAATATCTATTGACGACCCGAGTAGAAAATTTGTGCGTCTTGATATTGAATCAGTCAATGGCAGTGTAGCCTTTGACGATGTGAATATTGAACGCATTTTATTAGATACCGCGTTACAAAAAAATGAACAAAAAATCATTACTGGCATATTAGATAAACTTAAAAAAGATAAAAACTACGAAGTGCAAAGCGAATCATTCCGTGCGCTGGGTAAAAACTATGCCGCACAACTCGAAAGCCAGCGCCAATATTTAGAATATGCTAATGGTATTTATTCGAGCATAACCTTTGTATTGGCAAGCTCTGAGCGTAATAAAATGTCCAACCCTATAGCTTACTCCTCTTTTCGCAGTATTGTTGCCGATACCAAAAGAGTGGCGTCGCCCATTCAGCAGGCGAGGCTCACTTCTATGGTTAAACCTTTTGGTGATTTAGTGACTGCCACGTTAAACGTGGTCAGTGGCGGTACGTACTCGGCCTTTGCCGAACCATTTAAGTCATTTTTAGCGGCTGCGTTTGACCGTTCAAACTATGAAAACGCTGACTTAAACCGAAAAGATAGAAAATTTGCAGAGCAAAACGGTCTTAAAATTTATGAGCGGGCCGAGCAATTCTTAACCGAGTTAGAGCGCGAGTTACAACAGGTTTCGGCTCTGGACAATGATTTGCAAAGCATGCTGAAAAACGTCGAACTGTTTCGCAGAGATTTAGATAAACATCTGCGTGATTACATTCAACATGCTGGTTTAGCGCGTTCGCAAGAAAATTACGGCCGAGTGATGAGCAAAGAGGACAGTATCCGCCAAACAATCATCTCAGAAACTGAAGAAAATATTTCGCAGCATGCGCAATCGTTATTAAATACCAATAACAACACTGCCTTGGTGCAATACATGTTAAAAACTTCTGAACAATTAGAAGGCATGCAGGAATTTAAAGAGCGGTTTAATCAAATTACCTCTTCGGTGATCACCTTTTATGATCGGTTTGAACGTTCAATAGCACCAGAGCAAAACCCTTTTAGTGATGCCACTGACAAAGCTGCGTGGGAGCAGCATGCGCTAAAAGCCCGCGGGTACATTAGGCAGTCAAAAGAAGCTTTTACCAAAGCCTATATGTAAAAAATATTGCGACTACGTTAGCGAACAATATAGCTGAGAGGGTTATAAAATCTGGGAAACCCCCGTTGTTGTTTTGTTTTTTTGTGGGGTAGGTAGGTGCAAGCCTGCTTGCGAAGGCGAGCGCAGATCGCCCGCTGTTTGGTCGGTTCTTTAGCCCGACGGTTGTTTTTAAGTATTCGCTGTTGCTAAATCAACAATCGATTTTAAATTCAAAAACCGTTTTTTAAATTGGCATCGTTGTCGCGCTGGCATGGGGAGTCAAGGGGAGGCTATCGCCAGTCTCCCCTTGGAACCCCTCGACGCCCCAGATTTTAATAAATAGGCAAACTCATCTTCAAAAATACATTTGATGTGAACGTAAACGCCATGAAAGTACATCCATGTACAATTAAATGCATTAATGATTGAAAATAAGAAGGTTGAGATACAATTGGAAGAGCTTCGAGGTTGCTTGATGTCTGGAGTCAAGATGTGACCCCTTTTTTACCTTTTTTCCCTTTTTCCCACCTTTTTTCCCCATAGTGATCGCGGCAGCCAATATTGCTCGCATGATTACCGTGACTTGATTAAAAAGCACCAGTTAATACAAAGCATGAGCCGTAAAGGCAATTGCTGGGACAACGCAGTAGCAGAAAGCTTCTTCCATTCATTCAAGGTTGAAGCGCTGTAGGATGAACAGATAATGGGTCGGGAAACAATGCGACAGCACGTTTTTGAATACATTGAGGTTGATTACAACAAAACAAGAAGGCATGTGCTCTTGGCTATCTTAGCCCAGAGAATTTTGAATTGAAGAACAGTGCTTAGTGAAGTGTCCACTGTTGCTGGTACAGATCATTTCATCTACTGAATCCTCCCCTCCTTATCTGATAAACACCGCACAGTAATACCAGCGCTTTCCTTGCACCTCAAAATTATTACCCTAGTCATCTAAGCGCACATCTATCGCACAGCGATAACCAGAGTAAAGGTAAATAAGTACCTCCCTGAATACGCCGCCAGCCCAGTAAAACTGTCAATTTATAACAAAGATAAAATCAACTAAAATATCTCCACATGAAGACACTTGACATGAATATATATTCATAATATCTTCACGTCAAGACAAAGCATCCTCCACGAATTGCACGGTGCAATAAACAGTGAAGATTTGTTCGCCTTGGTGTGAATTGGGTTCAACCAAAGCATAAGGACATTTCTTGAACAAGGTCGTTCTTACTAAGTAGTGGAAAATTAACTTTAAAATCTAAAAGGAGCTTTACCATGAAAAACATCATTCAAGTAGCAGGTATTATCGATACAAAAGAAGCACAACTAGTACTAGATAGCGGTATCGACTGGCTCGGTTTTCCACTACGTTTACCTTCTGGCAAAGATGACATTACTGAGTCTGCAGCCATCAACATCATCAAGCAGCTAACACCAAATCAAGCGGGTGTATTAATCAGCTACATGCTTGAAGCTGATGAAGTAAGCACATTTTGCAGTCAACTAGGGGTAAAAGCTGTACAGCTTCATGGTGATATCACGACCAAGGAGTTGGCAAAACTACGCGTAATGCGCCCTGATTTGTTCATCCTAAAAAGTCTTGTAGTGAAAGAAGATAACGCCGAAGAGCTATTAAGCTTGGTGGACGAAGTAGCAGAATATGTCGATATGTTCATCACAGATACTTTTGATCCAAGAACTGGTGCCAAAGGGGCAACAGGCTTAACTCATAACTGGGAAGTCAGTGCTGAACTGGTACGTCGTTCACCTAAGCCACTCATGATGGCTGGCGGCTTGAATCCAGACAATGTCGCAGAAGCAATTCGCCAAGTGCGTCCCTCTGCAATCGATGCACATACAGGCCTTGAAGGTGCGGATGGTCGTAAAGATCCAGCTAAAATCGCTAAATTTATCGCTGAGGCAGAAAAATCCTTTGCCGAAATTACTGCTTAACTGACCTGAGCCAAGCCTATGCTTGGCTATCTCAAGGAGAGAATCATGTCTAATAATTCTGCGGCTCTGTCATTCGATTTGAATGTGAGTCAGGCTTTTAACACTGTTGTAGAGCTTGAACAAACCAATCGCTTAAAATCGTTACATGCCAAAATGCGTGATAAAACAGCGACAAAAAGTCAGTTCATCTTGCACGCTGACCAAGTTTTTCGTTTGTTAATCGAAAAAAGCTTCGAGCTACTGCCGTTTGATGATTTGTCAGTCACAACACCGGTAGGCGCAATTTATCGAGGTAAACAACTCGCAAACCCACTTTGTGCCGTTTCGGTCGTGCGCGCGGGTGAAAGTATGGAAAACGAACTTCGCCATATTGATTTGAAAATTCCCATTGGGAAAATTCTCATTCAACGTAATCCCTTGACCAAACAACCGAAACTTTACTATTCAAAGTTGCCAGACGACATTGCCAATTGTCACGTCTTGGTATTTGAGCCTATGTTAGCCACTGGTGGTTCTGCAGCATGCGCTATTCAAGTATTACTGGACGCCGGCGTGCTGGAAGAACGAATCATTTTGGTCAATTTACTCTGTTCACCACCAGGTATCGAATACCTCTGCACGCGCTTTCCACACTTGCAAATAGTGACGTCCTCCATTGAACAGCGCTTAAATGAGCACGCCTTTATGCTGCCGGGCATTGGGGATTTTGGTGACCGTTATTTCGGCACAACAGATAAGGGGACAAAATGAGCAATCGAGCATTGCTCTTTTGGATGATGGTGGCGAGCCTCGCCCCTATCATCTGGGGGAGTACATACATAGTTACAACTCAACTACTGATTGAGAACAAGCCCCTAGTTGCCTCTATGCTACGCGCATTACCTGCGGGGAGCTTATTACTCCTATTTTCTCGTCAACTACCCACTGGGATCTGGTGGTTTAGAGCCATTGTCCTTGGCATTTTAAACATTGGTGGCTTTTTTTACTGCCTTTTTTACGCTGCTTACCTGTTACCCGGTGGAGTTGCAGCCTTAGTCATGTCATGCCAACCAATCATAGTGATGTTAATAGGCACCTTAGTACTGAACAACAAACTTTTACCTCGCCAGTTTATTGCATGCGTAGTCGCAGCCATTGGTGTCGCTTTATTAGTTATCAAACCCCATAGCTCGTTGAGTTTACCTGGCATTATCGCGGGACTAAGCGGTGCCGCGTTGATGGCTACAGGTATCGTTTTCACCAAAAAATGGGGGAAACCACAAGATGTTTCACTCCCCACGTTTACTGGCTGGCAATTGCTCGTCGGCGGGCTGTTCTTATTACCATTTGCGCTCTTTCAAGAAGGTATGCCAACCCATTTCACAATTAAAAATATAATTGGTTACAGCTACTTAAGTTTAGTCGGCGCATTGCTAGCGTATGTTTTATGGTTCAAAGCGATTGAAAAACTACCGGTTGTCACTGTGTCGTTTATTTCCTTCGCCAGTCCAATTGCAGCAACATTATTGGGTTATCTGATTTTGGACGAAAAATTAAATGCACTACAGCTGCTTGGGGCTGGGGTAATTATTTTCGCCATAATTATTTCACAGCTACAGCTTTTAAAACGCTCAACACCCGTTCAACCAGACGCATTGAGTTCCGTTAAAAATTAAGGATAAACTTTATGAACAAGCTATTTCAACCTGTCAGCTATGGCAATATTCTCAGCAGCAACCGTTTCGTGATGGCACCTATGAGCCGCAACCGCGCCACCGAAGATGGCTGCGCAACGGCCATGATGGCGACTTATTATGGCCAACGAGCCAGTGCTGGTCTGATTATTTCTGAAGGCATGCAACCCAATCAAGTCGGCCAAGGTTTCATGAATTCACCGGGTTTACATAACCCATCTCAAGCGCAAAGTTGGCGCAGAGTGACACAAGCTGTACACCATCAAGGTGGCAAAATCGTAGCGCAACTAATGCATGCCGGACGCATCGGCCATCCATCACTTTATCCTAGTGCTCACCAATCGCTTGCGCCATCGGCTACTGCAGCAAAAGGAGAAGCTTACACCGATACAGGACCTCAACCTTACCCAACTCCCAAAGCGATGGCTAAACAAGATATCGTCGACACGATTAAAGACTTTGCCCAAAGTGCTCAATACGCGATCGCGGCCGGTTTTGACGGAGTTGAAATTCATGCTGGCAATGGCTTTTTACTGCATCAATTTATGGCTAGTAATTGTAATAATCGCGATGACGAATATGGTGGCTCGATAGATAACCGTTTACGCCTAACACGCGAGGTAATAGCTGCCGTATGCGAAGCTATAGGTGCGGCTAGAGTGGGTGTGCGGATCTCACCCGAAAACAGCTACAATGACATCGCAGAAACCGATAGTGCTCAATTGTACGAAGCGCTGGTGAATCACTTGCCTAAAAATCTAGCCTACTTACATATTATGGAAGCTGCAAATCGCCCCCAAACCGAAATAATTCGTGCCCTGTGGCAAGGCAGTTTAATTCTAAATCCACATAAAAGTTGGCAGGATGGTCCTGTCAGTCCAACTGTTGCCGAGCAAGTACTTGCAACTGAACTCTGCGATGGTGTTGCATTTGGTGCACTATTTGTTGCCAACCCAGACCTAGTGGAACGGGTACGTATCGGCGCCGAATTTAACGATCTGGATAGTAGCAAATTCTACGGTGGTGATGAGAATGGCTACACCACTTACCCGAACCTACAACAAGCTGCAGCGCTTGCATAACTTAAACCACTGAGCACTCTCCTACCACATATGACTAAGACAAGTTGTGACTTGTTTTAGTCATACATTGCCTTATGTAACCTTGATACGGCTCGTTTCTACTACCTCGTTAAGGTACAACCTTTCAAGGATTTAAAATAAATTAATTAACGCTCTTAACCTCAACTTAACTTGAAGTTTTAGAGTGGACTGGAGAATTAAAAAGGTGATACGAATGACGACACAACTTCATCTGGATTCACTACAACTCACTCACCGCCATAACTCGTTTTCACAATTAAATGAGATCATTGCAAAACACTTAGCCACCTACAGCTTCTCAAGTATCAATGCCATGAAAGCGGATACTCTATCTCTTGACTCCGAAGCGCTAATTGAGCGATTGGTGCTCAAAAAGCAAGGTGGCTACTGCTTTGACTTGGCATTGCAATCGCTTGGTTATCACGTCACCCCATTATTAGCTCGCGTCAAGCTTAACAACAACTCAAGTAACGCCAGAACGCACCGCCTCACTATGGTCGAACTCATAAGTGAACGCTATCTATTTGACGTCGGTTTTGGTTCTAAATGTCCTACTGGCCTGATCCCTATTTCACAAAGCGACATGGTCACACTCAACACCCATCAATATAAAGTTACTTTGACTGACCAAAGCGTTGAAGTCGCATTAGTTGATCCGGAATTACTCGTGCTTTATAGCGCTGATTTTATTGAAATACTTGAAAGTGATTGTAACGTCGCACATTTTTATAGCCACCAGTATCCCGACTCTGGTTTTGCCCAGAATCTCGTCTTATCGCATCGTGTTGTGGTTGAATTAGCAGGACACTTTAATAAAGGAATATAATGCCATTATTGAGGTGAATATGACTAAACGAATAAATAAGCAGTATCCAAACGATTTTAAACAAGAAGCAGTGGCTTTGGTGCTTGAGCAAGGTTACACAATAGTTCAAGCAGCCGCTTCTTTAGGTATCACAGATAAAATCCTTTACAGCTGGGTTTCTAAACACAAAAAGCAGGCACAAGGTGATACCTTATCTGTCGATGAACGCACCGAACTTATGCTGTTACGCAAAGAGAATAAACGCTTATTAATGGAGCGTGAAATCCTAAAAAAGGCCAGCGCCTTCTTTGCGAAAGAAATGAAGTAAGGTACTCATTTATCAAGACTCTTGTGTCGAAATATCCTACTTCGATGGCGTGCAAAGTGATGCAGGTCAGTACATCAGCGTATTACGTTTGGCTTAAAAGTCCTGGTGAGCTTATCACTGCCGATACACTCGCATTGTTTCGTCGAGCTAAAGCATTATTCAAGGCCAGTCGGAACAGCCTAGGTAGTCGAGAGTTAGCTAAAGCGCTACGCAAAGAAGGGTTTAGTATCACACTGTTGTGGTTGAGTAATGCGATGCCGAATGATGCTCTCTCATACACTTGCTGATTAATCGCAATAACATGTTTTTTCTCAATGACATCTAAGCTAAGTGGTAAGAACTGTTGGCCGTCAAAAGTGTATGTCCCATCCGCTAGCTCGCTCATACCTTGTACTTGCAAGATTGCTTCAACTTGCGCTAGTGGCTCAGCTTTACTTTCAGCAACAGTAAAACTACCTAAATAACAATCATCTTGCTCAACCGCTAAAACCTCATTGAGCTGGTGATTAAAATAACCATCGCGCACAGACAAGCCATACTGACCAAGAATTTGGTCAAATAGCCCAAGCATATGCCCAGCTTCCATCTCAAGCACCTCGAGAATATTGTTTTTGTAAACAGGCTCAATGGCTGATGGCTTACCTAAGAAATGCAGTGATAGAACCGGCTGCCCTGTTTCAGGCAAAGCTTGTATTAAGTGCAACTGATGATCTTGTGGGTTGTAGTAATAAATCCCGGCATCTAAATCAAACAATTGCTGTAATTCCACATAAAGTTGTGTTGCATACAGCGCACCAGGCGATGCATAACCATATTTTGGTAGCAGTCGCTCTGGGCTTTTAAACTGCCCAAAATACCGCATGATCTGGCCAAATTCGCCGAAACTGAGTGTTGCAATATCGCGTTTTCCGTGTAGATCTGGCTGTTGGCTAAACAGTTTAAGTAATTCATCTAACTGGACATCACCACCATCAAAATAGCGATAAGTTTTGCGCGCAAACACAGTTTCCAGTTGGCCTTTACTTGGAGTCGCATTCGGCAGCGCAATCGCTTCATGGCGTAATTGCGCCGTCAACGTTCGCAAACCAGCATTCGATAACTGCGCTTTCACTTGGAGCTTGTTTTTCTTAGACTGGTGATGCTCGCCATGACTACCTTGATCCATAAAAGCCGCTTCACGACTATTAAACTCAACGCAGGCAACCAGATTTTGGAAACCCGTACGGTCATCATTTTTAACCACTACCGCCGTATTCTTAACCCAGCTGTGTTTTTCAATCGCCAAGCGGATCTCATCCAACTCCACACGATAGCCACATAGCTTAATTTGATTATCGGTGCGAGAAAGAAAATGTACTTCGCCGTCATTACCTTCACGAACTAAGTCACCAGTTCGGTAAAGTCGGTCATGATTTGGTTCTGTACTAAAAGGATTCGCGATAAACTTCTGCGGAGTGCTCGTTTCACGGTTATAATAACCACGCGCAACTTGCACGCCACTAATGAACAATTCGCCGCTTTTACCTTTTTCAACAGGTTGTAGCTGCTCATCCAAAATGTAAAAAGCAGTATCCGCAACGGCCTTACCAATCGCTATTGCAGCAGGTGAATAGGGCAAATTCTCTAAGGTAACTTCATAGCTTGATGCATTAATAGTACATTCAGTCGGGCCATAAAGATTTATTAGACGACGACCCTGTAACTCATTTAAACATTGCGCGGCAAGCTGTTTGGTGAGGATTTCGCCACCACTGAACAACATAGTTAAAGAGTCACATAGCTGAATGCCCGCCGAGTCGAGCAATGCTTGTAGCAATGTCGGCACGCATTGTAGCACTGACACTTGATTTTCAATGATGCTATCAATTAGTGCCGCAGGGTTGCGATACATGCCGGCTTCACTAGCCACGACTGTCATGCCAATAGCGTTAGCCAACAACTCCCATTGCGCCGCATCAAAGCTAAATGGTGTTTTCTGTAAAATACGGTCTTGGGCAGTAAAACCAAACTGCGTCAACCATTGCATCTGCGCAGCAATACTGTGATGCTCTATCATGACGCCTTTAGGGTCGCCAGTACTGCCAGATGTGTAAATCATGTAAGCCAAGTCATTTGGCATTACTTCGGCCTGAAAGTGCACAATACAGCTCACTTCCTCAATCGCGATAACAAATACCGACTCATCGACCATGGCCGCAAGCTGAGCCTTTAAGTGCTGCTGAGTAATAACGATGCGGGCCTTTCCATCTTTGAGCATATATTCAATACGCTTAGCTGGATATTCTGGTGAGAGCGGTAAATAACCACAGCCAGCATATAAACTGCCCCACACTGCGCTTATCAGATCCGCTGATGGCTCAATATAGAGGCCAATATATTCACTTGCTTGCGCATCTAGCTGGTGCAGTAACGCTGCAATATTGGCAGCTTTTTCACCTAATTGGCGATAAGTCAGGCGTTTTTCCTTAGAAATAACTGCGACATTATCACCTTGAGAATTAATCTGGTGTTGCAACATGGCCACGAGATTGGTTGGCAATGTTGCATACTCACCGTTGTTGGCGTTGGTACGACATCGAAGTTCTGCATTGTGCGAGTTCATAATCAATCCTTGTATTTCAATCTGTAAATTGGGTCAAATTTCAAACTAAAATTTATTAACCAAATGTATAAATTTGGTGAACATGTTAGTCATACAAAAGATAAATTATTTTTCTTAATGTCAACTATCTTTGCGTGAAGTTACTTCTCATAATGAGTCTTGCTTCAGAGCTTAATTTGCGTTACTGTGACGTTTTCAGTTAAACAAGGGGGTGTATCTATGGAAAAAACTGACTTGGTAGATAAAGTGCTAGCGCAATGGACGCGGGAAAAACCCGAAATAGATCCATGGCCAATGGCAATTATGGGCCGTTTAGTTAGAGCGGATGCGATATTCAGTAAAACTTTGCAAGGTGTTTTCAAACAGTTTGGTTTAAATGGGGGGGAATTCGATGTGTTAGCAACATTGCGTCGCTCAGGCCAACCTTATGCATTAACGCCAAACCAGTTACTCCAAACACTGATGTTAACTTCAGGTTCGATGACCAATCGTATTGATAGGCTAGAGGAAAAATACTTAGTTGCGAGAAGCCCAGATCCCAATGACCGCCGTGGCGTGGTGGTATCATTAACCGAACAAGGGCTAAACTTGATTGATGAAGTGATTGTTGAACACGTCGCCAAAGGCAATGATTTATTGGCTCCACTTGAGCTTAAAGAGCAGCAACAACTTGCTAACTTACTTAAGAAACTATTGGTTGCGCACGCACATTAGCGTGCTTTTGATAGCTACTGGCTGGTGTACAAAAGCACAGTGGAGCACTCGCTTTTGTAATCTTCGACTGTGTCTTTTGCGACCACAGTCATGTCCATCTGTCACCACGCCGACGAGACGCCAGTCAATGTTCTAAACAGCGATAAAGCAAAAAGCTACATGTGGTTGTATTGCTGTGGCGATGACAAGCCAATGGGTAATAGCAATGTGGTGCTATATGATTATCAAAACAGCCGAGCATGCCGTTGCCCGAAAGATTTTCTTGAAGGTTTCAATGGCTATATGCACGTTGATGGGTATGCCGCGTACGAGCAAACCAATGCAAACCTTGTCGCTTGTCTTGCACATATGCGTCGCAAGTTCTTAGAGGCTAAGCCAAACGCAAAGAAAACCGGCAAAGCCGATGTTGCACTGAGCCTAATAACCAAACTCTATGGTATTGAGCAAAGCGTAAAAGGTAAATCGGTTAATGAGATATATGAAACAAGGCAAAAACAGGCAAAGCCAATAGTCGATAAGTTAAAACACTGGTTAACAGAGCGCGAAGATAAAACTCCCCCCAAATCCGCACTAGGCAAAGCGATAAAATACAGCCTAAACCAATTTGATAAATTCGAATGTTATCTTGAAAATGGCCGACTCAACATCGACAACAACCGAGCCGAAAGAGCGATAAAACCGTTTGTGATTGGGCGCAAGGCTTAGCTGTTCTCTAACACCTGCAATGGCGCTCATGCCAGCGCCATTCTCTACAGCATTGTCGAAACCGCGAAGGTAAATAGCCTTATAGTGACAGACTACATACGTACCTGTTTGCAGCACCTTTCTGAAAACCCTGCCGATGTTGAGCCCTTGCTACCATGGTTAATCTGGGCTAGGTGTCTTTGCCTAGACGCTTACAACGCTTTTAGGCTTTTAACCCATCAATACCTTTTAACCCCCTCGCTCCAAAAATGAAGATTGCACAATTCACATAACAAATTTAGTATATAACAAATTTATTATGGAGCGGTTGATGAGAGTTCTCTTCTTATGTACTGAAAATTCGGCGCGTTCGATTATGGCCGAGGCCTTGTTAAAACATCATGGCAAGGGCGAGTACGAAGTTTATAGTGCGGGTACGCAGCCGCATAGTGTTGATGCGCGTACTTTGGCGGCGATTGCACATTTTGGCTTGCCGATTAATGATTTACGCTCAAAACACCTTGATGAAGTGGCCAATATTCATTTTGATTTTGTGATTACGCTGTGTGATAGCGCGGCTACAGAATGCGATAAACGAGTGAATGGCACTCATTGCCTTGCTTGGGATTTTCCAGAACCTCGTGCTCGTAAAGAAGCCAACCCGTTTGAAAAAACACTGCAAGAACTCAACGAGCGGATAAAAATGTTTTTGCTGATAGAGCAAAAGCAGCAGCCCGCCGCCATTACCCCAACCACGTTTTATAAAGCCTTAGCAGACGATATTCGTTTAAAAACGCTGTTGCTTATTGCTGTAGAAAGGGAAGTGTGTGTCTGTGAGTTAATGATAGCGCTTGGCGAAGCCAGCCAGCCTAAAGTATCGCGTCATTTAGCCTTGCTTAGAAAGGCGGGTATTTTATCTGACCGAAAACACCAGCAGTGGGTATTTTACTCGATTAATCCCACACTGCCAGCATGGATGAAACACGCCATTACCGCAACGGTGGTGAATGAACCTATTTTTATTGAACAAGAGTTAGCACGACTGAATGCGATGGGCGACCGACCGACTCGTGTGGCGAGTTGCTGTAATTAAGGAGGTTTACAATGGGAATGTTTGAGCGTTATTTGTCGGTATGGGTGGCGATATCGATTGCTGTGGGTATGGCATTAGGTCTTGTTTATCCGCCACTTTTTGCTGGTATTGCCAATCTTGAAGTTGCTCATGTTAACGTTGTGGTGGCGCTGTTCATTTGGGTGATGATTTACCCCATGATGGTTCAGGTCGATTTTTCAACCATCAAAGAGGTGGGGAAGAATCCACAAGGGCTGGTATTAACTTTAGTGATTAACTGGTTAATTAAACCGTTTTCGATGGCGGCGTTAGGGTGGTTATTTTTTGAAGGGCTGTTTGCCGATTTTGTTTCGCCAGAAACGGCGCAAGAATATATCGCGGGCATGATTTTATTAGGGGTGGCCCCGTGTACTGCCATGGTGTTTGTTTGGTCGCAACTTACTAAAGGTGATGCCAACTACACCTTGGTTCAGGTGTCGGTGAACGACATTATTATGATTTTTGCCTTTGCACCCATTACCGCCTTATTGCTTGGGGTGAGTGATATTCATGTTCCTTGGGGTACTTTGTTTATATCCGTGGTGTTATATGTCTTGTTGCCGCTGATTGCCGGTGTGCTAACCCGCAAACACCTAAATGGTTCGGGTCGTGATGACGCGGCTATTGTAGCGCTACTCGAAAAAATAAAGCCCTTTTCAGTGATGGGGTTGTTAGCAACCGTTGCGCTGTTGTTTGGCTTTCAGGCCAAGACCATTATTGAGCAGCCGTTGAATATAGTGTTAATTGCGATACCGTTAATTTTGCAAACCTATGGCATTTTTATTATCGCGTATTTTATAGCGGTAAAGCTCAAACTAAAACACAACATCGCGGCACCTGCGAGCTTAATTGGTACATCAAACTTTTTTGAATTGGCTGTAGCGGTGGCGATTTCGCTGTTTGGTTTACATTCAGGCGCGGCCCTTGCCACGGTTGTTGGTGTGCTGGTTGAAGTGCCGGTCATGCTGTCGCTTGTGGCCATCATCAACAGAACAAAACATTGGTTTAACGAATAATAAGTAGAGGACTTTTATGCAAACCCACCCTTATGACACTTTAACGCTAACGTGCGGTGCAGGCTTTATTTTTACGCCGTGCCCTGGCACAAAAGCGGTAGATTTAACCACGTCTGTAGCGCAGTTAAAAAGCGCTGGGGCACAAGCAATAGTGACTCTGATGTATGACGCAGAGCTAAAACAAAACCAAGCCCAAACGCTGCCGAGTGTGTGCCACGAACACGGCATAAAATGGTTTCAGTTACCTATTTTGGATGACGATGCACCTAATGATGATTTTGCTAGCGCTTTTAAATCTCAGCTTGGTGACATTCTTACTATTTTACGGGCGCAAGGCACGATTGCGGTGCATTGCAAGGGCGGCTCTGGCCGTACGGGCTTAGTGGTTGGTTTGTTGATGAATGAGCTTGGTTACCACAAAGCTGACATTATTAACCAAGTACAGCAAGTTCGCCCAAAGGCGCTTGTTCACCCTGTACAACGTTCATTTTTTAATGAGTTTCAAAAAGTAGGAGCATAACAATGGCAATTAAAATTGGTATTAACGGCTTTGGCCGCATGGGGCGTTTAACACTGCGCGCGGCTTTTGCTTGGCAAGACGTTGAGTTTGTACAAATTAACGACCCAGCAGGTAACGCAGAAACCCTGGCGCATTTGTTAAAGTACGATTCAGTGCATGGCATTTGGCCCCATGAGGTTGATCATGATGGCAATAATGTGATTGTTAATGGCCATGTTATTCGGGTGACAGAAAATAAAACCATTAGCGAGACTGATTGGTCTGAATGTGATTTGGTTATTGAAGCATCAGGTAAGATGAAAACAACGCAGCTGTTGCAAGCTTATTTAGATCAAGGCGTTAAAAAAGTGGTGGTGACTGCGCCCGTAAAAGAAGACGGGGTGCTTAATGTGGTGATGGGAGTGAATGACCATCTGTATGATGTTGACCAGCACAGTATTGTAACGGCGGCTTCGTGCACGACCAACTGCCTCGCGCCAGTGATAAAAGTATTACAGAATAAAATTGGTATTAAGCATGGTTCAATGACCACTATCCACGATATTACCAATACCCAAACTATTTTAGATGCACCCCACAAAGATTTACGCAGAGCGCGTGCCTGTGGCATGAGCCTTATTCCAACCACTACGGGCTCTGCAACGGCGATTACGCATATTTTTCCTGAGCTTAAAGGCAAGTTGAATGGTCACGCTGTGCGTGTACCGCTTGCAAATGCCTCAATTACCGATTGTGTCTTTGAAGTTGAGCGCGCAACAACAGCAGCAGAAATTAATGCTTGGATGAAAGAAGCGGCAGAAGGGGATCTAAAAGGTATTTTGGGTTATGAAGAAAAGCCATTGGTATCGATTGATTACAAGACCGATCCACGTTCAAGCATTATTGATGCGCTTTCTACTATGGTAGTCAACGGCACTCAAGTGAAGCTGTACACCTGGTATGACAACGAATGGGGATACGCCAACAGAACCGCTGAGCTTGCTCGTAAAGTGGGTTTATCAATAAAAGGGTAACGAAATACTATGCAGCGCTTGGCATCATTATCAGACGATATTAAGCAATACCTGGTTGTAACAGGCAATTATTGGGCATTTACTTTAACAGATGGCGCACTGCGGATGTTGGTGGTGCTTTATTTTCATGCGTTGGGTTATAGCCCGCTCAGTATTGCCATGTTGTTTTTGTTTTATGAGCTTTTTGGTGTAGTCACCAATTTGGTTGGTGGTTTTGTGGGGGCTCGTTTAGGGCTCAATAAAACAATGAACATCGGCTTGGCGCTGCAAGTGATTGCCTTATGCATGTTGGCAGTACCTGCCGAGTGGCTCACGGTTGCCTATGTCATGATTGCACAAGCGCTCAGTGGTATTGCGAAAGATTTAAATAAAATGAGCGCTAAAAGCTCAATTAAAATGCTGGTGGCTGCAGGTCAAGAAGGCACCTTGTTTAAATGGGTGGCAATATTAACTGGGTCGAAAAACGCCTTAAAAGGGGTTGGATTTTTTTTAGGTGGCTTACTGTTAACACTGTTGTCTTTCAAAGGGGCGATGTTGCTGATGGCTGCAATACTGGCATTGGTTTGGTGCTACAGCCTCTATGCCTTGAAAAACGATTTGGGTAAAGCGAAGAATAAACCTAAATTTACTGATATTTTTTCAAAAAGCCGTGCGATTAATAGTTTGTCAGCTGCACGATTATTTTTGTTTGGTGCTCGTGATGTGTGGTTTGTGGTGGCGTTACCGGTGTTTTTGTCCCAAGCGTTTAATTGGGATCATTGGACCGTTGGCGGCTTTTTGGCGCTGTGGGTGATTGGTTATGGCATGGTGCAATCGGTTGCGCCTAAGCTGATTAATTTTAAACACAGCCTATCGCCTGCTAAAGAAACGGTAAAATGGGCAAGCTTACTTGCGGTGGTCACACTTGGGATTGCGGTGTCGTTATTTTTTAATTGGCAAGTAAAAACAGTGCTCATCGCGGGTTTAATGCTGTTTGGTGTTTTGTTTGCTATCAACTCATCCTTACACAGTTATTTAATTGTTAGTATGGCGGATGCGGATGGGGTATCGTTGGATGTTGGTTTTTATTACATGGCCAATGCGCTGGGCCGTTTAATTGGCACTGTGTTATCGGGTTGGGTGTTTCAGTTGTA
Source organism: Pseudoalteromonas sp. J2K-J031 (assembly GCF_058197095.2). Taxonomy (NCBI): domain Bacteria; kingdom Pseudomonadati; phylum Pseudomonadota; class Gammaproteobacteria; order Alteromonadales; family Pseudoalteromonadaceae; genus Pseudoalteromonas; species Pseudoalteromonas sp. J2K-J031. The sequence goes on from NZ_CM200279.1 coordinate 975,447, forward strand.
TGGGCTTGCAGCCTGTTTAGCTATTTCGTTTGTTTTTATTGGCCTCGCTGGGCTGATTTCGACTAAGTTACCAACTCAGGCAGCCCAATAAAGAGCGGCGAGTAAACGCTCGCCCTTAACACTTGGCCCTCAATGTTTGGTCTGAAACATTTAGCCCGTAATATTCAAGTTCAAATATTTAGACACTCGGATAACGTGCGTTGACAAAGCAATCGAATAATTGCTGGTATAAATCAGCTAAACTAGGGCGCTGCTCAATGTGTTCAAATAAGCAGCTATGAACCTCGGCCTTTACTTGCTCGCTTTGCTGGTGGTGTTGGTAACAAGCGTTGACGGGAGCGACCAGTTGTTCCGCAACGATATCAATTAAAATACAGGCTTGTGCCAGTACCACTTTCCCGCCGCCTTTTTTAAGCACGACACGCTGCGCCGTGCCGACTACTTTTTTGCCAGCGATATTAATGTTGTAATCACCATCACAGTAGCTACCGGGTGTGGCATGTACATCAACGTCGACACCAAAGTGGTTGAAAAACCGCGCTAATATTTGGCAAAAATCACGATAGGCATTAGGAATTGAGTAAGGTTCATCGTCGCTAAGGGCATACAGGTAAGAGACATTGATGACCCCTTGAGTCTGGGGTACTGGTGCGCCACCCGTTTTGCGGGCAAACACCTGCCAGCCTAATTGATTCAGCGCCGTTTCGAGAGACGCTGACTGTGGCCATTTATTCCCCGCAGGTAACACAAGGGTGCGATCACAGCTTTGCCACAATACTAACCCTTGGTCGAGTTGACCATTTTTTATCGCATCGAGTAACTCTGACTCTTTTGCAAAGACGGCTTCGACATCAATGTCGTCATAACGCAATACTTTGGCTTTGATTTTTGTCATGCTGTTATCATTCTTCTTGTAAGGCCGTTTGAGCAGCAAGCTTATCGAATAATCTCATGATCCCGCTAGCGTTAATTTTTGTGATCGCAGTGATTTTTTGTCTTCAGTAATAATACGTTGATTTGACGCTTTGGGCTTAAAGTGCCTATTCAGCGCGCCCGGTTTTTACCACCTCTCTATTTCAGATAGCAATCCTATCGATTGCCATGAAAAAAGAGAGGAGGTGACAGTTAAACGCTTATAGCTTCTTGCTTTGGGTGTCCTTCATTTTGAAGTTCAGAGATAAACTTAGCCTCAGCTTCATAATTGCGTTCTTTAAACACTTCAAAAGTGCGCTCTAACGTTTGGCGATCGATATCGTAGGTGATAAAGACTAATTTAGAACGACGGTCATCATCTGGCCATTGAGGTAAATAGGCTGCAGGGTGATAAGTGTGTTGAACACCATGAATCACAACAGGGCCAGCATGACCTTGTATGTTGATAATTCCTTTTAAACGCAGCAAATTTTTACCAAAAAGTGGCACCATAATGTCCACCCACATGCCAAACTTTGCTTCACTTAAAGGTTCATCAAAAATAAAACAGTGGGCTTGAATATGGTCGTTATGGCGATTGATATCATTCTGCGGTTCGCTTATCGGATTCAGTTGTGCAAATGCCTTGAGGCTATTGCCAGTGGGTTGTGCAGAAACGGAGCGGATATTAAGCCATTTTTTCAGTGGAATTGACGAATCTGTCGGCTCTATATGATCTAATTGTAAAATTATATTGGCGGCCACAGTGCCATTGTTTGTCATTTGAATATCGGCCGTAGGATTGCGCTCAGCAAGTTGTTGAAATAAGGTATCTAGAGTGTGTTTTTCAACATTCAAATCGGTTTTTGTCACTAATAATAAATCAGCAACGCTTACCTGTTTACGTGCTTCAATGTGCTGGGTGATGGTTGACGCACCATTAATAGCATCTACCGCGGTGACGACACCTTGCAAACGAAATTGCAAATGGATTGTTCGGTCGCGCATGAGTGTTTGAATGATCGAAGTCGGATCGGCTAAACCTGTGGTTTCAATGATGACTCGATCAAAAAGGGGTTGTCCATCACGCGCATATCGCCACGGAGTATCTCGTAATGTCTTTGCAAAATCCCCGCGAGTTGCACAGCACAGGCAGCCGCTGCCAAGCTCAACCACTAAATTGTCATCTTCTTTGGCATGACTGACTAAAAGGTGATCCAGACCCACTTCACCAAACTCATTAATTAAAATGAGGCTGCGCTCCATTCCAGGTTGTTTGACCAGTGAATTTAACAAGGTCGTTTTTCCACTCCCTAAAAAACCCGTTAATAAATAGACCGGTATACGTTCTTTTAAACTCATATCTTGCTCCAATCGAAAACTGTTTCAGTAAAATAAGTGATAGATAAATTAGTCAGCACCAGCGTTAAAGCCTGCAGGGTTGAGGGAGTCAATTGCTAACAGATTAGCTTTGGTTGGTAATGATACATTATCACATAATGGTTGTGCACTGCCTTTGCTTGTATATCGCGGTATTTAATCCTGTTATTCTACGCGCCTTGAATATGTGTGTAGTATGTGTGGAGTAACACAATATGATTAACGATAACGACATCATTGATACCCTTGAAGAGCTTGAAGCGTTTTTACTTTTAGTTGATAACGGTGGGTTGGGGCTGGCAAATGTAACAGGGGTGGCGCTTGCAACTAATAACAGCAACGGCCGACCGTTTGTTGCGGTGCTTGATGATCAACATAAATTATTATTAGGGCGCTGGGTCACCCAATACGTTTTTGATAACGGTAAAGATTTAATTCGTAAAGGCGCTAAAAAAACACATTAATAATGTTGTTTTAAAGTTACAACCTGTGGGTTCAAGGATGAACCATCGCTGGTTAAAATACCTATATAACTCAAACAATGACGAGCTTACTTCACAGAATCCTGCGTTATTCATCTATCTAACACGCTGTTAATCTATTCGACGTACTCATTTAATTACACATTGATATTTAAAATTTTATCGCAAAAAGTGACCTTTAATGGCTTGGCACGTGTATAACTGGGTTAATTATTCTAACGTCAGGAAACTAAAATGAAAAATACAAAGCTACTCCTTCCTTTTGCGATGCTGGTGAGCGCTTCGTTACCGTTAACCGTTTTAGCCGATGGTCATGGTAATCACAGCGTTGATAATGCACACCGTAGTGAAGCCAATCAGCAGCGTGATGTGTCTCGTAAACCTTATCAAACGCTTGAGTTTTTTGGAGTAAAGCCAAACAGCAAAGTGGTTGAAATTCTGCCTGGTGGTGGTTGGTACACTGAAATTTTAGCGCCAATGTTAAAAGAGAAAGGGACGTTGGTTGCGGCGCATTATCCGGTCAATATTGAGTCAGAATACCGCAAACGTTCACGTACTAGTTTTGAAAAAAAACTTGCTGATAACAAAAATGTGTATGGCAAGGTGATTGTGGCAGACTTTGATACTAATGCAGGTGTCGATAAAGCGACGATGGATGCTGATGTGGTATTAACCTTCCGTGGCTTGCACGGTTTACAAAATGGCAATGAGTTAGCTGCGGCATTTAGCCAGTTTAACCAAATGCTAAAAAAAGGCGGTAAATTAGGCGTAGTGCAACACCAAGCACCTGAAGGATTTAATCCAGTTGAAACCGCTAAAAAAGGCTATTTGCCTAAGTCTTATGTAGTTGCTGTTGCAGTGGCCGCAGGCTTTGATTTAGAAGCCGAAGCGTATTTTCATAACAACCACCAAGATCGCATCATCGTAGATGGTGTTGAGCGCGGCGTATGGGCATTACCACCATCATTAAGTGTTGAAGCCGATGCCGATAAAGAAAAATTTAAAAAAGTCGGCGAATCTAACCGCATGACTTTATTGTTTAAAAAGCGTTAATTGTAAACGCAATTAAAAAAGCACCACAGCAGCTTTAATGATGCTCTGCGGTGCTTTTTTATGAGGTTTTTTACTGGTACTCAGCACAGGATCCACCCTATCACCAGATAATGTTGGTACTTGGTGAGCTCTTACTTTTACCTACTTTTCCTACCCAATGATTTTTTCTCTGTGTAGCGTCGCGCCTCTTCGCCTCTGTGGTGAGTCGCTTTTTTCTGATTAATACAAGCTCTGCTTTAAAGTGCTTAGGCATGGCTGCGTTTAATTTCTTTAATTATTGCTTTTGCTAACAGTGAGGCGGTGTCGGTTTTGGTCGTGATGAGCATTACAGGTATTTGATACGAATATTGTGCTGGTTTAATGGCTTTAAACACGCCTTTATCGACCCAGTGAGCCGCATAGTGCTCAGGCAAATAGCCAATAAACTGACCCGATAATATTAAGTGTGCAATCCCTTCGTCATGATAGGCAATCGCGCTATTTGGGTAGTTTAAGCCATCGTTACGAATTTCTTTATCGCGCAGGTAGTTACTGGTAATGACTTCGGCATTGGCTAATAGTTTGTTTGCAGTTTCGGGCGCACAATTAAATAAAGGATGGCCGATACCGCAATAAAGGTAGTTGGTTTCGGTGTAAAGAGGGGTGTAATTAAGCCCGCGTAAATGATGGCGGCTTACGCCAATGCCCACTAATGAGCGGCCATTTACGACTGAGGTTTCGACCTCGCGCGCTTCACAGACATTGATATCAAATTGAATGTTTTTACTTTTATTTTTGAGTGCGGCAATGGCATGTGCGACGCCAGAACGTGGTTCGCTGACTAACGTATCGATAATTGCGATGGTCACTCGGCCCGATAACTGGTTTTTTGAGCTCGCCACTGTGCTGGTAAACGCTTCACATTGTTGCAGCAGCTCAAGCGATGCTTGGTAAGTAATGCGCCCCGATTCAGTTAATTCAAAACCGCTGCGACCACGTTTACACAGTGTGATCCCCAAACGTACTTCAAGGTCCGATAAATGCGAACTAATGGTTGAGCGACCAATGTTTAAGCGTGATTCCGCCGCCGATAAACCACCACTTTCAACAATGGCAACAAAAATGCGCAGTAAGCGTAAATCAACATCATGAACTTGCATGGTCATTTGTCCTCTTTTTAGTTCGATAAAATCGGAATGAATACCGATTATTATGCATTTATAAAACAACAGCGGCAAGCTAGCATAACGTTATTCAAGGCACGCAGTGTTTAAGTCGTGCTTACAAGAACAATGAGTTAGGAGAGTAAAATGACGTTTAAATATGGTATTGACCAGCTTAATCTGGATATCGTATGTGGCATTGCCGAGGGCACAATTAAAGCGGAGCTTTGCCAAGAAGCGATTGATAAAATTAATAGCAGCCGCAAAAATGTTGACGTGATGGCAAGTTCTAATAAAGCGGTTTACGGCATTAATACCGGTTTTGGCCCACTGTGTGATACCCAAATTTCTCCTGCACAAACTCATTTATTACAAAAAAACTTGTTGATCACTCATGCGGTTGGGGTGGGTGAGTTGATTGATAAATCCATTTCTAAGCTGATGTTAATCACCAAAGTGCATGCGTTAAGCCAAGGTTTTTCGGGCATTCGTCTTGATGTGGTTGAGCGTATTTTAAAGTTTATTGAACTTGATTTGATCCCAACTGTGCCTGAGCAAGGCTCTGTAGGTGCATCGGGCGATTTAGCGCCATTGTCGCATTTATTTTTACCTTTAATTGGCGAAGGCGAGTTTTGGCAGGGTAAAGAGGTTGTTACAGCGGCAGAGGCATTGCGCGAGCATAACCTTGAGCCGCTTGAATTACACGCCAAAGAAGGCTTAGCACTGATTAATGGCACACAATTTATTTTATCTCATGCTATTACTGCGCTTAAAAAAATGCGCTACTTACTCGATTTAGCCGATGTAGCAGGGGCAATGAGTATTGAAGGCATGCAAGGCAGCCAATCACCATTTAGAGCCGAGCTGCATCAAATTCGCCCTTTTGCAGGCAATATTGAAGTGGCCGCGCGCATGAGACGCTTTTTTAGCGGTTCACAAAACATGAATTCGCACAGCAATTGTAGCCGTGTGCAAGACCCTTACTCATTACGTTGTATTCCGCAAGTGCATGGCGCATCCCGTAATGCATTTAACCATTTAAAAGACCTCGCTGAGATTGAAATGAACTCAGTGACCGACAATCCAATTATTATTAGCAGTGAAGAGGCTATATCGGGTGGTAATTTCCATGGCCAACCGCTGGCAATGGTGCTTGATTATACCTCTATTGCCGCAGCTGAATTGGGCAATATTGCTGACCGTCGTTGTTACTTATTGTTAGAAGGTTTGCACGGTTTACCGCGCTTATTAACCAGCGCAGGGGGCTTAAATTCTGGCATGATGATCCCACAGTACACCACCGCTGCATTAGTAACAGAAAATAAATCCTTGTGTTTCCCGCCATCAGCCGACAGTGTGCCAACGTCAATGGGGCAAGAAGATCATGTCTCGATGGGCAGTATTTCGGGGCGTAAACTCAATCAAATATTAGGTAATTTAGAGAAAATTCTCGCTATTGAGCTAATGTATGCAGCGCAAGCCATTGACTTTAGACGCCCAAATACCTGTTCAGACATTATTGAACAAAACTTCGCGTTAATTCGCGCTAAAGTTGCCAAACTAGAAGAAGATCGCCTGCTCAAACCGGATATTGATGCGATGATCACGTTAGTTAAAACACAAGCACTGGTTGTGAATTAAGGAGGCAATGACGATGACAGAAACAATCACAGCAAACATGAGCTTTCAAGAACAAATTAAACAAGGGATCCCAAGCGTATTGCCAGCGCCAAAGCCGTATCCTGCGGATGCCAATCGTGCGCCAAAGCGTAAAGACATTTTATCAGCCGACGAAAAACAGTTGGCACTGCGTAATGCGCTGCGTTATTTCCCAAAAGAGTGGCACCAAGAGTTAGCTGCAGAATTTGCTGAAGAATTAAAGAGTTTTGGCCGTATTTACATGTATCGCTTTAAACCAAACTATGAGTTAAAAGCGCGCTCAATCGAAGAGTATCCGGCACAATGCCAGCAAGCGGCTGCCATTATGCTGATGATTGATAATAATTTAGACCCAGCGGTTGCGCAGCACCCCGAAGAGCTTATCACTTATGGTGGTAATGGCGCTGTGTTTCAAAACTGGGCTCAGTATTTATTAGCAATGAAATACTTAAGCGAAATGGAAGCAGACCAAACGCTGCACATGTATTCAGGCCACCCAATGGGATTATTTCCATCATCGGTTGATGCACCGCGTGTAGTTGTTACCAATGGCATGATGATCCCAAATTATTCACAACCCGATGATTGGGAAAAGTTTAATGCACTGGGCGTGACCCAATATGGCCAAATGACCGCTGGTTCGTTTATGTACATTGGGCCGCAAGGCATTGTACATGGCACCACCATTACGGTAATGAATGCATTTCGTAAAGTGCTTAATAAAGGCGAAAGTCCAAAGGGTAAGATTTTTTTAACCGCAGGCCTTGGTGGTATGAGTGGCGCACAGCCTAAAGCGGGCAACATTGCCAATTGCATTACAGTGTGCGCGGAAGTCAACCCAAAAGCGGCCACAAAACGCCATCAACAAGGGTGGGTTGATGAACTGATTGATAATATGGAGGCGCTGGTTACGCGAGTAAAACAGGCGCAAGCAAATGAAGAAGTGGTATCGATTGCGTTTATTGGCAACATAGTTGATGTATGGGAAACCTTTGATAAGCAAGATATCTTTATTCATTTAGGGTCTGATCAAACGTCACTGCATAACCCTTGGTCGGGTGGTTATTATCCGGTTGATATTAGCTATGAAGAATCAAACCGTTTAATTCGTGAAGAGCCTGAGCTGTTTAAACAAAAAGTACAAGCGACCCTTAAACGCCACGCTGCTGCAGTCAATAAACACACCGCCAAAGGCACTTATTTCTTTGATTATGGCAATGCATTTTTACTTGAAGCCTCGCGCGCGGGTGGCAATGTCATGGCTGATAACGGCATTGATTTTAAATACCCATCGTATGTGCAAGATATTTTAGGCCCAATGTGTTTTGACTATGGTTTTGGGCCGTTCCGTTGGGTGTGTGCATCAGGTAAGCCTGCAGATTTAGATAAAACCGATGCGATTGCGGCAGAGGTATTAACTAAAATTATGGCGCAGTCGCCAGAAGAAATTCAGCAACAAATGCAAGACAACATTACGTGGATTAAAGATGCAAAACAAAACAAGTTAGTGGTTGGCTCACAAGCACGTATTTTGTATGCCGATGCCGAGGGGCGCATGGAAATTGCCAAAGCCTTTAACGATGCAATAAATCGTGGCGAAATTGGCCCTGTGGTACTTGGGCGCGATCATCATGATGTGAGCGGTACCGATTCTCCATTTCGCGAAACATCAAACATTTATGATGGCAGTCGTTTTACCGCAGACATGGCGATTCATAATGTGATTGGCGATAGCTTTCGCGGGGCGACCTGGGTATCAATTCATAATGGCGGCGGGGTAGGTTGGGGCGAAGTGATTAACGGTGGTTTTGGTATGCTGCTTGATGGCACTGCCGATGCTGAGCGCAAACTCAAATCAATGTTATTGTTTGATGTGAATAACGGCATTGCACGTCGCAGCTGGGCACGAAACGCTGAAGCGAACTTTGCCATTAAACGCGAAATGGCCAGAACGCCAAAACTTAAAGTGACGCTGGCTAATTTGGTTGATGACGCGGTGTTTAACAATTTATCACTCTAAGGGTGTAAATGGTTAACATGTAAAACGAGTAGCGAGGCAATGCCTCGCTTTTTTTTCGCTTGTTTTTATCGGCTAAGCTTTTATGAGAGCAGTGAACAAGGTTCGTATTCAAAAGATAAGTGCGCCTTAGAGTAAAAATAATCATTCACAGTCTTGACCTCAACCAAGGTTGAGCTTTTAAGCTTGGCTCTCACAATTTCACCCTTCTAGTTTATTGGAGAGCATTGATGTCAAAAAAATACATTCTTATTTTATTTTCTAGCGCAAACCCAACGGGCAATACCGCTCAGTTAGTGTCGGATTTAATTCATCGCTTAAGCCATCATAGAGTCAAGTTTATCGATATCGATAAACTCAATTTCGCTCACTATAACTACCAAAATCATTACCCTAAAGATGATCCGTTTTATGATATCGCTCACGAATTAGATAAAGCAGATCACCTTGTGTTTGCGTCTCCTGTTTATTGGTATGCCGTGACTGCGAATATGAAAAAGCTCGTGGACCGTATGACAGAATTAACTGAAAACCCGACCATCAAACCCATAGGAAAAAGACTAAAAGGAAAATATGCTTGGGTTGTCACGACGTCTGCAAGTGAGCAGGAATGTGAGGTTTTTGCCGGCTTTTTTAGCCGTTTATTTGCTTACTTTACTCTTAATCAAGGCGGCTTATTACACATAAACTGCCGCGATAAATATATGATTGATGAGCCAGCGCTTAGTCACTTCGTTGCTAAGCTATCGGCAGTGAAATGAGTTCTGTGGTTATTTAACGTAAAAATAACCGCTCATTATGGCGCAGCCGCAAAAAGGAGGTTAATTTATTTATACTCAATGGTTTTCAAGATGCTTGTAGGCGGCAAGCGCCTGAATCCTAATGAGCATAGATGCACTATGTGATTGAGGTGAAGGCACGCTGCCAACACCCGAGAACACCTAAAAAGGCTATGGGTATAAATGGTTAACAAATAAGACGAGTATAACCAGGCACAATAAAATCAGGGGAAATCAAATTTCCCTCACTTGGTCAACTTTGCTAGAATTGCCCACTTGATTCAAGTGGAGGATGAATGAAGTTATTATATTGGTTAGATGAATGGTTAACACTTTCGCGCGATGAGCAAAAGGCTCGACTTCCGATGTGCGGCGATGACTTACTTGACGATGTGTTTGTGAAGTATGATTTTGTTGACCCCGATAAACCCTTACTCTTCACCTTTTCACCTGCTGGCACCAATGTGCAAGAGCAAGACCTTCACAGTGATTTTGCCCCTTGGGGTTACAAGCTCGGTAAAAAGCAAGGCGTTAATATTATTTCGTTCCAGCACTTAGGTAAAAGTAACTGGTTTCGCAGTCGTAATTTAATCTTCTTTCTTGAACAATTATCAACCTTGCTTGAGCCGTTTAATCAACGTTTAGGTTATGGCTTAAGCCGCGGTGGTTTTGCTGTTGGGGCGTTTGCCAATTTGCTAAAGCTTGATGAAGTATTGTTATTTCATCCTGTTAGTACTAAAAACAAAACCACAGCGCCATGGGATGACCGCTCAAGCACCGACATCGCACAGCAATTTGATTGGCAAGGTGATTATCACGACCTCGATTTAGGTCACGCCAAAGGGTATATTATTTACGATCCAACCAATCGCATTGACCGTTTGCATGCTAAACGTTACGGGCAGTTAACTCATTTGCGGGTCTTTGGTATGGGGCATGGCACTCATGCAACCTACCTCAATAAATTTGGTTTTTACAAACAAGTTGCGGTTGATTTTATTGGTAATCAGCAAATTGAAATTGCTCAATTTCGCCAACAAACTAAAACCTTGCGCTTTAAAGAGGATTATTACAAACGTCTCAATAGAGCCAATAAAAACTCGGCGCACCGTTTAGGATTACTCAGCAAAGCGCATAACATTGTAATTGCTGAAAAAGAAGAACATGTGCAAGAGCATCAAGCACAAATCGATATTCAGCCGTTGATTGATGTGGCCTTAAAATACCAAGATAAACACCCTGAAGATGCAATTGAGTTGCTAAAAGTGGCGCAGCAACTTGCACCAGACGACCCGTTGGTGGAGCACAAGCTCAAGCAGCTTGAATAATGATGTTTTGAGGTAATAGATATAAAAAAGGGATGTAATGATTACATCCCTTTTTTGTTTTATAGCCCTTGGTTAAGGGTGTTTGTTTGATGCTGGTTTGTTTGCTGAGTCGTCATCTAACGAGCTCACGTCTTTCATTTGACCGTGATTAAACGAGTGCTCGGAGTTGTTTGTATCGCTGTTCGTATTGTCGCCAAAGAGCTCGCCTTGGCGATGATTTTTAAGAGTGTTATCGGTTGCTTCGTCATTGTCCATTTGAGCAAGGTTATTAACTTTATCAGACTCATCAATCTCATCAATCTCATCAAACTCTTCAGCCGTATCAACGTCATCAACTACCAGCATTTGTTCATGGGCGGTGGTTTCTTCAATGCGCGGGTCCATAGTTGAAGCAAGCGGTGAATTGGTCACATCAGAAGTGCCCATCACATAATCACTTGGTGCTGGTTTTTCGGCTTTTTGTTTTGAATTAATGAAGCTTAGTAATAAAAACATCACCACAGTTAACACGGTGATAGAAGCATACAAGGCTTGGTGGCCAAAATAAGTCATCACTTGGGCGTTGACTGCAGAACCGATAGCCGCACCGCCGCCAAAGGCAACCAATAACGCAGACGACACACCCACGCGGTCTTCATCTTCGACCCGAGAGTTAGCAAGTGCCGATGAAAGCGGATACAAGGTAAAGGCAAATAAACCAAAAATAAACGTTAAGATATAAGACTGTAATTGCGCTGTCGGTAGAAAAAACAATGCAAGGCTAATAACACCAATCACCACCGCATTGGTACGAATTAAAATGCTACGTCGAATTTTGTCAGACAACAGCCCCATCGGCCATTGTGCTAATAAACCCGCAAAAATAGTGACCGACATATAAATGGCAATTTGCTCGGCGTTAAAGCCTGACAAGTTCGCAAACGTAGGGGCAAGACCATAAAAACTACCATTGATAATACCGGCAAATAACACTGCAGTGAGTGACTGCGGCACTTTTTTAAAGAAGCCAAATAAGCTCACTTGTATCGGTTTTAACGGTTTGGGGTGAATTCTTCGGGTGATAGAAATTGGAATAATACCAATAGCCAACGCCATACAGACTAAAAACAACGGTGCATAACCCAGTTCAGGAAATTGCGCTAAGGCAAATTGGCCTAGAATCATCCCTAAATAAGAAGTGATCATATAAAACGAAAAGACTCGGCCACGAGATTCCGGCGCCGCCTGTTCGTTGAGCCAACTTTCGAGCACCATGTAGTTACACATCATGCCAAGCCCAACAAAAAACCGCAGCGCCAACCAAATATAGACATTATCGGTAACGCCATGCGCTGCCACGCACGCAGTTACTGCCGCAGTGCTTGCGGCAAAGGTTCGGATATGGCCAACTGATATTATCAGTCGATAGCCGAGTTTTGAGCCAAGTAACAGGCCGAGGTAATAACACGAGGTCATTAACCCTATCCAAAAAGTCGAGACGCCATGCTGGCCTAAATAAAGGGCAAGATAGGTGGTCAGTAAACCTGTACCACTGATTAAAAAGAGATTTGCAAAATACAAAGAAGGAAATGATTTCATTTGAATACACATGATGAACGGATGCTGATAGATACTAGAGGAATGAGCGTGATTTTCCAAGTTACAAAGGGTGTGACTTTGTAATCAGCAGAGCGGCCGCCTTTGTTTTAAATGCCGCGACGTGCTTGTGATTTGTGGATTTGCGTAGGTGCAAGCCTGCTTGCAAAGGCGAGCGAAGCTTGCCCGCTTTTGTCGGTGCTTTAAACCCGAATGTTGTTTAAAAACATGACTGGTTTTCAAATTGGCATCGTTGTCGCACTGGCGACGGCAGCCAAGGGGAGGCTATCGCCGGTCTCCCCTTGGAACCCCTCGACGCCCCTCAATCAAACGACTCTTCAAAAATACATTTGATGTGAACCATAAACGCCATGAAGCGGCAATCCCTGCCTTAGCATGGCTTGCTCGACTTCCTGTCTCGCATTATTCATCAAATCTATTTTTTCAGGTTTGATTTAAGGGGGAATTGTTTGCATCGGCGTGAGCTTTGAAATTGGTTGTAGGTGCAAGCCTGCTTGCGAAGGTGAGCGCAGCTCGGCAGGTTTTTCTTTAAGATAAATTAAATTATTTAGCCAAAAAGCAAAGCGTGACTCCATTGATTCTTCTTTTGAGTCTAGGGTAGCACAATGCAAGACCTGACCCCGTGATTTTAAACCCGAATGTTGTTTAAAAACATGACTGGTTTTCAAATTGGCATCGTTGTCGCACTGGCGACGGCAGCCAAGGGGAGGCTATCGCCGGTCTCCCCTTGGAACCCCTCGACGCCCCTCAATCAAACGACTCTTCAAAAATACATTTGATGTGAACCATAAACGCCATGAAGCGGCAATCCCTGCCTTAGCATGGCTTGCTCGACTTCCTGTCTCGCATTATTCATCAAATCTATTTTTTCAGGTTTGATTTAAGGGGGAATTGTTTGCATCGGCGTGAGCTTTGAAATTGGTTGTAGGTGCAAGCCTGCTTGCGAAGGTGAGCGCAGCTCGGCAGGTTTTTCTTTAAGATAAATTAAATTATTTAGCCAAAAAGCAAAGCGTGACTCCATTGATTCTTCTTTTGAGTCTAGGGTAGCACAATGCAAGACCTGACCCCGTGATTTGGGTTTGATTTTTTGAGTCTAGGGTAGCACAATGCAAGACCTGACCCCGTGATTTGGGTTTGATTTAAGGGGGAATTGTTTGCATCGGCGTGAGCTTTGAAATTGGTTGTAGGTGCAAGCCTGCTTGCGAAGGCGAGCGCAGCTCGGCCGCTTTTTCATCGATATAAAATAGCTCGCTCGTAATAAGTTGTAAGGAAAATAAACTTGTATCTTATTGTCTATTATAAAGTTTATCGATAACCTTGCTGATTATTGCATTTAAAAATGTGCAATAGGGGTTGAAGTTAAGTTTTACTTTTTATGATTAAAGGCAAAACCCCATTGATTCTTTGAGTTAACTATCAAGTAAGGAGGCTACATGGGTGCAGATGAGTCAAATAGAAGAATAAAGTTTGCTTATCAAATGGAACATTGGAGCTACGAAGAGGGAAATCCTGCATTACTCAAAGCTAATGCAAAGAAAATTATTCCGTCTGAATATAAAACGGATATGGATGGGAGCTTATTTTGCCCAGGTTGTTTTACTAATCTTAACCGTGTGCCAAAAGAAAAAGAGCATTTTACCAATGGGCGAGAAGCATATTTTGCTCATATTAGAACTTATAAAAACGTGAAATGTGATTTAAAGTCGATTAAACCAGAGGGTAAAAGGTACGAAAACTGGGAGGAAGCCAAGAAAGCAATTGACGATGAAAACTTGGTTATTATAAGTCGTTTTTTAAAAAACAAACCTGAACCCAAAGAAGATCAACCTGCGATTTACGATGAAACTCCTGTAGAAGATCAGGCTGGGCCGACTACAGAGGTAGCAATTGGCCGCCATAATGGCGAAACATTTGCCTTGCCTAGTCGGATCAAAACTGTAGCTGGTCTCTGCCGAAATTTTGACGAAAACTTATATAAATACTTCCATCTGCCTAATAAAAAATACGCTATTCGACTTATAGACCTTTTAAAAAGTGTTAAAACAGTTTCAGAAGAAACTGACGTACCTAGTTTTTATTACGGAAAAATTGTAAGGACAGCACATTTTGGTGAGCACAAAAAGCCAACTAACTTTAGAATGACTTACCTTGAAAATAATGCAGAAGGTGTATGGGATTTTTGTTTAAAGTCTCAAGATAAAGATCAAAAAGCACATGGCATTGATGACAATTCAGTTGGTTGTATATTAATCGTTTACGGCACAGTAAAACAAAATGGAACAGGCTTGTGCTTTCAAGGCTTAGGTTGGGGAGAGTTTAGTTTACTTCCTGAAAAATATAACCATTTGTTGGATTAAGCACATAAAAAAAGCTTCAACAAAGGACGCAAAAAGCTTGGCTGCGTCACTTTGTTCCTAATTTTAGCCAAGCTTTTATGCGACTGTTAAGCGGGCGTTGAGGCTGTATAATTTCTCTTTTTTAAGAAAAATAGGCTGTTTTCTGGGTTCCAAATGCATTACCTAATGCCTTAAAAGCGCTTAGGGTTGGTTACAGGAGCTTGTTTTTTTAATTGGATTTGGCTGTAGGAGTTATTCTACAGCCTCGTTGAGGCTGAGGAGACCTAAGGGGTCAAATCCTGAGGGATCCCCACAATTTTTATCCAAGCTACAAGCACCCACGGCAATCCTTATTTAATTGCTTAAGAACCCATAAAAGGGGCAGATCTTGACTTCACACGTCACGAAACAATAATGCTCGCTTATGGCGCAGTTAGATTTTATTGAATCCTATTAATAAAATCTGACAAAGCTCACTCTTATTGTGCTCTTCTCACCAAAACTAAGTTATAGGTAAAAAGTGATCTTATTTAGGGCGGCTGATTTTAAAAACATCACCTAAATCTGCATATTCTGCAGCGCCTAAACGAGCAAGAGGGTCAAGCCCTAGGGCATCAATTTTACTGCGGCCTTTTTCGTCTTGCTCAATAATGTCATCGGCAACATAAGCCTTTAATACTTCAACAAACATTAACTTCATTGGCAGGTCGCCCATTTCAATTACTTTATGTAATTTACAGGCGTAAGCGACTTTACATTGTTTAATGCGGCCAAGGCTAAAACCATCAAAATCGACTAACTCTAAATCAAGTAAATCTAACTCCGAGCTATCATTGGGCAGGGTTGCGGCCGATTGCGTTACGTCATCAGCAAGGTCAGAGCTTGCAATGTGGATCACTAATTCGTCTGTTGCTTCAACATTCACCACTGAGTCTTTATATTCTCCCGTTGGTTTTTGCCCGGCGGCATACATTAAAATAGGCGGGTTTGAACTCACTGCAGTGAAATACGAAAAAGGCGCAAGGTTTATTACTCCTTGTGGGTTTTTAGACAATACCCAAGCAATAGGACGCGGGATTAACGTTTGGGTGAGCGTGTGATAAATGGCATTTGGCGAAAGGCTAGAAAAATCAATAATCATAACGATACTTATTGGTTATAAATGGTGACTAAAGAGCTGCAAACATCGCATGTTATATGGGGCATGTAAAGCTTAGCTAAATCACCGAGTCGTTATAAGTGAAAGGCGTTAATATTTATTTTATGCCTTGTTTGATGGCATTGGTTATTTGACCGATTTTGATGACTTTTTATTGGTAGCAGTGCTAAATTGGCGGCCATAAGAGTCAGTGCCTTGTTGTTGTGTGATTAACGCAAAACACGGGTGTTGATGGCGTTTAATAATGGAGTGATACATGTTTGAAAATAAATGGCAAAGCGTGAGCTTTTTTATCGGCATACTTTTTTTAGTATTAAGTATCGCGTTTATTGTATTGGTTGGTTTTGATTATCAAGTGTTTGTGCTCGGCACTTTTGCGGCAACGGCGTTTTTTGTGACTTATGCAGCCAAGCAAGCAAGCCAATTTAAACAGGCGAATCAACTAACGTCATTAGTGCAGCGCCATGACAATAACCTGCATATTTGTAATACGCACCTTTCACCTTCGTATTTAAATGAACCTGTTGAAATTGACATTAAACGTATTGCTAATCTTTTTGTTCGCAATGGGTTACTTATGGTGGCGCTTGATGATAATGAGCAAGAAATTGAATTTAAACTCACGGGCAGTGCGGCTGAAATTAAACAGCAACTTGAGCACTTATTAACGGAAGACGAATTAGAGTACATTATTATCAAGTCTGTTTGAGATACCCGCTTTGAAAGTCACTCTGTTTAGGGGTGGCTTATTTTATTCCTTTTCTCATTGCACATTAGTTGTTTTTAAACGGTTTCTTTTTGCTGGTTTGCTTTTAGGGTTCGCATCCTGTGTATTGATATTGGTGTGACTGGTGCTATGAGTGCTGCTCGATTGTTTAAACGATCGAAAAGTGGTTGTACTGCGTATTGAAAAAATTGTTATTTTTTTTGTTATCATCATGCGTCCACCAATAAATATTGTTTGGTTTAAGCGAGATTTACGCTTATCTGATCACGCCCCGCTGCAGCATGCTTTTGCTAGTTCGGTTCCGGTGTTGCTCATTTATAATTTTGAGCCTTTATTGCTTGATGATCCCCATTACACGACGCGCCATTGGCGGTTTGTTTGGCAATCGCTTACTGATTTAAATCAGCAGTTGGCTCGGTTTAAGACACAAATTTATATTTTTAATGAACCGATGCTCGACTTGCTTATGCGGTTAAATCAGCAATTTGAAATAAACACTTTATTTAGTCATCAAGAAATAGGGCTTAATAATACGTTTATGCGTGATAAAGCGGTCGGCGCATGGTGCAAAAGTAACAAGGTTGCTTGGCATGAAACGCAAACAGGCGCAGTGGTGCGAGGTAAAAAACATCGACGTGATTGGCAGCAACTATGGCAGCAGAGTATTTTATCTCAGGTTTCAACGCCTAATTGGCAGCAAGTAAATACCGTTTTTTTGGCTGATTATCAAGTGCCTAAGATTGATGAGTGTTATCAAACGGTGGATGAAAACTTTCAGCTTGGTGGGCCCAAACAAGCGCGTGCTGTAATCGCGAGTTTTTTTGTAGAGCGAGGGGTGGGGTATCAAAGGGGGATTTCTAGCCCAAGTTTAAGCAAAATACATTGTTCGCGTTTATCGCCTTATTTGGCGTGGGGCAATGTTAGTTTGCGTCAAGTCTATCATCAAGCCATTGGTCATTATGACAGTGCAAAACGGGGGTGGCGCAAACCCCTAGCAGCGTTTATTTCGCGCTTGCATTGGCATTGCCATTTTATGCAAAAGTTTGAAAGTGAATCTCGCATTGAGTTTGAACCGCTTAACGTGGCGTATCTGAATTATCCTTATCGCACCGATGCGCAGGTTGAACATGATTTGGCTCTTTGGCAGCACGGCAATACGGGCATACCTATCATTGATGCGTGTATGCGCTGCTTAAAATACACTGGTTATATTAATTTTCGCATGCGGGCGATGCTGGTCAGTTTTGTGACTCATCATCTTAATATTTCATGGCAGCAAGCAAGTATGCCATTGGCGCAATACTTTCTTGATTTTGAACCGGGCATTCATTATCCACAAATTCAAATGCAGGCCTCCGTGACAGGCATTAATACCATTAGGTTGTATAACCCAATTAAACAATCGCAAGATCAAGACCCCGATGGCACCTTTATTCGCACATGGTGCCCAGAGCTTAAAAACTTGCCGACCGAATATATTCATCAGCCTTGGTTGCAACCGCCGATGGAAGCCATATTTAATGATTTTGATTTAGCACGTGATTACCACTCTCCGATGATTGACCTTGATGTTGCCGCCCAATCAGCCCGCGAACGTTTATGGGGATTTCGTGATCGTAAAGAGGTTAAACAGGAGGTTGGCGTTATCTTAAATCGCCATGTAAATGTTGGCGTGCGCTCAACAAAATCAACACGCACCGGTAGAGCCTCGTAGCTGCGGGCAGCGCAATAACTTTATCGTCAACACGCCCTAGTTTTAAGCAATCGCTGATGAAAAAAATATTTTATTTTATTCATCAGCTTAAAGAGCAGCTACACTTGATAGAGTTTTCTAGAGGAGCGAAGTCAATGCACGGACGTTTTTTTCCTACGCTTTTAATTGTCTCAAGCCTACACAGCTTACCCACCTTGGCAGCTAATGATGGCAATGTTGATTTATTTACGTTGAGTATGGAAGACTTGCTTGATGTTATGGTGTCAGTTTCAAATAAAGCAGAAACCAAAATTAACTTAAGCCCTGCTTCTGTGAGTTTATTTTCACAGAAGGATATCGCCAATTTAGGTGTCACTCATTTAATTGAGTTATTGCAATACGTGCCTGGTTTCTACCCCGCTTTTAGCCCTGTTGAAGGGAATCAATCTTATTTAGTCACACGTGGACATGCACAAAAATATGCTAATACCGTTTTGTTTTTACTGAATGGGCGGCGGATTAATGAAGATTACACCGGTGGTATTAATTACCTTATTCGTCATTTTAATTTAGCCAATGCCAAGCGTATTGAAGTGATCCGCGGTACTGGATCGGCACTTTATGGTGCCAATGCTTTTAATGGTGTGGTTAATATTATTACCGGAACAGAGCGTTACGTGAGCATGTCGGGTGGCAATAATGGCATGGTCGCAGCTGATTTTTCCCTAGATGGCTCCGTTGGTAAATTTAACTGGGGTGTGGCAGGGTCGCTTTATCAAGATGATGGCGAACAATACCATAATATTTATGACCGCTTAGGGTTACAAACCAGTACGCAAGATCCAATTGAAAGCCAACAACTTGAATTAAGCCTTCAATACGCTGATTTTAGTTGGCATAGCTTTTTACAGCGCTCCGCCTTTGAAGACTACTATTTATTTCGCAGAGTCAGCGATAAGCACAATCATGCTCAACTTGAAAACTGGATCCATCAGCTTGGCTATCAATTCTGGCAGCAAAATGAAGAGCATGTGACATTTTCAGCCCAATGGCAAACAGGTGAAAGAGACTCTATCGCGATGTTAGCTGCGCAAGATGATAGCGAGTTTATTCAAGCTGATTTTTTGTTTGGTGAGCAATTTAGTTATCAATCACTTCAACTTGCGTTAGAAGGGGCCAAAAAAATTAATGATGATTGGCAGCTCTCAGCGGGTGTTGAATGGAGCGAAAGTAAACTGCCAGATGGTTATGTAAAAAGTAACTACAACTTATATGGTGACTTAGAATGGCTTGAAACAGTGACCGTATTTAACCAACCGCAGCAACGAATTGTGCTTGATAAAACACGCCTTATTCGCAGTGCGTATTTACAAACTCAAACAACATTAACAGATACGCTTAATCTCACCATGGGATTACGCTTTGACGGTTATAATGATATTGCCAATAAACTCAACCCTCGTTTTGCTTTGGTGTATCAACCTTCGCAAAGTCATATTTTAAAAGGTATTTATGGTGAGGCATATCGTGTACCTTCGTTGGGTGATTTGTACGATGAAGAAAGCGGTTTAACGCAAGGGAATACCTCATTACGTCCATCGACCATTAAATCTTATGAATTTATCTATAACTACACGAGCAGCCAACTTTTTGTTGCAACCACGTTGTTTCATAACGACATTGCCGATTTAATAGGGTTTGATTCGGGTGATACCGTAGCACTTGCCAATATAGCATCAAGCTCAGCCTCTGGGGTTGAGGTTGAATGGCGTTGGAATGTCAGCGAGGCTGTCCGTTTACGTGGTCACGCAACCCATTTATTTAGCAACGAATCTGAGATAAAAGCACAAACAAATTTAGTGCCCTCAGAGCAACTGAGCCCAGATAATTACCTGATGAGCATACTTGATTGGCAAGTCGCGAGCCAATGGCAAGCACAATTACAATGGTCGTATCGCGATAATATTGCCATCACAAATGACCACAACTCGTTATCACTTTTGAATGCTTCAGTGGTATTTTTGCCCGCTGCTGGTCATCGCTGGCAATTAAAAGTCAGTAATTTACTTGATAAAACCTATCAAGTGCCCGTTATTCAGCAAATTGGTAGCAGCAATGGTATTGCAATTAATGAGTTACCAAGTCGCGGGCAAGCGGTGAGTTTAAAATATTCTTGGTTTTTTTAAGCGGTATCGAGAGATGAACTTTGAAGAGTTAAAGGCTTATTTATTAGCCAAACCAGTCACTACGCTCGGTTTCCCATTTGGTGATGATGTTTCGGTGTTTAAAGTAAACAACAAAATGTTTGCGCTGGTGGGCATGCGAAATAATTTGATGATGATTAATCTAAAATGTGCGCCTGATGAAGCTGCGGCTTTGTGCGATATTTATAGCGCCATTACTCCTGGCTATCACATGGATAAAAAGCATTGGATTAGCGTGTATTTTGACGGCTCAGTCTCTGAGAGTGAAACAATGAGGTTGATAGATAACTCGTTTAATTTAGTGGTGAGTAAATTGAGTAAAACAGTTCAACAGCAGATACTAAGCCAATTATCTGCCACTTAAATTAGTTGTTTTTCGACGGGGTGGTGTAAGCGCTGTGCAGCAATGCTCACCACATACCGCTAAACGCCCCGTTCTAAATGGCTTTTACCCTATTTTGAAACTGATAAGCCAGCTTTAAAAATTGGCAATTGCGTATTTTCAAAATCAGCAGAGGTAATTATCTTTACCTTGTAGAGCACTTTCAAATGGCGATTTTATGGCACTGTTATTAGGGCTAAATCGCGCAAATCCAGCGTCACGTTACAAACGAGCTGCATGCCTTTGGTTAAAAATACGGATCGCCATAATCAGGGCAATAGCGCCAATGAGGCTGCTCATGATGTGGTGCATTACAAGGTGGCTCACAATAAAGGTTGCTACATCTTGCCAGCCATCAATAAAAGTGAGTTTAAGAATTAAGCCGATATAAACACAAAAATGCAGGAGTAATCCCGTTTTAAATAAGCGGCTAAATTGACTTTGTTGTACTGGAACTAGCTGATTAAAGCGACTGCTGAGCACACCTAATGCAATAGCGGCAATTAAAATAGCAAGCATGCCTAAACCTAAAAACGATACCTTTATAAATACTGCGCTAATAACAAACCATATCACTGGCATTATCTTACCTCCACTATTTCTAAGGCGCACAATAACGTTAAAGGTCAGTACTAGCTAGCGCCAAACAATATGTTAGGGCGGATTTAATTACGGTGTTAGTCTTAATTTATGTTTGATTTAAACCGTGTTTATCTTACTCATTCTTTTGCTGTTTTGGTTACTACATCTCTTAAAAACCACACTCTACCGCAATTCGATTGTGGTTTTTTAATGGGCTCTTACTATGCCACTATCGCGATTTCGCCATAACTCTAAATAATAAATGGAAGTGCTGTGATGAATAAACCAATCGTTACTTTTTTAAGCTTGGCTGTGTGCGCTGCGTTAGCAGGTTGTACCGAGCAAGCAGCAACACCATCAACACCTATTCAAACCAGTGTCACTGAGCAAGCTGTTGCTCCCGTTGTACAAACGAATACCTTATTAAAAGAATTTAGCGGTCCATATAATGGCGTACCAGCTTTTGACAAAATGCAATTGGCTGATATTAAACCTGCGTTTGATTATGCAATGGCTGCTAATTTAGCTGAAATAGACGCCATTACCGCCAATCCTGCAGCCCCTGATTTTGATAATACCATTGCGGCTTTAGAGCGTGCAGGTTCTGATTTAAACCAAGTATTTACTTATTACGGTATTTGGCGCTCAAACAAGTCAAGCGCTGAATTTCGTGCTATTCAAAGTGAAATGGCGCCAATATTATCGGCTTTTAACTCAAAAATAACTCAAAACGAAGCGTTATTTAACCGTGTTAAAGCGGTCTATCAATCAGCTGATTTAGCAACACTAACCCCAGAGCAACAGCGCGTTACTTGGTTGGTTTACAATAATTTTGCTCGTAATGGCGCAACGTTAAATGAAGCTGATAAAGCGCGTTATGCGCAAATTAATCAAACTTTGGCTGGTCTTCACACTCAATTTGCTAACAATGTATTGGCTGATGAAGAAAAATACGTGTTGTATTTAACCAAAGAGCAATTAGGTGGTTTATCAGAGTCATTAATTGCAGCAGCTGCGGGGGCGGCTAAAGAGCGTGGTCAAGAAGGCAAATTTGCCATTACTAACTCTCGCTCATCCATGGATCCATTTTTAACCTATTCAACAGAGCGTGCGCTGCGTGAGCAAGTGTGGAAAACCTATTACAACCGTGCTGGTAATGGTGATGAGTTTGATAACAATGGTCTGATCAAAGAGATTTTAACCTTACGTGATGAGCGCGTTGCATTACTTGGTTACGATAATTATGCCCAGTGGCGTTTAGAAGACCGCATGGCCAAAACGCCTGAAAATGCGATGGGTTTAATGAATAAAGTATGGCCAGCAGCCATTGCACGCGTTAAAGAAGAAGTGGCAGACATGCAAGCTTTAGCAGATCAACAAGGTGCAAACATTACCATTGAGCCGTGGGATTATCGCTTTTATGCCGAGCAAGTGCGTAAGGCAAAATACGATTTAGATTCAAACGAAGTAAAACAATACCTGCAATTAGATAAACTGCGCGAAGCGATGTTTTATGTGGCAGGGCGCTTGTTTAACTTTAACTTTACTCCAGTTGCTGAGGGTAAAGTGCCTGTATTTCATGAAGATGTAAAAGTATGGGAAGTGACCGATAAAACGTCGGGTGCACACATCGGTTTATGGTATCTCGACCCATATGGCCGTAAAGGTAAGCGCTCTGGCGCATGGGCAAACACGTATCGCAGTTATACGTCGTTTGATGGCGAAAAAACGGTGTTATCGTCTAACAATTCAAACTTTGTTAAGGCGCCTGAAGGGCAGCCAACCTTAGTATCGTGGTCTGATGCCGAAACATTTTTCCATGAATTTGGCCATGCGTTACATTTCTTATCGGCTAAAGTGGCGTATCCAACCTCAAACTCGGGCGTGCGAGATTACACTGAGTTTCAATCACAGCTACTTGAGCGTTGGTTAACCACCGATGAAGTGATCAGTCAATTTTTAGTACACGCTAAAACGGGCGAAGTGATGCCAAAAAGCTTAGTTGAGAAAATTAAGCGTTCAGCCACGTTTAATCAGGGCTTTAGCACCACTGAATATTTAGCGTCAGCAATGATGGATATGCTGTACCACACTACAGATCCAGCATTAATCGACCCTGCAAAATTTGAGCAAACAGAGCTTGCACGTTTAGGCATGCCAAAAGAGTTGGTCATGCGTCATCGTAGTACGCAGTTTGGTCATATCTTTTCAGGTGAGGGTTATTCCGCAGGTTATTACGGTTACTTATGGGCGGAGGTCTTAACCTCTGATGCGGCAGAAGCGTTTGCTAACAGCCCTGGTGGTTTTTACGATAAAGCCATGGCTGAGAAGTTAGTTGAGCATTTATTTTCGGTGCGAAATGCGATTGATCCGGCACAAGCATATCGCTTATTTCGTGGTCAAGATGCTGACGTGGGCGCATTAATGCGTGACCGTGGTTTTCCAGTTACACAATAAATAAGATTTTAGAAGTTCCCCAACCAGTAAGGCCTCTTTGAGGCCTTTTTTTATTGTTTTAACTCACAGGATTATTTTTTAAGCAGTTTAAAAGTGATCTTTATCGAATTTTATTTGAATCACTGAGTTATTTGCTGGATATTGGTTAAAACAATTTTAAAGAGTGACCTTATGCTGCCCCTGATCCGAAAAACGCTATTAGCAATCGCTGTCAGCACTTGTTTGCCAGCATTATCCAATAGCAGCACCGCATTAAATGACATTGAAAAGAATATTGTGACTCAAGCGCAGTTGCTGTTACCGCAAACATTAAAAGAACTCGAACAAGCGGTAAACATAAATAGCGGCAGTATGAATTTTGCAGGGGTTAAGCAAGTAGGTGCATTGGCAAAACAACAGCTTGAAGAGGTTGGGTTTAAGGTTGAATGGCTTGATGGCAGTCATTTTAATCGCGCAGGGCATATTGTGGCAACGCATGAAAGTGCCAATCCTAATGCGCCTAAAATAGTTATGATTGGTCATTTAGATACGGTATTTGAAGCCGACGATGATTTTCAAACTTTTACGCGTTTAAGTGAAACCGAAGCGTCAGGGCCTGGTGTGGCAGACATGAAAGGCGGTAATGCCATTATTATTGCCACCATGCGTATTCTTAAAAAGCTCGATTTATTACAAGATTTAAGCATCAAAATTGTATTAACTGGCGATGAAGAAAGCAGTGGCGAGCCTTTAAGTGACTCAAAACAAGCCATTGTTGATGCCGCTATTTGGGCTGATATTGCGCTGGGCTTTGAAAACGGTGATAACGATATTAATACCGCGATGGCCGCAAGACGTGGTTATACCGGCTGGGAGTTGGCCATTAAAGCAAAACCTGCACATTCATCACGCATTTTTAATCCTGAAATCGGTTATGGCGCTATTTTTGAAGCGGCACGTATTTTAGAGGCTTTTCGAGTGCAGCTTGCAAATGAAGAGAATTTAACCTTTAACCCCGGAATGATAGTGGGTGGTACGCGAATTGATTATCAAAAAGAGCAATCGTCTGGCACCGCATTTGGTAAAAGTAATGTGATTGCACAAGAAGTGAAAGTGATTGGCGATTTACGCGCGTTGTCGGTATTGCAAGTTGAGCAAGCCATGGCGGTAATGCAAAAAATTGTTGCAGCCAAAGCCGAGCATTCGCAGGCAGAACTGACCTTTGAAGCCGGTTATCCACCTATGGCGATGACTCAAGGGAATCTTTCATTGTTAGCGATTTATGATGAGGTGAGTCGAGATTTAGGTTACAACAAGGTGGTTGCTGCTAACCCGCGCCAAGCCGGTGCGGCTGACATTTCGTTTGCAGCCAATCATGTTGAGATGGCACTTGATGGTTTAGGATTAATGGGACAAGGTGCGCATACCAAGGACGAGACTGCAGATTTAACTTCTTTAAAAAAGAATATTGAAAAAACCACCATTTTACTTTATCGCTTGGCGCACGCAGCCAATGCTAAAACACACTGAGAATCATAGTCGATGAGCCATTATCAAAAGCTAACGCAACACTTTAATAAAATTAACCATTTTCAACATTTAGCGTCAATTTGTGGTTGGGATCAAGCGACCATGATGCCAAGTGGCGGCAATGATGCGCGCGCCGAAGCGATGGCTGAGCTGGCGTTGCATTTACATCAATTATCGACTGCGCCGCAATTAGGGGAATGGCTTAATAATGCAGCCAATGAAACGTTAGATGAGACACAGCGCGCAAATTTACGCGAAATGATGAATTGCTGGCAACAAGCGACGGTTATTCCTGAAAAGTTAGTGCAAGCCAAATCGCTTGCTGGTTCAAAATGTGAACATGCATGGCGCAGCCAACGGCCCAAAAATGATTGGCAGGGATTTAGTGCCAACTTTGCCCAAGTCGTGGCTTTATCACAAGAAGAAGCCCAAATTCGCGGCCAATCGAAGCTGATTTCTCCTTATGATGCGATGCTTGATTTATATGAACCCGGCGTGACGACAACTCAATTAGATGGTGTGTTTAACAGCGTTAAAACGTGGCTCCCAGAACTGACTCAAACCATAATTGCTAAACAAGCACAGGAAACATTTATTGCCCCTCATGGGCAATTTTCGGTTGAACAACAGCGTGCTTTAGGGATTAAGGTGATGGGCTTGCTGGGCTTTGACTTTGCCAATGGACGCTTAGATATTAGCTCACACCCCTTTTGTGGTGGAGTGCCAAGCGATGTGCGGATCACCACGCGTTATGATGAAACTGATTTTGTGCAATCGTTAATGGGCATCGTCCATGAAACAGGGCATGCGCGTTACGAACAAGGTTTACCAAAACACTTGGCAGGGCAACCTGCTGGTTTTGCGCGCTCGATGGGGATCCACGAATCACAAAGTCTATTTTTTGAAATGCAGCTCGGTCGCAGCGCTGAATTTATTCAGCTATTAGCGCCACTCGCCGCGGCCTATTTTCCAAACAATGATCCCCGCATTTTTGCTGTAGATAACCTGCAAAAAATTTATACGCGCGTACAACCTGGGTTTATTCGTGTTGATGCCGATGAAGTGACGTATCCAGCACATGTGATGTTACGCTACGAAATTGAACGGGATTTAATCAATCAAACGATTCGCTATCAAGATATACTAGATTTATGGCAGCAAAAAATGCAGGCTTATTTAGGGCTTGATACAACGGGCAATTATAAAGATGGCTGCATGCAAGACATTCATTGGACCGACGGCTCGTTTGGCTATTTTCCAAGTTACAGCTTAGGGGCCATGTATGGTGCGCAATTTAAAGCAAAAATGAACCAAGAGTTTGATGTTGCAAGCGCAGTGACTAGTCAAAATTTAACTCCAATTTTTAATTGGTTAAACCAACATATTTGGCAGCAAGGCAGCACGTTATCGACCAACGATTTAGTGATTAGCGCAACAGGTGAGCCGCTTAATAGTGATTATTTTAAGCAGCATCTCATCACGCGCTATTTGTAACGGTTAGCTCCATCACATCACCTAAGCATAGTTCTATGTTTAGGTGATGAAAAATTCTCAAGTTAAGCAAATAAAAGTTCATTTATTAATATGAGTGCCGATATATTTTTGATTCATAAATTTATACTAATCACGATAAGTAAGTGATCAAAAATAGCGTAGGAAAAACGCTTGAGAACAAGGCAGATTTTTTCGATAAGTAGTTATTCTACAATCAAAAAATCTAACGAAGTTATCGAGTGTTTTAACAAGCTAGGGTGATCAGTTATTTATTACGATTGGTATTGCATCAGGATTTTGCAGTACGCAGGGAGAATTAATGGAGTACCTCGTTAAATTAATCACACCTTATTTAGTGAGTGAAGTCGATAACGCCACAAAAAATAAGTCGCGTGAGCAGCGTGAATACGCACCAAAAACAGTGCTTAAACCGATTGTGCAAACAGAAGAAGGTGACGTTACCCCTATTGTTGCAGCTGAACGTCGTAAAAACCAAGATCGCCGTAAAAAGAAATTAGCCCGCGGTCGATGGTTTGAATCACGAATGAAACAAGATCGCCGCAAAGAAAATCAGTTTAATACTAAAATTTAAGTCATGTTTTTACTCATGGATGAAAAATCACACGCCCGCCCACAATACAAACAGGGACAGCTGTCACTCGCTTGTTTTTCAATCTGATTTTTTTGCATCTGCGCTGATATGGATTAACCTTAAAAGACTCAATTCTTAACTCTAGTTAGGCTTAATGTGCGAGTAACATTTAAAGTTAAAATCGTTTTTGCCTCTTCTTTTGTTCTTTTAGCCGCTTTAATTTTTATTTCAGTGCAGCAATATTTTTTAATTCAAAATAAGCTTGAACAGCAAGTGTCACACAGTGTGAACGACATTATTGCGGGTATTGGCCAAACAGTGAGTGCTCAAATTCAGGGAAAGGCTGATTTGGCGGCTTTAACTGCCACGCTGGTTGAGCAAACACCGAACTTAGCGGCTGCTGCACCCATTTTGGCTGCACCTATCTTGCAAAGTAACTTTTTACTGATTGGTTATGGCCAAGAACAAAGCGGTCGTTATGTTGCAAGTGATCCAAGTTGGGATCCCGGTGCAACTTGGGATCCGCGTAAGCGCCCTTGGTATCAAGATGCAAAAAATGCCAAAAAGCTAATTATTACTGCACCTTATGCTGATGCGGTCAGTAAAGAGATTTTGGTTTCAATTGCCACACCCGTGATGCAACAAGGGCAATTTAACGGCGCCATTTTTTTCGATGTTAGCCTTGCGGATCTTGGTGAAATGATCAATAAAGTTAACCTTTTTAATGCTGGTTACGCCTTTATGATAAGCGGTGATGGCAGCATTATTTCGCATCCAAATGCGGCGTTAAATGGTCAACCAACAACAACGTTTTTAGGCCAGACACCTATATCTACTGAATTTCAAGAAGTTGAACTCGATGACACTGCGCATTTAGTAAAGCTGTATAAAGTGGCTGGCGTTGATTGGTGGGTGGGCGTTACACTTGAAAAAAGTAAGGTATTTTCAGCTGTAAGTGAAATGCGCCAAGACTCGATGATCTATTCGGTTATATCCCTAATTTTAGGCGTGTTGGGGCTGTGGTATTTAGTCAATGTGATGCTAAGACCTCTGACTTTGATCAATAATGCAATGAATGAAGTTGCGACCGGTAATGCTGATTTAACCGTGCGTTTAGCACAAAGTAGTGAGCAAGAATTTGCGGTGCTGGCGCAAAGTTTTAATCAATTTACAGCTCGTTTGCAGCAGCTAATTAAGGATATTCAAGAACTTGGTCATGAAATACTGAGTGATGCCCAGTCAACCTCCAAAGGCGCACTTTCGTCTAATAATGCCTTGCAACAACAGTTGGCAGCGCTTGAATCGCTTGCTGCCGCTACCAACCAATTGGCTACCACTTCTAATGTGATAGCCAGCACAGCCAAAGAAGCCGCTGATGCGGTGCAAAAAACCGATAATTCAGCCATAGAAGGGCAAGCGGTGGTAAATAAAACCACCGTTTTGATTAATCAACTTTCGACACAGATAACCGCAACTTATGATGTTGTGCAGCAACTTGCAGAGTCAAGTGCGGGTATTGAAACCATTTTAGCGGTAATTAATTCCATTGCAGAACAAACTAATTTACTCGCTTTAAATGCGGCTATTGAGGCAGCAAGGGCTGGAGAGTCAGGCCGTGGTTTTGCTGTTGTGGCAGATGAAGTGCGCACCCTTGCACAGCGCACGCAACAAGCGACCACCGAAATTAAAACTAAAATAG
This sequence comes from Pseudoalteromonas sp. J2K-J031, assembly GCF_058197095.2. Classification (NCBI taxonomy): domain Bacteria; kingdom Pseudomonadati; phylum Pseudomonadota; class Gammaproteobacteria; order Alteromonadales; family Pseudoalteromonadaceae; genus Pseudoalteromonas; species Pseudoalteromonas sp. J2K-J031. The sequence continues at coordinate 1,004,629 of NZ_CM200279.1, forward strand.
ATCAGCTGCAAAGCAGTGCAAAATCAGCAGGAGTTGAAATGCAGCGTAGCAATCAACTTGCCAATGAAACGCAAACGCAAGCAGTGCAAGCTAATAGTGCTTTATCTGCCATTCGCCAAGCGATTGAGGAGATTGTTGCATTAAACTTACAAACAGCGCAGTCAATCAACGAGCAATGTATTGTGGTCGAATCGGTCAATCAGAATGCATTTGAAATTAAAGACTTATCACACCTTGTTGCAGAGCAAGCAAATGGTGTTGATATCACAATGCGCAATCAGGTCAGCAACATTGCTAAACAAGAGCAAATGTTAGAGCAGTTTAAGGTGTAGTTAAGTGTGATGGTTAACGTAGGATGATTAAAATGAACTGTTATTTTATAGGGTTTTTTTTATGTTTTTTTTGTGTACAAGTTTGCGCAAATAATCAGCCCTATAAAGCTCAAATCACCATAGAAACAGATATTTATAATTACTCTCAAACCTTAATAAATGGTCGTTCACTGCTTGATATTAATGATTTTAAAGGTGAAAACGTTCAGCGCGATGTGGTGGAGTTTATTTTAATTCAACAAGCCTTGTTACTCGGTGGTTTGGAAATTGAGTTTGAATTTAAACGAGGTAATTATGACGCCCGTAATCTGCGTCTACTCGAAAAAGGCCTACTGCTCGTTAGTTTTGATTCGGTTTGGTTATCTCAAGCAGAGTTAATTAAAGAGCATGTCTTTATTTCAGACCCATTAATTGAAAAAGGGCAGTATGTGGCAGGGGTTTTTACTGGCATCAATAATAAAGAAGCTCAAAAGATTAAAGAGCTTGGGCATTTTCATTTGCACACTGTTGTTTCAAGCCGTGATTGGTTAGTTGATTGGCAAACGCTAGAGCAATTACAGCCTAAATCGTTATTACATGAAAGTGACTGGATTGCGATGGCAAAAATGGTCAGTAGAGGCTGGGTTGATGTGATGTTAATTCCTTTTAATACAACGTTTCCTTTTGCTTACCAAGGCGAGGGGTATCAGCTTGTTGCAGTACCGAATGTGAAAGTGGCACTCAATGATAGTCGTCACTTTTTAGTCTCAAAACACCATCCATTAGGCCCGCAAGTGTTTACTGCATTACAAAAAGGCCTGAAAATTTTAAAGGCGAGAGGGCAAATTCAAAAGGCTTATCTAGATGCAGGGTTTATTAATCCGTTAGTAACAAGTTGGCAGGAAATAAAGCCATAAATTTACCCGTAATTTACATGGTTATTCGTCGAAAACTTTTTAAAACAAGCCGTTAAGAACAAAAATTATTGAAATGTAATTGTTCGCTTACATTTTGTGGCTGCATGCTGAGTTTAGGCTAATCTTAAGGGCAATTGTCCTTTGTGGGGCTTAGTTACAAAAACTGCTTAAAAATCAAATTGAAGTTTAAATGCGATCGCATAAAAAATGCGCTTAAATGCAGTTTTGTGCCTAAAATGGTTGTTTTAAGCGCCTTAACGTTGTTAAAAAGCGGCTAAAGTCTAATTCCATTGCAAAAAAAATGTAATTAGATGTTATACTCTATCACCATAATGTTCAGTCTTAAGGTACACAGCACTCTTGACCTTAAGGTCCGCGTACTTATCGCGTAAAATTGAACCTTATACCGCCAAAGTAATATGGCGCTACATATTACCGTTGAACAAAGAGTGATTCTAAGGGTTTATCCAGACATGAAAGCAATGAAACAATCTACGCTTGCAGTTTTAATTAATGCTGCTTTGTTTTCTGCAGCAGGCTTATCAGCCAATGTAATGGCAGCTGATGAAGCTGGCGAAAATAAAGCTAAAAATTCACAGCTTGAAGTGATTCAGGTGACTGCACGTAAACGTGTTGAAAATGCACAAGAAGTGCCAGTATCGGTGTCAGCATTGCAAGGTGATAACCTTGATGCATACAGCTCAGCCGGTATGGACATTCGTTTTATGAATGCCAAAATCCCAAGTTTAACGGTTGAATCATCATTTGGTCGTACTTTCCCACGTTTTTATGTTCGTGGTTTAGGTAATACAGATTTCGATCTAAACGCATCACAACCTGTGTCATTAGTTGTTGATGACGTTGTTCAAGAAAATCCAATTTTAAAGGGTTTCCCTGTATTTGATATTGAGCGCATTGAAGTGCTTCGTGGCCCACAAGGCACTTTGTTTGGTCGTAATACGCCTGCTGGTTTAGTGAAATTTGACTCAGTAAAACCATCACAAGATTTTGATGGTTACGGCTCTGTGTCTTACGGTAGCCGTGGTGCAGTGGATTTTGAAGGCGCGGTTGGTGGTGGTTTATCAGATCACGTATCAGCTCGTTTTTCTGCTTTAGTTCAAAACAAAGGTGATTACATTGATAACCGTGCACCAGGTTTTGAAGAGAAAGACGTATTAGGTGGCTATACCGAAAAAGCGGCTCGTTTACAGTTTTTATATAAGAAAGACGATTTATCTGCATTATTGAACTATCACGTACGTGATTTAGATGGCAAACCAATCGTATTTAACGCAAATTTAATGGATAAAGGCACTAACAATATCCGTAAAGACTTTAAAAACGATGTTGTTTTTCATGATGCAGCCAAAGATGCAACGCAACAAGTTGAATCGCAAGGTGTAAGCCTAAAAGTGGAATATGACTTTAATGACTATACATTAACGTCTATTTCAGCATGGGATAGCGCAGAGATATTCTCGCGTGCTGATGTTGATGGCGGTTTTGGTGCCCCTTGGATGCCTGCGATGGGCCCTGGAGTGATTTTCTTTGCTGCAGAAAGTGCGGATGCGATTCCAGATCACGACCAAATCACGCAAGAGCTTCGTTTATCAAGCAACTTTAATGGTGATTTTAACTATCAAGTAGGTGCGTTTTATTTTGATGAAGATTTAACCATTGAAAGCTTTAGTTACGATACCTTAGCGGGTGGCGTACAAAATGGTTATGCAAAACAAAATCAGCAAACATCTGCTTGGGCTGTGTTTGGTTCTGCTGATTTCACAATATCTGATGAGCTAAAACTAACCGCTGGCCTTCGTTATTCTGATGATGACAAAGATTTTGTTGCTGAACGTTTCAGTAACCCAACACCTTGGAATGGTTCGCCGGATTATTTAATGCGTACCGCAAACCCAAGTGATAGCCATGTAAGCTGGGATTTAAGTGCGGCTTATAAATACAGCCGTGATGTTAACTTCTTTGCTCGTATTGCAAATGGTTTCCGTGCGCCAAGTATTCAAGGCCGTATTTTGTTTGGTGATGAAGTGACAATTGCTAAATCTGAAACCATCAACTCAATTGAAGCGGGTGTTAAATCAGATGTATTAGATGGCCGCGGTCGTGTTAATGCAACCGTGTTTTACTACCAAATGGATGATCAGCAGTTAACTGCGGTCGGTGGTGATGCAAACTTTAACCGTTTAATCAATGCTGACAAAACAAATGGTTATGGTTTTGAGCTGGATACTGAATGGGTATTAACTGATGAGTTGCTTGCGACATTTAATCTAAGTTACAACCATACTGAATTAGATAGCTCTGATTTAGTTATTGCTGTATGTGGTCAGTGTACTGTTACTAGCCCTACTTTTGAAATTGATGGGCCGAATGGTCCAGAGAAGAGAGCTATCATTGACGGCAACAGTTTACCACATGCCCCTGAGTGGATCGCTAACTTCACATTACGTTATACCAAAGAACTAGGTGATGGTGAGTTCTTCGCTTATACCGATTGGTCATATCGTTCTGAAATCGATTTCTTCTTGTATCGCGCGAAAGAGTTTACTGGCGAAGCGTTATTTGAAGGTGGCGTACGTGCAGGTTATGCATGGTCACAAGATGATAACGAATATGAAGTATCAGCATTTGTTCGTAATTTAACTGATGAGCAAGTGATCATTGGTGGTGTTGATTTTAACAACAATACCGGTATGGTAAATGAAGAGCGCTTTATTGGTGCTGAATTTAAAATTAAATTCTTTTAATTAATTCCTACTAAATTTACTCAACTAAAAACCCGCATTATTGCGGGTTTTTTTATTAATTAGTGTATTTATTAAGCAAGAACCTCGTATTTATATTTTTTGTAAAAAACACCACTCCTCTTACCCCTGAAATTTGGTTTCAATTTTATTTTTTACCGTTACTTTGGTTTGTGGTTAAGTTTTTGTATTGATTGTGTTTTGTTTTTTATTTTGTTTTTTTTACTCTCTACTTGTTTCTGTTTGTAACATTTTATTTTCATTTTGTTGTTGTTTTGTATAACATGTTCGTTGTTGCTGATTTGTTAATTTTAAATTGGCTAACATATAAATAACAAAAAAAGTAATAAATATTCAAAGGGGAAAGCAATAATGAGAAAAATGCATTTTAGGCGTTCATTGGTCGCATTGTCGGTATCAGCACTGTTTGCAGTGTCAGCACCAACATTTGCTGCTAACAATACGGCTGGTTCTTTAAAAGGTAAGGTTGCAGATGCTGCAACATCATCAGCGTTGGCGGGCTCACTCGTTACAATTACTAATAAAAACAACGGCGCAACGGTTACTTCTGTTGTTGGCCAAAATGGTGGCTTTCGTGTACCAAACTTACCAATCGGTGAGTATAAAATTACCATTACAAAAGCGGGTTACCAAACGCAAGTAATTGAAAGTGCAAAGGTGAGCATTGGTAATGAAGTTAATATCGATGTTGCAATGACATCGGGTGATATTGAAATTATTTCAGTTACAGGTTCAAAAGTCGCATTAGTAGATGCATCAACACCTGAAATAGCATTAACGATCACAGCTGATGAAGTGGCTCGTTTACCGATAGCACTTGATGTTGTAAACGTTGCGTTGCTTGCACCAGGCACAACACAAGGTGATTCAGCCTTTGGTAACTTAGCGTCATTTGGTGGGGCGTCAGTTGCAGAAAATACTTTTATTATCAATGGTGTAAATGTAACTGGTTTTCGCCGTGGCACATCAATTTCTGAAATTCCATTTAGTGCTTATGATCAGTTCCAAGTTAAAACAGGTGGTTACTCCGCTCAGTTCGGACGTTCGACCGGTGGTGTAGTAAATGCAATTACTAAACGTGGTAATAACGGTTGGGATTTTGGTATTGAAGCCCGTTGGGAGCCCGATGCGTTAAGAGAAAACCGTGATACTGTGCGTTATAAAATAGCCACTGCCAATGGTGATATTCAACCTTTTGACGTCTTTTCAACTGAAGAGCACTTAGAGGTTACTGATGTTGAGACTGAAATCTGGGCTTCAGGTGACATCATTGAAGATACGTTATTTTTTTATGGCCTTTATCAAGCACAGACAAAAGAGCGTAAGAGCCACTCTCTTGGTTATTACAACGGTGCCGAAGAATGGTATTTACAAGAATCTGAAGCTAATGACCCACTGTGGATGGCTCGTATAGATTGGAATATTACAGACGACCATTCATTAATGATTTGGGGCTTCAGCGATGAAAAAAATTATTACAATAAATCAACGTCTTCAACGACAGGAGATGCGCGTGAACCTGTAACAAAAACAGGTGGCACTACGTGGTCAGTGAAATACGATGGCCGAATCAATGATTGGTTTTCTATTGATGCCTTGTATGCAGAGGTAGAGTTTAACTCTACTCGCCAAGATCCAGCTGATGAAGCCTGTCCTGCTGTGTATGACACGCGCTCTGGTAGCTGGGTTGAAAAAGGCTGTTGGGTCAATTTCACGGCTAGCTTAGAAGCAGATAAACGCGAACAATCACAAATCAACTTTAATATTGATTATTTTGATGAACATTCGATTCGTATGGGGGTCGATTATGAAAATAACACCTCGACAGCGGGTACTTTTTATTCTGGTCACGTTTATTACCGTTATGGCAACTTAGCTGCAGGCAGTGCATTACCTAACGGATATGAAGCGCCGAATGATTTAGAATATGTTCGTACACGTGTGTATGAAAATGGTGGTACATTCACCAGTAAATCAATGGCTCTTTATATCGAAGATACCTGGAGTATCACCGATGATATTACAGCACGTATTGGTTTGCGTTCTGAATCGTTCGAGAACTTAAATGCGAATGATGAGGCGTTTATCGAAATTAGTAATCAGCTCGCACCGCGTTTAGGTATTGCATGGGATGTTTTCAGCGATGGTAACTCAAAGTTATTTGCTAACTGGGGTCGTTATCATATTCCTGTTGCTTCTAACACGAACGTCCGTATGGCTGGTGCTGAATTGTATTATGAGGATTACAACATCCTAAACGGTGTGGATGCCAATGATTTACCAAATGTTGGAGCGCCGTTAGGTGATCGCCGTACATTCGCGGATGGTTCTGCTGCTGATCCTGCTGAAATTCTTGATACATCAATCAAACCTATGTACCAAGATGAATTGATTTTAGGCTTTGAGCATACAATCAATGATGATTGGTCAACAGGTGTGAAGTTTGTGCACCGTGACTTAAAGAGCATTATCGACGACATCACGATTGATGAAGCAATTAAAGCCAATGGCTGGGATTATGATCCGGGTCATGGTGGCTATTATGTTCTGACAAATCCTAATACGGATGTCACTGTGTTTTATGACACCGATGGTGATGGTGTTCGTGAACAAGTTAAATTAAGTGCAGATCAACTTGGTTATCCAGAGCCTAAGCGTATTTATAACGCATTAGAGTTTAGCTTAACTAAGGGGTTTACAGATGGTTGGGCTCTTAACACTTCATATACGTGGGCTAAAAGTTACGGTAATGCAGAAGGTTATGTGAAGTCTGATAACGGTCAAGATGATGCTGGTTTAACAACTGACTGGGATTACCCATATTTGATGGACGGTTCAAATGGTCCATTACCAAATGATCGTCGCCATACTTTTAAAGTATATGGTGCTTACGAAATCACAGATAACTTATCTATTGGTGCAAACATGATTGCCCAATCTGGTCGTCCAAAGAGCGCATTTGGTGATAGTTTACCTGATGGCTATGGAGCTGATTACCAGTATGGTGCAACTTACTATCCGTTTGATAAAGCGTGTCAACGTGGTTGCATGGGCCGTGAAGGCTGGCGCTTCAAAATGGACTTAAACATGGTTTATAACGCTGACTTTATCGACGGTGTAGATGCGCAAGTTCGCATGGACATTTTTAACCTGTTTAATGTCAATAATGTGCTTAAAACTGACGAAACGCTGTCTGAAGGTGGTGATTACAACGCATCTTATGGTTTACCAACCAGTGTTGAAACGCCACGTTATGTGCGTTTAAGCGCATCAATTAAATTCTAATCTTTTAGAATAAATCCCTGAAGATTTTAAAGCCGCCTCGTGCGGCTTTTTTTATGGGTGAGATTATTTAACTTAAGTGCAGGATAAAAGCTTTAACAACACATTGAATTAAAGGTAAATCTTGGAGTGGTTTATCGAGCCGCAGTGCCGTTATTGAGTAAACCTTGGAGGTTCTGAGTAAGCAAATTCAGTAGGCGAAAGCGGATTGAGTATTTGCCAATCACGTGTGGCAGGTGAATTGATGCCAATATCTTGATAGGCTTTGCGAATTATGCCTTGCTGTTCAAGTTGAGTTAAGCCTTTGTTCAGTGCTTCATAAACCTGTGCCGATAACGGATGATTTTTGGCCAGTGCAAAGTGACGGCTATCCCATAAAATGGCTTTTATATTTGGGATGGGCGTTAAATTCAGTTTTTCTAGTTGAAGTTGATGTGAAGGAGAGTTTCTAAAGTGTAATAAAGTAAAATCGGCGAGCTGTTTGTTGACGACTTTAACCAAGGTGTACCACGAATCAACATGTGCCAGTTTATTGGGCTTGAGTTGTTGCAAGGTTTGCCAATCGGCACTCCAGCCTTGATTCGATACTGCGGTTAATTGGCGCAGTTGTTCAATATGCGTGGTATTTAATGCTTTTGTATTATTGGGCGAAGTATATAAGCCCACATCATATTGCCCGTATTTGATTACCGGCGCTGTGATCAGAAGTTGTTCGGGGTATTTTGCAAGATCTGTTTGCCAAACAGTATCGACCATCATCACAAATTGGTTCGTTAATACTAATTGTAGATTTCGCTCATAAATACCACTGTTGTTAAAGCTTAACGTGCAATCACAGCCGCCGAGTTTTAAGGCGCGTTCAAGTATTAATAAATCGACTAAGTCGCGACCTTGAGGAAGCGTTGAATAATCCGTTAAGGTGTCGATATTGTATTTCGCCTTAACACGTTTATAAAACTGCAATACATCATCGGCCACTAAAACCGGAATTTCCACCGCATGGTTTGCCATACTCAGTAGCAATAAAAGTAAATAACTTGGCCATTTAATCATCACAGTAAGCGTTATAAAACAGATGTATAAGTTTAAATTAACACGGCTTGTGAGCACAAAAAACTCAGCGATTAGTCTTATATTTGCCATACACGACAATTGGGATAGTTAGTGAAATTTAATGGTTAAATTGATAGAGTTGCCAAAATTATTTTATTAGGAAAAGTCATGTCAGCATTTTGGAATTTTCGCGTTATTAAATGTGAAGGCACAGGCAAAGAAGAAACGCTTTATCAAATTCATGAAGTGGAATACAACATCAAAGGTAAAGCCGTAAATTGGTCTGAAACGAGTGTGGCACCTTATGGTCGCAGTTTAGATGAACTTCGTGAAGATACAGAACGCCAACGCAGTGCGTTTGAAAAACCAATTTTACATTTAGTACGTAAACCGCGTGGTTACGAGTTAGTTGAAGTTGAAACAGGTGCTGATGCGTTTGCTGAGCCACCAGCAGGATTAACAGAAGAATAAATAAAAAAGCGCTTAGGCGCTTTTTTTTACTTTATAAAAATATCATCTAAAAAAGGATTTAAACATGTTAAAAGCGGTATTGTTTGATTGTGATGGCACCTTAGTGGACTCAGAGTCTTTGCATTATCAATGTTGGCAACATATTTTAGTGCCTTATAACATTGCCTATGATGAAGACTACTTCTGTCATTTATTTTCAGGAAAACCGACTCTTGAGGCGGCACAATATATTATTGATGAACATGCATTAACGATTGATGCCAAAGTACTTGCAGAGCAAAAAAATGTGTATTTTGCTGATTATGTTCACGATCATTTACCGCCTTTATTACCCTATGCCAAAGAAGTATTAACCTTAGCAAAACAAAGTACATTGCAGGTTGCCCTCGTCACTGGCTCTGCCCGTGCTGAAGTGATGCCGATTTTAGCAGGTTATCAATTACTTGATTATTTTGAAGTCATTGTGACAAAAGATGATGTTACTCAGCCTAAGCCGCACCCAGAACCGTATTTATCGGCGCTCAAGCAATTGGGGCAAGCGGCACAATTTGGTGTTGCAATAGAAGATACTTGCACTGGTTTAACGTCAGCGAAAGGTGCGGGTTTACTCGCTATTGCAGTCCCTAATCATCATAGCCAACATCAAGATTTATCTCTTGCAGATCATACTTGCACAAATCTAATGCAAGCGTGGCAGCGCATTGAAATGCTACAAAGTTAAACCATACTTGAGTTTTATTATTCGCTTATTTTGTTGAGATGTATTGAACAACATTCGCGAAATTAACCATATGAACAACGAAAGGAATCGTTATGAACCTAAAACGGATAATAGGGTGTTTAATGCTGTATATTTGGCTGCAACCTTTAAATGCAGCCGAGCCAATGCCTGTGCAGTTAGCAACGGTTTATCAAGACTCTGTGGTTGTTAGTGATTATCTAGTCTCTGAAAAGTACGATGGCATTCGTGCTATTTGGGACGGTAAACAATTAACGACTCGCAGTGGGCATGTTATTACCGCGCCCACTTGGTTTACTGGGGTGCTTCCTGCGGTGTGGCTTGATGGTGAACTTTGGGCAGGCCGTAACAACTTTGAGCAAGTATCGGCGACTGTGCGCGATAAAACCCCAGATGAACAAGCGTGGCGAGCAATCCGTTATCTTATTTTTGATGCGCCAGATCAACAGCAGTCTTTTACTTGGCGAGCCCAACACTATCAGCAGGTTGTGCTGCAGATAAACCAGCCTTTTGTTCAAGCCGTTGAACAACATACTTTTAATGACAACCAGCAACTCCAGCACTTTTTGGCTTCCATTACCGAACTAGGTGGTGAAGGGGTGATGCTGCATCGTAAAGAAGCTTTATTTAAAGACGGGCGCAGCGACAACCTCATTAAACTAAAACCTTATATGGATAGCGAAGCGCACGTGGTTGCTCATGTTGCAGGTAAAGGTAAATACCTTAATATGCTTGGCGCATTGTTAGTAAAAACCCCAGAGGGTATTGAATTTAAGATTGGCACCGGTTTTAGTGATGCCGATAGATCAAATCCCCCAGCGATAGGCGCGCAGATTACCTATCGCTATCATGGTTTTACCAAAAATGGCGTGCCGCGTTTTGCCAGTTATTTGCGGGTGCGAAACGAGCCTTAGCGTCAGTAAGTTTGGTATTTTAGGCTTGTTTTTATCGGTGAGTATGGTAACTTCGCGCCTTTTGCAAAAGAGGTGCGTATGTTTGTTGGTTTCGATTATGGGAGTGCAAATTGCGCCATTGGCGTATGGCAAAATAATCGTGCTAAGTTGGTACCACTTGAGCAAGATAACTGTTATTTACCGTCAAGTTTGTACGCTTTACACCCAAGTTTAATTGTTCATCAGGTCAATCAAGGTCTGCAATGTAAAGACTTACGAGCTGATTTTCAGCGTTCGCGCGCGCCCTTACTCAATAGTTTAGCTTTTGCAAAGTCTGAGTTTGACTTACAAGATGACGAATGTGTGGTTCATATTGGCCGCGACGCCGTTGAGCAATACATTGCCAACCCAGAAGAAGGGCATTACATCAAATCGCCAAAATCATTTTTTGGTGCGGTCGGCTTAAAGCAAAGTCAGCTCGATTTTTTTGAAGACATTGCAACAGTAATGATCATGGCGCTCAAACAACGTGCCGAAGCGCATTTAGGGCAAAACTTAACGTCTACCGTAATTGGCCGACCTGTGAATTTTCAAGCCATTGGGGCAGAGCAAAGTAATCAGCAAGCATTAAGCATTTTAAGTAATGCGGCTAAAAAAGCCGGATTTGTTGATGTTGAGTTTTTGTATGAGCCTCTGGCGGCGGGGATCGATTTTGAAACCACGTTAACTGACAATAAAAAAGTATTAGTAATTGATGTTGGCGGTGGTACAACCGATTGTTCGTTTGTGCAAATGGGCCCCGACTTTCGTGACAAAACCGAGCGCCAAGCAGACTTTTTAGCACATAGCGGTAAGCGTATTGGTGGTAACGATTTAGATATTAGCTTAGCGTACCACGGTTTAATGCCGCTTTTTGGCGCTAAAACCGAGCTTAAATCAGGCCTAGAAATTCCAAATCAACCTTTTTGGCAAGCGTGTAAAATTAACGATGTTATTTTGCAAAGTGAATTTTATAGTGAGAAAAACCTGCGCCATTTGCAGCAAATTTTTAAAGATGTAAAACAGCCTGATTTATTTAACCGCTTAATTAACCTACAGCAAAATAAACAAGGCCATCAATTAGTTCGCGCAGCGGAACTGGCCAAAATCGCTTTATCGAGCACGCCGCACACGCAGGTTGAGTTAAATGATTTTGAGAAAAATTTAGTGCAACAACTGACTCAAACTCAGTTAGCGCAAGCTATTACAGGTTCTATCAGCCAAGTGGTATCGCTCGCCGAAGATGCGATAAAAGAAGCGGGCACGGTGCCTGATATTATTTATTTAACTGGCGGTAGTGCACAATCGCCGTTGTTAAAACAAGCGTTGCAGCAGGCTTTAGGCGATATTCCTATGCTAAACGGCGACCACTTTGGTAGTGTAACTGCAGGCTTAACTAAGCGCGCAATGCAGCTATTTAGTTAACCTCAGGTCTGAATAAAAGAGTCCACACTACGGTTAAGTTAACTAACGAGTGAACTAATACTTAGGATCATGCGGCAGGTGCAAGTCAATTAGAATCAAGACGGCACTTTTACCACCCCATTCAAGTGGTGCTTGATGCATCGCAATCACATCAGGGTGCTGTACTAAATAGTGTGGCACTTTGTTTTTTAGCACTTGCTGACCAATACCATGCATCACGCAAGCACAGTGAATATGCTGTTTTTTACACGCACTTATCAAAGCTACAAGCTCTGATTTAGTGTCTTCTTTGTTTAAACCATGCAAATCTAAAATTAGCTCAGGTGGAAAGTCACCGCGGCGTAATTGTTTGGCTAAAAAGCTATCGTGGCCTTCTTTGACGTAAGACAATACCGCTTTACTATCAATATTAGGTTCATATTGGTCAGAAAAGAAAAACTCAGCTTGTTCTAGCTTTGTTTGTTTTGCTTGATTGCTGATGGTGTTCTTTTTAGTTGGTCGCGAAAAATGAATTTTGTCTTGTTTAAAGGCACGCGCACCGGCTATTTCTTGGCGAAATAGGGCGAGTTCATCAGCGTCAATTGCGGGAGTCTTTTTCATGGCGGGAAGTGTAAACAAAAAAATGCAAAAAATCGAGGTGAATGAGTACCTCGGACCTTTGTTTTGACGCTACAATAGGCGTTCAATATTGGATCTTAAAAGTGTATTTCTCATGACTGAACAATTTTTATCGGCCGCCCAACTAGACGAAGCTATCTCTGATTTAAAAACTATTAATGATTGGTTACGCTGGAGTGCCAGCCAGTTCTCAGCTGCGGGGCTCTTTTTTGGTCATGGTACTGATAACGCGTGGGATGAAGCCGTGACGTTATTGTTGCCAACGTTGTCGTTACCTATTGATACACCAAAAGAATTAGTTAATACCCGTTTAACCCAATCTGAAAAAGAAACCCTTGCTCAAGTGGTTGCAGAGCGCGTCAACAACCGCACTCCAGTGGCTTATTTAACCAATCAAGCATGGTTTGCTGGCTCGCCATTTTATGTTGATGAGCGTGTTTTAATTCCTCGCTCACCTTTTGCTGAACTGATTGAAAAACGTTTTGCACCTTGGTTAAGTGAAGACCAAGCGGTATACCGTATTTTAGATATGTGTACTGGCTCTGCGTGTATTGCGATTGCACTGGCCGAAAAATTCGATGATGCACAAGTCGATGCAGTTGATATTTCGACCGATGCACTTGATGTAGCTGATATTAATATCAGCGATTATCAATTAGAAGACCGTGTGTTTCCAATTCAATCGGATGTGTTTTCAGGTGTCTTGGGGCAAAAATACGATTTAATTATTGCCAACCCACCGTATGTTGACCAAGAAGACATGGCTGATTTACCAAACGAATTCCACCATGAGCCAGAGCTAGGTTTAGCATCGGGCTTTGATGGCTTAGATGTCACTCGTAAAATCTTAGCCGGTGCTGCTGAGCATCTAAACGATAACGGTTTGTTATTTGTTGAAGTAGGCAATTCTATGGTACACATGGAAGACATTTATCCAAATGCTGAATTTGAGTGGATTGATTTTGAAAAAGGCGGCTTAGGCGTGTTTGTTATTTCAAAAGAAGCTTTAATTCGTAGTATCGAAGACTAATAAAACGCACAGCTTGATGCGCTCAAGCTGTATTTCAGTGACATGACATTTTTTGGGGATGAGGTAAAAAATGGCAGGTAATAGTATTGGACGGCTGTTTTGTGTCAGCACTTTTGGCGAAAGCCACGGGGTTGCGCTTGGCGGAGTAGTAGACGGGTGTCCTGCGGGATTGGAAATTAGCGAAGCCGATTTACAAATCGATTTAGATCGTCGTAAACCAGGGCAAAGTCGTTATACCACCCAACGTCGTGAAGACGACCAAATTAAAATTTTATCGGGTGTCTTTGAAGGTAAAACCACAGGCACCAGTATTGGTTTATTGATTGAAAATACCGATCAGCGTTCGCAAGATTACGGCAAAATTAAAGATGTTTTTCGCCCTGGTCATGGCGATTACAGCTATTGGCATAAATACGGTGTGCGTGATTATCGTGGCGGTGGTCGCTCATCTGCGCGCGAAACTGCCATTCGAGTTGCGGCGGGGGCAATTGCTAAAAAATATTTAAAGCAGTATCACGGCATTGAAGTGAAAGCGTGTTTAAGCCAGCTTGGGCCTATTAAAGCTGAAGTGATTGATTGGTCAGAAGTTGAAAACAATTTATTTTTCTTTCCTGATCCGAGCAAACTTGACGCCCTTGATGAATACATGCGCGAACTTAAAAAGTCGGGTGATTCTATTGGCGCTAAAGTGCTGGTGGTTGCAACAGGTGTCCCAGTAGGATTAGGCGAGCCAGTGTTTGATCGTTTAGATGCCGAAATTGCTCACTCTTTAATGAGCATTAATGCGGTTAAAGGGGTTGAAATTGGTGACGGTTTTGCGGTGGTTGAGCAAAAAGGTTCTGAGCACCGTGACGAATTAACACCGCAGGGTTTTACCTCAAATCATGCCGGTGGCACGCTTGCTGGTATTTCGACAGGGCAAGATATTATTGCTTCGATTGCGCTTAAGCCAACTTCAAGTATTACTATTCCCGGTAACAGTATTAATACTAGCAATGAGTCGGTTGAAATGATCACCAAAGGGCGCCACGACCCATGTGTCGGCATTCGGGCTATTCCTATTGCTGAAGCCATGCTGGCGATTACCTTGATGGATCATCTGCTGCGCCAACGTGGGCAAAACCCGCATGTTAATTTGGCGCACGGTCCAATACCGGGTTCAATTAAATAAGCTAAGTTTAGATTTTAAAAAAGACGCGTTAAGCGTAATGCCGATCAGTTAAGAAATATTTTACTGATCGGTTGACCGATCTTCTGTAGATGTAACAATCCGATGAGCCCACATGTCATCGGATTTTTTATGGAACTGTCAGAAGCCTTAGCACGCACCTCAATTAACCGCCTTACCGAATTTTCGTCATTAGCGGATGTCCTAGACCCCGAAATTATTCAATCGTGTTTAGCCTCTAATGGTGTGGCCACATTGCGTAAACGCAAGCTGCCTATGGATGCAATGATTTGGGCCGTGATAGGTATGTCACTTTTTCGCACTGAATCAGTCCGCCTGCTCATCAACAAGCTCGATATTGTATTACCGCAGGATGTGGATTACGTCGCACGCAGTGCCGTGACACAAGCGAGAAAGAAGCTAGGCAGTGATGTGGTTCGAGATGTATTTCATCTTTCAGCACAGAAGTGGCATGAGCGAGCTGAGCATCCCCATTGGTGTGGTCTGAACTTATTTGGTGTAGATGGCGTTGTATGGCGCACGCCCGATAGTAAAGAAAACAGCGCAGCCTTTGCCCGTACAGCGAATAAAGCCAGTGAAGCAGGCTATCCTCAGGTACGAATGGTATGTCTGATGGAGCTTAGTAGCCACTTAATTCTTGATAGTGCATTGAGTAGCGTGAGTGAAAATGAGATGACACTGGCAGCACAGCTCATAGCACGTGTACCAGATAACAGCCTAACATTGTTTGATAAAGGCTTTTACTCACTAGGCTTGTTACATGATTGGCAGCATAAAGGCATCAACACACATTGGTTATTACCGCTAAAGAAGAACGTACAGTATGAGGAAATCAAACGTCTTGGCAGGCAAGATAAACTCATCCGCCTAACCACCACACCTCAAGCGAGAAAAAAGCGACCAGAGTTGCCCTTAACAATGGACGTGCGACTTATCACCAAACTAATCAAAGGAAAAGAAGTCAAAATACTCACGTCCATGGTCGACCCTATGGCATATCCATCGGCAGAAATAGTCGACCTTTATAGCCATCGCTGGGAAATAGAGATGGGCTACCGAGAAATGAAGCAACACTTGTTGGCAAGTAGGTTTACGTTAAGAAGCAACTTACCAGAGCTCATTAGACAGGAGTTATGGGGGGTGCTGTTGGCGTACAACTTAATCCGCTATAAGATGGTCCTGATGGCGAAGTCGCTCAAGAGTGTTTTCCCAAACCAACTAAGCTTTAGAGATGCCTCATCACACATCATCCATAAGCTGACTATGATGCCAATTTATGCGCCCGGTAATGTCCCCGGACAGATATTGGAAATAGAAAGAAATGCCAGTCAATTTAAGCTAGAGGGAAAACGAGAACGAAGTTACCCAAGAACACTAAAAGTATCGAAAAACCGCTACCCTGTGGCTAAAAATAAAAAAGCCGCTCACCTTAAGTGAACGGCATTACGCGTTAAGCGTCTTTTTTATTGATTAGGGTTTGGTAGCGTTCACTCAGTTGTTTTACTTGTGCGCTGGACATCGGATTTAACGGATGCAAGGCACTAACTAAAACAATCGCAATGCTGGGTAAAGCCGGTAAAAAAGGGGCTTTGATTTGCTCTGCGTATTGAGACTGACTAATATCTGCCATCGCGGTAATGGCTAAACCGTGATCAACAATCCCATTGAGCACGCTGGCACTGGCGCAATTGGCAACAAGATGAAACGGTTGCGATAATTTTAGCAACCCTTCAACAGCCGCTTGGTGAAACTTACACTCTTTTTGAAAGACCACAATTGGCAAACTGTGTTCAGGTTTTAACTTAAATTGTGGGTGCTTAAGCCACACGCCTTGCGCCGTCTGCAGCAAATAGCCTTCTTCACTATTGGGCGCGCGCGTCACTATGGCTAAATCTAACAAGCCTTGGTCAAGTTGCTCACGTAATACTATGCTCGATGCGGTACTAATACTCAGCTCAAGATTTGAAAATTCTTGATGCAACAGCGCAACTAGGTTTGGTAATACCCGCTTGGCATAATCATCAGGGCAACCTAAACGAAGTATTAAGCGTTGCTTGGATTGTTTAATGTTGAGCACACTTTGGTCGTGCAGATGCACTAGCTGTTTGGCATCACGAGCAAGTAATAATCCTTCAGCAGAAAGCACCAGGTTACGGCCATGTTTGATAAAAAGCGTTTTGCCAAGCTCGTGTTCTAGCTTTTTCATTTGCATGCTAATGGCCGATTGGGTGCGGTGAATTTGTAACCCTGCTCGGGTAAAACTGCCAGTTTCAACAAAAGCGAGTAACGTGCGTAAGGCTTCAATATCCATTGGGTTCCTAGAGTAACCTATTTGAATTATGAATAGGTTATATCAAAATAAAACGTTAGTAGCGCAGTAAAAATTGCTTTAATTTAACCTCAATCCCACCACAAGGAAATGAAAATGCAACTTTATATTGGTAATAAAAATTATTCGAGTTGGTCGCTGCGCGCTTGGTTAATGCTTGCAAAATCAGGTGTTTCATTTGATGAAGTGATGCTTGAATTAGATACGCCGCAATTTTATCAAACGCTAGCCCCTTTGACTCCAAGCCAAAAAGTGCCGCTGTTAATTGATAATGACATCACAGTTTGGGATTCGTTAGCGATTTGTGAATATATCAATGATGCTTATCTAAATGGCACTGCATGGCCTAACAACTTAGCTGATCGCGCCAAAGCTCGCGCGCTTGCAGCCGAAATGCATTCGGGGTTTCACGCGCTGCGTAATGAAATGCCGATGAATATTCGCGCCACACGCCATGTTCAACTCAGTGCCGCTGCGCAAAAGGATATAGCGCGGATCGATGCTATTTTTGCAGAGCAAATGCGGCTGGGTAATCGTACACAAGGTGGTTGGTTATTTGGCCAATGGTCGATTGTCGATTGCATGTATGCGCCTGTGGTTTTAAGGTTAAAAACCTATCAAATAAGTTTAAGTGATGATGCAACTTGCTATCTTAATCATGTGTTAGCATCTGAGGCATTAAAGCGTTGGATTGACGCAGCGTTACTTGAAACAACGATTGTGCAAGCCGATGAAGCAGGAACTGATGTATAGCCTAGATTAGATCATGCCAATTCAAAACCCGAACTAAGCTCGGGTTTTTGCATTTTAACCCGTACTAAAAATTGAGTTGCTCACTTTTACTTTACAGTGAAAAATCCGTACAATCGGCCACAGTTTTATCACCTACGGGCAGCGTATTTATAGGCTGTTACTGCAAGCAATCAGTATTGAGCCCAATGAGCTCCTTTTGAAGAAGTCAGAAATGAAATTTAAATTAGGTTTAATTGTAAATCCTTTTGCTGGACTTGGTGGCAGTGTCGCCCTAAAAGGCAGTGATGGTGCACATACAGCGGCCAAAGCGCTGGAGCTTGGCGCAGAGCCAAAAGCTAATTTGCGAACCAAAGCGGCCCTTGAAGTATTGCTGCCATATCAGCATGAGCTTGAAATATTTACCGTTAGTGGCGATATGGGTGAAGCAATTGCAAAAGAGCTTGGTTTTACAACCCATGTTATTTTTCAAGCTCAAACTCCCTCTACTGCTGCCGATAGTGAAGAGGCGGCACGCCTTCTCAAAGCTCAAGGTGTTGATTTAGTTTTATTTGCCGGTGGCGATGGCACAGCGCGAAATATTTGTTCAGTGATTGGCGACGCATTACCAGTCTTGGGTGTACCCGCTGGCTGTAAAATTCACTCTGGCGTTTATGCCATTACCCCAAAAGCAGCCGGTCGAGTAGTTGAGCTGTTAGTTAAGGGCGAGTTGGTGACTTTAACCGAAGCTGATGTAATGGACATAGACGAAGATGCGTTTCGCCAAGGCACGGTTAGGGCAAAGCGATATGGCGAAATGCAGGTACCGTGTGAATTGCGCTATGTGCAAGCCGTTAAAAACGGCGGTAAAGAAACCGATGAGTTGGTTTTAGCCGATATCGCAGCGTATGTTGTATCGCAAATGGATGAAGATTGGCAATACATCATGGGCTCGGGTTCTACCGTTGGCGCTGTGATGGCTGAAATGGGGTTAGACAATACTTTACTAGGCGTTGATTTAGTTGATGATCAAAGTTTAGTGGCCAGCGATTTAACCGCAGCCCAGTTGCTTGATTATGTGGCTCAAAAACCGACCAAACTTATTATTACCCTTATTGGTGGGCAAGGGCATATTTTTGGCAGAGGAAATCAGCAATTAAGCCCCGCGCTGATTCGTTTTTTAGGTAAAGAAAATATTATTGTTATTGCGACTAAAACAAAGTTACACGCTTTGAATGGCCGCCCACTAATTGCCGATACTGGCGATAGTGCTTTAGATGATGCACTTAGTGGTTTTATTAATGTCATTACTGGATTTAACGATCACGTGTTATACCGCGTTGGTCATCAAGAGGAAGTTTAAATGTCGTACCTTGAATATGTAGAAAACGCGCAGCAATTTTTTGATAATTTGGTCGAGCATGCCAGCGATGACGAATTGTTTGCGGGTGGTTATTTACGAGGCCATTTTGATTTAGCTGTTGGTTATGCCCAAGTTGATGGCCAAGCTTTGACGGTTGACGAGCTCAATGCGAATATCGAAAAAAGTTTGGTAAAAGCCTATCACAATGGTGAGCTTAACGATGATGATAAACAACACGTCGTAGTTATTTGGGAACAAATAAAAGCGTTAGTGGTATAAGCCTTTTGCCAGAACGTTTATGTGTTGAAGCGTTCTGGTTGTTTTTTAGCTAAGAGTCATGCTTTGATGGTGGCTGTGCACAAATCAAAAATTTCTATGTGATTGTTTTTAAAATATTTCCCTTCTGAACATCCCCGTCTATAGTTAAGTGAAAAAGAGCGTTAAATTACATTGCAGTTAGGTGCTTTTGCGTGAATAATTGCGCCAATTTTAGATGTGACGCTTTTGAAAAAACAAAGGTTTAAGGAATATAGATGGGTGATTTACTCGTTATTGCGATATTAATTGCAATTAGTGCTTTGTTCGCAATGTCAGAAATTGCAATTGCGGCTGCCCGTAAGGTGAAACTGCGAGTTATGGCTGAAGAGGGGAATGTTAAAGCGCAGGCGGTATTAAAACTCCAAGAAAACCCAGGTGGTTTTTTTGCCATGATCCAAATTGCCCTCAATGCGATTGCAATTATGGGTGGTATTGTTGGTGAACAAGCACTGAGCCCTTATATTGCCGAGTTTGTTAGTTTGTTTTATGTGGGCCCCTTAGCTGAGCAAATGAGCTTTTTCTTCTCGTTTTTAACCATTACCTCATTGTTTATTTTATTTGCCGATTTATTACCAAAACGTATTGGTATGATCATGCCAGAAAAAATGGCGATGAAACTTGTATTATTTATGAATACAGTCACTTATGGACTTAAACCATTGGTTGTATTTTTTAATGGTATCAGTAACTTAGTGCTTCGTATTTTTAATTTGCCGACCGAACGTGAGGAAATTGTTACCACAGAAGATATTGTTGCCATGATGGATGCGGGTGCTGAATACGGCAGCTTGCAACAGCAAGAATATCACTTAATTGGTAATGTGTTTGAACTCGAAGGGCGGACCTTACCTACCGCTATGACCACCCGCGAATATTTAGTGTATTTTGACATTGCAGATGACAGTGAAACTATTAGTGCCAAAATATTAGAGCACCCACATAACCATTTTTTAATTTGTGATGGCAGCTTAGAACGTTTAGTGGGGTCGGTTGAGTCTAAAGAAATTTTGCGTCAATTATTAAAAGGTGAGTCGGTGAGTTTAGTCGATGAAATCATCGATAAAGATCTGTTTTATTTACCTGAAACTTTAACTTTATCTGAAGCACTCAATGCATTTAAAGCAGCCGCTCGTCCATTTGCCATTGTAGTAAATGAATATGCGATGGTGGTCGGTATGGTTACAGTAAAAGACTTAATGAGTAGTTTCATGGGTAATTTAGTGCCGTTTCATGGTGAAGAGCAAATTGTACAGCGTGATGCTAATTCGTGGTTAGTTGATGGCGCGACACCAATTGTTGATTTAATGCGTTTACTTGAAATAGAATCGTTCCCAAATAGTAGTCAATACGAAACGGTAGCAGGTTTTTTGATTTACATGCTTAAACGCCTTGCAAAGCGTACCGATTATACTATCCATGCAGGTTTTAAATTTGAAGCAATCGACGTAGAAGGAATTCGTGTTGAGCAATTACTCGTATCGCGAGTGATTGAATCGGTGATTGTAGTCGAAGATAAAATTAGCTAATGGTTTAATTGCACTGTTAATAAGGTTTCCTATACTCAAAAGTAGGGGGGGGGACCTATTATGGAACAATCAGTGCTCGAGACTTTAAAAAGAAGAAATTACTTCACTGAGAAAGGTGTTTATCAGGATTTCCTAGAATACATTGTGAGCCTGAGCGAAAGCACCATTGGTTATTTACATTTGTTTGATGAGCAAACTCAAGAGCTTGTTTTAAACGTGTGGTCTAAATCCGTATTACAAAATTGCTCAGCAACTTATAACAGCCATTACCCACTTGATGATGCTGGTATTTGGGCTGATGCAATTCGAACCCGCCATACAGTAGTGCATAATAATTATTATCAAGACGCGAGCTCAGAACGGCTCCCTCAAGACCACTTTCCACTTCATAATCACGCTGCCTTTCCGTTATTTTTAAATGGTGAAATTATTGCCGTGCTTGGGGTGGGCAATAAAGAAGGGGGGTATAATTCTGAGTTAATCAATTGTCTTGAGCGGCAAATCTTATTGAGTTGGGATGTGGTTCGCTTAAAACTCGATAAAATTCATGAGCGAGAAGCTGAGCTTGAAAGTGCTTTTAGCCGTCAAAGTAGCCATCAAGTATTGCTTGAAATGCTCAAAGCAATTTCCCATGCCTTAGAGCTTCGTGATTTATACACTTTTAATCATCAAAAAAATGTTGCTTATATTTGCACTGAAATAGCCAAAGTATTGCATCTTACTGAAAAGCAAAGTATGGGGTTATATGTTGGGGCGCTTATTCATGATATTGGTAAAATGATTATCCCCAGTGCTATTTTGAATAAACCAGGTGCTTTGTGTGATGAAGAATTAGCATTATTAAAAACGCATCCTAGTAATGGGTTGGATATTTTTAAAAGTACACTTTTCCCATGGCCTATTAAAGAGATGATCAGCCAACATCATGAGCGTATTGATGGTTCAGGTTACCCTCTAGGATTAACCGAACATGAAATTTGCCTTGAAGCACGCATTATTGCGGTAGCCGATACCTTTGATGCGATGGCAAATGATAGGCCTTATCGAAAAGCTCCAGGTCGCGAAAAAGCGATTGCCGAATTAAGACGTGGCCGCGGCACGTTATATGATGAGTATGTGGTTGATGCATTTTTAAAATGTGTAGCCGATAACCCAACCTTTGATGGAACGTATCTTGACTAACCTGAGCTTTGGTTAAGAGATTTACTAACGTATTGATATTGAATTGGTAAATGTTTTTTCAAGTCTGTAGCCGGAAACTTTTAAAGGATAACAAGGCGAATTTACGCGTCAATAGCTGGCCTATTGTAAGTAAATTCAACGCGGTTAGCGTTGAAAGTGGCCGCTGGAGATAAATTTATTATCCAGAGCTCAGGTTGACTAGTTTTAGTCCGCTTTAACAAGCGGTTTAACCTTCTTTTGAATACAAAAAGTGGGTGATTACGCAAATTAAAGAGTAAAAAAAACCAGTGCGGTTAGCACTGGTTTTTTATTGGTTATTAACCAATTATTTATTTCTTGGAGCACGTGGGCTTCGTTTTTCAACCGCTTTAGCGCGATTGGCAGAGGCTGGTTTGTCGTAGTTATGTGCTTTATCAGAGCTATGCGCTTTGTCATGGCTGTGATTCTTGTCGTTATGCAGCACCAAGTTCATTGGGCGTTTGCAAATAAACACTTTTTTGAAATGCTGTAATGTATCTGCAGGCATATTCAGTGGTAATTGCACTGTACTGTGATCATCAAATAAACGGATGTCACCAATAAATTTACTTGGAATATCAGCTTCATTAGCGATAGCACCAACAATGTTTTTAACCTGAACACCATGCTCACGGCCGATATCGATACGGTAAGTATCCATTGGGCCATTTTCGCTGTTACGACGTTCACGCGGTTTGTCTGAGTCACGACGCGGCTCACGTGGCGCGCGGTCTTCGCGGCGGGCGCGGCCATCTCGCTCTGGGCGGGCGTTACGATCACGTGATTTACCATCACGATCGTTGCGTGCTTCACGGTGAATAGCGACTTCTTTGACTTTAATCGGTGCACTTTGTTGAGCTAAGTACAATAATGCACCCGCTAAATCAGTGCCTACTAAGCCTAATTGGCCGGATAATTTTTCAGCTAGTTCATTGTAAAAAAGAATGTCTTTTTGCTCTGCGCTTGCAGCCACTTTAATTGCAAGTTGTTGAATGCGTTTTTCTTCAACAAGTGCTGTGCTTGGCATATCAACATTATTAATCGTTGATTTGGTATGCTGAATAATATTACGTAATAAATGACGCTCGTTATGTTTTACGAATAAAATGGCTTTACCAGTGCGACCAGCGCGACCAGTACGACCAATACGGTGTACATACGCTTCTGAATCTTGTGGAATATCGTAATTGATTACTAACGATAAACGGTCAACGTCTAAACCACGTGCCGCAACATCGGTTGCGATAACTATGTCGAGTAAACCATTTTTTAAACGCTCAACAGTACGCTCACGGGCTTGTTGGTTCATATCGCCGTTTAATGGCGCAGCAGAGAAGCCTGCTTGCTCAAGAAGTTCGGCAATTTCAACAGTATCGTTACGTGTGCGCACAAATACAATAGCGCCGTCATATGTTTCAGCTTGTAAGAAACGGATAATTGCATTGTTTTTATGGGTATTGGCTTGCCAATAAACCTGCTCAACACTTTCTACCGTACTGTTACGGGCAGAAATATGAACGTGTTCAGCGTCTTGCAAATACGTGCTACAAATCTTTTGAATTTGTTGTGGCATAGTGGCCGAAAACAAACAGGTTTGTTTTTGTTTCGGTGTTTTAGCCATGATGGTTTCAACATCTTCAATAAAGCCCATGCGAAGCATTTCGTCGGCTTCATCAAGCACTAACGCTTTTAAGTGATCAAATTTAATTGTGCCACGATTTAAGTGGTCGATTAGGCGACCAGGCGTTGCAACAATCACTTGAGGGCCATTACGTAAACCACTTAGTTGTACGTTATAGCTTTGGCCACCGTACAAGGCTAAAACATTAATGCCTTTGATGAATTGTGAGTATTGCTCAAACGCTTCAGCCACTTGAATTGCAAGCTCACGAGTTGGCGCAAGTACAAGGACTTGAGGGTGCTTCACAGTGGCATCGATGTTTTGAAGTAACGGCAGTGCAAACGCTGCGGTTTTACCCGTGCCCGTTTGAGCCAGTCCGAGAACATCCTTACCGTTTAATAACAAAGGAATACACTGCGCTTGGATTTCAGAAGGCGTGACATAACCTAGTTTTTCGACGGATTTTAAGATTTCAGGAGATAAGTTTAAGGATGAAAAAGTAACTGGTTCGGACATTAAAGCGCCTCAGAAGTTGAATGAGGCGCAGATTATACAGGAGTTACCTTCATTATGCTTGTGAATTTAACTCTACATTCGCCGCCATGCCGCATTTTTATTGGTATAAACCTAAATTTTCTTTGGCATAAGCTTCAAAATCTGTAAAACCACCAATGTGTTTTTGGTCGAGAAAAATTTGCGGTACAGTGGCCACTGGAACACCGGCTGATTTTTCAAGATCGGCTTTTGAGATCCCTTCTTTAATGATATCAACATATTTGAAACTAAAGTCATCACGCTCGGTGCTAAGTTTTGTGGCAAGCTCTTTTGCGCGAACGCAATATGGGCAGCCATCACGGCCAAAAATTACTGTAAACATGGAAGATCCTCTTTTGTTTTGATGTGCTTAGTATCAATAAAAAGGTGATTAAAATAAAACCAGTTATTACGATTAGTCAGAGCGATAAAATAGATAGGTGATGCTAAAGCAAGTTTTGGTGTCGGTTTATGAGTCTGACTTGAGAAAGCTTAAAGTAAACGTAGTGCCTTTATCGACTTCTGATTCAACCACAATGCTTGCATGGTGCGATTGTAAAATAGCAAAGCTGACTGATAGCCCTAAACCAGTGCCTTCGTTCTCGGCTTTGGTGGTAAAAAATGGGTTAAATATTTGTCGCTGTGTTGCTTCATCCATACCACAGCCTTGGTCTTGGATATGAATATGATGATAGTCGTTATCGCTGGTTACACTAATGTTGAGTTCGCCGCCTGTTTTCATTGCTTGTGCGGCATTAACAAAAAAGTTAACAAAGACTTGTTGTAA
This sequence comes from Pseudoalteromonas sp. J2K-J031, assembly GCF_058197095.2. Lineage (NCBI taxonomy): Bacteria > Pseudomonadati > Pseudomonadota > Gammaproteobacteria > Alteromonadales > Pseudoalteromonadaceae > Pseudoalteromonas > Pseudoalteromonas sp. J2K-J031. Next base: position 1,029,786 of record NZ_CM200279.1, read on the forward strand.
TTTTCCATAATACCCCGAGGTCATTAACGGATCGTCTGCGGGTAAATTGACTGTGACAGTGTGCTCATATTTGAGTGAATTCCACACCACTTTAAGTGAGTCATCAATACATTTTGCCAATGAAACGGGTTGGGCTGTTGCGCCATCATCAGAGCGAGAAAACGATTTGAGGCTATCGACAATTTCTTTCACTCGCATTACACCGCGTAATGTTGTGGGTATTAGTTGCTTAATGTCTTGTTCAATAAAATCAAAATCAAGGTCTTGTTTTAGGAGCTTAAAAGCCTCGACTTGTTCACTGCTAAGTAATGTTTGTGTGCCTGTGAGTAAATGGGAATACTCAGCTAAATAATCTTCGAGGGTTTCAAGATTGCTGCTGATGTAACTTAAAGGGTTGTTGATCTCATGAGCAACCCCTGCGGCAAGTTGCCCTAAAGAGGCCATTTTTTCTTGTTGTAAGAGTTGTTTTTGGGTTTTTTTTAATTCGTTGTAGGTTGCGCTGAGTTTGGTGTAGTTTTTTTGCAGTTTTTCTTCGGTTTTACGACGAAAAATAGCCGATGTAAGTTGTTTAATGGCGGTATTAATCGTTTGAGTAAATTCTGGATTTTCAATTTGTTTGTTCAGTCCAATGGCAATTACCCCTGATTCTTTAGTTGAAAGCGGGTAAATAACGCAAAGGACTGCTTCACAGATGGGCAATGTATTAATATTTTGAAAAATAGACTGATGATAGGGTACCTCTAACCAGTCATCATGATGAGACTCATGGTATTGCTGCAGATGCATTAAAAGCTCACTTGAAATTGGATACGCTAACCAAGGTTTACCGTGGTGTTTTAGCTGAGCGCTCGAGCGCGTTGGGTATTCTGGTGACAAACTACAGTGTATTGCAAACTTATAATCGCTGAGTAATAAAATATGGTCGACAAAGGCAATTAAGAGTTCATCAAGAGTTTTTTCTGACAATATATCTGAAGCAAGATAGGACAGAAATTGTAAATGAATTTGCTTGGATGAAGCTTGGTCGTAGGCCTCAAGTAACAACTGTTTTGATTGATAGGCACGTTGGCTAAACTCTTCAAGTTGTAACTCAACTTGCATGCGCGCGCGTTTTTCTCGCAGCAGCGCTTTTTCAGTTGCGATGAGTTTTTGCTCAAGTGTGTGGCTCATAACAAGTGAACCTTAAGTTGATACTGTTCTGGAGATTCACTAGGTGTCACATCAACGCTGATGACTTGTTTAAAATGATTTGCGGCACCTTCGATTAAACCTTGAGCCAAATACCCCATAGAACGAGATGAAAGGTAGTTTAAACACAGGGTGTTGGCATTGAGCTGGGTGCATTGCAGTGAAGGTGTTTTTGCTTCAGGATCCAGTTTTTTAACTTCAACATGAATCACGGTATCAATCGAAAATAAAAAGTCAGTTAAGTTATCAATTAACCTCACTTCTTGCGGGCTTTTTTGTAACAAATGTGGAAAAAGCCATCGGCCAAATTCAATTTGCATCTGTACACCATCGCGCTCACTGACACTGCAAGCAGCACCAAACAGTTGCATAAACTCATGATCAGGATAGGTCATGGTGCCAACATAGCAGCCATCTGCTTCAAGTGCTGTATTATCCAAAACGGTTTGCCAAGCAATTAAACCGAATTGTTCACTGATAAAATCTGCAAATTGAGTAAAAAGAATTCCTTTCATGACATGCTCCTAAATTGCTCTAATTTAACTTGTAACGTCTGGTTAGCTTGCTTTAGTTGATTATATTCAATCATTAAATTGATGATGTTTTTAAGTTCAAAATTATCCCAAGGTTTGGCCAAAATAATTTTAGCAATATCGTTGCTAATGGCCATTTGGCATTGATCCATATCAGCATAACCGGATAGCAATACCCGACCTACAGAGGGGTAGTCGCGTTTTATTTGAGCTAATAACTCAATACCATCCATCTGTGGCATGCGAATGTCAGAGATGATTAAGTCGCATTTGATGGTACTTAAAATCTCCAATGCTTGTGCGGCGCTATTTGCCGAGGTCAAGGTGTAGTCCTTACGTAAAATGCGTGTTAATGCGTTTAGCACTTCAGGCTCATCATCAACTAATAAAATATGGTTCATTGGCCACCTCCAATTTTCAGAATAGTTTAATATTAAAAAAGTACTTAATTTATAATGTGTTGCTGTGCTTTAAATGACATGAAAGACTTAATGTCATGCAGTACATTTTTAATGTTTCTGCGATGTGGGTGTAAATAAAGCGCGCGTAAGGCGTGCATAAACGCTTTGTTTTTTTCACCCAATTCGCGGTAATACTCACCATAAAACTCGGTTAACAGAGCGTGAGCTCGTTGCTTGGTTTTGGCTGTAACACTTGGATGCTCTCCCATGCGATGAATGATTTCACCCATGGCTTCTAGGCGATTAATACGGTTGGCGGTAATCGAGTTTGGGCGCATGAGATAGTCCATAGTAATTTGTTCGCTAAAAGCCACTTCGCCGCAAAGTGCAAGGCGCAGCCAACAATCCCAATCACTGGCCGAGCGCAAAGTGGGGTCGAATCCGCCTGCTTTGATGATGGCATCACGTCTGACAATGACAGCAGAAGTGCCAATGACATTCGCTTGCAGTAATACATTCAATGGCTCGTGAATGGTTTTATATTCTATATCGGCGCTGGTGTATTGCTTGGCAAATTCAGGCCAAAATGAAAAGCAATCTATGATGGGCTGATAGCCTAAATCAACATGCTGATAATTCGTAAAACTTAACACGCACGATTTATGAGTGCGCATGTATTTAAGTTGAGGCGCCAGCTTGTTGGGCAACCAGTAATCATCGGCGTCTAAAAAAGCAAGGTACTCACTGTTGGCTTTTTGAATGGCGGTATTACGGGCGCTGACAACACCTTTGCGCTCTTGCCTAATCACACGCACTTGATTGTAAGCGCGCTCAGCGTATTCAAGCCATTCTAAGCTACCATCGTCTGAGCCATCATCAATAATTAAGATTTCGATATTAAATCCCGCTTGCTGCAACACACTGTTGATGGCTTTTGGTAAAAAGTCTCGGCAGTTATAGTTTGGAATGATAACGCTAATATCTTTGCTCATGTTCAATCCTCCACGGTTATAGCTGTGGTATCGCAAGGAGAGTGCCAAGTGTGAAATATGCAGCATGTTAGTCGCTTTAGTGATGATTTATTTTGTGATTATTGGTATTTATATTTGTTTTTCAATGCCTTAGGTTTTTAGTGGTTGTAAGTTTATAGTGTGAAAGGTCTTTAAGCTAACCATTACAATTTGCCTGATTCGAGGTTGTTACCGTAAAAAGCGAAATTGAATTGCTTTTTGCGAGTGATATTTTGCATTTTGCAACGATTAGTCTCTAAAACAGCGGAAATAAAGGGAGTTGAGCGAATTTTAAAACGGCACGAAGATTGCGATACCCCACTTATCAAATGATTACGTGGATTGTATTTATGAAGCATGTTGCCTTTTTTATTAATGATTTTCCTATTCCTTCAGAAACATTTGTCCGCACTGAAATCAAAGCATTACTGGCGGCAGGTCATCAGGTCAGCTTGTTTTGTTTTAACCTGCTTGATAACCATGTTGAGGTGCCAAAAGGGCTCACCGTGGTGTGCTTAAAACACGTATCGACTTTCGATGCAGCGGTATTTGCAGCTACACAATTAGCGTATTTGCCAAATGCCTTGCGTTACAGCATTAAACAAGACGCAATTTCAACCCAATCATTGCTGTTTTATGGTGCCAAATTAGGTTATTTACTTACACATTATCAATGTGAGCATCTGCATTGCCATTTTATGCACAGTGGCCTGGGTTATGCCGTGGTGGGCGCAAAATGGGCCAATATCACGATTTCTTCGATTGGTCATGGCCATGATGTGTACATTAACCATCAAGATTTACCCTTTAAATTACAAGCCTGTCAGTTCAATGTGGCGGTATGCCAACCTATGGTTCAAGCCTTTGAGCGCTTAGGTGGTGAAAAAATAAAGCTGCTTCATTGCGGGGTCGATGTCGGTCAATTTAAGTTTGTGCCTGATGTGTTGTTATCGGGGCGTAAATTAGTCTTTATTGGCCGCTTGGTTGAAAAAAAAGGCTTAAGTTATGCGCTGATTGCGCTCGCAAACATTGCCCCCGCAGCTCGACCTAGCTTAGATATTATCGGTGAGGGTGAGCTCAAGGCGCAGTTAATGGCACAAGCACACAGTTTGGGTTTAGATAAACATGTGCAGTTTTTGGGGTATCAAACACCTGATTGGATAAGCCAAATTGGCCAACACTATCATGGTTTTTTAGCGCCATTTTGCATTGCTGACAATGGCGATTGTGATACAGGCCCTGTGGTACTCAAAGAAGCAATGGCGATGGGTTTACCAGTGATCACAACCACGATTATGGGTTGCCCTGAAATTGCTTCACCTGAGAGTGGTTATTTAGTGGCTCCAAAAAATCCAATCGCCATTCAACATGCTATCGAGGCTTTTTGTGCTTTAGCGCCTAATCAGTATATCCAGATGCGATTAGCGGCGCGTTTACGGGTTGAATCTTGCTTTAATGCCACGACGCAAGGGCTGCAGTTATCATCTTGGATTGAGCAGGCGCACTTATGAAACAACTTAAAGAAATGCTGTTATACGCAATGGCGGTTTTTATGCTCAAGGGCTTAGGGTTTATCATGATGCCGCTAGTGACTCGTTTTTTAAGCCAAGAGCAATATGGCGAACTCAACGTGTTAGTGTCTATGGCCGCAATGGCAAGCTTAGTTTTAACATTGGGCCTAGGTGAAGCCTTGTTTCGGTTTACTGGTCAAAGTAGCCAGCAAGATACGGTTATGCGCCAATGCTTACGTTTAAGCTTGTTAAGCAGTGGTGGTTTTTTATGCCTGAGTATTCTTTTTATTGAGCCTTTATTGGCGTTACTGCCTGTGTCGCTCGCTGCACTCGATGTGCAACTGTTAATGATTAACTTAGCCGCAGGCGCTTTGTTAACTGTGCCATATTGCTATTTTCGGCTCACCAAGCAAGCTGGGGCATTTTTTATGCTGTCGGTTGGGCAAGGCGTTTTGCAAACCGGGTTGTCGGTGTGGTTTTTATACCAAGGTTTGGCGGTGCGTGGGTTGATGCTTTCAGGCGCAATCGCAAGCGTTGCCATTATGGTTGTGACCTTAGTGTATTTTCGTCATTACTGGTTTGGTGCGCGCATGGTGTTTAACCGCACCCATTATCAATACTGCTTTTTTATTGTTTGTTCAAGTTTGGCGGTTTATGGCTTAAGTGGCGCAGAAAATTGGTTAGTAGCTGCGGCGCTTGGCAAAGCGCAGCTCGCGTTGTTTTTCGCAGCAGCGCAATTTGGTTTAATGATCTCTGTGGCCTTTGAGCCATTTAGAATGTGGTGGTTTGCCAAACGCTTTGCATTTGAACAAACCAATAGCGACTTAGGCGCGCATTATGCTGTACTTGGAGTGCAAATTGGCATGCTGCTGGCATTGTTAATGTTAGTCATTGCACCGTGGTTAATGGGGTGGTTATTGCCCGCTCATTTTGCGCCCAGTCTCGTTTATATTCCTTGGTTTTGCTTGATTATGGTGGCGCGTTTTCATGCCGATTTACTCAATTTAGGCTGTTTTTTAAAAAAAAGTGCCAGTGTCGCCATGATCATAAACGCCGTGTGCGCTGCAATTTTACTGCCCTTTGGTTATTGGTCGCTTGGTGAACTGGGCATGATGGGGCTGATTTGGGTGATGGTTGGCGTGCATCTTCTTCGTGCGATCCTTTTTTTAGTGGTCAGCCAATCGTTAACGCCCCTTGCTTATCCGTTTAAATCGTTAGTGGGGTCGTGGTTGATTTTTTTAACGGCCTTTTATTTTACGGTAACCGTTATTGATGAGCGCACCTTAACCGAAGGGGTTCCTGCAAATTACGCGCTGTTACTGGGCGTGCTCATCGTGCTCAAAATGGCCCTTTTGGTTTGGGGATATATGCGCATTATCGGGCGTTTTTATCGCGCGCCAGCGATTGAGATTAAAGAGGTGACATTATGAAGCCATTAGAAATGCCAGTGACACCGAGTATTCATCAGGAGAAACAGGCTGTATCGCTCAAAAAGTCAATGTGGTTAACCGGGCTATTTAGTCTGTTAATTATTGTACTGTATGAGCAATTTGGTTTTGTTGCTGCGTTTGCCATTGTATTGCTGCCCTTTGGCGCGGTGATGGCGGTGCAAATAAGTACCTTTTTTATTATTTTGTTTATTTTATTTAGTTACTTTCGCTTACATGAAGCATTTCCCATCTTAATGCCGTTAAAAATTCCTAAGCTTTTGGCATTGGCGTCATTGGCGGGCATTGTTTGGCATTTATTTATCTCTCGTAAATTAAAACCGCATTGGCACACCGGACACCTTGTTTTTTGTATTTTGTTTTTTTGGTTAACTGTGTCGGTGTTTGCAGCCAAAGATCGCCCCCTGGCCATGATGTATTGGAGCGACATCATGGTGAAAGTATTTCTGATGGTGTTTGTGATCAGCTGGTGGTTAAAAACGGTGTCTGCTTTTAATTGGGTGCGCTTTGGTATCATGATATCTGGCACTTTAGTGGCGTGTGTTGCGTTATATAACAAAGCTAATGGCATTGGGTTAGTTGAAGGCACTCGGGTGACAATTTCACGAGAGTTACGTTCGCAAATTGGCGATCCGAATGACTTGTCGTTAGTGCTGATGTTTCCGGTGTCCTTTTTAGCTGCCGAGGTGTTTTCAAGTGCGAACAGTAAGTGGAAACGTTTTTTTGCTTTGCTTGGCTTGTGTACTGTCATTGCTGGCATTATTGCGACTCAAAGTCGGGGTGGGTTACTCGGCATCTGTGCGGTGCTTGGCTATTTTATATATCAAAAAGTGAAAAATCCTGTGGTCGTGATGGCGATTGGTGGTGCGGCGATGTTGGTATTGTTGGCGGTTGCTGGAATTAGCGATCGCCAAAGCGGTGGTGCCGCTGAAGAGGGGGTTGATGCATCGGCGATGGGGCGGATTTATGCTTGGCAGGCAGCCATTAATATGGCGACTTCAAACCCGTTAACTGGGGTCGGGGTCAATAATTTTATTTCAAATTATTATTTTTACAGCCCCCATTGGGATGGCAAAAACCATGCGGTGCACAGTACATGGTTTCAGGTGCTCGGTGAAACTGGTTTTGTCGGGTTGGCGCTTTATTTCTTGATGATGGCTATCATTATTAAATCATTGCGGCGAAGTTACTTAATTAGCCTGCGTTTACAAAGTAATAATTTAGCGCTCAATGCCAACGCATTACGGGCTGGGTTATTAGGGTTTGTTGTTGCAGGTACGTTTTTAACGCAAGCATTTACATGGCCGATTTATATTTTACTATCGTTAAGTTTGGCGCTTGAAAAAATGGCTAACGAACAGCTGATAGAGCAATAGGGGAGCATTATGCTAATTCAATTAAAGCAATGGGTTAAAACCAATGACAGTGGCTTTGCTGCGCTTTGTCGCACGTTGGCAAAATATCTACTCAACCCACAGTTTCCTGAGTTGCCGGGTTTTCATGCATTACTTTACACCTTGCATAAAACGATACTTTGGCTTTGGCATAACATTAGCCGAGTGCTGTATTTTACGCCGATTTTAAAAAGCCAAGCTAAAGGCAGTAAAAAAAACCTGTATTTGTATTCGGGTTTGCCACTTATTTTAGGCCCGTTACACATCACGTTAGGTGATAACGTGCGCATGTCAGGCGTGACGACGTTTAGCGGTCGAGCAGCGAGCAAAGATACGCCGCAATTAATCATTGGTAATAATGTGGATGTGGGCTGGCAAAATACCTTTGCTGTCGGCGGTAAAATCGTGCTTGAAAATGATGTGCGCTTAGCTGGGCGTGTATTTTTAGCTGGTTATCCAGGCCATCCGCTCGATAATGTAGATCGAGCCCTTGGCTTGGCTGATCTAGACTCTCAAGTCGGTGATATTGTGATCAAACAAGGTGCGTGGCTTGGGACTGGGGTGACGGTGCTTGCCGGTGTCACCATTGGCCAAGGTGCGATTGTTGGCGCGGGTTCGGTTGTGACAAAAGATGTCCCCGCCTTTGCGATTGCTGCTGGAAATCCAGCTAAAGTGGTTAAACAGTTAGCGCAAGATGAGTAAATTACGGTGCATTTTGCAATTAATCTCTTTTCAAAATGCAAAAAAACGAATTTTAAATTTTTAAGTGTTTGATTTTATTTATTTAAATTTTTTGGTGAGTATCTTGCTGTGTGATTGGTAACATTATTAAGAGGGTTACCATTATGAAGCGGATTCTTACAGGGGCTTTTGTTATATTTTCTGGGTGGGTGTGCGCTGACCCCTTCGATAGCTGCCCATCAAAAGCGTTTTTAGTGCAACAAAATGTGGCTGTTCTTTATGGCGTTAATTTAGCGTCAGGCAGCGCTGATATACTGGCAAGCAACATGGGCACTAACAATAAAATAAATGGTTTTGGGTTTAGTGTTCATGACCGTTATTTATATGGTTGGGGTTATGAAAACCGCAGCTTAATTCGTATCGGCAAAGACTTTCAAATGCAAAATTTAGCGACGGTAGGCTTGCCTGATTCTGATTTTTTTGTCGGTGATGTCTCTGTTTTAACTAATGATTATTATGCCTATCGTAAAGGCAATGGTTATGGTTTATACCGCGTTCCGCTTGATGCCAGTCAAAGTGATTACCTACAAGCAACAAAGGTAATTGATGGCGGGTTACTTAATCTCAATATTTTTGATTTAGCATTTCACCCAACCACCGATGCCGCTTACTCAGTCGACAGTAATGGAAATTTATATCAAATTAATGCCAGTACTGGCCAAGCATCATCTTTGGGTAATGTGGGAGAGCGAGGCACGTTTGGCGCAGTTTATTTTGATGTGAATGGTAATTTTTATATTAGCCGAAATACTGACGGGTATATTTTTCGTATTAATGTGATGGCGGCGAACCCTGTGGCAGAGTTTTTTGCATTTGGCCCTTCATCGAATAATAACGATGGCGCGCGCTGTGCAACGGCACCTATTATTGACGAAGACGATACCAGCCTAGATTTTGGTGATGCGCCTGCCAGTTACCGTACCAGCTTGGCTGATAACGGAGCGCGTCATCAAATTAATCCGCAAGGGTTATTTTTAGGTGCCGGTGTCAATGGTGAAGCGATTGAAAAAGTGACCGATGATTCTGATGACGGGGTGCAGTTTGTGACGGCACTTGAAAGTGGCTTTGATGCATTATTGATTGTCACTGCGTCTCAGGCGGGTTATCTCAATGCATGGTTTGATTGGGACCAAAACGGTGTGTTTGATAACAATGAACAGCTCATCACGTCTGAAGCACTACAAGCTGGTGCAAATGCCATTAAAATCAGCGTACCAGATACAGTGGTTGAAGGGCAAAGCTGGGCGCGGTTTCGTATTACTCGTGGCGCTGTAATTAGTGCATGGGGTGGCGTGAGTGACGGAGAAGTGGAAGATTACCCTATTAACTTAATTGATTCAGGGATCACTCGCAGTTATTACCCTAGTGCCAATAGTTGGGTCAGTTTGGCGTACGAAGATTTATGGCCAGAAAAAGGCGACTATGACTTTAATGATGTGGTGGTTAATTACCGTACCATTATCGACCGTCGCGCAGGACAAGTGGTCCGTTATGTGATTGAAGGCCAATTAGTGGCACTTGGCGCAAGTTACCATAATGGATTTGCTGTGCGCTTAAAAGGCGTGGCACCGAGTGACATAAACGAAGCGCTTATTCATCATCAAATTGGTAGCAAAGTATTGGCAAAGAGCCCACTTGAAGCTAATCGTAGCGAAGCTATCATCCAAATTATGGCTGATACGAAAAATTGGGTGCCGAATAATAGTTGTCGGTTCTATCGCACCGAAAGTGGTTGTGGTTCCGTACCAGTGGTTAATTTTCAAGTTAAGATCCCGCTCAATGCTCCAATTGACAGCACTCGTGCACCTACGGGCGTACTCGACCCATTTATTTTTGCCGTCAATGGTCAAAATCATGGGCCTTTTGTTAATACCAGTAATGCACGCTCGTGGGAAGTTCATCTTAAAAATCAAGCGCCCACCGAAGCATTTGATACCAGCTTGTTTGGCCAAGGTGATGATAACTCACAACCAAGCAGCGGGTATTTTTATCAAACCACCAGTGGCTTACCTTGGGCATTGGAGCTTGGGCAGCGTTGGGATCATCCAAGAGAATATGTCGATTTATTACAAGCTTATCCTGGCTTTGAAGCATACACGCTTTCTAATGGTATAGATCAACCGATGTGGTTTATGACGGCGAATACTGGCAATACGATAACCAACCAATAGGAGTGATAACGATGAAATACAGTAACTTATTTAAAATGAATACCTGTGCACTTTTGAGCTCGTTATTACTACTGAGCGCGTGTGGTGGAGGGGGCGGGGCTGCAGATACCTCTGTGGTGGCGACACCGGTAAAAGTGGCTGATCCTATCATTACAAAAACGGGTGATTTAGCAGCAAAACCAGAGTTTAACTTTTCAACACATCTAAACCTCACCCTTGATGTGGCAATTGATCAGTACAGCGAGCGGGCTTATTTAAATGTATGCCGCGAAGAGCCGCATACTGGCAAGATAGATTACAGCAATTGTGTTTATCGAGGCGCTTTAGTGCAGGGCCAGCTTATGCACACGTTAGAGCTGAGCCACCAAGGAGGGGTTTTGCATGCCGATATTTGGCAGTTTGATGGTGCTACCGAGCCTACTCGCTATCAGTGGCAGTACCAAGCCAATGCCTCGGTTCAGCGCTTTGAAATTCGTTAGTTGCGGTAACAAAATATGACGCATTTCCCAATTAGGAGCTTAGGCTCCTTTTTTGTTATCTCGATTATTTATTTTGCCGTTTTGGGCGTTTTTTGTGGCTTATGGGTAAAGTTGGCAACCAAATTGCGATATCAGTTATAAGCCCAGTGAAAAGCGTGAATTTAACGCATTTTGCAAGGAATTTTGATTAATAACGCAGTTTGCATTGCAAATTGCAAAAGGTGACAAGCATGGTTCGTGAGCAAATAAAACGTCTGATTTATTTAGCACTTTACGCACTCTTTTCGAAGATCCGTTTGATGATCTTACCTTTGCTTATTGTGCCAAGCCTTGTGATTGTTTCGAGTTTGCTGACGCAAAAACAATATATCAACAATGCCACTATTTTAATTGAAGAGTCTTCATTGCTTAATCCATTTTTAGATGACTTGTCTTTTTCATTTGAATTAAAAGGCAGAATGGATGCCCTTAAAACCTTGATTATTGGACGTAAAGTATTAACTGAAGTCGCTAAAACCACTGGGCTAGTAGCACAAGATGCCAGTGAGATTGAAGTGGATGAGATGCAGCGTCGTTTGTCGCAAGGTTTATCGTTGTCTTTGGTTGGTGATGAGCTGGTTAAAATTTCATTTACTTGGCCTGTGCGTGAGCAAATGCAGCCAGTACTTGAGCAAGTAGTTGAAAAATTTATCGAAAGCTTACTTGCTCCAACTAAGACATCACTTGATACCTCAGAGCAGTTTTTCTTGCAGCAACTTGAAGTATTAAGGGCTGAATTGGAGTTGTCTGAAGATTTACTCGCACAATTTAAAAATCGCAACAGCGAGACCTTACCACAATTATTTAGCGCCAATCGTAATGCCCTTGATGGACTTGAGCATCAATTGCGTGAAAAACGAGTGCTGCTCAGTGGCGCGCAGGGCCGCTTAGATGCCTTAGTGAAAAAGCTAAGCAAAACCAATCCAGTGGTCGGTATTTTGGAAGACAAAATAGTGCATCTTGAGTCAGATATTGCGTTGCTTCGCACTCGTTACACCGACAAACACAGCCATATTCAAGCCAAATTCAGAGAGCTTGAGAATTTAAGAACGCGCCAAAATGAGCTGTTAGCGCAGCATAAAGAGCTTGATGTTAACGACATGAACAAGCTGTGGCAAATGGCTAACACATTACCAGGCCAAGGCGCTGAAGGGAATTTACTCGTGTCACAATTGGTGGCATTACAAGAAGCGAAAAACAACGTTGAACAGCAACAACAAGAGTTCGATATGGTGACTTCACAGTTAAATACCATCTCATCTCGCTTGCTACAAACCAATGATATTGAAAAAGAATTAAGAAAATTAGAACGTGATTACGATGTAAAGCAATTGCTTTATAAAGAAATGCTCAGCCGTTATGAAATGGCCAAAGTAACAGGCAAATTAGTGCGTTATGAAGGCCCAGATAAAATCAAAACCATCGAGCGGGCTTACAGCCCAACCCAAGTTGTTAATACACCATTCGGTTTAATTATCGTGATTGGCATTATCTTGGGGTTGGTGGCGGGGATTGCAGTGATTTTTGTCAGTGCATTACTCGATAGCAGTGTTAAAGATGTGGCCAGCATCGAACAGATCACCGGCGGTAAAGTATTGGTTGTATTGCCAGTCATTGAGCAAAGTACTTATGTACCGTCATCACCTATTGAAAATCCAGCTGCCAGTCAGCTAAGTCGAGGTCATCATGATTAATGTAATGCAACTTGTGCAACATTTTAAAGTCGGTGGGTTAGAAAAAATGGTGTTTGAGTTACGCCGTAAAAGCATTCATAACGCAACCACTCACGTGGTTGCATTGGAAGAATCGTCACAAGCATGGCCTGAACTTGCGACGCTACCAAACTTATATTCGTTAAATAAACAAGCGGGGATCCAGCCAAAAGTGATCACCCAATTAGTTGAATATATTGATAAGCACGATATTCGAATTATTCACAGCCATCACATTGGGCCCATGTTATATGCCGCGCTTGCCATCGTTCAGCGTCCGCATGTGAAGCATGTAACCACCGTGCACGATGCATGGTATTTACAGCAATGGCGGATGCGTTTAATTACATGGGCTATTTGTAAGTTTACGAATGTAAATGTGGTCGCAGATGCACAAGCTGTAGCACAAGAAGTGGCGCAAAAAGTTCATCATCAAGCCAATGATGTTGTAATTAATGGCATTGATAGTGTGTATTTTAGCCCTATGAATCAGAAGTTTGCTCGTTATCAGTTGTCATTACCCCAAAATGTGCGCTTGATTGGTTGCGGGGCTCGGGTTGAGTCGGGTAAAGGTCATCAGGCGATGATCAGCCAGCTGCATGTGTTACCGAATGATATTCATTTAGTGTTTGCCGGTGACGGAGGCCTTAAAGCCGATTTAATGGCTTTGGCACAAACACTTGGAGTAGCACACCGCATTCATTGGCTAGGTCGTATTAGTAAAATGCAGGTGTTTTATTCTGCGATTGATGTTTTTTGTTTGTTTTCTGAACGAGAAGGCCTGCCTCTTGCATTACTAGAAGCTATGGCGTGCAACCGTCCTGTTGTCGCTAGTGATGTCGGTGGGGTGAAAGAAGTGGTTAACCCTGATGCGGGCATCGTGTTAGACAAAGATGATATTGAGCAACTTGCTCCTGCTCTATTACAGGCATTTTCGCTCAAAGAAAACAATATACGTGGCAATAACTTGGGGTTGGTTTGCTCAAGTTTAATGGCGAAACGTTACGATGCAATTTACCAAACGTTATGTGTGTGAGGTGTGTGATGAATTTAATGTTAAGTGTGCTGATTTTTTTAGCTGTGGTTTTTATTTACCATCATTTTATTTACCCTCAGCTGCTTGGATTTTTTGCAAAACGCAAACCGCCCATGTCTTCCTCGGCTGACAATGCGTATTGTCCACGGATTGGTATTATGATTTGCGCCCACAATGAAGAAGCCTTTATTGCACAAAAATTATTTAACTTATCAGCAATGGAATATCCCGTTGAAAAGTATGAAATTCAAATTGTACTTGATGGCTGCACCGATGAGACTAAACTGCGTGCCGAGCAGGCGATAAGCCAGCTGCATCAGCAGCATATTTGTGCAGAAATTCATGAGTTTACCAACAACAAAGGTAAAGTAGCCGCGCTTAATCACTTAATTAACACCCATAAAGATCAATACGATGTACTGGTTTTTACCGATGTTAGCGCCTTAATGAGCATCGATGCACTGACTCGTATTGCCCACCATTTTGCTGATGAAAAAATCGCAGTGGTATCGGGTATTTATCAATTTTATGACTCATCGTTAAGCCAAGAAAAGTACTGGCAGTATCAAAACAAACTTAAATTAGCTGAATCAAATTATGGCGCTGTTGTTGGTGTGCCAGGCGCCATGTGTGCAATTCGAAGCGCTCATGTTAAGCCGCTTTCTAGTCGCGCGATTAACGATGATTTTATTTTAGCGATGCAGGCTTTGTGCGAGGGTCATCATGCTGTGATTGACGCCCACCTCAATATTATTGAAATGGAACGTGATCAAGAAGGGGTTGATTTTGCACGCCGAGTTCGAATTGCTGCTGGGAATTTTCAGCAAATTTACCTCCTTAAGCATTTAACTAAATCAGCTAACCCTTGGTTATTGTTTAACTTTGTGTCACACAAAGTACTACGTGGATTGATGCCTTTAGTTGTGATGTGTGGTGTGGTGACTTTAATGGCGGCCGCTATTTTAGAAAATCATTTTTTTGCTCAAGCGTGTTTATTTATTTTGTTTGCCAGTGTGAGTATTGGTGTCATGAAAAAGTGGTTTGCCATCGAGGAACCGTGCGCTCCTTTTGATCAAATTAATTATGTATTAGCAAGTTATGCTGCGGGATGTATGGGCATAGCCAAATATTGTACTGGAGGATTTAATATGCCGTGGCGTAGAGTTGAACAAACCAATAGCAGTACTACCAAAAGCAGTGGCAACCAAAGCACGACCGTTCAAAGCAATACGACTAACCACAGTGCTTTTAATGTGATTCGTTTAAAGAGAGTGATGGATATTGTTGGTGCCACGATTGGCTTAGTGTTGGCCAGCCCCATTATGATTGCTGCAATGGTGGCCATAAAACTTGATTCTAAAGGCCCTGTTTTTTATCAGCAATTGCGAGTCGGCCAAGCCGATGATGACTTTGTTGAGCTATTTCAGGTGTATAAGTTTCGCAGTATGTTTACAGATGCTGAGCAACAATCAGGTGCTGTGTGGGCAAGTAAAGGTGACCCTCGCATTACCCGAGTGGGGCGTTTTTTACGCAAAACACGCATTGATGAGTTGCCACAATTTATTAATGTACTTAAAGGCGAAATGTCGCTTATTGGGCCGCGCCCAGAACGTCCCGTTTTTTATTCTAAATTAGAAGATAACATCCCATATTTTAGCTTGCGTACTTATGGCATTAAGCCGGGAATTTCAGGGCTTGCTCAGGTGATGAATGGCTACGATGAAAATATAGAAGATGTGAGATCTAAAATTGGCTGGGATTACGCATATGCATTAGCGCTGAGTTCACCTAAGCAATGGTTGAGCATGGAATGGATGATTATTTTAAAAACAATTCGTATCGTGGTGCTTGGAAAAGGCCAATAGAGGATGCAATGCAAATTGCAATGAATGATTTAAATCATCATTGCAATTTGCAATTAAACGACTGCTTTAATTTTTAACTCACTGTATTTAAAAGCTAAAATAATATGGCACTGTTCTTGGAATATTAACTGTAACTCGTTAATCCAAAAGGTGTTCATCATGTCTCATAAACTACCAACTCAAGTGCAAAGCCAAACACTTATTGTCACATTACCGCATGATTTTTCAGGCCTTGCGGTTGATCACTACCGTGAACAATTTGATGAATTGGTTCTGCTCAATCATTCATTGTTTGTACTAGACTTTTCTCAAACCGAATTTATTGATTCATCAGGCATTGGTGCTATGGTTTTTCTATACAAACGTTTGCACAAACAAGGCAAATCACTCGAACTTTTACAAGTTAATGGGCAACCTAATAAGTTAATGAAGCTGTTGCGTGTTGATAGAACGATTGGGTTTATCGAACAATTACAAAGCGCTTAAGCAATTTTAGGAGGCGGCACTATGAAACGTTGGCTTGCAATTGTCACACTCTCAACCTTTACCTTTGGTTGCACCACATGGCCTGATGAAGGCCAAGGTGGTTGGGCTGAAGCCTACACCCCACAAGGCGTTAAAACCGATGAGGCATGGTATAGCCAGCCAGGTAATATGGTTGAAACTGAATATGACCATTTAGCACTTAAATTACAGCTTTTGGTTTCACAAGGTCTTAAAGATTGTATGCCAGGTCAGCTTTATCAAGCGACTTTAATGCAAAATCGTATTCAACGTGAAATCACAGCAAATATGCTGCCACAAGCCCAAGCTGACTTAACTGTCTGGTATCACCAGTTAGCACAGTTAGAGCGTCATTTTCGTTATGTGACTGCTCAAACCCAATGTGCTAGCGCCAAACAACCCCAGACTGACTTTAAAGATTTAAATCGCAAAATTGAAGATTTACTCAATAGTGATAATCAATTTGCATTTAATAACGCCCAAGTAACCCCTAAATACATGACGCGTTTAGCGCAAGCTGCAGAGTTAATTAAGTTACACAGTTCAGTACGCATTTTATTGGTGGGCCATGCAGATGCAAAAGGTGAACAAAGCAGCAACTTTGAACTTGCATTTGCCCGCGCAGAGCAAGTGAAGCATTGGTTGATGTTGTATGGCGTCGCACAAACGCAACTGACGACGTTAACCCAAGGCGCACTTGCTCCGTATCAAGGTGATGTCGATATGCCAGCGAGTGATGTAACGCAGCATTCAGATCGCCGAGTGAATGCGTATATTTTAGCCTCAGGAACAGAGGACTCAACATCAATAGCCTTGCCTGCAGCTGCCAAAATGGCGCTGAGTAATTGGACAGGAAAACTTGATTTCACTAAGGAGTAATATATGAAAATAGTTTCATTATTCAGTGGCTTATTTCTTTATACGAGTGTGGTGTTGAGTGTGTATGGCGCTAACGAAAACACGGTTGATCCAGTAACACCGCAACCCCTTTCAAGTGACACAGCACCTATCGTTTCACTCATCAATGCTGAGCAAGTATTTGCGCCAGAAGTGGCACTCGATAGTGCATACAACCCGGAATATGATGCCCAAGAGCGCGTAATTGAAGTTGGGAATAAGCTCTTTATTTATGTGCCCGGTGAAGCGCAGTTTGAAACCTTGTTTGAGGTTGATGATAAAGGCGAAATTAATATTCCAGAAATCGGCAAAATAAAATTAGCGGGTAAATTACCTTCACGGGCGCAAGTTGAATTAAAGCTGCGTTTAGCGGGCGTTTATCGTGCCTTGACCGGATTCTACATTGAAGTACGCTCGCGTGATTTGCTGATCAATGTACTTGGTTATGTCAATGAGCCAAGCCAAGTAAGCGTGCCAGAAACAGGTAATGTGCAAATGGTGATAAGCAAAGCGGGTGGCCTTAAAGCGGGGGCTCAGCTTGATAAAATGCAAATTCGCCGCGGGACAACGCACACCGAATTTAACTACAAAGCCTACCTTGATAGCGGCGATAGCACGATTTTACCGAGCTTAAAAAGTGGCGACACTATTTTTGTGCCAGTATCACCGCTAATTGGGAATGTCCAAATAGATTTTGATGCTCAGACTCTAAGCGCTGCTGGTGATGCTAGCAGTAATGAAGCCATTACCTTGTTTGGTGAATTACATCACCCGGGTAGTTTTTCATACAAAGAAGGCATGACATTAATTGAAGCTTTGATGCGCGCAGGCGGTGTGACTCGTTATGCCGATGTGAATAAAATCCGCGTTATTATTAAAGGAAACCCAATTCAATTTGATCTTAAACAATACCTCGATTCAGGTGATACCGCATTGCTGCCAGAGATTGGGGCAGGCACAACGATTTATGTGCCAATCATGGTTGATGATGTAAATACCACCAATCGTACAGTCTACATTATGGGTGAAGTACAAAAACCAGGTGCTTATGAAGCGCCAAAAGAAGTGAGCTTTTTAGATATTTTAGCCAATGCAGGTGGTCCAACTCGTTTTGCTGAAACACGTCAAATTAAAATTTTAACTGAAGCTGGGCAAAGTAAATTGTTTGACTTACAAGGTTATAGCGAAGGCTTAACCAAGGTCACAGTGCCAAACATTAATCCAGGCGATGTTATTTTTGTGCCAGAAAAAACAGACATAAATGAAAAAAGCTGGCTAAAAGTATCACCAAACAGAGCGGTTAAAATTATGGGGGCGGTGCATTCACCTGGTCGTTATGAGTGGAGCCCTGAAATGGATTTTACGGATTTATTTGCTCATGCTGGTGGGCCAACAAAAGGTGCCAACATCAACGACATTAAAATTATGCGTAAAGGCAAAGTCACATCACATTTTAGTTTAGAAAAATATGCTAACTCAACCGACGGTAGTTATGCTTTACCTGAAATTTTGGCCGGTGACACTTTAATTATTGAAGAGTTACCTAATGATCCCAAAGACAACAAATCGCAATGGGTACGCCAAGAAAGTAAAAATTCAATTTACATTTTAGGTCAAGTCGGTGCGCCTGGTCGTTATGCCTTCACTGAGCAATTACACTTTATTGATATTTTATCGGCCGCTGATGGCCCAACCGATAAAGCCGATTTACGCAATATTCGCATTACACACCGTAACGATAACCAAGCACGTGTCTCTAAAATCGATTTAGCGCTTTATTTTGAGACCGGTGATGAAACCTTATTTCCAAAAGTAATGCCTGGCGACACCATTTATATTCCTGAAAAAGCAAAAGATTGGTTGAGTAAACCTAAAGAGCAAGTCGTACGCATAATGGGTGCCATTGAAAAACCAGGCCGTTATACATTTGACGATTCAATGACCTTACTGGATATTTTGGCAGAAGCTGGTGGCCCTTCAAACAACGCGCTGATTGATAAAATTATTGTTATTAATCATTCATGTTGCCAAGAGCAAGCTAGACGCTTTGATTTAGAGAAATTTGTAAAAAAACCAAACTCAGCCAATATTCCGGTGCTTCGTGCTGGGGATACTGTTTATATCCCAAGCGAAAAAGAAGACATTGCAAAAATTGCGAAAAACTCGTTCCTTGATATCTTAACAATTGTGGCATTGGTGGTGGGATTATGAAAATTATACCTAAGCATTATCAAGAGGTTGAAGAGCTCTATAAGCAGCTGCAAAGTGAAAATGCCCGCTGTATTACTTTAATTTCAGCCAATGGGCAAGAAGGCACCACGTCGTTAACTTTTTCGCTTGCAGAGCGCTTGGTGGCAGCCAATCATAATGTGTTAGTGATTGACTTAAACCAGTGCCAGCCGATCAAATTAGCCGATTTAGGGTGTGATGAGCAGGTTGAACCTTGGTGTTTTGACGACATTAGCTGCCAAACGAATGTCATCACGCTACCCAATTGTAGTTTGCTTACGGTGCAGGGGCTCAATAACAGTCAAGATATTCGTAACTCAGCCATTATTGAAGAAGCCATGCTTAGGCTGCGTCAAGAATATGATTATATCTTAATGGACATGTCGCCTGCGCTGCGGGTAAATCGGGCTAATTTACCTTTACACATTTTAGCCAAGTGTACTGATTTAACCTTGGTCTGTGTTGCTTTAGGTAAAAATACTGAAGAAGAT
The DNA here is from genome assembly GCF_058197095.2 of Pseudoalteromonas sp. J2K-J031. Classification (NCBI taxonomy): domain Bacteria; kingdom Pseudomonadati; phylum Pseudomonadota; class Gammaproteobacteria; order Alteromonadales; family Pseudoalteromonadaceae; genus Pseudoalteromonas; species Pseudoalteromonas sp. J2K-J031. Next base: position 1,049,435 of record NZ_CM200279.1, read on the forward strand.
GTTTCAAATACCCACGCAACGTTACAAAAAGCAGGGCTAACTGAATGCAGGTTTGTGATCCAGCAGCAGTACTTGCCTCCTTTAGGGCCACAGTTATTAACTTTTTTTAACGAAAAACTGCATAATTTTCCTAAGTTGCAACGCTACTTAAGCACTCAAGTGCAAAAACGTGCGTTTTTGTTCCGCTGCCCGTAGGGGTCATTTATGGCTATTTTATTTCAACAGCGTTTTAGTTTGATGTGGCCTGCCATTAGCGAAATACGCCAGTCGTTGCTGCATATTCTAACGCAATTGGATGTTAATGAAGGTCAAATTGACGATGCAGGGTTAGTACTGACTGAATATTTAACGAATCTGCTGCGCCACAGTGCAGGTGAAGATGAAGCAGTAACCTTAGTATTGAGCGATGAAGGCGAACAGATTCGTATTTTGCTCATTGATCCGACTCCTTATTTTCACAAACTTGTTGAGCAGGCTCCCAATTGGCAAGTGCAATCGGGAGAGTTATTAGAAGGGGGAATGGGGCTTGCACTTATTCGCCATAGTTTTCCTGATTTTAGCTATGTTGCCGAGCAAGGTAAAAATCACTTTAGTTTCTTGGTTAAAAAAGAAAAATCCCACAAAAAAGTAGTGATTTTAGATGATGATATGACGTTATTACCGCTACTTGCTGCTTATTTATCAGATGTGTATGACATTGAGTGTTTTAGTGAACCCAACGCTGCACTCGATCATTTAAAGTCCAATAGTTGCGATTTATTAATTACAGATTTTAATTTTCCAGGTACAACCGCCATCGAGGTCATCGCTAAAATCAGGCAATTTAAGCAATGCCAAGCGTTACCTATTATTTTAATTAGTAGTGATCATCAACCTGATACTATTTATCATGCAAATCAATCTTATATCGACGATTATTTATGTAAACCAGTGAGTAAAACTCAGTTGCAATTGGTTTGTGATAGGGTGCTTAAGCGTAAAGTGCGGCGAAGCGCAGGCTTAAATAATACACAAATAAACACAGGGTTTGAACAAAGCCCACAAAAAGTATTAAACGATGACCTTAAAATGAGTGCTTTTGGTGGTGTAGTAACGGGCAATGGTGGCGATTTCATTTTGAGCAAGCATTCTGGTGACAGTACTTTTGTTATTTTTGCCGATGTAATGGGGCACGGTGCCAGTGCAAAACAAGAAACGTATGCATTAAAAGGGTTTATTCAAGGTTTTTTAGCGTTTATGCCCCATGACATCAATTTATTTACCAATACACTCTCAAAAGCGGTATTTGATGAGCACATTTTAGCAGGCAGTTTAGCGACCTTACTGGTTTTGCGCATTACAGGGCGCTCAATTGAATGGATTTCTGCTGGGCATCCGCTGCCAATTGAGCTTGACCGAGCTCGAAAGGTACACTCATGGAGCCACAGCCAGCCCTTACTTGGCCTTAGTTTGCAGCATGATTACCAAGCGACAACAACCTATTTAAAAGATGGCCATTGCTTATTGTTATTTTCAGATGGCTGGTTTGAAAATGTTCATTGTGAGCAAACATCTGATCAGCAGGTATTTAAGTTACTGTCACAGATCTCTGCATCACTCGATGGCGATGAATTTATTAACACCTTGTGGCAAAAGAGTTTTTCAAATTTGCATTTGGAAATTGACGATTCATCACTTGTGGTGCTTAATTAAACAAGCTAAAGAGGATTTATAAAAATAACAACAGGAGCAAATTATGACCGCCAAAGTGCTAATAGTTGAAGATACAGAGTCTTTAGCCTTGATTTACCAGTCTTATTTGGTTCCAACTGGCATAAAAAGTGTGATTGCCAATACAGGGCAAGCAGCCCTTGATTTTTTATCTGAGCATACGCCCGAATTGATTTTACTCGATATTATGTTACCCGATATGAATGGCATGGATATTCTTGCTTCGCTTGAACATGTTGAAAATCGCCCGCAAGTGGTGGTATTAACAGGTCATGGTAGTAAAGAGCTTGCAGTACAAGCAATTCGCTTGGGGGCAACGGATTTTTTAGAAAAACCCATCGACGCCGAACGCTTTCGCGTGACAGTAAACAATGCCCTTAAAATTAAAGTATTATCCGAAAAAGTATCGAGCTATCAAAACCAATATAGTCATGGTCGTTTTTGCCAGCTGATTGGTAGTTCAAAAATAATGCAGTCGGTATATCAAATTATTAATAGCGCCGCAGTGAGTAAAGCGACTGTGTTTATTACGGGTGAAAGTGGCACCGGTAAAGAACTTTGTGCTGGTGCTGTGCATCAATGCAGCCCTCGTAGCAAAGCTCCATTTATTGCCCTAAATTGTGCCGCCATTCCTAAAGATTTAATAGAAAGCGAAATTTTTGGCCATGTAAAAGGCGCATTTACTGGAGCAACCAACAATCGTGAAGGTGCCGCGGGGCAGGCACAGGGCGGGACATTATTTTTAGATGAAATTTGTGAAATGGACCTTAATTTGCAAAGTAAATTGTTGCGTTTTATTCAAACGGGCACGTTTCAAAAAGTTGGCAGTGAAAAACTCGAAAAAGTCGATGTGCGTTTTGTTTGCGCGACTAACCGCGACCCGTTAATTGAAGTCAATGAAGGGCGCTTTCGTGAAGACTTATTTTATCGCTTGCATGTGATCCCGATATTACTCCCCCCTTTAAAAGAGCGTGGCAACGATGTAATTGAAATTGCTGATTTTTTGTTTAAAAAAATTAGTAAAGAAGAGCATAAACCCTATCAAGGTATGGCTAAAACCACCGAGCAATATTTGGCCAGCTATGATTGGCCGGGCAATGTACGCCAACTTGAAAATGTGGTCCGTAATACGGTTGTTCTTAACAATAACCCTTGGGTTGAAGTTGACATGCTACCGCAATTAAATCAATTACAGAGTACATTTGTCCCAGAGCTACCAAGCCAAAATCTTAGCGCTGAAGCGCCTGCAGCAAAGCAAGAAGGCTATCATTTTAGCGGTGAAATCGAGCCGCTGTGGCTTGCTGAAAAACGCTATATTGAACAAGCAATTGCGATTACAAACGATAATATTCCCCGAGCTGCAGCTATGCTCGAAGTAAGCCCTTCAACCATTTATCGAAAAATGAAACAATGGCAAGAGATGCAATAAACACTCAAATCAGAGCGATTAATCTCGCTCATTTCACATCGTAACACCAAGTTAATAATTGCTTTAAGAAAAGTAAGTATACGCAAACTTAAAATGAAAATGTCCATTAGCCTCAGTGGTGAATTGCTGTTTGCTGATTAAGATTGACCACTACAAATTAGTGCTAAGCTGTTGATAAACCTGATGCAGCTGTCGGTATTGCTTTTTGCCTGAATATTCTTGTTCTAAAAGTTGATTGGCGACATTTAGTTGTTCAATTTTATCGTCACTTGAGCAATTTTCCCAACGTAATAGCGCCTGCTTCAAAGCGTTTTCGCCAAATTCGTCAGTCAGTTGGGCATTGAGGTTATCTGTTAAAATACTGCCTATAGCGCCTACACGATGGCTGACGATTGCTACGCCATGATTCATAGCTTCTAAAATAATCATCGGCATGCCTTCTTCACGAGAACTCACCACTAATACATCTAAGAATGGCCAAATATCGGCTGCATTTTGTTGACCATGGATCACTAAATTACAGGTTGGTTTGAGAGTCTGTTTCATTGGGCCATCACCATAAAGATGAAACTCAAATTGAGCATTATCTTTGCAACTGTCAGCGAGTTTGGCGAAAATATCAGGGCCTTTTTCATATGATAATCGGCCGACAAAACCAATTTTTATCGGGGTCCCTAAGGGCTTCATGACTAAGTTTTTTGGGGTAATAAAGTTATGTAATACCTGAGCTTGGTTGATTTTTTTCGCAATTTGCTCTGATACCGCAAAATTAATGGATAAGCAGCTTAGTAACCTATCGAGTAAGTTGTAATATTTAACTCGGCCATTGCCCATCTCACCGGCATGAAAGGTTGAAACGACTGGTAAATTTAACCATAAGGCAACAAGGCGTCCCAAAATGCCTGCTTTGTAACCATGGGTATGTAAAATAATATTTTTTTGCTGCTTTAAAAAGCGGTAAAGCCCAGTAAAGCGACCGGATAAAATACGGTAGTTCAGTTGGTTTTTATTGAGTAAATTATAAAACTGCACATTATTGTGCTGTTGATAAAAGACAATTTCAACCGCGGTATCATTGGTTTTAAGCAGTTGAGCAAGCTGGACTAAATGCGACTCAATGCCACCAAATAAGCTAGAATCAACTAATAATATAATTTTAGCGTGCATATAAATGCTCCATCAAAAGAAGGAATTAACTATGTTAGAGACAGCAATTGTGTTGCAATTACAACAGGATGTTGGTGAGGAATTAGCCAGACAGTTGATGCGAGTATTTATTGAAGAAAGCAAAAAAACGATCAACCAACTGTGCACACTGCCAATGAACGACCCTGATATTATTTTGTTTAGCCACAGTTTAAAAAGCAGCGCAAAAACATACGGCGCAATGACACTTGGTTTGCTGTGTGAAGACATAGAGCGCGCTGCAAAAGGAGATAATACGGTTGAACTTGAGCGTCTGTTGCACCAACTGCCTGATATTGCTGAGCAAACCTTTATTGCCGCCATGGTGTATACCCCTCTTTAATTGTTTTTAATGTAATGTAGTGCTTTGGTTTTGATTGGTTAGGCCCAGTTTGGGGTCTAAAAACTGCTGTAGTACATGATTAAGCTGCGCTAAATCATGTAAATGTGTTTGGCTGTTTTGCCCTCCACTTAGGCGAGTATCTAAGGAGTTCAGTGCATCAATGGTGAGGGTTAAGTCATTGAATTTAAATCCAATTAATTGGCTAAGCCATTGCTCATTTGAATCTTTGGTTTGCAATGCGGCAACGCTGTTTTCTGGGCTGATATTTTCAATGAAAATTCGACAAGCCAGTGTATTTTGCAGCGCTTGTTGAATTTGTGGCACTAATAATGGTGGTAAGACACTTGTAAGGGCGCTACCAGGACCAATAAAAATATAATCGGCTTGCAAAATGGCGGTAATAGCCGCACTTGGAGCTGTCACATGATCCGAAAGTGCTACCATAAGTGGTAATTCGGTAAGCGCATCAATATTGCATTCACCAAACACTTTTTTTCCAGATTCAAGCGTCGCTGTTAAATCAGCGGCTTGGGTGCACATAGGCAAAATGGTTTGTTGAACGCCGAATAAATGGCACATCCACGTAATTGCATCTACAGGGTTGTGACACATTTGGTTGAGGCCGAGCAGCATTAAATTACCTAAACAATGACCTTGCAGTTGACCTTCGTTTTCAAATCGTTGTTCTGCCAACATTTTAAGTAAATCGTTTTCTGGTGCCAAAGCCAAAATGCAACGACGAATATCACCAAATGCTACGCAGTTGTAATTGGATCGAATTTTACCTGTGCTGCCACCATTATCAGTTGTGGCCACAATGGCAGTAATTTGTGCATCTATGGGTTTTAATGCTTGTAACATTTGCGCTAACCCATGCCCTCCACCGATACAGACTACTTTCATGATGATCCCCTGCATTTATATTTATTGCGCATCGCAATAGTGCTTTATTAATTACTTTCAAGCATTGAGCCAATGTATGGTTTTAATGCATAAAGCGCTCAATTAATGCTGGTTGGTTTTGGTTAAAAAATTGTTTTTAAAGGATTAGTTAGCTAAATTTAAAGCGTAAGTAAAAAGTGGTTATCTGCTTTTTGAACTCATTTTTTACTTTTCACATGTTAAAACGAACATTTTATTTGCAATTTGCAATGCATTTAGCAGCAATAAGGGATGGGTATGCCACAGCAGGTAACAGCACAATTTGTATTAAATTTAGTGGATACCTTGTGTTCAGCTTCGTCACCAAACAGTGCGTTAGTGAATCTTCAACTTGAATTAAGTACAATTTTTAAGTTCAACAGCATGTTGTTTTTAGCACAAACCTCAGCCTCTAAGATGGTAACTTTAGTCTCGAGCGACTCACAGTTTGAAGGCGTTATTTGGCCGCAAGGTTTACTTTTTAACAAAGCAATTACTGAGCGTGTGATTAAGGCTGACAAGCTTTACACCAGCCTTGAATTTAGTGCTCTTCCTGCCAATCTATTGGCGAAATGTCAGCAAGTATTACTGTGTGGCCTTAGCTTTGCCAGTTATAAGGGGGTGGTTGTTTTTATACTTGAATCTGACATCGAAGTAACGCCGTTACATGTGGCAAACCTGATGACCCTTGAACCCGTGTTTAAAAGTTTATTTTTACAAGTGCAGCAGCAAAAGCAGCTCAACGAGCAAGTGGCTGAGCGTACATTTGCATTAAAAAGCAGTGAGCAGCGATTTAGATCTTTTGCCCAATTAGCATCCGATTGGTTTTGGGAAACCGACGATACATTAAGTTATACCTATTTATCGAACGAAGATAATGCAGTTAAGTGTTTAAAATACAATCATTTTTTATCTAAAACTCCGATAGAACTTCGCAGTGAGAGCGAAGCATCACAACTAAAAAAATGGGGGCTTTTTTTACATTTAATTAATCAGCGCCAAGCCATTCATGATTTTGAATATGAAGTAAAATCGCCTGATGGAAGCTATTTTTGGGTGTCGCTCAGTGGTGAGGCTAAATTTGATTCGGCTGGCGAATTTACCGGATATTTTGGTATTGGAAAGGACATTACTTTTGCCAAACAGCGTGAGTTTGATTTTAAGTCGGCTAAAGAAAAAGCCGAACAAGCCAGTGAGGCGAAATCGCGTTTTTTAGCGGTACTGTCTCATGAAATTCGCACGCCGATGAATGCCATTTTAGGCATGCTTGAATTACTTGAAGATTCAGGCGTTAATCCACAGCAATATGAATATTTGGATTATATTCGTAGTAGTGCACAAATATTGCACAGCGTCATTTCAGACACGCTTGATTTTGCAAAAATTGAATCAGGCACTATTGAGCTTGAAAATAAAACCGTTAATTTGCAAAAGCTGATTAATAATATCGCCAAGCAATTTGAAACACTTGCAGTGAAACAAGGGCTTGCCTTTGAATTGCGAGTGGCTGCAGAGGTGCCAAAACTCATCGAGGGTGATTCAACGCGACTTGCGCAAGTTTTATTTAATGTATTGGGCAATGCATTTAAGTTTACCCCTCAGGGAGTGGTGAGCCTTGATGTAGTCGTTAAAGAGTCGCAATTGTGTTTTTGTATTAAAGATAGCGGTATTGGGATCAGTGCCTATGATATTAGTCGACTGTTTGAGCCTTTTAGCCAAGCGAACTCATCAATCAAAAGGGCGCAACAAGGTGTTGGGCTTGGGTTAAGTATCGCCAAACAAGTATTATTGATGATGGGGGGGGATATTCATTGTCGCAGTCAATTAGGTCAGTTTACCGAATTTAATTTTTATATACCGCTACGAATTGCTGAACCTCAAGTGCTTGCTACTGATAAGCAAATACACAATGTGCAGCAGCCACTGAGTATCTTGGTAGCCGAAGACAATATTCCTAATCAACTTGTGATTAAAGCCTTACTTGAAAAACGAAACCACCAAGTAACCTTAGCTGAAAATGGCTTAAAGGCGTTTGATATGGTTACCAAGCAAAGTTTTGACTTATTGCTCATGGATATGATGATGCCAGTTATGGATGGGCTTGAAGCTACAGAAAAAATAAGAACCTTGTTCAGCGCGCAAGAGTTGCCGATTATTGCACTGACAGCCAATGCAAGCTTAGCCGATAAGCAGCACTGTTTAGATTCGGGCATGAACGATGTAATGACTAAACCTGTTGATAGTAGTGTGTTAGCTGAAAAAATAAGTCTATATGGACACAAAAAATCGAGTTAAAAAAGAGTTTGATTATGTGTTGTTAAGCTAAGCTTGTTGAGGTGCTATTTGTTGAGATAGGAAGGTCTTTTTAAGTTTATTTTTTGAAGGGAGAATTAAATGGCTTTTAAAGCGAGGTTGCTGCCAGCCCGATTAACGTTAATCGTTATTACCGTATTAGCTCAAATCTAAACTGACAGTCACTGTTATAAAAATGGGTAACTGTCAGATCAAGTTTGAGCTAGTACACTTAAGGCTGTTAACACCAAGCAACTTTGTCGTATCTTAATTACCAAGCGATTCTGTCGTACTCGCTAATTACCAAGGGAATTTGTCGGTCACTTTTTATGTGTCTGTTAGTGTTTTGCTTTTGAAATACTAAAAGGCATGTTGAGGATGATTGTGATGGATTCTAAAGCTCAACTCACTGTTGATATTATTGCTAAAGTAATAGAAAGCAGAATAACAATTGGCAATGCAGCTAAGTTACTTAGCAAGTCTCGACGTACCATTGAACGCTACGTCAAACAATACCAACAAGTCGGTATTCAATTTGCCATTCATGGTAATCGTGGTAAAGCCCCGCCAAACAAAACTCCGGTATCAATTAAGAAAACCGTACAGGCTTTGATTAAAGAAAAGTATTTCGATTTGAACTTGCTTCATTTAGCTGAGCAGTTATCAATCAATGAGAACATCGTTGTTAAGCGTGAAACATTGCGCGGTTGGGCGCATGATATCCATCATGTTAAACGGGCTAAACGCAGGCGCAGCAATGTTAGAAAACGCAGGGAGCGGATGGAAGCACCGGGATTAATGATGCAAATGGATGGTAGCCCTCATCGTTGGTTCGGTGATAAAAAGCACTGTTTAATTATCATGATTGACGATGCTACCAGTGAAGTGCATGGCGAGTTTTTTCCATCTGAAACTACCGCTGGTTGCTTGAAGGTAATGCGAGAATGCATTGAAATGAAAGGCGTATTTAAAACCCTTTATGTTGACAGGGCGGGTATATTCGGCGGCCCAAAGCGTTGTAACTTCTCTCAAATGCAACGCGCCTGTGAAGAGTTAGGTATTGAAATTATCTTTGCTAATTCACCACAAGGTAAGGGGCGTGTAGAACGAGCATTTGATACCTTCCAAGACCGCCTTGTGCCGGAGTTAAGGTTAAATAATATCAATGATATTGCAGGGGCCAATGCATACCTTAAACACGTCTTTATTCCTCTGTATTGGCAACCTAAAATCCAAGTGAAATCGAAACAATGCTCTGAGTTCACTCCATTGTCCAAGCACACCAACCTAGACGATATCTGCGTCATCAAAGACCAGCGTAAAATACGTAATGACCATACCTTCAGCTATGACAACAAGTTTTACTTGATTGATTCACCGCTCAAGCACTCGATTGCCAATCAAAAAATAGAAATTAGAAAAACGAGCAAGAAAGAGTTTACTGCTCACTTCGCTGGACGGCAGCTTAAAATATCAGAGGTAAACGAACCAAGTAAACTTGCATCAGAAGACTTGGCTGTACAGAAAAAACTTGAAGTATTAGCACTAATTGAAAAGCTGGGGAGCGTCAGTGCAGCCTCACGTCAAAGTGGCGTATCGCGAGATACTATTCACCGTCACCTAAGATTGGTTCAGCAAGGTGGGCCTGATGCTTTAAAACGGCAAGAGACTCCAAACCTGCGACATAAAAATTGTGTAGATAAAGCGATAGAAGATGCCGTTGTGCAATTCTCAGTTGAGTATCCGCACCTTGGCCAACAGAAAGTCGCAATGAAGCTGACAGAGGCACTTGGTGTTGAGATTAGTGCGGGCGGTGTGCGCAGCATGTGGCTCAGAAATAACTTGAACACCACCACTCTGAGAATTGAACGATCACAAGCGCTACAGGAAACCGCATAAACATAAACTGTAGCCAGTTTAATCACTGGCTGATATGCTATTTACGACAAAGTCGCTCGGTAATTAAACCGACATAATCCCTTGGTAATCACACTAGTACACTTAAGGCTGTTACACTTAAGGCGCATTGATTTTTTTCAATTGTGCTTTCATTTCAAGTGCTGCCAGAGCATATCCACCGTTCGAACCATCTAAAAAATGAGTGTGGTTTTTATTGTAATCGGTGACGATACACGTAATTAAACTATGTTGACTGATATGCAAACCAAAAACAATTTTTCCTTGTTGGTGATAAGACTCCAATAAAATACGCAATTGTTGATATTGCTCCTTAGTACCTGAAATAACCATTCGTAGGACTTCATCAAACTTTTGAAAGTCGCTGTTGAGTACTAAATTCTGTTTATAAGCCCCCCAATTTGTTTGAGTTGTTTGAACGTTACGCGCCATCACCCAAATACCCACAATTCGTAAAACCTGAAGGCGAGCTAAGTATTTCATCATGTGCCAACGTGATTGCAGATAGTTGCGAATTTTACTTTCGATAGACAGTAATTTAACTGATGCAGTGAGTGATAAAAGATTTTCTTGTAGCGGATGATATTGCTGCCAATTGCCATAAATACTGTTGATATGGCTAATAATTTCTTTATAAATCTGCTCTTTTTCAGCCTCATTAGTACTTAACGTTTGTACCAGCAAGCTTACGTTATGTTGGTGAGGGCTCGGTATTTCATTCCAGCGACACTCAAACCCGTCAAATAAAGAATTGTTTTTGGTTGCCAAAGCCTTAATTAAGTAGGGATTATCAGTTGCAGGGTTTTTGACACATTGTTCGGCAAAAGCCAAGCCTGCGCCTTTAAACATGGCTTGTTTAAAATCTGGGTGGGGCTGATATTTGGCAACCCAGACATCACATTGGTTCGCCCGAATTTCAGTGATAGAAACGAGTCCAATCCGTAATGCTAATTTAAACTGCTCTTTTGCTAATACTTGGCAAGCAGCAAGCGCTTGGCAAGTCTCTTCATAGTGATGTTTTGGAATGCATGCTGTCGATCCATCTCCGCCAAACACGTACGGGATATCAAATTCCTTCAGGGTATTGATTAACGCGACTATGGTCATAACACCAAGTGCATTGACTTCTTTATAGCGCCCTTGTTTGATTGCTTGAGTTGAGTTTTCAACATCGGCCACCACCACAAACCACTCATCAGGCAAGGGATGGTAATGCTGGCTATCGGTAAATTCATCAAACAATTTAAAGCTTTTTAATTGCTGGTAAAAATTGGGTTGCAGGGTCATTTTTTTCCTAATAGCGGCATTATTTTATGCCAAAGCATTTCGTTATTTAAATGTTAATTAACCTGAGCTCTGGATAATAAATTTATCTCCAGCGGCTACTTTCAACGCTAACGGCGTTGAATTTACTTACAATAGGCCAGCTATTGACGCGTAAATTCGCCTTGTTATCCTTAAACGTTTCCGGCTACAGACTTGAAAAAACATTTACCAATTCAATATCAATATGTTAGTAAATCTCTTAACCAAAGCTCAGGTTAATTATCTAATCATAACCGTAAAAAAGTTAAAAAATTTATTTTTTACTCTTGAATTCGAGTTGGCTGACCTTATTAAGTTATCAGAGGGTGCCTGATGGGCCCTTACTTAAATCGGACCTTTTATGGTTATTGTAATTGCCAGTTCATCGTGAATGGCACAATTTAATATCGCTTTATATGAGGATATCATTATGCGTACAGTAGATTTATCACCACTTTATCGTTCTTTCATCGGTTTTGATCATTTAGCATCGTTAATGGATGCAGCCGCTAGTACCGATAAGCAACCCAGCTTTCCTCCTTACAATATCGAATTGCTAGCTGAAGATAAGTATTTAATTACTATGGCTGTCGCTGGCTTTGTCGAAAGTGAGTTGAGTATTGAAACTGAGCAAAACACTCTTAAAGTCTCGGGTGTAAAAGCGGATAAAGACGCAGACAAAGTTGAGCGTCGTTTTATTCACCAAGGTTTAGCTGAGCGCAATTTTGAACGTAAGTTCCAACTCGGTGACCATGTTAAAGTAATGTCGGCAAATTTAGAAAATGGTCTGCTTTACATTAATTTAGAAAGAGAAATTCCCGAAGCATTAAAGCCGCGTAAAATTGAAATTGGCGTAAATAAATTGCTCGAAAGTTTAAATTAATTTTCAATTTCTCCCTTCCCACGGATCCAAGCGCTTGTTAATAACAGGCGCTTTTCTATTTAAATAATCAATAAAAACGTGCAGTTAATAAAATATGGACCAAACTTTAAACTAATAATAAGTTTAAACATGAAGACATATTAAATGACGCCTCTTTCAAAACCGTGTATTTGTATTACTACCTATCAACGTGAAGCATTACTGCAAAACTTATTAGCAACTTTGGTAAGGCAAACAACAAAACCTTATTGCGTGCTCGTTGTTGATAACGCTTCGCAATCGAATGTTAAGACAATCACCGAATCATTCAAAGGTGGTTTAAATGTGGTTTACCATCATGAGCCTTCTCAGGGAGTTGTTTTTGCCCGAAATCGCTGTGTGAGTGAGTTTTTAAGTACTGATTCAGATGCCTTGGTTTGGATTGACGATGATGAGTGGCCAGAGCATGAACATTGGCTTGAAAATTTATTATTGGTACAAGCGAAAACTCAAGCGGATGTGGTGTGCAGTGATGTGATAAGCCAGCCCGAAGATAGTAACAAACAGTTTCTCGCCAAAGCATTATACGCTAAGCCCTTAGCGCAAGATGATGCTCAACCGGTTAGGTATTTTTATACCAATAATACGTTAATTTGCCGACATGTGATTGAGCAGGTTGGACTATTTGATTTACAGTTCAATTTAACGGGATCTGAAGATTTTGATTACTGTTTACGTGCAAAACAAGCTGGATTTAGTTTCGTGTATGCACAAAACGCCAAAGTTATTGAGCTTCATCCTGATAATAGAAGCCAGCTGAGGTGGTTTGCTCTGAGGGGGATCCGATTAGGTCAAGGTGCAACAAGGGTTAGTTTTAAACAGCATGGTGGCTTAAAAACACTATTACTCTCACCAGTATTTTTTGTTTACCGGTTACTCGACTCTTTGAAGTTGTTGTTAAAAGGAGTGTGGTACCAAGATAAAGGGTTATTGTTTGCGGCTACGTTACGGTTTTGCTCGTCAATCGGGACTGTGATGGGGCTGTTTGGTTTTAAATATCAAGAATATCAAAAGTCGAAATATTAGCTTTAGGCCCTTTAAATAGGTCATATTATGATTACAACATGAGCTTTGAAGTAGTTTTAACCAGATACTTTAGGATCTAAGATTCTGGATTTGCGTCAAAAAATAAATCATTTTATAAAATACTGATGCTATTTTTTCCTTTACTTTTGCTTTGGTACATCGCTTTATCTGCCATATTGATAAGCATTTGGGGTGTTTGTTCGCCGTGCCAAGTGGTAACACCGATACTGGCTCCAACATGCACTTCATGTGGTTTATTGTTGACGATAATGCTAATTGGTTGATTAATTAAATTAAGCTTTTCTTCAAGTAATGCCAGTACTTTTTCAACAGGATTACACTCAACTAATACCCATATAAATTCATCACCACCGAGTCGTGCGATAAAGTCAGCTGTGCGTTTATTTTGGTTCAGCCGTTTGGCGACTGCAATCAACACATCATCACCAGCTTGATGGCCAAAATCATCATTTATTTCTTTAAACCCATCAAGGTCAAGCATCACTACATTGATAGAAAGTGGCTTACGTTGTGCATTATTGATTTGCGTGGTGAGGTATTGGAAAAGTGCAGAGCGGTTTGGGAGTTCTGTTAAGGCATCGAGCCAGACTTGTTGCTGGATTTTAGTTAATAAAGTATGACGTTCAATGGCATATGAAATCGAGCGAGATAAAATAGCGCTGTTTGCTTGTGCTTTGGATATGTAGTCTTCAGCGCCTAATTTTATTGCTTTTTCGCCGATATCTTCATCATCAACTCCGGTGAATACAATGACAGGAACATCAGCAATTTGTTGTCTAAAGTGGGTTAGGGTGTCGAGTCCTTGCGTTGCTGTTAGGCCTAAGTCAAGCAATATGAGGTCAGTTTTTTCATGTGCTAACGTCATAAATGCATCATCGAGTGTTTCAGCGTGCAGTAGCAAATATGTTTTACGCATGTCTTTGGCAAGCATCTGTTTTACTAAATAAAAATCATCGTAATTGTCTTCTACGACCAGCACTATGAAGTCTGCATCATGTTTTTGGCATGCTATTTTTGGTGTTGTTAGCATAAAGTCACTCTTATCACAGGGTTAAATGGTCTGGTTAACAGCATGGATTAATCCTTTACTTTTAAGGTCACGGTTTTTAGCCAGTAGTCACAAAGCTGTTGCATAATACTTACCGTTTGCGCAAAGGTACCTGGTTTGATAATGAACGAATTGGCACCGAGCTGATATGATTCTTCAATATCTCGTTCTGATTGTGAGGTGGTGAAAATAATACATGGAATTGTTTTTAGTTCTGATGTTGTTTTAATACGTTTTAATACTTGCTTTCCACTGACCATCGGCATGTTTAGATCAAGCAAAATAAAATCGGGTAACGTCGACTTTGGCTCATTAAAATAATTAAAAAGTTGTTCGCTTGATTCGAAGCTAACGAGTTCTACATTAGAATTAAGTTGTTGAATTGCCCTTCGAATTAAATATTGGTCATCGGGGTCATCGTCAATAAAAAATAGTACAGGTGCTGGGATCATTGTTTATCCTTGTCAGCAAGCGTAATGGTAAATGAGGTACCTTGGTTACACTGGCTTTTTACTGTGATTTCACCTTCATGAGCTTTGATTATTTGTTTACAAATCGCAAGGCCCATTCCATATCCTTTTACTTTGTTTGAAGCTAACCGTTTGAAAGGCTGAAATATTTCATTCGCATATTTTTCATCAAACCCAGTTCCGTTATCTGAAACTACAATGTTGAGAGTATTCCCTGTGTTGTAGTGGCTAAAATGAATAATAGGGGGTAAATCGGCTTGTTTGTAGCGCACACTGTTGGTAATAAGGTTTCTGATAACTTGTAAAAAGCTATTTCGGTCGACATACAAAGTAAAATCTTGCTCTAGGTGTAATGTGCAATGGGATTCTGAAATTAACTCTGAAAGATCTTCATTAATGAGCGCCAATAAATCTGAAAATTGAATTTTTTCTTTACTCAGTTTGTGTTTTGAATACCGAGAAAGCTGCAATAAGCTATTTATCATGCCGCGCATTCTTGAGGCTGCATCGGTGAGTCGGCTTAGTTCATACTCAGCATCTTCATCATCGAGCTTGCCTTTGAGCCGCTCACTGAGGCTATCTGAAAATGCACTTATTTTGCGAAGGGGTTCTTGCAAGTCATGAGATGCCGAATAGGCAAACTTTTCTAATGCCAAGTTTGATTCAGCCAGCGCCTGCTCGACTTCTTTGCGCTCTGTTATGTCTTCTATAACGGAGATAAAGTGACTTGGGTGGTTGCTTTCATCACGTACGACAGAAACCGTTAAAAATGCCCAAATAACTTTTTTATTTTTGCAAATATAGCGTTTTTCCATTGAGTATTGAGCAAACTCGCCTGCGAGTAAACGGGCTACTAACTCTAGGTCGGTGTTTAGATCGTCAGGGTGTGTAATATTTTGAAAATTTTGCGTTAATAATTCGTCGTGATCGTAGCCTAAAATTTCGCACAGTTTGCGGTTCGCTTTTAGCCAGCTGCCATCAAGTCCTACATGGGCTATGCCTACAGCTGCTTGTTCAAATGTGGTGTAAAAATCTAATGCGAGCGCTTTAATTTTATCGCGCTGTTGCTTTTGCTCACTGATATCAAAAAAGGTACCTATTATTTCTTTTACGTTCCCATCTTCATCAAAAGAATATGGGGAGTCTTTTGATAAACACCAAATCCATTGTCCGTTAGTCGCATGTTTGAGCCTAAATTCTAAGCCCTGTGTTTCTTTTTCTTTATTTAAAGTGAGGGTATTGAAGTGACGACTTATACTTGTTTGGTCGTCAGGGTGAAATAGGGTAAAAATATGTTGTTGGTACTGAATTTGGTTCAGTTGCTCGAAACTATAACCCGTTATGTCACTGTATTGTTTATTAATAAAGGTGATTTTTTGGTTGTCGGTATTGAAAATAAACATCGCGCTTAAAGATTTGTTTAAGACGGTGTTTAAAAAGTGACTTTTTTTACTAAATTGCAGTTCAAGCTCTTTGAGTTGATTGATATTGGTTAAGGTGCCCGACATTAATAATGGCTTGTTATCACTATCAAAAATAGTTTTACCACGTGTGCGGATCCACTGGTATTCTTGATTTTCAGATAAACCACGGTAAGTAATATCATACTTCACTTGTTGTGTTAAATGGCGTTCGAGCGCATCAAATACTCGATCTTTATCATCAGGGTGAACATGAGCTTGCCATAAACTAACATCAGGTTTTATGGTTTCAGGATCGCAACCTAGCATCTGAATTAATCGATTTGAGTACCAAACATCGTTGGTTTGAATATTCCACTCCCAAATTCCATCTTCTGTTGCATCAATGACACGCTGTAAACGATTTGATTTTTCAAAAACAAAATTAAGCTCATTATTGGGGGTGTTAACGCTATTGACTGACGCAAAGGCGTGTTTTTCATTTTCAAAATGATGGATTGAAAGATTAATTTCAATCCAAATCTCTTCACCGTATTTTGTTTTTCCACGAACAGTTCGACCTTGTGCCATCGCATGACCTTGAGCGGGTTTTTCAAAATAACCCTTGGTTAAAACATGATGGAACTTTGCTTGTTCATCGAGTAATAAACAATGTAATGACTTGCCAATAAGCTCGTCAGTATCGTATTGAAATAAGCGTTCTAATGCCTTATTGGTGACGCGAATAACTTGGTTTGCATCAACCACTAAAAGTGCGGTGGGTTGCAATTCTAGGGAAAATTTAAAAATAGCTTCTGCTTTTTGAGCTTGTTCGAGTTGGAAGCGACGTGATTTTTCATGCTCAGCTTTGCTGATTGCTTGCTCAAACTGTTGGGTTGAGGGGATTGAAAGTAAGGTGTTAATGTTTTTAAACAATATAAAAGCGGTTAATACTGACACGATAGCAGTGATTGCTTTTAAGATGCCGTGTAAACCATAACTTCCATGCCAAATGGTATAAATTGCAAATAAATGGGTAACGCCGCAGCATAAGATGAATAAGGCAAATAAAATGAAAATGCGTTTATATTTTAAATCTTCTCGTTGGCGAATAAAGATGAATAATGCAATAGGGATTGAAAAATAGGCAGAGGCAATTAATAAATCGGCAATGACATTGGTCCAAAGAATGGCCGGTTGCCATAAATAACAATGACCATGTGGCATGTAGTTGGGATTAAAAAAACCAGTAAATGTATCTAACAATGCACTTTCCCTGTCAATAAACTTTCTAGATGGAAGTTTAGACTATCGTATGCATTTTGTTTTTTATTTAATCAAATCAGTATATCTATCAGTAGCTAAGGGCTGACATTGTCGTTAAAAAGAAATACAGATAATGCCCCTTAGCTGTGGGGCATTATCATTTAATTACACTGTAGGATGAAGTACAACACAAGTACGTAGCTTATCATTGCCAAATTGTGACATCTTATCGAAGTCGGTACGGGCAATCGGTAAATGCTGACAATCAAGTGGATCTGGGCGAGCCTCGTCTGGATCGGGGTCATGAACATATAAACACACATCATCAATTGCTGTAACAGCCACCCAGTGGGGAACTTTACGACCATCCATTCGGTAGGTGCTGATCAGAATTAGAATTGCGCAGCCTTGTTGTAGCCAAAGTTCAACTTGTTGTTGGCTAAAATCTTGGTACTCGATTGCAATGTTTAACGATGCTGCTTTTGTCCTAAACTGATTTTCAACAACCGTCATGATCTCTTTTTTATTTTGTGTTCTGACACCATCAATAAAAAGTGGCCGCTCATGATTAATATAAGTGGTGACGTTAAAGCCTCTTAACTTAGCCGCAATTGCCAATCCTAATGGGTGACAGCCTCCATGGCCTGAAGTCATAAAAATCGTGGTTGCTTCGCGCCAAATATCTAGTTCAAGCGGCTGCGAAGGTACTAGGCTCGGTTGTAAGCTAGCCATTGCCATCATTAATGATGATGGGCCACAGGTAAATTCGGTCGTTTGTTGATACCAAGGAACCGGTTTGGGTTGTTTGGCTGGCGCTAAGTTACGGATCCGCTTTTGCATTCGCAGCGCATCACTTTGGTCGTGATAATAATGGCTGTATTCACCAAATTTTTTGTAACCAAGTTGCTGATATAATGCGATAGCAGCACCATTGGGTTTTGCGACTTCTAGGCGCATAAATAATCTGCCTGATTCAGCGGCAGCTTCTTCAAGTGCTAATAGCAATTGTTTACCAAGCCCTTTACCTCTAGCGTGCGGTGCAACAGCCAAAGAGTACAGTCTCGCTAGGCGAGTCCCTTTATGTAATAGTACTAAACCATAGGCATCAAGTTCTGCTTGGCCAGTGATGACATAAATTAAACTGTGACCTGATTTAAGCCAGCGGTTAAAGCTTCTGCGACTAATTTTATCGGCGTTAAAGCTGGCATTTTCTAATTTCACTAACGCATCGAGATCTTCTAGCGTGGCTGGACGAAGGGACATATGGACAGATTTTCCTAACGAAAAAAGCTAATTAATAGGATAGCATGCGGTAGTGTGCGCTGGTACTTTTGGCTTGTAAAGGTGATTTTTTCTCAAAGTCATGATCAAATCTTATGCTTAAGGAAAAATAATTTATTTAATAAAATAAATGAGTTATTTGAATTGATTATAATTAAAAATCACGCTATATAGCTGTTTTAGAAGTCATGGCTTAGCTGGTGTGCTCATTTAATTTTAATGAGTTTTTCATTTGCTCTGATAGCTCCCAAGAGGAATATTTATGGGTATTTTACCAAAGAAACTAGAGCAAGAAGCGATAGCACACGGTTTACCGAGTTCGTTTATCAATCTATTAAATTCATTACTGCGTAATCCAAGCGTGGTGGGTTCTGAACATTCCTTTTTTCGGGTTTTGCAGCGCGAGTTAGAAGAGCGTGGTGCTAATGTCACCTGGTATGAAGGTGTATTAGTTGCTCAAGGTTCTGACCCTCATAGCGTGATGTTTTCAGCACATATTGACCGCCATGGTTTAGTCTGTACTGGTCCTAATGAGTTTCAATATGCTGCGTTTGTTGCCGGTGCACGTTCAGATTTACTGGGTAACTCCGTGAGTGAGCAGCTGATGAAAAAAATCGTTGAGCGTTTCTCAGAAGGTGATTTATATGCTTATGAACCATGGTCGGGCGCGTATCGTGGTAAAGGTGAAATCACAGGTACATACATCTGTGAACATCGTAACAACTTAATTTTTGAAGTGGCAGGATTAGAGCATTTAGTCGCTGGCACACCTGTCGCTTTTTTAGATAAACTTAAAGTGACCGATGAGGCGCTTGTAGGGCAACTAGACAACGTATTAACTGCAGCCGCTTTAGTGTATTTATTTGAGCTTGGCTTTCAAGGCACAGCCTTTTTCACAGCCCAAGAAGAAGCAGGTAAAAGCTGGCGTTACTTATTGGAATGGTTTCGTCGTTTCGGTGGTTCAACCAATCAGTTGATTGTAGTTGATACCAGCCCTTACCCTGATTTACCAACCGCTCAACTACAGCATTTGGTGCTACGTAACAAAGATGCCAATGCGAGTTTTAATGTGGCATTAACAAAAAAACTGGCGCAAGTATGTAAAGAGCATAAGCTCAATGTTCAATTTAAAGATGAATACGTTGAATCTATGAATGAGCAACGTGTAGCTCGAGGTGATGAACCCTCCTCGCTAGGCTCTACAGAAATGGGGCGGATTATTGCAGCCTCTAATGGCTTAGTTGACGGTACTACGCTACAAATACCGACTTCGGGTTATCATACAATGGAAGAATCAGCACCCCTTGAATCGGTGCAAGGATTTATCGCAGTATTGATGGCTCTTTCGAATTTAAAGTAAAAAATCAAAGGAATTATTTTAATAATGTATAAAACCCTCGTTGTTGCACAAAGCAGTGATAATCTTTCATTAGGTGATGGCATTGATGTCATTACTTTTGAAGAGTACTTACAAGATTATCCAAAACGTAACGAAACGAAGACTCGAGTTATCAACTTATGTGATACAGAACATTACCTTAGTCGCGGGTATTATTGTTCTTTATTGGCTGAAGCACGTAAACATAAGGTATTACCGAGTGTTAGCACTATTAATGATTTACGAAATCTAGCGAACTATGCTGATAGCTCATTACTGTTTAACTCTGATTTATTAGGTTTAGATTTAGATAAACCAATAGAGTTGTTTTCTTTCTTTGGTCATGTTGAAAATGAGCAGCTTAAGAAATTAGCACGTCGTGTTTATGAAAAATATCCAGATCCAATTTTAAAGTTGAGCTTATTTCGTGATGAAAATGGTGTTAATTTTAATGTGGTGCGCTGCACATATTCACTGTTAGATGAAGCGCAAAAAGCTGAGTTTATAAATCGATTAAACATTTTCACTCATGTCGTGTGGCGTCAATCTGCGGCAGAGCGTAAATTGCGCTGGGATATGGCTATTTTAGTTAATCCTGATGAAACTCATCCACCAAGCGATAAAGATGCGATAGCTCGTTTTATTAAAGCGGCAGCTAAAGTAGGCATTCATGCCCAAACGATAACAGCGAAACAAGCCAACCATATCGCTCAATATGATGCCTTGTTTATCCGCGAAACAACCGCGATTGATCACCACACTTATCGTATAGCCCGTAAAGCCGAGCAAGAAGGTTTAGTGGTGATGGATGATCCGACGTCAATTATGCGATGCTGTAATAAAGCATTTTTACACGATGCGTTTAGCTATAACAAAGTGCCTGCACCTAAAACACATGTGGTTCTAGGCACTAGTGATACTGAATTAGATAATGTAGAAGCACATTTTGATTATCCTATTGTACTTAAACTACCAGAAGGTGCTTTTTCTAAAGGGGTATTTAAAGTTGCAACGCGCGACGAACTTAAAGAGAAGCTTGATTTATTGTTAGCCGATACGGCTTTAGTTCTTGTGCAAGAGTATCTATTTACTGATTTTGATTGGCGTATTGGGGTTTTAAATGGCCGAGCCATTTTTGCGTGTCGTTATCATATGGCTCGAAACCATTGGCAAATCTATAATCATGGTTCTAAACGTTTTTCGTCAGGTGGCTTTGAGACATTGCCAACGTTTGAAGTGCCAAAAAAGGTACTTGATGCAGCAATTAAAGCCTGCTCTATTATCGGAAAAGGTTTATATGGTGTTGATATTAAACAAAAAGGTAATCAAGTTTACGTTATTGAAGTTAATGACAACCCAAGTATTGATCATAAAGTTGAAGACTTATATTTAGGCAATGAACTTTATATGCATATTATGAATGAGTTTGCGCATCGTTTGGAAATGCGTGGCCGTTAAACTCTGATTGGTTTTTATGCTTTATTAAAAGCGGCTTCGGTCGCTTTTTTATTGCCTATCAGATAGGTCTTAGTATTTAACAAAAGACGGAGGGCCCAATTTGAGGCATTAAAAAAGGCCAAATCGTTAGATTTAGCCTTTTTTAGTTCAATAAAGAACTAGAAGGTGGTTAACTAATTAACCAAACCGTTGCTATTAAAGAGCTACGATTTTCTCAGCTTGAGGACCTTTTTGACCTTGAGTTACGATGAACTCAACTTTTTGGCCTTCAGTTAAAGTTTTGAAACCTTCACCAACGATGTTGCCAAAATGTGCGAAAACGTCTGGGCCATTTTCTTGAGCGATGAAACCAAAACCTTTAGCTTCGTTGAACCATTTAACTGTACCAGTAGTTGTAGTAGACATAATAATATCCTAAGTTTTAGAGTAATTTAAACAGGTTCGAAATAAACACTGCCGTTGATCTGGAAGTATTGCAATTACTTATAAAAACAGGACGAGGTACTAAACGAAACTTCGAAATGGTATGCATAAATAAGGTCGTACTTTCAAACAGAGCTCAGTGTAGCCTATCCCCCATGAGAGTCAAGCACTCATTCCTAACTCAATTAATATAAATGAGTTGAAGGTGCGCGGTGTGTGTTTAATCCAAATTTTTTCACTTAGGAAGATCATGTGTTGGTGTGAATGGTGTCAGTTGCGCTAGGGTGTGTTGACCTTTATGGATTGAAATAGGTTCAATTTAGGGAGATTTAACCGCGGCGTGAGGTTTGTAACCTAGTTGGCTAAGTAAAAATCGAGCGAAACTTTCGCGTTTACCTACATCCTTGTAAGCAACAAAGCCTTAATCACCCTTAGGGCAGCGCATGTTTGGAATTAATACTGCGTTATCGTCTATTTATGGGGAGCGCTATCACACTACATAGGCTTTACCTTGCCTAAATACCAAACATACTGCTGAAAAATTAATCGCTAAAAGTTAACAAGCCCTAGCCATTTGCAGGCTAAAGTTATTTACAGTCTCTTAAAAGCCAGCTCACTAGGGGGCTGGCTTTTAACGGAAAATACGAAAATATTAACGATTTATTTAGCTTGCTCGATAGCCTCTCGCTGAGCTTTAATTTTTTCAGCTAATTTTTCGATAGCAATATGTGCTTCTTCACTTAGCTCATTGGCATTTTCTTTACCTTCTAGCCAACTGTCTTTTGCCATTGATTTACTTTGCTCGATCAACTCTTTGCTTTGAGCGAGTAGCTCTTTGCTTAGGTCTTGCCCTTCACCTGCCAATGCTTTGGTTAGCGCTTCACTTTCTTTGATTAAATCATTTAGTGAGTCGTCCTTTAATGCAAGTGTATTTTCTTTTACCTCATTCCATGCACTCGTAATTGCACTCGAGACTTCTTTTTTTACTTCATTTGCTTCGTTTTTAATTTCGGCCTGTTGTTCACATCCCATTAGGGTAATAGCACTGATTATTAACACTAAACTTAGTTTTTTCATTGAGTACTCTCATTAATTTAGGCAGTATAGATTATCATTGGCTCAGCACATGTGGTCAATCTATTCACGATAAAATCAGGCGTTAAGCATTTAAATAAATTTAAGCTAAATGTGGCTGAACTTACGCTAACAAGGAGTCTTTGTTTGAACTATGGATTTGGGTTGTTATTTTTGTGTTTTATTTTCTGTATCCGTGCAGAGGAAGAGCTGAATGACGGTGTTCTAGTTCACAATATAGATTTACTTAAAGAGCGAGCAGATTATTACAATGAAGCATTTATTACCGACTATCAGCATTTACAAGGTAGTTTAGAGCTAAGTGCTAAACGCGTTTTTCTTGATAGCGTAATCGCACTCACTGCCAATGAGGTAAGCCAATATCCGAAATTGATTAATCAGCTTGATGAGTTAATTGCGCACGTTCCTGATGCTAAATTAGTTTTTGAATTAAAAATACAGCGCTTCTTTTTAAGAACCGAACTTTCAAATCAAGTTGAATACTATCAAGAAATTAAATTGTTACTTGCACAAGCGCCCGAAAATATATCAGGTATAAGATACGGTTATTTATTACTTGATGCCGCGAATATCGCTTTACGGCTGATGCAAAGTGAAGAGGGGTGGCAATATTTCAGTTTGGCTAATAAATTAGCTATTACATTAGAAAATAAAAAGTTTTGGTCCGATCTTGAAAATAGCCGAGGTTTAGCTTTGGCTGAAAATGGTCATGTTGATCAAGCGTTGGCTGCCTTTAAAAAAGCACTTGAATATAAAAAACAGCTTAATGCAGAACAGGCCGTTATTTATGCAAATATCGCATTTAATTATTTTCAACTACGTCAATTAGATCTCTCGTTGGAATATGCAAATAGCGCCTTCGAATACGCGCAGTTAGAAAGTAACCGCTATGTTGAGGTGTTAACTAAAACGTTATTTGGGCGAATCGCAAAATCACAGGCGCAGCATCAGCACGCTGTAGATTGGTTTTTAAAGTCGCTGGAGTTAGCAAAAGAAGAAAATATTAAAGATTACATTTTTGCCAATTATGCCGATTCAATTTATCCCTTGCTACATTTAGGGCGAATTAATCAGGCCTTAGAGCATCTTGAGCAAGCCAAACGTATCGCTGAACAAGAGCAATTAAACTCCAACAGCTATTTGCTTGAATTAGAAGCTGTGATTAAGCATCATCAAAAAGACTACGATGCTAGCTTGTTATTATTTTTTGAAGCGTTGGACGAGGTCATTAAAAAATATAATGTTACAACCGCCAAAACGGCGGAGCAAAGCCGCATTTTAATGGAAACGCAGGTGCGTGAATTAGAAAATCAACGCTTACGTATTCAAAATGATTTAAAGCAAGCGTATCTGAATGATGTTTCAATTAAAAATACTTGGTTGAAATGGTTGATTTCTGTTGTAAGTCTTTTTTTAGTGCTACTGCTGGTATTGGTTTGGTATATACGAAAAGTAAGTAAAATTAATCATTTGCATGCAACGACAGATGAATTAACGCAAATTCCCAATCGTCGTCAAATCTTACATGACTTACATTGCTTAATTAGGGCTGCGAGTAAAACGCATCAGCCAATGTGTGTGGCGATGTTAGATATTGATTACTTTAAAAAAATTAATGATCATTGTGGTCACCTGATAGGTGATTTAGTGTTAATTGAGGTCGCGAGAGTCACCCAAAACTCTTTACGACCAAATGATTTAATCGGCCGATTGGGTGGTGAGGAATTTTTGTTAGTAATGCCAAATACCACGCTCGCACAAGCCTCTGTGCTGTGTGAATCTATTCGCACTGCGCTGCATGATATTACCTTTAAAGATCTTGAACGAGAAAAGCTATTCGTATCCGGTAGTTTTGGTGTAGCGACATTAATTGCAGAAAATGAAAAAAGTGAATCTCTGATCCATCGTGCCGACATGGCACTTTATTATGCAAAACAAAATGGACGAGACCAAATCTCCTGTAAAAATTAAAATCTATACAGTTACTTATAAAGGTGAACATATTTTTTTGATTGAATTGCTCCTCAATGATTCTCAGTATGTTTACTTTATTAACCTGAGCTCTGGTTAAGAGATTTATTATCCAGAGTTCAGGTTTATTCGTACCGTTAACCCCCTCCTACAAAAAGCACTTCGAATGCAGGATATTTTGTAGAGCCATAGATTGGCCACTCTATTTTTAATTGAACTACATGGTCAGGCTTAGGGCGTTTTGCTTTTTTCTAATATTCCAATCACTTATTACAATAAATTACTATCAGCAACTATATGAATTGTAATAACTATTAATATTTTCTACATCTTTCCAATCATTGCATTAAATATAATGTATACAATTTGTTGTGTTTTGTTTCTGTTTTTGTTAAAACTATGTTGCACTTTTTGTTGTTAATTGTTTGTTGTGAATTAGCAGCGAAGGTGCTTTTAATCTCTCACGCAACTAGACAGAAGAATATTATGACAATAAATAAATTGGTTTTAGCGATTAGTGCGGCATTAATGCTGCCATCAGCCCTTGCTAACACGGCACCAAAACCACAAGTTGAAAATGTAAAGCACCATCACGGTATTGAAAAACCACGCCAGTTGAATGTACCTGCAGCAAAAACGCCTACTCGTTCACTTTCAAATGAATATTCACATCGGATCCATGATTTGAATATCGCACTTTCGTCAGACCAAGTCATGGCTGCTAACTGTGATTTGAATGCATTCAATACGAGTAACAGCACAACCCTGATAAACACAATAAAATCTCAAGGCTCGGATTGTGTGAATGACTTATTTGGCGCATCGTCGAATGTTCAGGCAAATGCATTCACTTCTAACCATATGTTTGCTGTGGCTAATCATGTTAATGCCTTGTCGAAAAATTATGCTGGAGGTGGTGATACAGATATTGAAGCGTTGTTTTTATATCTTCGCGCCGGTTATTTTGTTGAGTTTTATAACGATGCGGTCAGTTTTGCATCGTGGGTAAAACCTGCGGTAAAAGGCGCGATAGATGCATTTGTAAATAACAGCCATTTTTATGATAACAATGAAGGTCACGCTAAAACCATGATTGAAGTTATCACCACGATGGATAGCTCTGAACAACAAGATGTTTATTTACCAATAGCAAAAGCATGGTTAAGCCGTTGGAACGAAACTTATGCAGCAGGCTGGAATATGCGTAATGCAATCAATGGTTTTTTTACGCTTATTTTTCGTGGTCAATGGAATAGCAACTTTGTGGCGAATGTTGGTTCGGATAGTGCGCTTGTTTCTATTTTGAAAAATTTTGCCATGAGCAACTACATGCTCGGTACAGAAGCCGAGTTTATGGTGGCTAATGCTGCCCGTGAGTTAGGGCGATTAAAAAGCTACTCAGGCACGGCTATACAAGGTGATGTTGATGCGGCACTGAACCAAATATTTTCTACTTATGAAATGTTTGGTTATGGCGATGTAGTATGGTTAGGCGCAGCCGACACCGCTACCTATTATGCCGATTGTAGTCAGTATAATATTTGTGGTTATGGTGAGCAGCTTGTTGCAAAGGTTTTTCCTCAAAATCATCAATGTAGTTCAACTATTCGTATTCGCGCCCAGGATATGAGTGCGATTCAATTGGCTGCGGCTTGTAATAAAATGGGGTATGAGGAAACCTTTTTTCATACACAATTACAAACCAATTTAATCTCAGTTGCTGATGATTACAATAGCCAACTTCAGGTCAATATTTTTAACTCAAGTGATGATTATGGTAAGTATGGTGGCGCTATTTTTGGTATCGATACCAATAATGGAGGTATGTATTTAGAGGGCAACCCAGCTAATCAAAACAATGTCCCTAACTTTATTGCCTATGAAGCAAGTTATGCTAATGCTGATCATTTTGTTTGGAACTTAGAGCATGAATATGTTCACTATTTAGATGGTCGCTTTGATTTATATGGCGATTTTAATAATCCTACAGAGCACACTGTTTGGTGGACTGAAGGGATTGCGGAGTATGTTGCTAATCAAAATAATAACCCAGCTGCTATTGCGACAATTAACGATGGCTCAACTTACACATTATCAACTGTGTTCGAAACAACTTATGATGGTTTTGACCAAGACCGAATTTATCGTTGGGGTTATTTAGCTGTACGTTTTATGTTTGAAAAGCACCGTAATGAAGTCAATTTAATGCTAGCGGATACCCGAAAAGGCGATTGGGCTGCGTATAAAGCGCGGGTAAATACTTGGTCGAGTAGTTATGGTGCTGAGTTTACCAGCTGGACTCAAACATTAACCGATACCACAAACCCACCTGTTGAGAACAAAACGCCAATTGCAATTCTAAATGGCCCATTCACTGCGGATGAAAATGTCAGTATTGAATTTAATGGCAGCGCTTCTTACGATCCTGATGGCACCATCGTCAGTTATTTGTGGGATTTTGGCGATAACTCTTCGAGCTCCGAGGCGCAACCTAGCCATAGTTATAGCAAAGCGGGTGACTATACAGTTTCGCTAACGGTGAAGGATGATAAAGGTGCCGTTGCTACTGCAACATCACAGGCATCGATTACACGAGACGTGATTGAACCACCAGTTGGTAATGCTTTACAAAATAAGCAGCCTTTAAATATTAGCGGCGCACAAGATCAGCAAACACACTTTACTTTTGAAGTGCCCGCAGGTGCTACAGAGTTGAGTTTTAAGCTGGCAGGTGGTCAAGGCGATGCCGATTTATATGTGAAGTTTGCTTCGCCTGCAACCGTTGATGTTTATGATTGTCGTCCTTATGTGGGTGGAAACACTGAAACCTGTACTATCGATCCTATTCAAACCGGCACCTATCATGTGATGGTAAGGGGTTATAACGCTTATGACACAACATTAACAGCGAGTTTTACCGCAGCTCAACATAGTCGTTTACCGAATGTATGTGCAACACAAGCACCTGTATCAAGCGGCCGTTTAGAGGCTGGTAAGGTCACATGTTTAGCTCAGCAAGAGCCCATGTGGTTTAGTATTGCAGATGTAAGTGGCCACAGCAGTATGGCTATTACGACCGCCAATGGCAGTGGAAATTTAACATTGGAATATAGCAATGCGGGTTGGCCTAATGGTGCTAATCATCATGCTGTATCTAAGAATACGGGTAATAACGAATGCATTTTACTTAATACGCAAGCCAACTACTGGGGTTACCTAAAAGTATCAGGTGCAGCACAAGGTGCAGCGATTGTGGTTGATTTTGATACTCAGGGTTGTCGCTAAGTAAATTCAATTAGTCCATCAGAACCCTTGTTTGAGCAACCTAACTTAAGGTTGTTTGAATAAGGGTTTTTGTGTTTAAGAAGAGTCTGTATCGATTGCTGTAATAAGGTGTAATAGCCATAAAGAGAATTAACATTATGATAAACAGGCAAAAGGATTTTGACTCAATATAGGGATATGCAAGCGATTAAGCTATTAGCTTGAGCAAACTTGGTAAAACTGTAGAAATAATGAGTATGATCGAATCGAGCAAGCATTTATTAAATGATTTCTTTGAAAATCAGTTGAACACCGGTGATCAAGCATTCTTTTTTAAAGAGTGTAATCCAGCTAAATTAAGTTGTTGGCAAGTACTTGAAAATCAATCATCGGTTTATGAGCTGACCGAAGTGACCTCATTTAACCCCGCTATTAGTGCCTTAGGTGAATTTAGTATTAAGCAATGGTGTTTTACTATGAAGCAGCCTGGCAAAGTAAAAATATCCTTTATCTTACGCAGCCCCGATAACGCATTAATACAAAAACAAATTGATATTCGATTATGTGTTAAATAAAAACCCAACGGCCTGATTAAAATTCATAAGAAAGCATTGCTTTTGCTTAATAAATCAACTTAGAAAAGGCGTTTACCTGAAAACTAGCTGATTTTATTGATAATTTACAGACGCTAACGTAGTATTTTTTTATTATTACTCAGTTAAAAATAAGAGTGGCCAAATGGGCGTGACAACTTCTGTGAGCGATGTTATTTCAGAGCAGTTTCAATCAGATACCTATCAGTTGATCGAAAAAATAGGTGAAGGTGGATTTGCTTGTGTTTATCGAGCTGTTTTATTAAAAACAGGGCAACAGGTTGCGATTAAGTTTTTAACCATTAGCACTGAGTTTAATCAAGAAAAAAAACAACGTTATATCGATCGTTTTGAACGAGAAACGTTACTCGTTAGTAAGTTGCAACACCCTAATATTGTACGATTGCTTGATAAAGGTCGTTCAAATGAACATCTATTATATGCCGTATTTGAATATATAAATGGCCAAACCTTAAAGCAAGTTATTGCAGAGCAAGGCGCACTGAAACCGGTTGAAGCCGCCGATATTATGACTCAAGTACTCGATGCGCTCGCTCATGCACATCAGCTAGGCGTAATCCATCGTGATATTAAACCTGCCAATATTATGCTCAGTAAAACAGGGGTTAAAACCCATGTTAAAGTGCTCGATTTTGGGATTGGTACTTTAATTAATGAAGTCCAACAGTCTGACTATAAAAGTATTACCCTTACACAAGAAACCCTTGGTACACCTTCTTATAGCGCCCCAGAGCAACTAAGGGGAGAGCCACCGACAATTAAAACCGATATTTATGTCTGGGCGTTGGTGTTTATCGAATGTTTAACAGCCAAGCCGGTTATGGCGGGTTCAAGCATTGCTTCTATCTTTCACAAGCAGCTTAGCCACAATAATGTACCGTTATCGGCAGCCTTAGTGGGCCATCCTATTGCTGCAATATTGCGCCGCGCACTCCAAAAGAAAGCACACGAACGAACGGTCACAGCGCAAGAATTATTTGATGAAGTCAGCCAGTTGAATTTTGCAAATTTGGTCGGTGATTTATCAGGCCAATCATCAGAAAAGCAACGCTTTAACGATATCACTGTGTCAGATAATACGGTGATTAATAATCAAACAATGAACTTCACTGGTCAAACGGAGCGAAAGCAAATCACTGCTTTGGCGGTGTGTATTCAGATCCGCCGAGTCAATAATGAATATTATGACGCAGAAGTACTTGATGCTATTCATCACGATATAAAGAACCAGTGTATTGATATTGCCATTCGATATGGTGCTTACCATGTCGGGAGTTTGGGGCAGCAGATGTTGTTTTATTTTGGTTACCCCAATGTCAGTGATAACGACTCACGCTTGTCTGCACGAAGTGCGTTAGATATTACAAGTTTATTGCAAAAAAGAAGCTCGTTGTTAAAGCAAAGCCAAGGTATTGAAGTAAAAGCAAAAATAGGAATGAATACCGGCTTAGTAACTTGTTATGCTGACAGTAGCCCTGAGGGTGACACGGCCAATATAGCTCAGGAACTGGCCATACTTGCTGAGCCTGAACAAATACTTTGCTCTGGCTCATCACAAGATATTTTAAATTGTTATTTAGAGTTTCAACAAAGACAGCGTTGTTTTTTGGGGGTGAGTTGCGAGCCTCAACTTGCTTATATTTTAACTGCTGAACGCCAAGCTGAAGCATTTGGTTTTTTACGAGGCCATCGTCGCAATCATGCGTTTTTTGGTCGAAAAACACAGCTAAATCAGTTAACTGATTGTTTGAAATATGAGCATGATAACGTCAGCGACATGAATTTAGTCAGCAAATTAATTCATATTTATGGTGAAGCGGGCATTGGTAAATCGCGTTTAGTATTCGAATTGCGTGATAAAGCAGCAAAACATCCCCATTTAGTTGCGCAGTGCTTACCTGAACAGCAAAACAATGCGCTATTTCCTATTTTAAATTTGGTACAGTACAAATACTCATTATCAAATCTCACTGATGAGGCTGCAGCCTTTTATTTGTACGAAAAAGCAAAAGCGTTGGCGGGGGAGGTTAAGTTTTTTGAAGATGGCATTACTACACTGCTTGCATGGCTAAACTTGCCCTTGCCTGAAGGGCTAAATGCATCGGGATTAGCAATTGAAGAGCAGAAAAAGGCCATGTTCTCGGTGCTTATCCAACTTTTACTTTCTACAAAACAAGTTGGCCTAAAGCAGCTTCTTATTGTCGAAGATATGCACTGGGTTGATCCAACTAGCCGAGAGTTTTTAGTGATGCTAGCTAAAAGCGCAAACGCAAAACAAACGCTCATTATCACCACGTCGCGATATGAACCCGATAGCGAGTTTAAGCTCACTAGTGCAGATATTATTAAGCTAAATCAATTGTCACCCCAAGTTACGCGTCTTTTTATCAACAGCTTATTTGATAATGAAGTGGTATCGCAAAATGTCAGTGAACTCTTAATCAAACGAACCGATGGTATTCCATTGTTTATTGAAGAGTTGGTTGGCATGCTTAAAAAGAATCAATTGGTTCATAAGCTCAATGGCATCATCGACTTCGTTAATCCAGATAAACTTGATCAAGTCCCCAGTACATTACGTGATTCATTGCAACAAAAACTCGATTCACTGATTTACGCCAAAGAAACCGCGCAATTGGCAGCAACAATCGGTCGTGAATTTGATTATCAAGTGCTTGCATCTGCTTCAGTGCACAGTGAAGAGCAAATTCAAAATGATCTCAACGAATTATTGGCTGCAGATTTAATTATTCAACATCGCCGAGTCGAGGGTGATAGTTATATTTTTAAACATGCGTTAGTACGAGATGCTGCTTATGAAAGCATGGGGACTAAAGAACTAAAAATAAAACATAAAAAAATCGCCTGTGCGCTTATTTCATGCTCAAAAAAACTGGGTTTAAACTCATTAATACTCATCGCTGAACATTTCTATCAGGCTAATGAATACGATGCTGCTCTGAAATATAATGTTGAAACTTTAAAGCATTATACTTCGATTTCTTCAAATTCAATGGCGATCCAAATATTTGAAAAAATAACGAAGCTCTCTGAGCTAACTTCGAATAATATTGAAATTGATAAAATGCTGTTAGAAGCGAAGCTCGCTGTCCTTCCTGCGTTTATGTCTCAATTTGGATATGCCGGTCAGGAAACGATTAAATTAAGTGAAATAATCGAAGCTAATATTTCAAATCTAGGCATGGATATAGAAATAAATAATGCAACTCAAGAGATTTTAGATAAGTTGAAATGGTCGCAGTTTTTGGCGTTTCACTACAGTTCTCAAAGAAAGAGTGCCCGAAAGGCTGGTGAGGAAATATTAGCAAAATCCGAGCATGATTTAGAAAAAAAATGCTGTACGTTAGTGCATTTAGCACAGGCATATGTCTTTGATGGTGAATATGAAAAATCAAAAGAGGCTTATGATTTTGTTATAAGAAATGCTGCCGACTTCAAAAATATTGAACGTATAGTACTAGAATATGGTTCAGAGCCTTTTTCTCAAGGTTTAACAATGTCGAGTATTGTTGAGTTAATGATCGGCAACCTAAAAAATGCAAAACGTAATGCAGAAGAAGGATTAAAAATATCTCTTTTATCAAAGCATGATATCTCGATTACATTTGGTTATATTTTTGTCGCGCTTTACCACTTTTGTTTAAATGATAAACACACAGTTAAAAATATATTTATTGAATATGAAAACAGTGTTGAGGACTTTGTTTGGGCAAAAGAATTTTTATATATTTTAAATGAGTGGGCGTGTGGAAACGTTGAGTATGCAATAAAAAGCCGCGATAGCATGATTAAGTCTGGTCAGTCGTTTGCTTTAGGTGTGTATGAAACATCCATTGCAGACACTTTATTAGCATTGAATAAAGTAGATGAAGCGACATTATTGTTAGAAGAGTCATTAGACAGAGTTAAGCGTTTAGATGAGTATTATGCAGTTCCTTTATTACTTAGATATTATGCTCGCTGTTTTATAATGAACAACAATATCACTAGAGCGAAAGAGATATACCAAGAGGCTATCCAATTATCAAAAACACAAGGCGCTTACTTTAAAGAGTTGATGTGTTTAGTTGATTATTGTGAGTATTTCGATGATCAAAAAGCCAAATCTAGGATGTTCGATATATTGATCCAATACAAAAATGAAAATGATAATTACTATTTTAGTAAAGCGAACACTATATTAGGAAATAATATTGCAGTTCTATAAAGTGGTTGATGAGTTTAATAAAAATGGTTTTGTGGTGTTGAGGGGCGTTATATCAACGCATATTCTTCATGAACTAGAAGCGCAGTGTGAATTAATCTCAAGCTTTTATATGGATAAATATGAAAGCTCGCTCAATATAAAGAAGATAATAAAATCAGATTATTGCTATGACATGCTTAAATTTTTCAATGAAAATAAAAAGTATTGTCCTCGGGCGAATAGAAAAGAACTTGATTTACATGTTGTAAAAAATATTTTTTATCAAGACGATATTTATAATGTGGCTCAAGCCATTATGGGGCAGTCGGATTTAAAACTGTATCAAGAATATTCACTTCGTTCAGTTGCACCTCATTCGTATTTTGAAAACATTACCGGATGGCATCAAGATGCTCCCGATACGGGTATCAAGCTTCAAATGTTAGGGGTATGGCTTCCAATAACTGAGTCCAAAACTGGTGGACTCGATGTTATTAAAGCAAGCCACTTATATGGTTGTGTTGAGCACACTAAACAGCCGCCGTTTTATCATATTCTAGATCCTATAATAGAAAAAAATTTAAATAATAAACTGTCCCTAAATTTAGAACCAGGAGATTGCTTGTTATTTCACCATCATTTGTTTCATACCGCTCAATTAAATGAATCAGATAAACTTCGCTGGTCTTTGGATTTTAGATACCAAACGAGCGAGCAATTTAACAGGCTGAACGTAGGCCATGACTTAAACAAACTATAATAGGAAATATCATGTCAAATTTTGCACCTGGCTTTATTAGTTTTTTACATCACTTTGTACAAAATGCAGATATTAGAGAAGACTTTAGGTCTTCACCTAATGCGACTATGGCACAATTTGAACTAACTGATGAAGAGCAAGAGGCATTTATTAATTCAAACCATGATGAAATATCAGAGTTTTTAAAAGCTGACTTTCAAAAACGAGTTCACATGGTCACGCCTTATTAGCCTCTTTTTTATTAGGTTTTTGCGTAATTTTCAATTCGTATCGCTTACAATTTAAGCTCAATTAAGGCGCTATCATAGTAATGAGTGATAACGCCTTTTTGAAAATTTATTCTTCTTTATTTTAATTATTGTTGCATATCGAAACTTTCAATTAAATGTAATACTTTTGTTGCCAGATACTTTTTAAAGTAAATGCTGACTGAGCTCTAATGTTACTTAACTGCAAGAGAACGTAGCGTTTAAAGCAGGCGTAATAGGGTGTAATTTGAATGTGCGTTCATAAGCAGTACTATTATTCTCATAGCAAATAATAATAAATTTGGCATTCACCTAAAGGTGTTTGCAGAAGTTTGAGTATCGTTATGACTGCACATATTTGGCTTTTTTTTAAACTTTTTAATTTCGCTTATTCAATTCCAGTTTTAAACCATAGAATAACAAGGCATGGTGCAGAGCGACTATCAGCGCAATTGATCACTAAATTACAAACGACCCTGCAACCTGAACAGCAATTATCTATTTTTAAGCAGCATGTTTGTCGCTATTTACCTTTGTGTGGTGTTATTTTTAAATACCAAGCAGAGGTGTTTCCCTCAGTTTTATATCAAATAGGTGCTTATTCTCACGTTGAAAAACTTTCTATTGATGGTGTGAGCATTGGGCAGCTTGAACTTGAATTCGAGCATCCATTACAGTTAAAACAAAAACAATTATTACAACTATTAATGAGAGCTTTGGCGCCGGCTCTAAAAAATGCGCTTGAATTTCAAGCGATGAAAATGCTTGCACTTACCGATAATTTAACAGGCCTAGCCAATCGTAATCAGTTTGATAATTCATTTAAATTGATGGTGAGTCAGTGCCAGCAGCAATCGAAAAACTTTGCGTTGATGGTCATTGATTTAGATAATTTTAAATGGATTAACGACCAATTTGGCCATCAGATGGGTGATTTAGTACTAAAGACTTTTGCTCAAGTATTGAAAAAATGTAGCCGTGAAGACGATTTTATATGCCGCTTTGGTGGTGATGAATTCACTCTGCTTTTAAAAGGAGTTGATGATGATTTATTCGCTCAGATAGCTAATCGGATCAGCATTGCAGTTGAGGCGGAACCGTTACTCGCGCAGTTTAAACTCGCTTGCAGTATGGGGGGGGCTTATTATTGTGATGGTGAAATACTTAGCCATTTATTTGAACGTGCCGATAAAGCGCTTTACAGATCAAAAGAGCAGGGTAAAAATTGTTTTACCGTGGTTAAGTAATTGTCCCAAAATGAATTTATACCATTTCAGAACCCAATATGGTTGTAATGTTTGGTAATATACACCGAAAATTAAGTTCACTATTATATAAACTTTCGCACTCAAAGAAGGAACTTTTATGGCTCACCTTATCAATCAAACCACCTCTGAAAGTGTTACGTTATTAACACGACATGTGTTTGGTCGCCATCCTACGACATCTCATACTGTACTAAGCATGCTTGAAGTATCGCGTACTCATGCGGTTATTTTTTGGGATGGTGAAGAGTGGTTGCTGCAAGATTCGAGTACAAACGGCAGTTATGTGAATGGAAAGCGTGTTCAACGCGAGGCGACGTACCGCTTAACGCAAGGCGATGAAATCCATTTTGCGTGTTTAGAATCAGATTGTTGGAAAGTTGCTTGTGATAGCCAACCAAAAAGTTTACTAGTTCCTATCACCGCAGGTTTAGCTCAAATCGAGCTGGATGCATTGACGGTATTACCCAGTGAAGATAATCCTGAAATTACATTATATCTCTCTCCAAATGGCCACTGGATATGTGAAAGTCTATCGGGTATTTCAGTATTAGCAACGGGCGATGTGGTCGGAACTCAAGATGATAGATGGCGTTTTATTGAGGCTAAAGCAAGCACTGAAACACATCGGATAAACTTAATCGACTTACCTAAATCGTCTCAATTAGCGATTTATTTTGATGTAAGCCAAAATGAAGAGCATGTCGGTTTGAAATTTATAATTGATAACTTTGAGTATGATTTAGGGCAACGTAGCCACCATTATTTATTACTCATTTTAGCTCGTAAACGTTTAGAAGATAAGCAAGCAGGGATCGGGGACTCAGAGCAAGGCTGGCTCGACAAAGACTTAGTGAGCAAAATGGTTGGGCAGAGCGAAGCGCATTTAAACATCCAAATTCATCGCTTTAGAAAGCAATTGATCAGTACGTTACCTAAATCATCGCATTTGCCACAAGCCGTAGAGCGCCGAACCGGCGAAATGCGATTTGCATTCGAATCGGTTGAAATCAGCGGCGGCACTCCTGGGCGCTCATGTGTCACTATTAAAAAAAGTGCCCATAATTAACCTGAGCTCTGGATAATAGCGGCTACTTTCAACGCTAACGGCGTTGAATTTACTTACAATAGGCCAGCTATTGACGCGTAAATTCGCCTTGTTATCCTTAAACGTTTCCGGCTACAGACTTGAAAAAACATTGACCAATTCAATATCAATACGTTAGTAAATCTCTTAACCAAAGCTCAGGTTAATTAAAGCGATACGTTAATGTCTCCCAATTTAAAAGCCCAAAACGTTATAACACTTTGGGCTTTTTTGTTCGTTAAACGTGTAGGATGAAGTACACGGCTTACCATTTTAAACGTTAAAGCATATGGCGCTGTTGGCGCTGGGCTAGCTTATTTTGACCTGTCGATTTTGTTTGTTCACCTGCATAAAGCTGCAAAGTGCCAAAATGGCTTTTAAGTTTTGATGCTGCGTAATCAAGTTCAATGGTCGAAATAATCAGCGCATGTTTTTCAGGGAAAAGAGCTTCAACAGCTTGTGATACCAGTTCATACAAACGCTTTAAGTTAATTTGATGAGTTTGTCCTGTCTTTTCAAATAACCAATTGGTCAATGCCATAAATTCATCAAACGGGTTGTTAGATAAAATATGGGCCAAAGAATGTTTAAAGCGGCCCGAGTTACCAATCATATCCCAATAGCGCGCAAAACGATTGATAAGTTGCATAGTCGCAAAATCAACTCTGTCAGTACTTAAAATATTAAAAGGTGGCAGAGGATTAAAGCGCAAATCAAATGTTTCAGTGTGGCGGATTATCGGGCTGCCCTTAAGGCGCTTTAAAATACCTAATTGAATTTCATGCGGGCGACACTGATACAATTCGTTAAAACTTTCTCTGAATGTTTCAAAGGTTTCACCTGGCAAACCAAAAATAAGGTCAGCATGAATATGTGCATTGGTATTATCTTTGAGCCAAATTAAGTTTTCTTTTGATTTAGGATTATTTTGTTTACGGCTGATATTGGTTTGTACTTCAGGGTTAAAGGTTTGGATCCCCACTTCAAACTGCAAACTACCTTCAGGAAATTGTGTGAGTAGCTCTTTAAGTTTTCGAGGTAAATGATCTGGCACCACTTCAAAATGTAAAAATAGGTCATCACTCATTTTATCTAAGAAAAACTGCATGATTTGCATCGTGGTTGCGATATTTAAATTAAATGTACGATCGATAAATTTAAAGTTTCGCGCCCCGCGCTGATAAAGAATTTCCATTTGCTCAAGAAATAACTCAAGTTCAAACGGGTTTGATGCCGTGTCTAACGACGACAAACAAAACTCGCATTTAAACGGACAACCACGAGATGCTTCAACATACAGCAGGCGATTTTTTAAATCTTCATCAGTGTAATATTCATAAGGTAAAGCAAGGTCTTTTAATTCAACAGGTTTAGACTTAAGAATTTTTTGTTCAGGCTCTGTTTTATTAAAAATATCTTTACATAATTGATAAAAACTTAAGTCAGCTTCACCAGTCAGCACATAATCAGCAGCAGCAACAATTGCTTGTTGTTCCGATTCATAACTGACCTCAGGCCCACCTAATACAACTTTAATTTCAGGCGCGACCACTTTTAATAAGCTAACCACATTGGTTGTTTCAATAATATTCCAGATATAAACACCAAAACCGACAATTTCAGGTTTAGCCGCTAAAATTTGCTCAACAATATCAATAGGGCGAGTCTGAATAACAAACTCTTTGATTTCGCAGCAGCTTTGCAGCTCTTTTAAATTAGCATACAAATAACGTAAACCTAAGCTGGCATGAATATACTTCGCGTTAATCGTCGCAAGCACGATTTTAGACGAGGCGTTATCCTGTGTTTGAAAAGGAGGTTTTACACCATTGGTTGGTGTTAGCTGTGTTTTATCAGCCGCATCGAGTTGCATCACTGAAATCTGATTATCGAATTGTTGCATTGCCATAGTGGTTCTTACATATCTTAAAAAGTCTAAGTGTAATAATACAGCAATCGAGCGTTATTCAGTATCTGATTTTACTCACTGTAAATGCAGACCAACAGCAGTATGTTTTAGTCTCTAAATCTATTTAAAGATGGAGATAATTGAAATTTACCTTGAATATAAAAAAGCTCAATAAATGGATAGCAGGAGTAATAATCAATAATGAAAAAAATAAGCCGTTACTTTAAAAGCAACGGCTTATTTATGTTTGGTGGAGTAGTACTACATAAATTACCTCCACCAGCGAGGCGACATTGAATGGATTAAAGTGGCGTAAGTCAGTTTAAACAAAGCCTCCAAGCCATTTGTTCATTTAAACAAATAGCTTTTTTTGAGCCTATGTGTAATGAAGTGTAATAGAGTTTTTAAACTAAAGAGTGAAATAATCCATTCCCCCTGCTTGTTGAATATAAATCTAAAAAATAACAACGTGTCAAATAAATAATCCAGATCAAACTCGTTTTCTTTTGAGTATGTAAAGATCTTTTACATATGAAAAAACGAATAATTTCATTATGTTATTTTTTTGATATAGTCGAAGCCTAAACGGATTTTAGAGAACAGTAATGGATTATATTGCACACCCCAATAAAGATGGCCAAAATCATCAATCGTTAGAACAGCATCTCTCAGAAGTGGCAAAGATAGCATCAATCTTTGCAAGAAAATTAGGGCACCCAGTCGCAGGTGAACTTTTGGGTTTGATGCACGACTTTGGAAAATATAGCAAAAACTTCCAAAGTTATATGCGCCTTATCATTGCCGAACAAACAGGTTATAACCCAGATAAAGATGAGGGAAGCGCCGAAGGCTCAACGAGTAAAAGTTTAAAAGGCAAAATTGACCACTCAAGTGCGGGTGCGCAGTGGGTTATTAATTCTCTTTTTCCTCATTACGTGAAGCTAAAACAACAAGACCAAACACTTGCACCTTATGGTTTAGCTGTTATCCAAGCACTCAGCATGTGTATTGCTTCCCACCATAGTGGTCTGATTGATAGTTTGTCAGAAAATGAGAATGTTTTTGCAAACCGAATAAAAAAGCAAGATGACCTAACTCATCAAAATGAATGTGTTAAAAATGCAGATCCTGAATTAATTGCTCAGGCTAAGTCACTCGCTAGTTTTCAGTTTATTTTAGAAAGCAGCCAACAGCTTAAAGGTATGTTTGAGAAGTTCGAGCTTTCAGCAATTGAGCATGATTTCTATCTTGGTATGTTTACTAAAATGCTGTTCAGTTGCCTTATTGATGCTGATCGAATTGACAGTGCTGATTTTGAGCAACCAAGTAACAAGCTTGAGCGTTTTAAACAACCTGATTGGGCGTTTGCTTGCGGTAAAATTGAAAGTTTTATCGCACAGTTTAAGCCAGTAAATCCAATCGATCATATACGTGCTGAAATATCTGATAATTGTTTTCAGCGTGCGCAAGACGAAACAGGTATTTACAGCTTAACCGTACCAACGGGCGGCGGTAAAACCTATGCAAGTCTGCGCTTTGCTTTGCATCATGCCCAAAAGCACAACCTAGATAGGATTATCTACATAATCCCATTTACCTCGATCATCGAACAAAATGCCAATGCCATTCGTGGCGTTTTAGACGAAGTGAATACCGATGATTGGGTGTTAGAGCATCATTCAAGCTTAGAGCCAGAGCAACAAACGTGGCGCTCAAAACTTGCCTGTGAAAATTGGGATAAACCCATAGTGCTTACAACTATGGTGCAGTTTCTTGAAAGCATGTTTGCAAGTGGTACACGTGGGGCAAGGCGTATGCATCAACTAAGCAATGCGGTACTGGTATTTGATGAAATTCAAACACTCCCTATTCGTTGTGTGCATCTATTCAATAACACCATTAACTATTTAACGCGCTTTTGTAACACCACTGCGCTTATGTGCACTGCCACTCAACCGTTACTTAATCAGTTACCCGAGCAAATACAAGCATTTGGTGAACTGCAGCTACCACTTGAAAATGAACTCACGCCAAATATCAACAAGCTCTATCAACAGTTAGAACGAGTGAGTTTAAAAAATCTCACTAAAAAAGATGGTTGGAATGAGGCGGAAATCACTGAGCTAGTGCAACAACAATTGTCAGCCGTGAAAAGCTGTTTAGTGATTGTAAATACCAAAGCGTGGGCAAAAACTTTATTTCAAGCATTGCAAAGCCAAGCTACAGATGAAACAAAATTATTTCATTTAAGTACCGGCATGTGTTCGGCGCATCGTAAACAAATTTTAGATGAAGTAAGAGCGCGTTTAGCAAGTGGACTGGCAACTTTGTGTATTAGTACCCAGCTTATTGAAGCGGGAGTGGATGTTGATTTTGGCTCCGTAATCCGATTTGTTGCAGGGCTCGATTCAATCGCCCAAGCAGCAGGGCGTTGCAACCGAAATGGTAAGCAGCCAAAAGGTCATGTGTTTGTGCTTAATCCTGCACAAGAAAATGTTGGTATGCTACACGATATTAAAACAGGTATAGCCGCTACAACTCGTATATTCACCGAGTTTGCTGAAGAAGACTTGCTTAAACCTGAGGCAATGAATCGCTATTTCCAGTACTACTTTTATGAACGTCACAAAGAGATGTCATACCCGACGAAGCAAGATCAAACTTTGCTTAACTTATTGAGCTGCAATCAAAGAAATATCAATAAAACGCCATTTACCTTAAAACAGTCTTTTATGACGGCTGCAAAACAGTTTAAAGCCATTGATGCACCTGTGCATTCAATAATAGCGCCATTTAATGAAGAAGCCAAAAGCATAATCACGCAGTTATGTGCGCTTGATAAACGCTTCGATGCATCAAGCTATCGCAGTTTGTTAAAAGCAGCACAAAAATACAGTGTGAATATATTTCCCAATGTGTGGCAAAAACTCATTGATCAGCAGGCTGTTTACCCAATAGCACAAGATGAAGCCGTATTTTATTTGAGCGAAGAATTTTACAGCCAAGATTTTGGTTTGAGTCTAGAAGTGACGAGCGCTCAGCAAGATTTAATTTTATAAAAGCAACCATGTTTTTAACAAGGAGAGCCATGTGAAAAACAGTATTAGTTTTAGATTATGGGGCAGGTATGCATTATTTACCGACCCCATAACGAAAGTAGGGGGGGAAAAGTGTACCTATCACATTCCCACCTACGAGGCGATTAAAGGGGTTTTAAAATCAATCTATTGGAAACCAACACTGGTTTGGCATGTAGATAGAGTCAGAGTAATTAAACCACTACGCACTCAAACCAAAGGCACAAAACCTCTGAAGTGGGAGAGTAGTAATAGTGAACTTGCTTATTACACCTTTTTGCACGATGCCGAATACCAAATTGAAGCGCATTTTGAATGGAATGAACATCGACCAGAGTTGGCGAAAGACCGAGTCGATGGTAAGCATTATGCCATTACGAAGCGCATGCTTGAAAAAGGCGGACGACAAGACATCTTTTTAGGAACTCGCGATTGCCAAGGGTATGTTGAACCTTGCGTATTTGGTGAGGGCGAAGGTGCTTACGACGATATTGACGAGCTAGGTTTTGGTTTGATGTTTCATAGTTTTGGTTACCCCGATGAAACAGGTAACGATGAGTTAGTCAGTCGTTTTTGGCATGGTGTGATGAAAAACGGGGTAATTGAATATCCTAGGGTTGATGCTAAGGAGCTGAAAACTAAATTTGTAAGAGCAATGGCGGCTAAAAATTTTGAATTAGAAAATAATTTGCTACCTGTTGAAAAGCTGGAGACTGAAATATGAATCTTATTTCGGCTTTAGCAAATAGTTATGAAGCATTAGTTGAGCAATATCCCGAGGATATCTGGTTAGTAAGCCATGTTAAAAAGCAAGCCCATATTGAAGTCGCGATCGATTTGCAAGGTAGGCTAATTCCTTCATTAACTAAGTTACTTGAAGGTAACGAAGCCAAGACTTTAATACCCGTAACAGAAAGTTCTGCAAACCGTTCAGGAGCTAAAATAGCGCCGCATCCCTTGTGTGAAGAGTTAAGTTATATCGCTAAAGACTTACCTAATTTGAAACAGGAAAAGTATGACGCGTATATGGAACAATTGAATGATTGGTGTAACTCTGAATATTCCACTCCAAAATTGCTAGCTATCAGGAGCTATTTAGAAAAAGGAACTGTTTTTAAAGACCTGTCAGAGCTGTTTGAATTACCTATAAAGTACCGTAATGAAGTGGGTAAAAACACACCAATAAAAGTTGATAAAACATTTATTCGTTGGGCTGTTGTAGCTCCAAAAATTCTTGATATTTCAACGCAAAGTGACAAAGAAATTATTGAAAGTTGGCAAGGTTACGAGTCTAGGTTTGGGTCGAGTAACTTTTGTTTTATAACAGGAGAAAATACTAGATGTGCAACACGTCATCCAAGATTCCTGCGTAGTAGCAGTGATGGTGCAAAAATAATTTCTTCGAATGATGACAACGGCTTTACATATTTAGGCCGTTTTACAAATGACATGCAAGCGACAGGTTTAAGTTATTTTGAAAGTCAAAAAGCACACAACGCATTGCGTTGTTTGATTGAAAAGCAAGGTATTAAAATAACTCAAAAGAAAAAGGAACCTTTAACTTACTTAGCCTGGGCCACAAAAGGGCAAAGCTTGTTAGATTTATTTGAGCCAGATTTTAGTGATTTCAATAGCTTACTCGTGATTGCTAATAATGTAGATCATAGTAAAGATTTAGGCCGGTTCTATGCTGAAAAATTAAGGCTGTATTT
Source organism: Pseudoalteromonas sp. J2K-J031 (assembly GCF_058197095.2). Classification (NCBI taxonomy): domain Bacteria; kingdom Pseudomonadati; phylum Pseudomonadota; class Gammaproteobacteria; order Alteromonadales; family Pseudoalteromonadaceae; genus Pseudoalteromonas; species Pseudoalteromonas sp. J2K-J031. Next base: position 1,092,439 of record NZ_CM200279.1, read on the forward strand.
TCATGGTTTTAAAGTGAATGGCCAACTAAGTGATAATGACCAGATTTCTTTAGTAGGCTTAGACGCTGCAACTAAAGGTCGTATGGGCATTTTATATTACCGTGAAACCATCGCCAAAGAGTTTTTGGCGCGATTAGAACAATGGCACCGTGATCTTGGCTGGCAACAAAGAGTCAAAATCAATGAGCAGTGGCAATGGGTTTATGGTGCCCCGAGTTTATACCGGGTGCTTGATGGCGTATACGGCGACGTACTTAAATCAGCAGATACCTTGAAGAAAAACCTTATTACGCGTTTATACCCGTGTATTGTCGAGGGAAAACCTATTCCGCAAGACATCATGCAAAGCGCGTTCTATCGCGCAATTAACCGTGTTGCTTATAAACCAGAAAAAAATGGTAAATCAGATCATTGGTTACAAAATTTAGGCATCGCCTGCTCACTGATCAAAGGGTTTTATACCCGCACAACTAATTCAACTATTCAAAAGGAATACCCAATGGCATTACGAGAAGACAATGCCAGTCGCGACTACTTGTTTGGTCGTTTACTGGCGGTGGCAAATAAGGTTGAGAAAATAGCGCTCTCAAGTAGCGAAGCAAACCGTTTAACAACGGCAGAGCGATTTATGACGCAATTTGTTAATAAACCTTCCGGTACTTGGTTGAATATCGCACAAGCATTGCAGCCTTATCAACAGCGACTTTTTAGTAGTTACCGAGGTTATGATAGCGCTACCAAAGCATTAATTAGTCAAATTACCGATATGTTTGAACCTGCTGATTTTAACTCAAACCAAAAACTAAGCCCCGAATTTTTACTTGGTTTTCATAACCAAATGATGTGGCTAGAAACCCATAAAGTTGAAAATGGCCAATGGGTTAAAAAAGCTACAGCTGAGCAAGCCACAGAATCACTCGAAGAAACAGTTTAAGAAAAGGAACATCATTATGTCATTACAAAATAAAATCGATTTTGCATTAATTTTTAACGTATTAAATGCCAACCCAAATGGTGACCCGCTTAATGGCAACCGCCCGCGTACAGACTACGATGGTTTTGGTGAAATTACCGATGTGTGCTTAAAGCGTAAAATTCGTGACCGTTTACAAGAAGCAGGCGAGAGCATTTTTGTTCAGTCAGATGACAAGAAAGTTGATGGTATGAAAAGTCTTAAGGAAAGAGCCGAATCTGAAGAATTTGGTTTAGGGCCTGTGGCATTTGACCCCAAAAGAACTGAAATAGATGAAGCTAAAAGGCTTTGTTGCGAAAAGTGGTTTGATGTGCGAGCTTTCGGGCAATTATTTGCTTTCAAGGATAAAAAGAAGAAAAACTCAAGTGATACTGAAGCTGCCGGTGTATCCATTCCAATTCGTGGCCCAGTAACTATTCAAAGCGCTTTTAGTATCGAGCCTGTGAGCATTACCAGCACGCAAATTACCAAAAGTGTTAGTGGCGAAGGCGATGGTACAAAAAAGTCTTCAGACACTATGGGTATGAAACACCGAGTAGACAAAGCAACTTATGTGGCTTTTGGGGCCATGACACCACAATTGGCTGAAAAAACAGGTTTCACCAATGAAGATGCTGACAAGATTAAAAATGTGTTAGTAAAACTGTTTGAAGGTGACGCATCATCGGCGCGCCCTGAAGGGTCAATGGGTATCTCGCACCTTGTATGGTGGCAACACGACTCTAAATCAGGTCAATATTCGTCAGCAAAAGTACACAAAACGCTTAGAGAGCATATTGAAAAAGGGTTACCACTCGAAACATCGGCACTTAACGATTCTCTTGTCAGTGCATTGCAAGGCTTAGAGCCTGAAGTTATCGAAGGTTTCTAATGTTGGATGCTCGCCTAGTCAATATTTCCGCTCTACAACATTTTGCTTTTTGTCAGCGCCAATGTGCGCTGATCCACCTTGAGCAAGTGTGGCAAGAAAACTACCTAACCGCACATGGCAGGCAGTTGCACGAGCGGGTAGACAATGGCGAGCCTGAAACGCGCAAAGGCGTGCGTTTTGAACGTGGCGTAGTGGTGACTGCGCCCATTTTAGGCTTAACAGGCAAACTCGATTTGCTTGAACACTATAAAGCCAATAATCAATTTATTCCTGTTGAATACAAACGCGGTAAGCCAAAAACTAACGACATAGATAAAGTGCAACTCTGTGCGCAGGCAATGTGCATTGAAGAGATGCTAAACGTTGAAATAAAGCAAGGTGCGCTCTGGTATTGGCAAACACGAAAACGCATTGAAATCGAACTCGACACAAGCTTGCGAAGTCAAACGAAAGATTTAATAGCACAAGTACAACAATTATTCATAAACGGCAGAACACCCGCACCAACAACAGGCAAACATTGTAAGGCTTGCTCACTCATTGATATTTGCCAACCAAACTTAACTGAACATGACGCTTCAAACCGTTATATCGAGACGTTATTTAACATGGAGGCTGAATGAAAAAGCTGCAAAATTCGCTCTATATCACCAAAGACGGCGTGTATTTACACAAACAACGAGAAACCTTGTTAATTGAGCAAAAAATAGAAGGTGAAAAACAAAAGTTGATGCAGCTGCCAATCCACTCCATAGGCAGTATATTTTGCTTTGGCAACATTATGGTTTCGCCGCAGTTGTTGGGTTTTTGTGGTGAGAACGGCACTCACTTAGCTTTTTTCGATATGCATGGCCGCTTTTTAGCTAATGTTGTCGGTAAGCAAACGGGTAATGTTTTGCTGCGCAGACAGCAGTTTAATGTAGATGAGTTAACCGCAAACGAACTGGCAAAACATATTGTTGCTGCAAAAATTCGTTCATCACGTATGTTGCTGTTGCGTTTTAGACGTAATCACACCGCGACACCACAAATCGAAAAAGCCATAGAACGCTTAAAACAAATTATTGAGCAACTTAAAGGCGTGACAGCTTACGACACCATTTTAGGGCTAGAAGGTGAAGCTGCATCACATTACTTCGCTGCATTTGCTGATATGTTCAAAGGCAATGGTGAAAAGCAGCTATTTGATAAGCGCACACGCAGGCCACCTAAAGATCCAGTCAATGCCGTTATTTCTTTACTCTATTCAGTCCTTGGGCAAGAAATAAGTGGTGCATTGCAAGGTGTAGGGCTTGACCCTCAAGTAGGTTTTTTACATAAAGAAAGACCCGGCAGAAACAGTTTAGCCCTCGACATTTTAGAAGAGTTTAGAGCCTATATCGTCGATAGTATTGCGTTAAAGCTGTTCAACAACCAAACCCTCACTTTAAAAGACTTTGAAACTGATTGTTTAGGTGGCGTGACCATAAAAGATGATGCACGAAAGCAAGTGTTCCAAGCATATCAAGCTAAAAAGCAAGAAGAAGTGATGCACCCTTTTTTACAAGAAAAAGTACAAATTGGTTTGTTACCTCATGTGCAGGCAATGTTATTAGCGCGCCACTTACGTGGTGACTTAGCAAGTTACCCGCCATTTGTGATTAAAAAATAAGGAAGATGAACCATGATGGTATTAGTCACTTACGATGTCTCGTTTACTAGTGAAGATGGGCAAAAGCGCCTTCGGCAATTAGCAAAAGTATGTTTAGATTATGGCGTTCGCGTACAATACTCAGTATTTGAGTGTGAAATAGATGCAACACAATGGCTTATTTTTAAAGAGAAGCTTTTATCTATTTATGACCCTGAAGTAGACAGCCTGCGTTTTTATAAACTCGGCAAAAATTGGCATAACAAAGTTGAACACCATGGCGCGAAAGTCGCCTTAGACATATTCAGAGATACCCTTATTTTATAATCGCTAGTCCACAGTTCTCATTAAAATGCTGGCGATCTAGCGATGTTTTAAGTTCTTTAAAAATATAGAAAAGATATATTCGTAAAAATTAACACAGGATATTTACGTTCGTTTACTACTGGTTAGCGAAAAATAAGTGGCTGTGTTAGATTATGCCTGCCTTTGAAAAAGGGCGGTCGCGCCTCACGCAGGCGCGTGGATTGAAACTATTTCTCTTCTATAAATTTGATTATTTGCTGATGTCGCGCCTCACGCAGGCGCGTGGATTGAAACACAACAATACACTGTTTTTTGTAATCCAAGTTAGTCGCGCCTCACGCAGGCGCGTGGATTGAAACGACTTAATGAATTCGAACAACGTTTAATATCCGGTCGCGCCTCACGCAGGCGCGTGGATTGAAACTAAAATTTGCCGAAAAGTACGGTGAACTACACCGTCGCGCCTCACGCAGGCGCGTGGATTGAAACACGTCTTTAATTGAAGGTGACTTAGCTAATTTTAGTCGCGCCTCACGCAGGCGCGTGGATTGAAACTATGTTGATGCTTACCAGATGATTTAGAATAAAGTCGCGCCTCACGCAGGCGCGTGGATTGAAACTATGTTGATGCTTACCAGATGATTTAGAATAAAGGTCGCGCCTCACGCAGGCGCGTGGATTGAAACCGCAATATCATCAACCTTTAATTTTGGTTTTACAGGTCGCGCCTCACGCAGGCGCGTGGATTGAAACATATAAAAATAAAAACAAATTTAAATTAGATTAGTCGCGCCTCACGCAGGCGCGTGGATTGAAACCTCTGCAAATTCGAAAGAATTAGCCGGTGTGGTCGTCGCGCCTCACGCAGGCGCGTGGATTGAAACAGCGTCTTGTTTACGTGCGATAAATCCAAAGCTTTGTCGCGCCTCACGCAGGCGCGTGGATTGAAACAGTCATAGGGATAGATGGTACATAACTTGGATTAGTCGCGCCTCACGCAGGCGCGTGGATTGAAACCAGGCATGTTTTATAAATTTTTTATTCGTCCTTGTCGCGCCTCACGCAGGCGCGTGGATTGAAACTTGAGTTTGATTTTGTTTTGTTTCGTCCGTTTGAGTCGCGCCTCACGCAGGCGCGTGGATTGAAACATCGAACGTTGGTCTAATGTTAGTTAAATAAACAGTCGCGCCTCACGCAGGCGCGTGGATTGAAACTATCTTATGGATTAGATGAGCTTGCAGAGCAAGAGTCGCGCCTCACGCAGGCGCGTGGATTGAAACATTCCAGCACTTTAGTCAATCTTCAATCGTTATGGTCGCGCCTCACGCAGGCGCGTGGATTGAAACCGAGAAAGGTTCACCTTTGTTTGTTACTAAATACGGTCGCGCCTCACGCAGGCGCGTGGATTGAAACAACTCGATGATGAGCTAACAGACAAAATCATGAAGTCGCGCCTCACGCAGGCGCGTGGATTGAAACCATGCGAAGATGGCGGCGAACCTATCAACAATACGTCGCGCCTCACGCAGGCGCGTGGATTGAAACGCAACGTCTGCGCCAAATTGCATTAATATCAGCTGTCGCGCCTCACGCAGGCGCGTGGATTGAAACGAGAGAAGTTAGGTTTGAAGTAATTGGGTTTGTTGTCGCGCCTCACGCAGGCGCGTGGATTGAAACATCTTTATAAACAACCTTGCCTTGATAGTTGTTACGTCGCGCCTCACGCAGGCGCGTGGATTGAAACAAAGACTGCTAGGAACGTATTGTCTTGTAAAATCGTCGCGCCTCACGCAGGCGCGTGGATTGAAACAGGGTAGGCATAACCGAGGGAATGAAAATCTTGGTCGCGCCTCACGCAGGCGCGTGGATTGAAACAAATACGATAAGACTAATCATATCAATGAGATCTGTCGCGCCTCACGCAGGCGCGTGGATTGAAACGCATAAAAAACCCGACGAATTTCAGGTCGTGATGTGTCGCGCCTCACGCAGGCGCGTGGATTGAAACATGACAGATTATTGAAATACCATTCTTTAAGTTAGTCGCGCCTCACGCAGGCGCGTGGATTGAAACGAATAAAGCTACGGGCGGCTTTGCTAATGATTACGTCGCGCCTCACGCAGGCGCGTGGATTGAAACTACCACGTTCGCTACGTTGCCTTGCGATACAACGTCGCGCCTCACGCAGGCGCGTGGATTGAAACCAAAAAACATTGAGCTGCATAGCGCGCTGAAAAGTCGCGCCTCACGCAGGCGCGTGGATTGAAACGCGTACTGGGTGTTTGTCTGATCAGGCTGCGAGGTCGCGCCTCACGCAGGCGCGTGGATTGAAACAGTTCAATCGGGTATTGCTGGGTGTTTAAACTGTGTCGCGCCTCACGCAGGCGCGTGGATTGAAACAAACAAAAAACACTCGCCCGGATTTAGCCCCGCGTCGCGCCTCACGCAGGCGCGTGGATTGAAACAGGATATGGAAAGCGGCTTATTTAATAAGACCAAGTCGCGCCTCACGCAGGCGCGTGGATTGAAACTATGACGGATCAGCTTGGGAATCATTTGGATTATGTCGCGCCTCACGCAGGCGCGTGGATTGAAACTAATTTCAGCAGCATTGATTACAGCATGCTTGAGTCGCGCCTCACGCAGGCGCGTGGATTGAAACCTTCCATAGTTCTAAATTCAGATATTAATCGCTGTCGCGCCTCACGCAGGCGCGTGGATTGAAACATTTGATTTATTGAGATTATTTAAACCGCTAACAGTCGCGCCTCACGCAGGCGCGTGGATTGAAACTAGCAATGTCAGGTTTGGCTCAGGGTTTAAGCAGTCGCGCCTCACGCAGGCGCGTGGATTGAAACTTACACACGTATTCCTGATTTCCCTCGCTCTTGTGTCGCGCCTCACGCAGGCGCGTGGATTGAAACATTACTGGTTCAGATGCAGGGGATTACTTCTTACGTCGCGCCTCACGCAGGCGCGTGGATTGAAACTACACTTGGCTGAGTAGTCTTTCTTACTGCCCCGTCGCGCCTCACGCAGGCGCGTGGATTGAAACAATTTAAGAGCTCCAATAGATGGGATACAGCCCTGTCGCGCCTCACGCAGGCGCGTGGATTGAAACCTCATTTTTTTTAGTATCGGCTTGGTTAATTTGGTCGCGCCTCACGCAGGCGCGTGGATTGAAACCACGCGGGATCACCGATTAAATTAGATGACTCAGTCGCGCCTCACGCAGGCGCGTGGATTGAAACTTCATGAGTTGTAAGAACTTTAAACATTTGAGAATGTCGCGCCTCACGCAGGCGCGTGGATTGAAACATAACATTGATATGTGTAACCTAAATCAGATAGGTCGCGCCTCACGCAGGCGCGTGGATTGAAACACTCACTTCGCTCATTTGCAGTGGTGTATTCTTAGTCGCGCCTCACGCAGGCGCGTGGATTGAAACCGAAAATGCCGATGGTTCACCCATTACAGCAATGGTCGCGCCTCACGCAGGCGCGTGGATTGAAACATCTGACAATATTGGTCATCCAAAAGATATGTCGCGTCGCGCCTCACGCAGGCGCGTGGATTGAAACTGATGGCGTTAAGCTGATGGATTACCAAAACTCGTCGCGCCTCACGCAGGCGCGTGGATTGAAACACGGCATGTCGCTAAGCACCGCACCAAGCACGCTGTCGCGCCTCCCGCAGGCGCGTGGATTGAAACTATTTGCTCTTTTGTGACTGGTATCCCCGCGCTTGTCGCGCCTCCCGCAGGCGCGTGGATTGAAACTTTAAAGCCCTGCATTATGGGCAGATGGCTGAAAAGTCGCGCCTCCCGCAGGCGCGTGGATTGAAACAAGCTCTAATTTTTGCAGTTCGTCGCGCTTTTGCGCAGTCGCGCCTCCCGCAGGCGCGTGGATTGAAACACGCCATACAGCTCTGCGAATGGTTTTGCCATAGTCGCGCCTCCCGCAGGCGCGTGGATTGAAACAAGAAATGATAGAGGCAATTGAAACCGATTATGCGTCGCGCCTCCCGCAGGCGCGTGGATTGAAACTTCAACTTTGTAGCTATCTTCAATAATGATTTTGTCGCGCCACCCGCAGGCGCGTGGATTGAAACTATTCAGCAGCATCACATGAAAGTAGTTGAGATAGTCGCGCCTCCTGCAGGCGCGTGGATTGAAACGGGTAAAGTTTCGATATATTTTTCAGCGCATGAGTCGCGCCTCCCGCAGGCGCGTGGATTGAAACATAAGGGCCACAATGTTGATTAACGTTGATTGTTGTCGCGCCTCCCGCAGGCGCGTGGATTGAAACTAAAAGCCAATCATTTAGATAAAATATTGATAGCCGTCGCGCCTCCCGCAGGCGCGTGGATTGAAGTTGTAATGTTCTGTGAGGGCTCTACTATAAAGGGTTGTATTCCCTTAACTCACGGGTCTGAACCGATTCAACGGAAATCCTATCGATTGGGATGATCTTGTTCCCCGTACTCACGGGGGCTGAACCGCACAGAATTAGCATTTTTAGCGTTAAGTTTTATATAAATTATAAGGAATAAAAATGGACTTTTTACCTAGCGTCCCTCTAATTATTGACCCCGATGATCATACCCAGTCAATGCAGGCTAATGAACTTGAGTTGCTGGTGGAATACACGCGGGCTCAAAAGGAGCTTGATGAAATTGTTATCGAAGTTGCAAGTATCGAATGGCAAGGGTCGCATGATTTAGTGGCGGTTTGGCAGCCTGTAACGCATATTTCAATTGATAGTAACGCACACCAAATTATTGCTGTGCGACTTAAGGCATTAAAAAGAAAACGTTATTTTTGGGTGTGTATTGAGTGCGGTTTTAGGCATGCAGTAGGGCATATGCATGACGCTGATATTTGCCAAGGCTGTGCAAGCAAAAAGCATGGCGTGGTGTATTGATTTTAACTACAAGGAATATGTAATGACTGATCACAATAAAAGCTCACACGAGCAGGATGATAACCAAGAAACTCAGCGAGCTGATAGGCATTGAGAGAATAAGCCATAATCATACCCAAGGATCATTTTGTTTGTTGGCTGATGGGTCAGTATTTGATAGCTGAATACCCAAACCCTGTAAGACTTTAAAAATAGCGTTGATTGTTGTGTTCTTGTTACCATTTTCAATGCGGGAAAGGGTATTGATCCCTATATCACACAGCGATGCACAGTCTTCTAATCTCAAACCTAAACTGGTACGTTTAGCGCGAACGAGTTGCCCTAAAATGTCTGGTGAACTAATGACTAATGTGTCTGGCACATGCGTTACTTTAATTGATTTTGTCATTATCTTACTTACGTTATAAATCACCGATAACGGTGATTTATTGCATCGAAAATTGTTAACCACTCTAAATTCACCAGTATCGGTGAATTTAGCGTGCCATGTTAAACGGCTCTTAAATGAACCGAAGATGTTGCAAGGCTCATATTGCCTGTTGCTGCTTGTTCGATGTGTTCTGACCACCATTGCATCATTTTACGTCTGCGCTCTAAGTAACCTGAGCTCTGGATAATAAATTTATCTCCAGCGGCTACTTTCAACGCTAACGGCGTTGAATTTACTTACAATAGGCCAGCTATTGACGCGTAAATTCGCCTTGTTATCCTTAAAAGTTTCCGGCTACAGACTTGAAAAAATATTTACCAATTCAATATCAATACGTTAGTAAATCTCTTAACCAAAGCTCAGGTTAAGTAGGCTGAACGATTGTATGCACGGCGTACTTCGTTTTTGTCTATGTGGGCGAGGGCAGATTCGATAATATCAGGATCAAAACCTTGTTCATTCAGTGTGGTACAGGCGAGTGCACGAAGGCCATGCGCCACCAGCCGATCTTTAAACCCCATTCGTTTTAATGCTGCATTCGCTGTTTGCTCATTGGTATGACTGCGCGGATTTCTATCTGCCGGAAAAATATACTCACGATGACCACTGAGTGGTCTGATAGCTTCAAGCAAACCAAGTGCTTGCGGGGTGAGGGGGATTTCGTGTGATTTATTCTTTTTCATTCGCTGGGCAGGAATAAGCCACACTTGTTTTTCAAAGTCGATTTCATCCCATTTAGCGCCTGCGGCTTCACTGGGTCGTGTCATGTTATGAAGCTGCCATTCAATTAAACAGCGGGTGGTCAGTTTAATACTCGCGGTATTGATAGTTTGCAAGTAATGCTCTAGCATCTTCACGTTTCTTTCTTGCACCAGCTAAAAAAATGAGCGGATATTGACCAAAGCTGATATTGGTTTACTTTTTAGAAAAGGGTCTGTAGTACTTAAATAGCCATGTTTTGGTACCATTTGGCCTAATTACCAATTGGAGTCCTGGGCCATCAGAAAGGCTATATTCCTTTTCGAGTGCTTTGGCCTGTTTTATTTGCTTGTCGTTTAATGGTTTTACAATTTTAGTCATATTTTCTTAGTACCATGCTTTAGAAGCCTTTAGATATAAGGGTTGAGTTGATTTTGGTACCACAATATTTTGTCGATAGGTGCATGTGGTACCCAGGAAGGTACGAAAAACACTGGCTATGAATAAACTTTATAGGATTAAAAAAGATATAAAAAAACCCGCAATGCTTGATTTCTCTAGCGTTGCGGGTCTTTATCGGTTCTTAAAATTTAATTTAAGAACCTAAAGTGGTGGAGCTGGGGGGATTTGAACCCCCGTCCGGAAAGCGTCGACCTTCGGTCCTACATGTTTAGTATCGTCTATTAGTTAACCTTTGAATCTCGGACGAACACGATAAGCAAAGGCGAGGCCGCTTAGTTTTAACGCTTCAACCCCGGCCAGGGTTTCCGTCGCGATCAGGTGTTAGGGTGACACTCCAAAATCCAGTCCACAAGAATACATGGGAGGAGCGCTAGCGGCCTAAGCTGCTAGAGAGTAAGAATCGTCGTTTGCGATTACTTTAAATGCGGCTTTTTTACGAGGCAAACCGCACCTCGACATGCACCTAAGGCTTCTTGAATTCCGTCGAATCCTAATCAGCCCCTGAATAAATTCAGTTAGATGTTGTCACATTTTTTAATAAACTATTAATGTGACTCGACAGCGCAAGTATAACGCACAATTTCTTTTACGCACAAGCAATTAACTTAGTTAATATGGTTTCTAAGAGATTAAATTAATTTAATGTACAAAAAGTAATCTAGGAGTTGTTTGTTGGGCTTATAAAAATAAAAAAGCAGCAACATAGCTGCTTTTTTATTGGTTTTGATTAAAAGGATTGAACTACTTTGACACTGCCATCGACTGCTGAGGCTGAAATAAATCCAATAGTATTTGGGTTTGAAGCGACTAAGCTGATGACTTCGGCGTCATTAGCCACTTCTTTAGGTGGGGTGCCTTTACCAGTGAAAACAAGTTTTGACCAATAAGCCTTAAGTTGGCTTGATGATTTTTTTAATGCTTTATCATTGAATTCATCAGCTATAGGATTACCTGAATCCAGTGCAATCGCTATAATTTTACTCCCATCATCGAATGACTTCACTTTTCCGGTATATATTTTTGCAATGGTATCAGCGTCAAGTGCGTTGTTATTAGATGGGTGAACGATAACGGCTACATCAGCAAATGTGAGCATTGAAGTGGTCGTTAAACTAATCGCCACTATTAATTGTTTAATATTCATGTGAAGCTCCCATTAAAATACTAAGTCTACGCCAAATGTTAGTGATTTACTGTCGCCAGCTACCGCAAGACTATAAGAATTGTCTTTGACAATATCATATTGAACTTTGAATGCGGCAGATGAATGAAAATCCCAGCGTAAACCAATTGAGGTTGTATTGTGGTCTTCGCCATCCTCGCCTTCTTGACCGAAATCAGCATAGGAAATATAAGGTGTTATACCATCAAATCGATAGCCCATACTGAGCATCCAAGTGTCAAGATTACCATCTAAATCTAGGCGGTTAAGTTCCGACAAGACAAATAAGTTACCAAAGTCAGCATTCATTGCTAAGCCGTAAAATTTACCATCTCGGTAATCTTTGCCATCCCATGTGACCTTATTACCCGATGCATCGTAACGTTCATTTGTGTACATCATATGAGTGGCACGGATTTCTAGCCAATCATTACTGACGGTTACCACGCCGCCTAAAATGTCTTTCCAAATTTCACGAGTCTTTTCTTTGAAGAAAAACTCAGAAAGTAACTTATTATCTTCATCGTCTTCACGACCTCCATAAATGTTAGCCGATAAAGACCAATCACCTATTGAGCCGTTGTAGAGTAAATTGATGCCGTTGTAGTTAAAAATTTGCCATGTGTAATTATCTGCAGGCGCACGCATCCATACATACGCATAACCAACATCATAAAAATCAGAATAATAAAACAATGGTAGGCGTTTTTTACCTGCTTGAATTGTCCAGCGGTCATTAATTTCGTAAGAAAGATAAGCCCATTCGAACGTTGCGTCGAAATTTTCGGCTCCCCTCGCCACTATTTGCGCTGTGGCTGATAAGCCTTCTGATAAATCAGCTTTAACTTGAAGGCCAAAGAGTGATTCAGGTTCAAAACTGAACTCATCAGTGTAGGCGCTAACAATTGGGTAGTCAGCTAAAAAAGTGGGTGGTACATCATATTGTGGTACCCCATCTCCGCTTAATACTTTACCGGCGTTAACGCTGGCAAAACCTGTGATATTGACTTCAGCATGCAACGATGTAGAAAGGGCTGCAAGTACTGCAAGTGCGAGTGTTGTCTTCATATTTTATCCCCGATTTAGATAATATGGCTTGCTTTACGCAAACTGAAGTATAGCTATTGTTGAAAAAAATCGAGTAAATGGATAAAAATATTAGAATTATTATAGTAATAGTGTCCTAATAAACTACCTTTAGAAGAGTTAAGACTTTAGTTACGAAATGTTAATTTGAGGATCGCGTCTATGTCTGCAGGGTTTGGCTTCAATAATTTAAGTATTACAAAAAAAATACATGCCATTACAAGTATTGCTGTTTTAATTTTTATAATTTCATCTGTCATTAATTACAACGCAATACAAGATAACGAAACAGCATTAAAGGAGCTTGAAGCATCGACTTTTAAAGTGGTGCAATTAGCTACGGCGAATAAATTTTTACTTGAAAAACTCGATGAACTTTATACCCAAGCAGTTACTTTTGGCGATGCTGATTTAGTGTCAAAAGCCCAAGAAACAGCGACAAAGATAAACGAGAATTTAACGCAGTTAGCGTTATTAGATAAAAGCTACCAAGGGCAAGAAGCGAGTCAACTTGAAAATTACGCCGCCATCTCAGGGCAAATAGCCAATGATATGATTAATGGCAGTGCTGATTTTTCAAAAATTCAGCAAGACGCGCAAAAAAAATCGAAAAAATACGAGGGATTGCTTGAAAGTTTCAAAGCAATCGATGCAAAAGCGGATGCACGTTTTATTGAACTGATACAAGCGACACAAAATCGTTCTAAGGATGCGCTTGTTATGATGCTAACAATTAGTAGTGTCATGTTGCTTGGTTTAGTTATTTTGGCTGTGTTTATTGCCAGAGGGATTGGGTATTCAGCAAGTGACGCAGCAAGGTCTCTTGAATTATTAGCCAATGGTGGTGGTAGTTTAAGCTCGCAGTTAGCTGTGCGTTCGCACGATGAAATCGGTCAGGTATCGATTAACTTTAATGGGTTTATGGCACTCTTAAAAGCTGCAGTTTTAAACATTATGGCTGTTGTTGAGCCGTTAATGGAAAACTCCACCCGATTAGTGCAAGGTATGGAAAAAGCAGAAAAAGCTACAAATCAACAAAGTAGCGATGCAGAGGTTGTTCGCCAATCCATGGAAGAAATGAAGCAAAGTGTTGGTGATATTTCTTCTTCAGCAGCAAGTGCAGCTCATGCTGCTCAAACAGCTGAAAAAGAAGTTGAGCAAAGTTTAAGGCAAATTAAATTATCAGTAGAGACATCTCAGGCATTAAGTAATGAAATAGATAGTGCTTCTGCAACGATTGATAAATTAGCCAATGATACAAAAAATGTAAGCCAAATTTTAAATGTGATTACAGCAATTGCGGAGCAAACAAATTTACTGGCATTAAATGCCGCGATAGAAGCTGCTCGTGCAGGTGAGCAAGGTCGTGGTTTTGCCGTTGTAGCCGATGAGGTCCGAGAGCTTGCTTCTCGTACCGCAAAATCAACAAATGAAATTAGAGAGTTATTAACTGCGTTGACTGGTGCTGCTAATGTGTCTGTGAGTGCGATGAATACCGCTCGAGATATGGCAAAAAATAATGCCGATGCTGCACAGCAAACGGGTGGTTCAATTAAGAAAATTTCAGATCAAATCTTGGCGATTAATGGTATGAATGCCCAGATTGCAGCCGCAACTGAAGAGCAAACATCAGTCGCTGCCATGGTGGTTGAGAATGTATCAAACATGCATCGTTCGTTTGAAGATACGTTACAATCGTTGGCGCAGGTGCGACAAGTCGCAACAAACTTACATAGTTTGTCTGATAATTTACTTGATGCAACATCAAAATTTGAGCTGTAAAAAGTATAATCAACTGGCTTTACTACTTTAGGGTGAGTTCTAACTATTTGTTTGAACTCACCTTTGTATTTAAATGTTAGTGAGAAACTAACGCTTAACATTTAATTAAACTTATGCTCAAATAATGATTTAACGAATTGTTAAAACAATTTAGCCCTTGAGTATAGAAGTAGGTTGCTAATGTCTTTGTTTGAGTTTAATGAACAATCTAGAACGGTTGAATTACTACAGCACCCTGTAAAAACAGGCTTTCCTGCATCGGCATCACAATTATTAGAAGCTATAGATGCATCTTCATATTGTGAGTTCCAAATTGATTTAGCATTTATACGCACTCTGTTTACAGACACTAAGCTATCTCTTAATCCTCCTTTTGTTATCGCCAAAGCAGTTGATGCAACAGTCTCTATTCGGGTAGATGAAACGAATATGAGTGCTCAGGCAACGTTTATTGCTGCTCAAGGTGGAAATATTGCCACATTTGAAATTGTCAAAGAGGCCATAATTAATGCTGGTGTTCAAAAAGGGGTCAGTGGAAGGGCCATTGAAGACTTTTTAGGTCGACAATTTGAAACCAGAGCCGGAGATAGTTATAGCGCGATTATTGCCCACGGGCGCAGAGCCAAAGATGGTGATGATACTCGTTTTGTCCGTTTATGCGCCACAGCCCAAGATCGTATTTTAAGTCCGCAGGTGCAAGCCGATGGAAAAGTAGATATGCGTGATTTAGGCGCAATCATTACTGTAAATCCTGGTGCGCCACTTATGCAGCGTATCCCACCAACCAAAGGTGAAGATGGTTTTACTGTTTTTGGTGATGAGTTAATAGCTAAGCCGGGTCGAGATTTCAGCTTAATGGTGATGGATGGAACAACAATTGATCCAAATAATCCAAATGTGCTGGTTGCTGCCGCTGTGGGTGTACCTGTCGCTTTATCTCGTGGTATGCGGGTTGATGATGTTATTTGTTATGACAATATCGATGTGACAACGGGCCATGTTGAATTTGATGGAAGTATTATTGTATCGGGTGATATTAAAGATGGTATGAGAGTGAAAGCCAGTGGTGATATTACCGTGATGGGGTTTGTCGAGTCTGCGGTTGTAGAGTCAGATTCAGTGATCACAATTGTTAATGGCGCAATTGGTAGAAAATGTGAAGAGAACGATGAGTTTACCTGCGTAATTAAGGGAAAAGGCTCGATTTCATTAGGGTATGCACAATATAGCCAAATATTCAGTAATCAAGATTTAATGATAGATAGGCAAGTGTTGCATTGTGAGTTATCTGCTGGGCGTTTAATTCGAGTTGGCAAAGGAGATAAACCCCGAGGTAAAATAATTGGTGGAAAAATACTGAACGCGTTGCGGGTTGAGACCGGAGAGCTCGGGGCGCCATCAGGAACTCGAACACAAGTGTGTATTGGTCAATATTGGCATGAATTAAGAGAAAAGCAGAGCCAGTTATCCGAACTTGAAAAAGCGTTAAATGCAAAATCCTCAGCACTTCGTCAAGCACGAAAAAAAGCCGAAAAAATACCTTCTAAACAACAAAAACAACAGTATTTAAATAAAATTACTGCCAGCGATGAGCAATTATTATTAAAGTTGAAACATGTTTATCGCAATAAAGAAATTTTAAAGGGTAAGCTCAATAGTTTGCTTAAAAATAGTAGGGTGACAATCAATGAGTTGATGCACCCAGGGGTTGAGTTACAAATTGCGCGCGATAACAAAATTTTCAGTCGTATTTATCCACCACATTTATTACGCATGAGTGAAGGTAAAATTACGCAGACGTTTTAATTAACGTCTTGCTCATTGGCCTCTTCTTGCTGATTAATAATGGGCCAACCACCAAGAGTCTGCCATTTATTAACAATAAAACAAAATAACTCAGCGGTGCGTTCTGTATCATAAACCGCACTATGTGCTTGGCTATTATCAAATTCAATGCCAGCTGCAATACACGCTTTTGCAAGCACTGTTTGGCCAAGCGCTAAACCTGCTAATGATGTGGTATCAAAACTGACAAAAGGATGGAATGGCGTGCGTTTTATTTTGCAGCGCTCAACGGCTGCATTGACAAAGCCCTGATCAAACGATGCATTATGCGCCACGATCACTGAACGTTGGCAACCTGCGTCTTTTTGAGATTTACTTACAAATTTGCAAATTTCTTTAAACGCAACGCTTTCTTCAACAGCACCACGCAAAGCACTAAATGGGTCAATACCATTAAATTCAATGGCTGCTTGTTCAATGTTAGCACCTTCAAATGGTGAAATGTGAAAGTGCAATGTTTTATCAAGGGATAAAACGCCTTCATCATCCATTTTTAAGGTTGTCACTGCTATTTCAAGCAAGGCATCAGTTTGATTATTAAAACCAGCTGTTTCAACATCGATGACAACAGGAAAAAAGCCGCGAAAGCGTTTGGCGAGTAATGTTTGCTGTGTTTGAGCCATAATAAACTGTCAATCGAATAAAGGGCGGGTATTATGTCAAAAAACTAGCGTTAATTACCACCTAAAGGAAAAATTTAATCATACTTTGTTAAATTCGCTCTGGTGTACTTTTATTGATTAAGGCTGCCTAGTTGTCCTGTGTGGGTAGATGATGTCAAATTTTAACTGTTTGAGAGGTAAAGTTGGCGCAATAATTGCTATTGTTTTTAGTCCTATCATGTTTTTTCGACGTGATGTTAGAACTTATTTGGAATAGAGTGAACCATGTCTCGAATCTCATATTTATCATTGTGCTTTTTTTTTGCTGCATCTTGGCAAAGTGAAGCGGCTATTCGCACTTATAACGCGACGATGGATAATTCGATTTGGCAAGTCGATAAGGTGTCTCGATTAAGCTGTGAACTCAGCCATCCAATTCCTAATTATGGGCAGGTTGTTTTTACAACTGCCGCGAGTAAATCAAAGCCGTTAAATTTTACAGTTGATATGCTTATTCAGCCTGATGGGTATGATATTGCTGCCATTAAATCTATTCCACCCCATTGGAAACCCGGCTATGAAGCCAAGGAGTTGGCTTCTTTGAAGTTGTTAAAGCAGTTTGATTCTGAGGCTGAAAATAAAACGGCATGGTTAATACTGACAGAACTTGAAAAAGGAAATATGCCGACTCTGTATTATCAAGATTGGTACAACGACGCAGATAAAATAAAAGTGGGTTTATCCGGGGTTAACTTTCGCGATAAATATACCCAATTTTTACAATGCCGTGATGACATGCTTGGTTACAATTTTGAAGACATTGAGTTTACCGTGTTGGGTTACCAAAAAAATTCGAGTGAATTAACTAAAGAATCAAAAAAGCGGCTTAATAAGATAGGTGAATACCTAAAAAATGATCCTAACATCGAATCCGTGCTTATTTCAGCGTATACCGATAGTTATGGCGGGCGAGCTATAAATGATGAACTGTCAAAAAAACGTGCGTTAACAATCAAAACCTATATGACAGAGTTGGGAGTTGAAGATAAGCGAGTTGAAGTGGAGGGGTTTGGTGAAAAACGGCATATTGCCCCAAACACCACCATTTTAGGACGCCAACTGAATCGCAGGGTGGTTATCCAAATAGCAAAACAATAACGCTATTTTGTTACCATTATGCTAATTTCAGTCCAGTCTTTTTGCTGATAAATACTTATTTTGACATTTTGGTTTGCTTGTTTGAAAAACAGCGTTTGGCGACCAATCTCTTCTACCATTTTTATGGGGTCGCCAAGAGTATCAAAATAAAACTTCAGTACCTGTTGAGCATTTAAACGAACAAAACCGCTGAGGATCATCGGATATTCATCATCAAGCTGCATTCGTATATCAAGATTGTTTGGTTTTGGGATTGATGATAAGTCTGCATAAGCAAAAGGGCTTAAAATCAGCATTCCACTCATTACAACCATTGATGTTAGTTTGCTCAACATAATTCGTTCCTACTGTAATAGTTTGAGTGCTAAACGCACAAAATCTGATGATGTTACAATTCCTTGGAGTTGATTGTCGTTATTGACCACAGGCAAGCAACCGTGGCGATTGGTTACAAAAAATTGCGCAGCATCTTTTAGCGGCATTGATGCATTGGCAAAAACGACATTTTTATCCACTAAGCTCATCACATTAATCGATTTTTCTTCTTTTCTCAAGTTTGAGGCACCATGTAAATCAAGCAAATACATTACCTTAGCAAGCACCGATTTTTGTGTCACGACACCTGCAAATTTATTGTCATCAACAATAGGAACGTGGCGAATATTATGCTCTTTCATCAGTTGGTGTAATTCATACATGCTGGCGGTACTTGAGAGGGTAATAACCTCACAAGACATGATATCGGCTATCGATTTTTCCATGTTTTTTCCTTTAAAAATAAACGAGCTAGTAATATTAAGCATAGCTATAAAAATTTATTTTACGTCAACCTGATGTTACTGATTTTGCGTTGGCACAAACTAAAGCGCTTTTTTTAAAGTGCGAAAGTTAAATCGGGCTGGATGCACTGCATCTGCTACGCGTTTGCTAACTGGTAAAGGGGATCCTGTTAATTCACAGCTCAGCAGTTCTGCTAACAATGGCGCACTGCATAACCCTCTGGCACCAAGAGCGGTAAATAAATAAAGCCCCTGTGTGTTGGGATTATAGGGTAAAAAGCTATGATATTGCCCTTTTTTGATTGGTGCGAAACTTGTGGTATAGGCCTCATTGTCTATGAGCTGACCGGCCAAAGGTAAGTGATCAATCACAGTGCACCGAATGCCAGCTTTTGCAGATTCAATCTGCTGAAGGTTGGTTGTAAAATCACATTCTTGATAAAAAGACATAAATTGTTCAAGGTTTTGCTCATCATCACTTGCCCTTAAGTCTGTAGCAGCATCTCCTTTGGTAAAGGTTGCTCCCATGCAATGCAGTCCTTGATAATGTGGAGTAAAATACCCTTTATGGCATAACACGGTTTTTAATGATGTTGATGCTGGGGTGGTTTTAATATGAGACACTTGGCCTCTAACTGGGACCAAGGGGACGCAACGACTGTGGCTAAATGTATTGCTGTGTTCTGCGCATGCAATAATCACTTGGCTATAAGGCTCGCTAAGGTGGCCATTTATTTTAAGCTGCCATGATCTATTTTGTTCAATAAACTCTGTCACAGGGCTATTAAAATGACACTCAAATGTTTGTAGCGATTGAGCGTAAGCAAAAAGTGCCTTAACTAATGAGGGCGGGTTTATCCAGCCCCCATCAGGAATAAACAGCCCACCATAAGGTGTTTCTACACCACTTATTTGTGTGCTTTGTTCAGCTGTTACAGGGTAGATCAGTGCCTTGGGCCATTGATTTTTGGCCACAAAATTTTGCTGAAACTCAAGTTTTGAAGGTTTTACTGCTTGTAATAATACACCGCACCAGCTGTGATCAAATGAAAAACCTGTGGTGTTTAATTCATCATAAAGTCTGCGAGCATAATAAAAACCATGAGCAAAAAACTCACTACTGTTACTCAAATCAACTTGAAGGTGAGGGTACAGCGCACCTTGCTGGTTGTGTGAAGCGCCCATTGCTGGCGCTGCATCTTTGCAATACACGGTAAAAGGAATTCTTTTTTTCGCTAATGCGACTGCCATGTTAGCTGCCGCAAGCCCCCCTCCGATAATCGCGATTTTCTTAATCAGCTGACTAGTGCGAGGCAAATACTGGGTTTGATTGTGCTTCGTGGTGATGGAGGCGAGTTGCCCGACAAGCATTTCTCTTTTTTTGCCATAACCGGGATGTTTTTTAACGACAAAACCCGCTTTTATTAAACCGCGCCTAACATCACCAGCTGCGGTAAAAGTTGCGAAGGTGCAATCTTGTTTTGCTAAATTAGCCATCGCATCAAATAAGCTTTGTTGCCACATTTGAGGGTTTTTACTCGGCGCAAAGCCATCTAGATACCATGCATCTATCCATCCATTTGCAGAATAAGGCATTTGTGCAAGTGATTCGTGAACATCGCCAAACCATAAATCCAGAATAACTCGCCCATTTTGGAACTCTAGACGATGGCAGCCACTTAAATTAATAGGGTAGTGTTGTATTAATTGTTTAGTCAGTGATGCAAATTGAGGCCATCTTGTATGAATTTGGCAAAGCGCTTGTTTGTCGATTGGGTATTTTTCAAAGGAGACAAAATGCAGGGTTTGGTTTGGTGTTGCAATGTTATTAAATTGTGCCCAAGTATTTAGAAAATTAAGCCCAGTGCCAAACCCTGTTTCAGCGATTACAAATTGTGCAGTGCTTTTCTTTAAGCGCTCAGCAAGATTATTTTGGGTAAAAAAAACATAATGAGATTCTAATAAACCATCATCATTTGAGAAGTACACATCACCAAAGTGATCAGAAACAGGAGTGCCTTGTGGATTTAAATGGATTGGGGCGTTAACAATCATCGACAAATATTACAGCAAAGAAAAGTGCTATTATGATACGTTTTTTGTAAAGTGAGTGCACTCACTTACCCTAAGATATGCTGAGTGTTTTACGTGTTTGTTGGTTGTAATTTATACATTAATTAACTTTGGGTAGATTTTTATCGTTAGAAAAATAAATATCTTTGTAGTTTTAACGTATTCACTTTACTTTGACTTAGTAGACGATTATTTTTCTAAGTGCTTTTATTTTAAGACAGTTTTTTGACCAAACAATAAAAATTCAGTGTGTGATTTGTCGCTTGCTTGCAGTATTTTTTACATATTATGGTCAACAAGCAATGAAAGCTGACCAGTTTTATATATTTTTACACGTAAAATAGCGTGCAATAGAGTTTGTAACTAAGGGAACTCCCATGAAAAGAGCCGTAATTACGGGGATCGGTATTGTATCTAGTATCGGTAATGATAAACAACAAGTATTAGAATCTCTCCAGACCGGTCGTTCAGGTATCAAATACAGTGAAGAATTTGCAGAATATAAATTACGCAGCCAAGTTTGCGGTGCGATAGATATAAATGTTGCTGATTTTGTTGACCGTAAAGCGCTTCGCTTTATGGGGGACGCTGCAGCTTATTCATATATTGCTATGGCACAAGCTATTGAAGATTCAAAATTAACAGAAGAACAAGTGTCTCACCCACGTACGGGTTTAGTTGTTGGTTCAGGTGGTGGTTCATCTAAACACCAAGTTGAAGCGGCCGATATTTTACGTGAAAAAGGCGTAAAACGCGTGGGCCCATACATGGTACCTCGCACAATGGCCAGTACTGCATCAGCTTGTTTAGCTACACCATTTAAAATTAAAGGTGTTAACTATTCGATTAGCTCGGCTTGTGCTACTTCAGCTCATTGTATTGGTAACGCGGTTGAGCAAATTCAGCTTGGTAAGCAAGATGTGGTTTTTGCCGGTGGTGGTGAAGAATTACATTGGACGCTTGCAATGGAATTTGATGCCATGGGTGCATTATCAACAAAATATAATGAAACACCTGAAAAAGCCTCACGTACATACGATGCAAACCGCGATGGTTTTGTTATCTCTGGCGGCGGCGGTATTGTTGTTGTTGAAGAATTAGAACATGCACTTGCTCGTGGTGCGCACATTTATGCTGAAATTGTTGGCTATGGTGCTACATCAGACGGTTACGACATGGTTGCGCCATCAGGCGAAGGCGCAGTGCGTTGTATGCAACAAGCAATGGCAACGGTAAACGCTCCAATTGATTACCTCAATACTCATGGCACATCAACACCTGTTGGTGACGTGAAGGAGTTAGGTGCGATTCAAGAAGTATTTGGTGGCAAATCACCTGCTATCTCTGCAACTAAAGCGATGACAGGTCATGCTTTAGGTGCTGCTGGTGTTCATGAAGCTATTTATTCATTATTAATGCTTGAGCATGGTTTTGTTGCGCCATCAATCAATATTGATACATTAGATGAGCAGGCTGTTGGTTTAGATATCGTGACGCAAAAGCGTGACGTTGCTTTAAACACAGTGATGTCTAATAGTTTTGGTTTTGGTGGCACGAATGCCACGTTAGTGATGCAAAAATATAAAGGTTAATGCTGTTATTTTTGCACATTAATAAAAAGCCGCTTTAAAGCGGCTTTTTTGTTGCTGAGCATTACTGATTGGCTCGTATATCTCAGTTACAATAGCGAACATTACAACTCAAAAGGTAGAGTGAATGAAAATCCTTGCAGATCAAAATATGCCATTAGTCGAAGCTTATTTTTCACACTTAGGTGATGTCGAGCGCTTTGATGGTCGTCATCTCACACCAGAACAACTTCATAATGTAGATGCATTATTAATTCGCTCAGTGACTACCATTGATGATGCTGTTTTGGCGCAAGCTAATAAATTAAAGTTTATCGGTACCGCCACAATTGGTATGGATCATGTTGATAAGGCGTGCCTTGTTGAGCGAAACATCCGTTTTACTAATGCTCCAGGCTGTAATGCGGTCGCTGTTGCTGAATATGTGATCAGTACTTTGTGTGCGTTAGCTCAGCAACAACATTTTGCATTAACCGATAAAGTTGTTGGTATTGTTGGGGTTGGTAGCATAGGAAGCCGTTTACATAAAAAGTTAACCGCTCTTGGGATTAAAACCTTACTCTGCGATCCTTTTGTGGCGCAAACCGAGTCTGAGTACCAATTTGTTAGTTACGACACGTTAATTGCACAAGCGGATGTGATTAGTTTTCATGTGCCTTTAGTCAAAGAGGGCCCTTTTGCCACGCGCCATTTACTCAATCAAACAACGCTCAGTAGCCTTAAAGATAATGCCATTATCATTAATGCAAGCCGAGGTGATGTGATTGACAATCAAGCATTATTAGCTTGTCTTGAAAAAGAAAATAGCCTAACGGTGGTATTAGACGTATGGGAAAATGAACCCAACATCGCCAAATTGTTGTTGAGTAAGGTTGAGTTTGGCTCGGTTCATATTGCAGGGCATACCCTTGAAGGTAAAGCGCGCGGTACCGAAATGCTCTATCATGCTTTATGCCAGCTTTCAGGGGATTTGCCTCGTTATCAACTGACCGACTTTTTACCTGCCCCCGCGATAAGCAATATCAAAATAACTGAGACATTTTGCACATCAGATATTATTAACTTGGTTCATAGTGTGTATGATGTCCGCCGCGATCACGGTCTGATGACTCAATTATTAGACAGTAAAGGTTTCGACTATCTCAGAAAGCATTATCCTACCCGTCGAGAATTCAGCGCTCTGACGGTTGAGTGTGCAACAACACAGCAAGCGCAAATGCTTGAACAGCTCGGTTTTAACATCGGCAATCGTACAAATTTGATTTAAGGTAACGTCATGTCACAAAAATATAATATTGCTATTTTAGGTGCGACCGGTTTAGTGGGTCGTCAAATCATTGAAACATTATCTGATCGAAAATTTCCTGTTGATACCTTGTATTTGTTAGCAAGCAGCCGCAGTGCAGGGGAAGATATTCGTTTTGATGGGCAAGACATCGAAGTCCAAGATGTGGCAAATTTTGATTTTAGCTTGGCACATATTGCAATTTTCTCAGCAGGTAGCGAAGTATCTCTGCAGTATGCAGAAAAAGCAGCGGATGCAGGCTGTATCGTGATTGATAATACATCGGCTTTTCGCAATGATTTCGACATTCCGCTTGTCGTGCCTGAGGTGAATTTAACCAGCTTAGAGGATTATCGTAACCGTAATATTATCGCTAATCCAAATTGTTCTACGATTCAAATGTTGTTGGCTATTAAACCAATATATGACGCATATGGTATTGATAGAATTAATATTTGTACGTATCAGGCGGTATCGGGTGCAGGCAAAGAAGCGGTTGATGAGTTAGCAAAACAAACCGCTAACCTCATGAATGCGCGCCCGATGGACAATCAAGTTTTCCAAAAGCAAATTGCATTTAATGTTATTCCACAAATTGATGATTTTACTGACAATGGTTACACCAAAGAAGAAATGAAAATCGTTAATGAAACGCAAAAAATCTTGGGTGATAGCACAATTGCAATTAACCCAACGGCAGTGCGAGTGCCGGTATTCTTTGGTCATGCAGAAGCAATTCATCTTGAAACGCGTATGCCATATGACATAGAACACATCAAAGAATTGTTGCGTGATGCGCCAGGCGTTGAATTCATAGATGCTGCAGACGATTACCCAACACCAGTTTCTGATGCAAGTGGCAATGATACCGTTTATGTTGGGCGGTTACGCCAAGATATTAGCCATCCTCATGGTTTAAATATGTGGGTTGTGGCTGATAACACACGTAAGGGTGCCGCAACCAATAGTGTACAAATAGCCGAAGCGTTAATTGAATCGTACTTATAATCAGTGAGCGATTAAAACCAACGATTACATAGGTTTCTATTTTATAAAGCAGGTGAAAACCTGCTTTTTTTATAAAATGAAGGTGGCAAAGATTGCCGCTTACAGTCAATAAATGCATTTATTGAGATAACACAGCAGTCAAAAAATACAATAGCGGTGCACAAAACAATCAAATGGATAAAAAGTAATAAAACTCTGGTCCTATGTTTTAAAATAAAGAGCAAGTCATTGAGTGTTTAAATAGCTGAATTTGATGGGAATTTATCATTTTGTCTGTCCCTGTAACTGAAAAGTTAATTATGCAATTCATTTTTTTATTATAAATATCAATTCAACTCATCTAAGGCATTCATTCTTAAAGTCTTTCAATGGATATTCGCGATCAACTGGTTTATAGTTTGGGATTGGAACGAAGCTTGCAAATTTATATATAACCCAGTTTGATTAATCTCTGTTGTTTAGTCGAACATTTTTCAGAAAGTAAAGGAATAGCATGCGTGGTTTAGCCTCAATTTTACTTTTAATGTCTGTGCTGGTGATAACACCAAGTTCGGCAAGTGGTGAAGTGACTCGATTAAAAGGACCTAAAGGTGTTGACTATGGTCAACAAGGTCGCTCATTTGGCCCTGTGAAAGAAAGTGACACTTTATGGCGTATTGCGGTGAAAATTCGCCCAGACAGCTCGGTATCTATTTATCAAGTGATGCAGGCGTTATATGAAAAGAATCCGGATTCCTTTCTTGATAAAAATATTAATCACATCCGTGATGGTGCCTATCTAAAGATACCTTCTATGGCTGAAATTCGCAGCATAGAGCCTGAGCTTGCCCGCCAAAAGTCAGACCAAGACGATGCAATATGGGAGAAAAAGAAAAATGGTACCTTAGATAGCTCAACAATTAATCTTGTTGAGAAAAAAGTAACGCAAGCACGTCAGTCGGACGTTGAAGATGCAAAACAAGAGATAAAAAAAGAGCTTAACGAACTTAAGCAAGATCAAAGTGATCGGTTGGTTGATTTACAGAAAAAATTTAAAGAGTCAGTTGATAATGTCGAAACAATTTTAGTTGAGAATAATAAGCTCAAATCACAACTTGAAAGTATTTCGTCTGAACTCGATGGCGTCAAAGAGCAGCTTGGTAACGATAGCTTAATTCAGCAGCAGTTACGTGAAATGCTATCGATGCAAAATGAGCTTTTAGCACAACAAAAAGCTGAATTGCTTGAGAAAGAAGCTGGATTTAGCTGGTCAAAGTTTTTTTCAAGCCCATTAACTTGGCTGCTATTTGGATCGGTACCCGCTATTCTAGCGCTGGCTGGTGGCTACTTATTTCTTCGAAACCGCAAAGCGGCAGAACAAGAGCCAGAAAACATTTTTGATACACCAACAAAACCGGTCGTTGCTCCAGCCCCCCCTCCGCCTCCTTTTGAAGCCGACTCGCCTGATTTAATGAGTGTCGATGACAGCCTTGCTGACGATACACTCGACGATTTATTGAATGACTCGATTCAGCTTGATGACGCACTCGAGAGTGATGACATGCTGCCAGAGCCTGACGACATTCTATATGAAGAAGATGAACCTGAACTCGATTTAGATGATTTCGAGGGTGATTCATTACTTAATCAAGATGAATTAGATGGTTTACTCAGTGATGATTTAGTTTTCGATGATGGCTCTGATGAGTTGGACGATTTGGTTCCTGATCTGGCATCGGATGCTATCGATCCGAACAATATTTTAAATGAAGATGATATTGATGCATTGCTACAGCAAGATTTTGATAGTGATGATGATTTATTACCTGATACGGATATTGAAATTGATATTCCTGAAGAATTAGAGCCCGAGGATTCTATCGTAGGTGATGTTGATATTGATGGGATTATGGATGAGCTGAGTGATACAAACACCCAAATCCAAGACGATGATATTGATTCATTATTAGATAGTAATCAAAAAGACAGTGATGATATTCCAACTGATTTAGATGATATTGATGATTTACTCAGTTCTGTTCAAGCTGATGAAGTATCGGATAATGATATTGAAGTGATTGATTCGGCTGATTTAGATGATAATTTAGACAGCTTGCTTGAGTCATCAGAAGATATTGCAGACTTAGATGATATTGATACCTTGCTTGATGGTATGAACGAAACGCCAAGTGCTCAAGCGCAGAATGATTTACCGAGCGATCTTGAAAGTGACACTGGCGATTTAACCGACGACATTGATGATTTGGATAACCTACTTGAATCATCATCAGACGAGCTTACTGAGTTAGATGACCTTGATGCGCTGCTTGAGGATGTTGAGGACGAAACGCCAAGTGCTCAGGTGCAGAATGATTTACCGAGCGACCTTGAAGATGATGCAAGTGATTTAACCGACGACATTGATGATTTGGATAACCTACTTGAATCATCAGACGAGCTTACTGAGTTAGATGATCTTGATGGGCGCTTGATGATGCGCTTGATGATATTGAAGACGAAACGGCAAGTGCTCAGGTGCAGAATGATTTACCGAGCGACCTTGAAGATGATGCAAGTGATTTAACCGACGACATTGATGATTTGGATAACCTACTTGAATCATCATCAGACGAGCTTACTGAGTTAGATGATCTTGATGGGCTGCTTGATGATGCGCTTGATGATATTGAAGACGAAACGCCAAGTGCTCAGGTGCAGAATGATTTACCGAGCGATCTTGAAAGTGACACTGGCGATTTAACCGATAACATTGATGATTTGGATAACCTACTTGAATCATCATCAGACGAGCTTACTGAGTTAGATGACCTTGATGGGCTGCTTGAGGATGTTGAGGACGCAGCGCCAAGTGCTCAAGCGCAGAATGATTTACCGAGCGACCTTGAAGATGATGCAAGTGATTTAACCGACGACATTGATGATTTGGATAACCTACTTGAATCATCAGACGAGCTTACTGAGTTAGATGACCTTGATGGGCCGCTTGATGATGCGCTTGATGATGTTGAGGACGAAACGCCAAGTGCTCAAGCGCAGAATGATTTACCGAGCGACCTTGAAGATGATGCAAGTGATTTAACCGACGACATTGATGATTTGGATAACCTACTTGAATCATCATCAGACGAGCTTACTGAGTTAGATGATCTTGATGGGCCGCTTGATGATGTTGAGGACGAAACGCCAAGTGCTCAAGCGCAGAATGATTTACCGAGCGACCTTGAAGATGATGCAAGTGATTTAACCGACGACATTGATGATTTGGATAACCTACTTGAATCATCAGACGAGCTTACTGAGTTAGATGATCTTGATGGGCCGCTTGATGATGCGCTTGATGATGTTGAGGACGAAGCGCCAAGTGCTCAGGTGCAGAATGATTTACCGAGCGACCTTGAAGATGATGCAAGTGATTTAACCGACGACATTGATGATTTGGATAACCTACTTGAATCATCATCAGACGAGCTTACTGAGTTAGATGATCTTGATGGGCTGCTTGATGATATTGAGGACGAAACGCCAAGTGCTCAGGTGCAGAATGATTTACCGAACGATCTTGAAAGTGATGTAAATGATTTAACCGATAACATTGATGATTTAGATGCTCCAAACAATAAAGCATCAGATAATGACGAGATAGCCAGTCAGCTAGATGATAGCGGTTTAGAGCAATTAACTCCTCAAAATGCTAATAGCGAGCATAAGCCAGAGGTGAACTCTGAATTAGATGAGCAGAATATTTATCATCAAAATTTAGATAATTTTGATTCAGAAGAAATAGACCTCGATGGTGAAATCGATCTGGATGGTGAAATTGAGCTCGGTGATGACCCTCTTGCTGAGATGGATACGTTTGAGGCAGAAGAGTCATCAACAGATGGTATAGAGGCTAATAAGTTAAACGAAGATATTTCTGTACCTCAAGATTTAGCGGGAGCTGAATTACCGTCAGATCAAGCAATCGATGATAACTTCATATCAGATGATATTGATTTGGCTGATGATACCGAAGATGAGGTTGATTTCTCTACTGATATTGAACAGTTAAGAGCTGACACACCGAGTATTGAGTTAGAAGAATATCCGGAGCTCGAGTTAGATGAGGCATTGGCTGAATTGAATATGGCTGACTTTGGTCAGTCAAATTTACAGCCATCTCAAACAGAAAAAGAGCTACAAGCGTCGCTAAACTCGGGTCATTCAGATATCGAAACTGATTTAGAAATATCTGAAGATGATTTTGTGGAAGATTTTGAGCTTGCTGATTTTGATGATGAGGTAGATGCTTTTAGTCAAACTGATTTCAATCAAAAAATTGCCGATTTAGAAGCTGATTTGCAAAGCATAGAGCAAGAAATTGATGTTAAAAGTGAACTCGATGCCAAATTTGATTCTTTACTTGAAGAAAATGACGACGGTTACATACTCGATGATCTTGATGGTGATGATGAGTTAGATGATGCGTTATTAGATCCGCTTGAGCATACTGATTTTGACTCGTTGCTGAGCGAGTTAGAAAGCGATGATGATATTAACTCTGACGATTTACAAGATTTTGAGTTAGATTTTGATAACTTGCTGGCTGATGAGTCACTTTTAGCCGAACCTTTAACAGTTGCCCAATCAGATGATTTAGAAGAAGATTACCTTGATATTGAGCAGCTTCTGGAAGACAGTGACGATCAAGTTCTTGAAGATGAACCTTATGATAAAGTAAAAATTAATTTTGGCTTGAGTGAGTTTGATGAACTGTTAGCCAAAGAGCCTGGCTTAGATGTTGATAGTGAAAGCGGAGGCTTTTCGGCAAAACTTGATTTAGCTCGTGCTTACCTAGAAATTGAAGATTATGATAACGCACTTAAAACAGTACAAGATGTAATTGATAATGGCCCCGCAGATGTGCAGCAAGAAGCTGGCCGTTTACTTAATAGACTTAAATAAGTATTCATAACTAGTTAGGTATAAACCAGTGGAAAAGACCACTGGTTTTTTATTTTAAGGCTTATATTTGGTCAGCTAATCAAGGCTTTTGGTTTGTTGGGTATTTTTATATAATACTGTGTTTCTTTTATTTAGGTCAGTAGGACAATATGCGGATTGCGTTAGGTATTGAATATGATGGTTCTAATTATTTTGGTTGGCAACGACAAAATAACGTCATAAGTGTGCAACAAGAGGTTGAACAAGCTTTATCTCGGATCTGTAATCATCCTGTTGAAGTGTTTTGTGCTGGGCGAACTGATTCAGGCGTTCATGGTACGGGACAAGTTGTTCATTTTGATACTGAGGCCGAACGTGACTTAAGTGCATTTTATTTAGGGGCTAATTCGTTATTACCTGATGCGATAGCGGTTCGTTGGGCGCAGGAAGTACCTGCTGATTTTCATGCCCGCTTTAGTGCGACCGCAAGACGTTATCGTTATGTGATAATCAATCAAAATAGCCGACCTGGCATTTTAAAAAATGGTTTGAGTCATTATCACTTGCCATTAGATGAAACATTGATGCAACAGGCTTGCGGTTATTTATTAGGTGAAAATGACTTTACCTCATTTCGCGCTGTCCATTGCCAATCAAACACTCCTTTTCGTAACATTATGCACTTGAGAGTAGACCGTTTTGGTGATTATGTTGTGATAGATATCAAAGCGAATGCCTTTTTACATCATATGGTGCGAAATATCACCGGCTGCTTAATTGATATTGGGATTGGTAAATATCCACCGAGTTGGATGAAAGAAGTGCTCGATTTAAAAGATAGAACCAAAGCAAGTGCTACTGCTAAAGCCGCTGGTTTATATCTGGTTGATGTTGATTACCCAAAGCAGTGGGGCATACCAAAAACTCAGCCTGGGCCTCTATTTTTACCTGATTATGAATAAATTAAATGACTTAAAGTAGTTAGACTGACAGTTAAGACCAGTTTTTTATACCTTAGTCTACGAAATAATGGTTTAATTGGGAAAATTTGTCTGCGCAGTTTGGCAGTCAGCGAGCGATAAAATATTAGCATTAAGAGAATTGCGAATGAGCTGGTTAGAAAAGATCTTACCTAAAACAAAATCGTCAGGCCGTAAGGAAATCCCAGAAGGTGTTTGGGCTAAATGTAGCGACTGCGATGCTATTTTATATAAAGCTGAACTCGAAAAAGAGCTTGGTGTATGTCCTAAGTGTGGTCACCACATGCGGATCAGTGCTCGTAAACGACTGGAGTGTTTTTTAGATGATGGGGATCGAGTTGAGATTGGTACTGAGCATGAGCCAAAAGACATCCTAAAATTTAAAGATTCAAAAAAATACAGCGACCGTATTACAGCTGCACAAAAAGTAAGTGGTGAAAAAGACGCTTTAGTTGCAATGACAGGCCGCCTAAAAGGTGTTCCTGTTGCAGCTGTAGCCTTTGAGTTCTCATTTATGGGCGGTTCAATGGCATCGGTTGTTGGTGCACGTTTCGTTGATGCGGTTAATTTATGCCTAGAACATAATATGCCACTTGTTTGTTTTTCAGCCTCGGGCGGTGCACGTATGCAAGAAGCCTTGATGTCACTAATGCAAATGGCCAAAACCAGTGCAGCGCTAGCCAAAATGAGTGAAAAAGGTCTACCATTTATTTCGGTTTTGACTGATCCTACTATGGGTGGCGTATCAGCTTCATTAGCTATGCTAGGTGATATTAACGTTGCGGAGCCTAAAGCGTTAATCGGTTTTGCAGGCCCGCGTGTTATAGAGCAAACAGTACGTGAAACTTTGCCTGAAGGCTTTCAACGCAGTGAGTTTTTACTTGAACATGGTGCGATAGACATGATAGTCGACCGCCGTGAGATGCGTGATAAACTAGGCCGACTAGTTGCAAAGTTCATGGGCTTACCATCACCTGATCAAGAACATAGAGTTGTATAATATTATTTTAATTGTTGAAATTTATTAATGACACAATACATTCCTAGCCAATCATCTAGCCTTGATGATTGGCTTTGTTATTTAGAAGGCATACATCCTACCAATATTGAAATGGGTTTAGCGCGAGTTACGGCTGTTGCCGAAAAAATGGGGCTCCTTTCTCTTAAAAGTAAGATAATTCTTATTGCGGGTACAAATGGTAAGGGCACAACAGCACGTTGTTTAGAAGCATTGCTGTTAGCACAAAACTTTACGGTTGGTACTTATGCTTCTCCTCACCTTATAAAATACAACGAGCGTGTACGTTTAAACGGTCAGCAGCTAGAAGATTATTATCATGTTGCCGCTTTTGATGCTCTTGAAAAAGGTCGTGGTGATATTTCTATGACCTATTTTGAGTTTGGCACTTTGGGCGCTCTTGAAATATTTCGCCATACTCAACCTGATTTTATTTTACTCGAGGTCGGTTTAGGCGGCAGGCTTGATGCTACAAATATTGTGACGCCAATAGCCTCAGTGATCACCACAATCGATTTAGACCATAAAGAATATTTAGGCGATACTCGTGAGCTGGTAGGTTTTGAAAAAGCAGGGATATTTAGAGCGACAACTCCCGCGATTGTGGGCGACCTTGCAATTCCGATGAGCATTCTAAACCATGCTAAAGCGATTGGAGCTAACCTTTTTTTAGCGCAGCAAGATTTTAATTTAAGCCAAAACGAGCATGGCTATCTATGGCAAAGTGGTGATAAAAAAATAGCATTTACCCAACCTGCTATTCCCGCTCAAAATGTCTCAACTGCACTTGCAACACTTAATCAGTTAGGCCTCTTACCGAGCGAGCAGGATATTCAAGCGCAATTAGGCCGTTTGACTGTGGAAGGGCGTTTTCAAGTTTTGAGTCAAAAGCCTCTGGTGGTTGTTGATGTGGCTCACAATCCAGAATCAGCAGCGTATCTTGCCTCTAAGCTTAAAGCCTATAAAGCAGAAGGTTATCAAATCAATGCGCTAGTGGGTATGCTAAAAGATAAAGATCAACCTTCAGCGCTAAAGCACTTACTACCAGTGGTAGATCAATGGCAAGTTGCAACGTTGGCTGGTCCAAGAGGCGCTGACGCTGACTTTATGGCGGGCGTATTAGCTGAACTTGGTATTGAAGCATTGCAAAAGTTTGCTTCTGTAGCAATAGCGTTGGATAATGAACAGATAACAAACAATAAACAGATGTTGATTGTATTTGGTTCGTTTTATACGGTAGCTGATGCAATTTCATACTGGCGAAGTAAAGAGGAAGCTTAGGTGAACTCAGTTTTTGTAAATCGACTTGTGGGTACTGTTATTGTGCTTGTCGCAGCAATAGTATTTATTCCAAATATTTTGGATGGTGAAAAAGTACAATTAAAAGAAGGCTTTAAAACTATCCCTGATAGACCTGAATTTAAAAAGTTTGATTTGCAAAAACCACTAAGTGAGGACGAAATTCAAGCGCAATTACCACAGGAAAACGTTGTCCTTGAAGATGAAGTTCCAAGTGATGCCTTGCTTAGTCTTGAGGAGAGTGCACCTTCTTCTGATGAGTTAATTCATGAACCGGAAAATAGTTCTGAGCAAAAAAATGTTCAAGTTACAACGTTTGAGCCTGCGACACAATTTGAACGTCCAAATGAATCAAACTTAGAACAATTTGCCTATGTTATTCAACTTGGTAGCTTTTCAGATCAAGAAAATGTGCAAAAGCTGCTTGCTAAACTCAAAAGTTCCGGCTTTACAGCCTTTACACGACCTGTCGAAACCCCTTCAGGTACTTTGACAAAAGTGTTTGTAGGCCCAGAGCTAAAAAAAGAAATATTAGAGCAAAAACTATCAAGATTGAAAGAGTTAACAAAGTTAAATGGTAAGGTTACCGTATTCGAAGTTTCAAAATGATCTGGCAATTTAGCCTTCGGTCTTATAGAATGCGCCCGAAATTAACTATGGCTGGTTTTTTATGATCTGGGTTGATTATACCATCTTAGGTATTATTGCGATTTCGACATGTGTTAGTTTACTTCGTGGTTTTGTAAAAGAAGCCATGTCGCTTGCTGTCTGGGCAGGTGCATTTTTCATCTCTAGTATTTTTTATCAAAACTTAGCTGCATTTTTAACTCAAATATCAGAGCCTTTATTGCGAAATGCAGCGGCTGTTGCGATTCTATTTATCGCCACACTTATTGTGGGCGGTATTTTAAATTATATTCTTGGTCAACTAGTACAGCGTACAGGATTGTCAGGAACAGACCGTGTATTTGGTTTAGTTTTTGGTGGCCTCAGGGGCGTACTGGTTGTTAGCTCCATCTTATTTTTTCTCGATGCTTTTACTTCTGCACCTAAAACGCAGTGGTGGACTAGCTCAATCTTAATTCCTGAATTTGGCTTTGTTATTGAATGGTTTTTTACCTATTTAGAAAATAACTCAAGCTTTCTAACTTCTGTAACCCGTTAATCGGCGAGGATAATTACATGTGCGGTATTGTTGGTATAGTCGGAACATCTCCTGTTAATCAGGCGATTTATGATGGCTTAACTGTGTTACAACATAGAGGACAAGATGCTGCAGGCATCATCACTATCGATCGCAATACGTTTAGTTTACGTAAAGATAATGGTTTAGTGAAAGACGTGTTCCACACTCGTCATATGAAGCGTTTACAAGGTAACATGGGTATTGGCCATGTACGTTATCCTACAGCAGGCTCATCAAGCTCTGCTGAAGCGCAACCTTTTTATGTTAATTCACCGTTTGGTATTTCACTTGCCCACAATGGTAATTTAACTAATGCTGAAGCATTAAAAGAAGAGCTATTTTCGGTCGCTAAACGTCATGTCAATACCACTTCAGATTCAGAAGTATTATTGAATGTATTAGCGCATGAATTATCAAAACCAGATACATTGCATTTATCACCTGAACATATTTTTAAGGCTGTCACAACAGTAAATGAAAAAGTAGTGGGTGGTTATGCGGCAATTGCAATGATCATCGGCCATGGCATGCTAGCGTTTCGCGATGCAAATGGTATCCGTCCGTTAGTTTTTGGTAAGCGCGAAACGAGCAAAGGCATTGAATACATGTTTGCTTCTGAAAGCGTAGCCCTCGATGCTGATGGTTTTCACTTTGTACGTGATGTTGCCCCTGGCGAAGCTATTTTTGTGACGAACGAAGGTCAACTCTACTCGCAGCAGTGTGCTGAGCATGCGACTTATTCTCCTTGTATTTTTGAATTTGTTTATTTTGCACGCCCTGATTCTACGATTGATAAAATGTCAGTTTATGCGACACGTGTGAACATGGGCACGAAATTAGGTGAGAAAATCGCGCGCGAATGGGCAGACAAAGAAATTGATGTTGTAATCCCAATTCCTGAAACGTCGTGTGATATCGCTCTTGAAATTGCATCTGTATTAAATGTGCCGTACCGTCAAGGTT
This sequence comes from Pseudoalteromonas sp. J2K-J031, assembly GCF_058197095.2. NCBI lineage: Bacteria > Pseudomonadati > Pseudomonadota > Gammaproteobacteria > Alteromonadales > Pseudoalteromonadaceae > Pseudoalteromonas > Pseudoalteromonas sp. J2K-J031. The sequence continues at coordinate 1,127,472 of NZ_CM200279.1, forward strand.
TTGTTAAAAACCGTTATATTGGTCGTACGTTTATTATGCCTGGCCAAGAAGAACGTAAAAAATCAGTACGACGTAAACTTAACGCTATCGCTCGTGAGTTTAAAGGCAAAAATGTATTGCTTGTTGATGATTCGATTGTTCGTGGCACAACATCTGCTCAAATTGTAGAGATGGCTCGTGAAGCGGGGGCTAAACATGTTTATTTCGCATCCGCAGCCCCTGAAGTGCGTTTCCCGAACGTCTATGGTATCGATATGCCTTCAGCGACTGAGCTTATTGCTCATGGTCGTGAAGTTGAAGATATTAATGCTTATATTGGTTCAGATGGCCTTATCTACCAATCATTGCCAGATTTAATTGAAGCTGTTGGTAAAGAAAACCCTGAAATTAAACAGTTCGAAACATCAGTATTTGATGGTCATTATGTAACTGGTGATATAGACCAAGAGTACTTAAATCGTATTGAATCATTACGTAACGATGCAGCTAAATCACATCGTGAAGATGCTATGTCATCAGGTTTAGAATTACATAACCAAGACTCGACAGAATAATTTGGTCAATTGATAATTAATAAAAAAAGGAGCGATAGCTCCTTTTTTGTTAACTTAAGGAAAGTGAAAATTAATTAAATACCGGTGCATATCCAGAGGTCCACATAATAGCTGTTGCAGCTAATATGATTACCAATAATATTAACCCACTAGTTACAACAGAGCTTGCATAAATGAAACCACGCTCTTCAGGGATGTGCATTAAAATTGGTACGCCGGTATAGAGTAAATATACGGAGTAGGCTAGTGCAGCTAATCCAACACACACAATAAACCAAAGTTCTGGATAAAATGCAGAGAATGCAGCCATAAAAATCGGTGTTGCAGTATAAGCAGATAACTCAAGGGTTTGGGTATAAGTAGGTGTCGCACCAAATGTCTGTGCCATCCAAAGGGCGAGATACGCGAGGGCAAATACGCCAGCTATTAAGGCAAAATACATTGCAACCGCTATAATAGACGCACTCTGAGAAGTTAAGAATATATCTTTTCCAGAACCGATACTCCAACCAAGGTAAACTGCAGAGTAATAGCCCATGAGTGAAGGGATCAATGCAATCAGCAAAATATGAGATAAACTGTACTTTAAACTTTCGTGGCGATCGTCAATCGAATGCCATTCTTCTTTTGGATGGGCGTAAATACCCCATAAGTGATTCAATATCATAAGTATATTCCTATTTCCCAAAGTAAAGTAATTATGTTGTTTTTTTGTACATTCTACTTATTAAGGTATTAACTACAGGTTAACCTTTGTCAAGCTAGGACTTAAACGTTGCATATATTGTGACAAAAGCGCTTATTTTAAGCACTTATTGATTGTCAATGCTGTGATACAATAGAAATGTTTGAATTATTGCAGTTGAAATTATGTTAGAAAAATACCAAACCTTACTCAATCCTATTTATGAGTTTCTTCAATGTGAAACACCGAATGAATGGGTCGTTGAAGCTATTAAGCCTAATAATTTACATGTATTGCTACTTGATCATATGCATTGTGAGCTAAAAGCTGCACAATCTGCGGCTTTTTTAATCCGTAAATATGCAATCGACGATCAAAGTGCCCGTGATTTGCTTGCATGGCTCAAACCTTATGAAGATTTTGTTTATCGAGGTATCGGTGATGGCCTCTTTAGTGAGGGTAAAAATGCGCTAGTCGGTGAGCTTAAAGCCAAAACTGGGGATAACCTTAATCAAGATATTCTTGATAAAATGGTGCGTTTGATCAAAGAAGAACTTCATCATTTTGAGCAAGTCTTGGCTATTATTCAGCAGCGTGGTTTTAGTATTGAACCATCTTCGGCTTCTCGTTATGCAGCAAGTATGATTAAACATGTGCGCACTTATGAACCCGCAGCTTTAATTGATAAATTGATCATCGGTGCTTTTATTGAGGCCCGCTCGTGCGAACGCTTTGCAAAATTAGCCCCTTTTCTTGAAGAGGACTTAGCAAAGTTTTACATTTCATTATTGCGCTCAGAAGCAAGGCATTATCAAGATTATATCGCTCTTGCTAATGATGTCGCATTACAAACGGATCCTGTGCGGTTTAATGTCAAAGAGCGAATTGCTTTTTTTGCAGAACTGGAGGCTCAATTGATAGATTCTGATGATCCGGACTTTAAATTTCATTCAGGGAAACCTGTTACGGTTAATTCGGCTCTATAATATTGCAGTTAGGGTTACGCCATACTTTAATTTTAGTTTCTAGTAGGTAACTGCTTGAGAATTGAAAGTTATTATGATTTAAACCTAACTGCTTGATGTTGTAATTTCCACCAGCTAAGTCAGAAAAAGCGTAATCCACACGGTCTTTATCTAATAACATCAGACCTTGAGCAATATTTTCAACAAAGATTTGCTCAATATTCACATTAATAAATTGGTTCATTAACTCACTTAATCGGTTATTGCTCCTGAGCATGGCAATCTTTTTCCCTCTGAGTTCATTCAGTGACTCCCAACTAAAAGGCGTGGCTTTTGCCTTACGATATAATCCTAGTTTTACAACATGTTCATTAAGCACGATTTCAGGATAGGTGTTTTGTTCAAGTGGTGGATAAAAGCTGAGACACCATTTAGCACTTTTTAGATGGTATGCGGCGCGAGCTGGAGGTAAAAATAAAGGCGTGAAGGTTATTTTTTGCTGTTTGAAGTGTTGAGTAAGTTCGTAAAAAGACAGCCCATAATGAGGTTCTGTTTGCGAAGTATATGGCGGATATTCGATGGCAATCACATCAACATTTTGGGATGCAACATAAAAACTGCTCATAAGTAAGGACAATACTACAAGTATGTAGCGCATCGTAATTAATTTAAATATTTACCATGGGTATTAGTTTAGACTAATTATCGGGTCAATCTTATGTATTTCATTCTTTAAAAGGATTATTAATGAGCTCTTTATTTGTTTCGGTTACTTTTAAATAAGAGCCTTGCTGATACCAATCACCTAGTACGATACGTATGCATTCTTTTCCTTTATTTGTAACAGTGTGCACATTGGGGCGATGGGTGTGTCCATGGATCATTAATTGAGTATTATATTTTTCAAACATCGCATTAACTGATTGTTGAGTGACATCCAATATTTCGGAATTTTTACTTTGCTGAGTTAATTTACTTTTTATTCTAGCTTTTCTTGCTACAGATTGGCGATACCAAAGAGGTAAGCTGAGCATCAATTTAGGCCACCACCAACCGCGGCTTTTTTTTCGAAATTTTTGATATTCTGTGTCATCCGTACACATCTCATCTCCATGTAAAATGATGGCGTTTTCCCCATAGAGATTAATGACGGTTTGCTCGGGTAAAAGTGACATACCACATTGCCTAGCGTACTTTTTTCCTATTAGGAAGTCACGATTACCATGTACAAAATAAATGGGTATACCGGATTGACTGATCCCATGAAGTTTTGATGCAATCGAAATCGTTAATTGTGTTTGATGGTCGTCACCAACCCAGACTTCAAAGAAATCCCCTAATATGTATAATGCATCGGTTTCTGTGTTGACGTGTTCTGTTAAAAAATCAAAAAAAGCAGCACTAATGTCGGGGCGTTCTTCGCTAAGGTGTAAATCAGAAATAAAAAGAGTGTGGTGCATTATCAAATATACTTTTTTGATATTAAAAGAAGCGCACCGTAATAGTGCGCATTAAGCTTATGATTCGACTGAAACACGTTCGATAATCACATCTTCTAACGGTACATCTTGATGAAAGCCACTGCTGCCAGTTGGCACTGCTTTAATTTTTTCAACAACATCCATGCCTTCAACTACTTCGGCAAATACACAGTAGCCATAGCCTTGTGATGTTGCACTTGAGAAGTTTAAGAATGAATTGTTATTTACATTGATAAAGAACTGGGCTGTCGCCGAGTGAGGATCCGGTGTACGTGCCATAGCAATAGTACCAACTTTGTTAGAAAGGCCGTTGTTTGCTTCATTTTCAATTGGCTCACCGACTTCTTTTTGTTCCATACCCGGTGCGAATCCACCGCCTTGAACCATAAAACCATCGATGACACGGTGAAAGATAGTGCCGTTATAAAAACCTGAGTTAGCGTAGTTTAAAAAGTTCTCAACAGTCTTTGGAGCTTCATTCTGATGCATCGTAAGTTTGATATCACCAAAGTTAGTATGTAAAACAACCATGCTTATTCCTATTCAATAATAAAAAGTCGACGATCATTTTATCTTAGTTAAGAGTAATTCACAAAGGTATAGAGCGTAGGCGATTGAGGTGATAATATAACTACTTAGCCTAAAAAAAGGATAGTTAATCAATGGTACAAATATACAACACACTTACCCGTCAAAAAGAACAATTTAAACCAATGGTTGCTGGTAAAATCAGCATGTATGTGTGCGGTATTACCATTTATGATTATTGCCATGTGGGTCATGCGCGCACTTATGTATCGTTTGATGTGATGAATCGCTATTTTCGCCATTTAGGGTATGACGTGACTTATGTACGTAATATCACTGACGTTGATGATAAAATTATTAAGCGTGCTCAAGAAAATAACGAAGAAATTAATGATTTAACCGTTCGCATGACGAAAGCCATGCATGAAGATTTTACAGCACTCAATATGTTACCTGCCGATATTGAGCCAACGGTAACCGGTCATATGCCAGAAATTATCGCGATGGTTGAGCGCCTTATTGAAAAAGGGCATGCTTACATTGCTGGCAATGGTGACGTTTTGTTTGATGTATCAACTTTTGCTGCGTATGGTGCATTATCACAACAAGATTTATCGATGCTCCAAGCTGGCGCTCGAGTCGAAGTCGACATGGGTAAAGATGATCCGCTTGATTTTGTACTTTGGAAAAAGGCAAAACCACAAGAGCCTAGTTGGGAGTCGCCATGGGGTGCAGGTCGTCCGGGTTGGCACATTGAATGCTCAGCTATGAGTTCAAAACATTTGGGCGATCATTTTGATATTCATGGCGGTGGCTCGGATTTACAATTTCCGCATCATGAAAATGAGATTGCACAATCATGCTGTGCATCAGGTCAAAAGTATGTAAATACTTGGATCCACACCGGTATGGTGCAAGTTAACAAAGAAAAAATGTCAAAGTCGCTTAATAACTTTTTTACTGTGCGTGAAGTATTAAAACAATACGACCGTGAGACGGTGCGTTTTTTCTTAATTAATGGCCATTACCGCAGTCAGCTTAATTATTCACAAGAAAATTTAGATCAAGCACGTTCGTCATTAGAGCGTATTTATACGGCTTTACGTGGTGTGACACCTGCACCTATCGATTTGGCTGCTAACGAATACGTGGCAAAATTTCGCCAAGCAATGAATGATGATTTTAATACCCCAGAAGCGTTACCTGTAGTATTTGAATTAGCGAAAGAAATTAATCGAGTTAAAGAGTCTGACGTTAAAAAAGCTGCTGAACTTGTCTTTGTTCTAAAAACGATTACAGAAGTACTTGGAATTGCTCAGCAAGAGCCTGAGAGTTTTTTACAAGGAAATCAAGACGAAGATGAAGTGGCGCAAATCGAAGCCTTAATTGCACAGCGAAACCAAGCGCGAGCTGATAAAAATTGGGCGCTTGCAGATGATGCGCGTGACAAATTAAATGCCATGAAGATCATACTCGAAGACAGTGCTGGTAAAACAACGTGGCGCAAAGCGTAAGCTAGTGCCAAAAAATAAAAAACCGCTTTTAAGCGGTTTTTTATTGTTAAAAGAGCTCAGTTAAAATTGCATTAGCTATGATATTTTTCGCAAGCTTCCAGGGTATTTTCAATTAGGCTAGCAACTGTCATAGGGCCTACACCACCTGGAACTGGCGTGATAAAGCTCGCACGTTGTTCGGCAACATCATAAGCTACATCGCCGACTAATTTCCCGTCTTCAAGACGATTAATCCCTACGTCAATTACAATCGCGCCTTCTTTAATCCATTCTCCTGGAATAAAAGCGGGCTTTCCTACTGCAACCACAACCAAGTCGGCACGACGGACATGCTGTTCAAGATTTTGAGTGAATTTATGACATACCGTAGTCGTACACCCTGCTAAAAGTAATTCAAGTGCCATCGGGCGACCAACAATATTTGATGCGCCAACAACAACGGCATCCATACCTTTATAACGTACACCTGTAGAGTCAAGTAAAGTGATGATCCCTTTAGGCGTACAAGGACGAAGTGCAGGCATACGTTGCGCTAAACGGCCGATGTTATAAGGGTGAAAACCATCAACGTCTTTTAAAGGGGTAATACGTTCTAAGATTTTTTCAGCGTTTAAACCAGCAGGGAGGGGTAGTTGCACTAAGATCCCATCGACTTGAGGATCATTATTTAAAGTATCAATTAACTCAAGTAAGTCAGTTTCAGATGTGTCGCCAGGTAAATCGTAAGATTTTGAAACAAAACCGACTTCTTCACAGGCTTTGCGTTTTGAACCTACATAAACTTGTGACGCGGGATCCGCACCGACTAATACAACCGCTAAACCAGGAGCGCGAAGGCCCTGTGCGATGCGTTGTTCGACTCGTTGCGCAACAGATGAACGAACCTGTTTAGCTATCGCCTTACCATCAATGATATTTGCCGTCATGGTTGACCTTTTAGAATTGGGGTTAATACTAGAGCGAGCTATATTTTCTCATGAATCCAGTCATGCGCCAAGTTAGCATTATGGGTTATCAAAGGTTTTGTTGTTAAAATCAACAAAATCAATAAAAAACCGACAAGCCGCTGTAAAAATAAGCACTTAAACTTTTTTATTGAAAAAGTGTTTGACGCCAATCGGTCAAATCACTATTATGCACCCCGTTGTCAACGAGGTTATCCTCCAGATAACAATAGAAGTATCGGCGATTAGCGCAGTTTGGTAGCGCACTTGGTTTGGGACCAAGGGGTCGCAGGTTCGAATCCTGCATCGCCGACCACTTAGCACTTGCGAAGTAAGATGCGCCCGTAGCTCAGCTGGATAGAGCAACGCCCTTCTAAGGCGTGGGTCGAAGGTTCGAATCCTTCCGGGTGCGCCATTTTTTGTGTAGCGGTGACTGTAGCTCAGTTGGTAGAGCCCCGGATTGTGATTCCGGTTGTCGTGGGTTCGATCCCCATCAGCCACCCCATTCACACAGCTTCAAAATAAAGATTTCGGCGATTAGCGCAGTTTGGTAGCGCACTTGGTTTGGGACCAAGGGGTCGCAGGTTCGAATCCTGCATCGCCGACCACTCTTTATACACCTTTAAGTCGGCGATTAGCGCAGTTTGGTAGCGCACTTGGTTTGGGACCAAGGGGTCGCAGGTTCGAATCCTGCATCGCCGACCATCTTAAAAAATACACACTTATCGGCGATTAGCGCAGTTTGGTAGCGCACTTGGTTTGGGACCAAGGGGTCGCAGGTTCGAATCCTGCATCGCCGACCATCATTTTAAAAGTTAAAACACATATTTAACCTCATATAAAACTCTTATTTTTCATATCTATACCTCAGCACTGTAAATATTTAATTCCTATACTCGACTAAACAAAATATTGCGTTATAATGCCGCGTCTATAGGTTTAATAAGAATGCGTCCATAGGACGTAAGCACAATGCTTGTCATTGTGTCTTAAGGAAGGCGTTACAACGCCAAAAATACAAAGATTGAGGTAAATCATGCAAGTTTCTGTTGAGACGACTCAGGGCCTTGAGCGCCGCCTGACTATCACTGTTCCAGCTGCGAACATTGACTCTGAAGTAAAAAAACGCTTACAACAACTATCAAGAACTCAACGCATTGATGGTTTCCGTCCTGGTAAAGTGCCAGTGTCAATCATTAACAAGCGTTACGGCACAGCAGTTCGTCAAGAAGTTGCTGGTGAATTAATGCAACGTAAATATTACGAAGCAGTAATCGCTGAAAAATTAAACCCAGCAGGTGCTCCAACTTTCGCACCAGGTGCATTAGATGCGGGTAAAGATTTAGAATTCATTGCAACTTTTGAAGTTTTCCCAGAAGTTGAATTAAAAGATTTAGAGAAAATCAACGTTGAAAAGCCAGCTGTTGAAGTAACTGAAGCTGATCTTGTTAAAATGTTAGAAACATTACGCAAGCAACACGCTACATGGGCTGATTCAGATGCTGTTGCAGCTGAAGGCAACCGTGTAACTATCGATTTTGTTGGCACTATCGATGGCGAAGCCTTCGAAGGTGGCAAAGCTGAAGCTTTCCCATTAGAACTTGGTCAAGGTCGTATGATCCCAGGTTTTGAAGATAACATCGTTGGTAAAAAAGCGGGCGAAGTTGTAGTTGCAGACGTAACTTTCCCTGAAGAATACCATGCTGAAAACCTAAAAGGTAAAGCGGCACAATTCACAATTACAGTTCAAAAAGTTGAAGTTCAACAATTACCAGAGCTTAATGATGAATTCGCGACTCTATTTGGTGTTGCAGAAGGCGGTGTTGATGCGCTTAAAGCTGAAGTTAAACGTAATATGACACGTGAACTTGAGCAAGCAATCAAAGGTAAAGTGAAAGAGCAAGTTATTGCTGGTTTACTAGAAACTAACCAAGTTGATGCTCCATCAGCGCTAGTTGCACAAGAAGTTGATGCTCTTCGTCAACAAGCGGTACAACGTTTTGGCGGCAACGCACAAAACATGCCTGAGCTACCAGCTGAATTATTCCATGAGCAAGCTGCTAAGCGTGTTAAAACTGGCTTATTACTAGGTCAAGTTATCAAAGCGAATGACATTAAAGTTGATGATGCGAAAGTTGAAGCGTTAATTGCAACTGTGGCTTCTGCTTATGAAGACCCAACAGAAGTGGTTGAGTACTACAAGTCAAATGCTCAATTAATGCAACAAATGCAAAATGTAGCTATGGAAGAGCAAGCAATCGAAGCTATCCTAGCAAACGCAACAGTTACAGAAGTTGCAGCGGCATTTGATGACATAATGAATCCGCAAGCAGCACAATAAGTCATTGACTTAAAACTCTGCAAAAGTTTAAATGGCTCGTGTATCACTAAATTGTTAGTGTTACCCGGGCCATTTTACTATCAATGGTATTACCCTTTAAGCGAATACGGAAATCTATAATAATGTTTAATAGTGTGACAGATCCCTTAAACGCATTAGTCCCTATGGTCGTTGAACAAACTGCTAAAGGTGAGCGCTCATATGATATTTATTCGCGACTACTCAAAGAGCGTGTCATCTTTTTGACTGGGCAAGTTGAAGACCACATGGCGAATCTAATTGTGGCGCAATTATTGTTTTTAGAATCAGAAAACCCTGAAAAAGATATTTTTATCTATATTAATTCACCTGGTGGCTCGGTCACTGCTGGTATGGCCATTTATGATACGATGAACTTCATTAAACCAAATGTAAGTACAGTGTGTATGGGTCAAGCTGCTAGTATGGGCGCATTTTTGTTGTCAGGTGGTACAAAAGGCAAACGTTTCTGTTTACCTAATTCACGAGTGATGATCCACCAACCATTAGGTGGTTTCCAAGGTCAGGCATCTGATTTTGAAATTCATGCCCGTGAAATTTTATCAATCAAAGATAAATTAAACCGTTTACTTGCAGAGCACACAGGCCAACCAATTGACGTTATTTCTCGCGATACTGACCGTGATAACTTCATGAGTGGTGCACAAGCGGTTGAATATGGCATAGTTGATGCTGTATTAACGCAACGTGATTTAAAGTAAGTTTGTTAACATGACTATTTACTGCTATAGCAGTAGTAAATAGTAACGAAAGAGGTAGCTTAATGTCCGATAATCGTACTGACGGCGACAAAAGCAGCAAGCTGTTATATTGCTCCTTCTGTGGTAAAAGCCAACATGAGGTACGCAAATTAATCGCTGGCCCTTCGGTCTATATTTGTGATGAATGTGTTGAATTATGCAATGATATCATCAGGGAAGAGATCAAAGACATCGCACCTAAAGCTGGTGCTGCTGAAAAATTGCCTGTACCAAAAGAGATCCGCGCTCATTTAGATGATTATGTAATCGGTCAAGAACATGCTAAAAAAGTGCTCTCGGTTGCAGTTTATAACCACTATAAGCGTTTAAAAAATCAAGATAAATCTTCAAACATTGAACTTGGAAAAAGTAACATATTACTTATTGGTCCAACAGGTAGTGGTAAAACATTGCTTGCAGAAACTATGGCAAAGTTACTTGATGTTCCATTTACAATGGCTGATGCAACCACATTAACTGAAGCCGGTTATGTGGGTGAAGATGTTGAAAACATTATTCAAAAATTGCTCCAAAAATGCGACTACGATGTTGAAAAAGCGCAACGTGGGATCGTTTATATCGATGAGATTGATAAAATTTCTCGTAAATCTGATAACCCATCCATCACCAGAGATGTTTCAGGTGAAGGTGTGCAACAAGCATTATTGAAGTTAATTGAAGGTACTGTTGCTTCAGTTCCTCCTCAAGGTGGGCGTAAGCACCCACAACAAGAGTTTTTGCAAGTTGATACTTCAAAAATCCTCTTTATTTGTGGTGGCGCATTTTCAGGGCTTGATAAAGTCATTGAACAACGCAGTACTAAAAATACGGGCATTGGATTTGGTGTTGATGTTAAATCATCAGCCGCTGGCCGAAGCATTAGTGAATCATTTAAAAATGTTGAACCAGAAGATTTAGTTAAATATGGTTTAATACCAGAATTTATCGGTCGATTACCTGTTGTTGCCACGCTCACTGAGCTTGATGAAGCGGCACTGGTACAAATTTTGAGTGAACCTAAAAACGCTTTGACTAAACAATATGGCGCACTTTTCAAAATGGAAGATGTAGAGCTTGAGTTTAGAGATGATGCACTGCTTGCTATAGCTAAAAAGGCTATGGATCGTAAGACTGGCGCACGTGGACTGCGTTCAATTGTTGAAGGTGTATTACTCGATACAATGTATGAGTTACCATCAATGGAAGATGTTTCTAAAGTCGTCATTGATGAAACTGTGATTAAAGGTGAGTCTGCTCCAATCCTCATTTATGAAAACAGCCATCAAGATAAAGCGGTTTCTGAATAAATTGTTTTATTATTAATCAAAAAGGAGCCCCAAGGCTCCTTTTTTAATAAAATCGTTGATCTTTACTGGAAATATCCCCATATAGTCCAGTAGTCTTAATTTAAATCAAAGTACTAGAGAATAATAATGACGCTTGAACGTACGGATTGTGTCGAAATTCCAGTGTTAGCATTGCGGGATGTCGTGGTATACCCACATATGGTTATTCCGTTATTTGTTGGCCGCGAAAAATCCATCAAATGCCTTGAAGCTGCAATGGAGAATGACAAACAGATTTTTTTAGTTGCACAGAAAGATGCCGCAGTTGATGAACCTGAAAGTCAGGACGTATTTAATGTTGGCACTATAGCGACGATTTTACAGTTACTTAAACTACCTGATGGCACTGTAAAGGTGTTAGTTGAAGGTACTCAACGCGCAAAAATTAATAAGTTTACCCAAACAGACGCTTTTTTTATGGCGGATGTGCAATTTTTAGTATCGAGTGATATTCCCGAGCAAGAACAAGATATTTTTGTTCGCAGCGCGATTAGTCAATTTGAAGGGTATGTCAAACTCAATAAAAAAATTCCACCAGAGGTTTTAACGTCTGTGGCTGCTATCGACGAGCCTGCACGTTTAGCCGATACCATGGCAGCTCATATGCCATTGAAAGTACCTGAAAAACAAAAAGTACTTGAAATTGCCAATGTGACCGACCGTCTCGAATATTTAATGGCGGTAATGGAAGGCGAAATCGACTTGTTACAAGTTGAAAAGAAAATTCGTTCACGTGTTAAAAAACAAATGGAAAAAAGCCAGCGTGAATACTATTTGAATGAGCAAATGAAGGCCATTCAAAAAGAATTGGGTGAGCTTGATGAGGCACCTGATGAGTTTGAAACACTGAATAAAAAAATTGAAGAAGCTGGTATGCCAGTCGAAGCGGCAACTAAAACTCGTGCTGAACTCAATAAGTTAAAAATGATGTCACCAATGTCAGCTGAGGCGACCGTTGTTCGCTCGTATATCGACTGGATGATAGGTGCACCATGGAAAAAACGCTCTAAGGTCAAAAAAGATTTAGCAGCAGCGCAAGAAGTGCTTGACGCTGATCATTACGGGCTTGAAAAAGTTAAAGAGCGCATTATTGAGTATTTAGCCGTTCAGCAACGCACTAATAAACTTAAAGGCCCCATTTTATGTTTAGTGGGTCCTCCTGGTGTTGGTAAAACCTCTTTAGGGCAATCCATCGCTAAATCTACAGGTCGTAAATACATTCGTATGGCGCTTGGTGGTGTGCGTGATGAGGCTGAAATTCGTGGTCACCGTCGTACTTATATCGGTGCGATGCCAGGAAAAATCGTTCAAAACATGTCAAAAGTTGGGGTGAAAAATCCACTCTTTTTACTGGATGAAATCGATAAAATGTCATCAGATATGCGTGGAGATCCAGCTTCAGCGTTACTAGAAGTACTTGATCCTGAACAAAATACCGCCTTTAACGATCATTATCTTGAAGTTGATTATGATCTTTCGGATGTAATGTTTGTTGCGACGTCTAACAGCTTTAACATTCCAGGTCCGTTATTAGACCGTATGGAGGTTATTCGTCTTGCTGGTTATACCGAAGATGAAAAGCTCAATATTGCAATGCAACATTTAGTGCCAAAGCAAATATCGCGTAATGGTTTAAAAGCCAAAGAAATCGATATTCATGAAAGTGCGATTATCGGTATTATTCGTTACTACACGCGAGAAGCGGGTGTACGGAGTCTTGAGCGAGAGATTTCAAAGTTATGTCGTAAAGCGGTCAAAGAAATTTTACTGACAAAAGACTTGAAAAAAGTCTCAATTAATCAAGAGAACTTAGAAACCTACTTGGGTGTTCACCGTTTTGACTATGGTAAAGCTGAAGGTGATGATCGCATTGGTCAAGTCACAGGGCTTGCTTGGACTGAAGTGGGTGGAGATCTGCTTACAATAGAGAGCGCTGCCGTTGTTGGTAAAGGTAAACTAACTTATACCGGTTCTTTGGGTGATGTGATGCAGGAGTCTATTCAGGCCGCCATGACCGTGGTTAGAAGTCGTGCTGATAAATTGCGCATTAACAGCGATTTTCATGAAAAACGCGATATCCATGTTCACGTTCCTGAGGGCGCTACACCAAAAGATGGCCCTAGTGCGGGCATTGCAATGGTAACGTGTTTAGTGTCGAGTTTAACGGGTAATCCTGTGCGCTCTGAAGTTGCGATGACTGGTGAAATTACATTACGTGGTGAAGTATTACCAATTGGTGGCTTAAAAGAGAAATTACTTGCAGCACACCGTGGTGGTATTAGAACTGTCATTATTCCAAAAGATAATGAAAGAGATTTAAAAGAAATCCCACAAAATGTTATTGAAGGCCTGTCTATTCATCCTGTTAAGTGGATAGATGAGGTACTTGAGTTGGCATTGGTACACCCAGTTGATACTTTTTCAATCGAAACTGAAAAAAAAGCATAAAAATCGTTAAAAAAGTACTGTAAAGGGCTTTTCAAATCGATGATGTGTGCTAAGTTAGGCACTGGTTTTTAAGCCTAGCCCTTATGGCGCCTAGGCTTACGACGAATTACTGATTAGACAGTTGTGCTCTCATAATGTCTATTAAAACTATAAACGGCGTTTGTTAAAAATAATAAATCAAACGCTCGCTACAATAACAATGTAAGGGGATGATATTGTGAACAAGTCTCAACTAATTGATGAAATCGCTGCAGGCGCTGATATTTCTAAAGCAGCCGCTGGGCGCGCACTTGATTCATTCATTGATGCAGTAACAACTGCATTAAAAGACGGTGACTCTGTTGCACTAGTTGGTTTTGGTTCTTTCTCTGTTCGTGAGCGTGCTGCTCGTTCAGGTCGTAACCCACAAACTGGTGCCACAATTGAGATTGCAGCTGCTAACATTCCTTCTTTTAAAGCAGGTAAAGCACTTAAAGACGCAGTAAACTAATCAAGGTTTTATGCGTAAGTTGGCGGTGTATACTTAGTGTGAAAACACCTGTTTTGGCAGGGTTTACCAAGTAATTTTACCTAAAACTTTAAGTAAAAAGGCGCATCTGCTAAGATGCGCTTTTTTTACATTGCAGTACAGCACAGACTAAAGAGAATTAATAATGCTAGAGAAAATTAGAGAAGGCTCACAGGGACTTACAGCCAAGATTATTCTTGGTTTAGTCATTTTGTCATTTGCCTTAGCCGGTATAGGCAGCTACTTAGGGCAAACCACTGAAAAACCTGTAGCTGTAGTGAATGGACAAAAAATTAGTCAAACAACATTTGCCCGAGCTTATGAGAATGAGCGAAGCCGTTTAGAGCAGCAATTTGGTGAATATTTTAACCAAATCGCGGGCGATGCAAACTACATGTCACGTGTGCGCGAAGGGGTTATCGACCGTTTAGTGCAACAAGAATTACAATCACAGTTAGCCCAAGAGTTGGGTCTTCGCGTCAGCGATGAAGCAATTAAAGAAGAAATTCGTACATTGCCTTACTTCAATATTGGTGGACAATTTAGTAATGACCGTTATTTACAAGTCATTCGCCAAATGAATTTCCAGCCAGATACATTTCGTAACTATTTACGTGCTGAAATGACACGTAGTCAGTTAGTTACATCGGTTGCTGCAAGTGATTTTGCATTACCAAATGAGATGAACACCATTTCGCAACTCCAAACTCAAGTTCGTGATTTAGATTATGTATTGCTAACGGCTGATCAAGTTAGCAAAGATATTGCGGTCAGCGAGCAAGAGGTTGCTGATTACTATGCACTTAATCAAAGTCAATTTTTATCACAAGAACAAGTTTCTGTTGAATATGTTGAACTTAATGCTGAAACGTTACCAGTTGTAAAGCAAGTTACTGAAGATGAGATTTTAGCACTTTATAACGAAAATAAAGCTCAATATGTTGAGCCTGAGCGTCGTCGAGTTGCCCATATTCTTGTAGAACTTGGTGATGATGAAGCGGCTTCTGAAGCCAAAGCCAAGGCGTTACTAGCTAAATTACAAGCCGGAGCTGATTTTGCTCAATTAGCACAATCAGATTCAAGTGATATTGTGAGCGCTGAAAATGGTGGTGATTTAGAGTGGATAGACCGAGATATGATGGATCCCGCATTTGAGGATGCTGCGTTTGCGTTAACTGCTAAGGGTGATATCTCAGATGTTGTGCAATCAGAATTTGGTTTTCATATTATCAAGTTGACAGACCTTCAAGTTGAACAAGTCAAAACGCTTGAGATGGTGAGAGATGAGTTAACTGCTCGCTTAGAGCAAGATCATAAAACAGAACATTTTTACGAGTTACAAACACGTTTAGCTGAACTTGCTTTTGAAGTAGCCGATTCACTTTCTGAAGCTGCCACTGCTGTTGAGCAAGATGTTAAATCAACCACTTTATTTAGTCGTTTTGATGCTCCAGCGCCTTTAAATGATGCAAAAGTAATTGATGCTGCATTTTCGGTTGAGTTGTTAGAAGATAAAGTAAATTCTGAATTAATTGAACTGGGAAATGAGCATGTTGTTGTTTTACGCGTGAAAGATCACAAACCAGCAGCTACTAAAGCATTAGCAGAAGTATCAGATCAAATCAAAGCCGTATTGGTTAAGCAAAAAGCCAATGAAGTGAATGCGACTCGTGGTGATGAGCTGTATGCAAAATTAAGTTCAGGCACAAGCCTTGCTGATTTAGCTGCAGAGCAATCGTTACAGGTTGAGCAGGCACGTGATATTAAACGTAATGCCTATAATTTAGTTCCAGGCTTGGCTAAAGATGTGTTTCAAATGGCTCACCCCGTTGATAAACCAGTTACAAACCGCATTACACTTGCAAATGGTGATGTTGCGCTTGTTTCGTTATTAGCCGTTAAAAATGCGCCAGTAACAGAGCTTGATGCTCGTACAAAAGAAGGTATTAACGCTGAGCAAATCAACCGTAACTATCTTGTTTTTATTGATGCGTTAAAACAACAAGCAGAGATTAAAGCAGCTGCTGTAGAGGCTGTTACTGAGTAATTGACTAAAGCGTTATTAGATCAAAGACAAAAGGCCCAATAAATTATTGGGCCTTTTTCTATTTAACCTGAACTCTGGTTAAGAGATTTAGTAACTTATTGATTTAATTTATATAAAAATCAAGAAACTCTCCAGTCGGAGATTTACAGGGATAACAAGGCGAGTTTATGCGTCAATAGCTGGTCTATTGCAAGTAAACTCAACGTAGTTATTGTTGAAAATAGCCACTGGAGATAGATTTATTATCCAGAGTTCAGGTTGTTTAATAGTCAATTATGGATAAGAGATTTATCAACGGGTTGAATTAAACGCAAACCTCGACGTTATTTACATTTAATCAGAGATTTTAAAGGCGAATAAAGCGGATTTTCACGTCAATAGCCGGTTTCTAATATGTTTATCTAGCACAGTGTGTGTTTAAAATAGCAGCCTGAGATAAATTTATATTTCTAATATTTGGGTTATGTAATCTCTGTGCTAGCTAAGGAATTTAGTCGTGTATTGCGTTCGCTTTGCTCGAACTGTATTTTTTAGACAAAACTTTAAGGGTACCTTGTCTGATGGCGGGTTAATAGCTAGCTGATTACACAGGTTAAAAAATGCAGCGCTGTTAATGTGAAAGCAGCGGCCTTAAAAAACTATCCTTCCGTTTTGAGGACGTTCATTTTTAAATTAATTCCACCTCACACTCACTCTCAATTTTATGTTTTATACCCCATAGATATAATTAATCTGTCGTATTTTTTATGTTAATCGGCCCTAAAAAACATTTTTTCTTCTAGAAATTAAAACATTCACCCGCTTTTAAGTCACTTACAATATATTTTTTTGAAATAAGTAATAACTTTAAATTTTATTTTCTAATGTCTCAAATTAAAGAGATTCGCTTTTCTATGCAGCTAAATCATTGAGGTTAATAAAGTGTGTTGTTTTTATTTTTACGAAATAACGTTGGGTTGGTAATTTGCTGATAATTGGCATTGATTGCTATTTTTTATTTTAGGTTGTTGTTTTTATTTGGTTTTAATTGCGTTGAGGTTTTAACCTTAACGTAAACCGAATGTAAATTAAGCCTTGTTTATTTATAAATTAATATGCTAGCTTGTAATCTAAATGGGTAAAGTTGTTAATTTATAGTTAATTGGAGGCGTTGTGGATAAACCTAAAATGATGCACCGAGCATTTAAGCTCAGTACTTTTTCTATGTTGTTTGGTGCACTGAATGCGCAAGCAGAAGTCGTTGATTGTACCAACATTGATTTGTGGCAAAGTGGGGCGGCTTATACCGCAGGTCAAACAGTTAAAAAATCAGAGTTAGCATTCAGTGCTAAATGGTGGACGCAAGCGGATCCGCTTACGCACTCGGGACCTTGGCAAGAATGGAAAAAGCTAGGAGAGTGCAGTGGTGTCACTGAACCAAATAAAAACCCAACGATCGCTTTGACTCAGCCAGGACCAAGCACTGTTTTTAATGATAAAGATAGCGTTGTCATTGCTGCTGATGCTTTTGATGCTGATGGTACAGTGAAGCAGGTTGAATTTTTAGTTGATGGCAAAGTGGTTGCTATCGATAGCAGCGCCCCTTATTCAGCTCAATGGCTTGCAAGTGTTGGCAGTTTTTTAATTACTGCAATCGCTGAAGATGACAAAGGTGCACGAGTCACCTCTGATGCTGTTGCAATCAAGGTTGATGCTGGGACGCCTGGTAATATCGCTCCAGATGCATCACTGACACTAAAAACAGGCTCAAATACAATAAATCTAAATGACAGCGTTGTCTTTGGCTTGTCGGGGCAAGACTCCGATGGTCAAGTTGTCTCATTAGAGTTGTTTGAAAATGGCCAATCGGTCAGTCAAATAAACGGTGCAATTGCAGAATATGCTTTTTCTTCTGCAACAGCGGGGCGTTTTACATTTACTTTGGTTGTTACAGACAATTTAGGTGCAACCACAACAAGTAGTGCGGTAGTGGTAACAGTAAAAGAAGCGACTACTACACCACCCATTGGCGATAGAGATAACTGTAGACCTGAAGGGCTGTATCAAACACCAGGTGTAAATTCGCCGTATTGTACTGTGTATGATGCTGAGGGTCGTGAAGACATGGGCGCTGATCACCCACGTCGAGTCATTGGTTATTTCACCAGTTGGCGTACGGGTAAAAATGGTCAGCCTAGTTATTTAGCGAAAGATATTCCTTGGGATAAAATCACTCACATCAATTATGCGTTTGCACATGTTGATGGCAATAACCAAGTTTCAATTGGCGATCCGAATGCGGTTAATAATGCCGCAACAAATATGGAATGGCCAGGCGTAGCTGGCGCTGAAATGGACCCAAGCTTCAGCTACAAAGGTCACTTCAATTTACTTAATAAATTCAAAAAACTTTATCCTGATGTTAAAACACTGATTTCTGTCGGTGGATGGGCTGAAACCGGAGGTTACTTCGGGGCTGATGGCAATCGTGTTGCGAGTGGTGGATTTTATACCATGACAACCAATGCCGATGGTTCCGTCAATCACGCAGGTATTGATGCATTTGCCAAAAGCTCCGTTGAGTTTATCCAAAAGTATGGCTTCGATGGTGTCGATATTGATTATGAATATCCATCATCAATGAATGATGCAGGCCATCCTGATGATTTCCCAATTTCAAATGCTCGTCGTGCAGGTTTGAATGCTTCATACCAAGTATTAATGAAACGCTTACGTGAAGAGCTTGATATTGCAGGTGAAAAAGTAGGTAAGCATTATATGCTAACCATTGCTTCGCCATCTTCGGGCTATTTATTACGTGGTATGGAAACATTCCAAGCAACGCAATATCTCGATTATGTCAACATCATGTCTTATGACTTACACGGTGCGTGGAACGATCATGTTGGCCATAACGCAGCTTTATACGATACAGGTAAAGATTCAGAACTTGCAGCGTGGGATGTTTATAGCACGAAAGAGTTTGAAGGCATTGGCTACCTTAATACCGATTGGGCTGTAACTTACTTTCGCGGTGCACTCAGTGCAGGTCGAATCAATATTGGTGTTCCTTATTACACTCGTGGATTTAGAAATGTAAGCGGTGGTACTGATGGCCTGTGGGGTAGAGCGCCACTTCTTAACCAAGCAGATTGCCCAGTTGGCACCGGCAAAGGTGAGAAAAACAAATGCGGTAATGGTGCTATCGGTATCGATAACCTTTGGCATGACTTAGGTAAAAATAACGAAGAAATTCCAGCCGGAAGTAACCCGCTTTGGCATGTTAAAAATCTACAAAGTGGTATTTTGCCTTCTTATTTAAGTGTTTATGGACTTGATCCAACGAATGTCGCTGATGATCAACTTGTAGGTACATACGCACGTAAATACGACAGTGTTGCTGTTGCGCCTTGGTTATGGAATGCCGATAAAAAGGTATTTTTATCAATTGAAGATGAAGAGTCGATGGCGACCAAAGTCGATTACATCATTAACAAAGGGCTTGGCGGCATCATGTTTTGGGAGCTTGCGGGTGACTTTGATTATGACGCGGTGAAAAAAGAGTACTTTATGGGTTCAACCATGACGTCGATTGCTTATAACAAGTTTAACCAAGCAGCTTCATACGATATCAGCAAAGGTGCTGCAGACTTTGTACTGCCAACCGAAGCGGTTGATGTCACTTATGTTGCTAAAGATTTTCCTGCCGGTGATAAGAACTTCCCAATTGCACCAACGTTTGCATTTACAAACAACTCAGCACTTGATTTAAGCGGGGCAAAAATCTCATTTGATGTGCCAGTGTCTACGTCAGCTATTTTCCGTTCGAATTGGAATGCGCAAGAAAAGCTCGGCATGGTTGTGGAAAAAAATGCCTCAAATGCAGCTGGTAATAACATTGGTGGTTTTGAAAATGAATTCCATCGCTTTTCAATCACCTTGAAGAATGAATTTGGTGGCGTGGTCAAGTCGTTCTTACCTGGTGAGACCATCAATGCCCAAGTCATGTATTACATGCCAATTACTGGGCCAGTGAATTTCACGATTGAAAAAGGTGGCAAAGTGTACGCTGCAGCTTTTGAGTACGCAAAACTTCCTATTGCGACTGAGCCTGGTAACGGTGGTGGCAACACCGATGGTACTTGTGAAGGGGTGAAGGTTGCTGACATTCCTGTTTATCCTCTATTTCCTCGTAAAGATTGGGCAGGCAATCCGTCTCATGCCAATGCTGGGGATTTAATGCTCCATAAGAATGCGGTTTTTAAAGCCAAGTGGTGGACTGCCACAGAGCCTGGCACTGCTGATTGGACTAAAGCCTGTAGCTTATAACATATCAATATTAATGCTGAGGGCTTGCCCTCAGCATGTGAGGAATTAATTATGAAACATATATTTACCGTTTCTCTGATCACAAGTTCGCTAGGATTAGCTGGCGCAATGCTGTCTACAACGGTATCAGCGCACGGTTATATGGACAGCCCTAAAGCGCGCCAAGCGTTGTGTGAAGCACAAGGCGGTTACTGGTGGCCGCAAGATGGCTCAAATATTCCTAACCTTGCCTGTCGAGCAGCCTTTTTAGAATCGGGCCATGTGCAGTTTATTCAAGAGCATGAGTTTTCTGTTAATACGGCTGATTTTTTCAATCAAGCGGCTGTTGAAGCGAATGTTCCAGATGGCACTTTGTGTAGTGCGGGTAGCAGTCAAAAACGTGGTATGAATTTACCTTCACCGCATTGGCAAAAAACCGTGGTCACACCCAATGCCAATGGTCAAATAAAAGTGCGTTTTCGTGCAACAACGCCCCATAATCCAAGTTTTTGGCAATTTTATTTGTCTAAACCAAGTTTTAATTCAGCCACCGATCCCCTTAAATGGCAAGACTTAGAGTTAGTTCAAAGTTATGGCAATGTAGATTTTGTCAAAGATCCTGATGACAAACGTTACTATGAAATGATGGTGGCTATTCCTGCTGATAGGCAAGGAGAAGCGTTGTTATACACACGTTGGCAGCGTGATGATGTTGTTGGTGAAGGTTTTTATAACTGTAGCGATATCATTATTGAGCAAGATTATGTGACGCCTGTTGGCTGGTTCCCGTTGGGCTATTTTGTCAGACAGGGTCAAGAGGCAAATCTAGGCGATACCGTGTGGTTGCGTTTGTTTGATGCAACAGGGCAAGAGTTGGTTAATCAGCAATTGCCAATTACAGCTCAAAATCAGACTTCGTGGCAAACAGAGTTAGCTCAATTACTTAATCTTGATTACAGCCAATACCTGCAAGTAGGAGTGAAAGGGGCTGATGGTATCATTGGTTTCGACTCAAATAATTTAGCGTCTAATCAAGTGTTTGGGGCGAACAAAAACGATAGCTTTGCCTTATCCATTCAAACTCCAGCGGTGAACACTGCGCCTATCGTCAATGATATTGCCGATCTGACGCTTGATGAGTCAAGTTCAATTAATGTGCATGTGCATGCTTTTGATGATGAAAATGACCCAATTACCTTCAATTTCGATGTCCCTGCACCTCTCACTTTCACTGCCAATGGCATGAATCTGACTTTAATCGCTGGCGAGGTTACCACCAACACAAATGTGAGTGTGGGCGTTACCGTGAGTGATGGCAAATTAAGTACCAATAAGCGTTTTAATGTCACCGTTAATGATACTTCCAGTG
Organism: Pseudoalteromonas sp. J2K-J031; assembly: GCF_058197095.2. NCBI lineage: Bacteria > Pseudomonadati > Pseudomonadota > Gammaproteobacteria > Alteromonadales > Pseudoalteromonadaceae > Pseudoalteromonas > Pseudoalteromonas sp. J2K-J031. The sequence continues at coordinate 1,149,268 of NZ_CM200279.1, forward strand.
TTGATCCAATCTATCCCCAGTGGCAAGCAGGCCAAAATTATTCAGCCGGTGATGTTGTTATATATAACGGTTTGAAATATCGCGCTAAATGGTGGGTAAAAGGTGAAAAACCAGATGTAAGCTCTGCTTGGGCGCTTATTTCAGATGATGCAAAAAATCAATGGAATGCTACAAAATCTTACCAAGGTGGCAGCAATGTCAGTCACTTAGGTAAGCAATATAAAGCCAAATGGTGGACGCAAGGCGAAGAGCCAGGCAAAGCAGCTGTTTGGCAAGCACTGTAACTAACTTATTTTAATCCAACAACTGAGAGAACATTATGTATAAAAAACTAACCTCAGTACTCGCCGTAGCGGCCGCGCTCGCGAGTATGCATGCAACAGCAGCACCATCAACGCCAAGCTTAAGCTGGGAAGACCAACTTTATTCGTTTGTAGATGTCAATATTGATGGAATAGGTTCATATAAATCGATTGTTACCCGTAAAGACCAAGTAGAAGTAGCCATTAAGTGGAGCGCATGGAGTGGTGAAGGCGGTGACAGTTATAAAATTTTATTTGATGGTGTAGTCGTCAATGAAGGTCAATTAGCACCAGGAGCAAAAACGGGCACTGTCACTTTTCCGTACACTAAATCAGGTCGTCATCAATTAACAATGCAGCTATGTCAAGGTGTTGAATGTGCGACCAGTGCTGGCAAGCCGATTGTGATTGCAGATACTGACGGCGGTCACTTGGCGCCATTACCGATGAATGTTGACCCTAATAATGGTGATTTCAACACCGATCCATCTAAAGTGGTTGGGGCGTATTTTGTTGAGTGGGGTATTTACGGTCGTAATTTTGATGTAACTAAAGTGCCGGGTAAAAATTTAACCCACATTTTATATGGCTTTGTGCCAATTTGTGGACCTAATGAATCACTCAAAGAAATTGAAAACGGTAACAGCTGGCGTGCTTTACAAAAAGCCTGTGGTGATTCTCAAGATTACGAAGTGGTTATTCACGACCCTTGGGCTGCTGTGCAAAAATCATTACCGGGCGTTGACGCTAAAGATCCGATCAGAGGTACTTATTCACAAATGATGGCGTTAAAACAACGTTATCCGGACTTAAAAATCCTTCCATCAGTGGGTGGTTGGACATTATCAGATCCATTCCATGGTTTTACTGAAAAGAAAAATCGCGATGTATTTGTGGCGTCTGTTCGTGAATTTCTAAAAACGTGGAAGTTCTATGATGGTGTGGATATTGACTGGGAATTCCCAGGCGGCGGTGGCCCAAATGCTAATTTAGGGGATCCAGTCAAAGATGGCCCAGCTTATGTGGCATTAATGCAAGAGTTGCGTGCCATGTTAACGGATCTTGGTGCTGAAACGGGCAAAGAATATCAGCTTACCTCAGCTATTGGCATGGGTTATGACAAAATTGAAGATGTAAATTATTTACAAGCCGCGCAGTATATGGATTATATTTTTGCCATGACGTATGACTTTTATGGTGGTTGGAATAATGTAACTGGTCATCAAACATCGTTGTATTGTGGCGAACACATGACACCAGGAGAGTGTGCAGGCACTGGTTTAGATGATAAAGGTGAACCACGTAAAGGACCTGCTTACACTACTGATAACGGTATTCAATTATTGTTACAGCAAGGTGTTGCGCCAGAGAAAATTGTACTCGGAACAGCGATGTATGGACGTGGTTGGGATGGAGTATATTCTGCAAATGCAACCAATCCAGATAATCCATTCACAGCCCCTGGAAATGGTAAGTTAACCGGTAGCAAAGCACAGGGTATATGGGAAGCGGGAGTCATTGATTATAAAGGCATTAAATCGTCTATGATTGGCGATTCAGGCACGGGGATCAATGGTTTTGAAGTCGGTTATGACGAACAAGCCCAAGGTGCTTATGTCTGGAACCGTTCAACAGGAAAGTTAGTGACCTACGATAGTCCACGTTCAGCCATCGCAAAAGGCCAATATGCTAATACGCTTGGTTTAGCAGGTTTATTTGCTTGGGAAATTGATGCCGATAATGGTGATATTTTAAATGCGATGCATCAAGGTTTAGGTGGTTCGGGCACGCCTGTTAATGCAAAACCAGTTGTGACTTTACCTGCATTATTCACGGTTAAAACTGGCCAGCAAGTTTCGATATCGGCTACAGCAACCGATCGTGATAACGATCCGTTGAGCTATAGTTGGACAGTGCCAGCAGCATTAACTTCAGTAGGTAATGACAGCGCTGACTTGGTTGTGACTGCTCCGAATGTTAGTGTTGACACTGATTACACTGTGTCAGTCACCGTTTCTGATGGCAAATCAAGTGTTACAAAGTCAGCGACCTTACGCGTACTTGCTGCTGATGTGGCCAATAAAGCTCCAGTTGTAGATGTAATTAAAGATATAACAGTTGAAGAAGGCAAAACTGTGAACGTGTCTGCGGTTGCATCGGATGCTGACAATGATACGTTAACCTATGCTTGGACAGTGCCTTCAGGTTTAACTCAATCGGGTAATGGTGCCAATATCACACTTACAGCTAGCCAAGTGACAGCCGATACAAATTATACAGTGTCTGTATCAGTGTCTGATGGCAAAGCCTCTGTATCCACAAGCTTTACAGTCACAGTCACGAATACCGCTGGCGGCGGTAATACAACTTGGCAATCAAGTAAAATTTACTTAGCGGGTGACACTGTATTGTTTAATGGTAAAGAATATCGTGCTAAATGGTGGACGCAAGGTAATCAACCTGATCAAGGTGGTGCATGGGAAGAGGTCATTCCTGCCGACGGTCAGGTACGTGCTTGGCGTGCAGATTTAGTTTATAACGGTGGTGATACAGTAGTGCATAATAATGCAACATATAAAGCAGGCTGGTGGACAAAAGGCGAAGAGCCTGGTAAAGCCGGTGTGTGGAAGCTGCAATAATAGTTGCTTTTAGTCAGTGACAATCAAACCGAGTGACGCATCACTCGGTTTTTTTATGTCAAAATAAAAAGGGACTTAATATTTTTGAAGCTCAAAATTGAGTAATCACTTTACCTCTGGCAGCTGCTTTTAACGCTAACATTGCTGTAATAACTTACCTGAACTCTGGTTAAGAGATTTAATAACGTATTGATTTAAATTTATATAAAAACTCAGGAACTCTCCAGTCAGAGATTTACAGGGATAACAAGGCGAGTTTACGCGTCAATGGCGCTTCTAGCCGTTGAAAACCCCAAACTATAAATTAAAGCCTATGTACTTATATTTAACTCAATGTGTGGGTAAATCGCTTATTCAACTTTCAGGGTATTTAAATTTGAGCAATAAAAAACTCCCCGAAGGGAGTTTCTTATTTGCTAATTAAAGTTGAAGTCTATTCCTTTTTAAAATCAGGAATAACACGCGCTACTTTAATCATATTTTCTTTTACTTCAACAATCTCAATAGGATAGCCAGCAATTCGTAAACCAACGTTGGCTTCAGGGATTTCCTCTAAAAACTCAACAATTAGACCACTGAATGTTTTTGGCCCGTTGATTGGAAATTGCCAATTCATTTCTTTATTGATGTCGCGAATATTTGCACTACCGTCAACTAAGTAAGAGCCATCAGCTTGCAGTATCACTTCTTCGCTTGCCGAGCGAGCCATTGTGGTAGTGAAGTCACCAACAACCTCTTCAAGAATATCTTCGAGTGTCACTAAACCTTGAATATCGCCATATTCATCAACTACTAGGCCGATGCGCTCCTTACTTTGTTGAAATTTAAGTAATTGCGTATTAAGCGATGTACCTTCAGGAATATAGTAAATCTCGCGGACAGCGCGTAATAGATTTGCTTTGGTAAATTGCTCTTTGGTTAATAGCCTTAGTGCATCACGTGAATGGATAAAACCTACCGCATCATCGATTTGGTCGCGATACAGTAAAACTCGCGTATGCTGGGCATGAGTCAATTGTTTCATAATTGACTTCCATTCATCATTAATGTCAATCGCAATGATTTCACTGCGTGGGATCATGACATCTTCAACCGTAACTTGCTCTAAATCTAAAATCGACATCAACATGTTTTGATGATGTTCAGGAATTAAAGAGCCTGACTCATACACTACGGTACGTAATTCTTCAGTGCTTAAGCTGTGCTCTTGAATATCTTTGTGACTGATACCAAATAATTTTAGTAAGCCATTGGTGATCCAATTGATTGCAACAACTAATGGGAACAGCAACTTTAATAGTAGCTTGAGCAAAATTGAGCTTGGAAACGCAACTTTTTCAGGATAAATAGCTGCCAGAGTTTTAGGGGTGACTTCTGCAAAAATGAGAATCACAAACGTTAACACAAATGTGGCAATCGCAATCCCGACATCGCCATAAAGACGCATACCGATAATGGTCGCAACAGCAGAGGCGGCAATATTAACTAAATTATTACCGATCAGGATCAAACCAATGAGTCTGTCAGGTCGTTTGAGTAAGGCGCTAACCCGCAATGCACCTTTATGATTTTCTTTCTCTAAATGCTTTAAACGATAGCGGTTTAAAGACATCATGCCGGTTTCAGAGCTAGAAAAATACGCTGAAATAAGCACTAAGATTGTTAAGATAATAAATAAGGTACTGGTAGATATGTCGTCCAACTAAAATTTTCCTTCCGTTATTAAGGATGTTTATTAACGCTTAGCTTTAAGTATGAGTCAAGCTAAAATTGAGTCAGTAATATTTCTTTGACAAAGCGACTGCCAAAATAAGCCAATGTTAAAACCGTTGCTGCAGCAATGATTGCAATCACATTACTTTGACCTCGCCAGCCGCGAATGTGATGACCCCATACGACTGTAGCAAAAATGATCCAAGCTAGAATTGAAAGGGTTGTTTTATGGATAAATTCTTTCGCAAACATATTTTCTGAAAAGGCGAGGCCTGATCCTAAAGCGAAAGTGAGTAATAAAGTGCCCACGGTGACCAATTGATAGAGTTGTTTTTCAACCAACATTAATGGAGGTAAATGGCTGTAGACAATTGATAAATCTTTTTCTTTTAAGCGTTTGTTGATGAAATAAAATTGCACCGCATACAAGGTTGCAATAATTAAAACACAATAAGCTAAAAAGGATAATGAAACGTGAGTGACTAATCCCATATTGATATTCAGTGATTGCAAAACAATATGATGTGGAATAAATAAACTGACCACTAGTAATATTGCCGCAAACCCATAAACAACAGGGAGGAGTAAAGTAGCTGGGAAACGCAGAGAGACCGTTGTAACCGATACAACGATAATCCAACAAATTAAAAGCGCGACGTTGGTAAAGCTTAAATCTTGACCACCTTCAGTGAATACAGAATTCACCAATAATGTCATGTGCGCCAAAATTGCGATTGTACTGAGTAAAATCGTTTTTTTCTGACTAGGGCCTTCTTTATGGAAGAGACGCCCCATGACATGAACACTGGCAAGGCTATAAAAAATAAAAGCAATAAAAGTTAAACTGACTAATAACATGTTAAATCGTTTAGAGGCATTAAGTGCGCCACTTCGTTTTTTTGTGCAGTTATTGTATTTTAACCAAGCTCACTTGCATAGTGTAGATCGCTAATAGTTAAAGATTATCTTCTTATCTTGGATCTCGGCTGTTTTCTAATTGCAATTCTTAGGTATAATCGCCGTAATTTTGTAGCATTTAGCGGATAAGTTTGTATGTTTGAAAACTTACAGGAACGTTTAGGGAAAACCCTAAAGAATATTAGCGGCCGGGGCCGTTTAACTGAAGACAATATTAAAGATACCTTACGTGAAGTGCGTATGGCACTGCTTGAAGCTGATGTTGCACTGCCGGTTGTACGTGACTTTGTTAAAGTAGTTAAAGAGCGTGCCGTTGGTGTTGAAGTTACTAAAAGCCTGAGCCCAGGCCAAGTATTCGTTAAGATTGTTCGCCAAGAACTTGAAAAAGCGATGGGTGAAGCGAATGAAGAACTTAATTTAAATGCCCAGCCGCCTGCAGTTATTATGATGGCGGGTTTGCAAGGTGCTGGTAAAACTACCAGCGTTGCGAAATTGGCGAAGTTTTTAACCGAACGCAAAAAGAAATCTGTACTTGTAGTGAGCGCCGACGTTTATCGTCCTGCGGCAATTAAGCAATTAGAAACACTTGCTACTGAAGTTAAAGTCGAATTTTTCCCAAGTGATATATCGCAAAAGCCAATTGATATTGCCAACGGTGCTATCAGTTATGCTAAGCGCAAATTTATCGATGTTGTTATTTTAGATACTGCTGGTCGTTTACATGTCGATAGTGACATGATGGACGAAATCAAAGCCCTGCACAGCGCCGTTAAACCAATTGAAACTTTGTTTGTTGTTGATGCAATGACAGGTCAAGATGCTGCCAATACAGCTAAAGCATTTGATGAAGCGTTGCCGCTTACCGGTGTTATTTTAACAAAAACCGATGGTGATGCTCGCGGTGGTGCTGCGCTGTCGATTCGCCATATTACTGGCAAACCAATCAAGTTTATGGGTGTCGGTGAGCGTACTGATGCTCTTGAGCCTTTTCATCCTGACCGAATAGCATCTCGTATTTTAGGGATGGGTGATGTACTTTCATTAATCGAAGAAGTCGAAATGAAAGTCGATAAAGAACAAGCTGCTAAAGTGGCTAATAAAGTATTAAAAGGCGATGACTTTACCCTTGAAGATTTTGCTGATCAGCTAAAGCAAATGAAAAATATGGGCGGCATGATGTCAATGCTTGATAAATTACCGGGCATGTCTAATTTACCTGACGCCGTGAAAAACCAGATGGGTGATAAATCATTCATCCAAATGGAGGCAATTATTAGCTCCATGACAATGAAAGAACGTGTTAAACCTGAAATCATTAAGGGGTCGCGTAAAAAACGTATTGCATTAGGCTCAGGCACGCAAGTGCAAGACGTAAACAAGCTTTTAAAACAGTTTACTCAAATGCAAAAAATGATGAAAAAAATGAAAGGTAAAGGTGGCATGATGAAAATGATGCGCGGTATGAAAAATATGATGCCACCAGGAATGTTAGGCGGACCTAAGTTTTAAGCGAGCCTTTTGGCAAAGCAAAAACCAAAAAGAGGTGAAAACCTCTTTTTTGCTATAAAAACATAAATTTATTTTTTTGGTAAAGTCGTTATAAAACAGTCGCTCTTCATTTAAACACAATAAAAATAGCCTTAAAACACACTTCGAGCTTGCATTAAGAGCAAAAATTCGTACAATTCTCCAGCTCTTCGAAAGGAGAGTATTAATATTAATGAAAACAGTCAATCTATTTAGAGGACGGTATGGTAACTATTCGTTTGCAACGTGGTGGCGCTAAAAAGCGTCCTTTCTATCAAATTGTGGTTGCGGATAGCCGTTTCTCGCGTGACGGTCGCTTCATCGAGAAAGTAGGTTTCTTTAACCCTATTGCTCAAGGTCAGGAAGAGAAAATCCGTGTTGATTTAACCCGTGTTGAACACTGGGTTGGTCAAGGTGCATCTCTTACAGATCGCGTAGCTAAAATTGTTAAAGACGCTCGTAAAGCGGCTTAATAGGCGTAAGTGTAACCATGAGTCAAGAGAACACCTCAATAGTAGTAGGAAAGCTCGGAGCCCCTTACGGTATAAAGGGCTGGCTTAAGGTACATTCATTTACTGATGATCCCGTAGGGATTTTCGATTTCAGCCCATGGTTGATAGGTCAACAAGGTAAATGGCAATCCTTTAAAGTGGTCGACTGGCGTCGTCACAGTAAGGGATTTATCGCTAAGTTTGCGAACATAGATGATAGAGATCAGGCGCTTGTTTATACAAACGCTGAGATTTTTGTTGAGTTGTCGCAGCTACCAGAATTGCCGAAAGGTGAGTTCTATTGGCGAGACCTCATCGGTATGTCGGTTACAACTGATAAAGGTTATAGCTTAGGCATAGTTGATGACTTGATGGAGACAGGATCAAATGACGTTTTAGTTGTTAAAGCTAACAACAACGACGGTTTTGGTCAGGCTGAGCGTCTTATCCCATTTTTAACAGACTCTGTTATTTTAAATGTGGATGCAGTAGCTCGCCAAATTACGGTTGATTGGGATCCAAGCTTTTAATGGTAAAAGAGTCACAGTTATGGGTGGGGGTGATAAGCCTTTTCCCTGAAATGTTTGATGCGATTACCAAGCAAGGTGTTACCGGTCGAGCAATGAAACAAGGTTTAATCGACTTTAACTGTTGGAATCCGCGGGATTATGCTTTAGACAAGCATCGTACTGTAGATGACCGTCCTTACGGGGGCGGGCCTGGCATGTTAATGATGGTTGAGCCACTGCAAAAAGCGATTGCGCAAGCAAAAGCCGCTGCAGGTGACAATGCGACTGTAATTTATATGTCGCCACAAGGGCGTAAATTAGATCAGCAAGGTGCGGCAGAACTTGTCACACATAAAAAACTGATCATCGTAGCGGGTCGCTATGAAGGTATAGATGAGCGAATTATAGAGACATGCATTGATCAGGAATGGTCAATTGGTGATTTTATAATGAGTGGTGGTGAACTACCTGCAATGACATTAATCGACACAGTCGCTCGATTAATTCCTGGAGTGTTAGGTCACAATCAGTCAGCAGAGCAGGATTCATTCTCGGATGGCTTGCTTGATTGTCCTCACTATACTCGGCCGGAAATATTGGATGGTAAACAAGTTCCTGCTGTTTTACTCAGTGGAAACCATCAGGAGATCGCGAAATGGCGGCTAAAGCAGTCATTAGGGAGAACTTGGTTAAGACGTCCAGACTTGTTGTATAACCTAGCTCTGACTGAGGAGCAGACTGAGCTACTTGCTGAATTTCAGCAAGAACATAACTCTGTTTGTGGCTAGAAGACAGTTACACCTAGGAAAGTGAGAAATATAATGGCAAAAGTAAACCAAAATTTGATCAAAGTGCTCGAAGATGAGCAACTTAAGAGTGACGTACCTGCGTTTGGCCCTGGTGACACGGTTAACGTAAAAGTACGTATTAAAGAAGGTGATAAAGAGCGTCTACAGGCGTTCGAAGGTGTGGTTATTGCTAAGCGTAACCGCGGTCTACATTCATCTTTCACAGTTCGTAAAATTTCGAACGGTGAAGGTGTTGAGCGTGTATTCCAAACACACAGCCCTTTAATCGATAGCGTAGAAGTTAAACGCCGTGGTGCGGTTCGCCGTGCTAAGCTTTACTACTTACGTGAGCGTTCTGGTAAATCTGCTCGTATTCGTGAGAAACTTAACTAATACGTCTGATAATTCAGAAAGCAAAAACAGGCCAGTGTCGCAAGACACTGGCCTGTTTCGTTTTAAACATAAAATTAACGACTTATCTGATTTTCAGGGTTTTACTTAATCTATAAACTTGCTACCATCTGTAATTATTAATTTACCACTGTAAAAAAAAGTTTACTATGTCAACATCTCTTGAAATGCAACTGACTGAATTACGTGATCAAATCGATCAGTGTGATACACAATTAGTTGAAATGCTTGCGCGACGCAATAAATTAACAGAGCAGGTCGGTCAGTTAAAAAAAGAATTTGGTTCACCAGTTTATGTGCCTGCCCGTGAAGCCCAACTAATAACTGCGCGCAGAGAACAAGCCAATCAATATGGTGTGAATCCTGATTTAGTTGAAGATATTCTACGTCGTATGATGCGAGAGTCGTATCAAAATCAGCAAGCCGAGCTCGCTTGTGTTGCCCCTGATATCTCACCTTGTGTCATCGTGGGTGGAGAAGGTGCTATGGGCCGATTATTTGCACGCCAGCTTAGTCGCTCAGGCATTGAAGTGCGCATCTTAGACAAAGCACAGCATGCCGATCAAAATGCTATTTTAGATGGTGCAAAATTAGTATTAATTTCCGTCCCGATTAACGCTGTTGAAAGTGTGGTGGCAAAGTTACCTCCTTTAAGTAAAGAGTGTTTGTTAGTTGATATTACTAGTGTAAAACAAAAGCCACTTGATGCGATGCTCAGTCACCATGAGGGTGAAGTCTTGGGCCTTCACCCAATGTTTGGCCCTGATATTGAACATTGGGTGAAACAAACGATTGTTGTATGCCAAGGACGTGGTGGCGAAAAAAGTACTCAATTACTCAATCAGCTTGCTATCTGGGGCAGTCAGTTAGTCGAAATGCCAGCAGACAAACATGATGAAGCAATGCAAATTGTGCAAGTGATGCGCCATTTAACCACTTTTGTTTATGGCCAATTTTTAGCAAAACAACCGCATAGCCTTGATGAGATTAAATTGTGCTCATCACCAATATATCAGTTAGAACTGATGATGGTTGGACGCTTATTTGCTCAGTCGCCAGAGCTTTATACCGACATTATGATGGCTCAATTTGATAATGTTGCACCTTTGCTTGCTTCGTACCAAGAGACTTATCAAGCTACGTTAGATAAGCTTAAAGAGGGTGATAAAGCCGGCTTGATAGAGGCTTTTTCGCAAGCTAAGTTATTTTTCTCTGATTCTGCACAGCATTTTTTAACTCAGAGCAAAGCATTGTTAAATAAAGCGAATGACGCAAAAGTCTTGGATTAATATTCACAATATATTTGGTTCTAACAGCGCTTATTAAATCACTCTTTTACGCTCTACTATAAGTGGCTGGGTTTTGTATATTAGTTTGATTTAAAAGTTTATTAAGCGCTGCGTAATAACTGATTGTGGATTGTTGAAGACTTCTTCAGTAAGCCCACTTTCAACAAGGTTTCCATGATCCATGACAATAATATGGTCGCTCATATGACGAACCATACTTAAATGGTGGGTTATTAATACGTAACTTAAGTTAGTTTCTTTTTGTAATTTTAGTAATAAGTTCATTGTTTGGGCGCGTACTGATGGGTCGAGAGCTGAAAGAGCCTCATCAAGCACAACCACTTTAGGATCTAAAATTAACGCTCTAGCGAGAGCAACTCGCTGAAGCTGCCCACCCGAAAACATATGTGGATAATAAGTTTGATGCTCTGTGAGCAGACCTACTTTTAAGAGCGTTGTATTGATTTTCAATTGCCGCTCTGCAGGCTCTAATTCGGTATTGAGAGATAATATTTCATGTAGCGTTTTTCCTATTGGCACACTGGGGTTGAGTGAGCGAGTTGGATCCTGAAAAATAAGTCTAATCGCACAATGGTTTTTAGCTCGGTGTCCCGAGTTTTCAATAATTTCACCTTCTAGTAAAATTTGGCCTTTGTCACTGCGCTCGGCGCCTGCGAGTATTTTGGCTAAGGTGCTTTTGCCTGATCCGGTTTCACCAATAATAGCGATTGTTTCACCTGCATTTAAACAAAATGAGATGTCAGTAAGCACTTGAAGTTTTTTTGTACGGAAAAACCCAGCTCGAACAACAAATGTTTTACTAAGCGCTTGTACTTTTAAAACAGGATGCATTAGTTCATATCCTTAATTAAGGGAAAATGACACGCATAACTATGAGCATGGTATTTAGTTAAAGTGGGTGTTACAACACATGCTTTTTGTGCTTGAGGGCAGCGAGGGCCTAAACGGCAACCTATAGGTAAATGATGTAACGTAGGGATCGTGCCTTTTAGGGCGTAAATTTCGCCTTTATGTTTTAAATCAATATTGTATTCGGGCAAACTTTTAAGTAATGCTTGGGTGTAGGGGTGATGAGGGGCTTCAAAAATTTGTTTGGTGGGGCCTGCCTCGACCATTTGACCACAGTACAAAACATGGATGCCATGCGTCCAACTGACCAGTTCTTCAAGCTCATGAGAAATCATTAAGATCGACATGTTTTTTAACAAGTTTAGGCTTTTGAGTAATCTAAAAACTTGTGCACGCGTGGTACTTTCAAGCGCTGTGGTCGGTTCATCAGCAATTAACAAGCTCGGTTTGCGGGCAATGGCCATGGCAATCATTACTTTTTGACAAATACCCTCAGAAAGCTCGTGAGGGTAACTATCTAAAATGGTTTTATGTTCACGTATACCGACCTTGTGCAATAAGGCTCGGGCTAATTTTCTTCGCTGCGCACTTTTTTGCCAAAAAAAACCACTCAAATCTGAACTTGGAATACTTTCTTCAATCTGTTCGTAAATCTTGGTTGTGGGATCAAGGCAACGGCTGGGCTCTTGATAAATCATCGCAATATCTTGACTGATAATTTTTCGGCGTTTTTCTGGGCTCAGTCGCATTAAATCAATGCCACGCCAATGCATTCTATCTGCGGTGATCTTCCAGCGTTCATTGAGTACTCCGACAATGGCTTTGGCAATTAAGCTTTTGCCTGACCCCGACTCACCTACAAGCGCGTGTACTTCGCCTTCTTTAAGGCTTAAATTAACGCGGTCAACGGCTCTAATGATAGTGCCACCTGTTTCAAGCTCAATGGTCAGATTACGAATGTCGAGTAATTGCATTACACCGTTCTCCGTTTTTGTAGCGCTAAACGCAAGCCATCACCGACTAAATTAGTCGAAAGCACAGCCAGAAAAAGCAAAATACCCGGTAGGGCGACAGTCCAAGGTGCTAAATAAATTAATCCTAAATTTTGGGCTAAAATTGCCCCCCACTCAGCTGTTGGAGGCTGCGCGCCAAGCTTTAAAAATCCTAAAGCGGCGATATCTAAAATGGCGGTTGATAACGACATTGTAAAGATAACCACGATTTGCTCATAAATATTGGGGAAAATACCGCACGTCAGTATTTGCCATTTATTAGCACCATCAAGTTTTTGTGCAGTGATGTAATCCTTATTGAGCTCTTGCACAACTAAATTACGCACGGAATGAATGTATTGCGGTAATAAAGAAAGAATTATCGCCCACACAGTATTAAGTAAACCAGGCCCTAAAATTGCAACAATGATAATGGCCAGTAATAACGAAGGAATCGATAAAGTGACATCAAGTAAATGATTTAAAAAACTTGAACGAACCCCTCGAGTTAAACCCGCTAGAACCCCTAAAAACACTCCAATTACAGTGGTAATAAGTGCTGCAAGAATAGATAAACCAAACGTGTAAGTTGCGCCATTCATTAAACGAGACAACATATCTCGACCTAAATCATCGGTGCCTAAAATAAAGTGAACACTGCCTTCATCATCCCAAGAGGGAGGGAGAAGCAACGCATGACCATGTTGTTCATTAATTCCGTAAGGGGAAATAATAGGGGCTAATAAGGCGAGTAAAGCTAATATCAAAAATAGCCATAAACCAACCAATGCAACATGGTTATCTTTAAATGAACGCCAAAGCTGATTGATGGGCGATTTGTTTTGCTCTTCATCGTACAGTTTAAATTTTGCCATGCGCTTGATTCCGGCTAATTGGGTCAAAAAGAGTGTGCAACAAATCAGCAATGATGGTGGCAATGATAATAAACATTGAAACAGCTAATAAGCCGCCTTGAATAGCGGGGTAATCGCGTTGGTAAATACTATCAATGAGCCATCGACCAACACCTGGCCAAGAAAAAATAACTTCAGTAACCATTGCTAGGGTGATCAAAGTGCTAAATTGTAAGCCAATTTGTTTAATCACAGGTAACAACGCATTACGTAAAGCATGGTGGAAAATTAACTGTGGTCGAGTCAGTCCTTTTGCTCGAGCTGTTTTAATATAATTTTGTTCTAGCACATCAAGCATTGAGTCTCGGGTAAATCGAATGAGTACAGTAGTTGGATAAGTTGCCAATACTAAAGTAGGTAACGCTAAATGCCTCAGCGCATTTAATAGGGCTTGTTCAGTGTAGGGGCTATTAGAGAGTAAAATATCAATAATGATGAAATGAGTTTGTTCAGGGATTTCATATAATAAACTAAGCCTACCCGACATTGGCAGTAAACCCAGCTGTAAACAAAACACCATAATTAATATCAGTGCCAACCAAAATACAGGAGTTGAATAAGCCATTAATGTCAGAGCATTGATTATTTTTTCAGGCCATTTTTTATGGTAAGCCGCAGCAATGATACCAGCAGGTACACCGATAACGACAGAGACAAATAAGGCATAGATTGATAACTCAAAAGTAGCAGGAAAAAGAGATTTTATCTGATTAAAAACCGCCTCGCCTGATGCAAGAGAAAGCCCCCAATCTCCGTGTATGATCCGTCCAACAAACGCAAAGTACTGAGTAAAGTAACTCTCGTTAAAATGATATTTTATGATCAGTTCGTTGGTTTGCTCTAAAGTGGGGTTTTGTAAGCCACTTAAATTAACTAATGCGTTACCAGGAAATAAATAACTCAGCGAAAAAGTAAACATACTAAGCAGCAACGTCATAAAACAAAGTAAGGTAATTCGGCGTAATAAGTATTCACGTAACATTAATTAACCCTCGCATTTGCTAATGAAACCCCACCAAAGGGTTTTAACTCAATGCCACTGACCAGATCGGTCGTCGCTTGAAAACGCATACCGTGGCTTAAAGGTAGCAAAGGAAGTTGCTGCATTAATATTTGCTGAGCTTGAAAATAAAATTGTTTACGTTTTTCGATATCGGTTGTGTCTAGCGCTTGAGTGAGTAATAAGTCGAACTCCGAATTACACCAATTTGCTTGATTTTTGCCACTGATGGCAGCGGCACAACTTAATATTGGGCTAAAAAAATTATCAGGATCAGGTGAGTCGGCCGCCCAACCAATAAGCACACTGTCGTGCTGGTGCGATTCTAATTTGCTTAAAAATGTATTCCATTCGTATTCAACAATTTTGACCGTAATACCAACTTTCTTTAAGTCACTTTGCATCAATTCAGCCATTTTTCTCGCATTGGGATTGTAAATACGAGCAACGGGTGCAGCCCAAATTTCCATTTTAAAGCCATCGCTTAACCCCGCTTGGTCGAGTAAACGTTTAGCCAGTTCGGGATTGTAACTTGGAAAATTCGCTTGTGCTTGATAGGCCCATGAGGTTGGCGGCAGCAAAGATTGAGCTCGTTTGCCTGTACCTAAAAATACGGAGTCCATAATTTTGTCAATATCGATAGCATGAGACAAGGCGCGTCGCACGTTGGGGTTATCAAACGGAGGTTTTTGGTTGTTAAAAGCCCAGTAACCAATGTTGAGGTACGTTTCTTGTTGTACTTTTATATCACTACGCTGTGCTAAGATTGATAGCTGGGTTGCATTTGGATGGGCAGTAACATCGCATTCATGAGTCATCATTTTTGCAATGCGGGTTGTTGCATTAGGTGTAATATCAAAAACGAGTTGGTCTAAGCTGACGGTGTGATGCCAATAATGTGGGTTTTTATAATACCGTACCAAAATATCGCGTTTATATTCTTTGAAATAATATGGGCCAGTGCCAATCGGCAGTTTGTCAATCGCTTCTAAATCTTCTAGTTTAATTAGTTTAGCCGCATACTCAGCTGATAATAATGCCGCAAAATCAGTCGCAATATTAGCTAAAAAACTGCTGTTTGCGTTAAAAAGTTCAAAGGTGACTTGGTATTCATCGTCTTTATGAATTGATTTTATAAGTTGGTCTAAACCAATGCTGCGAAAATAGGGGTAAGGTGATTGTGCGTTACCGACAAAATGATAGGGATTGTACACATCAAATAAGCGGCCAAAAGTAAAAATGACATCATCAGCATTAAAGTTTCTGGTGGGCGTGAAATAGTCAGTATGATGAAATTGAACATCTTTTCTTAGTCGAAAAGTGATTCGTTTTCCGCTATCGGTGATTTTCCAACTCGTAGCTAACGCGGGAGTGAATTCGCCAGTATTGGGGTCAATATTAATCAGTCGGTCATATAGTTGATTGGCTATAATATCGATTGTAGAGCCGGTTGTTGTGACCTGAGGGTTAAAACTGACAGGATTTGCTTCAGCGCAATAAACTAACCCTTTAATATCATTATTAAAATCATTTTCATTACAGCCAGTTAAAACAAATAATGAAAAAAAGAAGATGAATTTATTCACCCATTAGGCCTCTTGATTTGGCTGACTATCTAGTAAATTGTATTTTTTGAGGTATCCCCTGAGTTGATGATACGTTAAGCCAAGCATTTGTGCAGTCTTCTTTTGATTAAATTGACTAAATTTTAACGCTTCGTTAATCAGTTCAATTTCATAATTATTTGATAACTCTTTTAAATCACAAGGAAAGTTCTCAAAACTATGCAGTTGCACCCGAGTTTCACGTGTTTTCTCTTGAAATATTGGCTGGTGGTCATTCAATGTATGGGTTGCGATTGCAATACGGTCTTGTGTTTTAATGCGACCTTTTGGCCGATATGGGCTAGCAAAAGGGTCTAAAATAATATTATGAACAGCAATATGAGCACTTGCATTACGATAAACACTGCGCTCAACAACATTTTTTAATTCACGAATATTACCAGGCCAACTGTACGTCAGTAAGGTTTCTTGTGCAGCTTTGGTAAAACCGCTGAATAACTCCCACTCTAAATCACGGGCCATGTTGATCGCAAAATGCTCTGCAAGTTGTAAGATATCATCTTGACGCTCACGCAGAGGCGGAATTGTAATAACATCAAATGCAAGGCGGTCGAGTAAATCATGGCGAAACTCACCTAAGTCTGCCAAAGCGGGTAAATCTTCATTGGTTGCACAAATTAATCGTGTATTGGTTTTAACAGTTGCTTTACCACCAACACGCTCAAATTCACCATATTCAATGACGCGCAACAATTTTTCTTGCACGAGTCCAGAGGTATTGGCTAGCTCATCTAAAAAGAGCGTGCCGCCATCAGCACGCTCAAAACGGCCTTCGTGGCGCTTGCTTGCACCCGTAAATGCACCAGATTCATGACCGAATAATTCACTCTCAAGTAAATTTTCATTTAGCGCCGCACAGTTGAGCGTAATATAACTTTGATCCCAGCGGCTAGAGAGGTAATGAAGACGAGCAGCGATTAACTCTTTACCTGTACCACGCTCACCAATAATCAACACTGGTTTATTTAATGGTGCCAGTTGCGACACTTGGTCAAGTACTTCTAAAAAGCTGTTTGATTGGCCTAATAAATTATCTTGCTGGTTAAATCGGCTCATTATCCCTAACTCTTAGTCATTTACACTAATAAGTAGTGTATTTTAAAAGCTGCTTTAACAAAAGTTATTTGTCTTTTTTGTTTTAATTCATTTAAAAACAGTGGTTTAATTGTTCTGAAAAAGTTGGCAAGCATTTTGATATAGTAATCATAACTAATTAAGTCATGTTTAAATCACTAGAGGTAAATGAATATGGGAATTTTTTCACGTTTTGCAGATATTGTTAATTCTAATATCAACTCCATTTTAGATAAAGCAGAAGACCCAGAAAAAATGGTGCGTCTGATCATTCAAGAAATGGAAGATACTCTTGTCGAAGTGCGCTCAACGTCAGCTCGAACACTTGCTGAGAAAAAAGAGTTAAACCGTCGTGTTGACCAACTTAATCAAGAGACAATTGATTGGCAGCAAAAAGCAGAACTTGCATTAACAAAAGATCGTGAAGATTTAGCAAGAGCTGCGTTAGTAGAGAAAAAGAAAGTAGCCGATGCTGCCGCTGCTGTTGAAAAAGAGTTGGCACATGTTGATGAACATATTGCTAAGTTGCAACATGAAGTAGGCCAACTGCAAGATAAGTTGGCAGATGCAAAATCGCGCCAAAAAGCAATTATTTTGCGCCAACGTTCAGCAGAGTCACGTTTAGAAGTTAAAAAAGCATTAGATACATCAAAAGTAGATGATGCACTGACGCGTTTTGAGCGTTATGAGCAAAAAATTGATGGTCTCGAGTCACAAGTTGAAGCGTATGATTTAGGTAAAAAATCATTGTCGGATGAAATTGCCCAA
The DNA here is from genome assembly GCF_058197095.2 of Pseudoalteromonas sp. J2K-J031. Lineage (NCBI taxonomy): Bacteria > Pseudomonadati > Pseudomonadota > Gammaproteobacteria > Alteromonadales > Pseudoalteromonadaceae > Pseudoalteromonas > Pseudoalteromonas sp. J2K-J031. The sequence goes on from NZ_CM200279.1 coordinate 1,167,098, forward strand.
CTGCAAGCTTCAGAAAGTGTTTCTGATGAGCTAGCTCAACTAAAAGCTAAAATGGCGACGAAAACTAAGTAACTTCGGTTACTTAGTTTTAATCAACAGGAACAAGGAGAATAACAATGAATGATTTAGAGTTTGTAATGGTACCAATGATCATGTTCATGATTTTTGTTGCGCCATTGTGGTTAATTTTACACTACCGCAGTAAAAAGCAGGTCAGCCAAGGCTTGAGCGAGCATGAACACCGTCAGCTAGTTGATTTAGCTGATAAAGCTGAAAAAATGGCAGAGCGAATTAATACCCTTGAATCATTACTTGATGCCGAGGCACCGCAGTGGAGGAATAAAGGATGAGCTCACAAAAACGTGAATTATATCGCGACCCTAGCAGAGGAAAAATCGCTGGTGTGTGCGCAGGGCTAAGTGATTACTTTTCAATGGAGTTGTGGTTAGTCCGGATTATCTTTATTTCGGCGGTATTATTAACGGGTGGGCCATTTTTTGTTGTTGCGTATGTCGCAGCTTGGTTTATTTTAGATAAAAAACCTGGAAGTGATAGCTCAGTCAAAAAGACTTCACGCGTCGATGAGCGTCCTGTAGAAGTTAAATTTAAAGTATGGCAAGCTGGTGAACCACCACGACGCGCTTTACAAGATTTAAAAGAGCAGCTTAATCGTATCGACTCTCGCATTCAAAGTATGGAACGTTATGTCACTTCTGCAGAATTTACCGTTAGCCATGAAATTAATAAATTATAGGAATTCACAGTGCCACATTCATACTGTGGCACTGGTTTAATATGTTTGAATCCATTAAACAATCAGCAAAATTTAAGCAGTTCCAGCATCAAGCGCATCAATTTGTGCAGCGCGGCTTCGATCAGCATGTCAAACTAGCCGTTACAGGATTAAGCCGAAGCGGTAAAACAGCTTTTATCACTGCGTTAGTTCAGCATTTAACTGAGCAAGCTGACTCAAAAAATTTGCCTTTTTTCTCTGTGGTGCAACAACATCGAATGATTGCGGCAAAAGCAGTGCCACAAAGTGCGCTTGATATTCCAACCTTTCCTTATCGCGAAGGATTAAATTCACTGTTGCAAGGGCAGTGGCCTGCATCAACAGAGCGCATTAATACGCTTCGCTTGGCAATTAAATACCGTTCAGGTGGAGGGTTGAGAGCCCAGTTCAGCGAAAATCATACATTGATTGTTGATTTAATTGATTACCCCGGTGAATGGTTGATGGATTTGCCGATGCTGGATCTGGATTACAACGCATGGTCGAAACAACAATTACACTTATTAAGCCAAGCGCCTCGTGCGGCAAAGGCTCAAGATTTTCTGAGCGAACTTGAGCAGTTTGATGCCAGTGCACCAGTCGATGAACAGCAATTAGCTAAATTGGCGCAGCACTATCAGGCATTACTGGTTCATTTTAAGCACGATTTAAAACTTTCAGTTTTACAGCCCGGGCGCATGCTGATGCCGGGTGATTTAGCTGGTGCGCCTATTTTGGCTTTTTTTCCGTTTCCTGAAGTGATTGATGCACCTGAGAGTTCTGGTTACTTTCATTTAAAAAAACGCTATCAAGCATATGTAAAAGACGTTGTGCAACATTTTTATCAGCAACATTTTTGTCATTTTGACCGACAAATTATTTTGGTTGATTTGTTGTCATCTCTTGAACAAGGTGCAGAGGTTTTTGCTGAGCAAAACCTCGCAATCAATCAGCTTCTAAGTTATTTCAGTTATGGTAAAAGTAATTTTATTAAACGTCTTTTTGCACCGAAAATAGATAAATTGCTCTTTGCAGCTACAAAATCAGATCATTTAAGTGCTGAGCATCATAAAGATTTAGCATTGCTGCTTGATAACATTGTTGCACAAGCTAAAAATAATTTGGTTTTTGATGGTATAAAAATAGAAACGATGGCGATGTCGTCTGTGGCCGCTACTAAAGCGGTGCAAGTAGTGCAAGGGGGTGAAAAGCTCAATTGTATTAGTGGTAAAGAAATTAAAAGTGGGCAATACCAGACTTTTTTACCCGCTCAACCACCAATGCGTGCGCTTAGCGCGGCTGAATGGCCTAAACATGGTTTTAATTTTCCGAGTTTTTATCCTGATTTAACAGCAGATAAAAAAATTCGTCATGTGCGTATTGATCATGTTTTAGAGTTTTTATTGGGAGATAAATTGCGGTGAATACAGAAACCCAATTACAACAAGGACGGATTATCAATACACTTCCTGACCTTGAACCTGAAGTAGCGACTTTTCAGCAATTACAGTCAATTGATGACGATGCGATTGTTCAAACCGATGATGACATCCTAACGGCAAGTATTGCTCCTGCTTTACAAGTTAAAAAGCCTTCACGCTTAAAACAACTTTTTGTTGTTAGTTTATCCAGTGCAATTTTAATTGAAGCGGGGCTCAGTTTATATCAAAGCTTTACGCAGTCGGTTTGGCTTGGTGGCTTATATAGCGTATTACTGGCTAGTGGCGTCGCATTGATTGGCAGCGTTTTTTGGCGTGAATACAGCTTGTTACGTCGTTTAAAACGCCATAATCTACAGCGTGACACCGCAGAGCGTTTATTGCACAGTGAACAGGTGGGAGAAGCATCAGACTGGTTATCTAAACTAAACGAATTTAGCGAAATAGACGGGTTTGCTCGATTTAAAGCTTCTTTGCAGCCTCACCATAGTGATAAAGAGGTTATGGCTCTTTATCAAAGCACGCTATTGGTGAAACAAGACCAAGATGCAAAAAAAATTATCAATCGTTTTGCCTGTGAATCAGGTTTGCTGGTGGCATTGAGCCCAATGGCGATCGTTGACATGGCCGCTGTACTTTGGCGTGGCACAAAAATGATTGAACAAATCACGCGGGTTTATGGCTTGCGCTTAGGGTATGCCAGCCGAGTGAGTTTATACCGCAGTTTGTTAAAGCATATGCTTTTTGCAGGCAGTGCAGAACTTATCAGTGATCTTGGCACCACGGCTATAGGTGCAGAGCTTGCCGGTAAATTGTCAGCTCGTGCAGGCCAAGGTATTAGCGCGGGTATTTTAACGGCTCGTTTAGGTTATAAAGCGATGGAGCTCAGCCGCCCAATTGCACAACTTCCAAACAAAAAATCATTGTTATCAGAAACAAGCCGATTTTTGCTTGAAACCATCACAAAAAGAGTTATTTCAAAGCCAGAATAAATTTATTTTGGCTTTTTTATACAATTTTAGCCCTCTGTCCATCCGGCATGCTTGCACTTAATTGACACATCTCACATTTTATAACTCGTTTATTTTTGCGGCTGAAACCAGCTTTAGGTAAATCGTAGCTAACTTCGCTTTGTTACTATAATAATGATTAATAAGTTAAGTTCGTTGCACCTAGCTCAATCCTATCGGCCACATATTTATTAGGATGTTTTATGAAAACTACAATGCATGAAAATACTCACTGTATTCATGGTGGAAAATCGAGCCATGCCAATGGACCACTGAGCACCCCTATTTATCAATCTTCAACGTTTGTTTTTGAGAATGCAGAGCAAGGGGCCGCCCGATTTGCTGGTGAGGAAGAAGGGTATATTTATTCACGTTTGGGTAATCCAACAACACGTGAGTTAGAGAAAAAAATGGCCCTGTTAGAGCAAATGGATGATGCAGCGGCTTGCGCGACGGGGATGGGGGCTGTGTCTGCAGCGGTACTGAGCTTTTTACAACAAGGCGATCATTTGATTGCGTCAAAAGCAATTTATGGTTGTACCTTTGCTTTTTTTGCCCATATGCTACCAAAATGGGGAATTGAAGTAAGTTTTGTCGATATGACCGATCCTCATGCCCTTGAGGCAGCTTATCAAGCCAATACAAAAATGGTGTTTGCTGAAACACCAATTAATCCTAACCTCACGGTTTTGGACTTAAAATACATCGGTGATTTTGCAAAAAAACATCAGATATTGTCCGTGATTGATAATACTTTTTTAACGCCTTTGCTGCAAAAGCCGAAACAGTACGGTATTGATATCGTTATCCATAGTGCAACGAAATACCTCAATGGTCATGGCGATGTAGTGGCTGGAATTGTCTGTGCAAGCCAAGAGCACATTAATTTAATTAAGTTAACCGTATTGAAAGATATTGGTGCCACGATGAGCCCACATGATGCTTGGCTAATAATACGTGGGATGAAAACGCTGGCTGTTCGTATGGAAAAGCATTGTCAAAATGCACAAAAAGTCGCTGAGTTTTTAGAAAGTCATCCTGAAGTAGAATGTGTTTATTATCCAGGATTGCCGTCTCATCCTGGCTATAAATATATTGGAGAGCAGATGAAAGCCGCTGGTGGTGTGATTGGTTTTGAACTCAAAGGTGGCATTAAAGATGGTGTTAATTTCATCAATGCCACAGAGCTTTGTAGTATTGCGGTGAGTTTAGGAGATGCAGAAACACTTATTCAGCACCCAGCTTCAATGACACATTCACCTTATACGGCAGAGGAGCGTTACGCTGCAGGGATCTCTGATGGTTTGATTCGAATTTCGGTCGGACTTGAATTTGTTGACGATATTATTGCTGATTTGACGCAGGCATTGAATGTTATGAGGAAAAAACGTTAAATACCGCATCGTTAAGTTTACAGTGAGGCGCTATGTGGGGCGCTTTTTTATTGGATGTAATTAAATGTATACGTCATTGTAAACTTAATGCTCCGAAGTGTATCTTTTTTGAAATGCTCCTGTAAGCGCAAAAGCTTAATTAATTTGCTGCTTTTAAATATGATGAGGGAATAGTCAAAAAGGCATTTTGCTTTTTTATGGTCACCTTAAAGGTTCGTTACAATGGCTAAAGCAAGTAAATACATCTCTAGGCAACCTGATGCGTCAGGTCATATCACTTGGAGCGAAGAAGAAAATAAAATTTGGTCAGAATTAATTAATCGTCAGCTTAAATGCATTGAAGGCAAAGCCTGTAATGAATACATGGCTGGACTTGATAAATTACAGTTGCCGCTTGATAGGATCCCGCAACTTGAAGAAGTAAGCAAAGTGTTGCGAGAAACAACCGGTTGGGAATGTGCAGCTGTGCCTGCGTTAATTAGTTTTGATAAATTTTTTGAATTATTGGCTAACAAACAATTCCCTGTTGCAACCTTTATTCGCAGTCGTGAAGAGTTCGATTACCTTCAAGAACCCGATATTTTTCATGAGATTTTTGGCCACTGCGCGATGCTTACGCATCCTGATTTTGCTGAGTTCACTCATAAATATGGTCAGCTTGGCTTAGCTGCTGATAAAAAAGACCGTGTATTTTTAGCTCGACTTTATTGGTTTACGATTGAGTTTGGCCTAATGCAAACTGAAGAAGGTTTGCGTATTTATGGTGGTGGTGTGTTATCAAGCCCTGGAGAAACACAATACGTTTATTCCGACACACCTAAAATTAAGCCATTAGAAGTGGTTGATGTGCTACGAACACCGTATCGCATTGATATTATGCAACCACAATACTTCACGATTAATGGTATTCATGATTTATTTGAAATTTCAAAAATGGATTTAATGGCTTTAGTTGAACAAGCCAAAGAGCTTGGCTTACATGCCCCGTTATTTGAACCAAAAGAAAAATTAGCAAGTTAACAAGTACAAAGGACAAACCATGTCAGAATTAAGTTCTCAAAAATGTGAAGCCTGTCACGTCGATGCGCCTAAGGTATCAGACGATGAATTAGCTGTCTTGATCCGCCAAATCCCTGATTGGACTCCAATCGTTCGTGATGGTGTGATGCAATTAGAGCGTGTTTATAAATTTAAAAACTTTAAATTAGCTCTCGAGTTTACTAACGTACTTGGAGCAATGGCAGAAGAAGAAGGTCATCACCCTGGTATTTTAACTGAATGGGGTAAAGTAACGGTTACTTGGTGGAGCCATTCAATTAAAGGTTTACACAAAAATGACTTTATTTGCGCCGCTAAAACGGATGCATTATTAGCGTAATTGTTTGAAGTTAAAAATAAGATAAAAAGCGCATTGTGCGCTTTTTTTATTGGTGTGCTGTCAGTCAAAATTGACAGTAAATCCACTAAATATGTAAAGAGATATTTCAAGCGCTAGTTTAACTGGGTCTGTGTCTTTAAAATGAAGCCTGTAAAGAGTGAGATTAATGTAATTTACCTCAAGAATGGGTGATTAATCTGACTTTTTGTTTAATCAAAAAAATAACAACAATCCAGCAAGGCATTGTTGCAAATAATTATGGGAACGATCATGAAAACGCTTTTATCTTCAGCAATATGCTCATCGGTATTGTTGCTTGCCGGTTGTGTAAATGAACCGAGCGCAGAACAAATCACGCCGTCGGTATTAACAACACAAAAAACTACGTTGGCTTCAGGAATTGAAAAAGCCAATATGGATTTATCTGTACGTCCACAAGATAATTTTTATCGCTATATTAATGGCACTTGGCTAAAAAACACTGAAATACCGAGTGATAAAACGGCCATTGGCGCATTTTATGACTTACGTGACAAAGCTGATGATGATGTAAAAGTAATTATCGAAGAACTTGCTGCTGCAAAAGAGTTAACCCCAGGCAGTGATGAGCAAAAAGTGGCTGATTTATTTCGCTCTTATATGGATATCGAAGCCCGTAATAAAGCCGGAATTGCGCCGATTGGTTCAGTGCTTGATGCGATTGAAGCCCTTGAAAATAAAGAGCAACTAGCAGCCTTTTTTGGTCAGTACCAAGCGTTAGGCGTGACTAGCCCTCTTGCGTTTTACATCAGTGTTGATGCTAAAGATTCAAGCCGTTACGCAACACATATTTGGCAAAGTGGTTTGGCGTTACCTGATAAAGATTATTACTTTAACGACACTGAGCGTTTTGTCGCATTGCGTGCTGGTTATTTAGCTCATATTGAAAAAATGTATCAATTAGCAGGCTTTTCAAATGGGAAAAAAGCAGCTAAAACTGTGCTGGATCTTGAAACAAAATTGGCTGGTTTTCATTGGACCCGTGTCCAGACGCGCGATAGCGAGAAGCGTTACAACAAGTTTGCTACAGATAAGCTCAACACCTTAACGTCCGATTTTAATTGGAATGCTTATTTAAAGGCTTTAGGTGCAGATCAGCAAAAAGATATCATTATCAATCAACCTGATTTTGTACAAGGTTTTGGTAAAGTATTTGCCAGTACGTCACTGTCTGAATGGCAAACTTATTTAACGTTTCATACCTTAAGCAGTTATGCGAGTTATTTAACGGCAGAGTTAGATAATGAAAATTTTGATTTCTTTTCTAAACAGCTCAGTGGCCGTCAAGAGCAGCAACCCCATTGGAAACGTGGTGTTGCAGTTGTAAATAGTAATTTAGGTGAAGTGATCGGGAAAGTGTATGTCAGTCGTCACTTTACGGCTCAAGCGAAATCTCGCATGAGCACATTAGTTGAAAATCTACGTCAGTCGTATGGTGACAGCATTGATGAGCTAACATGGATGTCGCAAGATACAAAAAAATCGGCCCATGTTAAATTAAACGCTTTTACGCCAAAAATCGGTTATCCGGATCAATGGGAAGATTATTCAGCTCTTGAAATTACGAGCGATGATTTAGTCGCTAATATTCAACGCTCTGGTGAATTGGGTCACAAAAAAGAGCTTGAAAAATTAGGTGGCCCAATTCGCAAATGGGAATGGGGCATGACGCCACAAACGGTTAATGCCTATTACAATCCAACCGTAAATGAAATCGTTTTCCCTGCTGCAATTTTACAGCCGCCATTTTTTAATATGGCTGCGGATGACGCGGTAAATTATGGTGGCATTGGTGCGGTTATTGGCCATGAAATGGGCCATGGTTTTGATGACCAAGGCAGTCGTTATGATGCTACGGGTAACTTGCGTAATTGGTGGTCAGAGCAAGATTTAGCTGAATTCGCTAAACGTACTCAAGCACTCGTTGAGCAGTATAACGGTTATCAGGTATTTGATGATTTGAGTGTTAATGGTTCTCTGACGCTTGGTGAAAATATTGGTGATTTATCAGGTGTAACAATTGCCTACAAGGCTTACAAAGCATCGCTTAATGGTAAAGAAGCCCCTGTGATAGATGGTTTAACTGGCGATCAGCGCTTTTTTATGGGCTATGCCCAAATTTGGCGCTCAAAAATTGTTGAACCGTCGTTACGTAACCGCGTTGCGACTGATCCACATTCGCCAGGCGAATTTAGAGCATTAGGTTCGCTATCAAATATGCCGGAGTTTTATAAAGCATTTGATTTAAAGCCTGGAGATAAAATGTATTTGGCTGAAGGCGAACGTGTAAAAATTTGGTAATTCATTTGAGCGCCTAAAACAGTGTTTTTAATTATAAACCCTCAGCGTTGTCTGGGGGTTTTTACTTAGAGCTGAGTTGTTTAATACGGGATTAGATTAATTTAAATTTCCTTGTCTATTGATGGGAAAGTTTGAGCGCAATTTGTTTTTTAATCTAAACTTTTTAGGTCGCAAATAGGATCATAGGGTGTTTTTTGAATTTTTATTGTCGTAGTTTACGCATTATTACAATATTTGTATTAATCACTGGGTGTTTTTCACTTTTAGCGGCAGAGCAAGTAGCTCCGAATTGTACAAAAACGCTAAAATTAGGCGTGGGCGAACCTTGGCCTCCTTTTGTTATTGGTGAGCCTGATAACTATAGTGGTATTGATATCGATATCACCCGCTTAGTATTTCAAAAGCTAAAAGTCTGTTTGGAGATTGTTAAGCTGCCATCTTCAGCTCGAGGTTTGCAAGAACTAAAAAAAGGTGAAATTGATTTTTTAAATGCTGCTAGTTTTACTGAGGAACGAGCACTTATTGGCTTTTATTCAATGCCTTATCGTACAGAGGCGATGCGGATTTTTTATCATATTCACAATAAGCCAAAATTTAAACTCCAAAGCTTATTTGATTTGCTCCATCAAGATTTTATTGGAGTAGTCAATTTAGGGGCTTATTATGGTCCTGAATTTGAGGCTATGATGAGTCAAAGCTCCTTTGCCAAACAAATTACCAGTGTGCCAAGTGTTGAGCAACGAATGAAAATGCTTGAACTACACCATGTTGATTTTGTGATAGAGGATATTGTTCCTGGCCGCTATTACATTCAGCAACAGCAAAAATTTAATATCGAAATGCTGCCCATTGTGGTGCATGATAACCCTATTTATTTTTTATTTAGTCGTGAAACTGTTTCTCAAGAACAAGTGAATCGAGTCAATCAAGCAATCATGCAGTTACAAACCAACATTGATGCAGTGGTTGATAATTATATTTTTTGATTGAAGAGTGCTGTGTTAGTTTGTAAGCGCTTTACTCTAGCCCATTCTTTTTACTTTATTGTTCGGTTATTTTATGACATCCCTCAACTCGCAATTAGCACATTATTTTGGTTTTAATGAGTTTCGCCAAGGCCAATTTGAAACAATTAGCACATTACTCGAGCAGCGATCGGCTTTAGCTATTTTTCCTACTGGTTCTGGTAAGTCACTGTGTTATCAATTGAGCGCTTTATTATTACCGCACCTTACTTTAGTGGTCTCGCCATTAATAGCGCTAATGCATGACCAATTGCACTTTTTACAAAGTAAAGGGATTGCTGCCGCGAGCTTAGACTCGACATTAAATGCAGATGAAAGCCGTGATGTAATGACTAAAGTACAAAAAGGTGAGATTAAAATATTGATGGTATCGGTGGAGCGGTTCAAAAATGAACGTTTTCGACAATTTTTATCAGCTTTGAGTATTTCAATGCTGGTGGTCGATGAAGCGCATTGTATCTCTGAATGGGGGCATAATTTTCGCCCTGATTATTTGAAATTACCCCGCTACCGTGAAGAGTTAGCTATTCCGTTGGTTTTGTTATTAACAGCAACCGCAACAAAAAAAGTAAAGCTCGATATGGCAAAACGCTTTGAGATAGCGCCTGCAGATATTATTCAAACTGGATTTTACCGAGAAAACTTAGCGTTAAGTGTTTTACCTGTATTCGATAATGTAAAGAATGCTGTTCTAATTGAACAAATAGCGCAGCTATCTGGTGCTGGTATTGTTTATGTTACCTTGCAACAAACAGCTATGCAGGTCGCGCAATTATTGCAATCAGCCCAGATAAACGCGGTTGCTTATCATGCAGGGTTAGGTGATGAGGTTAGAAGTCACATTTTGCGTGATTTTATGGCTAATAAAATAGATGTTGTGGTTGCGACGATTGCATTTGGTATGGGAGTCGATAAAGCGAATATTCGTTTTGTCATCCATTATGATTTGCCCAAATCAATCGAGAATTATAGTCAAGAAATAGGCCGTGCAGGGCGTGATGGGCAACAGAGTCATTGCATTACTCTGGCTAATTTAGATGGCATTAACGTAGTTGAAAATTTTGTATATGGTGACACACCAGAGCCTGACGGAATTGCAAAGTTAATTGAATTAATACAAACGACAACAACACAAGGGGTTTGGGAGCTGCAAGATAACCCGTTAGCCAGTGAAACTAATATTCGTTTATTACCACTCAAAACGCTGTTAGTACAATTAGAATTAAAAGGCGTTATTACAGCCAAATACTCTTACTTTGCAGATTTTAAATATAAGTTATTGGTTGATAAACAGCAGTTACTCAGTCAATTTGACCCTGTACGGCAAGCTTTTTTAACCCTGATTTTAAGCCATACACAATTTAAGAAAGTGTGGGGTACACTTGATTTCGCCCAATTACTTAATGAGCCTACTGTCGAGCGTGAGCGAGTGGTTAATGCCCTTGATTATTTGCACCAGCAGCAACTCATTGAACTTGAAACTAAAAAAATAACTCATGTCTATGCGGTTAATCAACAAGCGTTAATGGACCCAAATTTGGTTAATGATTTAGTGGGTTATTTTAATGATAAAGAGCTGGCTGAAATAAAACGTATTGCAGCTTTGGTGCGTTTTTTCCAGCTTGATAAATGCCTGAGTTCGAATTTAGCCCGTTATTTTGATGATCAGCACGCGCCATTACAATGCCACACATGCTCAGTGTGTCTTGGTAAAGTGGCGACACTTGGATATTCTGGAACACCGCAGCTACTTAATGATGATATCCTCAAAGGGTATTTACATGAGCTGACATTGTTGTGTCAGAACAAAGGCAGCCAGCCCCTTAGTAATAAAAGTTATGCCCGATTTTTAGCTGGGATCACAACACCGTTATTTACTCGTCTTAAAGTAAGGCAACTTGCAGGATTTGCCAGCTGTGAGTCATTCCGATTTTCTGATTTGGTACAAAAAGTTTCAACATTGCAGCTAAATGAATTTTAGCAGCAATGTTGACAGTTTTGACTCAGTGTAAATTTAAAGCCGTTTTTTGCTAAAATCTCTGCAAGCTATGAACTAACCATAAGGTGGCTATACAGAGTTTCTCTTTAGCCACTTATCACCAAATTGGTAAATTGCAAGGCCAGTCATAATGCAACTGGCTCCGATGATCAGTTTGAGTGTGATGGTTTCGTTATTGAGCCAGGCACCAAGGGTCATTGCAATAACTGGCGTGAGCAAAGTAATGAGGGCGACTGTACTGGCGGCTAATTTCTGTAAAATATGGAAATAGGCCAAAAAGCCAATCAATGAACCAAAAATGCCAAGATAAATAATCGCCCAAATAGATTTGGCTTGCCAATCTTCAATCGTGAGTTGGCCATCGAACATCAGCCATACAAGAAAAAAGATTGGTGTTGAAACACTCAATGCGCCAACAGTAGTTGCCATTGGGTGAATGGTAAGTGAAATGCTTTTTACCATTACCGCACTTAAACTAAAAAATATGACGGCAGTTAAAATAAGTAATAAACCAATCCAGCTCTTTTCATGTAATTTAATGTGATCGCTACATACAATCGCTAAACCTATAAAACACAGGGCTAAAGCAAGTTTCTTTATGCCACTAAATTTAGGTTCAGCAAGAAACCTCTGTGCAAGCACACCTGAAAAAATGGGCGCTAAACCAAACATTAAAGACATCATCCCTGAACTGATATAACGGGCTGCTAAGTAACTCAAAAGCATTCCCCCAACAATTCCAATACTTGAGCTGCAATAAAGTTTTCTTGCTTGTCGATGCCAGGGTAATTTGATGTTTGTTAACATAATAATACACGCCCCAAGCACAAGCGCGATGAGCATGCGTAATAATACGGCAAGAGTGGGGCTTACAGAGCTGCTGCTCCAAACAATACCCAAAGGTGTGGTAGACCATATAAGTACCACAGCAAGATATGCTAAAGGTACAGGCATAAAATTTCCAATATATTGAATGTTCAAGGGGAAAAAGATAGTGGCGTTGCTAATCTTAGTTGTCAACGTCCAAAGTAATAATTAATAGAGCCATATTGTGTGATATTTAATTGAAGTTTGTATTAGCCCTGCTCTAAAGCAATTAAATAGGTGGTCCGTGATTTCAAATAAAGCTTTTTGGCCTATGTTAGCTGGCTGAATGACCGAACATGAGTTTTATATTCTGTCTTATCTAAAAAGATAATCTTGTCTAAGCTTATCCAGTAAAATAAATAGCGATATTACGTTGAGTTTATTAATAATTAAGAAAGTCCGAGACTCATAGCGCTTGGGCTTAATTGAATTTAATAACAACCAAAGGTTGCTTATTAATGGCTCTGAAATTATAATCGTTGCAATTCTGACGCGGGATGGAGCAGCCTGGTAGCTCGTCGGGCTCATAACCCGAAGGTCGTCGGTTCAAATCCGGCTCCCGCAACCAGTTACTTTTCAGTAACTTAAAGCGTATTATTGATTTAATGCGCTTTTGTTTTATGAGTCGTCATTGACTTAATTGGTTTAGAATTACAACCTTTTACCAGGTTAGGCCGTTGGCCACACAGTTATATGTTTTAGGTGTGACGCCCCGCTTGGTACGGGGCGTTGTTGTTTCTAAACCTAACTAAGATTCTAGGGCTATGTGCCCTTTTTTTGTTTGTATGGAGGATTTCTGTGACTAAGCTCGAGCAAGATATTATTGCAATGTTAGAGCCTGCAGTTGAGGCGTTAGGCTTTGAATTATTAGGGCTTGAAGTAGTACAAGCAGGTCGAAATTCAACATTGCGAGTGTATATTGATCATGCAAATGGAATAAATGTTGATAATTGTGCGGATGTGAGTCGTCAAGTTAGCGCTATTCTAGATGTCGAAGATCCAATTACAAATGAATATAACTTGGAAGTTTCTTCTCCTGGTGTGGATCGTCCATTATTCAAGCCAGAACACTTTATAAAAGCGCAAGGCGAAGAAATTCGTTTAAGAACAAAGCTTCCGCAAGACGGCCGCCGTAACTTCAAAGGCGACCTAATTTTAGTTGATGGTGATATGTTAACGCTAAGAATTGATAACAAAGACGTCATGGTCATGTTAGGCAATGTCGAAAAAGCAAACATTATCGCTAAATTTTAATTCGAGTGCGAAAGGAACAGGGCAAGCGAGGCATTACATATGGCAAAAGAGATATTATTGGTAGCAGAAGCTGTCTCCAATGAGAAAGCGGTTCCAAAAGAAAAAATATTCGAAGCGTTAGAGTTTGCACTAGCAACTGCGACTAAGAAAAAACATGATGGTGACATTGACGTACGTGTTTGTATCGACCGTAAAACCGGTTCATATGATACTTTCCGCCGCTGGCAAGTGGTCGAAGATCGCGAAGGTGGTCTTGAAAACCCATATCGTGAGATCACAATTGAAGCTGCTGTTTACGATGATCCTAACATCAAATTAGGTGATTTTATTGAAGAGCAAATCGAGTCAATTAAATTTGATCGTATTACGACTCAAACCGCTAAACAAGTGATCGTACAAAAAGTACGTGAAGCTGAGCGTGCATTAATCGTAGAAGCGTATCAAGATCAAGAAGGTGAAATGGTGACCGGTGTGGTGAAAAAAGCCAGCCGTGAAGCAATTGTGCTTGATTTGGGTAATAATGCTGAAGCTGTTATTTACCGTGATGATATGTTACCACGTGAGAACTTCCGTCCAGGCGATCGTATTCGTGGTTTATTATATTCAGTTAAACCAGAGGCACGTGGTGCACAATTATTTGTCACCCGTTCAAAGCCTGAAATGTTAATTGAATTATTCCGCATTGAAGTGCCGGAAATTGGCGAAGAAATGATTGAGATCCGTGGCGCTGCCCGTGATCCAGGTTCTCGTGCTAAAATTGCAGTAAAATCAAATGACAAGCGTATCGACCCTGTGGGTGCGTGTGTCGGTATGCGCGGTGCGCGTGTTCAAGCTGTTTCTACCGAGCTTGGCGGTGAGCGTATCGATATTGTGTTATACGATGACAATCCTGCACAATTTGTAATCAACGCTATGGCGCCAGCTGAAGTGGCTTCAATCGTAATGGATGAAGATTCACGCTCAATGGATATTGCTGTTGAATCAGATAATTTAGCGCAAGCTATCGGTCGTAATGGTCAAAATGTTCGTCTAGCTAGTCAATTGACTGGTTGGGAATTGAATGTAATGACTGTTGATGATATGAATAAGAAAAACCAAGAAGAATCAGGTAAAGCAATCAAAGTTTTCACTGAAGGCTTAGATATCGATGAAGATTTTGCTCAATTATTAATTGACGAAGGCTTCTCAACACTTGAAGAAGTGGCCTATGTACCTACTTCTGAATTTTTAGAAATTGATGGTCTTGATGAAGATACGGTTGAAGAGCTTCGCGCGCGCGCTAAAGCCTCTTTAACAACACAAGCGCTTGCTTCTGAAGAATCACTAGAGGGTTCTGCACCAGCTGAAGATTTATTAGCACTTGAAGGTCTTGAGAGACATTTAGCATTTGTATTAGCAAGTAAAGGTGTTGTAACACTTGAAGACTTGGCTGAGCAAGGTATTGACGAGTTAGTCGATATTACAGAGCTTTCAGAAGAGAAAGCAGGTGAGCTAATTATGGCTGCACGTAATATTTGCTGGTTTGGCGACGAATAATTTATTGACGGAGGTAACAAATACGATGGCAGATGTAAGCATTGAAAAGCTGGCCAGTGACATAGGTACAACGGTTGATAAATTAGTCCAACAGTTTGCTGAAGCAGGAATCAACAAGTCTGCAAGTTCACAAGTAAGTGAGTCGGAAAAAACCGAATTACTGGACCATTTAAATAAGCAACATGGCGGAGCAGGACTGAATGAGCCTGCACGCATGACTTTACAGCGCAAAAGCAAAAGCACTTTAAGTGTTGGCGGCGCAGGTAAAGGGAAGTCTGTTCAAGTTGAAGTACGTAAAAAACGTACTTATGTAAAGAAAAGTTCATTGGAAGAAGAGCAGCAACTTGAGCAAGCTAAGCAAGAAGCGGAGCGTTTAGCAAAAGAAGCTGAACTTAAACACAAGCAACAAGAAGCAGAGCGTCAAGCGAAAGAAGCTGCTGAACGTCAAGCGAAAGAAGAAGCTGAACGTAAAGCAGCAGAAGCAAAGCGCGTAGCTCAAGAGAAAGCAAAGAATAACGTGACTACTCAAAAAGTTGATAAAGAGCGTTCGGCTCAAGATAAACTCGAGGCGGAGCGTTTGAAGCGTGAAGCTGAAGAAGCAACTCGCCAAAAGCTTGAATTAGAAGCTAAACGCGTAGCTGAAGAAGCGCGCATTTTGGCCGAGCAAAATGAAGGACGTTGGAAACAAGAAGATGAAGAGCGTAAAAAACGTGAAGAATCATCTGATTTCCATCTAACTACATCTACTACAGCGCGTGCTGCAGAAGATGAGTCTGACATGAAAGAAGAAAAATTTGCACGCCGTCGTAAGAAGAAAAAATCGACGGAAGAGAAAGAGCCACCACGCGTTGGTAAAGGCCGCAAAGGTAAATTAAAAGCGCCACAATCGCTACAGCATGGTTTCCAAAAACCAACTGGTGATGTACTTCGTGAAGTACGTATCAGTGAAACGATTACGGTTGCAGAACTTGCTTCACGTATGGCAGTTAAAGGTGCTGAAGTTGTTAAAACAATGATGAAAATGGGTGACATGGTTACGATTAACCAAGTTATTGACCAAGAAACAGCGCAGTTAGTGGCTGAAGAAATGGGCCATAAAGTTGTTTTAGTAAAAGAAAATGAACTTGAAGTAAACGTTCTTGCTGACCGTGGTGATGAAGGTAAACAAGAGTCTCGTGCACCAGTGGTTACAGTAATGGGTCACGTTGACCATGGTAAAACATCAACACTTGATTACATTCGTAAAGCGAAAGTAGCATCAGGTGAAGCGGGTGGTATCACTCAGCACATTGGTGCTTATCATGTTGAAATCGGCAAAGGTATGATTACCTTCCTTGATACTCCGGGCCATGCTGCATTTACTTCAATGCGTGCTCGTGGTGCTAAAGCGACTGATATCGTTGTTCTTGTTGTTGCAGCAGATGATGGTGTTATGCCACAAACTATTGAAGCAATCCAGCATGCGAAAGCCGCTGAAGTGCCGTTAATCGTTGCTGTAAACAAAATGGATAAAGAGGGTGCGGACCCAGATCGCGTTAAGAATGAATTATCACAACACGGTGTTATTTCTGAAGAGTGGGGCGGCGATGTTCAGTTCGTTCATATTTCAGCAAAAACCGGTGAAAACATTGATGAATTACTTAATGCAATCCTAATGCAAGCTGAAGTTTTAGAATTAACAGCTGACCACTCTGGTATGGCGTCAGGTGTTGTTATTGAATCTCGTCTTGATAAAGGCCGTGGCCCTGTTGCATCTATCCTTGTTCAATCAGGTACGTTACGTCAAGGCGACATCGTATTATGTGGTTTTGAATACGGCCGTGTTCGTGCAATGCGTGATGAAAATGGTAAGCCAATCGAATCTGCTGGCCCATCAATTCCAGTTGAAGTTTTAGGCCTTTCAGGCGTACCTTCAGCAGGTGATGAAGCGACTGTTGTTAAAGATGAGCGTAAAGCGCGTGAAGTAGCATTATATCGTCAAGGTAAATTCCGTGATGTGAAACTTGCTCGTCAACAGAAATCTAAACTTGAAAACATGTTTGCTAACATGACTGAAGGCGATGTTTCTGAAGTGAACGTGGTACTTAAAGCAGACGTACAAGGTTCTGTTGAAGCAATCAACGATGCATTATTAAAGCTTTCTACTGATGAAGTAAAAGTGAAGATCGTAGGTAGCGGTGTAGGCCCTATCACTGAAACTGATGCAACACTTGCTGCAGCTTCGAATGCGATTGTAGTTGGTTTTAACGTACGTGCCGATGCTTCTGCGCGTAAAGTGATTGATAGCGAAAGCTTAGATTTACGTTACTACAGTGTTATTTATAACTTGATTGACGAAGTTAAGTCAGCTATGTCAGGTATGCTAGCACCAGAGTTCAAACAGCAAATCATTGGTTTAGCTGAAGTACGTGATGTATTCAAATCACCAAAAATTGGTGCCATTGCAGGTTGTATGGTGACCGAAGGTAACATTAAACGTAATAATCCAATTCGTGTATTACGTGATAACGTGGTTATCTATGAAGGTGAGCTTGAATCACTACGTCGTTTCAAAGACGATGTACAAGAAGTGCGTAATGGCATGGAATGTGGTATCGGCGTTAAGAACTATAACGATGTTCGAGTGGGCGACCAAATCGAAGTATTCGAAATTATTGAAATTCAACGTACTCTATAACTCGTTGAATCAAAATAATTAATTTAAATGGGGGCTTTAGCCCCCATTAGTGTTTTAACTTATGAGCCTATTGGGGCTTATGATAACTATTCAAAGTGGTGAAAATGAGAGATTTTTCTCGTACTGATCGCGTAGGCCAGCAAATTCAAAAAGAAATTGCAGTGATCCTACAAAGAGAAATAAAAGATCCTCGTCTAGGAATGGCAACAGTATCGGCTGTTGAGGTTTCAAGAGATTTAGCTTATGCCAAAATATTTGTAACAATCCTTAATACTCAAGACGAAGATAAATCGAATGAAAGCATCGCAATCTTAAATGAAGCGACAGGGTTTATTCGTTCGTTATTAGGCAAACGTATTCGAGCACGAATTATGCCTAATTTAAAATTTGTATTAGATCGTTCGTTACTAGAGGGCATGCACATGTCTAATTTAGTAGATAAAGTGATCCGTGAAGATAAACTCAAACGTGGTCCTGAAGCGAGTCAAGAAGACGAAGAATAATGGCAAAAAAAACAAAAGGCCGTCCACTTGACGGCATTTTTTTACTAGATAAATCAATAGGTTTGTCATCAAATAAAGCGCTGCAACAACTTAAATATTTGTATGGTGCGCAAAAGGCTGGCCACACTGGTGCACTTGACCCTTTAGCAACAGGCATGCTGCCAATTTGCTTTGGTGAAGCGACTAAGTTCTCACAATTTTTGCTGGATACTGATAAAACGTATGTAGTGCGAGCAAAATTAGGTGTTAGAACAACTACCTCTGATTCTGATGGTGATGTTGTTTCAGAAAAGCCAGTCAATATCACCCAAGCACAACTTGACAGTGCAGTTGCAGGCTTTCTTGGCACCACGGATCAATATCCATCGATGTACTCTGCTTTAAAATATCAAGGGCAACCTTTATATAAATATGCCCGCGAAGGGATAGAAGTACCAAGAAAATGTCGAAAAATCACCGTATTTAGTTTAACACTCGATGAGTATGATGTTACTACCGAAGAGATTCAGCTTACCGCGCATGTCAGTAAAGGCACCTATATTCGCACCATCATTGATGATTTAGGTGAGATGTTAGGCTGTGGTGCACACGTCATTATGTTACATCGCAGTGCTGTAGGTCATTATCCCGCTTCACAAATGATGTCTTTAGCAGATTTAGACGCAAAATTGGCGCAGCAAAACCTTGAAGGGCTTGAAGCTCATCCTTTTTTAGACAGCTTATTGTTGCCAATGGACAGCGCTCTGGTTGCGTTACCTGAAGTTTTTATTAACGAAGAGCAAGAAGTTGCTTTCAAAAATGGTCAAACGTCAGAAATGGCTGATTTACCTGAAGGTGTTTTCAAGGTGGTTGTTAAGCCTGATATGCGCTTTATCGGTATAGGCGAGCGCAATGAGTTGGGTCAATTAAAATCAAAACGCGGTTTATCGACCCATAAACCGAGCGATGAGCCGTTAGATAAGTAACGGTTTTTTTCTTGTAGATTGTGTATTTTCTGGTAGAATCTGCCCGCTTAATCGTTTTGGCTGAATTAGTGATCGGCTAAAGCATCTTTTAAATTTATTTTGGAGTCATTATGTCACTAAGTACTCAACAAAAAGCTGAAATTCTAGCTAAATTCGCACGCGCTGAAGGCGACACTGGTTCACCTGAAGTTCAAGTTGCACTTTTAACTTTTGATATCAATAAGTTACAAGGTCACTTTGCTGATCACAAACACGATTTCCATTCTCGTCGTGGTCTATTACGTAAAGTTAGCCAACGTCGTAAATTACTTGATTATTTAAAGCGTAAAGATTTAGCTCGTTACACAAGCTTAATCGCAGAACTTGGCCTACGTCGCTAAGAACTTGATTTTAAAAAAGGGGCTTTTAGCCCCTTTTTTTTATCCTAATCATCGACCATAATGGCGTTGATAAAGTATACTACAGGTCGAAATGGTACCAATTGTAGTAGTTAATTGATCTTGCCCTTGATTTTAAAGGGAAAAGTACAATTAACTACTGTAATTGGTATTTCGATAAACAAAGAAAGACATATGAAGGAATAATTCATTGCAAGCTATTATTAAAAAATTCCAATTAGGACAACACACAGTAACACTCGAAACAGGCGCTATCGCGCGTCAAGCTGACGCAGCAGTTCTTGCTAGTATTGGTGATACATCAGTACTTGTTACTGTTGTAGGCAAAAAAGAAGCGGCACCAGGTCAAGACTTCTTCCCACTAACAGTAAACTACCAAGAGCGTATGTATGCTGCTGGTCGTATCCCTGGTGGTTTCTTAAAGCGTGAAGGCCGTCCAAGCGATGCTGAAACACTTATCGCTCGTTTAATTGACCGCCCAATTCGACCACTATTTCCAGACGGTTTTGTAAATGAAGTACAAGTTATCGCAACTGTAGTGTCATTTAACCCTGAAATTCAACCAGATATCGTTACATTAATAGGTACTTCTGCTGCACTTGCTATTTCTGGTATTCCATTTAATGGCCCAGTTGGTGCATCACGTGTTGGTTATGTAAATGGCCAATATGTATTAAACCCATCAGTGAAAGAGCTTGAAGAGAGCCAACTTGATTTAGTTGTTGCTGGTACTGAAAATGCTGTATTAATGGTTGAGTCAGAAGCAAATATTTTACCTGAAGATGTAATGCTTGGTGCTGTAATGTATGGCCATGAGCAAATGCAAGCGATCATTACTGCAATTGCTGAATTCAAAGCGCAAGCGGGTAAACCAACATGGAACTGGTCTGCACCTGCAAAAAATGTTGATTTAGCAACTCAAATTGCCAACATCGCTGAAGCGAAAATTGGTGCAGCTTATTTAATTACAGATAAAGTTGCCCGTAAAGAAGCGCTTTCTGCAGCTAAAGCTGAGGTAATGGAAACATTAACAGCGCAACTAGCTGAAGGCGAAAACTTAGATAAAAATGAAATTGGTGATTTATTCGGTTCACTTGAGAAAACAATTGTACGTGGCCGTATTATTGCAGGCGAGAAACGTATCGATGGTCGTGAACCAGATATGATCCGCGCGCTAGACGTGATGACAGGTGTATTACCTCGTACTCATGGTTCTGCTATTTTCACACGTGGTGAAACGCAGGCATTAGTAACAGCAACACTTGGTACAGAGCGTGATGCACAAATGTTAGATGCGTTATCTGGTACAACAAACAGCCGTTTCATGTTGCATTATAACTTCCCACCATTCTGTGTGGGTGAAACAGGTTTTGTTGGTTCACCTAAGCGTCGCGAAATTGGTCACGGTAACTTAGCAAAACGTGGTATTCAAGCCGTTATGCCATCATTAACAGAATTCCCATACTCTGTACGTGTTGTGTCTGAAATCACAGAATCAAACGGTTCATCATCAATGGCATCGGTATGTGGTACATCACTGGCGCTAATGAATGCGGGTGTTCCGGTTAAAGCATCTGTTGCGGGTATCGCGATGGGTCTTGTAAAAGAAAATGAAAACTTTGTTGTTTTATCAGATATTTTAGGTGATGAAGATCATTTAGGCGATATGGACTTCAAAGTAGCGGGTACAAGCAATGGTATCACTGCACTTCAAATGGATATCAAAATCGAAGGTATTACACGTGAGATTATGCAAATTGCTTTAAATCAAGCAAAAGCAGCACGTTTACATATTTTAGGTGTGATGGATCAGGCAATCTCTGCACCACAAGCTGAGTTATCTGAGTTTGCTCCACGTATCTACACTATGAATATTCCACCGAAGAAAATCGCAGAAGTAATCGGTAAAGGCGGCGCAACAATTCGTGCTTTAACTGAAGAAACTGGCACAACGATTGAAATCGAAGATGATGGTACAATCAAAATTGCAGCTACAAATGGTGACAGCGCTAAAGCTGCCATCGCGCGTATCGAGCAATTAACTGCTGAACTTGAAGTGGGTACTATCTACACAGGTAAAGTGGTACGTTTAGTTGATTTTGGTGCGTTTGTTAACGTATTGCCAGGTAAAGATGGCTTAGTTCATATTTCACAAATCTGTGAAGAGCGCGTAAATAACGTGGCTGATCATCTTACCATTGGTCAAGAAGTTAAAGTTAAAGTGGTTGAAGTTGACCGCCAAGGTCGTGTGCGCTTAAGCATTAAAGAAGCATCAGCACCATCAACACCTGCAGCTGTAGAAAGTGAAGAACAAGCGTAATCGCTAAAATTCATTTTTGATGAAAATAAGGGGCTGTAAGGCCTCTTTTTTTATGCTCTAATGGAAAACTAATCCGAAGGAATACTTTCTAATCGCGGGTTAAAATTTATTAATACCTTAAAGTAATTAGATAAGTTACAAAGATTGTTTGAAATTTAAAATAATACCTTTTTGAAGTTAAGGAAGTCGATGCGCTTAAAACAAATTGCTGTGATGTCATTATTAACTGGCATGTTGATGGGATGTAGCCTGGCCCCAAAAAATTCAGATAGGCCGATTATAGACGTTGCATTTTCAACTCCATTAGCAACCGACTTTAGAAGTGAAATTGCCATCGCTCGTTATTCAGAGTTGCTGTATCGTACTAATTTAACTGATGAGCAAAAAGCACAGCTTTTTTACGATCGAGGTGTATTATTTGATAGTTTAGGGTTGTCTACTTTAGCTCGAATTGATTTTAATCGTACTTTGGCGCTTAAGCCTGACTTACCTGAAGTGTATAATTTTTTGGGGATCCACCATACGTTGTTGCAGCAATATGATAAAGCGTATGAGATGTTTGATGCGGTGGCAGAGCTTAAGCCTGAACATGAATATGTTTATTTAAATCGCGGTATTGCACTTTATTATGGTGGCCGTCCACAGCTTGCAGTTCAAGATTTTAATGTTTTTTTAGAAAGTGCACCAAGCGACCCATACCGAGTTATTTGGCGTTATCTGGCTGAAAAAGAGGTTGATAGTAAGCTTGCGCTTGAAAATCTTAATCAAGCTGCTGTATTGCTCGATAACAGTAAATGGGCGTATCAATTAGTGACTTTATTTAGTGGTCAATTAAGTGAAGCTAAGTTCTTAGCTGGTCTTGAGGATAATCTCGAAACAGAACAGCAGTATGCAGAACGTTTATGTGAAGCGTATTTTTATTTAGCTAAGTTACATTTAGCTGCTGGTAATATCCGCAGCGCCGAAGATTACTTTAAATTATCACTTTCTACCAATGTGCATGAATTTGTTGAATATAAATATGCGCGCTTAGAACTTGAGCTTTTGTACGCTCAAAACTAATTGATGCATTTTTTTTATAAGAACACACTAAAACCAGAACTTAGAGTCTGGTTTTTATTTGTTATTTGTTTGGGTTGTGTCAGATTTGATACTGATCGCTCTATTGATTTACACCAGTATCACTTTTTAGCCGGTAAAACAGCCCTAGCAAATTATTTGGTTTTTCAAAATTCCATTCCGTCACAAGCCTACCAACACTTAGCCGTTTTAAAGCAATTATCAGCACTTCAAGATCCCAAAGCATCTTTGTTATTAGCGCAGCATTATGAAGATGAAAATCGATTAGATTTATCAGAATTTTACTATAAACAAGCGTATCAAGTTACGAGTGATTTTTCTGAGCAAGCAGTTGTTAGTCTTAGTCAATTTTATCAGCGGCATGCTATGTGGCAGTCGTTGGCTGACTTTGGCCAAAAGAATGAATTGATTTTTGAGTGGTATCTTAGTCAGCTTCAGTTAGGGGCAACTCTACCTTCATTACCTGATCCTATTTATATAAAAATTCAAAAAAAATATGACGTTGATTTTACGCAGCGCATAGAGCAACTTTCGTTTGACCCAGAAAAACAATGCTCAGTTAAAGTTGTACCTATTGCTACAGACCTTGTTGGGTTGCAACGTTTAACAAGACATATCGATATATTTAAAGCGGATAATGATTTAAATGTGGCTCAAGTGTGTTTTTCAGTAACGTTATATCTGCCAAAACAACAGTTGCCTTGTGTTGGTAATCGTAATGTCAAATGTGACCTTAATTACTTAGCAAGACAAAAAAATTGGCCTGAAGGTGTTCGCCATTTAATTATTATGGCATCTGATGGTGCTGCAAATGTTAATCAAGGCATTATGTACCTGTCAGCCGACAGTGACTTCAATGTATTCAAACACGAGTGGCTCCATTTATTTGGATTTGAAGATGAATACCCATTAACTATTGAAAAGCAATCTCAGCGCTGTAATCAACTAGCAACATCCTTAAGTCAATTAGTAGTCCATGATACTAATCTGAAATCTTTAGATAATTTGTACCCGGTTTCGACTTGTAACCAGCTTTTGCTACAAGCATATAAGCAAGTAGAAGAACCCACTTTAATGCAGTACTTAGATGCTGCTATGCCCCAAAGTTATAAGGTACTGTTACGTCGTAACATGGAACATCATTTAGGTGAATTAAAAACATTTAGTAATGCAATGTACAACCTGACCGAAGATAACTATTGGCTATCTTATGGGGTTAACCAAGGTGATTATTATAGCCACTTACTGCAAGCGTTGGAGTTTGAAGAGCAGGGTGATGTTGGAGCAGCATTAAATAAGTTGTCTTTATTAGCTAACTGGCCAATCGCATATTCATCATTAGCACGTATTTATTATAAGTTAGAAAATCTATCGCAAGCTCGGCAGTTTTATCAACTCTCGGCGATGGAAGGAGATAGTTATGGCCAGTATTTTTACGCTAAAATGCTTGCAAGCGGTGAGGGTGGTCCTAAAGATGAAACGGCAGCTAAGCGTTATTTAAATCATGCGGCAGCCCAATCGAACCCTCTAGCCATCCAGCTTATCAATTTAGCACCTTTTTAACTGCCAACTTTGAAATCTATCTCGTAATAATTGAATTTCATCTATATCGCTATGAGCTTTAATATTAAAAATGTTATGATTTCAAAGCTATAAAATAGTCTTTATCCCTGACTAATGCGTATTGCTTCAACAAATTATAGACTGGTTTAATTGCCTGTTTGTCTGTTAAATTGAAGAGTGTTTTATCAATAGTTGCTATAACTTATATGTGCAACATTGAATAGAGGAAAAAAATAACGTGATAGCTCTATTATGGATCCCCTTACTCTCACTGTTGGGAAGCGTGGTTGCTTCTTTAAGTGGGCGATTTGGCCGAACCACCAGTGCATGGTTAACAGCTTTGGCCCCATTTATAGCTCTTGTGATTGCAATCAGTTTATCCCCGCAGGTTTTTTCTGGCCAATTGTTAACTTATCAATTGAGTTGGATCCCTGCTCTTGGCATCGATTTATCCTTTCGCCTTGATGGCTTAGCCCTTCTTTTTGTTTTTATGATTTTAGGAATTGGCTTATTGGTTATCTTGTATGCCCGTTACTATTTAAGCCCTAAAGACTCTATGGCTAAATTTTATGCCTTTTTGATGCTATTTATGACCGCAATGTTGGGCATTGTTTTATCAAATAATATTCTTCAGCTTTGGGTCTTTTGGGAGCTGACGAGTATTAGTTCCTTTTTATTAATTAGTTTTTGGTGGCATCAATCTGAAGCGCGCAAAGGTGCTCGTATGGCATTGACTATCACCGGAGCGGGTGGATTGGCTTTACTCGCAGGCTTGTTATTGTTAGGCAATATTGTTGGTAGCTATGATTTAAGTGTTATTTTGCAAAGTGGCGAGATAATCAAACAACATAGTCTATACACTGTGACTTTAGTGTTGATTTTATTAGGTGCATTTACAAAGTCTGCGCAATTCCCATTTCATTTTTGGCTTCCTCATGCAATGGCAGCTCCTACGCCCGTTAGTGCTTATTTACATTCAGCAACAATGGTTAAAGCGGGTATTTTCTTATTAGCGCGATTTTATCCGGCTTTAGCCGGTACAGATATTTGGTTTTTACTGGTTGGTTTAACAGGCCTTGCAACTTTATTATTTGGTGCATATATGGCTCTGTTCAAGCACGATTTAAAAGGCTTGCTCGCGTATTCGACGATTAGTCATTTAGGCCTTATTACTTTGTTATTAGGTTTAGATACACAATTGGCAGCGGTTGCGGCTATTTTTCATATTATTAATCACGCTATTTTTAAAGCATCATTGTTTATGGCTGTGGGGATTATTGATCATGAAACCGGTACTCGTGACATGCGCAAGCTCAATGGCATGCTCAAATTTTTACCCTATACTGCAACTCTGGCAATGGTCGCTGCAGCGTCAATGGCCGGTGTGCCGCTATTGAATGGTTTCTTATCAAAAGAAATGTTCTTTGCCGAGACGCTTCATCAGCAGGTGTTAGGGTCTATGTCTTGGTTGATACCCGTGTTAGCAACTTTAGCCGCAGTGTTTTCAGTGGCGTATTCTATCCGCTTTATTCATGATGTTTTCTTTAATGGTGAACCTATTGGTTTGACTAAAACACCACATGAACCTCCACGATACATGCGTGTACCCATTGAGGTTTTAGTGGCGCTTTGCATTGTTGTAGGAATAGTCCCTAATTTTGTTGTTAATGACGTTTTAGCTGCTGCGTCGGTTTCACTGCTTGGGCCAAATTTGCCTGACTATAGCTTGGCTATTTGGCATGGGCTCAACCTACCTTTACTTATGAGTTTTTTGGCTATAGTTGGAGGGTTATTTGTTTATAGCCAGCGTAAATATTTTTACCAGTTTCAAGCCTCACTTCCTTCACTTGAAGCAAAAGCATGGTTCGAAATAGCAGTTGAACATTTACTCAAATGGAGTCAAAAAACAACTAGTTTAATTGAAACCGGTTCTCTGCAGCGCTATATCTTATTGATTCTGATAAGTGTGATTGTGCTGGCCGGATTACCTTTATTTGAAATGGTTCAATTAGCAGGCTCAAAACCCACAACAACAATTACTCCTAATGCAGCCGTTGGGGCTGGCTTAATGATTGCTGGTGCATTTGCAACACTTATTTGGCATCGAAATAGAATGGTTGCCTTATTAACCATTTCGGTTGTTGGCTTAATGGTATCAGTTGCATTTACACGTTATTCAGCGCCTGATTTGGCATTAACACAGCTGACTGTAGAAGTGGTCACAGTTATTTTATTGATGTTGGCTTTATTCTTTTTACCTCACCGCACGCCAAAAGAATCAAGCTCAGTACGAATTTTGCGGGATTTAGCGATTGCTTCGAGTTTAGGTGTGATTATTGGCAGTATTTGTTATGCGATTTTAACTCGCCCATTACAGTCTATTTCAGATTATTTCCTCGCTAATGCCAAAATCGGTGGCGGTGGTACCAATGTAGTTAATGTCATATTGGTTGACTTTAGGGGCTTTGATACGCTGGGTGAAATTACTGTATTAGGGATTGCCGCTTTAGGTATTTACAAAATGTTGCTTAATTTACCGTTATTTATGCCTTCAAGTGATGGTGAAGGTCGTCCTTGGGCGCGCGAGCGTCACCCAATTTTATTGGCGAGTATCTCACAAAGCTTATTACCGTTGGCGTTACTTGTGACAGTGTATATTTTCTTACGAGGCCACAATCTTCCTGGAGGTGGGTTCATTGCCGGTTTAATTACTGCTATTGCATTCATTCTTCAATATATGGCCCATGGTTCTCAATGGATTTATGACCGTTTTGATGTCAATTATCGTAAAGTTATTGCGTTTGGTATTGCTATCGCCTTTATGACAGGTGTGGGTAGTTGGTTATTTGGTCGACCTTTCTTAACTACATGGTTTGAATATTTTGATATTCCTTTGGTCGGTAAAATTGAGTTAGCCAGTGCTTTAGTATTTGATTTAGGTGTCTATTTAACTGTGGTTGGGTCAACGTTAATGATTTTAGCAAGTTTAGGTAAATTGACGATAAATCAACAGCCACAGCAGGAGAGCAAATAATGGAAGCGTTATATGCAACGTGTGTTGGTGTGTTAGTAACTTGTGGCGTGTTTTTGCTATTACGAGCTCGCACATTTCCAGTGGTGTTGGGATTAACTATGTTGTCTTATGCCGTAAATCTTTTTCTTTTTGCATCAGGTCGCCTGAGTTTAAATAAAGCAGCAGTGCTGGGTTTTTCAGATCAATATGCTGACCCATTGCCTCAAGCTTTAGTGCTAACAGCTATTGTGATTGGGTTCGCCATGACAGCTTTTGTGGTTATTTTATCAATTCGTGGGCGAGCTGATTTAGGTAGTGATCATGTCGATGGAAAGGAGTTAACAATAAGCAGCGCAACTAACACCTATAAGGAAGGTAAATAATGCATTTAGTGACCTTAACGGTTTTAATTCCCATGTTGGCTGCAATGGTGTTGTTATTGCCGCCATGTGGAAAAAATGTTCACGCTCGAAGAGTGGCATCAGTTCTTTTTGCAATTGTAACTTTTATCGCAAGTATTGCTTTATTAATAAAAAGCTTAGATGGGCAAACCATTGTTTATGCAATAGGTGATTGGAAAGCTCCATTTGGTATTGTTTTAATCGGTGATAGATTATCTGCTTTATTAGTTACCTTAACGTCGTTTTTAGCTTTGTGCTGTATTACTTATTCACTCAATGGCGATGATGAAAAAGGGAGCTTTTTTCATCCATTAATGCACTTTTTAACTCTTGGTGTTAACGGTGCGTTTTTGACAGGTGACTTATTTAACCTTTTTGTATTTTTTGAAGTGTTGTTAATTGCTTCTTATTCGTTGCTCATGCATGGCGTTGATAAACAAAAAACGCGCGCTGCGTTACATTATGTAATTTTAAACCTTGTCGGTTCAAGTGTATTTTTAATCGCACTTGGGGTGCTTTATGGTGTACTTGGAACCTTAAATATTGCTGATATGGCGTTAAAAGTGTCAATGCTATCTGGTGATGATGTCGCATTAGCAAAAATTGGCGGTTTATTGTTGTTAATAGTCTTTGCTTTAAAAGCCGCTATTTTACCTTTACATATGTGGTTACCAAGTACTTACTCAATGGCGATGCCTGTAGTAGGTGCCATGTTTGCAATTATGACTAAGGTTGGTGTGTATGCCATGTTCAGAGTCTACACTGTTATATTTGGTGCTTATGCAGGATCGCTTGATAATATGGTTGCACAATGGCTGTGGCCTTTGGCGATTATTACTATTATTGCCGGTGCGTTTGGCGTGTTAGCCAGTCAAGATTTTCGTCGTTTAGTCGCTAATTTAGTGGTGGTGTCGGTTGGAACTTTAGTTGCTGCGGTTGCAATGCATTCTGTAATGGCAACAGCTGCCGCGCTTTATTATCTTATTCATTCAACAGTATTAGTTGCAGCATTGTTTTTATTGGCTGAATTAATATCAGTACAACGTGGTAAAACAGCTGATAGGTTAGTGCCAGCTAGGGCTGTGACACAACCGTTATTACTAGGTAGTTGTTTTATTGTTGCAGCGTTAGGTGTCATTGGCATGCCTCCTTTGTCTGGTTTTATTGGTAAAATTTGGTTTTTAGAAGCTGCGTTAGAGGTTAACTTTCATCTGTCATTTTGGCCGGTTTATCTATTGGCTAGTTTGATGGTAATGATTGCGTTAAGCCGTGCAGGAAGCAATTTATTTTGGAAACAAAGCAATGCTGAGCCAAGTGGAGAGCGGGCTGTACCCTTACAAATTGCGATGGTTATAGTATTACTCAGTTGTACACCATTAATGGTTATTTTTGCAGGGCCAATTAGTGAATTTACTCTTGCAGCAGCTGCTCAATTACATGATGTAGAAGGCCATGTAAATGCGGTCATTGGTGTTTCTTTGGAGGGACAGCAATAATGAAATTAGAAGCAAGAATGCGTTGGCTGCCAACGCCATTTCGAAGTTTATTATTATTTTGTGTGTGGTTGTTATTAAACAATAGTGTTTCGGTTGGGCATTTAATTTTGGCTGTATTTTTAGCGATTGTGATACCGCTATTAACGTTTCGCTTTCGAGATCCACAGCCGCTTATTTTGCGACCAGGTTTAGCTATGAGGCATTTTTTGTTAGTGCTATACGATATTGTTACGGCTAATGTTCAAGTAGCCATCTTAATCCTTGGGCCAACCAAGCGCTTACGACCAGCATTCGTTAAAATACCGCTGGATCTTTCACACGAAATGCCAATAACAATTTTAGCCAGTACGGTGTCATTAACACCGGGAACTGTGAGTGCCGAAGTGTATCCCGCGCCAGAGACAATCAATCCGGCAGATGAGCCCGTGCAACGCTTTTTATTAATTCATGTTTTAGATTTAGAAGATGAAGCGCAACTTATTCAAACAATCAAACAACGTTATGAAGCCCCATTGAAGGAGATTTTTCAATGTTAGATACAGTGATTTTAATTGTATTATCTATGGTCGGGATCTCGCTGTTATTAAATTTATGGCGACTTATTGTTGGCCCGACAGTACCAGATCGTATTTTGGCACTTGACACTATGTATATTAATACCATTGCTTTGATCATTTTGTACGGGATCCGAGTCGATACGAATCTATATTTTGAAGCTGCATTATTAATTGCGATGCTCGGTTTTGTCAGTACGGTTGCAGTGTGTAAGTTCCTATTACGCGGCGATATTATTGAATAATTTTTTAGGATTATGACATGTTAGTTTATGAGTGGGTTGTATCCGTTTTATTATTAATTGGTGGTGCTTTTATTTTAATCGGCTCAATTGGATTGAATAAGATGCCTGATTTTTTTATGCGTTTGCATGGGCCAACAAAAGCGACCACGTTGGGCATGGCTGGAGTACTAATAGCCGCTATGGTCTATTTCAGCATGACCAAAGATGGGATCAGTGTAAAAGAGATTTTAATTTCAATTTTTTTACTGATTACAGCACCTATTAGTGGGTATATGTTAATTAAAGCGGCTATACACCATAAATTACCCGCTAAAGAAGGCACTAAAGGGCTCGATAATATAGAAGAAGATTAATCAACCTCAATGCAGGATAATAAACCAATCTTAGGGTGCTATTTTCAACGCTAACAGTGTTGAGTTAAGGTGCAATAAGCGAGAGTTATTGAGGTGCTAATCGGCCTTGTTAGCCTTTAAATATCAGGCTAGAGACAGATGATTTCAAGACGGATTATTAATTTAATCCGTTGGTATATCTCTTATCCAGAACTGAGCTTAACCAGTTATTATTTCCTCAAAGCAAGATTCTACTTACAAAAAAATACAATTTAGGAACTTAATTGTGACTCCCTCCTTGTTAAAATAGACTTAACAAGGAGAGAGTATGTTCAATCAAAATAAAATTAAATACCCCATTGCATTCATTGTCTTAGCCAGCAGTTTTAGCCTTTTAGCGGCAAACCAACATCAGGTTTCAGCTGGATTTGCAGACTTAATTGATTTTGACCAAGGCTTCTTTGGCTTTGGTTATCAGTATTATTTCGATGACCTGTCGCAAAAATCCGGACCTCATAGTTTAAAAGCCTACTTGCATAAAGTGGATAGTCTCGAAGTCTCTGGTTTTTCAAGCGATAGCTGGGATTATACAAATCTTGCTGGAACAATGTATTTTGCTAAAGATTTTATGTTAGATGTTGAAGCTCTGCGATTTAATGACAGTTATAACAAAGGTGACATCACACAGCATCAATTACGAATGAAGTTCGCAAAGTCGGTCGATGAGCATATTCAAGTTGGGATGAGTTTACTTTATTCGCGTAAAGACTGGCAATGGCTTGAGGGCGAGGCTGAAAATCGGTATTTTTTTGCTCCTTTCATTCGTTATAGCGCCATAGAAGGGGTTTCCGGTTGGGATTTTATGCTGCAACCTATCACGGGTAAAGAGCGTTATTATCAAGGCCGTGCCAGCTATTATGTAAATGCTCGTTGGAGGGTAACGGCAACAACTTTAGTAAGAAGTCGTGATGTTAACGATAGTAATATTGAGTTGCAAACAGAGTACTGGTTTGCTGATTTTTGGTCAGTAAAAATAGGTGTTGGCAGTAAAGTGGGTGAGTTTGGTGAACTTAGCAGTGTGAGTTTATTAACTTCAATTCGTTTTTAACCCACACCACAAAGCTATAAAAAAAGGCTTAGTAAATACTAAGCCTTTTTTATCACATCAAGGTGATTATTTTACTTCTTTACCAGCCGCTTGCTGATCGGCATGGTAGCTTGAGCGGACAAATGGGCCACAGGCTGCATGAACAAAACCAATTTCATCAGCGTAGGCTTTTAGCGCATCAAACTCGACCGGTGGCACGTAACGTTTTACTGGTAAATGATGTTTTGAAGGCTGTAAATATTGGCCTACAGTTAACATATCAACGTTATGTTCGCGCAAATCACGCAGAACTTGTTCAATTTCACTGATTTCTTCACCTAAACCAACCATTAAACCTGATTTCGTTTTAACATTTGGGTGGGCTTCTTTAAAGCGACGAAGTAATTCTAATGACCATTTATAATCAGCACCTGGACGCGCCAGTTTGTATAAACGTGGTGCAGTTTCTAGGTTGTGATTAAATACATCAGGTGGCGTTTGAATTAGAATTTCAAGCGCACGTTCCATGCGACCACGAAAATCTGGCACTAGCACTTCAATGGTAATTTCAGGGTTGTATTTACGGATTTCACGAATACAATCAGCAAAATGCTGAGCACCACCATCACGTAGATCATCACGGTCAACAGAGGTAATCACCACATAGCTTAATTTCATGTCGCGAATGGTCAATGCTAACTTTTCAGGTTCAGCAGCATCAGGCGCAAGCGGGCGCCCATGAGCCACGTCACAAAATGGGCAGCGACGTGTACAAATAGCACCTAAAATCATGAAGGTTGCTGTACCGTGATTAAAGCACTCAGACAAGTTCGGACATGATGCTTCTTCACAAACAGAGTGCAAACCATGTTTGCGCAATGCGCTTTTTATGCCATCAATACGCTCGCTTGATTTTGGCAAACGTATTTTTAGCCATTCAGGTTTACGCAGCATTTCTGTTTTCTCAGTCGGTAATACTTTAACTGGGATCAATGCCATTTTTTCTGCATCACGCAGTTTAACACCTGGTTGGATCTTTACTGGTTTATTCATTCGTTATCAAACCCTAGTATTTGTTTGACGTCGGTGACGTTAATTTTTTCGACGAGATGCTTAACTAAGCCTTGTTGGGCCGCTTCAAGAGTTTTTGGACCTGCAAGATCAGCCGATTGGATCATGGCCATCCCTGCGTATCCACATGGATTAATTCGTAAAAAGGGTGCTAAGTCCATGTTGACATTGAGTGCTAAGCCATGGAATGAGCAGCCACGCCTCACGCGAAGTCCCAATGAGGCAATTTTTTTATTATCGACATATACGCCGGGTGCATCAGGTTTTGCATAGGCTTGAACACCATGTTCGGCTAATGTACTGACTACGGTTTCTTCTAACCAAGACACTAATTCTCTAACGCCTATTTTTAAGCGTCTTAAATTAAATAGCACGTACATTACTTGCTGACCAGGACCGTGGTAGGTTACTTGACCACCGCGATCAACTTTGACCACAGGAATGTCACCAGGCATTAGGAGGTGTTCTTCTTTACCTGCTTGGCCTTGAGTAAAAACGGGTTCATGTTCTACGAGCCAAATTTCATCTGGGCTTAAGTCATCTCTATGATCGGTATAATCTTGCATTGCTTGCCAAATAGGCTCATAGGAGCGACGACCCAGTTGGCGAATGATTAATGTATTTATACTCATTACAGGATCCTTCAAGATTGAACCCGAACGTGCCGATTAAAGGACGTGTCGCACGTCTTCTAACTTGCCCAGTTCGTTATAAATTTGTTCAATATGCTCTTTACTTGTCACATTAGCCATTAAGTGAACTGACTCATAGTTGCCTTTGGTACTTGGCTTAACTGTAGGTGTGTAATCGCCTGGAGCAACCCGCTGCATCACTACAATGACTTGCTCTGTAAGTTGTTTATTAGCTAGTCCCATTACACGAAAACTAAAACGACAAGGGAATTCTAGATATTCATCAAATTTGGTGTTTTCAACGAGTTTTACCACGGTTGTTAAGCCTCTAAATTATTCATTACTCAGTTATTTGTAAAAAATCAAATTCAAAACGGTGACTAAAAAGGTGTTTTACAAATTTTAAAGGCGGGCATTTTATCATTATTTATTCTAAAACGCTTATTAATAATCTTTATCTATAAACTAGTACTACAAATATTTACGCCCTGACAAAGCAGGGCGTAAAGGTGTTTTTAGCGTCGTTTAGTTACTTAATTGTAAGCGTAAGTAATCATAGATTTGACTAAAAAAGCTACCTTCTTCAACTTCTTCTAAAGTTACCAATGGGTATTTAGCGATGTCCTCATCTTCAAGTTGTAGATATAAAGTGCCTACCACAGTACCTTTAGTTATTGGTGCTTCTAATGTTTTATCCAGTTTGAAGTTCGCTTTTAGATTTTTACTTTGGCCACGAGGGATCGTGATGGGTGTGTCTTGTAAAATACCTAATGCAACTTCTTCTTTATTACCCATCCAAACACGTTGGGTAGCAAAGGTATCGCCTGCTTTATATGGCGTGATTGTTTCATAAAAGCGAAAGCCGTAGTTTAATAATTTTTTACTTTCAACTTTACGAGCGCGCTCGCTATCTGTACCCATCACAACAGCTACAAGACGCATGTCGCCTTTGGTTGCTGAAGTAACCAAACTATAACCAGCTTCTGTTGTGTGGCCAGTTTTAATGCCATCAACATCTAAACTTTCATCCCATAACAATGAGTTACGGTTATATTGTTTGATACCATTAAAAACAAAAGATTTCTCTGCATAGATGGCATATTCGTCAGGAACATCACGTATTAAGGCTATACCAAGGGTTGCCATATCGCGTGGAGTCGTATAATGCTCATCTGTATCAAGGCCGTGGCTATTTATAAAGTGAGTATTGGTCATTCCTAACTTTTCTGAGTGAGCATTCATTAAATCAGCGAATGCACTTTCACTGCCAGCAATGTGTTCAGCCATTGCAACGCAAGCGTCATTTCCAGACTGAATGATAATACCGCGATTGAGATCCTCAACGGTGATTTGTTTGCCAACTTCGATGAACATTTTAGAAGAGTCAGGGAAATTTTTGCTCCATGCATTTTGGCTAACTGTAACTAAGTCGCTAGGGGCAATGTTTTTATTTTTAATTTCTAGGCCGATGACATAGCTCGTCATCATTTTAGTTAAACTTGCAGGTGCAAGGCGCTCATCAGGGGCACCTTCAGCAATTACTTTTCCAGTTGTAAAATCAACTAAAAAATATCCTTTTGCATTCACTTGGGGAGGTGCGGGCATTATTTGTGCTGATGCACTAAAGATCCCAACGGTACATACAAGACCGCAAACGTTTTTGAGCAATGTGGTTTTTAATCGTTTCATTATAAATAATTTTATTAGTTAATAGGTGAGTTTAATGAAGCTTGCCAAAGGACATTATCCTAAAGCAGCGCTTCACTGTAAAGTAAGAAGGCTTGTTCAAAACCGCCTCGCTGAATGATTGATAAGGTATCTGTTGCTTGTGTTGCATCCTTCATAGGACCAATTTTTAAGCGATAAATTCCATTTCTGTGATTAATAATTGTATTTACTTGATAATCGTGTTTTAACTTTTTGCTAAGAGATTGAATTGTATCTGATTTACTTGCTGCTACAACCTGAATATAGATATAAGGCTGATGCTGTTGTGCAACAGTAATCGCTTCTACCTTAACACGCGCTGTACCTGAGCGGTAAAAATCAAGTTTGTGAGCGGCAGAGTATGATAAATCAATGAGCCTGTCATCATGAAAAGGACCGCGGTCGTTGACTCTTACAATGGTCGATTTCCCATTATCTAAGTTGGTTACTCTGGCAAAGCTAGGTAAAGGTAATGTTTTATGTGCAGCAGTCATTGAAAACATATCATACACTTCTCCGTTGGATGTGTGATGACCATGGAATTTACGTCCATACCAAGAGGCAATACCTGTTTCTGTATAGCCCGTTTCATCAAGCATCGGAACGTAGTGTTTACCTCTGAGTGTATAAGGACGACTTGCAGACACACTTTTTAGCGTTGCGACGACTTTCGCATCTTGTTGTTCTAGCAACGTCGGTTTTCTAAGTGGTGCAGAATCATGCTCCATTTCATAGCGACTGGTGTTTTTATTACTATTAGCACAACCATTTAAAAATAAAACGATAGAGAAGGCTAAGGTGAGTTTCATTTTCATTAATTAATAATCACTTTTTTATGAGTTGCGATAGACATTATAATACCAAAACCTGCCATTAATGTGACCATCGATGTGCCACCATAACTGATTAACGGTAGTGGTACGCCTACAACAGGTAATAGACCTGACACCATGCCGATGTTAACAAAGATATAAACAAAAAAAGTAAGTGTTAAGCTACCTGCCAATAACTTACCGAAAGCATCTTGTGCATTGACTGAGATATATAAGCCCCGCGCGATAATAAAAACATAAGCAGCGAGTAAACAAGTCACACCCACAAGGCCAAATTCTTCACTTAGAACTGAAAAAATAAAGTCAGTATGAGGTTCTGGTAAAAACTCTAACTGAGATTGTGTGCCATGAAGCCAACCTTTCCCCTCAAGACCACCAGAACCAATCGCAATTTTTGATTGAATAATATGATACCCCGAACCAAGCGGGTCACTTTCGGGGTCTAAGAAGGTTAATACACGCTGTTTTTGATAGGCATGCATACCATAAGTCCAAAATAGTGGCGCAGCGAACCCAGCTAAAGTACCCAGAAGTAAGATTAACCGCCAACTAACACCGGCTAAAAATAAAACAAAAATGCCAGAGCTTGCGATTAAAATTGCCGTGCCTAAATCGGGTTGTTCCTTTATCAAAATGGTCGGGATCATGACCAGAGCAAAACCGACAAAAAGATGAATTAAACGCGGAGGAAGGTGGCTCCTTCCAATATACCAAGCAACCATCATCGGGACTGCAAGCTTCATGATTTCAGAGGGCTGAAATCGGGTAACACCAAGGTCAAGCCAGCGCTGTGCGCCTTTACTCGATACCCCTACAATAAGTACCGCCACAAGCATTGCGAGACCAATACCATAAAATAACCATACCCAGCGCTGATAAGTGGAAGGCGATATTTGGGCCAGTAACACCATGAAAACAAAACTAAGCCCAATTCGAGTAACTTGTTTTGCTAACATCTCAATATCTTGCCCTCCAGCGCTGTACACAATAAAGCTGCTGGCAATCAGTAAAATAAACAAGGCTAAAAACAGCGGCCAATCGATATGAACTTTATCCCAGAACGTTTTTTTAGTGTGTAATGAGGTCATGGTTTTTTCACCCGAGATTGCTGAGCAGAGAAGTAATAATCCATAATTTGTCGAGCAATCGGAGCGCCGACAGAGCCGCCGCCTCCCGTATTTTCAACTGTAACCATTACAACAATTTTTGGGTCGTGAAAAGGAGCAAACCCAACATACAAGGCATTATCACGTTGTTTTTCTTTTATGTTATCAGCATCATAACGCTCACCTTGAGCGATGCTGATAACCTGAGCAGTACCTGTTTTACCTGCCGGATCGTAATCAGCGCCTAAAAATGCTTTATGAGCAGTCCCTGAGGTTTTAAAAACGGTGTTGTGCATTGCGTCAAGAGCAACTTGCCAATGGGCTGGGTTTTTTAAAACAATCGGAGGTTTTTCATCATTATTGATCAATGTGATCTCCTCGCCTTGCTTAGTTAATGATACTAAGTGGGGAGGGTGATGAAGCCCTTTGTTAGCAAGGATATTGACTGAGTTGGCAATTTGAATAGGTGTCGCTGTCCAATAACCTTGACCAATCGCAACCGAAATAGTATCGCCAGTCCACCACGACTCTCTAAATTTTCCCTCTTTCCACTCAACAGAGGGCATAACGGCTGCGCTTTCCTCGTGGATATCAATGCCAGATGGCTCACCAAAGCCAAATTGCGCCATAAAATTGCTGATTTTAGTAATGCCGAGTTTATTTCCGATGTCATAAAAAAATGTATCACAGGACTCTTCAATAGCTTGGTAAACATCAACGGCTTTACCATGGCCCCAACGCTTCCAATCTCGCCATTTATGTTCAACCCCAGGTAGTTGAAAAAAACCAGGATCGTAAATGGTCGTTTTCTCGGTGATGAGTTTTTCTTCTAACCCTAAAATAGCTAAATGTGGTTTTACTGTTGAGGCGGGGGCATAAACCCCCTGTGTAGCACGGTTGATTAATGGACGATTTGGGTTGAGCAGTGCGCGATAATCAGGACCACTGATCCCATGAACAAACAGATTAGGATCGTAACTTGGGTTTGAATACAGAGCTAAAATCCCACCATCTTTTGCATCTAGCACCACAACCGCTCCTCGATGATCTTTTAAGACATGCTGGGCAATTTGTTGTAAGCCAACGTCTATCGTAAGCACTAAATCTTGTCCCGGAATGGGCGCTGTTGAACTCAAGGTGCGAATAATGCGCCCTCGGTTATTAATTTCCACTTCTTGTGAGCCGACCGTACCATGCAGGACTGACTCGTAATATTTTTCTAAACCTAATTTGCCGATATCTCGGGTGGCGCGGTAGTTCG
This sequence comes from Pseudoalteromonas sp. J2K-J031, assembly GCF_058197095.2. NCBI lineage: Bacteria > Pseudomonadati > Pseudomonadota > Gammaproteobacteria > Alteromonadales > Pseudoalteromonadaceae > Pseudoalteromonas > Pseudoalteromonas sp. J2K-J031. Next base: position 1,205,356 of record NZ_CM200279.1, read on the forward strand.
TTTCTTGACCATCCTGTGTTAATTGGTTTAATTCTTTTTTATTGAGCTTGGAGACATAGCCAAGTGCGTGAGTCAGAGTATCGCCAAAGGGATAGTAGCGAGCTAGGCGTGCTTCGATACTAAAGCCTGGAAACTTATGTTGATGCACAGAAAAAATGGCTACTTCTTCTTCACTTAAGCGTGCTTTAAGGACTTGGCTTTTAAAGCGGCGTTGTTGTTTAATTTCAATCAGAAATTTTTCTGATTCAGATTCACTGATAGGTAATACTTTTCCTAATTCGGCTAGTGATGCTGTGATGTCAGTGACTTCTTCAGGAATAACTTCTAAATTAAATACCGGTTTATTTTCAGCTAAAATAACCCCGTATCGATCGTAAATTAAGCCGCGATTAGGTGCGATAGGAACGAGTTTAATGCGATTGTCATTCGAACGTGTTTGATAGCTGGCATGTGAAGTGACTTGCAGGTGATAAATATTGGTAAATAAAATGGCAATCAGAATTAAAACAAAAAAGAAGGCTACAAAGGCTCTGCGGGCAAATAAGTTTGCTTCGGCAGAGTGATCGCGGATGGCTTGGCGCCCTTTGAACATTGAAATGCCTTATTCGCGATGGTAAGGGTGGTTGTTGTTTAAACTCCAAGCTCTGTAAAGGCTTTCGGCAACCACAATTCTTACTAATGGGTGAGGCAAGGTTAAATTAGACAGCGACCATTTTTGCTCAGAAACAGCAATACACTCAGGAGCAAGACCTTCAGGTCCACCAATGAGTAAGCTAATATCGCGACCGTCTAGTTGCCACTTTTGCATTTGGCTTGCTAGCTGATGGGTGTCCCACGGTTGCCCTGTGACTTCAAGTGTCACAATGCGGTTACCTTTGGGGATAGCCGCTAGGGTTTTTTCACCTTCAATATGAAGTATGCGTTTGATATCTGCGTTTTTACCGCGTTTACCTGCATTGATTTCAACTAATTCCAGCGACATATCTTTTGGAAAACGACGCTGATATTCTAAATAGCCAGTCTCAACCCAACTGGGCATTTTAGTGCCAACTGCAATTAGTTGAATTTTCATGTGTGATTAACCCCAAAGTTTCTCTAGTTGATAGAAATCACGGGATTGATCTTGCATCACATGCACAACGATATCACCTAAATCAACCAACACCCATTCGCCACATGTTTGGCCTTCACAACCAAGTGGCACAAGACCAATGGCTTTGGCTTCTTTATTAAGGTTTTCGGCGATTGATTGAACATGACGCTTTGAATTACCTGAACAAACGATTAAATAATCAGTAATGGTGGATTTACCTCTAACATCTAAAGTTACGATGTCACGACCTTTCATGTCGTCGATTTTATCTAAAGCAAATTCTAATAGTTCAGTGGTTTCCAAAATGCATTCTCACAATGTAATAAAAGCTAATTAGAAATTTTACCACGGCTGTTAATAATTATTAAGCAACAAACGAAAATTAACGGTATAACTGATGCGTTTTAATGTAATTAGCGACGGGAGTTGGTAATAAAGTATTCGCAGTGGGGTTATTTTTGAGTGCTAAACGTAATTGTGTGGAAGAAATATCAATTTCAGGGGTCGACAAAAAGTAACACAATCCAGCGGTATTCTGTTTTAACTGCTCGATTGTGTTGCAGTTAGCTTGTCTTAGGTAGTGTTGCACTTCAGGTGCGGGATCACATACCTGCCCAGGGCGCTGGCAAACAACAAGGTGGCAAAGGGCTGTTATTGCTTGCCATTGATGCCATAAATGCAGCTGGTTTAATGAGTCCATCCCAATTAAAAATACGATTGGTTGAGTGGGCTCGGTTTGTCTGATTTCTTGTAAACTAAGCAACGAGTAGGAAGGCCCTTTGCGGCTCAGTTCGCGGGTATCTAAAGTAAATTGAGAGAACGGCTCAATTGCCAGTTGCACCATATTTGCTCTATCTTGAGCGCTCACGCCAGGACTTTTTTTGTGTGCCGGCTGTGCACAAGGCATAAATGCAAGACGCGTTAAATTAAGCTGTTCAACGCATTGCAGAGCAATATTAAGATGACCTTGATGGATGGGGTCAAACGTCCCGCCAAAGATGCCTATCATACTGGACTACGAAATATCGGCAGCTCAAGTTGCAGCGTAAAACAAAACTGCAGTGCAATATGCGCCAAAGTTTGAAATGGTGCTACGAGTGTTCCTTGTTTAAAGTGACGATCCCATTGCGCTAATTGTGAAATAATCACTTCTAAATGCTTAAGTGACAGCCGCGTTAGGGCTTGCTCAGTCATCGTTTGTTTATTTTTCCACACATTAAATTGTTTAAAAATCGAGGCTAGTGTTTCACCTTGTTGGCTTTTTTGCTGCATCGCAAGCAATTGCTGAGCCTCGCGAGCTATTGCCCAAGCGAGAGAATTGAGTTCTGAATTATCTTTTTGCAACCGAGCTAAAATGGCGACTACCTTGTCACTTTTACCAAGTAATAAAGCATCGGTTAAATCGAAAATGTCAAATTTTGCTTGGTTGAGTAACACAGGCGCTAATTCATGTTTACCAATCAATTTGGTACCATAAATAAGCGACAGTTTTTCTAATTCTTGGTGGGTCGCAAGCAGATTACCTTGCGTTGACTCAAGTAAAAAGAGTTTCGCATCGTGGGCTAAATTAAGTTGCAGTTGTTGGCATTGCTGGTTTAACCAAGTGAGCAGGTGATTGCCACTAATTTCATAACAGGGTATAAAAAGGCCAATTGCTTCGAGTGCTTTGAACCAAGCTGTTTTTTGTATATCAGCGCCATTTTTTGCCCCTTTGATCAATAAAATACAATCAGAGTTAGCTGATTCGGACAGCCACTTCAGTGTTTTAGCGCCATTGACCCCGGCTTTTTGTTCACCCAAGTCAAGCTCAATAATTTTACGATCGCTAAATAACGATAAGCTATTGAAATGTTGCTCTAATTCTTGCCAATCGAATTGAGGGTCTACAGTCAGGCGTATGAGCTCGTCAAAGCCTTGTCTTTTAGCTGCAGTTTTGATTTGTTCACAACACTGTTGAACTTGAAAGGGTTCTTCGCCCATTACCAGATAAACCGGTGCAAGTTGTTGTGTTAGTTTGCTAGGAAGTTGATTACTGTAACAACGCATTAGAGCTGGGCTAGCTCCCGAATAATGCGACGACTCGCTTGAAAGCGCATTTCAGACAAAATGAGTTCTAGCTCTTTGGCTTTTGCTAAAGCACTGTCAGGATCATCTTGATAATTACGATATAACTCAAAATATTGCGTAATAGCATCTTCTCCAGGGCGAATGACTTGATAACTAACACCGTAAGTTAATTCGTACTCAGCAACCTGGCCATTATTAAATAACGATAGTGTGCGGCGGTCTAGTTTATCGGTTAGCAGGGTCAGTTGGGCACGATCTGCTCTTACATCACCTGAAAAATCGACATTTGCATTTTTGAGCTGTTTTTTTAGCTGGCGGTATAAATCTGATTTTGTATCTGTTGCACTTAATGTGAGCGATTGCAAATCAGGAGGTAAGTTTGACGCTTGCTTAAGTCTAAATCCGCAGGCAGTTAACATTAAAACACATAGCGCAAGCGCTATGTGTTTTAAAAAAGAGGACGAAAATGCCATCTTAGTTTGCAACCACATTAAGTAGTTTACCCGGTACATAAATCACTTTACGGATGGTCACGCCATCTAAGTAACGACTCACATTAGGTTCAGCATATGCAACCGCTTCAACCGCAGTTTGTTCTGCATCGGCAGCAACGGTTACTTTGCCACGAACTTTACCATTGACTTGCACAATGATCAGTTTTTCATCTTCAACCATGGCGCTTGGGTCAAATGTTGGCCAAGTTGCATTAATGACATCGCCTTCTTTACCTAACTCACGCCATAATTGATGGCACACATGAGGAATAATCGGCGATAGCATAATAATTAACGCATTCAATGCCTCGTGTGCAATGGCTTTATCTTGTTCGGTTTCAAGCGATGCGCGCGTTAATTTGTTTAGCAACTCCATGACCGCAGCAATCGCAGTATTAAAGGTTTGACGGCGATCTAGGTCGTCACTTACTTTTGCAATGGCTTTATGTAATTCACGACGCAGCGCTTTTTGATCATTGTTCAAGGCTGACACATCTAGGGTGGCAAAACCGGCTTGTTTAACGTCGTATGCATACTTCCACACGCGTTTAACAAAACGATGTGCCCCTTCAACACCTGAATCAGACCATTCTAGGGTTTGCTCTGGTGGCGCAGTAAACATCATAAATAAACGCACTGTATCGGCACCGTATTGCTCAATAACAGATTGTGGATCGATACCGTTGTTTTTAGACTTGGACATTTTGCTCATGCCAGCAGAAGACACTGGTTGGCCGTCTGTTTTATGCCAAGCTTTAATGATGCGGCCTTTTTCGTCTTTTTCTGTTTCAACGTCGGTCGGTGAAATCCAAATATCCCCGCCTTTTTCATCTTTACGGAAATACGTATCGGCTAAAACCATACCCTGACACAATAAACGTTCAAAAGGTTCATCAGAATTAACTAAGCCAAAGTCGCGTAATAATTTATGGAAAAAACGTGAATACAATAAATGTAGGATAGCATGTTCAATACCACCGATGTATTGGTTCACAGGTAACCAGTAATTTGCCGCGCCTGGTTCAATCATGCCTTCAGCATAACGCGGACTACAATAACGCGCGTAATACCATGATGACTCCATGAAGGTATCAAAGGTATCGGTTTCATGAAAAACAGTTTCACCATTGAGTTCTGCTTTAGCCCATGTTGGGTCAGCTTTAATAGGTGATGTTACACCATTCATAACCACATCTTCAGGTAAACGCACTGGAAGCATTTCGGCAGGTGCAGCGAGTTCCGTTCCATCTTCTTTATTTAGCATTGGAATTGGCGAGCCCCAGTAACGCTGGCGGCTTACACCCCAATCACGTAAACGGAAATTGACTTTACGCTCACCTTGATTATTTGCAGTTAACATATCAGCGATAGCATTAAATGCGCCATCAAAGTCTAAACCATCAAACTGACCTGAATTAACTAAAATGCCTTTTTCAGTAAACGCTTCATTTTCGATATCTGCAATAAGTTCAGAGCCAGCTGTAGGGGCAATTACTTGCTTAATATCTAAGCCATAACCTGTGGCAAACTCAAAATCACGTTGGTCATGGGCAGGTACGGCCATAACAGCGCCTGAGCCATAATGCATTAACACAAAGTTTGCAACCCAAATAGGTACCTGTTCGCCCGTTAATGGATGAATGGCAAAAAAGCCTGTTGCAATGCCTTTTTTGTCCATAGTTGCCATATCGGCTTCGGCAACTTTATTGTTTTTACATTCTTCAATAAATGTTGCAATAGCACCGCTATTTTTTGCCGCTTCAAGTGCGATAGGGTGGGCAGCAGCAACAGCGACATAGGTTACACCCATAATGGTGTCTGGACGTGTGGTATAAACTCGGAATGTATCGTCGTTATCAGCACGCTTGAATTCAACTTCAAGCCCTTCTGAACGGCCAATCCAGTTGCGTTGCATGGTTTTAACTTGCTCAGGCCAATGCTCAAGCTTATCTAAATCATCCAGTAATTCTTGGGCGTAGTCAGTGATTTTAATGAACCACTGAGGAATTTCTTTTTGTTCTACCAGTGCACCTGAGCGCCAGCCGCGACCGTCAATTACTTGCTCGTTGGCAAGTACAGTTTGGTCAACCGGATCCCAGTTGACTGTTGACATTTTTTTATACACTAAGCCTTTTTCATACAGCTTAGTGAAAAACCATTGTTCCCATTTGTAATATTCTGGGTGACACGTGGCAATTTCGCGATCCCAATCGTAACCAAAGCCCAGTTGCTTTAACTGCGTACGCATGTAATCGATGTTTTCGTAAGTCCATTTAGCTGGGGCAGTGTGATTTTTAATTGCAGCATTTTCAGCAGGTAAACCAAACGCATCCCAACCCATAGGTTGCATGACGTTTTTACCTTGTAAGCGTTGGAAACGAGAAACAACATCACCAATGGTATAGTTACGTACGTGGCCCATATGCAATCGGCCGCTTGGGTATGGAAACATGGAGAGACAGTAAAATTTCTCTTTATTGTCATCTTCAGTGACTTTAAATACTTGGTTTTTTTCCCAATATGCTTGTACTTCTGATTCTATACCCTGTGGGCTGTATTGATCTTGCATTTACAATTCCAAACTTCTTGCAAACTAATAAAAAATTGTTGCTAGGATAACTTAATTTACAGCCACTCGCTAGCGAAGATTCAGCCGCTAGGCGCTGGTTTTATCGCAGAATTTAGTTGTTTGATTGCGTAATTATACTTTGTAAAGTGCAGAGTGTTTTAAGCCTTGCAATTCATTTGAGGGTATTTTTAAATCAGCGTTTAGAGTATATGTTTGGAGCATAGACTCGCTGTTTTATTTATTTATTTTTGAGGGCTTTTTTGTTAAAGGGTTACTTAAGCGTTGATCTAAGTGGAAATCGTTATTTTTATAATCAGAAAAAAACACGCTGAATTTGGTGATGTTGTAATTTTGTAAAATAACCACGTGATATGTGTAAATTTAAATTGTGTTAATGTAGATAAAATTATTAGTTTTGTTTTGTTGGTTGATACTATTGTAGGGTTTGGTTATGTTTTGTGTATAATTAACATTCAATAAAAAATTAACTTTAAACTTAATGTGGTAGGTTTGCGTGAAATTAAAACAACTAGCGTCTGAACATTTGGTAACCAGTTTATTTGTGCTGTTGTTATCTTTAGTTGCTTATGTGTTATTGAACTTAGAACAAGTCTTAATTGCTAAAGTTGGTTACAGTGTTTTTGCCATTTTGTTAGCCTTTTCTTACTTTAGTCGTTCAACTACGGCTCGAAATATATGCAGCGTGAGTGCTTGTCTTATTTTGCTTTTAATTGGGGTGTATTTTCATATCGATATTGAAATGATTGAAGAGATATACATCTGCATTCCACTGTTATTCCTTCTTATTTATCCTGGTACATTTTGGCCTATTCTAGTAAGTGTGCTGCTTGTATCAGCTTATATCTCATTAGATGGTGCTTATGCTATGGAGGAAGTGATCGAAGATGCGACTGAATTAGTCGCTATTAGCAGTTTTGCGACAGTGATGGCTTATTTTCAACAAAAATCGTTAGAGCAAATGAAACACTTTCGAGATGAAAGTTATACCGATTATTTAACCCGCCTTCCAAATAGAAAAGCATTTATGGAGCGCCTTAATCAGCTAAGCAATCAATCAGCTGAATCACCTAATGGCAAGTTTTTTACGTTGCTGATAATTGATTTAGACGGTTTTAAGAAAATCAATGATCAACTCGGTCATCTAGTTGGCGATTTAGTGTTAAAAATAGTGGCTGATCGCTTGCAAACGTTTGTAATTTCCAACCAAAAGGCATTTAGAATTGGTGGTGATGAATTTGCTTTTATCGTTAGCGATGAGCCATATTCAGTTAGTTGTGTGCAGGCGCTGGCAACTAAAATACTACAACTGTCACATCACCCTTATAAATTAGCCGATAAAAATTATATCATTTCAGCAAGTATCGGAATTGCGCATTTTCCTGAAGATGCCAAAGATATTGAATCATTATGCAGTAATGCCGACATGGCGATGTATCGTGCCAAAAAAGAAGGCAAAAATACTTTCTCATTTTATGATTCAGGCATGATGGAAGGTATGGTTAAAAAGTATGAGCTAGAGAATGACCTCAAACTCGCCATTAAGAAAGGACAGATGTTTTTGTTATATCAGCCAAAAGTCTGTTTAACCACAGGTCAGATAATGAGTGCAGAAGCTCTTATCCGTTGGCAGCATCCTAAATATGGGTTTATTAGCCCTGTAGAGTTTATTTCGATAGCTGAAGAAAGTAATAGTATTATTGAAATCGGGCACTGGGTGATTGAAACAGCCTGTTTACAGATGGTGAAATGGCAAAACCAATTTGATTTAAGTGGCATTGCCGTCAATGTATCTTCAGTGCAACTTAATCAGCCCGATTTTGTAAATGAAGTTAAAACTATTTTGAATTCTACAGGTTGTGAACCAGATCGCCTTGAGATTGAACAAACCGAAAGTTGGATTATGGATAATCCAGACCAAAATATATCCGTACTTGAGCAATTAAAACAGATAGGCGTAAAGCTGGCATTAGATGATTTTGGTACCGCGTATTCATCATTGAGTCAAGTTGGACGCTTACCACTGGATGTTTTAAAAATTGATAAAAGTTTTATTGATGATTGTGCCACAAATCAGCGGGATCACATGATAGTGCGAACTATTATTCAACTAGGTCATAACCTAGGAATGAAAATCGTTGCCGAAGGAGTTGAAACGCAAGCGCAACGTGATTTGCTTGCAGAAGAGGGGTGTGATTTGTTTCAAGGTTATTTCTTTTCAAAACCAATCACAGCAGATGCATTTGAATTGTTATTACAACAGCGCACAACAGCATTGTAATAAGTCACTGTTTCTAGAAAGAGTTGGGCGTAATTATTTATGTTAATGACGCCCAGCCAATTAGCGCATTGATTGAGCGTTAAATAACGTTTTAAGCTCATTGGCAAACGTAACAAACTTTTCTTTAATGGTGCGTTTGATGCTTATCTTAACATCACCAAATAATACAAATCCTTCAAGAATAATAGTGGGTGCTTGTCTATCAGCAATAGAGGGTGCTTTGTTTTCAGTAGAACCAAAAATTGAGAAGGTTTTAGTGACGACATTGATGTTCTCAGGTACGTAGATTTTGTCGCTACCGAAGATGCATTTAACATTAAGTGTAATGGTTTGCGTGCTAAAGACGGCATCGGTGAAGTCAATTTTAGCGCTGCCAAACACATTTATGACATTGATTACTTTTGGCACTTGCCAAATACCACTGCGACTTGCACTAGCAAAAATAGTAACAATATTGTCAGACTCTTCATTGGCTGTACCGCTGTAACGAGGCCTTAATTTTTGCTCTTTTTGCTGTGCAAATTGTGTATCTGTTTGCAGCTGTAAATCGCTTACTAAATCGGCTAGTTCTTGATGTTGCTGACTGGCCATTGCTTTATCGAGCCTGCGCTCAAATGCATCGTTTGAAATAACACCATGGCTGTAGTTATAAATGAGTTGATCGATTACTTCTTGGCGTAGGGTTTCAATGGGGCGATCTTCAAGTTTGACTGTCATAAACATTTCCATATTGTTGATTTGAGTAAGTTCTTGCTGCTTTTGGCTGCGAGGCTTTTGATTAAGCAAAAACTAGGCCTGAAATAAATTTATTATTTATCAGATGGTTAAATTTTTCATTTTAAATGGTCGATATTAAATAGCTATTTTTTAGTTTAAAAAGTTATTTTTTGGCTAAAAAAGGCACATCGTAACAACGTATTAAATTTCAGGAAAAAACACCAGTTCTAACTATACTGATTACAATGGCTTACGGTGAGGTAAGGGTATGAGTGAACATAATAATGATACATATCAAAAATGGTTAAACGATTTACATTTTTGGCTGAAAGATGTCAAAGAGCATGAAATCAGTCAGTTAGTTAACTTCTTACAGCAAGGCCAACAAGAAATTACTGAGATCACACGATACAGCGCTCAGCAATTAACGAATTATCGAGAATATTTTTTGCGTGATCTAGCCCATTGGCATCAGCATCATCAGCATTACAATCAGTTAGCTTGGCAAGAGCTTAAAGAATCATTGTGGTATGAACTTGCTGAGCTTGGCGATCGCTCAAAAGTTGAGTGGGCTGTGTTGCTTGATGACTTTGAACATCATGGAGTGTATCAGCAAGGTGATTGGGTGGCGTTAGGTGAATTAAGGTGTAAAAAGTGCCAACATGTAACACATTATTATCATCCAAATCAGCTTGATGCGTGTTCAGAATGCGGTGGTATTTATTTCGCACGTCAAGCTTTAAGTCCATAAATCGAATTATTTTTTAATTTACTCAATTGTTAGTTTTATCTTCAGAGCGCCTTAGGTAAGCTTAAGCAATTTAGCAAGGATCGGCTTTAAGTACCGTTAAGGTAATTTAAACATAGCTTGCTGTACACACTATAAGAATTGGCAATGACACTAACAAATACTCGATTACCAGCACAAAATCTGACTCCCGCAATCGACATACAACAAATCGCAAGTTGTATGGCTGCACCTTATCCCGATGATCTTAGTTTTATCGGCCAGCAAAGAGCGCGCAGTGCGATTGATTTTTCGTTAGGCATGGATTTACAAGGCTATAACTTATACGTGATGGGTGAAGCGGCGCTTGGGCGTTTTACGTTAGTGAAAGACAAGCTCACCGCGCATAGCAAAACCCGTAAAACTCCACTTGAGTGGCTTTACGTTAATAATTTTGATGATCACCGCGAACCCATCGCAATTTGTTTAACATCAGGCGAGAGTAAAATATTCTTTGATGATATTGACTCACTCATTGATGAGATTATTGATACTTTTCCAGCAGCCTTTGATAACCCAGGCTTTCAGCGCAAGAAAAAGTCAATCGATACCGCTTTTAATACTAAGTACGATATTGCTATCGATTTAGTCGAAGAAAAAGCGCTGACTCAAGATGTGGTTCTTTTTGAGGATAATGGCGTCATTAGTTTTGCGCCTGTTGTTGAAGGTAAACAGTTAGATGAAAACGAGTTTGCCGCACTTAGTGATGAACTGCGTCAGCATTTTTTCTCATTGATTGCTGGTTTAGAAGACGATTTAAACGAAGCCTTAATTGAGCTCCCACGTTGGAAAAGAGAATCATCTGAAAAACTAAGAGAACTTAAACGTGCAACCGCAGAACAAGCAATTAAACCGTTGCTCAAAGAGCTTGAACACAAATATGCGACTCAAATTGGTATTTTAAAATACCTAAAAGAGTTGCGAAAAGAGCTCATTGATACCGTGCTTGAGTGGCTTGCTGATGAGTCAGAAGAAAAAAACGAAGATCTTGATAAAAAGGCCATGCTGGCTGATTATTTCGCGCCAAACCTAATTGTGTGTTTTAAAGACGGCGATCCTGCGCCTGTGGTCTATGAGCCAAATCCAACGTTTGGCAATGTATTTGGTAAGGTTGAATATTCATCACAACAAGGCTCAGTTGTAACCAGTTATCGTTCTATTCAAGCAGGTGCACTTCATAAAGCGAACGGCGGCTACTTAATTATGGACGCTGAGAAAGTGATGGCCAACCCTCAAGTGTGGGATGGGTTAAAACTGTCGTTAAAGGCACGCCATATCAAAAACGACTTACCTGCCCAAGAAAGCAGTTTAGGTGGTAGTTTTACCCTAAGACCTCAGCTTATTCCGCTAGATGTAAAAATTGTATTATTAGGCTCACGTGATTTGTATTATTTAATGCAAGAATACGATGATGAATTCAATGAGTTTTTTCGCGTTCTAGCGGATTTTGAGTATTTCATTCCTGACTCAGATAAATTTCGTTATCAATTTATTACTCGCGTACAAGAGCATGTAAAGAAAAGCTTAAAAAGTGACTTAACAAAAGATGCAATGGCAAAGCTATTGTATTTTAGTTATCGCCAAGCAGAGCACCAATCAAAATTATCAGCCCGTTTTGCTGATGTTTTAGAACTTGTTAACGAAGCACATTATTATACTCGCCAAGATCAAAGCGACATGATTGAAGCTTATCATATTGATGAAGCGCTTGATGGCAAACAGTATCGTACTGGGCAAATCAGTGAAAACATGCTCGATGACATTAAAGAAGGTCACACGCTCATTGATACTCAAGGACAAGCTGTTGGTAAAGTGAATGGTTTGACTGTGCTGCACATTGGCGATACCAGTTTTGGTAGCCCTGCACGCATTACAGCAACAGTATATGCAGGCAGTGATGGGGTGCTTGATATTGAGCGCGAAGCAGAGCTCGGTAAAGCAATTCATTCAAAAGGTGTAATGTTATTAACGGGTTATTTAGGCAATAAATACGCCCAAGAATTTACCTTATCACTCAGTGCCAATATTGCCATTGAACAGAGTTACGGTTTTATTGATGGTGACAGTGCTTCATTAGCTGAGTTGTGTGCGCTGATCTCTGCAATTACCGGCTTTCCTATTAATCAGAGTTTGGCAATGACAGGGTCAATCAATCAGCATGGCGAAGTGCAAGCGATTGGTGGTGTCAACGAGAAAATAGAGGGCTTTTTTAAACTCTGTAAAATGCGTGGGTTAACAGGCAGCCAAGGCGTAATTATTCCAAAATCAAATCGAGTTAATTTAGTGCTCAACTCAGAGGTTTGCCAAGCTGTCGACTTAGGTAAATTTCATATTTATGCGGTTGCTACGGTAGATGAAGCACTTGAAATTTTAATGGCTAAAAAAGCGGGCGCATTGACCAAAGAGGGGACTTATGGCCAAGACACCATCAATTATGCTGCTCTTGAGCGCTTAAGTTGCATTGCTGACATTGTGAATGGCAGCCCCGATGAATAAAAGTTAGGTTAACTTAATCTTTTAAAACAAGTAGCCAATTGGCTACTTGTTTGTTTTTGAAGGTTTAAAATGACTAGGATCAGGGCGAGAATTCAGTAGTGCGATGATAAACAGCCCAAGTAAAATCAATACTAGAGGTGTTTTGCCATATTGGGCATACATGGTATTACCACTGATTTTTTTGATGCTTGTTTTAAGTACGTTTGCTTCAAATTGATTGATACTTAGTTGCTGGTTGCTCAAAGGGTCGTACACACCAGTAACACCTGTATTGGTCACCCTTATTAAAGGCCTGCCAAGTTCTATGGCGCGCATACGTGCAATTTGCATGTGCTGATGTGGCCCGTGAGAATCGCCAAACCATGCATCATTACTGACCGTAAACAAAATATCAGAATCACTGTGGTAATTGCTACGCACAAAATCGGCAAATACAATTTCGTAGCAAATCGCAGACAAAATATTAAGACCATTGGCCCTTAAGTTTTTTTGGATTGCTTCGCCACGGCTAAATGATGACATCGGCAAATCAAAAAGAGGTGCAAGAGGGCGTAATAGGGATTCAAAAGGGACAAACTCACCAATGGGCAGCAAATTGTGTTTTCGATACCGATTGGGGTGTAAATATTGATACTGACCAGAGAGGGCTTCAGGCTCACTTTTCCCAACAACAATCAAAGTATTATAAATTGCTTTTGTGTCGCGTTGATAATCGACTATACCTGTAATCAGCGCAGTATTATGAAAGGCTGCAGCGCTATCTAAGTTGTGTAAATAATCTTGGGCGAGCGCTTCTATTTCGGGCACTGCTGCTTCTGGCCATACAACTAAGTCGACATCCCAATTAGGCCGTGTTAAATCTTGATACGCTAACATAGTTTTGGAATATTGCTCGGGTGCCCAGCGTAATTCTTGTTTGATATTGCCCTGTACAAGTAAGACATGAACATCATCGCCCGTGTATTCATTCTGAGTGAAATGCGGCAGCATCAGGGCGCATAGAATTAAACTGCTAATGGTGCTAGTGAACATAATCCACTTTTTATAAAAAAGTTGAAAAATGCTGTAACCAAGCAACAAAACAACAATTGTTAAACCAAATTCACCAATCATCGGCGCTAAAAAGTTGAGCGGGCTGTCGGTTAAGCTATAACCAAATGATAGCCAAGGGAAACCAGTTAAAAAGGTGGCACGCAACCATTCAGTGGCCATAAAAAGTGGGATAAAAGCAAGCAACCAATTATGGCCTTTAAAATGGCTTGCGAGTCCCGAGGCAAGAGCACTGTAAAAAGCAAGGTACGCCGCCAATATTGCCATTAATAACAATGAGATCACTAAAGGCAAACCGCCATATTCGGCAATTGAAACGTGGACCCAGCTTATTCCACAGGCAAACCAACCAAAGCCAAATAAAAAACCACGTTTGGCAGCTATTCGCCAAGGGCTCTGGTGAATGGTATAAAAAAATAGTGCAAGACATAGGGGGCTGAGCAACCAAATGTTAAATGGTGCAAAGCTAAACGTTAAAAGCATACCTGCAACAAGTGCAAGTATGCTTTTTTTAGTAACAGTGGGCGACATTATGCAGCGGCTTCAGCTTCTGTTTGAGCGTTTTTTGGAACGGTTACTTGGAGTTGCTGTAATCGGCGATTATCTGAGCTGGTGACCTTAAATTGAAATGAACCGACTTCAATCACTTCGCCACGTGTAGGCATATGGCCAAAAGCATGCAGAACAATACCACCAATCGTATCAGCTTCTTGAGTATCAAATTGAGTGTGAAAAAACTCATTAAAATCTTCAAGAGGTGTTAAAGCTTGCACAGCATAAACATGGGTTGCAACTTGACGAATATCTTGTGTTTCTTCTTCGTTGTCATGTTCATCTTCGATTTCACCTACGATGATTTCGAGAATGTCTTCAATGGTAACCAAACCTGATACACCGCCATATTCATCAACTACAATGGCCATGTGGTAACGCTGTTGGCGAAACTCATTAAGTAATGTATCAACGCGCTTACTTTCAGGCACAACCATGGCTGGGCGTAAGAAAGTAGCTAGAGAGGGAATTTCATCCTGCGAGTTTAAAATTAGAGGCAATAAATCTTTAGCAAGCAATATCCCTTCGACGTGATCCTTGTCTTCGCAAACAACCGGAAAACGTGAATGAGTTGATTCAACCATAACTGGTAACAATTCACTCAAGGATTGCTCAATATCTAAGGTGACCATTTGAGAACGAGGGATCATGATATCGCGCACTTTAAGTTGCGAGACACCTAAGACGCCTTTTATCATTCTCTTAGTTTCAGGATCAATAACATCACGCTCTTGGGCGTCCATGATCACTTCAACTAATTCCTCTCTGCTTTGGGGTTCACCCTGAAACATTTGGGTTATACGCCCTAACCATGTTTTGCCAGACGAACCCTGGCTACTCTGCGAGTTATCGTCGCTCATACGCTACTTTTTAGCTCCATGTTGTTTTACTACAGCCTAATAAAGTGACTTAACACATTGTTATTATTAGGAATGAAATATAGGTGTTTGTCAATTGATGACAAGCTCCTTCAATATACTGTTATTTTCACTAGCTGAAAAGCTATTCCTCATCATCTCGATAAGGATCACTGATACCCAACTTAGCTAGAATTTCTTTTTCGTTACTTTCCATTTCGTCAGCATCGTCTGCTTCTATATGGTCAAAGCCTAATAAATGCAAGCAACCGTGCACGACCATATGTGCAAAGTGGTCATGAAAAGTCTTTTCTTGTTCAAGCGCTTCTTGATATACCACCTGAGGGCAAATAATTAAATCGCCTACCAAAGGGATTTCAATTCCAGGCGGCGCTTCAAATGGGAATGACAACACATTTGTTGGCTTATTTTTACCGCGATAATCATTATTTAATTGCTGACTTTCGGCTTCATCGGCAATGCGAATAGTCAATTCGCTTTCTTCTTTAAACAAATCAAGGGTGCTGTGCGCCCATAATTGAAATTGTTCAAAGCTAGGTAAATCCTTAAACTCACTGGCAATTTGTAAATCAAGTTCAGTCATGTTGCGAGGCTTCTCGTTGTGCTTGTTTTTCAGCTCTTTGTTTACGTTCTTGCTCTTCAAAGCTTTCATAGGCTTCTACTATACGAGCAACTATAGGGTGGCGGACCACATCTTTGGCTTGAAAAAAGTTAAAACTAATATCATCAACGTGACTCAACACATCAATAGCATGGCGTAAGCCTGAACGTGCACCACGCGGTAAATCGACTTGCGTGATATCGCCAGTAATAACAGCTTTAGAGTTAAAACCAATCCGGGTTAAGAACATTTTCATTTGCTCTACCGTGGTATTTTGGCTCTCATCTAAAATTATAAACGCATCGTTTAAAGTACGACCACGCATATAGGCAAGTGGTGCGACTTCAATCACGTTTTTCTCAATTAAGCGCTCTACTTTTTCAAACCCAAGCATTTCGAATAAAGCATCGTACAGTGGGCGTAAATAAGGGTCGATTTTTTGCGTTAAATCACCCGGTAGAAATCCTAACTTTTCGCCTGCTTCAACCGCGGGACGAGTGAGTAAAATACGGCGAATTTCTTGGCGCTCTAAGGCATCTACAGCAGCGGCAACTGCTAAATAGGTTTTACCTGTCCCTGCAGGGCCAACACCAAAACAAATATCATGGTTAAGAATATTCGCCACATATTGCATTTGATTGGGGTTACGTGGTTTAACCACACCGCGGCGAGTTTTAATCGTGACATCTTGAGCAAACTGAGGGTCTTGATCATCTTGGTCAAGATAATGGCATTGCGCGAGGGTTAAGTGAACCAAATCGGCATCGATTTCTTGGTTTTTGCCATTTACTAGCTGTGTTTCAATATATAAGTTTTTTAGCACTTCAATGGCTGCATGAGCTGCGGCTAAATTACCAGTGGCACGAAAACAGTTTTCACGGTGGCTAATTTCAACACCAAGACGGCGCTCGATTTGTTTTATATTGTCATCAAAAGGGCCACAAAGGGCTGCAAGGCGTTTATTATCAGAGGGTTCTAGGTAGACTTCTTGGCTTTTGGTTTGATTACTCAAAATGTGTTCCTTGTAAGGCACGCCAGCTTGCGCTGGCGTGAACAACTTATTAAGGAGTAAATGTTGCCACTCCAAGCTCATTGGCTTGAGGGGGTTGGTTTTTACTCGTAATAGTTGCTGGCGCTGTATCTTTACGTAAATTCATTTGTGCTTCAGTACGTACTAAATCACCACGTAATGAATTTGGCAATGCTTCAGTGATTTTAACATCAACAAATTGACCAATTAATTTATGATCGCCAACAAAATTAACTACGCGGTTGTTTTCAGTACGGCCACGAAGCTCCATTGGATTCTTTTTCGATGGACCTTCAACTAAAATACGTTGTTCAGTACCAAACATTTGACGGCTAATTTGCTGTGCAAATTGAGTGATACGATTTTGTAAAATATAAAGGCGTTCTTTCTTTTCTTGCTCTGATACGTCATCGGGCAAATCAGCGGCTGGTGTACCTGGGCGCGCGCTATAGATAAAGCTAAAGCTCATATCAAAACCGATGTCGTTGATTAGATTCATTGTCGCTTCAAAATCTGCCGTTGTTTCACCCGGAAAGCCAATGATGAAATCAGATGACATGCTGAGGTTAGGGCGAATTTTTTTCAACTTGCGAATGGTTGATTTGTATTCAAGCGCAGTATGACCACGTTTCATTAGGGCTAAAATACGATCTGAACCACTTTGTACCGGCAAATGTAAATGATCAACCAGTTCAGGAATATCCGCATACGCATCGATAATGTCTGGTGTAAACTCAATCGGGTGAGAAGTGGTGTAACGAATACGGTCAATCCCATCGATAGTGGCAACATAACGTAATAAATCAGAGAAATAACAAATTTCACCATCGTGCATTTTGCCACGATACGCATTCACGTTTTGACCCAGTAGGTTTACTTCGCGCACACCTTGCTCTGCAAGTTGGGCGATTTCTAAAATAACATCGTCCAGAGGGCGGCTAACTTCTTCACCACGAGTGTAAGGCACTACGCAAAAAGTACAGTATTTTGAACAGCCTTCCATGATAGAAACAAACGCTGTTGGACCTTCTGCTTTAGGCTCAGGTAAACGGTCAAATTTTTCAATTTCAGGAAAAGAAATATCAACAACCGCACCTTGCTTTAACTGAACTTGTTTAATCATTTCAGGCAAGCGATGCAGTGTTTGCGGACCAAATACGATATCAACAAAAGGCGCTCGTTGGCGAATTACTTCACCTTCTTGTGATGCAACGCAGCCACCTACACCAATCACTAGGTCAGGATTATCATCTTTTAATAATTTCCAGCGGCCAAGTTGGTGAAACACTTTCTCTTGTGCTTTTTCACGAATAGAGCAGGTATTTAAAAGAATAACATCCGCATTTTCAGCTTCTTCTGTTAATTGATAGCCATT
Source organism: Pseudoalteromonas sp. J2K-J031 (assembly GCF_058197095.2). Lineage (NCBI taxonomy): Bacteria > Pseudomonadati > Pseudomonadota > Gammaproteobacteria > Alteromonadales > Pseudoalteromonadaceae > Pseudoalteromonas > Pseudoalteromonas sp. J2K-J031. The sequence continues at coordinate 1,223,364 of NZ_CM200279.1, forward strand.
GGTGGCATCTAATAAATCAGCCATTTTCTGAGAGTCATATTCATTCATCTGACAACCCCAGGTTTTAATATGCAGCTTTTTACTCATCTAACTATTGCCTCGTTTATAAACCGACCGCTTAAAGGACGCGTATTTTATAACTAACGACCTCTATAGCCAAGTATAGATTTTAACTAATCTGTGGATTTAAACTCAATTGTGAATATTCGTACTAAAAATCATTGAATTGTGTGGATTACAACACCATTCGTTTAATTTTTCAGATACACTATTTCGGGGTTTTACATAAGGTATGTTTGATGAAGAATGACGTTATTATTGTAGGTGGTGGCATGGTTGGTGCGGCAATGGCACTAAAACTTGCTAAGCAAGGCTGTATGGTCACTGTAATTGAGCAACAACAAGTTGATTTTAATGCAGTGCTTGCCAGTGAAGATCTCGATTTACGGGTGTCCGCTATTAATCGTTTTTCTGAACAACTATTTGCTGAACTTGGTATTTTGGATACCTTGCTTACCAAGCGTCATGCCCCTTATCGTCGTTTAGCCGCATTTGAGCAGTCCAAACAAACTTTATTATTTGATGCCAAAGACATCAATTATGATTACCTTGGTCATATCATTGAAAATAAATTGATTCAAGCTGCACTTTGGCAGGCATTTGCTTCACATAATATTACCGTGAAAAGTGACCTAGGTAAGTTAAGTTGCATTGAACAAACCGAATCTCGTATTACTTTACACTATGGCAAGTCGGAATTATCCGCTGATTTAGTCATTGCTGCTGATGGTGGCCAATCGATTACTCGTCAATTGGCGGGGATTGGCACGACGGGTTGGCAATATCAGCAAAGTTGCATGGGGATTTTAATTAAGCTTGATGCACCGCAGCAAGATATGACGTGGCAGCAGTTTCAACCCACAGGGCCAGTTGCATTTCTCCCCTTACAAGCGCCCTACGCAAATTTAATTTGGTATCACTCAGGCACGCAGTTAGCACAATTAGCGACGTTGAGTCCTTTGCAGTTAAAGCAACGCATTATTGCGAATTTTCCTGAGTTACCGGGAGATTTTGAGGTGATTGAACACGCTGTTTTTCCACTAACACGGCAGCATGCAAATCAATATGTGCAAGGTCGTTTGGTATTAGTTGGCGACTCTGCTCATTCGATTAATCCACTTGCGGGGCAGGGGGTTAATTTAGGGTTTAAGGATGTGCAGCAGTTAGCATCATGCTTGGCAAATAAATCAGATCTTGGTGATGCACAGGCTTTGCGGCACTATCAGCGCAGTCGCAAAGTGGCAAATTTAGTCATGATGTCAGCAATGGATGCTTGCTACCTTGGTTTTTCTAATGAGATCCCACCTTTAAAGTGGCTGCGAAATAAAGTGCTTGCAACTGCACAGCGCTCAGGACAATTAAAAAACTGGGTTTTAAAATATGCGATTGGCGAAAAGCTCTGAGTAAAAGCTAAGTGATAAGGCTTTAAAAACTCAGTCACAGGGTGAGATAAAAATTAAGCTGAAAAGCTATTCTCACTCTTGTGATACTCAATATCTTTTAAAATCAATATGCAAATAAAAAGGGTGATGTATATCAGTAAAAATTGAAAAGTTATAATTTATTTAAAGAGTTACATATAGATATTTCGCTTCATTCGTTGTTATTTAAAAGAGTTTAGCGTTCTTGCATCCAATCCCATCATAAAAAATGTTCACCATTAAACATTTCCCTGATTAAACCTTCTTTAGACGCATTGCCCGTTTAGCAAGCTTATAAATAGTCGGTAAGTCGAATGCCGAACTGAGAGTGTTGACCGTGTATTGAAAAAAGGGACGAAATTACAGGTGATGAAATAACAAAAAAATATAAATTTAGAAAGTTAAAAGTATTTTTTATAAGAGAATTTATGTTTAAAAGGGAATTTTATGAGTGATTATTTTTAGGGGATGAATTGGCTGGGATACAAGGATTTGAACCTTGGAATGGCGAGATCAAAACCCGCTGCCTTACCGCTTGGCGATATCCCAACAACAATGTCATTTTAAATTGGTTTAGATAAAACCAATTTGGTGCGGAAGGAGAGACTCGAACTCTCACACCTTGCGATACTGGAACCTAAATCCAGCGCGTCTACCAATTCCGCCACTCCCGCAAGTGGTCTTTTTTATCTTAATTACCGAAGTAAGAAAGATGGCTGGGATACAAGGATTTGAACCTTGGAATGGCGAGATCAAAACCCGCTGCCTTACCGCTTGGCGATATCCCAACAAAAAGAGTTTCAAATAGGTGTACTTGGATTTGAGCCAAACAACGATTGTTGTACATTCTTAATTGGTGCGGAAGGAGAGACTCGAACTCTCACACCTTGCGATACTGGAACCTAAATCCAGCGCGTCTACCAATTCCGCCACTCCCGCAGCCCGAATGCGTACTGTAACTTTGAGAGTTACCAACTTAGCCCTTTTAATTCTAGCTAAAGAATATGGTGCGGAAGGAGAGACTCGAACTCTCACACCTTGCGATACTGGAACCTAAATCCAGCGCGTCTACCAATTCCGCCACTCCCGCAAGTGGTCTTTTTTATCTTAATTACCAAAGTAAGAAAGATGGCTGGGATACAAGGATTTGAACCTTGGAATGGCGAGATCAAAACCCGCTGCCTTACCGCTTGGCGATATCCCAACAAAAGATTTTAGCAATTACGTTGCAAGCGAAGATATGGTGGCTAAGACGGGATTCGAACCTGTGACCCCATCATTATGAGTGATGTGCTCTAACCAACTGAGCTACTTAGCCATCGTGTTAACCTTAACTCAAAAGAGTTGGCTGGGATACAAGGATTTGAACCTTGGAATGGCGAGATCAAAACCCGCTGCCTTACCGCTTGGCGATATCCCAACAGCTAACTATTGTAAAGTTTTGGTGCGGAAGGAGAGACTCGAACTCTCACACCTTGCGATACTGGAACCTAAATCCAGCGCGTCTACCAATTCCGCCACTCCCGCAAAACTTTACTATCAAAAAGAACATTAAAAACAAGGTGGTGGCTAAGACGGGATTCGAACCTGTGACCCCATCATTATGAGTGATGTGCTCTAACCAACTGAGCTACTTAGCCATTTACTTTGTGTTTAACATCTCGCTGATGCGGGGCGTATTATGCGGATTACCCCCTTTTGCGTCAACACCTTTTTTGCAAAAAAATGCCTATCTGAGTTTGTTTGCGGTATTTTTAAACTAAGTGATTAAAAAAACGCTTAAATTAACTGTTTTCAATCACAAGTGGTTATTTATTATGTTGAGTACCATGAGGTTGGTTTTGTATTGTTAAGTGAAAAGAGCTGAGAAGAACCAATTTTGTGTTCTATTGAAAGGTTGAAATGCTCATGATCAGTGAATACCTAAAAATACACATGCTGGTAGATGCAAGTTAAGCCTTATTTTTAGTATAAAAAAACCCGCCGTAGCGGGTTTTTAATTATTCAAGGTTATACGTTGAATAAGAAATTCATTACATCGCCATCTTTAACAATGTAATCTTTACCTTCAGAACGCATTTTACCTGCTTCTTTAGCGCCATTTTCACCTTTACAAGTGATGTAGTCATTAAAGCCGATAGTTTGTGCGCGAATAAAGCCTCGTTCAAAATCAGTATGGATTTTACCCGCTGCTTGAGGTGCTGTTGCACCTACTGGAATTGTCCAAGCTCGAACTTCTTTTACACCTGCGGTAAAATACGTTTGTAATTTTAATAATTGGTAACCACCACGAATCACGCGGTCAAGACCTGGCTCTTCTAATCCTAGATCAGCCATGAATTCAATTTTATCTTCTTCATCAAGCTCAGATAGTTCAGATTCAATCGCAGCGCACACTGGTACTACAATTGCGTTTTCAGCGGCTGCAATGGCAATCACTTTGTCTAAAAATGGATTATTTTCAAAACCATCTTCGCTTACGTTTGCAATATACATTGTAGGTTTGATGGTTAAAAAGTTAATGGTTCTAATCGCTGCGTGTTCTTCTTTCGTTAATTCTAAAGAGCGAAGCGTTAAGCCTTCATCAAGGTGTGCTTTTACTTTCTCTAACACTAATAATTCGAACTTAGAGTCTTTATCGCCACCTTTGGCTTTTTTTGCAATACGGAACACTGCTTTATCAGCCGCTTCCATATCTGCTAATACTAATTCGGTATTGATCGTATCAATATCGTCAGCGGGGTCGATAGTGCCCGCAACGTGAATGATATTGTCATCTTCAAAACAACGCACAACATGACCAATTGCATCGGTTTCACGAATATTGGCTAAAAACTGGTTACCTAAGCCTTCACCTTTAGACGCACCTTTCACTAAGCCTGCGATATCCACAAACTCCATTGAGGTTGGAATGATACGTTGTGGATTAACAATTTCAGCCAATTGTTTTAAACGTGGATCAGGTACAGATACGACACCTGTGTTTGGCTCAATTGTACAAAATGGAAAGTTAGCTGCTTCGATGCCAGCATTAGTTAACGCGTTAAAAAGAGTTGATTTGCCCACATTTGGTAAGCCAACGATGCCACATTTAAAACCCATTTTAGGATACCTTTATTTAATTGTTCACGTCTGCGAAGAGAAAAGCTCTTTTACGCTTTGAATGAATGTAATCTGTTTTGTGCTTTTAATACACCGTCTTTTGCTAGAATTTCCATGCATCGCACTGCTTCATCTACCGCTGCATCCATTTGCTCTTGTTCAGCTTTTGGTGCTTTGCCAAGTACCCAGCCGGTTACCATTTCTCGGTGTCCTGGATGACCAATTCCAACACGTAATCGCATGAATTCTTTATTGTTGGCCATTTTAGCTATGATGTCTTTTAGGCCATTATGACCACCATGGCCGCCGCCACGTTTAAATTTGGCAACACCTGTTGGTAAATCCATCTCATCATGAGCAACAAGAATATTTTCTACAGGTATTTTAAAAAAATTGGCAAGGGCACTGACTGATTTACCACTTAAATTCATATACGTTGTAGGTATTAGGAGTAAAAACTCTTGGTCTTGAATGAAGATTTTGCCGGTTAAACCGTGATATTTTGGATCATGCTTTAAGATGCAGTTATAACGTGCAGCCAGTTCTTCGATGAACCAAGCACCTGCATTATGACGTGTTTTTAAGTATTCGGGGCCTGGATTAGCCAGGCCCACAAGCATTTGAATAGAATTCAAGGTGCTAACACCTTAAATTATTCAGCAGCTTCTTCTGCAGCAGCACCTTTAGGAGCATTAAGAGTCACAACAGCTTGGTCGTGATCAGCACCTTTTGCTAATTCTACAGAAGTAACACCAGCAGGAAGAGCTACGTCAGATAGGTGTAAAGTAGCACCCACTTCTAATGCAGCAACATCTACTTCGATGAACTCAGGTAAGTTCGCTGGTAAACATGTGATTTCTACTTCAGTTACGTGATGCGCAACAGTTGCACCTAATTTAGTAGCTTTTTCTTCATTGATGAAGTGGAAAGGAACTTTAGTGTGAAGTTTATGAGTAGCATCAACACGTTGGAAATCTAAGTGAGTTACAACAGGTTTGAATGGGTGACGTTGCATATCTTTAAGGATAACTTCAACTTTTTCACCGTTTACTTCAAGAGTAAGAATATGAGTGTAGAAACCTTCATCTTCTTGCGCTTTGATAACTTCTTTGTGCGCTAATACAAGTGATACTGCTTCTTTGTCTGCACCGTAAAGGATCGCTGGAACTTTACCTTCACGACGTAGGCGGCGGCTCGCACCAGTACCTAATTCAACACGAAGTTCGGCATCTAATGTATATGTATTGTTAGACATAATGTCTCCAATTAATTTAATAAAAAGTGGATACCCTTTGCGACCAAAGGTATCACCTAAAAAAGGCGCGTAATGTTACCACCGCAAAAGAATAAAAGAAATGATAGATACAAAAAAAGCGCTGCAATGCAGCGCTTTTTTTCATCCGAACCGGATTAGTGTTCAAACATTGCTGAGATTGACTCTTCGTTGCTGATACGACGAATTGTTTCAGCAAGCATGTCTGCTAATGTTAAAACTTTAATTTTATCAATTGCTAACAACTCAGCCGATAAAGGCACAGAATCAGTCACAATCACTTGGTCGATCACTGAATTACGAATGTTTTCAGCAGCGTTACCCGATAAAATTGGGTGAGTTGCATAAGCAAATACACGTTTAGCACCATGTTCTTTAAGTGCTTCAGCGGCTTTACATAAAGTACCACCAGTATCAATCATGTCGTCAACGATAATACAATCGCGACCTTCAACATCACCGATAATGTGCATTACTTGAGAAACGTTCGCACGCGGACGACGTTTATCAATAATAGCAAGATCTGTATCGTTTAATAATTTAGCGATGGCACGAGCACGAACTACACCACCGATATCTGGAGAAACGACCACAACATCTTCAAAGTTTCTTGCTTTCATGTCTTCAAGTAACACTGGGCTACCAAAAACATTGTCTACAGGAACATCAAAGAAACCTTGAATTTGTTCAGCATGTAAATCAACTGTTAAAACACGGTCAACGCCAACACTAGAAAGGAAATCAGCAACTACTTTAGCTGTGATTGGTACCCTTGCAGAGCGAACACGACGGTCTTGACGAGAATAACCAAAATAAGGAATAACCGCTGTAATACGACCTGCTGAAGCACGACGAAGTGCATCAACCATTACGATCAGTTCCATTAAATTGTCATTAGTGGGTGCACACGTAGATTGGATGATGAAAACATCCGAACCACGTACATTCTCATTAATTTGAACACAGATTTCGCCGTCACTAAAACGACCAACTTCGGCATCACCTAATTCAATATATAAACGCTTAGCAACTTTAAGAGCAAGTTCAGGTGTTGCATTACCAGCGAAGAGCTTCATGTCCGGCACGGTAGGATTCCTCAGGCACTGAATTTTTGAGTTAAGACGATGTTTAGTACACCGGTTTAACTAGAGTAAGTTTAGTTTAGCGTTTAACTCCAAATGTGCTGGAGATATATTCACGCTGTGGGCAACAAAACCTTGCCAATGTGCTGGCAAGGCATTAAGTGCTTTCGTTGCGTCTGCTTCTTCGGCAAAAGAAACAAAACAGCAAGCACCTGTGCCTGTCATTCTTGACGGGCCGTATTCTAACAACCACTGTAGGGTCTTTTCAACCTCGGGAGAAAGCTTTTTCACTAGAGATTCACAATCATTATACAATTTAGCCTCTTGCCAAGGGCCAATTATCTTCGGTGTCGAGCGTGGTAAATCAGGATGAGTAAAAATCGCTTGGGTACTAATATGCACTTTAGGGTGCACAACTAAATACCAGCGTGATGCTAGTTCAACAGCCTCAAGTTTTTCTCCGATCCCGTGTGCAATAGCAGCAAAACCTCTAACAAATACAGGCACATCGGCACCAAGTGTCACACCAAGTTCGGCAAGCTTTTCAATTGAAAAGCCACATTGCCAGAGATGATTGAGTGCCAAAAGAGTACTGGCAGCATCGGATGAACCACCTCCAACCCCTCCGCCCATAGGCAGCTTTTTAGTAAGAATGATGTCGGCACCTTGTGAGATATTACCGTGTTGCTGCAATAGACGCGCAGCTTTAAAAATTAAATTATCGCTGGTGGTTAATTCTGGGTTTTCACACTCAATAATAATTTCGCTGTCATAGCGAAGGGTAAAATCGAGTTGATCGCCATAGTTTAAAAAAACAAACAAGGTCTCCAATTCATGATAGCCATCGGGACGGCGGCCATTAATGTGTAAAAAAAGGTTCAGTTTTGCCGGGGCAATAATCGATAAAGATGACATCATGAAGAAAACTGCCAATTGTTAATGTTAATTTTAACTTTAATTTGTCCGTGGGTTAGAGTGAGTTTTTGTGCTAACCAAAAGCCATCTTGCAAGATATAGTCTTGATAAGTGATTTGCCATTGCTCACCGCGTTGATTCAATATAACAGCTGTTTGAATACGCTCAAGCTCGTCTAGTACCATATTTGGGCTAGTAAATGTCCCTTTTAACCATGCATCAGATTGTGCCAGTGGCAATTGCAGTCGTGTTAAGTTATAGAGCAATTCTTCAGCACTGGTTGCAGTGTAATTCTTATCGTCAAAAAAGAGCTCTGCGTAATCGGGAAATTGGTTAAGCTTTAAAATTTGGCTGCCAATAAAACTAGTTAAACTTAATGAACTATTGTCAGGTTCGCTGTGCCAATTAAAGTTGGCTGATTGGCGTTTTTCGGGGCTGATAAATGCGAGCTTACCGTCAATTTGCCAACTGCTTTGTTCCTTTAATGTTGACTTCCAATGTGTTGAAATGGGTTCAACGGGCACTTTTGGGCTAACACAGCCAGTTATAAATAAAAAAAAGATGATAAAAATCAAATGTAATCGCATCTATTTACGTTCCTTACTTTCCTTATTCGCTTGATTTTCGTAAAATTATTCGCTTTCATACTCGGTTAGGCGATTTTTTGCACTATGACTATAGTTGCACTTGGAATAAATCATAAAACAGCGCCTGTTGAATTACGCGAAAAAGTCGCATTTTCTGCAGAGCAACTTACTGTTGCATTACAACAATTACAGCAAGCCAATTCAGTTATGGAGTCTATAATTGTGTCGACCTGTAATCGAACCGAAATCTATTGTAGCCTTGAGGGCACTGATACCCAACTACTATTGCACTGGCTGGCGAAATTTCATCAATTACCCGTCGAACAGTTGCAAGATCACACTTACTGCTATGTTGACGAACGGGCTATTTCTCATTTGATGCGCGTTTCGTGCGGGCTTGATTCATTAGTGCTAGGTGAGCCACAAATCCTTGGGCAAATAAAGCAAGCTTATAGCGATGCCAAAGATGCACAAACTGTGGGTGTGATGCTTGAGCGTTTATTTCAAAAAACGTTTGCGGTTGCAAAATATGTCCGTACAGAAACTGACATTGGAGCCAGTGCCGTTTCTGTTGCGTATGCCGCAGTGAGCTTAGCCAAACACATTTACGGTAAATTAGATAAAACTAATGTATTGCTGATAGGCGCTGGCGAAACGATTGAACTTGTGGCGCGTCATTTACATCAAAATGGCTGTGCACGTATGACGGTTGCCAATCGCACCGTGTCACGAGCCGAAAATTTAGCAAAAGAGTTTTCAGCTCATGTGGTGTCGTTAGCTGAAGTGCCAGAGCAGTTAATTAAAGCCGATATCGTGATCAGTTCAACCGCTAGTACCTTGCCAATTATAGGAAAAGGTGTTGTTGAACAAGCGCTTAAAGCGCGTAGATACAAACCGATGTTATTTATTGATATTGCAGTTCCACGCGATATCGAAAGTCAGGTAGGTGAATTAAATGACGCCTATCTTTATACAGTTGATGACTTACAAGCGATTGTCAGTGAAAATATGGCCTCGCGAGAAAAAGCAGCCGATGAAGCCGAATCAATAATCGTCGAGCGCGTTGATGAGTTTTTACTGTGGTTAAAATCACTTGATTCAGTCGATGTAATTCGACTTTATCGAGAAGAAAGCGAAAAAATAAAGCAAGAGTTGTTAAATCGTGCGCAATTACAACTTGTTTCAGGCAAAGCGCCAGAGAAAGTATTACTCGAATTTGCCAATAAACTCAGCAATCGTATGATGCATGCACCGACTAAAGCCATTAAAGAAGCGGCTGAAGCGGGAGAAGTTTCTGAGTTGGCACAATTGAGAAAAATTTTAGGTATTGAACCCCAATAGGCATATAAATGAAAGAATCGGTTTATCGCAAGTTAGAAACGCTGGTCGAGCGTTATGAAGAAGTTGAAGCATTGCTAAGTGAAGCCAGTGTGATTTCAGATCAAGATCGCTTTCGTGCCTTATCAAAAGAATACGCAGAGCTTGAAGATGTAAGTAAAGTCTTCAATTCGTATCGCCAAGCAGAGCAAGACTTGGTTGCTGCAGAAGAGATGTTCAAAGATGAAGACCCAGATATGCGTGATATGGCGCAAGATGAGTTTAAAGCAGCAAAAGCACAGCTTGAAACATTGACTGATGAGTTACAAGTTTTAATGTTGCCAAAAGATCCAAAAGATAATAACAACGTGTACCTTGAAGTACGTGCCGGAACGGGCGGTGACGAAGCGGCTATTTTTGCCGGTGATTTGTTTCGCATGTATGCTCGTTTTGCTGAAACACAAAAGTGGAAAGTTGAAATTGTCAGTGCCAACGAAGGTGAGCATGGCGGTTATAAAGAAGTCATTGCTAACATCGCAGGTACTGGTGTATACGGGAAATTAAAATTCGAATCGGGTGCACACCGTGTTCAACGTGTGCCAGAAACTGAATCACAAGGGCGTGTTCACACTTCAGCGTGTACCGTTGCCGTAATGCCTGAAATTCCAGAAGCGGAAGCAATCGAAATCAATGCAGCGGATATTAAAGTGGATACCTTTCGTGCATCAGGTGCCGGTGGTCAGCACGTTAATAAAACCGATTCGGCTATTCGTATTACCCACATTCCAACCGGTGTGGTGGTTGAGTGTCAGGATGAGCGCTCGCAGCATAAAAACCGTGCTAAAGCGATGTCAGTGCTTGCCTCACGTTTACAACAAGCTGAAGACGAAAAGCGCCATGCAGAAGAAGCGACTCAACGTCGTAATTTAGTGGGCAGTGGCGATCGTTCAGAACGTATTCGCACCTACAACTATCCGCAAGGACGTATTACCGATCATCGTATTAATTTAACGCTTTATAAATTAAACGAAATTGTATCGGGTGACTTATTGCCAATCATTAATCCACTTGTGCAAGAGCATCAAGCCGATTTACTTGCCGCGATGAGCGACGACTAATCGTGCCAAGTCAAACATTAGAACAGGCGTTAGCATCAGCTGCTAACGCCTTTTTTGCTTGTAGCGATACCGCAAAATTAGATGCACAAGTACTGTTGCTTGATGTAATAGGGCAATCGCGCAGTTATTTATTTACTTGGCCCGATAAACTCTTAACGGCGCAACAGCAAACGCAATTTGAACAAGCGGTTGCACGGCGTTTAGCTGGTGAACCAATTGCACATATCGTCGGTTATCGTGAATTTTGGAGTTTAAAACTCAAAGTATCACCAGCGACACTGATCCCACGCCCTGATACCGAAACGTTAGTTGAACATGCCCTTAGTTTAGTGTTGCCTGAACACGCTAAAGTACTAGACTTGGGAACTGGCACGGGCGCAATTGCTTTGGCTTTAGCAAGTGAGCAACCTAATTGGTACGTTACAGGATGCGATCGCATAGAAGATGCGGTTGCTTTGGCGCAAACAAATCAAGCTGAACTTGCAATAAAAAATTGTTGTTTTGTGCAAAGTAATTGGTTTAGTGCTTTTTCAAATGAGCGGTTTGATCTTATCGTTTCAAACCCGCCGTATATAGAAGAAGATGACCCCCATTTGTCGCAAGGGGATGTGCGTTACGAACCACTTTCAGCTCTTGTTGCACCTGAACAAGGCTTGGCAGACATTCGTACTATCGTCGATCAAGCTCGAAATTTTTTAACTATGGGTGGTTATTTATTACTTGAGCACGGTTATCAACAAGGCGAACAAGTAAGTGCAATTTTCTTACAAATGGCATATAAAGATACTATAACTATTAAAGATTTAGCTGGTAATGATCGCGTAACCTTAGCTCGGTGGTGTGGTTAAATGTCTTAAAGCGGTTTGCGTGGGCCAATAGATGAATTAAGGAGCGATAATGGCGAATGATTTTTTATTTTCAGATGAACCTGAACAACCAGTAGCAAGGGTCAACCAAGGTTACTGGAAAGTAATAATAGTCGATGATGAGCCCGAAGTTCACGCTGTTACCAAACTCGCCTTAAGTGATTTTGAGTTTCAAGATAAAAAATTACAATTTATTAGCGCCTATTCAGGCAAAGAAGCTAAAGAAATTATTGTTCAGCATCCTGATGCAGCCATTGTTTTGCTTGATGTTGTAATGGAAACCGATGATGCAGGGCTAAAAGTCGCACAATTTATTCGCGAAGTTGCTCATAATCATCATGCCAGAATTATTCTTCGTACCGGTCAACCAGGCCAAGCGCCAGAAAGGCAAGTTATTGTTAATTATGATATTAATGATTATAAATCTAAAACTGAACTCACCGCGCAAAAACTTTTTACCGTTGTAATGTCGAGCCTTCGTTCGTATCGCGATATTTTATCTATCGAAAAGTCACGTCTTGGACTTGAGCGCATCATTATTGCTTCACGCGATTTATTTTCAGCCCATTCCATGGATAATTTTATTCATGGTGTCATGCAGCAATTGACCTCTATTTTAGGCACTGTGGATGAAGCGCTTTATGCCACCTCTTTAGTTGCGAGTAACCCAAATGATACTGAGTCGAACTTAATTGTTTTTGCCGGCCAAGGTGACTTTGAAAAAAGCGAAGGCAAATCGATTGACGAAGTACTCAGTATTGAGCAAATTCAGGCGTGTAATTTAGCGCTTAGTCAGCGTTCTATTGTGTATAAAGATAACTACCTTTTTGCTTATTGTTCAAGCCGTTGTAATCACAACTCAATGCTATATGTATCGGGGATCCCAAAACAACTTAACGCAACCCATAAGCATCTGATAGAGATTTTTGCGCAAAATGTGCAAGTCGCATTTGAAAACGTACAGCTTCAATCTGAAATCGAAGATACTCAACGCGAAATCGTTTATCGTTTAAGTGAAGCGGTTGAACAGCGCTCGGAGGAAACGGGTAATCATGTAAAACGTGTTTCGTTAATTAGTTATGAACTTGCCCGTGATTACGGCTTAAGTGAAACAGATGCGGAAACTTTAAAGCATGCAGCGCCATTACATGATGTGGGTAAAATTGGCATTGCAGATACTATTTTACATAAACCCGACTTATTAAATGAACAAGAGTGGAAAGTCATGCAAACCCATGCATCTAAGGGGCATGAAATATTAAAAAATTCTCGTCGTTCTATTATTCAAGCCGGAGCACTTTTAGCACAGGATCACCATGAGAAATGGGATGGTTCAGGTTATCCCGCAGGTAAATGTGGTGAAAAAATCCATATTTATGGTCGTATAGTTGCGCTTGCTGATGTCTACGATGCATTGCGCCATAAACGATGCTACAAAGAAGCATGGTCGCTTGAAAAAGTGCTTGATGAGATAACGATCCAAAAAGGGCGTCATTTTGAGCCTAAGCTGGTGGATATTTTTATCGATAATATTGCTAAATATGAGCACATTCTAAAAATGTATCCGGATAAATAAACGATGGATTACATGGCAGCAAAAAACCTACATATGATGTTTGCCATGTTGAGTATCAGTTTGTTTTATTTACGTGCTTTCTCACGAATTTTTTCACTTAAAACGGCCAGTAACCGTATTATTTATGTCACTAGCCATACAATTGACACTGCGTTTTTGTTATCAGGTGTCTATCTGGTAACTCTTTTACAGCTCAATCCGCTTATCAATGGTTGGCTGTTAGAGAAGCTAGTGTGTGTAGTGGTGTACATTGGGCTTGGGTTTGTATTGGTTAAGCAAACGCAGCGTCGCGCACAGCTTTTTATATTGTTACTTTCAACCTTATGCTTAGGTTTAATCGGTTTTTTAGCAACACATAAAAATGCGTTTATTGTTTAATACATTAATTAACCTCAAAAGAGGTGATTAATCAATCTCAGGCAGTTATTTTCAACGCTAACGGCGTTGAATTTACTTACAATAGGCTAGCTATTGACGCGTAAATTCGCCTTGTTATCCTTAAACGTTTCCGGCTACAGACTTGAAAAAAAATTTACCAATTCAATATCAATACGTTAGTAAATCTCTTAACCAAAGCTCAGGTTAATTATAAACAATTGGCTTAGGCCGGTTTTTTGTTGTTAAAACTCACTCAATAGCTCCAATAAAGAGTAGTAAGCTCACTATTATTTAACCGATAAAACACAAGCCATTAAAGCCATGCCTTGGACATAAAACTAGGTTCTTGTTTGGTTATTAAGCAATGTAAACACGCAATTGATGCAAACAAACCCATGCAAGCAGGATATCTAATCAATGGTGTTTTTTAAGGATGAAACTTAAAGGTAGAAAAGGTAAACTGTGCGCCGTTTTGTAATTAATTTAGAGTAGTACAGGTATTGATGTCAGATATCTGGGTAGATGAACAAGAAGTTGAGTATCTAACCCCAATTTACAGTTGCTTAAAAGCGCAAAAAGAATGGCAAGCTGATTTTGATATCCAGCCAAGCCTTGATGCACTAGATACGTTTGTTGAAGAAGCAAGAATAGCCGCTGATAAGTTTGCCACATTTGACGAGTCACTCAATGGCATCATCGATTTGTTTTTTGGTGATTGGGCATTTAGTGGAACGAATCAATCTATTGCTGAGAGCAAGCTCAACTCGGTTTCTTATGCGCTTGCTTATCGCACAGGTAGTAGCTTTGCGATGGCGATTATTTTAGATTACGTGCTCAATGAAAATGAGTTTGTCTCTGAAGTCGTTGTGGAGTATGGTGAGCTTATGGTGCATGTTCGCTGTAGCGAAATGGAAGGGTATTTTATTGACCCCGTTTCAGGGCATCAAAGTTGGTACATCAAAACAGAAAATGGCACTGAAGAAGACAACAGCGACCACTTTCAAGTTATCCCACCAGAAGATCTCGTAAAGTTATTTATAGGCCACCAAAAGTGGGCATTCATCAGCGAAAAACGTTATATCGATGCACTCAAATGTGTTGAAATGCTAATGGAGATGATAGGCGACGACCCGTATGAGCGTCGTGATAGAGGTTACCTACTCAAGCAACTTGATTGTCATAATATTGCCCGTGATGATTTTGAGTTTTTTATTAATGAATGCCCTGATGATCCCGCTTCTGAGTTAATTCAACATCAATTAGATGAAATGGACTATCAACATCATACGTTCCACTAAATTATAAGGAGAATAAATTGTCAGCTTCCGATCCTGTGCTCATTACCAACGATGCCGTCGTACTTGGTCTATTAGCCATTATTTTAGGTTTTGTTTTTAAAACCTCACACAGCCAACATCATTTTTGGCAAAAATTTTATAAATACGTACCCGCATTATTACTGTGTTATTTTTTGCCTTCGTTGCTCAATACATTTGGCATCGTCGATGGTAACAAATCGAATGTCTATTACGTGGCCTCACGGTATTTATTACCTGCTTGTTTGATTTTGTTAACGATAAGCATTGATTTAAAAGCCATTATTAATTTAGGCCCCAAAGCGCTCATCATGTTTTTAGTGGGTACACTTGGCATTGTGATTGGTGGGCCAATCGCTATTTTAGTCGTTAGTATGGTTAATCCTGAAATCGTTGGTGGTCATGGCCCAGATGCGGTGTGGCGCGGTATGACTACGGTTGCAGGTAGCTGGATTGGCGGTGGTGCAAACCAAGCCTCAATGAAAGAAATGTTTGAAGTGGGCGGTGATATTTTCTCGGTGATGGTCACCGTTGATGTGATAGTGGCTAATATTTGGATGGCGGTATTGCTGCTTATGGCTGCCAATCATAAAAAAATTGATGCTGCCACTGGTGCAGATACCAGTGCCATTGAAGAGCTAAAACAACGTGTTGAAGCCTATCATGCCCAGCATGCAAGAATGCCAACCTTAAATGATTACATGACCATTATTGCTATTGCCTTTGGTATTACTGGTTTTGCACATTTTATGGCTGATATTTTAGGGCCATTTTTTGGTAACAACTTTGCATGGGCACAAGCGTACAGCTTAAACAGCACATTCTTTTGGTTAATAGTGATTTCAACCACCATAGGTATCGGGTTATCGTTCACTAAAGTACGCCAAATTGAAGCTTTTGGTGCTTCAAAAGTAGCCTCGAGCTTTTTATATATTTTAGTGGCGTCGATAGGCCTACATATGAATGTCACGGCTATTTTTGATAATCCGGGTTTATTTTTAGTCGGTATTATTTGGATGTTGGTCCATGCAAGCTTAATGTTAATTGTGGCCAAAGCCATTAAAGCGCCATTGTTTTATATGGCGGTGGGCTCACAAGCCAATGTGGGCGGGGCTGCGTCTGCGCCTGTTGTTGCGTCAGCGTTTCACCCATCACTTGCGCCAGTGGGTGTATTATTAGCAGTACTCGGTTATGGTGTAGGCACATATATGGCTTACATTTGTGGTTTAATGATGCAAGCGGTTGCACCTTAAGGAATAAAAAATGAATACAGATATTATTAACATTCAGTCGATTGAAGTTGCGAACAACAAGCCGTTTGTATTGTTTGGTGGCATGAATGTACTTGAATCACGCGATTTAGCGATGCGCATTGCGGAATACTATGTAGAAGTCACTACAAAATTAGGCATTCCATACGTGTTTAAAGCGTCTTTTGATAAAGCGAATCGCTCATCAATTAATTCATACCGTGGTCCAGGCCTTGATGAAGGGTTAAAGATTTTTCAAGAAATCAAACAGACCTTTAATATCCCACTTATCACGGATGTGCACGAGCCTCACCAAGCTGCGCCTGTTGCAGAAGTGGTTGATGTGATTCAATTACCTGCATTTTTAGCCCGTCAAACCGATTTAGTGGTGGCGATGGCTAAAACCGGCGCAGTGATCAATGTGAAAAAACCACAGTTTTTAGCACCGCACGAAATGCGCCACATTATTCAAAAGTTCCATGAAGCAGGCAATGACAAGGTTATTTTATGTGAGCGTGGTTCAAGCTTTGGTTATAACAACCTCGTGGTTGATATGCTGGGCATGGATGACATGAAACATCAAGCGCCAGTGATTTTTGATGCCACGCATGCGTTACAACGTCCAGGTGGCCGCACCGATTCGGCTGATGGTCGCCGTGCACAAGCGGCTGAGCTTGCCCGAAGTGGTATGGCATTAGGTATTGCTGGCTTATTTATCGAAGCGCATCCAAATCCAAATGAAGCAAAATGTGATGGGCCGTGTGCGTTACAACTTGATAAGCTTGAAGGCTATTTACGTCAGATGAAAGCTGTAGATGACTTAGTAAAAAGCTTTGAACCACTTGATACTAGCGCAACTTAATTAAGAATTACGATTGTGTAATTGAAAAACTAAAAGGAGGCAAATGCCTCCTTTTTTGTTATTGGTTGGTGTGCTGTTACTCGCTTTGCATTTGCTGTTCCGGTGTGGTTGGAATACTTGGCGTTGCTGCTGTTGCAATCAGCACCGTAGCAGGGGCAGGCAGTGTGATCACAGCATGCTGTTTTTGTAACTCTGTCAGTTGGATCGTAATGGTTGCTTTAATCTCTTGCGCGACTAATTTTTTCAGTTCTAAGTGCTGCTCATTGGCAAAACTTGTGGTACTAAAAACGCTCATTGCTAAAGTGAATGACAGTGCTAGCTTGTTCATATCGTCCTCGATATTGAATGAAAAATATTTATGCAGATTATGGGCATAAATATCTTAAATATTTAAGTCAATTTAAATTCTATGGCAGCTAAGTGCTTGGTTGGTGCTACTTCTTGCGCTGCGCGTAAATAATAAGCAAAAAAATTGTCTTTTAACAACGATCATTTATAATGCGTTCAGATAAAAAAAACTAATGAATAACTGGGTGGAATATGTCTAGACGTTTACCGCCGCTTAATGCACTTAAGGCATTTGAAGCCGCCGCTCGAAATCTCAGTTTTACTAAAGCTGCTGAAGAATTGTTTGTTACCCAAGCCGCTGTGAGTCATCAAATTAAAACCTTGGAAGATCATCTCGGTTTAAAACTCTTTTTACGTAAAAATCGCTCGTTATTACTGACCGAAGAAGGGCAGGCGTATTTTCTCGATATTAAAGAAATTTTTGGTCAATTAGTCGATGCAACTGAACGTTTGTTAGCTCGTGGTGCCAAAGGCTCAATTACGGTGAGTTTAACACCAAGTTTTGCTATTCAATGGTTGATCCCACGGCTTAATTTATTTAATGAAGCTCATCCAGAAATTGATATTCGAATTAAAGCGCAAGAATTAGAAGAAAACTCACTGACCGATGATGTTGATGTAGCTATTTATTATGGCCGCGGCCACTGGAATGGCGTGCAAACTCATAAGTTACATACCGAGTATTTAGTGCCGCTATGTAGCCCTATGTTACTCAATGGCCCAAAACCGCTGATGCACATTAATGATTTAGAAAACCATACCTTGCTACACGATATGACACGCAAAAATTGGAAAACCTGGATGAAAACTGCTGGGGTGCGCAATATTAAAGTCAATACAGGGCCGATTTTTAGTCATTCATCAATGGTATTACAAGCCGCGATCCATGGCCAAGGTGTGGCGCTTGGTAACAGTGTGTTGGCAAGGCCAGAGCTTGATGCAGGGCGATTGGTAATTCCTTTTAGCCATATTTTAGAAAGTAAAAATGCCTACTATTTAGTGTGTCGCGAATCCCAAACGGAGCTGGGTAAAATTGTCTCGTTTAAAGAGTGGATGCTCAGCATGGTAGAAGTGGAGCAAATTGAAGCAGGATTTAGCGAATAATGGCAATTGATTGGTTTAAAAGCGACACACCTATAGCCCAATTGTTATTTGCTCATGGCGCAGGTGCGGGTAAAGATTCTGAATTTATGCAGCAAATGGCGCAATTACTGAGCGCGCAGGGCATTAATGTCGGCTTATTTAATTTTGAATATATGGATAAAGCCATCTTACTTGGGCGTAACCAACCGCCGCAGCGCGCCGATAAACTTATCAGCTACTTTAATCAGATGCTCAAGCAGCTTGACTCTAATTTGCCGATATTTATTGGCGGAAAATCAATGGGCGGGCGCATGGCCTCATTATTAGCGTGCGAGCAAGCGGTTAAAGGGGTGATTGCATTTGGATACCCATTTCATCCCCCAAAGAAAAAAGATACACTGCGCACCGCTCATTTTGATGCGTTACTCGCGCCACTTTTTATCGTGCAAGGCGAGCGCGATACCTTTGGCGAACGCGCGTTTGTCAATGAGTTGCCACTGCTTGGGCCTGTCACTATTGCGTGGATAGAAGATGGCGATCATTCATTAATACCACGAAAACGCTCAGGGTTTACTCAAGCGCAAAACTGGCTAAACAGCGCTAAACTTGCGGCAGATTTTATGAAAAAGGTGAGCCATGATTAAGTTAATGTTGGTATTAGGCGCTGCATTTGCAGGCCTTGCCGTGATATTAGGAGCTTTTGCTGCCCATGGCTTAAAAGCCACCTTGTCGAGTGCTTCGTTGCAAGTATTTCAAACAGGGGTGCAGTATCAAATGTACCACGGTTTGGCGTTGATTTTATTTGCGCTGGTGGCAAAGCAAGGCGTGGCGTTAATTGGCCCCGCAGCGCTACTTGTCGCAGGCATTGTATTCTTTAGTGGTAGTTTATATTTACTCAGTACCTTTGGGTGGAAATGGCTTGGGCCAATTACCCCCTTAGGTGGTGTATGTTTTATTGGTGCATGGGTGTGGTTTGTTGTGCAAGTCATTCGCACAGAATTTTAAAAGGTTAAAAATTAATGTCTTGTATTGTTATTTATTGTCGCCCAGGATTTGAAAGTGATGCGGCGGGCGAAATCACTTACCATGCTACTGAGTTAAATATTGCAGGTTATGTAAAAACCAAACCTAATACTGGTTTTGTGGTTTTTCAGTGCTTTAATGCCGACGACAGCGCTACCTTAATTAAACAAGTCGACTTTTCTCAACTGGTTTTTGCCCGCCAATGGTTTTGTGGGGTGTTGGTTGAACAACTGCCACAAGATGATCGTGTTAGCGCTATTGCAGCGGCTTTAATGGATATGCCAACGGGTTCGGATCTGCGGGTTGAAACCCCCGATACCAACGAAGGCAAAGAACTACTTAAATTTTGTAAAAAAATTACCGTGCCACTGCGTAATAAATTAGTGGCGCAGCGCAGTTTAGTAAAAGATGGCCCAAGCAAATTACCGAGTTTGCATATTCTATTTTTAGATAACGCCACGGCGTATGTTGGGTATTCATGGAATAACAATAACTCCGATTTTTTTATGGGCATTCCACGTTTACGTTTTCCAAGTGCTGCGCCAAGTCGCTCTACCTTAAAACTTGATGAGGCCTTTATTGTTTTTGTGCCAGAAGCCGAAAAAGAAAAGCGCTTAAGCCCAGGAATGCGCGCGGTCGATTTAGGTGCTTGCCCAGGTGGCTGGACATATCAACTGGTTCGCCGTGGTATGTTTGTGCAAGCCATCGACAATGGCCCTATGGCGCAATCGTTGATGGATACCGGCCAAGTGAAACACTACACGGTTGATGGTTTTAAATTTCGCCCCGAAAAACGCAATATTGATTGGCTAGTGTGTGACATGGTTGAAAAACCAGACAAAGTAACACAACTGATGATTGATTGGGCTGTAAATGATTACGTTAAAGAACTCATTTTTAACTTAAAACTCCCGATGAAAAAACGCTTTGATAGCGTGTATGAAAATTTAGCCCTTATTCATAGCGAAATGAATAAATACGGTATTGAATATGCGCTGCAAGCCAAGCATTTATATCACGACCGAGAAGAAGTAACGGTGCATTTGCGTGTCATTAAAGTGCCACAAAAGCTTTATAGCTAAGCGCTTGTTACTCAGCAACGAGCTGATTCATAACGTATAAGAAGCCGAGGAATCGGCTTTTTGGTTTTTGAAATATGTGCAATCGTGTTTTTGGCCTGTGCAAGCTTGCAGGAATGTAGGTGCAAACCTGCTTGCGAAGGTGAGCGCAGATCTGTAGATACCCATAAACATCTCATTGAAAAGCAACATACTAGTTTTAAATTTGGCTAATCATTTCGTGTTTTGGACGATATTAATGGCGTTATGGATTTTGCGCTCAAACCCAAATCAACACCTTCATCTTATTTGCCTATCAATCGAGACTGCTAGCCCTGTTTTTATTAGGGCTAGCGAGGCTATTTAAACGTTTAGGC
Source organism: Pseudoalteromonas sp. J2K-J031 (assembly GCF_058197095.2). Classification (NCBI taxonomy): domain Bacteria; kingdom Pseudomonadati; phylum Pseudomonadota; class Gammaproteobacteria; order Alteromonadales; family Pseudoalteromonadaceae; genus Pseudoalteromonas; species Pseudoalteromonas sp. J2K-J031. The sequence continues at coordinate 1,244,376 of NZ_CM200279.1, forward strand.
GCATTGCGCTTTAGCTAAAAGTTCTTGTCTTACGATGTGCGCACCGGCGCTGAGGGCATTGAGTTTGCCTTGGGCGACATTGCGGGCTAGGGGGGCCATGCCGCAGTTGGTGCAGGGGTAAAGTTTATCGGCATCAACAAATTGCAGTGCTTTTCGCAGTGTGTTGGCTACTTCTTCAGGGGTTTCAATGGTATTGGTAGCAACGTCGATGGCGCCAACCATGACTTTTTTACCGCGAATAAGTTCTAGTAGTTCCATCGGTACATGGGAGTTGTGGCATTCGAGCGAAATAATGTCGATATTCGATTGCTGCAGTTTCGGAAAGGCTTCTTCATATTGACGCCATTCAGAGCCTAAGGTTTTTTTCCAATCGGTATTGGCTTTGATGCCGTAGCCGTAACAAATATGCACGGCAGTTTCGCATTTTAGCCCTTCAATGGCGCGCTCTAAACACTTAATGCCCCAAGCGTTTACCTCATCAAAAAAGACATTAAAAGCTGGCTCATCAAATTGAATAATATCCACGCCTGCGGCTTCTAATTCTTTGGCTTCTTGATTGAGAATGATGGCAAATTCCCATGCAAGCTTTTCGCGGCTTTTATAGTGGTCGTCATAAAGGGTGTCAATCATGGTCATAGGGCCAGGGAGCGCCCATTTGATTGGCTGGTTGGTTTGCTTGCGTAAAAACTTAGCGTCTTCAACAAAAACGGCTTTTTGGCGAGAAACCGGGCCAACAACCGTGGGTACGCTGGCGTCGTAACGGTCGCGAATTTTTACGATTTTACGCTTTTCAAAATCTACGCCATTGAGGTGTTCAATAAAGGTGGTTACAAAGTGTTGGCGTGTTTGCTCGCCGTCGCTGACAATATCAATGCCTGCATGTTGTTGGCTTTGCAATGATAAGCATAGGGCATCGTGTTTGCCGTCGGTTAATTCGTCATTGTGCAATTTCCATGGTGACCAAAGCGTCTGGGGCTCTGCAAGCCATGAGGGTTTGGGTAAGCTACCCGCGGTTGATGTGGGTAATAGGGTGTTACTAATGTGATTTTTCATAATTCATAATGCCGTCAATTAAGGTTGAGTGTGCAAGCCAAAGTTAAACCGAGTTTTTTGTGGCGTGCGATTAAACGTAACTTGCTGACCATTGCTCAAGCACTGTTTGGTAAGGTTCGATAAAATGCTCTTGGGCAAATTTACCTTGTTCGGTGGCTAATTTGCTGCGCTCTTCACGGTCATACACAATTTGAGTGAGTGAATGGTCAAGATTTTTTAAGCTTGGTTGATACGCCTTTCCTGCTACGGCATTTGCATTATAAATTTCTGGACGATAAATTTTTTGGAATGTTTCCATCGTGCTGATGGTGCTGATCAGCTCAAGGCTGGTGTAATCATTGAGCAAGTCACCTTTAAAATAAAAAGCCAGCGGTGCAACACTGTTAGGTGGCATAAAATAACGTACCTGTAAGCCCATCTTTTTAAAATATTGCTCTGTTAATGAAGACTCATTTGGCTGGTATTCCACTCCTAACACTGGGTGCTGGTTTTCAGTGCGGTGATAGGTTTTGTTGTCCGATACACTGAGGCAGATAACGGGTGGCTTGTTAAAATGCTGCTTATAGACCGCTGAATTAACAAAAGCTTGAAACAGCTTGCCGTGCAATTCACCAAAGTTATCAGGAATGCTGAAAGTGGGCTGATTTTTATTATGTGCTTGCAGTAATACGCTAAAGTCGTAATCACGTACATAAGATGAAAAGTTATTACCAACAATGCCTTCAATCAGTTTGTTGGTTTGATGATCAATGATATTGGTTTTTAAAATTTCAATGGATGGAAAGCTTTCGCCACTGCCTGCAATATCGACATGCACCGAGACAATTTCAAGCGCTACGCTGTAACGTTTGGCGGTGGGGTTATCCCAATTTGCTAGCGCATTAAAACGATTGTCTATCATGTTTAAGGCGTTGCGCAGGTTTGCTTGGCGATAACTGCCACGTGCTAAATTAGCAAAGTTGGTGGTGATCCGCGTTTTATCTGACGGATGGTAATTCTCGTCTAGCGTTAAGGTTTTAATGGTAAATGTAAAGTCGGTAGTCATGGTCGTTGGGTATCCAATAATGTAAGTTCAAACCAGAGTTAATTGTGGGCTGCACTTTTTAACAGCATGAGATGATTTATACGTTGTTGGGTACATGAAGAAAAACGGTTTAATTTCACATTTAACATGAATTGGATTCATTATTGATGTTCCTTCTAGCGACAAATTGCAGCGCCACTTGTGCTTTTTAAAGGAACTAAGAGTTAATTTTAATTAGAAATCTAGATGGCTAAGCGCGTCTTTGATTCAGGTGCAAAAAATTCACTTAAAACATGAAGAATATTCAGGGCTCTTTTGGCGTTTAAAGTAGCAATACGCATCAATTATATTGATATACTCGCGCCCAATGTTGCGAGCTTATACGGGTTCTGATTGCATAATGTGATTGTTTATCATTGGCTTGTGTTAAAAATTGCGTGGCTTTATACGCCTAAAGTTGTGCTGCTTGTGCATGAATATCTCGATTGAACCACTGATATTGAACGATTTAATCCACTAAACAATAGGCTGACTGAATATCACTGCACGCGTGTGAGGCTGTTGCCCTTAAAATAATAAAGAGATCAACTGAATGAATGAATTAATAATGTTAATCCTATGGTGCGCACTCCTTGGTAGTGGGGTTGGTTTTTTAGCTGGCCTGTTAGGCATTGGCGGTGGCTTGGTGATTGTGCCAATTCTGAGTGTGATTTTACTTCACTTTAATGTGTTACCTGCCGAACAAGTCGTGGTTGCTGCAATTGCGACGTCTTTAGCATCGATACTCTTTACCTCTACGTCATCAGCACTTGCGCATCATAAAAATGGTAACGTCCCTTGGGAGCTGGCTCCTTGGATCATGACAGGTGTAGCCTTAGGTGCATTGGTAAGTGGTTTTATCGCGGCCTTGCTGCCTGAACACATTGTGCGAATTGTATTTGCAGTCAGTGTGGTGCTCATTGCGTTAAAAATGTTATTAAGCAGCAAAACAAATGCCCCTGTGGAGCGAAAGCTCCCTAATAAAGGAGTTTTGACTTTTTTTACCACCTTAACAGGGGCGCTCTCGGCCATGATTGGCATTGGTGGTGGGGCAGTATTGGTACCGTTGCTGACATTTTTTTCAGTCGATATGAAAAAAGCGATTGGTTGCGCCTCTGCCTGTGGCATTGTGATCGCATTATTTGGCTCTATCGGGTATATCAGCTCTGGCAGCGCGCATTATGCGTTAAAAGAAGGGTTTGCTGGTTTTGTGTATTTACCGGCTTTATTAGGAATTGTTTGTACGTCGTGGTTCACCGCACCGTTAGGTGCTAAAGCGACCCATTATTTACCGGTTTCAACCATCAAGAAAATTTTTGCAGCTGTATTGTTCGTTATGGCGGCAAAAATGATTTTTAATTAACCTCAGCTTTGGATAAGAGATTTAACAGCGTGTTAAATTAAAGGTAAATATCAACGCTAGTCACCTCTAGGCATCTATTTTCAATACTTTTAGCGTTGAAAATAGATGCCTGAGAAAAACTTTTTATTTCGTATTCGGGTTATTTACTCGGCTAAATACACTTCACCCTTTAAATACAAACTAGCTCGGCCACTGATTAAAACGCGCTCACCTTTAAGCTCACAAATTAAATCACCACTACGCTTTGAAACCTGCGTGGCAGTAAGTAAGGTTTTATCAAGCTTATTCGCCCAGTATGGGGTAAGCACTGTGTGGGCAGAGCCTGTGACTGGGTCTTCTTCAACACCGACATTGGGGCCAAACCAGCGAGAAACAAAATCGGCCTTATCGCCTTGTGCTGTGGCAATAACACCCCGAAGGGGGAGTTGTGCTAGCAGCGCAAAGTTAGGTTTGAGTTCTTTAATGGTGGTTTCATCTTTAAATAATAACAGGTAGTCATCGGCCGCTAAAATTTCGAGCGGTGTTTCACCAAAGGCTGTTAAAAGCGGCGCTTCTACTGGACATTCTTTGGCATGGTGTACTGGAAAGTCGAGCTCAAACAGGCCATTTTGGTGATGTACTTTGAGTAAGCCAGAACGTGTTTTAAAGATGATTTCATCATGTTCAAATTGATATTCGTTCACCAAAACCCAAGCTGCAGCAAGTGTTGCATGGCCACATAAGTCAACTTCAGTGGCAGGGGTAAACCAGCGTAAATGAATCGCGTTGTCTTCTACGACATAAAAAGCGGTTTCGGAGAGGTTATTTTCAGCCGCAATGTGTTGTAATACGTCATCGGCAAGCCAATGTTCTAGCGGCATTACTGCAGCGGGATTGCCTTTAAATTGATGTTCTGAAAATGCATCGACCTGAAAAATAGGTAGTATCATGCGTACGCTCTCCTTGTTATTATTTTATTGAGTAGCAAGTTGCTACAAAGGGTTAACTGCGGTAGTCACCTCTAAATTGCTCAACCCACAAGCGCGTTGCACCACATACAGCAACAGGCATTACAATTAAGTTCACTATTGGTACCATAGTAAAGAGCATGACCGCAAGGCCAAACCCATAAGATAATCCTTGATTTTGCTTTAGTTTGTTGCGTGTTTCGGTAAATTTAATTTTATGGTTATCAAAGGGGTAATCATTATATTGCACTGCAAACATCCAGCAGGTGAACCCGACCCACAAAATTTGGCCAATCACAGGTAAAATCCACAGCAAAATAAAAAAGCCAATCGCTTTGGGTAAATAATAAAGTAACTTACTCATCTCGCGCGCTAGCATTCTAGGCACATCTTTGATTAATTCGGCAAAACCATCGTCGTTTACCTTTTGACCAGTGAGGTGAAGCTCTACCTTTTCAGCTAATAAGCCATTAAAGGGCGCGGCAATAAAGTTGGTAATCACCGAAAAAATGGTCGAGTAGCTAAATAAAATCACCAAAATAGCGATGGGCCAAATTAGCCATTCAAGCCAACTTAACCAGCTTGGTAAAAAGCCATTAAAGTAGTTAATCCCTTGGGTAAGCCAATCGACTACAAAAAATAATGACCCCCCAAAAATAAGCAAGTTGATCAGCAGCGGAATAAAAACAAAACGCTTTAAACCTTTATTAGAGATAAGACTAAAACCCGATAAAAAATATTGAAAACCCTGAGAAATTTGCATGTTTGTTACGCCAAAATATTTTTTTTCATTATAAGTAGCCCTTTTGGGCTTGGGAATAGCTTAAATGGCTCATTTGTAACACCATGTTGCTAACTATAAACGGCAAAAGTATTAAGTTTTTGCGACCAATCTGCTACAGTTTGCGCTGTCGAAATTAAAAAAAAATAAGATGCGTTTAAGCACAATCAAGCTTGCTGGTTTTAAATCATTTGTAGAACCTACAAAAATTCCGTTTCCTGACCAAATGACTTGTGTCGTTGGGCCAAATGGCTGCGGCAAATCCAATGTGATTGACGCGGTGCGTTGGGTGCTCGGTGAAAGCTCGGCTAAAAACCTACGTGGCGATGCCATGACGGATGTTATTTTTAATGGCTCTACGCATCGCAAGCCTATCTCGCAAGCGTCAGTCGAATTAGTGTTTGATAATACCCAAGGTTATTTAGCCGGGTCCTTGGTTGATCGTAACCAAGTGGCCATTAAACGGCTTGTGACACGCGAAGGCGAATCGTTTTATTACCTCAATGGCACTAAATGCCGCAAGCGTGACATTACTGATATCTTTTTAGGCACCGGCCTTGGCCCTCGCAGTTATGCCATTATTGAACAAGGCATGATTTCGCGTTTAATCGAAAGTAAACCGCAAGAGCTGCGAGTGTTTATCGAAGAAGCTGCAGGCGTGTCTAAATACAAAGAGCGTCGCCGCGAAACCGAAACGCGATTACGCAGCACCAAAGAAAACCTAGAGCGCTTGCTTGATTTGCGTCAAGAGCTGCAAACTCAGCTTGAAAAACTCACCCATCAGGCGTCGCAAGCTTTGGCTTATCGAGAATTTAAAAGTCAAGAGCGTGAGCTTAAAAGCCAGTTGGCGGTTCTACGCTTTCAACAACACCAGCAAAAATCAGAGCAAACGCAACAACAAATTGATGCCTTACAATCAGAAATTAGCTTTTATCAACAAGCACATACAGGGCATGATGATGTACTAGGTACACTCAAGGCAACCTTGGCGCAGCTTAACGAACAAATTCAACGTGCGCAGCAGCAAGAATTTCAATTAAGTAATCAACAGACTAAATTTGAGCAGCAAAAAATTAGTCAGCAACAAAAAAAGCAAGCGCTTGAAAACTTAGTGATACGTGATGAAGATAAACTGTGCCAATTAAAGAGCAAATTAACGGAACTTGCCGAGCACGCTTTACAACAAAGTAGCGAATTTGAAGAAGCAAATGCGGCTATTTTGCAATCAGAAGAACAGCTAGAACAACTACAAGCCATAGTCGATGAGCTACAGGTGCAAGATGAGGTGTTGTTTGCCGCTTGGCAGCAAGCACAGCAACGTAGCCATCAATTCGATAAGCAACACGCACACTATCGCCACCAAATTACCTCGAAAGAGCTGCAGCATCAGCAAGCTTTAGCTCAGTTGGCCGATAAACAATCAGAATTAACTAGCCTTAAAAATCAAGATGTAACGGCGCAAATCGCCGAGCTAAAACAACAGATCCAGCAATGTAAAGCGTTACTTGCCAACGAAAAAGCACAGCAACAACAATGTGAGTTGAGATTAAAACATCAGACCGAGCAATGGCAAACGGTGCAGCACGAGCAGCAAGCGCTTAAAGAGTTGTTATTAAGCGAGCAAGCACAGCTGGCAGCTTTGGGGGAGGTGTTAGCGCAAAGTCAAGGCGAGTTAAACGATTGCTTGTTACAACAGCTGGTGGTTAGGGCTGGGTTTGAAGCACGAGTAGAGCAAGCCTTGGTGTGTTTTAGTGATGCCCAAGTAAGTCAAAGCGCTAGCTGGCAACACGACACCTCTTTGGTATGGCCATCAAAGCAGCCGGTTGATGCAGGGTATCATGGTCAGGCTCTAAGCAAGGTGATTGAAAAGGGGATTTATCCGGATTTACTTGACCGCATCATGGTGCTTGATGATGAAACCAACGCACCAGATTTGAGTGACCATTATTGGTTGGCCGCCATTACACCTTCGGGTAACTTGCTTGGGCGCAATTGGTGCGTAAGGCCTTTTCAAGATGATGGGCAGTCTGTATTACTCAAAATACGTAAAATAGAGCAACTGACGCACAGTGTGGCTGAAAAAAACGAACTATTAGCGCAATTAACGCAAGCCGTAAATGAGCAGCAAATAAAAGTAGCCGCGCAAACCGAACAACTAGAGCAGGTTAAAGGGCGTATTCATCAGTATGCCCAGCGCGATGCCAGCGCGCAAACAAAGCACGAAATGCTCATGTTACAACAGCAAAATTGGCAATCGCAGTTTGATAGAATAACGCAGCAATGCACGATGTTGAGCGAGCAACTTGTAACTATAAACGAAGCATTACAGCTACTTAAAGCACAATGCGATGAGCACGCATCACAAAGTGATGAGCATAAGCAAGACGCTACCTTGGCTGAGCAAGTTTACCAAAGTCATAAAATAACCATTAATCAGCAACAACTTGCACTTAGTGGTGCCCGCAGTGTATTGCATAAGCAAGCGTTGACACTTGAGAATTTAAAAAATGCTGAGCAGTTATTGCAGCAGCAGCAAACCTTGATAGTGCAGCAACAGCAAGCCTTAGAAAAAGAGCTGAATGAAGCCAAAGCAGAGTTAGCCAATTTAAGTGAGCCACTTGAAGAGTTGGTGATGTCAATTGAAGCGGTGTTAGCCGAACAAATTGAGGTGTACGAAGAAAAAGCACACTTGCAGCAACAGTGTGCGGCGCAGCAGCAGCTTTTGGCAGAAAAAGAGCAAGGTTTGCAGCATTCGCAGAAAAAGTTACAGGCCCTTGAAAAACAACTTAATGAGCAAGAGCTGACATTACAAGCTAGCCAGTTGCGAGCAAACGCCGCTCTTGAGCCGCTTGGCGAGCTTAATGTGAAATTGGTTGATGTATTAGCTGCGTTACCTGCTCACAGCACCATCACCAAATGGCAGCAAATGCTCAATAGCGTTATTGATAATATTACCGACTTAGGTGCAATTAACTTAGCGGCTATTGATGAGTTTGAGCAAGCCAAGCAACGAAAACAGTATCTAGATGATCAGTATCAAGATTTAATTGATGCACTGAGCACCTTAGAAGGAGCGATTGGCAAAATAGATCGCGAAACAAAGCAGTTGTTTAAAGCAACGTTTGAACAAATTAACCAAGATTTAGGTGATTTGTTCCCTAAAGTATTTGGTGGGGGTCAAGCCTATTTGGAACTCACCAGCGATGACATGCTCGAAAGTGGTGTTACTATCATGGCACGCCCGCCAGGCAAGAAAAACTCTACAATTCACTTGTTAAGTGGTGGAGAAAAAGCCTTGACCGCATTATCATTGGTATTCTCTATTTTTCGACTTAATCCAGCACCGTTTTGTATGCTCGATGAAGTGGATGCGCCGTTAGATGACGCCAACGTAGGGCGCTTTTGCCGTTTGGTTGAAGAAATGTCTCAAACGGTACAATTTATTTATATTAGCCATAACAAAGTGGCAATGGAAATGGCCGGTCGCCTCACTGGGGTGACAATGGCAGAGCCAGGTGTATCGCGAATGGTATCAGTTGATATTGAACAAGCGGTAGAAATGGCAAAAACACTTTAAACAAAGTATATTGTTCGATATTCATATATCATTGGAAATAAACAAATAAAGGTATTCGGATGGCCGACGAGTTAAGATGGGTTTTAGTCATAATCAGCGCACTAGTGATTGGTGGATTGTTGTTACATGGGTTGTGGTCTGTTCGCAAAAAAGATCAGCCAGAGGTTTCTGAAACGAGCAATCGAGATCAGGAGATCCAAGAAGAGCCTGTAATGGTGCGCAATGCGTCGCGTGATGAGCCTTTGCTAGGAGATCTAGGTTTAAGCATGCGAGCAACCAAAGAGCCAACGCTTGATAAAATAGATTTAAATAATCTTGATCCTGATGACGATTATGATATTCCAGCCGAAGAAACTGACGAGGTTGAATCTGAAAGCTCGTTACCGTCAGATTTTATTATTGTGCATTTGCAAATGCCTGAAGATCTCACCATGCAAGGCGCATCGTTGTTGCCATTGTTATTATCTTTAGGGTTTAAATATTCAGACGAAGGCTTTTTTAATCGCCATGAAGATGCCTCAGGTAAGGGGGCGGTGTTATTTCGTTTAGTGAATATGTACAATCCAGGTACATTTGACATTGATAACATGGAACAACTAAGCACTGCAGGCGTGAGTTTATTTATGACGTTGCCATGTGAAGGCGACAGTTTACCTGCGTTTAATATGCTACATAGTGCCGCTAAAAAAATAGCCGATGAATTTGGTGCGCAAGTACTTGATCATAATCGTGAGCCTTTAACGGTCACTATGGTTAGACAATACGTTGAAAAAATTAGAGAGTTTGATGAGTAATTAAACGTTCAATCTCGTTACTCTGAGCCACCACTTGCTGGTGGCTTTTCGTTTTAAGTTTAAAAATAAGTTGATAGCATCAACTCACAGCGATTGCACAATCGAAGAGGTAACAATGACAGAATCGGTTTTAAGCCAAATAGCGGCCCTCAAAGCACAGCTAGAAGAATATAATTATCAATATTATGTGCTTGATAACCCGAGTGTGCCTGACAGTGAATATGACCGAGTCATGCGTGAATTGATGGCGCTCGAAACCCAATATCCACAGTATTTGACTTCTGATTCACCTAGTCAAAAAGTGGGGGGGGAGGCGCTCAGTAGTTTTAGCCAAGTGCAGCATTTGGTGCCTATGTTGTCATTAGACAATGCCTTTGATGAAACCGAATTTCGTAGTTTTAACAAACGACTGCAAGACCGATTAAAAGATACCAGCACATTGACCTTTTGCTGTGAACCAAAACTGGACGGCCTTGCGGTGTCTATTTTGTACCTTGATGGCGTATTAGTACAAGCGGCAACCCGAGGGGATGGCCAAACCGGTGAAAATATTACCGAAAATGTTAAAACGATTCGAAATATTCCGCTTAAATTACGTGGTGAGTCAATTCCTCATCGTTTAGAAGTGCGCGGCGAAGTCTTTATGGACAGCGCGGGTTTTGCCAAAATGAACGAAGAAGCCATTAAAAATGATGGCAAAGTGTTTGCAAATCCGCGTAATGCTGCGGCGGGCAGTTTACGCCAACTCGATTCAAAAATTACCGCTAAACGTCCTTTAATGTTTTATGCCTATGGCATGGGCATTATTGAAGGCGGCAAAGTACCTGATGATCATTATGCTCAATTACAAGCTTTAGGTGATTGGGGGCTGCCGATGAGCCCTGAAACTAAATTGGTTAGCGGTGTTGATGACGCGCTGGCTTACTATCAAGACATAATGAATCGTCGCAGCCAGCTTAAATATGAAATTGATGGCGTGGTGATCAAAGTAAACAATAAAGCACTGCAACAAACACTTGGTTTTGTGGCACGAGCACCGCGCTGGGCGATTGCGTTTAAGTTTCCAGCGCAAGAAGAAATGACTCAATTATTGGATGTTGAATTTCAAGTAGGCCGCACCGGTGCAATTACCCCTGTAGCGCGCTTAGAGCCTGTGTTTGTCGGTGGTGTGACGGTGTCTAATGCCACACTGCATAATCAAGATGAAATTGAGCGTTTAGGCGCAAAAATTGGCGATACCGTGATCATTCGCCGTGCAGGTGATGTTATTCCACAAATTGCCCAAGTAGTACTGGCAAAGCGCCCTTCTGATGTCAAAGATATTGTATTTCCGACAGATTGTCCGGTTTGCCAATCAAAAGTTGAGCGCACCGTAGGTGAAGCTGTGGCACGTTGCAGCGGTGGTTTAGTGTGTGGCGCTCAGCGCAAAGAAGCCATTAAGCATTTTGTGTCACGTAAAGCGTTTGATATTGATGGTATGGGCGACAAAATTGTTGAGCAACTGGTTGAACGAGAGCTGATCCATACCCCCGCAGAAATCTTTACCCTCAGGCAAGGGCATTTAGAATCCCTTGAACGCATGGGGCCAAAATCGGCTGAAAAGTTAGTGGCAGCCATTGGTAATGCCAAGCAAACAACCTTGGCGCGTTTTTTATATTCTTTAGGGATCCGTGAAGTCGGCGAAGCCACGGCACTTAATTTGGCAAACCACTACTTAACATTAGACGCCATCATGGCTGCATCGGTTGAGAGCTTACAGGAAGTGGCTGATGTAGGTGAAGTGGTGGCCAAGCATGTGAATTTCTTTTTTCGCGAAGCCCATAACCGTGCGGTAGTTGATGCCTTAATTTCAGCGGGGATCACTTGGGCTGCGCTTGAAGCTAAATCAGAAGCCGAGCAGCCTTTAGCAGGCCTGACTTATGTACTAACAGGTACGTTGTTACAAATGGGCCGAAGCGACGCTAAAAACCGCCTTCAAGCCCTGGGCGCCAAAGTATCGGGCAGTGTCTCGGCTAAAACTGATGCGCTAGTGGCAGGTGATAAAGCCGGTTCTAAACTAACCAAAGCGCAGGAACTTGGCATAAAAGTGCTGTTTGAAGATGATTTAATTGCTTTATTGGCGCAGCACAATGGCTAGTGTTCAGCAATGGCTGCTTGACGCCGATTTATTGCTTGGGGCCAAAATAGCCCCTTACCTGAGCCAAATTGCGATGTTGCTGACGGTGTGTGTTATCGCGCTCTATGGCAATGAACTCAATAAACTGATTAAGCGTGTGGTTGGTCGGCGTCACTTTATAATTCGAACCTTAGTGTTTGTGGTTGTAACTGCATTTGGTTATGGTGCGTTAGTGGTGTGGCTCGCGCCTTTTATTGCGCATTTATTAGCGATGTTAAAAGGGGTGTGGCTATTACCAGTGGTATGTGGATTATTTATTGGGCTTGGTATTTTAGCTGAGCGGAAAAATCAGTTATGACGGTATTTGGTCCAGAATATTGGGATAAACATGGGCTTTATAAAGCACCAATTGGGTTTGTATTAACGCTCCTTGTTTTAATGCGTGCGTATTTAATTTGGATATTGGCAGCAGTCTCTCGCCAACCAGAACTTGATATTATGGGGTTATTTTACCGCGATAAAGATCAGTTTTTTATGGCGCTTGCTATCGCTTCTATTTCGTTGCCTACCGTTGTGCTTTATTTTTTGCGTCGCCCTGATGCAAAACCACAGCTTAGGCGACCTTGGCGGTTTATGAAATGGCCATTAGTGTGCTGCGCTGTGGTTGATTTAGCGTGGTTGGTGCTTCAATCGGCTCATAACTATTTTGTGTTTTCAGAGTTTATTGCAATTCAAGCGATGTTATTGATTTGGGTATTATTATATTTATTTAATAGCCGCTACTTACCGATATTTTTTAAGGATTGGCCTGAACCTCTGAGTGTGGAGAAGCCAAATACAAACAAAGAAACGCACCAGAATCCATTATCAAAATAAACTCCATATTTATTACTAAGGCTGATGTTTTCCCTTTGGGCTATAAACCAATTTGTTGTAGCTGCTCTTTGATTTTATCAAACCGTATACGCTGATCGTTATCAAGGCGGCTGCCTTCAATGGTTTTAGTGCATTTTTGAATGAGGTCGCTATTAAACGTTTGGCCATTGCGACTGGCATTTAAAATACACTGCAATAAGTTCAGGGCAATACTTTGATTTCGTGGCATCACGCGAAACGCTTGGCTGAAGGTTTCAACCGCTTGTTGATATTTACCTGATTGGTATTGCTGCACCGCTGCATTATTGAGTTCTCGCGGCCCGTGTTTAATGTCTTCGCGTTCTTGTTTTTCTTGGCTGATATACGCAATAAACGTGGAATCTTTCACTGGATATTTAGCGCAGTGATCGGCGATTTTTTCAAATAATTCTGAAGCGCGCTGGTGAAAGCCTAACTCGTGCAAGGCCTTTGCTTTATCAAGCGTGTCATCAACTGAGCGAATAGGACCGTCGTCTTCAACTAATTGGTTGATTAAGGCAACGGCTTTTTCACGTTCATCTTTTAAATAATGCAAGCGCGCCCTAACAATATCGAGTTGCTCTTGGGTGTCGGCATCAGGAAATTGCTGTTTTAGTTCGCTCAAGTATTCGCTTGTTTGGCGGGTTAAACGAGTGATTAATTCTGACTGCTCAGTAGTTAACGCATAATCAACGCCTGCTCTGGCAACATTGAGATAAATATCGGGGCAATCATGAATAGAGTGTTTGGCAAATTTTAAAATGGCGCGATTAGTATCGTAATGCTGTTCATAATCATGATTTAATCTTGCGACATTTACTAACGTATTTTGCCGTGCAATGTTGCGTGGCGACATGTCGGTTGCAGAGCTTAAATAAATTTGTGCTTCGTTGTAGTTTTTTAAATGCAGCTCTAATTTTCCGAGTAAATCAAACGACACTAATTTTGTTTCTGGCCGCTCGACCATGGATTCTAATAATGAGCGCGCGAGCTGATATTCGTGGTTGGCAATTAGTGACTCAACTAAACCGACTTTGGCCCAAGTGAATTTTTGTAGATTTAATACCGATTTAAAAAATTCTTTTGCTTCAGCAATGCGATTAAGTTTGATCAGTAACTCACCTTTTAAGCGCAATAAAATAGGCGAGTAGGGTGTCATGGTTTGGCCGTTTAAATTGGCTTCGATGTACTTTAGTGCTTTGGAGTAGTTTTCGACATCTATAAAGTCGTAAATTTTGGCAAGGGCGCGTTTGCGTTTAAGTAGGCGTTCAATACGGGTACTGAGCTCTCGCAGCACAAAGGGTTTAGCTAAAAAGTCATCTGGCTGAAGTTCAACCACGCTTCGCACTAAGCTGGCATCGGTTTCGGCACTTATAAAAATAAACCCAGTTGATTGACGAACAATGCGTTTCTTTTTCAGTTCTTCGTATAAATGGTAACCGTCTTTATCGCGGCCAAGATTGTAGGAACAGAGAATTAAATCGAATTTTTGTTTTTCACATAAACGGATAGCTGTGTGGGCATGTTCGGCACAGGTCAGCTCTTTAAAACCAATGCTTTCAAGCGATTGCTTCATATAAATTTGAGCAAGCGGCTGATCATCTACGATCAGAACTTTTGATTGAAACAGAGTTTTACCAGCCATCGCAGCAATTTATTATGAACGCGTATATATGAATATATAAAACAGTTCTAAAAGTAGCAAGGTTTAATATCAGTATGTTTGTGAATTTATTTATCTAAAACAGGGAGTTATGTGATTATGAATTTAATTGAGGAGAAGTGATGTCTTAATGTGGTGGGTGATACTGGACTTGAACCAGTGACCCTCGCCTTGTAAGGGCGATGCTCTCCCAACTGAGCTAATCACCCACATTAAGTTTGATTACATGGTGGGTCGTACTGGACTTGAACCAGTGACCCTCGCCTTGTAAGGGCGATGCTCTCCCAACTGAGCTAACGACCCCAAGTAATCAATTTTCTTTACGGAAACCATTTTAGTAAATGGTGGGTCGTACTGGACTTGAACCAGTGACCCTCGCCTTGTAAGGGCGATGCTCTCCCAACTGAGCTAACGACCCGTAAAGAGTATCTAAATGGTGGGTCGTACTGGACTTGAACCAGTGACCCTCGCCTTGTAAGGGCGATGCTCTCCCAACTGAGCTAACGACCCATTTAGATAAGTGTAATTTGGTGGGTCGTACTGGACTTGAACCAGTGACCCTCGCCTTGTAAGGGCGATGCTCTCCCAACTGAGCTAACGACCCAAATTACAGGTTGTTTCTTATGGTGGGTCGTACTGGACTTGAACCAGTGACCCTCGCCTTGTAAGGGCGATGCTCTCCCAACTGAGCTAACGACCCATAAGAAACTTAAATTAAGTGGTGGGTCGTACTGGACTTGAACCAGTGACCCTCGCCTTGTAAGGGCGATGCTCTCCCAACTGAGCTAACGACCCGCTTAATTTAACCAGTGCAATGATGAAGATTAAAATCCTAATCGCTGCTCTGTGGGGCGCTATTATAGATAGACTTGTTTTAGAGTCAATACTAGATTACCAATTTTTAGTTTGAGTGGGGATTAATTGAGCAACTCAAAATGTTTTGCTGGCAGATTAATCAAACTGATATTTATTTAAACAAATTAGAGTGATAAAGCAATGCGACCCAATGTTAAAGGTGCAGATTGGCTTGGGTGTTTTTTAGGCGTTTTTTATTTTTAGATGGGTTAACGCCCATCTAAAAATAAAAAGAGGGGATTTATTTGGCTGCAACGGCCGCTGTTTGTGTGCTAAGAGTAAAGTCGGTACTTAAGATAGTATCAACAAAGTGCCATGTACTTTTGGCTTGTTGATGATTAAATTCCATTACCATAAAACCACGTTGGTTAATGTTGGCAAATCGTAAGTCTTCAACTAAAAAGGTGAGCCCGCGCTCAAATTGTTTAGCGGTTGGCTTGTCTAAACCTAAATAATATTCAAGGCCTGGTGAGCTTACTGATGCGGTTGCAAATTCAAAACCGACATTATTGCCATGCATATCGGTGAGTTGTCCGGCCCATGCATTATGTGTATCGCCAGCAAGTACCACTAAATTTTTATTAAATTCACGGGCAATGGCGAGAATTTGCTCTCGTTCAATTGGATAACCGTCCCACGCATCTAAATTATACGGTGCAACCGTGTTTATTCTAGCAAGTTCGCCAGAGGTTAATGTTGGGTCGCGACTAATTTTACGAGTTTTAATATCCGCTAATTGCTGAAACTGGGTTGCAATATTGGCGCTTGGGTTGGCAAGGCTCGCTAATAATTCTGTAGGAATAGTCATTTTAGTCATTAGAACTTGTTGCCCTAATACTTGCCAAGTGGCATTTGAGGTGGCCATATGAGTTTGCAGCCAATTAAGTTGGCTTTGCCCGAGTAAATCACGACTCGGGTTGGATAAATCAGCCATAAAACCCTGTTGATCGAGTTGACCTGTCATTGGGTCGATATAATCTGCATATTCAAGTGGTTTAACTCTAAATTCATGGCGGGTATCGAGCATATATAAAGCAACAAGATCACCAAATTGAAAATGACGATATAAAGATTCAGTAAAGTCTTTTACATAAGGGCGAATAGGCATCCATTCAAAGTAGGCTTGTAGCGCCGCGTTTTGACGTGTTTTGTAATCACCTTCATTAGCATTGTGATTTTCGGCGCCATCATTATAGGCATCGTTTGCTACTTCATGATCGTCCCAAATTGCAATAAAGGCTGCTTTGGCATGTAATGCTTGTAAATTCTCATCGCTTCTATAAAGAGCATATCGTTTACGATAATCAGTAAGGGTTAATAATTCAGTGGCGTTATCGGCCGCTAAACTACGATTTAGCTCTTGAGCATGCTCGGTTGCGTAACCACCCATACCATATTCATAAATGTAATCACCAAGATGAACAACAGCATCAAGCTCAGTGAGTTCGAGTGCTGCTTTATATACATTAAAATACCCAGCGGGGTAATTAGCACATGAAAAAACCGCTAGTTTAACATTTGATACATTATTAATAGGTAAGGTTTTGAATTGACCTGTGGCTGTGGTTGCAAATTCAGTTGAGAAACGATAGTAGTAATGAGTATTTGCGTTTAAGCCTGCGACATCAATTTTAATGGTGTAGTCTTTGCTGGCAAGGGCGGTTGTTGTTTCATTGAGTACTCGTTGGGTAAAACTAGCATCGGTAGCGACCTCAACCAAGACTTGTACTGAACTTGGTGTGCCTTGTGGTGTAACACGAGTCCAAATAATTGCTTTATCTGTGAGTGGATCGCCACTGGCAATACCATGGTCAAATTGGGTTTTAAAGCCGTTATCAATTTTTTGTTGGTTATCATCATTTGATGAACAGCCACTAAGCGCGATAAGTGTTGTTATGGAGCCTACGCCCATCAGAGACGCCTTTAAGAAAGTGCGACGATTTATTGTTTTCATTATTATCTCTTTGTTAATGACAAATATGTTCCTTAAAATACCATTCGAATATGACATATATTTTATCTGGTCGAACCTGATTGTCGTAAAAAGACAAATAATAGGGCGCTTAAAGCAAGCACACTATAAAAGCGCTTGGTTAAACGTTGGTTTATGGCTTTAAGTCGCATACTTAAATCTGCAAGTTTGGTTGAAGATAAATCGGCTAACATAGTGTTAAATGAGCGCTTTTTATTATGCCCTAAGCCACAGAATGTAACGCTTTGTATAACTTATCACCATCTTGTTGAAAAATGACGCATTTAAATAAAGTTACTTAAAAAATTGTTGACTTTAAATTGGCTGCTGCATAGAATGCGCCCCGCACTCAGCAATACATTTAGATGTCTTGCAAAGTATATATGGGGCTATAGCTCAGCTGGGAGAGCGCTTCGCTGGCAGTGAAGAGGTCTGCGGTTCGATCCCGCATAGCTCCACCAATATACTGATTGTAATGTCCTAGTGATACACGCTGAATAAGCACTGTGTCCCCATCGTCTAGAGGCCTAGGACACCGCCCTTTCACGGCGGTAACAGGGGTTCGAATCCCCTTGGGGACGCCAATTTTAATTAGCCTCGAGTGTTAATTAGAGTTAAAAAGTCAACTCGTATGGTAAGAGTTAAAATAACCAGTCCTAGTGACACAGTTTATCGGTGTAACCACCAAGAATTCTGCGTCCCCATCGTCTAGAGGCCTAGGACACCGCCCTTTCACGGCGGTAACAGGGGTTCGAATCCCCTTGGGGACGCCACTTTATTCACGAAAGTGAATAGGGTAACGTTTACTCGTATGGTAAGAGTTAAAATAACCAGTCCTAGTGACACAGTTTTATCGGTGTAACCACCAAGAATTCTGCGTCCCCATCGTCTAGAGGCCTAGGACACCGCCCTTTCACGGCGGTAACAGGGGTTCGAATCCCCTTGGGGACGCCACTTTATTCACGAAAGTGAATAGGGTAATGTTTACTCGTATGGTAAGAGTTAAAATAACCAGTCCTAGTGACACAGTTTTATCGGTGTAATAACCAAGAATTCTGCGTCCCCATCGTCTAGAGGCCTAGGACACCGCCCTTTCACGGCGGTAACAGGGGTTCGAATCCCCTTGGGGACGCCACTTTATTCACGAAAGTCAATAGGGTAACGTTTACTCGTATGGTAAGAGCTTAAATAACCAGTCCTAGTGACACAGTTTTATCGGTGTAATGCCAAGAATTCTGCGTCCCCATCGTCTAGAGGCCTAGGACACCGCCCTTTCACGGCGGTAACAGGGGTTCGAATCCCCTTGGGGACGCCACTTTATTCACGAAAGTGAATAGGGTAACGTTTACTCGTATGGTAAGAGTTAAAATAACCAGTCCTAGTGACACAGTTTTATCGGTGTAACCACCAAGAATTCTGCGTCCCCATCGTCTAGAGGCCTAGGACACCGCCCTTTCACGGCGGTAACAGGGGTTCGAATCCCCTTGGGGACGCCACTTTATTCACGAAAGTGAATAGGGTAACGTTTGCTCGTATGGTAAGAGTTAAAATAACCAGTCCTAGTGACACAGTTTTATCGGTGTAATAACCAAGAATTCTGCGTCCCCATCGTCTAGAGGCCTAGGACACCGCCCTTTCACGGCGGTAACAGGGGTTCGAATCCCCTTGGGGACGCCACTTTATTCACGAAAGTGAATAGGGTAATGTTTACTCGTATGGTAAGAGTTAAAATAACCAGTCCTAGTGACACAGTTTTATCGGTGTAATAACCAAGAATTCTGCGTCCCCATCGTCTAGAGGCCTAGGACACCGCCCTTTCACGGCGGTAACAGGGGTTCGAATCCCCTTGGGGACGCCACTTTATTTTAAAGTGACATCTTTTTTTGCTTGGGGCTATAGCTCAGCTGGGAGAGCGCTTCGCTGGCAGTGAAGAGGTCTGCGGTTCGATCCCGCATAGCTCCACCAAGCAAAATTATTTCCTACCAAACTTCAAAATTCCTAAATTATGCATATAGTTAGCTCAGAGATTTACTGTGCTAATTTTTTTGCTTTTAACTTTCATACTAAATTTCTAAATCATTCTGCTGTTTTGTACGAAGGAAATTAGGTTTATGAAAAATTCAATCCATCATACTTTAATCCAATTAAAACCAGCATCGCCGATCACGGTTGAAATCATTACCGCAACCGGTCAGCGTTTGGGCGCGCGTAGTGTTTATATTGGCTATTTAACCGATCAGTATATTTTTTTACATAAACCAGACTGTCGAAAAAGTCCTGAAGTAGAGCATTATTTAGCGCCACAAACGGCATGTACTATTCGGGCACTGTCTGAAGAAGGGCGAGGGGCTGTACTTGCTTTTGTAACCACCATTGTCAAAGTAATTGAAATTCCAACTAAAATGTTAGTGTGTACAGTACCAAGTAGTATTGAGTCACAACCACTTAGAAAAGATATTCGTATCCCAACTTCTATCCCAGCGCAAATTAAATCAGCTTCAGGGATATGTGATGTGATGATTTTAGATTTATCCCAACACGGCTGCAGAGTCTTAATTGAGAAAAATCATGTTATTGATTTATCGATAAAAAAAATCACGCTTAGAACCATTGATACGCCAGATCAAGCATCACTAACGTTAGAATCTGAAGTATGCTCAGTAAAGCGGCAGGGCAAATTTGAAATTGTTGGGCTGCATTTTAATGACAAACTGAGTAAAGAAATTGAGTTATTGATTAAACAATTAATATTTAACCAATAACGCCTTAAATCGAGGGGTTAGAAGTCGTCTAATTTTGTTTTAGTTTGAATAAGTTCAATGGCATAACCATCAGGATCTTTTACAAACGCAATTTCAGTGGTGCCACCAAGCACAGGGCCTGGTTCGCGGCTCACAATGCCGCCGCGCGCTTTAATTTGAGCGCAGGCTGCGTAAATATCATCAAACTCAAGCGCAATATGGCCATAGGCATTACCTAAATCGTAGCTGTTGGTATCCCAGTTATAGGTCAGTTCAATCACAGCTTGTTCAGATTCATCAGCGTAACCAACAAACGCAAGGGTATAACGGTATTGTGGGTTCTCGGCACGGCGGATTTCTTTCATACCAAGCACTTGAGTATAAAAAGCGATGGATTTTTCTAAATCAGTTACACGAAGCATGGTGTGGAGTAAACGCATGTTAAACAACCTCTGTTTTATTTTTAATTCACATAAATCTTCAATTAAGTAAGTGCCGAGCTTGGTTCTCGATCGCAGAGTACCGACTCTATATCGGACGAACTGTGATGCAGATTCAGTGTAAACTTAATTAGTGGGCCTTATTTTAACGTGTTATCGCAACCAACAACATCTTTTACCATGCTAAAGTTTTGGCTATCAATCATAGCCACAAGCATATGTTTCTTCATAAGTGTGAGAATAAAGCTCAAACAGATTGCCAAAAGGGTCTTCTAAATAAACCATTTTAGCAGGTCGATTATCATCTTCTGGGTGATAACGCATCACATCCATTCTGACTTTACCGCCATACTCTTGGGTTTTTTTCATCACAGTTTCAAAGTCATCTGTTTGTAGGCAAAAGTGAAATATACCCAAGCGTGAAAAATCTAAATCATGACGTTCAGCCCTTTGTTTCATTTCAAATAGCTCAACCCCAATCCCATCAGTTGTTACTAAGTGTGCAATGTTAAAGCCTTTAAAACCCTCACCAAATACAGCAATACACATACGACCAATTGCAGAAACACGCTCTTCCATCACTTTTGTATTATTCATTACAATACGAAGCCCAAGCACCTGTGTATAAAATTCAACGGCCTGCTCCATATCACCAACCATAATTCCGATGTGATTCATTTTCATAATTACCTCGACAATATTTATAAATTAATTAAGAAAATTATTTTAGAAAATCCGTACCATTAGATAAAATTATCATTAATTATTAAAACGATAATATTTTGTTATGAGGTGTTGCGTGCTCAATCCTGTTTGGTTAAAAACTTTTGTGGTACTTATTGATACTGGCCATTTTACTCAAGCCGCTGAGAAGTTATTTATGACGCAGCCAGGTGTTAGCCAGCATATAGCTAAACTTGAACAGGCAACTCAGCACGCCTTAATCAAGCGAGATAAAAAATCGTTTACGATTACCGAGCAAGGTTTGTTGGTTTACCATTATGCAAAAGAGTTAGTACAAAAAGAGCAATCCTTAATCGAAAGCTTATCGTTTGATGACCCTTATACTGGTGTGTGTTCACTTGCTTGTTCAGGCTCGGTTGCATTATTGCTTTATCCAAAGCTGTTAGGACTTCAAAAGCAACACAGTCAATTAATTGTTAAAGTGAAAGCAGCACCGACTGAGCAGATATTAACAGAGATCAAACAGGGGCTTATTGATCAGGGCATTGTAACAGATATGCCCAATAAAAATGTATTTGATGTGGTAGAGCTTGGTAAAGAAGAATTATGCTTAGTTGTGCCTAAAAATATCGATGTTCAGATTGATAAAAAAGCGTTACTACTGAATTTAGGGCTTATTTCGCATCCTGATGCGGCACATTATTTGTCACTTTATTTCGCTCAAAGTGAAGAGGGTTCATTGCGAAAATTAGACATAGCA
The DNA here is from genome assembly GCF_058197095.2 of Pseudoalteromonas sp. J2K-J031. Lineage (NCBI taxonomy): Bacteria > Pseudomonadati > Pseudomonadota > Gammaproteobacteria > Alteromonadales > Pseudoalteromonadaceae > Pseudoalteromonas > Pseudoalteromonas sp. J2K-J031. The sequence goes on from NZ_CM200279.1 coordinate 1,266,079, forward strand.
GAGATCCCCCATGTTGGTTTTATTAATCAAATTAGTCAGATTTTAGAACCCATAGCAAAAGGGATCGGCTTTACCGTAATCCCGAAAAGTGTTGTTGATAGCTTTTCGAAACCCAATACGATAACTGTGGTTAAATCTCAAAATCCAGTGCTAGAAACCTTGTATTTAGTCAGAAAAAAGAATCGAATTCTTCCAGAGCGGTTTAAAACCTTTAACTCGGTCATTGAACAAATATGAACTAGTACATACGGTAGTAAATTGTATCTGTTTGCAGTTTTAGTCGGTGTTATCTTTAAACTCACACAAATCTTCAATAAGACAGCTGCCGCATTTAGGTTTACGTACCACGCAGGTATAGCGGCCGTTAAGAATAAGCCAGTGGTGAATGTCGACTTTAAATTCAGCAGGCACTACTTTATCGAGCTTTTTTTAACCTCAACCACATCTTTGCCCATAGCAAATTTTGTGCGGTTTGAAACTCTGAATATGTGGGTGTCGACAGCGATTGTTGGCCAGCCTAAGTATAAGGAATGTAGATATTGCACATTTACTTGATGGGCTGTTTTGTGCCATAAACAGACGCTCATTTAATTCCATTAGTACGAATACGATTAACATTAAAATTCATTAGGTGGCGAAGGAGATATCTAAAGAGTATTTTCTTAACCCCAGAAAGGTTACTACCATACTGTTTATAGAACTCATCTGGCTGTGAATATACGCCGAAGTCATCGGCTATACCTTCACTTTGGATATATGTATCTTGTCCATTCCAGTCAATATTCGGCTCGGTCAAACATTTGGTCGCAATACCAAAGCCTGAAAACTGAGAGCATTGTGCTGCAAAATTGTTTTGAACCTGCTTTAAGTATGACTTATCAATTATATACCCCTCTAAGTTAACCCACCGACCTTCATGATAAACTTCCACCCAGCTATGAATGATTCGTTCTGGTGCAAAGAAAAATAAATAATTTGGAATAGCACCTCTCTGCAATTCATTAAAAATTGTAAAGCCATGAAACCTTGTAGGTATCCCAACAGCACGTAATAAAGCAATGATCAACGTACCTTTTGTATTACACTGCCCGTAACCATCACTTAATACCTGAATAGCCTATCGTCAGCGTTATAGCCAAATAGTATCTCATCTCGTACAAAGTGATATATTTGCCCAATAGCATAAAAAGGCTCTATATCTCTCCACTTCCGTTGTTCAATCAATGATTGAATTAGGGGATGATTAAAGTCCAACATAGGTGTTTCAATTAGTAATTCATTTGCTATGTTATTCATGGTTTCGCCTATTCTTTAGATTTACTTAAATTTTAATGATTGGTCACTAGAAAAATTGAATAAACCAGCTAACTTTTCGAACCCATTTGTTTTGCGTAAGCAAATAAAGAAAGCCCCGTGAGTAAAAATATTGGGTGAAGAATCATTCCGTGAAAAATAGATATATCAGCAAGACTTCCATGAATGAAAGTTGCAAGTATTGTGGTAAGCGATATAGCAAATAAAGCAATATTAAATAGTTTCTGTTTCATAACTGCGTCCTGATAATCGAATATGGACACAGCTTACCTAGTAGTCACAAGAGAAACTTGAATAAACTGGCTATTTACCAAATATTTTTAATGCTTGTCTTATCGACATTCCAAAGTTATTTCTGAAAGTCCTGCTTAAATGAGCGCTATCTGAGAAACCAGCTAAGTGTGCTGCATCTGTAGCTGAACGATTATTTGCTAATGCGTGAATTGCACACATCATTCTTCGCCATAATAAATAAGGCCGCCATGCTATCCCCATTTCTTCACTAAATAAGTGAAGGAAGCGACTTTCAGACAAAGCGAGCTTACTCGCAACCTCAGATGCTTTCCAACTTGTAGGTTTAATGCATTCTCCATGCAAACAGTGATTTAATTCTGTTAACAATTTTTGAATACGTTTATCTTCTACACTACTTTCGTTTGCTAATAGAAAGTGCTTAGATAGGTGCAAGTTGTCAAATAGTGGCGCTAAGTAAGGTATTGGGCTTTCAGTTAAATTTGGGGCTTCATTAGCTGTATAATTAGGGAGCTTAAACGACTTAAAAGATTCTCCTGCAAGTTTGGCGGATAACTCTATGCCCAGTTTGCTTTTCGGCTCAATAAGTAAAACCCAACCTTCAAGCATCTCTAACTGGTGTTCAAATTTCGAATCAATGATTGTAGCACCAGTAGTATTTATCCCGTTTAGTTTGCAATTTGGGCCTTTACCCCAAATTATTTGTATAGAGTTGTGACTATGTGGAGCCGCATCTAAGCTCGTACCATAAATTGTGACAATGCCTAGATTTATCCAAATAGTAGGTTTCATATAGGGCTAGGATTCTATTTGTAGTGAATATTTTGGTGGGTATATATTAAGACATAAATGGTAATATTTTCAAAAATTTGAGAAGTCTATGATTTATGAACGGCTGCAATTCGCTCTTAACAGACCTTAGTCTAGTCTGTTTTATCCTTAAACTCACACAAGTCTTCAATCAAACATGATCCGCACTTTGGTTTACGGGCTACGCAGGTATAACGCCCGTGAAGAATAAGCCAGTGGTGGACGTCGACTTTAAACTCTGCGGGGACTACTTTTTCGAGTTTCTTTTCGACCTCAACCACATCTTTGCCCATAGCAAATTTAGTGCGGTTTGAAACTCTGAATATGTGTGTGTCGACAGCGATTGTTGGCCAGCCGAAGGATAATTAAAGTAGATTTGAATGAGCTATCCAATTGTGCCATAAACGGAAGTTTAAATTGCTCAGTGATTTGGCTTACTGAAAACCTAAAGTCGTATAAAAAAGCTCAAGTTATCTATTAGTAAAAAATTAATTTTTACTGATTTCCATTGTTAATAGAAAGCGCTTTACCACAATTATCACACGTCACCGAGCAAGTCATATTTCTATTGTAATTCAATATGACTTTTTTTAGTTCGCTAGCTGAAATACCCATCGACTCAGATAGCTTCTCAATAGCTACTTGTTCTTCGCTAGTAATAATACCGTCCTCTAAAGCTGTAGCAATTTCTCTTTCTAGTAATTGTCTTCTAGTTCTAAGTTCATCGCCAAACTTGGCTGCCAGCATTGCTGCGGGTAAAGCTACAATACCAACTCCTAGTAGCATTATAAAAATAGATATAAATTTTCCTAAGGATGTAACTGGCGTAACATCGCCATAGCCAACGGTAGTCATAGTTACTACAGACCACCATATCGCACTGGGAATACTATCAAACACATCTGGCTGAGCATCATGTTCTACTCCATACATCACGCTTGCTGAGAGTATTACGAGAACGCCCATTATGATAATAGCAGCACCAATACTAGGTAATTCTTTCCTCAAGACATCTATAAATAATCGTAGTCCTTTAAAGTAGTGTGTTAGCTTCAAAAGCCTAAGCATTCTCAGCATTCGTAAATATCGTAAATCTATGGCAAATATGAACGACAAGTAAAAAGGCGCTATTGCTAATAGGTCGATAAGTGATACTGGGCTGAATATGTACTTAATTCTGAATTTGACCGCCCTAGAACAGTCACTTTCTGGGGATTCAACTGAAACCCAAACTCTTGCGAAATACTCTAGCGTAAACACAAAGACAGAAAAGACATTAAAGACGTAAAACTCTGTCTGATAAACAGTTCCTATCGGCTTATAGGACTCAAGAATTATGGCGATCACGTTTAAGATTATTAGTAATACTATGAAGCCGCTAAACATTCTGCTTATCTTTGAACCGTCAAATCCATGTTCAATAATTTCGAATACTTTTTTTCTTATGCTGTGTGTAGTGCCCATAGACTTATCCAATCACTTTTGAGTAAACTTTTGGCATGTAAACCTATGCTCTAGCCTGTTCTTCTTTGGAAAATGTAAGGAAGGCTCTCGTTACAGGAATGGCAATTTGTGAAATTAAGGCCGTTCCCCATAATAAGTTACCTACTAAAGCTGGTACGTAGGGTAAGACCAATAATGTTGCCAAAGCCAAAACAACACCAAACATACGTACCTTTGCGGTAGCAAATCGATGAGCTATGCGTTTTTCGATATTGAATTGAATCCAAAGTAGACACAGTAAATATGAGGCAAGCCCTATACAACCTATTACACCGTATTTAAAAGGGTACGGATCCCAAAATCCTACTTTTACTTCACCAGCCAGCGCAACACCCACCATTACAGCAGATAGCATTAGGAACAAATGCGCTAACCACCAGTTTACAAGTGTCCACTTTTCTTGATTTTTAGGTTTTCCATTTCCTACAAAGTCGAAATAAATCCAGCAGTGAACAAATACAGCGATACCTCCAAACATGAAATTAAATAAGACTTCGGGAGTAACTTTATACACACCTTTTTCGGATAGTGTGATCACGAGCTTAAAGAATCCTTCGCCAACAACAATGAGTAGTAGTAAAGCAAATCTCTCAGACATATGCCCTAATCGAGGTAAAAATCGCTTACACTCTAAAACGCCAATTTTGGGAAGCATATACAGAAGTTGGATCGAAAGTATGGCAAGTGCAAATACCGAAAAATTGTATGGTGCAGGTAGAAAAGCACTTATTGCGAATACGATGGCAAGAACAAAGAAGTTGCGGCTTACTGTACGGGAAAGAACAGTTGCTTCAACACCAAGCCTATTTGTACGGTGATACAAATAGGCGGTAATCATTCTGTTGGCTGAATAGGCAAGGGCAAAATACATCCAGCCTTTATCTAAGACATGCGGAATTGACGCAGCCATCACCATTGCGGTTACAATTTGGCAGGACATGATTAGTCGATGTTTTACGTCTGTGCTGATATACAGCGAGTTAAATACACTAGAGTCTGCCCATGCAAACCACACAGCGATAAATAGCCCAGCAAACGCTAGAAAACCATCCACACTTAAGTGGTCACTTAAAAAGTTTCCAAGTAAGAAAATAATGACCACATGGATCAGATCATAAAATAACTCAACCCAATGCACATGGTCATGCGCATCTTCATGATCTAAGTGGTGCATTGGCAATCGCCACATTGGATGATTTTCTAGTGACATACTATTTATCCGGCTTTTCCCAGCGTAAGGCTTCATAGCATCATCTACTTCTGTATGCGTTAATGCGTTTGTGAAGTTTGAGATCAATTTTGATGCCAGTCCGGTTAATACTTCTAATGCTTGGCGCTTAGTATATCCAGCATTCAAAAAGTCATTTAACTTGTCGTCACCAATATGGCCTCGATTGTCCAATAAGGCTTTTGTGAAATCATGAAGCGCTTGAAGTTTTGCGTCTGGCAGTTTAGTGCCATTTCTCAACGCTTCAATAAGATCATCTGGCATTTTAGATGACTTCATCATCCATGTATGGCCCGGAACACAATAGTGGCAATTATTCTCAAAGTTTGACGTCATAAAAACAACTTGTTGCTCAACCGGGCTAAACGTTGTTTCTTTCATGAAGCTTGTAAAGGTTTGGTTATACGCTTTATATGTTGCTGGAGCTTCAGCTAAAATCTTGTGGAGGTTTGGGATCATCCCAAAGCCAGCTAAAGATTGCTCCATCAATGGTTTCGATTCTTCTGGAGCCGTATCCGGCTCATAGTAAGTAAACATAATTAATAGTCTCTATTTAAATATTGATTGAGTACACGTTCAAAAGTTGCTACTTCTTGCGCACCTGGAAGGGCCTGTTCGCCATTAAAAATAAATAATGGTACGCCATGTATTCCTCTTTGATGCCAGTGCTCTTCGATTAACTTCACTTCCTCACTATAGGAGTTGTTAGCTAATACAGACTGTGCTTGTAGGGAGTTCAAGCCAACCTTTTCTACAATATGGATAAGTTCTGGGTCAGTAAATGTGCCTCTATTGCTGAAAAAACGCTCAAAAAGTGCTTCTGCTAATTGGTTTTGCAAATTACTTTCTTTCGCCCAGTGAAGTAGTTGATGACATTGATGCGTATTAAGCATTTTCATTTCATCAAAGTAGTTAAACCTGAAGCCGACTTTTTTGCCTTCTTCGGTCAACATGGCTCTTGCTCTGATACTACCCTCTAACGTAGTCCCGTATTATTTCGATAAATGCTGTCTTGGGTTTTCACTCTCTTTGGGCATACTGGGGTTAAGCTCGAAGGGGTGCCAGACAATATTAACGTCTAATTTAGTGTTAAAATTGGCTAATGCCGCTTTTAAGCGACCATAGCCAATTACACACCAAGGACAAACCACATCAGAAACAATATCAATGTTAATTTGTGTCTTTGACATCATTATTTCTTTTCAACGATAATTGCAGTGATAGTTGTGTCACCAACATTTTTAACTTGATGTTCCCATTGGTCATGCCACATCACATAAGCATCAGGGATCTCCAACGTTATGTCTTTATCACTTGTTGTTATCGTTGCCTTACCACCTTTCTCGAAATAAACAGTTTCAGCGTTATGTTTATGCCAGTTATCCTGTTCACCCGGTTTAAGCGTCATCTTAAGTACAAAAACTTCGTCGTTATCAAGTAGAAGTTCATATTGACTTGGCGATGCGAGATGAGCAGGTTCAACTTTCTTTTCTTCTGCAAACGCATTGCTAAACAATAGGGCTGATATAACACTAGCCAATAAAACTTTTTTCATAGGAACTCCTATTTATGCATACCGCGAATAGGGTAATTGTTATCAGGATTGCGTATCCATCCTAAGCCGCTTATTAATGACTGAAGTTCTGGTCTTATAAACGGGTTGTTTGAAATATCTGCAACGTGCACTTTACCTTCATTGTTAACGACAAATAGCCCCGGCTCAGCAAATGGATGATCTGTTTCTTCAGGTGATCTAGGGTCTGATATATACAAGCCAAGCTCTTCCATTTGTTTAGTAGTAAGGCCGTAGGCGATAGGGAAACTAACATCAAGTCTTTCCATATGACTTTCTAGTTGTTCTTTACTGTCTCCGGAAACGGCGATCAAATCTACGCCTGTTTGAGCCAGTAAGTTTTTCGCACTTTCTAATTGGTTGAGGTATCGCGTACAAAGAGGACAATGCTGGCCTCTGTAAACAACTACCATTTTCCAATCCAAGCCATTTTCAGGTGTTGATAGCTTCTTTACATCACCATTTAATAACTTTGCTTCAATAGTCGGGAAGTCTGCACCAGCATGCAATTTATTGGTATATTCAATGCTCATTTTAGTCTCCTAAAAATGTTTGTTAATGTGAGTTTCAAAGCGTTTGAAGTCATTTTCTACATCGGCATTTTTCATAACATCGAAACAGGCAAATGTTTCCATTGGTTTCATCCCAAAGAACTTGAAGTTCATATGCATAGGGAACATTAAGTCGTCGATTGATTTGCCATCAAAAAATTCACCTTCATCGTTAAATGCTTCTTCCGGTGCATTAAAAGTAAGAGACATCATATATTTGGTTTTAGTTAACGTGCCACCCATACCATAGTTTTTCTTTGGTGCCTCTTCTGTACGGCCGTCACCAACACATAACGCTCCCCGCATACCAGCGGTATAAACTTCATCCATATACTTCTTAAATGACCAAGGCACACCCATCCAGTTACTGGGCGATTGAAGGAATACAATGTCTGCCCATTGATGGTGTTCTAATTGCTCTTCTACATCGTACTCATCACTCATTGTTACTACGCGAGTGTTATAACCTTTACCCTCAAGCAGTGTTATTGCTTTATCAATTAAGGCTGCATTTAGCTTGCCTTCGGAAAATGGGTAATACTGGTGGGCATTAATAATTAACACGTTCTTCGAATCAGTAGTGCTCATAAAACAACTCCAAATTAAATTTCAGCAAAAATAAATAAGAGAAACATTCTCTAATTCAATCCATATGTGGTATATTTTAGTTATCTGATTTAATTTATCAATTAGTATACTTTTAGTAACCTAATGTTTTTATAAGGAGGATTGATGGAAAGTGTCGTAAAAACAGATAGTAAAGGTAGAAAAAAAGTTTTGAATGCATGCACTGAACCCTGCGCTATTGAAAAAGGCATGCGTTTAATTGGCGGAAAGTGGAAAGGCTCCATTATTTATCACCTTAAAGATGAACCTGTAAGGTTTAATGACCTAACCCGTATGCTTGGCGGTGCCAGCAAAAAAATGGTCGACCAACGCCTAAAGGAACTAGAAAGTGAAGGGATGGTACTCAGAAAAGTGATAAGTGATAGACCTGTTGCTGTAACTTATGAGCTAACCGATTTCGGTAAAACTGCACTGAATATCTTAGATGAACTCAGGATTTGGTCAGAATCCCATCAAATATAGCGATAACTACTTTGAATTATTTAGCTCACCTTTACTTAGCACAACCCAATGCAGATTCTCATTTTGGTAATCTTCTTGGTGATTTTGGTGGTAAAAGGTATGTAAAGCATTTACCAGTCACAGTGCAAAAAGCGTTAGACAATCATTATTTAGTCGATAAATTTACAGATAACCACGCAGCAGTTAAAGAAGCTAAGCGGTATTTTTCTCAAAAACGTAAACGATTCGCGAGTATTGCGATTGATGTAGTATTTGATCACTTTCTTATTCAGCATTGGACTCTTTTTAATAAAGAACCATTGGCAGCTTTTAAACAAAATAGTTATCAACTTTTGAGTAAACGTATTCCTGATATGCCTTGTAGAATGCAAAAAGTTATTAATAATATGACCAAAAATGATTGGTTTAAAGATTATGAAACAATAACAGGTATAGGCGTAGCACTTGACAATATAGCCCAACGTATCCGTTTTACTAATAATTTTTCTGGAGCCATTGAGGATATTGAGTGTCACTATAACGAATTGGAAATGCTATTTTTAGAGTTCTTCCCGCAATTAATCAATCATGTAAATCAAAATGCTATTGAAGGTAATATCGTAAAGAGTATTACTAGACACAACTACATAGCTACTCATATTGTCGATGAATGTTACATTCAACTTCCACTATTCGCTAAAAATCAGACATTTTAATTATTCAGTTTTATCTTTAAACTCACACAAATCTTCAATAATACAGCTGCCACATTTTGGTTTTCGGGCGGTACATACATAACGGCCATGTAGAATCAGCCAGTGGTGAACATCAACTTTGAATTCTTTCGGCACTACTTTTAAAAGCTTATTTTCAACTTCAACGACATTTTTACCCATAGCAAATTTAGTGCGGTTGGATACGCGGTCGATGTGGGTATCTACCGCTATGGTCGGCCAGCCGAAGGCGGTGTTGAGCACTACATTAGCTGTTTTACGGCCAACGCCGGGTAAAGCTTCGAGTGCTTCGCGGTTTTCTGGCACTTCGCCGTTATGTTTATCAACTAATATTTGGCACATTTTATACACGTTGGCGGCTTTTGAGTTAAATAAGCCGATGGTTTTAATATAATCACGCAGTGTGTCGTGGCCAATAGCTAAAATTGCTTGTGGTGTATTGGCAACAGGGAAGAGCTTTCGGGTTGCTTTATTAACACCGACATCGGTGGCTTGCGCTGAGAGTGTAACCGCGACTAACAACTCAAACGGCGAGCTGTATTCAAGCTCGGTTTCGGGATGTGGGTTGTTCTCGCGTAAGCGTACTAAGATTTCATGGCGTTTTTCTTTATTCATTAATTTAAGCTCGTTACACGGGCGCGAGGTGCTTTTTCTGTAGTCGCTACAGGGGCTTGTTTCGCTTTAAGCTGTTGATCAATGATATTTTTTGCCGCAATTAAAAAACCCATACCGATAAAGGCACCAGGTGGCAAAATGGCAAGTAAAAACTGGCTATCAAATTGAAACACTTCAATGCGCAGTACCGTGGCCCATTGGCCAAACAATAAGTGTGCGCCATCAAACAGGGTGCCTTGGCCTAATAACTCACGCATGGCACCAAGCACAACCAATACCAAGGTAAAGCCGAGGCCCATCATAAAACCATCCCATGCTGATAAAATCACGGTGTTTTTGGATGCAAAGGCTTCGGCGCGCCCGATAATGGCGCAATTGGTAACGATGAGTGGAATAAAAATCCCCAGCGATTGATAAAGCGAAAAGGTGTAGGCATTCATCAAAAGTTCAATAATGGTCACAAAGGCAGCGATGATCATGACAAAGACCGGAATACGGATTTCTTTTGGTACGAAGTTTCGCACCATTGAGACGGTAATATTCGAGCCCATCAAAACCAGTAAAGTAGCAAACCCTAAGCCCATGGCATTCGTGATGGTGGCCGTGACGGCTAATAAAGGGCATAAGCCGAGCAGTTGCACGAGCGCAGGGTTATTTTTCCACAAGCCTTGTTCGGTTACATTTTGAAATTCAGCGTTCATTATTGCACTCCCACACAGTCATTTTTAGCATCAAACAGCGCATCAAAATGAGTTTGAGCATACAGATTGGCCGATTTAACACTGTTAACCACAGCTCTTGGGGTAATGGTTGCACCGGTAAATTGGTCGATCACACCGCCATCTTTTTTTACTCTAAAGCGAGGGTCGTCATGTGATTCAACCTTAAGGCCGATGAATGAATGGATCCAATCAGATCGTTCAGGTTCTACTTTATCGCCAAGCCCCGGGGTTTCTTTGTGTTTTAATATTCGCACACCCGCTAAGCTACCATCGCGATAAGTTGTTGAGATAATTTCAATTTTACCGCTGTAGCCATCGGGTGCAGTGCTTTGTACTAACAAAGCAACATTTTGGCCATTTTTACGGGCGCGATACAAGGTATGCACTTGATTTACACCTAATTCATCGGCGGTTATTTGGGTGCAATCAAGATAAAGCTGGTTATCGTACGCGTCATTAGGAATAATTTGTGAGAGGGTATTCATCAGTTTTTTTTGTTCTTGCAACGCGATTTCTTCAGCGGTAGCAAGTTGAACTAAGGTCACAGCGCCCGTAGTCGCTATGGCAAATAAAGTGAGAATGAGCCCATTTTTACGCATCGAAGATAAAATCATGATGATTTCCTATGGCCGTAGGTGCGTGGTTGAGTGTAATGGTCAATCAAAGGTACAGACATGTTGAGTAGCAGTACTGCAAACGCAACAGCATCGGGATACCCACCCACAGTACGAATTAAATAAATCAACAGGCCAATAAAAGCGCCGTAAATTAATCGACCTTTATTTGTTGTGGCCGCACTGACCGGATCGGTTGCTATAAAAAATGCTGCAAACATAGTGGCGCCACTCAGTAAATGAAACACCGGGCCGCCAACTTGGTCGGGTGAAATAAGGTAACCAACAGATGCACAGACTGTAATACTGGCTAAAATCGACACTGGAATATGCCAATTAATGACTCGCGCTTTAATTAAATAAACGCCGCCCATTAAAAAGCCAATATTGACCCATTGCCAACCTAATCCAGCGTATTGACCAAATACGTGATGCTGCATGGATTCTGAAACGGTTAAGCCTTTGCCTAAATCGGTTTTAAGGGTATCGAGCGGGGTCGCCATCGTGATGCCGTCAATGTCCATTTTTAGCTGCGTTAAGCTAAAACCACTTTGGGTGTAACCAGTAAAAATCATGTTCATTTGGTCAGCGAAATTAATCGGGTGCAGTTGCAAGCTTTCAACAGGAAGCCATGAGGTCATTTGTAATGGAAACGATATCAGTAACAAAACATAAGCGGCCATGGCAGGGTTAAATAAATTAAACCCAAGCCCGCCATAGAGCTGTTTTACGATTACGATGGCGAAAAATGTACCGATCACAATCACCCACCATGGCGCTAAAGAAGGAATACTTAATGCCAGTAAAACAGCGGTTAAAATGCCACTGAAGTCTTTAATCACCGGTAGGACTGCGCGTTTTCGCAGCAGCATAACCGCACTTTCACAGGCAATGGCAGTGATCAGTGCAAGCAATAGCTGAATTAATACTGCCGAGCCAAAAAAGTAGCACTGTGCAATTAATCCTGGAATACATGCCAAAATCACCGTGAGCATTAGTGTTGGCAGTGATTTTTGGCTATGACTGTGGGGAGAGCTTAACATATTGAGTTTCATGATTGAGTATCATCCTCTGTTGTACTCTGAATTGCCGGTGTTGCAGCTTGTTGCGCTGCTGCTAGTTTTTTGGCTTTAGCACGGGCGATGGCAGCGGCTACTTTGGCTTTTTTATCGTCTGCATCACTAAGCTCAGGCTGCGGGGTGGCTGCGGCGTCGCTGTCTGTTAAAGAGGGGGGGGCAGCTTTATCAGTTGTTTCTGCGCTTTGATTAGCATCTGATTGTGCTGCAAGTTTTTTAGCTTTAGCACGGGCGATGGCAGCGGCTACTTTGGCTTTTTTATCGTCTGCATCACTAAGCTCAGGCTGCGGGGTGGCTGCGGCGTCGCTGTCTGTTAAAGCGGGTGTTTCAGCTTTATCAGTTGTTTCTGCGCTTTGATTAGCAGCTTGTTGCGCTGTTGCAAGTTTTTTGGCTTTAGCACGGGCAATGGCCGCAGCAACTTTGGCTTTTTTATCGTCAGCATCATTAAGTACTGGTAGCTCGGTAGTTGAGGTATCGCTGTCTGTTAAAGAGCGTGTGACTGCCATATCAGTTTCAGCTGCGCTTTGATTTTCATCCGTTTGCGCTGCGAGTTTTTTGGCTTTAGCACGGGCGATGGCTGCGGCAACTGCTGCTTTTTTATCGTTAGGGGCTACTGTGGGCTCTTGCGAACTTGTACTTTGCTCTGAGGCCAGTTTTTTTGCTTTGGCGCGAGCAATGGCCGCAGCGACTGCTGCTTTTTTATCATTTAAGGCCGGTTCGGATGCCTGAGGTGTGTCATCGCTATTAGGTTGCTCGTTTGCCAATTTTTTTGCTTTGGCACGAGCAATGGCAGCGGCCACGGCTGATTTTTTATCTTCATTGTTTTCGCTGGCCAATGGTGTGGCGGCAGGGTGTGGTTGCTCGGCTGCTTTTTTTTCTTTATAAAGACGAGCGGCTTCTTTACGTTCAGCACGTATTGCTGCCATATCTTGGGTGCTGTCGGCAGACGGCGCAACTGTGTTTTGAGTGCGGGCAAGGGCCGCTTGAATCGCATCTGCAGCGCCATCAGACACTTTAGCCGCAGTGCGTTTACCGCGATTTTGTCGCTCAGCTTGCTCTTTTTCGAGGCGTTGATTTCGAATTTCAAAACGCTCTTTTGCCCGTTCAGCTTTGGCTTTTTCAGCTTTTTGTTCTTTTATTTGCGCTTTAGCGACACGGTAATATTGCACCAGTGGAATTTCGCTTGGGCAAACAAAAGCGCAAGCACCACATTCGATACAATCAAATAAATTGTGTTCTTCGAGTTTGTCGAACTCTTGGCTTTTGGCAAACCATTGTAACTGCTGTGGTAGCAAGGTGGCAGGGCAGGCATCCGCACAGGCACTGCAACGAATACAGGCTTGTTCATCGCCCGAAAACGGTTGCTCCGCTGCGGTTGGCGCTAAAATACAGTTGGTTGTTTTTATAACTGGGACTCTAACCGTTGGTAAGGTAAATCCCATCATTGGGCCGCCCATAATAACCCGTTGTTCTTCTTCGGGTTCAAACCCTCGTTGCAGCAGTAAATCTCGAACCTGAGTGCCAAGTAACACCCAAATATTACCCGGTGATTTTATCGTGTGGCCGGTAATCGTAACGACACGTTCAATCAATGATTTACCGTGCACAACGGCTTGCTCGATGGCAAAAAGGGTGGCCACGTTTTGCACCATAATACCAATATCGGCAGGGAGTTTACCTGAGGGAACTTCAAGACCGGTTAATAATTGGATCAGCTGTTTTTCACCACCTGAGGGGTACTTAGTTGGCACAACTCGAACCAAAATATGGCTGTACGGTTTAGCCGCAGCTTGCATGGCTGCAATTGCTTGTGGCTTGTTATCTTCAATGCCAATCAATACGCGTTCGGGTTTGAGCACTTGGGATAAAATTAAGCAGCCCTGAATAATGGTGGTAGCGTGCTCTTGCATCAGCCGATCATCGGCACTGATATAAGGTTCGCATTCAACACCATTAACAATTAGATAGTCGATTTTTTGTGTAGCTTGCGCTTTAACATAGGTCGCAAAACCCGCACCACCCATACCGCTAATTCCCGCATTGCGAATTTTAGAGATAATCTCATCGTTTGAAAGGCTTTGATAGTTTTCGCATGTTTCAAGCGGGCACCACGTATCGAGGTGATCCGGCGTCAGTACAATGCTCAGCTCAGGCAACGCAGAAGGATGGGCAGAGGGTAAATTAGCAATATTACTGATCACGCCAGATGTTGGGGCATGCACCGGCAAGGCCCAATGCCCTTTAGGCTGCGTTAAGGCTTGGCCTTTTAAAACTTTGTCGCCAATATTGACCAATAAGGTGCCTTGAGCACCAATATGCTGTTTTAATGGAATGGTTAATTCCGCCGGCATTGCTAAACGGTCAATGCGTGTGAGGCTTGATTGCTCTTTATGACCAACAGGGTGAACCCCCCCTGGAATTGACCAAATAGTCCCATTATCGATTTGGGTAAGTAAACTCTCCACTATAACCTCTTAATCAAGCTGGGTAACAGGAATAGCATTAAGCTGCCATTTCCAGTTTTGACTGGTTACTTGAACCGGTAACATATCAATACAATCGACAGGGCATGGCTCTACGCACAAATCACAGCCAGTGCATTCGTCAATTAATACGGTGTGCATTTGACGTGTTGCGCCTATGATGGCGTCAACAGGGCAAGCCTGAATACACTTAGTGCAACCGATACATTCATCTTCACGAATATAAGCCACTTTTTTGATGGGTTCACTTGCTTCGCCACCGGCCAAGGGTTTGGCTTCAACACCCATCAGTTCAGCAAGCTCTTTGACGGTTGACTCGCCGCCTGGCGGACATTTATTAACATCATCGCCATTAGCGATGGCTTCGGCATAAGGGCGACAACCAGGATAGCCACATTGGCCACATTGAGTTTGCGGTAAAATAGCATCGATTTGATCGACAATCGGATCGCCTTCAACCCGAAAGCGGATGGCTGAGTAGCCAAGTACTAAGCCAAAAATAAGTGCTAACAAACCAAGTGCAGCAAGGGCATACAATAAAATCATTAAAACTTAACCAAACCAGTGAAGCCCATAAAGGCCATAGACATTAAACCTGCGGTGATCATGGCAATCGATGCCCCTTTAAAAGGCAAAGGTACATCAGCGGCGCTTAAGCGTTCGCGAAGTGCAGCAAATAAAATAAGCACTAAAGAAAAACCAACTGCAGCACCAAAACCATACACAGCAGATTGTACAAAGTTGTGGTTTTTGTTGACGTTTAGTAACGCCACCCCTAGTACTGCGCAGTTAGTGGTGATCAAAGGTAAAAATATTCCCAGCAGTCTATAAAGAGTGGGGCTGGTTTTTTTCACCACCATTTCAGTGAATTGCACGACTACAGCAATCACCAAAATAAAACTCATGGTACGAAGAAACTCTAAATCAAGCGGAATTAAAATATAATGGCTGACAAGGTAACTACAGACTGACGCTAAGGTTAATACAAACGTGGTGGCCAAAGACATCCCAATGGCCGTTTCTAACTTACCCGATACCCCCATAAAAGGGCAGAGTCCAAGAAATTGCACCAACACAAAATTATTAACCAGCACTGTTGCTATTAAAAGTAACAGGTATTCAGACATGGTTGAGTTCCAGCACATTAAAAAACTGGCTTATTATCCAGTTTTCTTCGCAAATTAACAACTTCCACAGCGGTTTGAGCGGCAATTAATTGAATAGCTATCATTTGTAATTGTCACGAACCCAAAATATCATTGGGCTCGTGTGATAAAAGGAGATTAAATTTCGCGCGGTCGTTCGATGTAATAACCTTGTGCACCATCAAGACAAAGCTGTTCAATAATATACTTTTCTTCTTGGCTTTCAACGCCTTCAGCAAGTACCGTAACACCAATGCGATGAGCAAGGTCGACAATTAAGCGCATAAAGTATTGATTATTTTTATCTTCTTCTAAGCCACGCGTATAACTGGCATCCATCTTAATGAAATCAGGTTTTAAATCGCGGAAAAATTTAAACGAGGTTAAACCCACACCAAAACGTTCAACGGTAATACGCGCACCTACTCGGTGGATCATGTCAATAAAACGCTTACTGGCTTTAATGTTTTGTTGTAGGCCAAATTCACTAATCTCAAAAATGAGCTTGGAAGAAATATTACTGTCTTTTAATAGGCGTCGTTCAAGCCATATCATAAATTGCTCATCGTGAGCACTGCGCGCGGTGATATTAATACCAAAAAATTGACCACCTAAATTCATGGTCTTAATGGAAGTGAGGGCGGCTTCCACAATCATTTTATCGACGTGATAAATTTGCTCTAACTTTTCAGCCATGGCTAAAAATGATGCTGTAGGGAGTATTTGATCTTCAGCGGTTTTAAAGCGCGCTAAAATTTCAGAATACACTTTGGCACTGCGATTGGTTGGTGTAATCGTTTGAATTAATAGCTGTACTCGTGAATTATTAAGCACATCATCAATCACTTCTCGCCAATTTTGATTACCAAAATTAGCGCTAATGTTATCCATTAAATCGCTGTCTTTAAGTACATGCCACGCATTGGTTTGTTTGCTTTGCGCTAAGCTAAGCGCAGTATCAACCTGTGACAACAGCTCGCCTAATGGTTTTGTGGTTGAATAAGATACAATCCCTGAGTTGGCAACCGATGAAAGCTCGGCACTACGTTGATATTCCGTGAATTTAGACTGTAACTCTTGACCGAAACGTTCAGCCTCTTTTAAGGGGATATTAGGAAGTAATACCGCAAAATCAGAACTGTTTAAGCGATAGCAGGTTGCGCCTGCATACGTACCTGTTGCTTTTAAAAGCAGTTGAGCGACTTCTTTAATATATTCATCGCCATGATGATAACCTCGAGTTTGGTTAATAAGCTGTAATTCTGTGCAGCGCACCATAATTAAGCTACCAAATTGATTTTCGCAGCTTTCAACTTGCTCTTCGTAAAACTCAACAAATAAATTACGGTTACCAAGCTCAGTAACAGAATCTTTAAATGCTTGTTGCTTTAACGACAGGGCAGACTGCTCAATTTCGTTTTGTTTTTTACGTAAGTAAGCATTAAGACGCACAATACTTGGAAAAATAGACGACACACTGGTTGCAGCCATCGAACTATCTAGTTGAATGTTTTTGTCGTTCTTTTCAATAAATGAATCAACCATCAAGGACATATTATTACCAATATTTTCTTGAGCACGCTTAATAATGCTTTTGACGCTCAGCATTGGTAAAAAAGATAAAATGAAAATAGCCATTAATAAAACAATAAACTGAGTATGAATTGAGCTGACTTCTTCTTGTAATTTAATCGTAAATTCAAGTTTGATATTCGATTCATTGTTTACAACAAATTGAGGACGAATAAAAGGAGAGTTGTGTTGAATCAGTTTTGCAAACAAAGGCAGGTATTCAAAATCACCTTGAATTGATTCTTGAATTTTACCTTCATTGTCACGAACAATTAAGCTATTTAAATTAAATGTAATTGCAACTTTGCGGCCAAGGGGAGTGTCATCATTGGCTTTATAACTTTTAAGGTAATAGTCGATGGATTTTTGTGCCGCAAGTTGTTGCTGAGATGCAAGCCCTTGTAACTGAGAAAAAAAAGTATAGCTAGCAATGCTAAGGGTTGAAATAAAGAAGAAAATTTGAATCAAGAAAAATCGCGTTAGTCCAGCCATGGTCCGTTTCTTATTATCTAGTTATGAACAGTAAACCAAAATTAGTTTATAGCGTGTTAAATATCTATTTTTTATGGTTTTAAATCTAGAGTAGGAGAGTAAAGGATTACTGAAGGATTGTCTAACAAAAGTTATGATTTGGCTCCCCCTCCCCGACTCGAACGGGGGACCTGCGGATTAACAGTCCGTCGCTCTAACCAACTGAGCTAAGGGGGAACTAAAATAGGGCGTTTACTTAATTTGGCTCCCCCTCCCCGACTCGAACGGGGGACCTGCGGATTAACAGTCCGTCGCTCTAACCAACTGAGCTAAGGGGGAACGAATTAAGTGATGTAGTTGGCTCCCCCTCCCCGACTCGAACGGGGGACCTGCGGATTAACAGTCCGTCGCTCTAACCAACTGAGCTAAGGGGGAACTACATTATGTTTAGAAACTTGGCTCCCCCTCCCCGACTCGAACGGGGGACCTGCGGATTAACAGTCCGTCGCTCTAACCAACTGAGCTAAGGGGGAAGCGTGTGTCTCTCAACGGGGCGAAATATTAATGACAGTGCCCCAAAGTGTCAACAACTAATCTTGTAATAATCCAATAAATGCGTTTGTTCGCTGTTTTTATACGCAATCAGTTTGAAAAGTGACTGTTTTAATTCGTTTTTGAACAAAATTTAAACGCATTAAATTGATGAAAATAGCGTGTTTTGTTGGGTCTTGATTTTAAGTGCGGTTGAACGTTAGTGTTTTGTATGTTCAAGTTTCACCTTTTGGGCATTAAGGGGCGTGAACAGGACGTCGAAGCTTTGCTCGATTTTTACTTAGCCCGCTAGGGTGCAAACCTTGCGCGGCGATTAAACAAATTTCAATCCATAAAGTTCAACACGCCCTAGCCACATAATAGTTTAGCGAGGCTTTTTATTGCCGGTGAGGTGTGCTGCGATCCATTATTCTCGATAAATTTTTAGTTATGCGTGGGTTTGACAGATTATTACGAGCGGTTGAAATAGCTAAAGAGTCTCAATACTTCAAGAACTGACGGTTGTATTTAATTGAAGCGTCTCGCAGCTATAAAGCGAATGATAAATAAGAACACAAAAAGCACAGCGTTTTAATCACTTAGTTGGTGGCTATGCACTCGGTGCTGAATTGCTCATAGTGTCCATTATTGCTTAACTGTTTAAAGTTAACATTTTGGATTGTTCAAATAAGTGACATCAATTGTGTTGGTTGGAATTCATACAGTGCAAATAATCATGTAAAAATAGGTTTTTTTTTGCTTCAAGGGATTTATCTGATGGGTTTATTAGCGCAAGCCTTGTTTGATAAGGATTTGATTTAGTTATCCACGGTTTCTGTGGATAACTCTGTTTATGAAACTTTGAAAAGGTATTTCAAGCCTTTAAAATAGAGCCTTGTAGCGAGATCAAGATTTATTTTGTTTTTATTTTATTGTTTTTTATCAACAAGTTAAATAAGTCAATTTATTTAATTTTAAAAGTTTTGATAATTACTGCGAACAGAGATTGACCAAAGTCAATTGTGCAAAAATAAAACATCTCCAAAGAGAGTTGTTACTAACATGTAAAATATAATGTGTTTTTGTATGCACTTTTTATAGCTTAAGATCTTTTTGTGGGTGTTATTAGAGAGCTGAGATTTGTTTTGTTCACATTTATCTTTGTTTTTAGTTTATTTCGGTGCTTTTTCGACATTTAGATAGAAGCAGGCTGAGGGATGTTTTAGAATAGATGCCCCTGAAAATAGGCGTCAGTATGCAAAAGAATTCATCTAATAAAATCGATTTACTCGCAGATCCTATTCCTGCAACGCTTAAGAAAATGACAGTCCCTATGCTTATTGGCATGGTCACGCTTATGTTGTTTAACTTAGTTGATACATTTTTTGTTAGTTTACTGGGTACTGATCCGCTAGCTGCAATTAGTTTTACTTTTCCTGTTACATTTACCGTGATTAGTCTTGCGATTGGCTTGAGCATTGGGACGTCTGCTGTGATTGCAAAAGCTTTGGGGTCAGGTGATTTGGCACAAGCGCGCTATGATGGTGTGGTGGCGCTGATTGTATCGGCTTGTTTTGTGGCTATACTCGCATTTTTAGGCTACCTCTGCATTGATTATATTTTTGCTTTGCTCGGTGCAAGCGATTCTTTAATGCCGTACATTCATGATTATATGGCTGTATGGTTTATTGGTAGTGTGATTTTAATTACACCCATGATAGGTAATGCGGTACTGCGTGCCAGTGGTGATACTAAAACCCCAAGCATTATTATGGGGTTTGCGGGCATAGTGAATGCGATTTTAGATCCGATGCTGATTTTTGGTTTTGGGCCAATACCAGCGATGGGTATTAAAGGGGCTGCGGTTGCCAGTGTGATTGCATGGAGCTCTGCGGTGGTGCTTATCTTGTATATTTTAATCAAGAAAAAGCAATTACTCAGTTTAGATGCAGGGCAACAAACCTTTATTCGTGCAGCACGAAAAATTCTTAAAATTGGTGTGCCTGCGGCCAGTGCAAATATGCTTACACCGATTGCCATGGCGGTGATGACGGCGATGGTAGCAAAGCACGGTGATACTGCGGTTGCAGCCTTTGGTGTTGGTAGTCGCATTGAATCAATTGCCTGTTTGGTTGTGTTGGCACTGTCGATGACGTTACCGCCGTTTGTGAGTCAAAACTTTGGTGCAGGCAAAATCGAACGTGTTGAAGAAGCGTATAAAACTGCATTAAAGTTTATTTTAGGCTGGCAGCTCGGTATTTATTTAGTCTTAGTCGCTACCTCGTTTTGGTTAAGCCGTGCGTTTGCATCAGACCCACATGTTATTGAAGTGATACAGCTTTTTATGTGGATATTGCCTCTGGGTTACGGTATTCAGGGGATTATTATTTTATCTAACTCCTCGTTTAATGCCTTGCACTTACCCATGAATGCTTTGTTCTTGAGCATTGTGCGGCTGTTTATTTTCTATTTGCCATTTGCTTATGTCGGCAATGCCATTGCAGGGTTAGAAGGGCTGTTTATTGGTGCGGTGCTTGGTAATGTGTTTACCGCAGCGATTGCCTATTATTGGTTTACTCAATCGTTAGTGAAGGTTCATAAACAGAATAAAAAACAAGAGTGTACAGTATGAGTGATGTCTTTCGTTTACAGTCTGATTTTCAGCCAAGTGGCGACCAACCCACCGCAATTAAACAATTGTGTGAAGGGCTTGAAGCGGGTTTAGCTCATCAAACCTTATTAGGTGCAACAGGCACAGGTAAAACCTTCACTATGGCCAATATTATTCATAATTTGAATCGGCCCACTATTATTATGGCGCACAATAAAACGTTGGCGGCGCAGCTTTATGGTGAAATGAAAGAGTTTTTTCCGGACAACTGCGTTGAATATTTTGTGTCTTATTATGACTACTATCAGCCCGAAGCGTATGTTGTTGCCAGTGATACTTTTATTGAAAAAGATGCCTCAATCAACGAGCACATAGAGCAAATGCGTTTATCGGCCACTAAGGCATTACTTGAGCGTAGAGATGTAATTATTGTGGCGTCGGTGTCGGCTATTTATGGTTTGGGCGACCCTGATTCATACATGAAAATGATGCTATTGCTTAAAGTAGGTGAGAAGGTTGATCAGCGCGACATGCTGCGCCGTTTATCGGAATTACAATACACTCGTAATGATATTGATTTTCAGCGTGCAACGTATCGGGTGCGCGGTGAAGTAGTGGATATTTTTCCTGCAGAATCTGAAACCTATGCGATTCGCGTCGAGATGTTTGATGATGAAATTGAGCGCTTGAGTATTTTTGACCCACTGACAGGTTCGGTTGAAAAGCACATTGTTCGTGCCACTATTTATCCTAAATCTCATTACGTTACCCCGCGAGAAACGATTTTAAAAGCCACTGAAGAAATCAAAGCAGAGCTTAAACAACACCGAGAATTTTTACTTAAACACAATAAACTAGTTGAAGAGCAACGTGTAACTCAGCGTACACAGTACGACATCGAAATGATGGTTGAGCTTGGTTATTGTTCGGGCGTTGAAAACTACAGCCGTTATTTATCGGGTCGCGCACCGGGTGAGCCACCCCCGACTTTATTAGATTATTTACCTGACGATAGTTTAATGATCATCGATGAATCTCATGTTACCGTGTCGCAAATTGGTGCCATGTATAAAGGCGATAGAAGCCGTAAAGAAAACTTAGTGGAATATGGCTTTCGGATGCCCTCTGCAATGGATAACCGTCCGCTTAAATTTGATGAATTTGAAGCCATTGCACCGCAAACTATTTATGTATCGGCCACCCCTGGGGAATATGAGATTACGCGTTCGTGCGGCGAAGTTGCTGAGCAAGTTATTCGACCAACAGGGTTACTTGATCCTGAAATTGAAGTGCGCCCTGTTGCAACCCAAGTGGATGATTTGTTATCTGAAATTTACAAACGGGTTGAATTAAAAGAGCGGGTCTTAGTGACCACACTAACAAAACGGATGTCGGAAGATTTAACCGATTATTTGGCTGAACATGGCGTTAAAGTGCGTTATTTGCATTCCGATATAGATACCGTTGAGCGCATTGAAATTATTCGCGATTTACGTTTAGGTGTGTTTGATGTCTTGGTGGGTATTAACTTGTTACGAGAAGGCCTCGACATGCCTGAAGTATCGTTAGTGGCTATTTTAGATGCTGATAAAGAAGGCTTTTTACGCTCAACACGCTCGTTAATTCAAACCATTGGTCGTGCAGCGCGCCATTTAAGTGGTAAAGCTATTTTATATGGCGACAAAATCACAAAATCAATGGCGGCTGCAATTGAGGAAACCGAACGCCGACGCGAAATTCAGCATGCTTATAATGTAAAACACGGCAAAGTCCCCATGGCGTTACAGAAAAAAGTAACGGATATTATGGATGTCGGCACTACGGTCACATCAGAGCAAATGACCGCTGTTAATGATGCAAACACTGCGGTTTTATCTGCAGGGCAGATTGCTGAAAAAATTAAGAAATTAGAAAGCCAAATGATGCAACATGCTCGTGAACTAGAGTTTGAAAAAGCTGCTCAAGTACGAGATCAAATCCAACACTTACAACATAGTTTAATTAATGCCTAATTTAGATTTTACCCCACTATTAGCTGCCTTAAAGGCAGCCCCGATTTCGAACCAAGAACTGGTACGTGTTTTTCACGGTCGTGGTCACTCGTTTGCAACTCTTGAGCACTTAAACTTAGACTTTTATCCTCCTCATTTATTTTTAGTGGGCTATGAGGCGTTAGCCGCAGATGATTTGCAGGCTTTGACAACCCACGTTGCTGAGATTATTGCAAG
Organism: Pseudoalteromonas sp. J2K-J031; assembly: GCF_058197095.2. Lineage (NCBI taxonomy): Bacteria > Pseudomonadati > Pseudomonadota > Gammaproteobacteria > Alteromonadales > Pseudoalteromonadaceae > Pseudoalteromonas > Pseudoalteromonas sp. J2K-J031. Next base: position 1,289,180 of record NZ_CM200279.1, read on the forward strand.
TGATTGGCCAAACGAAATTAAGGGGTTTATTTATCAAGACCGTTCGGTGCAACCAGTACAGTCTCAGGTTTTGATTGGCACCGATCCGGGTTCATTTGTGATTGAAGAGCTTGGCATTAAATACCACGTTGAATTAACTCGCAGCCAAAATACCGGGATTTTCCCTGATATGCGGGTAGGACGTGATTTTGTGATGCGCCATGCACGTGATGCCAAAGTACTGAATTTGTTTTCGTACACCTGCGGTTTTTCACTTGCTGCCATGCAAGGGGGGGCTTACACCGTGGTAAATATGGACATGAACAAAGGGGTGTTAAAAGTTGGGCAAAATAATCATCGTTTAAATCAATTTGATAAAAACGTCAGTTATTTTCCGCACGATATTTTAAAGTCATTTGGTAAGTTAAAAAAACTTGCGCCATTTGATTTGCTTATTATAGACCCGCCTAGTTTTCAAAAAGGTAGCTTTGTATTAACTAAAGATTATCAAAAAATTATTCGTCGCTTACCAGAATTAATGGCAGCTGAGAGCGTTGTATTATTGTGTGCCAATAGCCCAGAGTTAAGCGAGCCAGCCTTTAAAGCCTTAATTGCAGCTCATTGTGATGAGCAACTTGATTTTGTTGAGCGCTTAGCGCCAGCCCCAGGTTTTATTGAGGTTGACAGCGATCGCAGTTTAAAAGTTTTAGTTTATAAAAAAGTATGAAAATCGTCTGTAACATTACAGACGATTAATCTCATCTTTTAGCGAATAATTTTTGTCTGTCACTATGGTCTCAAGTGCTGCAACGCGGCGTTTGAGATCGGTGATTGTTTGTTGTAACTCTTGGGTTTGTGCGTCACTTGAGAGGTTATGTTTAAGCGTTTTTTCTTTAAATTCAAGGTGTTTTTTATACATATCGTACATCACACCAAATCCTACCGAAATAAATACAATTAATACCACCATGGTTGTGCCGTTCATTTTTATGCTCCTTTGTTGTTAAATCTCTTATCCAAAACTGAGGTTAAATACTGTATTTATACAATGTGCTTTGGCCATTGAAGTATCTGTAAAAAATCGCCGTTCGCCAAGTGACAAACGTCATCATTTATCTGGTCAGTTACAAGCAGGGTAGGTCGATAAGGCAGTCTGTGCAATCTCGGCGAGCTGCTGCTGTGTAGTTGCATCTATTTCGATTGATGCGGATGGCTCAAGTGTTACTTGTTGGTCATCGGTAATAATGTAATAAAACACTAAAGCAGTTAAAAAGCTACCGAGTAATTGGGCATGGTTACCATCAGGTCGATACAGTTGCAGTTGAGGATATTGGCTGAGCGCGTATTGCCATGCCAAAGGAATTGGGGCGATGCAGCTTGGGTTTTGCTGACTGATCTTTTGGTGCAGCTGATAAACTCGGGTGCCTTCATCAGGGTTTCCTTGTTGCGCATGCTCAGGAAATAAAATTGGCGTCGCACTGATGTTTTTAGCCTGTTCAATCCAATATAAAGCCCCATCGATTGGATAATCGACGCTACCTGAGACGGAATATTTTTGTGCTTGTAATATGACATGCGTCCAAGGCTCTTGTTTTATCAGCAGATTACTTTGTGCGTCGGTGACTCGCTCATCTAGATACAGTGCTTTGCTGGCTCGCGTATAACTGACCGTTTTTTGTGGGTAATTAGAGGTGATAAGTGTACTGATCAGCCCACCTAAATCATTCGATGCCACATGGCTGTTACCAAATAGCAAAATTAAATAATGATTGTCGCTACTGTTATTAGGGATGGGTGTTTGAGAAGCGGTTGGAATATCAATAATCGGTGCAGCGGCTGTTTTTTCTTGGCTATTACAGCCCAAGAGCAATAAACTGATGCAGAAAAAAGTATGTTTAAGCATGTGACTTCTCCATTTTAGAGGGAATTACCATACTTAATTTGGTACAAAAAAGAAACCCTGCAAAAGCAGGGTTGGGTAGCTGTGAAATTAAGCTTCGTAGGGCAGTGGATCAACGACATCATTTAGACGAAATGCTTCTAAACGCTCTTGGCAGGCACCACATTTACCACAGGCTTTTTCGCGACCGTTATAACAAGTCCAGGTATGGCTGTAATCTAAACCCATTTTTAAACCATCGGTTAAGATATCAATTTTGGTATTATTTAAATAGGGGCTAACGATTTCAACGGCATCGTAGTTAGCAATTTTGCACACGTCACTCATTTTTTGTACAAACTCAGGGCGACAATCTGGGTAAATTGCGTGATCACCCGAATGGGCACCGTAATACACTTGGCTTGCTTTGAGTGATACCGCATAGCCGACCGCTAACGATAATAAAATCATATTACGGTTTGGCACTATGGTGCTTTTCATGCTTTCTTCTTGATAATGCCCCTCTGGTACATCGATATCATCAGTCAGTGAAGAGCCACCAATGAGTTGATTAATAGCAGAAATATCAACAATTTTATGAGGGACATTGAGGGCCTGACAGACCTGTGCCGCAACTTTTAATTCTTTAACATGACGTTGGCCATAATCAAATGATAACGCATAGACCTCGTGGCCTTCAGAGATGGCTTTATTAAGCACGGTGAAAGAATCCATTCCTCCGGAATAAATTACAACAACTTTTTGCGGCATATTTGTCTCGCTCTCAGTATAATAGAGGTTTTTGTCAGGGCGCGATATACTACACGTTAGCCGACAAAATAACAATTTTCGCGCTTTATTTTGTTTTATTGACGCAGTATTGGCAGTTGTTTCAGGCTGCTTAAATTAATAGGAAATCTTTTTTGTATAAAATTAATGAGATATTTGAAACCATCCAAGGTGAAGCCAGCTTTACTGGGATGCCGTCTATTTTTGTACGTTTACAAGGCTGCCCGGTTGGTTGTGCTTGGTGTGATACCAAACAAACTTGGGAAACCTCAGATACTTATAAAGTTGATTTACAAAAAACGGTAGAGAAAAAAGCCGACTCAGAGCTTTGGGCTGATGTTACTGTGGCCCAGTTGTTAGCGTTATTTGTTGAAAAAGGCTATCAGGCGAAGCATATCGTCATTACCGGTGGTGAGCCTTGCATGTATGATTTAGTGCCTTTATGTGAAGGGTTACATGCAGCAGGTTATGGCACTCAGGTTGAAACTAGCGGCACATTTGAAATTAAAGTCCCTAATGAAACGTGGGTGACGGTATCACCAAAAATTAATATGCGTGGCGGGTATGCGGTATTAAAAAGTGCAATGCAACGTGCAAACGAAATTAAGCACCCAATCGCCATGCAGCGCCATGTTGATGAGCTTGAGCAATTAATGGCAGAATGTGGTGTGACACCAAAACTAATTTACTTACAACCAATTAGCCAAAAAGCGAAAGCAACCCAATTGGCGATTGAAGTATGTAAAGCTAAAAATTGGCGCTTATCGGTGCAAGTACATAAGTATTTAGGGATAAATTAACCTGTTTATCTGCTTTAAACTAAAAAACGCTCACTTGAGCGTTTTTTGTTGTTGAATAAAAACGTAAGCAGCTATCTAGGGTCTTGACTGTGCGCTTCTTTTTCTTCAGCCAGTTCATCTTTTAGCTTTCTGATTTTTAACCCTAACTCTTGACCGCGATGGCGTGAATAATACGTACAGCCAATAAACATGGCGCTAGCAAAAAGCAGTTCAAGCAATACAAAGAGAAGTTCTTCAGGGCTCACCCATAGTAAAGTAAAACCGTGAATAAAATAAATCATTACGATAAAATTAGCCCAAGCATAGGTGTAGGTTTTATCTTCAATAATACCTTTAAGTGGCAGTAATAAAGGTAAAATATACATCACAAAAACAAAGCCATTACTGAGGTTTTCTCTTGGCGAAAATACAAACATCCATAACGGCATTAAAATAAGAAGACCTGCATAACCAAACAAGGCCAGACGCTGAAACTTTTGGGTAATACTTTTCTTTTCTATCATGATTTAGAGTAACTTTTTAGTGAGTGTGGCCAAACGTTTTCCAACAGCATGGCAAATTTTAATTTCGTGTTGGCTAAGAACGTTACTGTTATTTAGCCCTGCCACATGACTTGCACCGTAAGGTGTGCCGCCGGTTTGCGTGCTGGCTAGCTCTGGCACATCGTAAGGGACGCCCAGCAACATCATGCCGTGATGTAATAAAGGGATCGCAAGACCTAACAAGGTTGTTTCATTGCCCCCGTGCATGCTTGAACTGGCGCTAAATACGCAAGCTGGCTTATCAATGAGTTGGCCTTTAAGCCAAATATCGCTGGTGGTTTCCCAAAACAGTTTAGCGTGCGCTGCCATCATACCAAAACGAGTGGGGGTGCCAAATGCTAACGCACTGCAATGAATTAAATCATCTTTAGTCACCACGATATCGTGAGGTTGCTGTGCGCTAAAAGTGCGTAATTTAACCTCCATTCCTGTTTGTTCAATGGCATCGGCAATTTCATAGGCGAGGTTTCTCACTGAGCCATTACTTGAATGATAGAGAACTAAAATATAAGCCATTAAAATAACACTAGAACACTTTGGGGTGGGCGACCAACGGCTGCTTTGTCACCATGTACAACTATAGGGCGCTCGATTAATTTAGGATACTGATGCATCGCCTCAATGAGGGCTGCCTCACTGGTTTCATCTTTAAGTCCTAACTCTTTATAGAGGTCTTCTTTGGTACGCATTAACTGGCGGGCAGAGTCATAACCAAGTTGGGCAATGAGAGTTTTTAAGGTTTCAATACTTGGCGGTGTCGCTAAATATTCGATAACTTCAGCTTGGATTTGATGCTCACCAAGTAGCGTGAGAGTTTCTCTTGATTTTGAACAACGAGGATTGTGATAAATTTTAATCGACATTTTGTCACCCTTTTAACAATTGTGGCTATTGTAGGCAAAGCCGAGCAAGACTTAAAGTCTTGCAAGGTCTTTTTGCATTTGACGATATTGTTTAAGCAGTGCTTTTAAACGTTGCTGTTTTATATCTTCCGTTGACTCAACAAAATTGAGCGCTTTTTGAATCTCATCGGACGCTTGTTGGTAGCCGCCATTGCTTGCCATGATGCTAGCAACTGTTTCGTGATAGGCTGCTTTATTATCTTGGCGCTTGTAACAATCGGCGAGTAATTGTTTTGCTAAGCTGTGATTTGGTTTTTCTAGCAGAAAGTTTTTTAGCAATGACTCTGCTTCATCAAGCTGCTTGGCGCTCATTGCAGCATTAGCTAAATTTAGTGTAATGACTTGATTATTAGGTTTTACCTCGTGGTGTGGGATCAGCATTTTAACCGCTTCAGAAGCTTTATCTTGCGCAATGAATAAATCGGTTAAGGTATCAAGGTAGAATGCATTACTGTTATCGTTTTTTAGCAGTTCGTTTAATAAAGTCGTTGCTTCTTCAAATTTTTTTAAGTCGACTAATGTGAGGGCTAGTCCATATTGTAGGGCTCGTTTATCAATGGAAATTGACTTATTTAACTCGCTGCGAAAAAAGAGCTCGGCATTTTCGGTTTTATCTGCAAAGCGAGCAATGACTCTGCTTTTAGCGAGTAAAAAATCCAAACTAGAAGGCACCTCTTTTGCTGGGAATTGCTCGGCGCGAAGGCGTACATCTGACACTCGGCTATCCGGTAATGGGTGAGTGAGTAAAAATACGGGTGGTTTTTGTTTAAAGCGCATTTGAGCCGAGAGTTTTCCTAGAAACTCACTCGATTGACGCGGGTCGTAACCTGAGTTATTTAAAATGGTCATACCGATGCGGTCGGCTTCTTGCTCTGCACCGCGGCTGTGGCTCATTTGACTTAAAGCCGATTGCGTTTGATTGGCAGAAATAATGGCCATACCTGCATCTGGAACTACGATGGTCGCTAGAATGCCTGCAATCATACCTGCAATGCTAAGTGGGGCATTATCTTGTTGTGCTTGTATTCTGCGTGCGAGATGGCGCTGAGTCACGTGGGCTATTTCATGGCCAAGAACCGATGCAAATTGGCTTTCGTTGTCGGCATTTAAAATAAGGCCTGTGTGGACACCGACATGGCCACCATAGAATGCAAATGCATTAATATCTGAATTTCGTAGCCAAAAAAACTTAAATGGAAAACGTACGTCGCTTGCATTTGCAACGAGTTTATTTCCGATGTTGGTGAGGTATTCATCTAAAACAGGATCGTCAAAAATAGGTGATGAACTTTTTATTTTCATCATCATCAATTCACCTATCGCTTGTTCTTTGTCAATTGAAAGAACACTGACAGCGGATGTGCCTAAGTCGGGCAAGTTAAAGGAGGTTTGCGCAATAATATAAGGGGAGAAAGCGAAATAACTACTTAAAACAACTGCGAGTTTGGTGCTTTTTTTCATTTTATTCCTTGTCAACTGGACCTGAGCTTATTAAGCGCGTTAATGCTAATTCGTCTTGGTCGACGGCGCGCTCTTTTTCACATAAATCATAAAAATCTTTTATTGAGACGCCTGATACCTTCACAATGTTCAATTCTTGTTTTAAAAATTCAATAATTTTATGCACAATTTTATGCGAATAAATCAGCAGGGCTTTATCTGCATCATCGCCGCGCTGGAAATAAAATTGAGTATATTTATGCAATTGATTGATTCTTAGAACTACTTTCATAGTGTAAGGATCCCACACTCGAAATTCCATATGTTTATTTTGACTAATATACTGGTCAATTTCTTTATCTATTGCATAAGGAAAGGCGTGGAGTTCAAAGCCTCGCTCTGTAAATGTTTGATGTAAGGCGAGGCGCGGCTTTTTGTTGCAGTGAATGATCCCAGCTAAGTTTATGGAGCCCCCAAGCAATTCAACGTTCCAATTGCGTTTATCAATTAGACGCTTAATGGCATTATCAAAGCCATGGGTCAATATACCTTCGGATTCAGCTAAAGATGAAGCCACCAAATGGTAAAAAGGAGGGAGTTCCCCCCAATTAAGTTGCTTTTTATACCAATTAATTTCTTTTAAGGTTGGATTTGCGGGTAATTGTGCTTTGCTATTTTGGTTTGACATAAAATCTACCTGCAGAAATAAGGTTTTAGCATAATTCATTGTCACAATCAGGTATATGCCTGTCGTTTTAAAAATAGCAAAATTCAGACCGCTTAGCTGTTTTTATACTAAATAATTTCATTTCAGTTTACCATCAAGCCTCTGCAGGCGTATGATATGAGCAGGTTATAATTTTATTTATTAACTATGTTATCGTGTGATTTAACAGCGTTTGTATGCCCGCAATTGTTTGTTTTGTTTAAATATCAGTTGAAGCAAGTCGATTTTACTAGGCAAGGGGTGGAGTTTATTTTACTTGAACAAGCCAATAGCGCTGATATTGAACGCTATCTACAGGCGAATGATTTTGTTTATCAAATTACGCTTACCAATAAATTAAAAACTATTTTTGTCATGGAGCAAGGCCGCTGTGTTTGAGTTTGTAAAAGTATGGTACGAAAGAAAGTTTTCAGATCCTCATTCAGTCACATTGCTCTTTGTGAGCTTTGCGGTCGTCGCTTTGCTTTATTTTGTGGGGTCTTTGGTTGTTCCTGTATTGGTCGCAATAGTAATTGCTTTTTTACTTGAATGGCCCGTTCAAAAAATAACCCAGTTAGGAGGGTCTCGCTTAACCGCTTCTGCCTTGGTGATGTTGTGTTTTAGTAGTTTAGCGATTGCTTCGTTTATTGGAATTGTACCCGTGCTTTGGCGCCAGTTGGCTAATTTGTTACAAGAGGCGCCGCATATGCTCGAAAAAGGTAAAGCGTACTTATTACAATTACCTGCTCAATATCCAGAATTAATCACTACCATGCAAATTAAAACTTTGGTTGGCTCAGTTGAAAATAAATTTATTGAGTTTGGCCAAGTTATTTTATCGTCATCGTTAACCTCCTTAAAAGATATTGCTGCTTTGTTGATTTATTTGATTTTGGTGCCTTTGTTAGTCTTTTTTATGCTCAAAGATAAAAAAGAATTAGTGGGTGGGGTAAGCAAATTGTTGCCTGAGCAACGTCGTTTGCTTAGCCAAGTATGGCGTGAAATGAATCAACAAATTATGAATTATATTCGCGGTAAAGTGATTGAAATCTTTATCGTTGGTGGCGTTTCGTTTATTACGTTTGCATTATTCGATCTGCGTTATGCAGCATTACTTGGTGCACTTGTTGGTTTTTCGGTATTGATCCCTTTTGTGGGGGCCGCGTTGGTCACTATTCCGGTTGCAGCAGTGGGGTTATTTCAGTTTGGGGTGACGCCTGAATTTTGGTACATCATGATTGCTTATGGCATTATTCAAGCGTTAGACGGTAACGTGTTGGTGCCATTACTTTTCTCTGAGGCGGTTGATTTGAATCCGGTTTATATTATTGTGGCGGTGCTGTTTTTTGGTGGTTTGCTGGGCTTTTGGGGCGTGTTTTTTGCTATTCCTTTAGCATCGCTGGTGCGTGCTTTAATTAATGCATGGTCGAGCGAACAAGAAAAAGTAGCGGTTGAATAGCTGCAGTTACGGCTGTTAGCGTTAATGTAAAAAGGCTCCTCGGAGCCTTTTTTAATGGGTGTTTAACGCCAATTATTGTTGACTTAAAACAGCTAAAACCACTTCATGATGATTTTTAGTTTTAAATTTATCAAACACATGCTTGATGATGCCATCTTGACCGATTAAAAAGCTTAAACGGTGAATACCATCGTATTCTTTGGTCATAAACTTTTTATAACCCCATACGCCAAACGCATCTGCGATTGCGTGGTCTTCATCGGATAATAAAGTGAAGTTAAGTTCTTTTTTCTCTGTAAACGTGCTCAGGCGTTTAACCGGATCGGGGCTTATGCCTAAAATGACCGTATTGTGCGCTTCAAACTCAGCTTTATGATCTCGTAAGCCTTCAGCTTGAATCGTACAGCCAGGTGTTGAAGCTTTTGGATAAAAATACACTAGTACTTGATGCTGTTTTAATATCTCAGCCAATACAACCGAGTTGCCTTGTTGATCTAATAAAGTAAATGCAGGGGCTTTTTGACCTGCAGTTAAAGTATTCATCATTATTCCTCAGCGGATGCGTCTTAAAAGGTGTTCGAGTTTGAACTCATTACACAAGTTTTCGAATTTAAGTTTAAATTCGTCAAACTCAACATCAATGGGTAAATTAATGCCAAGTTCAGAGCGCATGTGCAATGCGCCATCACAATCGAACGTATCAGATTTAAGTGAGCTGATGCTGATATGATATTGCGCTAATAATTTAGTAACACGACTTAATGTGCCAGGCGCATCAATACCAGAATACTCAATCGTATACCCTGCGCTGTACTCACTGTTTTGATGACTTGAGGTGCGTTTCATCATGGTGAGTAAACCAAGCTCTACACTTTTAGTTGGCAGTGTATGCTCAATACGGCTAATAGCCGACATATCACCTGCAAGCAGCATAATAAACGAAAATTCATTACCTAATATTGCAATGCGACTGTCGATAATATTGCAATGACAGTCACTAACTAATTGGGTTAAGGCACCGACGATACCAGGGCGGTCTTCGCCTATGGCAGTCACAACTAACTGTTGATTCGAAAATCCAGACATATATTCCCCCCGATGTCCATTATGGCGGCGAAGCTTAACATAAAGGGCAACAAAATATTAGCCATTCTTGTTTTTGCACACAGGGAAACGTAACATAGGCGCGTTTTAGCTATCGGGTTATGCACAAATTAGTGTAATCTTACTAACAATAACAATAGGGTCTTAATCAGATCTTAAAAATACACTGAACCATTTAGGCATCGCCGACTCAAAGCTAGGTATTTTTTCACGGCATGCAAAGGAGAATTATTAGTGCAGTATTGGATTCGTAACACTTTGGTGTTGAGTGTCATCGCAGGGCTTTCAGGTTGTAGCGTATTTACAAGTGATGCCCATCACGAAAAAAATTATCGTGTTTCAGAGCCGCTAAAAATTCCAGCGAATCTAACAAAACCATACCAAGATCCTGAATATGCGATGGAGCCTAAGCAGTATCAAAAAATTTCTGATCGCGATAGTTTAAAGCCACCTGCACAAGCACTTAATATTGCAGAGGGGAGCTGGGTTGAAGAGGGTGATAAAATTGCGCGGATCTTTTTTGATAAGCCTGATGGTGTTATCGATTTAAAAGCGTTTTTATGGCAATCACTTCAAGATTTTATCGTTGAATATCAAGTAAGCCCAACCGCATCAAATGAAGCAGCGGGTACTCTTGAAACCGATTGGTTTGCGTTATCAACACCCGAAGACGTATGGTTTTGGCAAACACAAAACGAAGTAAGTAAACAACGTTTTGCGTTTAATATTGAGCAAAAAGAACATCAACGTACCGCATCAATGACGGTTCGTTTACTTGATTATCAAAGCAAAAATGAGCCGTTAAATGGTGTTTTACAACAACAGCTTGAAGTGGCTGCGTTAAATGCATTTGTGACTCAGTATGATTTTAAATACCGTCAGTTTGCGATTAAACAGCAGCAAGAGCGTGGATTAATTTCGCTTAATATGGGTTTTGATAATAAAGGGAATGCATCGTTAGTCACCGAACAAGAATACTTATTAGTTTTTGAGCGTTTTACTGGATTACTTGAAAGTTTAAACTTTGCAATTACCGAGCTTGATGATAAAACAGGGCTTATCGCGGCCACTTACGATAAACCTGACGCAAGCGTTTGGGATTCAATTTGGGGTGATGATTTATCTGAATTACCGCTTGAAAGTGGTAAGTACCAAGTTGTAATTGAACGATTAAAAACAGGTGGTACAAGTTTGACATGGATGGATGAGGAAGGTGAAACTTTAGAGCCAGGCACCATGAATGACTTGCATCAGGCACTTGTTAAAGTCTTACGCAAAAAAGGCGTTGAGATTTAGTCGCTCCACACCATAACTTAGCCGCGTTTATCCTTTGAACGAGGCTAGATAGCCAAAAGAAAAGAGCCGCGCGTGCTCTTTTCTTTTGTCTGTTTTAAAGCAGTCATTATTGTGTCAAACCACGGTAATGTAACAATAAAAAAGGCAAAAACATGCAACAAGAACACGTTGAAGAACATAACCTCTATCATTGGCGCACTTTATTTGCGTTTATTGTCCCCTCTTTAATCGGTATTTTTTTGTTTATGACCCCCGTCCCGTTAGGGGAGGTGTTTACAATACCTATCGCGGTTCTTGCAAAACAAGTGCAATTGCTTGTTGCAAATCACATCACAGCGATAGTGACTGGTGTAATCTGCTTTACAGCACTGACAGGTCTACTCGTTAAAATTTTAAAGCCGGCTTTTATTGCTCGTATTGGTTTTTTAAATCATCTGTTTGCTGTGAGTTGGGTCTGGGTCGTAACACGTTTGATTGGTATGGTTTTTGTGGTGATGACCTTCTTTAAAGTGGGCCCTGAAGCTGTGTATTCAGGCAGCACTGGGCACTTGGTATTACATGACTTAATGCCGGTGTTATTTTCGGTGTTTATTTTGGCTGGTTTGTTGCTGCCGTTGTTGCTTAATTTTGGTTTACTTGAACTCGTGGGCACGTTGTTAACTAAAGTGATGCGCCCTCTATTTGGTGTACCAGGTCGAAGTGCTGTCAATTGCGTCGCGTCATGGCTTGGGGATGGTAGTGTCGGAATTTTAATGACGGCAAAACAGTACGAAGAAAAATTCTTTACCGCTAAAGAAGCTGCAATTATTGGTACTACGTTTTCAGCAGTTTCCATTACCTTTAGCTTGGTAGTAATAGGGCAGGTACGATTAGAGCATTTATTTGCCCCATTTTATTTAACTGTGTGTTTAGCGGGTATTGTTGCAGCCTTAATTGTGCCGCGTTTACCACCGCTTAGCTGGAAAAAACATGAGTATATAGATGGCACAATTCCAACAGGCAACAGTGAAGCGTTACCCGAAGGTAAGACCTTGTTTAAGCATGGTTTACATGTTGCTTTAACTAAGGCGTATAATGCCAAAGGGTTTAAAGGAACACTAGAAGAAGGCCTGAAAAACGCATTTGATATGGTGTTTGCTGTATTGCCAGTGGTGATGGCGGTAGGTACATTTGCGTTATTAGTGGCTGAATATACACCTGTATTTCAGATTTTAGGCACACCATTTATTCCGTTTTTAGAGTTATTACAGGTTCCTGAGGCTGAAAAAGCGGCTCAAACAATTGTGGTTGGCTTTGCGGATATGTTTATTCCGTCTATTTTGGCTGCTAATTCGATTGAAAGCGATGTAACGCGCTTTATTATTGCTGCAATGAGTGTGACGCAATTAATTTATATGTCAGAAGTGGGTGCTTTGTTGTTAGGCAGTAAAATTCCAGTCAATATTGTTGAATTATTTGTAATATTTTTACTTCGTACACTTATCAGCTTACCAGTTATTGCGCTAATGGCTCATTGGTTGGTGTAACGACAACCCCAAAGAAACGAACATTATTACGAATGTTCGTTTTTTTTGACCTGCTGTTTTTCATTTTTAAGCGCTGCTTCTTCGAGCGCTTTTTTTTCAGCTAGCGCCGCTTTGGCTTTTTCGATTGGGTCTTGATTAAATTTTTTCATATCAAATTTGGCACTGTAGCGAAGTAACGCTAAATTACCCCAAACAAATCCAAATACGATGACGACGATGACTATACTTTGCCATGTTTGCATGGTGTGAATCTCATTTATTTATTGCATATTAAGTGTGCGTTAATTATGGCAAAAAGTCATTAGTAAAAAGCGTTAAACCATGTGATTAACGCTTTTTGCAGTGCGTTTTTCCTGTTACCATTACGCGCAAAATTGACCGTGTTTTATCTGTGGAGAGATGTTTTGTCTAATGAAAATGTGCTGATTTGGCCCAAGCAATACCCTTTGTTAATTAAAGGCTTGTTAGAGCAAAATGGCGCGCATATTTTAGATGCTTTAGAGCAGTGGCCTATTTGTCAGGAGGGAATTGACGATAAAGGTATTGCACTGACAGTGCTTCCTCCGTTGTTTTATTTAATATGGCAAAAACCGGCAGAGCCATTTCAAGGCTGCTGTTTTCAACATATATACGAATACGATGATGCTGAACAAGTTTATATTGAACAAGTGATGGCGCATTTAAAAGACCAGTCTATGACGAACGAGCAAGTCACGTTTTTATTGCTTGAACGCCTTCTTAATTATTTACCCATAAAAAGCCAGTTTATTAAGTATAGCCAATTAAGTTTGGCGCGTTTGTGCCATCAGCTTCATGCGTATCAAATCTTACAGTATTCGTTGGCACAAGGATTGGTATTATCACAAGATGACATTATCACATTGTGGCGCGATGAGGAGCTTCATGCATTATTGACGCCTTATTTAAAAACCGCGGTAAAACAAACACCTCAATTAGTGCAAATATTAACTGAGCGCCTGTTGTTAGGTGAGGATTACTTTGGTTTGCTGGTGGCATTGCAAGAAGATGAAACCGATTTAAATTTATTGGAACAAGCGCTGTTAGCGCATATTAAAGATGGCTCAGCAAAGCAAAGTTTGTGTAAGCGATTTTTAGCCCAAGGTGCTTCGGGCTGCATGGCAGATGAGCAGGGTTGTACGGCTATGATGTGGGCGGCACAACGTGGTTTTGTTGATATTTTAGTCAGTGGTTTGTCGCCGGACACCGTTAAATCAGTGGATAAAGCGGGCAATACGTTACTGCATTATGCGGTTTTGGGGCAAAGTGAATCATGTATTGCCTTATTACTAAAAAATGGTGTCGATTATACAATTAAAAATAAAGTGGGTCAGACAGCTTATCAGATTGCAGCTGAGCAAGGCTTTAGATTAATTTTGCGGCAATTTGAAAAGGACTTTGGTATCAAAGAATTAAGTCCTGAGCAGCAAATAAAGCGCATTGATATCGTTCATTGTTTACATGCCATTGTGTGTTTGTTATTACCCCTTCAATTATTTTTATTTTTTAAACCTGATTTTGAATTTAAAGCAGAAAGTTCGTTTGTGATTGTGATTAGCGCATTATTAACCCTCTTTTATGCAGTAAGTCTTAAGCGGTGTAATTTGTATCCTTATATAAAACACCCTTGGAGTTTGTTTTTATTACGGGCAATGTCGTTTTTAAGCTTGTTGGGTCAAATGTTGCTACTTTTTGTCGTGGTCATTACCATACTGACTTAGTGTTTAGGTCGGTATAACGTTGACTGCAAAATGAGTGTATAGAAGCAGTGACTTTGAGTGTTCAGCGATTATCAGTACAAAGTTAAGAAATTCTTAGTAATCATCCACCTTATCTTTAATTTTTTAGCCAACTTATAAAGGTCTCTACAAGGTAAATGTGTAGAGACCTTTATGTCAGTTTATGATGTATGAAACCTGAAAGCTGCTAGGCCTTAAATTAAGGCTAACAGCTTTTCAATCGACGTTATTGGTTAGGTGCAATCTTGGCTTGAGTTGCTTGCGCATCTATTTGCGCGCCTTTATTACGTTTGAAAACACGCTTTAAATCCTCTAGTGCAATGTATTGGCAAGGAATTAAAATCAAGGTAATAAACGTGGCAAACAAAACACCAAACGCCAGTGACACCGCCATTGGGATCACAATTTTAGCTTGTAGGCTGGTTTCCATAATAATCGGAATTAACCCTATAAAGGTGGTGAGCGAGGTCAACATAATCGCTCTAAAGCGTTTACAACCTGCATCTTCAACTGCTTGTTTAAGCGATACCCCTTCTTTACGGGCTTGGTTTACAAAATCAACCATCACTAAAGAGTCATTTACGACCACCCCAGCGACGGCAATGATACCAAATACCGATAAGCTACTCATGGTCATGCCTAAAACCATGTGGCCAAACATGGCGCCAATTACACCAAATGGGATCACCGACATAATGATTAAAGGTTGTGAGTAAGAACGTAGCGGAATGGCGAGTAATGCAAATACCAGTACCATTGATAAAATAAAGTTACGCATTTGCTCTGCGGCACTGTCCATTTCTTGTTGGATACGCCCTGCAACATCGCTTTGTACGCCAGGATAATTCTTGAGCAAACCTGGCAAGTAATTATCACGAATATCTTTAGCAATCTCAAAAGGTTGTGCTTGATTGGTATCAACAGAAGCCCATACATTAATAGTGCGTTTTGCATTTTCACGGCGAATACGATTTACACCATCAGCTAAACTTACTTGTGCCACTTCTGACAGCAGTACTTCAGCACCCGTTGGCGTCACAATACGGGTATCGTTAATTTCACTAATTGAATTACGTTGCTCTTCTGGGTAGCGGATCATGACTTTAACCTCTTCACCGCCGCGTAAAATACGCTGTGCTTCCATACCGTAATAACTAGCGCTCACCTGAGAGGCAACATCTGCAAGAGTTAAGCCCATAGTGTAAGCAACTGGTTTTAGGTTTAAACGTACTTCATCAGTGGCGTTTTGCATTGAATCGTTCACATCACCGACACCTTTGATGGTATTGAGTTTTGCTTTTAATTCTTCAGCAACTAAACGCAGCTCAGCAACATCTTTGCCTTCAAGGCGAAAGCTAATATCACCATCATCTCGACCACCACCAAAAATACTATCTTGAATAGTCATCGATTTAATACCGGGTAATGGCGGCATATTTTTACGCCACAAATCAGATAACGCAAACGTATCCATTGGGCGTAAATCAGGATCAACCAAAACAGCCATTAAACGGGCATCGGTGCGGCCATTGAGACTAACGGATAAATCTTTGATCATCGGCACGCCATACTCAGCTTTGATTTGTTTTTCAACATCTAAAATCACTTTTTCAATGGCTAGTGCCGTCTCTAATGTGGCTTTTTCTGAAGATGACAAATTCATTTCAATACTGACAGATGGAAAGTCGTGTGGGATTTTAGGGCTTGAAACAAACTTAACAAATCCACCTGCAAATAGACCAATACTGACAATTAAAATCGCGATAAATGTGGCAATGACGGCATAACGGTAATGAATACATTTTACGATAAATGGGCGGTAATAATTTTCAACAAAATGTTTAAGGGCACCATCAATGGTATTACGTAAACGATGCATTGGATTGCGAGGGTTGTAAGGGGTCATTTTCATGCGGGCGATATGCGCCGGTAAAATAAGTTTTGATTCTACTAATGAAAATAACAAACATAAAATGATGACACCGCCAATCGCTTTACCAAAAGCAGATTCAGGGCCTGTTGATAAGGTCATTGGTAAAAATGCGGCGACTGTGGTCAGCACACCAAAAGTGGCTGGCATGGCAACACGTTTAACACCACGGATCACATTATCTAACGAGTGACCGTGCTCTTCAATTTCGCTGTGGGCTGATTCACCAATTACAATTGCATCATCGACCACAATCCCGAGCACTAAAATAAAGGCGAATAAAGAAGCAACGTTAATGGTGACATCTAAAAAGCCCATCGGCATAAATAAGAAGGCACCTAAAAACGATACTGGTAAGCCCATCATGACCCAAAACGCTAACCGGGCGCGTAAAAATAACGCTAAGATCAGCATAACTAAAATACCACCCCATACCATGTTATCGATCATCATGTTAAGACGACCTTCAAGGTAATACGTCATATCGACGATTGGCTCAAGTTTAACCCCAGCTGGTAATTGGTCGGCTTTATCGGCAAGGTACTTTTTAATGACAGCCGCAACTTTAGTGATGTCTTGGTCTTCTGACGCATTGATTTCAAACGTCAGTGAGTTACTGCCGTTATATTTATGGTATTGAATACCTTCTTGAAAACCATCATTAATGGTGGCTACATCACCTAATAAGACTTGTGTGCCATCAGGCAGTAAGATTAACGGTAACTGCTCAAATTCACGCCCCGTATAGGCTTGGTTTTCAACGCGCATTGAAATGTAGCCATTTTCAGCTTTGATTTGACCTGCAGACATATTGGCCGAGAAGCTGCGTACCGCGGTGGCAATTTCTCTAAAACTGAGGCCATATTCACGCAGTTTATCTGGACTGACTTCAATGCCAATTTCGTAATTTAAACCGCGATTAAAACGTGCAATATTCACTGAAGGCAGCGCTTGAATTTCATCATGGATGGTATTGCCCAGCTCTTTTAAATCACGCCGATTTAAATCGCCATATAACGCTAATACCATGACTTCTTGTTCAAACTTTTCTTGCGCCACAATAGGGCGCTCCATCCCTGCGGGAAAGCTTGATATCGAATCAACTTGCATTTTTACTTCATCAAGTACGTCTTGCACGTTGTAGCTTTCATCGACTTCGATCCACGCATTAGCACTGCTGCGGTTTGAATAGGTAATTAAACGTTTTAAGCCTTGAATGCCTTCGAGAGCTTCTTCAATTTTAATTGTTATTCCTTCTTCAACTTCTTGTGGGGCAGCACCCGGATAGGCAACTTGTACGCTTAGCCAGTTAATTTGAAATTGAGGGAACATTTGTTTACGAATGGTCATGGCGGTTAATAAACCACCCAATAAAATGAAAACCATTAAAAGGTTTGCAGCGACGGGATTACGCGCAAACCAGGCAATTAAGCCTTTTTGTGTGTCAGCGCTCATTGGTTACTCTTCCTTCATTGCAAGTTGTGTTTCAGCAATTGGCTTTGCTAATTCTTTTTTTGCGACCGCTGTTTCTGGGTCGAGTTTCATGCCTTCAGTTGGGTATTCAAGCGCAGAAGTAATAATTTTTTCACCAAAATTAATGCCTGAAGTTGCAATAACCATGTTGTTTTGTTCACGCACAATATCAACGGTTCTAAAGCTCAACGTATTGTCAGCATTTAAAACAGCCACTTTATTATTTTTAACTAAATGTTGCGGGATCAAGGTGGCTTCGGGGATTTGCATACCGGCAATGGTGGCATTGACATAGGCACCAAAACGCAGAGGTTTGGTTGTTTTTGTTTGTCCGTACGGGTCTTGTACTTCTGCAACCAAATAGGTCATACGGCTTTTGTTATCAATAACCCCTTCGCTTCGCACAATTTTAGCCTGCCATTGCACTTCTTGACCGGCATAATCAGCACTTAAAGTCACCTTTGAATCAAGGCCATGATTAACTAGGTATTGTAAATCTTTATCGGGGACTGGTAAGCGAATTTCAGCAACTTCAGTTGCACTGACTAAGCCAAAGAAGCTACCTGGAGTAACCACACTGCCTAAGCTAATGCTGCGCTCTGCGATAATTGCATCATAGGGCGCTTTGATAAATGTGCGCTCTAAATTACGTTTTGCACGTTTTACGGCTGCTTCTGATGCGCGATAATGGGCTAATTTTTCGGCCAATTGGGGTTTACGTAAGTAGAGTTCAGAAGGAATGCTTTCATTTGAGTTTTTACTGATCCGATCCCATTCAGCTTGGGCAACATGTGCTTGGGCGCGCTCAATTTCAAGGGCTGAACGTGCTTGCGCTAAGCTTGCTTCTGCTTCTGTTAAGGCTGCTTCGTAATCGTTAGGGTCGATACGCACTAAAACTTGGCCTTCTTTAATAAAGCCGCCTTGAACAAACAGAGGCGATACTTCAACAATTTGCCCGCTAACTTGTGCAACCAGTTGGGTTTGGTCTTTTGCTTTAACTAATCCATGGGATTTTACATCTAACGAAATAGGGTTAATTTCTGCTGGGCTTGTTTTAACTATAGGTAAAATCACCGATTCTTCTTTTTTTTCTGGTGGCTTTTTCATAGCAACGAGTGCGCCTGCAACTGCGATTGCAACCACTGCAATCGCAATTGGGATGAAAATTTGTTTTTTAGTAGCCATGATGACTCCCTTGCTTACTTATATTGATGACACGCTTATAATAAGCAATATAATGTTTACAGACTGCGTATTTGTGTAACAAACTGTGAGTGTTTTTTAATTAAAATTTACTATTTAGTTCATCTGCTGTTTTATCACTCTGTTTTATAAAAAGTTTATTTTTATATGTGCTCTTGAATGTGATTAATATATTTTTATTTTATTTTTATAAAAATATATTAATCAATAAATTCAGTAAATTGCGTGTTTATTTTGGGGAAATTATGCAGTGTAGAATGGGGTGTGGGGCGTGTTGTATTGCACCAAGTATTAGCTCCTCAATACCTGGGATGCCTAATGGAAAACCCGCTGGAGTGCGGTGTATTCAGTTAAATGACGACAATATGTGCCGTATTTTTGGACAGCCGGAGCGTCCTTTAGTCTGCAGTGAGTTTAAAGCGACGATTGATGTGTGTGGTGAAACGAATGAACAAGCACTGTGGCTTATCACAGATTTAGAGCAAAACACGTAAACTGTGAGGGTGTGGATGGGCGCATAGATTTAATGCGCCCAAAAGTATGATTATTTTGGTGGGAAATTAGCCAAGATAGTGGTTACTGTTTTTTCAATGGCGAGCGTGCGTTGTTCAGGCGTTTGATTTTTCTTTAAACGACCTTCTTTTGCGCCACGCCAGATAAGCTGGTTAGTGCTGCGATCAATGACATCAATCACCAAAGTACCCACTTCATAATTTTGGGTATGAGTTTGGTTTTGAAGGCCAAATCCCCAATTATCCCAGCGTGCTTGGTAGCCAGTGGTAAAGGTATCTATTTCAACTTTACTATCGACCGAGGCATGATAGTTAATTAAGACATCGGCTTGTTCAACAGCCACCTGTTGCAAACCTTGAGCCGCTAAGGTGTCATTCACCGCTTTTTGTACTCTTTGTTCCATCAGTGGGCTAATTTGATAGTGAGTGGTATCTTTGGTTAAGCTCGCATTTGGGATCCAAGCAAAGCTTTTTACGTTTGAGAAGTTGGCGGATTTGTCGTAGTCCCAATCAGGGGTTTTAGCACAAGCAGTTAACATTAATAAACAAATGGAAACGTAAAAGTGTTTCATAGTAGCTCCTTAGATACCTCAATAATGATAGAAACATATCATACAAATTTGACGGTGTATTAATACTAAATTGATTTAGATGAATTTTAACTGAATCTTCGAACCCTAAAAATAACAAATATAATAAGAGGTCAAATGAAAAGACAATGGCTCAATCAAGCAATCGCGAAAATAGAGGCTGATTATGTCCGTTCAGCCGATACACATTTAATATTATTGCCTTTGGCGTGTTTTCCTAATATTGATATTTATTTAAAAGATGAAAGCACCCATCCAACGGGCTCATTAAAACACCGCTTAGCGCGCTCGTTATTTTTATATGCATTATGTAATGGCTGGATTGATCATGATACGACCATTATTGAATCATCATCGGGTTCAACAGCGGTATCAGAAGCATATTTTGCACGTTTATTAGGGCTAAAGTTTATCGCGGTTATGGCTAAAACAACGGCGGTTGAAAAAATAAAGCAAATTGAATTTTATGGAGGCCAATGTCACCTGGTTGAAAACACAAGTTTAATTTATCAAGAATCAGCAAGGTTAGCTGCTCAATTAAATGGCCATTATATGGACCAATTTACCTATGCAGAGCGTGCAACCGATTGGCGAGGCAATAATAATATTGCCACTAGTATCATTGAGCAGATGAAAAAAGAACGCTTTTCAGAGCCAAGTTGGGTGGTTATGAGCTCTGGCACGGGTGGTACATCGGCAACGATTGGGCGTTATTTACGCTATCAAAATCTGGCTACTCAACTGTTAGTCGTTGACCCTGCACATTCTGTTTTTTATGACTATTTCCACAGCTCTAACGCTGGCTTAACTTCTACACAGGCCAGTAAAATTGAGGGCATAGGTCGACCTAGGGTCGAGCCTTCATTTGTAGCCGGCGTGATCGATGAAATGCAAAAAGTACCCGATGAGCACAGCCTTGCAGCCATGCATTGGTTAACACAAAAGTTGGGCAGAAAAGTGGGGCCTTCATCGGGGACTAATATGGTTGGGGTGCTCGAAATTGCTAAGCGCATGCAAGCAGCAGGGCAATCAGGTTCAATCGTTACGTTAATTTGTGACAGTGGTGAGCGATATTTAAACACCTATTACAATGCAAGCTGGGTGCAAGATAATATAGGTCACGATACAACTTATAATGATTATCTAAAAACAATAGTGTAATTAGGCTTATTTAGTTTTGAGTGTGTCGTAATTATGGGATAATTACAAACTCAAAAACGCAAGTGTATTTACCAATACAAAAATAATAATGAGATAACAATGCAAGATTCTATTTATACATTAGTTCCTCCTTTGGTGGCGATACTTGTCGCATTATGGCGTAGAAGTGCCATTCAGGCATTGGCCGTTGGTTTATTATTAACCGGCTTAATGCAGATGAGTTTTTCACCCGTTGACGGAGTTATTGCATCAGGCTCAATATTAATTGATGTATTTGAGGGAGCGTCAAATCAGCGCATTATAATTTTTAGTTTATTAATCGGTGCGTTACTCATGCTGATAAAATGCTCAGGTGGAGTTAATGCCTTTATTAATACCCTCAATGAGCGCAACTTAGTTAAAAATCAACGCCAAGCCAGCTTATTACCCAGTTTAATTGGTACGTCTATCTTTACTGATTCAAACCTAAGCATGTTTACTGCGGGTATTGCGAGCCAAAATGTATTTGATAAGTTTGGTTTATCCCGTGCTCGCCTTGCTTTTTTAATTGATTCGACCTGCTCACCAGTCAGTATTTTATTTCTAATTAATGGATGGGGCGCCTATGTGCTAGGTTTACTCGATGGTTATCAATTAACCGATACCGTTGGGATTCTGATTGAAACAATCGCATATAATTTCTACCCGATTATTGTATTGGTTATGGTTTATTATACTGCGATGACAAATAAAGTGTATGGGCCTTTAAAATATGCAAGTTCAAAAATAGTTGAAGCAAGTCAGCACCAAGATACGGCTGCGGGTAAAACACGTTATATGTTAGTGCCAATGGTATTAATTGTGCTGATCACACTTGTATTACTCTACATTACCGGTGAAGGGGATTTACGCCGTGGTAGTGGTTCATTTGCGGTTATGTGGGCGGTTATTTCTTCATTTTTAATATTATGCATCATGTTACTTTTAGATAAAGTATTTAACGTTAAACAACTAATAGTACACAGCGTGACTGGAATAAAAAACTTATTACCTGCGGTGATTGTATTGGTACTGAGTTTTGCATTTGGAGATGCAGTAAAAGCATTTGGCACCGGTACGTATGTCAGTGGCATTATGTCGGTTGAGGTAGCACAGATTGGATTGGCCCCATTATTATTTATTACTGCAGGTATTATGGCCTTTGCCACAGGTACTTCGTGGGGGACGTTTGCAATCTTAATTCCTATCGCGGTACCACTTTCAATTGAAACAGGGTTACCTCCAGCCTTTTTAGTTGCAGCAGTATTAGGTGGAGGGGTGTTTGGTGATCATTCATCGCCTATATCAGATAGTACTATTGTGGCATCGATTGCCAGTGGGTGTGAGCATATTGAGCATGTTAAAACTCAATTGCCTTATACGTTAGTTGCTGGTTTTATGACTATTTTATTATATATAGTAACAGCGATAATACTTTTTTAAATTAATTAATTTCAAGATAGTATTTTAGTGATTTATTCACTACTATTTATTTTTTGGCTATCTTATACTTACTTAAATATTCTATTGGGTTTAAATTAATATGAAAGACATTAAATCATTTATTAAAGAAGCAAGCTTTTCTGATTTAGAAAAAGCGAAAGTGTTAATTGAGGCAGCGCTTGATGAGCGTCAAGCTCAAGAATCAGCAAAGCAAGAAGTTCTTGCGTTATTAAAAGAAAAAGGCTTAACACTTGATGATTTAGTGGATAATAACTCAGCAGATAAACGTGCAAAAGTCCAAGCTAAATATCGTATTACCCGTGATGGTGAAACGTTTGAATGGTCAGGCCGTGGTAAACGTCCAAAAGCATTTGAAGGTGTTATTTTAGAGCAATATTTAGCAAACTAAATAGCAATAAATTATCAATAAAAAAGGAGCCTGTGGCTCCTTTTTTATTGTTCTGTGTAAGAGGTTAAGGAAAAGAATACCGCACAATACGTTTTATTACTTGGCTATATTGTCTGAAAAACGATCCGGTATTATAAGCAATGCCATGTTGTTTAAATATAGCTTGTACTTGTGGAGCCACTTCTTGATAACGCGAAGAGGGTAAATCAGGAAATAAGTGATGCTCTATTTGAAAGCTCAAATGTCCAGTTAATAAATGGAATAATTGACTGCCTTTAATGTTAGATGATCCTAAAGCTTGACGATAATACCATTGCCCTTGGCTTTCATTTTCACAGTCTTTAGCATTAAAAGTGTGAACGTCGGTTGTAAAGTGACCACAAAAGATAATGGTTGAAGTCCATACATTGCGTAATAAATTAGCGACTAAATTACCCGTTAATACCCATAAAAATAATGGCCCCGCTAATGCAGGAAACAGTAAGTAATCTTTAAATAATTGTTTTGCTCCTTTACTAAAAAATGCTTGTTTTAAGGCCTTAGGGTCGATTTTTGAAGCACGTTGCTGTTTCTTTTTACCCATAAAAACACGTTCGGCAGCCAGTTCATGGTATGAAACGCCCCACTGAAACAATAAACTCAAATTAATATAGGTAATAAACTGCCATACATTTTTTATGCGCCATTTAAAATCGTTTGATAATCGCAGTAAGCCGTAACCAAAATCACGATCTTTACCAATAATATTGGTATAGGTATGGTGCTCGTAGTTGTGAATACGCTGCCAACTTTTTCCATCGCAGGCAATATCCCATTCAAATTGACGCGAATTAATATGAGGGTCGTTCATCCAATCGTATTGGCCATGCATGACGTTATGACCAATTTCCATATTATCGAGAATCTTGGCCACAGCGAGACTCAGCACACCGATGACCCAATAAATGGGCTGTAAAAAACCAAGCATCAATAAAATTCGACCAGTCCATTCTAATACGCGTTGATAGGCAATGACTTTGCGGATATGCGCCGCATCTTCAGTGCCGACTTTTTCGAGGGTTGCTTGTTTGAGAGCATCAAGCTGTTCACCGAGTTGTTGATAATTGAGCTGATTCATAGTTATAACTCCAATTCTAAAGGGCTTACAGCTTGGCTAATGCACAGTTGGATCAGCTGTTCACCACTCTCTGAAAGCTGTCCGGTTCGTAGATTTTTAACAATGCCACTTTTTTTAATGCACTGGCACTGATGGCACACACCAATGCGACAGCCAAAATTGGGTGATAATCCTTGCTGCTCTAGGCTACTTAATAAATTCTCTTTGCCCGTCACTAATTGCGTTAACGGGTGACCATGACGAAGTACCGTTATTTGTTGCATATCGGTATTTGGCTCGTTGCTCATCACCGCCTGAAAAAACTCTGCCTGACGATTTAAGCGAAGATGACCATAATGATTGAGTACAGCATCAACATCTTGTTTAAATTTCTGTGGTCCACAGATAAGTACTTGGCTTGTTGGCATGATATTTTTGAGTGCACTTGATAAGGAGTCGCCTTGCTTTCGCACTAAAAGCATCACGTTTAACTGTGGAATAAAGCGCTTAAGTTCATTGAATTCATCAATAAATAAATGCTCTCCTTGTTTGGCAAAATAACAAAGGTAAATGTTTTGCGTTCGAAGATGTTCCCGCTCAGCTAGGGTATGTAACATAGCCATAAAGGGAGTGATCCCAGAACCTGCGGCAATGAAAAATAGCTCATCTATGCTGTTTGGTTCACACGAAGGCAGTAAAAACTCACCCATAGGTTCAGATAAATTTACAAAGTCACCTACAGCAAGCTCGTTTGCAAGTTGGCTGGTAAACGCACCATTTTTTGCGGTTTTAATGGTTAATCTAATGTGATTACCGCGCTCAGCTTGGCCTTGTGAAGACGATATTGAAAAGGTACGAGTCATTAGGCGACCATTAAATTGGCAGCTTAGCAAAACGTGCTGGCCTGCTCGATGACTGGGCCACGATCGCTCAGGTCTCAGTTCTAAACTGATGCAATTAGCAGGTAGTTTGATAATTTTAATCACTTTGGCACGATACATTCCAGCCCGCCAAGCAGGTTTAAAGTGTTGTACTAAAGGCTCTAAATAGCCTTTAAGAGACTGGGTGTGTAGTAATAACTGTGCGGCTTTATTGGTTACTTTTTCTAATAATTTCATTTTGAGCGTACAAGTGTTAGCTTAAATTTCAGCGCACGAGTGTACGCTCAAAAAATTAAATTTCAAGAGGGTTAGTGTAAATACTCAAAACATGAGGTGACGTAAACTCAAATTAAACGATTTAAAAATGAATTTTGTAAGGATTATGTTTAAGCACAGCGGGGTGTCTTATGGTTGAATAAGGATATTGAACCTCAGTCTGGATAAAAGATTCTACAAGGCTGTTTTATGTCCTATTGCACGTTAGTCCAACACAGTGAGTGTTGAAAATAACTGCCTGAGATTGATTTATTATCAAGTATTGAGTAATTTACCTATCAATTTATTAAATAAAAGAAGGGCTTAATAATGAAAGTAGAAGATATAAAAGTTTTTATTCCTAGCAAAGATTTTGCGCTTTCAAAAGCGTTTTATATGGCAATGGGTTTTAGTATCACCTTTGAAACAGCTCAAGTCTGTGAGTTTAAAAATGGTGACTGCTCATTTTTATTACAAAAATTTTATCATGAAGGGTTAGCTAATAACTTAATGATGCAATTGGTGGTAAGTTCACTTGAAGATGTGCACAAAACGTTACAAAATTTGACTGAGTTTGGCATTAAATTGAGTGAACCAGAAACAGTGCCTTGGGGTAATGTGTTGCATTTGTGGGGCCCCGCAGGTGAGCTTTGGCATATCACACAGTTTAGTGAGTCATCTTAAAGCTGATTTTACTATGTGATATTAATTCAACTTATTAAATGCACTTAGCCATTAGGTAAGCATCAACTAATATACCGTCTTTTAAAGCATAGTTTTTTGCGGTGCCTTCGATAGTAAAACCATGTTTTTTATATAACGCGAGTGCCGCAGCATTATCGGTATATACTTCTAATTCAATGCGTTTAATACCCATCCAATTGCAGGCCAAATCGATAAATGCGTTTAATAAGGCATCAGCTACGCCTTGGCCGCGGGCGGACTCACATACAATCATACCAATATTACAAGCATGGCGACGCCGTGGATTACTAAAATTTTCAGCACCTAACTGACCAACAACTTTGCCATTTTTTTCTGCCACAATACTGATGCAGTTATCAGGTAATTGGCTAAGGCGCTTAGTCCATTGTTCAATGCTACTTAAAGGATGCTGTAAGGTATTGCTATAACAGCTTTTTTGCGAAATGATTGAAAAAACAGCAACCACATCATTGGCTGTACTGTGGCGGATATGAATAGTCATTTTATTTCCTTTTAAATTAACTCGGTTAATCAGATTACCCTTAACAACTTATTGATAACAAATGAAATAAACTACTTCTTCAGATTAGTTATTTTTATCTATTTTAAGACGCGATATACTTCATAGGTCAGTCATCAGCATCATGATAGGTAGCCATATTTACACTCTTCGTCCTTATCAACAAGAAGCGGTACAAAATACCCTGAGCCATTTTCGCCAAACAAATGATGCGGCCGTGATTGTATTGCCGACAGGGGCGGGTAAAAGTCTAGTGATTGCTGAATTGGCTCGCCTTGCGAAACGAAAAATGTTGGTGTTGGCGCATGTAAAAGAGTTGGTGGAGCAAAATTGTGAGAAATACCAAAGCTACGGCTTAAAAGCGAGTGTATTTTCTGCTGGGTTAAAACAAAAGTCACTTAAAGAGCAGGTAACGTTTGCCAGCGTACAATCGTTAAGTGCCAACCTAGAACAGCTTGATGAACCCTATTCTTTATTGATTATTGATGAATGTCACCGGGTTGATAACAGCGATACAACCCAATATAACCGGCTGATTGCAACCTTAAAGCAGCTTAACCCAGACTTAAAAGTACTGGGGTTGACCGCAACTCCCTACCGTTTAGGCATGGGCTGGATTTATCATCATCATTATCATGGTTTTGTCAGGGGAACGAGCGAAAGCCCATTTGTAAAATGTATTTATGAATTACCGCTGCGCTACATGATTAAAAATAAGTTTTTAACGCCTCCCGAAGTACTCGATGCTGCTATTTGCCATTACGACTTTGCTGCATTACCGAACGATAGTTTTGGCCGAGTCAGTGGCGCCGATTTAAATCAAATGCTCAAAGAAAATCAACGTGCGACCAAAGCAATTATTGAACAAGTGATTGAGCTCAGTGCAGACCGTCAAGGTGTGATGATTTTTGCTGCGACTGTAGAGCATGCTAAAGAAATACTGAGTTATTTAGCCGGACACAATGCCGTATTAGTAACAGGTGAAACGGATAATAAAACACGCGATAGCATTGTGGTGGATTTCAAAGCTAAAGAAATTAAATTTTTAGTCAATGTGTCAGTCTTGACGACCGGATTTGATGCACCGCATGTTGATTTTATTGCGATTTTACGGCCAACCGAATCGGTGAGTTTATATCAGCAAATTATTGGGCGAGGTTTACGTTTAAGCCCAGGTAAAACCGACTGTTTAGTGATTGATTATGCCGGTAATGGTTTTGATTTATTTTACCCCGAGGTAGGGGCTAAAAAGCCAAGTTCAGACAGTGAACCTGTGCAAGTGCTCTGCCCAGGTTGCGGATTTGCGAATACCTTTTGGGGGAAAACCGATGAGCAGGGCAAAGTGATTGAACATTTTGGCCGCCGTTGCCAAGGGTCATTGAGTGATGATGAAACAGGTCAAAATCAGCAATGTGATTATCGTTTTCGGTTTAAAGAGTGTGATAGCTGTGGCGCTGAAAACGACATCGCGGCCCGGGTTTGCCATGCATGTCAGGCGTTATTGGTCGATCCCGATGATAAATTACGCGCGGCGCTGAATTTAAAAGATGCGTTAGTGCTGCGCTGTTCTGGTATGACGATAGAGTCAATTGGCAGCGAAAAAATTAAAATCACCTATTTTGATGAAGATGGGGCAAGCTGTGATGAGGTGTTTAATTTAGCTATCAAAGCAGCTTGTTGTATCTTTAATCAGCAGTTTGGAAAACGCCTTGCTCAAGGCCAAATTCCGAGCTCATTAACCAATGTAGCTGATGTGTTAGCGGTGAAGTCGTTACTCGCTCATCCTGATTTTGTGATTGCTCGTAAAGCAAAATATGGCTGGAAAATTGCTGAAAAGATTTTTGATTACCAAGGTGCGTTTCGTAAGGCTTATCAAGAACGATAAGCCTGGTGGCTGATTAGCCTTCTAGCTCATCGCCTAAAATTCCCCAGCCATCGCCGTAGCCATTAAGTGGGTTAGCAATGCTTTCGATGTATTGCTCGGTTTGGCCTAATAAGGTGTGCTCAGGCACCATGCTAACTGATGCAATCACTTCCCAAACGCCAGTATCTGGGCATTTTTGTAATTGGGTAACAGGCGCAAGCTCATCGGCAGTAATCGCTTTAATAAAGTCTTCTGCATGGGGCTTTTGTTCAAATAAAATAAAAAAATCAACTGTATGAACTTGATTCAGATCTAAACCAGCGGCAGCCATATCGGCCAGTAATTGACCATTATCGTCATCAGGAAATTGCATTTAAGGTACTCATTAATTCGAAGTAGGGCTATTGTCTTAGAATTTGTGGCAAATAAAAAGCACTAGGCTAAAAAATTGGTTTATTTATTTTAAGTAGAGTAACAATTTTCTACAATAAAGGGTCTTGCGGATATTATTACTATGGTAAAATCATTCACTTATTTGTAAGTCCCCCCTGGCTTAAGGATACTCGTTTGTTACTACTGCGTGCTCTACTACTCTGTTTTTTTTGTGGTTCTGTATTTGCTGCCTCCGAGCCTATACATAAAATTACTATTAAAGGTGTCGACTCTGCGCTTGAAGATAACGTGCGCAGTTATTTGGCTGATACAATGGATGCTGAACCTTCGGCCTATCTTAAACTACATATTGAGCAGCAAGCCATACTTGCACTCAAAGCATTAGGTTATTACTCCCCATCGATTACCGTTGAATTTATTAGTAATCAAAAATACACCCAGCTTGAATTAACTATTGCCCCTAATGAACCAACCCGTATTGCTACATTAGATGTGCAAATATTGGGTCAAGGTGCCGCAGATAGTGATTTGCAAGCCTTATTAAATTCGCTGCCGCTTAAACAAGGGGAAGTGCTCAATCATAATCATTACAGCGATGCAAAAAGTAAAATTGAAAGTTTACTGATGGAACTTGGTTACTTTGATGCCACATGGCAGCAAAGCCAAATAGCGGTAACCTTGGCCAATGATAGTGCGACAGTGACACTGCTACTTGATTCAGGAGTGCGTTACCTTTTTGGCCCTGTACAAGTACAAAGTGATACACCTGCAAGTGAATACATTCGCAGCTTACAGCCTTTTAAGATGGGTGAACCATTTAAAGCAGGGCGTTTATCTGACTTTAATTTGAATTTATCTAATACACCTTATTTCAATAGCGTTCGAGTGCATGCAGATGTGGTGCGACGTCAACAAGGTCAGGTACCTATAATTGTTGAGGTGTTACATAAACCGGCCAACAGTTATGAAGTCGGCGGTGGCTTTTCAACGGATTTAGGAGCCAAAGTGCGTTTTAAATGGACTAAACCTTGGTATGGCAAAGCGGGCCATTACATGGACAGCGATATTGAAGCGTCTGAAATGCAGCAAGAAATGCGTTTTTCTTACACTGTCCCGGTTGATAATCCAATTAATGATGTTTGGCGTTTTGTGGCCGGTTATAAAAATGAAGAAAATACCGACATTGAAAAATTCAGTCGAAAAATTACCACACAGGCACAACGTCAGTGGTTAACGTCTGATAAGTGGATCCGAACCGGGTTTATTAAATACGAGCGAGAAGATTATCGTTTGGGTGAGCAAAACGATACCACACAAATGCTGTTACCCGGGATAAGCTACGCCCGTAAACAAGCAAAAGGTGGCATGACGCCTTATTGGGGCCAGTCGTGGAATGTATCGGCTGAGTTTGCGAGCCAAAAGTTAGTATCAAGTACGGATCTTTTTAAAATTCGGGCACAAACAGCGTGGCTAAGAACTTTAGATACCCGACATTTATTTTTTATGCGTGCGACATTAGGCGCTATTTTAGTTAACGATATTAGTAGTGTGCCGGTTTCGATGCGTTTTTTTGCCGGTGGTGACCAAAGTATTCGCGGGTTCAAATATGAAGCCGTATCGCCAATAGAAGATGACGACCGAGTCGGTGGGCGTTATTTAACAACAGGTACTGCTGAGTATAATTATCAGTTTGCACAAAGCTGGCGTGCAGCGGTTTTTGTTGATGGCGGTACTGCAACTAATGATTTTAGTGAAGCATTGTCGATTGGTGCTGGCATTGGTTTGCGTTGGTTAACGCCGGTTGGTCCAATTCGTTTTGACACCGCATGGGCACTGAGTGAATCAGGGAATCCTGCGCGATTAAGCATTACCATAGGCCCTGAATTATGATCAGATTATTTCTTCGTCGATTACGATATTGGTTACTCTGGCCTTTAGTTGTGTTATCGACTGTTTTGTTTTGTATTGTGTTTACTATTCCGGGTAATCAGTTAATTGCATGGAGTGCAAACCAAGTTGTCTCGGGTTTAAACATCCGTTTAGGTGAAGCTCGTTTTTATGACGATAAGCCTTTCTCAGTGACTTATGAGCAAGGTGAAACTACATTCATATTAGAGAATATATCGCTCAATTTAAATTGGTATTGCCGCGGTATCTGTATCGACAGTCTTCGTATTAACAAGCTGTTTGTTGTATTGCCCGAGACACCATCAGAATCAAACGATGATATTGCCACTGCTATCACCACAATTGTGTTTGGTGAAAAAGACAGTGTGATGACTTTACCACTGCGCTTTTTGTTGACCCAAGTGGCTATTTCAAGCTTTGAAATGCATTTAGGAACTCATCAACAGGTGCATGCCAGTGAACTCGTTTTATCGGCACAGGGCGATAAAAGCCAAATTATACTTCAGACACTTCATGCACAGTCGATTGCCATACATGATAATCGGCCAGTACCGATTAAGCCGCAGGTAGTAAAAAGTACATTACCCGCATTACCCAAGTTAGAAATTTACAGCCCGTTGAATGTGGTTGTCGATGACTTATTCGTTAAACAAATATCGTTAACGCAGCAACAAAATAGCCATGTTATTGAAGATGTTAAGTTTAAAGGTTTTGTTGATGGCAGTGAGTTGAATCTTCAACATTTTAGTGCTCAAAGCTTTGGGGCTGTTTTAGAGCTTGAGGCTCAAGCAAAATTAGCGCAATTAAATTCATTGGCTCTTACAAGTTCGGTGCGTTATCAAAATGAGCATGTGAAATTAGTACTCAATGGGCCACTGAATGCGTTAAAAATAACACTGACTAATCAAGGTGATTATGCCGCAGACTTACAGGGAGTGGTTGATCTTTGGCGTGAAAACTTACCGTTTAATTTTAATGCGCAGTTGCAAGCATGGCAGTTTGCAAAAGAGGTTGATACGGTTACCTTACACTCGTTAGGATTTGATTTAACAGGCGATGCAAATAATTACGTATTGGCATTACAAGCAAATAGCCAGTTGAACGCATTGTCAGCGGTACAGAGTCAATTACGTGCCGCAGGTAATTTGAACCAGATAACGATTACAGATGCATCGCTCACCAGTGCAAAAAGCGAGGTGCAATTTAGTAGCACTATTAATTGGGCCAACGCGCTTAAAGTTGATGCTAACGCCCTCGTTAAGCAACTTGATATAAGTGAAGTATCCACACAGTACCGCAGTAATTTAAATGGCTCAATTGCTCTGTCATTAGCGCAACAAGGTCAACGGTGGAAAGTCACATTACCAGCGCTGCAGTTGCAAGGCGATATCAATGACATTCCTTTAACTTTGTCGAGCCAATTATCCTTAGACACTGAGTTAAATGGCGTTATAAAAAACCTGCAACTACAAAGTGGTGAAAACTTTGTAAAGCTTGCAGGGAAATTCAACAAAAACTGGGACTTAAGTGGTCAGTTAAATTTATCTCATGCTGCCCAGATTTCGCCTTCATTACGTGGTTTAGCGAGCGGCGATTTTAATATCAAAGGCAAGCGTAACGCGCCAATTGCTAAATGGCAATTAGCTATCAATGGGTTAGCATTGCCTCAAATTGAAATTGACCATATCACCAGTGTGGGTGAACTGAATGTGGCTAATAATTTTGAAGCGGATATTAGTTTAAAGGCGGCTAATATCCGACTTTTCGATAAGTCGTTACGATCATTAGATTTCAATGTTAACGGTAATAAGCTCAATCAAAAAGCAGCGTTACAGCTCGATTCAGATTGGGTGTCGAGTAATTTTACTTTGGTATCGTCACTTGTTGGTGATAATTGGAATGCCGTGATTAACGATTTATTTGTCTCTGACAATGTAAAGCGTTTCTCGGTAGACAAGCCATTGGATGTGGCACTGAATTGGCGAAAGCAAGCGCTGAGTTTAGCGGCGCATTGTTGGCGTTCTCAGTATTCTAAAGTGTGTATTGACCGTTTCGCTGTTGACACACAAAATGGTGATGTCGGGCTTACATTAGCTGAATTTAACCTGCGTTCTATCGACCATCATTTACCGCCTGAATTAGTTGCCAAAGGCATTTTTACAGGTGCAATTGACTTACAGTGGAAAAATCAAGTATTGAGCCGATTAGTCGCTCAGTTAACAAGTACAGAGTTCGCCTTAACTTTGCATCAGGCCGGGCAGCAATTTTCACTGCCTTTTGAGCAAAGTGAAATAAATATCAATGCAAATGCAAGCACGGCACAATTTGAATTATCGCTCGCGTCCCAATTACTTGGGCAATTAACCTCTAACTTGCAGGTGCACGATCTTACAAATCAGCGTGAATTAACGGGTAATGTCAGTTTAACAGAAACACAACTTGCCAACTTTAAACCTTTTTTAAAGCAGTTTGAACAATTGTCAGGTGCGGTGAAAGCTAATGTTGATATTTCAGGAACGCTGAGCGCGCCTAAACTCACAGGGCAAATTGAGGCAGCTCGTGTTGCGTTAGCGGGTGCGCAATTACCGATTGCTTTGACTGACAGTGATCTGGCATTGGTATTTGATCAACAACAAGCCTTGCTTCAAGGAAATCTAAAAGACCGAAGCGGTGGTTTTGCCGATATTCATGGCTTAATTAATTGGCAAAACACAGATTTATTGGCTTCGTTAGATATCAAAGGTGAACAAATAGGCTTAAAGCCGCAAACAGGGGTGAATGTTAAATTAAGCCCAAACCTTAAATTAAGCTATGAAGATAAAAGGTTAAATGTTGCTGGTCAAATAGTACTACCATATGGTCGAATCAAAATGAAATCTTTACCAAGTACTGCGGTGCAGGTGAGTGATGATGAGGTCATTGTTGATGCCAGCATTCCAACAAAGAAATCACTGCCGTTCAACTATTTAATGAATGTGAAATTAGTTGTTAAAGACGATGTGATTATTGATTCATTTGGCCTTTATTCAAAAGTAGCTGGCCAATTAACACTAAAAAAAGCACAAAATAGCCCATTATTAGTAGTGGGTGACATGAATTTGCTAGAGGGGAATTATCAGGCATTTTCACAGGACTTACACATTAAAACCGGACAAATAGGATTTAATGGTGCTATTGATAAGCCTTATTTAAATATTAGAGCGATCCGTAACCCTGCAACTACAGCTGATGGGGTTATTGCAGGAATAAAACTAACCGGCCCTTTAGAGACGCCTCAACTTGAGATTTACTCTGAGCCAAGCATGGATCAAGCGATGACCTTGTCGTATCTTTTAAATGGCCGTCCTATTGGGGATGGGGATACGTCGAATGATGGATTACTGACCCAGATGTTGATCACACAAGGTGTAGAACGCAGTCAAGGGGTGATCAATAAGATAGGTAAAGCAATAGGAGTACGCGATATTGCTTTAGCATCAAAAGGCTCAGGTGATGAAACAAAGGTAGAAATTAGTGGTTATGTTATGCCAGGGGTGCAAGTACGCTACAGTATTGGGATTTTTGATCCTATAACAGAAATTGCTGTGCGCTATCAAATCTTACCTCGGCTTTACATTGAAGCAACAAGTGGGTTAAATAATGCATTAGATATATTGTATAAATTTGACTGGGACTAAATTATGCGAGCCGTTATGTTAAAAATTACAATATGGTGTATTTTTCTGGTTGCGTTAACTGTTAATGCGAGTCAGGATGATGGTGAAATGGTGGTGCGATTTTCAGCGCCAGCCCATGATTATATTGCTGAGTTGGTCGTACTTGCCCTAGATAAGTCAGGTTTAAAATATCGTTGTGAATCAGTTAATAATGTACCAAGTCAAACCCGTGCCATTCGTTTGTTGGGCAATGAAAATGGGATCGATATATCGTGGCATTTGACCAGTAAACAACTAGAAGAAGAAGCGCAAGCGGTGCTTATTCCAGTTGATAAAGGCTTACTTGGTTATCGCATTGCGATTGTAACGGAGAAAAATCAGGCAATATTTGAAAAGGTACAGAATCAGTTTGGCCTTGAAAAGTTTAACTTCGGGCTTGGTTTTGATTGGGCTGATTTAGCTATTTTTAAAGCAAATGACTTAATCACCACAGAAATCAGCGATCTCAAACAACAACAAAACATGCTGCTTTTAGGTCGATTTGA
This sequence comes from Pseudoalteromonas sp. J2K-J031, assembly GCF_058197095.2. Taxonomy (NCBI): domain Bacteria; kingdom Pseudomonadati; phylum Pseudomonadota; class Gammaproteobacteria; order Alteromonadales; family Pseudoalteromonadaceae; genus Pseudoalteromonas; species Pseudoalteromonas sp. J2K-J031. Next base: position 1,323,921 of record NZ_CM200279.1, read on the forward strand.
TGCTTTACCGTTAAGTGTGTTAGAAATGGATGAAAAGCGATTGGCACCAGGGCTTATTTATGAGCCTAATATTGTGATTCAATATCCTGCAGCGACGTATTTTTTTGTCGCAAAGAATAATATCGTATTACATCATGCGCTGACACTCGGCCTAACGTTGGCAGAACAAGATGGGAGTTGGCAAATGTTATTCGATAAGCATTTCAAAGAGTTGTTAGAAAAAGCAAATATACAAAACCGCAAGGTGATCAGATTAAAAAATCATTTATTACCCGCCAGTGCACCACTTGAACAAAAACAGTATTGGTACCCAAATGTGCCACTTCAATTATGACGCTAAAGTAATATAACAATAATAAAAAAGGCTAATTATGTCACTTTCCTTAAAACCATTTATAGTAACGGCTATTTTAAGCTGTTTATCAATCACAGTGCAGGCGAAATCAACACGGTTATCACCAAGTGAAATTATTGCAAGAGCGCCTGATAGCGCATGGCGTGCTATTGATTTAGACAATACGTTATTGCTCGATTTAGCGACAGGCACAGTGATCATTGAGCTAAACCCGCTTTTAGCTCCTAATCATGTGAGCAATATCAAAAAATTGGCACGCGAAGGGTTTTATAAAAATTTAAACATGTATCGATTTGTTGAAGGTTTTGTCGCACAAGGCGGCGATGCCAGCGAGCAAAAGAAGATTGCGATCGGTCAAAAAGCAATTAAAGCAGAGTTTTATCATCAAACAACCGCATCTCTTGCGATGACTTTAGTGGATGATAAAGACGGTTATGCCGCGAAAACTGGATTTTTAAACGGCTTTGCAGTTGCTCAAACGAGTGATGCAACACAAACATGGCAAACTCATTGCCCTGGTACATTTGCAATGGCGCGCAGCGATTCAGCTGATAGTGGCGGCACCGAGTTTTATGTTGCCTTGGGGACATTACGTTATTTAGACCGTAATATTACTGCATTTGGTCGTGTGATTGAGGGGATGGAACATTTACAGCGCCTTGATCGTAAACCTAAAGATGACAGCGAAGCGGCGCAGCGTGCGTTTAATCCTATTTTAGATATGGTTGTGGCTGCTGATGTGAAAAAAACTCGCCCTGTGAATTTAGAAATTATGGATACTGGCTCTACTACGTTTACCGATTTAGTTGCATCGCGTCGTAATCGCCCAGGCAGTTGGTTTATTGAAACGCCTAATTATACGGATGTTTGTGCGGTGAGTGTACCCAGTCGCCCTTTTGCTCGAGAGTAAATTCAAGATGTAAATGTATTGGTTTTAAAATTTTTGAGTGATTAGTATAAAACAACCGCCGATGGGCGGTTGTTTTGTTTACTAGCCAAAATAGAGATGCGCTATTGGCGGTTTATTTTTAGTTTAAACGGTGTTTGTTGCTGGTGGCTTGAACGGTAAGGGTTAATATCTAACCCGCCACGGCGAGTATAACGGGCATACACTTCAAGTGTTTTTATTCCTAATGATTGCTCAATATCACAATAAATTCGCTCAACACATTGCTCATGAAATTCGTTATGACTGCGAAATGAAATTAAATAACGCAGTAAGCTCTCATGGCAAATTTGAGGGCCGGTGTAGCGAATAACAACACTCGCCCAATCGGGTTGAGAGGTAATTAAACAATTAGATTTAAGCAAATGACTGTGCAAGATTTCAGTGACCGTAGTTGCATTAGGCTTAAGTTTAAGGAGTTGTTTATCCAAACTATAGCAATCAACTTCAATATCTAAGTCATCAATGCAGTGGCCCGGAAGCGGGGTGTTTTTAATGCAATTGAATTCATCAGGGCCATAAATACGCACAGCGACCTGTGCATTAGAGCCTTTGCTCAAGTCGTCTATTAAATGTTGTTTTACTTGGTCGATTGTGTCGAAGCGCGTTTGATTAAAGCTGTTTAAATATAATTTAAACGACTTAGACTCGATGATATGGCTGCTTTGACATGGAAAAATAAACTCAGCGACTGCTACTTGTGGTTTACCCTTAGCGTTTAGCCATGATAGCTCGTAACCTGTCCATGTATCTTCACCTACAAAGGGCAATGTCGCTTCATCAATAGCAAGTTCGTCACGATTGAGTTTGCGCGCAATCGGAAAAAGTAAGCTGGCATCGTATTGATCTTTATATTCAGTTTGCTGGCCAAGTAAAGTGCCTTTTAGTTCAGGCGAGTTTTCATAATCTGTCATATTAATCATTTTGTAGTTACAATCGTGCATATTGTAGCGAAACTCGAGAACTAGTACAGCATGGCAGTACAACAAGTATTAAAACAATTATTAAACCAATGGCATGAAAAAGCAGTCGCCCATACCGGTAGCGAACCATTAATAGAGCATGATGAGCGGTGGCCGAGCCCATGTGAAAACATGAACTCATTAACCGATGATGGTTTGGTGCAATGGCAGCATGTTGAGCGCGCAGAACAAGGTGATTTAGGCCAACTAGCCAATGCTCTTGAACTGACGTTTCATCCTAGTATTCATGCCTTTTATGGTTCGTTTTATAGTAACAACGTGCCTGTTACATCACATTTTGGTAAATTTGAGTTGCTACAAGCATGGAGCGAAGATGATTTTGAGCGCTTACAGCAAAATATCACCGGCCATGTTTTGATGAAGCGTAAACTAAAACAACCCCCCACGGTGTTTATTGGTTTAACCGAAGAAGAAGACTTATTACTGACCCTTGATTGTGCAAGCGGTGATGTTTGTTTGGAATACGTGGGTAAAAAACCGCATAAGGTATTAACCCACGATTTGGCTGAGTTTTTAGAGTATTGTACTGCAGAGTATCGTTACTGATAGTCCCACGACATATTTGAGACGATTTCACAGCGATCGCAGCGAAAATCAAATAAATCGAACCACGGTTCGTCTAAACGCCATTGTCCACCACAACTTGGGCAAAGGCGTTTGCTTTCTTCTTCTTTATTTTGCCCACCCACACGATACAAATAATAATACACAGGTTTTTGCGTAAGGTATTTGATGCGTTTACAAATATCCATACCGCGGCGAAATAAATCACTTTCTGGACTCGAAAGCTCATACAAAGCGGGAAATTCACACCGCGTTGCACCATTGATTTGAATTTGGTCACATGCTTGCCAATCTTCTTGCCATTTTAGCAAGGTTTTATAATCCCCATTTGCAATTGCTGGAATGTTATAAAGCGGCACTGGTAAAAAGTCATCCCCACAATAAAGCGGACTACAGGTGTGTACATAAGTGGTGTAAAGAATATAACTTGAGGGCTCTTTACAGCAATCGGAGCCATTGGCGTGAATATCTTGACCTATGATCTTAACTTTTGGTTGCAGTAAGCCGACATCGTTAAGCTTTTTTAAACTGTGTTTTACAAATGGGCTGTGATTAAGTGGATGCATTGAATCTTGCTCAGGGCACATTACCCTAGTAATAAAATACCCATCTTTGAGCACCGTTGGGAACTCTTCCCCAATAATCTGCCCGTTAAAGCGCAGCGCATTCACTAAGCGGATAATAGCTTGCTCAGCAGCCTCAAGCGTGGTGTCTTCATAGCAATCAAATGTCAGGTCAGCAACAAACATTAACGGTTCACCTCAAGCATGGTGAGTAAGCGGTCTAATTTGGCTTCAATACGATCAAGTTGTGTTTGTTGCTCTGCATTTATGCTTGGTTCGGCAGCGGTAATATCATCGACGTCTTGTAAAATAATACTGGAAGGATCTTTTTTATACTGGTTAAGCACATTAATAATAACCGGCATAGCAACAGGTTGGCAGAGCTTTCCCTTAATAAGTGCCACGGTTGGGGTTTTTCCTTGGGCAACAAGCTGTTGCACTGCTTTAATAACAAATTCTTGCATAGTGACTATTGGACCAATAAATTTGGTAAATGGTAGCCCAAAGCTGGGTTGGAAACTAGCACTTTACTTGGGCTTCAAGGGAAGGGGATGCTGCATAATCACTAAAAGGTAAGTGATTTATTATCCAGTATTCAGGTTATTTACTAAAAATCATCTATAAGTTATAGAGTTAAATCGGTATTTCTTTATTGCCATACGTTAATAATAATAATTAGGAGGCAACCATGTCTGCTGTTGAAATCGATGAATCAATCAAAGCTGTTTACCTAACTGCACAAGACATTAATATTGCGGCGAGCTTGTTGTATCAGGCCTATCATGATGATCCTTTGCTTCAGGATATTCTTAAAGCCGACACTCATGGCCCTGTGGCTTATGAAAAAAAATTAAGGACATTAATTAGGGAAGAACTAAATAGTTTTTGGCAAGGTCATCAACCACTCGTTGGTATAATGCGTGGCGATACTTTAAAAGCGGTCGCTTGCTTAATTAAATCAGATACAGAGCTACAACCTGAGCGCTATTGGCATTGGCGGCTTAAATTAATGCTCAGTGCGGGGTATTTAACGACTCAGCAACTGATCGAAAAAGAAAAAGTGATCCGTCAAGAATTGGCTCAATTTGATGACTATTATTACTTAGCATTTATTGCCGTTGCCCCCGGATTACAAAAACAAGGATTTGGTCGTTATTTATTACGAGCCTTAAATGATTTAATGGCAAACGCAACCACAAGCAGTGGTATTGCTGTTTACGTGACGCGTGAAGAATTATCCGGTTTGTTTAGCTCAGAAGGATATCGTTGTTTAAAGCGACTTGAATTTAACCATATTCAGGGGCAGTTATTATTTAAAGCGAAATAGTCCGCGCCATTTTGGCTATGACGCTGTGCGATATCTCTTACAGTATTGTGCGCTTTAGTGGTAAATAAGGGTGTTTTTTTCATTTTTAAGTGTTTAAGTTTCTGAAATATAAATAGAAAATTTTATTTTCAATGTTGTGACAGCGTTTTTAATTTATTTTTAGCGCTTTTTTATTATCCGAGTTTCTCTAAACTTAGTCATGTAAGGAAAACAAAGGTCATAGGAAATGACTTTGCGCCGAAGGATAAAATGGAACTTGGCATGATGCAGGAGCATCGAGGATACAGGGACAAGGATGCATGGATGATAGCGTACTGAATGACTCAGTATAAAATTGGATGTTTAGGAAGGATCGCACGATGCGATTGGATGAGTTAGGACTGACTCAAATAGCATGGATAGGCAAGGATGGTTAGGAACACTTCAGGATTGAAGCAGGGACAGTATTAGGATGTTACCGCTGGGGACCAAGCAGGACTCCAATTAGGGAGATAAATAGGATGGCTTTGCCAAAGGTACAGGGCGTATCTTTTAATCACGGAATGATGTTTAAGGTTTAAGATTGGGGCGTAACAGATGTTACGCCTTAGTTTTTTCTAGAACACACTAAATAAGCCAAACAATTAACGCATTCGTTTGTACAGCAGCTAAATACGATACGGCGGAATAATACTGCTAACTAATTTGATATCTTCAAGCTCTAGCTCACCCTGATACTGCGTTTCACCATCACTTGAAAATTCAAACAAAAACGAGCTTTTGATGCCGGGTTTGCCATTTTTTAGTAACCCAATGCGTCGCTTGATGCACGCAATGCTTAATAGTTGTACATTCAGCTGTTTCGCTTGTTGTTCTGCATGCTGCAATGCTGCCTCAGCAATTTTTCTGTTTTGCCAAAAAAAGTAAATAACTGCAGCACTGAGCATTAACACCCATAATGTCATCATTTATTTAAATAAGCTCCCAATCGCTCGTGCAAGTTTTTCGCTGCGGTTTTCAATTCGTAGTAAATTTAAAACATGGGGACGTAGCTCGTTGATTGCAACTAAATCGGCAAAAATACCCGCAAATAATTCAGGCCCAGCTGGTGAGTGGGCGACTAAATCCATATATAAATGTAAGCGTTCTGGCTGGTTAAAGCTACGCCAACAGCGTCCGGCTAAGATTAATTGTAAATCAGTATTATGTGCATGCTGAGATTTTAATGCGTCATCTACAAGTTGGTCGACTAATCCTGTTGCTGCTGCATTGGATAAAGCCCGTAATGTGTAAATTAAGGTGTTTGGGTTTTTAAGCGTTAAAGAGTGCTGACCTAATTTGAGTAAGCTTTCAGCAACAGCAGTTGTAATACTGACATGCTCAAGCATTGATGAAAGTGGATGAAACACTTCCTCAGGTAATTGGTTGAGGACTGAGAGCAGTTTCTCGCTGTTATTATCTTGATGTAACCGCATCGCAAAATCAGCAATACCTTGCAAGGCTAATGTTTGCCATGAATCGATAGCAACTTTGCCTGAAAAATACAGTTGTGCATGCTCATAATAAATCGATGCGCCTTGATTGAGTTCCACTTTCATTAATGCGTTAAAGGCGGCTCGTTTATTGGCATTAGGTGTAAAAACATATGGATTATTGTTAAGTTGTTGTGCTTGTTCGTCTTTGCCCGTTAACTGGGTGCCTAATGCTTCAAGCACCATGGCTGCAAAATGATTGCGGCTGGCTTGGTTGAGTTTGTTTTGCTCGTCTAGTGGAAATTTTAAAAACCAAATGTACGGTTCTTTAGATGCGCGCGCATCCCAAAATTGGATGGCGATCATCGCATGTTGCTGCAGCGGTGTAGGATAAGGAATTAGGGTCGATTCAATTTTAGCAAACGTCGTTTTATCAATTTTAGCAATGCGACGGCCGATATCATATACGCGCCATTGTGTGCCTGCGGCGTCAAGTAATTGGGCGAGGGTGGCGATATTTTTTTCCATGAGATTATCTACTTTAGCAACGATGGGGCGATTATAAAGAGTTTGCAGCGCTTAACCAAGCTCCTGCTTAGATTATGGCTGGGATGCGTTGATAACTACGGTTATAATGTTCTTTTTAACGTTGACTAGGATCACGGCGTGACAGATCAAACCGTCATACACTTACTCGATAATTTAGAACATTATTTAAAGCAGCTGCAGCTGTGGCAGCAAGAACTTCCGTCATTACAAGCGCTTAATTCAAATGCCCCATTTTGTTGCGATACCTTGTCATTTGAGCAATGGTTACAATTTATTTTTATTCCTAAAATGCGCCAGCTAATTGAATTGGATGTTCCACTGCCAGCCAGTATGACACTTCTGCCAATGGCTGAGCAAAGTTGGCAGGGCCAGTTATCGCAATACCAAGATTTATTAGAAATAATTCGTGGTTTTGATCAGTTATTTGTAGCGCAATAACATGCTAAGAATTTTATATCAGGATGCGTATTTCGTCGCGATAGATAAACCGTCAGGTTTATTGGTTCATCGTTCTTTTTTAGATAAACACGAAACGCAATTTGCAATGCAAATGTTGCGTGATCAGCTTGGTCAGCATGTTTTTCCTGTGCACCGCTTAGATAGGCCAACATCGGGAGTATTGTTGTTTGCGCTTAGCAGTGAAGCGGCTCGCAAAATGAACGAGCAATTTAGCGATCATAAGGTTACAAAGCGTTACCTTGCGTTAGTACGAGGTTTTGCACCTGAATATCGCTTAGTAGACCGGCCACTTAAGGAAGAGCTAGACAAAATAGCAGATAAATTTGCTAATCAAGACAAAGAGCCACAAGCAGCTCAAACCGAATTTCGCTGTTTACATCAAATAACCTTACCCATTGCTTTAGGGAAATACCCAACAATCCGCTACTCTTTAGTGGAATGCTTGCCTAAAACAGGGCGAAAACACCAAATTAGAAGGCATTTGAATTTTTTATCGCATCCTATTATTGGTGATGTTAATCATGGTGATAATCAACACAATCATTTTTTCTGGCAGCATTTTGAACGCCAGCGTTTAATGTTGTTTGCACAGCGTTTAACTTTCCCTCACCCATACAGTGGCGAAATAATCACGATAGAGGCACCATTAGGAGACTCGGCATTGGCATTATTTAAATCATTTTCATGGCCAGATAACGAAGCTGCTTATTGTTAAGTCAGTGACTAAAAAAACATAAGGGGAGCAATAATGGCAGATGTGACACTTATTTATGGTTCGGTTTATGGCGGGGCAGAATCACTGGCTCAGACACTTAAATCACAAATTGAAGTAAGAGGGCATACAGCAGAGATTTTAGCTGAGTGTCATATCGCGCAATTACAAGGCGCAAACACTATTTTAGTGGTGACCTCAACGACAGGAAAAGGCGAACTCCCCGATAATTTAATACCGCTTTACAGTCAGTTAAAAGCGCAGTTGCCGTCGCTTGCTACGCAGCGATTTGCAGTCATTGCACTGGGTGACAGCGGTTATGGCGATACATTTTGTGGTGCAGGTCGAAAAGTAGACGCATTATTATTGGAGTTAAAGGCAATAAAGATATGCCCTATGCTAACAATTGATGCTTGCAAAGATTTTGACCCTGAACCGCTAGCGCTCAATTGGCTTAATGGTTTTTTAGGCGCGTTGTAAGTATCGTTAATAACAGAGCTTCAATAGCAGACCTTGTAAATAGTAAAGGTCTGCTATTGAAGCAATAATTTATGTCCGCGTTACAACATCAACAGTCAGTTTTAGCTTTTGGCCAGGCTGTAAATATTGTTGACTGTCTATTTTGTTCCATTTAACAATATCGTCGACCGAAACTTTAAATTTCGATGCGATCCGTGCCAGAGAATCACCTTTGCGTACTTTATAAGTAATTGCTTTGGCAGATTGTTCTAAGCGGGACGGTTGTGCTGCTTGGTTTGTTTTATGAATAACCAATTCTTGGTTAAGCTTCAAAATGGCGTCGGATGATAATTTGTTCCAATTAGCCAGTTGTTTGATAGTGACGTCATGGGCATTACTAATATCCCACAATGTATCGCCTTGTTGTACTCTATAGCGCACTTTTGTCTTTTTAACGGGGGCTGCAGCGAGTTTCATTTGCGTTGATAAATGCTCATTATCAATGTGGGCATCGCTTAATGGTACAAGTAAGGTTTGACCTACTTTGATTTTATTTGAATCAAGTTCATTGAGGGTTTGAATCGATTGTGAGCTTGTATCAAATTTTTTCGCGATGACCGATAAACTGTCTCCTTTTTTAACTTCGTAATGTTGCCATCTGATCCGCTGTTTAAAATTAGTTTTGGCTAGTTGTTCGTTAAATGGCGCGATAATGTCTAATGGTAATAGTAAGGTATGTGGTCCTTGAGGGTCGGTTGCCCAGCGGTTATAACCAGGATTGAGACGGTATAACTCGGTTAGGCTCATTTGCGCCATTTCGGCAGCAAGTGCTAAATCAATTTGTGATCCCACATCAACCACATCAACTACTTGCGCATTAATAATCGGTTGCCATGTTACTGCAAACTTATCAGAGCGTTTTAATAAATCTGAGAGTGCCAATAATTTAGGGACGTAAGCTGTGGTTTCTGTAGGTAAATCTAAAGACCAAAAATCGGTCGGTAGATTTTTTTTACGGTTTTTTTGTATTGCGCGCATCACTCGGCCTTCACCCGAGTTATAGGCAGCAATCGCGTTTAACCAGTCACCATCAAGAGTTTGGTGTAAATAGGTTAAATAATCTAATGCTGCACGGGTGGACTCCACAATGTCGCGACGACCGTCATACCACCAATTTTGTTTGAGGTTAAATCGCTCACCTGTCTGTGGCATAAATTGCCAAATACCTGATGCGGCGCGGTTTGAAAAACCAAAAGGATCGAATGCACTCTCTACAATAGGCAGTAATGCGAGTTCGATTGGCATTTGACGTTTTTCGACTTCTTCAACAATATAATGAAGATAAGGAGCTCCGCGCTTGGAAATTCGGTCCAGATAACTCTGATGTTGTGCATAATAGTTACGCTCGGCCACAATCGCACGATTTTGTGGCACAGGAATAGAAAGTTGGTAGCGAATGCGCTCCCACACATCATCAAATACAGGAGGCTCTTCAACGATTTGTTCTTCATTTAGCGCTCCTAAGATTAAGGCATTAACAATATCCTTAGGTTGTGCGGCAACAAAATCGGCAGATGTGTGCTCATCAACAACCAAAATATCTGGTTGCTGAGTCATTTGGCAGCCAGAAACAAATAAGGCTGCAATTAAGGCGGTCGACTTTTTTATCATTATTATCACATCACTGATGAAATCAACCGACGATACTAACGTTTATTGCAATAAATTTCCAATTGCAAAATCTAAACTTTTTTTAAATAAATGTTAAAAAAACTAAAATTCATCTTTGTAACCTCTTAAAACAGCCAGAGGATGCCAAGGCTCGGTTAAGGTGCGTTGGTGCTGGATAGGTACATGTTTTGTAATGTGGGGTACTGCGCTGCGCATAAATGGATTAATCTTTTTTTCTAGACCGATTGAGCTAGGTAGGCTCGCATTATTTAATAAACGTAATGTATCGACTTTTTTACTGTGTTGTTGAAGTGCAGCGTTATCTGGTTCTATCGCTAAAGCAAATGCCAGATTACTTTGTGTATATTCATGGGTGCAATATACAGCTGTATTATCAGGTAGTTGTGATAGCTGGCTCATTGAATGGAACATTTGATCTGCAGTACCTTCAAACAATCTACCGCAGCCGCCACTAAATAGGGTGTCGCCACAAAATAACCAATTTTGATGTGGTTCGAAGTAACAGATATGATCTAATGTATGACCCGGCGTGGTGAGAACTTTAAAATCCAGACTCAGTTCGGTTAATTGGCAAGGGGTTTCAGACGTTAATTGGTGAGTGATCCCAGCAAAAGGGCTGTTTTTTGGACCATAAACTGGTAATTCTGGTTGTAAGCTGCACAGTTGTGCAACCCCATTGGTGTGATCCCAATGATGATGAGTGATTAAAATAGTGCTCAGTGTTAAGTTGTGTTCGGTAAGAAAGGCGAGAACTGGCTCGGCATCACCGGGATCAACAATCACGCAATGTTGATTTTCAGTATTGACGATAGCCCAAATATAATTATCTTTAAATGCTTTTATAGGTTTAACTTGCAGCATAGTCTTTGGCTTTGTATGTTAGTCATTAAAGTATTATTAAACAGGGTTCAATGATTTGAAACCAGCTTTAAGTTTTCGTTTTGCGCCTAAACCTGAAAATTGGCAACAATTTCCTCATGGCGATTATATTCAAGCTGAAATTGAACAAAAGCTTGCCCCTTGGCTTAGCCGAATATTTGGTTATCACTTACTCAAACTAGGTAATTTAAGTGGTTTAACCGATACCTCTAAATGTTGTATTAAACATCAGGTCTGTGTGGCGCCTAATTCACCTATGGCGGGGGTTATTGCTGAAGTCGATGAGTTACCATTTTATGAGCACTCTGTTGATGCCTGCTTGTTAAGTCATTGTCTTGAGTATTACAGCGATCCTCATCATATTTTACGTGAAGCCCATCGTACTTTAATTCCTGGTGGGTATATTATTATTACTGGCTTTAATCCGTTAAGTTTATGTGGTTTGGCGCGTTTATTACCATTTAGCCGCCAAAAACTCCCTTGGAGTGGGCGATTTTTTACGCCGGCACGCGTGAAAGATTGGCTGCATTTATTAGGCTTTGAAGTACTTGAAGACGAGCGATTTATTTTTTCATCGTTAGCAAGAGGTACGCGACTGTCTCGTTTTGCACTGTGGCAAGATTTCTGTCGCCAGTATCTTAAACCGATGGGGAGTGTTTATTTAATTGTTGCCAAAAAACGTGTGACACCACTGACCCCAATAAAACCTAAATGGCATGCTAGGCCACAGTTTAGCCCGGCAGTAAAAGGTGCAGGGCTTCGAAGCTCCATTAAATCGGGTTCGTTAAAAATAAAAGATGCTGACTAAGTCGGCAAACTTAAAGGAATTTTAATAAAACTGCGTTGCTGATTTGATACTATTGCTCCGGCATTAATATTAATTTGAATTGCAGGGTAAAGTAGTTTAGGCACTGTTAGAGTTGCATCACGTTGGGTGCGAATATTGACAAAATCGTGTTGTGACGTGTTATTTTTAAGATGCACATTATATTTTTTTTGTTCGCCAACCGTGCTTTTCCAATATAACTCTCGGCCTTGAGGTTGATAATCGTGGCACATATACAGTGTTATTTCATCTCCCAAGTCAAAAATGCGGCTAATGGAATGATAAAGCTCGCTGGCGTCGCCCCCCGGAAAATCACAGCGTGCAGTGCCGCTGTCGGGCATAAATACCGTATCACCAACAAATACATTACCATCAACAACATAACAGACGCTATCGCTGGTATGCCCTGGGGTTGCAAGTACAGTGACGGTAAACTGACCTAATGGAAATGTTTCACCATCTTTAAATAAGTGACAATATTGGGAGCCATCGGTCGGAATATCAAGCTCAAGCGATGTAGCAAAATACTGTTGAACCTCGGTTATATTTTTACCCATCGCAATTTTGGCACCGCATTGTCGTTTAAAATATTGTGCTGCGGTAAGGTGATCGGCATGAGCATGAGTTTCAAGCACCCAATCGACATCTAAATGATGGGAATCAATAAACGCTAAAATTTCTTCTGCGCTTTTTGTACTTAGTTGCCCTGATGCAATATCGAAGTCGAGCACAGGATCGATAATCATGGTTTTAAGTGTTTGGCTGTCAAACACAACATAGGTAAAGGTTGAGGTGGGGGCGTGAAAAAAATGATGGATGACTAAGCTCATAAAAATACCTTTACTATGGTTATAACTTATATCATAAAGTAATTAGTGACAAAGACTCAAGCACTCGATAAAGACTTTATTCAGTTGCACAATACCCTTTATCCGGTAATAGGGTTGAACTTTCAGCAGCGCTGCGTGCTAATACATCACAACGTTCATTCTCAAAATGGCCACTGTGGCCTTTCACCCAGCGCCATTGCACATGATGAGTTTGATTTATAGCGTCTAAACGTTGCCAGAGATCGATATTTTTAACCGGCTGTTTATTTGATGTTAGCCAATTGCGTTTTTTCCAGCCTTGTAGCCAAGATTCTATGCCTTGTTTCACATATTGACTGTCGGTTGTCAGTACTACATCACACGATTGTTTTAAACTTTCAAGTCCTACGATAGCCGCCAACAACTCCATACGGTTATTCGTTGTTAGCTCAAAACCTTGGTTAAGTTCTTTTAAATGTTCGTTGTAACGCATCACGACGCCATACCCTCCAGGGCCAGGGTTACCTAAACACGAACCATCGGTATAAATTGCCACACTTTTTCGCACAGTTGACCTTTGAATTATGTACAATGAAAATAACCTTATCAAAATATCAGAATCAAGCAGCAGGTGATATGGATCATAGACAAATAGTGTTAGATACCGAGACAACGGGTATTGACCCAAAGCTTGGCCATCGCATTATCGAAATTGGTTGCGTGGAGCTTATAAATCGCCGTTTTACGGGTAATAATTTTCATGTTTATATCAACCCAGAACGTGATATCGAAGATGAAGCTATCGATGTGCACGGTATAACCAATCAATTTTTACGTGATAAACCAAAATTTCATCATATAGCCCAAGAATTCTTTGATTACATTCAAGGAGCCGAACTGGTGATCCATAATGCAGCGTTTGACGTTGGCTTTATGGACAGTGAATTTCAGCGTTTAAGAACAGGTTATCCCAAAACCGCACAATTTTGTAAAGTGCTAGATACCTTAAAAATGGCAAGGGAATTGCACCCTGGTCAGAAGAATAACCTAGATGCATTGTGTCGCCGCTACAATATTGATAACGGTAAACGAACCATGCATGGCGCATTACTGGATTCTGAAATTCTTAGTGATGTGTATTTGGCGATGACTGGTGGTCAAGTCAGTTTAAATTTAAATACTCAAACAGTGGGTGAGAAAAATGCACAAAAACAAGGCGAGATTATTCGCTTAAATTCAGATCGTGCGCCGCTTAATGTTGTGTATGCATCCGCTGATGAAAACCAAGCGCATATTGAACGCCTTAAATTAGTAGAGAAAAAAAGTAGCCAATGCCTTTGGTTGGTATAAAAGTAATGAGGTAAGCATGAAAAAAATAGCTGTGCTGGTGGCCATGATACTCATGAGCAATATCACATGGGCGCTTGATGAAAAGTCAAGCCCGTTAACCATGATCCAACGTGAAGCGGGCGAAAATGAAATTAAATTATTGAATAACCGCTTTAGAATTGATCATGAAGTTGAAGAGATCACCTTGCTATTTTTTCGTGCAGAAGGCACTGCCCCAGTTATTTTAGTTAAACCTGATGGCTCTAAAATGTATGCAACTCAAGCAAAAGGCATTGAGGGGGGAGAGTATGAATGGTATGACGACTTAACCTACGACATTATTAAAATTAAAAAACCGATGCCTGGCCCTTGGCAAGCCATTGGAAAAATATTGCCTGAAAGTCGAATCTTAATTTTGACTGACATTGAGCTTGAAGTCGATCCATTGCCTGAATTAATGTTTAAAGGTGAAACCATTAAACTGACGGGTCGTTTGACTAATGGTGGTGAGCCGATAACAGCAGGGCAATTTCGCGATGTAGTAACGTTAGATGTTGATTTTGTCAGTACCAACGAAAGTCAGTATGATAATTATGGTGCAGCCACAGCCAGAGTTGCCGAATTTAAAGATGACGGGCAAGGTTTTGATGAGCGCCCAGGTGATGCGGTATTTACTGGAGAGTTTAAACTCGATATTCCTGCAGGTGGATGGCGCCCCGAGTTTTATTTAATTACGCCTTTAGTTGAACGTCGCCTAGTTCATGATCCCATAATGCTAGCCAAAGAGCCGTTAAGTTATGAGTTGGCTTATGCAAAAGAAGAGCTCGACAGGCATATATTAACAATTACGTTAGATAATAAGTTAGTCGACCCAGCTACCGTATTATTTCAAGGGCGTATCTATTACCCAAATAATGAAGAGCAAAGCTTTTCTATTCCAGCGTCACCTTCATCGGTGCGCGAGATTAAACTTGAGAATTATGACTGGGGACGTTACCAAGTCGAAATTTCAATGTTTGGTACAAATATAAATGGCCGAGAGTTTATGGCTAAGTTGGGTAACTATGAGTTTTCAATTAAAGAGCCCATCGAAATTGTGCCCGCAATCAGTGAATCTGATTTACTCACAGTGCAAAGAGCAGAGGCTGAGAAAGTGGTTGAGCCGCCGGTTGATTATACTTTTTTTATAGTTGCTGCAATTATAGCCAATATATTGATTTTATTAGTTGGTTGGGTGTGTATTCGAATATTTGTGCAAAAGAAACCGCTCCCCAAGCTGGTTATTAACTTTAAAAAATTCGGTAAAAAAAATGCGCCGGCTGAAACTGAAATTCCTCAAAGCCCAGCAAATGCTCGAAAAGCAAACGATGGTGGTGAAATTTTAAACCTTTCGATGCCAGATGACTAAAAAACCTTTAAAAATACAAAAAAACTGTTGACTCAGTGGGGCCTCATTCGTATTATTCACGCCGCTGGCAAGGGAGACCTTTTCAGCAAGTGAAAAGCGGAGTGGTAGTTCAGTTGGTTAGAATACCGGCCTGTCACGCCGGGGGTCGCGGGTTCGAGTCCCGTCCACTCCGCCAAATTTCACAACCGTAAGTAGATGCGGAGTGGTAGTTCAGTTGGTTAGAATACCGGCCTGTCACGCCGGGGGTCGCGGGTTCGAGTCCCGTCCACTCCGCCAAATACTTACATCGCCGAAAGGCATTTTATTGAATTGTATTCCTTTGTGGAGTGGTAGTTCAGTTGGTTAGAATACCGGCCTGTCACGCCGGGGGTCGCGGGTTCGAGTCCCGTCCACTCCGCCAACAGAATATAAATCAATAAGTTGAATAACGCATTATGCGGAGTGGTAGTTCAGTTGGTTAGAATACCGGCCTGTCACGCCGGGGGTCGCGGGTTCGAGTCCCGTCCACTCCGCCAATGTGCAATATTCAACAAAATTTACTTAGTGTGGAGTGGTAGTTCAGTTGGTTAGAATACCGGCCTGTCACGCCGGGGGTCGCGGGTTCGAGTCCCGTCCACTCCGCCAACAAGTAAATAGCTTTAATCTCTCTGTGGAGTGGTAGTTCAGTTGGTTAGAATACCGGCCTGTCACGCCGGGGGTCGCGGGTTCGAGTCCCGTCCACTCCGCCAACGAGATAAAGCATCAAGTTAGATACCACTGCGGAGTGGTAGTTCAGTTGGTTAGAATACCGGCCTGTCACGCCGGGGGTCGCGGGTTCGAGTCCCGTCCACTCCGCCACTTGATTTATCAAGTATCTTTAGATTTAGTTTCCAAAAATCCAAAAATCCAAAAATCCAAAAATCCAAAAATCCAAAAATCCAAAAATCCAAAAATCCAAAAATCCAAAAATCCAAAAATCCAAAAATCCAAAAATCCAAAAATCCAAAAATCCAAAAATCCAAAAATCCAAAAATCCAAAAATCCAAAAATCCAAAAATCCAAAAATCCAAAAATCCAAAAATCCAAAAATCCAAAAATCCAAAAATCCAAAAATCCAAAAATCCAAAAATCCAAAAATTTTGTAAGCGATAACTAAATCCAGCCGTTGTTTTCTTTTGGGATGGTAGACAAAGCGTTTGACGTTCAATGAGCTCGTTTATTTAAGCAGGGCATCCTTATGCGGATGTTGATTTATGAAAGGAGTTGATGTTTATGCACGCTGGATTTAAGAAAATCGGCTAAGTGCAAGTTCAAGAGTTTATAAAGCAGAGACAAATAATAGCCTCTTAACTGATTCATATTTCGCATCTTTTCTTCAGCTGTTAATATACATAAAAAAACAACATTAGGCTGTTATGTTAACTGTTACTAATCTTAACCATCATTTCTTTCAAAAGCCGTTATTTAACAATTTCTCGTTAACGATTAATGCGCCCAAAGTATGTTTAACAGCACCAAATGGCCAAGGAAAAACAACCTTTTTCTCAATAATTGCAGGGCTCATTAGTGTTCGAAGTGGTGAAATAAAATTTCAGGGGCAAGCGCTCTTAAGGCCCAATCACAGTGTGGCATTGGCTTCTGATAAGATTGTCTTTCCAGATTTTTTAACCGCAAAACAAGTCATTGAGCTGGTGTGTGGCTGTTGGCAATTACCTTGGCCAAGCGAGTTAATTAAAGGATTTGCATTTGGTATTCAGTTAGAGACTAAAGTGTCGGCACTGTCTTCGGGAAGTTTGAAAAAATTGCAGCTGATCACCGCGCTGGTGCGTGATGTGCCTCTACTGTTGTTAGATGAGCCCAGTGCTGCGTTAGATCACAAGAGTATCGAATTTTTATTGCCGGTATTAGTCAATAGAACTCAGCAAATAATCATTACCTGCCATGAGCCAGATCCGTTTGTTGCAAAAGGCTTTCAATTACAGGCATTAGCTAATGTTTAAGGTATTTTATCAGTATCGTGCATTGGCCTTTAATCAACAAATAGCTCTTTTATCTCATCAAATTAAGCAGTTATTAGGCATGCTTTTTGTAGTGCTTTATTCAGCTTCGCCCGGTGTGATCTTACTCATTTTTTTAGCGCTGGGGAAAATCATAAAATCAGACGGTGGAAGTGTTAATCAAGTCGGGATCGCATGGTGTTTTTTGGTTGTACAAACGGTATTTTTTTATGCCTTACGACATGCGATTTTAAATACCGAACAACGATATTTTCAGCTTAGTATCGCTAAATCGCGCTGGTGGATATGGTTGGTAGATTGTCGAAACTTGATGTTTACCCATGTTTTTTTATGGTGTTCGCTCTTTTTATTAGGAACTATGAATAGTTCTCAGCTCTCACAAAATATGCATTTTATCGTATTCACAGTATTGCAATTATTGCTTGGGATTTTATCTTTGTATCGTATGCAACAAACGGTAATGTTTTGTTTATGCAGCGCTGTATTAGTGGCTGTATTTCCTCATTTAAGTCCTTTTAGTATGCTGCTAGGCTGGTTCATATTATTGTTAGGTTGTTGCTTTATACCAAGTATTAATTGGCAAACAACCCTTTCAGTAAAAAATATGACAGGATTCTGGCTTAGTTTCTATAGCCATCATTATCAAGTATTACTCTGGCGATTGGCATGTGGTGTAGTGATAGTTACTAGCATGCTGGTATTGGCAAGAGAGCGGCCCGATTTAAATTATTATTCTGCTTATTTTAGTTATTTTACTTTACTGCTGCTAGTTGCAACATTGCATATTGAAGTGGCTAAAATTACTGCACAGTTTGGCGCATTTTTTTATTCAATTAATAAACTCGATTCATTTAATATCACACGAATATTAAACTCTACCTTGTTGTATTTTTTGTTGCTTGCATTGACGTTTCTACTCTTCAATCAATGGTGTTTAGCCGCTGGCGTGAGTATTGTGGCGGTAGTGTGTTTTTATGTTGCTGAAAAAAAACCAGAGCGGTTAGCTCTGGTTTGGGGTTGTTTTTTGGTTGGCGGCTTATTTATTTAAGCTGCTTTACTTTTTTTATTGGTACGTGCAGCACCTGCTTTTAAGTCTTCAGGATCAAAGTCATCAACATTGATCACTTGTAATCGAGCGACCTCTGCTTTGATGAGTAAATCAGCTTCTTTTTCAGTGATCACTTTTAATTCAAGGCCCATAGCCGCTACTTTATCTAACGCAAAGAAAGGTAATTTCTCACCTTTAGCCAGGCAAATTTTATCAAAAATTGGCTCTACCGCTAAAATATCTTTTAACGTTTGTTCTTGGCGTCCTATTAAATTATTAGGTTCATTGGTTAGGTAAATATGCTTCGCAAGACGATCGCGCGTAGCACTCGGTACTTGTAATAAACGAGCCACTTTTTGATCTAGGATATCAGTCGGTTTACGAACAGGGCGACCCCAAGGGAATAAAATGACTTTTAACACAGCACGCATTGGTGCGAATGGCATATTATTGATCAAATCAGCCAGTGCACGTTGGCAATGATAAAGATGCTCTTGGCAGCTCCATTGAACTAATGCAAAGTCTTCTTTTTTGCGGCCTTCATCGTTGTAACGTTTTAACGTGGCTGAGACTAAGTATAAATAGCTCAGTAGGTCGCCTAAACGCGCTGAAATTCGCTCTTTACGTTTAAGTGAACCACCAAACACCGCCATACAGATATCTGACATTAATGCTAACGAAGCACTAAATCGAGAGGCTGTTTGATAAAATTCAGCCGTTTCATCTTTATAGGGCGTTTTTGCAAATTTAGCCCCCGTTAAACCAAGCCAAACAGTACGAACAAAGCTCGAAATTGTATAACCAATGTGACCCATTAATGCAGTATCAAAGGCTTTTAGTGCTTCGTCTTTGTCAGCGATGCTGCATGATGCTAATTCATCAAGTACAAATGGGTGACAGCGAATAGCACCTTGACCATAAATGATCATATTGCGAGTTAAAATATTTGCCCCTTCAACTGTAATTGCAATAGGAGCACCTTGATAACCACGACCCAAATAGTTATTTGGGCCAAGCATGATCCCTTTTCCACCATGGATATCCATGGCATGAATAGTTGAATCGCGCATTTGTTCAGTTAAGTGATATTTGATAATTGCAGACACAACCGATGGTTTTTCACCTAAGTCAACCGCACCAGTGGACATACTGACCGCTGCATCTGAGCTATATGCATAACCAGCTAGTTTAGCAAGTGACTCTTCAATACCTTCCATATGGCCAATTGGTAAACGGAATTGACGACGAATTCGGCTATATGAACCACTTGCCAGTGCAATGGCTTTTACACCGCCGGCTGAGTTTGATGGCAATGTGATAGCGCGGCCAACAGATAAACACTCAACTAGCATACGCCAACCTTGGCCAGCCATTTTTGCGCCACCGATAATATAATCAATTGGTACAAATACATTTTCGCCTTTTGTTGGTCCATTTTGAAATGGGACGTTTAAAGGGAAATGACGACGACCAATTTCAACTCCTGGAGTATCGGTTGGAATAAGTGCACACGTGATACCAGGCTCTTTATTATCGCTGAGTAAACCATCAGGATCGCGCAATTTAAACGCTAAACCAAGCACCGTTGCGACAGGAGCTAGGGTGATGTAACGTTTGTTCCATGTAAGGTTTAAACCTAAGACTTCTTCACCATTCCACATGCCTTTACAGACAACACCGTAATCTGGAATGCTGCTCGCATCAGAGCCAGCTTCCGGCGACGTTAATGCAAAACACGGAATTTCATGACCCGACGCTAAGCGAGGTAAATAATGGTCTTTTTGTGCTTCAGTACCATAGTGTTGGAGTAATTCACCGGGGCCTAAAGAATTAGGAACGCCGACAATTGATGATAATAAAGTTGATTTGCTTGTCAGTTTTTGTAATACACACGACTGCGCAAAAGCAGAAAACTCTAAGCCACCGTATTGCTTTTTGATGATCATGGCAAAGAACTTATTGTCTTTTAAATACTGCCACACATCAGGTGGAAGATCGGTCAACTCATGCGTTGCGTGCCAATCATCAAGCATGCCACATACCGTTTCGACAGGGCCATCCATAAAGGCTTGCTCTTCTGTATTTAAACGTGGTACAGGGTATTTATGTAATTTTTTCCAATCTGGGTTACCACAAAATAAATCAGCTTCCCACCATGTTGTGCCCGCATCAATTGCTGACTTTTCGGTTTCACTCATGGTTGGGGTGACTTTTTTAAATGCGGCAAAAATAGGTTTTGTGATGTATTGCTGACGTAAGTTTGTAACAGATAATGGGATAGTAAGCGCTAAAAAGACTAACCAGCCTAAGGTTGAAATTGCACCAGTGATGCTACCAAGTAGCATATAGGCAATACCGATCCCTAGGCAAGTGTTCCAATTGGCACGATGATAACAAGCGATTGCTAAGGTAACTAGCAAACAGGCTATCAATAGAATTGTCATGTTTATTTTCCTTATTAGAGGTCTGACCACTACTTAACTAAGAGTAGCGCGTTGCTGTTTGGCTTGCAAGAGACAAAAGGCTTTATAGATAATAATAAACTCTGGCAAAATTGCTATTTTTTAGCGCTTGCGTAAACTGCTATGTTATGAAGTATTAACGAGTTTTTATATGTGTGAGTTGCTTGGTATGTCTGCAAATGTGCCGACAGATATCTGTTTTAGCTTTTCTGGATTATTAGAACGTGGAGGTAATACCGGTCCGCATCGAGATGGCTGGGGGATCACATTTTATGAAGGGAAGGGTTGTCGTACATTTAAAGATCCACTCCCAAGTTGTGAGTCCGAAATTGCTAAGTTAGTACGTGCTTACCCAATAAAAAGTTGTTCAGTGATCAGTCATATCCGACAAGGCAATCGAGGCCGCACGTGCCTTGAAAATACACACCCATTTACTCGTGAGTTATGGGGGCGTGAAATTACCTATGCCCACAATGGTCAACTATCGGATTATCAAGATTTAAAGCCTGAATTTTATCGTCCAGTTGGCAACACAGATTCTGAACTGGCTTTTTGTTGGTTGCTCGATAAAGTGAGAGAGAAATATCCAACAAAGCCAAGTAGTATGCTCGCTGTGTTTCGATATATCGCTAAATTAGCGCATAGTCTGCGTGAAAAAGGCGTTTTTAATATGTTATTAACCGATGGCGTTTATGTTTTAGCGTATTGCACTAATAATCTTCATTGGATCACGCGAAAAGCACCGTTTGGCAAAGCTACTTTGATTGATGCTGACTTAATTGTCGATTTTCAAAAAGAAACCACACCTCATGATGTTGTTACAGTGATTGCAACACGCCCACTAACCAAAGACGAGCATTGGCACAAAATGGAGTCAGGAGAATCGGTGATTTTCAAATTAGGTGAAATACAATAAAAGCGCCAATGGCGCTTTTATTTTGAGAGGTCATTCTTTCATAGGTACGATAGACTTTAACTGAACATCAAATTGTTCGACATTTTTCTCACCTTTCCACATTCGAACTAATAAGTAGTCCATCTCTGGTGCTAGCCATGCAATCGCTTGGCGTTTATCGTTATCATAGACCCGCTCAATTTTAACTGCCTCAACATTACCAAATGGGAGGGTGATGGTTTCTTTACCAATCACTTTAAAAGTGTAATGTCTAACGGCACCTTTTTTATCGACCATTTGGTAGTCAAATACTTCCTGTCCAGCTAAAAGGTCAAGACGCATTTGTTCTTGATATGAAATACCATCTTGCCAAGTATCATCCCACTCAAGCTTTAAAGGGTATTTTTCTTGATTGCTCATTACTTTCTTTGCATCGCGATCGAAATAAAGTTGATAATCATTATCTCGACCAGTGCCTTCTCGTTGCATGCGATAGCTTACAGGGGTAATTTTATTGTCAACGTAAGAAAACACAGATGACTCAGTACGTTTATCGGAAAATACCATCCAACTAATGTCACTGCTGTATTTAATTTCATAGTGACCATCTGGGCGGTGTTCAAGAGTTCGTACAGCGGTGCCATAACGTTCGCCTTTACGCATAACATCGTATTGAGCGGAATAACCAGTTAACTGGCTTGCAAAGCTTGGAGAAATAATCAAAGTGCCGAGGATAAGACAAAAGGCACTTTGATTGTTTTTAGTTGTAGTGTGCGCCTTCAGGAGGAAGTTTTTTATCATCGAGAACAGCATAGTGTGCTTCCATTGTTAGTCGTTGTTCACTGAACCACTTGACCACCAAAGGATAAATAATATGCTCTTGCTGATGAACTCGTAACGCGAGTGTCTGTGCAGTATCGTTAGGAAGAACGGGAACTTTGGCTTGTACAATGACAGGGCCGCCGTCTAGTTCTTCTGTAACAAAATGCACACTAACACCGTGTACTTCGTCTTTAGCATCTATCGCTCTTTGATGGGTATTCAGTCCCTGATACTTAGGCAACAAAGAAGGATGAATGTTCAACATTTTTCCTAAATATTTTTGCACTAAGCTAGGGGTTAGAATACGCATAAAACCAGCTAATACAATCAAATCTGGTGTAAAGCTATCAATTTTATTCATCAAAGCAGCATCATAAGCATCACGAGAGTCGAATTCCTTGTGATTTAACACAAGCGTATCGATGGATGCTTTAGTTGCTCGTTCTAGGCCCAGTACATTGGGCCTATTGCTGATAACGGCGCAAATTTCACCGTTAATATCACCTGCCTGAACCGCGTCAATAATGGCTTGTAAATTCGAACCGCTGCCCGAAATTAATACCACAATGCGCGTTGGTTTCATTTAGTTAACGCCTGTGATAACAACTTGTTCTTCATCAGCCTTAGCAGTTTGAATTTCACCAATATGCCAAGCATTTTCGCCAGCTGCAGTTAAAATCGCTAAGCTTTGCTCAACATCGGCTGCTGGAACAACAATTATCATACCTACGCCACAGTTAAATGTGCGGTACATTTCATGCGTGCTGATGTTACCATTTTCTTGTAACCAATTGAAAACAGCAGGCCATTGCCAGCTATCACCATTGATCACTGCTTTTGCAGATTCTGGTAATACGCGAGGGATGTTCTCCCAAAAGCCACCGCCAGTAATATGTGAAAGCGCATGCGCATCTACGGTTTTTAATAGCTCTAGTACTGACTTAACGTAAATACGTGTCGGTGTTAATAAATGCTCACCTAGAGGTTTACCTTCAAGCTCTGCATTTGTATCAGCACCAGAAACTTCAAGTACTTTACGTACTAAAGAGTAGCCATTTGAATGCGGGCCACTTGAGGCAAGTGCAATAATTTGGTCACCTGCAGCTACTTTTGAGCCGTCGATGATTTTTGATTTTTCAACTACGCCCACGCAAAAACCAGCGATGTCGTAATCTTCACCTTCATACATGCCAGGCATTTCAGCAGTTTCACCGCCGATTAATGAACAGTTTGAAAGCTCACAACCTTTACCGATACCAGTAACTACATCAGCTGCAGTATCAACATCAAGTTTACCAGTTGCATAATAATCGAGGAAAAAGAGTGGCTCAGCACCTTGTACAATCAGGTCGTTGACACACATTGCTACTAAATCAATACCAACGGTATCGTGCTTTTTAAGGTCAATTGCAAGACGAAGTTTAGTACCTACACCATCGGTGCCTGCAACTAATACGGGTTCTTTATAACCGGTTGGAATTTGGCAAAGAGCACCAAAACCACCTAGGCCGCCCATTACTTCGGGACGTCTGGTTCTTTTTACTGCGCCTTTAATGCGCTCAACCAGTGCGTTGCCTGCATCGATATCGACACCGGCGTCTTTGTAACTTAGAGACTGTTTTTGTTCGCTCACAGAATTTCCTTAACAGTTGCATGTGGGTTGCATAGAAAACTCGCGCATTTTACATGAATTTAGGCAGTGCGGCTAGATTAAAACCAAGGGTGTAAGAGGATTTTCGGTAAATAAACGTATAGATTGGCCGTACCTTGGTACGACCAGACTCGATGGTTAAGCGTTTGCGATAAAAATAGCGCGTAATGGGGCAGGGTAACCTTCAATGGTTTTTGTCGGGTCGAGGGGATCTAAAAAATCACTCAACGATTCTGTTGGCATCCAATCGGTTTTTCGCTGTTCATCGAGCGAAGTCATGTCCTTGTTGACGACTTTTACATTTTTAAAGCCAACACGCTCTAGCCATAACGTTAGGGCATCACAGCTTGGAATAAACCACACATTGCGCATTTTTGCGTACCGGTCAGTTGGCACTAATACGGTATTGACATCCCCTTCGATAACTAATGTTTCAAGGACTAATTCACCACCGGGTTTGAGTTGTGCTTTTAACTGGGTTAGAAAATCAATCGGGGAGCGGCGATGGTATAATACCCCCATAGAAAAAACCGTATCAAACGCTTTTAATTCAGGTAGCTGCTCTACACCCAGTGGCAGTAAATGAACACTTGGGTCGGGATGATAGTGCTTGATTGCTTGAAATTGGCATAAAAACAACTCAGTCGGGTCGATACCAACCACAAATTTCGCGCCAGCTCCTCGCATTCGCCACAAGTGATAACCCGAACCGCAGCCAATATCTAATACGGTGCGCCCATCAAGCGGTGAAATATGTTCGATGAGGCGATCCCATTTCCAATCACTGCGCCATTCAGTATCAATATGAATACCATGCAGATAAAAGGGGCCTTTACGCCAAGGCATAAGTCCTTTGAGTAAATGCGTGAGTTGCTTTTTTTGACCGTCAGAAAGTTCATCAGCGAGGCCAATTTCAACTTTATTCAGCACATTGACGTGTTCGGTATGAGCTTGAGGTAAATTTTTTAAAACTTTTTGCCAATTGGCAGATTCACCGTGGGTCGCTTCCTTTTGCCATAGAGCAAGTTGACGCGGTAAAGTTTCAAGCCAAGGCGAAAGTTCTGTTTCGGCAATTTGGCCATAAAATTGTGTAAACCAGTTATTCATGTTGTTACTTCTATTTGATGGCGATCATTGAACAAAAATTAAAGCACTGATACCACACATTCGTTTGAGAAAAACCAATGTCGGTTAAACGTTGCAAGTGCATGCTTAAAGGCTCCGGACGCATCACATTTTCAATCGCTGTGCGTTTTTGGCTAATTTCAAGTTCCGAGTACCCATTTGCGCGTTTAAAATCATGATGCAAATCGATTAATAATGAATCTGCTTGTTCGGTTTCACCGCGAAATTTTTCGCTTAATAGTAATACACCGCCTGGTTTTAATCCTTGATAGATTTTATTCAACAAGGCATGGCGTTGTTCAAGAGGGATAAACTGTAAAGTAAAATTGAGCGCAACAACTGATGCGTTTTCAATAGCGCACTCAGTGATGTCGGCTAAACGAACATCAACAGGAACTTGTGAGCGAAAACCATCTAAATGTAATCGACACCGTTCAACCATTGCTGTTGAATTATCGACCGCAATAATGGTGCAATTTTCTTTTTCAATGGTACGGCGCATGCTCAGCGTAACAGCGCCTAGCGAGCAACCCAAATCATAAAGATTCGAATTATTTTGCGCAAATTGCCCTGCTAATTTTCCCATTGTACTCACAATGGTGGCATAACCAGGCACTGAGCGCTGGATCATGTCTGGAAATACTTCAACCACTTTGGCATCAAACGTAAAGTCTGCAATTGCTTGTGAGGTTGCATAAATAGTGTCTTTAATGGTCACAGTAGCTTACCTATGCATATTCTATCGGTCCATTTTACGCATATTTACCACGTTAGTCAGTGATAAATTGCAAACTCAGTTTGTTCGGCAAAATAAAATAACGCTTCTATACTGAGGTAAGGTCTTAACAAGAGTGACAAAAATGAATAAAAATAAAGTAATTAGCACTGAGGATATCTTATCAACCCTTTGCCGTTCAGTAACCGAAGTCTTAACTTCAGCCAGTGGAAACCGCATTAGTTATTCAGCCATGGTTCAAAAAATCACCCGTACGTGTATGCGCCCCGATATTGGTTGTTTTGTTTTATTTGATGGTGGTTTTACTGGCTTAGTTGTAACTAATTTTACCGCACAAGCTGCGATGGAGATTTATGGTGATTACATGCGTAATATGGGCATGCCTGAATCTGAAATAGCTCAAAGTCATTTATCAGACGATGTGTCAAATGTCATGGGTGAGTTAATGAATCAAATTGTTGGGGATTTCACGGGAAAAGTACGCTCGCAACTGCATACCTCAATTACACAAAACCAGCCCAAAATGATGGCGATTAACAAACAAGTACAAATTTCGGTTGATACCACTATGGATAGACCTCAAGCACGTAGAGTTACGTTTACCACCCGCAATCAAAATATATTTTACTTAGAGCTTGCGATGGATAAAACAGAATTCATTAAACTTCATGACTTTGATATTGTTGAAGATGAAGACCCAGATACCATTATTGCGGATACTAAAAAACAAATTGATGACGATAAAACCGCAAAAGAAAATGCTCAACTTGAAGACGACGATGATGATGATTTTATGGCCGGACTAGGCCTGTAAATTTCTTTTAAATACTTAAGGCGCATTTTGCGCCTTTTTTATTGTTTATAGAGTTCACCTTCTTGCTCACATAAATAGATAAACAGCCGTAAATCAAGTTCGAGTTGGTGATAGCTCGGTTCCATATGCTCGCATAAATTGTAAAAGGCACGGTTATGGTCTTTTTCTTTAAAATGAGCTAATTCGTGTACGACTAATACTTTGAGTAATGCTTCTGGTGCTGATTTCAATTGTGCAGCAATGGCAATTTCATGGGCGCTTTTTAATTTTCCACCATGGTTTTTACTTGTAAAGGTATGAGTTCCTAACGCATTTTGTACTAAATCTTTTTGTTTTTTATAAATGACTTTATTAATAGCAGGCGTATTTTTTAGAAATTGTTGTTTTAACTGATTTGTAAAACTAAATAAGGCTTTGTCTGAGCTGATCTTATGGGGCTGAGGATATTTATTTAATAAGTATTTTTTTAACTTGCCTTGTTTTATCAAGTTACTGATTTGGTGTTGAATGTTTTCTGGGTAACCTGAAAAATAGTGTTTTTCGCTCATTATGTAGCCCAAGTTTGTAAAAGTACGATCATATCAAATTCAAGTCTGAAGTCAGAGCGCTAAAACAAACTGTTTTGTTTACTTTCTTTTTCAGCTAAAAAAGGTTTTAAAACTGGGTGGTCTAACCCTAAATCGTGCATAAATTGACGTGCTAGCAAAGGGGAGTCGTGATTGTCGGCAGTATGAAAAAAGACATAAGGTGTTTTACCCTCACCAAGCCATTGTTTAATTTTTCCAAGCCAAGGATTATAAAAAGGGCGATTGCTAGGTAAATCAGTACAGCCAACAAAGCGGATAATGGGGGCGTTACCTGTACTTATGACATGCAAAGGTACTTTTGGTTTTTTATTTTGTGCATCAATAATGGCTTCAGATGTAGGCGCTTCGCTAAATAAAGGCCGGGTATCCATCATCACTCTATCTACATTATGTTTGATTAAGAGTTGGTTTAGGGCTATTTCGTGCTCGTCTTTATTAAAAAAACCAAGATTTCTAACTTCAACCGAGCATGGGAGTTGTGCGGGAATATGAGCTAAAAAATCAGCCAATCTAGGTAAGTGGACTGGGCTAAAAGATTTAGGTAATTGCAACATCACCGAACCAATGTGTGGAAATAAAGGGCTAAAGAGTTGGCACCACTGTTTAAAATCGTTGCTCACATTTAATAGCGCAGCTTCGTGAGAAATACGTTTTGGGATCTTAAATGTAAATTTAAAACTGGATGGAATGCTGTGTTGCCACCTTAAAATAGTCTCTGGGCTCGGATCGGCATAAAAGCTGGTATTGCCTTCTACCGAATTAAAAATTTGCGCATATTGGCTGAGCATCTCAACGTTCGAACAATCGCGAGTTAAAAATCGACCTTTCCAATGTGCCGAGCCCCATTGTGGGCATCCTAAATACAGCATGATGATAAATAATCCGGTGGCAATTGCGTATAAGCATACCAAAGACTTGTATTGCATGCGACGCCATAAAAATAATTGCGCTTTAACGGCTTAGTTAGATGACATTGACGAGGATTTTTATATAATTGGCGCTAATTTTTTTAAACGAATCGAGTTAATTAGCCAATTTAGCGGCTAATACTGAGACTGACAGGATAACTATGCGCTCTATATATTGCGGACAACTAAATAAAACCCATCTAGAACAAACCGTTGAGCTTTGTGGTTGGATCAATAAACGCCGTGACCTTGGTGGTTTAATCTTTATTGATTTACGTGACCGTGAAGGTGTGGTGCAAGTGGTATTTGATCCAGAAGTTGCCGGATTAATGGATACAGCGAATCAGCTTCGTAATGAATTCTGTGTAAAAGTCACCGGTGTTGTTCGCGCACGTCCTGATAGCCAAGTGAATAAAGGGATGGCAACAGGCGAAGTTGAAATTTTAGGTAAAGGGCTTCAAATCATTAATCGTTCAGAGCCGTTACCGTTAGATTTTAACCAAGTTAACTCTGAAGAAATGCGTTTAAAATACCGTTATTTAGATTTACGTCGTTTAGAAATGAGTGATCGTATTAAATTACGCGCTAAAGCAAGTAGCTTTGTGCGTCGCTTTTTAGATGAAAACGGCTTTTTAGATATTGAAACACCTGTTTTAACTAAAGCAACGCCAGAAGGTGCGCGTGACTATTTAGTACCAAGCCGTGTTCATAAAGGTAGTTTTTATGCGCTACCACAATCACCGCAGCTATTTAAGCAATTGCTCATGATGTCTGGGTTTGACCGTTACTATCAAATTGTTAAATGTTTCCGTGATGAAGATTTACGTGCTGATCGCCAACCTGAATTCACTCAAATCGATATTGAAACGTCGTTTATGAGTTCAGATCAAGTACGTGCAATCACTGAAAAAATGATCCGACAAATGTGGAATGAATTACTGAGTGCTGATTTGGGTGATTTCCCTGTAATGCCATACTACGAAGCAATGTCGCGTTATGGTTCAGATAAGCCAGATTTACGTAACCCGCTTGAATTAGTTGATGTCGCTGACTTATTAAAAGATGTTGAATTTCAAGTGTTTGCAGGGCCTGCGAATAATCCAAAAGGCCGTGTAGCAGTGATTTGTGTGCCTGGTGGTGCTGAGCTGTCACGTAAACAAATTGATGACTATACCAAGTTTATTGGTATTTATGGCGCTAAAGGTTTGGCGTGGATGAAAATCACCGACCGTACTTTAGGTGCTGAAGGTGTGCAATCTCCAATCGCTAAATTTTTATCATCAGACATCATTGAAGCAATTTTAGCGCGTACTAACGCACAAACTGGCGATATTATTTTATTCGGCGCAGATAAGAAAAATGTTGTTAATGAAGCAATGGGTGCACTTCGTATCAAGTTAGGTTTAGATTTAAACTTAACAGATTTAAAAGCATGGGCACCGTTGTGGGTTGTTGATTTCCCAATGTTTGAAGAAGATGATGAAGGCACATTACACGCAGTGCATCATCCGTTTACAGCGCCAAAAAATATGACTCCAGCACAGCTAGAGGCTGATCCGGCATCTGCAATTTCAGATGCGTATGACATGGTCTTAAATGGCTATGAAGTGGGCGGTGGTTCGGTGCGTATTTTTAACAACGACATGCAAGCTACAGCGTTTAGAATTTTAGGTATTAATGAGCAAGAGCAACAAGATAAGTTTGGTTTCTTACTTGATGCATTAAAGTACGGCACGCCTCCACATGCAGGTCTTGCATTTGGTTTAGACCGTTTAACGATGTTGTTATGTGGTACTGATAATATTCGTGACGTTATTGCGTTCCCTAAAACAACTCAAGCGTCGTGTTTATTAACCAATGCACCAAGTATTGCTAATCCTGATTCATTAAAAGAATTAGCAGTTGCAGTTGCGTTGCCAACAAAAGATGCTTAATTAAATTAGATGAATAAAAAAGACGGCCTTGGCCGTCTTTTTTATTGTTTAATTTTTACCATTCTATAATTAATCGTAAATGCACTGGTAATTTATACAGTTGTAAGGCATCATTTAGCGGATTTTAATGTATTAAAAGGCAGGGCGTTTGGCAATTATTTTAGGAATTGACCCAGGGTCACGTTTAACGGGTTACGGCGTAATTCGTTTGCAAGGGAGTAAATACAGTTATTTAGGCAGTGGCTGTATTCGGCTTGGTGATAAACCTTTAGCTGAACGTTTAAAAATGATTTATTTAGGTGTGAGCCAAATTATTGAGCAATATCAACCAACCGCCTTTGCCATTGAGCAAGTTTTTATGGCTCATAATCCTGATTCTGCATTAAAACTTGGCCAAGCTCGGGGAGCCGCTATTGTTGCGGCAACAATGGCTGATTTATTGGTCTGTGAGTATTCAGCGAGGCAAGTCAAACAAGCGGTGGTGGGCAATGGTGGTGCTGATAAAAAACAAGTTCAGCATATGGTTAAAACCTTACTGACACTGCCAAGTATGCCACAAGCTGATGCTGCCGATGCGCTTGCGATTGCGATGTGTCATGGGCATTCTCAGCAAAGTTTAATTAAATTAGCCGGACAAGCGAAAAAA
Organism: Pseudoalteromonas sp. J2K-J031; assembly: GCF_058197095.2. NCBI lineage: Bacteria > Pseudomonadati > Pseudomonadota > Gammaproteobacteria > Alteromonadales > Pseudoalteromonadaceae > Pseudoalteromonas > Pseudoalteromonas sp. J2K-J031. Next base: position 1,354,857 of record NZ_CM200279.1, read on the forward strand.
ACCGTCCGCGGTCGATTAAGGTAATCACATGATTGGAAGATTAAGTGGCATTTTAGTAGAAAAGCAACCTCCTCAAATTTTATTGGATGTAGCCGGTGTTGGTTACGAGGTTCATTTACCGATGACCTGTTTTTACCATCTCCCTAAAGAAGGTGAAAAAACAACGCTGTATACCCATTTTGTAGTACGTGAAGACGCGCAATTGTTGTTTGGTTTTAATCATAAAGCCGAACGGGCGTTGTTTCGTGAGCTGCTTAAAGCCAATGGCGTTGGCCCGAAACTTGGGTTAGCTATTTTATCAGGTATGTCGGCTGATCAATTTGTTCAGTGCGTGCAGCATGAAGATGCAACCAGTTTAGTTAAATTGCCTGGCGTGGGTAAAAAAACGGCCGAGCGCTTAGTGCTGGAAATGAAAGATAGATTAAAAGACTGGGGCCGAGATTTATTTAACCCCACGAGTAACGAACTCGTACTTGAAATGCAGCATGGACCAAATACACACGATAGTGCTGAAGATGATGCAATTGCAGCCTTAGTCGCATTAGGGTATAAACAAGCCCAAGCAGAAAAAACGGTTAAAAGTTTACGCGCACCGGGTAAAACCTCAGAAGTTTTGATCCGTGAAGCGCTTAAATCAATGCTATAAGCGAAAAAGAGACAGGCATGATAGAAGCAGATCGACTGATCGAACCCACCGAAGTAGGTAATGAAGATAGTATTGACCGTGCTATTAGACCAAAAATGTTAGCTGATTATACCGGTCAGCCCCATGTAAAAGGGCAGATGGAGATTTTTATTCAAGCAGCTAATAGTAGGCAAGAAGCGCTTGATCACTTACTTATCTTTGGTCCACCAGGGCTTGGTAAAACGACTCTTGCTAATATTGTCGCCAATGAGTTAGGTGTCAGTATTAAAACTACCTCAGGCCCTGTGCTTGAAAAAGCCGGCGACTTAGCGGCCATGCTCACGAATCTTGAAGCTCATGATGTGCTATTTATTGATGAAATTCATCGGCTCAGCCCACATATAGAAGAAATTTTATATCCAGCCATGGAAGACTACCAACTTGATATTATGATTGGTGAAGGCCCCGCTGCACGTTCAATTAAACTCGATTTACCCCCATTTACCTTAATTGGTGCAACTACACGAGCAGGCTCATTAACATCACCGCTTCGAGATCGATTTGGGATTGTGCAGCGTTTAGAATTTTATTCTGTTGCTGATTTATCCAGTATTGTAAAACGCTCTGCTCATTACCTAAATTTGCAAATGGATGATGAAGGTGCCAACGAAATAGCAATGCGTTCTCGCGGTACGCCACGCATTGCAAATCGTTTGCTTCGTCGTGTTCGTGATTACGCACAGGTTAAAGCTGATGGTACAGTTAATCAACACATTGCCAGTCTTGCGCTAGATATGGTGGATGTTGATAAGCAAGGGTTTGATTTTATGGATAGAAAGTATCTATTGGCTGTAATTGAAAAGTTTTCAGGTGGCCCCGTAGGGCTTGATAATATAGCGGCTGCAATCGGTGAAGAGCGCGAAACCATTGAAGATGTAATAGAACCTTATTTGATCCAACAAGGGTTTATTCAACGTACGCCTCGAGGGCGAATAGTGTCCGATAGAGCCTACCTACATTTTGGTTTGATAATTAAAGATACATGACTAAAAAAACACCGCTTCGGCGGTGTCTTTTTAGTCATGTGGAAATTCAACAGAGAGTAACACATTTTTGTCGGAATAAATGTTTGGACTCGTTGCTGCTTATTTAAACTCTGTTCTGGATAAGAGACTTAACAGTGTATTGAATTAGCGGTGAATCTTGAGTTTATTTACCAAAACGGTTGGCTTTATCTAGCTACTCACTGTTTATTACTCTCATCGATAACAGTCTGAAAAGCTGAAATTACAGGCAAAAAAAAGCCCGCGTTCAATAAGAATGCGGGCAAAACAACAAGTTGAAGGAAGTATCCAGGGAACATTAAATGTCTGACGTTTAATGTAGAGTAAAATGAAAAATCAGAATCACTTTACTGGTAACTGGTGAGGAGCAACGCTGCTCCTTCAGTACAAGTTAAATATTACAGATAAGTTGCAAAGTGTTCAAACTAGAAAAATTTAACATTCAGATAAAAATAACTAATGTGAAGAATTATTTAAATGAAATATGTATTTGTCTTAGGCAATAAACAACAGTTAAGTATCTGATTTTATATGTTCACTTTAATTTTGTTTTATTATTGAACAATTAAAATATGTATCTCGAAATTTATTTTTTTATGCGCGTTGTATCGTCAAACGAGTTTGTATTAATCACCATTTTACAGATTATTTATTGGTTTTTTATTTAATATTTATCGATGTTAGTCAGTGAATATTCAGAATCGACATTTTTGCGAAATTTATTTTTAAATATTCACTTTTTATCTGCTAGACAGTGATTGTAAGTCGTGATTTGTCTCGTTACACTAGGGCATATTTAAAGGGCTTAGTGATATAAACATCTTGTTTATGAACTTATTTTTAATCATTAAGACTAATTTAGCCAATAAAACATATCAAGCGCACAAATTTGGAGACTATTGTAGTGACCGCAGAACTTTCGTTTATAGACCTAATCTTAAAAGCCAGCTTTTTAGTACAAATGGTAATGTTGATGTTGGTTGGCTTATCTGTTATCTCATGGACTATGATTTTTCAGCGTCAAAAAGCATTAAAAGAAGCCCAAATTCAAGCCAAAAAGTTTGAAGATAAATTTTGGTCTGGCACTGATTTAAGCAAAATTTACACCGAGCTATCTGCGCGCCAACAAAGTCTTGATGGGTTAGAGTCATTATTTACTGCCGGTTTTAAAGAGTTTGCTCGTTTATCAAAAAGTAATTTAACTGCCGCTGGAACGATAATGGATGGTACTCATCGTGCAATGCGAGTAGCACTTTCAAGAGAGATGGAAAAACTAGAATCAAGCTTATCTTTTTTAGCAACAGTGGGTTCAATTAGTCCTTACATCGGTTTATTTGGTACCGTATGGGGAATTATGAATGCCTTTATCGCGTTAGGTCAGGTAAAGCAAGCCACTTTGCAAATGGTTGCACCTGGTATTGCAGAAGCACTAATCGCAACAGCAATGGGCTTATTTGCTGCTATCCCTGCGGTAATTGCGTATAACCGTTTTGCACATAAAGTAGAAAAGATTGAGTCAAACTACGGTAATTTTATGGAGGAGTTTTCAAATATTCTTCATCGTCAAGCAGTTGCGCAAAATGAGGCGCAACAATAATGTATCAACGTAAAAAACGTCGCCCTGTTGCTGAGATTAATGTTGTTCCTTATATCGATGTTATGTTGGTGTTGTTAATTATTTTTATGGCTACAGCGCCTTTGATTAATCATGGTGTGAACGTTGAATTACCAAAAATGGTGCAGTCAGAGGTTGTAGAAAGTAAAGATGCGCCGCCAATTGTTATATCGATTAATGCAGAAGGTCAGTATTTTGCGAGCATCGGAATTGACCCTGAAGAACCAATGGATGCTATTGATATTGCTGCGCAAGTAAAACTTGCTATTGATAAAGACCCCTTAACACCCGTTATGATAAAAGGTGATGGGCGAGTATCTTATCAAGAAGTTCTGCTATTAATGGATTTTTTAAAACGTGCAGGTGTACCATCTGTGGGTTTGATGACTGAATCATTTGAGAAATAATTGTGCTGTTTAACGAAATACTCCCCTCATTATTAAAATCGACCGGCTTACATGTTGGATTGGTTGTTGTATTGGTATTAAGTGCTAGTTTTGAATCCTCAGAACCTAAGGTACTTGAAGTACAACTTAATAGCCCGCAAGAACTTGCCGAAAGTCAAGATGCGGTTGAAGCAATAGCAGTCGATCAACAAGCTGTTAATCAACGAATTGAAGAGCTTAAAAAACAAGATGCGAACAAAAAGCGTGACGAGCAACAGCGTTTACGTGATTTGGAAAAAAGAGCCGAAAATGCTAAAAAACAGCGAGAAGAAGAAGCTCAGCGTATCAAAAAATTAGAAGAGCAAAGAAAACAAAAAGAACTTGAGAAGAAAGAGGCAGATGCCGCTGCTGCTCAAGCGCAAAAAAAGCAAAAAGATGAACAAAATAAAGCCAAACAAGCTGAAGAAGAGAAGTTAAAATCGCAAAAAGCAGCACAAGATGCGCTTGCTGAGCGTAAAAAACAGGAAGAAGCGTTAAAAAAAGCTGAGCAAGATCGTCTGAAAAAAGAAGCAGAGGCTAAAGCAGAAGCAGAGCGTAAACGAAGACAAGCTCAAGAAGAGCAAATATTGCAAGAGCAATTAGCTCAGGAGCAGGCCTCTCGTAATCGTGCAAAACGTCAGCAGGTTTTAACTGAAGTTGAAAAGTATCAGGCGATGATCCAAGCAAGGATCCAGCAAAACCTTCTTCAAGATGAGAATATGAAAGGAAAGCAGTGCAAGGTAAATATAAAACTTGCATTTAATGGGCTTGTTACTCAGGTACAATCTTTAGGTGGAGATAAGCAAGTGTGTGAAGCTGTGATCCGTGCCATCAGATTGGCCGAAACTTTACCAGTGTCAAAAGACAAAGATGTTTTTGAGCAACTTAAAAATATTAATTTAACATTTAAACCTGAGTTATAAGGGGTCGTATGTTCAACAGATTTAAATATTTAGTCGGTTTAACCTTACTCATTACGAGTAGCCAGCTTTTTGCGGCACTTGAGATATTTATCACTGAAGGGGTTAACTCTGCTCGTCCCATTGGTGTAGTGCCTTTTAAATATATCGGTGTTGGTGCCGCTCCTGCTGATATTGCTGAAGTAATTGCAGCTGATTTACGCAGAAGTGGTAAATTCAATCCTATTGCTACGATTAACATGCCACAAAAACCGACAAAAGATAGTGAAGTTGACTACGGTGCTTGGGCGCAAGAAGGTGTTGAAGCAATTGTTGTAGGTCGAGTTGAGCAGCAAACGGGTGGTCGTTATTTAGTTAGTTACGAGCTAATTGATGTATTAAGAGGTCAGTTAACGGGTGGTCAAACTCAAGCGCTGAGTAATGGTCGATTAGTAAATAACCAAGATCATGTATTAGATTCGCGTCAAACGGTGATTAGTGATGATAGTTTTCGTCGTTACGGTCACAGAATTAGTGATGTAGTTTATGAAGCACTCACAGGTGAGCGTGGTGCATTTTTGACGAAAGTAGCGTATGTACTTGTGCGTGATGAACAGGCAATGCCTTATCAATTAGTTGTTGCAGATTATGACGGCTACAACGAGCAAGTCTTATTGCGCTCTAAAGAGCCTTTAATGTCACCTGATTGGTCACCTGATGGTACAAAGTTGGCTTATGTGACATTTGAAAATCGTCAAAGCCAGATTTATATCCAAGATATCTATACAGGTAAGCGTGAACGTTTAACGTCTCACCCAGGAATTAATGGCGCACCAAAATTCTCACCTGATGGTAAAAAATTGGCACTTGTTCTATCAAAAGATAAAGATGGAGCGACTGAAATTTATGTGATGGACTTAAAAACACGCGTAGAAAGAAGAGTAACGCGTCATCGCAGTATTGATACAGAGCCAAGTTGGCATCCAAATAGCCAAGAAATTGTTTTTACATCCGAAAGAGGTGGTAATGCCCAAATTTATAGCGTAAATTTAGCAACTGGAAAAACGCGTCGGTTAACGTTTGACGGTGACATGAATTTAGCAGGGTCAATTACGCCAGATGGTAAAGATTTGATCATGGTAAATCGTACCGCAGGTCGCTACCATATCGCGAAAAAAGAACTTAAAACAGGCGATTTCCAGGTTTTAACTGGCACTCGACTGGATGAGTCACCGAGCATGGCACCAAATGGCTCGATGATAATTTATAGTACGCTACATGATAATAAGCAGGTACTTGCTTTAGTTTCAACAGATGGACGTTTTAAAGCGCGTCTTCCTGTTGCAAACGGACAAGTTAAAGCACCCGCTTGGTCACCATTTTTATAACAACTGGTTTCATTTTTAACAAAGGAATCTAATTTAATGCAACTTAATAAAGTTTTAAAAGCATTGCTAATCGCAGTGCCAGTAATGACATTGGCAGCATGTAGCTCTTCATCAAATGTTGATGAAAGTGCGTCACAGAATCAAACGAATCAAGCACAAGAAGTTGAGCAAGTTCAAGTAGAAACAATCGCACGTGAGAAAACAGCTGAAGAAAAGTTACGTGAGAAATATGAAGCACTTCGTCAAGAGCAAGTAATCTACTTTGATTTTGATACTGCAACAGTAAGCAGCCAATATGCTGAATTACTGCAAGCACATGCTGACTTTTTAGTAAAAAACCCATCAGTTAAAGTATTAGTAGAAGGTCACGCCGATGAGCGTGGTACGCCAGAATACAATATCGCTTTAGGTGAGCGTCGTGGTGATGCTGTAGTTACTTATTTACAAAGCTTAGGTGTATCTTCAAGCCAAGTATCTGTAGTGAGCTATGGTGAAGAAAAACCAATGATTAAATCTCGCACTGAAGAAGCTTTTGCTAAAAACCGTCGTGCGGTTTTAGTGTACTAAAATAAAGAAAAGAAAATATGAAGCCAAAAATTATTTTGGCGGCTATTCTTCTGGGCGGGAGCACTCAACTTTGGGCTGCTCCCGCTCCTGTTTCTAGTGTTGGTAATTCAACCTCAGACATAGAAACCCGAGTGGCCGCGATAGAAAACATGATCAAATCACGTAACTTGGTGCAAGTTGAATTACAGCAGCAGTTTCAAGTATTACAAGATGAAGTAAGCCAGCTTCGAGGTAGCACCGAAGAACAAGGCTATAAAATTGAAAAAATTCTACAGCGTCAACGAGAACTCTATCAAGAAATTGAAGAGCGTGTTTCTAATGTTTACGCAAAACCAGAACCACGCGATGTAGAGCCGGTTGGCGAAGAAGTGCCAATGATAAGCAGCAACTTATCTGAGAATGATGCTTATGACCGCGCTGTACAAATGATTATGAAAGATAAGCGCTATGATCAGGCTATTCCACAGTTTCAATCGTTCTTGCAACAATACCCACAATCCGTCTATGTCCCTAATGCACATTATTGGTTGGGTCAGTTACAATCGATGAAAAACGATCTTGATGCGGCTAAATCACATTTTGAAGCTGTGGTGAATGGATATCCTGACTCTAATAAACGACCAGATGCAATGTTAAAGCTTTCAGCCGTATTACAAAAACAAGGTAATGATGCAAAAGCTAAAACTATAATGCAGCAGCTTGTTGATCAATACCCAGATTCAACGGCAGCAAAATTAGCAAAAGATCGGATTTCTAAACCTTAACTTTTCAAATTAGACTGCTTTTTAGCTAAAGCGGTCTAAAATTAGTCAACCGAGTGTAAAAACTAAAGAAAAGTACAATTTTATATTGCACTCACCGTTTAAATAAGTATTATAAGCGCCCGCAGCCGCTCGTTAGTTCCTAACGGATAACTGCACCAAGATTAAAGAGATTTTCTTTAATTGGGTCATTAGCTCAGTTGGTAGAGCAGTGGACTTTTAATCCATTGGTCGATGGTTCAAGTCCATCATGACCCACCATCCTTTTAGAGGCAACTCGACAAAGGAAACCGAACGCTTTCATCGGGATATAAAACGAAACACTCAGAGCGGGTCATTAGCTCAGTTGGTAGAGCAGTGGACTTTTAATCCATTGGTCGATGGTTCAAGTCCATCATGACCCACCATCCTTTTAGAGGTAACTCGACAAAGGAAACCGAACGCTTTTATCGGGATATAAAACGAAACACTCAGAGCGGGTCATTAGCTCAGTTGGTAGAGCAGTGGACTTTTAATCCATTGGTCGATGGTTCAAGTCCATCATGACCCACCATCCTTTTAGAGGTAACTCGACAAAGGAAACCGAACGCTTTCATCGGGATATAAAACGAAACACTCAGAGCGGGTCATTAGCTCAGTTGGTAGAGCAGTGGACTTTTAATCCATTGGTCGATGGTTCAAGTCCATCATGACCCACCATCCTTTTAGAGGTAACTCGACAAAGGAAACCGAACGCTTTCATCGGGATATAAAACGAAACACTCAGAGCGGGTCATTAGCTCAGTTGGTAGAGCAGTGGACTTTTAATCCATTGGTCGATGGTTCAAGTCCATCATGACCCACCATCCTTTTAGAGGTAACTCGACAAAGGAAACCGAACGCTTTTATCGGGATATAAAACGAAACACTCAGAGCGGGTCATTAGCTCAGTTGGTAGAGCAGTGGACTTTTAATCCATTGGTCGATGGTTCAAGTCCATCATGACCCACCATCCTTTTAGAGGTAACTCGACAAAGGAAACCGAACGCTTTCATCGGGATATAAAACGAAACACTCAGAGCGGGTCATTAGCTCAGTTGGTAGAGCAGTGGACTTTTAATCCATTGGTCGATGGTTCAAGTCCATCATGACCCACCATCCTTTTAGAGGTAACTCGAAAAAGGAAACCGAGCGCTTTCATCGGGATATAAAACGAAACACTCAGAGCGGGTCATTAGCTCAGTTGGTAGAGCAGTGGACTTTTAATCCATTGGTCGATGGTTCAAGTCCATCATGACCCACCATTCTCTTAATAATCTTCATTTTTAAACTCTTCTTTATTATCTATCACAATACTGTCAATTAGTTTGTATTTTCCGTATAATTCGCAGCAATTTTTAACTGTGGACTTTGTGGTCGAGAATATGAGTCTAGCTGAACAGATTATGCCTGAGGATTATATATTTCCTCCAAAACCAACCCCGCTTTCAGGCACTGAAAAAGCTGAGTATAAAGCGCGGATAAAAGCACTCTTAATTGAAAAAAATGCGGTACTTGTTGCGCATTATTACACCGATCCTGAAATTCAAGCTTTAGCAGAAGAAACGGGTGGTTGTGTCGCCGATTCGCTCGAAATGGCCCGTTTTGGTAGCAAACATCCAGCAACTACTATTGTTGTTGCTGGGGTGCGCTTTATGGGAGAAACCGCCAAAGTACTTACTCCTGAAAAAACGGTGGTAATGCCAACACTTGCAGCGACCTGCTCGCTTGATATCGGCTGTCCTATCGACGAGTTTTCAGCATTTTGTGATCAATATCCAGATCGCAAAGTCGTAGTGTATGCCAATACTTCTACAGCGGTAAAAGCACGTGCCGATTGGATTGTTACATCAAGTTGTGCGCTTGAAATTGTTGAGCATTTAGATGAAATGGGCGAAAAAATCATTTGGGGACCAGATAAGCATTTAGGCGCGTATATTCAAAAGAATACAGGTGCTGATATGATTATGTGGAACGGTGCTTGTATCGTTCACGATGAATTCAAAACTAAAGCGTTAAAAGACATGAAAGCGCTGCATCCTGATGCAGCAGTGCTAGTTCATCCTGAATCACCACAAGAAATCGTTGATTTAGCTGATGCGGTGGGCTCTACCAGCCAGCTAATAAAAGCAGCGCAAAATATGGCGAATAAAAAATTCATCGTAGCAACCGATCGTGGCATTTTTTATAAAATGCAGCAACTGTGTCCAGATAAAGAGTTTTTTGCCGCACCAACTGCAGGAGAAGGGGCAACTTGTAAAACGTGCGCCCATTGCCCGTGGATGGCTATGAATGGCCTGAAAGCGATTGAAGAAGCATTAACGCAGCCGCAAGGTCGCGAAGTATTTGTTGATATGCAATTGCGTGAAGGCGCGTTACGTTCGCTTAATCGCATGCTCGATTTTGCCGCGACAATTACCTTGGCTAAAAATGGTTAACTGATTTAGCCGATAAGCTTGGTTTATTTCTTGATTCATACTTATCGTGCCTAATTGAGGTCAATTAATCACCGTTTAAACGCTGTAAACGAGAAAAACCTTGCAGCGTTTAAGTTGATTGCATACTATACCCACCGCACTGCAGCAGTGTTTTACAAAAAGAAATTAGCTTTTCAAAAACGGTGACGTGTCCGAGTGGCTGAAGGAGCACGCCTGGAAAGTGTGTATACGGCAACGTATCGAGAGTTCGAATCTCTCCGTCACCGCCATATTCTAAAAAAAGACGTCTTAGGGCGTCTTTTTTTACGCCTTAAGATTATCAAAATCAATGACTTATGTCCGCATGTATCTAGTGTTGTTCTACACCATCCGCGTTTTAGGTGTAGATTAAATAGTATGAAGATTCTTTAACCTATCTAATGACATACACTTTACATCCTGCCTTACGCTTAGAACCTCATCCATTTATGGCGATTTTTCAATGCTAAATTTCAACTTAATGTATTGAAATGTATGTATAAAAACTGAAAAGTGTATGTGGATTTTTGTGACTCAATTCGACCACTTAATCTATATACACTTTCGACTAAGGAGGTGCTCGTGGCAAGCTTAAACAAGTTGACTGCAAAACAAGTTCAAACTCTTAAAGCAGAACGTAATAAACCGATTCGCTGTTCAGATGGTGGTGGTTTGTACCTTTGCATCAGACCATCAGGCTCACGATATTGGGAGTTTAGGTACACCCGTCCAGTTTCCGGAAAGAAGACCTTTATGGGGATAGGGCCATACCCAGATATTTCACTGGCTAAAGCAAGAGAAAAGGCTCAAGAAATGCGTAGACTTCTGCTTGATGGAATTGATCCGCAAATAGATAAAATTGAAAAGAAAGCCCAAGTTAAACTCACTCAAGCTCAAACTTTGTTTCAAGTAGCCCTAGAATGGCGTGATTTTAAATCGAACCAACTTAAAGCAAAAACACTTCATGACAACTGGCGAAAACTCGAAATTCATGTATTTCCGAAGTTGGGCTCGATTCCGATAAAGTCGATTCGAGCGCCGTCAACAATTGACGTCTTAAGAGGTTTAGAGAGTCGAGGTAAGCTCGAAACTGTAAAACGATCCGCGCAATTGCTCAATGAAGTGATGAACTTTGCTCTAAACAGCGGTTATATCGAACATAACCCGTTGAGTGGAATCCGAGATGTTTTTAAAAAGCCGATTGTTGAGCATATGAAGGCGCTTAGCCCTGACGAAATCTCCGATTTAATGAGAGCTCTGGGCCACGCGAATTTATACATCACAACACGCTATCTTATCGAGTGGCAACTTCACACTATGACAAGGCCATCTGAGGCAGCGGGTGCTCGCTGGGATGAGATTGACTTCAACACCAAGACATGGATCATTCCAAGTACTCGAATGAAAATGAAACGTGAGCATAGAGTGCCACTGACCAGAGAGACGCTATCTATACTCGAAAATATCAAGCCTTTATCCTCGAACAGCCCATTTATCTTTCCCTCGAATCGGAGTCTTCGTCGTCATATTGATTCAGAGTCAATCAACAAAGCTTTGGGGCGAATTGGCTTCAAGAATAGAACAACTGCCCATGGATTTCGCTCATTAGCAAGCACAACGTTGAATGAATGGGCCGAAGACCCAGATTTGATTGAAGTCGCTTTAGCACATGTCGGTCGAGACAGAATACGAAACGCCTACAACCGAACTAATTATTTGGAGCGTCGCCGAGAAATGATGCAGAAGTGGAGTTCTTATATTTCAGATAACTCGATTGGTTCGTTCTCAGTTTTAAATGTTATGCAAGACAGATAAGTGCAAAAAGTGAGCATCTAAATGGTCTTCAGACAACACTGTTCTTTATAGAATAGTAATCATTCTAAACACAAGGAGATGATTATGACCGTTCGAATTATAAGAATGCCTGAGCTTAGTCAAAAAACTGGCTGCGCGCGTAGCACGATCTACGCCTTCATTTCACGAGGTGAATTTCCGAAGCCAATTCCGTTGGGAATGAGATCGGTTGGTTGGAAGGAGAGTGAGGTTGATGAGTGGATAGAAAAACGGCAGTCTTTACGAGATAGCCTATAATCGCGTGGTATCGCGCAAAATGAATTATGTATTGATGATAATTTTGACCCTATGCGCTTTGCTCTAGGGTCATTTTTTTACGCTGATTAGGGGAGAAGGTACTCGACCAAGTTTTACGATTATTGAAGGCCCAGCCCTAGTTTTGATTTTAATGATTGTTTACGTGATTCTGCTTTGGGTTCTAGCGCTGTACTCACAGAAGTAATTTCAACTTCTGGAGCATGGCCATCCACCGTTGCAGATGTCGTGGATAGATTGGGTTGGCTCATTTGAATTAACCCAAAGGTGGCCAGCATCCGCAGACGCTCAGCGCGTTCCCGTGGTGGCGTCTTTTCCAATTCTTTGAGCAGTTCAGGGTGGCTCCCTGGGGGAATGTTGACGACAACTCTCATAATCATGCCCCATAAAACCAGAAGCCTCGGACGTTCGCCAAAACAGATTGTTCCGGCACGATGATCTTGCTTCGTGAAAAAATCTCCTTTGCCGCTTCCTTATAAGCCATGGCTCCACCTCCGGCGATCAACACCAAGTCCGCATTGATGCTTTCGTCACGCATGGATTGGCGCATGGCTGTAAGAGCAACAGGCGCTACCTTTTTCATGGCAGCATTTAGATAAGGTGAAATATCGACCTTTTCTCCAAACAGCAGGACCTGCAAGTCGCCGGTTCTCATGGCTTTTTCAAGTCGATCCATACCTACTTTGGCACCGTGATCTTCCGAAATCAGCTTATCAATGGTTTCCAGTAGCACGGACATTGCCTGAAGACTGGTTCCTGATGAGCTGTAGCGAATTTCTCCGGCCTCAAGGGCAACCCAGTCAACAGAAAAAAAGCCGGGATCTATGACGACGACGCGACCTTCTTCAATCAAGCCCAAATCTCCACCTGTTTGAACCAGATCCATATAGGCACCGGCAGGCTGCGGCAGCACTTTGACGTCATGAACGGTGATGCTGCGCTTTGGCGTCACTTGATGGACACCTTTTAAACGCTTCACAAGGTCAGATTTACGTTGTGGTTCATGAAACTGGGAAACTGGTAATCCAGTGACAACCAAATCGATGGATTCTGTTTCAGTCATTAATAAGGCGGCATGAAAAAGCGCCTTATAGGTTTTTGTGGTCGGATATTCCGGGTGAAGCTCTCGTTCCCAGCCTTGAAGGCGTCCAGCAGGCACACCAGCGGCCCAACGCTCATTATCGACAGATACATACAAACAAGTTTCATCATCGCCTCCACTAATACGCTCCGGCATACGATCCGCAGGACCGGCCCCCGCAGGCAGAATAATAGTTTTCGGTTCACTGCCTGATTGGCCAATTGCCAACTTCAGGTTTGAGTAACCGATATCTACGCCTAGTACAAACATACTTATCTCCTGTGCACTCAAAGTGCTCTAACGGTTTTCAATCAACCGCACTGGTCACGCTTGGGCATGTCCAAGTGCTCTGGCGGTTCACTCAAATGTCATTATCAGGATTCGGTGTACTGGTGGTGGGCAGAAAGGTGACAAATCCTTTCATCTATCTGCCTATTGCATTTTCGCAAAAATATGAGAATAGGCTCTGTTTGGCGGCTGGTGACCTAGCCAAAAAAATCGAGACGCCAAACGTCGTTTGCATTTTGGCCTGAACTCGCCAAACGGTTTGTATCTTTATGGCGATACATCTTTTTAGATGTTTTTCAGTGAAATTGGCCTGTATCCCTTGTCAGGTATGGGATTGCGCGAGTTGATTTATATCGAGACGCCAAACAGTGATTGTTACGGCAGTTTTACGTTTGGCGTTTCGATCCAAAAGCCAAACGGATAGTGGTTTTGGCTTTTGGGGTTAATTGGATGGGGAAATTGGTTTGGTTGTAATCGTCAATGAACTATGGAAATCGGAAGTATCAAATTTATTGCAGCAAGAAACAGACAGGCTAAAAGCGCTCGCACGAGCTGAAGTTGATGACTTTTGGGTTAGCCATTACAAGGTTCGCGAGAATGTGCCCTTTAAAGATTGGGGGCTGCTTGGTGTACGTATTAGAGACTTTAAGTATGGCTTTGGCATAGAGTGGTATATCAACAGCTTTCACGGTCAAAGAGGCAAGCGAGTAGTCTTTAGTAAGGGACTGCGTATCTCAAAGACGAAGCTGAGATACTCATTTTTGGACTGCCAAGGTTTGGCCAAAGAATGGGAGTTAGCGCTGGCCATGGAGAAAGAAGAATTCTTCAGTGATGTTCGACGCCAGGTTGATAAGCTCAATATGCTGCGTCGCAGAGTGAATGCCTATTGAGCTTGTCGGGTTAGAATATCTAACCCAGCAAATTACAGGGAGTTAAATTCTTCCTTGCTCCTGTAACCACCAAGTTGGTGCCCAAGATGTGGCCCCAGTTGAGAGCCCTTGGTCACTGTTTTCTGGGTAGAGTTGCTTAAGTGTTTCTAAAACTTTTGAACTAGTTTGAGCGCCAGGGTGCATAGCTCGTAGCCAATAGCCGAAATAACTTTTAAAGTTAATATGCTCACCAATTTGGTAGCTACAATTATCCATTAAAGATCTATAGTAATGGCCAATGGCGACTAAAATATAGCCTAAATCCTCATACTGTTTGTTCTCGCCTTCACGACAAGAATATCCATGTTGTTTCAGTTTTTCTTTATCAATAGTCCATCTTGTCAATTGCTCAACATGTTTTAAATTTGAATCAGTATCGATGGCTGTGGATAGCAACCCCAAAAACTCATTAACTAACTCATCTCTGTGTTCTTTGTCTATGCAGTCAGCGAGCACTTTCTTGATGATTTCAGAGTATTTATCAATCAGACAAATATTAGCTTCGAGTTCAGAGCCTTGAATTTTATTTTGTTGAAGTAAATCGTTATAATCGCGAAATCCCAAATCTTGGGCGGTTTGAATCAACCACTGGCTGTGAGATTTTTCGGGAGAGGTTTTGTGGAGTTTTTTTGCTGTTTTTTTTGCGTGAGCAATTAAATTTTTTTTCTTAGCTAACATGGCGTTTTCCTCAATAGCCATTGATTAAAGTGCACCCCTCACCATATACGATGGCTGAAAAAAACGTTTAAATAAGGATAGTTGGTTCTCTGAAGAGATTTGCCTTTGGGGTGGGCTGGCATCCATAAAATACCTATGTAAATGATGCCTTGACGCAATGAGTTCTGTCAAGTAATTAATCTTGCCCCCTTAGGAAATCGAAAAGCTAACACCCTATATTCATACACACTAGGTATTTCCCTGCATGGCGGACTGGAGCATAAATCGCAACTACTTAACTCGCGGCAACTGGTCCCAGCGTGTTGTATAAGCGGGAGACAAATGCATTCGCTTCATCGACCAATCTTTCTTCGTACCTTGTCCAGCAAAGAAAACCTTTCCGGCACCGCTTTGGTTAATGGTGTCCAATACAGACATTAGCTGCTGGCTATTAGAGCGGGTCGATACTTCATCGAATAGCCCTGGTTGAAACATCCCAGGATCGTAAAAGTCAGACAGCATGACGCCCGCTTTGGCATAACGAAAACCATCCTTCCAAATCCGCTTGAGTAAGTGATTGGCCAGCTCGATAAAATCCCGCGTATCGCAACTGGGGATCAGCAACTCGCCCGATGCGGAGTTACTGTATTGCGGCTCGTTGTCCTTAAAGGGGCTGGTACGTATAAACACGGTCATCACTTTGGCTTGCTGCTGTTCTTTGCGTAGCTTCTCAGTGGCGCGGGTTGCGTATTCACATACGGCCTCACGTAACAATTCAAATTGCGTTACTTTTGCGCCAAATGAACGGCTACAGACGATTTGTTTCTTAGTTGGCGGGATCTCTTCAAGTTCAATGCACGACTCACCATTGAGCTCTCTGACGGTTCTCTCTAAAACCACTGAAAACTGGTCTCTGATGGCTCTAGGAGATGCATTGGCTAAGTCTAAGGCTGTGGTGATACCCAACGCATTTAATCGCTTAGAAAGCCGTCTACCAACGCCCCAAACATCATCAACCGGGACTAATGCGAGCAATCGACGTTGCCGATCTGGATTGGTCAGGTCTACAACCCCCTGAGTGGCGGGATATTTCTTGGCGGCATGGTTAGCCAGCTTGGCGAGTGTTTTAGTCGGTGCAATGCCTACACAGACGGTGATCCCAATCCAGTGGCCTATGCGCTCTCGCACTTGTTGCCCGAAGTCGACAAGGGATAGGACAGATTCAATACCGGTTAAATCCAAAAACGCTTCGTCAATAGAGTAAACCTCTAATCGTGGTGCCATCTCTTCCAAAGTACGCATCACTCGACTGCTTAAATCTGCATACAGCGCATAGTTTGACGAGAATGCCAAAATACCATGGCGCTGCATTTCAGCTTTGATCTGAAAGACGGGTACGCCCATTTTAATACCGAGTAACTTAGCTTCACGTGACCGTGCAACCACGCAGCCGTCGTTGTTGGACAGCACCACAACCGGCGTATCTTTTAAGTCAGGACGAAACAGCTTCTCACAACTGGCGTAAAAATTGTTGCAGTCCACCAAGGCAAATACAGGCATGGGATAGTCACGACTTACGGCGCATGTTTCGCACCACATTAGTGACCACACCAAAAATCTCTAACTCTGTCCCTTCAGGAATATGGATGGGTTCATATGCTTGGTTTCTTGGGATAAGCTTGACATAAGGTCTCAATTGAAGTTCTTTCACCGTAAATTCACCATGAATACCAGCAATCACAATGTCACCGTGTTCGGCTTGGACTGAGCGATCAACTACCAGAATGTCACCTGGGTGAATCCCGGCATCAATCATTGAATCGCCTTCAACACGGACAAAGAACGTCGCTGCTGGTCGCTTGATGCACAGCTCGTTAAGGTCGAGCGTTTGCTCAACATAATCCTGAGCTGGTGAGGGAAAACCAGCAGAAACACGTTCCATGAACAATGGAATACGTAGACGCTTTGCTTTGATGAAAGCAAGTGCGCCGCTACGGCCTATCAGCGAGACACTCATGACGAACCTCGAAAAATCATTATTAATACTGTATTTTTATACAGTATCTAGTGCTATGTTGATTTCTACAAGTAAAATTGTAGATAAAACTGGTGTTGTCCGAGTAAGACGTTGTGTTTTATGTGATTTATTTTTTGTAGTGAAAAGCTTGATGTGGGGATTGCTCGCCCTCGTCAAAGCCTGCAAGGCTTGGACAATACTGCTTCTGCCTACTGATCTTGTTTCTGTTACTGATCCTGTTACTGCTACTGGTTAACGCATGGGTCAAGTAACCGTCAGACAAGGCTTGTTGAACCCTTTGCAAAGGGTTTAAAAACAGTTAGTAAAATTCTGCTTCGTATTGAATTTACTGGCTTAAAGCGAAGTCATGAGCATCATTAAAATGCTAAGTCGAACTCAGTTCAAGCCTTTTGCAACCGTTTGAAAAGGAGTTGGCTAAGCCATACGTAAAGGGTATCGGTAAGGGTTACCTAAACGGTTTAGCTAAGACTTTCTGAAAGGCTTAGCCAAAGCCTTCATACATGGGTTCACCCAGTAGAAAGATTAAAAAAAACGCTGAGGTATCCAAGGTGCATTTTGTACAACCTGTGGCACAGTGAAATAACCCAAAGCGAACAATAGAATTGAAGAGGAACCATCAATGACAAGAGCCCCTGCGCCATTTCCGCTAGAGCGCCTCGCGGATATCCCAGAAAGACCAGAAGATTTTAGATTGCTGGAACGCATTCCTTTAACGCGTGAGCCGCAGACTTGGCCACTTGAACTTTCTCCTATGGTCGGTGATGAACAGCCAATGGTGCTGCTCGATACAGAGACAACCGGACTGTCTGCCGATGATGAGTCCATTATTGAGCTTGGTATGGTTAAGGTGCTTTACAGCCCATCAGCTAAGCGGATTGTGTCGATTGTTGATGTGATCAGCCTGTATGAAGATCCCGGCAAGCCAATCCCTGACCTGATTACCGAGTTAACCGGTATCACCGATGACATGGTGCAAGGCCAGCACATTGATGATTCACTGGTAGCGAGTTGGTTATCCGATGATCCGCTGGTGGTTGCACACAATGCACAGTTTGATCGTCCTTTCTTTGAAAAGCGGTTTGCGGCATTAGGCCATCTATCTTGGGCCTGTTCAGCCAGTGGCATAGATTGGAAGGCGCTGGGTTTTGAAAGTCGAAAACTTGAGTACCTGCTGCTTCGCTTAGGTTGGTTCTATGAAGGACACCGAGCTGCAACCGATTGTTTGGCGATGGCCTGGTTGTTTCAATTGTTGCCCGAGTCCGTTGCAAACTTGTTGTCTGAAGCAGACAGGCGAACTGTGTTAGTTCGTGCGTTTGGTGCGCCATTTGACGTAAAGGACTATTTAAAAGAGCGTGGTTACCGCTGGCATGACGGTGTTAAAGGTGCCAACAAACATTGGTGGCGCGAAATCAGCGAAGACGAGTTGCCGCAGGAACAAACTTACCTGGATGATTTGTATCATCGTGGTTCAGAACATGCCCACTATGACTACAAAGATGCCCGCAATCGATTTAAAGCTTTATCATAGCCCCTTGCATATTTGAAAACCTCTGGAAAATGGAAAGTGAACTTACGTTATACCCAAACTACTTGGTGTTGCAGCATGGCGGCAAGTGAGCGAGTCCCCATGAGCATAGATCTTCTATGTGATTGGGGTGAGCGAATGCAGGTAACACCGCTGCGGCTGCAAGTAGGAAGGGTATATAACCAACAAGAGGAATCTTTCCATGTACCAAGACACCTACATTGAATACTGGGGCGAAATCTTCGTCTCTGCCCGCATCATTGAATTTGGCATTACGTTCGAACGCTTTCTTAAAGATCCATGGAAGCACTTGATGTCCTGTGGCCAAGAGTCTGCACCGGACGCGATTGCTGAAGGGATGCTGCCATTGCTACCAGCCCAAGCAGAAGTTGCCAGGCGCATTCGAGAGAGTGAGCAACGAGCCCTGATGTCTACAGAGTCGGACAAAGGGGGATCTCATCGCGGTAACATCGTGGTGCCACTGGTTCGGGTAGCGCATTGAACTCGGCTATCACCAATGACACGAAACAAGGTCTTCATGCCCATACCTGAGCGGCAATTGCAATCAAGATCAAAAAGTTGCCGCTTAGTCTTCCCTACAAAATAATTTGTGATAGGATGATACCTAATAAAATTAATTAGGTTGAGGCCTATTCAGTGTTTTATGGCCATCTGGCCAGCTTCAACCGGTAGAGATTTCTATGTCATTGCGGATAAAGAGCAGCATTGAGTGATGCTTTTCAATGTGATTACGCGATGTCGGTCCGTACTTTATAAACAGAGTTTTAAGAATCTGGTTGAATTGGATAAACAAGACGCATGACAAATGATGGTCGGAAACAAAAGGTACCAGCGAGTTCACTCGCTAAAAAAAGTGCGAAAGGCAAGCCAGATAGGCTTTCGCAGATAGCGCAGTTGCCACAAGCAACCAGGGATCGTATTGCCCACATCGATTTCACCTTATTGTTTAAGGGAGAAGCGGTGCGGGCGGATTTAGTTGATCGCTTCAGCATTGCCGCTGCACAAGCAACGAAAGACTTCACAATGTACCGAGAGCTTGCACCAGGCAACATTGAGTATGACCAAAAGCTCAAATTGCATAAGCGTGGTGAAGCTTTTGCCCCATTGTTCGACTATGACGTTGTGAGAACACTGGCAACCATTAGCCAAGGGTACGGAGATGGCTTTACTGGCAAGGTAAAACCACCTCTTGCTTGTGAAGCGCCTTATCACCTTAACAAGCCGAGTTTATCGATAGTGGCGAAGGTCACCGAGGCCAAACACAAAGGCAAAGCCTTGAGTATCACCTATGTGTCGTTATCGAGCGGTGAAACCACGCGTGAAATTGTGCCGCATACGCTGGTGGACAATGGCCTGCGTTGGCACGTTCGTGGTTTTGACCGCAAACATGGTGAATTTCGAGACTTTGTACTGACCAGAATTAAAGCAGCGGTTGTGCTTGAAGATTCCACTTTATCTGAAACCGAGCTCGAAACCCAAGACCGGCAATGGAACCGATTTGTTGAGCTGGAGTTAGTGCCGCATCCACGTATTGAGCACAGCGAAGCGATTGAACTGGACTATGGCATGGCGGGTGGCGTTCTAAAGGTTGAGATTAGAGCTGCAACCGCTGGGTATTTGCTTCGCCAATGGCATGTGGATTGCTCAACTGAACACTCGTTAATGGGCCTAGAGTATCAACTTTGGTTGCGTAACAGCCAGGCTCTCTATGGTGTTGTTCACCTAGCAATTGCTCCAGGTTACAGATCATAGTTTTAGTCGGAGAAGGACCTTATGGCATCACCTAACAAGTATCAGCGACAAGCAATAGCTCATCACAAGGGACCATTATTAATTATTGCCGGTCCAGGTTCAGGTAAGACTTATACACTTGTTGAGCGAATTATCAATTTAATAAATCAACATGGAGCAGTGGCTGATAGGTTATTAGTTGTTACTTTTACCGAGAAAGCCGCACAAGAGCTTAAGACTCGAATCTCGAACCGAATTCTTGAGTTGGGGATGGATTTTAATGTAAACGAAATGTATTTAGGTACGTTTCATTCTATTTGTTTAAGAATACTAGAAGATCATCGAGAGTTTACGCGTCTAAAACGGTCTTTTGTATTGATGGATCAGTTTGACCAGCAGTATTTTCTGTATCAAAACTTGCGAGAGTTCAGAGATATTGAAGGTGTTGAACATATTAAAGGTGAGCATAAACTACCTGCTTGGGTAAAGTCAGAAAATTTGATGAGTTGGTTGAACAAGACGTCTGAGGAGGCTTTAGACGTTGAGGTGTTATGCCAATCACCAGACATTGCAATAAAGGCATTGGGCGATAGCTACCGCATATATCAAGCTCTGCTTAGTAAAAATAATGCATTAGATTTTTCATGTATTCAGCTCGAGACTTACCTTTTACTTCGCGAGAACCCAAGTCTACTGGGCGAGCTTCAAGAAAAGCTCGATTATCTAATGGTGGATGAATATCAAGACACAAACACCATACAAGAAAAGCTACTCTTTCTATTGATGGGACAGAAGAAAAATATTTGTGTTGTTGGAGATGATGACCAAGCACTCTATCGTTTTCGAGGCGCAACCGTAAGGAATATACTTGAGTTTCCGCAAAATTTCCCATCTGGCGATTGTCAACAAATTAGGTTATCCACTAACTATCGATCTCATCCAGAAATTGTAAACTTTTACGATACATACATGGGAGATAAACCGTGGCTTCGCGAGGGTATTAATTATCGCTACCCCAAAAATATAGTTGCGAGAGATGATAACTTTCCTGATGGACCTACTGTAATTAATGCAATCACTCCTGAAGGTGATGATTGGCATGAAGATGTATACCAACTCCTAATGCACTTAAGAGATAACGGAAAACTGAAAGATTGGAATCAGGTTGCTTTCCTATTCAGGTCAGTGAAAAGCGATAAAGTAAAAGCTTTAGCTCAATCGTTAGAAGATAAGGGAATACCAGTATATTCTCCTCGTGCAAATTTATTCTTTGAACGAGAGGAAATACGATTGGTTCTTGGGCTTTTTCATCTTGCATTCCCCATGGTTCTACCTGATCGTAAAAAACGTACAGAGGAAGGTAAGGCTATACCAATCTGGAAGTACTATGAGCAGCAGTGTATCGCTCCGCTTCTTAATGAATTGGCTAAGCCAGAACAAATTGAGCTGGTTAAATGGTGTAAGAAAAAAGCACATGAACACATTAATTTAACTAAAAACGCCGATAGTTCATTCTTGGGAATTTTTTATGACTTTTTGCAATTTCCATTATTTGCTAGATACCTTGATCAAGACAATGGACATGTGAGAGCTCAGAGAAACCTTGCTCAGTTTAGTCGGATGCTCGGAAAGTTTGAATATTTACATCGAGTTAGTGTATTAAATCCAAAGTACTTAGATGCTAACCTTCGAGATCTATTTGACAATTTCATCAGATTTTTACATGAGGGTGGGATTGATGAATACGAAGACATGTCAGAGTACGCACCTTCAGGTTGCGTTTCATTTCTAACGATACACCAGTCTAAAGGATTGGAGTTTCCAATTGTTTTCGTAGGTTCATTAGAGGCAACACCACGTAAGCAATATACTGAGCTAGATGAAATTATTGAAAATCAATATTTGGCCAAAAAGTCATTTGAGCCTTTGGAAGATACGAAGTATTTCGATTTTTGGCGACTCTATTACACTGCATTTTCGCGGCCTCAAAACTTACTGGTACTGACAGGACAAGAGAAATCTGGACATGGAAAAACTCCCTCTCATCATTTTACTGAATACACAGAGAAGTTAACGTATTGGCGATCAGTTAAATCTGAGCTTTCGTCTCTGCATTTTGAGTACGTGAAGGATGTTAACATAAAAAAAGAGTATGCCTTTACGTCACACATTACTTTATTCGAGACCTGTGCAGAACAATATAGGCTCTTTAAAGACCTTGAGTTTCAGCCTGTAAAGGCTAGTCCGATGTTATTCGGTACTTTGATTCATGAAACTCTAGAAGATATCCATAAAATGGCTATTAGAGGGCAGGAATCTCAGATTACGAGAGCGAATGTTCAATCTTGGTTGATGGATAACTATCAGAACTTGGCAAATAGAGAGCGAATGTATCTTGGTGAATCAACTTTAGGCGCAGCCCTTCAGCATGTAATGCGATATGTAGAAAGAAAAGGCGGCGATTGGTCAGAAATAAAAGAAACGGAAGTCGACATCTCATTAGTGAAAGGGCGTTATGTGCTTACTGGAAGCGTAGATTTAATAAAAGGCTCTGATGGAACCGTTGAATTGGTTGATTTTAAATCAGAGCGCAAACCCGATATGGAGCGAGATAAAGAGCGCATATTGCATCATAAAAGGCAGTTAGAAATATACGCTCATTTGGTTGAAGAACGTTATGGTTATCAAGTGAGTAAGATGCACCTTTATTTCACTGGTGAGACCAATGGGTTGCCTAACATATCATTTAATAAGGCTAGCGGAACAATTGATAAAACAGTTGCAGAGTTTGACCGTATTGTTGATCGAATTGAAAACAAAGATTTTTCATTGAAAGCAAGACCCGACAAGACGTGTGTCGACTGTAGTGCTAGGCCCTATTGCGATAAAAAGAATTGGAAATTTTGCAGCTAATAAAAAGACATTTTGATTATAGATTTGAGGCGAACATGAAAAACGAAGAACAAACTAATATTGAAAAATATGAATTTGAACCGATCAAAGGCTATCCAATGCTTAATTGGAAAGGTAAACGTCCTTTTCGGAGTACACAATATTTTCCGGCACAACTAAAAGAAGTCTATGGAAATGAAGATGAAAATGGTTGGATTAGTAAAATTTTCTGGGGTGATAACCTTCAGGTGATGAGTCATTTATTGAAATCTTTTAGGGGTAAAATTGATTTAATATATATTGACCCCCCATTTGACTCAAAAGCCGATTACAAGAAATCCATTAGAATAAAGGGTAAGTCTGTTAACAATGATCAATCTAGTTTTGAGGAAAAGCAATATACAGATATCTGGACTAATGATGAATATCTACAATTCATGTTTGAAAGGTTGACTCTCATTAGAGAGTTATTATCGGAAACTGGTTCACTCTATCTTCACTGTGATTGGCATAAATCACATTATTTAAGGCTAATTTGTGATGAGATATTTGGTGCTCAAAACTTCCGCAATGAAATTGTTTGGCAAAGGGGAAACCCACGAGTTAATGCGTCAGGTCACTTTTCGCACAATACTGACACGATACTATTTTACTCTAAGTCAGAAAATTATTACTTTGAAACTCAATATACGCCTTTGGGTGAAGATTATATTAAAAAATACTACTCGCAAACTTGTGAATTAACTGGGAAAAAGTTTATGCCTTCGCCACTGATAGGGCATGTTGGAACAAATAAAGAATATGAGTGGAAAGGTTTTGTCAGACCTTGGCGTTATCCAAAGCACAGGCTAGATGAACTTGACTCTATTGGTCGAATTTATTGGCCAACGTCTGGCGAAGGGGTTCCACGATTTAAGAAATACCTTGACGAAAGTATGGGCCGAGCAGTTCAGTCACTTTGGACAGATATTAGCTCGGTTAATTCACAAGCAAAAGAAGATACTCGTTATCCAACACAAAAGCCACTAGCACTATTGACAAGAATCATTGAAGCCTCATGTCCAATTAATGGCATTGTTTTTGACTGTTTTATGGGGTCAGGCTGTTCTGGTCAACTCCAACCGGACACTTTTCTAAAAGAGATTTCAAAATCTATCGGTGACTGATCAGCATTTGCCGAATGCAGTCGTTCTACATTGTAATATTTCATATATTCCGCCACATCATCACGCATATGTTGACGAGTTGGCTGTGGTACTTTTAACAACCAGTCATGCTTTAAACTACCAAAAAATCGCTCTACAACAGCATTGTCCCAACATGCTCCCACATCACCCATACTTGCTCGACAGCCCAATTGTTTTAATAAACGTCGATAACCTTTACTGGTATATTGCGAACCTCTATCGCTATGAAACACCAAGCCTTTAGGTGGTTTGCGCAAGTTGTAAGCCTTTATAAATGCTTTCTCAACTAAGCTTCGCGTCATTCGCTTAGATATGTTCCAGCCGACGATTCTGCGAGAATACAAATCCATTACCACTGCGAGATACAGCCAACCTTCGCCTGTTTTAAGATAGCTCACATCACCTGCCCAAACTTGGTTTGGCCCCACAGGATTAAAATTCATATTAAGCAAATTGTCAGCCACACTCTCACTGTGCTTACGCTTTGTGGTGACCTTATAAGCCAGACGTTGCGTCACATGCAGCTTCAGTCGCGCCATTAACTTAATGGTGCGATAACGTGTGATACTAAACCCTTCTTTGCGTAGCGCTTTAGCTAACTCTCGACTACCTAGGCTGTTCCGACTGGCCTTGAATAATGCTTTAGCTCGACGAAACAATGCGAGTGTATCGGCAGTGATAAGCTCACCAGGACTTTTAAGCCAAACGTAATACGCTGATGTACTGACCTGCATCACTTTGCACGCCATCGAAGTAGGATATTTCGACACAAGAGTCTTGATAAATGAGTACCTTACTTCATTTCTTTCGCAAAGAAGGCGCTGGCCTTTTTTAGGATTTCACGCTCCATTAATAAGCGTTTATTCTCTTTGCGTAACAGCATAAGTTCGGTGCGTTCATCGACAGATAAGGTATCACCTTGTGCCTGCTTTTTGTGTTTAGAAACCCAGCTGTAAAGGATTTTATCTGTGATACCTAAAGAAGCGGCTGCTTGAACTATTGTGTAACCTTGCTCAAGCACCAAAGCCACTGCTTCTTGTTTAAAATCGTTTGGATACTGCTTATTTATTCGTTTAGTCATATTCACCTCAATAATGGCATTATATTCCTTTATTAAAGTGTCCTGCTAATTCAACCACAACAGGCTCCACTCTTCATGCGGCCCTTTTAAAAGGTAGACGATTTATTGGCGCAGACATTAATTTAGGTGCAATACAGATAGCATCTAAAAGATTATCAATTGCGGGAGCTGACTTTGAATACAGAGTTGTAAATAACTACGAGGTTTTCAGAAATCCGTTAGAAGCTAAATCGCTTTTAATTGAAGCTTTAGAAATACAACCTCTAGATACAAATTCTGTATACGATGGTGAAAAAGACGGTTATAAAGTGAAGATAATGCCGGTTAACCGAATATCAACAAAAGAAGACCTAAATGAATTGTTAGCGAATTTTCCTTACAAGAAATTTGAGGAAAGAAAAGCTCAAAACCCGAACAAGCCTGTTGAAGAAATCATGTTAGTGTGTATGGGCCACGAGCCTGGCTTAGCAGCAGCCTTAGAAAATGAAAGTGGTTATAAGCTAAAGGTAGAAGTTGTTGATATTCTCCGTGATAAATCAGATCTCACTTTTAAATATGATTCAGAAGCAGTTCTAGAAATCCGTGATGGAAAACTCATTGTAGAAGCATTTTATCCTCGCAACCTTCTTCAAAAACTTAGTCAACAAAAAGAAAATGTTATCGACTGGCGTGAGATGGTTGAGTCAATCATGATTGACTGGAACTATGACGGTGCGGTTATGGAACCTGTAGTAATCGATATTCCAGAAAAAGATCAATTTGTACAAGGTCTTTATGATATACCTCAAGGCGCAAGTAACATAAAAATCAAGATTACTGATTTGTTATCTGAATCTTATGAAGAGGTAATTAATCATGGCTAAAAGTGCTCAGGATAATTTCGAGCTAAATAGCTCATTCTATCTACATCTGCATGAGTTTTATAAACAAAAACGTGGGTTAGTTCGTAAAAACTACACTCGGCTCAGTAAGGCGTTTCTTGACTATAATGATCCCTCTCGTCCTGGGAGTTTCCTTCGTGTTCCACAATTCGAAGCGCTTGAAATTTATGTTTTTCTTAAGGAGTTTTTAGAAAATAAACCTGTCTATCAACTTTTTGAAGATTGGTATTCAAGCAAGGGTAAGTTTGAAGGACGAGTGACAGGACTTGACTCCATTGATGGACAAATTCGTCAAGGCGACATGTTTTGGGAGATGTCCCAACAGGACTACAAAGGTATTTTCAAAAGCATGAAGGCCAGCAATGCTGGAAGGCTGTACCCAAATTACATTTTTGCGTTAACCATGGGGACTGGAAAAACCATTCTTATGGCAACCTGCATTTTTTATGATTTTTTGGCAGGTAATAAGAAAGGAAATGATGAACGTTTTATTCAAAACGCAATTATTTTCGCGCCGGATAAAACTGTTTTACAGGCGTTACGTGAGATTGAATCCTTTGACCACTCAAAGGTAATACCACCAGAGTATATGACTGTTGTTGCTGAGTTTAAGTTTCACTATCTTGAGGATGCGGGTGTATCACTAAACACTCTTGATGGTTCAAAGTTCAATATTATCGTATCTAATAGTCAAAAAATCATTCTTAAGCGTGACAGTAAAGGTAAATCTAACACCGATAAGCTGTTCAGTTCAGGTAAAGATATTTACCAAGGTCTTGGCGGCATTGGTGATGCAGTAGCTGGTCTTTTAGATATCGATCCTGAGTCATTGGCAGCAACTCCTGAATCAGAGGGTGACTTGGTTACCAACCAGCGCTTTGAGAAGCTTAAGAGATTGCCTCAGCTAGGCATTTTTGTTGATGAGGCGCACCATGCGTTTGGTGATCAATTAGCAAAGGACATGGGAGTTAAAAAAGCATCGAATTCATTACGTAAGACTATTGATGAGCTGGCCGTGAATCTTAAACATGCTGGTACTCGTGTAGTGGGCTGCTATAACTACACAGGTACACCATATGTGGGTAAAAGCGTCTTGCCTGAAGTTGTATACGCTTATGGATTACGTAACGCAATAGACAATAATTACTTAAAGCAAGTGCGCTTAAATGGCTATAGCAACACCCGACATGAAGATTTTCTAGAGATAGTAATTAATAATTTTCTTGATGAAATGGATCGTCTAAAGGAGTCAATATTAGACGAACATGGGCGAGAGGTAACTAAAGAATTTCGACCTGAGAATATGCTGCCAAAAATGGCTATTTTCGGCACAACTATTGAGGAAATAACATCCGAAGTACGCCCGGCAGTTGAAAGCATCTTGGCAAAGCGAGGGATTTCATCAAACAGAATATTAGTGAATGTTGGAGACGCCAAGCACACGACTGATGATGATATCAGAGAGTTCAATCGTCTTGATTCCCCTCATTCAGATAAACAGTTCATATTGCTAGTGAACAAAGGGCGTGAAGGTTGGAACTGCCGTTCACTATTCTCAGTGGCTTTATACAGAGAACCTAAGTCAAAAGTTTTCGTTTTACAAGCAACAATGCGTTGTCTTCGAGCAATTGGTAAGGCGCAATATACCGGCCATGTGTACTTGACGCAGGATAATTTAAAACTACTTGATAAAGAATTAGAGGCTAACTTCCGAGTTTCAGTTGACGACATTCGAGAACCAGATCCAAATAAAGAAGTTGTAAGAATACGAGTTCAGCAGCCTCCGATCAAAATTCCAATTAAGCGTGTAAGACGAACACATAAGTTAGTCGAGAAAGAAGAAATTGAGGAAGGCTATAAACTTGGACTTGATGAAGTAGAACTTGACGACTATCGCCTTATTCATGAAGTTCGAGACGGTATGAAGATGCCTGACGACCTTGGTGATAATAAGAGAGCGGTCAGAGACGACCTCTCATACTTAAAAGTACAACGAACTTTTTCCCGGATTTCTTTGGTTGCAGACATTGCGCGATATCTAAACAAACCTTGCGTTGAGATTGACAAAGTAATTGCATTAACAGAAGAAAATTTTGATGGAATCTTGTCACTAGTTAATAAATTTAACGAGGTGTTGTACGACCATGTTATTCCTCGCTTATTTAAGGCGATGTATGAGATTAACTCTGAAATCATTGAAGAAGAGTTCGAGGTTGAACTAGTCAAAGAACCACCAATTGACCCTGGTTATTACACTGTTACAGCTTCGAAGGATAAAATAATTCGTAAGTCAGACTCAGATGTAGCGAAGGTTGTAGATCGTAGCTTCCATCTGGATAATTACTGCTTTGATTCTAATCCAGAGAGACAGTTCTTCTGGGACATGTTACACAATGACAAAGTGGACAAGATTTGGTTTACGGGAATGCTGACACATGGTCAAAGCGATTTCGTCATTCATTATGTTGATTCTGATACTCAAAAAGTACGTAGTTATTACCCTGACTTCTTGATTAAGAAACAAGACGGGTCATATGTGATGATAGAGGTTAAAGGGGAACACATGATCGATTCGCAGAACGTCAAAGATAAAAAGGAAGCAGCTGAGCTAATGGGCGTTTCTGCTGGGATTGGTTATGAAATCATCGCTGGAAAATTGGCTGCGGAGGGGACCTATACCAGAGATTTCTTAATGTAAGGGATCTGTTAGGCGCAGATTTCTATAATCTCTCTAACTATTATAAATACAGTGAACCTTCACACTATCGTGTCGGAGGTTCACTATGTTCAAAAACCTATTTTTTCAAGCCAAAGCAATACCAGAGCTGTCATCTCAACTGGATGCAGACATTCCACGCTATCCGCCATTTCTGAAGGGGTTGCCTGCTGCGTCCCCCGAGGATTTGCAGTCCACACAAGACGAGCTAATTGCCAAGCTGCGCCAGGTACTTGGCTTTAACCTGCGTGATTTTCAAAGGCTAATTCAGCCCTGCATTGATCATCTGGCTGCTTATGTTCATTTGTTGCCAGCTTCTGAGCATCATCATCACAGTGGCGCTGGTGGTTTATTACGTCATTCGTTGGAAGTTGCTTTTTGGGCGGCACAAGCAGCTGAAGGGATCATTTTTGTTGCCAGTGGCACACCGGTTGAGAAAAAAGAGCTAGAGCCAAGGTGGCGTGTTGCAGCGGCTCTTGGCGGTTTGTTCCATGATATTGGTAAGCCAGTTTCAGACTTGTCCATCACAGACGAAGATGGACGCTATCAGTGGAACCCTTTTTTAGAAACCTTATCCCAGTGGACCACAAATAACAGCATTGAACGCTATTTCATTCGCTGGCGCGACGGACGGTGCAAGCGGCACGAGCAATTTTCAATTCTGGTGTTAAACCGGGTGATGACACCTGAGCTGCTCGCCTGGTTAACCCAGCCGGGCCCTGAGATTTTGCAAGCCATGCTGGAAGCAATTGGCAATACCGATCCCGAGCATGTCCTGTCTAAACTGGTCATTGAAGCTGACCAAACCAGTGTCCAGCGAGACCTGAAAGCTCAACGCATTTCCGTTGACGACAATGCCCTTGGTGTCCCAGTCGAACGCTATCTACTTGATGCCATGAGGCGATTACTTGCCAGTTCCCAGTGGCTGGTCCATCAGAGAGATGCCAGAGTCTGGATACGAAAATCGAATCAATCAACCAGTCTTTATCTGGTTTGGAAAAGCGCGGCTAAGGACATCATTGAGCTCTTGGCCAAAGACAAGATACCTGGCATCCCAAGAGATCCCGATACCCTTGCGGACATCCTCATTGAGCGAGGATTGGCCACTAAATCCGCCTCAAATGAGCGATACGAAAGCCTTGCCCCTGAAGTGCTGATCAAAGACGACAAGCCAATCTGGTTACCCATGCTGCATATTTCTGAGGCCGATTTATTGTTCAGCTCGAATGTACCAAGTGGTGTGACACTGTTTAACAAATCTGAGTGGGAAGCAACACAGAAAACACAAGAAGAGCCACAGAGTCGCTCCAGTGAGCATTCAGACTTGCCTGAAGAGTCATCATCAATCGAACATAGAAAATCGGATGAGTCACCATCGACAAACTCGTCCGAACAAGATGATGAACTTCGTCATGCCAGTGATGTTAATCACCTTGAGGAAAATGAAAACGTTCCGGGTGATGGATGTGAAAAGCCTAACAATTCATATGATGGCGCTATCTCAAATAACGTAAACCAGCACGATGCAGAAGCATTGAATCTCCCTGAATCTTTGGCGTGGCTCCCAGAGGCCAGCAGTGCGTTGGTTATGGTTGGTGAGCAAGTCCTGATCCGCTATCCCGATGCCGTAAGACATTGGTGTGCTCCCCGAAAACTGCTTGCTGAACTCAGTCGATTAGATTGGCTTGAATTAGATCCCGCAAACCCGACACGAAAGGCCAGAACTGTGACTACGAAAGGTGGCGTTCAGGAGCAAGGGTTGCTGCTGAAAGTATCGATTTCTAAAGGGCTAACTGCACTGATTGACCTTCCCAAACAAGACGCAGAACCGGCGGCAGCAATTCAGAACGGAAAGGCTTCACAGCGTCCGAGTCGAACTAAGACAACCAATGCCCAAGCAAAAGAGCCCGCCACAAGAGCGGAGCGTAAGCAAAAGCCGATTGCGCCCAATGCGAACTCAAGTACAGACCCCAAACACGAGGAGCGGCAACGGATGGTTAGTTTTGTGAAAGATTTGCCCATCTTACTGACCGATGGCGATTACCCGGGCGTGGATCATAGTGCCGATGGTCTTCGCGTCACAATTCAAACCTTACGCCAAGTCGCCAAGGAGCATGGCATTCCAGCCGGGCAATTGCTTCGGGGGATCTCGGCCAGTGACCAATGCCAGTTTGATGAGGGGGAAACGGTTCTGTTTACCGCTCACGCTGAACGTTAATCCATTTGAAATGAATCGGATTGCAAACGGTTATTTTGCGGAGCATGAATGAAAGAAAACGCATACGAGATGCCCTGGCGCACGAACTATGAAGCCATGGCAGCAGCAGGTTGGCTGATTGGTGCAACTGGGGCAATTGCCGCAGAAATGCTGACAGAGTTACCACCTGAACCATTTTGGTGGATGACAGGGATTTCCTCGGGCATGGCGTTGTATCGCCTGCCTGAGGCTTACCGTCTTTATAAGTTGCAGAAGGGGCTAAAAGGCAAACCTTTGGCTTTTATGGAGCTGTCGCATTTGCAAAAGGTGATGGCAAAACATCCTGATGAATTGTGGTTAGGATATGGCTTTGAGTGGGATCAACGTCATGCTCAACGCGCTTATGAAATATTAAAGCGGGATAAGCAAACCTTGCTTAACCAAGGTCACGGCAAACAAATGGGTTCGACCTGGATTCATGGTGTTGAGCCCAAAGAAGAAGATGTGTACCAGCCAGTTGGTCACACTGAGGGGCACACCTTAATTGTCGGTACGACCGGTGCGGGAAAAACACGATGCTTTGATACGATGATCACTCAGGCCATTTTGCGTAATGAAGCCGTGATTATTATTGACCCTAAGGGAGACAAGGAACTTAAGGATAATGCGCAGCGAGCCTGTATTGCCGCCGGTAGTCCTGAACGCTTTGTGTATTTTCATCCGGGTTTTCCAGAGCATTCAGTACGTCTTAATCCCCTGAGAAACTTTAATAGGGGCACTGAAATTGCCAGTCGTATTGCGGCATTAATCCCATCTGAAACCGGTGCTGATCCATTTAAAGCCTTTTGCCAAATGGCACTGAATAACATCGTGCAAGGTTTGTTGCTTACGTCACAACGCCCTGATCTGAAAACACTGAGGCGATTCTTGGAAGGTGGCCCAGAAGGCTTGGTAGTAAAAGCTGTCACGGCTTGGGGTGAGCAGGTATATCCGAACTTTAGTGTGGAGATTAAGCGCTTTACCGAAAAGGCCAACACCTTGGCTAAACAGGCCATGGCGATGCTGCTTTTCTACTACGAACGCATTCAGCCCGTTGCCGCCAATACTGATTTGGAAGGCCTTTTGAGCATGTTTGAGCATGACAGAACCCACTATTCCAAGATGGTGGCCTCATTGATGCCGGTGCTCAATATGCTCACATCAAGTGAATTAGGCCCATTGCTATCACCGATTGCAAACGATGTGGATGACAGCCGGTTAATTACGGATTCTGGCCGTATTATCAACAATGCCCAAGTGGCCTATATCGGATTGGATTCATTGACCGACGCCATGGTGGGCAGTGCCATTGGTTCGTTGCTTTTATCCGATCTCACCGCCGTGGCCGGTGACCGCTATAACTATGGTGTTGAAAATCGTCCCGTAAATATCTTCATCGATGAGGCGGCTGAAGTCGTCAACGATCCCTTCATTCAACTTCTCAACAAAGGCCGTGGCGCAAAAATGCGTTGTGTAATTGCTACACAAACCTTTGCTGACTTTGCAGCTCGAACAGGCAGTGAAGCTAAGGCTCGCCAGGTGTTAGGTAACATTAACAACTTGATAGCCCTTCGGGTGATGGACGCCGAAACACAGCAGTACATTACCGACAATCTGCCTAAGACTCGGTTGCAGTACATCATGCAAACTCAAGGTATGTCGTCCAACTCGGACAGCCCCGCGTTGTTTACCGGCAATCATGGCGAACGCTTGATGGAGGAAGAAGGCGATATGTTTCCACCGCAGTTATTAGGCCAGCTACCTAACCTGGAGTACATCGCCAAGCTTTCAGGTGGCCGTGTGATCAAAGGTCGCATTCCTATTTTAACCAGCTCTACACAGGCAGCATAAGGAGTCTGTATGCATCATTCTGTTTGTCTGAAAATGACAACACTTACCAGTAAAGAAATACTCGCTCAGTGGCAGCAACATAACCCTCAGTTCAAGGAAGCTTTAAGACTGCTTGAAACCGACTGGCCTCATGCTTTGGCTTCAGTACACTGTTTGGCGGACTATTTAACGGATGCGCTCACGTTAGATGGCCATTCCATCTTTGATTTGTGTCTGTGTAATGGCTTGGGCAGTTATGAAGAAGTCAGTTGTGATGATGACAGTGTACGTCTTTGGCATTTCATTGAGGCACTGACCTGGACTGCCGCTAGTGCTTTAACGGGGATTCGCCTGCGTGATCCTGACCATTTTGAGTGGGCCGCTGTGGATGGTGTGTATTTCTACTCCTGGATTCGTAATCGTCCAAATCGGATGGCGTATTTGGCTGAAGGACGCATCGATGTGCGTTATGTCAGTGGCCATACGACGACAAAGCGGCTTCAACAAGTGATTAAAGCCCGGATTATGACGCCAACCGTTGCAGCCATGCTGGCGCGAGTAGAAGAGGATGTTTGGCATGAGCAAGCATAAGTCGGTTTGGCTACTGTGTCTGGCGCTGATGCTGGAGATTATTGCCATTGGCGTGTTAGTGCCCGGTGATTGGACTGGCCTGGTCATTAGTAAAGAGAAGCAGATGATCCAAAACCAATTGGGCGCACAAACAAGTTATTGGATTGGTCAAACTAGCCATGGCTGGTATCAGTCATGGATTGTGGATACGCAGATGGAGCAATCTGTGCGAGATTTTCTAATCCCCACTGAAGAGCAACGACAGCGTTCTAAAGGGATGGAGAACATGGGAGGCTTTTGGTTTGTCTGGGTAGAAGACCGTATTCAAGCATTTTTTGATGTGTTGTACCAAGTGTTCACTCGATTTGCTTTACTGATGGTCTGGTTGCCCTTTGCGCTTATTCTCATGTTACCGGCGTTGTGGGACGGTTTGATGACCTGGAAGATTAAGAAGACAACCTTTGATTTTTCGAGCCCTATCATTCACCGCTACAGCATGATTATCCTGGGCTCAGGCGTCATCTTGCTGTTTATGGGATTGTTCGCCCCGCTGGCCATTCCACCGGTGGTGCTACCGTCGCTGATCATCGGCCTGGCATTGATGGCAGGGTTGGCGTTAAGCCACTTGCAGAAGAAGATATGAGGCCAGTTAGGCCTCATGAATGACGTTAACTCATTTTTTGTGGCTTGAGTGTTAGTTCAAAGCCACATGCGTGAGCATATTTTAGAAGAGTTGACCAACTTGGATTGGCATTACCTTTTTCTAAACGACTGACATTACTTTTTTGGGTATGCATTCTTTCAGCAACCTGTTCTTGAGTAAGCCCCGCCTTTGTTCTCATGGTAAGCAATTGGTCAATAAAGCTGAACTCACTTTCAAGCTTATCGTACTCATTCTTAACTTCAGCATTGGCTAAAGCACGTTGTGTTCAGTTTTTGCAGACTCATGATTTTTGAACCTCTTTTTGTCTATCTCTGGCAAGATTGAGCTCATTCTTGGGCGTCTTTTGAGATTTTTTTACAAAAGCGTGTAACGTATAAATACTCATTCCTATTAGGTTACACTGGGTCAATTTGTTCGATTGTCATCCATCGTTGTCCATTTTCTTCTTGTACCAATATGAGGCTATTTTTGAAGTCAAGAATAATTCCCTGACTAACAATATCACCTCGCTTCAAACTAGCTAGAAAATAGGCTTTATCTTTATAAATTTCGAACTTAGGATTCGCCCCATGTGCTAGCAAAAGTGCTGTTAGCTCAGGAGCACCTTTAACAGCCATAAAAACTGTTTCTGTGTAATTTATACTCAGTTCAGAACCATTCACAGTCTTTTGTATCCCAGCATTTGGATCTGCACCGTTTTCCAATAGTAGTCTGGCTAGTTGTAGTCTTTGGGCCAAATTATATTTGCGCCCTACTAATACTTCGTAAAGAAGAGGCTTTTGAGCAAATGAATAGTTAAGAACTATGGTGACAATGAATGGTTTGAATAACTCAAAAAACTTTAAAGATTTCTCGTAATCAGAATGGTAATGACCTGAAATGCCGACATAAAAAGCTTTGTTGCTCGGTCGCTTTCCTAATTTTAGTAGCTCTTCAACTATACCAATTTCTCCCCATGCCGCTGCTTCTTCTAGAGCGTCATTTCTTTCATATTTGGCTTCTTTGATAAACTCAGGGTTGGCTCCTTGTTGAAGAATAGATAGAGCAGATGTGAACTCCTTGTTAAGCATTAGACATTGGAATAAAGTTTGATGTTCACTATGTAAACTAGTCGAAAGTTGATATTCGCTTGTGATTACATACGCCAATGTGCAAAGGTTGTTTTCTAATGCTTTCTGAGCAATGATTTTTATTTCGGAATCAGAATATTTTCCATTTCGAATAGCATCCATTGTGGTGTTTATATTTTTATTGATAGTGGCGTCAAAAATTAACTGGTCTTGACTTTTTTTATTTGTAGTAGCACAGGACGTAACTAGCAATAAAAATGATAGACTTATAGCAGTTCTAGAAAAGATCATATGCATCCCTAAATATATAGTCCTTAAATGCCTAAATTAATGTTTTCTAAAAGACATTTCTAGGTGATTGGTTAAAAAGTTATCGTAAAAGATAACTTTGTCTCCTCTTTATGTCTATAACTGAATCATTTTGCCTTCATAACCCTCAAAACCTTCAAAAATTCGGCATCTAGCTGACCACCGAACCTGCCAATCCCAAGGCATTCTTCATTTCTCAATTCAAACAACGAGGAGTGACTATGGAACCTGTGAGTATTCCGTCCTATATCGATGATCCGCCGCACTTCCTGCTTTGGAGTGCCGATGAGATGGCTCCCATTCTGTTGGGGCTAGTGATCGGCATTTTTACCGGTAATGCCTTGGTTTTATGCCTGTTGGGGTTGGTGACAACCAAGCTCTATCGGCGTTTTCGTGATGGCCGCCCAGATGGTTTTATTCTTCACGCCATCTACTGGGCCGGACTGTTGCCAACCAAAGCCAAGACGATCCCTAACCCATTTATCAGGAGCTATCTGCCGTGAAGTTCGACGTATTTTTAAAATCATGGCAAGGCACGCAATTAGAGAACCGATGGCAACGGTTCCTGATTGCGGTGCTGGTGCTATCTAATTTGCTGCTTGCGGTAGCGGCATTTTCTCGCAATACCGTGGTAGCCATTCAACCACCAACTTTGTCTGAACCGGCTGAAGTGTCACGAAACCAAGCCACTCAACCTTACCTTGAATCCTGGGGACTCTACCTGGCTGAGCTTATGGGTAACGTGACGCCAGGTAATGTGTCTTTCATCCGGGTTGCCATTGAGCCGCTACTTTCTCCAGCGGTGTACCAGCAAGTGGTCGATGCACTGGAAATTCAGGCAAGGCAAATCCGAGAAGACCGAGTCACGCTCAAATTCCAACCCAGACAAGTGGAGTATGAGTATGAAACCGGGCATGTCTTTGTGACCGGCTATTCCTTGGTCTCTGGGCCATCTGGAGATGAACAGCGCCAAACTCGCACCTATGAGTTTGACATCGATATTGAGCAATACCGTCCAAAACTTAGCTGGATGGATACGTATGAGGGGCAAGCTAGAACGAAGCGCGTTCGTGAAAAGTTGACCCAAGAGCAAAACCGGAGGGTAAATGATGCGAACCAAAATTAGTCGATGGATGACACCAAGCTTAATCGCAATGAGCTTGAGTGGCGTCCTGTTATCTCAAGCGTCGTATGCAGACGTGGAATTGCCGATTGTGCCAGCCAGTGTGATGAAGCAGTCTGCTACTGCAAATCCACCGGTTCAAACCAATACGGTTTCAACGGATGTGCCAACAACGCTACTGATGACACCGGGGATTAATGAACTGATCCCTGTAGCACTTGGCCATCTGAACCGGATTGTGACGCCGTTTGAATCGCCTCAGGTGAGAACAACCAGTGATGCTCAGACGCAAATCAAGGGGAATGTTGTATATGTGGCCACGGACAAAGAATCACCGGTTTCACTTTACATCACTCCGCCTGGTCAGGAAGCTCCCGCATTATCTGTCACCTTAGTACCTCGTCGTATTCCACCGCGTGAAATCACCTTAGCTATTGATGGTCAGCAGTGGCCTATTAAGGGCGTCGTGAACCGAAAAGCCGCCACTTGGGAAACGGCTCAGCCATACGTCGATAGCTTACGTGATTTACTCAGACGCCTTGCACTAAATGAGTTACCACAAGGCTATGACATCCGTTTAGCTGGCCAAACTGACAAAAGCCCGAAATGTTTTCAGCCGGGCTTAAAGTTTGGTTTTAAGCAGGGGCAAATTGTGACGGGACATTACTTCACCGTCTATGTAGGACTGGTTGAAAGCTTTGCCGATGAGCCGATAGAAGCCAGAGAAATAGCCTGTCATGCACCAGATATAGTGGCAAGCGCCTACTGGCCTCGCAATATCTTGTTGCCGGGTGAAAAGACTGAGTTGTATGTGGTTGTTCGCAATCATCGTGAAGAAGCGGTGGAAAGTCAGCGACCATCGCTTCTTGTGGGAGGTGAATAACGATGAAAGCACAATGGGAGCAAATGAGCCCGAACATGAAGCGGGGTCTTTCGGTTGCTGGTATTGCTGGTGGTCTCATCCTTATGGTGATGGTGTTTTCACCTAATCCTGACGATGGCTCAAGTAGTCGGAACCGGCAGGAAACGATCCGGCACATTCTTACGGATACCAATACTCGTGATGTTGGGGTCGATAGTTTGGCTGCAAACGTAAAACTACTCAGTGAGCGCAATGAACAGTTACGTCGTGAAGTTGAGCGCTTGCGTCGTGACGTCGATTCAGGACGGCTAAGCCCAGGTTCGCCTTCTATACCAAGTGAGGTCAACGCGGAGCTGGCCCGCCTTAGAGCGGAACTTGATGATGTTCGCTCTGGAGGTGATGCAGCAGTTGAAGGCACAAATAGCCGCTTTGAAGTGCCTTTATCTGCCATGGAATTGCCTAAAGAAGAAAAGCCATTGCCGTCTAACCCAGACGACTATTTTGCCAATGCGCCACTTCCTGAACCGCTCTATCAGCAGCCAGCCAATGGCCAAGGTACACGAGCTCGGGATGTTCCATTGCCGCCAATCACGATTCGTATGATTGAGCCTGAAGTGGTTGTCGAACCAGACGTTGTTGTGCAAGAAGCGCCGCCTTTGTATCTACCGGCGGGCAGCATCATCTCGGGTACTTTGATCACGGGGTTGGATGCTCCTACTCACGAGTCCGCAAGACGCGAACCTTTTCCTGCATTGCTGAGGATTCAAAAGGAAGCCATTTTACCCAACCGATTTAGAGCGGATATCAAAGAGTGTTTCTTGATCGCCGCAGGTTACGGTGATTTGAGCTCAGAGCGTGCCTATTTGCGAGGCGAGACCATTTCATGTGTGAGAGAAGATGGTGGCGTCATTGAAACACGACTGGATTCTTATGCCGTGGGTGAAGACGGCAAAGCCGGTATTCGTGGCCGATTAGTGTCGAAACAAGGCCAACTGGTGGCTAAATCGATGATGGCCGGATTCCTACAGGGCTTGGCAGGCGCATTTGATGTGAATCCTGTACCAACGATTCAGACGGGTAATGCCGGTGATACTCAGCTGTACCAGCAAGTCATGAGCCAAGAAGCATTACAAGGCGCTGCGATTAAAGGCACAGGTAAAGCATTGGATCGAGTGGCCAAGTTCTATTTGGACATGGCTGAAAATATGTTCCCAGTTATAGAGGTAGACGCTGCAAGGAAAATTGAAGTCATAGTCACTCGTGGGGCCTCGTTGTCATTGGCCACTTCACAAGGGGTAGGTGCAAGAAGATGAAAAAATCCTGCATGTTGCTAACCGATCGAAGTCCGTTTCAGACAATAAGATGTGTATCCAGAGGAGAGTTAACCATGACGACATCAATGCAGAACAACCCAAAGCACCAGTCAAAACAGTGGTCTAAAGCTGGATTACTTTTATTGGCAGTCGGCTCAACCTTATTGTCTGGCTGTAGTTCATTGGGTCTTGGGAGTAGTGAATATGGATGCCCAGGTATGCCTGACGGTGTGCGCTGTTTATCCGCTCGTGAAGTCTATGAGCTTACCAGTAATGGCGCTGCACCCAAGACGATTGATGCTGTGGCGACTCGAATTGGTTCTCCCTCTGGGTATTCACAATCTGATTTAGAGACAGGACTGCTGAGCCATCCAGCATTACCTGAGACGCAGCAATCTGCACCTATTCGCATTCCTTCAAGGGTGATGCGAATTTGGATTGCGCCTTGGGAGGATGACCGTGGAGATCTGAATTTATCCAGCTACGTGTTTACCGAAATTGAACCGCGCCGGTGGGATATTGGGGTGTCAGCACCTCGAACGGTTTCGCCAGTGCTACGTCCACTTCAGACTCAAAGCGATTCAGCCTCAGCGGGAGCTGATGGTAAGCGCGATAACTTGAGTATCTACGGAGAAACTAACGAATGACAAATGCAGTTCGCACCATTCAAACTCAACGCCTAATGACCATTGGTGCGCTTGGTTTAATGGCGTTAATGATTTCGGAGCCCTCATTTGCGGGCACCGGTGGTGATGCTTTCACTGATGTGTGGGATACCCTAAAAGATTGGACCCAAGGTACTTTGGGACGGATCGTAGCTGGAGCCATGGTTCTGGTGGGTATTGTGGGCGGTATCGCTCGCCAAAGCTTGATGGCCTTTGCCTTGGGCATTGGTGGCGGTATGGGTCTCTACAACACACCAACAGTCGTTGAAAGTGTTATGTCTGCAACTTTACCTGTAGTTGCCAGCACTCAAGAAGTCATTGGCACAACAGTTCCAGCAATCAGCGCTGTTTTACTGGGCACCTGATAATATTGACGGCTTCTCTTGTGAAAGGGGAGCCGTCATCTCAGTCTATCGACAATGATTCTTCGATATCGCAGATCCTTGCCATGAGTACTAAAGGATCAAACGTCGATTCTTTGAAGCCAAATTTCTTGTAGAACGTTTGCGCACTACCATCAATAGCATGGACTAAGATTCCTGCTCCACCGACAGCGTTCATTGCTTGTACTGAGCGAATGATACAATCTTTTAAAAGACCTGCCGCAATGCCTTGACCTTGATAGGCGTTATCTACTCCAAGCCTGGCTAGAATCACCATGGGAATGGGATCTGGACTATTTCTTCTTAATGAACTGAAAGCTTGCTCTCTGGAAACTGATCCCATGGCAATGGCATAGTACCCGACCACTTGATGGGCGTCAGTGTCATTGACCACATACACCCTCGCGGTTCCCCGCTTTTGACTCTTTAACGCCTGTTTTCTTAACCAAGTATCGAGCTCTTCAATGCCACATTGAAAGGCATTAAGCTGGTGCTCATCAGTGAGGAGGGTTGGTGCACTTATTCCCAAGGCGCTTTCCTCTTAAACAGATCTTTCATACCTTCAAGAGTCTGTGGCTCTGCACGAAGTTCGTTATCAAACGCTTCAAAAGCCTTTGCTTCTAGAACAAAATCCCGCTGTTCTGCCAGTATACTATGCGCTTCATTGAGCGCTGCTTGCTGAATGAACACGGTTCTATCAACTTTTTTTAAACTTGCTGCGGCATCGATGATGTCTCTTACCGATGGCAGTACTCGCATGTTGATTGGGGCTGTCTTTGTAGCCATGACACCATCCTCTGTATATCTATTTAATACACAGTTTAAATGACTTTTCCGTGTAGTCAATGGATATACGAATTGTTGGGCATGAAACTTTGAGAGTAGGTCAGTTTGATTTCGAGGGGATGTCACTCTTTCTGGTTTAAAACATTGCAAAAATTAACACCTAAGGTATGAAAAAAAGGAGTCAGCTAAACCAGATGACTTGAGGGGAAGTCTGTAAGGCTGGCAGAATGAAAGCTATACCCTTACAAATAGTGCGTAACAACAAGTGGCACCCTAGCAAGGCATCCAATTCTTCAATCTATCTAACCGAGTCCACATAGGACAACTGCATAGACTGGAGCCTCGATTTACATTAACGAGGACTCCTCATGCGAAAACTATCTCCAATTATTCTGGCGCTTGCGCTGTCTCCTTTGGTTCAAGCTGAACCTGTGTCTGAAGTGTCGCCCGTTGGCAAAATTGACGGCATGGTTTCTTTACCTGTCACGGGTATGAAAGCGGTCGAAAGCAATGGCCGTATTGTTTTCATGTCAGACAGTGGCCGGTTCGTTATTGATGGCACGCTCTATGATGCCTGGTCGAAAAAGCCGCTTACTAACCTCGAAGAAATTCGTGAAGCTGGTAACACGCTGGACTTAAGTCGTCTTGGCTTAAAAATGGATGATTTGAACCCACTGACGCTGGGCGAAGGCAAAAAGAAAGTGGTGGTCTTTGTTGATCCACGATGCCCGCACTGCCATGAGCTTTTGAAACAAGCCTTACCGTTAACCAAAGAATACACCTTCCAAATTCTCCCTGTGCCAGTGCTTGGTCCTGATTCAGAGCGTCAGGTTCGCCAGCTTGGCTGTGCGCGTGACAAGAAAGCGGCCACAGATGCATTGCTGAATGGCCGGATTGGTAACCTAGAACAGGATGATGCCTGCAACTTGGAGCCAATGCAGCGTACTTTGGTGACGGCTCAAATTCTGGGCATTCAAGGTGTACCTTTCATCGTCGCCAATGATGGTCGCATCAGCCGAGGCCGTCCTTATGATCTTTCTGCTTGGTTGGAGGGGCGTTAATGAAAGCCTCTCTGTATTCAGGGCAACGCGCTTCAGAGCTGTTGCCAGTATTGGCCTATTCCGACGATGAGCAACTGTTTTTCATGGAAGACCAAAGCGTTGGCTTTGGCTTTCTATGTGACCCATTGCCAGGTGGTGATGAGTCTGTTGCAGACAGGGTTAATGTTCTTCTCAACAACGACTGGCCAAAAGACACTTTGCTGCAATTTGGCCTGTACGCATCCCCTGATATTCAAACCGACCTTCAGCGCATGATGGGCTTACGGCATCGTCAATCCGATCCATTGCTCAGGGCGTCGATACGCAAACGTGCGGATTTCCTCGATGGGGGCACGGTTCAACCGATAGAAGAATCGACCCAGACTCAGGTACGCAACTTTCAACTGATCGTCACCTGCAAATTGCCTTTGGAAAGTCCTATACCGACGGAGCGTGAGTTGAGTCGAGCATCCGCGCTTCGGGCTTCTTTCTCGCAAGCGCTGGCAACGGTTGGTTTTCGCGTCACGGAGATGACTGACCGAAACTGGCTCGCGGCATTAAGTGCTCAGCTTAACTGGGGAAAAGATGCTTCTTGGCGCAATCCATCACCAATCCGCAGTGAGGCAGATAAGCCACTTCGAGAGCAAGTGTTGGATTATGACCGGGCTATCAAAGTGGATAGTCAAGGTCTGATGCTGGGTGATTACCGAGTTAAAACCCTATCGTTTAAGCGCCTGCCTGAGCGGATCTGGTTTGGCCATGCCGCAAGTTTTGCGGGCGATATGATGACGGGCAGTCGCGGTTTACGCGGAAGCTTTTTGCTGAATGTCACCATTCACTTTCCTTCAGCCGAGGCCATGCGATCTCGTTTAGAGACGAAGCGTCAATGGGCGGTCAATCAGGCTTATGGCCCGATGCTCAAGTTTGTGCCGGTGCTGGCAGCCAAGAAAAAGGGGTTTGATGTTCTTTTTGAAGCCTTGCAAGAAGGTGATCGTCCTATTCGGGCAAATATGACCTTAACGCTGTTTTCACCAACAGAAGAGGCGTCCATCAGCTCTGTTTCAAATGCTCGAACTTATTTCAAAGAACTCGGGTTTGAGCTGATGGAAGACAAGTACTTCTGCTTGCCCATTTTTCTGAATGCCCTGCCATTTGGTGCCGACCGCCAGGCGATGAACGACTTGTTTCGATTCAAGACCATGGCGACACGACATGTGATCCCACTGTTGCCTTTGTTTGCAGATTGGAAAGGCACGGGCACGCCAGTGATTAACTTTGTTTCCCGTAATGGCCAGATCATGAGTGTGTCCCTTTATGACTCGGGCAGTAATTACAACTGTTGCATCGCGGCGCAATCGGGGTCGGGTAAGTCATTCCTGGTGAACGAAATCATCTCCTCCTACTTATCTGAAGGCGGCCAATGCTGGGTGATTGATGTTGGCCGCTCTTATGAAAAGCTGTGTGAAGTCTATGACGGTGAGTTCTTACAGTTCGGGCGTGACAGTGGCATTTGCTTAAATCCGTTTGAAATCGTTGAGGACTATGACGAAGAAGCGGATGTACTGGTTGGGCTATTGGCCGCAATGGCCGCACCTACGCAGTCATTAACCGATTTTCAGATGGCCAACCTAAAACGTCAGACCCGTGAACTTTGGGAGAAAAAAGGTCGTGCCATGTTGGTTGATGATGTGGCAGCGGCTTTGAAAAATCATGAAGACCGACGTGTGCAAGACGTGGGTGAGCAGCTCTATCCGTTTACGACACAGGGCGAATATGGCCGCTTCTTTAATGGCCACAACAATATTCGCTTCAAAAACCGATTCACTGTTTTGGAGTTAGAAGAGCTCAAGGGGCGCAAGCACCTACAACAAGTGGTGTTGCTTCAGCTTATCTACCAAATCCAACAAGAGATGTACTTAGGTGAGCGGGATCGTCGCAAGATTGTGTTCATTGACGAAGCTTGGGATCTGCTGACTCAAGGTGATGTCGGTAAGTTCATCGAGACGGGTTACCGTCGATTTCGAAAATATGGCGGCAGTGCTGTAACGGTAACGCAGTCGGTCAACGATTTGTATGACAGCCCTACAGGTAAAGCCATCGCTGAAAACTCGGCCAATATGTACCTGCTTGGCCAAAAAGCTGAAACCATCAACGCCCTCAAAAAAGAAGGCCGCTTGCCACTAGGTGAAGGCGGTTATGAGTACCTGAAAACGGTTCATACCGTCACGGGTGTCTATTCCGAAATTTTCTTTATTACTGAAATGGGCACCGGGATTGGCCGCCTCATCGTCGATCCGTTTCACAAGCTGTTGTACTCGTCCCGTGCAGAAGATGTAAACGCGATTAAACAGTTAACGCGCAAAGGCCTTTCTGTTGCTGATGCCATCTTTCAGTTGTTGAAGGAGCGAGGCTATGAATAAGACCACGCTTTGGCCATTTATGGCCTCTATTACCTTGTCTATTGCTGGTAGCGGTTTAATGACCAGTTGGCTCTTAATGAAAACACTCGAACCCATCCACAGCCAGTTGGCGTTAAGTACGCCCATTGCAGTCGTGGATTTTGGGGAGGCGGTGTTGTCACTGGGCCCCAATGCCAGCGAACAAGACATCGAATCCAGGTTGCTTCAGACCAATCAACAAATTGAAAAGTTAAAAGCAGCCGGTTTTATCGTGCTGGATGCCCAAGCGGTGGTGGGTGCTGATGATTCCATATTTGTGCCAGTAGGCTCAAAGGAGGTGTCTCATGCAGATACTCCGTAAAAGAATGCCTTGGCGGCCTTACCTCATCCGGCTGACCATTCTTGCGTTAATCATGGCCTTGGTAGGCACCTACGCCATGATGCGCTACCGAATAGGTATTGATACCCAGCAAGAGCGCTGCCTGCCTGATACCACGGTGTATCTAATTGACCTATGGAATAAAGAGCCCGTTAAGGATGGTTTGTATGCCTTCCACTCAAAAGGACTCGCTCCGTTATATAACGACGGTACTCGGATGCTGAAACGCCTAACAGGGATGCCTGGGGATGAAGTCAATGTGACGCCTGAGCATGTGCTGGTGAACGGTGCTGAAGTCTCTACCGGCATGG
This sequence comes from Pseudoalteromonas sp. J2K-J031, assembly GCF_058197095.2. Lineage (NCBI taxonomy): Bacteria > Pseudomonadati > Pseudomonadota > Gammaproteobacteria > Alteromonadales > Pseudoalteromonadaceae > Pseudoalteromonas > Pseudoalteromonas sp. J2K-J031. The sequence goes on from NZ_CM200279.1 coordinate 1,399,751, forward strand.
CATTAGCCCAGCGTCTTGGTGTGGCGGAATCACAATTTAGCCGCTCATTGACGCTGCAAGAAAACGAATATTGGTTTTCCGGCGAGGCTGCAACGAGTTTCGACTCCCGCTATTGGAATGCCGTTAAGCGCGAGCAGATTGTTGGTCGCGCTTGGCCGCTTTGGTAGGAGGTAGATGATGCAAAGACTATGTCTCTTATTTTTGTTGGTTGCTCCATTGTCTTGGGTTCAAGTGTCCTGGGCACAAGAGCCTTTTCTGTTGTCTGACGAAGACAAAAAGATCGTCGAAATGAGCCGCAGCATTTTACAAAGTGCTGTGGATGGTTCATCTGAATTTATAGAGCCTTTTGCACCGGTTGAACAATCTGCGTCGCTCAAACACAACGATGAATGGTTGATATTTGCGTCGTCCTCACTGGGGGATTCGTCGCTGAAGCAGCTTTTCAAAGAGGCCAGTGCTACCGGCGCTATTGTGTTGTTTCGGGGAATTCCTGAAGGAAAGACCTTGGGGGCGGCTATCCGTGATTGGCATACGCTGATGGTGGGACTTGATCCTGTTCCTCAGGTTCGAATCGATCCGAAAGCCTTTGTGCACTGGCGGGTGACTAGCGTGCCGGCCATTTTCCGCATAGAGGATGACAAGGTGACTGCAAGTGCACTAGGGGTTTACAGCAAGGACTGGTTGCAGCGTCAAATTGAAACAGGCAATACCGGTTCATTGGGTCAACGCGGTCCTATTCATTCCATTTTAGAACCGGATTTGATGCAAGTGGCGATGCAGCGTTTACAGTCGATTGACCTGGGCGCATTAAAGAAAAAAGCCATTGAGCGTTTCTGGTCTCGCCAAACATTTACTGAGTTACCCAAAGCCACGCAGTATCGGATAAGAATGGTTGATCCAACCATCGTCATGCAGCGGCCACTATTGGATGCCAATGGCCGAACATTGATCCCAGCAGGAACGCGTATTAACCCGCTCAAAGCCTTGCCGTTTACTCAGCAGCTTGTGGTGTTTAATGCGTCGAACGCTGAAGAAGTGGACGCAGTAGCGCATTGGCTTGAGACGCAAGATAGGACACTGCGCCGCATTACGCTTATCACCACGCAGCTCGACCGTGCACAAGGTTGGAATAGCCTCAATGCGCTCGAAAAGACATTGGACAGTCCGGTTTACCTTCTCAATGCCTCGCTAAAGCAGCGCTTTGATTTGCAAGTCACCCCATCGTTTGTGCAAGCAAAGGGACTCGCGTTTGAAATAGAAGAAATTCCAGCAAAGGAGCTTGTTCATGAAAAAGCTCAATAATACGTATCGTCTGTTGCGGACTCTCGTTGTCATGTTTGTCTTAAGCGCATCTATTCCTGCAAAAGCCGAATTGACCTGCCCAGATGCGGGGTTATTGTCCGGTAAGTTGCTGACGGATGTTTGCTGGTCATGCATTTTTCCTATCCGGGTTGCCGGTCTTCCTCTTGGCTCTGGCAATGTCCCAAGCGGCGCATCAAACAAGTCATTTTGCTTATGTGAAGACAACTTAGGTGTGCCAAGGCCAGGTATTGTTACCAGCATGTGGGAGCCAGCGCGTTTGATTGAACTGGTCAGAACGCCAGGTTGTTCGCCTTCACTGGGAGGGATTCGCTTACCGTTAGGTGATAGGCGATTGCAAGGTGGTCATGGTGAGGGTGAATACGATACCGGTGATCTTGCTTTCTACCATTACCATTATTACGCCTTTCCGCTTTTGGTCATGCTCGATTTGTTCATGGATGGCAATTGCAATGCCGATGGTTACATGGACTTTGACTTGATGTATTTGTCCGAATTGGACCCAACATGGCTGAACGATGAACTGGCCTTTTTTACTCAGCCTGAAGCGGCTGCCGTTGCCAATCCATTGGCTATATCTGCTTGTACCGCTGACGCTGCTTCATCAACGTTTGGTAAACCCATCGACCAGTTGTTTTGGTGTGCTGGCAGTTGGGGCCATCTCTACCCGTTATCTGGCCACACACTAGCCTTCGGCTCATTAGCAGAAAACACCAGCCATTTAGCGGCGCGAGCAATCGCGGCTCAACACAGGCGTGGTCTTGCAAGGCGAACAATGGGGAACAGTGCGCTATGCCGACCTGTTATCGAACCCATGCTGCCGAAATCCCAATACAAGATGAGTATGTTCTTCCCTGTACCTGAAACTGAAAGTGCACATGTCATCGGTGAAAGCACCATGAAATGGGGAGAGTGGCGAACAATCCCAGGTGCCGGTGAAGATGCACTCTACATTTTGTGGCGCTGGCAAGACTGCTGTAACTCGGGAGGTTAACTATGAAACCAACATTTTTTACCCGAGTGTTAGCGGGTATTTTATCTATCACTATGGCGTGCTTGCCCTTACATGGTGTGGCCGCTGATGTGCAGCGCCAATCCGGTCTAAGCGGACAACAGGAAGGTAAGCAATTGCTGCAAAACTGGACGATGCCCGCACTCAATGGCAATACATTGTCGGTGCCGAATGGCAGTGGTAATGAGTCCATTAACTTGCAAGAGCTTTTCCCTGGTATGGATCAGGGCTCATTGGATGTCTTAACGGGCGTTTATGGCTCTGATACCAGCATGAATCAATTGGGGACGCAGCGCCAAGAGAGCATGGCATCCGAAAGTGGCGCTACGGGTGAAGCGTTTCGTTCGCTACAGCAAATCAAAGACAGGTCGCGGCCAGATATGGTCAATGATCCGCTTTGGGCATTAACTGATGCGGTTCAAACTGACCCCAATCTATTAACCCAAAGCTTCCCCGGTTGTGAGTCTCAAGGTGAAGGCAGCCCAAATTACCAGCAATGTGACAGGCTCAATACAGCGGTTAACAGCTGCACTATTACTCACGATTACACGGCAGGCATCATTGAGCATGTTTCAGGACCAATGAACCTTCGCTCTTGTGGTGAGGGGTGTCTTGAAGTTTGGATAGGGCGAATTGGTGACAACTACTGGAGTGGACGTTGTAAAGTATTTGAACAGGCCATCACACTCAAAGTCGTGAATCCCGATGCGATTACCTCAGCCGTACTTGAGTACGCCAAATGGGATGACTACATGCAAGTGTGGCTTGGTGATCAGAAAGTCTGGTCTGGGCCGAACAATAACTTTCCACCAGAAACGGCAGGTCGTTGCGAGCTTAGTACCAGTTGGGAGCGCAATCCAAATACCGATCTCACTGCCAAGCTAAAAGCGGTAGAACCAGGTTTAGAAGTGCCGATAAAAATTCGCGTATCGGTTACGGGTAGTGGTGAGGGCTATGCACGCATAAAGGTGCGCTTTGATCCAACCAAGGTAGTGATGAATGATAGTTGGTCGCCACAATCCTGTATCGAACAAGCAGCGGATATCCCGACGAAGTTTTCAGACTACAGCATTCAATGCACGGATCAGCCTTCTTCAACCAACGGATGTACGGTGGTCAATGGTGTTTCAGTTTGTGAATCCTATTTTGCCCCAAGCCCAGTGACTGGCATATCGCCTTTGTGTCGGCGTGTACAAGTGAGTGTGGATGACGAAAGCTATAAGGGGATTGAAAATCAGGCCTGCCAAGTGCTTGAAGCGAATCCTTCCTGTGGATTCATGTCGTCAGAATGTGCCGAAACCAATGATAAAGGTGAATGCATTCGTTTTACCGATACCTATGACTGTGGATTGCAAACCAGCGATCCAAAGTGTGTGGTATCCAACCTTATGCCAAGTAGTTTTGAGGCCTGTGAGCCTACTCAGACGATTACGCCATTTATTGAAACCAAGCATGTACCGGATTACCAGGTGTGCGAGAAGATCAGCACGCTTACTCAGTGTCAGTTAGAGCGACGTGTATCCGCCCAAACACATCAACAAAGCTTGTCCATTGAGCGCGGTTGCTTTAGCTCTGAAACGCTCAGCTTTGTTCCACAGCACAGCAGTACTATGCAAACTGGAAACGCGACACTGAGGATTATTGATAATCAAAATACTGGGATAAAAATCACCGAGTCGCCATCCAAGGCAAATGGTTGGAAAACGACACTCTCACTGACGGGCAATAAGGAAACGGTGACTGAGACGAAACCGTCCATTAAATACCCTGAAATGACCTGTCCAAAAGGAACCTTGGTTGGCTCATTGTGTAAAGTCGTCAATGGGTCGATTATTTCGTGGCATGAACCTCAGGAAGTCACTCGTTCCAGATGTGAATCCGGCTGGAACAGAGTCGATTTTGATACCTGTAGCCGAGAAGTTCAGAAGTGTTTGGCTCCTGCGAAACTGAGCGCTTCATTGGCCTTCTCTGGCAAATACATAGAGCAAGACGTTGTTCATCAATCAAGTGATCCGGGCATAGACCAATGCTTGATGCAAACGGATCAGTTTACTGCGGTGCAGTGGCAGTGTTTGGATACGGGCACAAAACGAATCGACGGATTAACGGTTGGTAGTGGCGAGTTGGCGAAGCTTGGAAGTCTTTATCCGGCGGTTGTTTCGTCTCCTGCTCATTTAACCAGTCGCGGCAGTTCTGATGGACTGGGGCTCTCATGTTGGAGGGCAAGAGCGACCTACAATGCCTCGACTGCTCACCCAGAGTTCAACATGGGCAGCTCAGATAGCTGGGTAGATGCCAATGGTAATACGCAAACCATCGTCAATAACGGACAAAACACGACCACCAATTCGTGTGCCGCGCTAGAGCAAAACCCAGCCTGCCAGTCCGTCAGAACCGAATGCACTGAAGGCGGGGCTGGTCATGAAGGCTTCTGCTATATCCAAAGTTTGGTGTATGACTGCGGACAAAGCGTTGAAGTGCAAAACGCTCGAATGGAAACTCAATACAACTGTGAGGGGCCAGTTCGCTGTATGGGCACAGATTGTTTAGAGCCAGAGTCAATCAAGCAGGCTAACTTTGCAGAAGCCGCAGCGATGCTTAATGCGGCGCAGTTTATGACCAATGATATGTCATGTACGGGAGCTGATGGCCAAGATAACGTCGAGTGTACGGTCTTTAAAGGTAATGCTGGCCAGTGCAAAAAAGCCGTTGGCGGCATAGTGGATTGCTGTGAAAAGCCAAGTGGCGTGTCGTTATCGGATTACATCACGATGATAGTTGCGGTCAACAAGCTTGATACGGCAGTCATGGCCATGAATCCGTCTTCGGCAATCTATGGTTCGTGGAATACGCTCAGGGAGCCAATCACGAGCACTTGGAGTGCGGTCAAAGAGCCTTTTGTGTCTGCATGGGACTCTCTCATGGGGGCTGGGCCATCAACGGCTGCTGGCGCGGGAGCGGAGCAAGCTGCGACTGGCTTCATGCAGGTATTGACCAACAAAACGGCTGAATGGGTAGGTACGACCTTTGGTTCGGGGGCGCAATCGGCACTGTTTAGCAACGTTGGTGGCGCGGTTGGAGCCGATGGTGTCGTTTCGGGCGGTAACTTTGCCTTGGGTGGCGCTGCGGGTGCGGTTCTGAGTACGGTTATGACGGCCTACATGATTTATTCAGTCACCATGATCCTCATTCAGCTTATCTGGAAATGTGAGCAGAGTGAGTTTGAAATGAACGCCAAGCGGGTATTGAAGAGTTGCCACTATGTAGGCTCTTACTGCAAGTCTAAGTTTTTAGGTGCCTGTGTTGAAAAACGGCAGTCATATTGTTGCTTTACTTCGCCACTTTCACGGATCATTCAAGAACAAGTACGTCCTCAATTGGGCCTTGGTTGGGGCAGTGCCAAGTCACCAAACTGTGAAGGTTTGACCGCGAGTCAGTTAAACCAGGTAGATTGGAGCCAAGTCAATCTGGATGAATGGATAGGTATCTTGTCAATAACAGGCAACCTACCCGAAGTACCGTCACTGGATCTGGAAAGACTGACTGGCTCAGGAAGTACGCTTAACGTGGATGGAAACCGTCAAAGTGCCGCAGACAGAGCCATTGAACGGCTAAACGGAATGGATGCTCAGAAATTACGCCAGGAGGCGATGGAAGAAATTTCGGGAAATAATTGAGCATGCCCTTCTAAAATGGCTGCGCCAAAAATGTTCCATTTTGGTTACTTTAATGAACGTAATGTGCCTTAAGGTAACCAATTTGGCACTTTGTGGTGGTTGTGGTTTCCCTTCTAGGATAAATCGCAAAAGAACGATGTGGCCACTGATAGTACTCTTAACTTTTTACAATAAAACGAATTTGTTTATCTGTATAAGCTGGCTTTAGTAATTTGAATTTTTTTAAGTAAGCTAGAAATTTCTCACCATGGTATTCAGACAATGTTTTAGTCCCTACCGCGTTATTGCCTCCAAACTGACTACAGAAACGGTAAGATTGACCATTAATAGAATACTCTTTGACCCAATACCGTTCATGATAATTTTTGGACGCTTCCGTTGAAATCATGATCAACGGAAAAGATATACCAAAGTGTTCTTTGCTCCAGTCAAGGTTCATCAATAACTCCAAATGATCCGCTGTTTGACTGCAAAACCCGATAATGGCATCAATGTGTTCTTTAACTAATTTTCCAACTCGTAGCTCCACCATATCAACTTCCCCTTCATGTTTTAAAAATCTAAAAGCTTCAATATCAGGCTTTTCTGTTGTTAATGTTAATCTAACGATTCCTTTATTTTTCCAGCCTCTCAAGGCTCCAGACCAAATATTGGTTTTAAGGTTCGAATGCTCTCCAAATTGTTGAGCAGACCATTCTTCAGTTGAGACTCGGCCATCAGCATATTGAAAAACCTTCCAAGCTTGCTTTTGATTTATCAAGCATTGCCTAAACTCATCTTCACTTGGAATAAATACTAATTCTGGTTTTTCAGTCACCGTTCTGGATTCATAGAAATCAAGAAGCCTACAGATCACATTATCCGGTGTCTCAAATCCTATTACGTGTTTACCAAGGCGAAGGTAAGTTTCTTGCGATAGTTCAATTTGCATTGCTGACACTCATAAGTAATATTGCTTACAATTATTGTATTGATCATTACATTTTAAATCAACTGTATTTACAGTTGGGAAGTAACAGAGAGTTTTGGGATGATATCTGAATTGAAAAAGCCCCTTCGAGAGGGGTTGGTTGATGGGCCCAGTTGGCTAGTTGGAGGGGGTATCTGTTTCCTCTTCAGTGATATCGTCATCGGTTGAAGGCACCGCTTGTTCAACTTCTGCAGCAACGACACTTTCGTAATTTATTGCTAATTTTTCATACCGTGTAGTCACTTCTAGGTATTTCTTAATTATCGTCATTGCCCCGACTGCTATTTTCTTTCCTTGGTCGCAGCTGATACCAAATGCAGATGGTTTCAAAATACTCATTCCGACAATAATAAACTGCCAGCCTTGAGCGAGCTACTAGGTACTATTAGTTCAATTCAAAACGCTCTTGCCGTGGGGTATATCTACTCATAGAGATTGATTTATTGTGTTTTCGATCTAATACAAGTAAATTTGTGGTTAGTGGACTAGAATTTGTCGTGTTTTTGGAGTGGATGTGAACATTGTAGATGCTCTTGTTATCAAGAGGTTAATGCACGTTGGTGATGAAACTGTTCTGTCCATCTTAAAGTTTTCAGCGTATAACGGAGTGGCAACACTCGAAGAACTCGCACACCACGCCTCCAATCTAAAAATATCAAACGGTAAATCTCGAGCAACTCTCGAAAGCTTCTTAGATACTGCGAACTTCCAAGCACTCAGGGGCGAAGTACAAGCTGAGATTGATTCGTTCAAAAAAAAAGGTGTTGAGATTGTACTCTTCGGTACGAAAACCTATCCAATTTCGTTATACGGTCTCCCGAAACCTCCTCCTTTTCTTTACTGCAAAGGCAACCTGAATCTCTTAGAGAATAGGCTTTCATTAGCGGTTGTAGGCACTCGTGAAAACACCCCCAAGGGGGAAATCATAACGATTAAAACTATACAAAAATTTGCGACTTACGGCTTCACTATAGTCAGTGGACTTGCACTGGGTATCGATACTATTGCTCATCGTGCGGCATTAGACGCCAAAACACCAACAATTTCTGTTCTTGTCGATGTGGAGTCTATTTCTCCCGCAAGTAATCGGGAACTCGCTAAGGAAATTTTGGACGAGGGTGGACTTCTAGTTGCAGAGAATGCACCAGGGACTAAAGCAATACCTGCGTTCTTTGCTAAGCGAGACAGGATACAAGCAGGTTTATCTACTGCCGTCTTTGCTATTGAAACTTCGATAGATGGTGGGACGATGCACGCAGTCAAATCTGCTATCTCTATGATGCGTCCTGTCTTCGTTCCTGACGCACATAAAGCTATGTATCCAGATCTTACTATCAAGGCAATTTCAGGAACTCAACAGCTAGTTAACGAAGGAAGGGCGATACCCTACACGAGCGAATCTTATGAAGATATTCGTCTTCAATTAGAAGATATCGCGAGTTCATTTGGGGCGTTGAAAGCAAACGGTGGCCTGCTGTGATAAAGGTCATCGTCCTCGATCTTGATGACACGCTTATTGATACATCAAGCCTCGAACCACTTCGGTCAGCTGGCCGATGGAGAGACATACCCAGGTACTTTAATGGATGTGTCATCTATCAGGACGTTGTCGGCCTTGTTACAACGGCTCGGTCGGTTGGAATCAAGGTTGCTATCTTCTCGAATGCGCCTTCGAACTACGTTCAGGGTCTACTCAAACACTTCAGTATCACTGTTGATTATGTAGTAGCCTACCATGATGTAACGCACCATAAGCCGAGCCCTGAGGGCGTTATTCGTATTCTCGAGTACTTCGGTGTTAGCGCCGACGAGTCAATTTATTTAGGAGATAGTAACCTAGATCGAGATGCTGCTTCCAATGCAGGAGTTGAGTTTTTCTCAGTAGATTGGGGTTCAGCCTCGGAGATCGATTTGTCACATAAGGGAGTAATCAGTCTCTCCGAGCTTATTGGAAAAAATTCGATGCTGAGCTCTGCAACAACGGGACGTTCTGCGTTAATACAATCTGGAAATAAACTTCATCTGGGATTCTATTTAGATGGTATCAAACAGGAAGTTTGGTCTTTCAAAGATAACAAGAATCCTTCTGTACGCCGCTGGGTTAATAAGACTGTTGAGCTAGCTCCTTCATTCCCAGCCATAGATATTGTTGTCCGAGCGTTAGGCCATGCTGAGCTTAGGGCTGAAGATGGCGATAAAGCATTAGATACCTTGGGCAAATCGCTGGCTGTTGCTTTAGGGGCTTCTTACCAACCTAAGATATTAGAGAAAGATCACGTATTAGATAAATCGACTAATTGCACTGCAACACAAAGACTCCACCAGGTCAGAGGTGCCTATAAAGCCGATGTTGATTCAATAGAAGCTAATTCAAATCCGACATTTCTGATCGTTGACGACGTATTAACTTCGGGGGCTACAACTGATGAGATAACACGCTGTCTATCTCAAGCTTTTCCGAATTCAAGTATTTACATTTTTACGTTGGTTAAAACTCTCTATAGATTGGAGCTAGGCACTGACAGCCAAGAACAACAACACAATAACCAACTGTTTTCAGATTTGTACAGCCCAATCATCGACTCGCTCGCGGATGAAAATGAGCAATCTGGATATGGCAAGCTGAAGTCTAGTAGCAGGCTAGTCAGCAAGAAGTTTTCTGCTAACTACGCGAGAACCAACCATAACTTCATTTTCCATAATCTTCTCCAGTATTCGATCTCGTCTGAAGCAGCGTCTGGTCAGCTATTTGGTGCAATTCAAGTTCTTAAGAACATGCTCCAGAGAGGGAAGCCAACAATAGCCTCGCGGAAACTGAGGAAAGCATTTGGCATTGAACTGGAGCAGAACGTTCTTAATACACCAGTTCAGGCTCTTGTGTCAGATAAGCCAGTTTTTTGGAATAGATTGATTCGAGGCCACAAAGAGTCTGGAAACTACCCAGCGAAAAGGTTTTTTGATGAGCTGATACCGAAGTATTTCGGTGAGTACATTTTTGTAAAACAACTAATGCTCCCTGAAGTCCAGATTCACGATATGACTCAGGTCTACGTTGAACAATTCCAGAATCGACAGGTAGATTTTTACATTCCTCAAGTTGGTTTAATTATTGAGATAGACGGTCAGCAGCACCAAAATTCTCAGCATTTAGATGAAATGAGGGATGCGTTTACTGAAAGCCTGGGACTGAAGACTGTTCGATTCACTGTTCAAGAACTAGCATCTGAGAACCAGTCATTTATCAGTAAGATAAATTCGATTATTTCTCAAATTCAGATCGTTGATGGTCTAGAGCGAAATGGTGTCCTAACGCCTCCTAATGGTATTTCTTTATTGAATTACCAAGAGGCTTACGAGAATGGAGTCGATGTTACTGATTCGCGATTGAGGCTGACCTCGGCGTTGCGTTTCCAGATACTGTTATTAGAGCTTCTTGAACGCGGTCAGATCAGACTAGGGGAGTTGAAAAAACTATTCGTAGTCAATCGTGATGGAACTGATTTTGCTGAAGCGGCACTAGACGACCTGAACGATTTGTTATCGAATCTCTTTCGTCTCATAGGCATTGAAGAAAAGCGAATTGAGGTTGCGCTGTTCGAATCAGATGAGCTTCCGAGCGAACGGTCTGGTGAAAATATATTCATCGACTTCAGCTCACTGGAACGTTATGACGATTCCTTTCAAGTTAACCAAGACGTCATATATTCACGAACGGATTACTTCGATTTCTATCGATACTTCGAAGATTCTGATGCTGTTTCAATAGAAACCAGTCAATTGATTGACTATGACTTTTTTGAGCTTTCATGCAGAGATCCTATTGTCTATAAGCTAGACCTTAGCCCAGGCAGCGAGCAGCGAGAGTCTCTGAGATATTTCCTCAGCAACATGTTTCTACCATACCTAGAGGATGTAGATTTCAGGGAAGGTCAGGTTGGTATCATAGGATCTGCACTTTCGAGAAACGGCACAATAGGATTGTTGCCTACAGGTTCGGGTAAGTCGATTTGTTACCAGTTGTCTGCGATTCTACAACCAGCCGTTAGCTTTGTTGTATGTCCGATTAAGAGTTTGATGTATGACCAGAAAGCCGATTTGGATAGTATCGGCTTCACTCGAAGCAATTTTATTACCAGTGATTTGAAGGCTGGAGAGAAGGCCAAAGTTCAGAGAGATTTCGGACGTGGTAAGTACTTTTTCGTTTTCATATCGCCTGAGCGATTCCAAACCCATGCGTTTAGAAAAGAGATGTCGGCTATAGGACTAGATCTCTCATTTGCCTACGCGGTGATCGATGAAGCTCACTGTTTGTCTGAGTGGGGGCATGATTTCAGAACATCTTACCTGAACCTGGCAAATACAATCGAACGGTTTGCTCCCAGTGCAAGTTATATAGGCCTAACGGCAACAGCATCAGTTAACGTCTTAAAGGATATTCAAACAGAGTTTGATATCCCCGATGATTTTGTCCGTACCCCAATGGACTTCACTCGCGAGGAACTCTCATTCCACGTTATCGACGATAAAGGCCGTAAAGGTGATGCAGTCGTCGATCTTGTTTCTGAAATGGAGGGTAAATGGAATTCCGATGGGGAAGACGGCAATAAGGCGGGGATCATATTCACACCTACCGTCAACGGAGCTAAGGGTTGTCATAGCTTAGCGGGCCGAATTTCAACACTCTTGAAGATGGATGTTAGATATTTTTCGGGGTCGGCTCCGAAAATGGGTGGATTGCAGGGAGAGGCTTTCGATAGGTATAAGCGCCAAGTTCAAGACGAATTTAAAGAAAATAAATACCGCCTACTTACTGCCACTAAGGCATTCGGAATGGGCGTGAATAAGGGGAATATTGCCTATACGGTTCACTTCGGAATACCTGGGTCGATGGAGGCCTTGTATCAGGAAGCAGGCAGGGCTGGGCGAGATAAAAAACTTTTTAAGGAAGTACCCGCAGATTGCTATGTGCTTCTCACAAAAGAGCCCAATTCAGCTGTTCTCGACAAGATTTGGGACGCCAGCACGAATGTCAAAGATCTGAAGGAGTACGTGAAGTCATTGAGTCGCGATAGCGACCTGAACACAAATCTATTCCTGATGACAAACGGCTTGGACACAGTCAATGATGAGTTCAAGTTGATGGCAAACGTATACGAATTCTTTAAGTACAATCAGGAACACAACACGGTGACCATTACTGCCAGACAGTTTGGTACGGAAAAGTTTAAATTGGAAAAGGCTATCTACCGTCTTTCTCAATTAGGTATTGTCTCTGACTGGGTAATCGAAGATTTTTTTAATGGCACGCTCTATGTCGAGTTCCAGTGCCTATCAGAAGAAAGTTTGGAAAAGAAACTTGAGCATACCGTCAGAAAGTACGATCCTGAATTCAAGTTCGCGGATGTGTTTAGTAGTGATAACCAGTACTACAAAATTCTCTGCGACAAGCTGAGAAAAGGGTCTATCGATAAATCGCAATTTATCTTTCTTGTTCTTTTACTCTGGTCCTATGATCATTTTGTCTACAACCGTCGCCAGTCACAGAAGAACGTTTATGAACAATGTAGTTTATTCGCTGAAGGCAGGATGGATGACAAAGAATTTAAGGAAAAGCTAGAGGGTTATTTCAGGCACGACAAGTCGAGTCAACTTTTGCTCAATATGGCTGAGAATTCTGTGTCGGCGAATATGTGGCCATCAGTATTTTTTGAAACTGATGAAGATGATGGCACGGAACATCTAGTAGGCAGCGAGAAAATGACGATCCTACGAGGTCAGCTTTCTCGATTTCTAGAGTCATACAAAGATAATGCATTCTTGAACTACCTGAGTGGTGTGCTACGACTAGCTTCCGATGAGTTTGATGATGCAGATGGAGAGCGAAGAATGGCAGCGTCATTTGAACGGTTGATTAGTGATAATAGAGATGAAGCACTAGATTTGGTCCGAAAAACTATGCAGCTAAAGCCAATGTTCTCTGAACATGCACGAAGCCGCTTTGCTCGTTTGGTCCATGAGAAATTTGAAGATTTGGATGTTCTTGGGGAGGTAAATGAAGAGCTAGGGGATCCGTACTCCTATCACACTTTGTTAGCTCCACTTGCAAATAGACTTGAAAAACTTACCAGCCAATACAAGGGGATTAATTGGTGAATGACATACAGAAACTACACCGAGTAATCGATTCACTCGAAGAGCAATCGGCGCAAGTGGCCGAGTTTAATGGCCTGTTGAGCGCCGTCAACGATGCAAGAACTGCGATTGACGCAGCAAAATCGACGCTCGCAAATCTAGTTACTGAACAAGGTGAATTGGTTACAAAGAACTCTAAAAAATTTGAAGAGTTTGACGGTTGTCTGACGTCACTTAATGATCTTCTAGGCCAGATTAAAGATGATCAGTTGAAACTAAGTCGTGAGGTGGCAGCCTTGAAGTTTGTAACACCTGAACAGTTTGAACAAGGTCGCGCAGCAATTGATAGCTGCATTGCTAAACAATTTGCGGAATTGAGCAGCAAGTTAGAGGATGAGGCGGAGTCTCAGAAAAGATCGATAAGAGGGTTACGAACCATAGTTGTTTTAGCTATGTTGGTGTTGGCTGGAGGTGTTGGATTCCTTGCTATGAAGATTGTTCTTTAGTTTTCAAATTGTCATTCATTTTTAATTGTAATCAATAAGTTGGAATAAAGAATGGCGATTCGAGGTGTAAACCGTGTAATTATAGTTGGTAATGGTGATGACCTGTTGCGCCAACGCTCGCAATCCGTATCACTACTTCGCGCATCTACTCAGCGAATTCCACAAACTGACATCGTTTGATGATCTGTTAGTGATTTACTGACGTTGAATGTGGTGCTAAACGAGGCTGAATAAGGCCTCACTGGGTAACTTTGCGCTTACCAGACAGCGGCCTTTATTATTTTTGTATATGATAGTTTTTATTGCCTTGTAAGGCTTTAATTCGGTTGTCTCGTGTAATTTCCCATTCATCAACCGGGTCCATTCTTGCCCAAGCTTCAAATAGCTGAGTTTGTTGCCTGCTTAGTCTTAGGCCGTATTGGTCTCGCATGTAGAAATAAATTCTAGCAATATCACCCTGACGGTTAGCTGGTGGTTCTGCTCGACGGTCTTTGAAATTAACTTCGAAATCACATTGACCATAGGATCTTGGTTCGTTCGGAATCATGCCAAATCGAAAATTTGACCTATCCCCATTGAGCTCTCCTACAGATGGTACGAGGTTATGGAGATCTGAAACCATTTTAGAAAACTCAGGATCATTCTTTTCGCAGTTCCGACGTCCACCGTTTTGCCAGCATTGGCGTTGATGGCCAATTTCCCAGGCTGATACAACGTGCTCCCACTCTAAGCGTTCTCCTCGTTTCGCTTGCTTCCTTGGTTCATATCCGCAAGATCCAGCATCAATCGCACCATCATTGTTATAGCTACATCCACAGTAAAACGTACTCTGGTTGTCTTGGTAAATTTCTCGGGCAAATCGTTTTGCCTGGCTGAACGATGTTGGGTGTTCTGCAAATGCAGGGATAGCGAACAACGCTATTAAGAAGTTAATGCGCAAATTAGTTCTATTCATGTAAATTGGCCAAAAATAACAGTTTAATTCATTTTAACGATTTTGATAGAAAATACAGCAAGATGAAGAGCCCCTTCGTGAGGGGCTATGTTGAGGGGAGCCGAGCTGGCTAGTTGGAGGGAGTATCTGTTTCCTCTTCAGTAATATCGTCATTGGTTGACGGCACCGCTTGCTCAACTTCTGCTTCTTTACCCTTAGCTTGAGCTGATTTTCGTGCTCGAATTTCGATATCAATAATGCGTCGTGCAAGTTTGATAATGCGCTGTTGCCATGCGTAGTTGCCATCAACACGTTGCTTGTTGCTAAGCACGCTAGATAACCAGAGTGTGTCCATTGAGATCATCAACGCATCGAGTTTGCGCACTAAGCCAACAAACTGGCCAACCTGAGGCGAGCTGATTTTGGCGTTGAAGGTAATCGGATCGGTGTAGTCAGGTACTTCATCGATACCGTTGGACTCCATCAGTTTGTCCAAACGAGCTTGTTCTTTGTCTACCGCCTTAGCGCAATCCTCGATCAACTGGCTAATGATCTGTTCCACTTCATCGATTTCGTTCTCATCGCCAATGATGCGTAGGATGACATCGATTCCGTAAAGTGCACTGACCGTGCGCCTAAAAACACGGTCAACGACACGTTGCGCCTGTAAGCTGTTAATTGTGAATGATTGTTCAAAGATGGGTTTTGAGTAATTGGGTTTTGCTTGGGCCATAAGTTTGCTCCTGATATGACAATAATCAGTCCCTAGACTAATCCTCTGTGAGGTAATGGCCTTTCAGCTAGGTGGAAGAATTGAGCATCTTTCTAACTATCCTGTCTGGATAAGACGGTTACACTGACTATCAAATATTGCTGATCTGTTTCAGTGATATCTGCGCCTGAGAGCATGAGCTCAAAGGAAGCCCGCCGCTGAGTTTTCTCAGTGGTACTAAGAGGTAGCTAGCCTCCTTAAACAAATAGCCTGCATGTTTTTACATGCTCAACCATGCGTTCCTTGCGGTTCGCCTTTTCACCACCCAACTGGGGGAGTTTTCCCCAGTTGGGGGTGACTCCTTCACAACCTAATTAAGGAGTCACCAATGGAATATATCTTCGGATTTATTATCCAAGTCGCAGGCATTATGTTGCTTGCAAAACTGAGCTGGTCGCTTTTGCGATTGGTTGCTCGTCAAAGCGTGCGCCCGTTTCGATTTGTACTTACTCAAATCAAGCGATTGCTCACACCAACACCAAAACGTCGTCCAATGGCAGTGCCTAAAGCTCCTGGTATGCCCCGTTTGACATCTGCGTTTTACAAAGAGCCACATCAGTACGACATGGCTTTACTCGAAATACCAACCTATCTGCGCCGTCAGTCTTCTTTGCCCAGCCGGGTAGAAACGACTGTGTGCACAGAGTTCAACTAAGACGAGGAGAACATCATGAAAAACCAAGTAACACTCATAGGCTACGTTGGCTCTGAGCCAGAGACGCGAGCCTATCCATCAGGTGATTTGGTGACCAGCATTTCACTGGCCACTTCTGAGAAATGGCGCGACCGTCAATCCAATGAGCTCAAAGAGCATACGGAATGGCATCGGGTTGTTTTTCGAGATCGTGGTGGATTTAAGTTAGGGCTAAGAGCAAAAGATTTAATCCAAAAAGGAGCGAAGCTTTTTGTTCAAGGGCCTCAGCGCACGCGCTCATGGGAGAAAGATGGGATTAAGCATCGATTGACCGAAGTGGACGCGGACGAGTTTCTGCTTCTTGATAGTGTGAACAAAGCATCCGAGCCATCACCGGCAGATGATGCGGGCTCCCAAGGTAATTGGGCACAAACATATCCTGAACCAGATTTTTAACCGAGCGAAAACGCTTTAACCCAGCCGGGAGTACTTTCCCGTCAGGGGCAGACTCCCACTTTGATTGTCGGAGTCCATAATGGAAAAACCAAAGCTAATCCAACGCTTTGCTGAGCGCTTTAGTGTCGATCCAAACAAATTGTTCGATACCCTAAAAGCAACAGCATTCAAGCAACGTGACGGTAGTGCACCGACCAATGAGCAGATGATGGCGCTTTTGGTGGTTGCAGATCAGTACGGCTTGAACCCTTTCACCAAAGAGATTTTTGCGTTCCCTGATAAACAAGCTGGGATTATTCCAGTGGTAGGTGTCGATGGATGGTCTCGCATCATTAATCAACACGACCAGTTTGATGGCATGGAGTTTAAGACTTCAGAAAACAAAGTCTCACTGGATGGCGCGAAAGAATGCCCGGAATGGATGGAATGCATCATCTACCGGCGCGACCGTTCGCACCCAGTCAAAATCACTGAATACCTGGATGAAGTCTATCGACCGCCTTTTGAAGGTAACGGCAAAAATGGCCCTTACCGTGTAGATGGTCCATGGCAGACGCACACTAAGCGAATGCTAAGACATAAATCCATGATCCAGTGTTCCCGCATTGCGTTTGGCTTTGTGGGAATTTTCGATCAAGACGAAGCAGAGCGAATTATCGAAGGCCAAGCAACACACGTTGTTGAGCCATCGGTGATTCCACCCGAGCAAGTTGATGATCGAACCCGAGGGCTTGTTTACAAGCTTATCGAGCGGGCGGAAGCTTCAAACGCTTGGAATAGTGCATTGGAATATGCCAATGAACATTTTCAAGGTGTTGAGCTGACGTTTGCGAAACAAGAAATATTTAATGCACAGCAACAAGCAGCCAAAGCGCTCACACAGCCTTTAGCTTCTTAGCGCCACGCATTCATTTTACTAACCCTGGCGGGATTATTCTCCCGTCAGGGGGAAGGTCTCGTCTTTTTTTGGAGATCTTCCATGACTAAATCAGCCTCACTTTTTCGCTTGGTATTGGTTGTTGCCCTTGTCTTAGGTTCGATTCAAGCCGGTAAAGCGGCAATTGATTCGGTTCAAGCAAGTGTTGTTCAGCACCAAACAGCGTTAGCACAAGCAGCAAAGTAACCACTTAACCCTGAAGGGGAGTTCTCTCCTTCGGGGGAGTCTCCCCTCAAAGGAGGCAATATGAAGGTTATCGACCTATCACAACGTACTCCTGCATGGCACCAGTGGCGCATTGCAGGGGTTACGGCATCTGAAGCCCCAATTATTATGGGGCGTTCATCCTACAAAACACCTTGGCGATTATGGGCAGAAAAAACGGGATTCGTATTACCGGAAGACCTGTCTAATAATCCTAATGTGCTTCGCGGTATACGGTTGGAGCCTCAAGCAAGGCGAGCATTTGAGAATGCACATAATGACTTTCTTCTGCCGTTATGTGCAGAAGCCGATCATAACGCAATCTTTCGAGCCAGCTTTGATGGCATCAACGATGCGGGAGAACCCGTTGAACTGAAATGTCCTTGCCAGTCAGTTTTTGAGGATGTGCAAGCTCACCGAGAACAAAGCGAGGCGTACCAGTTGTATTGGGTGCAGGTACAGCATCAAATACTGGTCGCCAATAGCACGCGTGGTTGGTTGGTTTTCTATTTTGAGGATCAACTGATTGAGTTTGAAATACAACGAGACGCGGCGTTCTTAACTGAGTTGCAAGAAACAGCGCTTCAGTTTTGGGAGTTAGTACAGACCAAAAAAGAACCGTCAAAATGCCCAGAGCAAGATTGTTTTGTTCCCAAGGGTGAAGCTCAATACCGCTGGACATCGTTGTCTCGCCAGTATTGCTCAGCACATGCCGAAGTGGTCCGACTGGAAAATCACATCAAATCTTTGAAAGAAGAAATGCGAGACGCTCAGTCGAAATTGGTCGCTATGATGGGTAACTACGCTCATGCCGATTATGCTGGGGTCAAACTCAGCCGCTACATGATGGCGGGTACGGTGGACTATAAGCAATTGGCCACCGATAAATTAGGCGAGCTGGACGATCAGGTTTTAGCTGCTTACCGAAAAGCGCCACAAGAGCGGTTGCGTATCAGCACCAATAAGCCAGAGCAGCCCGTTGAAACACCAATCAAAATCAGCCTTGAGCAAGAGATCTTGGTTCTGCCAGGTGACTCGCCGAGCTCATTTTACTTTTAACGTTCACTTGGAGTCGATTTCGGCTCCTTTCTCATGCACTTACATCGAGTGCATCAGAAAGCAGTTTCACTCGTAGCCAATGCTGGGTACGAATGATAGAGCGAGCTGAACTCTTACATACACAGCCATACCACAATCAACACACCACCCGACGGGGACTTCATTCCCTGTTGGGGCATGGGGCCTCGTCAAAACTGATGAGGTTTACCATGACTGAACAATCCCCATTTTTGGTTCAAGTGAATCAAGCGTTTAATGTCCCGGCTCCTGATGCTTTCGTTCTGGAAGGATTTAGTGCCGACACTACCCATCCAAACATTCCCGTTCGCAAGGACGAGTATATTTTTAGAAAAGAAGACTTACGTGACGTATTGGCGTTTTTGTCTAACCCAGACGGTGACGGTTTGTATGTTACAGGCCCCACTGGATGCGGTAAGACCTCGCTAATTTGCCAAGTTGCTTCTCGATTGAATTGGCCTGTTCAGCAAATTACTGCGCACGGTCGATTGGAGTTGTCCGATCTTATCGGTCACCACACGCTGGTTAATGGCAACATGACCTTTGTGTATGGACCGCTGGCAATGGCTGTCAAGCATGGCCATTTGCTGATCATTAATGAAATGGATCTTGCTGAGCCTGCTGAACTGGCTGGGCTCAATGACATTTTGGAAGGTGCCCCGTTGGTCATCGCACAAAATGGCGGTGAGATCATCATGGCACATAACAAGTTTCGTTTTATCGCAACCGGCAACAGTGCGGGCAGCGGTGATCAAACGGGCTTGTATCAAGGTGTGCTTCAACAGAATTTGGCTTTTCTTGATCGCTTTAGAATCATCGAAGCGACCTATGCAGAGCCTTCTGTAGAGGAAGCCATTCTGGAGAACGTTGCGCCGGGCTTGCCTGAAGTCTTTCGCCAAAAAATGGTGAAGGTGGCTGGTGACATTCGTCGTCTTTTTATTGGGGGCGCGGATGGCGGTGCTGAGCTTAGTATCACCATGTCCACTCGGACCTTGGTGCGCTGGGCAAAGTTAACACTTGCTTTTAAAGGTGCTCCTAACGCAGTGGAGTATGCACTGGTTCGGTCTTTGACGGCTCGTGCTGAGTTGGAGCAACGTGAAGCCATTCACCGTATTGCCGCTGATGTCTTCGGTGATCACTGGGAGGATTGATGATGGAAAAGTGCTTTGCTCTTTACCGTTACAGTCATTCTGATGGGACAGCCAAAGAATGGGCCATTTATGTTGGATCAGATAACCAGGAGATTGAAGTTCGGTTTGGAAAAGCCGGTCAATTGTCGCAGCAGCGATTGATTGATTCGACTGATCCTAACGCTGAAGCAGACCGACGAATCAATGAGAAAATCAACAAGGGTTATCGATTGGTTGGACAAGTCGGCATTGATCATCAAGGGAGGCCATTTGAACTCTCAAATGCGCTAGATAGCGTCGCGTGCGCCAATAACGTCAGTTGGGAGTTTCGTACTCGCAAGGACGTCAATGGCCAAGTCTCGCTGGCTCAAAAAGCGTTGTTCGATATGGCAAAGCTGCTTGAAGCCTATGGCTTGGCTGTTATTGATGATAACCAGGTCAGGATTGGAGAATGGTCATTAGGGTTTTGCAAAAGCGGATTACCTAGTACCAATCAAATCAGCATGGTGTCGGGTGAAGGCGCTGGCATTGTTAACACTGATGATGGCCCGTGGCCATTGTTGCTGTTACTGGCCTTTAAGCGTCAATTACCACCACTGTGTTCGCTCACAGTAGCGAGTCCTGAAGGGATAGAAGTATCCGACCAACTGAAGTTGGAAAAAGATGTATTGCGGTTGCTAGGCAGTGATTTAGAGCGGGTTCGCCCGATAGCTGAAGCACTGGACTTAATGCCTGCGAAAATCGATCTCAACCAATCGTCGCCTGATTCGCAAAATTACTATTTCTGATAGTGATGTTGCCATTAGCGCGTCAATTACTACCACCCAAACGGGGGCCATTGCTCCTGTTGGGAGTGGTGCGTCCCCATCTCGCATGAGGATGCACTATGAGTATTCAAACCCTCGACAAACTTTTGATTTGTCACATCGACTGTTCCATCTGGAGCGGTAGAAAAAAACTAAGGCCTGAAGATTTCAGATTAGCCAATGGCAGCCAACTTCCACCGAAGGATGTTGCCAGCTTAGGGAGTAAAAAAATTTGCGACCCAGAGGCATTGGCGAACTTTGAAAGGCTTAAGAAAGAAGCGCAGCGCTTGTGTGAGCAAGTCGGTGTGCGGTTTTTAGGTGGCTATGCCGTCCCTGAGGGCCGAATTGATCAGATTGTTCCAGAGCTTGACCGGATCGGTCAGGAGTTTGCGCAGTGTAAGCAGTTGTTCTTGGACAACTATGATCAGGTGACGTTTGACTGGGTTGCAAAACACCCGGAATTTGCAGATGCAATCCGGCGTGCGCTGTCACCCATCGAAGACGTGGAACAACGGCTTCAGTTCGATTATGCCATCTATCGAATGAAACCGGCTGAACAAGCTGGTGGCTTAGATGACAAGGTCAATGGCATGGGACACACCCTCTTTAGGGAGGTGGCTCGTGATGCCAATGAACTGTTTGAGCGTTCCGTTGCAGGTAAGAATCAAATCAGCCAGCGAGCCCTTAATCCTCTCAAGCGATTAAGAGACAAGTTGGATGGTTTGTCATTCCTGGATCACCGAGTTCAGCCGATGGTTGAAGCGATGGACAATTTATTTGTTCGTCTGCCGAAGACCGGCCCTGTGACAGACAATCTCTATCACGAACTGATGGCGACCATTTTAATTTTGTCTGATCCAGACAAGATGAGAATGCACGGTGAAGGTCAATTGGATATCAGACAACTGATGCCCAAACCTGAACCTAAACCCGCACAGCCAGTATCTGCTCAGGCAGATAACTTACGTGCAATACCACAACCAACCGTCAGACCAAACCTTGGTTCGACTGTACCAAACTCATTTTATTTCTAATGTCCTTGAGGGCATGTTGCCCTGAAGGGCGCATGTCCTCTGAACTATGTAAGAGGAAATTATGCAATCAACTATCCATAACCCCAGCCAACTGAAACAGTTTGAACCACATTTTCGTGGTGTGACTGATGCTGTTGAAAGCGAATCGATACCAGAAGTGGCGTGTTGTCGAGCGTTAGTACAACGGTCGTACTCAACACATAGTATTTTGATCCCCAAGAACCCTGTGCTGATCGCAGATGCGGACGGGCAAGGTGTTTGGGTAACGGCCATGGTATTTGTTCCAAACATGGCATTGCAGCAAACCGCTTTTGAGCGGGCCTGGCTGCAATATCAACACGAGGTGTCTACTCAGTTACAAGACCAGTACGGTCTGACATTGGATGACATCCTGAGTTTAGACCAGCTTAAAACGTCATTTGAACAGCACGAGAGTCCAGCTCAATTGGTGGCTTGGTTAGGTCAAAAATACGACCTGGATAAGCTAAAAGCACAGGTTTAAACATCCACATTCCCAGCGGGGAAACGCTCCCGCTGAGGGAGTATTCCCCCTAATGATTAGGAGACTCCCATGAATCATCCATTAAAAAACGCACTGCCAATCGTTGCCGCCGCTTATGGCGAAAAGTTTGGTGTGAAGGTGCTTATTCAAGGACAAGATGCGTTTACCGATGGTGAGCGGATTGTGATCCCAACAGCAAACCCAGACGACCCACACTATCAACAGATAGCTTGGGGTTATCTGGCTCATGAAGCGGCGCATATTCGGCATACTAATTTTGACATGGTGCAGAAGGCGTCGTCCAAACCGATCCGTAAGGCACTTCTCAATATCATTGAGGACGTTCGCATTGAAAACGAATTGGCAAAGGATTACCCCGGAACCCGGCGCAGTATTTCGCAAGTGATTGAGTACATGGTGGACACTCAGCAAATGTGTGTACCTGAACAGCTTGAGCCTGCATCTAACTTGCAAGCCTGGTTGTTGTTCCGTTTGAGATGCCATTTTCTCGGTCAGAAAGCACTGACGCCTTTGTATCAAGCAGTTGATGAAAGAGTGAGACAACTCTTTCCTGCCGCAGCGATGAGCCGGTTAAGCGCCATGCTGACAGCAGTGCCTAGCTTAGGCTCTACAGGTGAAGTGCTGAAACTTGTCGATGCCATCGTTGCCATGTTGGAAGACGAATCTCGTCCACCACAGGATGAGTCGGATGCTGATAGCGGTAATGACATTGGACAAGCTGCGAGTAATGACAGCAGTAGTGACAGTCAAACCCCAGAAACAGACTCGTCTGCAACAGGGGATGCTGCTGAAACGGGTGATTCTGATAACTCTGCTCAAGCTGACAATTTGCGACAAGCCTTAGAGGCCAGTGCCGCTCAGTTTGAACCCGATACCTTTGCACAAGTGGCAGAAGTGTTGTCGGAACAAGCTGAAGGACATCAGGGTATCACTCCACTCAGTTTGCCCCAAGCAGAGCAAGCTATGTTGGGTGATGAGGCCATCTTGACCTTATCGGCGTCTGAGTCCGCTCAAATTCGAGCCCGACTTAGGGGCATGGTTCAGTCCAGTCAGGACAATCGGAATCATGCCAAAAGGCACGGTCTTCGAGTTGCAACCCATCGTCTTGCCGCTTCACAAGCCGGTGAGTCGAGATTGTTTATTCAAAGGCAACCTCGCATTGCGCCTAATGCTGCTGTGCACTTGCTGGTCGATATATCGGGTTCAATGGGTAAACCCATTGGCGAAGGTAATCGAAAGTACTTTCATGTTGCCAATGAAGCCGCTTTGGCTTTGGCCATGGCACTGGAAGGTATACCGGGTGTTGTACCTGCGGTCAGTTATTTTCCTGGTATTCATCAGGAAGTTTCTATCGCGTTATTGCCCAAGCAATCGGTTCGACATCGGGCCGCCTGTTTTGACCAAAAACCACGAGGTTGTACGCCTATGGCACAAGCAATGTGGTTTGCGGCAAACAGTTTGTTAGCGCAAAAACAGAAGCGAAAGCTAATGATAGTGCTAACGGATGGTGACCCAGATGATTGGGCTGCCACGCATGACATTGTTGACCGGTGCAGACGAAGTGGCTTTGAGCTTCTGGGAATAGGGATTCAAACACGCAGTGTTGAGAAATTCTTTCCTCAAAACATTGTGATTAACGATGTCAAAGATCTGAAGCGTGAGTTATTCGAAGTAACACAACAACTGTTAATTCAGTAACCACATCAACTTTACCACCCTGCGGGACGATTCCGTCCCCGTCAGGGCATGGGTTCGTCTCCGCTTTTTTTTGGAGACTCCTATGAAAAACAGAAAGTTCTTAGCTGGCGAAGAAGCCGGTACTTACATCGTTCCTGAGCAAGTGACTGAAGCGGATATTTTAGATATGGCGCTTAAGCTTGCCCGTGGTCGATTGAGTAAAGGTCGAAAAATTGAACAGCCATCGTCGGCGTTCTCATACCTGCAAACACTGATGCACGAGTATGAGCACGAGGTTTTTGGTGTGCTGTTTCTTGATACAAAGCATCGCGTCATTCGATTTGAAGAGCTGTTCAAAGGCACTTTAGATGCGGCGAGCGTGTATCCAAGGGAAGTAACAAAGCGAGCGCTAGAACTTAATGCAGCAGCAGTGATATTGGTTCATAACCATCCATCGGGTGATCCTGAGCCAAGTGAAGCTGATAAACGCATTACTCATCGACTCCGTGACGCCTTGTCACTTGTTGATATTCGAACG
Organism: Pseudoalteromonas sp. J2K-J031; assembly: GCF_058197095.2. Classification (NCBI taxonomy): domain Bacteria; kingdom Pseudomonadati; phylum Pseudomonadota; class Gammaproteobacteria; order Alteromonadales; family Pseudoalteromonadaceae; genus Pseudoalteromonas; species Pseudoalteromonas sp. J2K-J031. The sequence goes on from NZ_CM200279.1 coordinate 1,424,090, forward strand.
CTTGACCATGTTGTGGTCGCATCCGAGGGCTGCGTTTCGCTTGCCGAACGCGGTTATCTTTAATGAATGGGCGCATTGCCCATTCTCCTACATCACAAAAGCAGTCCCATCAACACACGTCATCACAGCTCGAATTTCTATTTGAGTTTGATGATGCCCCAGTCACTTGGTCTGACACGGAAATCTGGCAGTTACGCGAAGGCATTCTATTGGATGCAATCCGTGTATTGCTGGACGGTCGTGTCAGTACTCGATTGCGCAAGGATGTGTTGTCGTGGATTCAAAATGACGAAATAGCGCCATTTTGCTTTCGTGTTTGCGCGATGGCTGCGGTTGTCGATCCTGATGTGCTTCGTGAGTCCATCATGTGGCTATTAAGACGACATGGTATCCGGCTTGACTAACGCTCCTGCATTAACCGAACGGCTAATGCAGGACCTAAGCTGACTTTTACCACCTGTGGTAGGAGTCGGCATTTTACTTAAGGAGGTTATATGGCGTTACCTTTACAAATTGACACAGTAAGGCCATATCTCAATGGCCAATGGCTTCAAGTCTTGGCGGCATTGGTGCCAGAACTTGATGCCGCTATTGCTCGAAAAGGGCGTCATGTGGCTTGTCCTGTTCATGGCGGTCGTGATGGCTTTAGGCTGTTCAAAGATGCTGAATATACCGGAGGTGGCGTTTGTAACACCTGCGGTATCTTTCATGATGGCTTTGAGCTGTTGTCTTGGATTAATGGATGGAACTTTGCTCAGTCTATTGAAGCAATCGGCCAAGTTCTAGGTATTCAACCCGGACAAATACAAGCGCCTACTCGGCCAATACCGAGTAACGCTGTTGACTGGAAGACTAAAAAGCAGGTAGAGGACAAAGCGATTATCCAACGTTTGAATCAAACGTGGGGAGAAACGTTATCTCTTGCAGATACTCGTGCGCAACCTGTTTGGAACTACTTGCATCGTCGTGGCATTGTGACGCGGCTTCGTCCTGCATGGGATTCGGTGCTGAGGTTTCATCCAAGCTTGCCTTACCATGATGAAGATGGTCTGTTTATCTATAGCTACCCAGCGCTGCTAGGTAAAATCGTTACTCAGCAAGGGCGTTCGGCCACGTTTCATCGGATCTACCTAAGTGAAGATGGATTCAAAGCGCCGGTTGAAAAGCCTAAAAAGATGATGCCGATACCAAGTGACAGAACAATCACTGGTGGTGCTATTCCGATAGGTGAGCCTGGTGAGGTATTAGGTGTTTCTGAAGGCATCGAAACAGCTCTAGCGGTTACCAGAGCTACGGGACAAACATGTTGGTCGGTTGTGAATGCAACGCTACTGGCTAGGTTTGAACCACCAAGTAATGTGAAAATGCTGTACATCTGGGCAGATCACGATCTCTCTGAGACCGGCCTGAATGCAGCGAATGAACTCAAGAAAAAAGCCTGGCAGAAAGGCATTCTGACACAAGTCCTGATCCCTCCGATACCAACGTCACTTGGCGTGAAAAGTTGGGATTGGAATGACGTGCTTAATGTTTACGGTGCCATGGGCTTTCCGAAAGTTCATATCTGATCCAAGGGGCTTCGGCCCCTTTTTTTGCGCCTTGCATATTTGAAAAAACATGGAGAATGAAAAATAGATAACCAATAGGAAAACAAACATGATGGTTTTAACCCTGTTAACAAAGCAGATTGATGGTGAGTTTACGGTTTACTGGAAGACCGGCCTTCGAAGAGGTGGTGAGCTAAAGGTCGATTTAGGTGAGCAATACGACAAGCTACCTGAGCAGCAAAGTGAGCTTACGGCAAGTTAGCGTAACTCACCATCAAACATATGCTTGAGTCCAGAATTTAGTCTTTGCTTTGTGATTTGTAGTTCCAAGGCAAGTAAAGTTCTGGGTTTAATCGCAATTTGTCACTGTGCCGCTGTAGTTCTGTTAAATACTCTAGCGCATTGACGCCCGCATCTGCACAGGTGGCAATGAGTGAAGTCAGTACATCACCGATGTCCGCGCCCGCTTGTGTTTTTTTGAACATGGCGTTTTTTCTATCGCGTATGATGAGCTTTAATTGGTTTTCCATTGTGTTGTTGTCTAATTGGGCGCCTTCTATACAACAGAATGCACTGAGTCCAGCAAAGTGTTTTAGGTAATAGTTGATTGCTTTGCCCAAGCCACTATTTGCTTCAACTGTGCCTTTGTCTAAATGGGCTTGCCCCCAATTGGCAATACGGTACATCACCGGCAACGAATGTTGCTGGTGATAGGCTAACCGTTTATCTGCTGGCAAGCTCTGCGCTTGTACTGTGTTTTCGTGATGCCAAATTTTGCCATATTCTTCTATCACCCATGCGACTTCCTCTGGGAAGTGACTGTGTACATCATAAAATTGCCGTCGTGCATGGCTATTACACAAACTCGTTTTTACCATGACTTTGCTGGGTTTATTGGCTGAGAGTGCATCACTCATTAGTATCGGCTCGGCTAAATCGGCGGGTCTTTTTTGCAATATTTCATCTATAAACTCGCCCGCATGGCCTATGTTGGTTTGAAATAAAATGATGTTGTGCTGTGCGACTGTGGCAATTAATCCTGAGGTATAAACCCCTGTGCGCTCTCGCGTTTTGCCATCGCGCGATTTTTTCATCACTGCGGTTTGGTTTAAGATGCGGTTTTTGGTGTCATCTAAGTAGTAGTGCTCTGCTGTTGCAGCAAGCTCGGTTAAATATCTTTGCACTGGATAAACGGCGTTCGCTGCTTGCTCTATTTGGTCAAAAATGCTCGATGCACTAATAGATACACCTAATAAACCCTGCATACTGCCTTGGCGATAAAACGGCGAGCCTGCGTAGTATTTACTGATGCTCATTAAGGCACGGGCACTGTAACCATACTTTTGATGTAGTGCACCATCGGCAATCACCTCATCACTGACTGGCGCGGTAAAGTAGGCACCACAGGCATTACAGCGCAGTCGCTCCATCACGTGCTGTTCTGGTTTAAACGGGCTGTGTCCGGTAATTCTTAAAAAACAGCCTACACAGCGCGCTTTCCCCCATCTGATTAGAAACACCGCTATACTTCCAATGTTCCGGAAATGGTCGTTCGCCTTTTGGAGATGAAATATCCCGTCAAAAAACCTGACCTAGGGGAGCTGCGGACCCGATGTTGGTGGCTTTAGACCCCGTTTAGGAAAGTGATTTAATCCGTGCCCCATCCGGAAATTAACCTAGATGAGGTGCAACATGACTAAGCAAACAAAGAAATCTCAATCATTACCTGTCATTCATCCTAATTCCGCGGGTATTGATATTGGTGCCAGTTTTCATGTGGTGGCCATCCCACCCGATAAAACTGAAGAACCAGTCAAAACATTTAAAGCGTTTACGCCTGACCTCCACGATATGGCCAAGTGGTTAGTTAGCCATAATATTACTACCGTGGCCATGGAATCTACAGGCGTATATTGGGTACCCGTGTACGAAATCCTTGAGGAGTATGGGCTTGATGTTGTACTGTCAAATGCGCGAGATACAAGGTCGGTTCTGGGGCGAAAGACAGATGTGAATGATGCTCAATGGATACAGCGTCTACACGCTTGTGGACTGTTAAAAGCTAGTTTTCGGCCAACGACGTTAGTGATTGAGTTACGCAGTTATTTACGCGTGCGTGAACGGCTGCTCGATTATGCAGCGGCGCATATTCAACACATGCAAAAAGCCTTAACGTTTATGAATATCCAGTTGAATCTTGTGGTATCAGATATTACTGGCGTGACAGGAATGCGGATCATCCGTGCGATTGTTGACGGCGAACGCTCACCTTCTAAGTTAGCTTCTTGTCGAGATAATAGATGTAAATCAAGTGAAGAGACTATTGAGCATGCGCTTAAAGGAAATTATCAAGCCGAACATATTTTTGCACTTAAGCAAGCCCTTGTGATGTATGACGCATATCAAGTACAAGTGCATGAATGCGACATTGAAATTGAGGGCGTATTAGCCACAATGATAGTAGGCAAGGAAAAACCGACAGAGCCGCTACCCAAGCCGAAACACCGAACCAAACAACCGAATCAATTGCAATTTGATGTAAGAACATCCCTTTACCATTTGGTGGGAGCTGATTTGACTCAAATTCATGGGTTAGGTCCATACTTGGCGCTGAGAATGATTTCTGAATGTGGTACCGATATGACAAAATGGTCTACCGCTAAGCATTTTACATCTTGGTTGACATTGTGCCCTGGCTCCAAGATTAGCGGCGGCAAGAAGCTGTCATCACATTCCCGCAAAAGCAATAACCGTATCGTCGCTCACCTACGTTTGGCTGCTACGACTGTAGGCCGTTCATCGACAGCCTTAGGGGCATTTTACCGAAGATTATCCGCCAGAATAGGAAAAGCCAAAGCGGTCACCGCAACGGCAAGGAAGATAGCCATACTCTTTTACAATGCAATGCGTTATGGCATGCAATACAAAGATCCTGGTGCAGACCAATATGAAAAGGACTATCGAGATCGTGTTATAAAGAATTTAAAACGTAAGGCTGAAGAATTTGGTTGGGAATTAAAGCAAAAATCAGAATGTGTTTCTTAGGAAGTCGCTGGCTCAAATTTGTATAACTTACCTGTTGGGCATTCTGGGCAGTTATCACCTTTTTGTAAGTCTGCGTGTTTGTGGTGAATTACTTCTGGGTTTATTTGCGCTGCCTGAGCTTTGTTTTTTCGTCTATGCGGTTTGCTTTTTTTGCGCTTAGCTAGATTGGATTTTAAGCTTTCTGACGATTGAACGATGCCAGCCAGCTTTCTAAGCTTGCTGATGGTGATGTCGTTATCACTGAGTTTTTCTTGCATACTGGCTAGGGTCAATAACGCGCCTAACAACAATTCACAATCTTCTGGTGAAAGTGTTAATTGGTGCGCTTTGGCTTGAGTGATCCGTTCAATCAGAGCATCGAGTTCTTGGCTGCTGATATCAGTAAAAGTTTGCGTCATTATCTTGTTATTTTGCATGGGTATTTTGTTTAGTTGCCAGATCAGATCGCAGCTTGCTCAATTGGTTCAATTTATTTTATATTTTTTATCCACGGGTTTGGTTTCACCCTTTAATAGCTCTCTAAGCTCAGTGGCTAAGATGGACGATACGGTATTTGGTGACTTCGGCCAGTTTTGAAATCGTCCTTTAGATAAGCGTTTGGTCATCAGCCAATAGCCACTGCCATCGTAGGCCAATACGCGTAACATGGTTCGGCTTTTGTTAATAAACACAAAACGAATATCGGCACGTGGGTTTTGTTGCAGTGAATCGCGACAGACGGCAACAAAACCATCAATGCCTTTACGGAAATCTTGAGGCTGTGTGGCCAGCAATATGGCAGTTTGAGCAGAGAGTTGTAACATTAGTGTGCCTTTTAAAGAGATGCTGAAACGGTTAACGCTTGGGCAAGCACAGAGAGGACCAGGGCGCTGGCCTCGCCATTGAGGTGAATATTAGTCCCGTCGTTTAATATAATAGAGGCACTAGTAATGGCGGCATTTGCCTGTTGGGTGGTTGGCAATGCGATAAATGTATCCATGGGCTCAATGGTAGTTTGAGTATGTTTAAGCTCGGTGCGCCAGCGTTTAATGACAGAGCCACTTAAGCCTAGGGTAGTAACGACCTTGGAGACGGAATACTCTTGTGTAAGCTCAACGGCTTGCCTGCGCAATTCAACGGGGGTAAAAGTGCCTAACGTGTCTTTGTTGTGACGCCAGTGGTCAAATTGTGCTTTAATTTGCTCTAATGATGTTGTGGTATTCATTGATCACACCTTAGTTGTTTAGGTTGCAATCAAGTATGCCGGATGGTTTTTACTTATTTGCGCTATCTTGCCGTAAGGTCACGCAGCAAAAGCCAATTGCAGCTGAGCTTTATGCTATTCATCACCTACTGTCAGTGAAAGAGGTGATGGGGAGTAACCGAAGCGGAAATGGGCTTCAAATCCGGGTCAGTAAAGGAGCTATCAAAAAGTTACAGAAACAACGCTCAACTCAGCATTCACTTTACAGCCTGACCAGGTTCTTGCTCACCCGTTACCAGGAAGCACAGATCTCGGTAGAGAAGTGGGACGATTGGCTCTCACATTCCTTCGAAGAATACACCGTCGATAATGCTACAGTGAGAGAAATCGATGAGGTCATCAACGTTCCGAACATTGGACCTGTCGTGGTGACTCGTCATGCACTGGAACGGTTTGTGGAACGGCTTTCAGACGGTGTACCTAAGCATCCTTGGAAGGCTTTGTGCTCAATACTGCTATACGCGGTGCTAGAAAAAGCCAAATTGCCAGAAAAAGTTGCTTCCCGAAAGGCAAAAAAGTATGCACAAGAAGCCGAGTTTTGGCAGCATGTTGGGAGCACGATGTACTTTGTTATTGTTCCAGGCGGCTTAATTAAAACGTTAGTTACGGTTTTCGCAGGTAAGTGAAATAATGTTACATTAGTTAACCTCAGACCTGGTTAAGCCAACATTAGACTATTGCTCTCTAAAAGCTCAAGCTCCTTAGGCGTCAAATCCAATGATGGCTTTTATTCTTTTAAACAGTAGGCAATGAGTCCACCAAGCAAATTCAGCATAAAACCATGCATACTGCGATGCCGGGAATGTTCGATATCGGAAATATTCTTCAATTGGTCGTTCACTGTCTCAATAATGAATTGCTTTTTTAACATGGGCTTGTCCTACAGCGATATGAATTTTTTCTTTATGTTCTTTCGAACCGTTGTTATCAACTCAACACCCTTGTCTAGCAGTTCTCCAGACAGTGTTTTGCTGATGTAACCTTTGTCACAGTAGAGCTTGCCAATGTTTGATAAATAACTGAAAAAATCATCGACATCGCAGTAGGTTTCAACTAACTAATTCATGCTCATTCCTTTTGGTTTAATCACTCTTGGTCTAATGAACGGATCAGGGAACGAGCTTTTAGTTCCTTCGTTTTCTAAATTTCTTATCCGAAGTTTAGGCTAATAATGCTATGAATCAATCATAACATCTTCTAATTAGGTAGACAAAATCACCGTACCACTACATCAGAAAACAAGAACAAGCAGTAATAATAAAGGAGCTAAATGTTCCTTTTTTCATGATTGCTAATCGCAACTTCTTAACGACAATTAGCTATAACTCACTTGTGTTGGAATAGTGAGTATTTTTTTACCGAAGCGTTTTAACCAGAGGTAAAGAGTTAAAAATATTAAGACAACTACACCAATACTAATACTTGCTGTTATAGGGTCAGCGTTAATAGTTGCTATTTGATAAATAAATGTCGCACTTAAATATGCCAAGGCAAAACTCCATAAAGCAGCAAAACCAGCCCAGCGGCTACCAACTTCGTTCTTTATCGCCCCCATTGCCGCAGCGCATGGGGTATAAAGTAGAATAAACAGTAGGTATGAAAACGCACCTATTTTTCCTGCAAAAGCTGCTTGCATAACCGTGAATGTTGACTCCTCAACCCCTTGCTCTTGTGCAGCAACTTCAAGGGAGGTAACGTCACCAATATTTACACCTAAGGGGTCACCTGCTTTAATGCCAAGCAAATTTTCTTTTATTGAATCAGTAGCCTCTTGCCATATTTCTACAGGCGATGCGAGTTTAGCGCTTTCATCACTTTGAGTTGAATACAAACTATTAAAGGTGGCAACTAAGGCTTCTTTAGCAAATAAACCGGTAATAATACCAACGCTTGCTTGCCAGTTATCTTCTTTCACACCCATCGGCGCAAGCAAAGGCGTAACCACTTGAGCACTTTTACTCAATAATGACTCTTGCGAATCATGATGACCAAATTCGCCATCAGTACCTAACGAGTTAAAAAAGTTAAGTACACAAACTACAATTACAATTGTTTTACCTGCTCCTAAAATAAACGAGCGAGTGCGCTGCCAAACACGTTGAAGCAAAAACGACCACTTAGGCATTTCGTACAAGGGCAATTCCATTATGTTTACCGAATTATTACCCATTAATACAGTGTGCTTAAGTAAAAACCCAGTAAAGAGCGCTGCGGCAATACCAATTAAATAAAGTAAAAAGACTAAGTTCTGCCCTGACTCAGGAAAGAAAGCTGCAGCAAACAAGGCGTAAACAGGCAAGCGGGCACCACATGACATAAATGGTGACATCATTATTGTGGTAATACGTTCACGTTCATTATCAAGTATTCTGGCTGACATAACCGCAGGTACCGTACAACCAAAACCAACAATGAGCGGTACAAAGGCTTTACCTGGCAAACCGATTTTTTGCATCACACTGTCAACAACAAAAGCTGCTCGGGCTAAATAACCACTACTTTCAAGTAATGATAAGCCAACAAATAAACAGGCAATTACAGGTATGAAGGTAGCAACCGTTTGAATACCCAAACCAGCCCCTTCAATTAAGGCTAATAACCATTGAGGCAAGCCAAATTCAGTCAAAAATTTTTGCGGATAATCAACAAAAACAGCGCCAGCAATTACATCAAAAAAATCAATAAAAGCACTACCGACATTGATGGCAAGCATAAACAATAAGTACATTATGCCCAAAAAAATGGGGATACCTAACCAAGGGTGTAAAATGAAGTTATCAAGTTTATCGCTTAAGGTTTGTGGCTGGCTTTCATGATGTTGAGTACGCGCAATAGTTTGATGAATAAACTCATATCGCGACTGCATAATAGCCAGCGTATCTTTATCTGTTTGTTGGCAACCACTGTTATTGCAACTACTTAGCTCTAATGACAATAAAGACTTGGGCTGACATTGCTTGTTAGTTTCTAACTTAATTAATATGTCTTGCGGAATAATTAAATTTGCAGGTCTTTTTGCCGGTTGCGGTAACACGGATAATTTTTTCTCAACATTGGCAAGAGTGTTTTTATCTAAACTATTAGCAGTAAAGACCTGACAACCTAACTCTTTAGCCAAGCGTTTAGTATCAATGCCTAGCGCTTCATTGCGGTCAAATTTATTTAAAACCACAACAACTGGTAAACCTAATTCAAGGATTTGTGTGGTTAAATATAATTGACGTTTTAATTGAGTTGCATCTACAACATTAATAATACAGTCAATCGCTTGCTCAGCAATAAACTGTTGTGTAATTGATAAGTCTTTACCTTGCTGTGCTCTTGTCGTCAGTGAGCTTATCCCTGGTAAATCTGATAATAGCGTTGCCTGTTGATTAAATTGAAATGTTTGCTGTTTTACCACAACTGTTACGCCTGTTCAGTTACCTGTTTTTTGATTTGCACCACTTAAGTTATTAAAAAAAGTACTTTTACCAGAATTTGCAAAACCAACTAAGGCTAAATGTAAAGGTTTTGACATTAGACGATTTCTATCCCTATTTGCTGAGCAACATTTGGTGCTAAACACATTTTAGTACCGTGAAGATTAAACGCTAGAGGACCATTAAATGGTGCTTTATGCGCAAGCGATATTTCGGTTTTCAAAGCAAAACCTTGCTCTATTAATTTCGACGATAAGTCAAAATTGTCAGGTAAAGTACAAATGTAAGCTTTTTGAGAGCGCTGTAACTGAAAAAGTGTCATATTCTTACAAGGAAAATAAAAATGATTATCATTAAACTCTACTGGTTCAACAGGCTTTCAGCAATAGCAGAACGATTTCATATTGATCTATATCAGCTAAATGTTAGTTTCATAAATTAGGGCTGTTGATCTTTGTTTGAATTTTATACGTAGGTGGTAATTTCATATAAATTACTTCGCCAAAAACAAACCTTACCGAAATTACCATGGCCCGATTAATGTTCACTAATGAGTTGTGATCGAAGCTACAAGCTATCTAGCTTGAGCACTGACAAACGATGGAAGGGATTTTAATCGCTTGCGTGTCGGCTGCTCATAGGTCACCTCCCAGAGTCTTTATTTAAAAAACTCAGCTCATAAGAATGAATAAACAGCTCCTTTTCATAAAGCTATAAGCGACAGTTCTAAGAATAGTCGTGTATCGGTGATTAGATGCACGGGGTGAGGCAGAATTGCTCCCCCGTATTTTGCAGCAATGACAGATTATGATTTAGGGCGAAAAACTTGGATCACCGTATCATCGCAAGTTAGGAAGGGGCCTTCTAATAAATCAATGCAATAAGGGACAGCAGGAAAAACAGCATCTAAGCATTGTTTAATTGCTTTAGGTTTACCGGGTAAATTAATAATGAGGCTGTTATCGCGAATGCCGGCAGTCTGTCTAGATAAAATAGCAGTTGGGACATATTTTAAGCTTTCTTGGCGCATCAGTTCGCCAAAACCAGGCATCATTTTATCGCAAACAGCTTCGGTTGCTTCTGGTGTGACATCTCGTTTTGCTGGACCCGTCCCACCTGTTGTAATCACTAGAGCACATTTTTCATCATCGCAAAGTTCACATAGCGCTTGCTCGATTAAGGGCTGTTCATCTTCTACAAGTCGATAAACTGCTTGCCAAGGTGAGGAAAGGTAAGTGGTTAAGGTGTCCACAATTGCAGGGCCAGAGAGATCATCATATTGGCCACGGCTTGCTCTATCACTAACGGTTAAAATACCAATTTTAGTTACCATAAATACTCTTTTCAAAGCAAAAAAACGAGTCTAACAAATATTTTTGAGTATTGAACTCACCCTAAATGGGTAGTTGCTGCAAACAACTGCCAAAAGTGGGGTTAGTGTGTATCTAACTGTTCAATCAAACAATTTGTAATGGTTTTTGGGGTGACGTTTACCTACCTATAAATTGACTATTTAGTTCGTATTAAAGCTTGATTTAGATCAACAAACGAAATGGCGAAAAACTGATTGTCACTATATATTGTGTCTAAATTTTATTTTGTCACTATATATAGATTATGCTACGTACATTTGTTCCTCAGGTATGTTTTCAAGAAGTCCCGCAGGAAATTTCTTTAGGCTTTTTATGCACGGGCTGCCAGATAGGTTGCCGAGGTTGCCATAGCCCTCAGTTGTGGGATGAAAATAAAGGTGAACCGTTAACACTATTGACGTTTTCAAAGTGGTTGGTGCAATACCAAGGCCTTATCACTTGTGTCGTATTTTTTGGCGGTGAATGGGAAGAAGTATTGCTAATTCAGCTATTAAAAGAAGCTAAATTACAAGGGCTCAAAACATGCCTTTATACAGGCAGAAACGATGTCTCAATGTCGTTAAAAGCGCAGCTGACCTATCTCAAAACCGGGCCATATATTGATACGTTAGGTGGCCTCGAAACGCCGAATACAAACCAGCGATTTATAGAACTCTCGACTGGACAATTACTTAATGCACACTTTTTGAAGGAATAAACTATGTTGTTAACACCAGAACAATTAGAAAAAAAACACATTTTCATTGATAACTATGTTAATGCGAAGAATGCGGCTGATGGTTCGACTATGGATGCAAACGCTAATGTGACGTTAAAGAATATCGCAACATTAGAGTCGGAACTAATGAAAGATTACTTTATTCAGGTAAATAGAGCGCAAGTGAGTAAAAAAATCAAACAGTTGTATGGTGAAGCACTGAGTGAAGAGTATTTGCGTCAAATAAACCAACATGAAATTTATGTGCATGATGAAACGAGTCTAAAACCTTATTGTACCTCTATTACTATGTATCCATTTTTATTGGATGGTCTGACTAAGTTGGGGGGAGAATCAAAAGCCCCAAAACATTTAGAATCTTTTTGTGGCAGTTTTGTGAACTTAGTGTTTGCTATCAGTGCGCAATTTGCAGGCGCAATTGCGACAGTCGAGTTTTTGATGTATTTCGATTACTTTGCTCGTAAGGATTACGGTGAGGATTACCTCATCACCAGTCGAAAAAAGATTGAAAATCATTTGCAGCATGTTGTGTATGCTTTAAATCAGCCAGCGGCGGCGCGCGGCTATCAAAGTGTCTTTTGGAACATTTCGCTTTACGATCAACCCTATTTTGAAGCCATGTTTGGACATTTTGTGTTCCCAGACATGACATCGTCTATGTGGCAAACCGTCAAAGAACTACAGCGTTTTTTCCTCTGTTGGTTTAATGATGAGAGAAGTAAAGCGATTTTAACTTTTCCTGTGGTCACAGCAGCAATGTTGGTGACTGATAATAAACCAGTTGATCATGACTTTGCTGCTATGTGCGCAAAAAATTTGAGTGAAGGCGGGTCATTCTTTGTTTATCAATCCGAGAGTGCCGACTCGTTAGCATCGTGTTGTCGCTTAAGAAATGAAATTAATGACCATAGTTTTTCTTATAGTTTAGGTGCAGGAGGGGTCGCAACAGGCTCAATCAATGTTATTACCCTTAATATGAATCGGCTCGTCCAAGATGGCAGAGATTTGAGTGTCGAAATACAAAAAATACAAAAATACCAAATAGCGTATCGTCATTTGATGGAAGACTACCAATTAGCAGGTCTTTTACCTGTGTATGATGCGGGTTTTATTTCTTTTAATAAACAGTTTCTGACTATCGGCATTAATGGATTGGTCGAAGCGGCCGAGTTTTTAGGAATTAACATTAGTGCGAATGATGAATATACACATTGGGTAGACGCGCAATTAAAAGTCATTTACCAACAAAATCGTATAACAAGTAAAGAAACAGGGTTTTTATTTAATACAGAGTTTGTGCCAGCAGAAAACCTTGGGGTAAAAAATGCGAAATGGGATAGCAAAGATGACTATGTGGTGCCAAGAGACTGCTACAACAGTTATTTTTACCGTGTTGAAGATGAGGTTATAAATCACCTTGATAAATTTATCTTACATGGCAAGGCATTGACCCAATATTTAGATGGTGGCTCAGCTTTACATCTTAATTTAGAAGAGCATTTAAGTGAGCAGCATTACCTTCATCTTTTTAATGTTGCAGCTAAAACAGGGTGTAATTATTTTTGTATTAACGTCAAAACGACCATTTGTAATGACTGTGAACATATCGAGAAGCGAACACTTAATTGTTGCACTCGTTGTAGTTCGAGTAATGTTGATCATGCTACACGAGTAATAGGGTATTTAAAACGTGTCTCTGCCTTTAGTAAGGGAAGAAGAGAGGAGCATGCTGATCGGCATTACCACCGAAAGGCACGTGCGATAGCTTAAGACAAAAATGGCCACTTTTCATGTGGCCATTCTAATGATTAATAAATTAACTAGGATTTAGGTTAAAAGAGTTATTATCTAGCGTGCAGGTTGATCTTCTGCTTGAAATAAAATCTCGTTTTCTAGATGAATGTGGTCTTTTAAATCAAAATAGAGTTCGAGTAAATCTTTATAAAGTGTGATCCAGCTGTTACACGCATCTTTTGGAGGTGAAAACTCATTAGTGATAGTTCTTAGCAGTTCGAGTGCTTTTGCATGATCAATATGTTCTGACTCCATCACAGAAATCGGCCCTAGAGGGAACATCCCTTTTTCTAACATTGGAAATAAAATGAGCTCTTCCTTCATCATGTGTTCTTCAAGTTCAAACTGCATTTGCGCTAAATGTGATTCCAGCTCATGGGGAAAATCAGGGTGACTGGCGTGCGCGTTAGCTATTTTTTGTGATAAACGAATGGCATCTGATAATTGCACTCTATGCTTGGCATGATAGTTTTCTAGGATGTGGGCGATTAACTCTTGCTTCGATACAGCTTGCCACTGATTATGACGTGACATTGCATGTTCGTGTAGCAGAGAGTCTAATTTTTCGACTAGATTGAACAAGGTTATCTCACCCGAAATCTCAGTATCTTTTAATAACAGAGGCTGTTGAGCCGTAAAATCAATGTGGTAATTGTTAAATAGATCTGTTGCACCGGGTATATTCACAGCGAGCTCTTGAACAGCGTTGTGCATTATATTCATCGTGTGTCCTCTGTATTTATATTGTCGTTTTAATTTTATAGAGAACACTTAAATTAGATATGCCCATTTGTGGTTAGCCCTTGAGGCAACTTAGAGATAGATCGGATTACACGTCACTTAGTTTATGGGGAATGTTTTAAGATCTGTATTTATATAGATAAAAATTGCATTAATTAAGGCGTAGTGAGTTTTACTGGTTTAATTTTGTTCGCGATACAAATGGATATAGATTAAGCGCGGTGAGAGAGTGATCGCCTAGCAATCTGAGCACTCTTTGTTCGCAACAAGTTGCTCAGCAAAGCCGAATTCATTTATAGTTGCCTCACTCGGACGTGATTGTTGTTCATTTTAGTAATCGCGTCGGCTTTTTGTAGAATGACGATGCCACAAGCCTTAGACTAATATAAGAGAACAACAATTCGTTATAAACATCCTCGAAAGATCAACAGGTTCTAATGATAATCCTCAGCGCCTCCTTGTGGTTGAAACAACAAGGTGACTTGTGTACCTTGCTGTTTGCTTGGGTTGATGTTTAACTCTCCGCGTAGGTGCTTTGCTCTTTCTTGCATAATGGCCATGCCATAGTGGTTCATTTTTGTTGAACTCATTGCCATACCGACACCATCATCACTGACGTTCAATTGAAGTTGCTTGTCTGGTGTCATCATCAAATCAATCCAGACATTTTCTCCTTGGCTATGATGTACTGAATTTTGGCAGGCTTCGCGGGTGATTTGCAAAATATGAATTTCTTCCATGGGTGAAAGTGGGATTTGATTGATAGCAAAGTTGAGATGAAATTTAATGCTCGACTGTGCAGATAATTGTTCGATGGTTTTTTTCAATGCGGCTTGAAGTCCCTCACTGACCATTGAAAGTCGAAATGTGGTCAGTAATTCTCGCAATTGGCGATAAGCTGAATCTAAACCCATTTTGAGCTCATCGATGATCGGAGGTTGTAATTCAAACTTTTGTTTTTCGTGAGTTTTGGTCAAGCGAGTGACTTGAATTTTCAAATATGAAAGAGCCTGAGCAAGAGAGTCATGCAATTCTCGCGCAATGGCTGTGCGTTCGTTGAGTAATGCGATGCGTCGAGATTGATCGTGTTGGACTTCTAAATTCAGGGATAATGCTACTTGGTCAGCAACCGATTGTACGAGTTGGAGTTGCCAGGAATCGGCTTGATACTTATTGAGTCCGCGCAGGACTATGACACCATAGTTTTGCTCACCATAAACGAGTGGAAATTTCATTACAGTTGGTTGACTGAGCGAAACAAAAGCAGCGTTTCCTTCGCAATTGTCACAACTGCGTTCCCCGCAAGGCCCTATTTGATCGGATAAGGGTTTGACTTGTGCATAGGGGATCTCTCCTTCGGAGGTCATGGTACATAGTTCAATATCATCGACTTGGATAAGTTTGGACAAATCATCGATTATATGTTGAAAATCTGTCTTTTTCTCTTGTGTTTCTAATAATAGCCGTGCTGTTTTGAACAAAAAAGCTAATACTTGATTGTTGATTTCTAGCTCATGGGTTTGTTCTTTTACACGGCTTTCTAACTGGCCATACATTGAAGCAATCGCCTGGCTGGTATGATTGAATGTTGCACCCAGTAAAGCCAGCTCATCATCACCTTTTACATTGATCTGATGCGTAAAATTGCCTTTGCCAATAATATAAGCGGCGTGAGTGAGTTCGGCGAGGGGCTTTTCAACACGCAGAGTCAATAAATGGAGAATAAAAATTCCAAAGAGCAGGGTGATAAACAACGCTGCTATCTGAATCGTTCGTAATAACCTAATTTTTCCTTCGGCATGAGCTTGAACTGCAGAGACAAAATTATCTGCAAATGTGGCAAGCTCGATTATTTGTGCATTAAATTGATTGTGATTTTCAATAGGTAAATATAATAACGCGGGTTTTAAGTCTTGGTGCCAATGTGTCACCAACTTCAGCCATAAGGGTGCCAGTTCGGGGTCATTTTGGAGTTTAATAAAAATGGGGTCGTCTAACTTGTCCTCAAATTGCACAATCTGTTCATAGACGAGAGAGGCTTCTCCTTCAATCGCGTACATGCCAATTTCGTAGGTGTCCATGCGCAGCGTACCACTCACATTGATGGCTTTGGCATCCAGATCGGCCAATTCAGTCACCCAGTATGAGGCTAACAAGGTGCATATAGCTAAGCTGATCACACCAATAATCGACCCCTTGATATAAACCATTACCGAGCCATCGAAACGATTTTTAAGCTCTTTAAAACGCATACCCACAATAATTACCCGTATTTTTATGACTGCTAAACGATAACGCTTGAATGTTATCAACTCCAGTAATTTCGCCATATTTTAGGGGGAATTGCACTACCACTTATTAGGTATCTATAGATTTTTCAGTTAATTAGAGCAATTGAGTTATTGATCAAAATCAAGTTATTTTGTCTTAGGTCACTATATTTTGATAAGCAATGTAGCAGCCTGCCTAGTTAATGTGCCATTTGGCAGCGTGCATCAATCAAGCAGGATAGGAGAGTAAAAATATGAGCCATTTCTTAAATAAAATGCGCTTTTTTAAGACCAATAAGCAAAGTTTTGCTAGTGGTCACGGTGTCACCACTGATGAAAATCGCGATTGGGAAGACGGGTATCGCCGTCGCTGGCAACATGATAAAGTTGTTCGTTCAACACATGGTGTGAACTGTACAGGATCATGTAGTTGGAAAATTTATGTGAAAGACGGTTTAGTTACTTGGGAAACACAACAAACGGATTACCCACGTACCCGTCCAGACTTACCGAATCACGAACCACGTGGCTGTCCTCGTGGCGCAAGTTATTCTTGGTATATTTACAGTGCTAATCGTTTAAAACATCCTAAAGTACGTAAAGTGCTACTTCAGTTGTGGCGTGAAGCAAAAACAAGCTTTTCGGATCCTGTTAAAGCATGGGAATCAATCATCACGAACCCTGAAAAAGCCAAGAGTTACAAATCAAAACGGGGCTTGGGTGGTTTTGTCCGTGCAGACTGGGATGAAGTGAACGAAATCATCGCTGCTTCAAATGTTTATACCGCAAAAACATATGGGCCAGATCGAATTATGGGGTTTTCGCCGATCCCAGCTATGAGTATGGTTAGTTATGCGGCAGGTTCTCGTTACCTCTCTCTTATCGGTGGTAACTGTTTAAGTTTTTATGATTGGTATTGTGACCTTCCACCAGCATCACCACAGATTTGGGGTGAGCAAACAGATGTACCTGAATCAGCAGATTGGTATAACTCAAACTATATTATTGCTTGGGGTTCAAATGTACCTCAAACGAGAACTCCCGATGCTCATTTCTTCACAGAAGTACGTTATAAAGGGACTAAAACGGTCGTTATAACATCAGATTACTCAGAATGTTCAAAATTAGCCGATATGTGGTTAGCTCCTAAGCAAGGGACTGACGCAGCGTTAGCGATGGCATTTGGTCATGTAATTTTAAAAGAATTCCATATTGATAAGCCAAGTGAATACTTCACTGACTATGTGCGTCGTTACACCGACATGCCGATGTTAGTTGTTTTAGATAAAACGGAACAGGGCTATACCCAAGGTGCGTTTTTACGTGCAGCAGATCTTGCCGATAATTTAGGCCAAGACAACAATCCAAAATGGAAAACAATTGGTATTGATGAAAATGGGTCATTAGTCTCTCCAACTGGAGCCATCGGTTATCGTTGGGGTGAAAAAGGGAAATGGAACATTGAACAGCGTGATGGTAGCACGGGTAATGAAGTTAAATTAACCCTCAGTCTGAAAGAGCATGCCGATAAAGTTGAGTCGGTGCTCTTCCCATATTTTGGTGCGCAAGCTCATGAATTAGGGTACTTCCATCATACTAAACATGATGAAATCCAAAAACGAAATGTACCAGTTAAAACTATTACATTAAAAGATGGTTCTCAAGCATTGGTGGCAACTGTTTTTGATTTAATGATTGCGCACTACGGCGTTGATAATGGTTTAAATGACCCTGATGTCGCTAAAACGTTTTATGATGACGTGCCTTATACGCCAGCATGGCAAGAAAAAATCACTGGTGTGAATGCCGATCACGTGATTCAAATTGCGCGTGAGTTTGCGGATAATGCAAACAAAACCCGTGGCCGTAGTATGGTCATTGTTGGCGCTGCACTAAACCATTGGTACAACATGGATATGAATTACCGTGGTTTGATTAACATGTTGATGTTATGCGGTTGTGTTGGTCAATCTGGCGGTGGTTGGGCGCACTACGTAGGTCAAGAAAAATTACGCCCGCAATGTGGCTGGTTACCTTTAGCATTTGGATTGGACTGGCAGCGTCCGCCACGTCAAATGAATGGCACATCCTTTTTCTACAACCACTCTGATCAATGGCGTTATGAAAAGCTTGAAATGACAGAAGTACTGTCACCGCTGGCAGATAAAAGTAAATGGACAGGGTCAATTCTTGACTACAATACGCGCGCTGAACGTATGGGTTGGTTACCGTCTGCACCACAGCTAGGAATGAATCCACTGCAGTTATGTAAAGACGCAGAAAAAGCAGGCATGACAGCGAAGGATTATGCAGTACAGCAATTAAAATCAGGCGACCTAAAGTTTGCTTGTGAAGATCCGGATAACCCGAAAAATTTCCCACATAACATGTTTATTTGGCGCTCAAATCTGTTGGGTTCGTCAGGTAAAGGCCATGAATACATGCTGCGCCATTTCTTAGGGACTAAGCATGGTCTACAAGGTAAAGATCTTGGCGAAAGCGGGGATAAAAAACCTGAAGACGTGGTTTGGCATGACAAAGCACCTGAAGGCAAAGTTGATTTATGGGTCACATTGGATTTTCGGATGTCAACGACCTGTTTGTATTCAGATATCGTCCTACCAACAGCAACGTGGTATGAAAAAGATGATATGAATACCTCAGATATGCATCCATTTATTCACCCACTATCAAAAGCGGTCGACCCTGTATGGGAGTCTCGCTCTGACTGGGATATTTTTAAAGGGATTGCGAAAAAATTCTCTGAGCTGTGTGAGGGACACTTAGGTGTAGAGCAAGATCTTGTTACTGTTCCATTAATGCATGATACCCCATCTGAGCTGGCTCAGCCGGATGGTATTAAAATGTGGTGGAAAGGTGAATGTGACTTAATTCCGGGCTTAACGGCACCTAATATGGTCGTTGTAGAGCGTGATTATCCTAATACTTATAATCGTTTTACCTCGCTTGGTCCAATGTTAGACAAGCTTGGTAATGGCGGTAAAGGCATCAACTGGAATACGCAAAAAGAAGTCGATTTCTTAGGTGAACTTAATTACAAACACACAGAAGAAGGCCCGCATAAAGGCCGTCCGAAAATTGAAACGGCCATCGATGCAGCGGAAGTGATCTTAAGCCTTGCACCAGAAACAAATGGTCAAGTCGCGGTAAAAGCATGGGAAGCGCTGGGTGAATTTACCGGCCGTGACCATACTCACTTAGCCAAACCTAAAGAGGAAGAAAAAATTCGCTTTAGGGATATTCAAGCACAGCCACGTAAAATCATCAGCTCGCCAACCTGGTCTGGTCTTGAAGATGAACACGTGTCATACAACGCAGGCTACACAAATGTCCATGAGCTTATTCCTTGGCGAACAGTGACGGGTCGACAACAGTTCTACCAAGACCATCAATGGATGCGTGATTTTGGTGAAACGATGGTGTCTTACAAGCCGCCTGTCAATCTAAAAACAACCCAACCAATGCTGGGCAAAAAACCGAACGGTCATAAAGAGTTAACATTGAACTGGATCACACCACATCAAAAATGGGGTATCCACTCTACCTACTCTGACAACTTGTTAATGTTGACCCTCAGTCGTGGTGGTCCAATTGTATGGATTAGTGAAATCGACGCAAAAGAGGGAGGCATTAAAGACAATGACTGGATTGAGGTCTTTAACGTCAACGGTGCCATCGCGGCTCGTGCGGTTGTCTCGCAACGTGTACCGCAAGGCATGAGCATGATGTATCACGCACAAGAACGCATCGTTAACACCCCAGGATCTGAAGTATCAGGGACTCGGGGCGGGATCCATAACTCAGTGACTCGCGCCATTATGAAGCCAACCCACATGATCGGTGGTTATGCGCAGCAGTCTTATGGATTCAACTATTACGGCACAGTGGGCTGTAATCGTGATGAGTTCGTCATCGTTCGTAAAATGGACAAAGTTGATTGGTTAGATAACGAGTAGCCGAGGAAAATATTATGAAAGTACGTGCACAAATAGGCATGGTCTTAAACTTAGACAAATGCATCGGCTGCCACACCTGTTCTATCACTTGTAAGAATGTTTGGACAAGTAGAGAAGGGGTTGAATACGCCTGGTTTAACAACGTTGAAACAAAACCTGGTATTGGTTACCCAAAAGAGTGGGAAAATCAAGATAAATGGAATGGCGGCTGGCAGCGTAATAGCAATGGCACACTCGAGCCGCGCCAAGGGAACAAACGTCGGTTATTAGCAAACATTTTCGCTAATCCTGATTTACCAGAAATTGACGATTATTACGAACCGTTTGATTTTGATTATCAGCACTTGCATAACGCACCAGATAGTAAGCATCAGCCAGTTGCTCGCCCACGTTCATTGATCACTGGGCAGCGTATGGAAAAAATTAATTGGGGTCCTAACTGGGAAGAAATTCTTGGAACAGAGTTCTCAGAGCGTAAAAAAGACAAAAACTTTGATGATGTCGTTCAAAAAGATATTTATGGTCAATTTGAAAAGACGTTCATGATGTATTTGCCGCGTTTATGTGAGCACTGTATTAATCCTGCCTGTGTTGCAAGTTGCCCTTCTGGCGCAATTTACAAACGTGAAGAAGATGGCATTGTTTTGATAGATCAAGATAAATGCCGTGGTTGGCGGATGTGTGTATCGGGCTGCCCATACAAAAAAATCTATTACAACTGGAAAAGTGGTAAATCAGAAAAATGTATTTTCTGTTTCCCTCGCATCGAAGCCGGTCAACCGACTGTGTGTGCTGAAACGTGTGTAGGACGTATTCGTTACTTAGGTGTGCTGCTTTATGATGCCGATAAAGTAGAAGAAGTGGCCAATGTACCAAATGAGCAAGACTTATATCCTGCGCAGCTTAGTATGTTCCTCGATCCGAATGATCCGAAAGTTATTGCCGCTGCTAAAGCTGAAGGGATCCCTGAAACTTGGTTAGTTGCAGCAAGACAATCACCAGTTTATAAAATGGCGATGGAATGGAAAGTAGCTTTACCGCTTCACCCAGAATATAGAACCTTACCTATGGTTTGGTACATTCCACCTCTTTCACCGATTCAAACTGCGGTACAAGCGGGTCATGTTGGAATGGCAGGGGTGATCCCAGATCTGAAATCACTCAGAATCCCATTGCGCTACTTAGCAAATCTGCTAACTGCTGGGGATGAAGCTCCGGTTGTCAGAGCGTTGGAAAGAATGATTGCCATGCGTGCCTTCAAACGAGCGCAACAAGTCGAAGGAATGGAAGATCTTGAAGTGTTAAAACAGGTCGGCTTAAGCGCTGAGCAAGTGGAAGACATGTATCGATATATGGCAATTGCGAACTATGAAGACCGTTTTGTCATTCCAACAAGCCACAAAGCATATGCAGAAGATGCTTATGACATGAAAAATGGCTGTGGGTTTAGTTTTGGTAATGGATGTAGTGATGGCAATAACGGTGTGAATATATTTGGTTCTAAAAAGCAAACCGTTAAGCAAATCATCCCAGTATCGATGAAGGAGTAATGACTATGCATGTACTAAGCGTTTTATCACATCTGCTTGATTATCCGACAACTGAGTTTGTCGATGCAGAACATGAGTTACTTGCCATCGTTAATCAGAGCACATTAAGTGTTGAAACAAAGCAAGGGTTGTCGCGTTTTATTTCGAACCAATGCGCCAAAGATTTGATGGATTGGCAAGCTGAATACGATGGTTTATTTGAGCGCGGTCGCGCACTCGGCTTGTGGCTTTTTGAACACGTTCACGGCGAAAGCCGTGACCGTGGTCAAGCCATGGTTGATTTAATCGAGCAATACAAACAGGCGGGCTTAGAATTGTCGAAAAATGAGTTGCCTGATTACATTCCATTGTTTTTGGAGTTTTTAGCGACTCAAGGTGAGGCCAATGCTCAACATTGGTTAAGTGAAGTTGAGCATATTTTAGCCTTGTTACAATGTCGTTTAGAAAAACGAGAAAGTGAGTACGCCATTGTGTTCGTCACCTTACTTGAGATTGCACAAAGCAAGCTGGATTTAATTGCGCTTCGTGAGCAAATTAACGGTGAAAAACGCGATGACACTAAACAAGCCATCGACAAAGAGTGGGAAGAAGAAGCGGTCACTTTTGGTGCACCTGATGCACAAAATTGCCCGAGTTCAGTGAATCGTCCAACCGATGCACAACGTAAAGACCAGCATGTGCCAGTGACCTGGACTGATTTTAATCAGCAGGCCAGCTAAGGAGTAAAATATGAGTTACTTAAACACATTAATGTTCGGGATTTATCCCTATATTGCCCTCGCGATTTTTGTGATTGGTTCAATCATTCGCTATGACCGTGAGCAATACACTTGGAAAACAGGGTCAAGCCAATTACTTGAAAGTAAGCAGCTTAAGAAAGGTAGCCGAGCTTTCCATGTTGGCATCATCATGGTGCTTATGGGTCACTTTGTTGGCTTATTAACCCCAGCTGATCTGTGGCACATCGTTGGTATTGAAGCCAGCCATAAACAGTTGATCGCGATGGGATTAGGTGGAGTTTTTGGGGTGATTTGTTTTTATGGTTTGACCATATTAATCAAACGACGTTTATGCAACCCTCGCGTAAGAGCGACCAGCAGTACGATGGATATTGCAATCTTATTACTGCTTTATGTGCAACTTATCTTAGGTTTACTGTCGATTTTTGTTTCCGCAGGACATATGGATGGAGCGGAGATGCTAAAACTGATGAGTTGGGCGCAAAATATGGTGACATTTGATGGCACTGAAGCTGCTGCAGCAATTGCTGATGTTCATTGGATTTATAAGCTTCACGTCTTTTTAGGTATGACTTTGTTTGTAGTCTTCCCATTTAGCCGTTTAGTACATGTTGCCAGTGTACCAATTCAATATCTAAGCAGAAGCTACCAAGTGGTCCGTAGCAAGTAAATACAACATTAAACCCCGTTCTGCGGGGTTTAAGCCGAGGTTTATTATGATTACCGTCAATCAAACGACTATTAGCGAAGCGCAAATCCTGCAAGAGATGCAATACCATCCTGCCGAGGATCACCGCTCAGCCATGATTAATGCAGCTGAAAGCTTGATCATAGGTGAATTATTCAATCAAAGATTAGATGAACTTAAACTAAGTTGTTCTGTGTCCTCACAAAATAGCGAAGAGCAAAAACAAAATGCCATGCTCAATAAACTCATTGAACACGACGTGGCACTCCCACATGCCAGTGAGCAAGAATGCGAGCATTACTATAGCCAAAATCTCAGTAAATTTACGTCATCACCGTTGATTGCTGCACGGCATATTTTGATTCCAGCAACGATTGAGGATGAAAGTGCGCGGGCCAAAGCGTTAGAAACCGCCGAATCAATTTTGCAAGCATTGCAAGATGGAGGATCGTTCAGTGAACTGGCGGCTCAATTTTCAAAGTGTGATTCAGCAAAAATAAACGGCGAGTTAGGTCAGTTATCCAAAGGGCAAACGGTTGCTGAGTTTGAGCGTCAAGTATTTGCAGCTGAGATTGGATTGATGAAGCACCCAGTTGAAAGTCGATTTGGATTTCATATCGTCTCGGTAGATTACAAAGAACCGGGCGCTCAATTACCATTTGAGGCTGTAAAAGCACGAATAAAAGAATATTTAGAGAAAAAAGTAGAGCGAAAAGCAATTGCACAATATATCGAGCAATTAATTTCGAATGCAGAAATTGAGGGGTTTGATTTTAATGTCAGTAATAGCCCTTTAGTACAATAAATGAGGAAATAATAATGGGATGCTGTGGAGCATGTGGTGGACAAGATACAGTCCAAAACGAACAATTAAATGACACACAAAAACAAGAGGAACAAGAAAAAACATCTGAAACAACTTCAGATGACTCGATTAACCATTTTGTTCCATCAAGTGTTAATCAACCTAATACCTAAATTGTGATGCGCAAAAGCTCTGTATAATTTTCCCCAAAATTTTCAGAGCTTTTTTTATTTTTACGTGCTGATAACGACTGTTATTTTTCACAAAATCCAAGCTAAACATCCCTCCAACGCGCCTATTTTGATAGATAAAGTAGGTAGAAAAACCGCTATCCAGAGTGCATTGTTGGTAGAGGTTTATATTGCCTCGATTAATATGATCTAAATCAATAATGGATCGAGTCGACTCAGACAAAGTGTGCAAAATTAATGTTTATCTCAGGTAGGTAATTATGACGTTAGCTCGCAAGTTATTACAGATGCTTAAGGATGAGGGCGCAAAGCAAGTTTGGGGGATCCCCGGTGATTTTATTTTGCCATTTTTCAGAGAAATGGAGCAAAGTGACATCCTGCCAGTGTATTCACTTAGCCATGAGCCGAGTGTTGCCTTTGCTGCTGACGCCAGCGGACGATTAGAAGACGGCATTGGGGTGCTGGCAGTGACTTACGGAGCTGGGGCATTAAATACAGTGAATGCTGTCGCTCAGGCCTATGCAGAACGTTCACCTTTGGTTGTTCTTGCAGGTATGCCATCAGAAAGTGAATTAGATATGGGATTAAAGTTACATCACCAAGTCAAATCCATTGACAGTCAAGCCTTGATATTTAATGAAATCACCTGTGCGCAAGTTCGCCTTGATGATGTGAGTCACGCACTTGACAATATTGCCAAAGTATTAAATTACTGCAAAGAGATGTCTCAGCCTGTATTGATTGAAATCCCGAGAAATATGGCCACCGAGCTCTGTGATGAAGGACCTGCACGATTACCTATATTAGAAGTAGAGCATACTGCTACAGACAAATGCATCGAAGATTTTCAACAGATTTTGGCTGCAGCAACACGGCCAGTGGTCATTGTGGGTGTCGAAGTCAAACGCTACGATTTGGAAGGGATCTTTTGTGACTGGCTTAATCGACTAGGGATACCTTGTTTTTCAACGCTGATGGGCAAAGGGATTGCGGCCGAGCATGATAATTCACCTGTGTCTGGCACCTATTTAGGTGAAGCAGGAGATCCTGATATTGCAGCGATTGTTGAGCAATCAGACTTAGTTATTGTTGTTGGAGCTATCTTATCGGATAGCAATTTTGCAATCAGTGCACAAACCATCGCTGGTCGTCAGTCTGTATTTATTCAGCACCGTGAAGTCAACTTTGGTCATTATAGTTATCATGGGATTGCCTTAAAAACTATCTTGACTCAATTATGTCATGTTGCAGAGTCCAAAAAGTGGGCAATGCATCTCCCTCATCATCAGGCTAGCAAGCCAGTATTAATCCACGATCGTGACGTCATTGCACCCATGATGATTGCAACAATGTTAAATGAATGTTTTCAACGCTATGGAAAATTGCCTGTTGCTAGCGATGTTGGTGACTGTTTATTTGTGAGTCAAGGGTTGGCCCATACCTCAGTCGTTGCGCCTGGTTATTATGCGTCGATGGGTTTTGGTGTCCCTGCTGGATTTGGTATTCAGGCCACAACGGGACGCAGACCTATCATCCTTGTTGGTGATGGCGCGTTTCAGATGACAGGGATGGAGCTTGGGCACTGTCGTCGGTATGGTTTTACTCCCATAGTCGTATTGCTCAATAACCAAGGGTGGGAAATGATCCGAGCCTTTTCTCCTTACAGTCAAGCTGCTGATCTTGGTCATTGGCAGTTTGCACAAATGGCAGCAATCTTAGGGGGGAGAGGGTTGACAGCCTCAACGCCGAGTGAATTACAACATGCATTAAATTCTGCATTCGAAGATA
Organism: Pseudoalteromonas sp. J2K-J031; assembly: GCF_058197095.2. NCBI lineage: Bacteria > Pseudomonadati > Pseudomonadota > Gammaproteobacteria > Alteromonadales > Pseudoalteromonadaceae > Pseudoalteromonas > Pseudoalteromonas sp. J2K-J031. Next base: position 1,449,982 of record NZ_CM200279.1, read on the forward strand.
CCTCGCAGTTTTATTTGATTGATGTGCAAATCCCCAAAGGCGTGAGAACTCCAAGCTTAGACCACTTTGCTAAGGTATTGACACAAAAACAGAAAATGGCGAGAAGTTAGCTTTCTACCTATTAAGGGGTAGGGTAACTGCCCCATCGTTTGTATGGTTTAAGAAAGCAGGAGCGATTATTCTGAACATCATACGCTGAAGTGTTCCTTCCTAAACCGCAAAAGGCATGGAAAGTACACCGTGGTTTACCACCGGGTTTGCTCAGAAATGAGCTGGCCTCCCGATTTGGAAAGGCAAAAAATGCTACAAGATTCGTTTAACCGCAAATTTAATTATTTACGCTTATCGGTCACGGAAGTATGTAATTTTAAATGTAATTACTGCTTGCCGGATGGGTACGACTGTCACACGCGTCCCACTACGCTGACTTTAGCGCAAACTCAAACCTTGCTGCAGGCATTTGCTTTAGTCGGGACTCAGAAAGTACGCTTGACGGGGGGGGAGCCTACATTACGCAAAGAGTTGCCCGATATCGTAGCCTTGTGTAAACAAACCTCAGGGATCGATTCGATTGCGTTAACGTCGAATGGCTACCACTTAGCTCGAAAACTTCCGCGATTGGTTGATGCTGGACTAACAGCGCTTAATTTGAGTGCGGATAGTCTTAACCCTTACACTTTTAATCAAATCACTGGCTCTGATAGTTTAAATGAGGTCTTAGAGTGTATTGATGTCGCTCTAGCGCTTGGTCTTAAAAAAGTAAAATTAAATGCTGTGCTCCTTAAGCAATACAATGGTAAGCAGTTAAGTCAGTTTCTCCACTTTATTAAAGATAAGCCGGTCACGTTTCGCTTTATTGAATTAATGCGTACCTCCGATAATCAAACGTACTTTAATGATCAGCACTTATCTGGGCACAGTATTTATTCATCACTTGAGAACGCCGGATGGACATTACAGCCAAAGGTGGCTGATGCAGGACCTGCCTTGGAATTATCTCATCCAGATTATCTCGGTCAAATTGGTTTAATCATGCCTTATAGCAAAGATTTTTGTACCAGTTGTAATCGGTTACGTATCTCCGCTGATGGCAAATTGCATTTGTGTCTGTTTGGCGAAGCGAATGATGACTTAACACCTTGGTTAAATGATGGCGATGCTAAAGGCTTAGCTGGGTACCTGACAAACCGTGTCTTAACAAAGTGGCAAGGGCATCAATTAAATCAAGGCAATTCAGGTTTAACTAAGCATTTAGCGATGTTGGGTGGTTAATATGTTGCTTGGTATTATTTTAGCCGGTGGACAATCTCGCCGTATGGGGTCTGATAAAGCCTTATTGCCGTGGCAAGGAGGGACACTTTTAACTCATGCACAGCAATTACTAATAGACGTTGGTTGCGATCGTGTGTTGGTGAGTCGTAATGAGCCCGACTATATCGAAGACCATTTTCACGGACAGGGCCCATTAGCTGGGATCCACGCCTGTTTATCACACACAGTGTGCGACGAAGCTATCGTCATTCCAGTTGATATGCCTTTATTATCACAAGCGTGTTTGAATACGTTGATTAGTCAAGGCCGTTTGCTTAAAAACAGCTGTCATTATTCAGACTCTGTCATGCCGAGTTATTTGGCTCACTATCATGATTTGGAGGCTATCAGCAGACATCGACTAGAGCATGAACAACGTTCAATAACCGGGTTTATGCGAGCAATGAGTGCGACAATCATTGACCCTCCGCAGCACATAGATAAGCATTTTTTTATCAATACTAATACCTCTGAGCAATGGGCACACGCCCAGCAATTAAAGAACTTATAAGCAGGAGTATGCATGAGCCGGATGACGTTTGAACATTTTGTACCTTTAAATATTGCAATATTAACGGTTAATAATCGCCGTACATTGCAAGACGATACGACTGGTAATCTACTGAACGCTAAAGTGACTACTGTAGGACATGTCGTCAGTGAAAGAGTGGTTATTCCAGCGAATAAATATCAAATTCGCTCAGTGATTAGTGATTGGGTTGCGAGTGACAATATACAGGTCATTTTAATTTCTGGTGGCACTGGCTTAACAGAAGATGACATTACTCCTGAAGCGATAGAAGTTTTATTTGATAAACAGGTCGCTGGGTTTGGTGAGCTATTTCGTCAGCGTTCATTACAACAAATTGGCTACTCGACTTTGCAATCGAGAGCGTTGGCAGGTCTTGCAAACAAAACTTTGATTGTTGCAATGCCAGGTAGCCCCAAAGCATGTGATATTGCTTGGGATGAAATAATCAGTGCACAATTGGATGCACGCCAAGGACCTTGTAATTTTGTGCCACAACTTAAAGCATCGGACGGCGTGATGTGTCCATCAAGAGAGAAAGACGCATGCAATTAACTCATATAGACCAGCAAGGTCACGCAGCCATGGTTGATGTTGCTGACAAACCAATAACTGTACGCGAAGCCAAAGCTCAAGCATGTGTTGAAATGAAACCTGAAACACTCAAATTAGTGATGGAGAATCAACTAAAAAAAGGGGATGTGTTGGGGGTTGCTAGAATAGCGGGGATCCAAGCTGCAAAAAAAACAGCGGACTTGATCCCTTTGTGTCATCCACTTGCGCTCAGTAAGGTGTCGGTTGATTTTGAAGTTGACCAAGCAAACGCTCAGATTTGGGTTTTTAGCTACTGTAAATTAGCTGGTCAAACTGGGGTTGAAATGGAAGCATTGGCAGCAGCCTCGATTGCCTCACTTACCATTATCGATATGTGTAAAGCCGTTGATCAAGATATGGTCATAACAGCATTATGTGTGACACATAAATCAGGTGGAAAACGGGGAACTTATCAACGACATAAAATAGGAGAAGATAATGAATAAAATTCTATTTTTCGCTCAGTTACGTGAGCGACTTGAATGTGAAAACGTGCTAATCGATGTATCAGGCCTTTCTGTGAGCGAATTAAGAGAATTTCTTGCACAAAAAAATGAACATTGGAAAACCTGGATATTAGACAAAGACGTACTAGTGGCCATTAATCAGACATTGGCTGCGGGTGATAGTCGCATTGAAAGTGGTGATGAAATAGCGATGTTTCCACCGGTAACAGGAGGTTAGCTATGATCCGTGTTCAAGAGGACGATTTTGATTTAAACCATGAATATCAGTTATTGTTAAATGATGACAGTTGTTCTGGCGCGGTTGTCATGTTTGTTGGGCGAGTGCGAGACTTAAACCAAGGTCATCAAGTCGATCAGTTACATTTAGAGCATTATCCTGAAATGACAAGCAAGTATCTTACTCACCTAGAGCAACAAGCTAAAGAGCTGTGGCCATTAGAAGGTGTGACGATTATACATCGCGTTGGGCCTTTGAAAATTGAAGATAAAATAGTGATGGTCGCGGTATCGAGTGTGCATCGCGAATCGGCATTTGAAGCGGCTCAATATTTGATGGATTTGCTAAAAGCTAACGCCCCTTTTTGGAAAAAAGAGGTGATAGAGGGCGGAAAAAGTCGCTGGGTCAATGCGGATCACAAAGATAAAATTGCCGCTTTACAATGGTATTAATGAGTGACTTGGGACATAGCATGAGCGATATGCGTGTGAAACTGATCATGATTTTTGCAGTTTTATGTTTGCTCATCACTCCTTTGTCTCAAGCGGAGCCTGCTAGATTAACGATTGCGTGTGCTGCGAATTTTAGCGCGACCATGAATAAACTGGTTGAGTTATATTTAACTCAGTCACAGCAAAAGCTTGATATCCGCGTGTCGGTGGGATCCTCAGGCGCTTTAGCCAGCCAAATTCATCATGGTGCTCCATATGATCTCTTTTTTTCAGCAGATACAGATTTTATTGATCAGTTGCTTAAAGCTGGCAAGGGACGTGAACGTCATACCTACGCAGTCGGTGATATCGTGTTGTATTCACTGCAGCAACCGGATGGTGGGCTTTCGGATTGGTTAACTAAGATACCAGCAGCAACGGTTGCCATTGCTAACCCTCAACTTGCACCATATGGTCGAGCTGCTCAGTCAATTTTAGAGCACCAAGGGCTCACACCACGAAAACAAGTACAAGGAACTTCTGTATTACATGCATTTCAATTTGTTGAAACTGGGCATGCTGAATATGGCTTTATTGCGAGAAGTTTATTGCAACGAGAAGTAAAAGGGAGTTGGCATGCCATTCCGCCAGACTGGTATGAGCCAATATCACAAGACGTGATGTTAATAACCAATTCATCAAATGCACGAACCTTTTTTGATTTTATCAAAAGTGAACAAGCGCAATTATTAATACGCGCATCGGGCTATAGGTAAAAAACGATGTCAGCAAATGATTGGCAAGCCATTATTCTGACTGCGCAGTTAGCCAGTGCTACCACGTTTATTTTAATTGTACTCTGTTTGCCTGGAGCGTACTTTTTGTCGCGTAGTCGTAGTGTTATAAAACCTTTGCTTGAAACAATTGTGACTTTGCCATTAGTGTTGCCACCCACTGTGATGGGATATTACTTTTTAGTGTTATTTTCACCAAATGATGGGGTTGGTTTGTGGCTGCGTGAAGTCGTTGGGATAGAGCTGGTGTTTAGTTTTTCTGGGATTTTATTGGCATCAATGATTTATAGTTTACCTTTTACTTTTAGGCCGTTGCAAAGTGCATTTGAACAATTACCTGATGATTTGTATCAAGCCGCGGCCTTGTTGGGTTTTTCACCTTGGAAGCAATTTACATGTGTGATACTGCCAGCGATTAAACCTGCTTTATTAACCGCTATAACGCTAAGTTTTGCCCATACAATTGGTGAGTTTGGAGCCATTTTAATGATAGGTGGAAATATTCCTGGAGAAACACAAGTGTTATCGTTGGCATTATTTGAACACGTTGAAAGCTTAAACTTTAAAGCAGCTGAAAACTTAGCAATGGTGATGTTAGTATTTTCTTTTTGCGTTGTATTTGCTTGCCAATGGTGGCAAAAGCAAAGCGTTCAACATAACTACGGCAATAATCGCACATCATGAATGATATCTGTTTGTTTTCACTTGCCGAATATGTACAGCTATTAGTCGATAACAAGTACTTTGTGTCAGAGCGATAACGATGACCGATATCAATTTAGTATTAACTGCCCCAGTAAAACAACGCTTTCGTTGCCAATTACATCCAGATCAGATAGGGGTATTGCTTGCGCCAAGTGGTGCGGGCAAAACATCGTTATTTCAGGCTATTGGCGGCCTAAGTTCAGCTGAAGGTTGGATAAAAGTAGGAGATGGGCACATTGATCAAATCAAGTTGCGCCCTCACCAGCGTCAGATTGCCTATGTGACACAAGCCCCATTATTGTTTAGCCATTTAACTATTAATAAATTAATTGCGCTTGTTACTGCTCAGCAGCGTTATCCAGCAGATATTCATTGGGCAATCGCACCATTGAAGTTGCAAGATAAACTTGAGTGTTATGCGCACCATTTAAGCGGTGGTCAAAAGCAACGTGTCGCTTTATTGTTGGCCATGATAAAAGGAGCTCCGTTGTTATTACTTGATGAGGCACTCACAGGCCAAGATCAAGCGACTAAACAAGCCTGCATAGTGGTGATAAAAGAGTATTTAAAACGTCATCAGGGATCGGCTCTGATCGCTTGTCATCAGATAGAGGATGCCATTGCCCTTGGTGATGTCGCATTGTTGCAATGTGACGATAACCAAGAGAAATATTGGCAATCAATCCCAATAGCTCAAGGGATCCATCAGTATCAGCAGCAGTTGATTGAAACAAACTCGTGTAAAGAGCCACCCCAATCATTGGTAAATGCCAATGAGTTTTTATCAGTTTTGCATGCCACACCTTTGAGTCATCATCGCTCTTTGGGGCTTACGGAATACAAGGTGGCTGGGCAAACGTGTTTTACTGCACTTGCCCCAACGCTTGCGTGTGATCAAGCCGTTTCATTGGTATTAAAAGCAAATCGCGTTGGCCTGTCGAGAACTTTACAGCCAGAAACAAGCTTTGTTAATCAATGGCAGGTGATCATACTGGGTCAACGCAGTGTTGGTTGGGATGGTGAACAAGGGATATTGTTAGATGTTGCGCTTGTAGATACGTGCGATGAAACAAAAAATGACAATTCGGATAGGCTATCTGTGTGGATCACACGTTTGTCTTACAATCAATTGCAACCAAACATAGAGGAATACTGGTACTTAATTGGCAAAGCGGATGCATTAAGTGTCAATGCTAATTGACTAAATTATTCCTGACTAATCCCCGTTTTACGTTCTTACAAAGTTTGGCAAATCTTGAAATGTCATCGAAAGTTGGGATCTCGCCAATAGATAAGCGATGTTCCCAATAGGTTAAGTCAGTATCAACCAGCTCCATGAGCTTTTTAGGGCAGCCAATACAGGAACCTTTTGGGCCACAAAAAAATGTATCTGGTTCATACAAAGGGAGTTCCTGTTTCACTTGTTCAATAAGTAACCGCATGGCGGTTACTCTATCCGGTTTCCTTGAGTGCACTCCTCATGCACCTACGACAGGGCTTGATCAAAGGGTAAATAGGGAACTAAATCATTTTCTTGCCAGTTTGATCCATCGGCTTCTAATACTATATAGCCACAACTTGAAGAAAAAGTGCTTAATATGCCAGAGCCTTGTCCTTGCAATGGTTTAACCTGAGTACCTGATGAGCTCGTTTCAATGGACGCTCTTACGAATTCTAAGCGACCGGGCTTCTTAGAAATCGCGCTCACCAAAGGCAAGTACTGTAGTTGCGGAGCTTCGACCTGTTCGCCTGCTAATTTGCGAAGCGCAGGTAATGCCAGCTGGTGCAGCGTGACGACACTCGAAACGGGGTTGCCGGGTAAGCCGAAAAAGCGTTTTGGGTGGCCGTCTGAAGTACAGCTATGAAAATGACCATAGGCAAAGGGTTTACCTGGTTTGATAGCGACTTTCCAAAATTGCATGTTGCCAAGTTCATTGAGTATGGTTTTAGTATGATCCGCTTCTCCAACTGACACGCCACCAGAGGAAATGATGACATCGGCATTGGCTAATGCATTACTGAATGTTTGAGTTAATAGATCGGGGCAATCAGGCACGATACCAAAATCAATTACCTCAAATGCTAGGTTTTCAAGCATTGCGCGTATTGTAAAGCGGTTAGTATCATAGATTTGATTAGGCCCTTTAATATTACCGGGATCACATAATTCATCGCCAGTCGATAAAATAGCGACTTTTAATGGTTCGAATACACGAACACGACCAATTCCAATAGATGCAAGTAAACCAATATCGGTCGCTTTTAGTCTTGCACCTTGCATGAAGAGGGCTGTACCTGATTGAATATCTTCACCTTGTTTTCTGACGTTTTGAAACGGCTTGATCTCACTGGTAAAGCTGATGGTTGATCCCTGTTCTGTTTTTTCTTCGCTGGCCTGTTCTTGCATAATGACCGTATCAAAGCCATCAGGTACGGGGGCACCTGTCATAATCCTTATGCAACTTCCTCTTTGCCACTGGCCATTAAAAGGGTGACCAGCAAAGGCATTACCAATTAATTCAAAATGTTGGCAGTGAGTCACATCCTCAAATCGAATTGCATAGCCGTCCATACTTGAATTGTCATAACTTGGTACATCAAACGGGGCGATAATATCAGCAGCTACAATCCGTTGTGCAGCTTGGTGCAAGGGGACAGTCTCACTTGATACAAAAGGCACATTGTCATTTTTTAATGCACTTACAGCTTCATCAAAAGGTAAAAAAGATGCAGCAACCATAATTAGGCCTCTTTTTGTTTGTTGATCATCCAAACCGCGGCTTCAACACGTGAACGTAAATTGAGTTTTTTAAGTAAATGTTTAACGTGGACTTTGACGGTACCATCAGAAATATCGAGTTCTCTTGCGATAAGTTTGTTAGATAAGCCTTTGGCGATCAGTTTAAGAATTTCAAACTCTCGACTTGTTAACGAATTAAGGATATTGGCTTTTTGCGATACATCGGGTTTACGGATGGCTTGTGCTAACACACTGGTTAGTTTTTCACTCAGTACCATTTTTCCTAAAGCAGCTTGTTTTATTTTTTCTAAAATTTCTTCAGGATCCATGTCCTTGAGTAGATAACCATCAGCACCATAACTGATAGCAGTCAGGACATCTTCATCATTATCCGATACGGTGAGCATAATGATACGAGAGGTCACGTCATTCGCTCGCATTGTTTTAAGTGTCTCAAGGCCATCCATACCTTGCATATTGAGATCGAGAATAATTAAATCTGGATCTGTTTCAATCGCCAGTGCTAACCCTTCTTTACCACTGGCGGCTTCACCAATCACGGTCAGTTCATCTTCAAACTCAATTAACTGTTGTAAACCTTTACGAAGTAATGGGTGATCATCAATTAATAATATTGAAGTCGTTAGATCATTCATTGTGGGCTCTTTTATAAACACGTCAGTCATTTTATGAATGTTATCATAACGTTTAAAAAAGTAGCATTCACTATAAACACTGGCTGTTACTCCAAAAGACTTGATTCCAAATATTTATTTTTCAATTATTTCAATTGCTTAAAATCACGCTTACCTAGTTGGTGGTAGGTGTTTTGCTTTTTTTTCATTTGGTTTTACCCATCAATGTGAATTGTTGTTGTTGTTTTTTAAGCACATAGTGATGTTAATTAGAACTAAAAGGAGTGGCAGATGGCTGATCTTCAAAAGTGGGAACCCGAAAACGAAGCTTTTTGGGAATCCCAAGGCAAAAAAATCGCACAGCGGAATTTGTGGATTTCGATCCCAAGTTTACTCTGTGGATTTGCGGTTTGGCTTTATTGGGGAATTTTGACTGTACAAATGATGAATGCGGGATTTAAGTTTTCCGCCGATGAGTTATTTACCCTAACTGCAATTGCAGGTTTGTCTGGTGCAACGTTAAGGATCCCGAGTAGTTTCTTTATTCGTTTTTGTGGTGGACGAAATACAATTTTCTTTACTACGTCATTATTGCTGATCCCGGCATTTTTTACTGGTTTAGCATTACAAGATCCCACTACACCACTATGGCAATATCAACTTCTTGCGCTGCTTTCTGGTTTTGGTGGAGGTAATTTTGCTTCTTCGATGTCTAATATCAGTTTCTTTTATCCTAAGAAGCAACAAGGTTTAGCGCTGGGTCTAAATGCTGGTTTAGGGAACTTTGGTGTAACAAGCATGCAGATTCTGATCCCACTATTTATGACTTATAGTGTCTTTGGTGCATTGGGTGGGGATCCGGTGACGTTGGTCAGTACATCAGGTAGCTTGATAGGAAAAATACCTGCAGGATCAGAGACGTGGATTCAAAACGGCGGCTTCTTGTGGTTATTATTACTTGTCCCATTATTTTTTGCGACTTGGTTTGGGATGAGCAATATTCGAACACCTGAAGTCTCGCCAAATTTAGGTAGCCCAATTGGTGCCTTTGCAATGATTTCAGTGATGTTAACGATTGGTTTAGCTACTGCTGCAGCTGGGTTGTGGTTAATGCTCCCTGAAAAAGCAAACGGTTCGGGATTTGGTGTGCCAAAAGAGCTCGTACTCGTTCTTGTCGTAGCCAGTACGGTCTTTTTATTAAAAATGTTACCCGGCGCGATAGGTGATAGCCTAACTAAGCAGTATCAAATTTTTAATAATAAGCATACATGGGTCATGAGTGTTATTTATACCATGACATTTGGCTCATTTATTGGTTTTGCAGCTGCTTTTCCTTTAGCAATTAAAGTTATTTTTGGCTTTCAACATGTCGTTGTCGATGGTGTGATGACACATAATACACCTAACCCTAATGGACCAAGTGCGCTAATGTACGCATGGATGGCGCCGTTTATTGGTGCACTTATTCGCCCTGTTGGTGGTTGGATTGCTGATAAATTTGGTGGCGCATTCGTCACGCAAGTATGCTCGATTATTATGGTTGTCTCATCTTTAGGTGCAGCCTATTACATGCGTGAAGCTTATCAATCAGCGACACCAGAGGCATTCTTCATACCATTTTTTGTGTTGTTCTTAATTCTATTTGCTGCAACTGGGATTGGTAATGGTTCGACTTTCCGCACAATTGCGATGGTTTTCCCTAAAGAGCAAGCAGGTCCTGTACTTGGGTGGACATCAGCGATTGCGGCTTACGGCGCATTTTATATTCCAATGGTTTTTGGTCAGCAAATCAAAGCAACAACACCAGAAGTTGCGTTAATCGGTTTTGCAGCATTTTATGTCGTGTGTGTGTTCGTCAACTGGTGGTTTTATCTAAGAAAGGATGGCGAGTTCTACAACCCATAATAGTACAGTCCACTTATCAAGAGTCATAAACTACAGGTTATGGCTCTTTTTCCCATTATAAAAGAGAAGTCAATATGAGCAAGTTTCAAGAATTATTAGCCATGGCACGTTATCAAGCAGAGCCAGTAAAACTGTTGATGTTATTTACAAAATCTAGCATTGAAACCGCCTCAAAAGAGGTCAATAAAGGGTATATTCAACCGGTAATGTGCGTGGATAAATTACCTGAAGAGTTAAGCGATTTTGCCAGCTTATCTAAAGAAGCGGATGTGATAAATCCAGATTGGGATTTGATTTTTATTACCAGTATTAGTGCCAATGTAGATAGCAGTATTATTGACCAAAGTATGAAATCAATTGTCACTGATGTACAAACAGGTAAAAATACCTCTATGTATGTAGTATTAGATCGTGAAGATAACCTTGTTGAAATGGTGGGCAGTTAAGTTATTTATTTAAATAATTTCACTATCTAAATTCAAGAGTCAAATGGCAGCCTAGCTGCCATTATTTTTTCCTAGAAATAAACCGTGTGTTACCGCAACTACCAAGCAAATCCTAAGATCCCCAGCCACAAACAAATAAGCATGCTTTATAATTAATTTTCTTGGTCATGTATTGTCTATTGCTGATGCGACATAGTCTTGTAAGCTCGAATAGATTGTCGTCGGTAAGGAGCTATGCGGATCTTGAGTATCGAGCCAATTTTTAAATATCAAACACAGTTCGGTGTCCCCTTCAATGGTGAGTTGACGCCTAAAAAATAGAGTATCAGGATCCGATTGACCAGAAATGAGCTGTAGAAAACTGTCGCTTGAACCACTCAGTTTGCCATCAAAGCGAGTCATATTTTGTGTAATATAATTGGACTTTAATACTAAAACTTGAACTTTTTTCGATGAGTTATCTAATGAAATAAATAGATTAAGCGGAATGTTTTTGATTTCAATACAAATACATTTATCGATCAAAAATTCTAGTTCGCCATCATTAATTTGCGACTTAAATGTATGGTTTAAATGATGCTCGATGAGGCGTTTAATCAGTGAGCTTGGAGTCCCGTAAGTAAGGTTTTGTAACCATTTAGGGGTAAATAGAACACGTGTTTTGTGCTTAATAATATCGTTCAAACTATTCATTATTGTAGATTACCTGAGTTATCAAATTCTCTTAGTATTATTGAAAATTTTTTTCCAAGTTTAAATAATCAGGAGTGGGTATGGAGCTACTTTGCCCTGCAGGGAATTTACCCTCTTTGCGTAAAGCCATTGAGCATGGTGCCGATGCTGTTTATGTGGGTTTAAATAACGATACTAATGCTCGACATTTTAAAGGGCTCAATCTGAATGAAGCGCAACTCATTGAGGCCGCCAAATATTGTCATCAACATCAGCGAAAATTACATGTCGCGATCAATACCTTTGCCCACCCAAGCCAATTTCCGCGATGGCAGCGTGCTATCGATCAGGCCGTAAACAGTGGGGTCGATGTCTTGATTGTTGCAGATATTGCAGCTTTGGAGTATCTGGCTACCCATCACCCCAAACAAGCAATCCACTTGAGCGTTCAGGCCTCGGTAACCAATGCCAGTGCCATTGAATTTTATCAGCAACAATTTGGCATTCAACGGGTTGTTTTGCCAAGAGTGCTGAGTATTCAGCAAGTGAAACAATTATCACAGCATACTTCAATTGAGCTAGAGCTGTTTGCGTTTGGTAGCCTCTGTATTATGGCTGAGGGTCGCTGTTACTTGTCCTCTTACATGACAGGGGAATCACCCAATACGGCCGGAGTGTGCTCGCCAGCTAAGTTTGTTCGTTGGGAACAAGACAACGACATGCTCACATCACGGTTAAACGGTGTCTTAATTGACCGTTTTGCACCGACCGAACAAGCAGGGTACCCAACATTATGTAAAGGGCGATTTAAGGTAAATGATCATACTTATCACGCGCTTGAAGAGCCTACCAGCTTAAACACCTTGGCACTGTTACCGCAATTGCTCAACTTGAATATTGCCTCAGTAAAAATCGAAGGACGACAACGTAGCCCTGCTTATGTAGAGCAAGTGACAAAAGTGTGGCGACAAGCAATCGATAGTGCGAAACGTAACGTCACGAATTTTGAAGTGAATTCAGCTTGGAATGAGACCCTGTCCTCATTGTCCGAAGGTCAGCAGACCACTTTAGGCGCGTATCATCGCAAATGGAAATAGAAATAGGATTCAACATGTCATCATTTCGTACATCCCTAGGCCCAATGCTCTTTCTTTGGGACAAAGAGCGATTAGATTCATTTTATAAAAACGTTGCACAATCAGATGTCGACATTGTGTACTTGGGAGAAAGTGTTTGTGGCAAGCGTCGACTATCACGCTTGGATGATTATCTTCACTGGGCACAGTTGCTCGCACAAAGTGGCAAAGAAGTCGTACTTTCAACTTTGGTACTTTTAGAATCACCAATGCAGCTCAAAGAACTGAAGCGTTTATGTCAGGCTGATGTGGCCTTATTTGAAGCCAATGATCTAGCCGCTGTTCAGGTTCTTAGTGAGTTAAAGTTGCCATTTGTGATTGGGCCTGCGATTAATGTATATAATGGCTATACGTTAATGAAGCTGGCTAAAATGGGTGCCAAAAGATGGGTGATGCCCGTAGAGTTATCAAGAGATTGGTTAGTAGCCTTAAAAGCAGAGTTTAACTCTTTATGTGACTTACCGATGGAATTTGAAGTCTTTAGTTATGGCTACTTACCCTTAGCGTACAGTGCGCGATGTTTTACTGCTCGTTATTATGACTTAGCCAAAGATCAATGTAATTTAATTTGCCAAAATCATCCGCAAGGCCTGACAACACTGAGTCAAGACAATCAAGAATTATTTACTCTTAATGGTATTCAAACCATGTCTGGAAAGGTCTATAACTTGTGTGAAGATGTGACAGATTTGGCGAAAGAGAGTGATATTGCACGTATAAGTGCGCATCAATTTGAAGATTTGGCATGGATAGAGTGCTTTTCTTTACAGCAAAACAGCCGTCGGCCTGCAGATCATGTTAATGGTTTTTGGCATCAGATTGCAGGCATGCAGGTGGTGGATTAATTAGCAGAATTAACGTGTTGATTGACTGAACAGGTATAACATCAATATTAATGTGATGAACCAAAAACCACTGACAATTTTCCAAAAGACTAAACTACTGGCTTCTTGGGGCTCAGGATCAGGTTTTAAAAAAATGGGATTTGGCTTGGTGAGATCAGCGAGCATAGAATCAATGGTTTCATAGCGGCTTGTTAAATCAAAACTCACCCCTTTTTGTAATGCTTTATCAAACCAAACTGGAATGATAGGGTTGTGTTTTGATGCACTTTTATAGCGTAATTTATCGTAATCAAACATACTGGTGCATTCTTCTATTTTGTCACCATATGGAAGCTGACCAGTAAAAATTTCATAACAGATAGTCGCTAAGCTATAAATATCGCCTTGAATTGCTGCATTTTTACCCATTAAGTAATTAGGATCTGAATACGTGGCAGTGCCTAATGCCCCAAAATGTTCTATGGGTCGATACAGCTCTGCAACTCCGGCGACAAAAACGGATCCAAAATCGACTATTTTGATGGTGCCATCAGCTAATACCATGATGTTGCCTGGTTTAAGATCTTGATGAATAGCATCATTATTGTGAAATGCTTTTAACCCTTCGGCAATGGCTTCAACTATTGAAATAGCGTGCTTAGGTTTGACTGGTGCGTGTTGTTGCAACCAATGATCGAGGCTGTTGCCTGCTAGATGCTCCATTAAGTAATAAAGAGCAGTGCGAGGGCGGCTATGTTGAATAATTTTCACCACATGTGGTGAGTTAATTCGACTGCCTATCCATTGCTCTTTTAAAAACCGATCGATGTAATGTGTATCATCTTCAAAATTCTTTGAGGGGGTTTTCATCGCAAAACGCTGGCCACTATGTTCATCTTCGACCAGATATAATTGGCTCCGAGGAGAGGAAAATAGCTCGTCTATGACACGATAGCCATCGAGCTTCATACCAACCGTTAACGCAGGTGGAAATGGTAGGCGAAATAATTCATCCGTGAATTCATTTTCATCTTGATGTGCTAACGATTGTATCTTTAAAACAACACAGCTAATGTTATCATCACTGCCATTTTCTGCGGCTTGTGCACATAGCTTAGCTGTTATTTCGCTAGCTGGTTCATTTAAGTAAAGGGTTTGCAACAACTGTGCTGTCGGAATAAAATCATGCAGCCCGTCAGTACACAACAGATAGCGATCGCCTTCTTTTAGTTCAAAATTGCAATAATCAATGTGTAGATTATTGTCCATGCCCAGTGCACGAGACAAAAATGATTTTCCTTGCCCTAAATAGGTGACGTGATCAGAGGTCAGTTGTTCAAATTCACCCTCTCTTAATCGAAAAACACGACTGTCGCCAACATGAAAAAGGTGGCCATGAACGCCTTTTAAAATAAGGCAACTAAGGGTGGTCAAATATCCTTTGTTGTCTTGTTTGAACTCATGACTTTTACGATATAATCGCAGGTTGATTGCCGATAGGACTTGCTCGCCACAACGGCTAACAGACCAAGTATCCGGCGTTTTGACATATTCTGATAAAAACCGTTCAACGGCAGTCTCACTGGCTTCTTTACCGGCTTCTGCTGAACTGACGCCATCAGCAATGCAAAATGCCATTCCTTTCACTTTAGCCAGGTAGGGGTCGTTTGGAATTAAAAAGCCAGCGTAATCTTCATTAATCTCTTTGATCCCTTGCGTGGCTTTTGCGCCAGCATCAACCGTTGTATTGTGCATGTACCTGAAACTCCAAAGACTGATGAATCATAAAATAGTGCAAGATCTTGAGTGTATTATTCAACATAAAATGATGCTGATTGTATGAAAAATGAAATAGTTAGCATCTTTTACTTTTCTTTCTACCACTTTGTGGGTAGTTCAAAAAATCATAATTACTTGATATTTATATTAAAAATAAAATATATGTCCTGTAATAAGCGTTTTATATTTAGGGCGGGTTATTGGAGGTAGATTTCCACATTCTATCAGCAACTTAGGTATGATATTTACTTTCGTTATGACTTCTACTTTTACGTTATTGGGTTCGCTTGTATGTCAGAGAAAATTGCTCAACGTGCTTTGATCCTCGCTACTTTTTCTTTTGCTGCTAATTTTTCCGTATGGACCCTTTATGCAGCGTTAGTGATACCGATTACTGCTTTATGGCATTTGAACGTGTTAGAGGTCGCAGGCTTATTATCCGCGCCTATGTTAAGTGGTGCTTTATCTCGAATACCAGCAGGGATAATGGCAGACAAAGGTAATCCCAAAATATTATTTGTCTGTCAAATGCTGATATGCCTGCCACCGTTAGGTCTATTGTTTTTTATTGAAAATTACAGCCAGTTATTACTTCTGGGTTTTTGGCTTGGCTTAAGTGGTAGTGCATTTGTGTTTGGCAATCGATACGTCAATGATTTTTTCCCGCGCAATCGGCAGGGGACAGCCATGGGAGTGTTTGGCGTAGGTAATGCAGGAGCGGCGATTACGTTAGTGCTCGTACCTATATTACAAGAGCATTTTGGCTGGCATTCTGTCGGACCTATCTACTTGCTTGGCTTGCTTCTTGTCGCGTTGCTTTTTTTGTTTTTTGCGCCAAATAGACCGTCTCATGTGACAGATAAAGTGGTTCAACCGCTCTGTTGGTATGGATTATTTAAAGAGAGCCAGATCTGGCGTCTTGGCCTGTATTATTATTTTGTTTTTGGTTCATTTCTCGCCCTTTTGTTGTGGCTGCCTTATTACTATACCCAAGCCTATCAATTGCCCTTACCTCAAGCGATGGCTTTTACACTTTTTTTTGTAACGACTTCATCTGTTGTTAGAGCATTAGGCGGGTGGTTTGCTGATAAGTATGGCGGAAGAAGCGTTAATTGGAGTGTATTTTGGGTGTGTCTGGTGTGTTTGTTCTTTTTAAGTTACCCGCCAACGAGTATGACCATTCATGGTGTGGAACATGACGTACATCTAGATATAGCAATTAATGTGTGGGTTTTTTCAGTTTTAATCTGTGTTATTGGCCTAGCGCAAGGTTTTGGCAGAGCAAGTGTGTTCAAAATGATTCACGAGTACTACCCAGATAATATGGGGCGAGCGGGCGGAATTGTGTCTGCTATCGGCGCATTAGGTGGTTTTACATTACCCATACTATTTGGTATGGCGGTTGATATTTTGGGATTTTACAGCGCCAGTTTTATGCTGCTTTACGGTGTACTCGCGATTTGTATGATGGCTATGTACTTCGCTATCAGAGCAGAGCGTTATCACCGTAAGTTACAAGAAGCGGCCAGTTATAATTTTTTAGAGGACGATGATTTATGATGCAAATATTTGACGCCGAAAAGGAAGAGCGTTTAGCGCCTATTTTCCGTTTGGCTTTTAGGCCGTTATTTTTACTGGGTGGGCTGTTTAGCTGCATTGCAATTTTGCTTTGGGGAGCAGCATTAGGTGGCTCAATTGAATTTGCGCCGTACGGCAATATTTTGTTTTGGCACAGCCATGAAATGTTATTTGGTTTTGTCAGTGCCATTATTGTGGGTTTTCTATTAACCGCAGTACAAAATTGGACCGGGTTACCCAGTATAAGGGGGAAGAAACTCGTTATATTGACATCTTTGTGGCTGGCAGCACGGGCTGCGATGCTTTTTTCGGTTAGCCCGAGTTGGTTAGTAATCGCAATCGATTTACTCTTTTTACCTTTATCAGGTTATTGGCTGGCCAAACCTATCATAGCCACTGGACAAATGCGTAATTTATTTTTTGTGCCTATTTTAGTTTTGCTCAGTGCCATGAATTTGATTATGCATTTAGGGATCGTCTTAGCGATGCCTTCGCTTTATCAGCATGGTTTTTTGTCTGCGATATGGTTAATTACACTTTTAATGAGTGTTTTAGGTGGGCGAGTCATTCCATTTTTTACAGCTAATGGCACCAAAACCCGTAAAGTTGAACCATTACCTTGGCTTGAAAACGCAACTCTTGGTTCAACATGGTGTATTTTTGCAGTTTATGTGTCAGGGTTGATTTATTACATGCCCAATTGGCTAATAGCCAGTTTATTGCTTGCGTGTTCGCTGTTGCAAGCAATTCGGGTTGGACGCTGGAAGATACAACAAACGCTGAGTGTTCCGTTGTTGTGGAGTTTACATGTTGCTTACTGGTTTATTCCGATAGGGATTGGCTTGATTGGTATTTCTTATCTATCTGATCAGATCACGCTATCTACAGCATTTCATGCCTTAACAGTCGGTGCTATGGGTAATATGATCCTGAGTATGATGGCGCGGGTAAGTCTAGGTCATACGGGTCGACAATTAATGGTCAAAAGCATGATTATCGCTGCATTCGCTGCCATATTGGTTGCTGCGTTAATTAGAGTCTTTGCTATTATCTTTTATCCTGAATTAAGCTTTTCTTTTATTGTAATTTCAATGATTGCTTGGTGTGTCGCTTATGGCTTATTTACCCTCATTTATTTCCCTGTGTTAACTCAGCCTAGAGCGGATGGCCGACCGGGCTAAGTAAAAAAGCACTCATCTACGGATGTGTTAGGTAACTCTAAGGAGTTACCTGCTACCTCTTTTGCGTATTTATCCTTATTCTGGCAGTTGATGTAGATCAAATCACCGCTGACGATGCAATCTAGACTAGATATACAAAAATAACTTCAATTATGAACCAGAGATTGTGCAATAAAATCTATATTTTTGTTGCGTTTCTCGTATCAGCTTAAGTTTTGGTGTGTATTCTCGGTAAAGCTAAAAAGAGGCGAGCTATGAAAATTAATCCTTATTTACCTCTTGTTGTAAGTTGCTCAGGCTGTTGTTATGGCGGTGAATTGGCAGACGATATTGCCAGTATTTTAAAGCAACAAGGTAAAGTTGAACAAATCTCGATTGCGGCCATTGCGGCTCAATCTCCGATGCATATGTCTAGAGTTAAGCGAGCTCGGCATTTAATCGCATTTGATGGTTGCG
This sequence comes from Pseudoalteromonas sp. J2K-J031, assembly GCF_058197095.2. Lineage (NCBI taxonomy): Bacteria > Pseudomonadati > Pseudomonadota > Gammaproteobacteria > Alteromonadales > Pseudoalteromonadaceae > Pseudoalteromonas > Pseudoalteromonas sp. J2K-J031. The sequence goes on from NZ_CM200279.1 coordinate 1,468,382, forward strand.
CCCTGCAGTGTGTCAAAACGTGCTTAACAAGGAATGGGATAGATAAATTTATTCATTTTGACATCACTGATGTCATAAAAGAGTTTTCGCAGCCATTTCATAAAAGTAACTTACAGCGAGAATTGCAAGTGACTTCGATAATATGTCGGAATCTTGCACCTATTTTAACCTGTTTTGATAGACCGCAACCTAAGCAAAGTCAGACAAACATAATTGCCTTATTTCCATGTGCAGAATATGAAGGTGCTTGATTTTCTACTATTAAATTTTTTCTTAGATACAAGAGTGTTTCTCTACCGAGCAATATAGCCTAGTCATTTTAAGCAAATACAGCACAGCAATTAGAAATACACTTTTCTCTGGATCTTTGGATAGCATTTGTTGTGTATTGCTAGGCATTATCACTTTTTCGAAGAGCAATCGATACTGTAAAAAAACTGCAGGGCATAAAGACTCTGCAGTTCACTACAAAAACAATCACTAAAAATCACCACTTCCTAGTCTGTTGCTCTTATTGAGCAGATAGGACAATCGGATCTTTTGTTGATATCAAAAGTGTTGAATTGTAAATACCTAGCATCATAAAGTGTCATTGACACTTTTTCAGGGGGCAAACAGAGAAGGCTTTTCAAAGCCTCTGTAGCTTGTATGGTACCAATTGTTCCGACAACGGGTGATAGCACACCCGCTTCCATACAAGTTAATGATTGTTCACCAAACAAGCTTGTGATGCATGCATAACAAGGATCTTGCGCTCGCATTGGAAAATGGATGACTTGACCTTCCATTCTAATGGCGGAACCTGAAATCAACGGAGTTTGGTAACGCCAACATAATTCGTTAAGCAATAAGCGGGTCTCTAAATTATCGCTGCAATCAACGATCACATCTGCAAGTTCAATGATGTGAGTGTATTCTGCTGAAAATGCTTTATCGATAATATTTAATTGGATAGTGCTGTTGATTTGATTGAGCATTTTATGAGCGGAATGGGCTTTATTCACACCAACACTTTGCTCAGTGTGGAGAATTTGTCGCTGCAAATTGGTTATATCGACTTCATCATGATCAAAAAGAGTGAGAGTACCAATTCCTGCGGCAGCTAAATAGGGTAAAACTGCGCAACCGAGTCCGCCGGCACCAATAACAACAACATGACTTTCTAAAAAGCGTTCTTGACCTTCTTCCTGAACCAAAGGAAGTAAGATATGGCGGCAATATCGCATCGTGTTTTTATGATCTAATTCCATCTCATTTCAACTTAATTATGTCGTTTCAGTAAGGTTACAACAAATGTGGCACAGATGTTATACCTACAAAGTAAGCCCAGCACTTAGAATAGGTAGCAAGGTGTAAATATTGATTTAAATCAAATAAAACAAAAGGTATGACCTTTACGCTACCCTACGAGCAAGATCAATAAGTAGCTAGGGATAAATGATGAAGACACAACTTTCGACAATCGCCATTTTTGTTTTAACTGGGTTAAATAACCAAGCACATGCAACACTTCATGAAGGTTTTGATACGGCTTTATCTAATGGTACATTAAACGGTTTATTGCGATATCGGTATGAGCAAGTTGACCAAAATGGTATTGATAAGACTGCACACGCTTCTACGCTATTAACCCGTTTAACTTATACAACAGCGCCTGTAGGGGGCATTAAAGCTGTCTTTGAAGTCGATGATGTGACTAGTGTGGGAAATGAGCTTTATAATAGTACCGTCAATGGCAATACTTTGCGGCCAGTTGTAGCTGATCCTACAGGGACTGAAGTTAATCAGGCCAATTTACAGTTTAATCGTGATGCATTCACATTCACCCTTGGAAAACAACGTATTAATCTTGATGACCAACGTTTTATCGGTAGTGTTGCTTGGCGTCAAAATGAACAAACCTTCGATGGTTATCGGGCTGCATACCAAGTAAATGATGCACTCAAAGTAAACTACAGCTATGTATATAACGTTAATCGCATTTTTAGCGAAAAAAGCGCAGCAAGTGATTTGCACGGCAAATTGCATCTAGCAAATACGTCATATAAAGTGCATCCATCTCTAGCTCTGAGCGGTTTTGCCTATTTGCTAGATTTTGATCATGCAGCAGCTCTATCTACTCAAACACTAGGGATTAGATTATCTGGTAAATTGGTCAATGATCTGGCTTACACATTGAGTTATGCAAATCAGCAGGAACATGGTGACAATCCCAACGATTTTAATGCCGATTATTACCTTGCTGAGCTAAAGGGGAAGTGGGAAATGCTTGGATGGACTGTCGGTTATGAGTCTCTCGGTTCAGATAATGATGTTGGTTTTAGTACGCCTTTGGCTACAGGTCACAAGTTCCAAGGTTTTGCTGATAAATTCTTAAAAACGCCTGCTAATGGCGTGGCAGATTGGTATGTAGGTTTCAATGGGATGGTTTCCGGTATCAAGTTGGCAGTCACCTACCATCAATTTGATAGCGTTAAGAATCATCTTGATTATGGTAGTGAAATAGATTTTACAGCGGCTTACAACGTGACTGATAAGTGTAACGTTGTACTGAAATACGCCCAATATGATGCCAAAGAGTTAGCGACTGATACTGATAAAGTATGGTTTATGGTGACCCATAAATTCTAAGTTGCTTCATTTGCATCATTCTATGTTCCATAAAGCCTCAAAGAGGCTTTTTTTTGTTTCGGTTGATAATACTTATCTACTTCATCTGATTGTTATCTCTTAACAATGGAGCGTCACTATTAATCATCCCAACATAGAAGGTGAGGTGCTAGCTAGGTTCATATCTTTCAAATCTGAAATTACATTTTCTATCACTCTTGAGTTCACCTGACATTAAAAATAAGCAAAGGATACTCTTTTGTAGGTATGGAGGCTTGAGTGGCCTCAAGATTACTCGTTCAGGTTTAGAGCAAAGTGGGTAGATGAAAAATTGCATTCAGTTTGCTGTCACAATTAGCTTGATTTACATCAATTATTTTTATGATGTTCGCGCCACTATTGCTTGTGAAATACTACTTTGGAGAAAAACATGGCAAGTGAAAAATTCAATATTTTTTCCATGCATGGGAAAATGAAAGTGTTGCATTTGAGTTGGCTCGCATTTTTTATAACATTTGCGGTCTGGTTTAATTTTGCGCCACTATTACAAGCAGTCAAAACAACCCTTGGCTTAACCACTGAGCAAATAAAAACACTTTTGATCCTTAACGTGGCATTGACGATTCCTGCTCGGGTGATCATTGGTATGTTAACCGATAAATATGGCCCAAGATTAGTATATTCGAGTCTATTAGTTGTTTGTTCGATACCCTGTTTTATGTTTGCGTTCGCTGATAGCTTCATACAAGCGGCTATTGCACGTTTTTTGCTAGGTTTCATCGGTGCTGGTTTTGTAATTGGTATTCGCATGGTATCGGAATGGTTTCCTCATAATGAACTGGGCACAGCAGAAGGCATTTATGGTGGTTGGGGTAACTTCGGTTCAGCTGCGGCCGCATTTACACTACCAACGATAGCGTTGCTATTTGGTGGTGATGACGGTTGGCGATACGCTGTAGGTGTTACGGGTGTGATTAGTTTAGTTTTTGGTTTTATTTATTACGCCAATGTAACCAATACTCCAAAAGGTTCGACTTATTTTCGTCCTAAAAACTTAGGAGCAATGGAAGTCACTTCTAAAGGCGATTTTTTCTTACTTTTGGTCATGAAAATTCCAATGTATGCTGCGTTAGCATTACTTGCTTGGAAACTGTCACCATTAGGTGTCAATATGTTAGATGAAGTTGTGGTCCAACTTATCTATATAGCATTAGTACTGCTGTATTTATTTGAAGTTCAAAAAGCCTGGTCAGTTAATAAAGGGGTTTTTGAAAAAGAAGTTCCAGAATTACATCGCTACAGCTTCAAGCAGGTTGCTGTACTTGATATCCTCTATTTTACAAACTTTGGCTCTGAGTTAGCTGTTGTGTCAATGTTACCGTTATTTTTTGCAGAAACATTCTCACTGGATCCTGTCATGGCTGGGATGGTTGCTGGAGCGTATGCTTTTATGAATTTAGTCTCTCGTCCTGCAGGTGGTTGGATTTCAGATAAGTTTGGCCGTAAAACAACATTGCTTATTTTAACTGCTGGTTTATCAGTGGGTTATTTTTTCATGGGCATGGTTAACGCACAGTGGCCATTATGGCTTGCGGTTGCTACTGCGATGGGCTGTTCTTTCTTTGTTCAATCAGGAGAAGGGGCTGTGTTTGCTGTTGTTCCTCTAATAAAACGCCGTTTAACAGGACAAATAGCGGGTATGACGGGGGCTTATGGCAATGTTGGTGCTGTAACATTTTTAACAGTGCTGTCATTTGTTGATTACGCAACATTCTTTTATGTGATTGCAGGCACAGCTTTAATCGGTTTTGTTACTTTGTTTTTTATGGATGAACCAAGAGGACAAATAGCTGAAATACGTGAAGATGGAACAGTCGAACTGATTGATGTATCACATAGTAAAGCGTAAGGTTAAGTAATATATTCAAGCCAGTGCAATGTCACTGGCTTTTTTTGCCCAGCAAAGCTGGTAAACCGGATAGGCTGAAAGATACTTTATCACCTTGACTAAGGGGAAGATAATAATAATGGTAAGGGCTTCACTAGCCAACGCTGGGGTCTGCGACTAACTGTATTCTGTTTCGGCATTATAGGGGAGCTCGCGTGCAAAATAGCGCAACACCTTATATTAAGCACTATAATTCATTCAAAGGGGAAAACCATCAAAATCAATTTTATCTATGGCTCATTAGCTTTCTTTGCTGTTCATATCAGCTAGTCAGAAACACACACGATTTCTTAATCTATCTGGCCAATCGCTTTGACGGGGATCTTTAGCATGTTAGCTCTATGACAATTTCTGGAGCTGACAATGAGAACGCTTTTGTTACCTTGGTTCATCCGATGGGTGACCATTCCAATCATTATTTTCTTTCTCTTCATCTTGCCGGCCCATGCCAGTGATGATCCATTCTATCAGCGTGGTCAGGAAGGCTGGTTTTGGTATCAGGTCATTCCTGAACCTAAACAGCCTGGTGAGCTTACAAAGCCAGAATTTGGTGCGGAAGAGTCGAGTCAGAGCGAGATAAAGCCTTTCAGTGCTGCCTGGTTTCGTGAGCACATGCAGTCGTTCATGGACAAGGCAATTGATGAGCCGACGAATGAGAACGTCAGAGCCTATCTGTATCTCCAGCGAGTCATGATGGATAAGGGCTCACTATTTGCAGATGTTAGTCAGCAGGTGGTCATGGGCGATCCTGTTTTGGATGAAATCAGTCGCAGACCCTTGGCGACCTACGCTGCCAATCGGATGGACAGAGAAGCTGGCGCTCAACGGGATGTTGCTTTAGGTGAGGTAGCAAAACGGGCTGGCTTGTTCTTTTTCTATCGTTCAGATTGCCCTTACTGCCATGCTCAAGCGCCAATTATTAAATCAATGGCTTTGAACTACGGTTTCGAGGTGTTTGCTATCGCTGTCGATGGCTTGCCTTTACCTGGTGGAGAATTTCCTTATTACAAAGTCGATTCAGGACAAGCTCAATCACTGTCCGTTACGACTGTTCCAGCTGTGTTCTTAGTTGACCCGCCTAATGTCATCACTCCGATTGGCCAAGGCGCAATGAGCCTTGATGAGCTCAATAATCGAATCATTCTTGCAGCCCATCAAGCCGGTTGGATTGACGATCAAACTTACTATGCCACCAGACCTGTTCAACCCGGCGTGTCACTTGCGATGTCAGCCCAAGAGCTTAATGAAAAGATATTACAGGACCCTGAGTTCCTTGTTCGCTATCTGCGTGCAAAAGGAGGGTTATAACGATGAAAAAAGTATTCCAAGTATCGCTAATCGCCTGTGCGATTGGTTTTTCATCTATGAGCCAAGCAAGCTTGCAACAGGAGATGAACCAGTTGTTTGGTTCAATGACCAACAGCACAGCGCCTGGTGTATTCGAGAGTCAGCGGCGTGGCGTTATATCTGGCGGAAGCGTTGTTGTTCGTAACAGGATCATGAACGAGAACCTCGTCTCTATGGTGCCTCCGTCATTCCAAGCCGGTTGTGGTGGCATTGATATGTTCGCGGGAAGTTTGTCATTTGTTAACGCGGATCAGTTTGTTCAATTACTTCGCTCTGTTGCTGCAAACGCCAAGGGATACGCATTCCAATTAGCGCTCAGTGCTATGTGTGAGAAATGCTCTCAGCACATGGAGACACTGCAAAAGAAAATCCAGCAGTTGAACGAGTATTTTGGCAATTCCTGTCAAATGGCTCAGGGGGTCGTGAACGATACCCTGGCTGCTTTTGGTAAAAAGGGGCAAACAGAAGCCAGCATGTTGAGCTCACTTAAAGGGGCTGGAGACGTTTTTACCAGTTGGAGTGAATCCAATGGTAAGAACCCATATGAGAACGCTTCGAGTGTCGCGGCAACTGATGTGAACAAAACGATTAAAGGTAATTTGGTTTGGCGAGCACTGAAACGTCACTCGGCATCAAGCTGGTTTGCTTCGGGGGATGACCGTTTTCTTGAAGCGGTTATGTCGGTGACTGGTTCGATCATTGTTGGTGATCTTGCTAATGCCGCTGATGGCCAAGGTAAAGCCCCAAAACTGACCAGACTGAATGGCAATAAAGTGATTATTGAGCATCTAATTCATGGCGGTAACGTCGCTATGTACCGATGTGACACAGTGACACAAGACGGATGTCTGAATCCGACAATCACTAACGTGACCCTAACCGGGTTATCAACCCAGGTAGAAAATATACTTCTTGGTACAGGTTCCAGTAACGGTATTATTTTTAAGTTTGCTCGAAATACAGGGGCTGCTAGCACCACCGAAAAGGCTTTTATGACCTCGGCTCCCGCGAGCATTGGCGGCATGATTCGAACTCTTTCTGCATTAAATGAAGGGGCCGCTAGGTCGTTTGCTTCACGAGCGGCACCATTTATTGCTGTTGAGATGGCCCGAGCATTGGTTGAAGACATGCTCAATGCAGCTAGAAGTACCTCCGGTGTGGAAGATCATGCCTATGCGAAGTTATTAACGGAAGACCTTGAACGTGCACGTCGCCAAATCAATGAGGAGTACGCCGCGTTGCAGCGAAGATACGGCTCAGAGCAAGAGTTGCTGGCACATTTTAACCAGGTGATTCAGACCATTCGCAAACAGCGTTATTACACCGTTAAATCTACGGCGCTGGGGGAATAGGTCATGTGGGAAATCTATTCCATCGGGGATTCGGCTTTTTTAGAGCAGGTCCTGAACGCTGTCGCGATGATCACTGGTACAGGCGATTTTACTTCAATGGTTCGCATTGGCTTGCTCATTGGGGTATTGATAGTCTCTGTCCAGGCCTTAATGCAAGGCGGTCGTGGGATTAACTTTCAACACGTTTTAGTCTCATGGCTAGTCTTTGCAACCATGTTTGGACCCAGTACCCGAGTGAGCATTGAGGATGCGTACACGGGACAAGTTCGAGTGGTTGATAATGTGCCCATCGGTGTTGCTGCCGCAGGCAGTACGATTTCGACTGTTGGCTTTCAAATCACGCGATTGTTTGAAACGGCGTTCTCAACTCCCGCCATGACGGAATACGGCTTTGCATCCAGTTTACAGTCCCTGATTAAAGTGAGAAAACAGGTGATGGATCGCTCTGGGTTGGGTGATGCAAATCGTGTTGGTGGCTCAGATATCGAGCAATCGTGGTTTAACTACATCAAAGAATGCACCTTGATTGGCATCGACATCGGCCAAAAGAACCTAGATCAGGTGCTGAGTGATCCTAACCCGATGACTGCGATTAGGTTTGATTCGCGCATATATGGCACACGCATCATGCTCAGTGGTAGCAGTAGCGATCTGGACTGCACCGATGCCTATAGCCAACTGAAACTCATGACAGAATCAACCTTCATTCCAAGGCTTAAACAGGTTCTGTCAGCCTCATTGGGGACTTCGTCAGCAACGGATACTGATGACGTGATCCGAAATGCACTGAATAACCTTGGTTTGGCTTCAGTAAACACCCAAGAGTACATTACCGCGTCGGTGCTTTTGCCTATTTATGAGCAAAGCGTGACGGGCAAGTATATGGATGATCAAGCTTTCACAGCAGCCGTGATGGTTAACCAAGCGATTGAGCAGCGCAATACGCAATGGGCGGCGGAGCAGACCCTGTTCCAAAGTATCGTTCGTCCGATGATGACGTTTTTTGAGGGTTTCATTTACGCCATCACCCCATTGATGGCCTTTGTGATTGCTCTTGGCCAAATCGGGATGCGAATGGCCGGGAAGTACTTGTTAATCCTGCTTTGGATTCAACTTTGGATGCCTGTCATGGCCATCATTAACCTATATATCCATTTAACTGTTGCTGGGAAAATGTCGGCTCTTGATGCCTTTGCAGGTACAGAAGTGCCATCTTTTGCTGGGATGATGCAGATGGATTCAGTGCTGCAAACCTGGATAGCTACTGGCGGCATGTTGGCGTCGAGTGTTCCGGCGATTTCGCTCATGCTCGTGTATGGCTCAGCAATAACCGCTACCCACTTGGCTGGACGTCTTCAAAACGGTGATGCAATTGATGAAAAGATGGCAAGTCCAGATGTCGCGAAAAATGCCCCGGTGATGCAATCACAGTCAATGTTCCAAAATTCAGCCCTCACTGGTTCTGCTATGACCGGCGCGTCAAACCTACTTAGCAGTTTCTCTGTCGGAAATGCGGTGGGTTCAATGGTCGGCTCTGCAAAAGAATCCATGACTCAGGCAACTCAAGCCTTTAGCCGTCAGGTTGGCAATACCATGAGTCGAACTTTTGGTGAAAAGCTAAGTTACGACAACCTTTCTTCAGTTGGACGTCAAATCGGTTCTTCTAATTCCGCATCTAGCGCCGTTGTTAATCAGGTCACTGATGACCTTCAAACACGGTATGGTTTCGGAGACGATAAAAAAGACGCTGTACGTGGCTTGGTATCGGGCGTGCTATCGGGAGGCCTAAGGGTCGGTGGCGATGGAACTATTAGTAATCCCGGTGAGAAAGAAGTTGCTGACAAGGGTTTTCTTGGAAGGCTTCTTGGTACTGGCGGCAATGATTCTCCACAGGGCAACTTGCCAGGAGTCGATAAGCCAGACTCATCTCGTGTACCAAAACTATCAAGGGTACGAGCAGGCTTAGATTTAGGTGGTAACTTTAGTGGCCAAGTTGAGTCATCAGAGGGCAGTTCTCGATCTACGACCGCAAATACGCTCACTGGGGAGATGCAAAGCTTGGCATCAAGTGATTCACGACGTGCTGAGTTTCGCGATGCGATGGTTAAGGACCTTTCAGATTCAAGACGCTCTGGCGTTGAGATGTCGTTGTCTAATCAAGACTATCAGTCACTTCAGAGTTCAGCACAAGACGTTATCACGGCATCAAACCGCTTTAGTGAGCTTGATCAGGCCAGCTACAGTCTATCAGGACAAAGGAACACGGATGGTGCGACGTTAACTCGATTGGCAGCGGATAATCCTGAAGTCATGGATTATTTAGGTCGCTATATGAACCAGCATGTTGAAGCAGGTAACCGATTACGTGAAAACCTTCCAATGTATCAGCGCTTGCTACCTGATGATAATCAGGCGTATGTGGCCGCAGCTGTGGAGTCTTTAACCTATAGCAACTCCTCGACGCCCGCTGAACGAGACAATGACTATCAAGCAGCAATGACTGTTATGGCCATGGCTACCGGAGCCGATTTACGATCTATTCAGCCACGCTCTAATGAAGGCTTGTCATCAGCTGCACCTACTTTTGGTGGCACTCAAAGCCAAGTTGAATCCGGTGTTCTGGGAGGCTATGAGGATGCTGCAACAGTTCAAACGCAGTTCAATTCGGCTCAATCTGCTTACCAAACCAATCTGTCTGGTGTAGATGGACAGCTGAATGCGCATCAGCAACAAGCCCAGCAGGCCGTAGCTTCTGACACAAGTACTTATCAATCTGGACTAAACAGTGAAGCTGGCTCTCAGTGGCGATCTCGCATTATGGCTGATGATAGCGGAGTCTCTGGTGCCGAAATGTTCTTCAACAGCGCCAGTGCTATTGGTGATTTCAGTGGCAAGCATACTGATGCAGCACTGCATACCTTGAATCATTTTGGCGAAGACTATGAGAGTTACAAGGAGCAAGCCCTTGCAGAACCTGGCTCACGAGGTTTCTTGCACAATGCAACGGTGGCCAGCAAATCAACATGGGATGGGTTAAAAGCAGCCGTTGATGCCGGAACCTCTTTGGAAAATCCTTTGACGGCGTTTAATGATACATACAGTGGATCGAGTTCGCAGTATGCCTCCGAAGTTAACTGGGGCACTAAGTCTGAAGCCATGTTGGCTGGGGCATTCGGTGCGGCAGTTAACAATCGATACGGTGAGTTCTTAGAACAGTACGCCGATGATTTTAAACAGGAAGCATACAGCGAAGGGCAGAGAATGGGATTGACCCCGATTCAAAGTCAAGTGTTCGCTCAAGCTTTCAATGAAGGTTTGGCGGGGCGCGTATTCAACTCTGAAGACTCATCGAGTTGGTCGCCTGAAATGCTAGGTCTAAGGGAGCAAATGCTAAATGAGTATCGTCAAAAGGATGAGAGTGGCGCTTACATTCCTGACAGTGTGTCCGAAGAAGATAAAGCCTTTGTGGATAAGCAGATAACATTGATCTCAAATGCATCGCTTGCGGGAGATTATGCTAAGAACAACTTGATCGATATTAGGGCTTATAACCAGGCATCAGGAAGGAACTGAAAATAGAAGGTAGCCAGCTTGTGGTTGGCTGGCTATTTTTTTGGCTTTTTGGGATACCTTGGATAAAAGCCATCAAAAAACGAATGGAGCTTATACCAATACCATTTTTCTTCAATGCTCAAAGTTCTACCCGAATCTTTAACTTGGCTACTCAAGAATCTAATTCCAGTACAAATAGCTAAGAAAAAGAGTCCCAAACCAACAATTGTCCAACTCGCTTTCCAATATGCGATTGCTACAAGCATAGTGATTATGGCTATAAGTCCGATGGGATTACAGGTCGCTTTGAATCCCAAGTAGCTGAAAAAAACGGCGGTGCAGAACAGAAATGGCAAAGCCGCTAACTTGGCAGATGCCGTTAATATTTCTGATGGAAAGAAATGAGCCGCAGCCAAAGTCGCCAGAAAAAGCCCCAGTGATATAAACCAGCAGCGTGCTGGTAAAGATTTAAGTAAGTTTGTCATCTTCTTAGTACTCTCAAAGTGCGCGGGCGGTGCACAATCAAATCATGCATCAATATGTTAGTTCTCAAAAAGTGCTCTAGTGGTTTGCTCGGCCATAATCTCACAAACAGGGCATTTAAGTTGAATGCGCTGTTGAGATACCGTCAAATACAGACTACCGCATCGACACCGATTTAAGGTTGCAAGCTTCGATCTAAGATCGCGAGCTAGAACCCATCCTTCATTAATAGTCAACTTCTTCCAAGGTATCTCAGTAGGAAGTTCGGCCTCTTGTCTTGCAACCGAATAAGCATCGTAAGCTTTCATCAAGGCATCAATATTTAATTTTTTGTAGACACTATCGCCACCAATATTGACATAGATCGCCATCAACAAGGACCCTTCAACCAGTGATCTTCTAGTTTTCACGATGGCATCAGACTCAGGCAATTGACCTGGACAAGGTGACTTGCCGGTCACTTCTTTGTGAAGCCTTCTGATAGTGTGGATTGGCAAACCAGTATCGAGCGCGATAATCGTTGTCCGAAATCCATATTTAATAAGTAGTGAGGCTCGGGTAAACAGCTCACTTTTATATAGGTTATCAATCATGCATCCCCCTTGTTATTTAAGGTTGATAATAGATAAGCGATTCTTGGGATACCTGTACCTTTGCTCTTAACCATCTCAATCAGTAGGCTTTGGTTTCCCCTTGGTTGAAATAGCATGAATGATGAGGTTGCAACTCGTTGAAGGTCGTCAACACCTGCATTAATAAGTGATTCAACCACGTCGCGTGTAAGTCCAAAGCGTAATACAGCCTCTTGTGGATCAATTCGCGCTAATTCACGTGCTGCGTGAAGATACGCCAAATTTAATTGATAGAAGTCTTGTTGATTGTTAGTCATTGATGGGCCTCCAGTTCATGTAAAATATTGCGATAAATAGAAAGTACTCTTTGCCCATACCAGCGTGCCCGTTCTTCGTTCCAGCTGTGGTAGCGGCCTATGCCAAGCTCTAAATCGTTTGGTGAAGACTTAATCGCTTCGGCCAAAATACTGGAGCCGACCGTAAGGTTGGTGATTGGGTCTAACAGTTCGGACGCTGAGTTCACCCGATGCCCATGCCAATACAAATTGATTTGCATAAGGCCGATATCGAGCTGGTATTTTTTATTCTCTTGCAGAGCTTGATTTAAGAGTTGCTCAGCTTCTGTCTTAGATTTGGCGTAGGTTGCATTTGAACCATTGCGAATTGCGTATGGCCATGGGCTGGTCATGTTAAGACCTCGATGTGAGGCTGACTCAGCCAAGGCAACGGCGTAGAGTATGACTGGATCAATCCCAACACTTCGTGCTGCTTTTTCCCACTGATAGCCTGGAAACGCATAGATTGAAGTGCTTGCGGACATGGCTATCACTAGGGCAATGGTTTTTGCTTTAATCGTTTTCATTTTTGTCCTCTAATTGATTTTCGAGAAGCGCTTGTATGGCTTTCGGGCTTATTCTTTTTAAAGGCACTGCGCTGAAGTTGGTGATGCCTCTCGTGTAAACTTGTGCCGCTTTTGCCCAGTCACCCACGGCAACAGGCTCTCGCATATCAAATCCTTTTTGCAGGTTCTGATGGTCTGCAATACCCGGTAATAGCCTTGGGTATTCACCCACTTTGTCATGCAGCAAGTAAGCCTGGTAGCGTGTTAAAAACTCTTTTTGCTTGAAGGGATATTCCCTGTCATCAACTTTGCAGAGTTCAACCCACCCACCCATGTCTGAAATCACTCGGTGGATAAGCGCATCGTCAAACATCACTGATGTCCAAGCGCCAACCTGACGAACAGCATTGTCAACTTTGTTCCAAGCAACCATGGCTGTTGAGCCAGAGTTGCCGTCGATATGCTTGATGACGTCAGCGGGCTTCGGGAAAAATTGCCCAGTATCCGGTGATTGAATATGCCGAGTCAGACCGATTCTCACTGCTTCAATGCTATAAGCACGAAGGGCTTCAAATGCGATGGATAGCAATTGCGGTGATACGCTTTTGCCATACATGGCCCAAGCTGCTCCCCAAACCTCAGCAAACTCGCGTTTATCAACCTCCTGCACTTGAACGAACCTCCCGAATACCTTGTCTGGCCCAGCTTTCAGCAATGCGACGATTGCTTTCTTCAATATTCAATTGGTGATTGCTTCCCTTTAGGCTCGTCGATGTTTGCTGTACTTCATCAATGCGAACGTACTCGTCTTCCCATTGCCGGTTTAAAAGCCAGTTATATGGCATAGGGGTCTTAGTCCGATCTTGATACTGCAATCGGTTGTCTCGTTGCTCTTTCCAGCGTGTTAGCACTTCCAAGGCGAGTTCATGGTCTTCATTAAGGCCCATGCGTACCCATTCTTCTTTGGCTTTCGCTTTTTTCTCTTTGCGTATTTGTACATCCCAGAAGTCTTCAAACTGTATGTGTTCAACAGTTTTAACTGTTAGTTTATTGTTTCTCTCAGAGTCATCCGACCGTTGAGAGTCCCTAAAAGGGCTGCCATCAGGCATAAACAATGATGAAAATTCTTCAGGAAGCCGAGCTTGAAAAGCGGCAAGAGACTTCAAGAGCGATGCCATGCCAACGAAGTCGACAGGTACATCTTTAAGCAACCGAAAGGCTGCCTTACCTTGGTTTGGGTTTTCGATTGGGTTGTGCTTCAGAAAGCTCCGAATCAAAGTCCAACCAGATTCCTCGCAACGAATGAGGAACAGATCTTGTTCTAACTCACTTAAAGCCTTGGCAACGCGTTGCTCATCCCAGTTCAAGTCAGAAGCAACGTAACCAATCGGCAGTCGAAAACAGCCAAGCAAATTACAATGTGGGCATGTAAGCAAATACAGTCCTAGCAACTTCGCTGAGTCACTCCAGGATAAAACGTTTTGTTTTAGCCAAAAGCGGGTATAGACCTTCCCATAATCACGCATGGAGAAACTCGCTTTTGTGTTTACGTAAAATGCAGACCATTACTTGCCCTTAATCCTACTGGTTACTGGCTTTTTGTTCGCTTGGGCATTCGGGGTAGATGTCCGGTCTTAACTGAGATCGGGTTACCTGTCCTTGCGTAGCTTGTTCGATGGGTAAAACGAATTCAGCAGGAACACGCCCAGACTTATTCAACCAAAACCAAACGTTTTGCTGTTTTGAGTTGATGGCTCGCGCTAGTGCTGATTGCCCGCCGACCAAGTCAATGGCACGGCGGAGATGTTTTTGTGTAGTGTTTAACACTTCCATACCATCTCCTGTTACAATAATAAGTGTTACAAAATTTAATGTTACAGTTTTAACTGTTATCTAGTCAACAGTTAAAATTGTTGAAAAGTTACAGTTTTATTTGTAGAATATAATCGTATGAAAATTTTATCTGAACGGCTAAACCATGCATTACACCTCACTGGAGTTACTCAGTCTGAGCTGGCACGCCGCATTGGTATCAAACAGCAGTCGATTAGTCAGATTTGTTCTGGAAAATCGGCTAGGTCTCGTTACACCATGCAAATTGCTGAGGCGCTTAGAGTCAATGCTCATTGGCTTGCAACAGGTGATGGTGATATTGGATTAGGGGTTAGTAATGTTGAATTAGGGCCTGACATCAAAGGAAATATTCCTCTTATTAATTGGGTGCAGGCTGGTTGCTGGACTGAAATTGCGGAGGGATTTGCTAATGAAGATGCAGAGGAGTGGCGAGAAGTCACTGGGAAAGTTCATGAGGGTTGTTTCGCACTCCGTGTAAAAGGCGATAGCATGGAAAATCCAAGCGGCAAAAAATCAATACCAGAAGGTGCTGTTATAGTTGTAGATCCTGATGCTCCTTACTCATCTGGTTCGTTGGTTGTGGCGCGGCTTGACGATTCAAGAGAAGCAACCTTTAAACAATTAGTCTTAGATGGTGATCAAAAATATTTAAAGCCTCTGAATCCTCAATATCCAGCTATTCCTATAAATGGTAACTGTACTATAATTGGGGTAGTTAAACAGGCGATTATCGATTTTTTTTGAGTGGTGGGAACACTAACCGTATTTTACATAACATTTAGAATTAAAACGTCTTTTTTTGAATATATTAAAGTGTAGGTACTCGTGTATGACGCCAATTTAAATTATGAAGTATTCATTTTTAAATCAATGGCTTATACTGCAAAATCGGATTCCTCCGTCACCGCCATCTTATTAATAAAGACGTCTAAGGCGTTCTTTATGCTTAGAAATAATAAAAAATCAATAAGTTATTTCCATTTATGTCCATTTATGTCCATTTATGTCCATTTATGTCCATTTATGTCCATTCGACAGCGCTACGGCAAACCTTTTTAAGTTAACTGCAAAAACCCAAACCATCGAATGGTAAATCACTTCGTATATCTGATGGAGAGGACCTGCATCTGCATGTCAACACTACAGGATACGCTTTTGGGAGTTTAAATATACCAGAGCTTTTTTGGATGAAATTTTGAGGGATTTCTTATGTTGAAATTACTCTAAGACAAGCTCTCTATTTTATTGATGCTTTTAAATGGTGGGTTAAGCAATATTTCTGTTTTTCAGTAAGTGTCTGTGTTTCAAGCTTTTTTTAGATGTGATCGTATTGAAATTCTAAATGTTGAGTTTATGGGTCTTTTTACCAGATTGGCTCTTGATAAGATAAAGAATATAGTCAACTCTGCGGTCAACATAGCGTAATTGAATTTAGCGACAGGTAAAATAGCTTTTTTGGAAGGCTGATTTTTAGGAATTGGTCGGCATAGCAGGATTCGAACCTGCGACCCCTTCACCCCCAGCGAAGTGCGCTACCAAGCTGCGCTATATGCCGACGACCGAAGCCAATACTACTCAATTTTATATAAAAATCAATACGCTTAAAATCGTTTGCTTAAAAACCATCCAAGCATGTCAATATGATGCTCATTTACGCCACTTATTTATCTATCAATGCATCGCCAATTAACCAAATTAACCTTAAAGTAATGTTAAAACGTTTTAAATAGCCACAGCAAAAGAGCAGAAAAAGTTGCAGTAGTACTGATCTGCTACTTTGTATAGTTTTTTTACGCTAAAAGGTCGTTTCTGCTAGCCAATCAGTGATCTCTTTGGCCATGAAATCCCGTATTATTGGTTGGGCTTGCAGATTTGGGTGTAAATTATCGTTTTGAATGAGCTCAGGATTTCCGGCTACTGCAAGCATAAAAAATGGCATGAGTTTGGTATTTGTTTTTTCCGCTGTTTCGCTAAAAACAGCCGTGAACATGGCAGTATATCGGGGGCCAAGATTAGGCGGAATTTGTATTTCCATGACCGCTACATGCGCACCAGTTGCTTGGCTTGTTGTAACGAGTTGGGTTAAGTCTTGTTTAAGTTGTTTGATTGGAAAGCCACGCAGGCCGTCATTTGCTCCAAGCTCAATTAAAACGTGGCTTGGGCTATAACGCTTAAGGTGTTCTGCTAAAGTTAGCAAGGCGTTGCCAGTTGTCTGGCCGCTGACACTGACATTAATTAATTCAATAGCGTGTTGCTCTTGGTCAAACTTATTTTGTAACAAATTGACCCAGCCTTCTGATTGTTTTAGGCCATAGGCGGCACTTAAACTATCACCCACAATTAAAATTGTTTGCTTTGCTGATACACCTAAAGGTGTGAGAATGAAAATAAATAAGATAAATAAACGGATCATTGTAGGAGTCATATGTCAGTGCTTTCTCAACTTAATGTAATTCAGGTCAATGGATTAGCTAAAACAGTTTCCACCTTAGAAGGGGATTTAGCCATCCTCAAGGACATCAGCTTTAATGTCAAGTCTGGTGATTCAGTAGCAATAGTCGGTGCATCAGGCTCGGGTAAATCCACTTTATTGAGTTTATTGGCAGGACTGGATGTCGCCAGCCACGGTGAAATATATTTAGATGGTGAGCCGCTCCATACCTTAGATGAAGAAGCGCGAGCAGCGTTGCGGGCACAAAAAATTGGTTTTGTATTTCAATCATTTATGTTGGTACAAAGTTTAACAGCTCTTGAAAATGTGATGTTACCCGCTGAGCTTGCCGGAAAGTCTAACGCCAAAGAACAAGCCCTAGCGTTGCTTGAAAAAGTAGGGTTGTCACATCGTATTGGCCATTATCCATCGCAATTATCAGGCGGTGAGCAACAACGTGTGGCGATTGCGCGTGCGTTTGTTGGTGGGCCTAAAATTTTATTTGCTGATGAACCTTCAGCAAATCTAGATAGTAAAAATGGCCAATTAATTGAAAAGCTATTATTTGAGTTAAATGAGCAAAATGGCACAACCTTAGTTTTAGTGACGCACGATGAGCATTTGGCGCAAAAGTGCCACCATATTTTGCATATAGAAGGCGGTGAGCTTGAAAAACTAACTCAAGGAGTGCGCGCTCATGTGGGTTAAACTCGCCCTAAAATTATTTATGCGTGAACTAAAACGCGGTGAACTCACCATTATTAGTGCTGCTATCGCTTTGGCGGTACTTACGGTATTTACTTTATCAGCCGTAACTGACCGTATTCGGCTCAATATTGAGCAAAAATCAACGGAATTTATTGCAGCAGACCGTCGTTTAGATAGCAACCATGCTATAGACGCTGCTTTTTTAAGTGAGGCGCAGCAGCGCGGGCTGAAAACTGCAGAGCTTACTTACTTCGATACCATGTTGTTTGCTAACGATGATATGTTGTTGGTTTCGGTCAAAGCCGCAGCTTCTAGCTATCCATTACGAGGCAAAGTAATTATAAAAGACACCTTAGAAGGCGAGCCACTTGAAGTAAGTTCAGGCCCTGCAGAAGGTGAGGTTTGGTTAAGCGAATCGATTTTTTATAGCATGAAGTTGCAAGTGGGTGATGAGGTTGAAATTGGGGCTGGTCGTTTTGTGGTTTCGCATGTGTTGGTACGCGAGCCTGATGGCGCACTATTTTCCTTTACAGGTAATCGTCGCATCATTATTAATCAAAATGACATTGCGGCGACGAAAGTGATTCAGCCCGGAAGCCGGGTCTTTTATCGTTTCTTGTTTGCTGGTGATGAAACTACACTGAGTGATTATTACAGCTGGTTAAAACCACAATTAAAAGATAATCAAACCTGGGAGGGCATTAAAGATCGCCAATCACCATTAGGTGATAATTTAACGCGTTCAAGCCAATTTCTACTTATTGCCGGTTTGTTAGGCATTATTTTAGCCGCAGTGGCAATGGCGGTTTCGGCTAAACGCTATTGCGAGCGCCAATACGATCCTGTGGCTATGATGAAAACCTTGGGTGGGTCACGCAGTACTATTCGTAAAATGTATCTCTTACATTTGAGCCTGATCTGCTTTTTTTCAATCAGTTTAGGATTGCTAATAGGCTTTGGCCTGCAAACACTTGGTGCAGATTACCTAGCTCAATCGATGGGAACAACGTTACCAAGTGCAGGTTGGAAACCTTGGTTTATGGCGATTTTTATTGGGGCAGTATGTGCGGTGATGTTTGCGCTAAAACCATTACTCGATTTATTTGATATTCCACCACTTCGAGTGCTGCGCCGTAATTTAGGTGATACGCTGGCAATTGGTCGTATGCACATGGCAATGTCGGCATTAACTGTATTTGGCTTAATGTGGCTTTTTAGCGGCAATTTAAAAGTGAGTGTGATTTTGTATGGCGCATCTGCGTTAGTTGTTGCTGTTTTGTTTGGGATCTCACGGCTTATTTTTGGCGGCGGTCGTCGTTTAGGTTTAAGCCCTGCTAACAGCTGGTCATTGGCTTTGGCAACGATTCAAAAGCGGGCTAACGCCAATGCAATCCAACTGATTAGTTTTGCGTTAGCAATTAAATTAATGCTGCTATTGGTGGTTTTAAAAAATGACATGATTGCAGATTGGCAAGCACAAGTACCACAAAATGCACCGAATGCTTTTTTAATCAATATTGCTAAAGACGAAGTCGCCCCTATTTCGGCCTATTTTGAGCAACACGGTATTGAAGCCAGCGAGTTTTATCCGGTGATCCGTGGTCGTGTTCAATCATTAAATAATGAAAAGTATGCCCGTGATGTCTCTTTACAAGAAGGTGAGAAAAAAGATGAAGATGCCAAACAAGGGGTTGGGCGTGAGCTCAATTTAACGTGGGCACAGGCAATGCCAACCACCAATAATTTAGTAGAGGGTGAGTGGTTTAATAATGATGGCACTGCACAAGTGTCGGTTGAGCAAGATATGGCCAAAGGATTGAACATTAAGCTTGGTGATGAACTGACATTATTGATTAATAATCAAGAAGTCAGCGCAAGAGTCACTAGTTTTAGAAAAGTTGACTGGGGTAGTATGCAGCCTAACTTTTTTATGATTTTAAACCCTGAGGCGTTGGAACACTTTCCAGCCACTTATTTTACCGCATCCCATGTCAGCAAGGATCAAAACAAAGTATTTAACCAATTGTTGATGCAATATCCGACGGTTAGCGTAGTTGATATTCAAGATAGATTATTACAAGCCCAATCTATTATTAATCAAGTATCGCTTGCGATTGGTTTTGTTTTGGCCATTGTGGTGCTGTGCGGTACCTTGGTTCTGATTTCACAAGTGCAAGCAAGCTTGGCCGAACGAATGCAAGAAATTGTAATTTTAAGAACTTTAGGTGCACGCGGCCGTTTAATTAAGCAAGCAACGTTATATGAGTTTTTATTACTGGGTTTAATTGCTGGATTAGTGGCTGCGATTGTGAGCGATGTCACGCTTTTAATTATTCAGCAGCAAGTATTTGAATTATCAGGTAGGTTGCACCCTAAAATTTGGTTATTTGGCCCGCTATCGGGTGGCGTGTTTGTTGCATTAGTCGGTTACGGCATGGTGGCAAAAACCATGCGCCAAAATACTCAAGGTTTGTTACGGGCACTTAATTAATTGAGCGACTAGGTTCTAAATTAAAAAAGGTGAGTAAGGTAATGCCATTTGTTTAAAAGCATCTTGCATTATAACTATAGCTACAAAGGGATTTTATTACCTTGTACCTTACTCATCATAGGATACATAATTCGATTTTTTGTTAAAATTAGCCGTTATCTCTAGGGGATCAGTAAATATAGTTTTTAGGCGGTGCATCAGAGTTGTGTTTTTACAAAATTTGGCGGTGATAGTACACACTCTAAGTAAACTCAATCATAAAAAATCGGCTCTAACAGATATTAGAGCCGATCCTGAAGCCTTTGAAAGTTCGATTAACTGCTTAAAACGATAGGTATTAATCGATAAGTGGCTTTTTTATATTAATTTTTATTCTAATGTCCCTGTGCTGTCGCGGATAACGAGCTCTGGTGTAAACATTTTACGTAACTCTTTGGGTTTATTTCGGGTGCCGCGGGTTTTGGTAAATAATAACTGAGCAGCATGCTGGGCAATTGTTTCAATCGATTGGTGTGCGGTTGTCAGTTTTGGCCAAGTTTGACGCGAGAAGGGGTTATCCTCAAATCCAGCAATTGAAAGTTGCTGCGGAATTTTTATTGTCATGAGTCGGGCTGCGAAGAGCGCACCCGCTGCAATTTCATCGTTACAGGCGAAGATTGCGGTTACTGATTTATTCTCGCTTAATAAGGCTTTTGCGTTATTAACACCGGATTCGAATGAGTAATGACCATCAATTATTAATGATTCGTCAATTTTAATATTATTGCTTGATAGTGCTTCTTTATAGCCTGCTAGGCGCTCAAGAGTTGATTTATGCTCTTTATCACCTGATAAAAAGGCAATGTTGCGGTGTCCCAGTGAAATTAAGTGCTCGGTAATTGCAAACGATGCATCTCGGTCATTCACAAAAATACAGTCAGTTTGTGTTTCTTCTGTTTGGCAACCAGATAAAACACGTACGTAGTTTACTTCTAGTTTATCGAGTGCTTCGATTACATCTTCACGTTCAGACAAAGGCGGTGTTAAAATTAAGCCAGAAATCCGCGCTCGGGTTACCATGGTGGTTAATTCTTCTAACATATTTTCATCTTTGCCAGAACAAGGGTGAATGAGCAGCTCATAACCTTCGTCTTTACAGCGCGATAGAATTCCTTTTTGCATATCAAGGACGTAATAAGCATTTGGATTATCATAAACTAAACCGACGGTAAACGATTTGGTACCTGCTAAACTGCGAGCTGCAAGGTTGGGTTGGTATTTTAATTCGTTGACCGCTTTCATGACTTCATCGTAGGTTTTTTTACGAACAGATGGTTCATTGTTCATTACACGTGAAACGGTTTTCATTGATACGCCAGCTAATTTTGCGACGTCATTAATCGTTACTTTCATATTGTTATTCTATAGTGGAATACAGCTTAAAATATCTGACTGGATCATTGCAAAAATAGACCCTGTCGCGATCCCTTTAATTCATTTAATCTTGATGTTTAACATTTATTTTTACATCAATTAAATTGTTTTAACCTAGTCTATCTAACTTCTGCCAAAGATAGCAGAAAATATTTATTCAATTATGCATGACAACGGTGTCAAATATTTATTCAGGCATATTGACAGCGTTGTCATTTTTACTTATTGTTAACTTCTATCAAATAAAGCCATTCTATTAATGAGGATGGTGAGCAGTTTAGTAGTTAATTTTGCGTTTGGGTAAATTTAACTTTTGAGGAATTATTATGATTAACCGTTCTGCATTGCCAAGTTGGCAATCATTACAATCGCTAGCAAGCAGCATTGAGGGTGTTCATTTAAAACAGCTTTTTGCCGATGATGCTGAGCGTTTTGACCGCTATTCAATCTCGATTGATCGGTTATTATTTGATTACTCAAAAAACTTAATTACACCTGAAATACACAGCCAGCTTTTAGCGTTAGCCCAAGAGGTTAATCTTGTTGACTGGCGTGAAAAAATGTTTCGTGGTGACAAAATTAACGTTACTGAAAACCGCTCAGTATTGCATACCGCATTACGCCAACGCGCTGATAACGCATTTATGCTTGATGGTGAAAACATCAATGACGCGGTTCATACTGAATTAAATAAAATGAGCGCTTTTGTTGAAAAAGTACGTTCAGGTACATGGCTGGGCTTTGATAATCAAGCTATCACTGATGTAGTCAGTATCGGAGTCGGTGGTTCTAATTTGGGACCGCAAATGGCGACCGAGGCACTAAAGCCTTATGCAGATAACAGATTAAATGTGCATTATGTCTCTAATGCTGATGGCGTTCAAATTCATCAAGTACTAAGAGCATTAAATCCGGCTACAACTTTGTTTGTTGTTTCTTCAAAAACGTTTACCACATCAGAAACAATGACCAATGCACGCACTGCATTGGCATGGCTCAATAGTGCAACTAGTTCCGAAGGTGCAGTAGCCAAACATTTTGTGGCCGTGAGTTCAAACCTAACTAAAACGGCTGAGTTTGGTATTGATAGCGCTAATGTATTTGCAATGTGGGACTGGGTAGGGGGGCGTTTTTCGCTTTGGTCTGCTATTGGTTTACCTATCGCATTGTATTTGGGATTTGACACTTTTACCGAGTTGTTAGCTGGCGCAGCTGAGGCAGATGAGCACTTTTTAACAGCAGAGTTGGGGCAAAATATTCCAGTTATTATGGCACTGTTAAGTGTTTGGAATACCACCTTTTTAGGTGCAAAAGCACAAGCTATTTTACCGTATGACCAAACGATGCACATGCTACCTGCGTATTTACAGCAAGCAGAAATGGAGAGTAACGGTAAATCAGTCACATTTGCAGGTGAGTCAGTTGATTACACGACAGTTCCATTAATTTGGGGTATGACTGGTATTAATGGGCAACATGCTTTTTACCAATACCTGCATCAAGGTACAACAATTGTACCTGCTGATTTTATCGGTTCGATTCAACCAAGTGTTGCAATCGGCGATCATCATCAAATTCTAATGTCTAATTTCTTTGCTCAAACGCAAGCTTTAATGAATGGCGTTGATGCAACAGAGGTAAGAGCTGCTCTTGAAAAGAAAGGGCTTACTGATTTAGAAATAGATGATTTAGTGGCGCATAAAGTACATCAAGGAAATCGCCCGACTACGTCTATTATTTTAGATAAGATTGATGCCAGAGGCTTGGGTCGTTTAATCGCATTTTATGAACATAAAATATTTTGCCAAGGTATCTTGCTTGAAATTTGCTCTTTTGATCAATGGGGCGTGGAGCTTGGTAAAGGCTTAGCAAGTAATATTGAAGCTGAACTTAAAAATAGTAACTCAGTAGTTGCACATGATAGTTCAACTAATGGCTTAATTAATTATTTTAAGCAAAAACGGACAAACTAGAATTTAATTAATCACTGCTGTGATTAATGATGAGTAGCGCTGGCCTACTCGAAGAGTACTTAGCACACTGGGTATTCTTCGAGAGCCATTTTACTCAAACCAAATACCTTTGAACGGGTAGCGCTGAGTACTTTGGACCTGTAATTTTGTGAGAGGAGTTACAGCGTCCCAAGACTCATTACCTTCCCTTGGTAAACGAACCTTTGAGCGGGTAGCGCGGGTGTCTTAGAGTCTTGCAATTTGTGAGAGGGTTGCAGACTCTTAGCCCCTTATCCCGAAGAACTGAATTAAAGCAAGATGTTTTAATTGCCTCCTTAGTGTGCTTTTGGCATATTTGTCATCTTTAAATTGATACTTGCATACGAATTCATAATAAAAGCTTTTAAATAATCAGCA
The DNA here is from genome assembly GCF_058197095.2 of Pseudoalteromonas sp. J2K-J031. Classification (NCBI taxonomy): domain Bacteria; kingdom Pseudomonadati; phylum Pseudomonadota; class Gammaproteobacteria; order Alteromonadales; family Pseudoalteromonadaceae; genus Pseudoalteromonas; species Pseudoalteromonas sp. J2K-J031. The sequence goes on from NZ_CM200279.1 coordinate 1,492,353, forward strand.
ATTTATTAAAGCAATTACCAATTAAACGATACTATTATCCTCAGCACGACAGTAAAATGTGACCAGACTTAGAGCCCTCGCTCCTAATAAAAGAGAGTTAATTATGCTAAACCCATTTGATATTATTATTTTTGGTGGTGGTGGTGATTTATCATTACGAAAACTCCTACCTGCATGGTATCGCGCTTATCAAGAAGGCAATTTGCCAGCTGGTAGCCGCATTATGCCCACAGTAAGAGAACTAGCAGATCGTGCCGATTTTATTGCAAAGGTAGACAGCGCGCTGCAAGCCCATTTAAGTGCAGGTGAATATAATAAAAAAGATTGGGCTATTTTTGCTGAATTTATTCATCCGATAGCGATTAATGTCACTGAAATTGATGAAAACTGGACTTTGTTAAAAGAGCGCCTTGAGGCAGAAGCCGCTGATCGTTCTCGCGTATTTTATTTATCATTACCGCCAGCAGTGTATGGCCGTTGCTGCGAGTTGTTGTCGCAGATGGAGCTTATCACGGAGACTTCTCGTGTTGTGGTTGAAAAACCTATAGGTTACTGCGGTTTTTCTGCTGAAGAAATTAACTCTCAAGTTGCTCTGTATTTTAAAGAAGAGCAAATCTTCCGTATCGATCATTATTTAGGAAAAGAAACAGTACAGAATTTAATGGCATTACGTTTTTCTAACGTGCTGTTTGAAAATTTATGGGACGCTAAAACAATTGATAATATTCAAATTAGTATCTCAGAAACTGTAGGTTTAGAAACACGCGCTGGATTTTATGATAAAGCGGGTGCGTTGCGCGATATGGTTCAAAACCATTTACTCCAATTGTTGTGTTTAGTTGCGATGGAGTCACCGCATAAACTAAATGCAAATAGTATTCGTGCTGAAAAATTAAAAGTACTTGAAGCCCTTCGACCGATAGTAGGTAAAGAAGTAAAGGCTAATATTGTGCGTGGACAATATGTACCCGGAACAATGAACGGCAAAGTCGTACCTGGTTATTTAGAAGAATTAGGTGATAACTCAACGACTGAAACATTTGTGGCCATTCGTGCTCATATTGATAACTGGCGTTGGGCGGGTGTCCCTTTTTACCTTAGAACGGGTAAGCGTTTGAAAAAGCGTTGTGCAGAAATCGTTGTTGAATATAAATCGGTTTCGCATAATGTATACGAGCAAAATGTAGGGCCAATCCAGCCAAACCGTTTAGTGATTCAAATTCAACCAGAGGAAAGCATTCAACTTACGTTGATGTCAAAACGCCTCGATAGCCTTGAAATGCAACTAGAGCCTGTAACCTTAAACATTGAACTAGCTGAAGATTATAGCAATAACTATCAAGGTGATGCGTATAAGCGTTTAATGCTTGATGCCGCCGCTAATAATCCAGCACTCTTTATTCATCGTGATGAAGTGCGTCAAGCTTGGAAGTGGATTGATCCGATTGTTGAACAATGGCAAAAGTCAGGTGTACCAGCGCTGTATCGCGCAGGTTCTTGGGGGCCAATTGATGCCGATGAGCTATTAGCTGAGCGCAACCACACATGGTACAACGCTGGGGATAATATATAAAATGGCAATTATCGAAAAATTTTTTGATTCAAAAGAAGCGCTTAATGCTGAATTATCAGCGTCATTAGAAAAGTCATTAGTCGCTGGAATTGATTCGGATGGTCGCGCGACATTATTAGTATCAGGTGGTTCTTCACCTGCACCGGCATATAAGCATTTATCTGGTTTAGCGTTACCTTGGCACAATATTGATGTGGCGATGGTTGATGAGCGTTGGGTTGATGCAACTCATGAAAAAAGTAATGAAGCATTTATTAAAGATACTTTATTACAAGGTTATGCCAAAAAAGCTAACTTTATCACCATGAAAAACAGTGCTGTGTCAGCTAAAGAGGGGGCAGTGCAGTGCGAAGCTCAATACCAAAAGCTAAAACAACCTTTTGACGTCACTATTTTAGGGATGGGACCTGATGGCCACACTGCATCATTGTTTCCTCATGCTGATGGGTTAGAGCATGGTTTAACGACTGAACAATTAGTGTGTGCGATTAACGCGACTAAAAGTGATGTGACTGGTGATATTACTGAGCGTATGACACTGAGTTTACAGGGGATATTAAATTCTAAGGTCATTAAACTGTTGATCAGTGGTCAAGAGAAACGCGATGTTTATCTTAAAGCGAAAGAAAAAGCAGATATTTACTCAACTCCAGTAAGTGCTGTGTTACATCAAGATAAAGTCATAGTAGAGGTATATTGGGCACCTTAAGGTGCCTACACTGCCTATTGCGATTTAAAAGCGGTTTTCTAGGCATTTGTGTTTTTTTAGCCGCTTATCAGTCAAATTTTTTATTGCAGATTAGATAAATTCTCTCTTAATCCTTCATTTCTTAAATATTAAAACGTTTCTCCTTACGTTTGAAATGTGTATCAAAGTTAAATATCTGGTGTAAAAATCAGCCCTTTTTCGTGAAATAAGGCATCTGTTATATATCACTAACTCACTTATTGCAGAGATGATTAATTTACTAAACATATTAAAAGTTCTAAAGCTGCGTATTATCTTAAAATTTAATGTGTTTACTACTGGATTTTAAAGGAAGGAGTGTTAGAATACACAAATGACAGCGCTGTCATTTGTGTATTCTAACACTCCTTAGCTCTCAATTCCTGCCCGAATTGTGTGTTGCATAAAAATACAGCTAATATGTGTCCCTTTGAATCCAACAGCAACGTCATTTTATGCAGCGTCTGTGATAAAAATGACTTTATGGGCCTTGGTATGCTTGAGGCCTTTAATTCTTTCATCTGGTCGCTCCAGTTTGCAATTATCAAAATGTATTTATAACTTGTTGTTTTAAAAGTTTATTATTAGTGAACTTTACCTTGTTCATATTTCATTACATTTTTATGTCCTCGTTTCTTATCGCTAACATCTTTACATCCTCATACATCGGTAGGTACTATTACCTTCAGCAAAGGAGCGAAATGCTCTTTGCGGGCTTTTTTGTGTTTATTTTGTTAATTTAAAGTTTGTTTAATTTTAAATTAAGCAGAAAAACTGTACAAATTACACAAGAAAAATGTAGCGAAGTTGTAATTTTGCGTGTATGGTTTGTTACTAGATGACAGCGTTGTCATCATCACTGGGCAGAAGTGATTTAAAAACCAACAAAATTGATTCAAGGGGAATCCTGTGTTAGCTAAAAATTTTAAAAAAAGCTTACTAGCAGTTAACATCGGTCTAGTTATGACCGCTGGCTTTACTGGTACTGTTTACGCTGCTGAAGAAACTCAAGTTAAAGAAGATGTTGAAGTTATTGAAGTACGTGGTATTCGTCGTTCACTAGAGGCATCACTGAATACTAAACGTTTTGCTGATGGCGTTGTTGACGCGATTACAGCAGAAGACATTGGTAAGTTTCCGGATAAAAACGTTGCAGATTCATTATCACGTATCACTGGTGTAGGTGTTAGCCGTGAGTTCGGTGAAGGTGAGAAAATCACTATCCGTGGTTCAGATCCATCAGTTAACCGTTCATTATTAAATGGACAAAACGTAGGTACTGCTGACTGGTTCATCCTTGATAATCCATCACGTAGTTTTAACTACACATTATTACCATCATCTTTAGTTGGCTCTTTAGAAGTTCACAAATCTCCAACAGCTAAAATTGATGAAGGTTCAATCGGTGGTACGGTTATTATGCGTACTCGCCAACCTTTAGACTTAGATGCCAACACGGTTAATATTGGTGTTCAAGCTCAGTATTCAGATGCATCTGGTGAAACAGATCCTCAAGTGGATGCACTTTATTCTTGGAAAAATGATGATGAGAACTTAGGTTTCTTAATTTCATTAACTAAGCAAGACAGACAAGTTCGTCGTGAAGGTTTAGAAGTATTAGGTTGGCAAGAGCGTAAAGATGCTCAAGGCAATAGCTTTATGGCTCCAAAGGATATTGGTAACCCAATTTTCCGTCAAGACCGTGAGCGTGAAACTCTTTTTGCAAGTTTACAATATGCACCATCTGATAAATTAGAATTAACACTTAACGTTTTAGAGTCAAAAATGGACTCTGATAATGTTAACTCTAACTTCCTTATCCGTCCTCAGAATGATGGTTTTGGTGAGTTTTCAAACGTACAAATCGTTGACGGAAATATGGTCGGCGGAACGGTTGCGACTGATGGCGCCTATGAGTGGGATATCATCAACCGTGAATCAAGCACAAAAACTTCAACATATGATTTACAAGTAAATTATGATGGTGATGATTTCAAACTTGATTTCCAAATCGGTGTTACCGATGCAAAAGGTGGTACATATAAAGAAACATCTTGGGCATATGGTCCAGCGGCTAAACCTGGCTATTCATTCGACCTAACTGGCAAACCAACTGTTAATACTCAAGCAGATCTTACAAATGGTGCTGAGTTTACACCAGGTTGGGTTTGGGGTGGTGCTAAACCAACAACTGATAAAGAAAACTATGCTCAAATTGACTTAGAGCTTCCAGTTGAGTTTGGTCCATTCACAACCGTTGAAACTGGTCTTAAATACCGTGATCATGACCGTACTCAAGGTCGTCATGCGTATAGCTGGCATGGTCCACAAACTGCAACTGATCCAGCATACGCTAACTATTTAGCTCAAATGTTTGGTAATTGCCCTAACTTAGGCTCATGTGGTTTCACTTCAGGTAGCGAGTCTGTTGCTGATGCGGTTGTTGGTGGTAACGTTGTTAACCAATTAATTCCAAATACGCAGGCATTCCGTGATTTAGCGTTTGCTGGCGATGTGTATGCTATTCATGATAACCTAGCTGAAATTTGGGAAATCAATGAGAAAATCGTTGCAGGTTATGTACAAGGTAATTTCTCAGGCGAAGCTTTCCGCGGTAACATTGGTGTTCGTGTTGTTCAAACTAAGCAAGATTCAGCTTCATGGTCATTCTCTGGCGACAGCTGGGGTTTAAATACAATTAACCGTGAATGGTTAACACCAGCAATCATGGATTGGGTTGCAGAATCAAACGATTACACTGAAATCCTACCTAGCTTCAATATCGCATTTGATGCAGCAGACGATAAAATTATTCGTTTCTCATCTGCACGCGTTATGGCTCGTTCAAACTTCTCTGACCTTGCGCCAGTAGAAAGTGTAGGTGATTTAAATGCAGCGGCACCAATTGGTACAGCTGGTAACCCAGAACTTAAACCACAAATCGCTGATCAATTTGATGTAACGTATGAGTGGTATTTCAATGATTCATCACTATTATCTGCAGCTTATTTCTACAAAGATATCCAAAGCTACAGAACAAGTGATACTTATCAAAAAGATTTCTTCAACCAATCTACAGAACAATGGAGAACAGTAACTCTGACTCAACCTGTTAATGGGTTAGGTGGTTCTACAGATGGTTTTGAAGTATCTTACCAACAAGATTTTGGTGGTTACGGTGTAGTTGCTAACTATACATATACCAATGCTACAAGCGATCAAAAGAAAGAAGTAGGTCGTTCAGGTTCTGGATTAGTGCAAGGTGCATCACGTCACATGGCTAATTTAACTGGTTACTACGAGAACGATTCAGGCTTTGGTGCTCGCTTAATGTATAACTACAGAAGTTCATGGTTCAAGGGTGTGGGCTGGACTGGTGATGAAGTGTATAACACAGCATACGGTCAGCTAGATTTCAGTTCTTCGTATGACGTTTCTGAAAACATCTCTGTAGTATTTGAAGCTGTTAACTTAACAAATGAAAAAGTTGAAGAGTACAGTAATGGTGACCCAGCTCGTATCATGTCAATCTACGAGAATGGCCGTCGTTATGTATTAGGCGCAAACTTCCGCTTCTAATCTTTAACGTTCGTTAGTTGTTTAAAGCCAAGCTTAATGCTTGGCTTTTTTTTATAGAGGTGTTTTTAGATGACTAAAAAAATAAGTAACATTGTTGTCGTTGGCGGAGGCACCGCAGGGTGGTTGAGCGCTACTATTTTAGCTGCAAAGTTAGATATAAAAACAAATCAGCATATTAAAATCACATTAGTCGAATCACCTACAATCCCGACAATCGGAGTAGGGGAAGGAACTGTGCCTACAATGAGGGAGACATTAAAGCTGATAGGGATTAGTGAAACTGACTTTGTTCAGCACTGTGATGTTACCTTCAAACAAGCGATTAACTTTATTAATTGGCGAGTTAACCCAATTGATTCAGCTGCAGATTATTATTTTCATCCGTTTACGTATCCAAAATCTGCAGGCGCAGATCTTTCAACTGACTGGTGTAATTCACAGATGTCATATTCATTTGTTGATACCGTTTCAGTCCAAGGATTGTTATGCCAGCAAAATAAAGCACCTAAAAAAATTACCACTCCCGAATACCAAGGTGCCGTCGATTATGCTTACCATTTAAATGCTACAAAATTTGCAGCATTACTCCACCGACATGGGGTTGATAAATTAGGTATTAACTATTTACAAGCTGATGTTGTTAATGCAACCGTTGCAAGTGATGGAGCAATAAGTGCATTAGTATTTGAAGACAAAAGCACATTAGAAGCCGATTTTTTTATTGATTGTTCAGGTTTTAGTGCTGTGCTATTAAATCAGGCGTTAAATGTTGGGTTTATTGATAAAAGTGATGTTCTATTCGTCGATAAAGCGATTGCTGTACAAGTACCTTATGCTTCTAGCAGCCAAACGATCCCATCTTATACATTAGCAACGGCTCAAAAATACGGCTGGATTTGGGATATCGGCTTAACAGAGCGCCGCGGTGTAGGGTATGTCTATTCTTCAAAATACACCAACGATGAAGCGGCACTAAGTTGTTTGAAAGATTATTTAGGGGGAGAGGTATCCGAGCTCAATTTCAGAACTATTGAGATGAAGGTAGGTTATAGGGAAAAGTTTTGGCATAAAAACTGTGTGGCTTTTGGTCTATCAGCTGGCTTTGTTGAGCCTTTAGAAGCGACTGCGCTGTTGCTCATTGAAGCGTCAGCAAAATTATTAGCTGATTTATTTCCGTATACCGAGCAGCAATTACTGGCGAGTGAAAAACAATTTAATGAAACCGTCCGCTATAGCTGGGATCGCGTAATTGACTTTATTAAATTGCATTATTATCTATCTGATAGAGACGATACTGAATTTTGGACTGATAATCAAAAATTTGAAGCTTTACCTTTGTCATTACAAGACAAACTAAATCGTTGGCAACACAGGGCACCCTCAATCCATGATTTTCCATCTCGCTATGAAGTATTTGGTTTGGATAACTATCAATATATTTTATTTGGCATGGATTTTAAGTCGCAGTTGCCGACCATGAGTGTCAACAAAGATTCCCAACACACATTAAACAGGCTTCAAGAGTATAATTTCTTGGAATTTGAAAAATTAAACGCAGCGCTTCCGTCACATCGCGTGTTAATCGATAAAATAAAGCAGTATGGTTTGTCTAAATTATAGCCTCTGGATAGAGGCTACTAAATTAATAACTTAAATTTTAATTAACGATTAAACTTCAAGTTAATTAAATTGTTTACTTGGCTAATTGATATTAGTTGTGCATAAATTGCCGCAAAGTAGCCTGTTTTATGTAATTCAACAATGACACTTTCATTTAAATTATTTAATTGGTTTTGATTAATAGCATATAACCCATCTATATTTAACGTTTCATTATTGGGTTTGTTAATTGTTAAAGTATATGGGCTAATTAAATCAAGTTCATTTAATTTATTAATAAACTGTGTTGTTTTAAAATCATCTTCTACAATTTTTTTAAGTAAATTATTGATATAAATTAAGAAATCACTTTCGCTCTTATCTTCGTTATAAAGTGCTAAGCCTTCTGTTTCATTGACTCTTTCTGAACTTTCATCAATAAAAATACTATAAGTATTTTGTTCGGTATTGCTGCGGCCAATTGCAAACGGGTATCTTAAAATATTGTTAGGTACAAAATGTGTTAACCATTTACCATCACGGTAAAATAAATTTTCACCGGCTTCTAAACCGAATAATGCGATAAGTTTAAATAAGCCAGTATCTTGATCTTTAATAAAAAAAACTGGGTAGCTAGTGGCTGAATTTGCTAATTCATTCGCCGAAATAGGGCTCATGTTTTGGTTTTTAACTTGATTGAAATCTTGGCTTTGCTTTATTTTAATTAAGTTGTGGCGTACTTTATCTAACGCAATTAAATGAGAAGTCATGTTTTATCCTTGATTATTCTTATGCATTTATTATATAGAGTTATGATAAAATTATCACCGAGGAAATCAAGTGAATGATCTTATTGAGCTGTAAAAGTGCATGTTTTTTATTGGTGTTCATTTAAACGTTTTATAGTGTAATTTAAATTTTGGTTAAGGTTGCTCTGGGGTTATATCAATGAAAATAAATAAAGAGATGTTTGATAAGGACGTTTTAAAAAATAAAAAACCAGTATTACTTAAAGGGCAACTCGAACATTGGCCATTAGTTATTAATGCCAAGCAATCCCATCAGCATTTTCTCGCTTTGATTAAGACTTATGATATTGGTGAAGTGGTCGATTGTGTGATTCAAGACCCAATTCATAAAGGACGGATTTTTTATAATTCATCGATGACAGGTTTCAACTTTGAGCATAAAAAAATAAAACTGACTGATGCATTAGTGAAGCTGTCTCAGTGGCATGGCACACAAACAAGCCCGTCATTGGCAATTCAAAGTGCACCTATCTTACACACCCTGCCTAAAATGCTTGAAGAGCATACTATCGATTTAATCGACCCTGATGTGATCCCACGAATTTGGCTGGGGACCGATGCAATTGTGCCTGCACATTACGACAATGCTGAAAATTTAGCATGCGTTGTTAGTGGTAAACGACGTTTTACGTTATTCCCTCCTGAGCAAATCGAAAATTTATACATTGGGCCGATTGATTTTGCTCCTACTGGTGCGGCAATCAGCCTAGTTGATTTTAACCAGCCTGACTTTGATCGATTCCCAAAATTTAAAGAAGCCTTAAGTCATGCTCAAGTTTTTGAGTTGGAACCAGGCGACGTTTTGTATATTCCTTCGATGTGGTGGCATCATGTTGAATCTTATGGCCAATTAAATACTTTAGTAAATTATTGGTGGGGAGGAACTGTTGGTTTAAACGATAACCCTCATGGGCCTTACGATACATTGTTACATGGTTTGTTAACAATTAAATCACTCCCTAAAGAAGAGAAAAAAGCGTGGCAGGCTTTATTTAATTTTTATTTATTTGAGGATAATGACGTATTTGAGCATATACCTGAACAGGTAAAAGGTATTTTAGGTCAGCTGTCACCACAGAAAAGAGCGCAACTGGCAAATTGGCTCATCCAGCAATTAAAGCATGAATTAAAATAACGATTATTAACATATTGAATCAATTTAAAATTATTTGATTTTACAAGTCAGAGAGTGATCTAAATATACGCTCGATTATTAGAGCTGAGCTGTTGCAAACTGACTTTTTTACAAACCCCCTGCGAATTTTTGAACAAAAAATAACAAATTAAGTAGAATTTATGTTAATAAAGGTGTAGTTTTTGTTAACTGATGACAGCGATGTCATTCGTTGTTACTCAAAAATACTAAAACCAACAAATTGATTCAAGGGGAATCCTGTGTTAGCAAATAAATTTAAAAAAAGCTTACTCGCAGTTAATATCGGTCTAATCATGACCGCTGGTATGACTGGAACCGTCTACGCTGCTGAAGAAACTAAAGTACAAGAAGATGTAGAAGTCATTGAAGTACGTGGCATTCGCCGCTCTTTAGAAGCCGCATTAAATACTAAACGATTTGCTAACGCAGTTGTTGACTCAATTTCTGCTGAAGATATCGGCAAAATGCCAGATAAAAATATTGCCGAATCACTGCAACGTATTCCTGGTGTGTCAATTACTCGTAACTTTGCGGGTGAGGGTGGTTCAGTATCAATTCGTGGTACAAACCCTGAACTTACTGCGGTATCGCTCAATGGCAACTACGTTGCTTCAACAGGTTGGTTCTCGCAACAAGCGATGTCTCGTTCTTTTGATATGGATTTAATGCCAGCAGAGATGGTTGCAGGCGTTGATGTGTATAAATCACCAACGGCTAAACTCGATGAGGGCGGCGTAGGTGGTACAGTGGTAATGCGAACCCGTAAACCACTTGAATTAGATGCCATGACTATTTTTGGTTCATTAGAAATGCAACAAAACAGTATTGCCGATGACAATGGTTTTGGTGGGACAGGTTTAGTGAGCTGGAAAAATGATGACGCGACATGGGGTGTTTTAGGTTCACTTTCTACTCTTGAAACCGTTGGCCGTGCGCACAAAGCTGAAAACTATATGGATGATGGTTGGGCGGGTGCGGGTATTGCTGAATTTAACCAAACACGTAAACGTGATGCACTTAACTTTGTTTTACAATATGCGCCGACAGATTCGCTCGACATGTCTTTCAATTATTTTGGTGTTGATTTAGATGCAGGTAACTCAAATCAAAACTACTTAATTATTGCCGGTACTGATGTCGCTGCTTTTAACAATACAGTAGCGGGTGCAACTGAATTTGGCCCACTTGGATTTGCATTAAATGGTACACGTACAGGTGGTCCATTTGATGATCAAAATACCCGTAATGCTGAAGTAGACACTAAAGTATATTCGTATGAAGTGAACTACATTGCTGACAGTTATACAGCGAAATTTATTTTAGGTAAAACCGAAGCATCAGGTGGTGATGGCGGTAACTATAACATTGGTTGGACCTCAACAAACCCAAATCAAACAATCGCGTTTGATATGACTCGTCCAAACGATATGTTACTTAAACCAAATAATACTGATGCAGGTAATCATGCTGAATACGTAATGAATACCCCTGCGGTAACAGAAGGTGTGCGTTCAGACGAAGAAACATTTGCACAGATTGACCTTGATTTTGCAGTTGAAATTGGTTCAATTACTAATATTAAAACTGGCCTTAAAATACGTGACCACGAGTTTTTAAGCTATTCAAATGCATGGAGCTTTGCTAACGGCATTAATTTAGGCGCTAATGGTCAGCAATTAACAAAAGCTGATTTTGCTGACGGCCATTTTGATCACTCAGGTGTGGGTTTAGTGTCTGGTTCACCAACTAATATTGCACGTACAGATGGTGAAGCACTTCGTAACCACATCGATAGTTTCAAAAATGGTTCAACACTGAATAAAGATGGCTGGGGTAAAGTGTCAGAAGAGATCACTGCAACGTATGTGCAAGGTGATTATTCAGGTGACGGCTTTCGCGGTAACGTAGGGGTGCGTTATGTGCAAACTGATACAACCTCAACGTATTATGATTTCGTTACACTTGGTTTTAAAACCACTGAAAAACGTGATTATGCCGATTGGTTGCCAAGCTTTAACTTAGCGTTAGATCTTGATGATACGCTTATTTTACGTATGTCTGCTGCTAAAGTAATGAGCCGTCCTAACTATACGTTTATGAATCCAGCTTCAAGCTATAATACGACCACACAAACGTATACACGTGGCTCTGTTGATCTTGATCCGTATCGTGCAAATCAAGCCGACATCGGTATTGAATGGTACTTCAATGATTCATCGCTTATTTCAGCAACCTTATTTAGCAAAGACATTAAATCGTTCATCATTCAAGGTGGCAATGTATCGCAAATTGTTGTTGACGGTCAGACTCGTTTTGTTAGTGCACCAGCACAAGGGCTAGGCGGACAAATTGAAGGCCTAGAATTCCAATATCAACAATCGTTTGGTGAGTTTGGCGTATTAGCTAACTTAACGTATGCCGATGGTTATGGTTTACAAAATTCAAATGGCCAAATCATCAAAGCAGGCTTACCTGGTTTATCTAAATTAACCATGAACTTAACTGGTTATTACGAAACAGACTTATATTCAGTGCGTGTTGCATATAATCACCGTGATGATTATTTAGCTGAAAGTACCGGTATTGGTGGTACTACGCTTTGGGATGCACATGGTTTTGTTGATTTATCGGCAACATGGCATATTACTGATCAGCTAGATTTAAGCCTTGAAATGACAAACTTGCTTGAAGAAACCACAACACAACGTTTGGATGGCGCTTATAACGAAATGCGTTTAGCCGCTGATAACGGCCGAAATACGTATTTGAAACTGTCATATCGTTTCTAAGTTGCAGCGAATTCATAAAGGAAGGCTTATGCCTTCCTTTGTTTTTATGTATTTATCACAGTGATTTAAGGTAAATTATTGTGATAAGTACATAGTCTGAGGTTGTTATGTCACATCAAGTAAATCAAGTTGTTATTATCGGTGGTGGGACAGCAGGTTGGCTCACCGCTGCTGTTTTATCTAGTCAGCTAAACAGTACAAATAAAGACGCGGTACAAGTGACACTGGTTGAATCACCGGATATTCCTATTTTAGGCGTGGGTGAAGGCACTTGGCCAAACCTTCGTGCAACGCTCAAACAGATTGGCGTCAGCGAAGCAGAGTTTATGAAAGAGTGTGATGCAACGTTTAAGCAAGGTGCTCTGTTTTGTAATTGGATGAAGCCAGTTAATCAGCAAACTCATCAGTATTATCATCCGCTTAACACTGTATTTCATTCATCGTATGAATTTAGTCTTGCACCATATTGGTTGTTAGGGCACAGCGAACGCGCTCGCTATGACCATGCAGTTGCAACACAAAGCTTAGTGTGTGAGGCTGGCCTTGGACCAAAAGAAAAAACCACGCCTGAATACCAAGCAGTTCAAGAATATTCCTATCATTTAAATGCCAATAAATTCGCGAGTTTTTTAACCAAGCACTGCACTGAAAAGCTAGGTGTTAAGCATATAAAAGCCAATGTATTAAAAGCGCATTGTGATGCTGATGAGTACGTCATTTCAATTAGTACTGACAGTGAGCAATACCCTGATATTCGCGGTGATTTATTTGTGGATTGCAGTGGTACAACACCGATTTTATTTGAACAAACTTATGGTATTGCGTGGGTTGATATTAGTGATGTGATACTCAACGATACTGCAATTGCCATGCAAGTGCCTTATGCTGATCCTGAGCGCGATATCGCCTCACATACCATTATGACCGCGCAAGATAACGGCTGGATTTGGGACATTGGTTTGTACAACCGCCGTGGAGTTGGTCATGTGTTTAGTAGCAAACACACCGATGTTAAGACTGCAGAAAAGCAATTGCGTGATTATATAGGTGAAGAGGCCGAAGGTTTAGTTGCTAGAGTCATCCCTTTGAAATTAGGCTACCGAGAAAAGTTTTGGCATAAAAACTGTGTTGCCATTGGTATGTCGGCTGGCTTTGTCGAGCCGCTTGAGGCATCGGCTATTTATCTTTACGATGCGGCAGCCAAAATGTTGGCTGACCAATTTCCAAGAACCCGTAACTCAATGGCGTATGTAGAAGATAAATTTAACCGTTCCTTTACTATGCGAATGATCAGAACCATAGATTTTATAAAGTTACACTACTGCGTATCAGATCGTGACGATAGCGCATATTGGCGCGATAACTGTTCAAATAAAACGATTCCAGCAGCATTGCAGCAACGTTTATTGCATTGGAAAGAGCACCCACCAACGAAATATGATTTTGATTATGCATGGGAGCCGTTTAACTTAGACAGCTACCTATATGTGCTGTATGGCATGAAATATCAAACAACGCTGCTGCATAATAAAGATAGCTTTATTTACGCCGAAAAAGCCAAAGCCAAATTTCAAGACGTGCAACGCATGGCAGACCAGCTTGTCACACATTTGCCTAAGCACCGAGATTTACTAAAAAAAGTCTATCAGTTTGGTTTTACAAAGATTTAAGGTATCTACATGAGTTATTCAAATAATGTCATTATCGTAGGCGGAGGCACAGCAGGGTGGCTAAGCGCGGCTAAATTAGCCAAAGAATTAGGCGCCAATCAACCCAATGGTGTGCAAGTGACCTTGCTTGAGTCTTCGGATATTCCGACCATTGGCGTGGGTGAAGGCACTTGGCCGACCATGCGTAAAACTCTAGCAAGTATCGGGATTGATGAAGCTGAGTTTATAAAAGAAACCGATGCTTCGTTTAAACAAGCGACCAAGTTTGTCAATTGGAAATCAGACCCAATTAGTACCAATAACGCCTATTATCATTTGTTTAGCTCCATCAGCGACAGTGCGCAGTTTAACTTAGCGCCTTATTGGTTGTTAGGCGACAAACAGACTTCTTATGCCCAAGCGGTCAGTGCGCAAGATATTTTATGCGATCAAGGACTAGCACCAAAGCTGATTACCAATAAGCCCTACGAGGGAATTCAAAATTACGCTTATCATCTCGATGCAGGTAAATTTGCGACGTTACTTAAACGCTATTGTATTGAAAATTTGGGTGTGAAACACCTTATTGGAAATGTAATCGACGTTAATACTGATGATGAGGGCGCGATAGCTTCGCTGGTAACCGATACACAAGGCATTTTACTTGCCGATTTATATGTTGATTGCACCGGATTTAAAAGTTTATTGCTGGGTGAGGCGCTAGGGGTAAAGTTTAATTCGATTGCTGATACCTTACTGGTTGATAATGCCATCGCAATTCAAATGCCTTATGAAAGTGATGACGATAATATTGCCAGCGCAACAATCTCAACTGCGCAAAATGCTGGCTGGATTTGGGATATCGGACTGCAATCTCGTCGTGGCACAGGGCATGTTTATAGCTCGCAGTTTATCAGTCATGATGAGGCTGAACATACTTTACGTGAGTATTTGGGGCCAAAATCTCAAGACTTAGCTGCTAAACATATCAAAATGAATTGTGGTTATCGTGAAAAGTTTTGGCATAAAAACTGTGTTGCAATTGGCTTATCTGCAGCGTTTGTAGAACCTTTAGAGGCATCCGCTATTTTTCTAATTGAAGCGTCAGCCAATATGGTTGCAGAGCTCTTTCCACGCAATAAACAGCTTATGAATTCAAGTGCACAAACTTTTAATGACTCGTTTGGTTATCGTTGGCGTAAAACCATAGATTTTATAAAGTTACATTACGTCCTTTCGAATCGAAACAGTGCATTTTGGCAGGCCAATCAAGACCCAAGTACGATTCCGGCATCGTTATCGCACACTTTAGAGCAGTGGCAACATCGGCCGATCAGTAAATATGATTTTGCTAATGTGTTTGAGCCTTTTCCACAAGACAGTTATCAATATGTATTGTATGGCATGGGGTATCACCCTGACTTGAGTATGAGCCAAAGTAGCTATAACAGTGGCAACATAGCCGATAATTTATTCGGTCAAGTGGGTGACATGCGGTCAAACTTTGCCAAACACTTAACCACAAATCGCGCGCTACTCAATAAAGTGAAAAAATATGGATTCCAAAAGTTATAAAGTGGTTATTTAGGAAATTGATACTTCCAATTTACGCGCAAAACCAGTAGCCTTGGGCTTAACAGTAAGTTGAATGTATAAAAACAATATTTTTTTGGAGCAGTAGAATGACGGATTCTAATATTCAGCCGTTACACAACGTAACACATGCCAACACAAAAATTAAAAATGGCATCAACATCGAATTCATGAAAAACCAACACTTAGTACCGATTGTTGCACACGAGTTTTCTCGCGTTGCGAATGAGTACCCAATTGTGTTTGTTAAAAATGCAGAAACAGGTGAGTTTCAACCTGTTGCAATGCTAGGTTTAGAGCCAGGCGAAAACTTATTCATTAATGAAGACCGCTGGACAGGTCTGTATGTACCACATGCATTAGTACGTTACCCATTAGCGCTAGTTGCAAGCCCTGAAGACAAACAACGTTTAATCGTTGCGGTTGTACAATCGAGCAACTTAGTAAGCCAAGATGACGGCCGTGCGCTGTTTGATGAGAAAGGCGAAGAAACAGAATATTTAAAGCGTCGTAAAGAGTCTTTAATTTCTTACCTTGAGTTTTCTCAAGTAACAGCTGCGTTTTCTAAATATTTAGCCGATAAAGAATTATTATCAGCTCAAACACTCACAATTGAAATTGATGGCGAAAAACGCGACATCAATGGTATTTACTTAGTTGATGAGAAAAAATTAAACGAGCTAGCAGACGAAGATTTCTTAGATTTACGCAAACGCGGTTTCTTAGGCCCAATCTTTTCATCATTAACATCAATGCACCAAGTTAACCGTCTAGCACGCGTTAAAGCAGAGAAAAACCCAAAGTAAGGGTTTACTTAGGGTGAGCGTTCGCCTCAAAGCGGATCATTTTCTCTCGCCCTATTGATGTTTAGTATGATAAAAATCCGATGAATTTAATTCATCGGATTTTTTATTTCTTATCTCAAATTACTTCAATATTTTTTATTGAGTCAGCGTGTACTCGAGTTTCGAGCGTGCACTTTGGCATCTCTTAACGTTTTTTGTTTTAATCTGGTTAAGAGACTAGGAGGTAAGCTCTTTTGGTGCAGGTAAAAGATGTGTGACTGTATCAAATAGAATAAAAAATGCCGTTCTTAATAAAGAGCGGCATAATATTAAAACTTTTTATATTACTGCGCGGTTATGATCACAAGGTGGCTGCTTTCATTCGGGCAACAAATTGCGTTAACTCACTGAGCATAGTCTCTGGTTGGCTTAAGTTATTTTCAATAATTTTAACAACCGCAGAGCCTGAGATAGCACCCGCTGCACCTGAGTCAAGTGCCGCTTTAACATGTTCAGGTTGTGAGACACCAAAACCTAGCAGCGTAGGGGCTGCATGATATTCAGCTAGTTTTTTGATCATTGCATCAGCAGGTAACTGCACTTGGCTATCGGTCCCCGTTACCCCAGCACGCGAGAGCAAGTAGGTATAACCACGACCATAAGAGGCGCAGGTGCGCAGCGTATCGTCATCGGCGTTGGGTGTTGCAATAAAGATAGGTTCAATACCCGCATTGCTTGCTGCTTGGCGAAATGGTTTTGATTCATGTAGTGGCACATCGGCAATCAAAATAGAGTCAACACCTGCAGCTTTAGCTAACTGGTAAAAGTGTTCAATTCCTTTGGCAAACACTAAATTTGAATACAGTAATAAACCAATAGGAATATCGGCATTGTATTCGCGCACTTGTTTGATGATGTTAAAACAAGTATCGGTATTAATATGCTCAAGTAACGCACGAATATTTGCCGCTTGAATCACTGGGCCATCGGCTATTGGGTCTGAAAACGGAATGCCAAGCTCTAACGCATCAGCTCCACCATCAATTAAGCTTTTAATTATTTCAACTGACAGCTCGGCATTAGGGTCACCAATGGTAACAAATGGCACAAAGGCTCCTTGTTTTTTAGCTGCTAATTGTTCAAAAGTGGCTTGATAACGGCTCATAGTTTGCCTCCTGCAGTTAAAACAGTATGTACATGGGTTAAATCTTTATCGCCACGGCCACTTAAATTCACCACTAAAATGGTATCTTTATCACACTTTTCTGCCATTTTTAGCGCATAAGCAAGGGCATGGCTTGATTCAAGTGCTGGAATAATCCCTTCTTTACGCGCTAATAATTGGAACGCTTCCAGTGCTTCATCATCACTAATACCTACATATTGTGCACGGCCCGTTTCGTGTAAAAAAGCATGCTGTGGGCCAACTGCAGGGTAATCAAGCCCAGCAGACACTGAATAAGACTCTTCAATTTGGCCATCTTTATTTTGCATGATGTATGTATATGCACCATGTAAAATACCTTTAGTCCCTTTACAAAGGGCTGCGCCATGCTCGTCAGTATCGAGGCCTTTACCTGCAGGCTCTACACCAATTAATTGAACTGATGTTTCATTGATGAAGTCACTGAACATCCCAATTGCATTTGAACCGCCACCGACACATGCAATAACTGCGTCAGGTAAACGACCTTCGGCTTTAAGTACTTGTTGTTTGGCTTCCTCACCAATCATTTTTTGGAATTCACGCACCACGGTTGGGAATGGGTGAGGGCCAGCTGCGGTACCAAGCAGGTAATGCGCATCTTTATAGTTAGCAGACCAATCACGCATAGCTTCGTTAACTGCGTCTTTTAACGTGCCAGAACCGGCAGTAACAGGAATGACTTCTGCACCCATCAATTTCATGCGAAATACGTTAGGTTGTTGGCGTTCAACATCTTTGGCGCCCATATAAACACGGCACTTTAAACCAAGCAGTGCACATGCAAGGGCTGTGGCAACACCATGTTGGCCTGCGCCCGTTTCAGCGATGACTTCTTTTTTGCCCATGCGCTTAGTTAATAAGGCTTGGCCTAGTACTTGATTGGTTTTGTGCGCACCGCCATGGAGTAAATCTTCACGCTTTAAATACAGCTTTACGTGAGGGTTTGTTACTAAATTACGGGTGAGCGTTAGAGGCGTTGGGCGACCTGCATACTCATTTAAGAGTTGTTGAAACTCGGCTAAAAAAGCTGGGTCTTTTTGAGCAAGATTAAACTCTTGTTCTAGTTGTTTTAGTGCTGGCACTAGTAGTTCAGGAACAAACATTCCACCGAACTCGCCAAAATAGGCTGGATTTTGCATTTTCACCTCATTCATTCTTTAAATTTGCAAACAGCGTTGCGATTTTATCTTTACATTTTTTACCAGGGCTAAGTTCTACCCCAGAGTTTAGATCGAGCCCTAAAACGCCCTCAACAGTGCGCGCTTCAGTAATATTTTGTGCGTTGATCCCACCGGCGAGCATAAAGTTACTTTGCCCAGCAAGTAATGACCAATCAAATTTTTTGCCTGTACCACCGGCTTGGTTTTCGCTGTGGGTATCAAATAAATACCGATCAACGTCTGAGATAAGCTCAGGAATGTGGTCACTCACACTGATGGCTTTCCAAATTTGGCAGCCCACAGGTAATTGGTTGCGCAGTGCTGCGATGTAGGCGTTGTCTTCTTGGCCATGTAATTGAACGGCTGAAAGTTGCAGTCGCGCTGCGTGTTCTACAACATCTGATAAATTAGCATTTACAAACACACCAACAAATTTTAAGCGAGTACTTTGCACTATGGCTTGTGCGCAGTCAAAATCGACATAACGAGGGGATTTTTTATAAAAAATTAATCCACCATAGACAGCGCCGCGTTCGAAGGCTGCTTGCGCGTCATCAACGCGCGTTAAGCCACAGACTTTATTGTCACCATAGATTAAGCGACGACATGCAAGGTCGATGTTGGCCTGCGCCATCAATGAACTGCCTACTAAAAAGCCATTACATAAACCACGTAAGCGTTTTACATCGTCATGGGTATAAATGCCCGATTCTGAAATCACTACTTTATTGTCAGGAATAAGCGCACGAAGTGTTTCGGTAGTTGCTAAATCGGTACTTAAGTCTCGCAGGTTACGGTTGTTTATACCAATAATGTCAGCATCTAGGGCAAGTGCACGATGGACTTCTTCTTCGTTACTCACTTCGGTCAAAATGCTCATGTTGAGCGATTTTGCCACTGCCGCTAGGTGTTGATATTGGCTGTCATCAAGCACCGAAAGCATTAATAAAATAGCATCAGCACCATGCAAGCGAGCAAAATAAACTTGGTATTCATCGACATAAAAATCTTTACCAATTAAAGGCTGCTCGACCAATTGGCTGACTTTTTTTAAGTAAGCGAAACTGCCTTTAAAGTATTTCTCATCGGTTAATACGCTGATGCAGGCGGCGTAGTGCTTATAAGCACCAGTAATTTCGTTTAAGTCGAATACTGCTCTGATCAGGCCTTTTGAAGGCGATGCTTTTTTACATTCTAAAATGTAATGCGTGCCAGGTGCTGCCAGTGCTTGATAAAAATCACGTTGGCTTGGTTTTACCTCATTAATAAAGCTTTCAAGCGGTTGTTTTCTTTTGCGCTCGGTAATTTCAAGGTGTTTATCTGCAACAATTTTTTCTAATACATTAGCCATGACTTGCCTCTACAACGTCATTTAATGTCGCAATGGCGACACCTGAGGATAATACTTGGCGCACTTGGTTTGCACCTTCTTTAAAGTTTTGCGCCTGCCCAGATAAATACAGTAATGCGGCAACATTAGCAATGATGGCTGCGTTATGAGCGGGCGTGCCTTGGCCACTTAAAATTGCGCGACTGGCAGAGGCATTTGATTCGGGGCCTTCACCTGCAAGTTCACTCAATGCAAAATGTTCTAAGCCAAAATCAGCAGGCGAAACGTAATATTGGGTTATTTCACCGTTATTAAGCTCAACCACTAAGGTGTCACCGTGTAAGGCTATCTCATCGGTCCCTGCACCATGCACCACCATAGCACGACGACAGCCTAAGGTTTTTAAGGTTTGGGCAAGTGGCATGCATAACGCGCTGTCGTACACACCTAAGAGTTGAATCTGCGGTGCAGCAGGATTGGCCAAAGGGCCCAGAATATTAAAAATAGTGCGCGTTTTGAGGGCATTTCTCACCGGCATCGCATGTTTTACACCACTGTGATAAAGCGGTGCGAATAAAAAAGTGAAACCGGTTTTACTTAAACAAGCACTTGCTTGCTCGGGTGTCATGTTGATATTAATGCCCAGTGCAGTAAGTAAGTCGGCCGAACCTGAATTACTCGAAACACTTTTATTGCCATGTTTGACCATTTTTAGGCCACAAGCGGCCGCAACAATTGCGGCAGTTGTGGATATGTTTATGGTATTTGAACCATCACCACCCGTGCCACAGCTGTCGGCTGTGAGGGGAAGTGAGGTGCTAAAGGGTACGGCATTGGCGCGCATGGCTTGTGCTGCACCGGCAATTTCATCGGGTGTTTCTTGTTTGATTTTAAGTGCTACAAGGGCTGCAGTGAGCTGAATTTCACTGATCTGTCCTTGCATCACCGCATTAAAAAATTGCTCAGCTTGAATAAAACTTAAATCTTGTTGTGCAATGAGTTGTGCAATGAGTTGTTCCATCATCATGTCCTTATTGACTCAAAAATTCTAAACTTTGACGCAACAGCACCGAGCCATCTGGCGTTAAAATCGATTCTGGGTGAAATTGATAACCGATCACTTTATCTTGTTCATGGTAAATGGCCATTGGGATATCTTGATAATGTGCAATCACGTTTAAGCTATCAGGCACATGGGTGGCCATTAGGGAGTGATAGCGCGCCACAGGCATGCTGTCACCAAAGCCATCAAAGACAGGGTGGGCAGCTAAGCTTATCACCGATGATTTACCATGTACGGTTTCGCCCGCATGACCAATCACACCACCATAACTTTGGGTTAATGCTTGTTGACCCAAACAAATGCCTAAAATAGGGAAGTGACCTTTACACAATTCGATCAAAGCCATTAAGCAGCCTGCTTCACTTGGTGCACCAGGACCTGGTGATAAAACTAAAATGACCGGCACGGTTTCTTGCTGCATTTGTGCGAAGATAAAGTCTGCGCTGAGGTTGTTACGGTAGATGACAAGCTCAGCCCCTAGCTGGGCAAATTCGTCTACAAGGTTGTAACTAAACGAGTCAAAATTATCTAAAAAATAAATTTTATAGTTCATTATTCACCTGCCAAAAATGTTGATTGAATGGCTTTAATGACCGCTTGGGCCTTTGCGCGGGTTTCATTGGCTTCAGCCTGAGGGTTTGAATCAAACACCACACCAGCGCCAGCTTGCACGTGGGCGATATTATTTTTGACAAACGCACTGCGAATGACAATACACGAATCCATCGACCCATCTCCGGTTAAGTAGCCCACGGCTCCACCGTAACTTCCACGGCGTTTTTGTTCCGTTAAACGAATAAGCTCAGACGCTTTTACTTTTGGCGCACCCACTAAAGTGCCCATGTTCATACACGCTTGATAAGCATGCAGCGCATCAAGTTGTGGTTTTAATTGGCCTACAACACGCGAGACTAAGTGCATAACTTGAGAATAGCGGTCTACTTTGAGTAACTCCTTGGCAAAACGAGTGCCTGCAATTGAAATTCGTGCGACATCATTGCGCGCTAAATCAACCAGCATTAAATGCTCAGCAAGTTCTTTTTTATCGTTACGTAAATCAAGTTCAATGCGGCTGTCCTTATCTGGATTAATGTCGCCATTAGGGAATTTACCGCGAGGACGAGTGCCAGCAATTGGGTAAACTTCAACTTGATTGCTGGTGGCACAATATTTTAAGGCAGACTCTGGTGATGCACCAAACAGAGTGAAATCTTGGTCGCGCATATAAAACATGTAAGGGCTTGGGTTTTGTTTTTTCAGTTGCTGGTAGGCGGCCAAAGAATTTGGGCAGCTTAAGCTAAACGTGCGTGAGGGTACAACTTGGAAAATATCGCCATCAACAATGTGTTTTTTTAATTGGCTTACTTGGCTACAAAAATCATCATCATTAATATCAACTAATACATCGCGAGAACCATTTATAGCCTCAGGACTAAAAGGTTGGCTGTTTGAACATAGTTGGTTAAGAGATTCAAGTTGTTGGCCTACTTCAAAACAATTGGCATGTACATCGGGGCCATTAAATACATTGCCCACCAGTTCCGTAGTTTGTTTTTGATGATCAATTACCACCAAGGTTTCGGCTAAATAAAATACGTAGTCTGGGCATTCATTTGGGCCGGTTGGTACTGTTGGTAACGTTTCAAAATTTGCCACCATGTCATATGCAAACACACCGCCTAAAAACACCGCGAACGGATGAGCTGTGGTGCTTTTTATTGTATTAATACAGCTACGTAGCGCACTAAATGCATTGTCGGCAGTCAATCTTGAAAACTCATCCATATCAGATTGGTTGTCACGGTAACGTAAGGTCAGGGTATTGTCTGCGAGTGTAACATCACAATTTTCAACCCGTTGCGCTAAATATGGTAGCAGTTGTTGACCATTATTAGACTGAGAAACTAAGGTTACGCTTTGCCCTGTACATTCAATACGGATTGCGGCATCAACTAAAATTAAACTTTTGACATTATCTTTAGAATCAATCTCGGCAGACTCTAATAATAACGAATTAGCTTTATTTAAATTGGCATAAACCGACAAAGGGCAAGCAATGTATTCCCTTGATAGGGTAATACTGGTGACCTCTCCTGGACTGGTTGTAATATGGCTAAAAATCAATTCTCATTCCCCTAAATAAAAAAGCCCGCAGTAACTATGCGGGCTTGAAAAACTGTAGATGCAAGTATTCCGTCCCGTTAAATCAGGCGCCACCACCAAGAGCTGTGTTTGTTAACTACGTTATTCATTTTAAACCTCAAAATTTTGCTATAAAAAAACCCGCACGAGGCGGGTTTTAAAAACTGTTAGACATGACAGTTCCCACCCGATTTTTACGAGTGCCACCACCAAATTACTGTTAGTGTTTGAACTGAAGTATTCATTATTGTTTTACCTAAAATGTCTTGGCCCCTAGTAAACAAGATTTACGGTACGAGTGTCAAGCCCAAAGCGTCTGGTCGTATATGATTATTTTTCAATTTTGTTGTTAACTTGTTATATATCTGTAGAGCTCTTTAGAGAAAATAACGATTAAATGCCTTTAAAATACAGCGTAAAAAGCCCTTTGGTATCTTTTAGGCCTAAGTGGCTGCTATAATCGACGCCATTAATGCGTCAATATATTGATTTTACAGACATGAAATATGACTTACACAGTCACACCTTATTTTCCGATGGTAGCTTAACCCCTGAGCAACTGATCGATCGCGCCATTGAAAAAAAAGTAGATGTATTAGCGATTACTGACCATGACACCATCAATGCTTTGGCTCAGAGCCACGCCTACATTCAAAACAATCAGTTACCTTTGACTTTAATTGACGGTGTTGAAATTTCCACTAAGTGGAAGAATTTTGAAATTCATATTGTCGGTTTAAATATTGATGTAACCAATCCACAATTGTTAGCTTTATTAGCTGAACAACAAGCTAAGCGAGATACACGCGCTATGGAGATTGGCGCGCGACTTGAAAAACACGGTATTGCTGATGCCTATGAAAATGCCAAAAAATTGGCTGAGAATGCGCAAGTAACACGGGCGCATTTTGCACGTTATATCGTGCAACTTGGACTTGCTAAAAATGTGCAATCGGTATTTAAAAAATATTTAGTGCGCGGCAAAATAGGCTATACACCCAGTGAGTGGTGTGACATGGCGACCGCTATTAGCGCAATTACTGCTGCAGGCGGCCAAGCTGTTATTGCCCATCCTGGTCGATATCAGTTATCTAATAAGTGGCTACGCCAACTACTCAGCGATTATAAAATGGCGGGTGGACATGCGATGGAAGTTGCGCAGCCTCAACAAGCGCCAACCGAGCGCCAGTTTTTAGGCCAATTAAGTCGTGAATTTGAATTACTCGGTTCACAGGGTTCGGATTTTCATTTTCCAACTACATGGCTTGAGCTTGGCAAAAACTTATATTTACCAAAAGATTGCCAAGCTGTATGGCAATCTTGGCCAACCGAATTAACAGCGGCTTAACTAGCGCACTGATTGAGAGATAAAATATTATGAGTCAATTTTTTCAAATCCATGTCGACAATCCTCAAACGCGACTAATTCGTCAGGCGATTGAGGTGATTCAAAAAGGAGGCGTGATTGTCTACCCAACAGATTCAGGTTATGCCCTTGGATGCAGTATTGGAAATAAAACTGCAATGGAACGTATCCAGCGGATTCGTTCTTTAGAAAAACATCACAATTTAACGTTAGTATGCTGTGATTTATCGGAACTTGCGACTTATGCTCGTGTTGATAACCAAATGTTTCGTTTAGTGAAAAACAATACTCCTGGTGCATATACCTTTATTTTTAAAGGCACAAAAGAAGTACCAAAACGTTTATTGAATGATAAGAAAAAAACCATTGGGATCCGTGTACCTAATCATAAAATCACTCAAGCATTATTGGCAGAACTTGGTGAACCAATCATGTCTTGCTCGTTAATCTTACCAGGCCAAGATCATACAGAGTCAGATCCAGAAGTCATTCGCTCATTACTTGAAAAACAAGTCGATTTAATAATTGACGGTGGTTACTTAATTGAGCAAGCAACCACAGTAATTGATTTATCAGACGATACCGTTGAGATTTTACGCGTTGGATGTGGTGATATTAGCCCATTTGAATAATCTCGCGTGATGGGAATACATACTCAATGACGGCACCGGTTCAGCAGGCTCTCCCTTTGGCTTTTTTACATGGAAAAGCCTATACCAATCAGCCACAAGATCTTTATATCCCTCCTGATGCCCTTGAAGTGGCCCTTGAAGCGTTTGAAGGGCCGCTTGATTTATTGTTATATTTAATTAAGCGCCATAAGCTTGATATACTCGAATTATCTATTCATACAATTACGTGCCAATACGTTCAATATATTGACTTAATGCAAGAGTTTAAGCTTGAATTAGCTGCTGAATATTTGGTCATGGCGGCATTGTTGGCGCAAATAAAATCACGGTTATTATTACCCGTTCATCAAGAATTAGCTGGCGAAGAAGAAGACCCCCGGGCTGAACTGATCCGCCGCTTACAAGAATACGAACAGTTTAAGCAAGCTGCTGAACAAGTCGATGCGATACCACGATTAGAGCGTGATTTTTTTGTAGCTCAAGCAATGGTGCCCCAAGAGCCTGAGCACCAAAAGCCTTTGCCAAGTGTTGAGTTAAAAGATTTATTATTGGCACTGAGTGATGTAATGGCTAGAGCAAAAGTATTTACACATCATCAAATTACAGCAGAAGTATTATCAACTCGAGAACGGATGAGTCGTATTTTAACCCTATTACAAAGCCGAACAGATTTTGTTGCCTTTGCTGAGTTATTTGAACTCAATGAAGGGCGAAGTGGCGTAGTCGTAAGCTTTATAGCAATGTTAGAGTTGATCAAAGAAGGCTTGATAGAGTGTATGCAAACAGCCTTTAATAGCCCTGTGTATGTTCGTTTAGCGGCGAAAAGGGATGAGCAACAATCCGAATTTTAACCGATAATCTCGTTTCTTTGTCGCATATTACCTGTCATAATGGCATGCTAAATTTTCCATTGCATAAATTCAATCACCCTTGTTGTGATAGGCGAGTACGTGAATAAAAATCCAATATCTGATCATCAACTTATGCAACTTATTGAAGCAACTTTGTTTGTTGCAGGTAAACCCGTAAGTTGTGATTTTTTAAAAAGTACGGTATTGGATGAATTTAATGTTTCTTTAAAACGGATTAAACACATCCTTAGCGAATTGCAACTACACTATGACAATCGTGGTATTGCATTAGTGGAAGTGGCATCAGGATTTCGTTTTCAAAGCAATCCTAGTTTAGCACCTTGGTTAAACAAAATTTGGCCCGAAAAAGCGCCTCGTTATTCACGTGCATTGTTAGAAACCTTATCTTTAATTGCGTATCGTCAACCAATTACTCGAGGTGAGATTGAACAAGTACGTGGTGTTGCCGTCAGTAGTCAAATTATGAAGCAACTACAAGATCGTGATTGGATCCAAATTGTCGGTCATAAAGAAGTACCGGGACGTCCTGCACTTTATGCCACTACCAAGGTATTTTTAGATTATTTTTCGTTAACTGGTTTAGATAATTTACCCGAGCTGCCTCAATTGCAGCAAAGTAAAATTGACCAGTTGTTAAGAGACCCTTCAGTGAGTGAACTGTCCGAATGAGTGAAAAACTGCAAAAAGTATTGGCAAGAGCTGGTAAAGGCTCACGCCGTGAGATTGAGAAATATATCGAAGCCCATCGTGTAAGTGTTGATGGAAATGTTGCGCGATTAGGTGATCGCGTAGAGCCGCATCAGCTTATTCGTTTAGATGGCCATGTGGTTAAAATTGAAGAACCTGAAGAGCGGGTGTGTCGTGTTTTAATGTACCACAAACCAGAAGGTGAGTTGTGTACACGTAAAGATCCTGAAGGTCGTCCAACAGTGTTTGATCGCTTAATGCGATTAGATGATGATCGCTGGATTGCTGTTGGTCGATTAGATGTTAATACATCAGGTTTATTATTATTTACCAATGATGGTGAGTTGGCCAATCGTTTAATGCATCCTCGTTATGAAGTTGAGCGTGAGTATGCGGTGCGTGTATTTGGCGAAGTAACAACTGAAACGCTAAAAACCTTAACTAAAGGTGTTGAACTTGAAGATGGCCCAGCCAAATTCCTTAAGATTATCCCTCATGGTGGAGAAGGCATCAATAAATGGTACAACGTACTATTAACGGAAGGCCGTAATCGTGAAGTGCGCCGTTTGTGGCAATCGCAAGGTGTTGAGGTATCGAGACTAATTCGCGTACGTTATGGTGATTTAGAGCTGCATAAACGTTTACCGCAAGGCGGTTGGGAAGAACTAGACCTTGAAAAGGTGAACTATTTACGTAAGTTGGTTGGTCTTGACCGAGAGTTGGAAACTAAGCTTTCTGTGATCCCAGAAAAACGTAAAGATAAACGCGCAAAAATTGCTCAAATTCGTAAGGCTGTGAATAAACATAAACAGCGTAGTACGGGCAAAAAAACTGACCCTAAAGCTAAAAAACGTACGTAATAAAAAAGCCGCAGTTTTTGCGGCTTTTTTATATGTAGAAGAGCAATAAAATATGTATTGCTCTTTTTTAGTTGCTACTTTTGCTGTGCATCAATCGATTGACCATTGATACCGATTGAGCGGTCGCTCATTAAATAAAGATAAGTTGGCATTAAATCATGTGGGCTTGCTAATTTTGAACGGTCTTCGCCAGGATAAGCAGAAGCACGCATTTTAGTCTCAGTGGCACCTGGATTAATGCAATTGATACGGATATTTGTTTTAGACACTTCTTTTGACCACGTTTGCATCATGCCTTCAACCGCAAATTTGGAAATGGCATAAGCGCCCCAAAACTCACGGCCTTCTCGACCCACACCCGAAGACGTAAAAATAATTGATGCATTAGATGATTTACGCAAAATAGGAAACATATATTTTGTTAATACAGCTTGCGCAGTCACATTCACTTTCATGATGTTTTCAAACGTAGACACACAAAAATGTTCAAGCGGGCCTAAAGAGCCTAAAATACCAGCGTTATTGAGTAAGCCATCAAGGCGGCCAAATTGATTTTCAATAGTGGCAGCTAAATCACGATAATGCTGTTTAGTAGCACCTTTCATATCAAGCGGAACAATAGCTGGTTGAGGGCCACCGGCAGCAATAATCTCATCGTAAACACATTCAAGTTTGTTTACTGTTTTGCCCAATAAGATAACAGTTGCACCTGCTTTTGCATATTCAAGTGCGGCAACTCGACCAATTCCGTCGCCGGCACCAGTAATTAAAATAACTTTTTCTTTAAGCTCTAAAGGATCTAGTTGCTGGTTTTGCATTAAAATACCCAAAATAATATTTTTCGATATTTTATCACATTCAAAGAGCGAAGTTGCGGATTTTGTGTAAAATTTAGTGGCGAAATGAATTTGTTTACGTTAACTTTAACTGGTCTAATGTCTGAATATTAATCACCGAATATATTTTCAATTAACTATTAAAAATAAGAAGATCGGGATCGGAGCAAAAAAATATGAAAAAACTGCTACTCTCACTCGCAATTACAACAGCATTAACTGGTTGTGGTGGTGAAAGCCTAGAAGAATTAAAAAATGATGCCGTAACGGTTGTTCCAGCTTCAACAGTGGCATTTGATCCTAGCAACGGAGTTGTTTCTGTACCAAATGACCTCCTGTTTAGTGGTACCAAAGATGGTACGCTCACAATGCCAGGCGAAAGCGCTGCAAAAATCAATTATGCAGATCCTCAAACTGCACTCGGCGCATTAGATGGTTGGTCTACACAGACTCCGTTTACAATCGCGTTAAAATTTCCAGAAAATGTGAGCTTAGATCCAGTCTCTGTTGTCACGCCTGGTTCAGTACGTATTTTTGAAGTTGTGATGGGCGCAAGCTTGGTTGATGAGGAGTGCTCGGTCGTGCCTGCAGGACTTGGTTGTAAATTAGTCGGGGAATTAACGTATGGTGTTGATTTTGCTACTAAGCCTGTGGGTGATAGCATCGCTATTATTCCGCTTAAGCCATTTAAAGCAGGTGCTTCTTATATCAATGTGTTAACAACGGGCGTCAAAGACAGCGAAGGGCGTTCAGTAAATCCTTCATCAACATATGCTTTGGTTAAACAAGATATGGTTACAATGCCGCTTGTAACCGCCAGTCAAAAACAACTTCAAGCTGTTATCAACAGTTATGAAAATGCCATCACATCAGACGGTACTATCACAAAAGATGAAATAATTTTTAGTGGCGCAATGACGATGCAGTCAGTAGGTACAGCTCTTGGTACAGTTAAAAAACTGCTAGCTGCAAATTTACAGATGAATCCAGCGGCATTGCCTAAAGTATCCGTTAACCCGAATTTCCCATCAATGACAGTTGCTGATGTTTTTGCAAGCATTGGAATGACTAATATTAGCCCGGTGTTTTCAGCTGTGAAATATCAAAAAGGAAGTATTGTGCTTCCTATTTATAATAAAACACCCAAAGCGTCAGGTATTAATGCATTAGCTGAAAGTTCATGGCAAGGTTTGTGTGATAATGCTGTTATTGTATCTGGTTACAAAGCGTTAGCAGGCGCTACGTTTCCTATGGATCCGATCAATGAAACCGATGGTCTTTGTTTTGGTTTAAGTGGTGGGAAATTACGCGATTTAGGGTTAGATCCCCAAAAGCATTTAACAAAATACAATTCAATTCCTAAAGTTCAGCGTTATGAAAATGCAGAAGTGCAATTGACCACACCTGATAGTGATTTAACGTTGCTTAACTATGTGCGCTCAACTCAAGGTTTGCCGCCATTAGTGATGCCTGAAGCAGGTTGGCCAATTGTTATTTTACAACATGGTATTACTCGCCAAAAAGAAGATATGCTTGCAGTAACTGCGGCTTTAACTTTACAAGGTTTTGCAACCGTTGCAATTGATCATCCATTACATGGAACACGTGGTTTAGATGTGAATCAAGATGGCACAGATGATTTCAATGCTAGTAAGATTTCGGTTTTACACTACATGAATTTATCATCGTTGCTAGTTGCTCGTGATAATTTACGCCAATCAGCAGCCGATTTGCTTGCGCTGCGTTTAGGTCTTAATTTCATGAACGTGGCAAACATCAATAAACAAGATGTGAGTTACGTGGGTCAATCGTTAGGCTCGGTTGTTGCACCTATGTTTTTAACTCATACCAATTCAACATTAGGTAATGCGCAAGTTGATGCGATGTTTAAAGTGAATACTGCATCATTATCAAGCGGCGGCGGCGGCGTAGCGAGTTTCTTACTTGAGTCACAAGAGTTTGGACCATTTATTCAAGCGTCGGTTCTTTCTGCAGCTGGCACGGATGAATCTAAAGAGTTTTTAGCATTTGCACAAAGCGTACCGGCTAATTGTGCTGTTTATGCACAAAATGCAGAAGCGTTTGCAACCTGTTCATATCAAGAGTTTATGACTTCTCTGACGCAACAAGGTGATTCAGCTAAAATCGCTAGCATCCAAGCGGTATTTACTCAATTCGTATTTGCTGCGCAAACAGTGCTTGATGTCGCAGATTCAACTAACTATGCACAAGGTCTTCAAGCAACAGGTACACCGGTGCACATTAGTTTAGTTGTAGGTGACGGTATGGATAACAAGAAAGACACGGTTATCCCGCCTTATACAATGAATAATCCTTTAGCAAGTACTATTCCTTTTGCAAAACTTGCCGGTTTAGAAGTCGCAACTGAAACTCAAATGACAGCTGATCCGCAATCTTACGTTACCAAGTTTGTTAAAGGCCATCATGGCTCGCTATTATCACCAGCTGCACGCGATGGTGCAGGTGCAACTGCTGAAGAAAGTGCCAGAGCAACGGCAGAAATGCAATTGCAGATGGCGACCTTTTTAGCAAGCCGTGGTCGCATGTTAGTAATAGGTGATTCAAGTTTAGTAACTGAATAATCCAAATGATTTTTAAAAGCCGCTGAACTCAGCGGCTTTTTTTTATCTACAATTTATGCCTGTTAAATGGTAAATTTTCATTAACTTTTTTTTGAGGATTTATTTTGGAATTTTTATATCAATATGGCTTATTTTTAGCCGAAACAATTACTTTTGTACTGGCGTTTATTGTGATTATTGCTTCTGTTGCAGGTGCTGCTCAAAAACCTAAAGTGAAAAAAGGGCAAATAGAACTTGATGATGTTTCTTTACAATTGGATGAATTAAAGTCAGAGTTTTTGTCGGCAACGCTATCAAAAGATGAATTTAAAAAGTGCGAAAAAGAAGAAAAAAAACGTCTCAAACAACAAAAAAATGAAGTTAAAAATAAAGTCTATGTGCTTGACTTTAATGGGAGTATCGATGCTCGTGAAGTTGATGAGTTGCGAGAGGAAATCACTGCAATTTTAACCGTAGCTCAAGCTGGTAAAGACCAAGTTTTATTACGTTTAGAAAGTGGTGGTGGCGTTGTTCATGGTTATGGTTTGGCTGCTTCTCAATTAGAGCGAATTAAAAAAGCAGGTATTCATTTAACTGTCTGTGTCGATAAAGTTGCAGCAAGTGGCGGTTACATGATGGCATGTGTTGCAGATAAAGTTGTTGCAGCCCCTTTTGCGATTATTGGTTCTATCGGAGTCATTGCTCAAATTCCAAATTTTAATAAAATTTTGAAAAAAAATGACATTGAATTTGAACAAATTACAGCGGGTGAATTTAAACGCACCCTGACTTTGTTTGGTGAAAATACAGATCAAGCCAGAGATAAGTTTCGTGAAGAAATTCAGCAAACTCATGAGTTATTCAAGCAATTTGTTAGTTTAAAACGCCCTGAGCTAGATTTAACCGAGGTTGCGACAGGTGAGCATTGGTTTGCGTCTCAAGCCATAGAAAAAGGTTTAGTGGACGAGATAGCAACCAGCGATGATATTTTATTAACACTTAATCAGCAGGCTCAAATTTATAAAGTGAAGTTTTCTCATAAAAAAACATTAGCCGATAAATTTTCTGTTGGGTTAACAAAAGGTATTGAACGTTCGTTAATAAGTTTATTGTCGACGTTACAGCGTTTAAAACCTTAATAATAAAAAAGCCGAGAGATTAATCTCTCGGCTTTTTAAAGTCGAAATAAGTCTCTATTTTTTGAAATGTATTTCTTCTAAATCTTTTGCAGCATCCAAATTATCAAATACCGTTTGGTCAAATTCACCTTCGGATTTGGCGACAATACACGTAACCATACAATCTCCAGTGACATTAACGGCTGTGCGGGTCATATCAAGCAATCTATCCACACCAATAATAATTGCAATACCTTCCACAGGTAAACCCACTTGGTTAAGCACCATCGCGAGCATAATCAAGCCAACACCCGGCACACCTGCAGTGCCTACTGATGCTAAAGTAGCCGTTAAAATCACCATTAAATAATCAGACAGTGTCAAATCAACCGAGAAAACTTGTGCGATAAAAACAGTGGCAACACCTTGCATAATAGCGGTGCCATCCATATTAATGGTGGCGCCTAATGGGATAGTAAAAGAAGCAACGCTGTTTTTGGAGCCTAATTTTTTAGTGGCTGTCTCCAGGGTGATGGGCATTGTTGCGCTAGAGCTTGATGTACTAAAAGCAAAAAGGGCTGCATCTTTCATTTTTATTAAAAATATAAGAGGGTTGAGATTAGCTAATAGCTTGAGCAACAAGCTGTAATTGATAAGGCCGTGCACCAATAATGCGAGTATAACGACAAAAAAGTACTTCGCTAATCGACCAATCATATCAAGCTCAATGGTTGTAAACAGTTTTGCCATTAAACAAAAAACACCAATAGGTGCCAAGTTCATTAAAATTGTAACGAGCTTTAATATAACAGTATTTAAGTCTTCAAAAACATTGGCTAAACGTTTTCCTGATTCACCACTGAGTGCCATTGAAATACCAAACAGCAAAGCAAAAACGATAACTTGAAGCATATTACCACTGGCCATTGCACTAATTGGGTTGGTAGGAAACATATTGATAATGACTTGCGCTAAAGTTGGCGCTTGTTTGTTATCAAAGGTGGCGTCGGCAGGAATGGGTACACCTTCACCAGGAGCAATTAATAATGCTAAAGTAATCGCGACAGTGATTGCAATCGCTGTAGTGATTAAGTACAAACCAATTGATTTGCCACCCAAACGACCAAGCTTCTTAGGGTCACTTAAACTACAAGTGCCGCATACTAAAGAAACAAAAACTAATGGTACTACTAACATCTTTAAACTAGCTATAAAGATAGCGCCACCAATGTGAAACAATCCATCAACAAAAAAGCCTTTGATGGCTAAATCAAAAAATCCAAACGAAATAAAATAGTCATTCTGATCACCAATAATAAATTTAATCAGTGAACCGAGTAAAATACCTAAAACCATGCCAATCATAATGCGGCTGGTTAAACCAAGTGATGTGCGAGAGATCATAAAAATAGAGTACTTTTATTAAAATTTTGCATAGCCTACCAGCCAATTTAAATTATTAAAGCTAAAAGCGGTAACTTTTTTTAAAAATGCTATGATTTTTAGATTGCTAATAGGTTAAGATAGGGTAAATAACTCTATAATTATAACAAGCTAGGGAGAGGTAAATGCCTTTAATACGCTTAATCTGTATGACGCTTTTTTGTTTAGCGCTCGCAGCCTGCGGTGGCGGTGGGAGTCTTGAAACAACAACAGGAAACAACGACAGCTACAAACTAGAAGTCACAATTCTAAGTTATGACTCTGGTGCTGGCATTTCAACCATATCAAAAGATATCCCTGGCAAGTTAGTCGCTACACTTACCAAAAATGGCAAAGCCGATCCAAACAAATTGATTACGTTTACTCTTGAAGGTGGAATTGGCACTTTAGATCCAGAATCTGGAACCGCTCAGACCAATACAACAGGAACTGCTGAAATTAAACTTCGGGCAGGCAGTGTCGCTGGTGCAGGTAAAGTGATTGCTAGTTTCGGCGCTCCAGAAGGCGCAACAGCCTCAGTTGAGCATGTATTTACCAGTTTAGGTGATGAAGGCGATGGCGGTGGTGAGCAAGGCGCACTAAAATTAACGGTTTCCGTTATTGATAGTAAAGGAAATATGTTTGATGAACAAAATCCTGTAACTACCGATAATATGGGCATTGTTAATGCGACAATTACTCAAGATGGCGTAGGGATTCAAGGGGCACTAGTGTCTTTTACTACACAATTTACTGGAGAGATTAAACCTGCAACGCCAGGCACAGCTATTACAAATAGTCAAGGTATTGCTAAAATTGATTTAGCGCCAGGTAATTTTAAAGGCGCAGGTAAAGTGATTGCTACTTATGCGCCAGTTAATGGTGCTGCACTCACTAATGAAACGGTATTTTACTCATCAGGCGATGGCGCACCTATTGAGCAAGCTGTAGCAGTGGTTGATGTGAAAATTCTGGTAGGTTGTAATGCTGAGTGGGGTAAAAATCGCGATTCAGTTAAACTTGATCCAACAAGTAATGGCTGTAAAGTGGTAAACCGTGTTTCTTCAGATAGTATTGCAGACATCTATATTACTGCTACTGACACTAACACCGGTGATGGGTTTAAAAATATTTTAGTCTCGGCTGAAACGACACTTGGAAAAATATTACCAGAGTCAGGAACTGCAATTACCGATAATTTTGGTGTTGCGATTTTAAAGCTTCAGCCTAGCGCCGATGGTGGTGCAGGCGAAGTAAAAGCAACAGCAAAAGGAGTGAGTAAATCAACGGCATTTGAAATCGGTGTAGCTGAGATTGAACTTGAAATTGATAATGGCTTACCTTTTGTTTTAGATGAAAGCGGTGCTGCAACAGATAAAAATCAACCACTCGCAGCGGGTGCTACTACCGTAATTACAATCAAAATTAAAAATACAGATAAATCATTGATGACGTTACCGTTAGAGGTCGAGCTTACTTCAGGTTGTACCCAAGCCGGTCTTTCTGTATTGGATGAAAAAGTAACTAGCATAGGTGGTATTGCAACAGCAACTTATCGTACCAAGGGCTGTAATGTGTCTCAAGGTGATACGGTCGTAGCCTCAGTTGTAAGTGGCGGTAGCGCTAAATTTATTGAAACTAATATTCCGGTTTCGAGCGCTCCTGTTGAATCTATTAGTTTTATTGATGCAACAAATACTGTTTTGGCTTTAAAAGGAACGGGTGGGCAAGGTCGTTCAGAAACCTCAGAAGTTACCTTCAAATTAATTGATAGTGTTGGTCAAGCTGTGCGCCAAGCGCGAATGGACTTTAAACTGTCGTCGACAAATGGTGGAATTTCAGTCTCACCAAAAACAGTCAATACTGATAACGATGGGATTAGTCGTGTACAAGTAAACTCAGGCACTGTGCCTATGGCTGTGCGTGTTCATGCTTGTTATATTCCAGCAAGTCAAATACCGATTAGTCAGCTAGATGATGTGACTTGCTGGAAAGAGCGTTACGATCAATGTAAAGCGAATGAAGGTGCAGCTGTTCGCGACGCTGCATGCCCATCAGGTAAACTTAATTTAGTAGCACTAGATCAGCAAATAATTACTGTGTCTGATTTAGTATCAACCAGCACAGGGTTGCCAGATAACAACAGTTTTACCGCATCGCCTGATATTATTAATGCAGAAGGCTTAGATTATAATGGAGAGATTTCGAATATTACCATTTTGATGGCTGATCATTTTAATAATCCTGTTCCAGATGGTACTGCTGTGTATGTTACAACCGAAGGCGGTGCTGTAGGAACTTTAGATGGCACAGCGTTTAATCCGCAACTCGAATGCCGTACTGTTGATGGTAAATGTGAAGTGCAATGGCGCTCACAAGATCCAAAACCATTTACAGAAGCTAAATGGAACAACACAGTTGGCTCATTCAACCCAAAAACAAATGCTGTAAATTGCGATACTTATTTTGGTCAGGCTGCTCCATGTTTGTTTGGTATTAGAAATGCGGCATATGATCCTCTTGGTGTGCCATTAGGTGGACGTGCAACGGTATTAGCTACAGCTAAAGGTGAAGAATCGTTTGTTGACCGTAATGGCAATGGCGTGTTTGATAACGGTGAGTTCTATTCAAGTTTTGACCTTGCCGAAGCGTTTCGTGATGACAATGAAAATGGTATATTTGAAGGTGATGTTGATTGTGAATCCGTTTCAAATCCTTGTTCACCAGCTAATACAAATGGCGGGCAGTGGGAAGAGTTTGTTGATTTAAATAATGATCAGGTTCACAGCTCTGCGGATGGTAAGTTTAATGGTCTAGTTTGTACGGCCGATGCAGAGGCTTTAGGTAAATGTACTAAAGATTTAATTGATGTACGCCGTCGTTTTGAAATTGTGATGTCTGGTAGTGAAGCATATTACCGATTTAATATTGCTAAAGCTTCAGTACCTGGAATTCCTGCTTATGGAATTGCAGGTATGCCAGCTGATTGTAGCAATTACAAAATTACCGATAAAGACGGGATTGTAAGAACTTTATTATCGTTAGAGCCTTCAGAGTCTGCGGATTTTTGTGATGTCGCGGCTGTTGATTTGACACCAGTGTTGGTTCATATTGATGATGATAATGATCCAGCAACACCGATTGATAATGATGATTCGGATCCTACTTCTCCTGATAGTCCTGTAAATGTTGGTTTAGGTGCAACGACTATCAACTTCTATTACTCTGACTTGTATAATAATTCATTACCAGCTGGTACATCTGTAGATGTTGCAGCAACAAATGGTGATTTTTCGGGCCGTGATACTGAAACTTTACCAAATAGTGCACGAACAACAGCGCGTGGTTTTAGTTTCACCATTGCGCCTGAAGCGACGCCTAACAAGAAATCATCAGGTTCAGTTAATGTGAAATTTACCACACCTAAACAAGTAATTTCGCAAGCTAGCTTGGTTGTATTAGATGCAGGTTAATAAAATATCTTAATATGAAAAGGCCTCATTTGAGGCCTTTTTTATTGAATGGCTCCATTATTAAATGTAACTTTTATGCTTAAAGTGCATTAAAAAGAACAATCCTTGAATTAATCAAAGAGTTACTTGCTATTGATTTTTGCACGTTTTGTTGAGAACTCACCTGTGTTAAAAATTGAGCAAATCGCTCAAATTTATCTCAAAAAAGCCAATTTATTGAAAAAACTTTTAATTTATTGCTTGTCACACTGGCAGTTTGTCGATATACCTTTAATAATAGAGCCCTAAACGGGTGTAATTAATCAAATTGAATGTTAATTGTTCAAAATAGGCAGACATGGGTAAATCGTTAGTAATTGTTGAGTCACCGGCTAAGGCTAAAACAATTAATAAATACTTAGGGAAAGATTTTGTGGTGAAGTCCAGCGTTGGACATATCCGCGATCTTCCAACTTCAGGTTCGGGCCAGAATAAAAAATCTTCAACGGGTAAAACACCTGCGGAAGTACGTAAAATGGACCCTGAAGAAAAAGCCGCTTATAAACAAGCTCGTGACTACAGTAATTTGGTTGCGAGAATGGGTATTGATCCAGCTAAAGGCTGGCAACCACATTATGAAATCCTTCCGGGTAAAGAGAAGGTTGTTCAAGAGCTGCAAAAATTAGCTGAAGATGCTGACCAAATCTATCTCGCAACCGACTTAGATAGAGAAGGGGAAGCCATAGCATGGCACCTCGAACAAGTAATAGGTGGCGAGTCGAGCAAATATAAGCGTGTTGTGTTTAATGAAATTACGAAAAATGCAATCCAACAAGCATTCTCTACACCGGGTGAATTGAATACTGACATGGTCTATGCGCAGCAAGCAAGGCGCTTTCTAGACCGTGTTGTGGGCTTTATGGTGTCGCCTCTGTTATGGCAAAAAGTAGCAAGAGGTTTATCTGCAGGGCGTGTGCAATCGGTCGCTGTGCGTGTGCTTGTTGAACGTGAACGCGAAATTAAAGCATTTATTCCTGAAGAGTATTGGGATTTGCATGCAGATGTTGCCGCCAAAGAAGAGCAAATACGCCTTGCGGTTGTAAAATATCAGCAACAAGCATTTAAGCCTGTTAATAAAAGTCAAACAATGGCAGCTGTAGCTGCATTAGAAAATGCACAATTTACTGTGGTTGAAAATGAGAAAAAACCTAGTAAAAGTAAACCAACAGCGCCTTTTATAACTTCTACAATGCAACAAGCGTCGAGTAACCGCTTAGGCTATGGTGTTAAGAAAACCATGATGTTAGCCCAGCGTTTATACGAAGCGGGTTATATTACTTATATGCGTACCGATTCAACCAACTTATCAGCAGATGCTGTAGCAAGTTGTCGTGAATATGTCGCTGATAAGTTTGGGCAACAGTATTTACCAGCAGAACCTATTTCTTATAGCTCTAAAGGGAATGCTCAAGAGGCTCATGAAGCCATTCGACCATCTAATGTGGCATTTTTATCAGGTGACTTAGATGGGGTTGAAGCTGACGCTAAGAAGTTATATGAGCTGATATGGCGTCAATTTGTCGCGTGCCAAATGGTTAATGCGGAATACGACTTAACGACTATTACTGTAGAAGCAGCAGATTACCAATTAAAAGCCAAAGGCAGAGTGTTGGTTTTTGATGGTTGGACTCGAGTACAACCTGCTATTCGTAAAAAGAATGAGGAAGAGCAAGCATTACCTAAAGTTGAAGTGGGTGATGTACTGATACTTGAGCAGCTTGACCCATTACAGCACTTTACTAAGCCTCCTGCTCGATTTGGTGAAGCAAGCTTAGTTAAAGAGCTTGAAAAGCGAGGAATAGGGCGACCATCGACTTATGCCGCTATTATTTCAACAATTCAAGATAGAGGCTATGCCCGTGTTGAAAATCGCCGATTTTTCGCAGAAAAAATGGGTGAAATTGTTAATGATCGCTTAGTTGAGAATTTTACTGAATTACTGGATTTTGATTTTACAGCAAAGATGGAAGGTCAATTAGATGACATCGCGCTTGGAAAATTAGAATGGACTGATGTACTTGATACCTTCTATAAAGATTTTTCGCTGCAACTTGATGTAGCGGGTAAAGAAGAAACTGAAGGTGGCATGCGTCAAAACCAAATGGTTGAGACGGATATCAAATGCCCAACATGTGAACGTAACATGGGGATCAGAACTGCTTCTACCGGCGTATTTTTAGGCTGTACGGGTTATAACCTCCCACCGAAAGAACGTTGCACTACAACTATGAATCTAACTAGTGGTGATGAAGCACTTGCAGTTGATTCAGAAGATGCAGAAACTGAAAGCCTACGTCATATGAAGCGTTGCCCGATATGTGAAACAGCAATGGATTCATATTTAATTGATGAAACGCGCAAATTACATGTGTGTGGCAATAATCCTGGTTGTCATGGGTACATTGTTGAATCAGGTGTGTTTAAAATCAAAGGATATGATGGCCCACTGATAGAGTGTGATAAATGTGGTTCTGATATGCAGCTTAAATCCGGTCGCTTTGGTAAGTATTTTGGCTGTACGAACGATGATTGCAAAAATACACGCAAACTACTTAAAAGTGGTGAAGCTGCACCACCTAAAGAAGATCCCGTTCATCTACCTGAGCTTGTTTGCGAAAAATCTGAAGCTTACTTTGTATTAAGAGATGGTGCGTCAGGCCTATTTTTAGCTGCATCAACGTTTCCAAAGTCACGAGAAACACGTGCACCGAAAGTGGCAGAGTTAAAGCGTTTTAGGGATCGTATCTCACCTAAGTTTTATTATTTAGCTGATGCACCTACAACCGATGCACAAGGTAATGAAACAATTGTTCGATTCAGTCGTAAAGCAAAAGAGCAGTACGTTATGACGGAAGTTGAAGGAAAAGCAACGGGCTGGACAGCGCATTATCAGCAAGGTAAATGGGTTGTTGAAGAGAAAAAAGCAGCCAGCAAAAAAGCTTAACATTGTTTTTTCACTAAAAAACCAGCTTAATATAAGCTGGTTTTTTTATTTTTAAATTATGATATTTTGGTTTAGGGCGTTACCACTTTTTCTTAGGTGCAAATAACACATCCAAATCGTCTTGTTCTTGCTCTGCTTTTTTCTTCCTGTCTGTGGCGTTTGTCACTTTGAGCTCATTGGTGATTTCTTCTAGCAACGCTTCAACCTCTGCTTTTTTAGTGACAATATATTCATCTGAGTAAGTTTGAGCTGAAAGTGTGGCAATCGCTTTTTCGAAGTATTGACGTGCGGAACCTAACATATTGGCTGAACGTGCTGCCATCCCTCGCTTAGCTTGGCTTTCTACGTTAATTCTTAATTGGAGCTTTTCTAATCGCTTATCTTCATTTAAAAATATTTGTGTATCTACTTTGCCTTTGGTGTGCTCGGAACGTAATAAATTACGTAATTTTTTAATGCCCTGTACAAGTCCGATAATTTGCTTGTCATTATCAGGCAATACGATTTTATCACCTGCAGATGAGTCTGTGCTCTGGGAGTTTTGCATTCTTTCATTTGATTCTACCAACCGTGATTTGAGTTCTTTTGAGGTAGGTGAAAGCTCACACATCGATCGAAGTGAATCTACAATTCGCTTATGTAAGACACCAATTAAAGCTGATGACATAGGTAAGTTAGCAGCATTCATTAAAATATCTTCGGTCTCTTCAATAATCTTTTTGTGCTTGGTTAATTCTTGACGACGTTCAACCTCTTGTTTTTCTCTATGTTGCTGTACTGCATTAACCCAAACGGCAATAACGATTAATGCAACTATTAATACTAAAATGATAGCAACTATCATAAATACATCTCTTTTAAATTTTTCATGATTATTCTCTAATCTTACCTAAATATATGAAGTTAGGGTAGTGTTAGGGTAAAGACACTGCCGTTAAATCGCCCGCCATTACTTAAGTTGATATGACCGCACACGTCATTATTACAATGTGCTTTGGCTATTAAGCTGGCAAAATACAAACCTAAGCCTGTGCGACTTTGACTTAGCGAGATGCTTGCCATCTGCTCATGAGAATTGAGCAGCATTTGTTTTGGATAACCTTTACCATCATCCATGATTTGTATATAAAGTTTTTTTTCTTTTATAAATGCTTTTAAAAGTAGCTGTGATGTTGAATAGCGCATTGCATTTACTAAAATGTCATTTAATAGGTTCGAAATTAAATCACTATCGAAAAACCATGATAACTCCTCTTCTACCTCTACAGTACACTGTAGCATTTTATTTTTAATATACATTTCGTTTTTAATTAAAAGCTCTTCAAACAATTCATCAAGATACACTTCTTCAATATTTAAAGGTAAAGCATCTTGTGAGTTTCGGTATAAAGCCAGCAGTTGTAATAAGTTTGAGTTTAATCGTGCAATTTCATAATGAAACTGAGCAAATTCGTTTTTACTTTGAGCATCATGTTCAAGCCTAGCGCTAATATGATCCATGGATTGTAATAATAAACAAAGCGAGTTCTTCATATCATGCATACTTGCAGCTAGCACAGTGGAAAAATCAAGAGGGGCAGAAGTGTTGGGCATATTCATTCCTTATTGTGCTAATTTTGCTTTGATATTTCGAAACAAACTTTGGCTATGAGCATAACGATGATCGGCAGGATCTATTGATTCTAATGATTGTGCACATAAAGTGAGTAATGCAGGTTCAATCGCTTTACGTTGATGGTTTTCGGCTAAACGATATAAACATTGTAATAGATTCAACGCGATATTGATATTTGAAGGTGAGTTCATTAATGCTGTTTTAAATGCATTTTTTGCCGCTAAGTAGTCTTTTTCTTTGAATTTCACCATTCCTTGTCGATTATAATTGTTTGCTTTGTTGAAGTTTTCTTGTGTGATAAGTTCTGCTTTATTATCTAAAAATTGTGAGTTTATGGTGTTTTTTACTTCAGGATCTTCAATCCGTTGCTCAACAAAGGTAATTTGGTTGATTAAATACGGTTTAAGGCGATCGGGTAACTGCTGGCAACGGGCTATTAACTCAGTAATTTCATTTAAACCCATCGCTTGATCATTACTTAAATATTTCAGCAGCGATTGGTGAAGGCTAAGGGCTATTGAGAGTTGTATATCTCCTGGATAACGCCTAGCGATATCTCGATAAATACCTGAGTATTCTTTTGGTGCTCTTAGTGAGAGCGAACCAAAAGACCCGAACTGTATTTGTAAAATAATTTGTAGTAAATGAAGGTAGTCATCTGGGTGGATTTTGACCGAATATTTACCTAATAAAATAACCTTTTTAAAGGCATTATACGCAATTTCTAAGTCTAGATACCTTTCAGCAAGAGAGCCTAGCTTTCGTTGCCTAATGAGTGAGTTAGGTGATAGTTCACTTGCGGTTTTTAACAGACTATAAGCTTCTTCAAATTGCCCGAGTGAGCATTGAGTTTCTGCAAGCAAATCGTAGGCTTCAAGGGCATTTTTATTCTTAGTGATAATTTTGTTACACAGGGGCTCAATGTGATTGAGCTCGTTTAAACCAGAGTAAGCGCGTGCAAGTCCCATCAGTGCCCAATTAAGCTCATGCTGTTCGAGCACGGTTGTAAAAACATTGACGGCTTTTGCATAAGAACCTGACTTTAATAAAATATCTCCTTTTAGGCGTAAGCAATGCATGACTAAGCGAGAGGATTGTTGTTGAATAGCATCACAACATTCAATCGCAAGGTTTGATTTTCCTTTACTAAGGGCTTGGTATATTGGATTGAACATTTCCTGGATTAACACTAGTTTGTCTAACCGTGTTTTTAATGTGTTGCGTGTAAATGGTTTGGCTAAATAATCATCAGGGCGGTATTCAAGTGCACCCATCACGAGCTCCATTGCTGTTTCTCCAGTGATTAAAACAAAAATAGTTCCTGGTTTTAGCAGCTCACGATGATTAAGTTCTTCTAAGAGTTGTAAGCCACTTAATCCTTCCCCTAAATTGTAATCGACCAAAATAACATTATGGTAATGTTCAGCGTATTTACCGATGGCTTCTTCGGCATTAATACACACATCCACATGTTTCGCTCCAAAGCTTTCAACCATCTGTTTGAGTGATAGGCGAAACTCTGAAAAGTCATCAACAATCAAAAATTTCAATTGTGTATAGCGTTGTAATGGATTAGTCATATTTTCGATTTTGATTCTTTTGTCAGTAAAAGGAAGTTATGGAGCTAAGTTAGTAATAATCTTAGTCAAAAGCTGGTTTTTTAACAAAAAATCTAATTTAAATTAATTATCACTTGGAATAGTTGACCCAAACGATTATAAATAAAGGTAATAAGAATAGATAAAATCGATCATGAAATTACAACAACTTAGATATATCGTTGAAGTGCTTAATCATAACCTCAATGTCTCTGCAACCGCAGAAAGCTTGTATACATCACAACCTGGCATCTCTAAGCAAGTTCGAATGCTTGAAGATGAGCTTGGTGTGCAAATTTTTGGCCGAAGTGGTAAGCATCTCACACATGTAACACCTGCGGGAAAAGATATTATTCACATCTCGAGAGAGATTTTATCAAAAGTTGAAGGGATTAAAGCTGTTGCAAATGAGCACACCTTGCCTGATCAGGGTAAGCTTAATATTGCGACAACTCATACCCAAGCTCGATATGCGTTACCGCAAGTTATT
This sequence comes from Pseudoalteromonas sp. J2K-J031, assembly GCF_058197095.2. NCBI lineage: Bacteria > Pseudomonadati > Pseudomonadota > Gammaproteobacteria > Alteromonadales > Pseudoalteromonadaceae > Pseudoalteromonas > Pseudoalteromonas sp. J2K-J031. The sequence continues at coordinate 1,536,048 of NZ_CM200279.1, forward strand.
CAAGGCTTTATGAAAAAGTTCCCGAAAGTGTCTTTGCATATGCATCAAGGTACACCGCAGCAAATATCAGATGCCGCGGCCCGTGGTGATGCTGATTTCGCTATTGCCACCGAAGCGCTTCATTTGTATTCAGATTTAGTGATGCTGCCTTGTTATCATTGGAACCGTAGTATTGTAGTAACCAAAAATCACCCATTAGCGCAAAAAGTAAATAACTTAACGATTGCTGATATTGCAAAGTATCCATTAATTACTTATGTGTTTGGTTTTACAGGTCGTTCTGAGCTTGATAAAGCATTTAGTAAGCATGGGCTTGAACCTCAAATTGTATTTACTGCAACCGATGCTGATGTTATTAAAACCTATGTCCGTTTGGGTTTAGGTGTCGGGGTTGTCGCCTCAATGGCGATTGATAAACAAGCCGATCATGATTTGGTGTGTATTGACGCAAGCCATTTATTTGATGCAAGTACGACTAAAATAGGATTTAGAAAGGGTACATTTTTACGTACTTATATGTATGATTTTATTGAACGTTTTGCTTCGCATTTAACTAAAGAACGTGTTGAGCGCGCAAGTTTATTACGCAATCAAGAAGATGTTGATGCGTTATTTGCTGATATTGAGTTACCAATTCGTTAATTTATTTTAAACCCAGCAATAAAAAAGGCGGATAATCCGCCTTTTTTATTGCTTCAATTATGCTGTTAACATTCAATGATATTAACGGCTAAGCCACCACGGGCTGTTTCTTTATATTTAGTTTTCATATCATTACCTGTTTCCCACATGGTTTTGATCACTTTATCTAAAGAGACTTTTTGTTGACCAGAACCACGAAGTGCTAGGCGTGACGCATTAATTGCTTTAATTGCACCCATTGCATTACGTTCAATACATGGGACTTGCACTAAACCACCAACCGGATCGCACGTTAGGCCTAAATTATGCTCCATACCAATTTCAGCGGCATTTTCAACTTGCTCCACGTTTCCACCGACAATTTCAGTTAAAGCACCTGCAGCCATTGAGCAAGCCACACCGACTTCACCTTGGCAGCCTACTTCAGCACCAGAAATAGAGGCATTCTTTTTATATAAAATACCAATTGCCGCAGCTGTTAATAGGTAGCGTGTTGCAATATCACGGTCGACTCGTTTAACAAATTTATGGTAATACATTAATACCGCAGGAATAATACCCGCGGCGCCATTCGTTGGCGCTGTGACAACACGACCACCGGCCGCATTCTCTTCGTTGACTGCCAGAGCGAATAAATCAACCCAATCCATAGCACGCAAAGGGTCATCGTTTGTTTCAACATTAAGTTGTAAATAAAGACTCGGTGCACGGCGCTTTACTTTTAAACCGCCGGGTAAAATCCCCTCAGTACGAATGCCTCTTTCGATACAGGCTTTCATTACTTTCCAAAGGTTGTACAACTCGTCTTTGATTTGCTCTTCGGTACGCAATGTTTTCTCGTTTTTCATCATCAGAGTTGAGACACTGAAGCCTGATTCTTTACACATTTCAAGCAGCTCTTTGGCTGAATTAAAATCAAATGGCGCAGGGTTTAAAGTGCGAATTTCGATGGCTGCCGTTTTTTCATTATCAAAATCTTCGGCGGTCACAATAAAGCCACCACCAATCGAATAATAAACTTGTTGGCAAATAATGTTTTTACCTTGGTAGGCAATAATTTCCATTGCATTACTGTGCTTAGGTAATGTTTTACGGCGATGAAATACAATTGCGCCTTGAGTTGGAAATTTAACCGCATGGTTTTGATCAAGATAAATAATTTGTTCTTGTTCGATTTTTTGCAAAATACTATCGACTTGATCGGCATCGATGCTTTCAGGATCGTATCCTGCAAGCCCTAAAATAACCGCTTTGCCTGAGCCATGGCCAATTCCTGTTTGGCCTAGAGAACCAAACAACTCGACTTTAACTTCTGTCACTTGCTCAAAAAGGGCTAAGTCTTGCAGCTTTTTAACAAATAAGCGTGATGCACGCATTGGGCCTACTGTATGAGAGGAGGAAGGGCCAATTCCGATACTAAACATATCGAATGCACTGATCATAATTAAATCTCTTGAAACCTTGAACGGGCGCTAATCATAACCTGTATGCAATCTTATGCAAGATTGAATCAACTACAGGCTCACTTGTTTGACCAGATTACGAACAATTTGTGCAGTCGCACCCCAAAGGAGCCCATGATCTGAATAAAAACCTTGTAAAACACGGGGTTTATTATGACGAACAAAGGTTAAAGGCTGCCAGTTTTGCGCTGTTTTTAATTGGTTGAATGGAATATAAAACACTTTTTCAACTTCATTTTTATCAGGAATGATTGCTGACAAATCGGTGATAACTCCAACAAAAGGCTTTATCTCAAAACCGGTTAGCGTCCAATAAGCATCAAGTTCACCAATCATATTAATATGTTGGGCAGCCAGATTTAATTCTTCATTTGACTCTCTAAGGGCGGTGGTGCGTAAATCACCATCGTCTAATTCGTATTTACCCCCTGGAAAACAAATTTCAGCCGGATGGTGCTTGAGGTAAGTGGGACGCTTACAAAATAGTAGGTTTAACTCACCGCCAAGTTCGCACAGCGGTAATAACACCGCACTTTGTTTTGCGTGATGGGGATAACCTTGGTTACCCACCGGGCAGCACAATTGAAAGCGTGTAATAAAGTCGTTTAGAGTCACAGTAGTACGGGTAAAATTTTATTTACCTTATCGTACGTTTCTTGGTATTCAGAGTCTACTTTTGAATCAGCAACAATACCGCCGCCTGCCCAGCAGTGAACGCTTCCTTGATTAAACACTAAGGTGCGAATTGTTATGCTGGTATCCATATTGCCACAGGCTGAGATATAGCCAATTGAGCCGCAATAAACGGAGCGTTGATGAGGTTCAAGCTCTTCAATTATTTCCATCGCGCGAATTTTCGGTGCTCCGGTAATTGAACCGCCCGGAAAAGCCGCCTCAAGTTGATCAAGCGCTGTTTTATCATGGGCTAAGGTTGAGGTAACCGTACTGACCAGATGATGCACCGCAGGGTAGCTTTCAATCTTAAATAAATGCGGCACCAATACAGAACCCGGTGCTGCAACTTTGCCTAAATCATTGCGCAATAGGTCAACAATCATCACATTTTCGGCACGATCTTTGGGTGAGTTCTTGAGTTGTTCTGCACGATTTTTATCTTCAATCGGATCTGAACTACGGGGTAATGTGCCCTTAATGGGTTTGGTTTCAACCTGCTTATCTTTGACCTTAATAAACCGTTCTGGAGAGATGGACGCAATTTGTCCTTTAGGATGGTTAATATAGGCTGAAAATGGCGCTTGGTTTTTATCTCTAAGCGTTAAATATGCTTGCCAAGGCGCACCACAAAATTGCGCACTAAAACGCTGAGCCAGATTGATTTGGTAGCAATCGCCAGAGCGTAAATAATCCTGTATTTGACTAAACTTTTGGCTGTAACTGGTTTTATCCATGTTTGATAACCAAGGGCTGGTGAGCATAAATGAAGTCAGTTCAGGCGCATGGTTAAACTGGGTTTGATAAAGTGCCAAGCGGTCAAATCCCGGCTGGCTAATATAAAACCACGCCTGTTCGGCATGATGATAAATAAGAGCATCAGGATATAAGCCAACAGCCATATCAGGCAAATTGATATCGTGGCAACACTGTGTTGGCATTGTTTCTAGGTAGCGGCCCAAATCATAAGCAAAATATCCTAATAAGCCGCCACTAAAAGGAATATTCTCGCTTGTTTTGGCTGTGCTAAAACGTGCGAGCTGACTTTTTAAAACCTGAAACGATGACTTTGTTGTCGCTTCACCATCAATAAAACATAGACCCTGTTTTGCTTCAATCACAGTGACGGGGGCAAAACTGATAATATCAAATTGGTCATTTTTATTGGTTGGATTAGCTGAATCGAGTAAGATTGCCCATGCTTGATCCGCAAATTTGCTAAATAATTCAGTTGTATTGAGCTGAATGTCTAATTTTTTGCATGATATTTGTTCGTTTATCATTAACTTCTACTTACCAGACTGGTCGCCAAGGGACTGGGAGGGTATTATTAGAGAGATTCTAAACGAAACTAGCCGCATTTTCAGCTCTCGTTGCAATCAGAGCGCGAGCAAATGTAAACTAAAGCCTCCGTCATTGGTTTAACGACTCTTAAAGGACCGACCATGAGCATGATCCGTCAGCAAGATTTTATTGATAGCATCGAAGATGCATTACAATATATCTCTTTTTATCATCCACTTGATTTTGTTCAAGCTCTCGAAAAAGCGTATCACAAAGAACAATCTAAAGCGGCCAAAGATGCCATTGCGCAAATTCTAATTAATTCACGTATGTCTGCTGAAGGTAAGCGTCCACTGTGCCAAGACACCGGGATCATTACCTGTTTTGTTAAAGTCGGCATGGATGTATCGTGGGATAAAACCGATTTAACAGTGCAGCAAATGGTTGATGAAGGCACTCGCCGTGCATACATGAATCCAGATAACCCACTGCGTGCATCGATTGTTGCCGATCCTGCAGGCACTCGTAAAAACACTAAAGATAATACTCCTTCAGTAGTTCATATCGACTTAGTGGCTGGTGGTGAAGTAGAAGTGATGATCGCAGCCAAGGGTGGCGGTTCTGAAAATAAATCAAAAATGGTGATGTTAAATCCATCAGACGATATTGCTGAATGGGTTGAAAAAACGTTACCAACTATGGGCGCAGGCTGGTGTCCACCAGGAATGATTGGCATTGGTATTGGTGGCACAGCAGAAAAAGCCGCAGTCCTTGCAAAAGAATCACTGATGGATCCTGTTGATATTCATGAATTAATGGAACGTGGTGCGGTTACAACCGAAGAAAAGCTACGTCTTGAAATATTTGAACGTGCCAACAAATTAGGCATTGGTGCACAAGGTTTAGGCGGTTTAACGACCGTTGTTGACGTTAAAATTAAATCAGTGCCAACTCATGCCGCTTCAAAGCCTGTGGTGATGATCCCAAATTGTGCTGCAACACGTCATGTGCATTTTACACTTGATGGTTCAGGCCCAGCTAACTTAGAGGCGCCAAAACTTGAAGATTGGCCACAAGTGACGTTTGAAGTGGGTGCCGATACTCGCCGCGTTAATTTAGATACGTTAACAAAAGAAGATACCCAAGAATGGAAAATGGGTGAAACTGTATTGTTAAGTGGTACTATTTTGACTGGTCGTGATGCCGCACATAAACGCTTACAAGACATGATCAATTCTGGTCAAGGCTTACCAGAGGGCGTGAATTTTGATAATAAATTTATTTATTATGTTGGCCCAGTAGATGCAGTTCGTGATGAAGCGGTAGGTCCAGCAGGCCCAACAACGGCTACACGTATGGATAAATTCACCGATATGATGCTCGAAAAAACCGGCATTATCGGCATGATTGGTAAAGCAGAGCGTGGCCCTGCAACGGTTGAGTCGATTAAAAAGAATAAATCGGTTTATCTAATGGCTGTCGGTGGTGCCGCATATCTTGTTTCTAAAGCAATCAAAAAAGCCAAAGTAGTGGCATTTGAAGATTTAGGAATGGAAGCAATTTATGAGTTTGAAGTTGAAGATATGCCTGTCACTGTTGCAGTAGATAGTGAAGGTGCCAACGCGCATACGCAAGGCCCTGCAATTTGGAAAGCAAAAATTGCAGAACTTGATGCCGAATTAAGCAAAAAATAAGTCTGTTCACAATAATAAAAAAGAGCGCGCAGCGCTCTTTTCCTTTTAATACTCTGCAAAGGTAAAAAAATGATAAAAAGCGCTATTAGCCTTGCATTATTGGCTGGATTAACAGCACAAGTGCAAGCCGCAGAACCATTAACAGTTCAAAAGCTCAATAGTTTAAATAAGATTGGTAATATCAGTGTATCACCTGATGGTAGCCAACTTGTTTACTCTTTAAAAACACCCGATGGCAGCGATTTGTATTTAAAATCACTGACAAACCCAAAGCAAGCAGATACACGCCTGACCAGTTATCCGGGGTCGGAATCGGAAGTGACCTGGCTTAATGATGGTCAATCGATTTACTTTTTAGCTAATCGCAAAGAAAGCCATCAAGTTTGGCAGCTTAATTTAAGTGGGGGCGAGGCGACACCTGTCACTGATTTAGCTCTGTCTGTAAATGGTTATAAATTATCACCAGACAACAAAAAACTCGCGCTTGCATTAGACGTTGTGCCAGGGTGCCAAACAATTAGCTGTACGATAGATAAAACAAAACTATTTAACAGTGAAAAACACCATGCCTTGGTTTACGACCAACTCATGGTGCGCCATTGGGATACGTGGGGCGATCGTTTCCGTAGCCATATTTTTGTTGCAGATATCACAAAAAGCCCAATTAAAGATGCCAAAGATTTAACGCCAGATTGGGATACCGATATTCCTGCTAAACCATTTGCCGGTATGGAAGAAGTCACGTTTACTCCTGATAGCTTAAATGTGGTTTTTTCGGCTAAAGCGCCGAGTAAAGACCAATCTTGGACTACTAATTTTGATTTGTTTAAAGTGTCTATCGAAGGCGGGGCGGTTGAGAACTTAACTAAAGATAATTTAGCGTGGGATTCACAACCACAGTTTTCTGCTGATGGTCGTTTTATGGCGTATTTAGCCATGAAAAAACCAGGCTTTGAAGCTGACCGATTTGGTTTAATGGTTAAGGATTTAAAAACCGGCAAACTTGATGAAGTGGCACCGCTTTGGGATCGCAGCATTGATAGCTACCAATTTTCACCCAACAGTCGTGCTGTGTATGTAACTACACAAGATGTCGGGCAAAAAGGCATTTATGAGATCAGCACTAACTTTGGTGATGTGCGTAAAGTCTTTTCTAATGGGATCGCAGGTGACGTTCAACTAACCGACAATAAGATTGTTTTTAGTCGTCACACGTTAAGTTCACCTAAAGATATTTACCAAATTAACCTTGATGGTTCTGAGCTAACGCAACTTACTGATGTCAATCAGGCGAATTTAGCTGATATTAAATTTGGCGAATTTGAACAATTTAGTTTTCCAGGTTGGAACAATGAAACCGTTTATGGCTATTTGGTTAAACCGTGGAACTTTGAAGCAGGCAAAAAATACCCGATTGCATTTTTAGTGCACGGTGGCCCACAGGGGTCTTTTGGTAACATGTTCCATTACCGTTGGAATGCGCAATTATGGGCCGCACAAGGTTATGGTGTTGTCATGGTTGATTTCCATGGTTCAACGGGTTACGGCCAAGCATTTACCGACTCTATCTCACGTGATTGGGGTGGCAAACCGCTTGAGGATTTGCAAAAAGGCTTGGCATATATCACGCAAAAAGAGACTTGGTTAGATGGTAAAAATGCCTGCGCTCTAGGTGGTTCATACGGTGGTTATATGATGAACTGGATTGCGGGTAATTGGAACGATGGCTTTAATTGCTTAGTAAATCATGCAGGCTTGTTTGATATGGATAGTTTTCATCAAAGTACTGAAGAGCTTTGGTTTGCTGAACATGAAATGGGCGGCGAATTTTGGGCTAAAGATGCTGACTACGGTAAATTTAATCCAGCGTCGTTTGTTGATAACTGGAAAACACCGATGTTAGTGATCCACGGTTTAAAAGACTACCGAGTGCCCTATGCACAAGGTTTGGGTGCGTTTACTACCTTGCAACGTAAAGGTATTGACTCACGTTTAGTGGTATACCCAGATGAAAACCATTGGATTTTGAATCAAGATAATTTAATCCACTGGTATGACGAAGTATTTAGTTGGATGAAAAAACACACTCAAAAATAACATGAGTGGTTAAGTCAATAAAGGTGCGTTTATCGCACCTTTTTGCTATCAAAAAGAATAACAAGGTCCACTTTTATGATAATTATTGAACCGAGCAAGTTTGTTACAACCCAATGGGCTGGAGGGTCGACAACTCAGTTATGGATTTGGCCGCCACAAAGCCAAGTCGCAGCCCGTGACTTTGAGATCCGAGTGAGCATGGCGACGGTTGAGCAAAGTGGCGCTTTTAGTGACTTTTCAGGGTATCGGCGGGCGTTGTTGCTACTGGGTGGTGAGGGTCTATTGATTGAGCACATTAATAATGACTCATTAGCGTCATCATTTTTATATACCTCAAGCAGCCCTTGCTGGTATTTTTTTGGTAGCGATAAAGTCAATGCTGTACTCAAGGATGGCCCTGTACAAGACTTTAATGTCATTACTCGCGAAAATGCAGCGTTAAAAATGGAGCGCTTTATTATAACGCCTCACGGCTTTTGGCATGATGGATCACAGCCTAAATCGGGTATGCAAGATATAAAGAATAAGGTCTATGGCGTCTATCTTTATCAAGGTGCATTAAATGTGCAAGGTGCGGCACTGAAAGCCGGACAATTATTGTTATCTCTATCACCTATCGATGACCTAACAGGAGACGCTTTGGGCGCAGAAGGTGTTTATTTTAGCTCTGAACTTGTTTATCCAATTGAAATATAGTGATTTTATTGGAATTAGTTGAGTTAATTTATTTGTATCAATAACTTTACAATTAATCTTCCTTTTACGTTAACGTAAACTAAAAAAGTTGATTTGGCTCATAAATTGGTTATTTATATCGTTCAATTACGCTTTTTGTGAATATTAATTTCGATATTTTATTTTCTATTGGATTGTTTAAGCTATATTTTCCCTTGATTGAGTTTTATCATCTCCAAATATAGCGTAGGTATTTACTTGGTGATAGAGTTCTGGCCAGTTAAGGGCTCATAAATCCTGCTCTCAGGTGACAAACATTGGAGAATAAACGTGGCTGTATTTAATCGAAGTGAGTTTGATAATCACGAACAAGTTGTATTTTGCTCAGATAAAGAGTCAGGCTTGAAAGCTATTATCGCAGTTCATAGCACTAAGCTAGGCCCTGCAGTTGGCGGCTGTCGTTTGTGGGATTACGCATCAGATGAAGATGCGGTCTACGATGTTCTGCGTTTATCAAAAGGCATGACGTATAAAAATGCGGTGGCTCGATTACCTTTTGGCGGCGGCAAATCTGTGATTATTGGTAACGCAAAAGAAATAAAATCAGAGGCGTTATTTCGTGCCTTTGGCCGTAAGCTTGAGGGCTTAAGTGGTGCGTATTATTCAGCTGAAGATGTCAACATCACCTGTGCGGATGTCGCTATCATGAATAAAGAAACCAACTATGTATTAGGCCTTGAAGGCAAAAGTGGTAATCCATCACCCTTTACTGCACTTGGGACATTTCTAGGTATCAAAGCAGCATACCAACATCAGCATGGCCATCAAGATTTAGCCGGTGTAAAAGTGGCTGTGCAAGGTTTAGGTGCTGTAGCCTATAGTTTATGTAAATATTTACATGAAGCGGGTGCATCGCTATTTGTTACCGATATTAATCAAGCATCGATAGATCGTGTAGTGAATGACTTTAATGCGACAGCTGTAGGTGTTGATGAAATTTATGATTTAGAAGTCGATGTATATTCACCGTGTGCACTGGGCGCAACGCTCAACGATAAAACTATTGCACGCTTAAAAGCCACCATTATTGCAGGTTGCGCTAATAACCAATTAGCAGAAAGCCGCCATGGCGAGTTATTGCGTCAAAAAGGCATTTTATATGCGCCTGATTATGTAATTAACGCTGGGGGTATTATCAATGTGTATTACGAAACTGCACCGGGTGGTTACAGTGCAGAGGCATCAACCAAACACGTTGAAGGTATTTATACGACTCTTAGTGAGATTTTTGCACGCTCAGTGACCGAACAAAAATCAACGCATTTAATCGCTGATGAGTTAGCACAAGAGATCCTTACTAACGGTCTTTAATCTAACCCTGTAGCTGAGTGTTTATACCAAGCTCAAATTGAATAGAAGATGCAGCCATTTGGCTGCATTTTTTTTGTTATTTTTTGGTGCTGCCCAACGTTTAGGTAACTGGATAGAAAAGTATAAGGATTGCACACAATGGTATGCTTAATTGTTGCTCAAATGGGCAAAATAGTTCGGTTCATATTATTTTGGACACATAATTCTTATAAGCACCATCAATTTTGGGGAAGGTTAGATATGAGGGATTCTCGGGTATTGAATGACAGCGTTGTCGTTTCTCGAAGTGGTTTTAAGCGCTCAGCAGTAGCGTTAAGTGTTGCAGCATGTTTGTTTTCAGGTAGCCATGTTAGCGCGGCTGAAAAGACTGCAGCGCAAGATATTGAAGTAGTTGAAGTTTCTGGTATTCGTGGCAGTACTAAAGCCAGCATTAATACCAAACGTTTTGCAGCATCACAAGTTGATGGCATTACTGCAGAAGACATCGGTAAATTACCCGATGTAACAATCGCTGATTCGTTACAGCGTATCACGGGCGTACAAATTGAGCGTACCGCAGGTGAAGGTGGTCCGGTTGCCATTCGTGGTTTACCACAAGTGGATACCATGATGAATGGTGAAGTGTTTTTAAGCGCAACAACAATTGATTCATCAGGCGCTGACTTTGGTGATTTGCCATCGCAGCTTTTTTCTGGCCTTGATGTATATAAATCAAGTGAAGCAAAACATTCAGCTGCGGGTATATCAGGTTCAATTGATTTACATACGCGTCGTCCATTCGACATGGACGAAGGATTTACTTTTTCAGGTGGTGTTGAGGCGACTCAAGGCACAATCAGTAAAGAGACTGATCCTAATATCAATGGTTTATTTAGCTACAATGGCAACAAATGGGGGGTGTTATTTACCGCTGTTGCATCAGAAGCAAACTTAGCCACCGATTATAACGGCTATTTTGATACCTCAGAAAATGGCGGTATCGGCGCGGCAAACAATAACTTTACCTGGGGTCAAAATCCTCGAGGGGAAAATACGCGCCATGTTGTACCACAAGGTTTTGCTGCATTTAATAAACAAGAAAAGCGTGAGCGTGAAGCGTTTCAATTATCGTTTCAAGCGGATTTAAGCGAAGGCTTTCAATTAACTGCAGACTTGTTTTATACCAATCAAGATCGTTTTAACGACCGCCAAGGTTTATCACAAAACAACCGTTGGAACAGTTTTAACGATTATGCGTACCCAACGGCCAGTGGTTGGACGGGTGATACTTTTACTGATGAAGACGGCCATGCATGGGGCGCTGTAAATGCTTTTGATATGAAGTCATATCGTTTACAAACGTTCACTCAAGTTAATAATAACTACGAAACCTCGAAAAACTTTAATCTTCAATTAGATTATAACAACGGTGGGGCGTTAACCGGCCAAGTGCGTGTTACGCGTGCAAAAGCGACGGCGCAAATGCGCCACGGTTATGGCGAAGGGGATTTATTGAGTATCGATAAAGGTACTTTAGTTACAGGCCCAGGCCAATTTTCACAAGGCGCAAACTGTAAAAATGGTGAAGCGATTGTGGGCGACAACGGTGGCTGTTACGCAAGCTTTGCACCAGGCGGGATCGAAGACAAATTTATCCTAAGCTACGATGCAAGTGGTGAACACCCTCATTTTAGTGGCTTCGACCAAATGGTCAATGGCGGCAGTGGCTTACGGTCGATAGCCGATTACATGGCCGACATTAACTCATACCATATCGGTGCGTTTTCATCGGAAGGTAATACTGATGATGACGGTGAAATTAATACCTTCAGCACAAAATGGAATTATGCGTTTGAAGATCAACCATTCATCACCAGCGTAGACTTTGGTGTGCGCATGAGTGAGCGAATTGTAGATCACGATCAATTCACTTATACCTCAAACTTTGGCGACGGCTGTGATATCGCACAGTGGAAAGCGGTTGACCAATTCATGAATACCGCAGGTTGTGAAGGCAACCCAGCTGCAGGTGAATATCTAACGCAAGATGTTGGTGATTTAAAAGCAGGTACTTGGGTGCCGTATACGATATTACCGCCAACACGTTTAGATCAACATACCTCGGTTTCGTTTCAAACTGATTTTGGTAATGTAACTGGGATCCCTGGTATTTGGGCTATTGATCCAAGTAACTTTCGTGACCCACGTCAATTCCATTTAGATACTTTTGGTAATGTGGAACGCACAGAAAACGGCGGCGCAAGTTACGATGTGACCTTGCGTGAAATGAGCTATTTTGTTCAAGCAAACTTTGATTACAATATTTTCAGCGGTAACTTTGGCATGAAAGTAATTGAAACAGATTTGTATGTAAAACAAAATATTGCTGGTGGCAGCTTACCGCACAGTGGTTTAGGCCCAGATGTGGGTGATGTGGTGACAGAGCGCAGTTATACCGATTATTTACCATCATTAAACATCAATGCAGCAGTGCATGAAGATGTGATTTTACGTGCAGCGTACTCTAAAAACATGCAAGCACTTAACCTTGCAAGTTTAGGTGGCGGTAAAACGGTTGGTCGTGTAAATAACGAAGACTGTAACTGTTTACGTGTCGTAAATGGTACGTTGACCGGTAACCCAGAGCTTGATCCATGGCGTTCAACAAACTATTCACTTTCGGCTGAATGGTATAACGGCGATGCGTCAATGGTGTTTTTAGCAACATACAAAATTGACATCGAGAGCTTTGCAACCGGTGGTGTTGTGATGGTTGATGAGCCAGATGCTGATGGCATTAAACGCGGTCCATGGCCATTTGATACTCAAGTGCAAGGTAAAGGCGGTAACGTAACAGGTTTTGAAGTGGGTGCACGTGTTGCATTTAGCGATATCACTGATGCAGCGTTTTTAGCCAACGTAGGCTTAGATGCTAACTATACCTATAACGACAGCTCGCAAGAAAACAAAGACGTAAGAGGCAAAGATTTACCATTTGTTGGCATGTCTGAAGATACCTACAACTTAGTATTGTGGTATGAAGATGATAGCTTCTCGACCCGTTTAGCGTGGAACTCACGTAGCCCACGTTTAATTACCCAAGGCACATTAGGCGCAGTGGGCGGTCAATCATTGTATCAAGATGAGTATTCACAACTTGATATTAGTGCGACCTATAACATTAATGATGATGTCAGTATCTATGTCCATGGTTCGAATATTCTTGAAGAATATCAACAAACCTACTTAGAGTTTTCATCACAAAAAGCCTTCCAAAACGTGTATGAAGCACGCTGGACACTAGGCGCACGAATGACATTCTAATCTCACGATTAGCGTATGTCAGCTAAACCACCGTAGTCACTACGGTGGTTTCTTCGTTTTATAACAAGATGGTTTTTAAATAATAAAAACAGAGAATTACATGATAAAACAACACATAAACAGCATTGTAATTGTCGGAGGCGGCACGGCAGGTTGGATGACAGCTGCTGCATTAAGCCATCAATTTAAACACCAAAAAACAATTACCTTAATTGAATCAGCCGACATTGGCACTATTGGTGTGGGAGAAGCCACCATACCTACGCTACGGCGCTTTTATCAAAAATTAGGCTTAACCGATGAGCAAGTGCTAAGTGCTAGTGGCGCAACCTGCAAACTCGGTATTGAATTTAAAGATTGGCACATGCCCAATCATTCTTTTATTCACCCATTTGGTTTGTATGGCCAACGTGCCAATGGTGTGGACTTTCATCACTATTGGCTCAAACTCAAGCAATTGGGCGATAACACGCCGCTTGCTGATTATTCTTTTGGCGTTAATTTAGCCAAACACAATAAATTTAGTTTACCGCTTAAACAGCCTAATTCACCACTGGCTATTTTTGATTGGGCGCTGCATTTTGATGCCAGCTTATTTGCTAAATTAATGCGCCAAGTGGCAGAGCAACAGGGTGTAAAGCGAATAGAAAACTGCATAGAGCAGGTGTCGGTGCAACCAACATCGGGCGAGATAGAACACTTAGTATTAAAAAATGGCCAAGTCATAGCAGGCGATTTATTTATCGATTGTTCAGGCTTTAAAGCCTTATTGATAGAAGGCGCATTAAAGACAGGTTATGACGATTGGAGCCAATGGCTTTTGTGTGACAGTGCCGTGGCAGTGCAAAGCACGGCAATGGCTGAGCCGCCATCACGCACCGTTGTGCAAGCTAGGCCTGCAGGTTGGCAATGGACCATACCGCTGCAACAGCGCACCGGCAATGGCCATGTTTACAGTAGCCGCTTTATGAATGCCGATGATGCGCAGGCTTTATTGCTCAACAATATTTATGGCGAGCCACTGCATGCACCACGGCATTTTTCGTTTACTCCTGGGCGGCGAAAACGTGCTTGGCATAAAAACTGTGTTGCTATTGGGCTTGCGGCTGGCTTTTTAGAACCCCTTGAAAGTACCAGTATTGCGCTGGTTGAAACCGCGATTGATAAATTAAGCCAAACCTTGGCACAAGATGATGTCTCTGAGCAATTAGTGATGCGTTTTAACGATGTCACGGCGCAAGAATACGAGCGAGTGCGCGACTTTATTATTCTGCATTATAAATTAAACCAGCGTAGCGAGCCGCTTTGGCAGCATTGCCAAGCCATGACCATTCCTGTCAGTTTGCAGGCCAAAATTGATGCGTTTTGTGAGAGCGGAACACTTGAGCGTTTACCGTGGGAAATGTTTGGTCCTGACAGCTGGTTGGCGATTTTTGATGGGTTTGGTTGTTATCCTCGTCAATTTGATGCACGGGTTAACAAACTTGATGTCGATTATTTACGCAAAAGTTTTAGCTTAATGGCGCAGGGTATTGCACAGGCAGTCAGTGATGCACCGACTCATCAAGCCTATTTAAATCAACTGATTGCATCAAAAAATCAATCGCTCAACATGGAGCAAGCATAATGGACAATCGCATCCAAAAAATAGTGATTTTAGGCGGCGGTACCGCAGGTTGGTTGGCCGCAGCCACTTTGGGCAATATTTTTAAACACAGCACTGTTGAGATTGAACTGATTGAATCACAAGAAGTGGGCATTATTGGGGTGGGGGAAGCGACTATTCCACCTTTGCTCGCTACGCTTGAAAGTTTGGGCATTGATCAGGTTGATTTTATTAAACACACCCAAGCAAGCTTTAAATGGGGCATTGAATTTGTAGATTGGTGCGAAAAAGGCAAACGCTATTTTCATCCCTTTGGTCAGTTAGGCCAGCGTATTGATGGTCACGATTTTTATCAATGCTGGTTAAAAACCCATGCCGACGGCAGCCAAGTGCCGTTAATGGCCTATTCGCCAGAAGCCCAATTAGCTGAGCAACAACGCTTTTTTTTACCCTTTGAAGCAATGAACACCCCCCTAGCTGGTGCGCAATATGCGCTGCATTTAGATGCCGTACTCGTGGGGGAGTATTTAAGCCGCTTTGCACAAAAGATTGGAGTGAAACGCACCCTTGGCCATGTTGAAGCGGTTGAATGTGATGAACGCCAGTTTATTCGCACTTTACAGTTACAAGATGGGCGCAGTGTATCGGGTGATTTTTTTATCGATTGCAGCGGATTTAAAGGGGTGTTAATTGAACAAACCTTACAAACAGGTTACGACGATTGGTCTGCTTATTTACCCTGTAATCGAGCCGTGACCGTGCAAACTAAAAATGTGGCAGAGCCTACGCCGTATACCACGGCAACGGCTCAAACCGCAGGCTGGTCATGGCGTATTCCTCTGCAGCATCGCACCGGCAATGGTTATGTATTTTGTGATAAATACATCAGCGATGAAGAGGCTAGCCAAACCTTATTAAATTCGGTGGTGGGCGAGGTGATTGGCGAGCCGCGGATTATTCCGTTTGTAACGGGTATTCGTAAACAAAGTTGGCATAACAACTGTTTAGCGCTTGGCCTTGCGCAAGGTTTTTTAGAACCGCTTGAATCTACCGCCATTCATTTAGTGTCAAAAACCTTAGCCTTGTTTGTGCGGATGTTTCCAGATAAAGAGTGTAATAACATTCAAATGGCGGAGTTTAACCGCCGTGTGCGTGCTGATTATCAAGAGATCCGTGACTTTTTAGTGCTCCATTATTGCACCACCAAACGCAGTGATTCTGCTTTTTGGCAAGATTGCCAAACCATGGCCATTCCAGAGAGCTTGCAGCAAAAAATTGACTTTTTTAATGTCGCGGGTGGTTTAATTCCTGAGGTGGAGGCTTTATTTCAACCAACGAGTTGGTATGCGGTTTTTGAAGGCATGCAAGTACGCCCTGCAGGGTTTAATCCAACGTTACATGCTTTAAATAGCCAAAAGTTAGCACAAAGCTTAGTGCAAGGGCAGACAGCACTTGCCCGTAGTGTTGCTAAGCAGCCCAGCCATCAGGCATTTTTAACCGATTATTGCCAAGCGCCAAAGGTGGAGTAATTGGTTGTTGCCCCGCTTTTTTTAATCGCGGGGCAAGTACAGCAAATGGTTATGCGGGTTGTGGTAATGGTTCGGCGGCACAATGTTTTGTGATAAACGCTTGGTGGCTCATCACAGGCTTTGTGGCTTCACTTATAGCATTTTGGATTTGCTGTAGCTTTTGTAACAGCATCGCTTCAGGAACAGCGGCAGCTCTTGGGTCTAAACGACTTGGCTTTATTTGGTAGGCATCGTAAAAAGTGAGCCAGCTTGCGTGTTCAAACGATTCTTGATCGTACATTGCAATGTGACCACGACTTTTAAATAAATCTATTTTGTGTTGTAAGCTCTCTGGGATTGCCATATTGTGGCAGGCTTGCCAAAAAGGCGTATCGCATCGCGCCGATAATTTGTAATGTAAAATCAAAAAATCCCGAATGTTTTCAAGTTCTAAATTATGTAACCGATTTACCTCGTTGATATCGGCTTGATTAAAACCACAGTCAGGAAAAAACGTGAGCAGTTTTGCAATGGCGGTTTGCACCAATGAAATGCTGGTAGACTCTAGCGGCTCTAAAAAGCCACTGGCGAGCCCTAAAGCAAAACAGTTTTTATGCCAAATTTGTTTCCGTCGCCCTGGTTTAAAGTTAATTTTACGCACAGGACCAAGCGGTGTGCCAGAGATATTGGCTGTTAATGTTGCCTTGGCTTGTTCATCGCTTTCAAAGCGGCTGCTATAAATGTAGCCATTGCCACTGCGGTGTTGTAACGGAATATGCCACTGCCAACCCGCACCTTGTGCAATTGAACGGGTAAAAGGTTCAGGTGCGCTATCGCGTGTGGTTTGTACGGCTAGGGCGCTGTCACAAAACAACCAATGGCTCCAATCTTCGTAGCCGGTGTGCAGTGCTTTTTCAATCAATAAGCCTTCAAAGCCACTGCAATCAATAAATAGCTCGCCGTCAATCACTTGGCCATTAGTTAGTATTACATTGTTAATAAAGCCCGTATCGGGATGTAAATTAACCTGTTCAATGGTGCCAATGAGGTGGTTAACTCCAGCGTTAATACTGTGTTTTTTCAAAAACTGCCCGTATAAACCCGCATCAAAATGATATGCGTAGGCATAATCGGCCAGCGGCGTGCTTGGGTTTGCATGGGGCTGGGCAAATTTGTGTTGTTTTGCGAGTTGGCAGGCAAAGCTAAAATCAGCTAATTGGCTATTACACTCGGTTTGCTGTGCACGATAAAGGTAATGATGAAAATCGACCTGATCGATCTTCAGGCCATAATCGGCAAACGGATGAAAAAATTGGCTATTTTGCGAATGCCAATGTTCAAATTGAATACCAAGTTTAAAGGTGGCTTGCGTTGCTTTAATAAATTCAATTTCATCAATGCCCAAATTACGGTTAAATTGCACAATATTAGGAATAGTCGCTTCGCCCACACCCACAGTTGCAATATCGCTTGATTCGATTAAACAAATTTCAGCGCTGTTATTAACGTATTTGGCTAAACTTGCCGCAGCCATCCAACCTGCAGTACCGCCACCCACTATTACTATTTTTTTTATATTATTATTCATATTTTGCGCCTACAACTTGCCAAAGATTGACTATAAAGCAATGCATTTTTCAGGAAAAGTGATTGAGTAATATACCGAGCTTAACGCATAGAAAAGTATCTAAACTGCGGTGATTTGGTCAAGGTTGAAATCGTCACAGTTTCTTCATTTGCCATTTTATAAAAGCAGCATAAACTTACACTACCTTAATTAGTGTAAAAATTTGAGCTATGAAAACCCCAATTGATGGTGCAAAGAAAATAGAATTGGAGCAATGGCCGCGACAGCAACATTTCCAATTTTATAAAAACTTTACCGATCCTTACTTTAATATTTGTGTCGAACTTGAAGCCGAAAGCCTTTTTAATTATTCCCGCCTTAACAACGTTTCTTTCTTTAATAGTTATCTGTATTTGGCCATGTTGGCCGCCAATGACATCGAACCGTTTTGCTTACGCTTAATAGAAGGAGATGTATGGGTGTTTGATAAAGTGAATGCTAACGTGGTACAGCTTAAAGAAGATGAAACCTTTCGCTTTAGCTACCTTGAGCATACCACTGATTTTGATACTTTTTGTGCTTCATCAAAACAGGCCTTTGAGCTTGCAAAATCACAACCATTTTTTTCTGAGCAGTTTTATTCCACTGGCCTTGCCTGCAATTGTTTGCATATTTCAGTATTGCCTTGGTTAAGCTTTACCAGCTTTTCTCATGCCAGTAATCATTCTGAATACTCAGGCATCCCAAAGTTGGTTTTTGGTAAATACAATAAACGCACAGGTATTATGCCGCTGTCGATTGAAGTGCATCATGCCTTGATGGATGGCATACATGTTGCGCAATACGTCGCTCGGTTAAAGCATTACTTTGATAATGCGTCTAAGTATTTGTAACATTAAGCGCGAATTTCAACCTCTTTGCTGGCTTTTTTATAGCGAATTTTAAGCCCCGACCAGCTGGGTAATTCCCAGCGTTTTGGGGCTTCTTTTCGCAGTCCTCTTAAATAATGTACCACCACTAATTTTTTCACTAACTGATATTCAATGGTTAAATGTAAATCGGGCAACTGCAAATATAAGGGATATTTTTCGGTGAAATCGGCATATTCCCAGCTCGGAATGATGTCTACTGCAAAATCATCTGCGCTTAATAATTCAAAATCGTCAGCGTGCTCAATGGCTAAATCAGTTAGGGCTTGATAAATAAACTCATGCGTTGTTGGTAAGGTCGTGATGCAATTGTTGAGCTGCTGATATAGCGCTGTCCAGTTTAGCTGGTGGGTTATTTTTTGCCAAAGACCCGGCAGCAGTAATGCTTGCTCAATTAACTGGCAGGCTGCATGCGGTAATTGCGCCGCTGTGGCGTTTTGTTTTTGGGTGGCAATTATTTTGCCAGCAAAAAGGTGAGCGATATTAACGAATATTTCGTTGCCATTGAGTTCAGCACCTTCAATTATAGTATCGCATAGGCTTAGCTCAACGAGCTGTTTGCTACATATTGGCGCCATACACAGCGCTAGCGTTTTAGCTTGTTTAATGCCTTTACCTGCCAAGGCAAACGTGTCGAGCACCAAGGCGGCACTGTGATTGTTAAAGCGCGAGTGCTTGGCAGCAATCACCTCAAGCTCACCATTAGATAGGCTATTTTTTCGCGCATTATGAATAAAAATACAGCTTGGTAAATGGGTTGCAATGGCGGCAATTAACTCGTTGCGTTGGTAACCTGCTGGTTTTTCAAGGGGTGGTAAATCAAACGCTTGGCGAATTTGCACAGCAAATTGACGTGCCTCTTGTAATGCATCGTCATCGATCTTAACCCAATCTGTTGCGTTGCCTCTAATTAAAGCAATCGCTAGCTCTAAATCACAATGATTGGGGAGTTGCTCGTTCAGCGCTTGGGTATGTTCAAGCTGCTGACTAAGTTGATATACCTGTTTGGGCACCGCTAATAACGCTGCGGCATCGGCCATTGCTTGGCGCAGCGTATTGGTTGGCATATGAGTAATTAAATGCGCCAGTTCACTACTAATAGGTAAAGGATACAAACGTTTACCATGCTCGGTGGCATAACCGTGCTGATCTATGGCCCCAATTGCAAGTAATTGTTGTGTTGCTAACTGTAACGAAGACGCGGGCAGCGGCTCTAAAAAATCAAGCTGTTCAATGCCCCCGCCAGCACAGGCTGCGCTGAGCACCATTTCGTTAAGTGAACAGCGCTGAGATTCTGCGGGTGTATGGGCAATCAGAGGGGCAAATTCACCGTACAATCGAATGCATAACCCCACAGCTGTGCGGCCCGCACGACCGGCGCGTTGCATGCTTGAATCCATTGAAATGGTATCTAAATCTAAAACAGTGCGCCCGGCACGCAAATGAGTACGTTTTTCAAGGCCACTATCAATTACGCAATCAACGCCTTCTAAAGTGAGGGACGTTTCAGCGATGTTGGTGGCTAAAATAATGCGCCGCGTTGATTGGCTTTGTAGCGCAATAGCTTGCGATTGAACGTCAGAGCCCCCATGAAGCGGCACCAGTAAAACAGGCAGATGCATCAATTTTGAGGCAACAAAATCAATATCGGCCTTACCAGCTAAAAAAACTAAAATATCGGCTTGGGCGTCATTAAGTGCGCTGGTACATGCTTGTAAAACTCGTTCAGCGAGCTTTTCTTTTGTTGGCATTTGGCGCAGATCGCTTGCTTGGTAGCGTATCTCAATGGGGAAATTTCGCCCTCCAGCAGTTAAAATTTTTCCTGATAAATACGCTGCCAGTTGTTCGGCATGCAAGGTTGCTGAGGTGACGACTAACTGATGGCTATTATGCTTTTTTAACAGCGACAGTAATAAGTCGGTATCCCAACGGCGTTCATGAAATTCATCCAAAATAACGGTTTGATAATCGGCCAATTTATTTTCGAAAAACCAGCGAAGTACCACACCAGGTGTGGCAAACACAATGCGAGTATTGGCGTTAAAGTGGCTTTCAAAACGAATGGCGTAACCAATTTCATCCCCCAAGGGGCTGTTACTTTGTGCTGCCAAATATTGCGCAAGGGCAGTACAGGCAATACGGCGTGGTTCAATAACTAGGACTTTGCCCGATTGCGCCGCCCAAAGGGGTAAACGTGTTGATTTACCCGAGCCTGTTTGGGCACTGACAACCAGAGGTTGCTTGCCAAGTGAATCTAAAAAGGAGTCTTTTATGCTGTCGATGGGTAATGTCATGGCGCTATTTACTGGGGAAATCGCCGTTATGGTACATCAAATTAATCCGTTTGTGTGATGCATTAACTTGAAAATAGCGATAGCTGCACCCATTGCTTAGAAATAACAATATTTGAGTGCCGACATGATTAACGTCGTTTTGATGATTATTTTAGTGATATTTGTATTCGGCTATTGGCGTTTTGATGATATCCGTCGACACTTTTGGCAAAAAAAATACCACGGCAAACAACTAACAGCGCAGCAGCAACATTTAATTAGAAAAGTAATGCCTATTTATCAACGGTTAACGGTTGATCAAAGGCAAAAACTAGATTGTCATATTCTGTGGTTTTTAGATAACATTAGTTTTTTAGGTCGTGATGGTTTGGTGGTAACAGAGCCGATGAAATGGGTCGTTGCGGCCGATGCCTGTTTATTAGTGATCGAAAAACCGTGGCCAATTTACCGTAATGTAAAACAAATATTACTTTATCCGAGTGCGTATTATGCCGGTCAACAAGCTAAAGATAGCGCTGGGCTGGTAAGCTTTCATCAAGTGGTGCGCCAAGGTGAATCGTGGCCGGGTGGCACTGTGGTATTGTCTTGGCACGATGTGTTAGAAGGAAACCGCTTACCGGGAGATGGCCATAATTTGGTATTTCATGAATTTGCTCATCAACTTGATCAAGAAACGGGCGCCACTACCGGCACCCCTCATTTGGCTGATGCCACCGCCTATAAAAACTGGTCGCGGGTGTTTAGTCGTGCATTTAATCATTTAAAAGCGTGTTTGGCTTACCAAATGCCCCATGTTATTCACAGTTATGGGGCGACCAACGAAGCGGAGTTTTTTGCTGTTGTCACCGAGACCTTTATTGAAAAACCTGGCGCGTTGCGCCAGTTTGATTCTGAGCTGTATCATCTTCTTTGTAGCTATTATGGTTTTGATCCGCTAGCTTGGTATTAATCATCCCTTTTTGGGGATTGGTCAGATAACGCTAGAAAATTTGCCCGATGTTTGTTCAAATCAAAAGACAACAACTATTGATAACAACCATTCGGACAACAAATGAAAAAATTTATTTATTCGAGCGTTGCATTTGCAGTGGCAATGACGTTTAGCTGCCCAAGTTTTGCAGACGAACCAAAAAAAGAAGAAAAACCCAGTTGGAAAGTCGATGAGCCACAAGGTGAATTCTTTGATGCCAAGATTGCCGTAGAGCAAGGCACGTGGATGAACATTGATGTTAGCCCTGATGGCAAAACCATTGTTTTTGATTTATTAGGCGATATTTACACCATGCCGTTTTCTGGCGGCAAAGCGACACAGCTGACCTCAGACATTGCATGGCAAATGCAACCGCGTTTTAGCCCAGATGGCCAATCAATAGCCTTTACCTCAGATGCCGATGGCGGTGATAACATTTGGGTGATGGATATTGATGGCCAAAACGCCAAAGCAGTGACCAAAGAAACGTTTCGTTTGCTCAATAGCCCTGCATGGAGCCCAGATGGCGATTTTATTATTGCTCGTAAACATTTCACCGCCAGTCGTTCGTTAGGGGCGGGGGAAGTGTGGTTGTACCATAAAGCGGGTGGTAATGGGGTGCAGCTCACCAAGCGTGACAACGATCAAAAAGATTTAGGTGAACCTGCGTTTTCGCCAGATGGCCGTTATGTGTATTTTTCTCATGATGCCACACCTGGTAAAACCTTTCATTACTCAAAAGATTCGGTTAACGGAATTTACAAAATCAAACGTTATGATCGCCAAACTGGTGACATTGAAACCATTATCTCAGGAATGGGCGGTGCAATTCGCCCAACCCCTTCACCCGATGGTAAAACCCTTGCTTACATCAAACGTGATGATTTTCAATCAAGCCTTTATTTATATGATTTAGCCACAGGTCAAGAGACAAAAGTATATGGCGCGATGGAGCGCGATATGCAAGAAACGTGGGCGATTCATGGCGTGTATCCAACTATGGCTTGGACACCTGATAACAAAGGGCTGGTATTTTGGGCGGGCGGTAAAATTCATCAAGTTGATGTAAAGACGAAACAAGCGTCTGAAATTGCTTTTAAAGTCGAAACCAGCAAAAAAATGCAAAAAGCACTGCGTTTTGCGCAAAACATTGATACCCCAGAGTTTGACGTAAAAATGCTGCGTAATGTGCAAATTTCACCCGATGGTGAAACGGCCATGTTTGAAGCGATGGGCAAAATCTATTTACGCAACCTTGATTCGGGAAAAATCAAACCACTGACCAAAAGCAGTGCTGGGTTTCAATTTTTCCCGACTTTTTCTCGCGATGGCAAACAAGTTGCTTTTGTAAGCTGGCAAGATGATGAACAAAGTCAGCTGCATGTGGTATCAACGCGCAGCGGTAAAGGTAAAACCTTACTCAAAGAAAAAGGTAAGTTTGTAGAGCCTGTGTTTAGCCCAGATGGCAAAACTGTGGTTTTTCGTAAAGTCCGTGGCGGTGCAATTTTAGACCCAGATTTTTCGTTAAATCCGGGTATTTATAAAGTGCCAAGCACTGGCGGTGATGCTGAGCTTATTTTTAAACAAGGTGAGCAACCACAATTTGGTAAAGATAACGATAAAATTTATGTGCTAGGCATTGGCGAAAAACCAAGCTTGTCAGTCATTGATTTAAATACTAAAAAAGCACAAAAACTATATGAGTCAGAATTGGCGACTGAGTTTCGAATTTCACCCGATAGCCGCTATTTAGCGTTTGCAGAACGTTTTAAGGTGTTTATCACACCATTTGTAGCCAGTGGTAAAACCATTAATATTGGGCCAAAAGATACCCAATTCCCACTTGAGCAACTCTCTGTGCGTGCGGGTGAAAACATTAGCTGGAATACCGATGCCGACAAACTGTATTGGACCCTTGGACCTGAGCTTTACCATGCTGATTTAAATGGTATTTTTGATATAAAATCAAAAAAATCAGACTTTAAAGTCGCTGATGGTGCAAATATTAGTTTTAAACAACCCATGGCAGAGCCAAGTGGTTTAGTCGCACTTACGGGCGCTCGAGTCATCACCATGAATGGCGATAACGTGATTGAAAATGGCGTGGTTTTAACCGATGGCAAACACATCAAAGCGGTTGGCGCAGTCGGTGCTGTTAGCATTCCGAGCAATGCAAAGGTTGTTGATGTAACGGGTAAAACCATTATGCCGGGCATTGTTGATGCCCATGCCCATGGCGCACAAGGCAGTAATGAAATTATTCCTGAGCAAAACTGGAAAAACCTTGCAGGTTTATCACTTGGTGTAACTACTATCCACGACCCATCCAATGATACCAGTGAAATTTTTGCTGCCAGCGAAATGCAAAAAGCCGGCAAAATTGTTGGGCCACGTATTTTTTCAACCGGTACGATTTTATACGGCGCCAATGGCCCAGGTTACACCTCGCATGTTGACTCGTTAGATGATGCGAAGTTTCATCTTGAGCGTCTACAAAAAGTGGGGGCGTTTAGTGTTAAATCGTATAACCAACCACGTCGTAATCAACGCCAACAAATTATTGAAGCAGGCCGTGAGCTGGGCATGATGGTAGTGCCAGAGGGCGGCTCGTTACTGCAACATAATTTAAGCATGGTAGTGGATGGCCATACTGGTATCGAACATTCAATTCCACCAGAGCGTATTTATGATGATATCAAGCAGTTATGGTCACAAAGCGAAGTGGGTTATACCCCAACACTCGGTGTGGCTTATGGTGGAATTTGGGGCGAGAACTATTGGTATGATAAAACAGATGTGTGGGCGCACCCAAGATTGTCACAATTTGTACCAAAAAATCAGTTATTACCGCGCTCAATGCGTCGTACAAAAGCACCTGATCATCACTACAATCACTTTAATGCTGCAAAAGTAGCGGCACAGCTGCAAGATGTGGGCGTTAAGGTAAATTTAGGTGCTCATGGGCAACGTGAAGGGTTAGCAGCGCACTGGGAAATTTGGATGTTTGCCCAAGGCGGAATGACACCACTTGAAGCACTGCGCGCTGCAACGCTCGATCCTGCACATTATTTAGGGCTTGATCAGCATATCGGTTCACTAGAAGCAGGTAAACTTGCTGATTTAATCGTGATTGATGGCAATCCACTTGAGGACATTCGTGTAACCGATAAAGTAAGTTATACCATGATTAACGGTCAACTCTTTGATGCAGCTACCATGCAAGCCGTTGATGGCAAGCCGCGTACACCGTTATATTTTGAAGAAAAATAAGCGGCGGTTAACTCAAATAGCGGTTATTTAGTTAACTAAAAAGGGATTTCATTTGAAATCCCTTTTTTATTGGAAAGTCCTAAACCTGAGGGCTCAGCTCAGTGAGCGATCACAAGTTTTGTGCGTAATGATATAGGGCTTTTAAAATCGTCATATTGCGCTCATTCCCTTCATTTTCGTGCACTAAGTTTTCAAGGGTCATCATGAATTCTTGGGCGTCGATGGCGGGGTTATCTTCGCCATACATAATTTTGTTTTGGCAGTATTTACGCCACTTTTCAAGCTCTTGCGTGGTTAAAGTGTTCGGCCAATTGCGAGCGCGGTAACGAAATAACAAGGTATCGTATTTTTTATCTTCAAAATCAAGCCCAAGTGTTGCTAATTGTTCAGGTCTTGCAGCGCGAATAATATCAAACTTATGTTTATCGGCGTTGGAGGTAAAACCCGCATAAAGCTGATAATCACAGTTCTCGCTGCCTGCAAATTCGTTTTCGCTTTGAAACACCTCGGCGACTTTTTCTCGCAGCTCCGGATGGGCTTTTAAAATCGCTAAATTAGCTAAACATTGTGCGCGGTCGATGCCTATTTTAGCTGCATTTTCAGGCAGTAAGGTTTTCGCTGGCGCTACAATGGGGCATTTATTTAAATGCACGAGCTTTAAACCAATGGGCTGTTCGTTTTCGGCCAGTTCAGCGCGTTTAGTATAAAGACGCGCGCGGATTTCATCGGCTGAAAGAGCGAGTAAAGGGCGAGGATCGTGTGTTAAATTAAAACAGATCACCGCATTTTTATTCACTGGATGAAATGCCATAGGGGCAATCCACGTAGTGCAACCCTGGCTTGCTGGAATTTTAGACGAGGTATGAACCAGCGGCACCATATTATAAATATCAAATAATTCCGCTACGGCTTTTTTGAAGCGTAATTTAAAGAAAAAATCATACAGTTTGGGCTGTTTGTCTTTGATAAGTTTTGCCAGTGCAATGGTTGCGGTAACATCAGATAACGCATCATGGGCTGCAGCATGCTCAATGCCATTGGCTTTGGTTAAATCTTCTAAACGAAAGCTGGGTGTGCCATCTTCTTTTAAAGGCCACAAAATGCCTTCTGGGCGAAGGGCGTAACAGGCGCGCACTAAATCAATAATATCCCAGCGGCTGTTACCATTTTGCCACTCGCGCGCGTAGGGATCATAAAAGTTTCGATAAAAAGCATAACGGCTGACTTCATCATCAAAACGAATGCTGTTATAGCCTGCAACACAGGTATTAGGTTTGGCAAATTCTTGATGGATTTTAGCAACAAACTCGGCCTCAATCATGCCATGTTTAAGTGCATGTTGTGGCGTGATCCCAGTAATTAAACACGCTTGAGGATGGGGCAAATAATCAGGCGCAGGTTGGCAATAAATAATCAGTGGCTCACCAATAATATTTAAATCAAAGTCAGTACGCACGCCCGCAAATTGACTTGGCCGGTCTTTTTGAGGGTTCGCCCCGAAGGTCTCGAAGTCATGCCAGTAGATGGTTGGCTGGGAGTTGTGAGATTCACAATAAGTCATGGGAAAAATAACACCTTGTTTTTACTTTGTTTGCGGCCAAAAGCTGAGAATTAAATTGTACTCTGTTTTGACATCACTTGCCTAGGGAGGCTTGCAATTGTGTTGTGTTCATTAATACTTAGCTTTATATATTTTAATAACTAAGAAATCTAACGTGTTAATTATCCTGATGCTGTGCATGGCGCGCTTTAGCGACGTGTTATTGCAGGATGCTCAATTAAGGATAGGGATGTTCAAGTGGTTACTTTGTTGTAGCTATTTAGTTTGTACCACTCTTTTTGCGCAGTCATTGGATGATTTTCGTTATGCAAGCCCCTTATTTAAAAAAGTGGATGATCAAGGCCAAATAGTAGGTGGGGTTATAAGTGCGGGGCTTGAAGCACGTAATGGCATGTTTTGGTTTGGCAGTCAAAATGGTTTAGTAAGTTTTGATGGCTATCAATTTAAACGTTATCCGCATGATCCTAATAATATAAACAGTCCGGCCGCGGATTATATTGTGGCACTAGCTGAAGATGAGCAAGGTGATATTTGGCTTGCGACGCGTACCTCAGGTTTATCTCGTTTTTCACCGCGCACTCATACATTTGAGCACTTTAATACAGGTTCAAGCTCAATCAAACTTCGTTCAGACACGCTACGGACTCTTAAATTTGATCAACAAGGGCATTTATGGCTTGGTCATGAACTCGGTGTCGATGAAATTGACATACAAAACCAGCGAATTAGTTATTATGACTTACCAATAAACAACGGTATTTGTTTTTTAATTTATCCAGATAGCAGCGGAAAAATCTTAATTGGTTCGACCAAAGGGATGTTTGAAAAAGAAGTCCAAGATCAGAGCTTTAAAACTATTGAACCATTAAAAGGACTCGATGTGCGAAGTATTTATCGTTCATCGGCAGGCAATTATTGGTTAGGGACTCACAGTGGTTTGAAATTTTGGGATGGTGAGCAGGCGGTTGTTAATCATCAAAGTGGCCCCAATTCTCAGATGGATAACGCATATATTCGGGCAATTGTGCCCTTCAGTAATGGTAAAGTTTGGGTTGCAAGTTATGGCAAGGGTCTGGCGCTTTACCAAGAAGCAAGTGGCCAGTTTATTAAGCATTTTCGTCATGATGCATCGGACCCGACGAGTTTAGCGTTTGATGATGTGGGGACTATTTTTTTAAGCCGTAATGGCACATTATTAATTGGCACTTGGGGTGAAGGTTTGCAGCTTCTTAACGCTCATACCAGTGATCATTTTGCGATGTTAAGACATAGTTTACAGCATGACTTGGGATTAAGTTTCGCTAATGTTCGCACACTGTTAGAGCTCCTAGATGGTCGTTTATTGGCTGGTACTACTGGCACGGGCTTGGATTTAATCGACCCAGCTCTTGGGCGCGTCGCGACTATTATGAAAAGTGCTACAGGGCAAGAGTTTAAAAATATAGTGTCTTTGGCACAGCAAGCAGATGGCACCATTTGGGTTGGCACTGCGTCTTCGGGGTTACTACAACTTGATCTTGCCACCTTATTGTTTATTGAACAGCCTGTAAAAAATCTTACCACAGGCTCAGTATTAAGATTGTTAGTAATGGACAATCAGCACTTAGTGGTTGGGATGGGTAAAGGTGTGTGTATTAAACGTCCACAAGACTTGGCGTGTGAGCCGATGTATAAAAAAGATGGCAGTATTATGCTCGATACCCCTACAGCTTTACTTGAAGATGCGTTCCATAATTTATGGATCAGTACTCATCAAGGGCTTTATCGTTTGCGGCCTAATAGTCAGGTTTTAGATCAATTTATCTCAAATGATTCGACGCAGGGGCTAAGCCATAACTATGTATTAGGTATGGTAGAGGACCAGCGTGGACATTTATGGATAACAACGAGTACTGGGTTTGATCGTGTTTCGAATTTAGAGGGCGATTCGGTTTTAATTGAGCAACAGAAAAGTCTGTTAGGCCTCTATGATAAAATGCCTGGCGGTAACATGCTATTTGACTCTATGGGCAGAATTTGGAGTGCGGTAAGTCTATTTAATTTACAAACCCAGTTTATGTTGCCATTTAATGCTTCACTGGGGATTGATATTGGCACTTCTTGGCTCGGTTCTTACGTTAAATTGCGTTCGGGTATTTTGGCGTTTGGCGGCATTAAAGGGGTTGTGTTAGTTGATCCCAAAGGGTTTGAGCCAAATGTTATAAGTAAGAAACTGATTATTACCAAACTAAAAATAAACGATAAAAATCAGGTATTGGCGAAACTTGGCGCTTTGGATCTCAAACCGCAAGAAAATGATTTTAGTATTCAGGTTGCGGTACCTGATGCATTGCGTGCTAATGAAATTAACTATCAATATAAGCTCAGTAGTAATGAGGTTAGTTGGCGTCAACTTGATACCAGTTCAAGAGTAATATCACTGAATAATTTGGATCCTGGGAATTATCAGTTGGTTATTGAGGCGCGTTATGAGCATTTTCCTCAAGAAATAATGCCTTTGTACTTATCTTTTAATGTGCAGCCTTATTTTTGGCAAACATGGTGGTTTAAATTACTTATCGCGCTGTGCAGTGTAGCGTTAGTATTTATGATTTTTCGTTGGCGAATTGGATTAGTGAGGGCACAGGCGCTTCATTTAGAAGAGGTGGTTGTACAGCGAACGCGCGAAATTTCGGTGATAAATCAAATCGGGCAGCAGTTTACGCTTCAGCTATTATTGGATGACTTGCTCAATGTCATTTATCAACAAATTAGCCAAATATTTGTTGCTGATCGCTTTGGTATCGGGATTTTAAATGAAGATGGCACTGCAATTGAGTTTAACTATGCTGTTGAACGAGGGATCCGTTACCATGCCTACAGCCGTTTGATGAATGAGCCGGGTCAATTGGCGGTTTACTCTGTTAGCCACAATCAAGCAATCTTAGTTTCAGATTATGCTCAGCAATTCAAAAAATACTATGAAATGGAAGATAGTGCGACTCATAGCTTAGCCAGTGGCCAGCAAGAGATAAAAGCGGTTTCTATGATGTATGTCCCGCTTCAGCAAAATGGCACTGTGATTGGGGTCATAAGCATTCAAAGTATTACAAAAAACAGCTATGACACCCACGATTTAATGTTACTTGAAACATTGGCATCGTATGCCTCTATTGCGGTGTCGAATGCGCAGTCACATCAAGAGTTACTCATTACGCATCAAGCGTTAGAACTTAATATGCAAGCGTTAAAAGAAACGCAGCAACAGTTGTTCATGAATGAAAAAATGACGTATTTGGGCCAACTAGTGGCTGGGGTCGCACATGAAATTAACACCCCGATTGGTATAGCGATTACTGCGACCAGTGTGGTGCAAGATATGACCTCAGAGTTAGAACATCATGTGAATAAAAACACGCTAACTAAAAATGCATTAAGCCAGTTTTTGTTATCTACAAAGCAAAGCTTAGCACTTATTTTTGACAATACTGAACGGGCTGCACTGTTGGTTCAACGGTTTAAACAAGTGGCTGTTAATGCTGACGACGGTGTAATTCAATCTGTTGATTTATATGATTTTTGTATGTCAGTCGTTGACAGTTTAAGCTCGACTATCAAAGCACATGGTGTTCAAACAGACATTATGATTTTACCTAATGATAAAATTCTCACCTATCCTGTTGTGCTCGGTCAGGTGCTTTTTATTCTCATTCAAAACGCCTGTATTCACGGCTTGAGTAAAAGCCAAAAAGGGCAGATTAAAATTATGGGTTACGCAACGGCAGAGTATTACCGATTGGATATTATTGATAATGGTTGTGGGATTGAAGAGCAAGTCATTGGTAAAATATTTGAGCCTTTTTATACCACTACAAGAAACCAAGGTGGTACAGGGCTTGGTTTGAGTATCGCGTATAACTTAGTCCATAAGATTTTACACGGAGATTTATCTTGTCAGAGTTTAGCTGGACAGGGGGCCACGTTTTCTATTGAGTTACCCCTTACCGATAAACTCACTCCTCAATTGTAACGATTAGGTATGATAAAGAACTAAGTAATAGATATAAGCGAGACCTGACTATGATCTATATCAACTTAGAGTAATTAATCTAACGTGTTGTTTTAAGGTTAATTCATTAATTAACAGTAAGTTATTTGTTTTTTAGAGCTCAGGTGTTTATTTTTTGCTCTGGACTATGCTTGTTATTTTTAAAGTGCCTTTTTAAACTGTACTTTTATTTTTATAGGTTGACCCTCATGCAATTGCCTACTGTTGATTACCAAGCGGATAATGCCCCAGCTCAATTTGTTGAATCGTTACGAAATACTGGTTTTGGTGTATTAAAAAATCATCCAATTCCTAAAGAACTTGTTGAATCGATTTATCGTAATTGGCAGCAGTTCTTTAATTCAGATGAAAAAACTGCGTTTTTATTTAACAAAGAAACCCAAGACGGCTATTTTCCGCCTTCGGTATCAGAAGTGGCAAAAGGGCATCAAGTTAAAGACATTAAAGAATATTTTCATGTTTATCCTAATGGGCGGGTCCCTGCACAATTAGAAGCCGAAATTCGAGAATATTATCGCCTAGCCAGTGAATTTGCAGCGCAGTTACTCAGTTGGGTGCAACAATATGCGCCAGCGCAAGTTAGCCAACATTTTTCAATCGATTTAAAAGATATGATTGCGGACAGTGAAAAAACCTTGTTGCGTATATTGCATTATCCACCCATGAAAGGCGATGAAGAGCCCGGTGCTATTCGCGCTGCAGCCCATGGTGATATTAATTTACTGACAGTTTTACCCGCTGCAAATGAACCTGGGCTTCAAGTGCAAACCAAAGAAGGCGGCTGGTTAGATGTGCCGTGTGATTTTGGTAATTTAATTATTAATATCGGCGATATGCTACAAGAAGCATCGGGTGGTTATTTTCCATCTACTATCCACCGGGTAATTAACCCAACGGGTAAAGCAAGTGATAAATCGCGGATCTCACTTCCATTGTTTTTGCATCCTCGACCAGATGTTGTTTTATCAGAGCGCTATACAGCACAAACTTACTTAGATGAGCGATTAAGAGAGCTCGGCGTTAAATAAATCGAATGCCATTGTAGTCACAGCCTGATCCATAAAAGCATAAAAGGGGTTGTTAAGAGCGATCTGAGATATCGGGTATCGTTCAATGTATTATTAATTCCAATTTTAAAGTTCTTTCATTGCATTACTCCTAAATATGCTGTAACTATCTGCTTTAATTTATCAAATGAATAAAGCGTTGAGTTACAGCATATTTAGGAGTAATTATTCGTGCCCAGTGATTTTGTGTTATCAGGAACAGCTGTTTCCCGAGGTACTCGAGTCCAAATTAATATCCCGGTTGCTAAACTGTATACTGGAACTGATATGTCTATTCCAGTTCATGTTATTCGTGGTAAGCGAGCCGGGCCCACACTTTTCATCAGTGCAGCAATACATGGCGATGAATTAAATGGGATCGAAATTATCCGCAGGCTTCAGCTTCAAGAGCCCCTTAATGCAATTAAAGGGACACTTATTTTAGTCCCGATGGTGAATGTTTTTGGAGTATTAAACCAAAGCCGTTATTTACCCGATAGACGTGATTTAAATCGCTGCTTTCCTGGTTCTCAAAAAGGTTCTTTAGCTGGACGCTTAGCGAACTTATTTTTAACTGAAATAGTGCAAAAATGTGACTATGGCATTGATTTACATACTGGGGCTATTCATCGTAGCAATTTACCTCAGGTGCGCGCAAATTTAGACGACCCACAAACTAAAGCAATGGCAGAAGCGTTTGGTGTGCCTGTATTGTTAAATTCAAATTTACGCGATGGTTCGTTGCGTCAAGCTGCCGATGATAGTGGCGTTAAAATTCTATTGTATGAAGCCGGAGAAGCGCTGCGTTTTGATGAGGTGTGTATTCGAGCAGGCTTAAGAGGCGTATTGGATGTGATGCGTCATTTGGGCATGCTTCGAAAAGTGAAACGGAAACATACATTAGAGCCTTTTGAAGCACGCAGTAGTTCGTGGATCCGTGCAACAGAAAGTGGCATTGTACGTTTGCTCAAAAATCTTGGAGAACGTGTTAAAGCGGGGGAAGAGATTGCAAAAATTTATGATCCCAATGGTCAAAGTGTTGAAACCATATTTGCCAAATATGAAGGTATTGTGATTGGTCGCTTAAATATTCCTTTGGTACAAGAAGGCGATGCGCTCATGCATGTAGCAATGTTTACTCAAGCGAGTGAAGTAGCCGAACATGTTGAAATCATGAATGAAATTTTCGAAGGTTAATGCCTAAAGTGGCTACGCAATTTTAATGCGAACCACTTTCATTATTTCAACTTCAAAACTTGCGACTGTTTCAATATCTGGGTAGTAGGTTAAATTAACGTGTGAATCTACTAGTGATTTGTATTTCTTTTTACGTTGAAACTTAAATGGGACATCGCATGATTCGATCATTAGCGTATTGACAAACCACTCGTCTTTTTCACGTTGAACATGGGAAACGACTTTTTGGTTTTCTGAATGAATGAGCTTTTGATGGGTTTTAAGTAATTTGTCGAGTTTTTTGTTCATTATGCCAATCTGCTATGCAAAGGCATTTTATTATACTACATTGTCGGTATTTCCCCAAGGAACTCGGTATACGCATGAGCAACTGAATTTCTTGTACCAAAGAGTATGATTTTTAACGTATATTTAAAGGAGCTCGATTAGTCTGTGAGCCAAATTAGTTTAATTCAGGATGAAAATTTATCCCTGAGATTACAACACCAGCTACTACCTCGCGATTTTTTACGAACAGATCTGTATTTTTCTCTTCCTGTTGATATGGGCATTAACCCAAGTACGTTAGAAGAAGATGATTATTTTCACAGTAATATCAAAACACAATGTGCTTATTATTCTGATCAATTGCATTTGCCCCTAGTACGAAGCCGTTTTATCAGTCAGCAAAAAGGGGAGCAGGCCGATTATCGATTAAATCTAAATTTATTTTGTTATCAAATTAAGATAGCGTTAGATATTGATATAAAACAAGCTCTTAAAATAAAAGAACCCGATCTTTTTTACGCTACAGCTTTAGAAATATGCGAGCAAACTGAATCGCTGCTTAAAAAGTTACGCCGATACACGCCACCCGATAAAAAACTCAGCCCATTTTTTGAAACGGCTGATAATTATTTAAGTTGGCACGTAGAACAATCATTTTTAAATTTATTGTCAGATGGACCTAAAAGTTACGAACATGCTGCGATAAGGGATAAATTATTTGATTTGTGTGCTCAAGAGCAGCAGTATCGTGACGCTAATCTTTATAATACACAAGTCACGCTTGCTGATCCCAATCGTATTACCAATAAGATGCGTCTGTTACAGCGGTTAATCGAATTTGGCGTGGTATTCCAAAAAGAAACATTTAATCTCAATAATAATTTACGCCGTTTGGTGAAAGGGGTTGTCACTGCCGTTATGATGGCTTTTGTGATGACACTGGTATTAAATGCCCGCTCCAATTTTGCTGAAGTGACTTTTATGTTGGTCGCTTTGCTTGGCGTGATCTACGGGTTACGTGAAATCTTCAAAGATGATTTAACCCAGCTTATTTGGCGGTGGATCCAGAAGGGTCGGCCTAAATGGGAAAATTTATTTAGTAATAGCGCGTCGCAAACACGCATGGTTGAACAAACCATTTGGCTTGAATATATCAAAGCTAAAGATTTGCCTCCGCTTGCTGATGCGCTGCTACAAAAGCGTCGTCAGCAAAATAAGCAAGACTCGCAACTATTACATTTTCGTTGTGACAGCAAGGTGGTCACTAAAGAGTTTTACCCAGGTTATGATGAAATTCAGCAAGAGATCTCTTTTAACCTCACTCCTTTTGTTCGTTACTTAAAAAAAGGCGAAGGGAAGCTGTACAGTGTTGATAATAAAAAAATATCTAAGCAGGCGGTCGAACGCCGTTATCAAATTAACGTGGTTGTAATCCAAACAAATAAGAAAAAAGAGAGCGTGTCTCAACGCTTTAAAATTACTTTAAATCGTTCGGAAATTATTAATATTGAAGCAATGGATGACAGTGATGTCGAACCAATTGCTCCAACAATTTAGACACAATGCTACAATTTGGAACACTTCATAACAGTTTCAGATTACTAAACTCTATATAGTCTTTTTAATTGATATTTTTTCATTTAAAGGACTAATAAGATGAGAGCAACCGTATATTTTCCACTCAGTGTGTTGTATGTCGCTTTGCAAAGTCATACAACATATGCCAACGAGCAGCTCACACCCAATGCACCGATTGAACACATTGAAGTGCAGCACCGTCGAAGCTCAATCATGTCTCATATCACTGAAGATGCCCAAAAGTTGGTCGCAATGCCAGGTGCGATGGGTGATCCATTGCAAGCGGCTTTTGCTTTACCTGGAGTGGTGGCTGCTGGTGGCTCAATGAGCGAGCCTGCTGTACGAGGTTCATCACCTAGTGACAATATCTTTGAAGTTGATTTTATGCCTGCTGGATATATCTTTCATGATTTTGGGATGTCTATTTTTAACCGTCATTTAATTCAAGATTTTAAACTTTATTCGGCAGGGTATGGGACAAGTTACAGTAATGCCACAGGAGCGGTATTTGATGTGAGCTTGCGCAATCCTAAGTACCAAAAAATTACAACCACCCTTGATTTTACGATGTTTAATGCGGGTATTTTTGTCGAAGGACAACTGACAGAAAATACAGCGTTTTACTTTTCAGCTCGAAAAAGCACCTTACCTTTATTTTTTGATGAGGGCGAAGAATTAGAAGATGATGATGGTAAAATGACCGGTGTCACAGTCAATGAGGCTCCTGATGATAACGACTATCAGGGTAAGTTTGTTTGGGATGTTGATGGCAAAAATAACCTTATTTTTTCTTTTACAGGTGCCCAAGATAAAGCGGGCGCTAATTTTAACCAGCGTGCAGAGCTTTCATTAAAAAACCCAGAGTATCAAGGTGATGCTGTATTTGATCGGCACTTTAATAGCCAGAGTTTAATTTGGGATCACGTTAGTAAAGATCTGAGTGCAAAAATGGGAGTTGGCATTTTAAATGAAACAGAACGTTTAGAATACGGTAAAGTAGCCACTGTGAGCGAAGGGTTTTATCAGCAATCACAAGCGCAGCAAATTACGTACAAAGCCAGATTGAATTACCGCTTTAATAGCTCAAATTCAGTGGTGTTTGATACCGCTTATTTTGATAGTGAGTCTGAGTTTTCATATGACATGTTTCATTATGTCTGTACTGAACTTGATCCTGATTGTGATTTAAACCGTGGGGAGCGCATTACTAACCGCTCTATTTTTGAAACGGATAATTATTTTGTTGCTTTAAGTCATATTTGGCAATTTCACGCCGATTGGCAATCAGAAATGGGCGTGCAATGGCAAGGTAATAAATATACCGATGAGGCTTATTTAATGCCAAGGCTTGCGCTCAATTATTATCTTAATTCTGACAGTACAATTACCGCTAAATTTGGCCAATATAACCGGATGCAAGATTTAGAGGTGATAGCCCCGAAAATAGGTAATCCAGAGCTGGATTCTCAATCATCAAATCATGCCACTTTAGGGTTTTCTCAGCATTTGGTTGATGAGTGGAGTTGGTCAATTGAAGGCTATTACAAAACGATGGAAAACTTGCCCTTGGCATTGCAAGGAAATAAAGAACTTTACAGTAATGATGTTGAAGGGCGCGCGTATGGGGTTGATTTCTTATTAAATAAAAATAAAACGGATGATTGGTATGGCTGGCTTGCGATCAGTTATGCCAAAAGTGAACGCACCGATTTACGCCAAAACACAACGCGTGATTATTATGCCGATACACCCCTTGTTATCAATCTGGTAGTAAATTATCAAATTAATGAGTTATGGAATGGCGGTTTTAATTTTACCGCGCGCAGCGGCCAAGCATATACACCTATTGTAGCTGTGAGAGAAAACCGGCAATACCCGAACCGTTTTTTGCCGGTTTATGGCGAGCCTTTCTCAGAACGATTTACTAATTATCATCGGTTAGATATTCGTTTTGAACGAAAAACAGACTTTTTTGGTTTAGATGCTCAGTTAATTTTGGAGTTAATGAATGCGTATGGACAGGACAATGTGAGCCATATTGATTTAGATTATCAAAAAATCACTCATGTAAATGAGCTATTGATTAAAGAAGAAACCGATGACTTTTCGATGCGACCTTCAATCGGTTTTAGCGTGTCTTTTTAGTTAACCTGAGCTTTGGTTAAGAGATTTACTAACGTATTGATATTGAATTGGTAAATGTTTTTTCAAGTCTGTAGCCGGAAACTTTTAGGGATAACAAGGCGAATTTACGCGTCAATAGCTGGCCTATTGTAAGTAAATTCAACGCCGTTAGCGTTGAAAGTAGCCGCTGGAGATAAATTTATTATCCAGAGCTCAGGTTAGTTAACTCCAATTCTGGATAAGGGGTTTAACACCACATTGAATTAACCCTAAATTTTGAAGTTATCAATCTAATTAGTTTTATTTAGTATTGTTGATAACGTCACTCAATTTAGCCTTTATTTAATAAATGGCTAAATTGAGTGCGCTAAGTGGAGGTGAAATATCTGATATTAAAAAGATGAGATATTTCATCCTATTTATCCTTTTTTAGTGAATTAACTCAGTGTTTGCCGTATAAAATACTGCTTTGCAGTAAAAAACCTTGTTAAAGGAATAAAATGCCAACTCTTGCTATTTTTGTTGATGTACAAAATGTGTATTACACCTGTCGTCAAGCTTACCAAGCGAATTTTAACTATAACCAATTTTGGGCCGAGGTAACGCAAGGGTATGAGGTAAAGCACGCATTTGCTTATGCTATTGGTCGCAGTGATGAAAAACAAAAGCAGTTTCAAAATATCTTACGTGCGATTGGGTTCGAGGTGAAGCTGAAACCCTTTATTCAACGCAGCGATGGCTCAGCTAAAGGTGATTGGGACGTGGGCATAACCATTGATATGATGGATTATGCTCAAACGGTCGACAAGTTAATACTTGTGTCAGGAGATGGTGATTTTGCAATGCTTGTTGAGCGCATTCAAAATAAATATCATAAACCGGTGAGTGTTTATGGTGTGCCGGCTTTGACATCTGATTTATTAATTAGAAGTGCAAGCGATTTTACTGCAATTACGCCGCACTATTTGCTTTAGAGCTAATATGGAGTGTGTTACACAAACCGCGCATGTCCTTTTTCATAAATCGCATGCAGATGAATATCAATTGCCTTAAGTACTTCTGTACGTCCAATAGTGCCAAGTAAGTGATTGTCGCTATCAACAACGGGATAAATTTTAGGTGTGTTTTCCGTCATTTTTTGTGCCAATTCAAAAACAGAATCATTGGCTGTTACTGTCAGGGGAGAGCGGGTCATAATTTCTTGCACGGTAAAAAAAGCTTCGCTTAAATAGGTTTCGTGGAGCATACGTTTAATACAATCTTGCTCAGACAAAAATCCAACTACTTGTTTATGCTCGTTTAAAACAGGCCCTCCAGATTGATGAGAAAGTAGTAAACGTTCAGCAGCTTCAGCAACACTCATGGTTGTTTTAAACGTGACAGGGCGTTTATTTAAATAATCGATGACTTTTATAGATTCCATATCGGGCTCCAAAGTGATAAGTTGAAGTGCGCTAAATGTTGATTATATTTGGTTTTGCTATAAGTTTAGCTTTCTTTTCATATTGCGCAAAAAGCGCTATATGCCTTTTTTGTTATGTCTACATCAGACTAATTAAGTATTAAATGCGAGCTTGTTTTCATAACCAAGCTGAAATATAGTAACAAGGTATGAGCTTTATTTTGCGATTAGATTGATTTGCTTTATACGCAATTAAATGACTAAAAAAGGTGATTTCCAAATAATGCTAAAAAAATAATGACAACGCTGTCATTATTTGTGTAACATTAAATCAACAATGGGTCGAGGGATATTAGACTCGGTTGTAATTAATACCGAAGCTAATGATAAAAAGAAGAGATTGAGGTCATTTGATGGTTGCAATAAGTGCAAATGCGGACCAGTTATACATAGGAATTGATGGCGGTGGGACAAAGTGTCGCGCGACAATTTATAGTCCAGCAAAAGGCGTGCTAGGCACGGGCCTAGGCGGTCCTGCAAATCCCCTTCATGGTTTAGACCGTACTTTAGAGTCCATCATGGTTTCGACTCAGCTTGCGATTGAAAACGCAGGGTTAAGTTTATCATCGGTCAATGAGATGGTGGCGGGCCTAGGTTTGGCTGGCGTGAATTTACCAAGCCTGTATAGCCAAATTATTGAGTGGCATCACCCATTCAAAAAAATGTTTTTAACCACCGATCTTCATACTGCTTGTATTGGCGCACATGAAGGCGGTGATGGTGCAGTAATCATTACTGGCACAGGTTCGTGTGGATTTGCTTATGTAAATGGAAAAAGTACCATTTATGGTGGTCATGGCTTTGCGCAAGGTGATAAAGGCAGCGGTGCTTGGATGGGCCTTGAAGCTGTAAAAGTATCATTATTAGCACTTGATGGTTTAGGCCCACAAACAAGTATTACCAATGCGGTGATGGCTCAATTGCAGGCAAAAGATAGTATGGAAATCGCTGAGAAAATGGCCGGCAAACCTTCGAGCGTTTATGCGACATTAGCGCGATTGGTGATTGAATGTGCTAATCAAGGTGATGACGTTGCTGTTGCAATTGTCAAAGATGGCGCAGGCTATATTAGTGATTTGGCAGCAAAGCTAATGGAAAATCAACCGCCACGTTTATCTATGATTGGTGGTTTGGCTGAGCCGCTCCAAAAATGGTTGCGTCCAGAAATTGCAGCATTAGTGCAAACACCAAAGCAACCACCTGAAATGGGTGCGGTATATTTCGCAGAGAGTTCATTTGCAGTTTAGATAAAAAGGCACTTTGTATGACACAAGTATTTCATGTTGATAGCGTTTTCACCGGTGATGTTTTTCTTTCTCAATCAACAATTACAGTGGCTAATGGTGTGATCACTTCGATTCAAGCTGGCTTTGAAGGTGAAGGTCAACATCTTGGTGGCTTACTGGTGCCAGGTTTTATTGATGTTCAGGTAAATGGCGGCGGCGGTGCTTTTTTTAACGCAGAGCAGACCCCTGCTTGCTTAGACAAAATGGCTAAAGCACATGGCCGTTTTGGCAGTACAGGTTTGATGCCGACACTTATCACCGATAAAGTTGAAGTAATGCAAGCTGCGGCTGATGCAACAGCACTTGCTTTAAAAGAAAAAGTACCCGCAGTGCTGGGTATTCATTTTGAAGGGCCACATTTATCACTGCCCAAAAAAGGTACCCACAGTGAAAAATACATTCGACCTATTTCTGAGGCCGAATTTGCAGTGTATGCCCGTCAAGATTTAGGCATCAAAATGATTACATTGGCGCCTGAGAATGTCTCGGTTGAAGATATTAAACGCTTGGTGGGTTATGGCGTTAAGGTTTGTATTGGCCATACCAATGCCGATTTTGAAACGACACAAGCAGCGCTTCAAGCCGGTGCTGATGGTTTCACGCATTTATTTAATGCTATGTCGGCTTTTACATCGCGAGAGCCTGGTGTCGTTGGCGCTGCACTTTGGGATAACACAAGCTGGTGTGGGCTTATTGTTGACGGCCATCATGTGCATCCAAACGCTGCAAAATTAGCGATTCGAACCAAAGCACAGGGCAAAATGTTATTAGTAACCGATGCGATGCCACCTGTTGGAACCGATTTAACTGAATTTGATTTTTTTGATGGTCGTAAAGTGATCCGAACTGGTGATCGCCTCAACTCATCAACTGGCGAGTTAGCAGGCTCGGTATTAGATATGGCAAGTGCAGTGCGTAACACAGTCAATACCCTAGATGTGTCACTGGCTGAAAGCTTAAGAATGGCTTCACTGTATCCCGCACAATATTTAGGGATTGCTGATGAAAAAGGGCGTATAGCTGTTGGCTACGATGCAGACTTTGTATTGCTAGATACAAATCAATATGCGCTCAATACTTATATCGCTGGGCACATTGTTTAACAAAATTCCTGGAATAAAAAACCCCGCTTAGCAATAAGTGGGGCTTTTTTTTATTGATTTGGGTGATTGAAAAGAGAGCACACATGACAAATACAGAAATAAAACCGCAAAAAAGACGGTTAGCATCCCTTGATGCATTGCGTGGCATGGACATGTTTTGGATTTTGGGTGGTGAGAAAATTTTTGCCGCATTGTTTATCCTCACTGGATGGACTGGTTGGCAGGTGGCTCATGGGCAAACACTGCATAGTAATTGGCATGGATTCACTTTTTACGATTTAATTTTTCCACTATTTATTTTTTTAGCCGGTGTTGCGATGGGTCTATCGCCTAAACGCATCGATCATTTACCCTTTCAAGAGCGCCGTGTTTATTATGCCAAAGCATTAAAACGGTTATTTTTATTAGCTGGCTTTGGTGTTCTATATAACCATGGCTGGGGGACAGGCATT
The DNA here is from genome assembly GCF_058197095.2 of Pseudoalteromonas sp. J2K-J031. Taxonomy (NCBI): domain Bacteria; kingdom Pseudomonadati; phylum Pseudomonadota; class Gammaproteobacteria; order Alteromonadales; family Pseudoalteromonadaceae; genus Pseudoalteromonas; species Pseudoalteromonas sp. J2K-J031. Next base: position 1,577,517 of record NZ_CM200279.1, read on the forward strand.
CCTTTTAATGTGGAAGAAATTCGCTATGCCAGCGTATTAGGTCGCATTGCCGTCGCATGGTTTATTTGTGTTATGTTGGTATGGCATACAAGCCTTAGAACACAAATCATTACCGCAGTGTCGTTATTGGTCGGATATTGGCTATTACTTTGTTTTGTGCCAGTTCCAGGCGGCCAAGCAGGTGATTTAACCATGGCTGGTACTTGGAATGCTTGGGTTGATCAACATTTATTGCCAGGAATTACGTATCAAAATAGAGCAACTGATCCTGAAGGGCTATTGTCAAATGTGCCTGCAGTTGTTAATGCGCTAATGGGCGTATTTGCAGGACGACTAATTGCACAAGCCAATCAATTGGGTGAATGGAAAACGGTTGGTTATTTATTTGCAGCTGGATTGGCCAGCCTTGCTTTAGGTTGGTCGTGGAATTTGATTTTTCCAGTTAATAAAGATTTATGGACTAGCTCATTTGTTTTGGTCACCGTAGGGTGGAGCTTGATTTTCTTAGCCTGCTTTTATGCGGTTGTTGATTTACTCAATACCCAAAAATATTTTTACCCTTTTGTGATTATTGGTGCCAATTCAATCGTTATCTATTTAGCATCGAGTTTAGTGCAATGGGAATATGTGGCCCAAAGTGTTTTTGGTGGGCTAGTTGCGGCAGGTTCCGAGGCTTGGCAGCCATTATTGGCGGTATTTTCCTTACTTGCGGTACAACTTTTAGTATTACATTGGTTATACAAGCGCAAAATTTTAATTAGTGTTTAAATGTATTTGTTTGAAATAAACACAAAGATGTAAAAAATCGGGTTAATGGTCTTTACAATAAAGATCATTAACGCAATAATGACAGCGTTGTCATAATGGTTTGAACCAATCGCCGATATATCCCGATTTGGTTTTGATCTATGGTTAATCTAACTGCACGGACGGGTTAATCATAGATCCCATTTTTTCTTCAACTCCTAACTTGAGCCAAGTCATATGCAAATAGTCATTTTAAAAGACGCCGCAGAGGTTGCACGCTACGGTGCACAAATCTTTGTAGATCAAATCAATAAAAAAGCAGACTCAGTCATAGGGTTAGCAACAGGCTCAACCCCTGTAGCACTGTATCAAGACCTCATTGCACGAAATAAAGCTAATGAAGTGAGCTTTGCTACAGTTACCAGTTTTAATTTAGATGAATACCTAGGTTTAACAGGTGAGCATCCACAAAGTTATCGTTTCTTCATGAATGAGCAATTGTTCAATCATGTTGATATTGATAAAAATAATACTCATGTGCCACCAGGCGACGCGAAAAATCCGCTGAGCGCATGTAAAGAATATGAAGCTAAAATTGAAGCGGCTGGTGGCATTGATGTGCAGTTACTTGGCATAGGCCGTAATGGCCACATTGGTTTTAACGAACCATCGTCAGGTTTAACGTCTCGTACTCGTGTTAAAACGTTAACAAAAGCAACGATAGAAGATAATGCACGCTTTTTTGCTGCCGATGAATATCAACCGCATCTTTCTATCACGATGGGTATTGGTACTATTTTAGATTCGCGTAAAGTGGTGTTATTAGCTACGGGTGCAAATAAAGCCGATGCTATTCAAGCAATGGTCGAAGGCCCGTTAACAGCGGCGTGTCCTGCATCGGCATTACAAATGCATCGTAATGCGGTTATTGTTATTGATGAAGCAGCTGCAAGTAAATTAGCTGATGTTGAATTTTATAAACACATCGAAGCTGAAAATCAAAAGTTATTAGCGCATTTAGCGACACTTTAAACTAAAAAAAGACCGAAAGGTCTTTTTTTATACCCATTGCGCTACAAATTCTGTAGCGCAATCAGGTTTGATTTGATAGGCTCTATCAGGTTCATTTTTATTAGGTACAGACTATGACGTTGCCCACTCCCGGTCATGCAGTCAGAGGTTCAAAAACTGGCAAACCAATTATGGCCTTGTTTGACTTATTGGGGCGTACTTGGTGTTTAGGTATTATTTGGCAGTTACGGCACAGCCCAGCTACGTTTCGCGAGCTGCAACTTCGTTGTGAAGATATATCACCAACCTTACTCAACTCTCGATTAAAAGAGCTCATAGCATTAGATTTAGTACTCAAAACTTCGCAAGGCTATGATTTAAGTCCACATGCTCAGTTACTTGCACAGCACATCCAGCCGATGGCTGCTTGGTCCCAAACATGGGCTGACTTACTGTTAAAAGGAACTCGACATGTATAATTACGCGCAAATGGGGCTTAACCGTGCTAGTAAAGAGCGCAAAAATGAAGTGTGGTGTGAAGCGAAAATGGCTAAAAATAGCCGTTGGATTTTGACTTATCAGGATAAAAACTTATTTGAATTCGATAGCGCGCAACCCGTATTGCTCACTCACGATCAATTAGGCCGACTTGATGTTAGCCAAGCTATTTTTTTAGGCCACAATAGCGATTATTCGTATTTTGCTATTGATGTGACTCACCTTAATGATGATGGACTTAAAGCCCTGAATTATTTTGGTGAATTTGTTGATTTACGCCGCCATGGTTCGGCTATTTTTGGTGAGCAGGCTTCAATTTTAGCGCTCGCTAGGGGTTTATGCTATTGGCATCGAACGCATCGTTTTTGTGGTCGATGTGGTCATCAAAATAAAATGATTGAAGCTGGGCATTCACGAAAGTGCACTAATGCTAAATGCTTACATCAAACGTTTCCGCGCACCGATCCTGCTGTAATCATGCTGGTTACTTATGTTTTTTCTGATGGAGTTGAGCGCTGCTTATTAGGTCGCCAAAGTGTTTGGCCTTTAGGAGCAATGTCTACATTGGCAGGTTTTGTAGATCCTGGTGAAACGCTTGAACAAGCCGTTGCCCGAGAAGTAATGGAGGAGGCGGGTGTAAAAGTCTCGAATATTCAATACTTGGCCTCACAACCTTGGCCTTTTCCATCTTCAATTATGTTAGGATTTATAGCGCGAGCAGAAGCGCCAAATATTACAGTTGATGAAGATGAAATTGAACAGGCTCATTGGTTTAGCCGCGCAGAGTTAAACCAATTTGGTCAATGGGGCGATGAAAGCCAAGGCTACAAATTACCGCGGACCGATTCCATCTCACGATATTTAATTGAACACTGGCGTAACGCAGCTACGTCAGAAACGTTATGATTTCCTGCTGTTTCAGAGGCGAATTTGGAGAATAAAATGAAAAAAGACACACAAATTGTCAATGCAGGACGCAAAAAAGCATTCACGCATGGCGTTGTTAACCCTGTCGTTCAACGAGCATCAACGATAGTATTCGATAGCGTTGCTGATATGAAACACGCTGTAGTTAATCGCGCGAATCAAACTTTATTTTATGGCCGTCGTGGCACCACCACTCATTTTGCTTTGCAAGATGCCATCAGCGAATTAGAAAACGGAGCAGGCTGTGCCTTATACCCATCAGGTGCTGCTGCAATCAGCAATGCGATTCTATCTTTTGTAAAAACAGGCGATCATATTTTAATGGTCGATACTGCTTATGAACCAACCCGTGATTTTTGCCGGGTGATCTTAAGCAATATGGGGGTTGAAACCACTTATTACGACCCATTAATTGGTGAAGGAATTAAAGCGCTGATCCGTCCTAATACCCGTATTTTATTTTTAGAATCGCCAGGTTCTATTTCAATGGAAGTGCAAAATGTGCCGCTTTTATCGAGCATTGCACATGAGCACGGTGTGTTAGTGATGTTAGATAATACCTATGGTAATGGCTTTCACTTTAGGCCGCTTGATTTTGGTGTCGATATTAGTATTCAAGCTGCAACAAAATACATCGTGGGTCACTCTGATGTGATGATGGGCGTGGCTGTTGCAAACGAAACTCATTGGCCACAGCTGCGTGAAAATTCTTATTTAATGGGGCAATGTACTTCTGCAGATGACGCATATTTAGCACTCAGAGGTTTACGTACCTTGGCTGTACGTCTGCAGCAACATGAAAAAAGTGCATTAAAAATTGCCGATTGGTTAAGTGCACACCCTTTAGTTGATCATGTCCGTCACCCAGCTTTAACAACATGTCCCGGTCATGAATTCTTCAAACGTGATTTTAAAGGTAGCAATGGCTTGTTTTCTTTTGTTATGAAAGAGGGATCGCAAGAGGCTATTAATGCCTTTTTAGATGCATTGCACCATTTTAAAATGGGCTATTCTTGGGGCGGATTTGAAAGTTTAGTCACAGCGAATTTAACCTTAGCTCATCTTCGCACAGCAACAGGTTGGCAGCACGGGCCGCTCATTCGTATCCATGTGGGTTTAGAAGATACCGATGATTTAATTGAAGATTTAGCGCAAGCTCTAAGTATTTATCAACAAAATATTTAACCTGAACTCTGGTTAAGAGATTTAATTACGTATTGATTTAATTGATATAAAAATCAAGAAACTCTCCAGTCGGAGATTTACAGGGACAACAAGGCGAGTTTACGCGTCAATAACGGGTTTATTGCAAGTAAACTCAACGTAGTTATTGTTGAAAATAGCCACTGGAGATAGATTTATTATCCAGAGCTCAGGTTATTTAATAAACAGCCTGCTTTGCAGGCTTTTTATCCTAACTGTTACAAATAACACACTCATTAACAATTTAAGGCTCGCAATCGGTCACTATTGTGATTAGGGTAGTGTTAGAGAATAATAAAAGAGTAAAAATATGTTGATACAACAAAGCATTAACCGTACTTGGTGCTTGGCCACTTTTGAACTAGTACGATTATTTTTTACCAAAAGGGGTCTATTAGCGTTAGCCGCTTTTGCCACCGTGTGGTTTGTCATTTTACGTTACCCAGTTAACTCTGCAGTCACCATAGTGTCATCAGAAGATTTTCGCCAAATGGCGATGCAAATGTTTGGCGTACTTGGTTTATCTGAATTATTAACTTGGAAAGTCCCAGAGCTTGCCATTTATTGGTTAGTGGCTTTGTATTCATTCCCTTTATTTGCCCTTTTTGCAGCCAGTGATCAAACTTGCTCAGACCGCACTCGAGGTACTTTGCGTTTTATTACCCTTAGAGCGACCCGAAATGAAGTTGTATTTGGCCGTTTTATCGGGCAATTGCTGATAGTCACCGCGTTAATTGCCCTTACGTTATTGGCCACCATTTTTATGGCGACGTTTCGTGACGGTGCGCTTTTTATGCCTGGTTTATATAAAGGGATCGGACTATTTAAAGAGCTAGTCTTGGCGGTACTTCCATTTATTGCCTTAATGGCGTTTTTGAATAGTTTTATCCGTTCGTCAAAATTAGCCATTGTGATGTGTGTTTTGTTTTATGGCATAGGGAGCGCCTTAATTGCTATTTTGACTCACTATATTCCGTATTCTGAATACCTTTATTACATTTACCCCGGATTTCAACTCAACGAGGTGATAGGGCAGCAAAGTTTTTCTATTAGTATGTATCTTATTCCTGTGGTTCAAACAGTATGTTACTTAGCAGCAGCAAGTATCGTTATGAAAAGGAGTTCGTTATGAGTGCCATTATTAAGGTTGCAGGCTTAAATCACTTTTTTGGTGCGAAACAAGCGCTGAAAAATGTGAGTTTCGAAATAAAGGCAGGGGAGCCGATTGCATTAGTTGGGCCAAATGGCGCGGGTAAAACGACCCTGTTTAGTATTTTATGCGGTTATTTACAGGCCAGTTCAGGTCAGGTCGAAATTTTAGGCCACCCAGCAGGCAGTGCTGCACTCTTTGGTCAATTGGCTGCATTACCGCAAGATGCAGTGCTCGATCCGCGTTTTTCGATTGCTCATCAGCTTACTTTTTATGGCCGTTTACAAGGTTTGTCTGCAAAAGAAAGTAAAATAGAAGCGCAGCGTACCCTTGATTTAGTCGGTTTGAGTGAGGTATTGCAAGAAAAGCCAGCTGCACTTTCTCATGGTATGCGTAAACGTGTCAGCATTGCTCAAACTTTAATTGGTAAACCAAAAATTGTGATGCTTGATGAAGCAACTGCAGGTCTTGATCCTTTACATGCTCGTGAAATTCGCCAACTTGTGGCGGATTTATCGCAAGAAACGACGTTTATCTTAAGCTCTCATGATTTAAGTGAATTAGAACGATTATGCCAACAAGTGTTGTATTTAGAGCGTGGCCAAATGCATCAGCATCAAACATTCGCCAGTGATGCTAAGCAAGGTTACTTAACCCTCGCAATGAGCCAAAAACAACACGATCTAATTGCGTTGCTTGAGGAGCTCGATGAAATTGAAAAAGTAACCATGCCACAAGATAGAGAATACCTCATCACATTGGCAGCGAATGTTGCAAGCCATGAGGCTGATATTAAGATATTACAGCTTTGCCATCAAAAAAACTGGCGTTATCGCAGTTTAGTAAATGGCAAAACGCTAGAAAATCAATTATTTGAATAGATATTTAGAACATATAAACATAAGTTTAAAAATTTTAGCTACGCTTTAGCGAGCGTTAGAACATACAAGGAGCATCAAATGGGGTTATTAAGTGGTTTAATGGGCAATGCCAGTGAGGTTGATAGCAATAAACTTGATGAGTTAATTGGTGATTCATTAGTCGATGGTGAAACAGTTCAAAAAGCGTATAAAGTTATCCGTGACATGTTCATTTTCACCAATAAGCGTCTTATATTGATTGATAAACAAGGTGTTACGGGTTCAAAAATAGAAATGTTAAGCATTCCTTATGGCAAGATCACTAAATTTAGTAAAGAAAGTGCAGGCCATTTTGATTTAGATGCCGAACTCAAAATTTGGATAGGCTCAGAGGCCCAGCCATTAGTAAAAGAATTTAAAGCAGGCGATAACATTAATGATGTATATCGTATTTTGAGTCAATTTGTTTTATAACCATTAGACTCAATGAGTTCAAAGAGTCACTTATGGTAAGTGGCTTTTTTTTTTAGTGATCATTTAAAATTACTATTTCAAACTATTTTCACTGGTGTGCGAGTGAAAGAATAATTCAAACATAACAGGAACGAACAATGAAAATAAGATTAGGATTAGCGTTATTCCTTAGCTCGACAACCTTAATGGCTGCAGAATATCAAACATTTGCAAGTTTGGCTTATGTCGATGGTAAAAACTCGGGCTATGATGGGTTTATGCTTGATGTAAAACACTATTTTGCGCCACAAATCACTTCAGGTGTCATGGATGAATTTGGCTATCTAGATACAGATTCTAAAATCTATGGTGGGCTGAATAATTTTGGCAGTGATGAGCTTGTGAGTGTCGGTGGAGAGTATTTTTACAACGAAAACATTTTTGTTCGTGGCGCGTATTCGAGTTATGGTGATTTTGATAGCAATAGTGTTGGTATGGGTTATTTACTCAACAGTAATTTAAAAATGGCCATCACACGTTACGACTCTGACGGCGTTGATGAAGTGTATCAAGCAAGTGCAGAATATGTTCATCAGCTAGCGGGTTATGACTATTTAGGTTTTAGTGTTTCAACCGATACAGACTTTGATGCTCAAACACTCTCGGCGCGTTATTTTACGGCATTGAATGATCAGCAACATTTAGCAATTGATGCGGCTGTGCATCATAACGATTATGACGACGTATTTACTATTCATGCCAATTACTATTTTAACCCTGCAATGTCGTTGGGCGCAGGTTTGGCCGATTCAGAGTGGATGGTAAATGCAAAGTACTTTATCGATACAAATATTGCCTTATTCGCTAGTTATGTTGATGATCAAGAACAATTTACACTGGGTATTTCAGGTCAATATTAATCAATTAATAATGATTGAATGAATTATAACGGTGAATAAAAAAGGCTCATTCTGTTACTGAATGAGCCTTTTTTGTCAGTAATTTATATTAATTACCAACCACATTGACGACCTTTATTTTGCTCATCAAGGTAAGTTTGAAGTGGTGCAAAGTAATCTAAAATCGCCGTTGCGTCCATTTCAGGCTTGCCTGTTACCGACGCTAACGCTTCTTGCCATGGGCGGCTTGAACCCATTTCTAGCATGGCATTTAGGCGCTCACCCGCTTCTTTTGAATTGTAAACAGAACAACGGTGAATCGCTTCTTTATTACCTGCAATTTCACATAAGCTTCTGTGGAATTCAAATTGTAAAATGTGGGCTAAGAAATAACGGGTATATGGCGTATTTCCTGGTACATGGTATTTTGCACCTGGATCAAAGTCCGCTTCGCTACGAGCAATAGGCGCTTTCACACCTTGGTATTTTTCACGTAAATCCCACCAAGCTTTGTTGTAGTTTTCAGGTGTTACTTGGCCTGAAAATACTTGCCAGCGCCATTGGTCAACTAATAAACCAAATGGAATGAACGCAATTTTGTCCATCGCCATTTTCATTAATAAACCAATATCCTTTGACTCATCAGGTACTTGCTCTAATAAACCAATTTCTTTTAAGTAGCCAGGAGTAACGGAAAGGGCAATCGTATCGCCAATCGCTTCATGGAAACCATCATTAGCACTTTCTTGATAATAAAGCGGTAATTTATTATAAGCACGTTGATAGAAGTTATGTCCAAGTTCATGATGGATAACAGAAAATTCTTCGCCAGTGCGTTGGATACACATTTTAATGCGCAAATCGTCTTTGCTGTCTAAATTCCATGCCGATGCATGACACTGTACGTCACGGTCTTGTGGTTTAGTAAATAATGAACGCTCATAGAAGGTTTCTGGTAGTGGATCAAACCCCATTGAAGTAAAGAACTTCTCAGCGCCTTTCACCATCTTTAGTTCGTCATAGTTGTGTTTGGCTAATAACTCAGTCACATCATAACCAGGATCTGCATCTGCAGGTGCAACTAAATCGTATACATTGCCCCAAGTTTGCGCCCACATGTTACCAAGAAGGTGTGCAGGAATTGGCTGATCTTGTGGCACTTTATCTGTGCCATATTTCTCGCCTAACTTGGCGCGGACATGACAATGTAAAGAATTATAAAGCGGCTTAACTTGGCCCCAAATACGGTCTAGCTCTTTGGCAAAATCATCAGCAGGCATATCGTACTTGCTGCGCCACATTGCGCCGGTGTCTGCGTAGCCAAGCTCTTTGGCACCTTCGTTTGCAAGCGTTACTTGTTGTTCATACAGTGGACGCATAGGCTTTGAAACCTGACGCCAACCTTGCCACAAATCGAGTAATTCATCGTAGTCGCGGCTCGTTGCCATTTTGGCTGTCATGTCGCCTAAGCTTAAACATTCACCTTCGGTTTTACAGTATTTACCTTTACCGTATATACCACCTAATTCTGCCATCAGCTTTGAAAGTTCGGCATTTTTAGCTTCGTCTTGCGGAGCTGCGAGAGTTAAGGCTTGCTTAAGTTTATCTAGTTTACGACGTGTATCAGTATCGAGCTCTAACGCATTAAACTTTGCTGCTTCATTAGCCAAACGAACCACAGCAGCGGTCATTTTTTCATTTACTGCCGCTGATAACTCAGAAGTATCATGGGTAATGAAATTGGCATAAATCCATTCAGCGCGGCTAGATTCTAAATAAAGTGCTTTGAGTTCTTTTTCAGATGCAATTAAAAACTGTGTTGCATCTTGAGCGGTGACTACATGTGTAGTTTTAGGTACTGCGGTTGTTTTATTTGTGTCGTTGCATGCAGTCAGTGACAAACTTGCGCCTACTACGAGTGCCGTTAAGCTGAGCTTAAAGGTTTTTGTTGTCATGGTGTTCCCCTGAAACATTATTATTGTGTTGATGCATCATAACAGTGAGAGCACTTAGGGTAAATCACGCATATTTGTTGAAATGATACTAATAAAAAAATAAAAGATAAATCAGCCTGTTAGCCTATAAAAAATGAGGTATGATGAGTCAGTTTTACTCATTCAACCAATCGTTTTGTTTGAGTTTACATTAAAACAAAATAAGTAAATTGTCTTAGCCGAAAACTAAATATTAAGTTGAGTTCAGACTATACTGAACCTCATTGATTTTTATTTGAATAAAAGGGATCTTATATGTCTATTCTAATTCTGCTGATAGTGGCTGTGGTCATTATCTTTATGGTGACTGATATTCGTTTGAGTTTAATCAGTCGGCCAGCTTTTGCATTTTTTAAAAAAGTACTGCCACCGTTATCACAAACTGAACGTGAAGCTATGGAGGCGGGCGATATTTGGTGGGATGGCGAGCTGTTTAAAGGCGCACCAGATTGGCACAAACTACATGCTTATGCCAAACCAACTTTATCTGAAAAAGAGCAAAATTTTTTAGATAATCAGGTTCAAACACTCTGTGCAATGCTTGATGATTACAAAATCGTTCATCAAGATAAAGATTTACCGCCGCAAGTATGGCAATACCTTAAAGATGAAGGTTTTTTTGCCCTGATCATCCCAGAAAGTTATGGTGGCCGTGATTTTTCTGCGATTGCAAATTCGACCATTGTTTCAACTATTGCAACTAAGAGCCTAACAGCTGCGGTGACGGTAATGGTGCCAAATAGCTTAGGCCCTGGCGAGTTGCTGATGCACTATGGCACTGAACAACAAAAAGATCACTGGCTCCCAAGCTTGGCCAAAGGCAAAGATGTGCCTTGTTTTGCATTAACAGGCCCTGAAGCGGGTTCTGATGCAGGTTCAATTCCCGATACGGGAGTTGTGTGCGAAGGCACTTACAATGGTGAAACCGTGCTTGGATTACGCTTAAATTGGTCTAAGCGCTATATTACCCTTGCCCCTGTTGCCAGTGTGTTGGGATTGGCGTTCAAGATGTCAGATCCTGATGGTTTATTAGGCGATAAGGTCGATATCGGTATTACTTGCGCGTTAATACCGACTAATCATCCGGGTGTTCAAATTGGTGAGCGTCATTACCCTATGGCAATGGCCTTTATGAACGGTACGACCTATGGTGAAGATGTCTTTATTCCGTTAGATTGGATTATCGGTGGCCCTGACTATGCAGGTAAAGGTTGGCGGATGCTGGTTGAATGTTTAAGCGCAGGACGAGGTATTTCATTACCCGCACTTGCAAGCGCAACAGGCCATTTAAGTGCTCGTATGACAGGTGCTTATGCTTATGTGCGTAAGCAATTTGGTTTATCTATTGGTAAATTTGAAGGCGTACAAGAATCTCTCGCTCGTATTGGTGGGCATACGTATGCACTAGAAGCGATGCGTTTAATGACTGCCAGCGCCATTGATATGAAATTAAGCCCGTCGGTTGTCACCGCAATTGCTAAATATCATATGACTGAAATGAGCCGTGTTGTGGTTAACGATGCATTTGATATTCACGCAGGTAAAGCGATTCAGTTAGGTCATCATAACTATTTAGCCCATGGTTATATGGGGGTGCCGATTTCGATTACGGTGGAAGGCGCGAATATTTTAACCCGTAACTTAATGATCTTTGGTCAAGGTGCAACACGTTGCCATCCTTACGTACTCAAAGAGATGGAAGCCGCCGCAATGGCGGATGCAGAAGAGGGTCTCAAACAGTTTGATGAGTTATTAGTTAAACATATTCTGTTTGCGGGCACCAACGCCACAATGACCTTGTTCCATGGTTTAACTGCTGCACGCTTTAATTCAGCACCTGTTTCTGGCCCAACGGCAAAATATTATAAGCAACTTGGGCGCATGAGTCGTGCGCTTGCCATTTCTACTGATTTGGCCATGTTGTTGCTTGGTGGTGAGCTTAAACGTAAAGAAATGATATCGGCGCGTTTAGGGGATGTATTGAGCCATTTGTATATCGCTTCAACTGTATTAAAACGTTATGAAGATCAAGGTCGTCAGCAATCTGATTTACCTTTTGTAGAATATTCAATTGAGCATAGCTTGTATCAAATTGGCCAAGCTTTTTATGGTTTATGTAATAACTTCCCAAATAAATGGGTGGGTTATGCGCTTAAACGTTTAATTTTCCCATTTGGCAATAGCTATCAACTCCCAAGTGATGAGTCTGCGCAGCAGATTTGCCAACATATGATTAAACCCGGTGTAATGCGTAATCGTTTAACGCACCTATGTTTTATTGATGAAAATGCAGGCACTGGTGTCATGGAGCAAGCGTTTCAAGCTATGTATCGCTGTGAAGGTTTATTTACAAAACTAAGCAAAGCGCAGCATAAAGGTGAACTACCGAGTAAAGTGTCGATTATCGAACTAATTGAAAAAGCAAAATTCATTAAGCTGATAAATGAAGATGAAGCTGAAGCAATGCTTGCGGCAAATGAACTGCGTTTACAGGCAATAAACGTTGATAATTTTGCCCCAGGTGAACTTGAAGGACGTACTGTTAAAAACTCAAAAGCCGCTTAACACCGCACGGTTCTAAACAAAAAAGCCAAACTTATGTTTGGCTTTTTTATGCGTGATTTAACAATTTAATCTAATAATACGGGATTAGGAGTTCATCTTGAATTGAAGTTAGATTGATTACCCAGTCCTCAGGTTATTTACCATAAGGGTCATCAATTATCTTATCGATATACCAGGTTGATTTTATTTTTACTAGTTTAACACTGCGCATATCATCAACCTTATTACCTTGAAATGTTCCTGAGAAAATTAATGTTATGGTTGCATTATCACCATAAATTTTACGAACAGAGCGGCTTGTTTGGTCCACTTCAAGGTTTACCTCATCAAACTGCATATTAATGATGCTACGAGAGAATTGGCTGGTTGAACCATAGGATTGAATTATGCGAGCGAGCTTTGGCGTTGACATAGACATTACTTGCTCTAAATCTTTATCATTATACATAGCATGAAAAAAATGGATGGTTGCATATTCGGGGGTATTGGTGTCTCCTTTGATATCAGGGCCCTCATCGCCGCAAGCTGTGAGGAAAAAGCTAACTACCATTAAAAGTAAAATGCGTAAAGAAACCATAAATCATTAACCTATCTATTTTAACTATCTGTAACTATATCAGTTGAGATTCTGAGCGCAACTGTGACTTTTACGCACAAAAAAAGCACCCTTAGGTGCTTTTTGAAAGAGAATTTGTATTATTGTACAAGTTCTTGGTCGCTAAATTCTTCAGCAAACAGTGGAGAAGATAAATAACGTTCAGCAGAGCTTGGTAAAATAACAACAATATTTTTACCTGCATTTTCTGGTTTTTCAGCGATACGAATTGCAGCAGCCACAGCAGCACCTGATGAAATACCCGCTAGAATACCTTCTTCTTGCATTAAACGATGTGCAGTAGCAATTGCTTCTTCATTTGAAACTTGCTCAACACCATCTAGCATTTCTAAATCTAGGTTGCCTGGGATAAAACCTGCACCAATACCTTGGATTTTATGAGGGCCAGGTTTGATTTCTTGTCCGGCTAACTTTTGAGAAATAACAGGTGAGTCAACTGGTTCAACAGCAATTGATTTAACCGCTAAGCCTTTTTCAAGTTTAAGATAACGGCTAACACCTGTAATAGTACCGCCTGTACCAACGCCAGCAACGAAAAAGTCAATGTTGCCATCAGTTGCTTCAAAAATTTCAGGGCCAGTGGTTTCAAAATGAATTTTTGGATTAGCTGGGTTTTCAAATTGTTGTAATAAAACAAATTTATTAGGCTCAGCTTGTTGAATTTCTTGCGCTTTCTCAATCGCGCCTTTCATTCCTTTAGGGCCTTCGGTTAATACCAAGTTAGCACCTAACGCTTTTAATAATTTACGGCGCTCTAAGCTCATTGTGCTTGGCATTGTTAACGTTAATTTATAACCACGTGATGCTGCAACAAAAGCAAGTGCGATACCCGTATTGCCTGATGTAGGCTCAATAATCTCTTTATCTTTGGTAAGTTGTCCTGATTTTTCAGCTTCCCAAATCATTGATGCACCAATACGGCATTTAACGCTAAAACTTGGGTTGCGCGCTTCGATTTTAGCGAAGACGTTACCTGTAGTGACGCGGTTTAATCTGACAAGTGGTGTGTTACCAATCGTGAGTGAATTATCATTAAAAATCTTAGACATTTGCTTTTCCTTAAATTCCAATGTGTTTGGAAGCTATTAGCTTAAGCATACAATTGTGCCATAAAAAAAGAAGGAAGCTTTGGCTATAACTTATATCAATAAGGCTTACCAAAGCTTATAAAATCAGGGTTTTTACTTATTTCATAGAATGAATTTTATAATAACCATGCATAGCTTAATTTTACAAAAACGGCTCTTTCATTTCGTTTTAAATGCTCAATATCATCATCTTTATAACCATTGTCAGAATAGCCCGCAAAAAAGACTGTTTGGGGATTTACTTTATAGGAGTACAGCAGCTGTGTAGAAAAGTTTTGATAGCGCTTATCAACATTAATCAGATAGTTTTCAACATTGCGATCGATATTGGTGTAAATAAATGCTAACCGTAAAAAGCTTTTTATATCAAATTGATACGTTAGCCTTGCATCGGTTAAGTTGGCTGTAAATAAATGTGTGTTTGCGGAGTCCATTTTTTCATAAGTGTGGCGCAATTTTAGTTCAAGATGACGGGTTAAATTTACATTCATGGTTGGTCGCACGCTAAAGCGCTTTCCAAGGCGGTTATTGGTTAAATCAATTGAGTCACCTGATGACACATTAAGACCCATAAATAAACCTGCAAGTGGTTTCATTTCGCCATAAAGCGTGACTAAGTTTTCATCAAACAAAGTGGTATTTCCATCGATGGCAAGTGAGCTCTTATCATGACGTAAACCGGTACGCTGTCTTTTCATAGCATCAAACTTGATGTAACTTTGTAGTGGACCATTAATTGTAAAGCTGGCTTCTAACTCTTTTTCGAGTAGTTCTTGATTATCGTTATGACTGATATCCCAATCAGAGTAAAAAGACATGCGATTCCACCATGTGTTTTCGTCACCGTACCAACGGTAGCGACCACCAGTGACAAACTTATTAAAGTCGATTTGCCCCATAAACCCTAAATCAGCGCGAAAATCTTCGCCTAAATTGCTGTAGTTAGAAAAAACAGACCAATGTTTTTCATCATGTTCGTATTTGATTTGGTATGCATTATCTTTTAAAGGGCTATCTGATAGTACTCGTAATAATGGCTCGCTGTAGGCGCACTTAGAGCCTATTTCACATTGTACATTTTCAGGTTGACGACACTCTGTTGCGCCACATAAGTTATCGACAAATTCTGTGCTGTACTGTGTATCTGATTGCGCGTATTGAAATACAAACGTATCGTTATCTGTTAAACGGTATTTTGTATCTAAACTCATCATGTAATTGTGGTAGCTATCGGATTCCCGTGCAGTTGTTGTCGTTGCAATTGAGAAGTTATTCGAAAAATCATATCGATATCGACCGGCGACATTAGTAGATTTACTAGCAAGAGAAACAATGGTTGAGCCTAAATTACCAGGGATAATGATATTACTTTGTTTGTCATTAGCGACAAAAGCAGCGAAGTTATGTTGATCGAGATTACCTGTTATTTTTGCACCAAAATCAGGTTCGGCGACATTACGGGTGTAAATTAAATCCCAAGGAGAGGAAAAATAATCGGCATTATCGGCAAAAAAAGCTCTTTTCTCAGGGAAGAAAAGCGCAAAATTATCATTAATACTCAGTTGTGCTACATCGGCTTCGACTTGCGAAAAATCGGGGTTGAGTGTGGTATTAAGCGTAATATCTGGGGTGATCCCCCATTTTAAATCAAGGCTAGGTTCAACATTAGAATCACTTTGCCAATCAGACGCAGGTTCATTAGTGATGTCTCGCTGTTGGCTTTTACCCATGACTAAAGCGGGCACTAAAGTAAGATTGTTACCTTGCTCTGTATTTTCAAAGCCACTGACTTTTGGCATTTGGCAAATCCAGCAATTGTTATTGTGGTCAATTTTCATGCTTGAAATACGCAATCGTTCATTACGTGGTAAAAACCGTAAAAACTCCATCGCCATTGTTTTTGTGCTGACGCTGTCATCAAAATTCAGCATTCTAAAGGGCAGGGCAACCTCAACAATATATCCTTTATCATTGATTTGGCCGGCACTTTCCCAAATACCATCCCACGCATCGCTTTCTTCTTTAGTAAGCTCATTTTCAATGGAATCCATTTGCACACCGAGCGGGTTGATAAAAAACTGATATGCTAGTTTTTGATTATTAAAAGAATCAATTTTTAAGCCAATTAGATCATCATCCCACGCTTTATCTCGGTCACGATAAAAGGCGCGTATATTTTCAGGCTCACTGTCAAAAGCCTCAAAAGCCACATAAAGCATCTCGCCATTTTCATACACATAAACATTTGTTTTTTCAGGGCTAGGCTGATTTTCGTAAGGCCACGTGATGTTATCGACGGTAATTTTTTTAGCGAGTTGCCAATGTGGCTCATCTAATAAGCCATCAATGTTGGCTGGGGTTTCAATATATGGAATAGAGAGTGTGCTTGAGGCAAAACACGGGATACTTGCCATTAATAGGCAAGCGATAAATGATGATTTGAGCATCCGTTCTCCAGGGGAAGATGAGGATTAAAATTATAATTAGAAGTGCTTAAATTAGGTGGAATTACGTTTTACAGCAAGGTTTAAACGATAAATAGCAAATTTATGAGGTTAACAAAAATTTAAAGCTTATTTAACGGTAGAAAAGTTGTTTTACAGAAACAGAAAAGCGCTCTTAGTCACTAAAAGAGCGCTTTTTATGCCATCAGGTTGTTGATAGTTAAGTCTGTTTTTTAATTTACTACCACGTTATCTCGCGGCAAAAACAAGTAATCCTGGAATAATAAAGAAGACACCAAATACATAACTAAGCGCTAGCGACTTATTTTTTGAACCAATCTCAGCTAATTTTTCAGCCGCATGGATGGGCAACTCTCTTAAAAACGGTAACCCAAAAATAATCAGTACAGCCAAGACATTGAATAATACATGCACTAAGGAAATAGTCAGTGCTACCAACGCGGTTGGGCCTGAAATCGCTGTAGCGGCAAGTAAAGCTGTTATGGTTGTGCCAATGTTGGCGCCAAGCGTAAATGGGTAAATTTGCTTAGTGGTGAACATGCCATTACCGGCTAATGGGATCATTAAACTTGTGGTGGTTGATGATGATTGCACCATGACAGTGACAACTGCACCAGAAGTTATTCCTGCAATCGGGCCGCGGCCAATCGCACGATGCAAAATCTCTTTTGCTCTACCAACCATAACTTGTTTTAGTATTTTTCCTAGGAAGGTAACAGATACTAAAATTAGGCCTATCCCTAAACACACTAACGCCATACCCAGTGTTTTACCTTCTAAGAAACCGAGCATACTTTTACCTAAATCAACACCTGGGCTGATCAAAGGTTTCATGAAGTTCATGCTTTTCATTGATAAATCGGCATCACCAAGGAAAAAATGCGCTAATGCACTGGCTAGTTTTTCAAGCAGACCAAAAGCAAGTTCTAGCGGAAGGAATATGATAACTGCAATCAAGTTAAAAAAATCGTGAACCGTTGAGGCACTGAACGCTCGTCTGAATTCTTCTTTATCACGAATGTGACCGAACGACACTATGGTATTGGTAATGGTAGTACCAATATTAGCACCCATAATCATTGGAATCGCTATATTTAAAGGTAAACCGCCAGCAACGAGGCCAACAATAACAGATGTGACCGTAGAAGAGGATTGAACTAATGCGGTTGCAAGGGCGCCCATCAATAAGGCTACAAACGGGTTGGTGGCAAACTCAAAAATTTCTTTAGCGCCTTCACTTCCACCAGAAAAAAGTTTAAAGCCACTGCTTACAGTGCCGACGGCAACAAGCATCAAGTAAACAAAAAAAGCGACGCTAAACCAGTTGAACATTTTTTTAGCTAAATTCGGTTGTGTTTGCATAATTAATTCTCAGCAAAAGGGAGTCAGCTCCGCTTTTGGCTTAACAAATGAGTTTGCATCCCGCAAAATTTGAATTGAGTCAGCAACACCCATCTGCTGACCTTGGCTGCGGCGCATTAAACAGTAAGTTTGTTACAGTTATATTTCAATTAAGGAGTGCTAAATTAAAGTTCACATTAAAATAACTTAAATCAATTAAAATCATGTGGTTAGTTTGGCTTTTATTGATTGTTAACGTGAGTTTTTATTTTCCATCACGTATTTTGAGTACTCGAGTTTAGTAAAATTTAGGTGATTGTGCGTTTTGATAATGCTCTTGAACCATCAAGATAAAACACAATGAAGTATGAAAGTGCTAAAGAGAAATGAGTGCATAAGAGTAAAAATGTAGAAACTCCACTTAAGCCATAACGGCATTAAGTGGAGCTAATTGATTACGCAAATTGTTTTTGATTTGTTAGTTTGGCATTTTCTACTTTTAATTGCTCAGCTAATGCCGTTGCTGCTTTTAATTCATCTTCTAATTGACGTGCTTTATTTGCTGAATGCTCTGCGCTTTTTGTTAAGCGTTCAAACGTGGTTGCAGAGTTTTGTTTGATAAAATCAAGCTGCTCTGACAAGCGCTTGTTTTCAGAGATCGCTTTTTTAGCATCGGTTTGTTCGTTAATTAAACTACTTTCGAGTAGCTTGATTTTCGCTAACGCTTGTTCAGAATTAGTTGTTAAGCGTTCAATTGTTGAAGTTGAACTATTTTTAATGAAATTCATCTGTTTAGATAGCTGGATATTTTCATTGCGTAATTCAGTCATCATTTGTTGTGATGAAAGGACTTGCTCTTTCGCTTTTTCAACTTCTGTTTTTTGATTATTAAATGTTTGCTGTTGGCTATCGTTAACGCGATTGGCTTCTTGCATTTTTTGCGTTAAATCGTTGATAGTCGCTTGTGCTGCAGCTAACGCTTGTTTGAGTTGTTTGTTCGCTGAGCTGGCATCATTGAGTTCTGTTAGTTTGTCGCTCGTCGAAGCTTGGTGCTCAGACAATTGTGCTTGTAATGTTTTAAGCTCTTGCTGTGCACTGTTGGTTTGCGCTCTCAGTTGTTCGATTAAATGCTCTTTTTCATTTAATGTCGCATTGAGTGTTTCAACTTGTGCATTGGCTCTGGCGGTAGCATTGCTAATAGCAGAGTCACGATCATCAACTAAGGATTTTATTTTTTCGTTGCTGTCGGTTGCCAGTGACGCTAACTTTTCTTCAAAGTCATGTTTGAGATTTTTGATCTGTTCATCACTTTGCTGTTGTGTATTGCTTAATATTTTTTGGTGTTTTGCAGTAAGTTCACTCACCGTATTGTCGTTTGACTGAGTGAGTTCACTGATGTGTTTGGAGTAATTTTCTTTTAACTCATTAATGGTTTGATTTCGATTATCAGTTAACTCACTGATAAGCTCTTCATAACCTTTTTTAAGTTCCGAAAGTTCTAATGCGGTAGAGTTGGTTAAGTCAGCAATTTTTTGTTCGTAACCATTTTTGAGCTCTGCAATGTTATTTTGAGAGTCATGATTAAGCCCGAGAATTTGTTTTTCGTAATGGCTTTTTAATTCACTAATTTGCTGTTGATATTTGTCTTCAATGGCATGTAATTGAGTATCAAATTGATGTCTGTCGTCTTTGACTTGCTCACTGAGTACTTTAACCGATTGGCGTAATTCAACTAACTCAGTTTCTGCTTTGCCTAAACTCGCTAATGAGAGTGCTTCTACTTCGAGAGCTTGCTCAAGTTGTAAGTCTTGATTATGCGTGAGGGCTTGAGAATACCGGGTCATTTCCGCTTTGAATGCGGTTAAAAATGTGTCGCTCATGCCAACAGGCTCAGCATTGGCTTTGGTATGCTCAAGTAACTCATTGCGCCACTGCTGGTAATAGCTCAGAATTTTCGCTTGTGGTCCAGTCGATTGCGCTAATATTTTTGCTGCAGTGACTTTTTTACCTGCAATCAGCAGCTCGTCACATATTTTTTTGATGTCTTGGTAATTTGTTGTCATTTATATCCTCTACGCTAGTAGATGCTTTACCATTATCAGGAAATGTTTTGTCTCTTGTTCACTTTTAATTCAATTTTATTTTTGCATGTTAAAAGAGAAACTAGTTGGGTCTAAGAGTCTTACTTTTGCTATGAGCTTGGGCGAAAACTACTAATGTAAGGTATTAGTTTTCAACGGGATGCTCTTTATTTTCGACCACATCTAATTATGGTTAACTTACTTTATATTGGGGTACGGATCAAGCTGTTACATCATGTAAGTGTGTATATTGGGGAAAACAAAATAGGTGACGCTCAGTAGAGTAAAAATTGCTTAATAACTTGGGAGTGATGTAGTTAAATAGTGGGTTCGCTATACGCATGGCTATTTGGTTAACTTATACCAATCACGATAAGTAAGTGATCAAAAATAGCGTAGGAAAAATGCTTGAGAACAAGGCAGATTTTTTCGATAAGTAGTTAACCTGAGCTCTGGATAATAAATTTATCTCCAGCGGTTACTTTCAACGCTAACGGCGTTGAATTTACTTACAATAGGCCTGCTATTGACGCGTAAATTCGCCTTGTTATCCTTAAAAGTTTCCGGCTACAGACTTGAAAAACATCTACCAATTCAATATCAATACGTTAGTAAATCTCTTAACCAAAGCTCAGGTTAGTTATTCTACAATCAAAAAATTTAACTAAGTTATCGAGTGTTTTAACAAGCTAGGGTGATCAGTTATTTATTACGATTGGTATTAAATAGCAGCTATTAAATTATCAACCTATTTTAGTTTAAGGAACAAAGAAAAAAACGCACCGAAGTGCGTTTTTAAAAGGTTGACTACATGACTCGCATGCCGGGCACTGAGCCATCATCTGGATTGAGAATATAAATTTCTTTACCGCCCGGGCCAGCTGCTAGCACCATACCTTCAGACATACCAAAACGCATTTTACGCGGTTTTAAGTTAGCTACCATGACAGTTAATTTACCTTCAAGATCTTCGGGCTGATAAGCTGACTTGATACCTGCAAAAACTTGACGTGTTTCGCCGCCTAAATCAAGGGTCAATTTAAGCAGTTTTTCTGCTCCTTCAACGTGTTCTGCTTTAGCAATTTTAGCAACGCGTAAGTCAACTTTGGCAAAATCATCAAATTCGATTTCAGCGGCAATCGGTTCTTTGGCTAATGGGCTGTTAGGGTCAATTTTAGGTGTTGCCACAAGGCTTTCTTTAGAATCATCAAGCATGGCATTCACTTTATCCATTTCGACACGTTGCATTAATGCCTTAAACGGGTTGATTTTGTGGCCTGTTAGTACAGTTTGAGCACTTTCCCATGCTAAATCAGTATTTAAGAACGCTTCAACGTCGGATGCCATTTTTGGTAATACTGGCTTTAAATAAACCATTAATAAACGGAACATATTCAAACCTTGCGTACATACTTGATGTGCAAGTTCTTGTTTCGTGTCGTCTTTGATTAAAACCCAAGGCGCTTGTGCATCAATAAATTGATTGGCTTTATCAGCTAAAGCCATGATTTCACGGATCGCGCGGCTGTAATCGCGACCTTCAAAATGGTTGGCGATGCTGTCTGATGCAGTTTGAAATTCGCTAATTAGTGCAGGGTCTAAAATTACATCACTTAACGTACCATCAAACTTTTTGGTGATAAAGCTGGCACAACGGCTGGCAATATTCACTACTTTACCAACTAAATCGGCATTCACGCGCTGGGCAAAATCTTCTAGATTCAAGTCTAAGTCGGTGATCCCTGAGTTTAATTTAGCTGCAAAATAGTAGCGTAGGTATTCAGGGTTAAGATGATCTAAATAAGTACGAGCTTTGATGAAGGTCCCTTTAGATTTTGACATTTTAGCGCCATTAACCGTAACAAAACCATGAGCAAATACATTGGTTGGTTTACGGAAGTTTGCCCCTTCAAGCATGGCAGGCCAAAACAGGCTGTGGAAATAAATAATGTCTTTACCGATAAAGTGATAAAGCTCTGCATCTGAGTCGGTTGCCCAAAACTCATCAAAGTTTAGGCCTGTTTTATCACATAAGTTTTTAAAGCTCGCCATGTAACCGATTGGCGCATCAAGCCAAACGTAAAAATATTTACCCGGTGCATTTGGAATTTCAAAACCAAAATATGGTGCATCGCGGCTGATGTCCCATTGCTGCAGGCCATCGGCAAACCATTCTTCTAACTTATTGGCCATTTCACTTTGAATTGAACCAGAGTGAAGCCATGTTTTTAACATGCTTTCAAATGCGGGTAAATCGAAGAAAAAATGTTCAGAATCTTTTAGTACAGGTGTTGCCCCACTCATAACAGAGCGAGGATTCTTTAATTCAGTTGGGCTATAGGTTGCACCGCAGACATCACAGCTATCACCATTTTGGTCAACTGCATCACAACTTGGGCAAGTACCTGTCACAAAACGATCAGGTAAGAAAATGCCTTTTTCAGGGTCAAATAGTTGTGAGATGGTGCGTTTCTTTATGTAGCCTTTGTCGTTTAGGCGATTGTAAATAAGTTCGCTCAGCACTTTATTTTCTGGTGAGTGTGTGCTGTGGTAGTTATCAAATTTAATATTAAAGTCTGCAAAGTCACGTTGTCTTTCAACGCTGACATTAGCCACCATTTCTTCAGGTGTAATGCCTTGCTTTTGAGCGTTGAGCATTATAGGTGTACCGTGTGCATCATCAGCACAGACGTAATAAGCTTGGTGTCCGCGAAGTTTTTGAAAGCGAGCCCAAATATCGGTTTGAATATATTCTAATAAATGGCCTAAGTGAGTTGGGCCGTTAGCATAAGGCAATGCGCTAGTGATGAGAATTTTTCTCTGTGCCATAAGTGTTGTTACCGTGTTCCAAGCTGCAATTTGCAACAATAATAGTGTTAATTCGCGTTAATTAATATCAATAATAAACAAGTTTAAAGCCTCAACAAAGGGCTTAAACTGCAAATTGATGGATTTGACTGGTTTTAATGGGGCGAATGTTACATAATTCCGCAGCATTTTTCATTATCGAAACCTGAATTTCTTCTCATGTTTGCTTTAAATTCATTATTCAATCAAGACAAAAAACGAAATCTTCAATTAGTTGAAGTATTGTCACAATATCGTTCTACCGTTTTTCCGGTTGGGGTTATGGATTGTGCCAAAGTATCGAGTTCTTCTTGGCAAAAAAACACACTGACATTTACTTTATCGGTCGGCTTTGCTGCGTCTGGTGAACAAGCGCTGATAAGTGAATTTGTAAAAGAACGACTAGCCCTCGATGATGTGACGTTGAAAATGACCTGCCATATCCAAAGTACCGCTAAGTTTGCTCAAATAAAGCATATTATTTTGGTGGCTTCTGGTAAAGGTGGGGTAGGTAAGTCGACCACTGCGGTTAATTTAGCGGCTGCTTTTACTTTAGAAGGCGCTAAGGTTGGCATTTTAGATGCCGACATTTATGGCCCATCAATTCCTATGTTACTTGGGTTGGCAGATCAAAAACCAGTAGCCAAAGATGACAAAACATTACTTCCCTTACAAGTGCATAATTTAAAAGCACAATCAATAGGTTTTTTAGTGCCAAATGAGCAAGCGATGGTATGGCGAGGACCAATGGCTTCACAAGCTCTGACTCAATTATTGAACGAAACAGATTGGGGTGATTTAGATTATTTAGTGGTGGATATGCCACCTGGTACCGGCGATATTCAGCTTACAATGAGCCAAAAAGTACCAACAAGTGGTGCTGTAATTGTGACAACGCCACAAGATTTGGCACTTGCTGATGCGCAAAAAGGTATTGCGATGTTTGAAAAAGTGAATATTCCTATCATCGGTTTGATTGAGAATATGAGTGCATTTATTTGTGGTCACTGTGGAGAAACAAGTCATGTATTTGGTCATGATGGCGGCAAAGAGCTTGCCCATCGTTATGGTGTACCATTATTAGCCCAAATACCATTACATCTTGGCATTAGAGAGACCTCGGAACAAGGCCAATCAATTTGTTTTGTTGGGCAAAGCCCTATTAAACAGCACTATTGTGACGCTGCGCGAGCAGTTGCTAGTCAGCTTTATTATCAAAATGCCAGTCACAGTCAATTAGAAATAGTCATTACGGATGATTAAGTAAATGAGATTATCAGATAGAGATATTAAGCAGTATTTAGCAGAAGAAAAGATCCGCATTAGCCCAGCCCCTACTGATGAAATGATTTCGGGTGTTACTGTTGATTTAAGATTAGGCAATAAATTTAGAGTGTTTCAAGAACATGCAGCACCTTATATCGATTTAAGTGGACCTAAAGAGCAGCTCAATCTTGCGATGGAATCCATTATGACCGATGAAATCGTGTTAAAAGGGAATGAAGCTTTCTTTCTTCACCCAGGTGAGCTTGCTTTAGCTATTACTCATGAATCGGTAACTTTGCCGGCTGATATTGTCGGTTGGCTCGATGGTCGCTCATCTTTAGCGCGTTTGGGGCTAATGGTGCATGTGACGGCTCATCGAATCGACCCGGGTTGGTCGGGTAATATTGTATTAGAATTTTATAATTCAGGTAAGTTGCCATTGGCACTGCGTCCGTTAATGAAGATTGGCGCATTGAGCTTTGAAACCATGTCAAGTCCTGCAGATAATCCTTATAACGTTAGGGTTGATGCAAAATACAAAGGGCAAGATGGAGCTGTTGCAAGTCGCATTAGTGATGATAAAAATATCTAATTAAGGCACTTCGGTGCCTTTTTACTCACTACTATTATATCTACTCTTATATTATGCAGTGATAATTAAATTAGTAAATCGGGACAAGGTTTCACTAATTTTGATACAAAAATGGCATTATTAATGAAATCCCCCATACTCAATATTGTTTGTTGTCTGGGAGATAATGATGATTGGTCAAGGACGATTATTAGCATTTATACTTTTTTTATGTGGCTGTTTTTGCAAAAACTCTGTGAGTGCTTTTGAATTATCTATAGCAAATGGCCAGTTAGTAAACGATGAAATTACCGTCTTTCATGATGCTCAGAGCCAACTTTCGATTAATCAACTTATTCAACAACCAGACCTTCCTTTTGAGCCTATTAAAGCTATTGCACAAGTCAATAATACCCAATCGTTATGGTTAAAACTGACCTTAACGAATCGAACTTTTGATTTACAAAATTTTATCATTCACCTTGATAACCCATCATTGGCGTTAGTCGATTTTTATTTAGTCAAAGATAAGCAACTGATTGATAGCGCTACTTTAGGCCGACACAAATATATTTCACCAAGCACCAGTAAAGCATTCCCTCATCTAGCCTCAAGTTTACCTGCAAACAATAGCGCTACATTATTTATACGAGTTAAAAGTGATGGTTTACCGCACGTGCCTGTTTATGTGCATTCAACGTCAAGTTTCAGTCAAACAATGAATTATGAGTTTTCAATATGGGGTGTTTATATTGGGATCATACTTTTAATGTTGTTTTATAACGCAGCATTGTTTATGTACAGCGGCAGCTACACTTATATGTTTCACAGTGGTTTTCTCTTCTTTGCGTTGTTGGTTACAGGGTTGAGCCATGGCTACATTTATTTTATTTTCTCAGATACCTTGATTGCGTATCTGGTAGGGCGAGATGTCAGTTTTAAGTTTTTAATGACAGGTTTTGCAATTTTATTCGCAGTGGATTTTTTAAAGTCTAGTTTACAGTCAAGAACACGCAGCGTTTTAGTTGGTCGTTACTTTTCCTACGGCTGTTTTTTACTTGCGATAGTGTGTCTTTTCTTACCTGAAGGGCTTAACAATCAATTAATAACAATTGTTCAGATTGTGTTTTATGGTCTGATGACTTGGATATTAATGAATGGTTATATAAATAAGGAACGCTGGAGTAAAACATTTATTATTAGCTGGATACCTATTTATTATGCAAGTTTAATTGTCCCACTTAATTACTATGGTTATTTATCATACAACCATTTTGCGACCAATTATTTTATGCTTGCTGTGGTGTTGCAAGTTGCATTAGTTACGCTTGCTCACGCTGAGCGTTATCGAGTCAAAGAAGCGAAACACCAGTATATGTCTACTCACGATCCTGTTTGTGGCTTACCTAACTATATTGTTTTACATAAAGCGTTAGAGCAACGCAAAAAAGGCAATCACGCTCATACGTTATTATTTTTTAAACCGTATACATACGCTACGACACGCGCTAATTTTGGTATTGTGCATGCGAATGACTATCTTATTGAGCTGTGTTTTCAGCTTAACGCTAAACTTGATGGCCTTAATATGTATCCGTTTGAAAAGTCTACTAAGGGGTTGCCAGTTTTTATTTGTCGTTTTAATGATGATACCTTTGCAGTGTTGATTAATGCTGATGTCGAAACAGCGTTGATAAAACAATATGTCTCTAATATCAAGGCAACGTTAGAGCAAGGAATTTATCTTGATGGCACGTATTTGGTTGGACAAGTCGACATTGGCATTGCCAGTTTTCCAGTTCACGCATCCAGTGCCGATTTATTAATACAGCGGGCATTACAATCTTTGCAACTTGCAGCGGCTGAAGTTGATCATTGGTATCTTTATCAAAAAAATACTGATGTACTAATGCGAAATCGTCTGAAATTAGCCGCTGACTTACATCAGGCGATAGCAAACAATGAATTTGCTTTGTATCACCAACCCCAAATTGATTTACGCACCAACGCTATTTATGGCAGTGAAGCTTTGATCCGTTGGAACCACCCTGAACTTGGTTTTATTCCACCAGATGATTTTATTCCTGTGGCTGAATCGGCTGGTCTTATTAACGAAATAACCGAGTGGGTTGTTGAGCAAGCATTACTGCATCATAAACATATTCTCTCGACATTACCGAGTCATAAAATATCAATCAACATATCGGCCCGAGATCTCAATAAAAGAGAATTGCCAGTGCAGCTATTAACTTTGATCACCGAGTTAAATATCAAGCCCTCTTCAATTGTTATTGAATTAACAGAATCAGCAACGGTAAAAGACAATACAGAAGCCAAAAATATTTTAGATGATTTTAAAGAAATGGGGATTAAGGTTGCGATAGATGATTATGGGACAGGTTACTCATCACTTGCATATTTAAGTCAATTAGGATTTCACGAAATAAAAATTGATAAACAGTTTGTCTTTAATTTAGAAAGTAACCGTCGTCACCAGACTATTTGTAAAACAACGATAGAAATGGCTAAAAACCTAGATGCCTATGTGGTGGCCGAAGGTGTTGAGTCTGAGTTAGTTGCTACGATGCTACGTCAATATGGTTGCGAAATTGCTCAAGGATATTATTTTTCAAAACCCATGCCTTTTGCTGAATATTGTTTATGGTTAGAGCGTTACACCGAATCGGCTTAGCCTGTCGTTTCTAGCAGCTCACCCAACAACGAAAAATAATGATATAAACACGTACCATATTGCAGTTGGTGTTCATATTTTGGGTAGCCTCCTTGTAATGCGAGTTTGCTTTTTTTAGTGCCAGAAACAAGATATTCATTTTGTAACTCAGTTCGATTTTGTAGCCAAGATTCAAAAGCTCTCGCTGTCAGCTCTTCAGGTTGGCTAAAATAGTTTGTTTGAAACGTTTGATCTAATTCAATTGATTTTTTTACGTATTCGCTGCTTTGGCATAAATCCTCACTTAACAGTATGCTTTGATAAACATGGTCAAGTAGTTGATTTAGCGGATGTGCGGTTAAAGCGGGTTGATGCAGCCATTGCGAAGAGGCAAAATCCAAAGGTGTGCACGATGAAAATAAAAATGGGCAGATATAGTGGTCAAAGGCATGCCACCACTCATGGGCTAACGCCCCAGCCCCAGCATTTTTTGCCAAATGTAGGGTGCAAGACGCAAAGTTATAATGAGCCTGAACGCCTTTTCTGCCACCAGTGCCAAACGCCAAACTCAAATTTCCCCGTAGTCCAATCACAATAGGTGCGACGTTAAGTAATAATGCTAAATCTGACAAAGCATCAAAGATTAAATTGGCGGCTAATTTTTTTTCGGTGCTATCGACCCATTGACCCAGAGTGATCCCTTTAAAGCCAAAAGTATTTTTTATGTCTTGAAAGCTTGCATCAAGGCCTTTACGGTGATCAGGTCCGATGCGGTAATAGTGTTTTTTAAGGCCTTGTTGTTGCATTTTAAGGTTCTAAATAATGCTGTTTAACCGACGCTGGCATGGCATTAAATTGTTGTTCCATCATCGCATCGAGTAATTGATATAAAGCACTGACATCACGTTGTTCAAGTTGTTTTAGACTATACGCAATTGCTTCAAGGGTAGATAAGCTATCTGTGCGAGGGGCTTTTCGAATGTGGTATTGCCCTTTAGGTAGGCTTTCAAATGAAATAAACTGATATCGTTTTAACCAAGGGTTAAGCTTTAGTAATTTATAGGTTTTTTTCCAAGTACCATCTAAAAATATTAAATTAATTTTATTTTTTTGAATGCCAGAGGTAACAAGCGACTCGACAAAAATATCTGAATCATCGGGGTAAACCACATAAGTGTGTTCAACTTCGAGTTGTTGTAATGGTACAAACTCATCGGGCTGTTCACCAACAAAAATATGAAGGTTGTTCAAACATAAGCTGGTTAAACGTACTGTATTTTTAGCCGCTTTGAGCTCGCTTGGGTGCTGCATGACAAACACAGAGGTAGTATTTTCAATGGGTGCGGCCCATTTGCAGACACATTGCAACTGAGGATAACAACACACAGTACATAACAAACGTGACATAAAACTTCGATTTAAAATAAAAGGGAATTATACGGTATTCTTTAAAAAAGATTCAAATACTTCACTTCGACTTGGCTTGGCAATCACATACCCTTGATACGCATCACATTTGTATTCTTGTAAATATTTAAGCATTGTTTGGTTTTCGATACCTTCTGCAAGTACATCAATTTTTAATGAACGTGCGGCGTCAATAATCCCGACAATAAGAGGCAGGCTTTCTGTGACATTATTGTGGAATAGTTGTTTATCAAGCTTTATCCGATGAATGGGGTGGTGATGCAAAATAGCCAATGAGGAAACACCTAAACCAAAATTATCAATTGCAATTTTAACCCCAAGGTCTTTTAACTCATTCATGATTTTAGTCGCTCGCTTGCTCGAAACGAGTAATGTAGCTTCTTTTATATCGAGCTCAAGCATTTTGGGTTCAAGATCGAAACGACTTAGCTCATTTTTAAGCATTTTTATCAAACTTGGATGATAAAAAAAGGATTGAGAAATATTAACGGCTAAGGTGACGGAATCATCAATGAGCTCTTTTTCTCGCCAGTTTTTACGTTGTCTGCATGCTTCATGAATGACCCAACGCTCAATTTGGGTAAAGCAGCCATCTTGCTCCATTAAGCTGATAAATTGTTTAGGTAGCATGGCTTTACCATTAAAGCGCCAACGCAACAGCGCTTCTATACTGACTAGCTCTTGATCATTGGTCGATAAACTGGGCTGAAAATAAAGCTCTAACTCTGAATAATCAAGGCCTTTTTCAAGTTGAACTTGTAAATTAGATTGTCTCTTTTGTTCATCGTTATGTTGGTAGATTTTAATTGAGCCACGTGTCATTTTTTTTGCCTGGTACATCGCGGCATCAGCGCGTTTGTATAACTCTTGTTTTTTGATTTCACCTTTGCAAATACACGCACCAATGCTTGCTTTTGGGTTAACGGCATGGCCATTGATTATGGTTGTCTTCTCAATTTGAATGATTAATTTTTTTAGCATATCTCGGCATTGTTCTTGGGAGTCTATTTTTTCAAAAATTACGCAAAATTCATCTCCACCTAACCGTGCCACGGTATCTGTTTTGCGGACCGCTTTAGTGATCCGATTGGCGAGTGTTTTTAAAAGTCGATCACCTGCTTGGTGGCCTAAAGAATCATTGAGTTGTTTAAATTCGTTTAAATCAAGTAAGACCATTGCCATTAATTGGTCATTGCGTTGGCTGCGGGCAAGTGCTTGTGAAATTCGATCGTCTAAAACTAAACGATTGGCTATACCTGTGAGTGGGTCTATTCGCGCAATTTCATTTAAATGATGCTGTTGTTTTTTTAGCTCAGTAATATCACGTAGTTGTGCAAGGTAAAATGATTTACTGGTTTGATTGATTTTACAAATGCAGATTTCAAAGTGTAGATTGGTTAATTGATCGCAATGTTTTAGTTCAAACCAGGTTTGTGGATTGTTAAGTCCAAGACGTGTTAGCGCATCATCCATTGAAAAATCGCGAAGATTCAGTTCAGGTAGTATTTCTGTAATATCGATTAAGGGTGAATTAAAAAGAGTTTTGACTTCCGCGTTGTAATCGAGCACAAGACCTTTTGCATCAAAAGTAAGTAATCCTTGCTGAATATGGTCAATCACATTGCGTAGTTTACTTTCTGAAGATTTAAGATTTTTTGTGATACTCAGTAAAGAATGTGTACGTTGAGATAATTGATCTGAACGAAAGATGCTTTGGGTAATGTCGTATATTTCAATTAGGCAATGTAAGTTACTTTGATAATAAAGCGGTTTGAATTGAATTTGTTGGGAAATCGGGCTGCATTTGTTGCTATCGAATAAAGGCAGTGAATATGTATCGTTCGGGGGGGTTAAAGTGATACATTCTTGTTTTCTTAGGCAATTTTCTAAAGTTTGGATAAAATGACAATCGGCATCTAGATTTAATGCATTTTTGATAGTCTCTCCAATTGATTGTATTGGATCAAGATTGGTGAGGCGTTCAAACCACGGATTAATGTAAATAATTTCACAGTCTTCATTTACGAGTAACATACCGTGTTGGGTATGTGTTAGTAATGTGTCTAAAAGAGGTGTTGAATTCATCCTTGAATAGCCCGTTTTTATATTTTTATTTTTGTAAAAGAATATTATAGTTAGGTTTAAGTTAGATTCAAATTTCTGATTTATAAAAGTAAAGATTAAAATATTAGGGTTTTACTCTATCCTTGATTAAACTTTTAATTCTACTAACGTGAAATGGACGATTAAAATGCACGATGTTGTGATTGATGAAACTGCACTTGCGAGTATGCAGTCGTTATTAGGCGAACACTTTGAAAGTACTTTATTGTTTTGCCACAGTGAGTTTGAGAGGCTTCACCAAGAGCTTAGTGAGCATTTTGATACTGATCTTGAAACTGCGGTGCGTAATGCTCACAGTTTAAAATCAAACGCAGCACAATTTGGAGCAGTTTCTTTAGCTGAAATTGCTAAACAAATAGAACATTTATTAGGCGATAATCAGTCAAGTCAAGCACGGGTTTATCTTGAGCAATTGGCGCCGCATATTTTAAGTACAAAAGAAAAAATGACTTCTTGGCTTATCGCTCAATAAAGTTGAATTTAATTCAGTTTTACCCCCTTCTTATAACGAGTTAGATGCGATAGTCTTAGCCTAATTCAATAGGGGTGGATTATGCCGATAATAAAAAAAAGTAACAAATTAGAGGGGGTATGTTACGACATACGTGGCCCCGTTTTAAAGCAAGCTCGTCGCATGGAAGACGAAGGACATAAGGTCCTAAAACTCAATATCGGTAACCCAGCAGCTTTCGGTTTTGATATGCCCGAAGATATGCACAAAGACATCATTCGCAATCTTTCTTCAGCTCAAGGTTATTGTGATGCTAAGGGTCTGTATTCTGCCCGCGTGGCAATCTATCAACATTATCAGCAAAAGAATTTTTATAATTTAGATGTTGATAATATTTATATTGGTAATGGGGTCAGTGAGTTAATTCAATTAAGTACTCAGGCGTTACTGAATGATGGTGATGAAGTCCTCATTCCTGCACCAGATTATCCTCTTTGGACTGCCGCGGTTCGTTTAGCCAGTGGTACGCCTGTTCATTATTTATGTGATGAGCAACAAGATTGGTTTCCCGATATCGGCGATATTCGCAGCAAAATCACAAGCAAAACAAAAGCCATTGTTTTAATCAACCCCAATAATCCAACCGGTGCTGTGTATGATCAAGCATTGATCCAAGATTTGATAGGCTTGGCACGAGAGCATAAATTACTCATTTTCTCTGATGAAATTTATGACAAAATTTTATATGACGGCGTGAGTTTTACCTCAGTGGGCACCTTGTGTGATGATTTACCCATCATTACGTTTAATGGGTTAGCCAAAACTTACCGTGCAGCAGGTTTGCGCATGGGCTGGATGGTGCTTAGCGGCAAGCTCTCATCAATGCACGACTATATTCAAGGTTTGGATATGCTTGCCTCAATGCGTTTGTGTGCCAATGTACCTGCGCAATATGCAATTCAACAAGCGTTGGGGGGCGTTCAATCAATTGATGATTTAATTAAGCCGACAGGGCGCTTGTATCAGCAACGTGATATTGTTTTTCAAGGATTAAATGCAATAGAGGGTATTTCATGTGTTAAACCCAAAGGCGCATTATACGCATTTGCGAAATTTGATCGCGCCAAGTTTAATGTTCACGATGATGAGAAATTAATTTACGATTTATTAATGCAAGAAAAGATTTTATTGGTGCATGGGCGCGCGTTTAATTGGCCTGAACCAGATCATTTCCGATTGGTGTTTTTACCGCATCAAGATCAACTTAAACCTGCCCTTGCCCAAATGGCGCGCTTTTTTGAGCATTACAAACAAGAAAGCTAACGTTATATCTAAATTAATTCGAGTAGCAGATAGGCGTTAAGTCAGTGGATCCCCAATCATATAAGTTCACTTTATGGTTGGGGTGAACACACGTCGTTAACACCGCTGAGCTTCAAGTCGAAAGTCGAGATTTTTCAGTATTATTAATGCATCAAGGCTGGCAAATATTAGTAATAAATTGTTGGTAAATATCAGGTAAATGAGTAACTAATGTTTCTTTACCCTCAACATCAGTGCTGTTTATTTGTGAAGTCAGAATGGCTAAATTATACGCTTGCTCCATTTTGAGGCTTTGCGAACGGTGGCTTATGTGCCAAGGTTCAGCCGCGACCCCACCTTGATACCGAGCATAAGGACGAAAAAAGCCAAAATCAGTTAAGTGGTCATCAAGCCAGCAATTAAATTCATAAAATGGTCCGTGCTCTTGGTATTCATTTTGCTCAAGCTTAAGTTGGTAATCGAGTGCCACAGCGTTTGCGTCAAACACATCAAGATCGGTTCCCCAATGGTGGCGACTGGCGCCTGGCAACGCTGAAAAACGTAAAATCGCGTAGCACAGATCACGCTTTGACAACGTACTAATGTCGATCGGTTTTTCATCGGCATCTAACACGGGTCGAAGCCCTAAAAATTTATTATTCCAAATAAGCCGTTGGCGTTCAAAATCACGAAAACTCGACGCTATTTTTAAATCAAACCCCGCTTTTTTTGCGCCATCACAAAGTCGCTGAAAATCATGGTGTATAGTAGGGTGAATGAAATGTTGACCAAATGGCGCTAAATGTGCGCGACTTTGTCCTAGTAGCTCAGAAGTTAAGATCACACCAAGACTTCTCGTAAAATGTGATAATAAATATCGGTTAATTTTTCAAGGTCTTCAATGCTGACACATTCATTCACTTTATGAATGGTTGCATTGCAAGGGCCTAATTCAACCACTTGTGCGCCAGTTTGGGCAATAAAACGGCCATCTGATGTGCCGCCGGTTGTTTCTAATGAAGTTTCAATGTGTTGTACTTGTTTAATTGCTTTAACGGTCGCTTCAACTAATGAGCCTTCGGCTGTTAAAAAAGGTAAACCATTTATAATCCAGCTAATATCATAATCAAAACCGTAATGATCTAAAATAGACACTACCCGAGCTTGTAATTGCTCGACAGTGACTTCTGTACTAAAGCGAAAATTAAACTGAGCATCAAGCTCTCCAGGGATCACATTACCTGCGCCTGTACCTGATTGAATATTTGAAATTTGAAAACTAGTTGCAGGGAAAAATTCATTACCCTGATCCCACACGGTTTGGCTCAGCTCTGTCAGTGCAGGGCTTACTAAATGAATAGGGTTTTTAGCCAGTTGAGGGTAGGCCACATGACCTTGGATCCCTTTGACTTTGACAAAGCCAGTTAATGAGCCGCGGCGGCCATTTTTAACGACATCACCTACTTGGTGCGTAGAGGATGGTTCACCCACCAAACACATCTCAATTTTTTCGTTGCGAGCCTCGAGGACATCAATCACTCGTGTAGTACCATTAATGAAAGGACCTTCTTCATCAGAGGTAATTAAAAATGCGATGGATCCTTTATGGTTGGGGTGGTCAGTAACAAAGCGTTCGGTTGCAACAACCATTGCAGCTAACGAGCCTTTCATATCAGCTGCACCGCGGCCATGAAGATAGCCATCTTGTACAGTGGCTGCAAATGGGTCTAAATGCCACGCATTGATAGGGCCTGTGGGTACAACATCGGTATGACCAGCAAAACAAAATAGCGGAGAGTTCTGGCCTTTGCGTGCCCACATA
Source organism: Pseudoalteromonas sp. J2K-J031 (assembly GCF_058197095.2). Taxonomy (NCBI): domain Bacteria; kingdom Pseudomonadati; phylum Pseudomonadota; class Gammaproteobacteria; order Alteromonadales; family Pseudoalteromonadaceae; genus Pseudoalteromonas; species Pseudoalteromonas sp. J2K-J031. The sequence goes on from NZ_CM200279.1 coordinate 1,611,897, forward strand.
TTTTGCGTATCTACAAAAAAGAGTTCTTCAATTGAAAACCCTACTTTTGTTAATCGCTCTGCCATTAATGCTTGGCAGCCTTCATCTTTAGGTGTAACGGATGGACGCTGAATGAGTGCTTGTGCTAGTGTAATAACGTCTGATTGGCTCATGCAAAAATCTCTTGGTAGTGTTCAGCTTTAAAGCCGAGGTGATAAGCCGAATTATGAGCTAGTAATGGTCTTTTTATCATTGCAGGGTGAGCGATGAGCAATGCTAAAGCCGATTCTCGAGTTAAATTGTCTTGTTGTTCTTTGGGCAGTTGGCGAAATGTAGTGCCACGTTTATTGACTAAAGCTTGCCAGCCAAGTGCCGCTTCAAAAATAGCTAATTGTTCAAGGGTGAGCCCTTGTTTTCGATAATCATGAAATTCAAATGCAATATTATGACTTTCTAGCCACTTTTTTGCTTTTTTGATCGTGTCACAATTGGGGATCCCATACATTATGGTCATAAAATGTCCTAAATTTGGTTAACGTTTGCTGCGTGCAGTGATATGAAACAAGATGTCTTGCGGCGCGCGAGCGTGTTGTAGACTAAAATAAATGCCGCCAAGCTTATCATGATTTAATACGGTTATTGCAGCGAAAATAGGTTGTGGAAGATGGCGTAAATCAGCATAAAAAAGAGGGTCTTGAGCTTTAAACGTTTGGCCTTCTTGCACATAAAAACGTAATCCAGGTAGTGGGAGATAATGCTTTGAAATATCTATTGCTACCATCATTTTTATTCCTTGGCGAGATGTTAAAATAATCTCTGTCCCACCTGCTCTTACCTGCTCTATAGTACCATCAAAAGGTGCATAAATTTTGTGACCTGTCAGTATCATCGCTAATCCACAGCCCATGATACCGTGAGAAAAAAGAGGGTCCGGATGGGATATTAGCGGTTGTATTTTGCCTGAGCATGGACTGAATATGGGCAGACCAATACCCGTTAATTGATTTTGATTCGCACAGATCACTTGGCGGTGGATTGTATTCATGAAACGTTTGTTACCAGATACCCATTTTTTCGCAAGCTGTTTATGGCAGCAGTAATGTCTTTTTGCTTGACTAAAACATAATCGGTATCGAAGGTTGATATTGCAAAAATAGAGATTTTTTCGTTCGCAAGTACACCCGAAATATTTGATAGAATACCAGTCAAAGAAAACCCTAACGGGCCTAATACTTCTAAAGCAGCCCAACCTGTTTCGCACTCGTTACTGTTGAGTTTGATTGAGTCAGGGCAAACAATCGATAGTTCATCATAGGTTTTAGCAATAAAAAACACCTTGGCTTGATACACTTCATTCGGAATGGGAACTGAGGGATCAAAGCTATGGATTGTGAAGGTTTCATTCATCAATTCGAGCGTTTGTTTTGACATAGTACTTCCTTGCGTGACGGCTTATCTTATTGTGCGATGATCTGCCCAAGGGTGCAAGTGAGATAGGGTAAAAAGTAAATTAATTCCAATAAAAGTCAAACGCTTGTTCAGCATGATAAGTGCTTTTTAAAATGAAGGTGGCAAGTGGATAAAGGCATTAACAATGATTTTTTATGTTCTATAAACACACGGCTAAAAATAATTGGGTTGTATTTATATTCATTATTGTCCACAAAAACTGTGGATAAACTTGTTAGTTACTCATTATTAAATAATTAACTTATTGATTTTAATTGCTTTACGTCTATGGCGCAAATTTTGATTAGTTGCCTTGTAAACACCTTGGAGCAAAGTGGTAAAACCACTGTGCTCCAATTAAGTCAAGAGATTTTAAGATTAACTGACTTGAGTTGCTTGAATTGCGGTGAGGGCAATTGTGTAGACGATATCATCGACTAATGCACCGCGGCTTAGGTCGTTCACCGGTTTTCTCATGCCTTGCAACATTGGTCCAATACTAATGAGTTTGGCACTTCGTTGCACGGCTTTGTAGGTGGTATTACCGGTATTCAGATCAGGAAAAATAAATACCGTGGCTTTACCGGCTACTAAGCTATTAGGCGCTTTTTTAAGTGCAACACTTTCCATGATTGCAGCATCATATTGTAGTGGACCATCAATGACTAAATCAGGGCGTTTTGCTTGAGCAAGCTCGGTGGCGAGGCGTACTTTTTCAACATCGGCCCCCACACCTGAAGTACCTGTACTATAAGAAATCATGGCTACTTTTGCATCTATACCAAATGCGATTGCAGAATCAGCTGATTGAATTGCGATATCAGCTAATTGCTCGGCTGTAGGGTCAGGGTTAATAGCACAATCGCCATACACTAACACTTGATCAGGTAGCAGCATAAAAAATATCGACGAAACTAAAGATGATCCTGGGGCTGTTTTAACGAGTTGAAGTGGCGGGCGAATGGTATTAGCTGTGGTATTGACCGCACCTGAAACTAACCCATCAACTTGGTTTTGTGCCAGCATCATGGTTGCTAATACGGTATTGTCGAGTAATTGCTCTTGGGCAATAACCTCGGTCATTCCTTTATTTTTACGCAGTTCAACTAATGGCGCTACATAATTTTCGCGTACATCAACAGGGTCGATAATCGTCACAGCATCATTTAGTTGTACGCCTTGTTGTGCTGCAATACGTAAAATTTCTTCGCGATCGCCCAGTAACACTGTTTTAGCAATGCCTCGTTCGCCACAAATAGCTGCCGCTTTAATGGTACGAGGTTCCGTACCTTCGGGTAACACAATGATTTTATTAGCAAGGCGTGCCTTAGTTGTTAATAGATGCCTAAACGCAGGTGGTGACATTTTACGTGTTTTTTCAACACCTTTGGTTAAACTGTGCAGCCAATCGGGGTCAATGCTGGCAGCATTATGATCTTTAACGCGCTCGATACGCTGTTCATCATCAATGGGTACTTCCATATTAAAATTATGCAGCAGTAAAGATGTGCGCCATGTATCAGCTTGGGTTGATAAAATGGGTAAACCGGTTGCCATCGCTTGTTCGCATAATTTCATGATTCTATCTTCAGGCTTAAAACCACCCGTTAATAAAATAGCACCAATTTTAGTGCCGTTCATTGCAGATAAACACGCAGCTACTAAAACATCAGAACGATCGCCTGGGGTCACTAACAATACACCTGGCGTAAAATGACATAAAATATTTGAAACTGTACGGGCACAAAAAGTAACGCTGCGCAGGCGACGATGAGCTAAATCGCCTTCATTGAGAATTTCTGCTTTTAAATATCGAGCCAAATCTGAAACGCGTGGCGCAACGAGCTCAAAATCCCAAGGTACTGATCCTAGTAATTTAAAGGGGTGTTTTCTAAAAAGTGGCATTGCGGCAAGGCGATTTTGCTCAGCTTCAAGCTTATCGGGATCGAATTGATCGGCAAGATCAGCTCGTGCACGTCCTTCTTCATCAAGAGGAGCATTTACTTTATTAAAGATACAACCAAGCACTCGCTCGTTTTCAACGCCACCATAAAAACTAGCGGCAATTTCTAAACGGTGCTCAATTTGATCTAGCGGGTCGTTACCCGGTGTGAGGACAAACACAATCTCAGCGCCAAGAGCTTGAGCAATTTCACGATTTAGTCGCCCAGCATAAGGTTGTTTTCGCGTTGGCACCATCCCTTCTATGATGGCAACTTCACCATCGCTGACACTTTCTTCAAAACGGCTGATCACTTCTTCAAGTAAAATGTCGCCCTTACCATCACCAATCATTTGCTCAGCATACATGAGCTCAATTGGCATGGGCGGTTTGATATTAGAGCCTAACTTAACTATTTCGGTTGATTTTTCAGGCCCGCTATCACCTAATCTAGGCTGTGCAATCGGTTTAAAAAAGTTAACTCGAACAGCCTTTTGCTCAAGCGCACGAACAATACCCACAGAGACAGAGGTTAAGCCCACGCCGGTCGATACAGGAATAAGCATGATGCGGTGAGACATTAATTGGCTTCCTTAATTAATTGAGCGGCGTCTTGGGCAATGACTAACTCTTCATTAGTTGGGATCACGAGGGCGCATGGACCTGAATTAGTGGTGATGACGCCACTGTTACCAAAACGAGCGGCTAAATTGGATTCATTATCAAGGCTAAAGCCAAAAAAGCTCAGGAGGTGTAATACTTTTTCACGAATCAGCGAAGAGTTTTCACCAATACCACCGGTAAAAATAATCGCATCGAGTTTTCCAAGAGGCACAATATACGCAGCAATTTGTTTTGCTAGGCGATAACAAAAGACATCTAATGCTAAAGTAGCTTGATGATTGCCAGCAAAATGTGCTTCTTCTAAAGTTCGACAGTCATTCGATAATTGGCTTAATCCTAACAAACCACTTTCTTTATTAAGTATGGTATCAATCGTGACGGCGCTATAGCCAAGTTGTTGGGTTAAAAAGCTAAATAAGCCAGGGTCGATATCACCACTTCGAGTGCCCATGACTACGCCTTCAAGGGGGGTTAAGCCCATACTAGTATCGACACTCTTACCTTGTTTAATGGCACATACTGAGCAGCCATTACCTAAATGCGCACTAATTAAATAACTCTCTGCGAAAGGTTTATTAAGCATGAGCGCTGCTTGCTGCGCGACATAAAAATGGCTGGTGCCATGAAAGCCGTATCGTCTAACGCCTTCCTTTTCGTAAAGAGAATAAGGTAATGCATATAAGTAAGCTGTTTGCGGCATTGTTTGATGAAAAGCGGTATCAAAAACAGCAATTTGCGGTAAATTTGCAAATGCAAGTTGTGCAGCTTCAATGCCAATGAGGTTGGCTGGATTATGCAATGGAGCTAAATTAGCTGTTTGTGCGATCACCTTTTTAATTGTTGCATCGATGATCACTGAGCGTGTGAAGTGCTCTCCACCATGAACAACACGATGGCCAACGGCAATCAATTGTTGTACTAAATTATTGTCTTTAATAACATCAACAAGCGCCGCAATGGCGAGTTGATGACAGGCTTTTGGCGCTAAATTGATCGTGGTTTTTACATCATTAAAACGATAGGTAAGACGGGCAGTATCACTGCCTAAACATTCGGCTAATCCACTTAGCACCATGGTACCAGTGTGGGGGGTTAAGATAGCAAACTTTAAGCTAGAGCTACCGCAATTTAAAACTAAAACATGTTGTTGAGACATAAAAGGCAATTCCACAATAATGGCGATAGGGGTTCAAATTGAACAAAAATAAACAATAGTGAACGGCATTTGCATGCAGGGTTTTCAGACTATGGTACACTAGAGTTATCCAGCAGTTAATTTTAACCTAACTTGGTTGATATGGTTAAATGTTTCAAGTCATTTAAGGGGTCCATATGCAAAAAAGTATCGTGGCGCAATTGAGTGATGGCCAGCAATATAGCAAAATTTGGCCAGATAATGTTGAACTCGCCCCAATTTTTCCCGAACGTCGAGTGATCAAGGCAACACAAATGGCATTAAAAGTTATGCCAATGCTGGCTGTACTGAGTATTTTTGTTCAAGTTCAACTTTTAGGGACTCAATATTTACCGCAAGCACTGACTTTTGCTTTATTTTTACTCTCAATGCCAGTACAAGGCTTGTATTGGTTAGGTAAACGAGCGAATACCACATTACCGCCTTCATTGGCATCTTGGTATCGTGAGTTGCAATCAAAAATGCAAGAAAATGGCTATCAGCCAAGTGTCAGCCGCGCTCAGCCACGTTTTTATGAATTAGCCCATTTGTTAAAAGATATGTTTGAAAAAATGGATAAAGCCTTTACCAAAGAAATTTTTTAACCTCTTTGGATTTACTCATCGTGTCATAATAAAAAACTCAGCCTTGGCTGAGTTTTTTATTTGCAAGGTAGTCTTGTAGCGCAATAATATTATCTTTATCGACTTTAAAAGGTTGTTTTTCAAGTATTTGGCTATTGAGTAACCCCCTGTGTTGCAGCGCTGTTTGGTTATAAAATTGAGCTAATGCGTGATCTAATAAGCGTACCGCAGGATAAAAAGAGATGACAGCACCTGATTTGATATACGCTTTTTGGCTTTGATTTAAAATAAACGTCAGTTCAAGTTTTTGATCTTTTGATAATATTTCTTTTTCAGAAAACTCAAGCATTTGTGTTAATTGGTAATTAGCTTCATGCAGAGTTACTTCAATTTCACTGTTTTGTGCACAAGTATATGAAATTGTTAATGCTTGGCGGGTAATCGAATTACGAAATACCTCATGCCCTTCATCTGTTAAAATGTTCTCATATAAAATTAGCCACCATAATTCTTGCTGCCAATTTTTGATGAGTTGCTCCGCTAAACTGCGTGTGGTGAGTGCACCATTGATGGTTAAAAAAAGGACATACTGGCTTTTTGGTTCAATCGCAATGACAGTGTGGTGCGTAAAATTAGAACAGTGTGGTACTAATTCACAATGCCAAATAAATTCAGTTTGGCTCAGTGTTTGCGGCAATTGAGCTTCAATAATAAAGGGTTCTCTGACACTTAAATTATTGCCAGAGAACCAGTTTTGTAAATTATCACAGGGTGAAATAATGTATTGCACAACTGGGCTCCAAAAAGAATGCGTTGTTAAAGCATTTCATTTTAGAGCAGGCTCTGTGATGCGCTATTACAGTGTATTACACTCGGTAAAACATTCAGGCTTTTTTGTGTGGTTGTTAAAATAGCTTCTATTAGGCATTCACTTCGATGGAGATAACGTCCTGAGTGCATCTTTCAAATCGCGTAAGATAGAATTCTAATTTAACAGATATTTCACTGCACGCTCTTAGAGAATCCCAATGCTCAGGGCGAAATTTCCATGCAAACGGTGTCATCATAATTAAGTGGCAGGCAAGCTCTGATGGCAGTAATACTTGATTACTTAACACTTGTTGTGACACCTGTTTAAATCCGACTGGACACGGCACAGGTGTGTGCTCTTCAACGTCGCGATAAATAATTTCTTTTAGTTCTTTTAGGTGCCAAGGCCCAGGGCTTGCGACTAATAAAAAGCCATTAGTCTGAGTCGACTCTGCATCGGCTAAATGCGCTAAACGTGCCAATTCATTATCAAATAAGGGAGCAAATACACTGACTAATGCATCGGCTTGGCCTGTTGCAAAAGGCGTTTGTGCAATGGAGGCGACGCTAAAATGGCAATCGGGGTAGCGTTTTGCAGCGTATTTAACCGCAGGTTTTGAAATGTCAACGCCATAAACTTGGCAATCAGGCGCAGCGGCTTTTAATGCATGGGTATAAAACCCTTCGCCACAGCCTAAATCAATCACACAACTACCGGCAGGTAACTCAGTTAAATGAGCTGCAATGGCTTGTTGTAAAAACCCGTAATGATTACTCGCTAAAAATGCGCGGCGCGCTTGCACCATTTCAAGGTTATCACCTGGGTCTTTTGATTTTTTAAACTGAACCGGCAGTAGGTTTACATAACCTTCTTTTGCAAAATCAAAACTGTGATTTGCAGTGCAGCGCAAGGTTTTATCGGTTAATGCCAATGGTTGCTGACAAATAGGGCAAAGATAGGCCAAAGTCATTGTGATAAATAATCCTTATCGTAAAAGGTTTTAACCCAGTGCGGGCGATAAATAATAAGTAACGTTATTACCATGCCATTGATAGTCGCTTCTGGAAACCAAATTAAAGCCGCTAAAATGGTGTAGTTATCGTAAATTTGTTGCCAAGAATACGCTTCTTGCCAGTATAACAGGCCTGACATCAAGCCAATATGCAATACAGCACTTAAAGCCGCACATAAAAAGCCGCAGACAAAAATATACACAAATACATGCCGAGTAAGGTATTGATAACTGGCTAAAAAAATAAAATAACTTACTGTTATGGGTAACAAAGCGTTTGAAAGGGCAACAAGCCCCAATTGTTCTAACGTGAGTTCGCTAAAAATAAGCAACAACAGCAAAGCAAGTGACGCTATCAGCGTGGCAAAACGCCAACCAAAAATCAGCGTAATGGCCGTCATGCCTAATATATGCACCGTAAGATTGGGTAAAATACCAGCTTTAATCGACCAAAGACCAGCAAGCACTAAACTTGCCGCTAAAGAGCTTTGTTGTAATTGGCTATTTTTCAGTAAACTCATAATGAGCGTGCGATCGCACGCTTTTATCAGCACAGCAATAAAACACAATAAACTACTGACTTGTAGAAACGACCAGCTTTGCATTTATTTGGGTTCCTTTGCTAATTTAATACGCCTTAGTTAAAGCTTGCCCAAATAGGGGCATGATCAGATGGTTTATCGATAGCGCGTAATTCGTAATCAATCCCTGCGTCATCACAACGAGCAGCAAGTGAGGCTGTAGCTAAAATAACATCAATACGTAAACCACGATTATCATCAAACCCTTTTGAGCGATAATCAAACCACGAGAAACGCTCGTTAGTCTCTGGGTGAATTTGTCTAAATGTATCGGTAAAACCCCAAGCCATTAAATCCGCAAGCCACTGACGCTCAATCGGTTGAAATGAACATTTTCCAGTTTTAAGCCAACGTTTTGCATTAACTTCACCAATGCCGATATCTTTATCTAATGGAGAAATATTAATATCGCCCATCACAACTAACTGACTTGCAGGGTCTTGGCTTGCTAAGTAAGTCATTAGGTCTTTATAAAACTGTGCTTTATATGGGAATTTCGTTTCGTGATGAATGCTATCGCCTTGTGGAAAGTAGCCATTCATAATTTTAACTGGTTGCCCTTGCTCATCTTCAATCGTCACAGTGATCATGCGGCGTTGGGCTTCATCGGTGTCGGTTGGAAAGCCTTTTTCAACACTTAACGGCTCTTTTTTACACAACATCGCCACGCCATAGTGGGCTTTTTGACCATGAAAATAAACGTGGTACCCCATGGCCTCAACATCCGCTAACGGAAAGGCTTCATCGTGTACTTTTATTTCTTGTAAACCAATTACATCAGGCTGGTGCTTTTCAATTAACGCTTGTAACTGGTGTAAACGGGCGCGCAGGCCATTTATATTAAATGAAATGATTTTCATGTTTTAATCCAAGCTAAAAAGGTGGGTAAACGCGGACCATTTACCAAAGTGGCGCTATAGTACCATTAAATTTAGGCTGGTTCACTTGGGTTATAGGGATTTTAGTGTGCCAGTGTTTGGCAATTTTACGAGAAAGTCATTAAGGTTTTCAGTAATTTAATTTACACTCTGGACAGATGTTTTTCCAAGGATGACTAAGCCTCATGCTGCACATTATTCAATCTAATCGCCTCGAAGTATTGCAACATCAATTGCACCTTAAGCTGCAACAATCACCGCTTAATAGTGTGTTTAAAAAAGAAATTATATTAGTGCAATCGCCGGGAATGTCGCAGTGGTTAAAAATGGGCTTAGCTCACGCCCAAGGCATTGTGGCACAGGTTGATTTTCCGTTACCGTCGAGTTTTACTTGGCGCTTATATCAAAGTTTATTACCCGATGTACCCGCCGAATCAGCATTTAATAAAGCAAACTTAACTTGGAAGCTGTTTGCTATTTTGCCTCATTGTTTAAATGAGCCTCTTTTTTTACCATTAGAGCGTTATTTAAGAGATGATAACGCAGGGCAAAAACTCTTTTCACTCTGTGAAAAAATCGCAGATGTGTACGATCAATACCTGATGTATCGCCCCTCGTGGTTGGCAACATGGCAAACCGGTAAAGATACCTTACCTGATGTCGATATTAGCCATGCCCCTTGGCAACCAGAGCTGTGGCGTAAATTGGTAGCCTACAGCGAAACCTTAGGGCAAAGCCAATACCATCGCGCCAACATGCAAGATGCCTTGCTTGAAGCTTTAGCCCAAGCACCACTCGGTGCATTGCCAGAACGTATTAGTATTTTTGGAATATCGGCACTCGCCAATTCGCAACTAGCAGTCTTAGACGCTTTAGCGGCTCGTGTACCGGTTTATTTGTACTTTTTTAATCCAAGCGAGCATTACTGGGGCGATGTGGTTGATGAAAAAACCTTAGCTAAAATCAATGCCAAATATCAAATTAAACCCAACTTAGCCGCCCAAGATCACGACTATTATTTTGTTGGCAACCCGCTGCTATCGTCATGGGGTAAACTTGGCCGTGATTATTTTGAGCAATTAATACAACTCAACGCCCAGTGGCACGATTATTTTGTTGAACCAGAACCTGACAATTTACTGAACGCCATGCAATCTGAAATATATCACTTAGCCTTTAAAGGCGAGAGTTTACCCGATGATCCCACTTGGTATGTTACTGACCAAGGCAAAATAGCCGTCAACCCCCAAGATTGCAGCATTCAGTTTGCCGATTGCCATACCGCATTGCGTGAGGTTGAAGCCCTGCACGATCATTTACTCGATTTGTTTAGCCAAGACCCAAGCCTCACGCCCAAAGACATAATCGTCATGATGCCCGATGTTGGCAGTTACAGCCCTTATATTGAAGCAGTATTTGGTGCCGCAAGTGCCGAACGTTATATTCCGTATGCCTTAGCCGATTTAGCCATTGCACAAGAAAAACCAATATTAAGCAGTTTTAATCAATTGGTGAATTTACCTTTTAGCCGCTTTGGTGTTTCAGAAATACTCGATTTACTGCAAGTTGATTGTATTGCACGCCACTTTAATATTAGCCATAACGATTTAGATCAAATTCGCTTTTGGCTTGAACAAGTAGGTGTTAAATGGGGGTTAAACGCAGACCATAAAGCCCAGTTAGCGCAACCTCAATTAGCCCTAAATACTTGGCAACATGGCCTTGAACGCTTATTGCTTGGAGTGGTACAGCGTGATGAAAATAATGCATTTAGTGGCATTTATGCTGCCGATGAAGTGGAAGGCATGGCAGCTGCATTACTTGGGCATTTATTAGCGTTTGTGAATCGATTAGCCCATTACAAAACCATTTTAGAACCCGATGCAACGCTTGCAGTCAAAGCCCAACTATTGCATCAGTTAGTGCACGATTTTTACGACCATTCTGACGAGCAAGCGTGGGATTTACTGACGCTCGATAGCTTAATTCAAAACCTTGGCAAACATTATGATAATAAAGATTATCAAGGCGAGGTTAGCGCACGCATTATCAGTGCGTTAGTACAACAAGGATTAAGCGAAAATGGTGTAGGTCAGCGGTTTTTAGTTGGCCAAGTTAACTTTTGCACCTTAATGCCGATGCGGGCTGTGCCGTTTAAAGTGGTGTGCATGTTAGGTTTAAACGATGCCGATTATCCGCGCAGTGTGCAACCAATGGGATTTGATTTATTGCCACACAGCAAGCGACAAAAAGGCGACCGTTCGCGTAAATTAGACGACCGTTACTTGTTTTTAGAAGCCATGTTGAGCGTACGCCATCATTTATACATCAGTTATATTGGTCGATCGTGTTTTGATAACTCAGAGCGGGTGCCATCGGTATTAGTCAGTGAATTGCTTGAGTATTTAGGGCGCAGCTTTTATCAGCCAAATTGCGCCGACTTCCCAAATAATCTGATTAAAAAACACCATCTTCAGCCTTTTAACCCCGATTATTACCAGCCCGGAGCCCCACAAAGTTATCATCCTACGTGGCAAATTAAACCATTAAAGTTAACCGATACAAAAGCGCCGTTACCGCTTCATCCTGCCGCTGAAATTGAATTAAACAGCTTTATTCGCACCGTATGCCAAGCACAAGAGAGCTTTTATCGTAATAGCTTAGGTCTAAAGTTGACGCAATTTGATGAAATCGCCAAAGATGAAGAGCCATTTTCGCTAGATCATTTAGAGCGTTATTTTTATTTAGACGAAATGCTGGTGGCAGCGTTAAAGGGCGAGAAAATTAATCAACAACAAATTTTACAGCGTGGCGATTTACCTCTTGCTCATGTGGGTGAAATTACCCTTGAGCAGATGCAGCAACGCATCGAAGAAATGATTATTAGCCTCAATAGCCACGATGTCACACAGTGCAATGAACCCATTGAAATCAACCTCACCCTGACACAAAGCCAGTTGGTCGGGTGGTTAACCAATGTGGTAGGCCATAAACAAGTATTTTATCGTACAGCAACCATTAAGGCCAAAGACATGATCAAAGCCTATTTATACCATTTAGTAGGGGTATTGAGCGGTCATGTAAGCGAAACATGGGTCGTAGGGCTTGATGGCCAATATCAATTTGCAGTGCAAAGTAAAGACCAAGCCCAAAACCAACTTAATAATTGGTTTGATTTATACCAAGCCAGCTTACAGCAGCCTGTGGCGTTTTTCCCAACAGCAGCCTTACTGTATGCACAAACAGAAGATTTTGCTAAAGCGGCACAAAAGTTTGCTGGTGGCGAATACATTGGTCGTGGCGAAGCCGAAAACCCCTATGTCGCACTTGATTTTAAACGTTTAGAGCCACACGAAGCCGAATTTATCCGCTGGAGTGAGTTATTAGTTGCCCCCATAGTGGCAGCGGCAATGGAGGTAAAACATGCAAGGGCTTAATCCAATCACTATGCCGCTTAAGGGCGTATCACTTATTGAAGCAAGCGCAGGCACGGGTAAAACTTATACTATTACTGCTTTGTATTTACGCTATTTATTGGGTTTACAAGTGGCTGGTCAAGCAGGTGTGCCACTTACTGTAGAACAAATTTTAGTGGTGACCTTTACCGAAGCGGCGACAGCAGAAATTATAGATCGCGTACGTAAACGCATTATTCTTGCCCGTGATGCCTTGATGGGCAGCGACTGTGATGATGCAGTGGTACAAGCAATTTTAAGTGACGTGAGTGAGACTAAAACGGCCTTTGCCTTATTAGACGCTGCGGCAAAATCGATGGATGATGCGGCTATTTTTACTATTCATGGTTTTTGCCAACGGATGCTAAAACAACATGCGTTTGAATCGGGTGTTGCATTTAATCTTACGTTTATCATGGATCAGTCCGAATTACTGACGGAAGCACTTAAAGATTATTGGCGCACGTTTGTTTATGGCTTAACAAAAGAACGCACAGCGCATGTTCTTGAGTATTTTCCTGCACCTGAACGTTTATATAAAAAAGTGGCGGCGTTGCTATCACGCAGTGGCGCTAAGATACAACCGCAAATTAATCTTGATGAGGTCTGGCAATGGCAAGAACAGTATTTGTCATTGTTAGCCTGCTTTAAAATAGAGTATTTAAAGTCTGATTTTGCAGCGGCTATCTTAAATTCCGACCTTAAAAAAACCAAACCAGCGGCTAAAGCGCCTAATCTTGAGCTGTTATTGGCATTTTGCCAAAGTGAACAAACTGTATTTGAATTTGGTTCAGATAAAAAATCATTTGAAATTTGGGCTGCTGATAACTTTTTAGACCCTGAGATGTATAAAAAGGGCGGTAAAACCTTTAGCCATCCTTTATGTGATGTGTTTACCGAGCTCAGTGAGCTGCAGCAAAAGCTTAAGTTTGGCATGCCCATCGCAATCGCTCAACAAGCAACTAAGTGGGTGAGTGCGGCATTAAGCACCAAAAAACAAGAGCAACGCTTAATCAGCCCCGATGATTTATTAACCCAATTGCACCACGCTTTGTTTAGTGTAGGGGGCGATGTGTTGGCAAGCCAAATTGCGGCGGATTTTCCGGTTGCGATGATTGATGAATTTCAAGATACCGACCCAATTCAATACGGTATTTTTAGCCAGATATTTAACCGAGAAAGCTGCGCCTTTACCATGATAGGTGATCCAAAACAGGCTATTTATGGCTTTCGCGGCGCGGACATTTTTACCTACATTAATGCAAAACATCAGGTCTCGAGCGAGCAGCAATACACCTTAGGTAAAAATTGGCGCTCAAGCACTGGCATAGTCAATAGCGTTAATGCATTGTTTAATCATCACGACAATAGCTTTATTTTTAATCAAGATATTCCATTTTTAGCGGTGCAAGCACAAGGTAAAACTGCAGAACAAGCACTTTATCTTGATGGCAAAGCGGTAACTGCGTTTGAGTTTTGTGTGCTTGAACATGATGCGCCAGTCACCAGTAAAGCCTATGCCATGCCTAAATTAGCCGCACATTTTAGCGATAAAATAGCCACCTTGTTGCAACAAGCGCAAGCAGGGCGTGCCACGATTGGCAGTCATGCTGTTCAGGCTGCTGATATTTGTGTGCTGGTGCGAGACCGAAATGAAGCGTCTTTTATCAAAGATGCGCTAAGCAAACAAGGTGTTGCTAGTGTGTATTTATCCCGCGATGGGGTATTACAAAGCCCACTGGCTTTGCATTTATTAAACTTTTTAACCGCCTTACATGGTCAATATGACGAGTCGGCTTATCGTGGTGTTTTGGCAGGCCCTTTATTTAATTTAAATTATCAACAAATCTACCAATTAGCCGAAAATGAACAAACATGGCAGCAATATTTAGCCCTTTTTAGTGAACTTAGCGATGTATGGTACAAAAAAGGCGCCATGGCGATGCTTGAATTATTGCTGATGCGTAATAATTTGGCGGGTTTATGGCAAGCAATGGGGCTGCCAGTTGAGCGTTGGTTAACGGATTTTCGCCATCTTGCTGAAATTTTGCAGCAAAAGCAGTTAGAGCTTGAAGGTAGTTTACGGTTAGTGCGATGGTTTGCACAAAATATTATAGATACCAGTAAAGAAAGTGCGCAACTTAGGCTTGAAAGTGACGCTAAATTGGTAAAAATTGTCACCATGCACGCCTCTAAAGGCTTGGAATATCCCTTGGTTTTTATGCCGTTTGCGGTTGGGTTTCGAGAAGCATCTGAGCAAATTTATCATCACGAAGGAGAACTTGTTTACAATCTGATTAAAGATGATGCCAGCCAGCAACTTGCCGAAAAAGAGCGTTTAGCCGAAGACTTACGTTTATTGTATGTGGCCTTAACTCGCCCAGTGCATCAGTGCTTTATTGGCATGTATAACATTGCTGTAGGCAATAGTAAAAGCATGACAATTCAACGCACAGCCTTAGGCCATTTGTTGTTTGCTGGCCAAACCCTCACTAGCGCTGCCGATTGGCATCAGTTATTAAATGCCTTTGTGGCAGCGCATTCAGCCGATATGGCCGTGAGTTATTTTGATGAGACTGACAGTAAGACCTCTTTGAGTGATGAGCTCACCGTGCCCAACTATGAGCGCAAACTATTTACTGGCAAAATCGAGCGCAATTGGCGTTTAACCAGCTTTAGCGCGCTTAGTTATAATCAAGCATCAGAACACATTACCCCAGGTTTTGAAGATGAAAGCCATGAGCTCGATTGGCTAGGTGAAGAGCAAAGCAGTGAGCTTGACCAATTTAGTTTTCCACGAGGAGCAAGGGCGGGGAGTTGCTTACATGCTATTTTTGAGGAGATTGATTTTCAGCATCCTGATACGCACCCAAACGATCCGAGCAAAAACCTTAGCACTGTGGTTGAACAACAACTTCAAAAATTTTCAATCGAGCCCCATTGGCAACCCGTTGCAGAGCAATGGATAAAGCGCGTATTAAGCACGCCCCTTGATGCTGATGGCTTGAGTTTAAATAAGCTTGGCGCCCAACAATGTTTAATCGAAATGGAGTTTTATTTACCTTTTGAGCGCCTTGATGCCACAGGTATTAATCAAGTGCTCGATAGTGTGGCAGGTGAAAGTGTGTTTAAACATAACCTGAAATTTGAAACCATTCAGGGCATGTTAAAAGGCTTTATCGACTTAATATTTGAGTGGCAAGGTAAATACTATGTACTTGATTATAAATCGAATCATTTAGGTGAGCTGGCGAGCGATTATCAGCAAAGTAATATGGAAGAAGTCATGCAGTCGCATCATTACCACTTACAGTATTTGTTATACAGCGTTGCGTTACATCGATTATTAAAAACCCGCTTAGCCGATTACGATATCGACCAGCATTTAGGGGGTGTTTACTATTTATTTTTGCGAGGCATGGGCGAAGGCATTTATTTTAAAAAAATAGCCAAAGAGATCATTTTGCAACTCGACCGTATGTTTGAACAACCAACCTTAGAGGTGGCCTATTAATGTTGGCGCAACTCATTGAACATGAAAAAGTCACTCAACTGGATATTCAATTAGCCCAGTTGTTAGTTAAAGATAGCAATGACCCCGTTTTTTATGTGGTATTGCTGCTCAGTCAACACAATGCGCGGCAACATACCTGTTTATCATTAGCGCAGATTGATTGGTCAAATCCCTTTATGCTTGAGCAACCAACGCCTTTATTTGCAAGTTATCAAGATTGTTTAGCTGCGCTGCATGAGCATGCGGTGGTCGGGGCGGGCAAACCATTGATATTATTTGCCGAGCGCTTATATTTTGCCCGCTATGCTGAATATGAACAAATCTTGGCAAATAAGCTCCACAGCCTAGCTAAACGTGCGTTACCAATCGATGAAAGCCGTTTAGCACAATTGCTTGATCAGTATTTTGGCAAAACCCAAACGCTTGATTGGCAAAAAGTAGCGTGTGCAATGGCCGTATTAAACGCGTTTTGTGTCATTAGTGGTGGCCCAGGCACCGGAAAAACCACCACAGTTACAAAGTTGCTGGCGATTTTGCAATCGCTTTATCAAGGGGCACCGCTTAGCATTAAGCTCGTGGCACCAACAGGTAAAGCAGCAGCAAGATTAAGCGAATCAATTCGCGATGCGAAACAAAAATTGGCACTTGAACCCATGCTCAATGCCGTTATTCCTGAGCAGGCACAAACCATTCACCGCTTATTAGGGGTGATCCCGCAATCAAATAAATACCGCCATAATAACCACAATCCCTTGCACTTAGATGTATTGATTGTCGATGAAGCATCAATGGTTGACTTGGCCCTTATGGCTAAACTGGTGGAAGCCATGCCAGAGCATGGCCGCTTAATTTTACTTGGCGATAAAGACCAACTAACTTCGGTTGATACCGGTAATGTATTGGCCGATATTTGCCAAGACTTAGTACTGGGCGAGCAGCCTTATTACAGTGCTGCGCGAGCAGCGCAATTGAACAAATTGTGTGATTTAACAGAGCAAGCCCAACTTCAAGCAAAACAAAGTTATTATGTGCTGGCTGACCACATTGCCTTTTTACAGCACAGCCACCGCTTTGATGAAAAAAGTGGTATTGGGCAATTAGCCAAAGCTGTTAACAGCAATGACAAACAACTGCTGCAACAAATTAAAGCTATAGGGTATCCGGAGCTGGCATTTTATGATTTAACCAATGAATACAAGGCGATGATCATCCGCTGCGCGCAGGCCTATGCGCAGTATTTGGGGCTTATTAAGCAAGGTGCAAGCCCACAAGAAGTCCACGATGCCTTTTTGCAGTATCAGCTTTTGGCTGCGGTGCGTGAAGGCAACTATGGTGTTAACAAACTCAATAGTGAAATTGAAGCACAATTGGCCCGCATGGGACTTATCAGCCCATCACATCGTCATTATATCGGCATGCCGCTCATGATCAGCCAAAATGATTATCAACTTAAATTATTTAATGGCGATATCGGTATCATCATGCCAGAAGAGGATGGCCAGCTAAAAGCCGTGTTTATGAGCGAAGGGGGCAGCACGCGCAGCTTTTATCCAGCTCGATTACCCGCCCATGAAAAAGTATATGCGATGACAATCCATAAATCACAAGGCTCAGAGTTTTTACATACTGTGATGATTTTACCGCCAATCCAGCAAGCAAAAATAGGGGTGAATCGCCAATTGGTGTACACAGGCATCACTCGAGCCAAAAAACGCTTTGATTTAATTGCTCAGCCTCAGGTATTGCAGTTGGCAATGAACAAAATGCTCACTCGTAGCTCTGGGTTATATCAGCGATTACAACAAGGTGAATAAGCAAAATTAGGCTGTTAGGGTTGAACATAACAGCCACAATTTAATTAGGCTACAGCGTTTTTATTTCTTTTGAGCATAAGGCGAGGGCGGTGGGCACCACTGGCTTGCAAGCTCCGACAGCTTATAAGCCTGATAGCCAGCCTCGCCAAATACCGAGGTACCATTGAGATAAAAGGTATCAGGTATTTCATTCGGATTGTGAATACTAAAGCCTAACAATTTCGCAATCTCTTTACTGATCTGGTAATGGTTTGGCATGCAGCCAAGGTTATCAGCCAGAGCTGTAATCGCTGTTTTTTCCACATGTGCACCATAAAATAAAAACGGTACTTGGGCGATATCTAAGTCAACCATGTTATGACCAAAACGGCCATTTTGACCGGTAAGCTCCCCATGATCTGAGGTAAAAAAGATATAAGTTGGTCGGCCCGTATTTTCAAAAAATTGATAAATATCGGCAATCTGTTTTTCGGTGTAATGCACTGAATTATCGTACGAATTACGCATGTAGCTTTGATAATCGTTTTTCTCTACCGGATACACGGCTTCATCAGCGGGGTAATTATCGACATAAGGCGCATGAGTACTGCGCATATGCAACGTAATAAATTGCGGTTGCTGATAATCAAGTTGCAACTTATCAAGGGCGAGTAATAAACGATTATCAAACTGACCTTCAAATTCTGTTAAATGGGCATCATCCATCCAAGTATCGACGTCACTGAGTGAAAATGAATACGTTAAACCCCCAGCATTTTTTTGTGTAGTAATGTAATGCGTATTGTAGCCACTGTGTTTGGCTAATTTAAATAAAGAGGTATTCATGGACTGTAAATGAGCCATATTATCAGGCTCATACACGGTATTAAAAAACAGTGCTAACGAGACGCGAGTTGATACCGCACTAGATAGCGACGGACGATAAAAAAATTCAGGCTTATTTTTAAGCGCGTTTAAACGAGGTGTAGTATCACGCTCATAATCAAACAGGCTCAAATTATAGCTACTAAAGCTCTCTCCCATAATAACCACAATATTAGCATCAACCGGAGCGTGCTTGCTCACTTGATAGGGCAGATATTCATTAGCAGGCGGCAATAAACCAAGAGTGGTTTTGGTGTTATAAGCAATTAAATAGGAAAATGAAAATAAGCCGTTTTTCAGTGCCGATTGGCTAATATTAGGTTGAAATTTTTGTGAAGAGTTGACACTAAACGCTTGAGCAAGAGGCAACAGAAGTAAAAGAATCAAGGCATAACCACAATAACGATTGCTCGGTAATCGTTGATAAAAACGATGGTGCGCCCAAAATGCCAAGGCAGCAAAACTTAAGCTGATCGCAGCTGGTACCATTAAAAACAGTGCCACATCTAAAAATCCACTCAATGCATCGGCCATTTCCTTGCTCAACAACATCACATCAAATGCGCTATAAAAGCCGCCAAAGTAATGAAAATACATTAATTGCCCAGTTTGCAACATCGCAAACAAAGCCAATAACACCATTACTAATATACGCTGGGCACAAAAGGCGAGTACCGTCATCAGAACTAAGCTGATAGCAGCACTTTTAACGCTTTGAGTGGCTAAATAGTTGCTATTAAGCTGGTGGTAAATGTGCTCGGGGGCAAGCGCAAAACAATAAAAAGCAGCAAGGACGATGAGCGTCGGGAAATATTTATTTAAGGTCATGGGTTGGAATTACATCTATGGAGTGAATGCAAAAGTGCAATAAAAAAACAAGTCTATCTTGATGACGTTTTAAAGACAATAAACAGCGATGTTATTTTGGCATTCACTATGCATTAAAAATAAGGTGAATTATAAAGATTGGAGAATACCATGTTAAGTCAATCTTACTGTCGTGCTTTAGAAGTTCGAATTTTTAATAAAAGCAAAGAAATTAAGCGTTTAAAAAGCCAGTTGTTTTTCTTTCGCTTGGTCAGCTTAGCATTTGTTGGATTATTTATTGTGAGTCAGCTTCATGCGGCGAGTTAAAAAAATGACACGATGAAGTCATGCATCATCTGCTTTATCGTGTCATTTTTTTCACAAAAACCACCACAAACAATGCCAAGCTAAAACTACCACAAAATGCCTCAATAGCAGCGACTAGCCTTGAAAAGCCAAGCGGAGTAATGTCGCCATAGCCTAAGGTCGTAAACGTGACCACACTAAAATAAAGGCAATTGAGAAACGCATAAATATTCTCTTCCATATTTTGCTGCACCGAAAATTCAATCACCTGATCCTGAAAGTTAACACCTAAAAAGTAATAGGCAATGGCTGAGATAAAAATAAGCGCCATTGAAAAGAAAATAACATTGGTTGGTTTTTCACCATAACCACAGAGTAAATCATTGAATTTTGATAAAATTCTACGTTTAGAACTCCGAGGGTTTTGGTAACGTCGCATAGTCATTTCTTTGTGAGTAAAATGACCCGCTAATTCAAATAGTCCCTGATGCTCCGCTGCTTTTCGTAAATCACGGTAAATTTCTTCAGACTGTTCATATAAATCGAGCGCTTCATCATCTAAACCTTGATTCGATGCTTCTTTAGCGGAAATTTCTTGCTGTAAGTGATTACCAATATGCATGTTATCGATGCGAGCCCCAAAGAGCTTAACACCCAATAAGTTGGCATGTTGCAATTTGCAACAATGTAAGTTGGCATCTCGCAGGTCGGCTTTCATCAACGAAGTACCAATCATTTTGGTATTAAACAAATGAGCACCCGATAAATTAGCGCGATAAAAATCACAATAAGATAAATCGTAGCCTTCTTTTGAGCCGCGTCGCACTAAATTTAAACCCGTCAGATTAGCGCGTTTGAGTTTTAAACCTTGTAATAAACCGCCATTTCTCGCGTAGCGTTCGAGTTTGTCTTTAAGTTCTAGCCCGCTTTTATCAAATTTTTCATCATGCCAAAAACAAAAACCGGTGCCCATATCAAGTTCTTGGCATTGCTCTTTGTTAGGAGAGCAATATTTGCATTTAGGTTTTTCAGTCATAAGCAACTAATAAATAGGATAATTAGATTAAGCCTAGCAGTAAAAAACAGAACTGCACGGCTGAAAAAACACAATGAAATAAAATGAGGAGGAAAGCGAAAGGTTAACCGAGGGTGATATTGATGCGTTTAAACTCTGTCTTGAGTTCGGTGCAGCGATTAAAATGACTAACAGGCAGGTTTAGCCCTTCGACTAACTTAAAGGTAGTAAAACACTTTTTTTGCAATTCGGCTTTATTGCTGCCGCCATGCTGTAATACTTGTAATAAAGCTTGGATCAAGTTTAAGGCACTACCGGTATTCATCGGTGCAAAACGCAACGCATTTTCAAACTCGTCAATGGCTAAACTGAAATTCCCTTTTTTATATTCTTCGATGCCTTTTTTGTTATGTGACTCAAAACTGGCAATTTTCTGTTGTGCGTTGCTGGCTTGTTCAGCCATGATGGCCTCAACAAAATCGGTGTTTTTGACACTTTTTTCTTTAAAAATAGCGAGCTTTTCAAAGGCTTGTTCAAACTCTCCAATTTCAAGTAAGGTCATAATTGACTCGGGATACAAATCGAGCGGTAATTCACTTTCGTTTTCTTCAAGCGCTTTTTGCACGCTACTGAGCGACTTTTTAGACTCAAAATAATTACCTTCAAGTGCATCAAGTCTTGCTAAACACATGGCTTCAAAGGTATCAAACGAGGTGTCAGTAAACAATTGTTGGTCGGCTTTGGCTTTACGTAGCGCTATTTTGGTTTCTTTTAAATAATGCTCTTTATCGGGTTCGTTATCACTGTTTTGTGCTGCATCAAATAGGGCACGAATATAATTTAGTTGATGTGAAATATCCTGATGAATTGAACGTTTGCTCATTTCTAGTAAGTTTTGGCAGGCATTAATCAGGCTGTTATACGCTTTATTTTCTCGAGCAATATCCGCTAATAAATACTGTCGATTAAAAGAAAAAGGAGAAATGGCAATACTTTGCTTAATGGTTTTAAGCGCTTCTTTGGTTTCGCCAAGTGCCAATAAACAGCGGGCTTTTAAATCATAGGCTTCAACGCGAAAACGATTGCTTTCGAGTATTTCATTACATAACTCAAGCGCACTATCATATTGCTCATTGAGGTGCTCGATTGTTGCCAAAGCAATTAAAGCCCATAAAACACGCTTTTTAGTGACTTCAAGATTAAGTAAATGCTTGGCGTCGGTATATTGTTGTTGTTTGATATAGATATTGGCTAGTAACTGAGCGCAGTACTGACGATAGCGAGGCTGCTCTTTTTGCACCGCTAAAATAAGCTCGATGGCTTCGGCGTACTTTTCTTCTTTTAAAGCGGTCAGCGCATCTTTCATTGCCTGTTTACGTTTATAAACACGGTGGATCCGTGCTTTTAATAACCCTTGAGAAAAAGGCTTAATTAAGTAGTCGTCTGGTTCTGCTTCTACGGCACCTAGCACCATAGGCCGTGTACTTTCACCTGACACTATCATATAAATGGCATCAACGGCTAAGCAGTTTTTTAAACGCAGCTCTTCAAGTAATTGACGGCCATTTTTACCACTGCCTAAATTGTAATCAATAAACAGTAAATCAAACTGAGTTTCAAGACATTGAGATAGCGCTGATTCACCACTGTTAGCAAAATTAATATTTCGCGCGCCAATGCTAAAAAGTAAGCCTTTTAACATGGTTTGGAACGATCGCTGATCATCGACGATAAGGATTTTTTTATCTTGGTAATCTATCAGAGGTTTTGCAGCCATGAATATATTGTAGTTTTCTTTAATTGTTGTCGGTGACTAATAGATAGTAAACTATTTAGCAGCAAGCTGCTGTAATTGCATTTAGATTTTTAAACGTTCGCTGTTTAATTAACCAAAATGTCGGTTAATGAACAAATTGGATAAGGTTGTGGTGTGTCTTCTATTTTATATGAAATTAAAACAAGTAAAAAACGTAAAACGGTCGTAATTAAAATTCAAAAATGCCAAGTAACCGTCTATGCGCCTGTTTTTGTTTCAAAGCATTATTTAGATGAGCTGGTACAAAGTAAGTCTACTTGGATCAATGAACAACTTAATAAACAGCACGCTTTAGTCAAACCTTCTATTTTGACCCGCCAAAATATTTGCTTATTTGGCCAAGACTACCCAATTAATTTTTCCCTCGCTAAACAAAGCCGTTGTTTTTTAATGTTTAATACCCTTGAAGTACAGACTGCGACAAGGGTCAAAGCTTTAGAGCCTTTTCGGATTAAACAAATTCACTCTTTTTTAGCGCAACAGTTAAAGCTGTATTTACAACCACGTTTGGCATTTTATTGCGAGCAAATGAATCTAAAATATCGGCAATTAAAAGTGCAGCATTATCGCAGACGTTGGGGGTCATGTTCGAGCAAAGGAGTATTGAGTTTTAATTTGTTATTGGCACAAACGCCAAGTTGGGTTATCGACTATGTGATTGTGCATGAGTTAGCACACTTGGTGCATCTTAATCATTCAAAGCAGTTTTGGCAGTTAGTTGAGTTACATTATCCAGAGCGAAAACAAGCAGAGCAATGGTTGAAGAATAAAATGTTAGATTTAGAAATTGAATAGATAAAACAGATAGTTATAGTTTTTGAATTATAGCAAGGTTTGAATAATGGATGGTTCAGAAGGTGTAGATGGTGGAGGGAGCTGGATTCGAACCAGCGAAGGCGGAGCCGTCAGATTTACAGTCTGATCCCTTTGGCCACTCGGGAACCCCTCCAGTGCTACGGCGTGCATATTAGCAAAATACGTTTCGCTGTAAAGTCATTTTTTTAAATTAGTGTTTGTTTGCGGTTTAAATGCGCAACTTGCTGTTAATTAAACCAATAGTTGGTTTTTGGAGCTTGTTTTTTACTCAGCGAGTCTAAGGTAGTCAGTTTATTTAATCCGATATTATATCTAACTTTAATGATAAATGAGTTATACCAATCACGATAAGTAAGTGATCAAAAATAGCGTAGGAAAAACGCTTGAAAACAAGGCAGATTTTTTTCGATAAGTAGTTATTCTACAATCAAAAAATCTAACGAAGTTATCGAGTGTTTAAACAAGCTAGGGTGATCAGTTATTTATTACGATTGGTATTATAGAAGCAGGATTGAGTAAAGCTCATATAGAGTTATTGACCGTGAGCCTGATGTGTTTAAAAACAAGTAATGCGGATTAATGCCTTACTAACTGACTATTTCAGCTAACGGTTAAAATAATAACCTAAGATACATGTTTTCTTCAGAAGGGGAGCTTATTAAAACGTGCTGTTTTGCATTCTTTTTTGAAAAGCGGTAAGTAGTAAACCATCTGCCATCACTAAGGTATTGCTTATGATCCGGATGGATAAAATAGCGTGTGATACTGAGGCTGATAAATAGCTAAGTTAATTTACAAAAAATAAAGTTTTGGAAATGAGATAATGAAAGTGAAACTTGAGAAGTGCAAAATAAGAAAAGGAACTGAAGTGGTGGAGGGAGCTGGATTCGAACCAGCGAAGGCTGAGCCGTCAGATTTACAGTCTGATCCCTTTGGCCGCTCGGGAACCCCTCCACTTCAGTGCGTGCATAATAGCAAAAACGTTATTTAAGTAAAGTTAAATCCTAAAGAAAATACGTTTTCGGCCGATAAATTTTATATTGAAGTCGTAAGTGGTGTTTTTTAATGCAAGTTGATGGAATTTTGACTAATGAAATCCAGCTTGGTAACAAGTTAGGTATTTCAGTTAGTGAAAATAGGCGCTCTGATTTTGCATTGATGCTATCAATGCTTTCGGCCGATCCTCTCGATTTTGCGCAATTTCATTTACCATATGAAGAAAAAAAGCCTGCATTTGGTACAATCGAAGACGGTGAAGATTTAAGGTTGAAATTAGGAGCAGGCCCGCAACAGGCGTTAGCGGTAAAACCAATTGATTTTTTGATTGGTGCTGATAATGCTCTGATGGTTCAAGAACAAGGTATAGCGCAGTTAAAACTACAAACTTATTTAAATCCAGAGCCTTTAGCAATCAGAGATGATAAACACTACATCAGTAGCGATATCATCTCAAACTGTAATTTACATGTACAAAAAAGGTATATTGCGCAATCGCAGCCGTTAGGTCATTTGGCAATGAACGCTGCGCAATTTTATGATGATTTAACCAACCCCGATATACACCGACCATTATCAGTTATTCAAGCTTAGGGTGTGTTATTTAAAATAGCTCTCTTACTTCAGCTAGGGTTACAACTAACCATGGCACTTTTTATATTTTTTATCGCTGCCGCAAGGGCAAACATCATTACGGCCTATTTTTATGTCCGTTGTAGGAGTAATCACACCATCAACGTAATACCAAACAGAATCACGTAATTCAAAGTAAGAACGTTCATGTAGTTTACAAAACAAATTTTGATAAAAATAAGTTGCTTCAAACTCTACCCAAGCTTGGTTATCGTGTTGCTCGGTTTTAATTACAGTCAGTGCGACAAATCGGCAGCTATTTGCAAAGTCCGCAATGTCTTGCACTGTATTTTCGGCATGTTTTTCTTGGGCGTAGGTTTGTTGAATATAGGCGGGCTTATTGATGACATAAGCACTAAAGCGCGATCGCATTAACTGCTCAGCAGTGCTCGGCACAGCAGTATTATTAATAAAAGGCTGACAACATTGTTCAAACGCCAGCTCAGATCCACAGTAACACATAATATTTCTCATTTATAAACAGGTTGCCATATTAACTTAACTCACCACTTTTTGGTAAAAGATAGTAAAAGATGATAATCACCGAGGTTAGATGAACACGGAGAAAAGAAAAAGCTTCATTTCTTGGCTTTTCTCGGTGAGCGAAGCCTCGGTGAGCTCGGTGGTAAAAAAGGTTAATCACCGAGGTTAGGATGAACACAGAGAAAAGAAAAAGCTTCATTTTTTGGCTTTTCTCGGTCAGTGAAGCCTCGGTGAGCTCGGTGGTAAAAAAGGTTAACCACCGAGGTTAGGATGAACACAGAGAAAAGAAAAAGCTTCATTTTTTGGCTTTTCTCGGTGAGCTCGGTGGTAAAAAAGGTTAACCACCGAGGTTAGGATGAACACGGAGAAAAGAAAAAGCTTCATTTTTTGGCTTTTCTCGGTCAGCGAAGCCTCGGTGAGCTCGGTGGTAAAAAAGGTTAACCACCGAGGTTAGGATGAACACGGAGAAAAGAAAAAGCTTCATTTTTTGGCTTTTCTCGGTCAGTGAAGCCTCGGTGAGCTCGGTGGTAAAAAAGGTTAATCACCGAGGTTAGGAGGAACACAGAGAAAACTTGTTAGTTGGTTTTGCGTTGTGAGCACTTTCGGATTAAGCAATTACACCGTTAGCATAAAGTAGGGCACTGCTTAGGCTGTTCAGCACGCACAAAGCTATATAATTGAGCCGATATTTTACCTTTATGCAGCGCTAATGACTCAAGTTGGGTATGTGACAACATGTTTGTCCAAGTAATCACGGCTGCAAAGTTACCGTTATAAAGTGCAGAATTAAGCACGTATTCTAAATTACCTAAATGTTTTTGGCGGATAACCAGTAATTTAGATTTATCGATAGAGCATGAATCGAGTAATGTTTTACTTGGCACAGCATCGGGTGCAATCAGTAATGTCCAGCCATTTTGATGATTATACTGATGTAAAATTTTTAATAGCTCAAACGTTGCGCTAATTTCATCGCTTACTTCTACTAAGTGTAGTTTTGGATCGGAATCAACAGCTTGATAACTTTTAATACGTCTTACATCGATAGTGTGTAACATGAATCACCTACTGGTTATTTATACAGTGCGTTCACATACAGTAGTTTATACAGTTGTTAAGTTCAAGCATTTTTTATAAAAAAGTAAGCAAAAAACCCTTATTGAAATATAAATTGGTTGTTTTTTAGGTGTTTATTGCTGTGTTTTTGATCTTTTTGCTCAATTAATGGCTTTTAAAGCACCAATATCTGATAAATACAGGCTTAGCGTTATAGAGGACTTTTAGAATTCATCTCGCTTATAAACCATTTTTATAAGCGATGATGAATAAGCTGGTAGGTTTTTACAGTGTGTAGTAAAGGCGCGTAGTAAGCTGTTTTTACATCACTTATTACGTTTTACAAAAAATGCTGGTCGTGTATTTGTTCATAAAGCGATGCAGCCTGAATACGGGCGTCTTTAATTTGCTTAGTACATAAATGCGAATGTAATTTGGCAATGGCTTCAACAGCTTCAATAGAGCCTTGTGATTCGGCAAGTGCTAACCAAGTAAATGCATGGTATTCACTTTGTGGCAAGCCACTACCTTTTGCAAACATTAACCCTAAATAATACTGCGCCCTAACATGGCCACTCATTGCTGCACGGCGCATCCATTTAGCCGCGCCTACATCATTTTTGCTTTTTGCCATGTGTATCGCGGTTGCAAATAATTCATTAGGTGTGGGGCTATTTAATGCATCGTCAGTCCCATTTGGCCCAGAAGAGCTAGGCAGCTGCTCTAAAATATCGCATAGTTTGGTAAAGGTGATCAGTAACTTGTGTTCAAGTTCAAAAAGAGTCAAATTGTATAAATCGTGACAGTTATCCGAATTGTCACCAGCGTCAAGTTCAGGCTCTTCATCTTTCGTATATTCATCTAACTCGCTCACATCGATATCAGACTCAGTGTCATCAAGCAAAGTATCATCTAACTCAATCTCAAGATCTTCAGATACTAACGCTTCATCATGCTCGGGAGAGTGGGGCAATGCTTCTTCATCTAAATGTTGGGATGAATGCTCTTTACTCATGTAAACCTCAAATATAAAAAATCAAACTATAAACAATCACTTTATAACGGTATCGAAAGTAAATACTTTAGTTAGCATAGCTAATTTTGGCCAAGTAATGAGCTTGGCCTAAGGTTTTATTTATAAACGCGATTTTTTACCGCTGGGTAATGCCGAGCTAATGAGCGCCAAACATAAAATAAGAATAAAGGTCATCGCATTGGCGCCCGCTTGCAAAGAGTAGTCAACAGTTGAGTGCAGCAACATATGCAAAATAGCAACGGTACAACCAAAAGCGACCCCTTGATAAAGCGGAGTTTTACGTTTTACCATGGTTTGAATGCTTTTATATAAAGCAAACAACATCATCAAGCCCAATAATGCAGTGGTTGGCACACCTAACTCGATAGCAAATTGCAGATAATCATTGTGAGCATTGTCATAAAAGCCAGAGTAGGGGCCAGGCTGATAAGCAGGAAACGCGGTATAAAAACTCCCACCACCAGTGCCCAACCAGAGGTTATCTTTTAATAACGGTATTGAATCTTCGATAACTTCGTCACGAGTTTCTGATTGTAAACTCGTTTCTACTAAACGCTCTTTTACTTTTTCAACCCCAAACATCGCACCGACAATAATTAAATCAAGTACAAAAAAACTAATGATTAAAGTACGTAAATAACGAGGTTTACGGTTATAAAAGAAAAATGCGAATAAGCTTACTCCTGCAAGGGCGATAAAAAAAGCTGAATTACCCATGCGTGAGCGGGTTAAAATCAGAGCAATAATCATGGCAATTAAACTTAAGCGTAACAACATCTTACTGCTTAATAAAATGGTGATCATGTCACGTAACTTAGCTTTAAATTGTGAGCCACTGCTGTTTAACGATAACTGGCTGATTAACACTCCAATGCCTAATGCTAAACATAGGGCCAAATAATTGGCTAAAAAGTTCCAATAAGTAAAAGAACCCATTGCTCTATCGTGATGGCGAAAACCAAAAAGAGGGCTTGTAATGTTTGGTTGCAGGTTTAAATACGTAGCGTATAACGCCTGAAATAAGCCAGCGGCAACAACCACATAACAAATCTGCCTTAATTTAGTGGCCGTTGTAACATAACTAAATACCAGCCAAGCAAATAAAAAATAACACAATGTTTTAAGCAACATTACTTGTGTTTGGCTTGGGTCAATACTGATAGAGGTCAAGCGATTTAACGGATTGGTGCTAGGGTTTAAACCCGGTACTAATTGGATGGTTAAAACCACCATCACAAACGCCAAAGGTCCTAGGATATAAACACTAATACGAGGCGGAAACAAAGGGCGCTTTTCTTTATAAGCGATCCATAGGTGGCATAAAAAAACAGCACAAACCACACAGGTAAGTAACATCATTGCCCAAGGGCGATAACTACCAAGTGGAATAGGCAACCAAAATGTAATGAGGCATAAACAGATGAAAATAAAAGCTTTCAATTTTTTACTCTTGAAATTAACTACCGTGTATTGATGTCATACGATAATACCAATAGCAGTACTAACTTGAAAATAATAATTAAAAATAACAGGCTCTTAGCGTTAATTAACCTGATTTTTGGATAATAGACTGCGCCATACATTTAATAACAGATAAATCGTTATGTTATGTATCTTTAGCCAGATATCGATTAATAACCTATGAAAAGCAGTTCACTATTATTTTTAGCAATAAAAAAAAGCCCCGAAAGGCTTTTTTAGTGACAGGTAAATTACAGACCGCTACCTTCAGAGATACCGCCAGCACCACCGCCGCCACCGCCGCCGCCAGCACCGCCAGCATTGCCGCCACGATTGCCGCCAGCATTGTTATTGCCTTGACCCGCGTTGCTTTGACCTTGGCCAGGGTTATTACCACTTTGGCCTTGACCTTGGCTGTTACCAGCAGCAGTAGCTTGAGAAGCAATAGTTGGGTTTACATTGTTTGCAACCGCAACAGAAGTAACTGTATCAGCATTCATACCAGCATCTGTTGCAGCGGTTAATAGTGAGCTAATTGCAGCATCACTTGAATTAGCTGAGTTTGAAAGAGCTACAATAGCAGCTGCAACGATTGATTGTGCTTCTTCAGAATCAGCACCAACCGCAGCAATAGCAGCAGCAACAATGCTGTCAGCAATCGAAGAGTCTGCAGCGATTGCAGCAGAAACAGCATCTTTTATGCTTGTTTTATTTGCAACAGCTGTATTAATAATTGCTTGTGCTTCTGGAGTAATTACCGCGGCAGATACAGGCATCATTGCCGACGCGCCGATTGCAGCAAGCAACAAACTTGCAATAGTTAATTTTTTCATGGGGATCCCTTTAAGTTCCATGGTTATTTAAATCTGGAGGAGATTTTAATGTATTTATAACGTTATCGCACTCATTTTTTAAACAATTATGAGCGAGTTTTAACGGCGCTTGAATAAACTGCCCTTGTGACGCATCACAGTGCAATTCGTTGAGTTTGTGATAAGTTGCCTCATCTTCAACATGACAAGCGATTACTTTTATCCCAAGACCGTGACATATTTGTGTTACAGCTTGAATAAAATAGTTATTGTCAGGATTTTGCATTAAATCGCGCACATAGCTGCCGTCTAATTTAATGAAATCGACATTGAGTCCACGTAAATACTTAAATGAACTAAAACTTACACCAAAGCGCTCAATACACAGTTTAATATTGTGCCCTTTGAATTGATTAATATTGGCAGTCGCACCGTTAATATTGTCGAGCAATGCAGTCTCATTGACTTCAAAATAAAGTTCAGTCATGTACGGTTTTGTATCGAGCATATATTGGCTTAACCATTCACTAAAACGCGCGCTGTGCAACGACTGGCGGCTAATGTTAACCGCAACAGGTTTATTAAGGCCGTTTTTAGAAAGCTCGCCAAGTGCCATAATTATTTTTTTATCAAGCTCTTCGGTTAACTCTAAGCGTTCGGCCATGGCAAACAATTGAGCATTAGCAATTAAATTATGTTGATAACTAAAACGCGCAAATAACTCATTATAAATAATGTCATTACTGTTAGCCGCTTTTACCGGTTGATACGAAAACTCCACTTCACCCGTGGCTAAAATATCATTAATTAATTGTTTCCATTGGTGTAAACCCAATGATGGCGAAGCTTGTGCGCTATCGTTTTGATACGCATTAGCCGTAATGCTTTGGCCTGGGTTAGCTGCATCGGTTGTTATTAAAGTATCTAAACGCGCCAATAAATCGGTAAGCGAATCGTGTTCGTTATAACCGGTGACTGCCACACTACCAAAACCATTAGGATAACGATTTGACGAAAGCGATTGCAAGGCTTGATGTATTACTTGCACCTGATCTAAACACAGCTCAAGCGTGTGGGGTAGGGTAAAAATAAAGCTACCACCGGCAATACGATAAATTTTATTACCCGTTATATTTTTAAAGCTACTTTTTAAAATTTCAACCGCTTCAAGTACATAAGCATCACCCGCCTGATAACCAAAATCACGGTTTACACTTTGTAGCGATGCTAAACTCACCAAGCCAATCGTATGACTTGAAGTATTCGCTTGATGATGCTCGGCTAAATCGTGCAAGTCTAATTTAAATTGGCTTTCAAAAGCCCGGCGGTTACCAACGGCGGTTAGTTTATCTAAATAGGCATCGCGTGTTAGGTGCTCTGCATGTTTGGTCATCGAATCAAAGGTTTTTTGCACGTTTGCCACCATCGCATTAATAGCTACGGCCAACACATTGACTTCTTTAGTCCAGTATTTTTTTGGATTATGTACAAATTGCTTGCGGCTCACCGCATCGGCTTGTTCGGTCACCGCATGTAAAGGCTTCAATACCGCACGTAAAATAACATGCGCAAAAATTAAGCTTAAAACTAAAATAACCAGCGAACTAAAAAAGGCCTGTTGCGCATACTGCCAAAGCTGTAAATACGATACCCCAGGGTGGCTAGTCACATACAACGTGCCCGCAATTTGCCAGCCATCATTCACTTCAGACGAACCCGTAGGCGGGGTCAATACAAAAGCGTGCATAAACCACGCAGGTACAGATTCAACCGTTTGCGGATTTTCGCGGCTTAAGGTTATGTGGCCCTCTTGTGTGACAAAACGCATTGACTGGTAATAACCCGAGTCAAAAATCGCCGACATCATGGTATCGGCAATCACTAAGTTTTGATCATCCATATAAGGTGAAATCGACAAACCTAAACTGGTGGCAGCATCTTGCGAATGGCTTGCCATTTGGTCATTTAAATAATTACGGGTGTGATCAACATCCATAAATAAACGTACCGCAAAAGACACAACCGTTAAAAAAACAACCAACGTATACAATTGCACACTTAGGCTTATTCCTCGGCCATTAAAGTTTGGCATAATCAGTTCCTTTCGAATTGACTTTATCTATGGTGTTCATTTCACCGTTCTCGATCCGTTGTGTCAGGCTATCCCAAGCAGAATTCCCTTTAGAGTTTTCTACTTTTTTGCCCAACCCTTTAGCTTTAGCCATCCATAAGCCTTGGCCATTAAAACTATAAATAGGTTTTAAATCTTTACGTTTATCAGCAGGTTTAATGCGAGGATCAAAGTTATCAAGCACTAGCGGGATGCTATTTGGTTGTTCAAAATAAATCAGCACCATGTGAGGTTCGTTCACAGTTAACTGGCGCACATACATTAAACGCATTTTGTCTTCAGGAACGCCTAGCGACAGTAAGGTAAAAAATTTGCCAATGGCATAATCTTCACAATCACCACTGCCCACACCTAGCATTTCAACAGGGCTGGCCCAGTAATCGTTTTTACCCCACAAAGGTAAATCGTTTTGATAGCGAATTTGGCGGTTAAAAAAAGTATTCACTTTATTGAGTTGATTCCATTCATTGTCACTGTTTGATTCATCAACCAATTCAAGCCACTTTTTAACTCGGTTAAGCCCTGAATCGCCATACACCGCACTTACTTTGTTAAGCACAGCATCGGTAGCAAGCACATCCGCAAGGCGCGACGCCAGTACACAAAACGAAACAATAACGAGTAAAAATACAAGCAAGTGGCGAAACAAACACACAACCTTTAGCTAATCCCTATGCCTGTGTATGGTAACCGATAGTAAATTAAAACGACACAAAAAACTGGTACTAATTACCGACTCACAAAATAAAACCCCAAACAAGAGCTTGTATTGTAATAGCGCAATAACATAAATTAACGGCCATTTTTAATGATTTGCTAGTAAGCCATTTTAAAAGATTCAATGGCAAGCCATCTTAAAATACTCGCTGACAGGCCATCACCTACGGGTGTCACAATCACGCAGCTGGGTGAGTTGTTTTGGTGTTTTGGAGTTTGGGTTTTTGTAGGTGCAAGCCTGCTTGCGAGGGAAGATATAATCTTCCCGCTTTAAAATCGCCAATCGGTCGTTTTAAAAAATTGCTGGCAAGCCATCACCTTCGGCAACAACATTGTTTACAGGTTAACGCCGCAAATAAAATAAACACTCACGGTAAGCGCCATGCGCAACCGTGAAAAGCAAATAAATAATAAGGAATAAAATGAAAGTTACATTTTACGGTATTGGGTATGTAGGATTAGTGCAAGCAGCGGTGCTGGCTGATGCCGGTCACGATGTATGTTGTGTCGATATTAACGAAACCCGCATCGAAAACCTTAAAAAAGGCATTATTCCTATTTATGAGCCGGGTTTAACCCCGCTTGTTGAAAAAAACTTTGCCGAAGGTCGTTTAACCTTTACCACCGACGCCAAATTGGGCGTTGAATTTGGTGACTTACAATTTATTGCCGTGGGCACCCCCCCCGATGAAGACGGCTCAGCCGATTTACAATACGTATTAAAAGTGGCGCAAACCATAGCCACCCACATGACATTACCAAAAGTGATTATTGATAAATCAACAGTACCCGTAGGCACTGCCGATAAAGTACGCGCCAAAGTGCAACAAGTGCTTGATAGCCGTGGTTCAGATTTAACCTTTGCTGTGGTTTCAAACCCAGAATTTTTAAAAGAAGGCGCCGCAGTGAATGACTGTAAACGCCCAGACCGCATTGTCATTGGTACCGACAGCGCCGATGCCGAAGAACTAATGCGCGAACTGTACGCACCCTTTAACCGTAATCACGAAAAAATCATTGTGATGGACATTAAAAGTGCCGAACTGACCAAATACGCAGCTAACTGCATGCTCGCCACCAAAATCAGCTTTATGAACGAAATGGCCAATATTGCCGAGCGAGTAGGGGCCGACATTGAACACGTACGCCAAGGTATTGGCTCAGATTCACGCATTGGTTTTCAGTTTATTTACCCAGGCTGTGGGTATGGCGGCTCGTGTTTTCCAAAAGACGTGCAAGCCTTAGTGCGCACGGCCGATGGCATTGGTTACGAGTCACAAATTTTAAAAGCGGTCGAAGCAGTCAACTATGCGCAAAAAAATAAACTGTTTGAATACATCAGCAAACACTTTGGTGTCGGTGTTGATGGCAAAGATTTAAGCGGTAAAACCTTTGCATTATGGGGCTTAAGCTTTAAACCCAATACCGATGATATGCGCGAAGCACCCAGCCGCGTATTGATGGAACAACTGTGGGCAGCAGGCGCAAAAGTGCAAGCCTATGACCCCGAAGCAATGGAAGAAACCCAGCGCATTTACGGCGCTCGCGCCGATTTAAGCTTAATGGGCACCAAAGAGTCAGCGCTGAATGGTGCCGATGCTCTGATTATTTGCACCGAATGGCAAAACTTTAAAGCACCTGATTTTTCATTGATTAAAGCGCAGCTCAGTGAAGCGGTCATATTTGATGGTCGTAATTTATTTGAACCAACCCGCATGAAAAAGAAAGGGTTTGTTTATTGGTCAATTGGTCGTCTAGCTCAATAAAAAGCCCAATAAATAACAAACATTAACGTTATTTTTCGGTGCAAGCCTGCTTGCGAGGGAAGGTAAAGCCTTCCTGCTTTGTAGGTGAAATAAACGATTTGCTGGCAGGCCATCACCTACGGGAGTCACAATCACGCAGCTGGGTGAGTTGTTTTGGCGTTCGGGTTTTTGTAGGTGCAAGCCTGCTTGCTTGGTCGATGAAACCTTCCCGCTTTAAAATCGCCAATCGGTCGTTTTAAAAAATTGCTGGCAGGCCATTTTAAAAGACTTGCTGGCAGGCCGTCGCCTACGATTGAGTCAAAATAGTTCGTTTTTTGCAATAATCGCAACATGTGTTAAATACCCACCATATAGCAGCTTAAAGCACTCACTCAGCGCAGGTGGGTATCTAAAATTAAATTAATCCAATCCAACCCAATTCTTATAAATAAACAGGTCGCTACCATAAAATTAAGCTTACCTTGATTGAATATTTCTCACCTTTGGTAAACAAAGAGTCAACGTAGGTTAAAAGCCAAATTTTTTAGAATAAATACAAACAAATAGAACTTAAAAGCCTAAAAAAATATTTGTGATACTTTTTTGTAATAAAAAAACCATACTTATTCATTAAGATTGTTGTTGCTGTTTATGCATGATTTGCGTAGAATTCCTGCTCGAAATTGGGCAGGTAAGCTTAATTATCGTTTCGTTTGCAGTATGACAAAAAGAATAAGGACGTTCGTTACCCCAAGTAATGCGCTTCCTGTATTTTTGCTATTTTATAAACAACAGGTAGATGTATGAAAGTTCAAAAAGCAGTACTTCCCGTCGCAGGTTTAGGCACGCGCATGTTGCCAGCCACTAAAGCAACACCAAAAGAAATGCTCCCTCTTGTTGATAAACCACTTATTCAATACGTAGTAAACGAAGCCGTTGCCGCAGGCATTAAAGAAATTATTTTAGTCACCCACGCGTCAAAAAACTCAATCGAAAACCATTTTGATACCAGCTTTGAACTAGAAGCCACGTTAGAAGCCCGCGTAAAACGCAGCTTGCTTGACGAAGTACGCTCAATTGTACCAAAAGACGTAACCATTATTTCGGTGCGCCAATCAGCCCCGCTGGGTTTAGGCCACGCAGTGCTTGCCGCGCGCCCAATTATAGGCGACAACCCATTTGTAGTGTTGCTACCCGACGTGATCATTGATAAATACAAATCAAACCACAAGGTCGATAACCTAAGCCAAATGATCAAACGCTTTGAAGAAACCGGCTTTAACCAAATAATGGTTGAGCCTGTGCCGCACGAGCTAGTAAACCAATACGGCGTAGTCGATTTAAAAGGCGCAGCCATTGCAGCGGGTGGCAACGCAGTTGTACACGATATGGTAGAAAAACCAGCCATAGACGAAGCACCAAGCAACTTTGCCATTACTGGCCGTTATGTATTATCAAGTGCAATTTGGGATTTACTTGAATTTACCCCACCAGGTGCTGGCGGCGAAATTCAACTGACCGATGCACTGCACCAATTGCGCATTCTTGAAACCATAGAAGCGTACCACCTTAAAGGTAAATCACACGATTGCGGCTCAAAACTCGGTTACATGATGGCCAATGTAGAATACGCCATGCAATGCGATAATTTGGGCGAGCAATTTAAAGCCGCATTACACAGCTTGTTAGCAATTGAAAACGCCAAAGCAATTAGCAAACAAACCAATAACGCATAAAAATTCGGCGTGTTTGGTAGGTGCAAGCCTGCATATACCGCAACGTGGTTTTAAAACGAATCAAATGTTTTTTAAATATTGGATTTAACAGAATAACGAAAGGATTAAACAGGTAACTCATGACTATTAAAGTATTAAGTGTATTTGGCACTCGCCCAGAAGCAATTAAAATGGCGCCACTGGTTAAAGCATTAAAAGATGCCGAGGGCATAGACGCTAAAGTATGTGTTACGGCGCAGCACCGTGAAATGCTCGACCAAGTTCTTGATTTATTTAATATCGTGCCTGAATACGACCTAAACATCATGAAACCTGGGCAAAACCTGTACGATGTTACTACTAATATTTTGCAAGGCTTAAAGCCAGTTTTAGAAGAGTTTCAACCGCACATTGTATTAGTGCATGGCGATACCAGCACTACGTTATCAGCAAGCCTTGCGGCTTTTTATCAGCAAATTCCAGTCGGGCACGTAGAAGCAGGCCTGCGCACCGGTAACTTAAGTTCGCCATGGCCAGAAGAGGGTAATCGTAAATTAACAGGTGCCATTACTAAATTACACTTTGCGCCAACCGATACCTCAAAACAAAACTTATTAAACGAAGCCGTTAACGAGGCCGACATTGTAGTGACGGGCAATACCGTGATTGATGCCTTACTGCAAGTGGTTGATAAAGTGCAAAACGATGAAGCACTAATTAGCACTCTTAAGGCTAAATTTCCTGAGCTTGATGAAAGCAAAAAGCTAATTTTAGTCACTGGTCATCGCCGCGAAAGTTTTGGTGGTGGGTTTGAGCGTATTTGTGAAGCGCTGGCCGACATTGCCACCGCGCACCCAGAAGCACAAATTTTATACCCAATGCATTTAAACCCCAATGTACGCGAACCAGTCAACCGTATTTTAAATGGTGTAAACAACGTGCATTTAATTGAACCACAAGAATACTTGCCATTTGTGTATTTAATGAACCAAGCGCACATTATTGTCACTGATTCGGGCGGCGTACAAGAAGAAGCGCCAAGCCTGGGTAAACCTGTATTAGTGATGCGCGATACCACAGAGCGCCCAGAAGCAGTGGCCGCAGGCACGGTAAAATTAGTCGGCACCGACAAAGAGCGCATTGTCAGCGAAGTACATAACTTATTAACTAACCCAGATGATTACGAAGCCATGAGCCGCGCCCATAACCCGTATGGGGATGGCTTGGCGTGCGCGCGTATTATCAGCAAAATTAAACAGCATTTTTCGAGCTAAAAAAGCAGCCATGCCCCCCAATGCGGCGCATTAGCGTGCATTAGCGTGCATTAGCGTGCATCGGTGGGTATTGCTTTGCACATTGAAATATAAACAAAAAATTTAGCACGAAACCGTATTTATTCAGCAAGCCCTTGGCTAAACACCAGCCTTGGGGTGAATTAAAAATTTAAGGAAATAACATGACAATTAAAAAAGTATCGGTCATTGGTTTAGGTTACATTGGTTTACCGACCGCAGCGGTAATCGCCTCACGTGGTATGGAAGTGGTTGGGGTAGATGTAAACCAACACGCAGTAGACACCATTAACGAAGGCCGTATTCACATTGTTGAGCCCGATTTAGACATCGTAGTGCGTGGCGTAGTCACCACTGGTAATTTACGTGCCACAACTGTAGCTGAAAAAGCCGATGTATTTATGGTTGCCGTACCAACACCATTTATTCATAGCGAAACCGGCGACCATAAAGCCGATTTAAGCTATATCGAATCGGCAGCCAATGCTATTGCCCCAATGCTTGAAAAAGGCAACTTGGTTATTTTAGAAAGTACCTCACCGGTGGGTGCAACCGAGCAACTAGCTAAATGGCTTAGTGCCGCACGCCCAGATTTAACATTCCCGCAAGACCAAGGCGACGCCGCCGACATTAAAGTAGCGCATTGCCCAGAGCGTGTATTGCCAGGTTATGTATTACAAGAGCTAGTCTCAAACGACCGTGTTATTGGTGGCATGAGCAAAGCCTGTAGCGCGCGCGCGGTTGAATTATACGAAACCTTTGTACGCGGCGAATGCATTGTCACCAACGCCCGCACTGCTGAAATGGCCAAACTGACCGAAAACAGCTTTCGCGATGTCAATATTGCCTTTGCCAATGAGTTGTCGGTTATTTGTGACAAACTAAAAATCAACGTATGGGAGTTGGTTAAATTGGCTAACCGCCACCCGCGCGTAAACATTTTAAACCCAGGCCCTGGGGTTGGCGGCCACTGTATTGCAGTAGACCCATGGTTTATTGTTGATAGCTGCCCAGACGAAGCAAAAATTATTCGCCAAGCCCGTTTAACCAACGATGCCAAACCGTACTACGTTATCGACCAAATCACCCAAGCGGCCGACCAATTTAAAAAGCCAGTCATCGCCTGTTTAGGCCTAGCTTTTAAAGCCGACATTGATGATTTACGCGAAAGCCCAGCGCTACAAATTGTTGAACACCTTGCAGGCTTAGGCATTGCTGAGGTATTAGCCGTAGAACCCAACATTAAAGCGTTACCAAAAAAACTAGCCGACAAAAATGTAGAGTTAATCACGCTTGAAGCCGCACTTGAAAAAGCCAATGTGATTGTTGTGTTGGTTGATCACAAACAGTTTAAAGCAGCAGATAAAAGCCAGTTTGCCAAGAAAGTAATTATCGATACGCGCGGGATTGTGTAGCGTGAACTATGTAGTTAATGAAAATAAGTTATATATATATTTAGTAATATCGTATTTTCCAATAATGCAAATATCAAATATTTTAGGTGTTAAATTGAATCTTATAATAGCGCTTCTAATTGCTTTACTTGCAATTTGGGCGTGTTTTAAAGATAAGTTCTTAACACTATTATTAATCTCAACTTTTATAGTTGTTTCTATAAAGGTAATAATTACTGGTGTTTATGGCTTTAAACCATTTTTGATAGTGCTTCTAGGTCCTTTGATATTGAGAAAGTTTATCGTTTCGTTAGATTCTATTGATCATAAGTCTATACTTTTTTTGGTAAGGCTTTTAATTCTATACTTAATTCTTGTGGCGATAATTGTGATTTTACAAAAGCTAAATATTTTACCAAATAGTATTGGGGCTATTAGTTTTGTAAACACAGCGGGAGCTAGCATGTTTGGTGAAATTGACCTTGGTGAAAGGCCTAGTGGATATTTTTATCACCCTTATGATACAGCTCTATGTTTAATACCTTTGGTCATATATTTTACTGTTAATTACAAATTTATAATTGGTAGGTTACTTGTGCCTTTTATTCTTTCTTTTTCTTTAGGACTTAAGGGGTTTATTGTTTTTTGTATGGCATATTCAGTTATACCAGTGGGTTTTTATAATAAAATCAACTATAAAGTTATACTTTTTTTATTTTTATTCTTGTCTGTTTTCATGTTTATGATAGCTGGTTTTGAATACTCACATGATACCGTGGCGATTACGGCTGGTCGACTTGTGATATGGAATATAATGGTTCATGAGTACCTTTCCCAACTTAATATTATTACATTGCTACTAGGTTACAATGAAGATTTGCTAGGGAATAGTTTATTTTGGTTAAGTGATGAGAGTTATACTACTCATAATCAGTATTTATTTTCTGTCATATATCAAGGTTTTTTCTTTATGTGCCTTACATTATATTTTCTGCTTAAAGTGGTTAAGGGTAGAGGTGAGCTGATAATTGTCTTACTCATTTCGATGTTAAGCTTAGGTTTAACAGGCGACCTATTTGTATTTTTAACATTTTGGGTAATGCTCTCGTGTGTAACCCTTGTGAATAGGGCTTCAGTCATTAAGAGTGGTAATAATTAAGTGTTGAAAAAGAACTTACTATTAATCATATTGTTAACAAGTATCGGTCAGTTAATTAGTGTAGCAATTTATCCTATATTGAGTCGTTATCTGTCTCCAGACTCAGTGGCAATGATCGGGCTTTTTGATACAAATTTAATGTTGATTATTGGTTGGTTAGGGTTTGGCTTAAGTGTTACAGCTACTCGAGATATTGCCAATGCTGATAATTGGCAACCCATATTAAAAAACACACAGCGCGCAAAGTTCACAATATCATTAATTTTTTCATTGATTGGTGGCATTGGCATTCTATTTACAGACACAAGGCCGATGTTATGGTTTGCTCTGCTTATATCACCTCTTTTAGCACTGAATTATGATTATTTACTTTATGCAATTGGTCGGCCGTTGCATGCATCATTTGTGTCATTTGTTCGCGTCTCCATGCCTATTATAGTTATATTTCCCCTAATGCAATATAAATTTTTTAATGTTGAAATATATATATTTGTAACGTTAATTTTTTATTTTATCGCATCATTTTTAGTTTCAGTTAATACAAAATCACCCTTATTCTTTAAACCAAGCAAGTTGTTTTATAAAATTTATATTTCTGCATTTAGTATTGGTATTGCTGGTTTGTTTATAGGCCTCCAGCGCTATGGTTTCATCAATATGTTAAATGATAAATTTAGTAACGATGATTTTGTTATTTTACTTATGTTTATGAAGATATTTCTATTTTTAGTCGCGTGTAAACGTATGTTGGTCCAAATTTTTTATACTAGGATTAGAGAACCTAGTGTGGTAAAAAAAATCAATGTTTTTTGTACTTTTATTAGTTTGTTATCTATCGCTATTTGCTTTAGCTTAAGTGTTGAAATTTCTTCTCTTTTATTTAATACAAAAGATAAAGTAGAGATTGTTCAATTAATGGGTTTTGGGGTTTTAGCAGTTTTAAGTTTTGCTGCATCTGATTCATTACTGTTATTAGCAAAGCAAGATAAAGAATTTGTTATTTGTACTTTATTAGTACCTACAACTTTCTTGTTGGTTATATTTCTGCTTAGGATGGATCTTAAATTAGAAAAGCTGATTGCCATTATGATACTTTTTGAGTTTCTGCTTTCATTATCTTATTGGTTAGTATTGAAGTTTTATAAAGTTAAGGAATTAAAATTTTGTTAAATTGTGTTTTGATTACAAATATACCAGCACCTTATCGTGAAAAAGTACATGAGTTAGTTTATAAAGATGATAGTTTAAATTACGAAATCATCTATTGTTCTGATATTGAGTCGAATAGGAAATGGAAGTTTGAAAGAGGCGAATATAAGTTTACAGTCTTAAAATCTAGGCAGTTTAAGTTTGGTAATAGGGATGTATATTTAGGTTCTAATATTTTAAATGTATTAAGAAAACGTGATTTTGACGTGGTAATTTTATCGGGATTTTCTTTACCAATGCTAACCGCATATGTATGGGCTAAATTAGCAGGGAAAAAAGTAATATCGTTTACAGATGCACATATTAACTTTGAGAAAAGATTAACATTTATACATAAGATTTTAAGGAAGTTAATATACTCTACTTCTGATGCTTGCATTGGGGCAAGTCAGAAGTCACTTCAACTTTTTCAGAGTTATGGCGTAGACTCCAAGCAATGCTTTCAGTCACACTTATGTATAAATAATGAAAACTATTTTCAAATAAAAAATGTTCTAGAAAATAGAAAGTTTGATTTGATTTTGTGTGGAAGAATCTGCCATGAAAAGATGATTGACTTTC
The DNA here is from genome assembly GCF_058197095.2 of Pseudoalteromonas sp. J2K-J031. NCBI lineage: Bacteria > Pseudomonadati > Pseudomonadota > Gammaproteobacteria > Alteromonadales > Pseudoalteromonadaceae > Pseudoalteromonas > Pseudoalteromonas sp. J2K-J031. The sequence goes on from NZ_CM200279.1 coordinate 1,653,738, forward strand.
AAAAAGATGTAATTTTAGAGTTGAAAAAACTTAATGAAAATATAAAAGTATTAATTGTTGGTGATGGTCCGGAAAAGCAAAGCTTTTTAGATAAACTTGATAAAGCTAATGTAGATTATCTATTTACTGGTTTTGTAGGTCAATCAGAGTTACCTGAATTATATTCGAGTGCAAAAGTTTTCTTATTTCCATCTATTAATGATGCATGGGGTGTAGTTGCAAACGAAGCATGTGCTGCAGGAACTCCAACAATATCATGCAAAGAGGTCGGTGCGGCTGATGAATTACTGATTCACGGTGATAATGCACTTATACTTAATACTGATGTTGATCTTTGGGTAAGGGAAATTACTAGAATCTTAAATGATAGTAATACTTGGAATAAGATGTCCAAATCTTGTTTAGAAAAAGTTAAGCCATATAATTTCTCAAATGCTGCAAAGGGCATTATTTTAGCTGTAGAAAGTACTAAGAACAATGAATAAAATATTATATTTAGCGCAGTTACCTCCTCCTATACATGGAGTTACTCAGTGTAATAAGATCTTGATAGAAAGCAATCCCATTCAAAATGAATTTATTACTCGCATTATTCCACTCAATTACAGTAAATCGATTGAAGAGATGCAAAATGGTGGAGTAATAAAGCTCTACCGTTTGTTTTTAATCTTGCTTTCTTTATTCAAGGAACTTGTTTTTTTTCGTCCAAATTTAGTTTATTTCACTATTTCACCGTTAGGTTCTGCTTTCTACCGTGATGTTTTAATTGTTATTATATTAAAATTATTTCGACGAAAAATAGTCTATCACCTTCATGGAAAAGGGATTGCAAATGTGCAATCTAACTTTACCAGTAAACTGTATCGTTTTGTTTTTAAGAATGAATCGATTATTTGTATTTCAAAACGTTTAGCTGAAGATATCAAGCACGTAAAAGAAAATGCAAAAGTGTATATTTGTGAAAATGGCATAGCTTCGTGTCATGATAATAAAATAAAAGAACCGATTAGAGATACAGTTAGATTTTTATTTTTATCAAACTTATCAAAGATGAAAGGGGTGGATTTATATTTAGAGGCAATGGGGAAATTAATAGATCAAGGCTTAACAGTTGAAGTTAATTTGGCAGGCCCCTTTAGTAATGTTTTTTCAGAAAGTGATTATAATAATATTTTAGAACGCTACCCTAATTTAAAAAATACAATCAAGTATCATGGCAAGGTCGATGATATCGAAAAGCGTAAACTATTAAATAAAATAGATGTTTTTGTACACCCAACACATAATGATGCATTTCCATTAGTGCTTTTAGAGGCTATGTCTGCTGGTTGCACACTTGTATCAACTGAACAAGGTGGTATACCTGATATACTCGAAAACTTAGCGTCAGGTTTTATTATTAAGCCTTTGAATGTTGATAATCTAATTTTACAGCTCACAATGTTATTCAATGATAAAGAATTGCTAACTAAAAACAGTGCCGTGTCTATTAATGAGTTTAACCGTTTATATACACTAGAGCATTTTGAACATCGCGTATTAAATATTTTTAAAGATATTATAAAGGGATAGGTTATGTATAAGAATAACATGGGGTTGAAGCATTACTTTTTTGACAGATTGCGCTGGGTTTATTACACGCTTTTTAATTTTCGCCATAAATTTAATATGGCGCGCTATAAAAAATGCCAGAGTAAAAAAAGTGCAAAGCAAATGGCTGATGAGCTAGTCGCTTTAAAAGAGTATTGGGGTTGCGTACCAATGCAGTATTATACTCATGATTTTTACAGGAGTGATTGCAATTTAAGTTTAGATGAAATGAAGGCCTATATCCCAGGCTACTATTTTTATAATCTAATTTATCCAATTTTTGATGATGTTAAGCAGGCTAGAGGCGCATTAGAAAATAAAATTCTTTCTTATTATGTTTTCAAAGGTATGTGTTTACCCACCACAGAAATGATAGCGATAAAAAAAGGTGACCAAGTTTTTGATTCAAATGGCCGCACACTTAGTAATGAGTCATTTGAATTAATATTAAAGAAAATAACGGAACAGAAAATTTTTATCAAGCCGGTTGATGGTAAAGGTGGGGTTGGTATTTTGGTAGCAAAAAAATTTGATACTAATTTTATGCTGAATGAAAAAATACTTGCACTATCCGATTTATATGATTTGAAAGGCGACTTTGTAATCGAAAAGCAAGTAATGCAATCAAACTATTTAAATAATATTTATAGTAAAAGTGTCAATACCTTGAGGGCTGTTACAAAACGCAGTCTAAACGGTAACGTAGAATTAGTTGCCGTAACTCTAAGAATGGGCACTGGTGGCCGAGAAGTTGATAATGGTAGTCAAGGTGGGTTATTAATTGGCATTGATTTAAAAACAGGTAAACCAATTCGTGATTATGCTGGCTATGAATATGGTGCTGAAAAAATATTTCAGCATCCTGACACAGGATTTAAATTTACTGAATTGTTAATTGAAAATTGGCACGATGTGAGTAGTCAAATAGTTAATTTTGCTGAGCAAATGCTGTTGCAAAACTTAATCGGGTGGGATATTGCTTTAACAGATAATGGCCCATTAGTAATAGAAGCTAACACAATGTTTGGAATTGATCATTCTCAATCAGGAGTTGGTGGGATGATTCATTTTTTTCAAGATGATATTGTAGCTAAAAACAACTAAATCTGAGTTTGTAATGAAGCAAGAAATAAAAAAGTTAATAAATTATGTGCCACCATATTTGGGAAGTCAGCTTGCATTTATTGATTTTAAATATCGCCTTGGTAAAAGTTATGCTTATTTTAAGCGTGATATCAGCAATGATTACAGTGAAGTTTCCATTTTTAATTTAATCAAGAATCTGATTAGTTATTCAATTGTCCATATACCCTTTTATGCTGATTTTTATAAACAAAAAAGTTTTAATCTAGAACAGTTAACTTGTTTTAGTGACTTAGATAAAGTTCCTATATTAACTAAAGCAGACTTACAAAAGTATGAATTTGAATCGCGAGTAGTTGATGTTTCAAAAGGGATTATCACCAATACAGGTGGTACTTCTGGCCAACCGCTTAAGTTGTTAATGGATAAACAAGCCCATGCACGGGAATGGGCGCACATGCATACTATTTGGGAAACATTAGGCTATAAGACTTCATTGCTTAAGTTAACTTTACGGGGTATGAACTTAGGGACTAAACCTTTAAATTATAATTTTATTCATAACGAATTTCAGGTAAATGCTTATTGCGACTTTTTATTAGTTGTTGCTGCACTTAAAAAAACACTTAAAAAATATAAAATTGAGTATTTACATGGTTACCCGAGCGCTATTTATGAGTTTATTAAACAATTGTCGCAGGTTGACCCTGACTTATTAGCCGAGCTTAAAACGAATTTAAAAGGCGTATTTTTTGGCTCTGAATATCCCGCGCCGATTTATAGAGATTACATTGAATCGGTTTTAGCTATCCCAACCGTTTCTTGGTATGGGCACACTGAAATGGCGGTTCTTGCACCTGAAAGAGGTGAGCCTTATGTGTATTATCCATTTCAATCTTATGGGTTTACCGAGGCGGTAGAGATTGATGGGCAGCAGCACTTAGTAGGTACAACGATTCATAATTCTATTGGGCCGCTTATTCGCTACGATACTGGCGATATTATTGAACCTGTTAGCTATAAAAATGGGTTGTTAGAGTCGTTTAAAATTTCACAAGGCCGCATTGGTGAGTTTGTAACCGATAAAAATGGTCGAAATATTTCACTGACAGCCCTTATTTTTGGCCGTCATCATCAGATTTTTGAATACGCCGATTTTATCCAAGTTGAGCAATTAACCCCTGGGCAACTTACCGTATTTGTGACATCCCAAAACTCAGCTTTGCGTTGTGATGAATTATTTGACAGCGTTGGAATTGAAATGGACATTAATTTTAAAATTGTGACACAACCGTTTAAAACTAAAGCGGGTAAAGTCCCATTGATTGTAAAAGGCAAATAAATGAAACAAGTGACCCAAACGCTACGCACAGGTGTAGTTGAAGTAAATGAAGTACCAGTTCCGACATTAACCGATGCATTTGTATTAGTGCGTAATACGGCGTCGGTGATTAGTGCGGGTACTGAAAAAACTAAAATTGATATGGGTAAAAAGAATTTATTGCAAAAAGCCAAAGCGCGCCCCGATTTAGTTAAACAAGTATTACAAAAAATTCAAACTGAAGGGTTAAAGAAAACCCTGCAAACGGTAAAGTCGCGTTTAGATTCGCCATCGCCATTAGGGTATAGCTGCGCAGGTGTTGTGGTGGCTGCCGGTGGTTTAGTTGAAGGCATTCAGCCGGGTGACCGTGTTGCCTGTGGGGGTGCTGATTATGCTAACCATGCTGAATTTGTCACTATTCCTAAAAACCTTGTGGTTAAAATACCTGACAATGTGACGGACGAAGAAGCGGCATTTACTACCGTTGGGTCTATTGCGATGCAAGGTGTGCGTTTAGCTGAACCAAAATTAGGTGAAACCTTTTTAGTATTGGGTTTAGGTTTATTAGGCCAAATTGCTGTGCAATTGCTGCGTGCTAATGGCTGTAATGTGATTGCCACCGATTTAGATGCGAGCTTAGTTAAACAAGCCGAAGGGTTTGGCGCTATTGGTGCAGGCCCTGGCACTAATGTAGAGTCGCTGTGTAAAGAATTAACCGCAGGCCACGGTGTTGATGGTGTGTTAGTGTGCGCGGGTACATCAAGTAATCAGCCCATTGAATTATGTGGCGCTGTCACTCGTGAAAAAGGCCGTGTTGTTGTGGTTGGCGCGGTGCGTATGGATATTCCACGTGAAGATTACTTCAAAAAAGAAATTAGTGTGGTGATTTCTCGCTCGTATGGGCCGGGGCGTTATGATCCGTTTTATGAAGAAAATGGTAACGACTATCCACTTGGTTATGTGCGTTTTACAGAGCAGCGTAATATGCAAACCTTTTTAGAGTTAGTGGGCCAAGGCAAGGTTGATGTTAAGTCACTCATTACTCATCGTTTTATGGTTGATCAAGCAGCTGAGGCATATCAGTTAATTGAAGGCGCTAAAACGGAACCTTATTTAGGCATAGTAATGCAGTATGCTGCTGATACTGATGTGTTAAATAAAGCGTCACGTATTGCGACGAGCACCAAAGCAATCAGTAAAAACAAATTGGGTATTTCATTTTTTGGTGCGGGTAATTACGCAACCGCTAGCTTATTACCCCCGTTGGCTGATAAACAAAATGTTGAATTTAGAGGTTTAGTAACAGCCAGTGGCCGTACGGCGCAAGGTGTCGCAAAGCAATTTGGTTTTGCATTTTGTGCTGCTGAATTTAATGAAATTTTAACCGAAGATACCGACGCAATTATGGTAACAACGCGCCATGATACCCATGCATCATCGGTTGTTGCTGCCATTAATGCTAACAAACATGTGTATGTTGAAAAACCGATTGCACTGACCGTTGAAGAGCTGTCGCAAATTCAACAGGCAAAATTAGCAAATAATGGTGACACGAATTCTAGCCAAGTCATGGTTGGTTTTAACCGCCGTTTTGCTCCATCAACACAAGATGTAATTGCCCATTTTGCAGGCGTGCAAGCGCCTTTAGTGGTTAATATTCGTGTTAACTCTGGTAGCATTCCTGCCGATCATTGGATTCAAGATGTAAAAACGGGTGGTGGCCGCGTGATTGGTGAAGGTTGTCACTTTGTTGATTTAGCTTCTGCACTTGTTGGCAGTAATCCGAAAACAGTGACGGCAATTGGTACTGCAAAAGCGAATAAATCGGCGGTTCTTAATGATAATGTGGTGATTAGCTTAACGTTTGAAAGTGGCAGTATTGCGACCATTGTTTACACCGCAGATGGCTCAAAAGCCATGCAAAAAGAATATGTTGAAGTTTTTGGTGGCGGCCGTAGTGCTGTGATCAATGATTTTAAAGAAGCTGTTTTATATTCGGGTGATGCAAAGCAAGAAATCAAAAAGCAAATGGCGCAAGATAAAGGCCAAAAAGCCATGTTAAACGCCTGGTTAGCGGGTTTAACATCGGGCGTACCTTGCGTGAGTTATGACTGTTTAATGAGTAACAGCTTAGCCACTATTTTGGCGGTTGAGTCATTAGCTTTGGGCACGACACTGAACGTTGATTTATCCATTCTTGAGCAAGAATAGCGGGGTAACACCCGCTTTAACATTATGAACATAGAGCAAATTAACCCAGCGCTGTTAAAAGATGCGCAAAAAAATGATTATGCAGGCCAAGACCCGTTTGATGGCTTAAACAGTGCGCTATTTAAGTTAGCGCCGAGTTTAAAAAAAGGCGTGTTTGGTTTGGCGTGGATCCAACTTCATAAACGTTTAGCCATTAACTTACGCCCCTTGTTTGGCATTCCTAAAATGCGTAATCCCAAAGGGATTGGCTTATTTATTTTAGGCTTGCTTGAAGATTACAAAGCCACAGGCCAAGCCGACTATTTGCAAGAGGCAATAAAACTGGCCGATTGGTTGCTTACAGAGCAAAGTGATAAAGCACAGTCGCAGCATAGTTGTTGGGGTTACCATTTTGATTGGAATGCCCGTGCGTTTTTTGTGCCAAAAGGCAAACCCAATGTCATTACCACAATTTATGTTGCGCAGGCGTTGTATGCACTCAGTGAAGTCACGGGGGACAATAAGTACCGCGAACCTGCACTTGATAGCGCACATTTTATTGTAAAAACACTGTATAGCGAGTTAGATGGTCGCCAATTTTTTGCGTATATTCCGGGTGAAACAGCCTTTGTGCATAATGCCAGTTTATGGGGTGCGGCATGGGTGGCACAGGTTGCTGCACTGACTGACAATCAAGCCTATAAACAACTTGCGCTTAATGCGGCGCGCCAGTCGGTTTCGGAGCAAGGCGCTGATGGGTCTTGGGTGTATGGTGCGCGCCATCATCATCAATTTATTGATGGTTTTCATACTGGTTATAACTTAGAAGCGCTGCGCGTTTTAAGTGATGCACTTGCAACCGATGAATTTGAAGAGTCGATTGCAAAGGGGCTAGCGTATTACAAAACCCATTTATTTGAGCAAGATGGTACGGCTAAATATTACAATAACAACCGTTATCCGCTTGATATGCACAGTGTGTCGCAGGCGATTTTTACTTTGCTTAAAGTGGGTAAAACTCAAGCTGATTTTGACATGGCCGAAAAAGTAATAACGCGTTCAATTGAAACCTTGTATTTGCCTAAGCAACAACGGTTTATTTATCAAAAAAATAAGCACTTTAGTAATAAAATTAATTATGTTCGCTGGACACAAGCATGGGTTTATTACTCGTTTGCTTATTTTAATCGCTGTAAATTAAACACTAACGAATTAGCTGTAATAGCAGATAAACAGGCACAGCCAACTTACCCCACTACGGATTTAACTCACTCATGAAACGTATTGAATTTTTAAAGTCGCCAATGGATATTGCGACCATGTCAGAAACAGTCTCTTTTATTGAAAACAGAGTTAATAAAGGTGAGTTTTTACAGCATGTGGTGGTCAATGTAGCCAAAATTGTCAACATGCAAAAAGACCCTGTATTGGCTGAGTCGGTTAACGCTTGCGATGTGATTAATATTGATGGCATGGGAGTGGTTTTTGGTGCGCGCTTTTTAGGCCATGATGTACCTGAGCGCGTAGCGGGTGTTGATTTGTTTCATGAATTGCTAAAGATGAGCGCTAAGCGCGAATTTCCGGTGTTTTTACTTGGTGCAACCGAAGATGTAGTAACGACAACAGCACACAAAGTAAAACAGCTTTACCCTAATTTAACCATTGCGGGTTTTAACGATGGTTACTTTTGGCAGGATGAAGAAGCGGTAGTGAATAAGATTCGTGAATCGGGTGCAAAATTGTTGTTTGTAGCCATTACCTCGCCTAAAAAAGAAAACTTTATTAATAAATGGCAAGATAAGCTAGGTGTTGATTTTGTGATGGGCGTAGGCGGCACGTTTGATGTGGTAGCAGGTAAGGTAAACCGTGCACCGCTTTGGATGCAAAAATACGGTTTAGAGTGGTTTTACCGTGTGTTGCAAGAACCCGGCCGGATGTGGAAACGTTATCTAGTGACCAATAGCCAATTTGCGTGGTTGTTATTAAAAGAAAAATTTAAAAAATAATTGCTTTATTAGCGCGTTTTATAAGGGAGACCCAAAAGGTCTCCCTTTTTATTGGTTGGCTGTTTGTTTTGTAGGTGCAAGCCTGTTTGCTTGGTAGATGAAATCTTGCCGCTTTGTTGGTGAGATAAAAAATTCGTTGGCAGGCCCTTTAAGAGCACTCGCCAGTAAATCACCTTAAAAGATTTGCTGGCAGGCCATCACCTACGGGTATAATCACTGCACTTTGCGCTTGGTGTGATGATTATGTTTCTTCCTATTATTTTGGCCGGTGGCTGTGGCACTCGGTTATGGCCGCTGTCACGTGGCAATTTTCCTAAACAATTTTTAACCATTCAAGACGATGGTTTGTCGTTATTGCAACACACCATTACCCGTTTAAAAGGCTTAAACCATGCTGCGCCGATGTTAATTTGTAATGAAGAACATCGATTTATTGCTGCTGAACAAGTGCGCCAATTAGGCTGTGGCCACAGTGGTATTTTTTTAGAGCCAGTAGGGCGCAACACGGCACCCGCTATTGCCCTTGCGGCATTAAAGGCAGTGCAAAATAATGATGATGCCGTGCTGTTAGTGCTCGCGGCCGACCATGTCATTGAAGACAATGCGGCATTTGTGGCATCGGTTAATCAGGCATCGGTACTTGCTGCACAAGGCAAATTAGTTACCTTTGGTATTGTGGCGAAAAACCCAGAAACGGGTTACGGCTATATTCAACGTGGCGCGGCGCTTAGCTCTGATACGATTAGCACCGAGGCGATTTGTACCGAGGCGATTTGTACCGAGGCGATTAGTACCAAGGCAGGCTCTGCCGCTGGGTTTTCGGTTGCGGGCTTTGTTGAAAAACCAAATTTAGCCACGGCCGAGCGTTATTTAGCTGAAAATGCCGCCCTCGCACAAGGCGAAGATAAATGGTATTGGAATAGCGGCATGTTTATGTTTAAAGCCAGCCGTTATTTATCTGCATTATTAGAATATCGCCCTGATATTTATCATGCCTGTGTTGCTGCGATGGAAAATCAAGATATTGACCATGATTTTGTGCGGATCAACAAAGCTGCCTTTATCGCTTGCCCTGATGATTCGATTGATTATGCGGTAATGGAACCGCTATGCTCTAAAGTAAGCTCTAAGCCTGATAGCGATGATGTGGTGGTTGTGCCAATGGACGCAGGTTGGAACGATGTTGGCGGCTTTGCTGCGCTTTGGCAGGTGTCAGAGCAAGACGAAAACGGCAATGCCTTTAAAGGTGATGTAAAAGCCTTTGATACTAAAAATACCTTGGTATTTGGTGAAGATAAGCTGGTTGCGACGGTGGGTGTTGAAGATTTAGTGATTATTAATACCAAAGATGCGGTATTAGTGGCGCATAAAGATAAATCGCAACAGGTAAAAGAGATTGTTAATCAGCTCAAAGCCGAGCAGCGCCCAGAGGTGACGTTTCACCGTGAAGTGTATCGCCCTTGGGGTAAATATGATTCTATCGATAACGGTAGCCGTTTTCAGGTTAAGCGTATTACGGTGAAGCCGGGTGAAAAGCTGTCGATTCAAATGCATCACCACCGCGCTGAGCATTGGATTGTGGTGTCGGGCACGGCCAAAGTGACCAATGGCGATAAAGATATTTTATTGACTGAAAACCAGTCGACGTATATTCCGGTTGGCGTGATCCATGCGCTTGAAAACCCTGGCAAGGTTGACCTTGAGTTGATTGAAGTGCAGTCGGGTTCGTATTTAGGCGAAGACGACATAGTGCGCTTTGAAGACAGATACGGCCGCAAGTGATTTTTGGCTTAAAAGAAGGTTAACCACCGAGGGCACAGAGAAACACAGAGGAAAGAAAAAGATTAGTTGGTTTGCCTTTCTCGGTGAAGCGCAGCGCTCGGTGTACTCTGTGGTGAAAAGAATGGTTAACCACTGAATTTTCAACGGTAAAAAAGAAAGTTAACCACCGAGAGCACAGAGAAACACAGAGGAAAGAAAAAGATTAATTGGTTTGCCTTTCTCGGTGAAGCGAAGCCTCGGTGTGTTCGGTGGTAAAAAGAATGGTTAACCACTGAAATTTTCAATGGTAAAAAAGAAAGTTAACCACCGAGGGCACAGAGAAACACAGAGGAAAGAAAAAGATTAATTGGTTAGTTTTTCTCAGTGAGCGCAGCGCTCGGTGTGCTCTGTGGTGAAAAAAAGGCTAACCACCGAGGGCACAGAGAAACACAGAGGAAAGATTAATCATTTATAAATTTCTTCTCTGTGTGCGAAGCCTCGGTGCACTCGGTGGTAAAAAATGGTTAACCACTGAGGGCACAGAGAAGCACAGAGAAAAGATTTTTTATGTTTTTCGGTGGTGAAACGATTCTAACCACGGGCTTAGGGTAGTCAAAAAACCAAGCTATGCTTTATTTTTACTTTAGGTACTAAATAAAGAGGTCTAAAAATGGAAAAGGATTTTCTAACTCAGAAAATAATTGGTTGCGCTATTGAAGTGCATAAAGTATTGGGGCCTGGTCTGCTCGAGTCTAGCTATGAATCATGTTTGCTATATGAATTACATCAAGCTGGCATTGTTGCACAAGGTCAAGTTTCATTACCGATCAATTATAAAAATATCACCATTGATGCTGGCTATAGATTAGATATTTTAATACCTGATCAGTTAATCATTGAGTTAAAGGCAGTAGAGAAATTTCAAGCTCTACATACAGCACAGTTAATCACGTACTTAAAGTTAACAGGTATTAAAACTGGTTTGCTTATTAACTTTAATGTTACTCGGCTGATTGATGGTGTTAAACGAATAAGTGTCTGATTTCTTAACCACCGAGGTTAAAAGAAACACAGAGAAAATATTAATTAGTTGGCTTTTCTCGGTGAGCGCAGCGCTCGGTGTGCTCTGTGGTGAAAAGAAGGCTAACCACTGAGGGCACAGAGAAACACAGAGGAAAGATTAATCATTTATAAATTTCTTCTCTGTGCGCGCAGCGCTCGGTGTACTCTGTGGTAAAAAGAAGGCTAACCACTGAGGGCACAGAGAAACACAGAGGAAAGATTAATCATTTATAAATTTCTTCTCTGTGCGCGCAGCGCTCGGTGTACTCTGTGGTAAAAAGAAGGTTAACCACCGAGGTTAAGAGGACCATAGAGAAAAGATTAATTGGTTGGTTTTTCTCGGTGTGCGCAGCGCTCGGTGTACTCTGTGGTAAAAAGAAGGTTAACCACTGAGGTTAGGAGGACCACAAAGAAAAGATTAATTGATTGGTTTTTCTCGGTGTGCGCAGCGCTCGGTGTACTCGGTGGTAAAAATAAGCTTATCCACTGCAATCCTCGGTTTTAACACCCTGTGGGTGTCTTTTTGTTTTTTGTCTATTCCAAACAATGTTATTCTGTGCGCCGTTAGTTGCCTCTATTTTTGTTGTCCTTTTTTATTGAGAGTTTACATGCAGGTTATTGCAAGCGCGATTGCTGATGTCAAAATCATTGTGCCGCAGGTCTTTGGTGATGAACGTGGCTATTTTATGGAAACCTTTCGTGAGGATTGGTTTAAGCGCGAAGTGGCCGACGTTGAGTTTGTGCAAGAGAACCATAGCTCATCAAAACAAGGTATTTTACGCGGTTTGCATTATCAAACCACGCAAGCGCAGGGCAAACTCATTCGGGTGACTCAAGGTGAAATCTTTGATGTAGTGGTTGATTTACGCCGCGATAGCACCACGTTTGGCCAGTGGTTTGGTTGTTATTTAAATGCCGAAAATAAACACCAATTATGGGTGCCTGCAGGGTTTGCCCATGGTTTTTATGTGGTAAGCCAAAGCGCTGACATTATTTATAAATGCACTGATTATTATGCACCGCAATACGAGCATAGTATCAGCTGGAATGACGCTGACTTAGCCATTCACTGGCCGCTGTTAAATGGGGAATTGCCAACGCTTTCACTCAAAGATAATGCAGCACTGCCTTTTAAAGATGCAAAAGCGGTGTGACCTTGATGACATCACCGCTTAAAAAAGTAATGGTGATTGGTCGACATGGCCAGTTGGCACAAGCACTTGTAGCGACACAAGGCCCGAATGTCGATGTGCTTGCAGTCGGTTCAAATGAATTTGATGTATTGCAATTAGGCACCTTGCTTACGCTGGTAAATCGTTTTAGCCCTGCGGTGATTATCAATACGGCTGCTTACACCGCTGTTGACTTGGCTGAATCAAACCCTGAGTGTGCTTATTTAATTAATGCCGATTTAGTTACGTTTTTGGCAAAAATATGTCAGCAGCAGCGCATTCGTTTGATTCACCTTTCGACCGATTATGTGTTTAGTGGCGAGCAGCAAACACCTTATACCGTTCACGATGTACCCAAACCGCTTAATGTCTATGGTGCATCTAAGCGCGCTGGTGAAGTGTCGGTGCTGACTGATTGCCCTGATTTTGGCTCTGTGGTGCGTACTTCTTGGTTGTATTCTTTGGTGGGTAAAAACTTTCTGACTACGATGTTAACCCTAATGAACGAGCGCCAAGTGCTTGATATTGTTAACGATCAAGTAGGTAGTCCTACCTCAGCTTTGAGCCTTGCTTCATTTTTGTGGTGTTTAACAACCCAAGATCATTGGCAACCCATTTATCACTTTAGTGGTGTGGGGCAGGCATCATGGTTTGATTTTGCATCTGAAATTCAATGGGTTGCAAATAAAGCGGGCATGTTAACACGCCTTATTCCTATTAACGCAATACCCAGTGTGGGCTTTCACACGGCTGCAATACGGCCCTGTTATTCTGTACTCGATAGTAGTGAATCTGCTGCTGTCTATCCTTTAATTTCGTGGCAAGAGTCATTAACTGTGTTGTTAAATTCACAGTAATTCACAGTTGATATTCATATTCGCCAACGTAATGTTAATGTGGTGAGTGTGTTTTTGTGCTGTTATTTGCAATTATTGGCAAAAAGCCTTCTGAAATGTTTAATATGAAAAATACTAATACTTTATAGTGAAAAATTCATTTAAATTTGGCGGAACTGCGCCTATAATGGCGTCTGTTTTTTTGAGCGCAAGGATAGTGCGACATCTGCGTCTACTATCATGGAGTGATTTTTGTGAATCAAGCTAAAGTTTTTAAGTCTAATAGCAACGGTAACTCAGTGCTTTACCGCTTTTTTGACATCGCTATTATTACGTGCTCGTTAATTGCAGCCGCTTATTTCTATGGCGTTGAGCTCAATCGCGTTTATTTAACCACGTTATTAGTCGTTTTACTGGGGTTTTCGTATACCGCTGAAGCGTTTAATCTTTATCGCTCATGGCGCGCTGGTAAATTTCGCCATATGGTGGTTTTTGCAATATTGACTTTAGTGTTATCGTTTGTCGCACTTTTTATTTTCGCATTTTTATTAAAATTTACTGAACAATTATCACGTGTCGTCATGACGCTTTGGTTTGCTAATGCGCTCGTTGGTTTGTTTATTTGGCGTTTAACAAGTCGGTTATACAAGTTAAATCGTCGTCGCTTAGGTTTGAGCATGCAAAAGGTGGCTATTATTGGTGCCACTGAGTCGGGTGCGAGTGTTTTTAAGCAAATTATTGCTCATGACGAGTTAGGTTATGAGTGTATTGGCTTTTTTGAAGACCGCCAGCCCGAGCGTTTATTTGATGATATGCATCTACATGTAGCAGGCCCAATTGATGAGGCGGTTAACAAAGCGCGCAGCGGCGAAATAGATGTGCTTTTTATTGCATTACCATTCAAAGCTGAAAAACGCATTGCCGATATTTTAGCCCGCTTAGGTGACACCACTGTTGATGTGCACTTTGTGCCTGACTTTTTATTATCAAGCTTAATTCATGCACGTATTGACCATGTGGGTGATATTGATACTTTAAGTGTCTTTGAATCGCCGTTTATTGGTGCGCGCGAACTGATCAAGCGTACTGAAGATATAATTATTGGTGGCCTGATTTTACTGATGATTTCGCCTATTTTAGCTGTGATTGCGCTGGGTATTAAACTCACCTCGCGTGGGCCGGTATTTTTTAAACAAGCCCGTTATGGCTTGCATGGTGAAGAAATTAAAGTCTGGAAGTTTCGCTCAATGACGGTGATGGAAAATAGCACCGAAGTGAAACAAGCTACTAAAAACGATAGCCGTATTACGCCATTTGGTGGCTTTTTACGCCGTACCAGTTTAGATGAACTGCCACAGTTTATTAATGTCGTTCTTGGTGATATGTCAATTGTTGGGCCACGCCCACATGCCGTGTCTCATAATGAAGAATATCGCACAAAGGTCGAGTTTTATATGTTACGCCATAAAGTTAAACCAGGTATTACTGGTTGGGCACAAATCAATGGCTGGCGCGGTGAAACCGATACGTTAGAAAAAATGGAAAAGCGTATTGAGTTTGACCTTATGTATATAAAACATTGGTCTCTTTGGTTTGATATAAAAATAATCTTTTTAACCATTTTTAAAGGTTTCACTGGCAACAATGCCTATTAATTTAAAGGAAATAGCAAAAATGAAAAAATCCCTTTTAGCAACTGCACTTGCTGGAACGATTTTTAACTACGCTCACGCTGTAGAGCCTGCAGGGTTTAACACGGAAAGTGGCATCATTATTACGCCATTGTTGAACGTTGGCGTAAAGCACGATAGCAATATTTTTAGTCAGCCAGCGAATGAAAAAAGCAGTGCTATTTTAAATGTTGATCCAACAGTTAACTTTTTGTTAAGTGACGGTATTAATAGTTATAGCGTTGATGCGGGCTTACAATCAGCTTCATACTTTTCAAGCTCAGATGACAACTACTTAGACGGTTTTTTAGCATTTGATATGCATTTAGAGCCATCATCACAAAGCCGTTTTGATTTAAATGCCGATTTAAACTGGGTAACTGAGCCACGCGGTACCGGTATTACCGAAGGTTTGGGCGATAGCGTTGATGAGCCTTTAAACTACACAGAGCAAACAGTTGCGGCTACTTACGAGTTTGGTGCACTTTCTACTAATGGTAAATTGGCGTTTGATGCAAAATACTACAACAAAGGTTACAGTAATTTTGAAGCTGTAACTCAGTTCCGTGAATTTGATTCATTTTTACTTGGTACTACGTTTTCGTACAATACTGGCTCTGCAACTGATTTACTTATTGAGCTGAGCAAAGATGCAATTCGTTACGATAAAACGCAAGGCAACCAAGCAAGTTTAAGTTCTGACGATTACCGCGCACTTGCGGGTGTGAAGTGGGAAGCAACAGCGCTTACAACGGGTACTGCAAAAATCGGTTATCAGAATAAAGACTTTGTATCAGCTAGCCGTGCTAACTTCAGCGGTTTAAGCTGGAATGCGGGTGTTACATGGCAGCCTCTAACGTATACAGCGTTTGATTTTAGTACAACGCGTGCTGCGCGTGATCCTAACGTTGAAGGTAGTTATATCAAAGAAAGCGTACACTCAGCAGGTTGGACACATACTTGGAACGAACAGTTAAATACGCGTTTAGGTGTGTCGTATACTAAAGAAGACTACAGCGGTGTAGTTCGTAAAGACGATACAACCACATTCAGTGCATCGGCTAATTATGCGTTACTACGTTGGGTTGATGTATCAGTTTTTGCTGATGTAATTGATAAAAACTCAACACGCGACACGATTTACTTTGATAAAACCATTGTTGGTGTGAACTTCACCTTTGCAATGTAAGGAACATAAGTGAACAAGCTAGTAATTAGCTTGGCTCTTGTTTTTGCAAGCATCCTGCCCAAAGCGTTGGCGCAGGATGCTTACATTTTAGGGCCTGGCGATAAAATAGAGATTAAAGTACACGGGCAAGATGATTTAACCGTTGAAGCTTTATTAGGTAATAGCGGTAAAATTAATTATCCATTTTTAGGTGAAGTCAAGATTGCCGGTTTATCGACTAAAGAAGTGGAAGTAGTGATCCAAAAAGGGCTGAAGGGTGATTATTTTGTTAACCCGAATGTTTACGCCCAAGTTGTTGAATATCGACCTTTTTATATTCATGGTGAAGTCAAAAAACCAGGTGGCTACCCATACCAACCAGGCATGACGATTAACCAAGCGGTTGCGTTAGCCGGTGGTTTAACCGAACGTGCTTCACGCGAAAAAATTTACTTGTTTAAAGAAGGCAACAAAAACCAGCAACTTATTGCAGAGCTAGGCACACAAGTGTCGGCAGGCGATACGATCACTATTGATCAACGATTCTTTTAAATGGGGTTTATTTTTAAGTGAAACACATGGAACCAGTTATAACTGAACAACCAAAAACCGAAGAAGTGATTGATTTAAGACAATATTTTAATATTCTTAACAAATACAAATGGCGCGTTTTTGGTTTGGCAGCCTTTGTGGCAGTTTTTACGGCGATTATTGCTATTAAAATGACGCCCATTTACAGTGCCACCGCCACGCTGATTATTGAAGCTGAACAAGCCAAAGCGGTTAACTTTCAAGAAGTTTATGGTTTAGATTCAAGCCGCCAAGAATACTATTTAACGCAGTTTGAAATTTTAAAATCCAAAAGCATTGCGCAAAAAGTGATTGAGCGTCTTGATTTAATGACGCATCCAGAGTTTAACAAACCGCCTTCAGCCCTTGCTGGTTTAAAAACAGCGATTAAAGAATCACTGCCGTTTTTGCCACAAAAAGACACACAATTACTGAGCGCTGAAGAAATTGCCGAACGCAAAATGCAAGCGTTAGTCAGTGATTTTTCTGCAAGGCTCGGCATTAGCCCAGTGCGTAAAACCCAACTCGTTAATATTTCGTTTGAATCAGAAGATCCTAAACTCGCTGCGTTAGTGGCCAATACCCTTGGTGAAGTGTATATCGAGCAAAATATGGCGGCTAAAATGGGTATTACCCAAAAAGCAGCAGGCTGGTTGAGTGACAGATTATCGGGTTTACGTGAACGTTTAGATGAGTCAGAAGTTAAGTTACAACAATACCGTGAACAAGAGAATCTGATTGATATTGAAGGTGTGGTAGGTTTAACCACGCAAGAACTTGAGCAAACATCAACTCAGTTAGTACAAACACGTAATGAGCGTAATAAGCTTGAAAGTATTATGCGTGTGATTAACGAATATGGCCGCGATAATTTAGAGCGTTTAGAGACTATTCCTGAAATTACCTCGCACAAAGTAGTGCAAGATGTGAAAAAAGAAGTGGTGATATCTGAGCGTAAAGTATCTGAATTTGCGGAAGTATACGGCCCAAAACACCCAAAAATGATTGCAGCCAAGTCTGAACTTAAAACGGTGAAAGCAAACTTAAGTCTACAAGTGCGTTCTTTGGTTACGGGTATTGAAAAAGAAGTTAAAACCTCACAAGCTAACGTACGTGCACTTGAGGCTGAATTAACTCGTATTCGTGAAGAATATCAACGTGTCACAGCTAAAGAAAACGACTACCGTAAACTAAAACGTGAAGTCGATACCAACCGTACAATTTACGATACCTTTTTCTCGCGTTCAAAAGAAACCGAAGTCACCAGCGACTTTAATGCGGCTGTGGCGCGTTTTACTGACCGAGCTTATGCACCAGTTGAACCAATTAAACCTAAAAAAGGCTTAATTGTCGCGCTTGCCTTTATTGCTACGTTAGGCTTAGGGGTAGTGGTTGCGTTTGTGATTGAAGCATTAAACGATACGGTGAAATCATCTCATGATATTGAAAATAAATTAGCCCAACGCATGCTTGGTTTGTTACCAAAAGTTGAGCACAAAAAAGGCACTACTTTAAATATTCATTATTTCTTTGAAAAAGAGGCACGCCAGTTCTCTGAAGCGGTACGTACGTTTAGAACGGGTTTTGTACTGAGCCAAATGGATAAAAACGCAAAAGTGATTGCCATTACCTCATCGGTGCCTGGTGAAGGTAAAACAACCACCTCAACTAACTTGGCGTTTTCGCTTGGTCAAATGGAAAAGGTATTGTTAATTGATGCCGATATGCGTAAACCAAGCGTTTGTAAACGTTTTGGTATTCCTGCGTACCACCCAGGTTTATCGAATGTAATTGCGGGCACTGAAAAAGTTGAAGACTGTATTTTTGTTGATGAAAAATCGGGTTTAACGATTATGCCATGTGGTCAATTGCCAACCAATCCGCTTGAGCTGTTGTCGTCAACTCGTTTTGAGAAGTTACTTGATGCCTTAAAAGGCCGCTTTGATCGTATCGTGATTGATACGGCACCTACGCAAGCGGTGAGTGATGCATTGGTGATTTCGCGCCAAGCTGATGCCATGATTTATGTGGTAAAAGCAGACTCAACCCGTATGGGCTTAGTACAAAATGGCGTGAGCCGTTTGATTGCAGCCAATGCTAAATTGGCTGGTATTGTACTGAACCAAGTAGATACTAAAAAAGCGGGCAAAAATGGCGCGTATCAGGGTTATTATGACTATTACAGTTATGGTCATGAAAACGAAAACGTGGTCGAGACTAAGAAATTAGTATGATAGACATACATTGCCACTTAATACCTGGCATTGATGACGGTGCAAAAGACACAGCGGATGCTGTGTCTTTACTGCGCATGGCGGCGGATGATGGTATTACCCGTATGGTTATTACGCCGCACATTCATTTTGGTCGTTTCGAAAATTCAAAAGACCATATTTGGACTGAGTTGCTGGCGTTAAAACAAGCTGCATTTGAAGCTAACATTAATATTGATTTAGCTGCGGCAGCTGAAGTGCGTATTGATGCTGATATGCTGCCTATGATCATGGCCAATAAACTACCGTTTTTAGGTCAGTATGAAGGGCAGCACTTTTTACTACTTGAGTTACCCCACAGCCATATTCCACCAGGATGTGAGAACTTAATAAAATGGCTGCGTAGCCGAAATATAACCCCTTTAATCGCTCATCCTGAACGTAATCGTGATATTCAAAAAAATCCTGAACGGATTAAGTCCCTGCAGCGCCTTGGTTGCTGGTTTCAATTAACAGGCTCGTCTTTGCTTGGGCATTTTGGTGAAAGTTGTCAGGATTTATCGGTGCAGTTTTTAGAGGCTGGCCTTATTGATGTGGTTGCGTCTGATGCGCATAATCTGAATCGTCGGCCACCCCTGTTGAGCCAAGCGCGTGCGAAAGTTGCGCAGTTATTAGGTGAAGATGAAGCACAACGTTTGTTTTATACAAATCCCTATAACATAACCCGTTCATTATTTATAATCCCTTGATATTTAAATTGTTATAAGCCAAAAACATGAAAAAGAAACTGTTAGCTGCTGTGTTTGCCTTAATGACGTTTACCGCAATGGTTTACGCTTATAGCTGGGGTGTTGCCAACATTTGGTATTTTAATGCCAGTTATTATTTAGATGATTGGTACAAGGCGGGAAAAATTGAACACGCTGATGAATATCAAAAAGCATGGGCAGCCATTAACAAAGCTGTAATGTATGACCCATCACACCCGCATTATTTGCATATTAAAGGGCGTATTTTACAGTGGGGTATTTCAGAGCAGTTTGTTGAAGGTGACAAAATAGCTGACGTGAAAGCGTTGTTTATTGCATCAACCCAAGCACGCAGTGCATGGCCAATACCTTGGATTGACTTGGCGTATTTAAATGCCAGCCAAGAAGGTATGAGCGATGAAACGTGGCAGTATATTCACCAAGCATTAGCGGTTGGGCCTTATGATCAAACGGTAAATCAAGGTGTGCTTACTATTTTGATGGCGCATTGGTATCAGGTAACACCTCGGCAAACACCTTTGTTTTTTGAGCAGTTTGCGATTTCGGCAAAGCAACCGAGCATGCTTGAATCGGTATTAAAATTTAGTAAAACCGTGGGTCGTGATAGCCTAATTTGCCCTCAGTTACGCTTTAATCAACAATACGAAGCGCAAAGAAAATCGTGGGTTTACAAAAAATATTGTTTAAGTAAAGAAGCTCAGTGACGAGTGACGTTAGTCTGTTTTAGACGCATTTAAAATTGGAGATACACAATGGCGATTTTAGTGACCGGTGGTAATGGTTATATCGGTAGTCATACCGTGGTTGAATTATTAAATTTAGGCCATGAAGTAGTGATTTTTGATAATTTATCGAATTCTAATCGCGCTGTGCTTGAGCGTATTAAAACTATCACTGCTAAAGAACCACATTTTATTTTAGGTGATATTCGCGACAGCCAAGCGTTATCCCAAGTATTTAACGATTTTTCGATAGATGCGGTTATTCATTTTGCGGGCTTAAAAGCGGTAGGTGAGTCGGTCGCTATGCCACTTTCGTACTACGACAATAACGTGTGTGGTAGTGTGTGTTTGCTAAAAGCCATGAACGACGCGAACGTTAAAAAAATTATTTTTAGCTCGTCTGCAACTGTCTATGGCTCGCCAGAGCGCTTACCGATTGATGAGCAATGCGCACTACGTACGACTAATCCTTATGGCGCCAATAAATTACAAGTTGAGCAAATGCTCAGTGATTTATGCCAAAGTGATGCCGATTGGTCTGTGGTGGCACTGCGTTATTTTAATCCAGTGGGTGCGCATAAGTCGGGCTTGATTGGCGAAAGCCCTAGTGGTATTCCAAATAATTTATTGCCTTATGTGACGCAAACAGCGCTTAAAATCCGTAAACAGCTGAGCATTTTTGGTGGTGATTATGATACCGCTGATGGCACCGGCGTACGTGATTACATTCATGTGGTTGATTTAGCGCTTGGTCACATTAAAGCGTTAAACTTAGTGTCTGCTCAAACTGGCTTTGAGCCTATAAATTTAGGCACAGGTATTGGCTATTCGGTGCTTGATATTGTGCGCTCATTTGAAGCGGTAAACCAAATTGCGGTACCGTATGAAATCGTTGCCAGACGCCCTGGTGATATTGCAACTTGTTATGCTGATCCTAAAAAAGCAAAAGACTTATTAGGCTGGCAAGCAGAGCAAACTTTAGATGACATGATGAAAGATGCGTGGCATTGGCAAAGTAATAACCCTAAAGGTTACGACGCTTAATGTTAAAACAACCTCCTACGGGAGGTTTTTTTATGGCTGATGGCTTTGCTGAACAATTAATGTTACGTATCAATTAAATCAAGCTGATTGCTCATTCAAACCTCAGCTTGTACTATATCACTCCCCAAAATTCGTAAAAAGATAACTATGTTACTTGAAAAGCTATTTAAAATACGTGAACTAGGTTCTAGTGTTCGCACTGAGGTGATTGCCGGTTTTACCACTTTTGTGACCATGGTTTACATTGTGTTTGTAAACCCGCCGATGCTTGCTGAGGCGGGCATAGATCAAGGTGCGGCGTTTGCTGCAACTTGTATTGCAGCGGCAATTGGCTGTTTTATTATGGGTTTTTGGGCAAATTATCCCTTAGCGTTAGCGCCAGGTATGGGGTTGAATGCATTTTTTACTTATGGTGTTGTGCTTGGCATGGGCCATACGTGGCAAGCGGCTTTGGCTGCGGTGTTTTTTTCGGGCTGTTTGTTTTTATTACTGAGCTTGTTTAAGGTACGTGAATGGATCATCAATGCGATTCCTCTGGTGCTAAAACAAGCTATTGCAACGGGTATAGGCGCGTTTTTAGCTCTGATCGCGCTAAAAAATGCCGGTATTATCGTGGCTAATCCTGCAACCTTGGTGCAATTGGGCGATATTACCCAAGCAGGCCCGTTGCTTGCGATTTTTAGCTTCTTTTTTATTGCTGCGTTGTTATATCGCGATATTAAAAGTGGGGTGTTGCTGAGCATTTTAGTGGTGACCTTGATTGCTTTAGCGCTTGGTTTGGTTCAATACCAAGGTTTAATTGCGCCACCACCGTCATTAGCCCCTACCTTTTTGCAACTTGATTTTGCAGCCGCACTGGAGCTGTCGATGCTGAGTGTGATTTTTGCTTTTTTATTTGTTGATTTATTTGATACCTCCGGCACCTTGGTTGCAGTGTCACAAAAAGCGGGGATCACCAATGCCGATGGTAAAATTCCTCGTTTAGGGCGTGCGTTAAGTGCAGATAGCGCTGCAACCATCGCAGGGGCAACCTTGGGCACATCAACAACCACGTCTTATATTGAGTCGGTGGCTGGAGTGTCGGTTGGGGGGCGCACCGGCTTAACAGCGGTGGTCGTCGGCTGTTGTTTTCTAATGATGCTGTTTTTTGCGCCGCTGGCGGCGATGGTGCCTGCTTATGCCACTGCAGGCGCTATTTTATATGTATCGGTATTAATGCTGCAAAATCTCAAACTCATTGATTGGGATGATATGACCCATGCTGTGCCGGTGTGTACCGTGTTATTAATGACGCCACTAACATTTTCAATTGCGCATGGCATTGCGCTTGGGTTTATCGCCTATACCGCAATGAAAATACTGTGTGGGCAACGCTCTGATATTAGTTTGTCGGTTTGGGTGCTTACTGTTTTGTTTATCATTAAATTTGCGCTGTTGTAATGCTTAAGCAGCCTTAATTATTTAGCTCACCTCTGAAGATGCATTATTGGGCGTGAGCTTAAATTGAGCTAACCACCGAGGTTAGGAGAACCACAGAGAAAGATTAATTAGTTGGCTTTTCTCTGTGCGCGCAGCCTCGGTGCACTCGGTGGTAAAAAGAAGATTAACCACCGAGGTTTGGAGGACCACAGAGAAAAGCAAAAGAAGTTAATGATTAGTTAGGTTTTACTCTGTGTAGTGTTTATCTGGCTTATTTACAATTGTTATCATTTTAAGCGTGTTCATATTTTGTTACTTAGAGAGTCAGCCATTGCGAAAATGTAGATAAAATCAATTCGTTATAATTCTTAAAGTAAATAAGAACTATTCTTATATCAATATGTAATGACATGTAATGTTTAAGTTATAGGATTTATTATCTAATTGGGGTACGTTACGCCGAATTTGGCCAGGTAAGGTACCTAAAATGCGTTTAAAACATAAATTACTGATCACTTTTTTATCTTTAGGAATTATTCCTGCTAGCTTCATTGCAATTATCGCATTAGTTGTCGCGAGCAACTCGTTAGAGGAGCAAGCATACAACCAACTCACCTCGATAAAATCAATTAAAAAAGTACAAGTTGAAGACTATTTTGCCAAGAGCGTTGCGGATTTGCGTGTGTTAGAGCAGTACTGGCAAAGCATTCGTCATTACAATGACACGTTAACGACCACTGACGTTGCGCATCGTTATCATTCTTTTTTTCAGCAGTTTATTAATGAACAAGGCTACTACGATTTTTTTATCATTATGCCAAACGGTGACGTTACCTATACCGTTACTAAAGAAGCTGATTATCAAACTAACTTATTGACCGGGCCATTTTCACGTTCTGGCTTAGCCAATTTATTTAAACATGTTAACCAAACCAGGCAATCACAATTAGTTGATTTTAGCCCCTATGCCCCAAGCAATAATGAACCTGCTTCATTTATTGGCATGCCAGTTATACAGTCGGGTAAACAAGAAGCGGTCATTGTATTGCAGTTATCCATTGAAAAAATAAACCATATTATGCAACAGCGTGATGGCATGGGGGACACGGGCGAAAGCTATTTGGTGGGCCCAGATTTACGCATGCGTTCAGACTCTTACCTTGACCCTACAGGGCATTCAGTGATTGCGAGTTTTGCCGGAACGGTGGAAAAAAATGGTGTTGATACTCTGGCCGTGCGTCGTGGTCTTGAGGGGATCACCAACACTGAAATTGTGATTGATTATAACGGTAATCCGGTTTTATCGGCTTACACACCCATTGAGTTTATGGGCTTGAAGTGGGCGTTATTGGCTGAAATTGATGAGGCCGAAGCCTTTGCGCCAGTGAAAAAATTAAAATACATGATTGTGTTCATTGTATTGTTAACCGCAGTTGCTGTGTTAGTTGTCACGGTAGTGGTTGCTAATTCAATTATCAAACCGCTTGGTGGTGAACCTAAAACTATGCAGGCGATCAGTGAGCGTATTGCATTAGGTGATTTATCAACCCAGTTTGACCATCAAGGACCATTATCAGGCGTGTACCAAGCCATGCATACCATGAGTCAGAATTTACATGGGGTGATAAGTAAAATTGTTGATTCGACAGGGCAATTATCATCTACTGCGGCACAAACCAGCGCGGCCAGTGTGCAAGCAAATTCTAGTCTGCAAGAGCAGCATCTTAATATTGCCAGTGTGACCACGGCGATGCACGAAATGACAGTCACGATTGATGAAGTCGCAAGTAATGCCCGTAATGTGGCCGATTTGAGTTTAAGTGCACAATACACCTCAGAAGCGGCCAATAACTGTGTTCGTGACACCATCCACAGCATGCAGCAATTAGCCAAAGAGGTGGATGCGGCTACTAAGGTGATTGGGACTGTGAAAGACCAATCGCAAAAAATTGGCTCGGTGCTTGAGGTGATCCAACAAATTGCAGAGCAAACCAACTTATTAGCACTTAATGCTGCCATTGAAGCAGCAAGAGCGGGCGATCAGGGCAGGGGGTTTGCGGTTGTCGCAGATGAAGTGCGCCAATTGGCACAAAAAACTCAGCAATCCACTCGTGATATTGAACACATGATTGGCGAGTTACAGGCGGGTACGTTACACGCTGTGACTGTGATGGACAGTGCGACGTCAATTAGTTTATCAACCATTAAAAACGCCACAATCAGTGCCAATGAAATCGGCCGTAGTTTAACGGAAATTCGTGATATTGCCCAAAATGCCGAATTGATCGCAACCGCAGCGCAGCAACAAGCGTGTACAGCCGAAGAGATTAATCAAAGTATGGAGTCGATTAACCAAGCTGCGGTTGATAATGCCGCAGGCGCTGATCAAGTTTCTGCAGCCAGTATTGAGTTAAACTCGCTAGCTGAAGAACTTAAAAAAGTAACGCTTCAGTTTAAATTAAGCGCCTAAACATACAATTCAGACCATAAAAAAACGCGCTTAATTGCGCGTTTTTGCTCAAGGGAAATCGGTTGTTTAAGCTATGATTTTGCTAATAAAAATTAATTGTGTTTCGCAAAATAACAGCCAAACGCTGGTAAGTGCAGCGTCTCACCTTCATGTTTGCCACTATGATGGCTGACATCGGCAAGCTCAGTTAAACTTTTGTGTGATAATTTAAGCATGGCTGGCTGATCGCTTAAATTAAAGCAACACAGCAGTGTCTCGGTCGGTGTTTTTCGCCAAAACGCTAAGATGGGTTCAGGTGTGTCGATAAACTCGATGTCGCCGATAATTAACGCCAGATGATGTTTACGCCAATGCAAAAACTCACGATAGCTGTTTAAACAAGAATCAACAGCGGCCTTTTGTAAGTCGACACTGTTTTTAAGGTGCTGTTCTGCTACAGGCAACCACGGTTTTTGCGCTGAAAACCCACCAAATTCGGCATTATGCTGCCAAGGGTGCGGCGTACGACAACCATCTCGGCCTTTAAAGTTAGGCCAAAAAGTAATGCCGTATGGATCTTGTAAATCTTCAAATGCAACATCAGCTTCGGTTAAACCCAGCTCTTCACCTTGATACATACACACACTGCCACGCAATGAAGCAAGTAATGCGGTTAACATTTTAACTTGAGCAGGATTTTGTTGACCGTTTTTAGCCCAGCGCGATGCAACACGTTCTACATCGTGATTACTAAATGCCCAGCATGGCCAACCTTCGGTCATTTGTTTTTCAAGACCCTGTACTGTTTGGCGAATATAAGCGGCACTGTAGTCTTTGGTCAGTAGTTCAAAGCTATAACCCATGTGCAACTTGTTGCCACCTTGGGTATATTCGGCCATGGTTGCGAGCGAATCTTCTGATGAAATCTCACCCAGCGATACCGTGCCGGGATACTGATCAAGTAGGGCACGAATATCTTCCATAAAGGCTAAGTTTTCAGGTTGGGTGTTGTTGTAATAATGATACTGAAACGCATACGGATTATCTTCGCTAAAGCCGCGGCCTTGACGTACAGCTTCTGGTTTTGCTGGGTTATCGCGTAATAACGCATCATGATAGCAGAAGTTAATCGCATCTAGGCGAAAGCCATCAACGCCTTTTTTAAGCCAAAACGCCACATTATCGAGTACATTTTTACGCACATCTGGGTGGTGAAAGTTTAAATCTGGTTGCTCGGTTAAAAAGTTATGTAAATAGTATTGTTTGCGGCGCGGCTCCCATTGCCACGCAGGACCACCAAAAATTGAGAGCCAGTTATTTGGGGCTGTGCCATCGGGTTTTGAGTCAGCCCACACATACCAATCGGCTTTATCGTTGGTTTTATCTACGCGGCTTTCGCTAAACCAAGCATGTTGATCAGAGGTATGGCTTAATACTTGGTCAATAATAATTTTAATATCGCGTTGGTGCGCTTTATCTATCAGTTCATCAAAGTCAGAAATAGTGCCAAATATTGGATCTATGTCGCGATAATCGCTGATATCGTAGCCAAAGTCTTTCATTGGTGATTTAAAAAAAGGAGAGATCCAAATTGCATCAACGCCTAATTCTTTAATGTAATCGAGCTGGGCAATGATCCCTGGAATATCACCAATACCATCGTCGTTAGAATCTTGAAAACTACGAGGGTAGATTTGATAAATGACTGCACCTTGCCACCATTGAAGCTTGGCCATGATCTCTCCAAAACCGTTCAGGTTTTTTTTATGTAATAAAACGGATAAGCGGACAGCACCGCGAAATTAGTAAAAAGCATACGTTATCCCATTTTTACTGTAAAAGGCATGCATACGTATGCATATGAAAAGAGTACAAATAACTTTTTTGACCGATCCTAAAATACGGCTTTTTAACGGCTTTGAAGAGTTTGTAAAGCGTGTTTACCAATTTTTAGGTCTCTGCGGCTGTATTTGTTAAGAAAGTGGTATTTAAGCGGGTCTTTGCCCAGTGATTCAAGCTGGTGCGGGTGGCGCACGGGTTTGGTGCAACCGCTTTTTATTTGGTATTACCAATTTACAAAAAGATGAAACAAGTTAATTTATATCGTTTTATTAACATCAGCAAAGATAAGGTGAGCGATTTAAAAATAAAATTAGGCTGATTTAACTGCCAAAAATGGCCGCAAGTTCCCATTGTATAAGATTTTGGTCTTAAGTTTTGATACTTCCTTTATATTACTGAGACTTAAGCTACGCTGTGTAAACAAATTGTAAAAATAAATTACATTTGTTTTTTGAATACGTATGCAGTCAGTTGTGTGATAAATGAGGTAGGCGTTACTATTTTTAATGACAACAAAGGCGACCCAGATTGGTGCACTCGCTACGCTTTAACCGCATCAATCTTGGGGCTATTACAAAATAGTCAATCGGGATAAAACATTATGTCTAAATTTAAGCCAAGTATGCTTACACTGGCACTGGTATCTGCAGGATTTTCTACTTTATCAGCATTTGCTGCAGATGAAGTGAAAAAAGATGAAGCGGTAAATCAAGAAAACGTAGAAGTGATTGAAGTACGTGGTATGCGCCGTAGTATTGTTGAGTCAATCAACGTAAAACGATTTGCAACGAACGTGGTTGAATCTATTTCAGCAGAAGATATTGGTAAATTACCAGATTCATCTATTGCAGAGTCAATTGCTCGTTTACCTGGCTTGGCGGCTCAACGTCTTGATGGTCGGGCAAGTCGCGTTTCAATTCGTGGTTTTGGTGAAAACGAAAGTGGCACCACTTTTAACGGCCGTGAACAAGTTTCAATCAGTGATAATCGTGGGGTTGAGTTCGATCTCTACCCATCAGAAATTATGAGCGGTGTCACTGTGTATAAAACACCTAATGCCACTTTAGAAGGTGAAGGCATTGCTGGTGTGATTGATATGCAAACCATTAAACCGTTATCAAAAGACGGCCAAACGGTGCAGATCAATACTCAATTTGAGCAAACAAGTTTTGATAAACTCAATCCCGATGGCGAAGACTCGGGCTTTCGTGGCACATTCTCTTATGTTGATCAGTTTGCTGACAATACCCTAGGTGTGGCGTTTGCCTATTCAAGCATGTCATCACCAAATCAAGAAAAACGTTGGAATGCGTGGGGTTACCCAGAGTTTACTGCACAAGATGGTAAAGAATATTCAATTTTAGGTGGCGCAAAGCCCTTTGTACGTTCATCAGAACTTGAACGTGATTCAATGATGTTAGTGATTGAAGCTGCGCCGTCGGATGATTTAAAACTGACATTTGATGCCCTTTATGTTGATTTCTTAGATACCAAAATTCTTCGTGGTATTGAAGTGCCTTTTGCTTGGGGTCAGGGCAGTGTGTCAGCACTTGAAATTGACGATGCTACAGGCTTTATCACCAAAGGGATGACGCAAGGTCAACGTGTTGTGGTTCGAAATGACCATGAAGAGCGTGAGGCTGACTTATCATCGTTTGGCTTTAATGCTGATTATCAATTAAACGACAGCTGGTCACTTGAATTTGATGTGAGCTACTCAAAAGTAGAACGTAAAATTTGGAGTATGGAAAGTTACTCGGGTACAGGGCGTGGTAATGACGCAGGGATTGCCGATAACTTAGGCTATGAATTTAATTCAGGTAATACCGGTGCAACGTTTACACATGAGCTCGATTATAGCGATTACAGCTTAATCCAATTAGGTGGCCCATTAACGTGGGGTTGGAGCTCAGCGCTTAATAACAGCTTAGGTATTACCGGTACGCCACTTGAAAACTCGGCCCAAGATGGCTTTATTAATACCCCTAATATTGACGATGAACTTAAAGCGATAAAATTTGCTGCAACACAAGTGATTGAATCTGATTTTGTTAGCGCATTAACTTATGGTGTATCACGTCGTGAACGTGAAAAGCAAAAAGTGTCTGAAGGTTATTTCATGACGCTCAATGCGTTTCCGGGCATGCTGGAAGTACCTCAAGATTACCGTTTAGGTACTGCATCACTTGATTTTATTGGCATGGGCGACATGATTGCTTATGACTCAAAAGGCTTAATTGATGATGGCTATTACACGCTGCTTGCAGAGAGCCTAACTAACTCAAAACATGCAACGAAGTCATGGACTGTAAAAGAAAAAATTACGTCTGCGTTTGTGCAAGCTGACATTAATACCGAAGTGGCTGGTTTGCCTTTAACTGGTGGCGCGGGTTTACGTTATGTGCATACTGAGCAGTCATCGCAAGGTTCAGCGTTTACAACTAATAGCGCAGGCTTAGTGGTTGCTTCGCCAACGGATATCGAGCACAGCTACTCTCATTTATTACCAAGCTTAAACTTAACCTTGAAGCTTGATGATGACCAATCATTACGTTTTGGCATTGCAAAAACACTATCACGCGCACGTATGGATGACATGAATGCATCAATTGATGCATCGTATAGCCAAACACAACCAGACGAAAATGGTAACTATTGGTCAGTCAGTGGTGGTAATCCATCCCTTGAGCCAAAAGAAGCAACGGGTATCGATGTATCGTATGAAAACTACTTCTCTGACGAAGGTTATTTTTCAGTTGCGTTATTTCATAAAGACCTAAACCAATGGATTTTTGACGGCAAGTATAATGTTGATATGACCGGTGTTGCTGACCCTGCAACCGGTGAGATCCCTGCAAATTCAACTGCAACTGGCTCAGGTAAAGTCAATGGTGGCGGTGGGACATTATGGGGCTACGAATTAGCCGTTACCTTCCCATTTAAATTAATTGATGAATCACTTGAAGGTTTTGGTATTCAAGCAAGCCATACCGGTATTGATTCCGATATGGAAGACCAAAACGGCAATGAATTTGAGCTACCAGGTTTATCAGACCAGATTCAAACCTTTACGTTTTATTATGAAAACTACGGGATTCAATCGCGTGTCAGCATGCGTAAACGTAGTGATTTTAAAGGTGATGTTTATGGCCTTGGTTTTGACTCACAACAAGTGGATATCTTAGGCGAAACCATTTGGGATGCGCAATTAGGCTACAGCTTTGAAGAGTCAGAAGTTCAAGCGTTACAAGGTTTAACAGTGTCGTTCCAAGTACAAAATATCACAGAAGAACCATTTACTTCGCTAAGTGGTGATAACAAGCTTCAAGTACGTGATTACCAAGATTATGGTCGTACTTATTTGTTAGGCGTGAGCTACAAGTTCTAATTTGATTTATCCAATGTTATTTAAAGCCCTTGAAGTTTTTGATTTCAAGGGCTTTTATTTATAGCCAAGCCAACTGAAAATCGCATCTTGAGGTGGTTTGGGTACATAAGCATTGCAATAGTTTTAAGTTAATTGAGCCTATTGCAATGCTGCTACTTATTTCATCATTTTATTAAGGAGATCATCATGACACCGACAAAAATAAGTAATGTTGTGATTGTTGGCGGCGGCACAAGCGGCTGGATCACCGCGGCTTTATTAGTGAAAGTGCTCGGTCGAGTAATTAATATTACCTTGGTTGAATCGGATGAAATTGGCACCATTGGCGTGGGTGAGGCGACCATTCCGCCGATTGTGCATTTAAATAGCGCCCTTGGGATCAGTGAAAAAACCTTTTTAGCGCGCACTCAAGGTACGTATAAACTCGGTATTGAATTTAATGACTGGGGCCAAATTGGCGACAGTTATATGCATGCCTTTGGTGGTATTGGCAAAAATCTGCCTTTTTGTGACTTTCATCATTTATGGCTGCAAAGCAAGCAACAAGGCGGTCACAGTGACTTTTGGGATTTTTCGCTCAATTACCAAGCCGCAAAGGCGGGCAAATTTGGCCCGAGTCAAAAAATAGAGGGTACAAACATTCAAGGCCTTGAATATGCGTATCATTTTGATGCGGGATTGTACGCAGGGCTGTTAAGCGAATTTAGCCAAGGATTAGGAGTTAAGCGCCTTGAAGGCAAAGTGACAGAGGTAGTATTAGATCAAAACACGGGTAATGTTAGCCACCTGTGTTTGGCTAATGGCGAACGTATTGAAGGCGATTTATTTATTGACTGTACAGGGTTAAAAGCCTTGTTGATTGAACATGCGCTCAATACGGGTTTTGAAGATTACTCACATTGGTTACCGTGCGATCGCGCCATTGCGGTTGCAAGCGAAAAGGTCGAGCCGATAGTCCCTTTTACTCGCTCAACGGCGCATCGTTGCGGTTGGCAGTGGCGCATCCCCCTACAGCATCGCACAGGCAATGGGTTAGTGTATTCGAGTAAATATTTAAGCGATGACGATGCTAAAACGTTATTGCTGAATAATCTAGATAGCCCGCCTATTAACGAGCCTAAACTTATTGCCTTTAAAACGGGGCGCAGGCGCAAACAATGGCATAAAAATGTGGTGGCGATTGGTTTGTCGAATGGTTTTTTTGAGCCGCTAGAATCGACCAATATTCACCTTATTCAAACCGCTGTTACCCGTTTAATCAAGTTTTTTCCACACTGTGGCATTAAAGATGCTGAAGTGAGCGAATTTAATCGCCAAGCAAAACGTGAAGCAGAGCAAATGCGCGATTTCATCATTTTGCATTACAAAGTAAATCAAAAAGT
This sequence comes from Pseudoalteromonas sp. J2K-J031, assembly GCF_058197095.2. Classification (NCBI taxonomy): domain Bacteria; kingdom Pseudomonadati; phylum Pseudomonadota; class Gammaproteobacteria; order Alteromonadales; family Pseudoalteromonadaceae; genus Pseudoalteromonas; species Pseudoalteromonas sp. J2K-J031. The sequence continues at coordinate 1,685,396 of NZ_CM200279.1, forward strand.
GGATAGCCCTTTTTGGCAAGCGTGCCAGCGCATGGATGTACCGCACACGTTGGCGCAAAAAATGGCGCTGTTTGCTCAATCGGGCAAAGTGTTTCGAGAGCAAGACGAATTGTTTACCGAAATAGCGTGGCAGCAAGTGATGCTAGGCCAAAATCTTATGCCGCAAGATATGCATCCGATCTCGACCATGCTCAGCCCCGAGCAGCTCAGTGAGCTGATGGAGAATCTTAAAACCTTAATTAATCACCATGTGGCAAAAATAATGAGCCACAGCGATTTTTTAACTAAATTAGCCCCATAGGAGTTAATCAGTGTCAAAAATAATGATTGGTTTAGCTCTTTATTGGCTGTGTATTGTGCGGGTGTTTGCCAGTTCGGTTGACGTTATTATCGAGCCGCCTATGTGGTGGGTGGGCATGGCGCAACCTAAGTTACAATTATTGCTTCGCGGCAAAGACATAGGGGCTGCAACGATTGAACTAGAGCAATACCCAAACGTTGAAATGAACTCTCAGCAAGCGGTGGCTAATCTCGATTATCTATTTGTTAATTTACGCATTAATGAAGGTGCCGCACCAGGCCAGCTGCAGTTAAAAATCACTTGGCCCAAAGGTGAGGTAAGTACGCTAAGTTATGCGCTTGGCGCACGTAAAAAGGCAAGTGCCGCCAGAAAAGGCTTTGATAATTCAGACGTAATTTATTTAATTAATCCCGATAGATTTGCCAACGGTGATGTTAACAATGATAGCCAAGCCAATTTACTGGAAGGGGTAACCCCTACAGATCCCGATGGACGCCACGGTGGCGATATCGCTGGCATTATTCAACATCTTGATTATTTAGCTCAATTGGGAGTCACCCAGTTGTGGTTGACTCCGGTTCTTGAAAACAATCATGCGAAGTATTCGTATCATGGGTATGCGATTACTGATTTTTATCAGGTTGATGGTCGGATGGGGTCAAATGAAACGTACAGAGCCTTGTCGTTACTCGCGCAAAAACAAGGCATAGGCTTAGTGATGGACATGGTGCTCAATCACAGTGGCAGTAACCACTGGTGGGTCAGTGCGCCACCAACGCCCGATTGGCTTAACCCTAACACTCATTTAGGCCAATTTAGTGCGACCAGTCATGCAAGGCAAACCATTCAAGACCCCCATGCCAGCACCAGTGATAAACGTGCGTTTAGTGACGGCTGGTTTGTGCCGACGATGGCCGATTTAAATCAGCGCCAGCCACTTTTGGCTCAGTACCTCATTCAAAATGCTATTTGGTGGGTCGAATATGCTGATTTATCGGGCATTCGGGTCGATACCTATTCATATTCAGATAAAACATTTTTAACCGAGTGGACCAAAGCTTTGCTTGATGAATACCCACAGTTAGGCATTGTGGGTGAAGAGTGGAGTACGAACCCAGCTATCGCGAGCTATTGGCAGCAAGGTAAGCACAATCACGATGGTTATGAGTCGTATTTGCCCAGTGTGATGGATTTTTCATTGCAACAAGCGGTGATAGAAGGCTTACAAGAATCCGAGAGTTGGCACACTGGGCTGATAAAAATCTATCAGTCATTAGCGAATGATTTTCTTTACCCCCATCCTGAAAAATTGCTGGTTTTTGCCGATAACCACGACATGAGCCGCGTATTTACCTCATTAAAACAAGATGTGGCAAAAACTAAAATGGCGCTTGGCCTTTTGTTAACCACCCGAGGTATTGCACAGTTGTATTACGGTAGCGAAGTGTTGCTAGATAATACTCCTAGTGATGCTCATGGGGTGATAAGGGCTGATTTCCCCGGAGGTTTTGCCCATCAAACCATCAATGCTTTTACAGGCCAAGGCCTGACACTCGCGCAAAAGAACATGCAACAGTGGCTAACTCAGCTACTTAATTACCGTAAAAAACAACCTTTATTGCACCAAGGCAAGTTGATGCATTTTAGCCCGAAAAATGGCGTATATGTTTATTTTAGGTATGGTGAAGATCAGAGCCTGATGATGATCCTCAATAATAATACGAGCCCGTTTACGCTTGAGTTATCACGATTTAACGAGCGGTTAGTTGGTTATCGCCACTATCAGTCACCGTTTAGCATAAGCCTTAAAGGTGATTTAACTCAACCCATTACGTTAGCGCCTAATTCGTTTACCTTGTTGGAATTACAGCAATAACATGCAAATACGGCGATTAAATAGAGTGAATACGTATGCAACTGCTAGAGCTTTTATGCTGTTGTCATTTAGTATTTTTGCCAGAATGATAAAAAGATGAGCGCCCATGACGCAGCACACTTCAAAACACCACAAAGCCGTAAAAAAATTGGCCCTATTAATGACCATTTTTTCGCTTACTTCATGCAGCAAAACGCCTGAGCCATCAAGCGATGCCACGAGCGTTGCTCAAGGTAAGCCGGTGGTATATCAGGTATTTACTCGCTTATTTGGTAATAAAAATACCACCAATACGCCTTGGGGTACAAAAGAGCAAAATGGCGTGGGCAAGTTTGCTGATTTTGATGACAACGCTTTGAACTACATTAAAAAATTAGGCACAACCCATGTCTGGTACACTGGGGTATTGCATCATGCCTTAGTGGCCGATTACAGCGATATTGGCATTAGCAATGACGACCCTGACGTAGTGAAAGGCCGGGCAGGGTCGCCTTATGCGATAAAAGACTATTACAATGTTAACCCTGATTTAGCACTGGAGCCTGCTAATCGCTTGGCGGAATTTGAAGCACTCATTGCCCGCACCCACCTCCATGATATGAAAGTTGTGATTGATATTGTGCCCAATCATATTGCCCGAAATTATCAATCGCAGACTAAGCCAAGTAACCACACTGATTTTGGCGTAAACGATAATACCGAGCTTGAATACAGCAAACATAACAACTTTTATTACGTGCCCGGGCAAGCCTTTAAAGTGCCAGAGCCGCTTGATGGTTATCAACCTTTAGGTGGGCAAGCCCATCCGTTAGTTGATGGAAAGTTTACTGAGTTTCCGGCTAAATGGACGGGCAATGGTGCACGTCAAGCTCAGCCGCATTTTCACGACTGGTATGAAACTGTTAAAGTCAATTATGGTGTTAAACCCGACGGCAGTTATGACTTTCCCGTATTACCGGCGCAGTTTGCTACTCAGTCATATCAAGCTCATTACGCTTTTTGGCAACAACATCAATTACCTAGCTCTTGGTATAAATTTCGTGATATTGCCTACTACTGGTTAGACAAGGGTGTTGATGGCTTTCGTTATGACATGGCCGAAATGGTGCCGGTGGAGTTTTGGAGTTTTTTAAATTCCGCCATCAAAATGAAAAATCCCAACGCGTTTATTTTAGCCGAAGTGTATAACCCAGATTTGTATCGCCCTTATATTCAGCTTGGCAAAATGGATTATTTGTACGACAAAGTAGGCTTTTACGACACCTTAAAAGGCATGATGCAAGGGAAGCAGCCCAGCCAAGATTTAATTGATATGTATCAAAGTGTTGCTGATATCGAACCGCATTTAATGCACTTTTTAGAAAATCACGATGAGCAACGCATTGCAAGCCCTGAATTTGCCGCTGATGCACAGTTAGGAAAACCTGCGATGGTGGTATCAACCTTGATAGGCACTGCACCAACCATGCTGTATTTTGGCCAAGAGGTGGGTGAAAAAGGCGCTGAACATGCGGGATTTGGTACGCCAAGCCGCACCAGTATTTTTGATTATATCGGCGTGCCTGCCCATCAGCGAGTAATGAATAATGGTTTATTTGATGCAGGCCAATCAAGTAGCGATGAGCGCCAATTACTTGCGTTTTACCGTGCATTACTTGGGCTTTCACGTTTACCTGCAATTTCTCAAGGCCAGTATTTAGCGCTTAACCAATTTATTACTGACATACCAGTCAGTGACAAACGCAATGTATTGCTCTTTAGCCGCTTTACAGCCGATCAACACTTATTGGTGATCAGTAATTTCTCAAAAACAAAGGATCTATCGATACAAGTAGCTGGCTTACAAGCGTTAATCGCCAAGTGGCAACTGCCAGATGGTGACTATCAACTTAAAGATCAACTTGGTTTTTATCAAAGCGTCCTTAGCGTAAAACAAGGTCAAGGTGAATTTGGCATTCATTTGGCGCCACTTGATAGTGCCGTATTAGAACTACAACTAAAAAATAAGGGTAAATAATGGCAGATCAAAAACCTCAATTGTCATTTTGGCAAATTTGGAACATGTGCTTTGGGTTTCTTGGGATCCAGTTTGGTTTTGCCCTGCAAAATGGCAATGTAAGTCGGATTTTTCAAACCTTGGGAGCATCGATTGATGATATCCCGATTTTGTGGATTGCAGCGCCGCTCACAGGCTTAATTGTGCAGCCTATCATTGGTTATATGAGCGATAAAACCTGGGGGAAATTGGGTCGCCGTCGTCCTTATTTTTTATGGGGTGCCATTTTAACAACACTTGCATTAGTGATTATGCCCAATTCACCCACTCTTTGGATTGCAGCGGGCATGCTGTGGATTATGGATGCGTCAATCAATGTCACTATGGAACCGTTTCGTGCTTTAGTGGGCGATAATTTACCGAAAAAACAACGTGCAACAGGGTTTGCGATGCAAAGTTTTTTTATTGGTATTGGCGCTGTGGTGGCATCAGCATTACCGTGGATGATGACCAACTGGTTTGAGATCAGTAACGTGGCACCAGAAGGCCAAATACCTGACTCGGTGAAGTTCTCTTTTTATTTTGGTGCGGCAGTGCTGTTTATTGCAGTCGGTTGGACCATTATTAAAACCAAAGAATATAGCCCGCAAGAGCTCGCGCAATTTGAACAAGCAGAACTTGATAACCCAGTTGTTCACGCAATCGTAAAGCCCACTATTTTTACTCAAGGTTTAGTGCGTAATGGCGCTATTGCGTTGGCCATTTTAGCCAGTGTGTTTGTTTTTGAGTTAGAAAAAGAGCTCTATCTAGCAGGCATTGGTTTAGCTGTGTTTACGGCCATGCAATTATTGGCTCAAAAAATGGGCCAAAGCGCAAAAACAGACAATGGCTTTTATCATGTGATGGGCGATTTATTCACTATGCCAGAGGCGATGAAACAACTGGCGTGGGTGCAATTTTTTAGTTGGTTTGCGTTATTTGCAATGTGGATTTACACCACCTCAGCGGTCACCAGTTATCACTATGGCTCGAGCGATACAACCAGCCAATTATTCAACGATGGCGCTGACTGGGTCGGTATTTTGTTTGCAGCTTACAATGGTTTTGCTGCCTTGGCTGCGGTGGTTATTCCTGTTTGTGTTAAACGCATAGGCTTAAAAGCCACCCATATGTTGAATCTTGGCCTAGGTGCGCTTGGTTTAATGTCTTTTCTAATCATTAATGACCCACAATTATTGTTGCTGAGCATGGTAGGAATTGGTTTTGCGTGGGCATCGATTTTATCGTTACCGTATGCGCTGCTCAGTAGCCAAGTTCCAAGCGCTAAAATGGGCGTTTACATGGGTATTTTTAACTTTTTTATTGTTATTCCGCAGTTACTTGCAGCGAGTATTTTAGGTGTATTAGTGAAAAACCTGTTTGATGGTCACGCTATTTATGCCTTGTTACTCGGTGGTCTGTCATTTTTAATCGCCGCAGCGTGCATGCTGCGTGTGAAGTATCAAAATCAATAAGGGTTTGAACATGAAAGTAATGTCAACGTTAGCACTGTCGGTATTAGCGGCCTCATTAATGGGTTGCAATAAGCAACCAAGTCAGGCTGAAGCGCCAGTAGTGACAGTGCCTAGCGCACCGGGTGCGCCAGGTGTGACCCCTTATTGGGCTTATTCAGGTAAAACAGGGATTGGTACCTCTTTTGAGCAATATATTAATGGCCAATACAGCGATAATGCCCCCACTAAAGCAGTATCAAAAGTCTGGTTTAGCATTGCACAGGGCCTTATCACCGAAACTATGTTTGGTTTAATTCACCAAGCGCAAATTAAAGACATGCAGTTTGTGATCAAAGGTGCTGATTTTATTGCAACCGAGCGTGATGATACTACCAATACTATTGAGTATTTATCGACCGATGAGCAAGGTCGCCCTCTATCGCTGGCCTATAAAATCACCACGGCTGATAAACAAGGTCGTTTTAAAATTGAAAAGCATGTTTTTACCGATCCAAACGATCAAAGCTTGTTTATTCGTGTATCGGTTGAAAGTTTTAGTGGCCCGTTAACCGCCTATGTTGCCGCCAATCCGTATGTTAATAACAATGGTGTAGGCGACAGTGCGGCGGTTGAAAACGGCGCATTAGTGGCTTGGGATGGCGACAATGTGCTGACGCTTAAAGCCGCCAGTGACTTTAGACAAGCCATGGTTGGTTTTACTGGGATCTCTGATGGTCTCACACAATTACAATCGAGCGGTGCGCTTAATAATCTGTATCAGCAAACGGGTAGCACGCCTGGTAATGTCAGTTTATTTGCCGAGCTTGGCAGTGTTGGCGCTAAAGGCGCTGATGCAGCACAATTTGATTTAGTACTAAGCTTTGGTAAAAACAAAGAAACCAGTTTAAAGAGCGCAAATGCAACGTTAAAACGCGGTTATGACGCCACACTTAATGAATACAATGGCGAAGGCGATGTTATTGGTTGGCAAGATTATTTAGCGAGCCTTAAGCCATTGAATAACATGGCGAATCAAACCACTGATAATGGCAAGTTGCTCTATACCAGCGCGTTAGTATTAAAGGCGCAAGAAGATAAAACTCATGCTGGAGCCCTCATTGCGTCCTTGTCTAATCCGTGGGGAGACACCGTAAAAGCCATTGAAGGTTCAACTGGGTATAAAGCGGTATGGGTGCGCGATTTTTATCAAGTGGCGATGGCGTTTTTAGCCTTAGGTGACAATGAAACGGCAAAAGTTGCGTTTGAATACCTAGAGAAAGTGCAAGTATCCGCCAATACCCCAGGTAATGGCGGCGATACGGGCTGGTTTTTACAAAAAACGCATGTTGACGGTGAGCTTGAATGGGTTGGTGTGCAACTTGACCAAACAGCGATGCCAATTATGTTGGCATGGAAACTGTGGCAGGCACAGCAATTAACCGATAACGAATTGGTGAACTGGTATCAAAAAATGCTTAAACCTGCCGCTGATTTTTTAGTGAAAGGCGGGCGAGCTAAAATTTTATGGAATGATACGCACATTACTCCGCCGATGACGCAACAAGAGCGCTGGGAAGAGCAAGCTGGGCATTCGCCTTCCACTACCGCTGCGGTTATTGCAGGTTTGATCACGGCTTCCGATATTGCAAAAGTAGCCGGTGATGCGCAAAACAGTGCGCTTTATTTAGCAACCGCGCGTCAATACTCAACTCACATTGAAGCGCAAATGGTCACCACACAAGGTACATTACCAAGTAGTGATGGTCATTATTACATTCGCATTAATCAAAACGACGATGCCAACTCAGCCAGTAAATTGGGTGATAACAATGGTCGGACAGGGCTAGATAAAAAACAAATTCTGGATGGCGGTTTTTTAGAGTTGGTGCGTTATGGCGTGCGTAGTGCTGATGATAGCCATATTGTTGCAAGCTTACCTGAATACGATGATGAAACCTTACCTGAAAATTTACGGGTAAAATACAGTTTTAAATTTGCAGGGCAAGAGGGTCGCTTTTCTGGTTGGCGTCGATATGGTAACGACGGTTACGGCGAAGATGAAGTGACTGGGACAAATTATGGTGAAACAGGAGGTAATACTGCGGGCCAACGTGGTCGGGTTTGGCCGTTTTTTACCGGTGAGCGTGGTCATTATGAGTTAGCGCGTGCCAAACATGCTGCAGGTGAAAAAGCCTTGAGTGAGCAAACTGTATCAGACTTAAAACTAACGTACGTTAAAGCGATGGAGCTGTTTGCCAACGAAGGTATGATGTTGCCAGAGCAAGTTTGGGATGACGTTGGTGTTAATCCGCAGGGTTATACCTCAGGTGAAGGTACAAATTCTGCCACGCCTTTGGCTTGGACGCATGCTGAATATGTGAAGTTAATTAAATCACTAACAAACCAAGCGGTATGGGATTATTACCCCATAGTGGCTGAACAATTAAAACAATAATTGCATTGAGCCAATCGCGTTCACAATAAAAAACCTGCAACTTTGCAGGTTTTTTATTGTTATGTTGTTAAAGCAGTTGGACATCAGGCAATATACCCGTCGCCTTTCAAGATGCTCGGGTTTTGGCCGCGCGCCTTCACCTCAATCACATAGTACCTCTATACTCATGAGGGTTCAGGTGCTTGCCGCCTACGCGCATATTGAAATACATAGGGTATAGATATTCCTTTAGTGGCATGACTGTCTGATCACTAATTCTGGCAGTAATACTTTATGTTCAACCGGTTGGCCGGCAATCAGTTTAAGCAGGTTTTCAACCAGCATTTCACCGGCCTTTGAGGTACTTTGTGAAATGGTGGTCAAGGGTGGATTTACAAATGAGGCCATCGGAATGTCATCAAAACCTATCACCGATACATCTTCAGGCACGCGTAAATTGGCTTCTTTAAGTGCACGAATGGCGCCAATAGCAATCAAATCACTGGCGGCAAACAAAGCATTAAATTGCACATTGTTACTGATCAATGACTTAGTGGCATGATAGCCAGAACCATCGGTGGAAATGGCATTGGCAATTTTGCGATGATCAATAGTAAGCCCATGTTGATTAAACACGGATTTAAAACCATTGAAACGGGCATTAAACTCAGGGCTATGCTCAGATGCATCACCAATAAAGGCACATTGTGTACGGTTAAGTGAAATGAGGTGCTCAGCGGCCAAACGCCCACCTTGCTCATTATCGCAACTCAGTGATAAGTCAGGATGGCCTGCGACTTGTGCGCCCCAGCACACAAAATGGGTGGCCGTGCTCATCAGTTTGTCGAGCTTTTCTTGGTAATCAATAAAGTCACCATAACCGAGTAAAATCAGACCATCGGCACGGTGGCTGTCTTCATAATCGGCATGCCAATCTTCTGAGGCTTGTTGAAACGATACCAATAAGTCATAGCCAGCCCGAGCGCATGCTCGTGTAATACTGCCAAGCATAGCTAAGAAGAAAGGGTTTATTTGGGAATCATCGGCAGTGGGGTCTTCAAATAACAGTAACGCAAGGGTACTACTTTGTTGCGTTCTGAGGTTGCTGGCATTTTTATCAACTTTATAGTTGAGTTGTTTTGCAACGTCCTGTACTTTTTTTCGGGTTTCTTCATTTACCAATGGGCTGTTACGCAATGCCCGAGATACGGTTGATTGCGAGACACCTGCATAATGGGCAATGTCAAACGACGTTGCTTTACCTTTCATGGGGTTTCCTGAGTTAAATTGACCAGACGGCTCAGATTAAAAGTTTTTTTGCATATTATATCAATAGAATTCATGTTATTTATTGAAATATACCTGACACCGGTGTCATAATGCGGCAGTTTTATTGATTTGTTGTCAATCTAAAAAGAATACCCTAATACACCACCAAAGCCGACTTTTTGTAGCGAGAGGTCACTGAGGTGTCAAGTAAATCGTCTTAATGATGACAATGACAGGGTAGCATAATCGATACATTAGCTAAGCGCTATCAATAGAGAGAAACACTATGAATGGTATCACGAAATTTGAGCCTATCATTGTCGCAGATATCGGTGGCACCAATGCCCGATTTGCTGTGGTCACTGATTTTGACGCAGCAAGTGTCCAATTTACGATTGCACATCAACGCACTTATGTCAGCGCGCAATTTGATTCGATGCAATCAGTACTCGCCACTTACATTGCTTCACTGGGCTTTGAACAGCCACAACGTGCAGCCTTAGCGGTCGCAGGACCGATGAAAGGGCAAACCGTGAATTTAACTAATCTCGGTTGGAGTTTTACTCTCGATGAATTACAAACTCACTTTGCACTTAAACAGCTTAAAGTGATTAATGATTTTGCCGCCTTTGCTTATGCAGCACCGTATTTAAAACCGGAGCAAAATTTAGTTGTCAAAAAAGGCGTGGCAGAACGCAATGCAAATATTGCAGTGCTTGGACCCGGCACTGGCTTTGGGGCTGCGGCTTTGGTGTTTAACGGCGACTCTCAAGCGGTTTTAAGTTGTGAAGCTGGGCATATTAGCCTTGCGCCAGTGACTGCTTTAGAACGTCAGTTACTGGTCGAAATTAGTAAAGAAGTGAGTCATGTTTCAGTTGAAAACGTGTTTTCAGGCGCAGGATTAGAGCGTTTATACCGAGCGATGGCCAAAGTCAATAATTTACCTGTTCAATCGTATACCGCTGCTGATATTAGTGCGCTGGCATTGTCTGGGCAAAGCGAAATTTGTCAGCTGACCTTAGTACAATTTTGTGAATGGATTGGCAGTGTTGCTGGGGATTTAGCCTTAACGTTTGGTGCCCGGGGTGGTGTATTTATTGGTGGTGGAATTTTACCGAGAATGCAAGAAGTGCTCTTAAATTGTGATTTTAGTGCTCGCTTTGTGCAAAAAGGCATAATGGGCCATTACGTACAAGACATTCCTGTGACGCTTGTGACACAGGACAATATTCCATTTATTGGTGCAGCAGCGAGTTTGCTCGCTCACTAAAAGTGGTTTGGGCGATGGTATTGCCCATATTAGAGAGTAATAATGGAAAAAATTACGATAAACAGTGTGGCTAAACACGCTGGTGTGTCTAAAAAGACGGTATCACGGGTTTTAAATAATGAAGCTAATGTAAGTGATGCAACACGCGAAAAAGTATTAGCCGCATTTAAAGAACTCGATTACAAGCCCAATCCTATCGCACGTGGTTTGGCTAATAATCGTAGTTTTATTATCGGGTGCCTGTATGATAATCCGAGTAAAAGTTATATTACTCGGGTGCAAACGGGTGCGTTGGCTGCATGCCAAGAGCAACAGTACAATTTATTGATCCACCCTTGTGAGTTAAGAGGGCAGGCATTATTAGATAACATTGATACGTTACTTCATACCTCACAACTAGACGGTATTGTATTAACGCCGCCGTTTTCAGATCAAAAACCATTGGTTGATTTTCTTAAAGCGAAAAAAATTCCGTATTCGCGAGTCGCGTCTGTTTTGCTTGAAGATGATTCGATTTCGATAGGCAGTAACGATGGTTATGCTGCGTATGAAATTACCAAGCTCCTTATTTCGCTTGGCCATACTGACATTGCGTTTATCAAAGGGCACCCAGATCACAGCGCCACTGCACAGCGTTTGTTAGGTTATCAACAAGCCCTTGAAGAAAGTGGTTTACCGTTTAAAGAATCACTGATTGATGAAGGTAACTTTAGTTATCACTCAGGTGAGGATAGTGCACGGCGCATTTTGAATTTATCACCTCGTCCGTCTGCGGTATTTGCGTCTAATGATTACATGGCAGCGGCGGTACTTAAAGTGGCCTCGCAGTTAAAGCTTTCGGTGCCACATGATTTATCGATTGCAGGGTTTGATAATGCACCGATTGCCCGCCATATTTGGCCAGGATTGACGACTATTGCACAACCTGTTGAGCAAATGACCCATATTGCGGTGACAAAATTGATTGAACAAATCAAAAATCCTGAATTAGAAAATTATCAAGAAAATCTACCTGCACGTTTAATCACGCGCGAATCGACTGGGCCGTATCAGCCAAAGTAACCGAGCGGGTTAATCGTGAGTTTAAGCCAGATAAAAAAAGCACTTTTTAAGTGCTTTTTTTATGGGTGTGAATGGCAATTTTAGCAGGCGATGTGGGTGGTTTATTCGCAAAAATAAAATATTCAACTAAATTTAATTGAGATGGTTGACACCGGTGTCAAAATTATGAGTTAATACTGTGACACCGGTGTCAGGTTGTGATTGTGAGAGACGCAACTTAATACCGAACCTTTGAACGGGTAAATCAAAATGCGCTCAGTACTGTGACTCGCCCTGGAGTCTAGTGAGTCGGTACTGAGCCTTTTATCCTTAAATCAAAAAAAGAGTTGAATTTTATGCTGCATCCTCGTATTCAAGAAGTTACTGAACGTGTCATTCTCCGAAGCAAAGCGACTCGCGACGCCTACATGGCCAGAATTAATCACGCTAAATCCCAAACACGTGTCAGAGCCGGTTTAGGATGTGGCAACCTTGCTCATGTCATGGCGGCATGTAGTAAAGAAGAAAAAGATTTATTAAAAGACGATATCCAACCAAACCTTGCCATCATTAATTCTTATAACGACATGCTTTCTGCGCATGTGCCTTACAAAGATTATCCAGATTTAATTAAAGACATTGCAAAAAAATATAACTCAACAGCACAAGTTGCTGGTGGTGTTCCTGCGATGTGTGATGGTGTGACGCAAGGCCGTGATGGCATGGAGTTATCATTGTTTTCACGTGATGTGATTGCGATGTCGACTGCGATTTCATTATCTCATGATGTTTTTGATGGTGTGTTTTGTTTAGGTGTGTGTGACAAAATAGTGCCTGGTTTATTAATTGGTGCATTATCGTTTGGCCACTTACCAACCATGTTTTTACCCGCAGGCCCAATGCAGTCGGGTTTACCAAATAAAGAAAAAGCACGCGTAAGACAACAGTTTGCTCAAGGTAAAGTGGGTCGTGAAGAATTATTAGCTGCAGAAAGCGCCTCGTATCACAGTGCGGGTACTTGTACTTTTTACGGTACAGCTAACAGTAACCAAATGCTGATGGAAATTATGGGCCTGCATTTACCAGGTAGCTCATTTATCAACCCATACACAGAGTTGCGTGACGGATTAACAGCCCATGCAGTTCAAACCATGCTTGAGCAGCTCATCGAATCAAAAAATGCACCATGCCTTGCTGAAGTTGTGTCTGAAAAAACGATTATCAATGGTTTAGTGGGCTTGCTTGCTACAGGTGGTTCAACGAATCATGCTATTCACTTAGTGGCAATTGCAAAAGCGGCGGGTGTTGAGCTGACGTGGAAAGACATGTCAGATTTATCAGAAGTTGTGCCTTTACTTGCTCGTATTTATCCAAATGGCCATGCCGATGTGAATCACTTCCAAGCAGCGGGTGGTATGGGTTATTTAATGCGTGAATTACGCACAGCTGGTTTTTTACATAACGATGTTAAAACTATTTTAGGCGAAGGGCTCGATGCTTATACAACCGAGCCTCGCATTGCCACTGATAGCAGCTTAATTATGAGCACAGCCCAAGGCCCAGCTAAAGTAACGTGGGTTGATTGCCCTGAAAATTCACTTGATCCTGAAGTGCTTCGTTCGGTGAGCGATGCATTTAGCCCACAAGGTGGCTTACAACTGTTAACGGGTAATTTAGGCCATGCAGTGATTAAAGTATCAGCGGTTGCCAAAGAGCATCAAGTTGTTACTGCACCTGCAAAAGTATTTGATTCACAATCGGGTTTACAGGCTGCGTTTGCTCGTGGTGAGTTAGAAACTGATTTTATTGCGGTAATTAAAGAGCAAGGGCCTAAAGCGAAAGGAATGCCAGAGCTGCACAAATTAACCCCAATCATGGCGTCACAACAAGACAAAGGCTTTAAAGTGGCTATCGTAACCGATGGTCGTATGTCGGGTGCATCAGGTAAAGTTCCTGCTGCAATCCACTTAGCGCCAGAAGCAATAGAAGGCGGCGTTATCGCTAAAATTCGTGAAGGTGATTTAATTACTCTCGATGCGCCTAAGGGTTCATTAATTGTACATGTTGATGCAGCAGAATTAGCGGCACGTGAAGCACAATTTAGCGTGCAAACAAATACTTTTGGTACAGGTCGCGAGTTATTTGCTGGTTTTAGGAATACTGTCAGCAGCGCAGATTTAGGTGCCAGTGCATTTGGTTTGATTTACCCAGAAAACAAATAATCAGCGGTGTTGTAATCTAAAAAAGGATAATAAAAATGAGTATTGAAAATATTTTACGTTCAGCACCTGTTGTACCTGTTGTTGTGATTGATGATTTAGCTGATGCAGTGCCTTTGGCACAAGCATTATACAATGGTGGTTTACGTGCACTTGAAATTACATTAAGAACGCCTGTTGCAGCGCAAGCGGTAAAATTGATGAAACAAGCATTACCGGACGCCTATGTGGGCACGGGTACTGTGATTAACCGTGAGACATTTGAAGCGTCTATTGAAGCGGGTGCAGATTTTATGGTTAGCCCAGGTGTGAACGATGAGTTATTAGCGCTTGCTGCTAATTGTGACACTCCTTTTTTACCCGGTGCAGCAACACCAAGCGAAGTAATGAAACTTGCTGCTCACGGCTTTAAATTTTTGAAATTTTTTCCTGCCGAAGCTGCCGGTGGTACAGCCATGTTGAAGTCAATCCATGGCCCATTACCACAGGTCAAATTTTGCCCAACCGGTGGCATAAGTTTAGCAACAGCACCACATTATTTAGCTTTGCCTAACGTTGTATGTGTAGGTGGCACATGGATGTTAGATAAAACCTTAATTGCAAAAAAAGATTGGTCTGCAATTGAAACACTTGCGCGTCAAGCATACGAATTAAATAGATAAGGGGAATGAGATGATTAGAGTAGCAATTAATGGCTATGGCCGAATTGGTCGCAATGTATTGCGTGCATTGTACGAGTCAGGTCGTCAAAACGAGATTAAAATCGTTGCAATTAATGACTTAGCACCTGCGAATGTAAACGCGCATTTAACTCAGTTTGACTCAGTACATGGTCGTTTTGGTTTTCCTGTTACCCTTGGTGACAATGCAATGGTGGTTGCGGATGATTCAATTACATTGACTCAAGAACGCGATCCGGCCAACTTGCCGTGGAAAGCATTGAATGTTGATATCGTATTAGAATGTACTGGTTTATTCACTACACGTGAATCAGCAGGTAAGCATATTACAGCTGGCGCTAAGCGTGTTATTGTATCTGCTCCTGGTACTGATATGGATGCAACCGTTGTGCACGGTGTTAACTCAAACGTATTAACACCTGAGTGTCATATTATTTCGAATGCGTCATGTACTACTAACTGCTTAGCGCCAATTGCTAAAATCCTGAACGATGCTATTGGCATTGAGCAAGGAAGCATGACAACCATTCATGCTTATACAAACGATCAAAACCTATCTGATGTATATCACCCAGATTTATATCGTGCGCGCAGTGCAACACAGTCAATGATCCCAACTAAAACGGGTGCGGCTAAAGCGGTAGGTTTAGTGCTACCAGAGCTTGCGGGTAAATTAGATGGTATGGCGGTTCGTGTACCAACGATTAACGTATCTTTAGTTGATTTAACCTTTATTGCAAAACGTGAAACGACGGCTGCAGAAGTGAATGCCGCAATTAAGGGGTTCGCTGAAGGTTCAATGGCAGAAATTTTGGAATACAACGAGTTACCGTTAGTTTCAATTGATTTTAATCACAATCCAGCATCGTCAATTTTTGATGCAACACAAACTAAAGTTGATGGTAAATTAGTAAAAGTAATGGCATGGTATGATAATGAATGGGGTTTCTCAAACCGCATGCTAGACCAAGCTGTAACCTTAGCTAAGCTAATGAACTAAAAATAAAGTTTCTTAAAAGGCCTGTTGATTATCAACAGGTTTTTTTTTGCCTTTAAAATATACTCAATCAGTTTTTCTTGATGTTCACTCGTACTCTTTGGTCAGAAGGCTGATCTAATACCAATCGTAATAAATAACTGATCACCCTAGCTTGTTAAAACACTCGATAACTTCGTTAGATTTTTTGATTGTAGAATAACTACTTATCGAAAAAATCAGCCTTGTTCTCAAGCGTTTTTCCTACGCTATTTTTGATCACTTACTTATCGTGATTGGTATAAAAGGTTTGACTGTTATGAACTTGAAATGATTCGTTTTGAGTTAATGCGATTCATTATATCTATTAATAGTTTGAGCAGGTATCCAATACGACGTTAACCACAGCAAGGACAATCGTTTAAAACATCGGTTAATAGCACTTAAATCAGAGCACAATACCAGCCATCCCTTTTTTTAACCGTTCGTCATTTATTTAAATCATAAAATAAATTTGGCTATATCATGTCACCAAACAGTAACGCCATGCAGATACGGGAAGTGATTTGCCTGCAAGATAAACCCACACTGTTTGAGGCATTGAGCTTTATTTAGCCTTATTTTTGCAATGTTATTTTTAGATACCCTATAAGCACAGCATCCAACCAATGCTGTGCTTTTTATTTTTGTCGATCACAGTAATATACTGGCTTTTTCTCGTTTTAGTATTAAAGTAAGTGAGCTAAAATTAACCACTTAGTCGCTCGGGATATCAAAAGAGATGTCTTGTTTTACGACTGTTATTGGATGTAATAGTTTTAATTGTGTGAGGGTGTAATATTACAAACAATTAAGTTTGTCCTAAGCCATTTTTTGAAAAAGGAATTTTCATGTCAAATTCTCATATATTTAGCCAGCTTCAGTTTTCATATGATATTACCCCAGAAGCTAAAAATTTATTTAATAATGCAGTCGCATCACTAGATGATGTTATTTTTGAGCCTGTTGCAATGTGTGCTGCAAAAGAGGGCATTAATAATTATTCGTTTTTATGCAATGGCATTCACATTGAGCCATCAGCGACACCTTTTGCCGCAATGATTTCGCTTGAGCAAGATCAAAGTGGCGTAATTGGAGTGTCACACATTCAAAAATTAAGTTATTAAGTGCAGTAATTAATTCATATCAACTTCGCGTTAGGATGGAAATATCACTATTAACAGCGTAAGCTAATAAAAATGTATAATTTCCACAGTTTTAACATGCGATTAATTAAATTATTGTTTCTACTATTCTGTTTTACTCAGAGTTTGTATCTTTGCGCTGCCCCAAATAAAGAAGCCCAGTGTCTGTTGCTGAATCAACAGGTTAATCAATTTAGTTATGCGCCCAATAGCCCACCTTATAAGCAAGCAAAACGTGCTTATGACAGAGAATGCCACGATTTAAATACTCAAGCTGTAGAAACTACAACTCTCAATAATTCCGCTCAAACTAGCAAAGAGGTTCAATCACCTAATGATGATGAATTGGCCCGAATTAAAGCAGAGCAATTGCTTGAAAAACAAAAGCAAGCAGCACTAAAACTCGAACAAGAAGAGCTCGCCAAAGCACAAGCTCTTTTAGAACAAGAACAGTTAGCTGAACAAACTGCCATTAAACAAGCTCAATTAAAAGAAACATTTGAAGCTCAGAAGCGCGAAAAAGAACAATTAGAGCAGCAGAAGATTCCTGAGGCTCAATTACAAAAGCAAGCAGAGTTAGCCTTAAAAACCGCCCCTATATTTGTGGCGCCGCCACTTGAGCCAACAAGTTTACTTGATGATTTGATGCTACCTTCAGTGATTGTTTTAAGCTTAATAATAGGGGTTTTAGTATCGTTAAAATGGCTGAGACCTCGAATGTCTCAAATAAAAGAGCAAGCAAATACTTTAAAAGAAAAAACAATTCAAGTTTCACACGATTTAAAGCAAAAAACAGAACAAAATAAGCGTCCAAAGGGAATGCTTTCGCGCACTAAAAACCAATTAGACCGTGATATTTATCAGTCTTATAAACAGTTAACTGTTTCATTAGATAGTGGATTAGAGAGCAAAGTAGACCGGATTATTGTGTCAAATTATGGTGTGTTTGTACTGTTGTTTGCATCGCAACAAGGTGCTGTATTTGGTACTCAAGCGGCATCACAATGGTCTGAGCAAACTAATGGTGAGACTTTATCGTTTGATAACCCACTACAATTGGCAACGCGCCACGCGTTTGCGGTAGGCCGATTACTTGATGTAAACGAAGGTGTAAAAACAGTTGTGGTCTTTAATGATGCGGTTGTATTCAAATCGCCTATGCCTGAAAATGTTATTCACCGAGCTGACATGTTTGATTATATTCAAAGTTTTAAACAATTTATTTTTATGGATGAGCAAGTCGATGAATTTAATGAGGTATTAACCGCGCAATTTGAGCAACAAAACAGTGAGTCTGAGCAACAACATATTGAAACAGAGCCACAAAAGCCAGTTGTTGAGACTAGCCTTACACCTACCAAAAAAGAGACAGGCGTTGAAACTGCTCGTGTTGAAACTCAATTACCTCCTTTTTCCCCCAATCTTGATGAGGGGGTAAGTAAGGCACAGAACTTGTTTTCCCATAATGAAAAGAATAATGAACTTGAGCCTTTTGTTAGCCCATCACAATTTATTGAACAGATAGATGAAACAGACCCTATTGTTCAAACTGAGCATCCTCCCACAGTGGTTGATGAAAAAAATGATGAGTTTGATGAACATGAGTCGGCATTTAATGCCAGTTCACGCAATAGCGACTTATTTGCAACGCCCAGAGCTGACTATTCGCCTGATTTAGACCCTCAAACTGAGCCTTTAACTAACACGACATTCAAGCAAGAGGCTGGCGAAGTTCATATTGATACGCAGATTAATACCCAAAGTGATGATATGGAGGGCGTAAAATCGGCCGAGCAAATAGAAATTACAGGTAAAGCACCATTAAATGAAGATGACACATTACCCTCCGATGACATGCAATCGAAATCAGTTGCATCAACTGAGCAACTAGATGAAGTTGCGGCATTTTTAACAGCAGAAGTGGGCGATGTGCTTGCCAATACAAAGCGTACATCTTATCTTGTGCAACCACAATTTAAAGAGCCTGTGGTGCGAGAATATAAGCCTGTTGAAGAGCCAGTAGTGGAACAAAAAAATAATGCCACAATCGAAAACGTTACTGATTTTGAACCAGACTCAAACTCAAACCTTGAGCCTGATGCTCCAGCAGCTGAAAAATCTTTGCTACAAGCAACGGAAAACCCAGACGTTAACTCAGAAAAAGTTACTGCCCCTCAAAATACAACGGGTAATGAATTAGAATTTAAACCTTTACCGATCGCAAAAGATTTAAAACCCTTAGTGCGAAATGAACCCAAAAGTCTTTATGTACCACAAGAGGATGAGGTTAAAGGGAAAAAAGATTTATTTGCTAATCTATCGCTCGACCCAACTTGGGGTGTCCCAAGCGAAACGGATCCGCAAAGTCAAAGTGTAGACATAATAAAAAAAGCCGCATGTGATGACGAGCATGATCAAATTGCACAGCAAGCGATTTCGTTTTGTCCGCAATGTTTATCAACGGTTGTTGAAACAAAAGACCCAAGCAGTGGTGCACGTATCTACACGTGTAGTTCACAACCCTTGTGTGACTTTACCAAAACCATTCAATAGATAATCTGTAGCCTCTGGTATTTTACAGGGTAAAAATATGCGACTAAAGACTACTTTTGTTTTTAGTCGCAGCATGTTCTGCTTATCAAAAATAACTTTAGGTATGTATTGTGACTACTTTAAAAAAATATTTCACGTTATCCGTAAGTATTGCTCTTTCTATGCCAGTTTTCGCGACTGCTTCTGTTGATAGTACAGATTTTGTTCCTGATAAGACATTCACACAGGGCGTTGAAGGGCCTGTTGTAGGTAAAGATAATCGCTTATATGCGGTTAACTTTAAAGAAGAAGGCACGATCGGTGTGGTTAACGCTCAAGGTTTGGCTGAATTGTTTGTCACACTACCTAAGGGAAGCACAGGCAATGGTCTGCAGTTTGATGCCTTGAATAATCTTTATGTGGCTGATTACAGAGGTCATAATATTTTAAAAATTGCAGCCAATAGTCAAACAGTGAGCGTCTTTTCTCACAATAGCGCATTTAATCAACCCAATGATATTGCAATCACCACATCGGGTGTGTTGTTTGCCAGCGATCCAAATTGGGCGCAAAGCACGGGTAAACTTTGGCGCATAAACCAAGATGGTAGTAATGTATTATTAGAAGATAATATGGGAACAACGAACGGTGTCGCAGTGAGTGCAGATCAAACACGGTTGTATGTGAATGAAAGTGTCCAGCGTAAAGTGTGGGTCTATGACTTAGATAAAGACTACCAACTTAGTAACAAGCGGGTATTCATCGAGTTTGATGATCATGGCTTAGATGGAATGCGTACCGATAAATTAGGTAATGTGTATATCGCCCGTTATGGCAGCGGCACTGTAATAAAGGTAGCGCCGCAAGGAAATATATTAAAAACCTTTCAGTTAAAAGGTCAGTTTCCAACCAATGTAGCATTAAACCCAGTCGAAAATCGTTTATATGTGACTATGCAAAAGCGTGGTGCGATTGAAGTGATTGCACTTTAACGCAAGAACTGCATTTTAAGATTTGATTTGTTATAAAGCCTGTAAATGAATATAAAAAAAGGAGTATCAATTGATACTCCTTTTTTGTTAAAGCATGGGTTTGAGTAAATCAAACATAGCGTTTATGTGGTCGTCTCGATCATTGAGCGCTGGAATATAACGATAGTGGTCGCCACCGGCATGGATAAACACTTCGCGATTTTCTTCTTCAAGTTCTTCTAGAGTCTCTAAACAATCAGCACTAAAAGCAGGACTGACAATTGCAACATTTTTAATGCCTTGGCTTGGCAGCGTTTCAAGCGTTACATCGGTGTATGGTTTTAACCACTCGGCTTTACCAAAGCGGCTTTGGAACGTTGTGATCGCTAATTCTTTATCTAAACCAAGTTTTTCCATCACCAAACGGGTGGTTTGGTGACAAAAACAATGATAGGGATCACCATGATCTAAAAAGCGTTTAGGCATACCATGATAGGAAAATACTATTTTTTCTGGAGTGCCTTTCTCAGCCAAATCTTCCGCAATGCTATTGGCTAAAGATGAAATATAACTGGCTTGTTTGTGGTAGCCATTAATGAAATGAAGTTCAGGTACCCAGCGCCATTTTTTTAGCACTCTAGCCACTGCATCAAATGTAGATCCCGTTGTTGGGCTGCTGTATTGAGGGTAAAGTGGTAATACAATAATTTTGGTGATCCCTTTATCGCGCAGCTGCTCCAAGCCCGCCTCAATGGATGGATTACCGTATCGCATCGCCATCACAACTTCTGCGTGCTGACAATTATTATCATTGAGTACTTGTTGCAGCTTTTGCTGTTGTTGCTTGGTGATATGCGTCAAAGGAGACCCATTCTCAGTCCAGATACCTTGGTACAGTTTGGCTGAGCGTTTTGGCCGCACCCGTAAAATAATACCATGTAAAATCATCAACCAAACTAGCCTTGGGATTTCAACAATTCGGGGATCAGATAAAAATTCAGCGAGGTAACGTCTAACCGCAGCAGTGGTTGGCTCATCTGGGCTACCAAGATTGGTTAATAAAATACCGGTTTTTTGATTAAAACGTTGCTCATGTGGGTTATCAGTAATAGCAGAAAATCGAGACACAAATGATTCCTTCAAAGCGTAATGTTAGACAGCTGCATTATAGGCATACTTATTGATATTGATATATTTTTTAGATTGTAAATACGTAATAATCTAAACATAAAGCATAAACGTACTATACAAAAAACTCAGCGACTTAATCGGGTAAAATTAAGTCGCTGATTTTGGCTTGGCGAGGGGGTTAAATTAAAACAAGTAGTCGGTGTTTTATGCCCCTCACACACCATTACGGGAGTATAAAAAATAAAGATCAGTCTTTTTAATAAAAAGATTTTTATAGTGACGCCATTAGCATGCAGTAGTAAGCAATAAGAAGATGAAAGTGTATGAAAATCAATAGAAGGGATGAATAAGACTTTTGGCGGGCAAGAGAAAGTGAACGCCTAATGATAACTGTATTACCTCATCATTCATAATATCGAAAAGTTACCAAATAGGGTGCATTAAACAGGGGAACCCAGATCACCTATAACGCCTAAAAACCTCACTGTAAACTTGGCATATTGCTGTGTTCCGAAATGATAAGGCAGCCACTGAATTTTGGAATAGTGCATTCAAAAGGTTAAATTTAAACTTTAGGGAGTTTTTTCTTCCTGAATTAGAAGACTTATATACATTTATAGTAAATGAATAATGTTGGAAGCTGAATCAGTTATTTAATGTGTATACACAATAAAGCGATGTTAAATCGTTGTGCTGTTTATAATAGAAGGTTGTAAACACAAAATGAGTCTTTATTATTGAGTTTTTATCGCTGCTAGATGTTCTTCAAATGTTGATATTGTTTAAATCTAAATAATTAAGTCTAATTAACTTAAATATTTAGATCGTCTTTAACATTAAGCTGCTTGTTTGCGTTTAGAGGATGTATTAGGTAAAATTCGCCAAAGGATAGTTAAGAGAAATTTCTATCTGATTTTAGGCTTTATTTAGTTATTCATGAGTAGTTGAGCAGACGAGTTATAAAGACTCTATACCACTTATCTAGATTTAATACAGAGACTTATAATTTGCCAAATATCGCAACAGAGAAAAACCATTCTCGACAGTCACACCGAGTTACAATTCCATTATTAATTCAAATCAATCAAGTTACTTACAATTGCCATGACTGGTCAGTGACAGGTGTTGGTGTACTTGATTTCACCACAGATGCGCCTAAAGGTGAGGTATTTGAAGTTGCTTTGATTTTGCCCATCAAAGATGCCAGTGTAACGCTCAGAGTGAAAGTTAAGTTAGAAAACACAAAAGGTAATTTGGCAGGTTTTTCTTTTATTGCTTTAGAGGCTAAACACAAGCGTATTTTAAGGCACTATATTGAAATGTCGATTGATGGACGAGTTGATAATATAGAAGACCTACTTTCTGTAGCTGCAGCTCCAGTTATACAAACTCCCATTAATGATGCTCTCACATTAAGCGATATTGAACATTCAACACTACTTAAGCAATTTAAATTCCGCAGTAAACTCTATGTTTTTGCTGGAATACTTTTATTTGTAGCGCTAATGACAACGCTGTACTACCACACAAATTATCAAATTAAGAGTACAGGTATTGTACTTGGTAACAGCCAAACTATCGCGACATCAGAAGGGGGTACTGTTATAAAATCTTTTGTGGATATTGGTGCGCACGTTGAAGTGGGCGATCCATTGTTCAGTATGAAAGACTCACAAAAAGCTCTTATTCTGAGCAATTTACAGATCCAGTTAGAGCAGTTGAAACAGCGTATTTTATCGGTTAATAAATCTAACGATATTCAAACGAGTTACCAGCCTTTGCTTTCTTTGTTAAAAACTAGGACTAGTCAATATAAGCTAGAGTTAGAAGCTGCTAAAGCGTTATTTAATGAACGAACAATCACTCAGAAAGATTTGATGGAGTTGCAAGAGCGCTGGCAGCAAAGTGAGGTTGAATTACTCAAAGAACAGCAACGTATAGCCTACTATGATAATGAACAACAACGAATTCTCGAGCGCGATAAAAATCAATTTTTATTTCCACTTGAAACCCAACGTTATCAGTTAGAGCAGCAAATTTCGCTTGCGAAGTTACAAACTGAATGGCTTGTTCGGGCAAAAAGTGCTGGGGCAGTGTTAGCCCTTTATGCCAAGGAGGGGCAGGTCATTAAACCTTACGATCCCTTGGTTCTGTTGTCGAATCACGAACGTCCTTTTATTGCTATGCGTATTAATAAAGATGACGTGACTCGTGTGACAGTGGGGCAGACTGCCCGTGTTTTAGCTTTATATTCACAAGAGTACCTTGAAGGTGAAGTACAATTTGTTGGTGAGCAGGCATTAACCGTGCAGGAGCAGAATGCTTTTGGTGATACGTTAAGTTCAACAATTGTCAAAATTGTTTTACGAAAACCTGCGCAGCTCGATGCATTTAGTCCTGTAAAAGTGTGGATTAATACCTCGATATGGTAAACGTATGATCCCACGTTTTGGCAAAAATAATAGTCTACCCAGTGCTGTCATTCCCATCTTTTTTTATTTGAGCATTTCATTTGGATTGTATGCACTCTCTAGGCCACATATTTCTGCCCCAGAGGGACATTGGATTGCTGCATTCGGAATCTTTGCTATTTGGCGCTATGGCTGGCAGATATTAAATTACTGTCGTGCCGGTTATTACGCATTTGTGCGTTATCCGTATTTACGAATGTTAACCGAGCAGCAAGCACAAGAGAGTCGTTACCCTAAACATCTCTTTTTTATCATCCCATCCTTTAAAGAAGAGGCATGGGTGTCAGTTGAAACATTTCAATCTATTTTATCTAACCTTGCGAGTGTTCCTTGTACGGCAACTCTAATTGTTTCAACAGGTAGTGATGAAGACGATGCAATAGTTACCGCAGCATTTTGCTCTCACCC
The DNA here is from genome assembly GCF_058197095.2 of Pseudoalteromonas sp. J2K-J031. NCBI lineage: Bacteria > Pseudomonadati > Pseudomonadota > Gammaproteobacteria > Alteromonadales > Pseudoalteromonadaceae > Pseudoalteromonas > Pseudoalteromonas sp. J2K-J031. Next base: position 1,709,648 of record NZ_CM200279.1, read on the forward strand.
ATGCCATTACAAAGCTGAGTTAGTTTTACAGCGCCAGAACCAAGGTAAACGAATCGCTATGGGTCATGCTTTACGTGCTGTGGCTCGCCGTTATAAAGATGAATTTAATAGCGTAACATTATTCATGGATGGTGACAGTTACCTTGAACCTAATACTCTTAAAAAGTCATTGCCATTTTTTACGACCTTCAAAGACTTAGGTGCATTGACAACAAACGAAGTTGCATTTATTAATACTCGCTCATCTTGGTATAAAGATTGGTTTAACTTAAAGTTTGGGCAACGACATATTTTGTTTCAGTCTCACTCGCTATCGAATAAAGTGTTAACCCTAACTGGCCGTTTTTCGATGTTCAGAAGCTGTATTGTGACTGAACCTGAATTTATTCAACAAATGGAGCACGATATTTTAAGCCATTGGGCTCATGGGAAATTTCGATTTTTAATGGGTGATGACAAAACGAGCTGGTTTTATTTATTAAAACACCGATGGAACATGCTCTATTTACCAGATGTGCTGGTTTACTCTCTTGAAAGCCGCGATGCTAATTTTTGGCAACTTAGCACCAGTTTACCGTTTCGATGGTATGGTAACTCCCTCAGAAATAATGCGCGTTCATTACAACTAGGAATGCGTACTACAGGTGTATTTATCTGGTTCGCAATTCTCGACCAAAGACTAAGTATGTGGTCTGCACTGGTGGGGATTACGGGGGCTACGTTGCTATCAATATTTAAAAATCCTTGGTATTTACCAGTGTATTTAGGATGGGTGCTTATTGTTAGGGTAATACAATTGGTGATTATTGCATTTAGAGGTCATCCGGTTAGCTTATTAACAATTCCACTTATGTTATATAATCAGTGGGTTGGGTCGATAATTAAAATCAGAGCCTATTTTAATTTAGGTGAACAACGCTGGTCTAAAGGTGGTACAGTTCAAAAAGGAGATGATAATCGGTTACCCGTGCGACATCGGTTTAGCTTGTATTTACCACGTTATTTACAATGGTTTTATTACAGCTTATTTGTTTTTTCATTAGCTTTGTTTACTCATGCATTAGATGTACCTAAAATAAGCCTGCTTATTGATGAACATAAAACTCTTCTGTTCATCAAAGCAGAGGAACATGGTGTTATTGCTAATGATGAAAAGGATGACAGTAAAGCACTTAACGATTTAATCGCACATGCTCCTGACTATAGCGTTATAAAGTTACCAAATGGCATAATAAACCTTGATCACCCGCTTATTATTACCCGCAGTCATGTTACCTTAGAAGGTGACAACACAAATATTGTCGCTCAATTTAACAGTGATGTCCCAAGTGCTGCTATTTGGATTAAAGGCGAAAAGTTACCTAAAAAATGGTCTATTTCAAGCTTTAATGATAATACATCTTTCAATATCAGTTCAGCTGTTGCTAATCAATTACAAGAAGGAGACACCGTTTTTATTGCTGTAGAAAACACGGACGACTTTTTAGAATATATAGGCAGTCAGCATTGGAATAAACGCTACCCTACGTTACGGCGCCAATTAAATACTATCACTACAATTGATGGTGATAAGGTACTGTTAACGTATCCGCTCCCACCTGAGTTACTAAATCAACAAGCGTATCTGCAACGAGTTAAGGCTGTTGAAAATGTCGAACTTCGGAATTTCAAATACCGTTTTATAATCCCTGGTGAGAAAGCAGATTCGATGAAACACGTATATCGAAATGCGTATCCTGAATATTTAGTCGATAGTATCGCATTAGAGTGGACTCATAATATACGCCTCAATACGCTTTCGTTACAAGATGCAGGCAATCATCCTTTATCTATCGAAAATAGTCTTGCACTTAAAGCAAATAATATACGTATCGATGGCGCATGGAATAAAGGCGATAAGGGAAGGGGGTATCTTAAGCTCGCCATGTCTCATTATTGCGAGCTCAATCAGCTCCGTGTTAGTAATATTCGTCATATCGCCATACAGTGGGGAGCTTCGTATAATTTAATTAATGGTTTATACAGCGAAGTAGATATCAATTTTCATGGTGGATTTAGTCAACATAATGAAGTAAAAGGTGCCTCGTTTGCTATCCCAAATGAGCATCCATGGCCCGCGGTGTATCGTACGCCCAATGATGCAAAGTGGGCACCTCCAGATGGGGAAGGTAATGTAGTTGAAATAACTTCCGATAACAGAAAATGATGAGCTAAGAAGCCATACGGATCACTAAGTACCTTTTACTTGTAATTTCTAAGTGATTGATTATTAAATTTTTCTAAGTAATTCTATATTGTCTGTCTCTAATACCGATTGTAATTGTAATAAACAGCTTAGAACCATTAATCGAGCGATTAAAATTTGCTTTTCTAATTGAATTTTCTCAAGTTCAATTTCATCCATACGCTGTTCAGGTTGGTAATTTAAGCCAGCCATACTGGCACCAAACTGACGCAGTACAAGTAAGCGCTCTTGTTCCAAATATTCATATTTCAAAAGAAGGGTGCCTAATTCACTTTGTTGTTGCCAAAATGCGTTATGTAATTGCGAGACGTTGTTATTAATTAAACGATGTGTCAATTCTTCTTGAAGAGCAATCTGTTTTTTTAGAAAATATTGCTTATCCTGTGCTTTAAAATCAAACGAGAGAGGAAGTTTTAGCTGAAGACCAATCAGATTTTCATTAAGGAGTGCAACACTCTGATCATTACGATTTTCAACAAACAGCTTGAGACTAACATCATCTAAATAAGAGTCTTTTATATCCAACTGATTTTGCTTTGTCGCTAATAACTTCAAATGAGTTGAGTGACTTTGGGCATATTGTTGTAAAACATTGACATTAGCTATACCAAAATTTTCTATACTATTGAGAAGAACAACCCAACTTTGGGGTAATAAGGGAATATCTTGCAACGAACTAAAATGTTGCTCTAACTGAGTTTGTTTTAATAGGGTTTGTGCAGCTAATAAGTGTGAGCGTTCAATCAAACCTTTTTCTAGTTGTTGTTCTTTTTGGCGTAAAACACCAGAATAGTAGGCAATTTTCTTAGCTAATACATGTGAATTGATGAGTGCTTTAGTGTTTGAAACTCGCTGTAAGTTTTCTTGTAATTGATTTTGCCATAATTGAGAATGTAAAGTTAATTGTTGAAACCGATGTTCTAAACGCTCTTTATCTAGGGTTAGCCATGCGTCGCGCAAACCATCAGAAAAGAACTCTATTTCCAACGCAATACGCTCATCTTTATATTCACTCCCTCCCCCTCGATGCTCAATTCTTAACGATAAGCCAGGTATCCCTGACTTTCCATTATTTATTTGATTGAAATCATTAGTGATTATGTTTGCTTTTGTTATGAAAGAAGATTCAACGTTGAGCTCAGTATTTTCATGAAAATTCGGTCCAAATTTTACTGTGGCTTGTAGGTTAAAATGAACACCGATACAGAAAATAACTAGACTGTGTTTTATTAATTTCATTTGTTTCATTAGTGATAATAACTCCCTGGATATTTCATCTGTTTCCTATCGCATAAAGGTATATGGTACGCTTTAAATGATGATTCGAATAGTTCAAATTGCTCATGGCATATCACAATAAATACTAATTACACTCACACTATCTCAGCAATAATGAGCTGTTTAGGCATTATTGATCTCATTCTGTCATCTACTGTGTCGTGTCTAGCTAAAAGGTTGAAAAATCCATCCTAAACTAGATTTTCCTAAACTTTTAGTTGCTGTTAAAGGAGTTTTACTTGATACAAAAAATCTGGTTATCTATATGAGCTAGTCAAAAAAATAACTTGCCCCACCTAGATTATGAGGGGGTGATAACGATTTCTTATTTTCGTTGGATGAAGCGATATCGTTAAAGTCTAAAATTGTACATTGTAGTTTTTCAATATCCCTTTGACAGCGCGTCCATGCCACTACAAATCAGCAGAACTTGTGGGTTAAATGTGATAACAGTTCATGTCGCAGCACAAAAATTAATAAACGTTCCAAAAGGAACTGTATAACGGGTGGCGTTTGTTATTTTTTAATCCAATGAATAATGCGTTGTTAATTCTTTTGGTGGGCCTTGAGACTATACAATTATTCTTTTTAATAAAAATAGTTGGCTTTATGGATTCAAAATGTATTTTACCTCATGCCTTATTAAAGGCGCACAGGGTTAATTAATGGAACTCGATTATTAGTTAAATTTAGCTGTTAGGGTTATTCTACAGCCTTGTTAAGTATTAAGGAGCTGCTGTGGAATTATCTATTCGGCCAATAACTAGTAAAAATTACGAACATGTCGCAGATCTGGAACTCTTGGATGAACAGGTAAATTATCTTTCCAGTAATACTTGGTCTCTTGTTGAAGCTGCCTATAACGATGGATATGAAGCGCGAGCTATTTACTCTAAAGAGCAACCTGTAGGTTTTATTGTTCTGGTCAACTCCAACCGGACACTTTTCTAAAAGAGATTTCAAAATCTATCGGTGACTGATCAGCATTTGCCGAATGCAGTCGTTCTACATTGTAATATTTCATATATTCCGCCACATCATCACGCATATGTTGACGGGTTGGCTGTGGTACTTTTAACAACCAGTCATGCTTTAAACTACCAAAAAATCGCTCTACAACAGCATTGTCCCAACATGCTCCCACATCACCCATACTTGCTCGACAGCCCAATTGTTTTAATAAACGTCGATAACCTTTACTGGTATATTGCGAACCTCTATCGCTATGAAACACCAAGCCTTTAGGTGGTTTGCGCAAGTTGTAAGCCTTTAAAAATGCTTTCTCCACTAAGCTTCGCGTCATTCGCTTAGATATGTTCCAGCCGACGATTCTGCGAGAATACAAATCCATTACCACTGCGAGATACAGCCAACCTTCGCCTGTTTTAAGATAGCTCACATCACCTGCCCAAACTTGGTTTGGCCCCACAGGATTAAAATTCATATTAAGCAAATTGTCAGCCACACTCTCACTGTGCTTACGCTTTGTGGTGACCTTATAAGCCAGACGTTGCGTCACATGCAGCTTCAGTCGCGCCATTAACTTAATGGTGCGATAACGTGTGATACTAAACCCTTCTTTGCGTAGCGCTTTAGCTAACTCTCGACTACCTAGGCTGTTTCGACTGGCCTTGAATAATGCTTTAGCTCGACGAAACAATGCGAGTGTATCGGCAGTGATAAGCTCACCAGGACTTTTAAGCCAAACGTAATACGCTGATGTACTGACCTGCATCACTTTGCACGCCATCGAAGTAGGATATTTCGACACAAGAGTCTTGATAAATGAGTACCTTACTTCATTTCTTTCGCAAAGAAGGCGCTGGCCTTTTTTAGGATTTCACGCTCCATTAATAAGCGTTTATTCTCTTTGCGTAACAGCATAAGTTCGGTGCGTTCATCGACAGATAAGGTATCACCTTGTGCCTGCTTTTTGTGTTTAGAAACCCAGCTGTAAAGGATTTTATCTGTGATACCTAAAGAAGCGGCTGCTTGAACTATTGTGTAACCTTGCTCAAGCACCAAAGCCACTGCTTCTTGTTTAAAATCGTTTGGATACTGCTTATTTATTCGTTTAGTCATATTCACCTCAATAATGGCATTATATTCCTTTATTAAAGTGTCCTGCTAATTCAACCACAACATATTATGTGGGTACGCAAGACAGGGGAAAAAATTTCAATTTGGCGTTTTATGATTGACTATAAATTTCAAAAGTTGGGAATAGGTCGTTTAGCTTTAAACCTTGCTTTGAATGAAATAAAAGCAGTCAAGGGGATCGAAGAAATTGAGATATGTTACAACCCTGATAATTCGGTAGCTAAGAGATTTTTTTGTAGTTGTGGTTTTATCGAAATAGGTATGGATGAGGATAACGAAGATATGCTTGCGAGCATTAAGTTGTAAAATCTAACAAGATGATGGCGTCAATCGCTTTTTAAGCTTTAGGCGCTTCCCACATGACAGAGTCTTTCTTTGAATGTCGAATTTAAACTTTTCTTACATGAGCAATCGCAATTGCGTGACTTGATCTTTGACCCACAGCCAACCTGAGCTCTGGATAATAAATTTATCTCCAGCGGCTACTTTCAACGCTAACGGCGTTGAATTTACTTACAATAGGCCAGCTATTGACGCATAAATTCGCCTTGTTATCCTCAAAAGTTTCCGGCTACAGACTTGAAAAACATTGACCAATTCAATATCAATACGTTAGTAAATCTCTTAACCAAAGTTCAGGTTAATCAAAATGTTATTGATAATGATTGTTATTACCTTTTGTGTCTGTTAGCATCCGCCCCCTTTTTTAAGTAACAAAAATAGGTGTTAATTGGAACAATATTACGCTGAGGTATTAAGCTTTATTTCTCGCTCAGTTGGTTGTCGAGATAAGGCGGAAAATATAGTTCAAGAGGCTTACACTCGTATACTCAATAATCGTACAAATACACAAAACCAAGACAATGCTCATCAGCGAGCGTTGTTTTTTACTACAGCAAAAAATATTGTCATTGACCATTATCGACGTAACAAAAAATTTTCAGATCCTGTTGAAGTTGAGTTGATCGCACCTTCTGATTTTGAACCAGAAGCCAAGTTGGCCAGTCAGCAGCAACTTGATTTACTTTATACTTGTATTGACAAGCTGCCACTGAAGACTAAACAAGTGTTTGTGCTTTATAAATTTAAAAATTTGAGCTATCACCAAGTTTCTGAACAAATGGGTATGTCTGTCAGTATGGTCGAAAAACATTTGGCAATCGCTATGCTTGCGTGTCGCGATACATTAAAAAGATAACAACGAGAATAATTAAGATGGATTGTCAACAAATACAGTTGCAAGTGCAGCAGCAAGCAAATGATTGGCTTGAACAACAAAAAAAAGGGTTGAGTAAAAAACAACAATTTGAATTTCTAAATTGGCTTAATGCGCATCCTGAGCATCTTGAGGTGTATCAACAGAGTCAGCAAGTTGAGCACTTATTAACTCAATTTACGAATTCAGATATTGGACAATTAAATACATCAACTAGTCGGTATTTATCGCCAATGTGGGCGATTGCGGCATGCCTCGCCTTATTTACCATCAGCATAACCAGTTATCAATTGTGGCCATTGAGTAATGTTGCCACCCATTACAGCACAGAATATCAATCAGCTCGAAGTGAGCAAGTTGATGTTGCACTTCCTGATGGTTCGCAATTAAGCCTAGATGCGAAAACTCATTTAACAATCGCGTTTGATGCTCATCAACGAGTTAATAACTTGCTACAAGGCCGCGCATTATTTGATGTGGCGAGCGATCCTCATCGTCCTTTCATTGTCACTGCTGATCGCACAAAAATCACCGTTGTTGGAACGCGCTTTAGCGTTGATAAAAAGAAAAACAGTACCCGCGTTAGTGTTGAACATGGACGTGTCAAAGTACAAAATAGCCATCATTTAATTGAATTAGTGCAAGGTCAACAAGTGCTATTTACTGAAAACGGAATGGATGTACAAGTCATGGATCCGTCCTTAGTAGATGCATGGCGTAATGGCCGATTGGTATTTAATAATGTGTCACTCAATGAGGTGTGTGCTGAGTTTAATCGTTATCATGATACACATTTTGAATTTACTGAGAGTAGGGTGGGCAATATGATGTTGTCAGGGACCTTTAGCGCTGCAGATCTCGATAACTTTTTAAACTTACTTCCTAAAGTGTTACCCGTTAAAATTAATAATAAGAATAATCATGTTGTTATTAGCAGAATATGAATCTAAATTCTGCTGAAGTAATGATTCGTGCATTATGTTCTAGGTCAGTTAAATTACAGTGTGGCTTATTCTCTTTTTGACAATATGCCACCAGCCCTGTTAATAAAATCACGATAATCATACATATTAAAACGGATAACGTTAGGGCGTGTTGACCTTTCGTGATTGATTTTGCAGCACTATGTTTGGTATTTAGGCAAGACAGAGCCTATGTAGTGTGGTTGCTCTGCATAAAGAAGCGATAACGCAGTATAAATTCCAAACATGTGCTGCCCAAAGGGTTCTTACTAACGTATTGATATTGAATTGGTCAATGTTTTTCAAGTCTGTAGCCGCTGGAGATAAATTTATTATCCAGCGCTCAGGTTACTTAGCCCACTAGGTCACAAACCTCTCACCGTGATTAAATCGCTCCTAGATTGAACAAATTTCAAACCACAAAGGTCAACACGGCCTAGTCATGACTTCACTGGTCGTCATTGTGCCATCCTTAAGGAATTGTTTTTGTTACTTTTCGGTGAGTACGTTATTAAGTCATCGATATCACAAAATAATTTCACTCATTTATTGGCTATTTCTTATTTACCTGGATGTTTATTGGGCGAAAGTTTGGACTTTGAAATAAGTATTTAGTTTAATTTTTTAAGCAAGATTAAGTTTATATATATATTTTCAATTATCCCTTCCAAACTAATTACTTTAGTAAATCTTGTGTATAGAATGCCGCCGTCACATAAGTGTCAATTTGGAGTTGTTGTATGAGCGTGTCTTCGTCACCACTAGGCAATGCCTTACGTTGGTCCAGCTTAATTGCGTCCTTGTATTTATTATTACTTGCAGTCGCAATGATTAGCTCCGGTTTTAAACTGGCGAGTGGCGAACAAGCCAAAGCGCTGTTTGAGTTTGCATCACATCCCATCACAGGTTTAATGGTTGGCCTTGTTGCTACGGCATTAATCCAATCCTCTAGTACTACCACCAGTATTATCGTTGGCTTAGTGGCAGGAGGCTTACCTTTGCCTATTGCTATCCCCATGATTATGGGTGCTAATATCGGCACCACGTTAACTAATACGTTTGTTAGCTTGGGCCATTTACGTTGTCAGGATGAATTTCGTCGTGCGTTTGCTGGCGCAACCGTACATGATTTTTTTAACTTAATCGCTGTGTGTGTATTCTTACCACTGGAAATAATGTTTGGCTTACTCGAAAAACTCAGTGGTTTGATTGTTGCACCTTTTGCGGCCATGAGTGGCAGTTCAGGTAGCATCGGATTTGATTTTATCAAGCCGATGACGAAACCGATTACAGAGTTCATTGGCGCGCAACTGCACTTTGCCAGCCCAGTAGCGAATGGTGTAATTGTCATTGTTTTAGGTATTTTAATTTTGTTTTTTGCCATTTTATTTATGGGGAAACAGCTTAAAAAGCTGATGGTTGGTCGCGCAGAAGCTATGTTGAAAAGTGCCTTAGGTCGTGGTCCAATCCACGGCATTGCAGCGGGTACAACGGTGACGGTGTTAGTGCAGTCATCATCAACCACGACTAGCCTGATCGTGCCTTTAATAGGCAATAATATTATTACCTTAAAAGCGGCTTATCCATTCACTTTAGGGGCCAATATAGGCACTTGTATTACTGCGTTGTTAGCCGCAATGGCGGTGTCGGGCGATCATGCCATCTTAGGGCTACAAATTGCTTTAGTGCATTTGTGCTTTAACGTATTGGGTGTTGTGGTTCTTTTTGGCTTACCTTGGTGTCGTGATTGGCCAATTCATTGCGCTGAATGGTTAGCGGAGCAAGCGCAAAAGAACAAGCTAGCGGTTGTGGCTTACATTGGCTCTGTGTTTTTTATTATTCCTGCCGCTTTAATAGCGATAACCCGCTAAAAACTTAGCGAGTCGTGGTATTTAAACAAGGCGAGCGAAGTAACCGCTCGTCTTATTTTTAATAAATTCACCCATAAATCTCACCTATAAATATCTCTATCCATCTGTGCATAGCTTATCGCGCATTGTTTGTATGGATTTCGATATGTAAGATTTGTTGCAGAGCAACATTCTATGGCGCACGAAATCATTTATTTTTAGGGTGAGCTCTTTGCGCTACTTTTTAACAAGGTGCAATGTAAATAATCGTTTTTCTTAAGTTATGCTGCTCGAGCGAGAGATTTTTAATGATTATCAAGGCAGAGTGAAAGGTAAAAGTTGGCCTTTTGCACGTTAATACAATGCCGTTAATGTTGAAAATAGCTGCTTGGGAAAAGTTATTTTTATAAATTATGATATTTTTATTGAGGGATTCTCATTCTCATTCGTTTTCATATAAATCAATTTGCTTATATGGAAAAATTGCAATGTCAAAATATCATTCTAGCTATATTAAGTTAACGCCATTAGCCTCTGTTTTGGGTCTTGCTTTGAGCTTGCCTGTAGTAGCTCAAAACACAGCTACTTTTATAACGTTTAATATTGATAAACAGCCGTTAAGTCAGGCACTCAATCAGTTAGCAAAACAAGCCGATATGAGTTTAATTGCCGATGCCTCAATTTTAATCGATGAACATGCTCCCGCTGTTTATGGCAAAAAAACGATACAGGATGCGTTGTTACTGGCACTACAAAATACAGGCATTAGCGCAAAGATTATAGATAAGACGATTATCATTAAAGCTGATAGCTCATCTACCACTGATAAACAGCTCACAACCTCTGATTTTAATGACATCCAGATTAATCAAAACGACAAAAAAACAAGCGAAAAGGCGATTGAAGTTATTGTTATCAATGGTAATAAACTCAATCTGAAACGTCATGATCTTGAGCGAAACAAAGGGAGTTCTAACTCGGATATATTCTCTACATTTACAAGTATTGATGCGAATAATTTACGTAATGAAGCGGGAGCGCTTGATGTAGGGGTACGTGGTGTACAAGGGGAAGGACGAGTGCCAATCTTTATTGATGGTAGCTTGCAATCAACTCATACTAACCGAGGTTATATGGGTACATCAGACCGTACTTATATCGATTCAGATTTGATCAGCACGGTAGCAATTGAAAAAGGGTCGGCAATTAAAAAATCGGCCTTTAGTACAGGTGCCATTGGCGGTACTGTGAATATTACTACCTTAAATGCGAACGATATTCTTACTCAGGGTAACAGTGCCGGTGCGCAGATTAAGCTTAAAACCTACAATAACAACCACACACCAATAGTCAGTAACGATGCCAAGCAGCAACAGTATTATCAGGTGAAGAATAATCAAAGTAGCAGTGATTTTGATAATGGTAGTCTTATGCTCGCTGGCGCATTAAAAACTTTACAATTCAATACTGTACTTGCTTATAGCAAGAAGAAAACGGGCAACTATTTCGCGGGTAAACACGGTTATGAAAATTTCGTTGAAAAATATGAATGGGGAGGCCTTGGCTTACCACCAGTAAATCAAAATGGCGAGGTTGTTAATACGAGCTTTGAAAGTGACTCTTACCTTGCAAAGGTGCAGTATGCGGTTACTGACGAACATCAACTAGAGTTAAATACACGTCATCATCAGCAAAAAGCAGGGGAAATGCTTGCTTCTTACTGGCATAAGCAAAGAGCTGGCGACTTTTGGAGGCAACCGGATGGTGAATATGGTGAAGTGCCTGAAGGGATCGAAACAATGCCGCAATGGCAACCAGGATCTGCTTTAGTAAATAGCGCAAGTATTTTTTATCGCTACTTACCTACAAACAACCCATTAATTGATTTAAAAGTTGATGCTTGGACAACTCATGCAAAGTTACAGCAATATAACGCTTTGGCATCTAATTTAGGGCCAAATGCTCTGCAGTATTTTCATGAGTATAGTAATAAACGTCATGGCTTAGGTCTTCATAACACTGCTATTTTCAATGTGGTTCAGACACCCGTTATCTTAACTTACGGCTCTTCTTGGCAGAGTGAAATGCTCACACCAAAATCTGGCTCAGCTAAAAATTTTTATACCACGTTAACCACATCTCGAGATGGAAAACAAACCATACGTAGTTTATTCATTAATGCACAGATAGATCTTGAGCCTGTTGAACTGACTATCAACCTTAACCACCATGACTCAAAAACAACTGACAATCAAACTGGATTAACCCTAAACTTTGCGCCAAAGAACGACTTTACAGCCCAACTTTATTATAACGTGTTAAGTAACACCGCATTAAAAGCTAAATACAGCAAAGCTTATAGAATGCCTAACGTGTATGAAACGACTGTATCTAATGAAGTATTTTCATATTCACCTAGCTACCCAGTTACTCCTGAGAATACCAATACTTATGAGTTAGGGATAGAAGCTTATTTTGTAAATACGTTCACCCAAGGTGATCGATTAACACTTTCAGCTAACTATTTTGATACCCGTATTCAAGACATGTTAGCAACCGCACTACTACCAAATACAGATCCGAAGGCTTCACGCTGGAACACAGAGAAATACACTTTTACTAATTACGATAACTTTGAATTACCGGGCATCGAACTGAATCTTAATTACAAGAGTGAGTTATTCTACAGCTCTATTTCATATAGCAATTATACCAGCATTAAAATGTGCTCGACGGCTATTGCTCAAGCCGAAGGAATTGAACATTGCAATAACAAGGGGTTTTCGGGCAGCTTAACTCCTTTGCGTATTCCACCAAAAAGAAACTTGGTTGCATCTGTAGGGAAAACGCTTTTTGCTGACAAATTAGATATTGGGCTGACCTATAAAGGCCACTCAGCCAAGCAGCACCCAGGAGGTTTTTTAAGTGGAACGGGCGCTAAAAGCATCGAAAAAATACCAGCGAGTTACCAGCTAGACTTATATGTTGACTATCAATTCAATGACGCGGTGAGTACATACGCATCAATAACCAACTTAACAGATAGATATAGTGTTTCTTCGGGTTCAGTTGTTGCAATGCCAGAGCCCGGCAGAACCATTACCTTAGGTTTAACCCTTAATCTATAGCCAATAAGGGCTATTTATTTAGCCCAATATTTATTTAAACCCCAATACTTTGAGGAGTAGAGATGACTTTTGCCATTTCTGAGCAGTCACGTGCACTAAAATTGAAATCCAGTACTGCTGATGTACATAACAATATTGATAAGAGCATTATGGCAAAAAATCCTTTCGCCAATACTGAAAATTATATTCAGTTTTTAACGCTACAATATTATTTTCTAAAGGATGTTGCTGTGCTTTATGAGCACAGTGAGTTAACTATGGCCATTGAAAATTTATCGGATCGCCGACGTTTAACGATGCTTGAACATGACTTCAAAGACTTCAAAGTACCCTTACCAGATACTTTTTTAACACCTGTAATTACGAACGATACCGATTTTGCTACTGCGCTTGGCTGGTTATATGTGGTTGAAGGTTCAAAAGTCGGTGCAGCCATGTTAGGTAAACAAGCTGAAGCATGCTTACAGTTATCAGGAATATTTGGTGCTCGCTATTTAGCTGGCGCTGGAGCGGGGCGCGGCAGTGCTTGGCGTCATTTAGTGCAACTGATCGACGAAATTGAGCTGAGCGCTTTGCAAGAGCAAGCATTAATCAATGGTGCTCGAGCAGCATTCACGCGTTTCGAACTTTTTAAGGAACATGTTTATTCATGAATTTAAAAGTAACATGTGTGGCATATAAAAATGCAGGGTACCAGCTATTAGGCTTAGTTTTAGCTGGTTTAGGCCTCATTGGTATTATATTGCCAGTGATGCCCACTACTATCTTTTTTATATTAGCGCTGACGTGTTTTACACGTTCATCGCCAACATTAGCTGCTTGGTTACTTAATCATCCTCGTAGTGGTGCAACGTTGCGCCACTGGCAAGCGCACAAAGTGGTGCCTACCAAAGCTAAATGGTTTGCAGGTGTTGGTATGTTGTTTGGTTTCTTTATTTTGCTCCTTAGCCAATCGCCATTGTGGCTACTCGTTTTAGTCGCAACAGTCGAATTAGTTGTAATGATTTATTTAGTCTCTCGACCATCAAATATCTCTCAATGATAACGTTGAACACTACTATTACGGCTAAAGCAAGTTATGACCTTGCAGCGAACAACAAAAGGAAAAGTAAAAACCATACATCGCTTATTTACTAGGGCATGTTGACCTTTTGAGTGCGATATTTGTTCCTTATATAGGTTTTTTGGGCAGGGCCTTGTTTGGTATTGTTACTGTGTTGTTGTCGATGTATCTAGCATAACGATACGGCAGACCTTGTCTGAATAGCAAACAACCGCTGAAAAAAATACACGAAAGGTCAACACACTTTAGCATTTAGATTAACTCATTCGTTTCGTGATTGGATTTGAGGTACTATCGGCTTTTTAATTGACCCGATGGACCGAGTATGACACCTAATAAAAAGCCTAATTTAGCTTTGTTTGATTTTGATGGCACGATTACGCACCGTGAAATGTTTAGTGTCTTTATGCGCTATTGCACACCTTCGTATCGCAAATGGATCGGCAATCTCATTGTGATGCCTTTTTATTTTTTATACCGACGAGGCGCATTTAGTCCAATTAGATTACGCAGGTTAAGTGCATTTTTAGGATTAGCAGGACGGCAATTTAATGCGGTCAACCAAAGTGGAGAGCGCTTTGCCAAAGAGGTGATCCCGCACTATTTACGTGATAATGCAATGGCGCAGCTGCGCCAACATCAAGCCCAAGGTGATGTTGTTGTTGTGGTTTCAGCCTCACTTGATGTGTATTTATCTCATTGGTGTCAGGCTCAAGGTGTCATGTTGTTGTGTAATGAATTGAAGGTAAACGAGGGGTATCTCACCGGTACATTTAAAGCGGCCGATTGCAGTAATCACGAAAAAGTGAATAAAATTAAGAGTCGATTAGATTTAGCCGATTTTAACCTTGTTTATGCGTATGGCGATACCGATGAAGACGGCGCTATGCTTGATTTGGCAGATGAAAAGTACATGAATTGGCAAAAGTGCGCTTAGCTTAAGAGCAAACGTCTTATTACACTTTATTGATAGATAACTTGGATTCAGTTCAGAGCTGTGAACACCGATACGGGTTGTTAATTGAACGATTTAAGTTGTTATCTCAAGCCCTTTATTTTCATGCTAAATATCATAAGTATCTGATAAATGATGTAAATTAAAGGCGCGCTGCACGGAGAGTTATTCCTAAGGACGATTAGCGCTTTGTTGCCTACACGGATGTAGGTAAGGGGCGTGAGTAGGACGCAGAAGTTTTGCTCTATTTTTACTTAGCCCACTCGGTTACACACCTTGAGCCGCGATCCATATTACTGTTGTCACTTTTGGTTTGTATATTCTGTATGATCCAACCGATTTAAATTCATATCTAGCAAGTATCAGTTTTAGCCGTTTTTTGAGTTCTGCGAGCAGGATATATTTCATCGGGTTCGCATATCCATTGTTTTATATATATGGCATCCATCGGTTGTAAAAAATTATTGAAAATAAAGCAGAGGAATAAGTGCAGCCGAGTCATAAGCCGTTTTAAAGTCATTAACAGGGCGAGTGTATTTCGCCCTGCTAATGCGCCAATGCATAAAATTGAACTATTCAAATCTGAATTGTTAAAACTGATAATTCAGCATCAGCGAAAGCGATCGTCCTTGGCCGCGCAATTGTGAGTAACCTTGCGTTGTATTGGCTTTAAACTCGGCAATATTAACCCCACCTAAAGGCAAGTCGTATTGAGTATCAAATAAATTACTAATAGCTAATGTGATGTTTAACTGCTGCCACGTTACGCTGCTTTGTAAATTAATCAGATGATAACTCTCGGTTTGATTTTCAAAGCGGCGTTCATCTACGCGCTGCTTGCTGTCTACCCATTGCCAACTTATTGCATGTTGCCAGTTGCCCACTTGTTGTATTAGTTTTACCTCACTGTGTAAGGGCTGAATTTGGTACAATGCGTCGTTACTGTCATCGCGTTCGCCGCGGGTGGCACTGACCTTGGTGTACAGTGTAATTAATCCCGTACTTTTACTGTCATGCAGTTGTACTGAGCCATCAATACGCGCGCCATAAAGATGGGCATCCACATTCGTAAATTGTAAGATGTTTCGTTTATTTGCTGTCAGTTTAGAGCGATTAAAGCTGCCAACTACCTCGGCATCGATAAAATCTTGTACCGAGCTGTACCAGATGTTGGCACTCAATTGCCAAGGTTTTGCATCACCCATCATGCTGTAAGTGATGCTAGCGGTATTAGCTGTTTCGTGGGCTAAGTGAATATCGCCAATATACCCGTTTCCATCACCAAACCAGCCTATCATGCTGGTTGCCATAGCACTTTGACCCCAGCTATAACGCTCATACAAATTAGGGGCGCGATTTTTGCGGGCTAAGCCAAATTGTAGGTCATTAAAATTATCCAATGCATAGCGGGTAAGTAAGGTCGCATCAAGTAGGGTGTCGCTTTGTTTTCGGTCTTGCAGATTAAACTGCTCAGCGGCTTTTGCATCGATACTTCTCATTGGCATTGCCATTGCTGGCATCATCATCGGCATGCTGTTGTAATTTTGCACTAAACCGGCGTTGGTGTGCACGTTTTCTAAACGTAATCCGCTTGAGACTGACCAGTTGGCAGTTAATTGTTGGTCTAATTGGGCAAAAGCGGCCAAACGTTGCCGTTTACCATCATGAATATTGTGATAGTCATTTGGCCCCATCATCATAGAACCAGCCACTGGCGGCCACCAATCTTCAATCTCGAATAGGTAAAACTCTTGACCGATGGTGATAGTCGACATCGGATTTAACTCATGGGCAAACTTAAGTTGGTAGCTGGTATCTTCGGCATCTGTTTTCATCGGCATTTTGCCGGTTTTTTCGTCGCTAAAAAATCCCATTTCGTGGCTTACTTTTTGCCAGTTAATTTGCGCCGAAAAATCGCCTAACTCGGTTTGGCGCACCCATTGTGTCGTGAGGCCTGTGCTGGTGTTATCAACCATATCCATGTATTGATTAGCAAACCCCTGAAAAGGAATATGCTGATGGTTGAGTTTAACGGCTAATTGTTGTTTATCAGATTTTAATGCGGCAATTAGCACATGGTTTTGTGAACGGTACAAGGTATCAAGTACCGTATCGCCATGACCATCTTGGTAGCTTTTGGCATCTAAATACGCACCTTGATACGTTAAGCTGACTGTTTTACTGGCCCACTGCGCACTGGTGCCCAGTGAGAGCCCTTCGTCGACACTGCGATATTGCGCGCCGAGCGTGCCTGCTTGCCAGGTTAAACTGCTGGAGTCGCTAAATGTGGGCGCGATGGCGCTGACATGTATAACGCCTGCAATATTATCACCCCCAGCACTGACAGGTGAAATACCGGCAATCACGCTCACTCGTTTGATTTGATTGGCGGATAAGTACGATAACGGCGGGTTCATTTGATTGGCGCACGCCGCAGTTAAATCGGCACCGTCGACTAATACTTTGACTCTATCGCCCATCATGCCGTTTAAAATAGGTAAGCTAGAGACACCTCCTGCGGCAGAAAAATCGACCCCTAATTCTGTTAAAAGCTGCTCGCTTGAACCAAGGTGTTGCGCATTTTTATGGTGATCGCCATGAATTTCAATCACTTCAATTTTATCATCGGCGACAGCAGCAACAGAAAAAAGACTATGAATGATTAAAGCAATGGGAGAGAGCGCTAAGAAAGTTGTCTTTAGCTTAGTAGATGGGGGAGTAATCAGCATAATTTCCTTCAAATTCGTTGGGTTATCTAACGATCTGGATTATAAAACTGTCTTTAAGGGCTGAACATGTGACAAATTGTCGCAGGGGGTGGCGAGATTATGCTCAGCGCAGTGATGTTTTTACGATTGTTTAATAAAACAACAAAAATGGTACAAGGATTGCTTTTAAAAACGGTCTTAAAATGAACGTGGCAAAGGATGAATATGTTTATTTCAAATAAAGTAGTGAATACACCATTAACGACGGCCAATAGCACGTCTCAATCTGTTGAAACTCAACGCGATTATCAAGGTGCACTTGTCAGCTTTACTGATTTACTCGCGCAACAATATGAAGGTCAGGCTTCACAACCACCAGGCAAAGATATTTCAGCGTCAGCAAAAGTGTCATACCAAACGTTAACGGATAAAGTGAGCCGCGAGGTCGACACTCGGTTGAGTGCAAACGAGCAAGCCATTAGTTATGCCGATAAGAGTATTGAAGCCATTCTCAATGAGCCTGTTGAAGTTGAAATGAATGCGCAAGAGTTACGCCAAGCGATTATTTTTGCCCGAATGGGTATTGATTATGAGAAAGTGAAAGAGCTTGAGCAAAAAGTGGATATGCTCGCACTGACTAAAGAAGACATTAAACAATCAAAAGCGCTGACAAACGCCGATAAAGCCAGCTTAATAAAGCGGATCGACGATGCTAAAGAAATGCTTGAAGCACAAATAGCTGCGTTGATGCAAGGCCATAAAAAGCAAGACTTAGACTCCCTTGAACAAGTACTGTTTGATCAAAAAGCCCCTGCAGATTTACTCGATGAGTTACAGCAAGCAAATTCACTTCAATTAAAAGTCAATATCGATTAATCAGCAATAATTTTGGGGCTTTGCCCCAAAATTATTTGCCATAAGCCAGCGTAGCATCCGTGTTTTTTCAATTAGACTCTTCAAAGATATCCCTTCTAAATACTTGTTAAATATCGTAATCTGGCTGCCAAATTCAAAGTGATAGCATAAAGCTTTGCTTTGGTTGCATGAATAAGACAAGTAATAGAGCGTATAAAACACGCGTTAGTAAGTTTGTCAGAAGTGTCACAACAGGAGTGTAAAATGGCATTTGATTACGGTTCGATTGACTTAGGACTTAAAAACCCCTTTAAAAAAGAGGGGGCAGTGACAGCCGTTCGCGGTGCAATAGAAGCTTTTTTAGGCGTGTATTTGTTAGTACAAGCAGCTTCAACTGTAAAAAATGATGCGGTCGTTGGCTGGATCACTGTGGTGTTTGGTTTGTTTTTACTCGGTTTGGGGCTAAAATCTGCCACATCGGGCATTATTGCTACATTGCGCTATTTTGTTGGTCGAAATCATCCAACTTCTCTGGCGCCTAATTTTAGTCGTTCAGAAGTCAGTACCGCTAAAGAAGAAGCCTCGTACGTTGCTTATTCAAAACAAGATTTAACCGAAATGTTGGTTGGACGCAAAAATGCAACCTTCATAGAACCTCATGGTTTTTTAGCTCACTTTTTGCACAGCGTGTTGCCTAAGCTTACTTTTATGCCGTATCCAGTGCGTAATATGGCGCAGCGTTTGTTTGGTGCTGTTGTTAAAACTGTTGTTGCATTAGTGGCCTATGGTTTAGTTGCATTTGTTTCGTTGGCAGGGTTTGCCGGTGAGATTGGCGAATTTGTTTTTCCTTTATATTCAGTTGCATTAACCTTGTATTTGCTTTTAGTGTGGCGCCAAGTGGGCACTGCGTTAGTGCGTACTGCAGATAAACATATTCCAAGTATGGGCGGCATGGTTTTAGCTAAAGTGATCGCGGGGGCCATTATTTTACCTGTTGCTGTGGGCGTGGGTTTCAGCCTTTTTTTAAGTGCCGCAAAAATGGATTTGGCCGATATGAGCCAAGTGGCATTGTATTTTCCTAAGCCGCATACCGTATTGTATTTAATGGCGATTTTAGTTGGCGCAATTGCGGTGACAGCAATCACAGCGTTAATGCTCTTTAAGCGACTTAATTATACCGAGCCCAAAGTTGAAGTATCAGAGTTACGTGAAAACTGGCAAGAGTCGGTACACCCTAACGAAATTTTCATTAATTTAGATAATTTAGTGATGGCCAATCGCCGTTATAAAGAAGTGCCCAATCGAGTTTATCAAGAGCTGGAGCCAAACTTAAATGAGCAAGTCGAAGGAAAAGGTAAGTTTTTTGGTGAAATGATCCAAGAAATTCAACCAAAAGTAAAAGCAATGGATTTAGGCGAGCATTTTAATTTAGCGCGTTTAACAAGTTTAATTTTAGGTAATGTATTTTTTATTATTGGCGCTATTTTAGTGGTGCTGTTGGCGTTTAATTTAGGCAGTGTGTATCAAACGATCAGCCAGTTTGGAGGCAAAAGCTTAAGTCGTTTATCCACCGAGCAAATTGCAAGTTTAAATGATGTTGTCAGTACTGGGGTGCATTTGTTTTTCTGCGCCATTTTACTGCGTGCGTTTGCCCGTATTTTAACTAATTCGGCCCATGTATTTTTTGCCGAAATGTTATTTGAAAGCCAGCTTATTTACTTAAAAGTAGAAGGGACATTTACCGAGTCTAAAATCTCAACCGGTACCGGTATTCATGATTCAACTCGTTCAGAAAATACTCTTGTTCGCTCAAGCATTACCCCTTGGGTGATCGTGAGTCGTATTGTGTCCAGTACGTTTGCCGCCAGTGGTATGCGTAATTTAGAACATCCGCGTTTTATTTTAGAAATGCATAAGAATGATGCAGAATTAGCGAGTATTCGAAAAGACGTAGTGGGTTTTTTAAAAGACCGAGAATCAATCGCAGCGATTACCAGCGAGCGTGATTTATATAATGCCGCGCAAATTCACGAAATAAACCAGCAATCACGCGCTGTGCCGATGCAAAATGCGATTACTCAACAACAAGATGAAACTGCAGGTTATGTGCGTCAAGAAGCGCAATTAAGCGATGAGTCAAAATCTTAACCCATTGTTTATATTTATACTAGTTTAGTAGCACTGTTTAGGAGCTCGGAGACTTAGGTGTCTCTGAGTTTTTTGTTTTTTGGAATAACTATGTCTTTAATCGCAACCACACCCAGACCACCTTATTACGCGGTAATTTTTAGCTCGGTTCGAACTGAGCTTGAGCAAGGCTACATTGAAATGGCCGATAAAATGATGATACTTGCAGCAGAGCAACCGGGTTTTTTAGGTGTTGAATCAGCCCGTAATGAACTGGGTATTACGGTATCATATTGGCAAGATTTGCACTCAATAAAATTATGGAAAGCCAATATTAGTCATCTAGAGGCACAAAATCGAGGGCGCACCGAATGGTACAGCGCCTATAAAACACGAATTGCCAAAGTTGAGCGTGACTACGAAATGGACCTGATTTAATATTTCCGTTTTGTATTATTAACAATCATGAGAGTCCCATGAACCCCATTTTTATCAGTATATCGTTATTAATTTGCAGTAATATCTTTATGACCTTTGCTTGGTATGCCCATCTAAAAGAACTCAATAATAAACCGTGGGTTATTGCTGCGCTTATCAGCTGGGGGATTGCGTTGTTTGAATATTTACTGCAGGTGCCAGCCAATCGTATTGGTTATACGGTTTTAAATGTTGGGCAATTAAAGATTATGCAGGAAGTGATCACCTTAATGGTGTTTGTGCCATTTTCGGTTTTTTATTTAAAAGAGCCATTAAAACTGGATTATTTATGGTCGGGCTTGTGTTTGGTTGGTGCGGTGTATTTTGCTTTTCGTAGCCATTTTAATTAATTATCCAGAGTGTGGTTAATCACCCTTAGTTTTGGATAATGAAGGCCTTTAGGGTCATTGAGGATAACAATATGAGATTCAGGTTTTGGCTCAAAAGAGCGGTGTTGGTTTATTGCGGTATTTTTGTGGTGCTGATGGTTGCTGAATTCGTAAAACAAACTAGCATCATAACCGCTTTAGAGCACAGTGCGCTGTGGGCAGCAATTTCAACCGCGATTTTTATTGTGGCTAGGTTCATTCAATCAAACCAAGGGGTTGCTTGCTCCATGTGCAATGATATTCCTGAGCAAAAGCCACCTCGCAATGACACCCAAGGTTAAGGTGTTGTTAAAGTGATTTGGTTGTCATTGTCATTGTCATTGGCAAAGCACACGCAATTTCTGCCCTGTGCTTTAGCTCGGTACATGGCAATGTCGGCTTGTTTAAGTGCATCTTCAAAAGGGGTTGGTGAGCCAACATGACATACACCACAGCTGGCCGTTAAGTTAAATTCATGGTGCTGGAAAACAACATTTGAATGCCTAATCTTTTCAATTAACGTTTTGGCAAGTAGCTTAGTTTGTTTGTAGGTGTAATAGGGTAAAAAAACTAAAAATTCTTCACCCCCGTAACGGCAAATAATATCGTGTTTACTTAAATTAGCTTTGAGTACCCCTGCGGTTGTTAATAATGCCTTATCACCGGCATCATGGCCAAACTCATCATTAATGAGTTTAAAAAAGTCTAAATCAAGTAAGAGCAAGCCATACACCATTTGATCATTTTTCGTTATTTGGGTATGAATTAAACGAAGGGTTGCTCGTCGGTTATACAGCTCGGTTAATGCGTCGGTATCAGCTAATTTTCTGACTTTAAAAATTAAATAGGTAATGGCACAGCCTATCATTGAACAATTAATTAATAGCGCTAACAACATGTAAAACCATAGCATGGGGATTGCGGCGTGGGTCGTTATTGAGATGAAAGGCGCGATGCTTTCTTCATTTAAAATTAAGTTGGCTGCACGATAGATAAAAACGCAAGTTAAAAATGTAATAGGTAAAATTAAGAATAGAGCGCCAATCGGTGTCGTCACTTTTCGAGCGCACTTGAACAAATCAAAGCTTAATAAGCTAAAGGCAGTAATGGCACTGAGTGAAAAAATAATGCCTAATGCATAATTTGAAGACTCCAATGGAGCAAAGAATAATCCCGCTGACAAAGTAATCAGTACTAAAAAAGCATCTATTTTGAATGAAATAGCTAGTTTAAATAATTTTTGAGTAGCAAGGCGTAATAAGTAAAAGCCACACAAAATGATGAAGTCGGCGATTTGCCAAACAACAATGTTTGAGTACGTATCTCTAAAAGTGACTAGCAAGATCCCTATTACCACGCAAAAATTTGCTATTGCGTAGAATATACTGGCTTTAGGGGCAATTTTGAGCGGATAAGTCATCAAACCCCAAGCGACCCCTGCCGTACCTGTGATAATACAAATGACCTGAATTAAAATAAGCGCTTGAGGATCAATCATTAAAGTCGGTAAAAGAGTTAGAAAGAATAACTTGTTTCAGTATAGGCATAAGGTTGCGTTAACGTTGAACAAATGCAGTTAAAAAATATCACGAATCTCGCGCTGCGATTAAATCGCCCCTAGATTGAACAAATTTCAGCCTACAAAAGTCAACGCACCCTAGTTAATACTGTTTATTCCCGCGCGTTAAATAGGTACTAATAGTCTGAATTGTCAGCATAATGACGATTAAATGTCAGTTTAAGGTATTAAATCAAATCTTAATGGTAAGATTGTCGACAATCTCACGTTGCTTGCTTGACATTAAAACAGACATCGACCATAGTCATGGCTCGTTAATTGTCGACAAAAAGCCGCTATGGAATTAGATAACCCAATAAAAACCGCTTCAGATCAAGTTTATGTCGACATACGCCAAGCGATTGTTGAAGGCCAAATCCCTCAGGGTAGTAAAATATCAGAACCCGAATTAGCAAAACGCTATGGTGTTAGCCGCGCAACCTTGCGTGAAGCACTCAATCGCTTAGAAAGTTGTCATTTGGTTGAGCGTAAAGCGAATGTCGGTTGTCGAGTCGTTGCGCTGACCGAAACAAAACTTAAAGAAATCTTTCAGGTGCGTGCCTCGCTCGAAGGGCTTGCATGTCGCTTAGCGGCGCAAAATATGCCCGATGATGAAATTGCGCAAGTCAAAGCCTTACTCGATTTACATTTAGCCAATCAACGCGTTAAACAAGGTGAATCTTATTACCAAGAAGAAGGTGATTTAGATTTTCATTACCGCATTATTAAAGGCAGTAAAAACAGTCATCTTATTCATTTACTGTGCAATGAGTTGTACCAGCTTATTCGCATGTACCGGGTGCAAATGGGCATGAATGGCCCGCGTGTTAGCCGTGCATTTGATGAACATTTAGCCATTATCAACGCCATTGCAGCCAAAGATGGCGAATTGGCAGAGCTACTGATGAAGCGCCATATTGCCTCGTCAGGCGCCAATATCGAACACAAATTTAAAGTAGCCGCAGAGCTACATACTCAATCACCGTTCAAAGTGAAAAACTAGGAGAAGACATTCATGTCAGCAGGAAAAAAATTCAGACAAGCGCTTGTAGACAATACACCACTACAAATTGTCGGCACCGTGAACGCGTATTGCGCAATGATGGCTGAGCAATTGGGGCATAAGGCAATTTATTTATCAGGCGCGGGTGTAGCAAACGCCTCTTACGGCTTACCTGATTTAGGCATGACCAGCCTTGATAATGTGCTTGAAGACATTCGTCGTATTACAGGTGCAAGCGATTTGCCATTATTAGTTGATGCGGATACTGGCTGGGGCGGTGCATTTAATATTGCCCGCACTGTAAAAGAAATGACTAAGGCCGGTGCTGCGGGTTGTCATATTGAAGATCAAGTCGCGCAAAAGCGTTGTGGTCACCGCCCAAATAAAGCCATTGTTTCTACAGAAGAAATGGTCGACCGGATCAAAGCAGCGGTCGATGCACGAACTGATCCCGAATTTTTTATCATGGCTCGCACCGATGCGTTCGCTCAAGAAGGGTTAGAAGCCGCGATTGAACGTGCTAAAGCTTATGTAAAAGCTGGTGCGGATGGGATTTTCGCAGAAGCCGTTAAAACACAAGAACATTATCGTGCCTTTAGTGAGGCACTTGATGTGCCTATTTTGGCCAATATTACGGAGTTTGGTCAGACTGAACTTTGGAATAAACAAGAGTTAGGCGAGTGGGGCGTGAGCATGGTGCTTTATCCGCTTTCAGCGTTTAGAGCCATGAATAAAGCCGCAGAAACGGTGTATTCGTCTATCCTCGAGCAAGGGGATCAAAAAGCGGTCGTTGATAGCATGCAAACTCGAATGGATTTGTATAAATATTTGGGTTATCACGACTACGAGCAAAAACTTGATTCATTATTTGCCGAAGGCAAAAATAAATAACTAAACCGTAAAATTTATCAACAGGTCGTTTGTCATCCTTATAAACGACACTAAAAATGACAACAAAATTAGGGACTTTAACATGACAGATAAAAAACTAAGTGGTGCAGGCTTACGTGGTCAAAGTGCAGGTGAAACAAAACTGTGCACTGTGGGCAAATCTGGCTCAGGTTTAACTTACTGTGGCTATGATGTATCGGACTTAGCCGATAATGCCACCTTCGAAGAAGTGGCATATTTATTATTTAACGGTGAATTACCCAATCAAGCCCAATTAACTGAATATAAAGCAGGCCTTAAAGCGCAGCGCGATTTACCACAAGCACTAAAAGAAGTGTTACAACGTATTCCTGCTAATGCACACCCAATGGATGTGATGCGAACAGGCTGTTCTTTTTTAGGTAATTTAGAGCCCGAAACCAGTTTTGATCAGCAACATATTGCAGCGAATCGCTTGTTGGCCGCATTTCCAGCCATCATGTGTTATTGGTATCGCTTTAGCCACGAGAATATTGAAATTGAATGTACGTCTGATGAAGACTCAATTGGTGGCCATTTCTTAAAATTATTAAGCGGTGAGACTCCGTCAGAGCAACATCGTAAAGTCATGGATGTCTCGTTAATTTTATATGCAGAGCATGAGTTTAACGCTTCAACCTTTACAGCACGCGTATGTGCATCAACGCTTTCAGATATGTTCTCGTGTGTTACAGGCGCAATTGGTTCATTACGTGGTCCACTTCATGGTGGTGCAAACGAAGCCGCGATGGATATGATTCAAAAATTCAGCTCACCAGAAGATGCCAAAATTCAAATGGCAGGTATGCTTGAGCGCAAAGAAAAAATCATGGGCTTTGGCCACGCGATTTACCGCGAGTCAGATCCTCGTAATGTGATCATCAAAAAATGGTCAGAAAAACTGGCCCATGAATTTGGTAATACGTCGCTGTACGATATTTCGGTTGCCTGCGAAGAATACATGTGGGATACAAAAAAATTGTTCTGTAATGCAGATTTTTTCCATGCTTCGGCCTATCACTTTATGGGGATCCCAACTAAGTTATTTACGCCTATTTTCGTTTGTTCTCGTGTCACTGGATGGGCTGCGCATGTAATGGAGCAGCGTGCCAACAACCGTATTATTCGCCCAAGTGCCGATTATATTGGTGCAGAGCCACGAAAAGTTACGCCTCTAAGCGAGCGTTAATAAAACCGTGCCCTTATTGCCAAATAAGGGCACATGGTCACTGCAAATAGGTCAAAAATTTCACACTAACAAAAAAATAAAGTGTTATTGCACCTCATTTAGCACCTCACCGTCACCCATTTTTGGAAAGAATTATGAATAGCCAATTTCGCAAACCTTTACCTGGCACTTCCCTTGATTATTTTGATACCCAAGCCGCTGTAGATGCGATTGCTCCGGGTGCGTATGCCAAACTTCCTTACACTTCAAAAGTATTGGCCGAGAATTTAGTTCGCCGCTGCGAACCTGAAAAATTAACTGATTCGCTTAAACAACTCATTGAACGTAAACGTGATCTTGATTTCCCGTGGTTTCCTGCACGTGTTGTTTGCCATGATATTTTAGGTCAAACCGCGTTAGTTGATTTAGCTGGGCTTCGTGATGCAATTGCCGAAAAAGGCGGCGATCCGTCAAAAGTAAACCCTGTGGTACCAACCCAGCTAATTGTTGATCATTCATTAGCAGTTGAGCATGCAGGGTTTGAAAAAGATGCGTTTGCTAAAAATCGCGCTATCGAAGATCGCCGTAACGATGACCGTTTTCATTTTATTAATTGGACCAAAACTGCTTTCAAAAATGTAGATGTTATACCACCGGGTAATGGGATCATGCATCAAATCAACTTAGAGCGCATGTCACCTGTGGTGCAAAGCCGCGGGGGGGTTGCTTTCCCGGATACATTAGTTGGCACCGACAGCCATACTCCGATGGTAGATGCGCTGGGGGTTATTGCCATTGGTGTAGGCGGCCTTGAAGCCGAAAGCGTGATGCTTGGCCGTGCTTCGTATATGCGTTTACCTGATATTATTGGCGTTGAATTAGTCGGCAAGCCGGCCGAAGGGATCACAGCGACGGATGTGGTATTAGCATTAACTGAATTTTTACGCGCTGAAAAAGTGGTGAGCTCTTACCTTGAGTTTTACGGTGAAGGTACCAAGCATTTAACCCTTGGCGACCGCGCTACAATTTCTAATATGACCCCAGAATATGGTGCGACAGCGGCCATGTTCTATATCGATGAGCAAACCATTGATTATTTAAGATTAACGGGCCGTGAAGATGAGCAAGTTAAACTGGTCGAAACCTATGCCAAACAAATGGGTTTATGGGCAGATGACTGCAAAGCTGCCGAGTATGAGCGTATTTTACGTTTTGATTTAACAACCATTTGTCGCAATATTGCAGGGCCTTCAAATCCGCATAATCGCGTACCAACGTCAGAGCTTGCCAAGCGCGGCATTAGTGGTGTGGTTGAAAACGATGGCGATAAAATCCCAGATGGCGCAGTAATAATTGCAGCTATCACCAGCTGTACCAATACCAGTAATCCACGCAATATGATAGCAGCGGGTTTATTGGCGCGTAATGCCAATGCCAAAGGGTTAACTCGCAAACCTTGGGTAAAATCATCTCTAGCTCCGGGCTCAAAAGCGGTGCAACTTTATTTAGAAGAGGCCAATTTATTACCAGAACTTGAAGACTTAGGGTTTGGTGTAGTAGCGTTTGCTTGTACTACCTGTAACGGTATGAGTGGCGCACTTGACCCTGTCATTCAGCAAGAAGTACTTGAACGTAAACTGTACACCACCGCGGTGTTATCGGGTAATCGTAACTTTGATGGCCGCATTCATCCTCATGCTAATCAAGCGTTTTTAGCCTCACCGCCATTAGTGGTTGCCTATGCTATTGCCGGTACAATTCGTTTTGATATCGAAAAAGATATTTTAGGTTACGACCAAGCAGGCCAAGCGGTCACACTCAAAGATATTTGGCCAACAGATGAAGAAATTAATGCGGTTGTTGCAAGTTCAGTGAAGCCTGAGCAATTTAGAAGTGTTTATAATCCCATGTTTGATTTAAAGGTTGAATATGGCGACCACATTAATCCGCAGTATGATTGGCGCCCGCAAAGCACTTATATTCGTCGCCCACCTTATTGGGAAGGCGCACTTGCAGGTGAGCGCACCATGAAGGGCATGCGCCCGTTGGCGGTACTTGGGGATAACATCACCACCGATCATTTATCGCCATCAAATGCAATTCAAATGAACAGCGCTGCAGGTGAATATTTAGATAAAATGGGTTTACCTGAAGAAGACTTTAACTCCTATGCAACGCATCGTGGCGATCACTTAACAGCGCAGCGTGCAACGTTTGCCAACCCTAAATTATTTAATGAGATGGTCAAAGAAAACGGCCAAGTCAAACAAGGTTCATTAGCGCGCCTTGAGCCAGAAGGCACAGTTACGCGGATGTGGGAAGCAATAGAAACCTACATGGCGCGTAAACAGCCACTTATTATTATTGCAGGTGCTGATTATGGTCAGGGTTCATCTCGTGATTGGGCTGCAAAAGGTGTGCGTTTAGCGGGGGTTGAAGTCATTGTGGCAGAAGGATTTGAGCGAATTCACCGCACCAACTTGGTTGGGATGGGGGTTTTACCGTTGGAATTTGTTGCTGGTGAAAATCGCCATACTTATGTGATAGATGGTACTGAAACCTTCGATGTGGTGGGTGAACCAACACCAGGCGCGATGCTGACTGTAGTGATTAATCGCACCGATGGCACACGGACAGAGGTTGCAGTGAAGTGTCGCTTAGATACCGCTGAAGAAGTCTCGATTTATGCGGCAGGTGGCGTATTACAACGCTTTGCACAAGACTTTTTAGAGTCAAACCAAGCCTAATATTTTAAGCCTCAAGTGATTCACTTGGGGCTATTTTTTTGGAGGCCAGAGCATGGCATTTAAACCACAAATAAAAATTCCAGCAACTTATATGCGCGGCGGCACCAGTAAAGGGGTGTTTTTTAATCTCACTGATTTACCATCTGTAGCGCAAGTGGCAGGTCAAGCCCGTGATAACCTGCTGTTACGCGTGATTGGCAGCCCAGATCCATACGGCAAACACACCGATGGCATGGGCGGGGCGACATCAAGCACCAGCAAAACAGTTATCTTATCAAAAAGCAGCCAAGAAAATCATGATGTTGACTACTTATTTGGTCAAGTCGCCATCGATAAACCTTTTATTGATTGGAGCGGCAATTGCGGCAATTTAACCGCTGCAGTGGGTTCTTTTGCAATCAGTAATGGTTTGGTTGATGCCAGCCGAATTCCTAAAAATGGCCTCGCCACGGTGCGTATTTGGCAAGCGAATATTCAAAAAACCATTATCGCCCACGTTCCTATCACCAACGGTGAAGTGCAAGAAACCGGTGATTTTGAGCTCGATGGCGTGACGTTCCCCGCTGCCGAAGTCGAAGTGGCGTTTATGGATCCGGCTGATGGCGAAGGCGCAATGTTCCCAACCGGTAATGTGGTCGATACGCTTGATGTGCCAGCCGTCGGCAGTTTTAAGGCCACATTAATTAATGCCGGTATTCCCACCATCTTTTTGAATGCAGCGGATCTGGACTTTACGGGGGGTGAACTACAAGATGATATCAACAATGATGACACCATTTTAGCGCGCTTTGAGACTATTCGTGCTTATGGGGCAGTTAAAATGGGGCTTATTACGGATATTGAAGAAGCCAAAACCCGCCAGCACACGCCAAAAGTAGCGATTGTAGCGCCACCGAAAAGTTATGTTTCATCCAGTGGTAAAGCGATTGCGCACAGCGACATTGATTTAAATGTTCGCGCTTTGTCGATGGGTAAATTACATCATGCCATGATGGGCACCGCTGCGGTTGCTATTGGTACCGCCGCTGCGATCCCTGGCACCTTGGTTAACTTGGCAGCGGGTGGCAATGAGCGTACCTCTGTGACGTTTGGCCACCCATCTGGCACATTAAAAGTAGGGGCACAAGCCTGTTTTGTTGATAATCAATGGCAAGTAAAAAGTGCTATTATGAGCCGCAGCGCCCGCGTGTTAATGGAAGGTTGGGTACGTGTACCGCACGAGTAATTGAAAGTCAGTAACTTGAATATTAAAACACCACCTTAAGTGGTGTTTTTTATAGCTGTTGCTTACTTAATTTCAGGACGTGTTAACGCTATAACGCCAATATTTCAGCGCGGTTACTGGGTGACCAGGCTTTATCGGCCGCCTCTTGCTGCGTTAACCAGCTTAAATCGGTGTGTTCGTTTGGGTTAAGCTTAATACGAATATCATTGGGTACACAGATACTAAACACATGTTCGGTATTGACGAACGCATTGGCTTCATAACGATGGCGCCAACAATCGCGAATTTCGTATTGATTGGTTTTATGATGATTAGTAAGGGTAATACCCAGTTGAAGAGCATCAATGCCTGTTTCTTCTTTAAGCTCACGATAGGCGGTGGTGAGTGGAGTTTCACCTGGGTCAATGCCTCCGGTAACAGATTGCCAAAAATTGGCGTCGTCTGCACGTTGGATCAATAAAAACTCACGACTATGGTTGTAAATAACCACAAGAACAGAAAAGGGTTGTCGTAATGGCATGGTGCACCTAACTCGATTTTTTGCAATTGTAACTCAAGCTTTGAGTTTACAGTAGCCAACCGACATGTTTAACCCATTGTTTAAAATAAAAAAGCAAGAAACCCTTGCTTTTAGTGGTGCTAAATTGATTAGTTTGCTGCCTGGGGCTCGACTTGAGGCGCAGTGATGGTTTCAAATAAGCTTAAAAGCAACGCTGCTTTTTCTTGATCGTTGCTGTGCTGATCAACCATAGGGTATAACAGATTTTCTTCACGTTTATTATGCCGTGCGAGTAATTGATTGAGCTGATTATACTCGGCAGCAATGTGGTATTGCTGCTGTTCGAGCTTTTCTGAAATCAACGAAAGGAGGGTCATTATTTGCTGATGTTCTTGGCGCATAGTGAGTGTTGGGCCTTGTGTCATTCCGGTTTTTTCTTCAAAAAATGGAAATAACACGGTTTCCTCCGCGACAATATGAGCCGTTAACCCTTGTGCAAAGGCAGTAAAATACCGACTAGCCAGATGCGGTAAAATCATTAAATAATGGCTAAATTGCTCGGCAAATAAATCAAGCCGTTTGTGGTCGGCTTCAAAATATTGGCTTATGGTATTTGAATCACTGATCTCTTGGATCCTTGCCAAGTTTGCAGCATCAAAGGAATAACAGTGTGGGTAGTTCTTTGATTGAGAGGTTAATTTTTTAAACGCTTTATAAATGGCTGAGGACACGGCTTGTGCTCCAAAACGAAGTGCATTATTTCGCAATCAATAGTACTGAGGCAAATATGTAAGAACTCAGCGCTGTATTGCTCCTTGTTGATAAGGGCTATTTTCGTTGTTGTGGGGCGTAAAAACCTTAATGTAAATCAACAAATGAGTCAATTTAGATTGTTTATTACACAGCATATTGAATGGCCTACGCATTCATACTTGGCCCAATCGCGCGGTGGTTTAACAGGCGCTTTATCCATACACAATTCCTTAAAAACGCAGTATTAGCAGCACACCTTGCTACACGTTGACCTAATTTAATACGGTGGGTAGGCTTAACGCAGTGGATGTGTTTAGCACTAGGTTTGAGATAATCTTAGGCAGGTAGCTAAAAATCATCAAATAAAACAGTACTATAGTTTTATCATAAAGAGTAAAACTTAAGAAAATCTTAAGTAATGACTAAAAGTGTGAGTTTGTTGGGCGTTTTAAATTAATCTACTGGAGAAAAAGTTATTACCCAGTATTGCGGTTTATTCCAGCACTAATAACAAAGATTACCTTGATACCTGTTGTGTTGTTATCAGTATTAATATTTAGAAAAAATCCTCTGCGGTTGTGTTCAAACCTTGATTAAAATATTCGTATTAAACGATTTATAAACGTATATTAATGCCCCATCCGTTCGATTTAATCTGATCTATCTAGTTCGCTCTAAGCGTAACATGCTCGTTATTATCTGTTTGTAATGGGCTGATATTGGCTTGGGTGATGATGATAAAAATGATGGCATCGTAGTGAAAAAACAGATAACAGACTTAAAAATTGTATTTACCAATGATACTGCTGGGCAGTAAAAGGAGTATCTATCATGCTTAGAATAACCTTAGAGCAATGGCGAATGTTTCGTGCAGTGGTTGAATTTGGCGGCTTTAATCAAGCTGCTGAAGGCGTGCATAAAAGCCAATCGAGTATTCATAATGCAGTAACAAAAATTGAAGCGTCTCTTGGGGTTAAACTATTTAAAATTGAAGGCCGTAAAACCCATTTAACCCCTGCAGGGCAAATGATGTTGCGCCGTGCAAACTACCTGCTTGATGAAGCTGAAAAAATAGAAGCGATTGGTCACACGTTAGGCGAGGGCATTGAAAGCATCCTTAAAATTGCTGTTGATGAAATATTTCCACAACCACCGCTTTATAAAGTCCTTGATGCACTTTCTACGCAATTTCCATTACTGCAAATTGAATTAGTTGAATCGATTTTAACAGGCGCCAGCGAATTACTTGCTAATAAAGCGGTTGATATTGCAATTTCACCCCTTTCGACCAGTAACAGCTTTAGTGAAGAGTTATGCCAAATAGATTTTGTTGCTGTTGCTACACCATCACACGCATTGCATCAATTAAATCGCGAATTAACATTAGAAGATTTAAAAAGTTATCGCCAAATTGTGGTGAGAGATTCTGCAATCACACGAAAAAAAGATGAAGGATGGTTAGGGGCAAATCAGCGCTGGACGGTTAGCCATTTACGTACCTCAATCGAGATGATCAGCAATGGCTTTGGATTTGCTTGGTTGCCTGTTACTTCAATTACTCGTGAATTAGCGTGTGAGCAGCTAAAGGCATTGCCGTTGAGTCACAACAGTAAACGTTCAGCAAAACTCTACCTTACCTTTTTAGATGCAGACCATTTAGGACCTGCTGCACAGGCTTTTTTAAATTTACTTCGTCTGGAGTGTCAAAAAATGATGGTGACCTAGCCTTATAGCACAGGCGTTTGGTTTAATTTTAAGGGGAGGATGATTTTTGCCGGTTGACGCCATAAAAAGAGTGAACAAAGCATTGAATAAAATTTAGGCATAAAAAAAGGTAAGAATAAATTCTTACCTTTTTTTCATAACTTATTCAAAGATAAGTTAGTTTCTCAATTAAAGAACAACGATGTTCTCAGCTTGAGGACCTTTTTGGCCTTTAGTTACAACGAATTGTACTTTTTGACCTTCAGCAAGAGTTTTGAAACCGTCACCAGAGATAGCGCTAAAGTGAGCGAAAACGTCAGGACCTGAAGCTTGCTCGATAAAACCAAAACCTTTAGCTTCGTTGAACCATTTAACTGTACCAGTAGTCGTGTTAGACATAATAAATCCTAATTTTTAAGAGTAATTGGGTGCCTTAGAAAAGGCGGTAGTGCTGGAAGTTGAGCTGTTACTTATAAAAACAGAACGAGGTGACAGAGATGACTCATCGTAATGGTATGAAATAAATAGACGGTGCACTTTCAAACTGCGCGAATTATATACAGCACAGAAGGGAAGTAAAGTTATATTTTCTAAAATTTAAAAATAATATTAACAACTACAGCAAGCGGATTATACAACGGGTAAAGCCGTTGCGGTAAGTCCTAAGTTAAAAAAAATAAATTAAAAGAAGACAAATTTTTGGCTGGTCATTTTTTGTTTAACATCATGATATTGAACACATTTAAAATGAAACAAAATTTTTACAAATTGGCGCGTCAATTGCTTAATAAATATGCATAATTGTTTTTTATAGGCAAATTGATGATGAAAATGCTTCCTTTAACTCTTGTTATTGTTGCAACAACAAGTGTAACAAGTTGTGCCACCTTGGAGCTTGTCACCTTTGGGATCACGGGTATTAGCTATGTTGCAACTGGAAAATCGTTGACTGATCATGCTATTTCGACTGTGATGTCACAAGATTGCGCGCTTTATCGAATTATTATTGGTCAAAATGCCTGCATAGACGAAGAGGTGCTCCCTAATTCAGTGATGCTGGCACAAGCGCCAGTTAAGGAGCCCAAAGCAAAGCGTACTCAAATGGCGGCACTTTTGCGTGAGCCTAATTCAAATCGAGATGAGTCAAAGCCTGTTGTATCGAATCTTAAAACCCCAGAGATCTCTCCCCCTACAAATGTGCATAGCAAGCTTATTTATACCGATAGTAATGCGACCTCAGTCCTTGCCAGTCAGTTACGCGGACACAGTAATAAAGCAATGCATAGTCAGTCAAATAAACAAACAACTGAACAGCAAGAGTTAATCAATGATGTAACTTGGTTAGATAGAATTGTCAGCGCACAAGCTACACCTAAGTTATTTGCCGTGTTAGGGAGTTTTAATCAGTTAGAGTTTGCTAACGAACGAATGGCAATCCATAGCGAGTACGACCCTAAATTAGTAACGGTGACCAAATCCGATCATTCGGTGCAGTACCGAGTTGTGGTCGGGCCCTTGAATGAAGAGAGTTATCAGCAATACGTGGCGCAAACCGGGCAGTTGGATGCGTGGAGGGTGATGTTATGCCAAGATAACTATTCTTTGCCGCCGTGTAATCCTCCAATGTTAGTTAATAATGCTTCTGAATAGCTCAGTCACAGGGCGCTGCGATGTCAAAAAATAACGATAAAAACCCCTTGATGGAATATGAGATAACGACTGTTCTGATATTTATCGTTAAAGACAATACGCAATTAGAC
This sequence comes from Pseudoalteromonas sp. J2K-J031, assembly GCF_058197095.2. Taxonomy (NCBI): domain Bacteria; kingdom Pseudomonadati; phylum Pseudomonadota; class Gammaproteobacteria; order Alteromonadales; family Pseudoalteromonadaceae; genus Pseudoalteromonas; species Pseudoalteromonas sp. J2K-J031. Next base: position 1,744,306 of record NZ_CM200279.1, read on the forward strand.
ACTGCTCTTGATTGATTTAAATAGATTTATTTTGCACTAAACCTATTCAAATACTATTTTCAATCAAAGGTTTATTTTTTCGCCACAGTATTGGATTGCCATATGGAAACACGTAATCAACTATTCAAATTACTTTTTATTGGTCTCTTTTTAGAATCATTAGCCATGTCGTTTGTTTATGGCACTTATCTTGAAGTGGTATTCATTGGTTTACCGGCATTAGTGATGCCGCTTTACTTTACCAAAGTAGCTCCAGAGAGTGTTCTGACGCGCCATACTTCAGCCATTGCAGCCATGATTTTTGCGTGTTTGCATATCCATCAAATGAATGGTCTGATTGAAGTGCACTTTGAAATATTTATTTTGATGGCATTTTTGATTATTTACAGTGATTGGCGTGTTTTTATTTCAGCCATATTGGTGGTAGCTGTGCATCACCTCTCTTTTTATTACCTGCAACTTAATAATGTTGGGGTGTATATTTTTGATGCCGATCGTTTGCAATTTTCTACGGTATTAATTCATGCTGCATATGCTGTTGTAGAAGCATTAATTGCGGGTTATATCGCTAAAACTTTATTTAATGACAGTATTGTGGGCAAAGAGCTATCAAGAATTACTGAGCATTTAACCCAAAATAAAAATAGTATTGATTTATCGGTCCGATCATCAATAGTAAATAATCGCGTGCTCAATGGCTTTAACGAACTGCTGAATTTACTTGATAACTTAATTGCTGATGTAAAAAAACAATCAAACGTGCTGGTCAAAAACACTCATAATTTAGTGAATGTGAAAGTGGTATTAGAAGAATCAGCCGCTATCCGACAGCAAGAAACGGGTTTAATCGCAAGCTCAATTGATCTGATGGCACAAACCGTTTCGACTATTGCTACAGATACCGCTCAGTTGAGTGAGCAAATGAAACTTGCAAAAGATTTAACGCAAGCAACCGAAGAAAATATCATCGATATTAACAACAACAATAAAACCCTAAGCCAAGCATTAGCTAAAACCAGTGATGAAATTCAAGAGCTCGCTAAATCAAGTGAGATTATTACGGGTGTCTTGTCTGAAATTACCGGAATTGCAGATCAAACAAACTTGTTAGCCCTAAATGCAGCGATAGAAGCAGCTCGGGCGGGTGAACAAGGCCGCGGGTTTGCAGTGGTTGCAGATGAAGTGCGTGCACTTGCCAATCGCACAAAAGAAAGTACTGATAAAATAGGCCAGACGATTACTCAATTGAAAAGTTATTCTAAAAGTTCAACAGAAGCAATGAAAGTATGCATTACGACTGTGCAAAGTGTTATTGATGTAGCCGGGAAGGCTAATGCACAAATGCAAGAGACGACGTTGTTAGTTGCCAGTGCCAGTGACATAGCAATGTCGGTTGCCGCAGCGGTTGATGAGCAATCAAGCTCGACGCAGAGTATTGCGCTGAGCACTGAAAATATGCGCTCGGCCAGTCAAGAGGATATCAGCAAAATTGATTCATTATCGCTTGAAGCAGATAACATAAAACGTTCAACGCAATGTCTGGAAAAGGGAATTGAAAGTTTCAAATAATTTTGAACAGCACAAGCACAGCATACTATTTATTCTCTGGATAATAACGACGTTGTGTGCAGGTGTTTATTTTGTGCAAGCTCGGTTGGTGTGGTTCGACCCGCATGGTGTATTACATAACGTATCAAGCACTTTGTTGCTTGATACGTTGGCTAAGACGCCTGCGTTAGCGCAGCATGATTTTTCAAATACCTTTGTCCATTTTGTTGATAAGTCATGTCAATGTTCAGCCATGAGCGAGACACACAAAAAAGAGCTGACGCTTAAAGCGCAGCAATTGGGGTTTAATGTCATCACGGTTGAAGTCAGTCAAGAACTCAAAGATATTATTCCATCCACGCCAGCGGCGTTGATTGTCACGCAAGCACATAAATTAGTGTATTTTGGTCCTTATTCTGTTGGTCTTGCCTGCGCAAGTGGTAACAGCCTTATTGATACTGCTTTACATAATTATCAGCAAGGGTTTAGTTCTGACTTAATAGAACATCAAGCGAGAGGGTGTTACTGCAATGTGTGAATTATTTTTTATGTATAAATAGGTTTAATTACGGACAAGCTAGACAGTATCTGTTTTTTTAAACAATAATAACTACTACTAAGTCTTTATTCATCTGGGGAAAATGAATGAAAACCGCACTAAAGCCGAAAGATGAAAACCTGCGACTTAAAACATTATTTAGTTATGATATTTTAGATACCTCTGGAGAGCTTATTTTTGATGAGCTAACTCAGCTGGCTTCTGAAATTTGTGAAACTCCGATAGCATTAATCAGTTTAGTCGATCCAGACAGGCAGTGGTTTAAAGCAAAAGTGGGACTTGATGCAGATGAAACAAGCCGTGATATTGCATTTTGTGCTCATGCCATTTTAGAAAAAGAGTTATTTGAAGTACCAAACACGTTAGAAGATCCCCGTTTTTTCGATAATCCGTTAGTGACCGAGGGGCCAAAAATTCGGTTTTATGCTGGCACTCAGCTATTGGCTCCAAATGGTCAAGCTATTGGTACATTATGCGCTATTAGTGATAAGCCAAAAGAATTAACAGTTCAACAAAAAAAGGCGTTGACCATTTTGGGACGTGAGGTTATTGCGCAATTAGAATTACGTAAACACATTTTATCTCTTGAAGAAGCAAATCAAAATAAAACCGAGTTTTTGTCTCGGATCAGCCATGAAATACGCACACCATTAAACGCAATTTTAGGTTTTAGCGATTTATTGCTTGAGCGAGCCAACACCTATCAACTACCCGATGAAGCTAATCAGTATATTAAACACATCCATTTTAGTGGCCAGCACTTATTAGCTTTAATTAACAGTGTGCTTGATTTAAATAAAATCGAAGCGGGTAAAATGGAACTCCAGCTTGATTCGGTTTGTTTAATGGAATTAGTGCAAAATATTTATACGATGCTGGCAAATGAAGCAAAGAAAAAAAGCCTGGTTTTTACCCTTGAATGTGCAGATGATTTACCAAAATATGTCATCACAGATGGCGAAAAACTAACTGAGGTGTTGGTTAATCTAGTGAGTAACAGCATTAAATTCAGTGATGCAGGAGCTACGGTATTACTAAAGATATCGCTACAAAAAAACCAAGAAATATGTTTTGAGGTGATTGATCAAGGGATGGGGATCTCGGCTGCAGATCAGGCATTATTGTTTTCAAAGTACAAACAAGTGGGCAATCATAAGCGCGGTGGTACAGGGATTGGGCTGAATTTATGCAAAGGCTTGGTTGAATTAATGGGGGGGAGTTTGCACCTGACCAGCGAGTTAGGTAAAGGCACTCACGTACAGTTTTATTTAGCGGCCAAAGAGTGTAAAACCCCAGCTGCTATTGCAACAGCGCAACCGCACTTACACCAATCCTTACGTACCTTGATTGTTGAAGATAATCCTTTAAATCAAATGGTGGCCAATGCCTTGTTTAAATCTATCGGCTGTGATGTGACTTTAGCCACAACGGGTGAAGAGGCGATAAAAATCCTTAAGCAAACTCAATTTGACTGTATTTTGATGGATATCATGTTACCAGGAATATCAGGCCATGAAGCATTACAGCAAATAAAACAACTAGGTATAACGACCCCAATAGTCGTTATGACCGCAGATATTTTTTCTGGGGATTATTTAAAACAAGGTTTTGATGGTTTTATTAGTAAACCAATTGAGCGACAAGTTGTTATTAATACGCTTAACCGTATGATGAATATGTGATGCGTCAACCTTAAACGAGCGTTAGTCGCTCGTTTTTAACGACAAAGTGGCAATTTGGCTTTTTGAAATAGGGCTTTGTTCAGTTGTGAGGATGAGCGTTGATGGGTCTTGCCAAACGATCCCTTCCCACTGCGCATAGGTTGGCAGTTCAAAATAGCGTGCCGTGTCGGGTTTAATGGCTAAGTTTTCAATCTCAAATAGCCAGACAAATGCAGAACCAAAAATGCGTTGTTGTGTGTACCCGACCAGCGCTAACGTATTATTTTGGTCGTTGTAATCGGCGCCAGTAATGAGCCCCTCAATATTTAAACGCGTTATCGGGCTGAGAGTTTGGTGTGGTTGATCTAATGTTAATTGATACAAAAAAGTGTGGCCATCTTGCCAATTTTTTGAAAATAACCACAGTGTTTGCTGCACTAACGTTACTGCTTCACAATCGTAATTATGGTGGTAGGGCATATTTTTATCAGGTTGATTTTTATAATTAAAGTGCTGTACTGTCGCGACATGTGATGATAAGTCAGGGGCTTGTTCAAGCGTTTGCCAAGCGATGTGATAAAGCTCAAAGTTACGCCGATTCCCTGAGTTATTTCCGCAATCTGCAATAATCAAATGTTCATCATTGCTAGCCAATGATTCCCAATCTTTATTGATGCCGTTACTTAATGTAATTGTTTTATCAATACTAAGCCAATCGTCACTTAAGCGATAAAGGTTTGCTTGGTCACCGCTGTCATTAATACTCCAAATTTGACCATTATGTGTTGCAAGCCCTGATGTTTCATGAAGCGTATAAGGTAATGGGTTTATTAATTTAAATGTTACTTCTTTTTTCGAAAGCGGCTTTACTACCAGTTGAAGGGTGTCCTTTGCAGTGTAAATTGGCGTAGCGCCAATACAGCCACCGATCATTGCTAATGATATTAATAAAAATAGTGGTGTGTGTTTAAAGCCAATCACGCAGAACCCCTTATAAAAAAGAGTGCCAATTGTAGCGTGTATTGGTGCACGATGTTAGCGGTTTCATTTGATGCTTGCACTCAAAATAGCGCGTTGTACCGTTAAAAGATTGGTGCAAATAATAAAATTAGTATCTTTTTTGTTAAATAATTTGATCTTTATGTCACAGCAGTTTAGATTTATGAAAGCGCTTACATATTCCGTGCATTTTTTTTGGCTTTAAATGGAAGCGCTTACATGAATGTTGTTCTGCACTAGAATGATGTACCACTTATGATAATTAACTTAACTGTCTGTATCGGGGCTGAAGTAATGAAAAAAACAGCAATACAAACCACGTCAGTTCTAGCACTGCTCTCAGCTACTATGCTAGTTGGTTGTGGCGGCGGTGCTAAAACGACAACCGATCTCACCAAAATAGATCCTAGCCTTGCGGTCAGTGATTGGAAAATGGTGTGGAATGATGAATTTGATAGCACACGTATCGATGATAGAAAATGGACTCACGAACTAAACTGTGATGGCGGCGGCAATAACGAAGCGCAATGTTATACCGACAGTGATGAAAACTCATTCATCGCAGAAGGTAAACTGAATATTGTAGCTAAACCTGCTCCAGAGGGATCAGCAAAACCTTATACTTCAGCCCGATTGAACAGCCGTTATAAAGCCGATTTTAAATATGGTCGCTTTGAAATGAGCGCAAAATTACCTTCAGGTCAAGGTAGTTGGCCAGCGTTTTGGATGATGCCGACCGATGAAGTATATGGTGAGTGGCCACGTTCGGGTGAGATTGATATTTTAGAATCGGTTAACCTAAAAGCGGCAACAAACGACGGCGGTGTTGAAAGCAATATTTACGGCAGTTTACACTACGGCCGTGCATGGCCAAACAACGCAAGCTCAGGTAAAGCCTATGCCTTGCCTGAAGGGGTCAATCCAGCCGATGGGTTTCACACTTATGCCATCGAATGGCAAGAAGGCGAGATCCGTTGGTATGTTGATAACCACCTTTATGCAACGCAACGTAAATCGCAAGTTCGTTATAATAGTAAAGATGAAGCGGTTGGCTTATCTCACCGAGGTTGGTTTACTGAATATTTCGACCAAACATCAGGCGAACTGACAACCTATTGGACAGATGCTCCATTTGATCAACAATTTTATCTCATTTTAAACTTTGCTGTCGGTGGTAATTGGCCTGAAAACGTGAATGAATTAGGCATTGATGCAGCGGCTTTTGCAAATGGCCAAGTATTTGAAATTGACTATGTGCGCGTTTATGAATGTACCATTGAACCCAATACAGGCAAGGGCTGTGAGACCGTGCGTGCAGGTTACGATAAATTAACCGATGCCTTGGTTGAAGGTGCAGCTCCAATCCCATCTCCTCCATCAACGGGTATTCCACAAAATCTCACTATTTTTGATGGGGCGCTTAATCCAAATTGGCCTGCTTGGGATTGTTGTGGTGGTTCTTCGCCAAGTGTGGTGTCTGATCCTGAGCGTGGCGATGTAATGCGTTTTACCGTTGGTGCTCAACCGACCGTAAATGGCTTTATTAGTCGCGGCGAATTTATTACCGATCCAAATGGTAAAGCGTCACCGTTTGATGCCTCGCCAATTATTGATAATGGCAGCATTAGCTTTGCAGTCAAAGTGACTTCTGCGCCAAATAATCCTGATGCAACGTGGTTAATGAAAGTCGAAAGTCTAGGCGGTTCAACCGCAATCGAAGTACCGTTATCAACCAGTACCGAAGGCGTATCAGTGGCTGTTGGTCAATGGCAAACTTATACATTCCCATTACAAGCATTAGCTGATTTGGGTCTGGATATCAGCTCTATTGATGTGATTATGATTTTCCCTGCATGGGGCAGCGGTGAAGGGGCGCAATACCTTGTTGATGATGTGAAAATTAGCCAAGAGATCAATTACCCAGAACTTGTGTTGTTTGAAAATGGCATGAATCCAGATTGGCCAATGTGGGATTGCTGCGGTGGTTCAACACCTACTGAAGAGATGGATGATGCTGATCACGGTTTGGTGGCTGAATTTACAATTGGCGCTCAACCTACGGTGATGGGTTTTATTACACGCCCAGCTAATGCTGGTGGTGATAAACCATTTGATGCCAGTGCAATTTTAGACTCAGGTGTACTACGTTTTGACATGAAAGTCGTTAATGCGCCTAGCAATCCAGATTCAAGCTGGTTGATTAAACTAGAATCTGACAATGGCGCATCTGCGGTTGAATGGCCAATTACCAATAGTGTCGAAGGTGTTGCACCAACAACTGGCCAGTGGCAAACATATAGCTTTAAGATTGCTGATTTAGCCAATGCTGGGCTTGATGTGAGTGCAATTGATGTGATCATGATTTTCCCTGCATGGGGCACAGGCGAAGGCGCGGTTTACCGTGTCGATAACGCAAAAATCTTTAATCCAGATGCTAAACCAGCCAATGGCTTAACCTTGTTCAAAGACACAGTCGCTAAACAGTGGAGTATTTGGGATTGCTGCGGTGGATCAACACCGACCGAAGAAGTCGATGATGATGCGCACGGTGCCGTTGCACAGTATAAAATTGGTTCGCAACCAACCGTTATGGGCTTTTTCGCCGAAGATGGTGTTTATCACGATGCTTCAGCCGACTTAGCACAGGGTGTTGTACGCTTTGAGATGAAAGTGATTGATGCGCCAAATAGCCCCGATGCGGTTTGGACTTTTAAAATTGAAGCGGGCGATGCATCCAGTGCTGTTGAGTTACCTTTATCGGCAAGCAGTGAAGGTGAGGCGGTTAAAAATGGTCAGTGGCAAACGTACACCTTCCCATTACAAGCGCTTTATGATGCTGGGTTAGATATCAGTGCCATTGATGTGGTGATGGTATTCCCATCATGGGGTAAAGGTGAAGGCGCGGTTTACCGGATTGATAACGCAATTATTGCTACGCCTTAATTGCTCAATCAGACATGAAATGGCAAAGAGCATGCTCTTTGCCGACCATACAATTTTAAAGGTAAGAATCGTAGTCATGAATAATTTAACATTTAAAAAGACGCATCTGGCGAGTACATTGGCATTGTTAATGGGCACAAGTTGGATTGGAGTCAGTCAAGCCGAGGAAACACAACAAGCTGCGCCGCAAGACGTTGAAGTAATTGAAGTCAGTGGTGTTCGTGGCAGTTTAATTAAATCGATGGATTTAAAACGTGCAACTTTTGGTGTTATGGACGCCATTTCTGCTGAAGAAATGGGTAAATTTCCCGATACCAACTTAGCTGAGTCGCTACAGCGCATCACGGGCGTGTCGGTAAGTCGTAATAATGGTGAAGGCAGTCAAATCACTGTTCGTGGTTTTGGGCCGAGCTTTAACTTAATTACGCTTAATGGTCGTCAAATGCCAGGTACGGGTAATAGTCGATCGTACAGCCTTGAAAATTTATCGTCTGAAGGTGTGAGCACCTTAGAAGTCTATAAAACGGCCCGTGCTGAAATGCCTACAGGGGGCTTAGGTGCAACGGTTAACATTGTCACTTTAAAACCGCTTAATAAATCAGGCCAGCATTACTCTGTCTCGGCCAAAGGCATTAACGATAGCTCAAACGAAAAAGGCAGTGATATCACGCCAGAGCTTGCCGCTGTGTATAGCAATACTTTTGCTGATGACCGTTTTGGGGTATCTGTTTCGCTTTCGCACCAAGAGCGTGACTTTCAACGTCAAGAAGCCAATATTCAAGGTTGGCAAGCAAATGTTGCTTTACCTGATTTAGATGAATCAAAAGTGATTGATCCCCGCGGCGTGGATGCCGATGGCAAGCGCATTGGTAATCACTTTTTTCCAAAAGATATGAATTACTCTATCAACGATGTGCAGCGTGAGCGCACCAATGCACAAGTCACTTTTCAGTACAAACCAATCGATGGTCTTGTTGCAACATTAGATTTTACCGGCTCAAAAGCTATTACAGGCCAAGAAACAACAGGTTGGGGTATTTGGAATGAGTTCGGTAGCAATATAAATGCCTACGAACTCGATGAAAATGGTACTGCTTTATTTGCTGATATTGGTGGTAATGATGGTTCGTTCACCGCGAGTAAAAATACCACTGAAGTCGAAGCCCGCTCGGTCGGTTTTAACTTAGACTGGGAAATTAACTCAATCTGGAAAGTGGCGGTCGATTATCACGATTCAAACAATAAAACCGATAATGGTGCTGACAAAGGGTTAGGCAGTGATGGCCAAGTTATTTTAGGTTCTGATCAGCTCATCTCAAAAATCTATGATTACCGCATGGGTGACGTTCCACATGCAATGATCAACTGGCGCAACGGTACAAATGTACTAAGCCCAGGTGAAATTGACTCAAACTTTAGTCAATTTATTCATAGCCCAGGTGAATCAGACATTCAGCAGTTACAAGTTGATGCGCGCTGGTATAACGAGATTATTGATATTCCATTGGTTTCAGTAAAATTTGGTGGTTCGCGAACAGAACAAACGATGGGCGGATTAACCGCATGGAGTGGTTTGCGCGGCGGCCCAGGTTTTAATCCAGCTTACCCTCAAATTTTCCCAGACGGCATGTTTGAATTACATAATACCAATAATTTGCTTGATCAATTTACTGGTGGTGGTTCATCACTTAACCCAAATTATTACTACAGCTTTGATTTTGATGAAGCCGTAGCCAGACAACTGGCCTTCTTAACCCAAGATGTGATGGGTTCAGATGTCTATTCAATTAACCCTTATTTTGATGGCATTGATAGTCAAAGTTCAGTGACAGAAAATACCACCGCGGTTTATATTCAAACCGAATGGGATTTTAAAGTGGCTGATTACCAAGTACAGGTAAATGCGGGTTTACGCTATGAAGAAACGGATGTGACCAGCACTGTGCGTCAACGTGTAGAACGTCAAGTCAACTGGGAAAGTGCCTCAGAATGGATCATGCAATATGAGCAAGGTGGTAAAGATAATTTCTTAAGCCAAGAAGGTAAACACGATGTCTTGTTACCTATGATTGATGTCAAAGTTGATGTCACAGATGATGTTGTGGCAAGAGCATCATGGGGTAAAACGATTTCACGTGCACCGCTGGGTGATTTAGCGGGCGGGCGTAGTTTAACTGGCAGCCCAAAACCAGGTTCCCGTGTGGGTAGTCAAGGCAATACCAATTTACTGCCTTTTGAATCAACTAACTTAGATTTCACGGTTGAGTATTATTATGGCGAAGGCAGTTACGCAGCCATTGGGTACTTCAAAAAAGACGTTGATAACTTTATTCAAACATCCATCACGCAAACAACCATTGATGGCTTAAACGATATCTTTAATGGCCCGCGTTATTTGCAAGCCATTGCCGATATTGAAGCGCGTGGCGACCAAGCCACCAGTACCGCCATTTTTGATCAAATGTTGGTAAATGGTAACGGTAATGCAGAGGGTAAAATTGAGCCAAATTCAAACGACCCATTAATGGTATGGAATATCAGCCAGCCTACGAATACCGATAGTAAGTCGGTTGATGGGATTGAAATGGCCGTGCAACACTTATTTGGTGAAAGTGGTTTTGGTTTAGGCATTAATGCCACGTTTGTTGATGGCGATGTAAAATTTGACGTCAATAGTTTAGTGCAACAAGCGCCATTAACAGGCTTAAGTGATTCGGCTAACTTCCAAGCTTTTTATGAAAAAGAGGGTCTGTCAGTTAAATTGACTTACGCATGGCGTGATGAGTATTTAATTGGTGTGGGTCAAGCGCAGGGCAGTGCCGATGCACCACCACAATTTGCAAAAAGTTTTGGCCAGTGGGATATGAGTGTTAACTACGATGTAAACGAAAACCTAACGGTATTCTTTGAAGGGGTAAACCTTAACAATGAAACTGAGCAAGGTTATGGCCGTTATGAAGAGCAATTTTTGTTTGCGCGTCAATATGGTCCACGCTACGCCATTGGTGCACGTTTTAGCTTTTAACTAGGTAGGAATGGTTAGAATAAAGTTTTAAAATTTACAGTTTATTCCTTGAATTAAAAGCCGCTTCGTGCGGCTTTTTTATTGATGATCATATGAGTTGGTTTAAGCCCAATAGGATTTTTCAGAGATAACTTTTTAATCAATCTCTATTAAGTGGTGGCTAAACGCGAGTAACAATTTTTTGCTTAAAGATTTATTGATTAAACTTGGATCTGACAAAAAATTTTCATTCATTGGCTCGTTTGAAACATCAACCACAGCCATAGCCCATGCACCAAAATTACGTTGCTCGATTGGATTTAAAATAAGCGCTTTAATGTCTGTGTGGCGCGGGTCTTGTTTAATTTTATCAAAGAGCGCTAAAACGCTTTCTTTTTCGCCTTCTAATACTTGTATAAATTTAGTTTTATCAAAAAGTAACATTCCCGTTATTTGTTTGGCTGTGTTATTGCGCATGCATATCAGCTTGAGCTCGTTGATCTCTGTAGCAGTAATATCTCTTTTGGCATCACTGGTATAAATAAATTCAATTAGCATAAGGCACTTATATAAACTCTTTTTCATTAAGTGTAGTTAAATAGCTTAAATAATCGATTTCTATTTAATACATTTTATAGCGTGATAAAAACGATTGCGTATCGAATCTTAGTTCAGGCTTAAATTCAGATTTCAAACAATGAATTGATACTTTTTTCCGACTTGTAGCTGGTGGCTTGTTACAGCATGAGTGAGTTATAAACGATGTAACGAGTTGACTTAAACAGAACTGTATAATTATTCACTTTTTTCATAATCATGCTTATAAAAGTATACTGCGTGAGTCTAGGCGGTGATTCATCTTTGAACACCACTGAATGAAACCAGTTATTATTCGATAACGAGTTTTTATTTCGCGTCTCATATTGTTCTTTTTACAGGTATTTTATTGTTTTTAAATTTAAACTTATTATTTATCAATTGGTTAAGGTTGGATCGTGAAGTGGCGCTGTATTGTGTTCATGCACATTTTAAAAGAGGTTATCAGTTTAATTGTTTTTATATGTTAATAGCGATTTGTTTTTTTTAATAAATATACGAAACAAATTCGTCTCTTTATTAACAAACTACAAATAATAAAAGTATTTCATGTTGCTTTTTAATTGAGCGTTTTTGTTTTTTATTGGCCGAATACGTATTAATTTTAATCACATTAAGAGAATTTAATTCAAAAAAACTGCATTTAAATCTAGTAAAAAATAATTTTAATGTAATATATCTACCCCCTATTCAAGGGTCTTTTAATCAATGTCATTAGCATTTAAAAGTTAACAAGTTCGTATACTTAATTTAACACTTGTTGTTTATTCGAGGTTTTATGTTACAAAAATCGTCACTTGCCCGCGCTATTCAATTAGGTCTAGCCTCTTTAACGTTAGCCGCAGCCACCACCAGTACAGTTTCTTTTGCCGCAGAAACACAAGTCAATATTGAGCGTGTTCAAGTAACAGGCTCTCGCATTCTTCGTGAAGGTGCGATTGCACCATCGCCAGTGACTTCAATTAGTGGTAAAGAACTATTGGCCACAGGTGCAATGAATTTAGGTGAAGCACTTAATGAATTACCTGCGCTAGCTAATACTTATTCGCTTGCTAACTCGGGTAATTACATTGGTACAGCGGGTTTAAGTTTACTTGATTTACGTGGTATGGGTGCAAACCGTACGCTTGTTTTAGTTGATGGTAAGCGCCACGTATCAAGTAGCGCAGGTTCGGCGTCAGTTGATACCAATACAATTCCAACAGCGTGGGTTGAGTCGGTTGAAATCATTACCGGTGGTGCATCGGCCGTGTATGGCGCTGATGCAGTGACAGGTGTGGTTAACTTTCGTTTGAAAAAAGACATCACGGGTTTAGACGTGAGTGTGACCGGCGGTAAAGCAGAAGATAGCCCATATAAAAATCATAAATTCAGTTTCTCTTATGGTTCAGATTATGCTGATGGCCGTGGTAATGCGGCTGTGGCTTTTGAATTTTCAGGCCAAAATTCAATTAATGCAACAGATCGCGACCAAACGCGCACGCCATATATGGCAGTTAAAAACCCAGCCAATAAAGATTCAAAAGATGAAAATGGCAATACCATTCATGATGGCATTGCAGATCGCATCACTGTGGCAAACACCGGTTGGTATGATAGCTCAATCGCGGGTAATTTTTATTTGGTAGAAGAGACAGGCCTAAACTGGTATATCTTTAATCCAGATGGTTCAGTACGCCCACAAAACCTTGGCACAACGTATGGTGAATGGGGTCGTTGTACTAATTGTGAAATTTTAAATTTAGTTGAATACAGTGATTTACAGCCAGAATTTAAACGTTACAACGTCAATGTTAAAACTAACTACGACATTAACGACCAAGTATCTGTTTATGCTGATGCAAAATACGTTAATAGCCAAGGCGATAGTGTTGGCCAGCCATCATTTTTTGAGTATGGCTCAGCACTGAATATCAAAGAAGATAATGCCTATATCGATAGCAGTTTACGTGCATTGATGGAAAAAAATGGCTTAGATTCAATTGATATCCATCGTTTTAATAAAGATGCTGGTCGTCGTACTGAAAACAATGAACGCGAAACGATTCGTGTTGTGTCAGGCATTGAAGGTTTTATTAATGATGATTGGAGCTTTGAGGCGTATGGTTTACACGGCGAAACTACGCTCACTCAAACTAACTACAATAACTTAATTCATAAAAACTTTGCGCAAAGTATTGATGCTGTATTAGTTGATGGCCAAGCGGTGTGCCGTGATGCTGATGCGCGTGCGGCAGGTTGTGTACCAACCAGCATTTTTGGTTATGGTGCGGTAAACGACGCGGCTAAAGCGTGGTTTAATACTAGTTCAGTGTCTGAATCAACCATTAAACAAACGGTCTTTAATGCAAGTGTTGCCAATGGTAACTTGTTTGAATTGCCAGCAGGCTTTGTTGGTTTTGCAGCGGGTGCAGAATATCGTAAAGAGCAAAGTGATAGTGTGCCTGATGCGTTTGCTGCAACGGGTGCCACTTTCCTAAATGCCTTACAAGAAGAGCACGGCAAGTTTAACGTTAAAGAAGTGTTTGCTGAAGTAACAGTGCCATTATTAGTTGATCAATTTTTAATTCAAGATTTAGTGTTTGATTTTGCGATTCGCTATGCTGATTACAGCTCAATTGGTTCAGCAACGAGCTGGAAGGCTGGTCTTGATTGGACTATCAATGATGAAGTACGTGCCCGTAGTACGTATTCGATTGCATTACGTGCGCCAAACATTGGTGAGCTATTTGGTCCACAAAATCAAACTTATTTCCGCGTAAACGATCCATGTAGTGCGCAATATGCACAATCAGCCATTCGCGTTGCTAACTGTGCTGCACTAGGTATTGCTGCTGATTTTGACCCAACTGCAACGGCTTCAAGCATTGAGGGTTTAAGTGGTGGTAATCCAGATTTAAAACCTGAAGAGTCGACGAGCTTTACAGCCGGTTTAGTGTATGAGCCTGAGTTTTTAACGGGTTTTGTCGCGACTGTGGATTATTGGTCAATTGAAATTGATGATGCTATTTCATCGGTATCAGCGCAAAATATTTTAGATCGTTGTGTTGATGCATCAACGGGTATTGATAATCAATTTTGTAAACTTATCCAACGTGATGCAGATACTAAAGAACTGACATTGATCACTTCAATCAGCCAAAACGTTGCCGCTCAAACTGCACAAGGTGTTGATTTTGAATTCGGTTATGATTTTGATGTATTCGGTGGTGCATTTAAAACTAAGTTAATTGGTACTTATTTAAAATCACGTAAAACATTTTCATTCCAAAATAATCCAGAGGATTTTGAGCAAAATGCCGGTACTGTCGGTGAAGCTCAGTGGCAACATAATTTTAGTGTTGCGTATTCACGTGATAACTGGACAGGTACTTGGAAAACTCGCTATTTAAATGCAGTTGATTTATACAGCGCTCAAGACCTTATCACAAACCCAGATCCATCAGATATCATGTCTTATGGCAGTTATGTAGTTACTGACATCAGCGCAGGTTATACGTTTGATTCTAATGTAGCCGTTACTGTGGGGATTGATAACCTGTTTGATCGTGGTTTACCAGGAGTTACAAACGGGACTGGTGCAGGCACTGCAAGTTACGACAACATTGGTCGCTTTTTCTATACGCAAGTTGCGTATAGTTTCTAATGATTTGTTTTTAAATGTGAACTGTTAAGTTTATCAAAGCGGCCAAGTGTCGCTTTTTTTGTGCCTGTTGCTAAGTTTTGTTAGTCTTTGGCTCTTTACTCTAATAATAAGAAAATCATGATCTTATTTTTTATTTTTACAACGCTATTCGCGAGTGTGCATATATGGGCTGATCATAAAGCACACTGGCAACTTTGTTATATTTTTAAACCGCTCACAACGTTAAGTATTTTTGGTTTGGCGCTTAGTTTATTTAACCCCGCACAATCATTCGCAATATTGGTATTGATTGCCCTGAGCTTTTCATTATTGGGTGATATTTTTTTAATGCTTAAGTCAGACCGATTTTTAGCTGGCTTGCTGAGTTTTTTGTTCGCGCATGTGTGTTATATCGCCTGGTTAACCTCTATATCGACCATTACGATAGAATTGTTTTTTGTCATTCCTGTGTTGCTAATTGGTTCGATTTATATGTCACAAGTGTGGCCAAAAGCAGGGTCATTAAAATGGCCAGTGTTAGTGTATGGCTTGATGCTGCAACTGATGGTTATCGCAGCAAGTAGTGTTTATTTTTCAACATTTACAACTGCAGGGTGCATGGCATTAATGGGCGCTGTGCTTTTTATTTTTTCGGATTCCGTGCTGGGTTTTTCTCGTTTTGTAAAAAATTGGCGCTATTCCCATGCTGTGGTCTTGGTCAGTTATTATTTCGCTCAAACTTTATTGGCGTTGTCACTTTTGCCATACTAGGCAGTGTGTTTATCCGTTCAAACAATTATAGGAAAACAGTATGACTGTACAGCTAGTTGAGCATCCGCTGATTGCGCACAAAATGAGTTTGTTGCGCCATAGCGACATTAGTACGCGAGAGTTTCGCCAGCTCAGTAATGAAATATCAAGTTTATTAATCTATCAAGCGTGCCAAGATTTACCACTTGAAACTTATCAATACCAAGGTTGGAATGGCCCAATGACAGGCCAACGGATCAGCGGAAAAAAACTCACTGTCGTGCCCATTCTTCGAGCGGGTATTGGTATGCTCGATGGGGTACTTGAAGTGATCCCGAGTGCAAAAATAAGCGTGGTAGGCATTTACCGTAATGAAGAAACGCTAGAGCCTATTTCATATTTTGAAAAGTTAGTGCCTGATTTGGCGAAGCGCACAGCATTGATCATCGACCCAATGCTTGCAACGGCTGGCTCGCTTATTGCGACTATTGATCTACTCAAACAAGCCGGATGTACGCATATAAAAGCGTTGGTTCTAGTTGCAGCACCTGAAGGGATTAAAAAGGTAAGTGAAGCGCATCCTGATGTGGTGGTGCTAACGGCTGCCATAGACAGTCATTTAAATGAGCAAGGGTATATTATTCCGGGCTTAGGGGATGCAGGTGATAAAATATTTGGCACTAAGCATTTATAGTTAAAAGCTGTGATGTCTGATGTAAAGCAAAAAAGGGCATGAGCCCTTTTTTGTTGATTGAATTAATACTGATAACTTGCTTGTAAGCCAAGTGGAATACCCAGCGCCCAATAGGCGAGTAAAAAGCAGGTCCAGCCAATCAAGAACGCAATGGAATACGGCAACATCAGCGCAATTAAAGTACCAATACCCGTATCTTTTACATATTTTTGGCAATACACCACAACAAGCGGGAAGTAAGGCATTAATGGCGTGATAATGTTCGAGCTTGAGTCACCTACGCGATAAGCCGCTTGTGATAAATCGGGTGAAATCCCCAATTGCATTAGCATTGGCACAAAAATGGGGCCTAGTAATGCCCATTTTGCTGAACTTGAACCAACAAATAAGTTTACGAACGCTGTTAAGAAGATAATCCCAACGATAGTAACTGTGCTTGGTAATGCAAGGGCTTTTAATACCTCAGCGCCTTCGATTGCCAGTAACGCACCGAGATTTGACGTTGCAAATGCCGCAATAAATAACGCACAGAAAAACGCCATGACGATATAGTAAGACATTGAAGCCATTGATTTACTCATGGCGTTAATCATATCTTTACTGGTTTTAAAGCTACCTGTCACAAAACCATAGACTGCACCTGGGATCCAAAACAGTAAGAAGATGAGTGGCACAATAGATTGCATTAAAGGTGCGCTAAATTCAGTTAAAGACCCACTGTTGCTGCGAAGCGGTGAATCAGGTAATGACGAAGTGTAAGCAAGTAACGCAATACCGGCTAGCATCACGGACACTGCAATTTTAAAACCGCGCTTTTCAAGTGGAGTGGCTTCATCAAACGAAGGAAGTTCATTGGTATCGCCATCGACTTTGGTTTTAGATAAACGGGGTTCGATGATTTTATCTGTGATATACCAACCAAGAAGAACAATAAATAAGCTTGATGCTGAAGCAAAAAACCAGTTATTGAGTGGATTGACAATAATTTCAGGGTCGATAATACGCGCGGCACTTTGCGTAAAGCTTTGTAGTAACGGGTCGATACCTGATGGAATAAAATTGGCACCAAAGCCACCGCTGACGCCCGCAAAAGCAGCTGCAATACCTGCAAGAGGATGCCTACCCATCGCATAAAAGATAACACCCGCCAATGGAATAACTAAGACATAGCCTGCATCGGTTGCGGTATGGCTGACAATTGCAATTAAAATTATTGATGGGGTTAATAAAAACTTAGGGATACGTTTGAGCATTAATTTTAAGCTGGTATTGATAAAGCCAGAGTGTTCAGCAACACCGACACCCAGCATGGCAACTAGCACAACACCCAGTGGCGCAAACGTGGTAAACGTTTTCACCATTGATGATAAAAAGTGAGCAAGAGCATCACCACTTAACAAATTATGAATGACTATGGGGGCACCGGTACGTGGGTCGATAGCTTCAAACTGAGTGGTAGAAAATAAGGCTGATAAGACCCAAATAAGTAACATTGCCATTAAAAAAATAATGGCGGGGTCGGGCAGTGTATTACCGACACGTTCGATAGAGTTTAAAAATCGATTTACTAAACTCGGTTTTTGCTTGATTGAATTATCCATATCTAAATCCAAAATTTTATTTATCTGAATACTGACCGTTTTTAGGTAAAAACGAAACACTAACTAGATAAAAAGTATGATTGTTCGGTTAAAGTGCAGCGTAAATACCAAAATAAAGCACCCTAGCTGGTTTAAGGTGCTCTTGTGTAGCTAAATTAACAGAGGTTGGCTTAAAACTGTAGCTGCCATTTTTGTAATATTGCTTGATATTCACCGTTACTTTTAATGGTTTGTAAGGCCATGGCAAGTTGGTGATTGATTGCAGGATCGGAATTTAATGCCGTTGCGATAAATAAACCATGTGGAAAATCGGGTAAGGCTAATTTTTGCTCTATGGCAAAAGGCGATAAATTCGCACTTTTAAGTTCGCGCTCGAACGCGATATTGTTTGTGAGCACATAGTCGATGCGGTGTTTAAAAAGTTGATGCCACAAAGAATCAAAATTAACACTGAGCATTAAGTTTTTATTTTCAGCAAACCCATTATTTTTTAAAAATGTTTCGCTGTAATAACCTCGAATGGTGCCAAGGGTGAACACTTTGGCCTGCTCTAAGGTGGTGATTGTTTGCTTATTACTCTTTAGTCCCACTAAAAAAGCGGTCGATTTATAAGTTTGCCCAATCCAAGTGAATTGTTTTTCACGGTTTGGCGTGCGCAACAGTGAAAATAAGTAAGTGTTAGGCTCGTGTTGTGTTGAATGAAAGGCGCGAGCGAAGGGCATTAAAGTGATTTTCACTTTAAAAGGCGTGTGTTTGGCTAAGCTCTGAACCACATCAACTAACGCCCCTTTAGGCTGGTTATTAGGGTCATAAAAATGAAAAGTAGGCAGCTCTTCAGCGACGAAGTGAATTGTTTGAGAGGCGCTTAAGGGCCATGAAATAATAAGTAAAAAGCTTAAAATAATTCTCAAAAACAATCTGTATACTCCCTTCTTTAGAACTACACAATATTGTTAATTCAACCGTGGGGTCAAGCGTAAATTAATCGAGGCGTGATTAGTGAGCGATTAAATAATCTAAAAACAGGTTAATAAATCAACTTTGGCAGCTCCTTTAAAGGTTAACCGCGTACTTGCTATTGACGTTCAATCTGTTTTGTTAGTCCTGTCGCGTTGATGGCTAGAGGTTAATAACGTAGAGATTTACTTTCATAGGTTCAGTTGGTAAATCTCTTATCCTAAATTGGGCTTAAATAGTAAATTCCACTTTGGTTTCAAGTTTATTGAGGGCTAATTTAAGTGCCGCTGTACGGCTATTAACAAAGTTTTCATGTGGAATGAGCTCATCAACACGCAAGCGTTTAAGCTTGTCGTTAGCATCTTGATTCGGTGAATAAATAATAACTTGGCAATGTGCATCAATGGCATCTTTGATGGCGTTTTCGAGTGCCAATCCAACAGTGACATCAATCATCGGTACATCGCTTAAGTCTAGAATCATGACCTGATAACGTCTTACGCTGCTGTGCTGGCGGGCAATTGCTTTAGAAACACTAAAAATCATGGGGCCAGATAAGTAGAAAAATAACACTTGGCCATTGGCTTTATCGAGTAAACCGCGCTCTGTGGTAGTTAATGGCACATCATCGTCATCGGCATCGCTGATGGCTTTTACATTTTTTGCTTGTTCGCGACTTAAACGCTCAATCACTAAAATGTTAGAAATAAATACACCAAGACCTACCGCAACAATCAAATCAACAAATACCGTCAGTAGCATAACACCATACATTATAACGGTTTGAGGAATGCTGACTTTATGAGCGCGTTGTAAAAAGCTCCAATCTAAAATGTTAAGGCCGACATACACAGCGATTCCGGCAAGCACCGCCATAGGAATGGGCTCAGTTAAACTACCAGCAACAAAGACAACTAACATTAAAATGAGGGCGCGGATAATGCCGGATAACGGAGAACGTGCCCCGACTTGAATATTAACAACCGTGCCCATAGTTGCACCTGCACCGGGTAAGGCTCCAAATAAACCGGAAGTCATATTGGCAATACCTTGGCCAATAAGCTCTTTGTTAGAATCGTGTTCAGTGCGGGTTAAACTGTCGGCGATAACTGCTGTGAGTAATGTATCAATACACCCTAAGGTGCCAAGGACAAGCGCATCTATCAGCATTGTGGTCAGTAAATCCCACGTAAAAACAGGAAAAATTAAACTTGGAATCCCACTTGGAATTTCGCCAATGCGGCGAATAGAGTCGTGGTCAAACAGCATGATTGAAACGAGAGTAACGCATACTAAAGCTACAAGTTGTGGTGGGGCATAACGACGGTATTTTTTAGGTAGGTAAAATAAAATAGCGAGTGTCATTATCCCTAACAGTAATTCATCAAAATGAAGGTCAAAAATGAGTGCAGGTAAATGCGTGATCGTTCCAAGGACGCCGCCTGCCGGAGCCGCATGTCCTAGCAATGGGGCGAGTTGTAAAATAATGAGGATAACACCAATGCCCGACATAAAGCCTGAAATAACACTGTAGGGCATTAAGGTCACGTATTTGCCAAGTTTGAGTGTGCCAAGCAAAATCTGAAATGCACCGGCCATCATTACCACTGTAAAGGCAATTGCAGCACCTTGTGTGGGGTACTTTGCAACCATGGTGGTTAAAATAGCCGTCATGATCACTGTCATAGGGCCGGTTGGTTCAGAAATTAGAGAGGTTGAACCACCAAATAGCGCAGCAAATAAACCAACTAAAATTGCCCCCCAAATACCAGCTTCTGGACCTGCACCAGAGGCAACACCAAACGCCAGAGCTAACGGTAAAGAAATAATTGCAGTGGTGACACCGCCGAATAAATCGCCTTTAATACTTAACTTTGCAAACCGTTGAAATGACAATGTTCCTACCTCGAATAATAAAAGCGCCGGCATTTTAACACCGTTACTCGATGATGATAGTCTTCAGGCGAAAATCAGCAGTAAAAACAGTACTGATCCGAGCACTGCGACTGTAAAATTTATAATTGAAAGCGCAATACTGACTTTACAGGGTGATATTTCGCCACCCGTGTTACACAATTTTACACGATCGTTTCTTTTATCTAGTGAGCTTAGAATTATTTTAATGGTAGAATCAAGTACTCTTGCCTTGTACTTGTTTATACACAGGATTTTTTACGCATGTTTCAACCTGTCAGTTTTTTTATTGGCCTGCGATATAGCCGCGCAGCCAAAGGCAACGCCTTTATTTCATTTATCTCCTTTTTCTCTATCACTGGGATCAGTTTGGGTTTAATGGCGCTTATCACGGTTGTATCGGTGATGAATGGATTTGAAGATAAACTTAAGCAAACCATGCTTGGTTATATTCCTCATTTAACGTTATCTAAAAATGCTCAAACTTTGGATGAAGTAAATACATTTATTGATAAGTGGCAGACAACATCACCGATAAAATCGGTTGCGCCATATATAAAAGCAGAAGCATTATTACAAAGTACCGCTGATATTCGGCCCATTTTGTTACAAGGTTTATATCAATCGACTCAATTTGAAGCCATAAGTAATACGGTGACACAAGGGCGCTGGCAAGATTTATTTGAGCAGCGCTACAGTATTGTGATGAGCCAATACTTAGCCAGCAAGCTGCAATTACGAGTCGGTGAGCAAATACGCGTGATTGTCCCTAGTGCATCCAATTATACACCTGCTGGGCGTGTGCCTAGCCAACGATTATTTACCTTGGTAGCCACGTTCTCAACAGGTTCAGAAGTCGATACTGCCCTTGCATTTACTGGGGGTGAATACGTCGCTCGTTTGCTTAAAAACGATCCCAACACCATTTCGGATATCGCTATTCAACTCAGTGATGCTTTTTTAGTCGATGAATTGTTAGCACATTACCCGCAACTGACTGATGGGTTTAATGTCACCGATTGGCGCAGCACTCAAGGGGCTTTATTTAGTGCTGTTGCGATGGAAAAACGCATTATGTCTTTGTTACTTGCATTGATTGTTTTAGTTGCCGTATTCAATATTGTATCGGCATTAATTATGATGGTGGGTGAAAAACAATCTGAGGTAGCAATTTTGCAAACCATAGGGTTAACGCCTAGCCAAGTTCAAAAAGTGTTCATCATACAAGGTCTTTACAATGGTGTATTAGGTACCGTCATTGGAGGTATTCTCGGTTTATTGTTAGCCGATAATATCAATCTAATATTGTCAGCAGTTGGGATCCATTTTTTAGGTGGGGTTGCGTTACCGGTGTTATTTGAACCCAGCCAACTTGCAATCATTTTTGTGTCCAGTTTAGCGATGAGTTTTGTGGCCACGTTGTATCCAGCAGCAAAAGCCGCAGGGGTGCGCCCAGCAGAGGTACTAAGATATGAGTAAATGTGTCGTACAATGTGTCAACATTGATAAAATTTATCAAGATGGTAATCAACGCACGCATGTATTGAAAGGCGTCGACCTTACATTACAACAAGGTGAAACGTTGGCGATTGTTGGTAGCTCTGGCTCGGGTAAAAGCACATTGTTGCATATTTTAGGTACGCTCGATAACGCATCCAGTGGCACCATGACGATAATGGGGCAAAACATTAGCCAGCTAAGTCGCACTGAACAAGCTAAATTTCGCAACCAACACTTAGGCTTTATTTACCAATTCCATCATTTGTTAATGGAGTTTACAGCCCTTGAAAATACGGCAATGCCGTTATTAATAGG
This sequence comes from Pseudoalteromonas sp. J2K-J031, assembly GCF_058197095.2. NCBI lineage: Bacteria > Pseudomonadati > Pseudomonadota > Gammaproteobacteria > Alteromonadales > Pseudoalteromonadaceae > Pseudoalteromonas > Pseudoalteromonas sp. J2K-J031. Next base: position 1,766,973 of record NZ_CM200279.1, read on the forward strand.
TGGAATGAAAGCTGACGAGGCTAAAGCAAAAGCGACAGCAATGCTTAAGCGTGTTGGCTTGTCTCATCGTATTAATCACAAACCTTCTGAGCTATCAGGAGGAGAAAGGCAACGGGTGGCGATTGCTCGCGCGTTAGTGAGTGAACCGGATTTAGTCTTGGCGGATGAACCAACAGGTAATTTAGATAAACAAAATGCCCTCAATATTTATAACTTAATTCAAGAGCTTAATGTTTCATTAAAAACCAGCTTTATTGTCGTCACACATGATTTAGAGTTGGCTGCCAAGCTTAACAAGACCGCATTTTTAGACGATGGGGTCCTTAAAATTCAGCATAAAGAGGCATTATCTTGAATTTAAGTCTCTATTTAAGCCGGCGTTTTCGAAAAGCTAAGCGTGATAATGGTTTTATCGGCTTTATTGGTAAAGCATCCAGTGCGGGTATTGGGCTTGGTATTACTGTATTGATTGTGGCACTTTCTGTTTTTAATGGTTTTGAGCAGCAGTTGGTTGAACGTTTGCTTTCAGTTGTGCCTCATGTTGAATATGAAGCCCCTAATCGTCCAATCAATGATTGGCACAGTAAAGTGAAGCAGCTTGAAAATCATACTGACGTTGTTGGTGCATCGCCTTTTATAAAGCTTAACGGCATGGCTCAGTTTAAGAATGAATTAAAAGCTGTGGAAGTCAGCGCAATCGATCCTTCCTATGAAAAAAACGTCTCTGATATTGGCCAATTTATTACACCAAACCCATTGGATAAATTAGAAAAAGGCCAAATTATTTTAGGAAAAAAAATTTTTGAGGCGTTAGGTGTACAAGTGGGTGACAGTATTACCGTATTATTGCCGAATTTGAGTAGCAAAACAGATAATTTGGCTGCGGCTAAAAAATTACGTTTGGTGGTCGTGGGCAAAATTGCGATGGGTGGGCCCGTTGATCAGTCTACTGGCTTAATTCATCTGTCAGAGGCTCAAGCATTACTCGATTTAAGTGCAGATCAAACAATGGGCTTGCGCTTAAAATTATATGATGTATTTAATGCTCATAGCACTGCAATGTCTATAGGCAGCCAATTGAATGATTATGTCTACGTCAATACTTGGTTTCGTAGCCAAGGTAATCTCTATCAAGATATTCAGATGGTGCGAACGATTATTTACTTAGTGGTTTTTTTAATTATAGCCGTGGCAAGTTTTAATATCGTCTCGACATTAGTGATGGAAGTAAAAGAAAAGCAAAGTAATATCGCTATTTTAAAGACTATGGGGGCAACAGATCGAATGATTATTCTCACATTTATGTTCCATGGTATGTCGCAAGCCTTTATCGGAATGTTAGGTGGTACTTTAATCGGCGTTGCTTTATCACTCACATTGCCTGATCTCTTTATTTGGTGGAATCAACTATCCGGAAGTAATGTACTAGCAGGGGTCTATTTTGTAGAGTTCTTGCCCTCAAAACTACTTGTTTCGGATATCGTGCTAACGTTATCGGTCACTTTTATTATGACAAGTGTTGCAACTATTTACCCAGCTTGGCAAGCAAGCCGAATTGATCCTGCTAAGGTGCTGGGGCAATAATTGCCACCATGCTTGTAAGCGATAGGTGTTGTTGCGCCTTTACTTATGCTTGTACTTTATAGTGAATTCTTTCAGTCTGGTTAAAATATTGAGTTATTTGATTAGATACTGAGCAAACACACGCCATTGTTGAGCGCAATGGCCGCAATTACTTGATAACAGCTTGATAACATCTTAGAGTAGTGAAAACTCTAAAGGGGAAAGTCATGAGTGAACATACACAAGAACAACAATTAACTGAACAACAAATTGCCAATTGGCAACGCGACACTTTAGCGAGTTCACAAAAACATTTAGCTGAGCGTGGTATTGTGCCACAGTCTATTTTTGATAAAGAAAGCCGTTACTTAGCCCCATTCTTTGCGGTATGGAAAATCAAAGCACAAAACGGTAGAACCTATTGGGTTATTGCAGGACGTTTACCTACTGATCATGCAGAAATAACTGCAGCAGCAACAGCGCGTGAAGCAATTCGTTATTTCTCTTTGCAGTGGCAGCTTAAAGCTGACGAGATTGTACACGCAGGTGTGCGAGATAAAACCCAACTTGATTTCGCAAACTTACTCATAAACCGCGCTCATGGTTTATATGAGTTTTACGAAAAAGATGAACTTTGGACTAATGAACCAAAGTAAAAGGTTCAGGATTAAAATTTGAAACAGGGCAACTCAAGCGCAATCTTGGGATCCCTGCTTCCATAAAAACATGGCCTTGTGCTGTAAAACCCGCATTTAAAAACCGTTCGGTTTCTTGCAAAATGCAATTGAACGATACTTGTTTTATCCCTTGCTTCTTCGCTATTTCAACTAAATAACTAAACACTAAATGGTAAACTTGCTGATTACGGTGACTGGCAAGGACAGCAACACGGCTCATTAGGCCATCATCACTTAAACGTCCTGTTGCAATCACCGCATCATTTTCATTAGTCAAAATAATGTGTTTTGCTAGGCTGTCAAGCGTATCAAATTCAACATTTTGCGGAATATGGTATTCACAAACAAACACTTTTTCACGTAACGCTCTGAGTACTTTGTTGCTATTATGCCAATTAACTTGATGAACATGATACGACATGAAACCCCCGAATTATTCGATAAACCAGTAACCCTCGTTCATAAGTGTAGTCAATGTATCGATAAAAATTGGGCTTTTTATTGAACCTTTTAACTGGTCAGAGGTGATAGTGGTGTGATCGGTTAACAATTTTGTATCATCTAATTGATCTATTGGGAGAATATAATTTTGGCCATTGATGCTTAAAATTATTTCTTCCTCTTGAATTTGATAAATAGCTCGCAGACCACCGATCCGGTAAAAGGTAGTGTCTTCATCTTTAATTATTCCGACTAATTCGTCAGGAGTGAAAGCATCCTCAGGAGCAATTAAATCCATTTCATGTTTTGCAGTTGACATAAATTGGCCTAACCACAGTTTTAAACTCGTCTCATCATTAATTTGTTTGAGTAACAGTTGCTTAATTTGCTCATATTCATTCGCTCTTAACTCACCAATAGAATCAGGAGTTTGTAACGTTGGATCGCTGTAGCGTTGCTTGCCTAACTCTTGATCAATTAAATAATCAGTGAAAGAAGAAAGCATGTCGATTTGATTTGGCGCACGAAAACCCACAGAGTAATTAAGCGCATTTTCGACTGCGTAACCTTCATGCGGGCATCCTGGTGGAATATATAAAATATCACCGGGCTCGAGTACGGCATCAATCACGGCCTCAAAAGCGGTGATTTGCAGTAAATCTTTACAAGGGATCACTTCTTCAAGAGATTGTTCTGCGAGGCCAACACGCCAATGACGCTTTCCTTCACCTTGAATGATAAATACATCATATTGATCAAGGTGTGGGCCTACACCGCCACCTGGTGTTGAAAATGAAATCATTAAATCATCAATGCGCCAATTGGGAATAAATCTAAATGGTTCAAGTAATTGGGCTGAATCAGGATGCCAATGATCAACGGCTTGTACTAATAATGTTGAATGAGTTTCTGTGAGTAAATCAAACTCTTCAAATGGACCGTGATGGGCTTTCCATTTGTCATTTGCATTGGTGATGATCCGAGACTCAATGCATTCTTCTTGAGCAAGACCAGCTAATTCATCAGGTGAAATAGGATCTTCGAAATTACGAAATCCTTGTTTTATTAATAAAGGTTTTTTTTGCCAATATTGGCTTAAAAATTCGGCTTGGCTTAGGTCATTAATCGACAATTGAAACATGAATATTTCCCGCTTTAGAGCAAAAAAAAGCGAAAGGTAACCTTTCGCTTTTAGAAGGTGAGGTGTTGATTATAATGAATTGGTTAACTCAATCGCACAACCAATATAATTGGCAGGTGTTAGTTTTTTCATTTCAACTTTAACGTCGGCTGGTAAATCAAGACCATCAATAAAATCGGCCATAATTTGTTGATTTACACGTTTACCGCGCGTTAATTCCTTTAACTTTTCATATGGTTTTTCGATACCATATTTACGCATTACTGTTTGAATTGGCTCTGCCAATAATTCCCAGTTTTGGTCTAGTTCTTCAAGTAATTTAGTTTCATTTACTTCAAGTTTACTAATACCTTTAAGTGTTGATTGATACGCGATAATCGCATAACCCATGCCAACCCCTAAGTTACGTAAAACAGTAGAATCTGTTAAATCACGTTGCCAACGAGAAATAGGTAGCTTTTGTGCTAAATGATTAAAAATAGCATTTGCTAGGCCTAAGTTACCTTCTGAGTTTTCGAAATCAATTGGATTAACTTTATGTGGCATTGTTGATGAGCCAATTTCGCCAGCAATGGTTTTTTGCTTAAAGTGACCTAATGCAATATAGCCCCAAACATCACGGTCAAAATCGATTAAGATTGTATTGAAACGTGCAACCGCATCGAATAACTCAGCAATATAATCGTGTGGTTCGATCTGTGTTGTAAATGGGTTAAATGTGATACCTAAACCAGTAATGAAGGTTTCAGCATGTTTATGCCAATCATAATCTGGGTATGCGCTTAGGTGAGCATTGTAGTTACCAACAGCACCATTAGCTTTACCAAGCATCTCGATGTTGGCAATTTGATCACGTTGGCGTTTTAAACGTGCATACACGTTAGCCATTTCTTTACCCATAGTTGAAGGTGAAGCTGGCTGACCGTGCGTACGAGTCATCATAGGAATTGCTTGGTATTCGTTAGCAAGGCCCTTAATTGCATCTAGTAACTGATCACAGTATGGCAGTAAAACCTCAGATCGTGCTTCACTTAACATCAATGCATGAGATAAATTATTAATGTCTTCAGAAGTACATGCAAAATGAATGAATTCATTCACGGCATTAAGTTCTGCGTTGTTAGCTACTTTTTCTTTTAGAAGATATTCAACCGCTTTCACGTCGTGGTTGGTCGTGCGCTCAATTTCCTTAACGCGCGCGGCATCAGCTTCTGAGAAGTTAGTTACAATTGCATCTAAAAGTGCATTTGCTTCATCACTGAACGCAGGAACTTCAGCAATGGCCTCAGCACGAGAAAGTGCTTGTAGCCAACGAACTTCGACCGTTACACGGTATTTGATTAAACCAAATTCGCTGAAAATGCTGCGAAGTTCTGATGTTTTGCTGCCGTAACGACCGTCAACAGGGGAGATAGCGGTTAACGCTGAAAGCTCCATAATAGCTCCTAATAATAATGTAAGATCTTTAGTTAATACATTGATTTTGCAGTTGTAACAATTTTACCTTTTGCCAAAAAGAAGTGGCGACGTTTGCCACCCATTTGACGCCAAAGAACCGCAGCGCGGATCCCAGCAAGTAATAGGGCACGAATTTTATTTTGGATAGGCTTGTTTTCAAGTAAGTTTGGCTTACCAAATACTTGAATACGTTGACCTAAGGGGCTGACAATTTCAGCATAGATATCGGCAAAACTAGCAATGATGGTTTCATCGTTGATTTCAAAATGATTTAAACGGCGCTTAATATCATCTAAACGACTGCCAAGTAATGCTAGTTGTTGTGGTTTTGCGTTGAGTGCGCGCTCAAGTTGAATTAGGCCACCGACGTATTTAACCATTTCAACGTCTTTTTCTTGGCCACTTTCAAGTTGTTGCACAACTAGGCGAAAACCTTCGCGTAAGTTTCCAAATGAGCCATAAATCTCTTCAGGGCTTTGTGGATCGGTTTGAATTAAACTCAGAAGCAATAAATTAAAATCATGATCATTTACTTGCCCATATTGTGCGACCTTTTGCACATTTTTAGCCACTTGGCACATGGCAGCAAGAGCCATTACTTGATATGTCATGCTCATTTGATCACCGAATCAATAATACCACCACCTAAACACACTTCGTTTAGGTAAAAAACAGCCGATTGACCTGGAGTCACTGCTTTTTCTGGTTGGTCAAATAATACTCGGGCATAGCCATCATCACCCACTAACAGGGTGCAAGGTAAATCGGTTTGGCGGTAACGTGTTTTAACTGTACAACGCAGCGTCGTTTTAGGGCCCACTCGGTCAACCCAATGTAGTTGATTTGCCATTAAACCATTCGAATAAAGGCGAGGGTGATTTTTACCTTGCCCTACAACCAAAACGTTACGGGTTAAATCTTTGTCTACAACATACCAAGGCTGACCAGAACCTTCTTTCATACCACCAATTAACAAGCCTTTACGTTGGCCTAGAGTGTGGTACATCAAGCCCTCGTGATCGCCCACAACATTGCCGTCAGTATCTTCAATTTTGCCAGGCTGTGCAGGTAAGAATTTTTGTAGGAAGTCTTTAAACTTACGCTCGCCAATAAAACAAATACCTGTACTGTCTTTTTTATCGTGGGTAATAAGGTTTTGCTCTTCAGCAATACGGCGAACTTCTGGCTTTTCAATTTCGCCCACAGGGAATAGCGTTTGAGCTAAATGCTCATGGCTGAGGGTATAAAGAAAATAACTTTGGTCTTTATTGTCATCATCGCCACGGATCATGACATATTTATCATCGCGCAGTTCACGACGCACGTAATGACCTGTTGCAATAAAATCGGCATTCAGTGCTTCGGCAGCAAACTGCAAAAATGCTTTAAATTTAATCTCTTTATTGCACATGATATCGGGGTTTGGCGTGCGACCCGCTTTGTATTCTTCTAAAAAGTATTGAAAAACATTGTCCCAATACTCTGATGCAAAATTAACAGTATGTAGGGGGATCCCTAATTTTTCACATACAGCTTGCGCATCTTTTAAATCATCGGCAGCGGCACAGTATTCATCAGTGTCATCTTCTTCCCAATTTTTCATGAAAAGACCTTCAACCTGATAACCTTGCTGCATTAATAAATAGGCTGAAACGGAAGAGTCTACACCGCCAGACATGCCGACAATGACTTTGATGTTACTGTTATCACTCATACTGATACTAACTAATGATTTTTAAAGGCGCACATTATAGCACGCAATTGAGGTTGGCTAAATGGTAAGTTATAGCAATTTAGCCACAAATATATTCTAAAGCCATAAGCGGGCGAGATTGAGAATCTAAAATACAACGCAAAACCAAAGGGCTACGAAATACAGAATGCTCGATTTGATCCAAAGTCGCCCAAAAAGCGTAAACAATGTCAGCATCGTTTGGTTTTAATGGAGTACATTCATCGACTTTAAAATAAAAGCAAAATCGAAGGTAATCAACACCATTATCTCCAACATGGCGATATGTACCAATAAACCCAGACGGGTTGAGTTGCAAGCCGGTTTCTTCAAATAATTCACGTTTGCAGGCTTCAATTAATGTTTCGTGCTGTTCTAGATGGCCTGCTGGTTGGTTGATAACTAACTTACCTGAGTATTTATCGTGTTCTTCAACAAATAAAAATTGATTTTGGTACTGAACAACCGCAGCAACAGTCACATTGGGCTTGTGCATCAATACACCTTTTAGATAAGTTTAAATTGGCCGTTTTCAATACCATCAAGTGTCCAGTTACCTATTCGGTAGCGAATTAAACGAAGTGTTGGATGGCCAATATGAGCAGTCATTCTTCTTACTTGACGATTACGACCCTCAGTCAGTGTGATAGATAACCATGAGGTTGGGATATTTTTTCGTTCGCGAATAGGTGGATTACGAGTCCAAATATCAGGAGCATCCATCAATTCAACTTGCGCAGGCAAGGTTAGGCCATCTTTTAATTCAACGCCTTTACAAAGTGATTTAATTGCGTCTGTACTAGGTATGCCCTCAACTTGCACCCAATAGGTTTTGCTGGTTTTATGTTTCGGTGATGCGAGTTTGTTTTGCAGTTGCCCATCGTTTGTTAATACTAAGAGGCCTTCACTGTCTCTATCGAGTCGACCTGCGGCATAAACATCTTTCACGCTGATAAAATTGGCTAAAGTTTGGCGACCTGCCTCATCGGTGAATTGGCATAACACATCAAAAGGTTTGTTAAATAAAACAATTTTTTGTTCATCTTTTGGTAAAGCTACTGGTTTTTTAAATGGCTTGATGCGTTTTTGTGATGAAGATTTATTAACAGGTGAGGGCATAGTTTGCTCAATAGAGTATTCAATAAATAGATTATACCTTGGCAAAATAAGAAAGGGCACCGAAGTGCCCTGAAAAATCGAATAAGTAACTTATTTAGATTTTATTAATTATAGCGTTAAGCGTTGCGCTTGGACGCATCGCTTTGCTTGCAAGATCATCATTTGGAAAGAAATAACCATCTACATCAACGCTTACACCTTGAGCTGAATTTAGCTCAGATACGATTTTCGCTTCGTTTTTAGCAAGCTCTGCCGCAGGAATTGCAAAAATCGCAGCAAGTTGCGTATCAGCAGTTTGCGCTGCTAATTCTTGTGCCCAATACATTGCAAGGTAGAAATGGCTACCACGGTTATCAAGTTCGTTAACACGGCGTGAAGGTGATTTGTTTTCTTGCAAGAACTTAGCAGTTGCTAAATCAAGTGTATCGGCAAGTACTTTCGCTTTAGCATTGCCCGCAGTAACACTTAAATGCTCAAGTGATGCTGCAAGTGCTAAGAATTCACCTAAAGAATCCCAACGTAAATGGTTTTCTTTTTCGAATTGTTGAACGTGCTTAGGTGCTGAACCACCTGCACCCGTTTCAAACAAACCACCACCATTCATTAATGGTACGATTGAAAGCATTTTAGCACTGGTGCCAAGCTCTAGAATTGGGAATAAATCTGTTAAGTAGTCACGTAATACGTTACCTGTCACAGAAATTGTATCTAAGCCTTGTTTGATACGCTCAAGTGAAAACTTAGTTGCTTCAACAGGTGCTAAGATATGAATTTCTAATCCAACAGTATTATGTTGTGGTAAGTAAGCTTGAACTTTTTTAATTAATTCAGCGTCATGGGCGCGGTTCGCATCTAACCAAAATACAGCTGGTGTATTTGATAAACGCGCACGATTAACAGCAAGTTTTACCCAATCTTGAATTGGTGCGTCTTTCACTTGGCACATGCGCCAAATATCGCCAGCTTCTACAGTGTGTTTTAATAGCACAGTGCCAGCTGCATCAACCACACGTACTTCACCTGCTGATGAAATTTCAAAAGTTTTGTCATGCGAACCGTATTCTTCAGCTTTTTGAGCCATTAAGCCTACGTTTGGCACACTGCCCATGGTGGTTGGATCAAATGCACCATGTTCTTTACAAAAATCAATTGTTGCTTGGTAAACACCGGCATAACAACGATCTGGAATAATTGCTTTAGTATCTTTTAGCTGACCATCTGGGCCCCACATTTGACCTGATGAACGAATACATGCAGGCATAGATGCATCGATGATCACATCACTTGGTACGTGTAAGTTCGTGATGCCTTTGTCAGAATCAACCATAGCAAGTGCCGGGCGAGCAGCATAAACAGCAGCGATATCTGCTTCAACTTCAGCGCGTTGCTCCGCAGAAAGAGTTTGAATTTTGCTGTAAACATCACCAAGGCCGTTATTAACATCAACGCCTAATTGTTTAAATAGGTCAGCATGTTTAGCAAATACATCTTTAAAGAAAACAGTAACAGCATGACCGAAGATAATTGGGTCAGACACTTTCATCATCGTCGCTTTTAAATGCACAGATAATAAAACGTCTTCTTTTTTTGCATTGTTGATTTCAGTTTCTAAGAACTCACGTAAAGCATTGGCGCTTAACGTAGAGGCATCAATCACTTCACCAGCAAGTAATGGTGTATTAGCTTTGAGGACAGTTACTTCACCATTTGTCGCAACATGTTCAATGCGTACAGTTGTTGGTGTATTTACAGTAACTGACTTTTCAGAATCAAAGAAATCGCCATGGCTCATGCTTGCAACATGTGATTGCGAAGTCTTAGACCATGCGCCCATAGAATGAGGATTTGTTTTGGCATATTGCTTAACAGAACCTGGCGCACGGCGATCTGAGTTACCTTCACGAAGTACAGGGTTAACAGCACTGCCTTTGATTTTGTCGTAAGTTGCTTTAACTGATTTTTCTTCGTCTGTTTTAGCTTCTTCAGGATAATTAGGTAGTGCATAACCTTTTTGCTGAAGTTCTTTGATTACCGCTTGTAATTGTGGCACTGAAGCACTGATATTAGGAAGTTTGATAATATTTGCTTCAGGCGTGTTTGCTAATTCACCTAACTCTGTAAGTGCGTCGCCGATGCGTTGCTCTTCAGTTAAATATTGAGAAAAATTGGCGATTACACGGCCAGCAAGAGAAATGTCACGGGTTTCAACTTCTACACCAGAAACAGCTGTAAATGCTTGAACGATTGGTAATAGCGAGTACGTTGCTAAAGCTGGTGCTTCATCAGTCTTGGTATATATGATTTTTGATGTTTTTGTAGTCATCATTCTTCCTAAAATTGGGGCGTGTCCGCCTTTATCAACAATGCAATTGGTTTATTGAAACTAAATTTACTCGTTACACAATGGGGGCATTAAGTCATTATTTAAAGTGTTAACACGCTCATAATTAGTTTTTACAGGTAAATAAATCAATAAACGGACTATTTTCTTACTATAAAATTCGCGTAGAAGTATATCAGCGCAATATTAAATAAAACAGGTTTGGCTTATTATCGAATGGTATAACTATAAGGTAAGTGTCATAACAAACGGGAGGGGATAATTAGTTTGAATAACTAGGGGTAAGAAATGCAAAAAGCGGGTTAACCCGCTTTTAAGTGTTCAGAGTCACCTGCTATTGCAGCAGATCTCCATTAGGTTCTATATTGGTTGCGTGCAGTCCTTTTGGACCTGCTTGCAATTCAAATGTCACATCTTGACCCGCTTTGAGTGTTTTGTATCCGTCCATTACAATTGTTGAAAAGTGAGCAAAGATATCTTCTTCACGACCATCAGCAACAATGAACCCAAAACCTTTGGCGTTATTGAACCATTTGACTTTTCCGCAAGCCATACTTCTACATCCTTCTATAAGTTGACTAATTTAGTTATTCTAAACAACTATAAATTGGTAAACTGGTTAGCGAGTAACCATGTTCATTAACGACTGTAGTTTAATTGAACAATCAGTCAAGTGTTTTTTGGTGGTTTTTTTAATCAAAAAAATATTTAATTATTTTTTCTTTCTCGAGTTTGCTTGAGAACCTATGAGATGACTATATTAATATTATGAGTGGTTTAAAAGAGTCTGATGTAATCGATACCGTTCGCGAAAATGAGAAGCAAAAGCTTCGACCTCCGAGACAGTATCATGTAATTTTGAACAATGATGATTACACCCCAATGGATTTTGTCATTGAAGTCATTATGAAGTTTTTTAATAAAACGAGTGAACAAGCAGCAGAAATTATGCTCAAAGTTCATTATGAGGGTAAAGCAGTGTGTGGTGTTTATTCTGCAGAAATTGCTGAAACAAAAGTCGCTCAAGTCAATCAATACGCACGTGATAATGAGCATCCACTGCTTTGTAGTTATGAGCAGGTATAACCAGAGACAAATCTGAGCTGTTAGGAGTTGCCTATGCTAAACAAAGATCTTGAAATTACCCTAAATTCCGCTTTTCGCGAAGCGAGATCACGTCGTCATGAATTTATGACGGTAGAGCATTTATTATTAGCCTTACTCGATAACCCAGCTGCTATTGAAGCCTTAACTGGTTGTGGTACTGACTTGAGTAATTTAAAAGCGTCTTTATCTGATTTTATTAATGAAACTACCCCGTTAATTCCTGAGTTAGAGCAAGAACGAGAAACGCAACCAACCCTTGGCTTTCAACGCGTGCTTCAACGCGCTGTATTTCATGTTCAGTCTTCAGGCAAAAATGAAGTAACAGGTGCCAATGTATTGGTTGCTATTTTTAGTGAACAAGAAAGCCAAGCGGTCTATTTACTAAAGAAAAATGATGTAACACGGTTAGATATTGTTAACTTTATTTCTCACGGGATATCAAAACTTGATTCTCATCATGACGATGAAGATCATGAAGAAATGTCTGATGAAGCTTTAGAGTCACCACAAGATGAAAATAATCAGTTAGCTAACTTTACAACGAACTTAAATAAAGAAGCCAAAGCAGGTCATATTGATCCCTTGATCGGCCGTGACTTAGAAGTTGAGCGCGCAGTGCAAGTCCTTTGTCGTCGTAAAAAGAATAATCCATTGTTAGTCGGTGAGGCTGGAGTTGGTAAAACGGCCATTGCAGAAGGTCTTGCGTATCGCATAATCAATAAAGATGTACCAGAAGTCATTCAAAACGCGGTGGTTTACTCGCTTGATATGGGGGCATTACTTGCTGGCACTAAATACCGTGGTGATTTTGAAAAACGTTTTAAATTGTTATTAAAACAGCTGCAAAAAGAGCCTGATGCGATTTTATTTATTGATGAAATTCATACCATTATTGGCGCTGGAGCTGCGTCTGGTGGTGTAATGGATGCATCAAATTTAATTAAGCCATTATTGTCGAGCGGTAAATTACGCTGTATGGGTTCAACAACTTATGGTGAGTTTAAAAATATCTTTGAAAAGGACAGAGCGCTTGTTCGTCGCTTTCAAAAAATTGATGTTGCTGAGCCTTCAATAGAAGATACAACTAAAATTTTAAACGGCTTAAAAGAACGTTACGAACAACATCATGGTATTCGTTACACTCAAAAAGCCTTACGTGCAGCAGCAGAGCTAAGTGCAAAATACATCAATGAACGTCATTTACCTGATAAAGCAATAGACGTTATTGACGAGGCAGGTGCAAGCCAACGTTTATTAGCGGCTTCAAAACGTAAGAAAACAATTGGTGTGGCTGACATTGAGCAAATTATTGCAAAAATGGCACGTATTCCACAGCAAAGTGTTTCGTCATCTGATAAAGAAACACTTAAAAATATTGACCGAAACTTAAAAATGGTTGTGTTTGGCCAAGACGAATCGATAGATGCATTAACAGCTGCAATTAGATTGTCACGTTCAGGTTTATCGAGTGAAGACAAACCTATAGGTTCATTTTTGTTTGCAGGCCCAACCGGGGTAGGTAAAACGGAGGTGACAAAACAATTGGCAAAATGTATGGGTGTAGAGCTTATTCGTTTTGATATGTCAGAATATTTAGAGCGTCACGCTATTAGCCGTTTAATTGGTGCACCTCCTGGTTATGTTGGGTTTGAACAAGGTGGTTTATTGACTGAAGCTGTTATTAAACAACCTCATGCAGTAGTTTTACTTGATGAGATTGAAAAAGCGCATCCAGATATTTTTAATATCTTATTGCAAGTCATGGATCATGGAACTTTAACTGATAATAATGGCCGGAAGGCTGATTTTAGAAATATTATCTTAGTAATGACCACGAATGCGGGTGTGCAAGAAACAATTCGCAAATCAATTGGTTTTAAACAACAGGATCATTCACATGATGCAATGTCTGAAATCAATAAAACCTTTACACCGGAGTTTAGAAATCGTCTTGATAACATCATTTGGTTTAATCATCTAAACGAAGAGGTGATTTTACAAGTTGTAGATAAGTTTATTGTTGAATTACAAGCTCAGCTGGATAAAAAATCAGTCTGTTTAGAGCTTACCAACGAAGCGCGTCAATGGCTTGCCAATGCAGGCTACGACCAAGCAATGGGTGCACGTCCCATGGCAAGGGTTATTCAAGAGCGCTTGAAAAAACCATTAGCGAATGAAATTTTATTTGGTGAATTGTCTGAAGGTGGTACGGTAAGAATCACCCTTAAAGATGACAAGCTTGAGTTTTCATTTGAAGGTAATCTTGCAACTGTATAATGGTTGTCCCATCCTGAAATAGGTTGACGGTTTTAAAAGCCCAATTTTATTGGGCTTTTTTTACAAATATATGCCATGATTCGAATGCTAACTTACTTATATGAAATTCGTTTTAGTGAAATATCTATATAACCTCCGCTCTGGATAAGAGATTTAGCTATGCATTGAATTAAATCTAAATCTTAAAGTTATCTATCTCTAGCCAAATATTTTAAAGGCTAAGAACGAAGGCTGGCACGTCAATAGCAGGCCTATTGCAAGTTAATCTAAAACATAATTTGCGTTGGAAATTGCTTCCTTAGATTGATTATCCAGCAGTGATGTTATATAAACACAAATGTAACTAACCTGAGCTTTGGTTAACTATTCACCATCTTGTTTTATGCCTTTTTTAAATTCCTCACGCCCTATTTTTAAGCTAAAAGAAACTAAATCATAAAGCAGTTAAACAAATAAAAACAAAAATCCAGCTCATCGGCTGGATTTTTGCGCCTAAACTACAGTTATCTTAATGCAGCTTCATTTTTGGTCGCACTATGCGCAGCATTTTTTCACTTAGCCACAAAGCCATTGTGCGCCATACGCCATGTATTGCACGTTGATGCATGCGATAAAGCGAAATGTACATCATTCGTGCAATTTTACCTTCAATAAAAAAGCTATTTTTTGTTAGATTACCCATTAAACTGCCCACGGTGCTAAAACGAGACAAGTTAACTAAAGATCCATGATCTTGATAGCTAAATTCAGTCAGTGGGCGCTGATCAAACTCGGCAATTAAGTTTCGTTTTACGCATTGCGCCATTTGATGCGCTGATTGTGCTCGTGGTGGCACTTGGCTACCATCTGCTTGAGTAAAGGCGCAGCAGTCACCAATAACATAAATACTCGCGTCGACCGTTGATTGTAAAAATGAATTTACCTTAATTTGATTATTACGAGTCAGTTCAAAAAAGTTTAGCTCTTTAATGAAGTCAGGGGCTTTAACGCCTGCTGCCCAAACCATAATATCAGCTTCGATAGGATCAGGATGTTGGGTTACAAATCCTGTTTCATTCGCTGCTTTTACTTGTGTATTTTCAAGAATATGAACACCAATTTTATTAAGTTCTCGGCGCGCTGAGCTTGCAATTCGCTCTGATAATGCGGGTAAAATCCTTGGTCCAGCTTCAATTAAACTAATATGGAGTTTATTAGCCGTCATGTTGGTTAAACCGTACACTTTGAGTAATTCGGTTACATGATATAGTTCCGCTGAAAGTTCAACGCCTGTGGCGCCAGCACCTACAATTGCAATTTTTAATGCTTTGTTGGTTTCTTCGGTATGATGAATGCGGGTAAAATTATCAAGCAAGGCATGTTGAAAGCGCTCAGCTTGCTGATTTGAATCGAGAAAGTAACAATGCTGTTTGACACCGGGCGTATTAAAGTCGTTACTAACACTGCCAACGGCCAATACTAAATGGTCATAATTGAGCGTACGTTCGGGTAAAATTAGGTGGTTGTCGTCATCATATAAAGCAGCAAGAGAAACCGTTTTGGTGCAATTGTTAATTGAAAATAAAGTACCCAGCACAAAACGGTAATGGTGTTTTGCTGCGTGAGCGCTGTATACAACGCCATCTAAATCAGCGTCAAGGGAGCCTGTAGCAACCTCATGCAGTAGAGGTTTCCAAATATGGCTGCGGTTTTTATCGATTAGTAGTATATCGGCGTGACGTTTTTTCCCTAATTTGTGGCCTAATTGAGTTGCAAGTGCAAGCCCACCGGCTCCACCACCAACAATGATTATTGTAGGGCGTTTGTTTAACATGAGAGTTCCTAAAAAAGTAGTAAAGGGCTAACCTATTACTCACGTTGTCAGGCCTTTAATACCTCAAGTACTCTTCCTTGATTTTGCCAAACTATAAGTCTGATTGATAGCTCAATCTAAAGTTAACTGTAATTATTTTTAATATTAACTTAAATTGCTCAAGTCCAATTTATGGGTTGGGTTTGTTAATAAGACATGTTCTGCTTTCTTTAATTGCTGCTCATATGATTTAAAAGTGATTTTTACTTTAATAGGGATGTTATTACTGTTTTTTGCTGCCATGTTAGAACTGAGCTTAATTGTTAGTAGTATTGTTGAACTATTATAAAAAACGTTTAATTAACGTCATCCAACCTAGGGATGAGGGTATTTAGTTTACATGTTTCTCGCTATTTGACCGAGTGTTGTAAAATACCTGTGAAATTTTGCAGTGGAACGGTGCTGCATGATCCTCAAACAAGATGCCTCACGTTGCTTGAGCCTTTAATAAGAGGCTATCGATTTAATAGGTTTAATTATGCCCCCAAAGTAAGCTTGGATAAACTACGCTAGGTTACGGTGAGTTTATCTAAAACAAAGCGCAGAGTTAACCAATCTGACTGAACGCGAGTGAAAAGGGATCTTAACCTTATTTTTAGCGGTTAGAAATCGAAATGAAAGCGCGCTATCGTCGCTAAACGCATAGTAGTGCGCTTGTTTTCCCTTACTGTTGCATGTTCATTACAACTTAATGCATTTACGCAGTTAGAGATGAGATTTAAACAAAAATTTGAAATGAATAACCCTAAGTAAAAAATACAATGCATCTAAATTACTTACAAAAGTTGAAATACTGTGTTTTGCAGAGTATTTATTATACTTAGGGGTACTAAAATTACCCTTATTTCCTTATGGCAGCCAATGTTATTATCCAATCGTCAAGAATAAGGTACAATGGCGGTTACTTTTTTCACGTATAGCTGGCATGTATCATGCTTATTTCTTTAGGGGCTTCTTTTTTGGTTCGAAAGATTAAAAAGCATTGACAGCTTACACACTAAATTTAAGTAACAAATATGGTATTGATGAAGTGTTATATAAAAATGTACATGATTAAAACATTTTTATTGTTACTATTTTTGAGTATCTTCAACCCTAAAGCATTGGCAATGACGACAATCGAAACTCAAAAAAATCAGCTTGAACAGCTTTATTTTGTTTCTCGCACAGGCACGGATGATGAGTTTAGTTTTTCGGAGATAGAAGGCCAAATATTTATGAAGTTAAATGCTATTTTGGCTCCAAAAATAAATTTTAACAGTTATAAATCTAACTTTTCACGTGCACTTAAACTCATTGCAACCGAAACGGATCATTGTTCTTATAATGTATTAAAAAATGATGAACGAGAACAAAAAATGATTTTTTCGGCTTATCCGTCGAGTATTTACCCTCAACGACAAGCACTGTTTATTGATGAAAAATTCAAAACGTTACCTCAGACAGTAGCAATTAAAGCATTAATTAAAGAGTATAAAGTTGGGCTTATTCCATCGTATTATGGTGAGAGTTTGACCGAGGTTGAAAAGCGAAATCCAAATTTAATCTTTATATCAGGGATTGAAAATCACAATCAACTGGTAAATATGCTCGTTAAAAAGCGCCTTGATTTTATTATTGACTATCATACAACGGCGACGCATGAGTTAAGTGACCCTAACGTATTCTTATATTCACGCAATATCCACGATATGGGTGCCTATCAAGCTGGCTTTTTTGCATGTAGTCGATCTGATTTGGGCCGACGAGTTATTGCACTGATCAATGAGACTTTTGCTACTGAATCATTTAAAGGTCTTATTAGAACAATGCATTTGGAGTTGTTAAATCCACAGCAAATAGAGGAAGTATTCTTTATTTATAAACGGGATTTTAATTTGAACA
The DNA here is from genome assembly GCF_058197095.2 of Pseudoalteromonas sp. J2K-J031. NCBI lineage: Bacteria > Pseudomonadati > Pseudomonadota > Gammaproteobacteria > Alteromonadales > Pseudoalteromonadaceae > Pseudoalteromonas > Pseudoalteromonas sp. J2K-J031. The sequence continues at coordinate 1,784,565 of NZ_CM200279.1, forward strand.
TGACAGCAATAAAACCATAATGATAAAAGATGAAAACGTTAGAAGCGATTTATCTAGTTGCATTTCCATTTAATATTTCGCTGTTTTACCACCGTTGTTACTATGGTTGTATTATAGCTTCCTAGACTAGGCCTTTTTCTCTTATGGAATCAAATGTAATGAATGTTACCGCACCGGTCACAGCTGACTCAATTATTGCAACCTTGGTTGAACGTCGAGCACTTGGGCTCAAGGGGCAAACACTGTCGTTTCCTACGCTATTGTGTGATTTAGACGCTGCATTTACACTGCAACAAGGCATGAGTGCAGCATGGTGCCAACGTCAAAATGATACAGTTACAGGGTGGAAATGTTCATTACCGAGCGCGGATAAACGTGTCGTGGCCCCCATATTTAAAAGTGAGACGCATCATTTTGTCACGGATAATGCAGCCAACTATCCAGTTGCTGTTTGGGCGCCGCAGCAGGTTGCACGCATTGAACCTGAATTAGTCTTTGTTTTTTCATCGTCATTATTGGCAGGCCAAGCGACACTGACTCATGCTGAAATTGACGCTGCCATTGGCTCAGTCCATTTAGGACTAGAGCTGATAGGCGGGCGTTTTGATCAACCCAATGAATGCAGTTTTTATGAGTTATTTGCGGATGGTTTATTTAACCAAGGTTTAGTGATTGGCCCACAAATCGACTTTGCTAGGCTAGGTTTGGCCAGTGAGTTGACCATAGGTTTGAAGTGCGGCACCGAGCCTGAACGAATAATTATGGGCCAACATCAAAATAACGATGCTAAAGCACCACTTTATTGGCTCGTTAATTTTTTACACAGTCAAGGTATCAGCATTCATGCCGGTGATAGCATTATTACTGGTTCTTATGCCGGGGTGTTAGATGTGCCACTGCAAGAGAAAATTACTGTTACTTATCAAGGCTTAACGACGTTATCTCTCACATTTTGTAAAAAATAGCATGAACGATTAAAGCCAATTGAGTTGTTGAGTATAAAAACCCGGTCGTTGGCTTTAATAAATCTGAGTTATGGCTATAAACGAAAATCACTATATTCATACAAGGTCGATCTCTTATGACCACCTCTAACCAAATATTTTAAACGATAATAAGCTTAATTCCTTAATAGTTGGCTATACACGTCAATACAACGCAATTGGCACTTAAAACTGCTACCTGTGAACGATTTAATATTTAGTAATGAGGTTAGTAAGTTCACTAAGCAATATTTTTAACAGTAAAATCAAAAGGGAAGGAGGCGAAAAAAGGTATTTGCTGGGCGACAAACTCGCTCAGTTGGGTATAATCCTCTGTTTTGACGACGCTAGTTATTATGCTTGAAATGAATTCCCGCCCTCATATTCGCAGCCATTGGTTGGCTCGTTTGGTAAACAAACGCGTATTTATTACTTATGATGACAACGGCATCACGATTACGCAGTTTAATAAGCAAAAAACCTTTCCATGGCTGGATATAGCCAAACCTATTTTATTTGATGCTAGTTGGTTTGGTGGCCGTTTGACTCTTTTTACGCAATCAGAAACGTTGACCTTTAAATTACTCTCTTACAATTTAAAACGAACACATCATACTTTTATGTTGGACTACTGGATTAAACATCATGCACCCGAGTTAAACAAAGCGCTTTATTCATTTGAGCAAAGACTGACCCACCAGTATTTTCGTAGTTCTGAACAATACGCTTTGCAAGCTGAGATAAATCTCTTGGCGAAGCGCTGGCAGGCTTTGCCTGATGGATCGACAATCAGTGCTGATTTGTCAAAAAATATTAAAAAACTAGCCTCGCTTAATCCAATCAGTAGCCAACACTTACATCGTTGTCGGTCGTATTTCATCCAGAACGAACTTGCAAATTTAAACTTATTTTTTGAACATTTAAGTACGCGCCCTTTAACGGCAAAGCAAAGACAAGCGTGCGTGATTAATGACGATAATAATTTGGTATTAGCGGGTGCGGGTAGTGGTAAAACTAGTGTGATGGTAGGGCGCGTCGCCTATCTATTACAACGAGGCTTGGCAAACCCCGCTCAAATTCTGTTACTTGCTTATGGTAAAGATGCAGCGCAAGAAATGGATATCCGACTTAAAAATACCCTGAAGCGACAAGACATAAAGTGTGCAACATTTCATAGTCTCGCGCTGGCTATTATTAGCCAAGCACAGGGCTTTGCGCCAAAAATATCTGCATTTGCAACAAACAGTGATCAAAAAAAAATTTGGCTGCTTGAACAGTTTCATGAGCGGATTAAAACACAATTACACTATAAAAATGATGTAGTTAATTTAATTAATGGATTATGTGTCGACGAAAAAAATCGGTTTAATACGCAAAGTAGTTTTGAAATGCTGATTACTTCTACCGAGTTTAAGACACTGCAAAATCAGGTTCTGCGTTTTTTTGATGTTGTTAGGGCTGCCTCGCAATCACCTACCTTAGCACCACACTTTTTTACGGATGCTACAACCGAACGTACTTTTGAATGCTACTTTAATCTTCTAAGCCCTTTATTGGATGCCTATAAAAAACACCTTGCTGCTCATCAAGAGCTTGATTTTGATGATATGATTTTTAATGCCACTAAAATGCTACACACAGGTAAGTTTAAAGCCACATGGCAGCATATTTTGGTTGATGAATTTCAGGATATCTCCGAACCCCGCGCACAATTGCTCAAGGCTTTAACTGACAATGTGGCTGACTCTCGGTTATTTGCAGTAGGGGATGATTGGCAGTCGATTTATCGATTTAGTGGTTCTAATCACTATTTCATTACGCATTTTCATGCATATTTTGGAGCAGGATGCACGGTAAATTTAGATCGCACGTTTCGTTTTAATAATAAAATTGCCGAAGTGGCCAATAACTTTGTGATGCAAAATCCTGCGCAATTAAAAAAAGAGTTAACTTCTCATGTATTGCAAAAACACAACGCAATCACACTGTTATTTGAGGAGCACAAACATGATGTTTTAGCTTCGTTGACTCAAGCTTTAAGATTAATTGATGCAGGCGCTCGTGCTTCAGTTTTCATTTTGGCTCGTTTTGGTTTTCTATTACCTGATTCTGCACAATTAGCGCTGTTAAAAAAGAATTTTTCACACCTGACGCTTGAAACATACACAGTCCACAGCAGCAAAGGTAAAGAAGCCGATTATGTGATTTTAGTGGGTCTTAATGAAGGTCGATATGGTTTTCCAGCTAAACAACCTGACGAGCTTTTTTTTGATGTGTATTTACCCAAGCAAGACGATTTTGCGTATGCAGAAGAGCGTCGTTTATTTTATGTGGCATTAACGCGCGCTAAAAAACACGTTTATCTAATTACGCCAACCAGCGGTGCGAGCGAATTCATTACCGAACTGATAACGCAGCAATACGCTGTAACCATTTATCAGCAAGGATGAGCATACCACAAAGCCTTGCATGGGTTCGGGACAGGACTTATTTAGTCTACTCTTGTAGGTGCAATGCTTTGCTTATCTCGAATAATAAATCATGGTTCGTCAGTGGTTTTGCTAAATAGCCATCAAAACCAACCTTATCGTATAGCGCTTTATCTTCGGCAAATGCGTTCGCTGTCAGTGCCACAATAGGAAGAGAGGGGTGTACAGCTTTTATTTTTTGACATGCTGTAATCCCATCCATTCGAGGCATTTGAATATCCATCAAAATTAGATCTGGCTGATGTTGTTCAGTCATTTCAATTGCTTCAATCCCATTGTGTGCAATCACTAAAGTAGCATGAGTCGATTTTAGCATTGCGGTGACTACGATAATATTAATGGCATTATCTTCAGCGATTACAATGGTTTTATTTGTTAAATTAAGCTGCGTAACAGCCTGAGATTGTTGATGTTCTGGTGCGGTAGATTGGGCAAGCGGTAACGAAATAGAAAAAGTACTGCCGTGATTTTCTTTACTCTTGACTGAGATTGTACCATTCATAAGTTCAACCAAAGAATGGGAGATTGAGAGCCCTAAACCTGTGCCTCCATAGTGTCGAGTGGTTGATTTATCTGCTTGTTCAAAACGGTGAAATAAACGTGTTAAGGCCTCGTTTGAAATACCGATCCCCGTATCAACTACTGAAATAGCTAAGCCTTCTTGTGGGTTTAATGTATTTATGATGACAGTGACGCCACCGGTTTTGGTAAATTTAATCGCATTTGAAATTATATTAAGTAAAATTTGGTGGATTCTGAGCTGATCACCATGCCACATATCATGAGAGACGTTGCGTTCAAATTTTAAATAAATTTGTTTAGTAAAGGCGTTGACCGATAAATCAGAGTTAAGGTGCTCAATCAGCTCAGAAAGTTTGAAATCATGAGGCTCAAGTGTGAGCTTTCCGGCTTCAATTTTTGAGAAGTCTAAAATATCATTAATTATTACGGTTAAACTTTTAGCTGAATAAAGCGCTTTATCGAGTAAATATTGGCCTTGTTCAGACAAGGTGTCTTCTTTTAACAGCTGTAACACCCCAAAAAGCCCATTCATTGGAGTGCGAATTTCATGGCTCATATTAGCTAAAAATTCAGATTTGGATTTCGCTGCTTTTTCAGCTCGTTCCTTGGCCTGAGCAAGAGCTTGTTCATGTTTAAGTTGCGTAGTTAAATCAGCTGCGATCCCTAAAAATCCCAACAATTGATTTTGGTCGTTATGTAAGCAATTAACACTGAGTTTGACCTGTATATGGTGCCCATTTTTATTGATATACGTCCAACGATTGATATCAGGTTCACCAAGTCGTGCTTTGGCAACAAACGTTTCAAATCCGGGCGTTATTGGGTAGCCTAATTCATCGCTCAGGATGGCGGCACGCTCGATTACTTCATCAATTAAATGAAAAATTCCTGGATTTTGTTTGCCAATAAGTTCATCGGCAGAATAACCCAGCATTTGCTCTCCAGCTGGATTAATCAGTGTGATAGTGCCCTCTATATCAGTGGCAATAATGGTATAACTTGATGCAACTAAAATACTTTTTTGGAGTGCATTATTAGTTGCCATTTCAGCTGTGCGTTGTGCTACAAGTCCTTCTAAGCGTAAGTTCGACTCTGTTAAGGCTTTTTCGCGAGTCTGCGCCAGTGCTAATCGATGTGCTTTTAATTGTGTATTGCGCATGAAAATTAACTGCGCGCTAAAAAAGACAAGCATGATAACAAAGGTGATTATCATCACATGAGTGAAGCGTTGGTAAGGGGGCACTAAATTAAGCTCATTTAAAAACTCAGGAGTTGCTGTCAATGCCAATTGCCATGTACGTCCCAATAACTCAATGGTTTGTTCGCTATGGTATTGATTAAGCCTACTGTGCGAGTCGCCAAAGTTAAAAAAGCTCAGTGAAGGGGCTGAGGTAATGTCAGTGATTGAAAGTAGAATATCTTGTTTTAAACTACTGATCCCATGTAATACTTCGTCAATTAAAATGGGGGAGTAGCTCCACGCTCTAATGCTAGCTAAGCGTTGTTCTGTAGATTTAGGGGGAGTAGCAGTGCTAAATATTGGGCTTAAAATTAAAAAGCCTTGCATGGTTTGTTTATTCGCTTGTACTAAAGTGATGGGCGCTGTCAACCAAGGTGAGTTATGTTCAGCAGCCCTGATTGCCGCGTGGCGCCGCATTTTTTCTGATCCAATATCTAATCCTAGAGCTTGTTTGTTTTTTAACTCAGGTTCAATGTATTGAATAACAAATAAGCTGTCTTCGTGGGCTGAAAGTTGTTTTAAGTTAAATTCTTTATCAGGTCGCTCATTTTTGGCAAATTCAAGGAACGCGGCTTTATTTTGTTGCTCTACAACACGAATTAACCCTAAACCACGAGGTTGCGGATAATCATCATTATAGTGATGCGATTGAATATAGCGTTGCATACGTTGGTAATTAAAGTGATCTAAACCAATGGTGGCAATTGCACTTCGTAAACTTTGTAAACCATACCCATACAAGGTGACGCGATCTTTCACATTTTCGGTGATTTGAGATAAACGTTCGTCTAACGCATTTTTGATTTGAGCATCGGTATTTTTTGTTTCTTGCTGGTTAACATCTATCGCAAAAAACACTCCAACCACTAAAATAACTAAAGGTAACCATAATGAATGCACGATTGATTTTTTGAGCTTTAAGCCATCTGTAGCCGTTACTTTCATAACACTCCTAGTAAATTATTGTTTACTATGCGTTGTTTAATCCCTAATCGAGACATAATAGTAGCACACGCTCAGTGATGTAATTATGTTAAAAATGAGTAAGATGAAAATTTGTATTGCTTTACAAACCGTATATTTAATGATGTCGAATCACGTTATCTGGCAAAAGGTAGTCCACATCATAGTGCGTTTGGTGATAGTGCTTGGTAAAGAAAAATGTTTGGCTGATGCGATCAAACAGGGTCATATTGAGGTTGTGCACTACCGGTTTAATGTGGGCAGATAAAACCGAATTGAACTATTCGGTGTTGTTTGGAGTTTTCGCTAAGTTAGTTAATTTTTTTCGTACTAAAAATAATCAAGAGGTTAGCCGTTTGAGCGGATCAGCTGCTCACTTCCCTAGAACGAAAAGTTATTAATAATCTACTTTACTTAGCTATTAGGAGTTTGCACAATAGCGCCCTTATTTTTACTGATCAGCTCAATGTTGCTGATTAAAGATGAATGCAAGCTTCGCGTGTTTAATAGCGCGCGTTTGTTGTGATATGGCGCACTAAGATGTGCTTATTATAATGAGTTTTGTCTGTTAGATGATCAGGTTACCTTAAAATGATAGTTCAACCACAGATTGCCTTACTCACTTTGCATGGAAAAGCGGATCAAATCGCACCTGTTTTTAAAGCGGCTTTTGGCAGTGACATTGTATTAACGACAGACTTTAATACTGATTTGCTTGGCAGCTTTACTGGCGAGCCACCACGGCAAAAAACTGCACAAGAATGTGCGTTTGAAAAAGCAAACCTCGGTATTACCCTAACTGGTCTCAATGCCGGAATAGGCAGTGAGGGCAGTTTTGGGCCCAGCCCGTATGGGTTTGGTACATTTAACCAAGAATTAATTGCTTATATTGATTTGAAACATAATTGGCGCGTGGTGGGTCGTTTTTCAGCCCCTATTGCGGTTAAAAGTATCGATATTGCAGCAATTAATGAGGCCGAGCATTTTTTAGCAACAGTACCAGAAGGGCAAGGCTTAGTAATTAAAATGCGTGATAATGCGCGTCATTTAGTTAAAGGGCTCAGTGCTGCAGATGCAGCAATAACACTGCCAAATTGGCTGGCAAACGGAGCCCTAAATATCAGTTATGATTTACGGGCTCACCAGTGTCCTGCACGGCAAAGTCATATTGTGAAAGCGGCTGAAAATTTAGTCGCGCGCTTACAATGTATCTGCCCATCGTGTAACGCCCCTGATTTTTGGCCCGATCAGTTTGAAACCGGTTTACCGTGTGAGTGGTGTGATACACCAACTGAAAAAATTAAATCGCGTACGGCACATTGCCAATATTGCTTACATAGTGAAACATATTCTGTAGTTGAGTCATTTGCTCAGCCAGATTTTTGCCCAAGGTGTAACCCATGAAAACCTTAGTTTTATCAGCACTTAAACAAGATGATATTGCCCACGCTGCGCAGTTAATTGCACAAGGTGAACTTGTCGCTGTACCGACCGAAACCGTTTATGGTTTAGCCGCCGATGCGCGTAATCCTTGCGCAGTAGCAAAAATTTTTCAGGCAAAAGGGCGCCCAACTAATCATCCACTCATTGTTCACTTAGCTGATGCCTCGCAGATGAAAAACTGGGTTAAAACAATTCCACCAGCGGCGCTAAAACTTGCTGATGCATTTTGGCCAGGCCCTTTAACACTTTTGTTGAATAAAGCCGATGGTGTGAACGATGTGGTGACAGGTGGGTTATCAACAATTGGACTTAGAGTCCCAGCTCACCCAGCTTTGCTTAATTTATTAACCGAGTTTAATCTTGCGGTTGCTGCACCTTCAGCAAACCCTTATAAAAAGCTCAGCCCAACCAGTGCTAAACATGTAATCAATGGGCTTGATGGAAAATTAGCCGCGGTGCTTGATGGCGGTGATTGTGAGCATGGTTTAGAGTCGACAATTGTTGACTTAACCGGTGAGACAGTCCAAATATTACGAGCAGGCCCTATCACGGCTCAAGAACTTAGTGCGGTACTTGAACAAAACGTTGCGCAGCCGCGCCAACATATTATGGCCGTGCCTGGCAATGTAAAAGCGCATTACCAACCAAATACCGTGTTGCGAGTGATGAATGCCGAGCAATTATCACGTGCACTTGAGAGTGTGCAACAACCAATAGCGTTGTTAAGTATGACAATTCACACTGACAATGCTTTTGTTCACACGACTCAGATGCCAAATAATGCAAAAGAGTATGGGCAATTATTATTTAGAATGCTGGCGCAAGTTGACAGTCAAGGTGTAAATGAAATTTGGCTTGAGCAGCCGCCTCAAGGGGCGCAGTGGATGGCAATTCACGATCGTTTAAAGCGCGCTGCAACTTACTAAACAGGTTTGGTTTATCGCAAAGTGTTTTATTAAAGCTAAAGTTAAAGTGTAAGGTGCACCGCTAATTGATACAGTCATGACGTATTGTTTTGGTGGCCGTTAATCTGGCTTATCAGAGATTTAAAATAAAAACCGCCATATTTTTATGGTGGTTTTTATTTTAGGTAATTCATTTCAGCGTTTACTAAGCGATTTACCAGTCTACGCCTTTTAGTGCTTTAACACCGGAGTCAAATGCGTGCTTTACATTTCTAACTTCTGAAACGGTATCTGCCATTTCAGTTAGTTCACGATGTGCCGCGCGCCCGGTGATCACCACACTTTGCATAAATGGACGATTACGCAGCGCAGTTAATACACGCTCAAGTGGCACGTAATCGTAGGTGATCATGTAAGTAAGTTCATCAAGTAATACTAAGTCTAAGCTTTCATCTTGCAGCATATGTTCGCATTTTTCCCAAATGGCCAATGCGGCCTCAGTATCAGCAACCCGATCTTGGGTATTCCAAGTAAAGCCGGTGCCCATAACATGGAACTCAACGCCATTTTTTTCAAGCAGCGCACGTTCGCCACATTCCCAATTGCCTTTGATAAATTGCGCAACAGCACACTTTAAGCCGTGGCCCACACCTCGTGCGACAGTGCCAAACCCCGAGGTTGATTTACCTTTACCATTGCCCGTGATCACAATCATCAAGCCTTTGACTGTTTGTGCATTGGCAATTTTAGTATCAACAGCTTGTTTGAGTTTTTCTTGACGTTCTTTGTGGCGTGTTTCTTTATCTGACATCGGGAGTTCCTAATAAAATGATAAGAGTGAGGTAACCAAGCAATTCGCTTGCCTGCTGAGCAAAACCCAAGCAGTCTCCGGTATAACCGTTTAAATGAAGCTTAAACCATCGAATTAATATGCTGCGCAGTACAAGTAAAACGCAGATTAAGATCACTAAATGATTAATAGTAAAATAAACAAAGGTGCTTAATGCGAGGATCAGTGCAGTACTTATGAGTAAAATAAGTAACGATGTTATGCTCATATTATTAGCTAATGGTTTTGTTTTACTGATTAAATCTGCGCTGGCGTAGTGCGCGCTAAAAATAATGCTACTGGCTAGCGCGCGGCTTAAAGTGTGCATTACGATTAACGCGAGCGCTGGGCTAGCCAATTCGTTGAGTAATAAAAACTTTAAAAATAATGCGCTAAAAAGACCCAAACTGCCATAAGTACCAACCCGAGAGTCTTTCATTATTTCAAGTTTGCGTTTTTGTGTATAGCCTCCACCGAAACCATCACACACATCGGCTAAGCCATCTTCGTGAAAACCACCCGTGAGATAAAAACCAAATATCATACTGATTAAAATTGAAATTTCTTGGCTCAACACTAACTGCGCCAGCCAATAGACCCCGGCACATAACATGCCAATTATTGCACCAACGACGGCAAAGTAGCGGCTGGCTTTATTAAGCTTTTGAGAGCTAAAGTCGACGTTTCCAATAGGTATGCGAGTTAAAAACCCTAGCGCGATTAAAAATACTGTCCACTGGGCGCGAAGGTATATCACAGCTCGATCCCAACGTCAGCAAAACTGGCCATATCATTAAAGAAGCTGGCAGCAGCTTGAACTAAAGGCAATGCAAGTGCTGCACCGGTGCCTTCGCCTAAGCGCAAACCTAAATCTAGCAATGGTTCGGCATTGATAGAGTGCAATATTTTGTGATGAGCTTGTTCCATCGAACAATGAGAAAACACCATGTTTGCTTGGCATTTTGGGTTGACTTTTATCGCTATTAAAGCCGCCGCAGTAACAATAAAACCATCAATCAGTAAAATCATGTTATGTTTAAAACCTGCCAAAATTGCAGCAACTAAATGCGCAATTTCAAAGCCACCAAACTCACGTAATAACGCTTTGGGCGCTAAACTCCCAACTGTGTGGTGGCGAGCAAGGGCAGAGCTTACGAGTTTAATTTTAACAGCAAGCTGTTCTGGGTTAATGCCAGTGCCTGCGCCTACTGTGTCTTTTGCACTTAAGCCCAGTAAGGCTGCGCATAAGGTGGCAGCCGGTGTGGTATTGCCAATACCCATTTCACCAAAGCCAAGTAGATTTGTCCCTTTGCTTGCCAAAGAAGCAATGAACGTGTCGCAAAAAGACTCGGTTTGTAACAGCTGTTGTTCAGTCATTGCAGCTGTTTGGCTGATATCGCCACTGCATTGACCTAAGCGGTTTTTAATTAAAGATGGATGAGCGATGTCGGTTAAAATACCGCAGTCAACCACGTTAAGTTGCCAACCTAAGGTGCGTGCAAAGCAATTAATGGCGGCGCCACCGTTTAAAAAATTATTAACCATTAACGTCGTGACTGCGCTGGGTGCAATACTAATATTATGCGCCGCAACGCCATGATCACCTGCAAAAACAATCATTTGTGGTTGTATGATTTCAATTTTTTCTGATTTTTGGATTGTAGCCAATTGCAATGCGAGCTGCTCTAATTTCCCTAAAGAGCCTAATGGCTTGGTTTTATTATTAATAATGTCTATATAGGTTTGCATGATAACGGCTCAAATTGTAGATGGCATAGTGTAAGTAAAACGTCCCGTAGTTGCTAGTTTTAAGACTAAAATGGTTACAATACACTGAACTAACGCTTTGTTTTATCAATAGCTTTGTTATGCTAGTTAAAATTTTGGGAGGATGGTGTGAAGCATTTAATTATTGGTGGTGTACGCTCAGGTAAAAGTCGTTATGCAGAGTTTTTAGCACGTACGTCGTGTAAACCGGTGTTGTATGTTGCAACGGCGGAACCGATAGATGATGAGATGAAAGCACGTATTTCACATCATCAAACTCATCGTCCTGCTAATTGGCCAACGATAGAAGCCCCGTTGGATATTAACGCTATTTTGCTTAACCAAAATTATAGTCACCACCTGATTTTAATTGATTGTATGACCCTTTGGTTGAATAACTGGTTGTATTATTTATCAGAAGATTACAAACGGTTTGCACGAGTTGAAGGTAACGAGGCAGTGTTTATCAACGATGCGTTTGCCAAAATTAAAAGTGAATTTTTACTCGCTTTAAATCAAACCCAATCAGAGGTGGTATTAGTAAGTAATGAAGTGGGCTTTTCAATCACACCAGATAATGCTTTGGCACGCCAGTTTTGTGATCAGCAAGGTTGGCTCAATCAAGCGATTGCAGAGCAATGCGAGCGAGTGAGTGCCGTGATGGCGGGTTTACCTCTAGTGCTTAAGGCAAACAATGACTGAGATTTATTTATTACGTCATGGTGAAGTGGCTGGGGGTAAAAAACTGCGCGGTAAAACCGACGATCCACTTACAGCTCTAGGTTGGCAGCAAATGCATCAATCTTTAGCGTCACTTAAGTGTGATCATGTGATTAGTTCGCCCTTGCTGCGCTGTGCGCAGTTTGCCACCGAATATGCTCATTTACAGCAATTACCAGTCTCTTTTGAGCCAAAATTAGCCGAAATTGACTTTGGTGATTGGGATGGCACTTTATATGAAGAATTATTTGCCCAACCAAATAGTGCCGCAGAGTGTTATTTTGCCAATCCATATGAACGGAACATCCCAAATGGTGAAGCAATGACTGATTTTGCAACTCGAGTTGAAGGTGCAATCAATAACATTGCGGTCGGATATACAAATCAACGAGTTTTAGTGGTGACTCATGGTGGCGTTATACGGCATTTTCTCACTCATTTATTAGGTTTCGGTAATCAAGTTGCACTTCCCCAATATTTGCCTATAGACATCAGTCATGGCGCGATAATTAAATTAATCTGTTACCAAAACCAACCCGACAAACCGCAATTTTGCTGGCAAATTTGATAAATTAAATAAAAGTTAAAGTTTCAGCTTTATTCTTTGTGATTTTGCCGCCAAAGGATCGCAATCTTAAAAATTGTCCGCTAAAGTGTTGTTAACTATAAAAAGGAGAACAATAACAATGCGACATTTTGCCCCATCGGTAATGATGATTGCACTTAGCGCAGCGCTTGTTGGCTGTAATGAGTCAGGTCCTCAAGATCCAAAAGTTTCAATTGAAAAAAATCCCTATCCAAGCACTTATAAAGCATTAGAATCAAAGACCATCCTCATCCAAAACGCTACTGTACTGACAGGGACCGGAGAGCGTTTAGATGATGCTGACGTGTTAATGGTCAATGGTAAAATTAGTCAAATTGGTAAAGACATTTACACCAATGGCGCAACCGTCATTGATGCACAAGGTAAATGGGTTACTCCTGGTATTATCGACGTTCATTCGCATTTAGGGGCTTACCCAAATCCAGGTGTTGAATCACATCAAGATGGCAATGAAATGACGCATCCAGTGACTGCTGAAGTATGGGTTGAACATTCAGTATGGCCACAAGATCCAGGCTTTAATACTGCCCGTGCCGGTGGGATCACAACGCTTCAAATTTTACCAGGCTCAGCTAATTTAATTGGTGGCCGTGGTGTAACGCTTAAAAACGTGCCTGCGCACACGATGCAAGCAATGAAATTTCCTGATGCACCTTATGGCTTAAAAATGGCCTGTGGTGAAAATCCAAAACGTGTTTATGGCAGCCGTCAAGAAGCACCATCAACACGCATGGGGAACATGGCAGGTTATCGTGACGCGTTTATTGAAGCGACAGAATACAAACGAGCTTGGGAAAAGTACGAGCGTGATTATGCGGCAGGTAAAAACCCGCAAGCTCCAAAACGTGATTTAATGCTCGATACCCTCAAAGGGGTATTAGATGGCGAAGTGATGATCCACAATCATTGTTATAAAGCTGAAGAAATGGCGATGATGATTGATTTATCGAAAGAGTTTGGTTATCACGCGGGGACATTCCACCACGGAATTGAAGCTTATAAAATAGCCGATATGCTTGGCGAAAATCAAAACTGTGCAGCACTTTGGCCAGATTGGTGGGGTTTCAAAATGGAAGCATACGACATGGTTCATGAAAATATTGCCATTGTTGATGCGGCAAAAAATTCATGTGCCATTGTCCATTCAGATTCAGACAATACGATCCAACGCTTAAATCAAGAAGCGGGTAAAGCAATGGCCAGCGGTAATAACAAAGGCTTTGCAATTAAAGAGCAAGATGCCATTAAGTGGATCACAGCTAACCCTGCAAAATCGCTTGGTATTTTAGATAAAACAGGGACTTTAGAAGCGGGTAAACAAGCAGATGTCGTTATCTGGAATCAAAGCCCATTTAGCGTTTATGCTCATGCAGAACAAGTATTTGTTGACGGTGCAAAAGTATACGACCGGTTTGATAGTGCATATCAAGCACAAAGTGATTTCATGTTAGGGCAACGCTAAGGAGATAAAATGATGAAAGTATTTAAAAAATCGATATTAGCAGCTGCTTTATTAACAGGTTTTTCGGCTTATGCTGCACCGATTGCGATTACAAACGCTACGGTGTACACCGCCAATGAGCAAGGTATTTTGAATAATGCGACCGTGGTAATGGATGAAGGTAAAATTATAGCAATTAACCCTCAGTCTCATAACGCAACGCAAGTGATTGATGCGCAGGGTAAAATTTTAAGCCCTGGCATTATCAGTTCATTAAACCAATTAGGTTTAGTCGAAGTGGGTGCTGTAGCTGCATCGCGTGATGCGGGCGATAAAAAAGCAGACATCACATTTGACCCAAGTTTGGCATTTAATCCTCGTTCAAGCTTAGTGCCTTACGCACGCAAAGGTGGGATCACCCGTGATGTGATTGCGCCTTCAGGTGGCGATGATATTTTTGCGGGCTTAATGTCAGTCGTTGACCTTTCGGGCGAGTTTAACAGCGTATTGATCCCTCGCAATGCGGTATTGGTTAAACTTGGTGAACGCAGCAAAGGATCGCGTGCATACAGTTTACAAGAACTCATCGATACCCTTGATGGACAAGCTAAAAAATTAGAGAAAGCGAAAAATAAATCGAAAAAAGATGATAAAGATGACAAAGAACCATCTAAAAAAGAAACAATTTTAACCGCGCTGTTAGCTGGCGAAAAACCGCTGATTATTGAAGTGTCTCGTGCTCAAGATATGCTGGAGCTTATCAAACTTAAAAGTCAGTTTGAAAAACTCAATATGGTGTTTGCGGGTGCGCAAGATGCACAACTCATTACAGATGAACTTGTTACTGCCAAAGTACCTGTTATTTTAAGTGCCGTTGCGAATTTACCTGGAAGTTTTGATTCACTGCATTCATCGCTTACAACAGCAGGAGTGCTCGAGAAAGCAGGTGTGACAGTATTATTAACCGTTGGGGGTGATTCTAGCCATAATATGTATCAGTTACGCTATGATGCAGGTATTGCTGTCGCCAATGGCATGTCTGCCGAGGGGGCATTAAAAGCAATTACAGCCAATGTTGCAGATGTATTTGGTATTGATGCAGGTGAAATTGCAGTCGGTAAAGCAGCTGACTTAGTACTTTGGAGCGCTGATCCGTTTGAATTGAGCTCTAAGGTCGATCAAATGTGGATTGGTGGTAAAGAATACAGCACAGATTCACGCCAAGACAAATTGGCTGAGCGTTATATTAAACAAAGTGCGATGCCACGCGCGTACACTAAATAACGTGTAGTTAAATAAAAAAACCGCTTAAGTACAAAGTATTTAAGCGGTTTTTTTTTATTGATAACTATAAGGGGGTGAGCACTTCTGATTAAAAAATATGAGGGTGGGAAAAAACCTCGCGCAGTTTCAAAACAAACCACAATAAAAAGAAGCGCATGCGCCTTAAGTAATTAAATGTCAGTTTTTAAGCGTGGGTATGTTTGTTCCATAATCTCTACATATGCAGAAATAAAAGCGTGTTCCTGATATTTTTTTAAGCCCGTAGATTCAAAATCAATAGGTAGTGGATTGCGCTTTAATTGCTCTTTAATATCATTCGCAGATAGCAAAACCACGCGAACATTACTGATTAACTGGATAGCAGCTTCCATTTTAAAACCAACAGCACTGCCAGAAAACTTTCCAGTATGTGGACGCTGTTTGATAGCAATAGTATCTATCTTGTAATCTTCGATTAATTTTTTGAAATCAAATTGGAATTTATGTAGCTGCTCAGCATCGTTCGAATTTGATAACGTGAAACGCGATTGACGGATATCTCGAATATCAAAGACATCTTCTTCTTTGCTTAATAAACATAAAAGAATTTCACTTCCTTTAATCTCAACACCACATGTTCTCATTGTCTATTCCGGTAAATTAAAATTTTTTTCATTATATCATCGAAAAGTTTGTGCTGTAGTGAAGTTTTTATTTTTTAGTAATATCGATATAAATTAATGCGTGATCGCTACTGAGTTTTTGTTCAAGCCCAGAAGTGTCGGTTAAATGTTGGTCAATGGTGTTATATTCAACTTTAAAAGGAGACTCTGGCAAAAGTAACGAGGACGACAATAAAATGTAATCAAGCACTTTACCTTGATTTTGAAAATAGTGAGTGCCAATGCGATCCTCTTCATTTCCTTGATAAGAGTCACTTAGTCCAAGCTTATTTTGGTTTTGAGTGCATTCGATGTTGGCTTGGTTAAAAATAAATCCTAATCCATCATTAGAAATCTGATCATTAAAATCACCCATAATTACTGTGTAGTGTTGCCTATGGACTTGGTTTTGAATCACATCTTTATAAATAAGCGCTAATTCTAAACTGCGCTGCATGTCGCTGTGATACCGACCAAGTGTCGTATTGATTAATGCGCTTGCAAGAGTTTGGTCTTTAAATGCAATGTTAGTATAGCTAGTGAGGGAGGTTGGGCGCTTTGATTTTAAATGAATGATATAAAAAGAAACAGTTCCTATGACTGGGAGAGTAATTGTTGCTTTGATCGGCTCGCGGTTAAATTTAAAATTAATTGGTAAGTTAAACGCCGTAAGTAGTTCAGTATCTGGTTCTAACTTTTCAAATTTTTCAATTGGATAAGTGGAGGCTATTGCAACGACCGGTTTAATAAATAAAAACGGGTCATCCTCTGCAACTACGGGGCTATTGATCGTAGAGAAAAAGGGTAAGCCGCAAGAATGACAAATACGTTCTAATTCATCAGGACTAAAAACTTCTTGAAAACCAATAACACTCGGCTGTATTTGAGACAGTTGAAATAATAGCCAATCGCATTTTTCTTGCCATTGTAGGGCTGTGTAATGCTCATCGGGATGATAAAAGCTAAATGGAGGTTTGGCAAAATTATACAAGTTTAAACTTGCAATTTTCAATGGAAAATCTGTTAAAGGGAATTGTGTCATTAGTGTCACTTTTTAAATCGGATACTAAAGTATGGAAATGAAAACTCATCTGTCAAAATTACCCTGATTTTATAAAAGGATTAATCCTTGTAATTACAAAGCAAAAAAGCCAAAATGCGAACTTGTAGTTATTTTTAAACTACCCATGCAGCCAAATACTTACTCGTAAAAGTGTTTTATGCGTTGTATCTCTTTTTGATAAATTATTAGCTACACGTGATGCATTGTAGGGATCACCACTGTAGAAAGGAAAAAACATGCCAGTTATTACTCTTCCGGACGGTAGTCAACGTCAATTCGAACATGCTGTTTCAGTGATGGATGTCGCTTTAGATATCGGCCCTGGTCTTGCAAAAGCAACCATAGCGGGTCGCGTGAATGGTGAGCGTGTTGATGCATGCCAAGTGATTAGCACTGATAGCCGTTTAGAAATTATTACCGCTAAAGACGACGATGGATTAGAAATTATTCGCCACTCGTGTGCGCATTTGTTAGGTCATGCAATTAAACAACTGTATCCAGATGTTAAAATGGCGATTGGACCAACAATTGACAACGGTTTTTATTATGACATCGATATGGAGCATTCTTTAACGCAAGATGATTTACAAGCACTTGAAAAACAAATGCTGAAACTTGCTAAAACCCAATATGATGTTGTTAAAAAAGTAGTGAGCTGGCAAGAAGCCCGTGATGTTTTTGTTGCACGTGGTGAACAGTACAAAATTGAAATTTTAGATGAAAATATCAGCCGTGATGACACGCCTGGTTTATATCATCATGAAGAATATGTAGACATGTGTCGTGGTCCTCATGTGCCAAATATGAAGTTCTGTGAACACTTTAAAATTATGAAAGTGGCAGGCGCATATTGGCGTGGCGATTCAGATAACAAGATGCTGCAGCGTGTTTATGGCACTGCATGGGCAGACAAAAAACAACTAGCTGCATATTTAAAACGTCTTGAAGAAGCTGAAAAGCGTGATCACCGTAAAATTGGTAAAACACTTGATTTATGGCACTGGCAAGAAGAAGCGCCTGGTATGGTATTTTGGCATAACGATGGCTGGAGTATTTACCGCGAGCTTGAAGAATTTGTTCGTGAAAAATTACGCGAATATAAGTATGAAGAAGTAAAAGGTCCTTTAATGATGGACCGTTCATTGTGGGAAAAATCAGGTCACTGGGATAAATATGCAGACGCTATGTTTACGACTGTATCTGAGAAGCGTGAATATGCCATTAAACCAATGAATTGCCCAGGGCATGTTCAAATTTTTAATCAAGGTTTAAAATCATACCGCGATTTGCCATTACGTATGGCTGAATTTGGTTGTTGTCACCGTAATGAGCCATCAGGTGCGTTACACGGCTTAATGCGCGTACGTGGTTTTACACAAGATGATGCTCATATCTTCTGTACAGAAGAGCAAGTAATGGATGAAGTATCAGCATGTATCAAAATGGTTTACGATACATATGAAACATTTGGTTTTGAGAAAATTGTTGTTAAATTATCGACACGCCCAGAAAATCGTATTGGTGATGATGCAACATGGGATCAGTCAGAAAAAGCATTAGCAGAAGCGCTTACACACAATGGCATTGAATTTAGCTATTTACCTGGAGAAGGTGCGTTCTATGGTCCAAAAATCGAATTCACTTTATACGATTGTTTAGACCGTGCATGGCAGTGTGGTACAGTGCAATTAGATTTTGCATTACCAGGTCGTTTAGGTGCAACCTATGTTGCTGAAAACAATGAGCGCCGTACACCTGTAATGATCCACCGTGCAATCTTAGGGTCTATTGAACGTTTTATCGGAATATTAACTGAAGAGTATGCTGGCTTATTCCCAACATGGTTAGCACCAAAACAAGTTGTGGTAATGAACATTACCGATAAACAAGCCGATTATTGCCATAATATAGTTGAAAAGTTAAATAAACTTGGATTTAGAGCCTGTGCTGACTTGAGAAATGAGAAGATTGGCTTTAAAATCAGGGAGCATACTTTAAAGCGTATTCCTTATTTATTAGTTGTTGGTGACAAAGAAGTAGAACAAGAAGAAGTTGCTGTGCGTACTCGTACCGGCGATGACTTAGGAAAATTTAAAGTAGATGATTTTATTAAAAAATTATCTGAAGAAATTAAAAATAGAATTTAATAGTGTAAAGCGCGCTAATTATGTACAATAACGCGCTTTATTTTAATTTAGTATCTTTTGGAGGAACGCATCATTAGAGGCGGAAAAAAGGGTCCACAAACGGCTCAAAAAAATCAGAATCGGATCAATGAAGAGATCACTTGTAAAGAAGTCAGACTGATTGGTATCGAAGGTGAGCAAGCTGGCATTGTATCACTTCGTGAAGCACAAGCTATGGCTGAAGAAGCATCGGTTGATTTAGTTGAAATTAGCCCAAATGCAGAACCACCAGTTTGTAAGTTGATGGACTACGGTAAGTTCCTTTTCGAAAAGAGCAAAGAACAAAAAGAACAAAAGAAGAAACAAAAGCAGATCCAAATTAAGGAAATTAAATTCCGCCCTGGAACTGACGATGGTGATTACAACGTAAAACTACGTAGTTTACGTAAGTTTTTAGAAGCTGGTGACAAAGCCAAAATCACTATCAGATTTCGTGGTCGCGAAATGGCGCATCAAGAAATCGGTATTACTCTTTTGAACCGTATTAAAACTGATTTAGAAGATGTATCGTCTTTAGAATCTTTCCCAAATAGAGTTGAAGGTCGCCAAATGGTGATGATGTTAGCTCCGATTGCGAAAAAATAAATCAGTATCAAATTTAGAGTTAGGTAACCAAGCATTGGCTTTCAAGTCTTTCACCTAATTTTAACCGGCTTTAAGTAGTGATTTCTATCATTCGCCGGACTACGTAGTATGTTAGGCCAATAAAGTGGTAATGAAAATTATCCGCCTGCATACTTAATATTAATGCAATATTCAATGGAGTTATTGCAATGGCCTATAAATTAAAAAGCCACCGTGGCGCTGCAAAGCGTTTCAAAAAGACTGCTTCAGGCGGTTTTAAGCGTAAACAATCGCATCTTCGTCATATTCTGACTAAGAAATCTTCTAAGCGTAAGTTAGCCTTGCGTTCTAAGACTATGGTTCATAAGAACGATATTGGTCTTGTTTCACGTATGTTACCATTCGCATAATAGAGGTTTTTAATCATGGCAAGAGTTAAACGCGGTGTTGTTGCACGTGCACGTCACAAAAAAGTTTTAAAGCAAGCTAAAGGTTACTACGGAGCACGTTCACGTGTTTATCGCGTAGCATTCCAAGCGGTTACAAAAGCAGGTCAATATGCTTACCGTGACCGTCGTGCAAAGAAACGTACTTTCCGTCAATTATGGATCGCTCGTATCAATGCTGCTTCGCGTCAAAATGGTCTTTCTTACAGCCGTTTTATTAATGGTTTGAAGAAGACTTCTGTAGAAATCGATCGTAAGATCCTTGCAGATATCGCAGTATATGACCAAGTAGCTTTCGCAGCATTAGTTGCTAAAGCAAAAGAAGGTATTGCAGCGTAAGCTTTTTGATTAAAAGCAAACGTTAAAAGGGAACTTATGTTCCCTTTTTTGTTTTTTATAATTCGGTAGTTAATTCATTAAAAAGTAGTACTATTACACTGAGGCAATCCTTTTGGATTAAGTTTATCCGAAAAGGACTACCATCAAGGCGTTTAATATAAAGTGAATTTAATGCAAAATAGTATGTAAAACCGATTTAAACTCAATTTGGCATAAGAAGCTCATCAATATAGTTAGCAAAAAATAAATAACTTATTTATCTCTAAATACAAGTGTTTCAGGGCACAAGGTGCGTTAATAACGAACAATTTAACGGTCAGGGCATCCAATATAGCTTCTTAATAGTGGTCTATACACACTTTTTGGCTTGTTCTTCATTATTTTGCGCCATTTAAAATTTTATCTAATAGGCGGGCGGGTAAAATACGTTTTAAAAATCCAAATAAATACGTCGGGAAAGTAACATAATAGCGGATCTTTGGATGTTTACTTTCCATTGCATGCAATAACACCTTTAACACAGCTTCCGGTCCTAGGGTAAAAGATTGTGGTTTTGTGTTGGTATTGAGTCGTTGCTGTTGAGCTAGATAATTACTTTTATGGCTACTTTTTTCGATATCAATATGCGCTAAAAATGCGTTTAATGCGTTTTGTCTGAATTTGGATTCAATAGGTCCAGGTTCAATTAAACAAACTTTAATGTTGGTATTGCTAAGCTCCAGCCGAAGAGTATCTGTTAAACCTTCTAAAGCAAATTTACTTGCGTTATAAGCTCCTCGGTAAGGAAGAGTGACTAATCCGAGTACCGATGAATTTTGAATTATACGACCACTATTTTGTTTACGCATCAACTTGATGACTTGAGCGGTTAATTCATGCCAACCAAAAAAATTAGTTTCGAATTGCTCTCGAAGTGCTTGTGTGGGTAAATCTTCTACTGCACCAGGTTGACCATAAGCACCATTATTAAAAAGATAATCGAGTTTTCCACCTCCAATATCAATAGCTTGTGCAAGACCTTGAGTAATGCTAGCTGTATCGGATAAGTCAAGTTGTACACAATGTAATCCTAATGTTTGTAACCGTGTAACATCCTGCATTGTTCGACAACTTGCGATAACTAAGTAGCCTAGGTTATGCAACTCTTTAGCGCAATAAAGGCCAATACCGCTTGAGCAGCCTGTAATCAAGATTGATTTTTTCATTATTATTTCAACAAATTAATTATTATTTGGCGTGTCATAGATTTGGAGCTTATCATAAATTTTGTTAGGCTTAAGCTTAATATTGTCAAACGCTCGCAGAGTGATTTAGGTATTTATGTTAAGAAAAGGGTTTATTTCACTGGGTATTTTTTTATCTCACATATTTGGTATTGGACTTACTCATGCAGAAGAAAAAACGGTGTTGATAAGTATTGATAATTACCCACCTTATCTTGATGCACGACGAAATGATAAAGGGATCTTGGGTAAAATCGTTAATAATGTATTTGCTGAGCATAATATAAAACCTGAGTTTGAATTTATGAGCTGGCCAGAAACACAATTAAAAATTGGTGAAGGCAACGGGTTTACGTTTATGTGGTATAAATCTGAGCAGATGGAAAATGATTGGATTTACTCTGAACCGCTAAGTTATCTGACAACACAGTTATTATTTTTAAAAAGTTCATCAATTCAATTTAATCGTATCGATCAACTTCGTAAGTTTAAAGTCGGTTTAACACATGGTTATAGTTATGGCAGTATTTTTGATCAATACAAAAACCAGCTAAACCTTGTTGAATCCCAATCAGATTATGAAGGGATTAAGTATTTATTGAGTAAAAAAAGTGATGTGTTGTTAGTGGAACCCGCAGTTGCTGAAAGCTTATTAAAAGACTGGTTTACTGATGAAATGGCGCAATTAGAATTTAAAGAAGTGAATTATCTTTCATCACAACCTGTTTATTTAGTCTGTAGTCAAAAATATGCTGCTTGTGCGCATTCAATGCAACTATTTAATCAATCTTTACGTCGTTTAAAGTCACAAAAACAATAATAAAATAGAGAGTAAATTATGTTGACCCCCATATTATTCGCAGCGGCACTTGCAGGTGATTTTCATCTCCCCGTCCAAGAAGTTTGGCATGGTAAAAGTGAAGTTTTATTGCAAAAAGAGGGGAAACTGCTGACTGAATTTGAACGAAGTGGCGCTTTAGCTACACCTAATTATCAAATGACGATGGAGTATGTGGATAAGCTAGTGTCATCTGCACCAGAGCTTTTTTCACTTGAAACCATTGGCTATAGTGATCAGCAGCGTGCAATTAAGATGCTTAAAATCACAGCGAGTGAAGATAACCATCAGTTAAATATCCAAAAACCTACTTTATTGATTCAAGCAGGGATCCACAGTGGTGAAATCGATGGGAAAGATGCGGGCTTTATGCTACTTCGTGATATTGCTTTAGGAGATAAAAAACACCTGCTTAATAAAGTAAACATCTTATTCATTCCTATTTTAAATGTTGATGGCCACGAACGTAGTTCTGAGTTTAATCGTATTAATCAGCGTGGGCCGGTTGAGATGGGTTTTAGGACAAACGCTCAAAATTTAAATTTAAATCGTGATTACACCAAGCTTGATACTCCCGAGATTAAGGCACTTGTGAAGGTTGTGAATCAATATAACCCACAACTTTATCTTGATATTCATGTAACCGATGGTGCTGATTATCAATACGATGTGACGTATGGCTTTATGCCGATTTTTGCCAGTGAATCACCGCAAATTTCGACGGTGTTAGCCCATGATTTTCGACCTAACATAGACAAAAAATTACGTGAAATGGGTCATTTACCGGGCGACTTTGTTTTTTTAATGGATCCGCGTGATTTAAAACAAGGATTAGCTGGTTGGGTTGCAACCCCAAGATTTTCAAATGGGTGGGGTGATTTAAGAAATTTACCCACTATTTTGGTAGAAAATCACTCACTCAAACCTTACAAACAAAGGGTGCTTGGAACTTATGTATTTTTAGAAGCGGTGATCAATGTATTATCCGATCATAAAGATAAATTAGCGGCAGCTGTAAAGAAAGAACAGCAACATTTACCATCCGAGTTGGTTGTGGAACGCAGTTATAGTAAAGAACCCAATTATATTGATTTTGCAGGCATAAGTTATGAACACTTTGATAGTGAACTGACTGGACATCAGGAAGTTCGTTACACAGGGCAAAAAGAGCAATATAAAAGATTACCTATTTATTGGCAAAAAATACAAAAAGTAGTGGTTGATGTCCCTAAAGCGTTTTATGTTCCGGCACAATATTCTAGTGTACTCGATACGCTCTCTTTACAGGGGATTGAATATCAAAAGGTTTTAGCCAAAGAGTTACCAAATTTAGAGCAATGGGCAATAAATGAATTTAAATTTGCAACGTTACCTTTTGAAGGGCGTATGCGGGTTTCAGCAACGTTTGATGTGCAATCGGCTAGGCCCAATAACGCCATTGCATGGTATAAAGTACCCACGTCACAACCGCTTGGAAAACTGGCGGTACACCTTTTACATCCTCAAGCGCAAGACTCGTTATTTCAATGGGGCTTTTTTAATACTATTTTTCAACGAACGGAATATGTTGAAAACTATGCGTTAGAGCCTTATGCCAAAGCGATGTTAGCGCAAGATAGTCAACTTAAAGCTCAGTTTGATGAGAAACTCGCTGACCCTAAATTTGCAAACAATGCGGATGCAAGAGCAGCATGGCTTTATCAGCAAACACCTTATTATGACCAAGCCTATTTACAATATCCTATTTTGATCGAGCGTTAATCTATGAATGTCTTTATTCGACCTGTCACAGCTTTTGCACAAAATTGTAGTTTATTAGTGTGTGATAAAACGGCTCAAGCTGTGTTTGTTGATCCAGGCGGAGATTATGCGCAATTAATTCAATTAGCAGAAACGCAAAAGTGCAAAGTAGTTAAAATCATTCTAACTCATGGCCATTTAGATCATGTTGGTGCTGCAACTGAGTTGGCTGATTATTTTGATGTTGAAATTATTGGACCGCATAGCGATGATAGCTTTTGGCTTGATGCTTTGAATGGACAAGCAAAAATGTTTGGCTTTAACTCGGCCAGCCCTTTTTTACCTCATCAGTGGTTGGTACATCAACAGCAAATCCGTTTTGGTGAACAAATACTTGAGGTCCGCCATTGCCCTGGTCATACCCCAGGTCATGTGGTTTTGGTGAGTCATGCTAACCAGTTTGTCGTGGTGGGGGATGTTTTATTTAAAGGGTCGATTGGTCGTACTGATTTCCCTAAAGGAGATCAGGGGCAACTTGTAGCGTCAATAAAACAAAGATTGTTTGACTTACCTGATAACTACATCGTCTATCCCGGTCATGGACCAACTACGACCATTGGTTATGAAAAACGACATAATCCATTTTTAAGCGGTCGATTTGGTTAAATATTTTTTTACAATCGCAGACTTCGTAAAAAATAGAATGTATAATTTTGCTCACTATTGATTAAATTAAGAATTAATAATGTCATTGAATCAAGTTGATCGCCAAATACTGGCACTTCTTCAAAAAGATGCCAGTTTATCTACGGCTGAAATAGCCGATAAAGTGGGTCTATCTCAGTCACCTTGTTGGCGTCGTATTGCGCGTCTAGAGCAAGAAGGTTACATAACGAGTAAAGTGGCTATCTTGGATGCTAAGTTATTAGGTTTTGACATGCTGGTATATGCTCATGTGCGTTTATCAAGCCATGGTCGTGATCAGCTCGCACAGTTTGAAAAACTGATCATGAGTTATGACGAAGTGACTGAATGTTATAGCATGGCCGGTACAATGGATTTTATGTTGCGGATCATCTCTAAGGGGATTGAAGGCTACGAATTGTTTGTCCGCGATAAATTGCTGTCTCTTGAGTATGTCCAAGAAGTACATTCTAACGTGACCATGACGTGTGTAAAACGCAGTACTGCATTACCACTTTAGATAATTATTTAAAAAATAAGACACTGATTATTAAGTTAATAATCAGTGTCTTATTTTTTAGAGCCCATAAGTGTAGGATTTGTTGCGATAGTTATTTGTTGCTAAAATTGACTACTATTTTCTTTGTATCAACATAAACGGGATAAAGAATGTTTAATTTGTTGAGTCGTGCCCCTAAGTCGGCAAAAAATGATGTGCTGTCGGGTTTAACCGTCGCCCTGGCACTTGTACCCGAGGCTGTAGCATTTGCGTTTGTTGCACATGTAGACCCGTTAGTTGGATTATATGCTGCATTTATAGTTGGCCTTATCACCGCCATTTTTGGTGGCCGTCCTGGGATGATCTCTGGTGCTACGGGGGCGCTTGCGGTTGTAATGGTGAGCTTGGTATTGGACCACGGTGTTGAATATTTATTTGCAACAGTATTATTGATGGGGTTACTGCAAATTTTAGCTGGTGTCTTTAAACTTGGTAAGTTCATTCGCATGGTACCCTATCCGGTAATGCTGGGTTTTGTTAACGGTTTAGCGATTGTGATTTTTCTCGCACAACTAGGCCAGTTTAAAGTACCTGATGAATCTGGGGTAATGCAATGGATGCAGGGCAGTGCGATGTATGTCATGCTTGGATTAGTCGTTTTAACTATGGCTATCATTCATTTTTTACCAAAATTTACGACGGCAATCCCATCATCACTTGCAGCAATTGTTGTTGTGACAGGTATTGTGATTGGTTTTGACTTAGATACGCGTAATGTGGTTGATTTTTTACGTAGTATGACGGGTGATGCATCTGCAACCCTTGCTGCTGGCTTGCCAAGTTTTCATATTCCAAGTGTGCCGTTTAATTTAGAAACACTGCAAATAATTTTTCCATATGCACTGATTTTAGCCGCCATAGGTTTAATTGAATCACTATTAACCTTAACCCTAATTGATGAAATTACTCAAACCCGTGGTAACGGTAATAAAGAGTGTATCGGACAAGGTGCAGCCAATATGACATGTGGCGTATTTGGTGCCATGGGGGGTTGCGCTATGATTGGTCAATCAATGATCAATATAAACTCAGGCGGTAGAAGCCGTTTATCAGGGATCACTGCAGCGTTGATGTTGCTGGTCTTTATTTTATTTACAGCCAGTCTGATAGAAATGATCCCTTTAGCCGCTTTGGTCGGGGTTATGTTTATGGTTGTACTTGGAACGTTTGAGTGGTCAAGCCTTAGGATAATGAACAAAGTACCAAAAAGTGACGCTTTTGTCATTGTATTGGTATCGGGTGTAACCGTGTTTACAGACCTCGCTATTGCGGTGTGTGTTGGTGTGATTGTTTCGGCGCTAGTATTTGCATGGGAACATGCAAAACATATTTACATCACTGCTTATATTGATTCACAAGGCACAAAAGTGTACGAGTTACATGGCCCATTATTTTTTGGTTCAGTTAAAAATTTCTTAGACCTTTTTGATATTCCAAACGATCCTAAAGATATTATTATTGAATTCAAATACAGCAGAGTGGCTGATCATAGTGCAATTGATGCAATTGATACCTTGGCCGAGCGCTACACGAAAGCCGGTAAAAAGCTTCATTTACGCCATTTAAGTGCGGACTGTACTCAATTGTTAGAAAAAGCATCTGGCTTAGTCGAGTTTAATGTCATTGAAGACCCTACTTATAAAGTAGCGTCCGATAAACTTGGCTAAGGTCTTATGATAAAAGGTGCTACGGCACCTTTTTTATTTGCGTTAAGCCGTAACAAAAGTAGGATAGTTAACAGTGCACTCTTGAGTGAGCATTTTATAATGTTTAAAAATTACAAACAGATATCTAACCTATTTTGAACTGGCAACAATTAGTAGAAAACAGACATAAGTTCTTTTGGATCCTGCAAATAGCTGGTTGGATAGGCTATGCGTTGGTTAATTACATTGGTTCAAAAGTCTTTGAAATGCGTGATATCTATATTTTCGTGATTATTCTAAACGCTTATGCTGGTTGTCTCATGACCATTCCGCTGCGATATTTATACCGTAAAATTTGGAATGCTAAACCCCTTATTTTGGTTGGCGTGGTCTTTGGCGCTTCTTACTTGGTCGGTACTTTATGGTCAGTGGTTCAAAAATTTAACTTATGGGAAATTTACCGACACGGTTATCGCCCAACAGAGTGGTTTTATTATTTTCAGCAAGGCTTAGATGCGGTGTACATCGTATTATGCTGGAGTGGCTTATATTTTGGCGTTAAATACTATCAACTGCTGCAAAGTGAAAAACAAAAAGCATTAAAAGCCAATACCATGGCTCATGAAGCACAACTGAAAATGTTACGCTACCAGCTTAATCCGCACTTTTTATTTAATACGCTTAATGCAATATCTACCTTGGTTTTAGTAGAAGAAAATAAAAATGCGAATACCATGGTCAGTCGGTTAAGTGATTTTTTACGTTATACATTAAATACAGATCCGATCAAAAAAGTACCACTTGAACAAGAAATTCATGCCTTAATGTTATACCTTGAAATTGAAAAAGTACGCTTTGAAGATAGACTTTCTGTGTCTGTTGATATTAGCGCTGAGGCGAATAAAGCCCTTGTACCTAGCTTGATACTGCAACCGTTAATCGAGAATTCAATTAAATATGCGATTGCCACGCTAGAAGAAGGTGGCACCATTGCAGTAAAAGCACAAGTATTTGCTAATGAGTTATTATTAGAAGTAACAGACAATGGCCCAGGCGCTGATTTGCATGACGGTGATTTAATTAAATTATCTGGGGTTGGTTTGGCTAATACCAAAGACAGACTCAAAACTTTATATGATAATAACTATTCGTTTGTATTATCTAAAAATGAACCCACAGGTTTAAAGATAAATATCCGTGTACCTTATGAAAGGGCAAGAAAAGATGTTTAATATCAAAACAATTATTGTTGATGACGAGCCTTTAGCCCGTAAAGGTTTAGCGGTACGTTTAAGCGATTATCCCGAGCTAGATATTGTTGCACTGTGTAAAAATGGCGCAGAAGCATTAGAGGTGTGTCGCAGTCAAAAAGTAGATCTCATTTTTTTAGATATTCAAATGCCAGGAATAAATGGCTTCGAAGTTGTGCAGCAACTATTAACGTATGACATGATCCTCCCTGCAATCGTGTTCGTAACAGCGTTTGATCAGTATGCAGTTAAAGCTTTTGAAGTTCATGCCTTGGATTACATACTTAAACCCGTTGATGAAAATCGATTAAAACAGGCGGTAGAAAAAGTGCACTCTCATATCAAAACACAACAAGATCAAGTCCATAAACGAAAGTTAGCAAGTTTTGTCGCAGGGATCACCGGCAATGATTGTGAAGATATTTTAAAAAAGTTAGCGTCAGGTGTTAAATTAGAAGATAAGCGCTACCCTGAGTCCATTGCGGTTAAAGAGCAGGGCGAAATTATTCGTGTTCAAGCCGCTTCCATTCAATGGGTTGATGCTGCTGGGGATTACATGTGTTTGCATTGCTCCGATGGTAAGACACATATCTTACGTAAAACAATGAAAGAGCTTGAACAAGAACTCGATCCTAATCTTTTTGTTCGAGTACATCGCAGTGCAATCGTCAATACTAAACAAATTACCAAATTGGTAACGCAAGTCAGTGGCGAATATCAATTAGTATTAGCTAATGGTCAGGAGCTTAAAGTGAGCCGAAGTTACCGTGATAAAGTAAAGTCGGCATTGGCTAGTTA
Source organism: Pseudoalteromonas sp. J2K-J031 (assembly GCF_058197095.2). Taxonomy (NCBI): domain Bacteria; kingdom Pseudomonadati; phylum Pseudomonadota; class Gammaproteobacteria; order Alteromonadales; family Pseudoalteromonadaceae; genus Pseudoalteromonas; species Pseudoalteromonas sp. J2K-J031. The sequence continues at coordinate 1,813,735 of NZ_CM200279.1, forward strand.
ATCGGTTAAATCAAAATTAAACTGTTTTAACCGTTTTATCAGGTCTTGATTATGAGTATTTTTAAGGCCTGTTTCACCCAAGGCAACTTCAACTATGTCGTTGTTTTTCATGCCTAACATGATCCCCGTTTTACCTTCAGACACTGCAGCAACAGCGCTAATACCAAGCTGGGTTGCAAGGACTCTGTCCATTGCGACAGGGGCGCCGCCACGCTGTATGTAACCTAACACTGCACTTTTGGTATCAACGCCTGTGAAATCAGCAATTCGTTTGGCGAGTTCAGCACTGCTGATTGATAACGAATGTTCAGCAATCACGATAACGTAACTTTGAGTCTGACGCCACGTTACGGCATGTAAAATAGCGGTGTAGAGCTGCGCTAAATAAGCGGCTTCATCTTCAATTAATTCGTGGCAAATAATTTGTTCTGCGCCACAGGCAATGCCTGATTCCATCGCAATAAAACCGCAATCACGGCCCATAACTTCTACCACAAAAATACGTTCGAATGCATCGGCGGTATCGCGAATTTTATCAATTGAATCAAGGGCAGTATCAATGGCAGTCCAAAAACCTATTGTTTGATCTGTGCCGTTAATATCGTTATCGATAGTACCGGGTATACCAATAATTGGTTTTGACCAAAACTCTGCCAATTTCACGGCTCCACGAAAACTTCCATCACCACCAATAATAATAAGCGCATCGAGCTGAAGTTTAGCAAGGTTTTGTGCTGCTAGGCGAGGGCCATTTTCTTCGCGAAACTGAGCGCAACGCGCCGTTTTTAAGATGGTTCCACCCCGTTGGATGATATTATCAACGGACTGTGCGGTTAAGATTTGTGTATCAAGATTAAAAATACCGTTATAACCTGCATTAATACCGACGATTTCAAATCCTGCAGCAAGCCCTTTTAATGTAATTGCTCGGATCGCAGCATTCATTCCTGGTGCATCGCCACCGGAGGTTAAAACACCTAAACGAAAGAGGGTGCTAGTTGGCATTTTTATCCTTTAAATGATTCATCAATTAAGTGATAACAACATAAAATAATTAAGAAATTAGCGCAATAAAAAAGCGGCTTAACGCCGCTTAATATATAACTTGAATGAAATAAGATTATTATACCGTGACAATTTTCATTGTATTGGTAGCACCTACGGTTTCCATTGAATCACCGTGGGTTAAAATCACTTGGTCGCCTGCAACAAGTACACCTTTGGCAACAAGTGCTTTCACTGCTTCGCTGACCATTTCATCTTTGCTACATGCTGTTGAATCAAAATAAACTGGGTAAACACCACGATAAAGGGCTGTTTGACCAAGCGTTGAAGCATGACGTGATAATGAATAAATAGGTAAACCAGAACTAATACGCGACATTAATTTTGCGGTATTGCCTGATTCAGTTAATGCAACGATGGCTTTAACACTGCTTAAATGGTTTGCTGCATACATAGCAGAAAGTGCCAATGTTTCTGACGTATCAGAAAACATGCTATCTAAGCGATGTTTAGAAATATGTGTTTCTGGTTGTGATTCAGCGCCTACACACACACGTGCCATGGCTTTTACAGTCTCTACTGGATAATCACCGGCCGCTGTTTCAGCAGAAAGCATAACAGCATCAGTTCCATCAATAACCGCATTGGCCACGTCCATTACTTCGGCACGTGTTGGCATTGGGTTATCAATCATAGACTCCATCATTTGGGTTGCGGTAATTACAACACGGTTTAATGAACGAGCACGGCTAATAATCAGTTTTTGTTTACCCACTAATTCAGCATCACCGATTTCAACACCTAAATCACCACGTGCCACCATCACAGCGTCAGATGCTAAAACGATGTCATCAATCGCGGCAACAGAGCATACTGCTTCTGCACGTTCAATTTTTGCTAATAACTGCGCATTGCTGCCTGCTTTAACTGCTAATGAACGGACATGGCGCATATCATCGCCACTGCGAGGGAAAGAAACCGCAATGTAATCGACACCAATTTCTGATGCAGTAATTAAATCACGTTCGTCTTTTTCGGTAAACGCAGGGGCAGTTAAGCCACCACCTAAACGGTTGATGCCTTTGTTATTCGACAAAACACCGCCAATGGCAACAGTACAATACACCAAATGACCATCAACGCTATCAACAGTTAATTGAATTAAGCCATCGTTTAATAATAATAAATCACCTGATGAAACATCTTGTGGTAGCTCTTTATAATCAATACCGACAGCATTGATATCGCCTTCACCTTTAGCCATTTGCGCATCAAGGATAAATTTAGCGCCTTCCACTAAGGTGACTTTGCCTTCTTTGAAAGTAGATACACGAATTTTTGGACCTTGTAAGTCAGCTAAAATAGCAATATGTTTACCTAGTCTAGTTGCTATTTCACGTACTTTTTCTGCGCGATCTTTATGGTCTTGTGCAACACCATGAGAAAAGTTTAAACGAACGACATTGACGCCAGCGGTGATGATTTTTTCTAAATTGTTATCTCTATCAGTAGCCGGTCCAAGTGTAGCGACGATTTTAGTACGTCTAGCCATGAGATTCTCCAGTTATCTTGTTGCAAAATTTCGAATGAGGGATTTTGTTTAATCTGTATGATTAATAAAAATTAGATTAAATTTATAAATCAATTATGACACCGGTGTCAGTGAGGGTCAATCGAAGATTATTAAAGTCACTAAATTGTAATCTAAAATAATTTTTATACGTCACGCTCGGCAATGGGTTTATTTGGTAAGCGCCGCTTACTTTGGCAGCAACGTGTATTTTTGATACAACTACAGGCTAAATTTAGTTTATTTTTAACGAGTGCATTGAAAGCACACTAGAATGACCTATAATGCGCGCCGTTAGAGCTTGCGTATTTAATTTTAATGCAATCAATGATGCTTTGATTGTTACAACTGTGTCGATGAGGAGTTTACATGCAGGTCGCTTTAGTTGGTTTAGGCGTAATGGGGAAGAACCTAGCGCTAAATTTAATCGAAAAAGGGATATCGTTAGTTGCTTATGATAAAAACCCAGATGCGGGTGAAGATTTATTAAGCATTGCTAAATCTGATGGCCATGCTGAACGCTTACACATTGTATCGGACTTAACCGATATGATTAAGCGTCTTGAAACCCCTCGCTCAATTTTACTGTTAGTCCCTGCGGGTGAACTGGTTGACCGTGTGTGTCAGGAGTTGATTGAAGCAGGTGTTGATGCCAATGATTTAATTGTTGATTGCGGAAACAGTAATTACAAAGATGGTATTGCCCGTAAACTGAAATATCAAAATAAATTTGAATTTGCCACGATGGGAATTTCAGGTGGTGCAGAAGGCGCACGTCATGGCCCTGCAATGATGGCTAGCGGTTCTGAAGGTGGTTGGGAACGTGTTGAGCCCGCCCTTGAAAAAGTAGCTGCAAATTATAAAGGCGAGTCTTGTTTTGCTCGTGTAGGCCAATCGGCCAGCGGTCATTTTGTTAAAATGGTCCATAACGGCATAGAGTATTCACTGATGCAATTAATTGCCGAAGTGTATCAGCTACTGCGTTTAGGCTGCGGTAAATCACCACAAGAAATCGCGTCCATTTTTGATGCGTGGTCTGAAACAGATCTCAACAGCTACTTACTCTCTATTTCAAGCCATATTCTAAAACTAGAAGGCCATAATGATGAGCCACTCGTTGATTTAATTGATAATAAAGTTGGCGCTAAGGGCACAGGTCTTTGGACTGCGCAAAACGCTTTAGAATTAGGTATTGCTGTGCCGTCGTTAGTCGCTGCAGTAGAAGCGCGTCATTTAACAAATACTTATTCAACGCATGCAGCAAAAGAAATGACCTACCAAACACGTCCAACTATGCTGGCTGATGTTGATTTAGATGAGTTAAAGCAAGCCTTTCATTTTGCAAGTTTGTTGTGTTATCGCCAAGGTTTAGCGCTTATTAAAGGCGCATCGCGTACGCATCAGTGGAAGGTCGATTTAGCTAAAACACTGCAAACATGGCGTGCTGGCTGTATTATCCGCGCTGATTATTTAGATCAAGTTGCACAAGGAAATGAATTTATTGATGCACTTGATTCTGAAGTAACTGCACTTCGTAAAGTCACAGGGATCGCGATTACAACAGGTCTTGCATTTCCGGTGTTAGCAGCGAGTCAAACTTACTATGCAACACTGAGTACACCAAGCAATGGTCATCTAGTGCAAGCGCAACGTGATTATTTTGGTGAGCATGGTTTATTAACGCATGCCGGCGAGCTATGTCATTTGACTGATCTTGCAGAGATTGATGCGAAAGTACGTTAATTAACGCATTTTAAAATTAAAAAAGGCCATAACAGATTGTTATGGCCTTTTTTATGTTCGTTTTTAGTTTAACGCTCTAATTCACCACGTAAATTATCTTGCATTAAATGGCGAATAGTTTCCACTTCTAGCCCTTTACTTAATAAATAATGTAACTTGGTTAAACACGCTTCTAGCGTCATGTCATAGCCACTGATCACCCCGACATTTAAAAGTGCATTTCCGGTTGCATAGCCGCCCATATTGACACTGCCTTTAATACATTGAGTGAGATTGATGATCACCACACCGCGTTTAGAAGCAGCTTCAAGTTCGGCTAATAACTGTGGGTTTTGCGGCGCGTTACCCACACCAAAACTCATGATTATCAGGGCTTTAACTGGATCATTAAGCATACTTTTAACGATTTCGACACTGATCCCTGGATATAAATACAAGACGCTAATCGGTTGCGGTGTAATGTTGCTGATCTGTAATTCATTTTCAATCGAAGGGCTTAAGCTGCCATTGATTAACTCAATATTGATGCCTGATAAGGCTAGAGGTTCAAAATTTGGAGAAGCAAAGGCGTTGAAACCATCAGAGTGAACTTTAGTGGCACGATTGCCTCTAAATAGTTGGTTATTAAAGAATAAGCTCACTTCTGCAATGGGATAGTTTGCAGCTAAAAACATCGCGTTAAGTAAATTCACTTGCCCATCAGAACGCAATTGCGATAAAGGAATTTGTGAACCCGTTACAATCACTGGTTTGGTTAAATTTTCAAGCATAAAAGATAATGCTGATGCGGTGTAGGCCATCGTATCTGTACCATGCAAGACCACAAAACCATCATAATCGAGGTATTTATCTTTGATATCATTGGCAATGAGTTGCCAATGCGCAGGGGACATGTCTGAAGAGTCAATAAGTGGGGTATATTCATGAATATCAAAATGAGGCATTTCTTCACGGTTGAATTCTGCACTATTTTGAACCGTTTTGGTGAGGTAACCATCAGCAGGAATATAACCTTGCGCTGATTTTTTCATGCCTATGGTGCCGCCAGTGTAGGCGATGTAAATTCGTTTTTTATTCATAAAATTAGCCCGGTTAAGTAACCGGGCTAGTATAGTCGCTTATTGGGCTAAATTACAGACCAAGCAGCGCGCATAAACGCCATTTGGGTCGTTATAATCCTCAAGACTCGTGACTTGCTGTTGTAACTGATTTACAACAGATTTGATATTATTTTGTAAGTTGGTTTTGACCATTGTTTCGGTAGATTCAACGCCAATCAAACTTTGCACATGTGCATTGGATAAAAACTCTTTCATGAATAATTCACGCGGTGACAATGTTTGCTCAACGGTAATAACATCATAGTGCTCAAGGCTTGCCAGTTTTGCAGCTGCTTCAATGGCATCTTGTTTGCTACCTAATTGGTCAATTAAACCAAGCTCTTTTGCTTGTGTGGCAATCCAAACGCGGCCCTGTGCAATTTGGTCGACTTCTTCAATGGTCATGCCACGTGCTTCCGCAACAATGGTCAAGAAGCGGTTATAGCCGCGTTCGATGCTCATTTGGATCATATTGCCCAATTGTGGGTTAAGTTCACGCATGGGTGAAAAACCAGCCATTTCGGTTGTGGACACACCATCTGAATACACACCTAACCGAGCAAGGCTATTTTCAAACGTCATGATAGTTCCAAAAATACCAATCGAACCTGTGATCGTACTTGGTGCAGCCCAAATTTCATTTGCAGCTGAGGCTATCCAGTAACCGCCGGATGCAGCGACGGAGCTCATTGAAGCAATAACCGGTTTACCGGCTGCTTTAAGTGCTAACACTTCAGCGCGAATGAGTTCTGAGGCAAACATACTACCACCGCCTGAGTCAATGCGAAGAACAACCGCTTTCACTTTGTCATCAAGACGGGCTTTGCGTAATAAAGCAGAGGTAGAATCACCACCAATTTCACCTGCTTTACGCTTACCATCCACAATATTTCCTTTAGCAACAACAACCGCAACCTTTTCTGTCAGAGGATTATCATAAGGGAAGGGCATTTTAATGGTTGATAAATAATCACTGAATGAGACTTGATTAAACGATTTACCTTCTTTATCTAGGCCTACTAATTTGATTAAATCTTGGCGAACTTCTTCTTTAGTTTTTAAATAATCGACCCAACCATTTTTAAGGGCATATTCGCCAGAGTCTCCAGATTGGGCGGCAAATTTTTCTAAAAAGGTAGTCATTGACTCATCGAAATTTGTAATGTCGAATTGACGTTGCGTCGCAACATCGGTTTTATACTGCAACCATAAAGCGTCTAACCACTCTTTATTAGCTAATTTAGCGGCATCGGACATATCGTTACGAATAAAAGGCTCAACCGCCGATTTAAACGTGCCAACACGAAAAATATGTTGAGAAATAGATAGTTTTTCAAGCGCATCTTTAAAATAAACCGGATACATCGCATAACCTTCAACACCAACCCAACCGTAAGGATGCATCGAAATTTCATCTGCATAAGACGCTAGATAATATTGGGCTTGGCTGTATGAATCGCCAGTGGCAATAATTTTTTTACCTTGCGCTTTAAATTCAGTGAGTGCTTGGCCAATCTCTTGGAGTTTATTGAGATGGGCATTTTGCATTTGTTGTAAGGCGAGCACTATGACGCTTATTTTTGGGTTGTGTGCTGCGTCATTAATAACATTGAGCACATCATCGAGTAATACTTCTGGTGGTTCATCATTTTGGCCCATTGAATCACCAATCGCCGCCTCAATCGGATCGACATACTTTTCTTGTTCAACAATCTGGCCTGACAAATTAAGTACCAAAGCAGATCCGGGTGTGATGATCACTTTATCGTCATCTGAACCAAGGCCGACCACTAAACTGATGATGATCACCACAAATAAAATGTTAACAATGAGCCTTCTTGAAAAATTGAGGCCATTCCATAACATTTGAAAGAATTTTTTAATCAAAATCATGTCCTTAAAGTAGATTTGATAACAAATACAAAATATTCACTAATAATAACCGATTTTAATCTTAAACTTAAATCTAAATAGTATCTAAGTGTGACACTTGTGTATAAAACGAAAAACCGCTAATGTTGCCAGAGGTATGACCAGTATTATTGAGGCTTATTTGTGTTAGAACAAGAATTAAAACTAAAAAATAACCATTTAAAAAATCGTTTGGTGATGGGCTCGATGCATACTGGCCTTGAAGAGGGGCTTGGTAACCTTAAAAAACTGAACGCTTTTTATCGTGCAAGAGCGCAAGGGGGCGTTGGACTTATTATTACCGGCGGTTATAGCCCAACTTTGCGTGGTAAACTCACCCCATTTTCATCCACTTTTAACGGTTGGTTTGATGTATTAAAGCATCGCTCAGTGACTAAAACCGTGCATCAAGCAGGTGCAAAGATATGCTTGCAGCTACTTCATGCTGGTCGTTATGCTTATCATCCATTTAATCAGGCACCAAGTGCAATCAAAGCACCTATTAATCCCTATAAACCAAAAGAAATGTCTAAAAGAGCGGTACTCAAGACTATCAAAAGTTTTGCCCGTTCTGCGTATTTAGCAGAGCAAGCTGGCTATGATGGCGTTGAAATCATGGGTTCAGAAGGTTATTTAATTAATGAATTTATGGCGGCTCATACTAACAAGCGTACAGATGAGTTTGGTGGGAGTAATGAAAACAGAATGCGGTTTGCAATAGAAATAGTTAAGTCGGTACGTGCTGCTGTATCGTCGAAATTTATTATTGTTTTTCGCTTATCTGTGCATGATTTAGTTGAAAATGGCTCTTCGCAAGCGGAAGTACAAGCACAAGCTAAAGCTCTTGAGTCGGCCGGCGTTGATATTTTTAATACAGGTATTGGCTGGCACGAAGCACGAGTGCCTACCATTGCTAGTATGGTGCCACAAGGTGCATTTCAAGATGCCTCGTTATTATTAAAACAAACGGTATCGGTACCGGTTATTGCTGTTAATCGGATTAATACCCCTGAGCTTGCTAATGAAATACTGCAAGCTGGTAAAGCGGATTTAATTTCAATGGCGCGGCCACTTCTTGCCGATCCGGATTTTTTTAATAAATACAGTCAGAAAAATAGTAAAAACATTAATGTCTGTATCGCGTGTAACCAAGGATGTTTAGATAACGTATTTAAAGGTAAACGTGCTACTTGTTTAGTTAATCCTCGGGCAGGGTTTGAACTTGAATACCCGCTTGATAAAACCGTTAACGCTAAAAAAGTGTTGGTAGTCGGCGCAGGCCCCGCAGGTATGGCCAGTGCCTGTTATTTAGCTGAAAAAGGCCATACGGTTACATTAATTGATCGTAGCGCGCAAATGGGCGGACAGTTTAAACTAGCAATGCAAATCCCGGGCAAAGAAGACTTTAATTACACCCTAACGTATTATCAAAGTGAACTTGAAAAACAAGGCGTTACAGTTAAATTAAATACCGACTACGATGATAAAATGGCAATAGATTTTGATGATGTGGTGTTTGCAACTGGCGTACGCCCCCGTTTAGCGCCCATAAATTGCCAAGATGGTAAACGTATTTATGCCTATGATGAAGTCATACGCGGGGAAGTACCGATTGGTCAGCGAGTGGCTATTTTAGGGGCTGGAGGCATTGGCTTCGATATGGTGGCGTTTTTGACTGAACAAAAAAATAAGTCAATCGCACAGTTTAAATCTCAATGGGGAATTGAACAAACGGCTGAACAACATCAATCGCAGTCGCAAATTTATATGCTTAAACGCAGTGCTGGCAGATTTGGTGCCGACCTTGGAAAAACAACAGGCTGGATCCATCGTGCAGTCGCTAAACAGCAAGCTGTGGTGCAACTTGAGCAGTGTAATTATTTAAGCTACTCAAACCAAGGGCTTGAAATCGAGCACAAAGGGCAGCAACAGTTTTTAGAGGTAGATACTGTAATTGCCTGTATTGGCCAAGAATCTAACAATGAGCATGCTAATCAGCACTTAGGTGAAGCTAAGTTTCATGTCATTGGTGGGGCTAAATTAGCTTCAGCCATTGATGCTAAGCGCGCAATTTTTGAAGCGCTAATGGTCGCGCGTCAGATTTAACCATTTTAAAGTGAAATTATTTTTTCACCGAGTAGGTCTTTGTTACTTCAGCAAGTATTAAAAGGTGAAAAAATGTTTCAAGTGCTTCAATCTCAGTATCAATTAATCGTGTCAAAAGTTGCACATGCAGATGGGGTTGCCCCTTTATTGCTTCGACTCATTTTAGCGCCTGTTATGATTATTGCCGGATACAGTAAACTTGGCTTGAGCACCGAATGGCACAGTATTAGTGATGCTTTGCTTGCTGATCCAAATGTGGTTGCTTGGTTTGGTAATACGCAATGGGGTTTGGGCTTACCTTTCCCTGATCTACTGGCTTTTTTAGCCGCATGGAGTGAGTTTTTAGGTGGATGGCTGTTGTTGTTTGGTTTTTTAACTCGACTTGTAACAATCCCATTGATGATCACTATGCTTGTTGCTGCAACTACGGTTCATTGGTCTCATGGTTGGTTTGCTATTACCCCACTCGATCCTAATACATCCTCAGCAAAAGTGCTGCACTGGGTTGGGTTTAATCAAGCTCAGCAAAGCCTAGACAACAGCATTCAAACCAAAAAGCGCCTTGAGATAATTCACGATATTGTTGATGAGCATGGAAATAGCGATTATTTATATCAGCATGGCCGACCTGTTATCCTTAATAATGGAATTGAGTTTTCGGCAATGTACTTTGTGATGTTATTAAGTTTATTTTTTACCGGTGGTGGGCGATACACCAGCCTTGATTATTGGCTTTTATCCAAAAGAGCCTAACTTTACGCACTGTATTTATAAATAGAAAATGTTATTCTGAAAAAAAATTTAGAATAACATTTTATGAATGCACTTGAATTATTACTAACGCGTCAATCAGATGCTCGTTTAACCACTCCAGCCCCTTCTTTAGAACAACTATCGATTATTAAACAAGCCGCTTTGCTTGCACCTGATCATGGGGCGTTAACGCCTTGGCAATTTATTGTGGTGCAAAATGAAGGGCGTGATCGTCTAGGAGAGATTTTTTATCGTTCAGCTTGTCATCACCAGCTTGATGAACGCAATCTTGAACGTGCAAAAACGCTGGCGTTACGTGCGCCTGTTGTGATTATTTGTGTCGCCAAATGTGTTGATAATGCGAAAGTCCCTCGTATTGAACAAGTTCAGTCTGCAGGATGTGCGGTATTTGCAATGCAACAAGCTGCATTTGCTCAAGGTTTAGGTGGCGTATGGCGCACAGGACACTATGCCCAATGTGATCTGATCAAAACTGAATTAGGCCTGAGTCTCGAAGATGAAATTGTTGGGTATTTGTATCTTGGCACCCCTGAAGTAAAACATGTTAAAGCGCGCAGATTAACCACCGAACAATTTTTTAGTGATTTTTAGGGATGTAAACGATGGGGCCGATATTAACAGGGATTGCAGGTTTAACTTTACAACCTGAAGAAATTGAATACTTACAACACCCTTTAGTGGGTGGCGTAATTTTGTTCAGTCGTAACTATTTTAACAATGAACAATTGTGTGCATTAACAGCGCAGATTAAAAAAATATCACCAACCTTACTTATTTGTGTTGATCACGAAGGTGGACGAGTTCAGCGATTTCGTACTGGTTTTTCGGCTATTCCTGCCATGCAGGATGCCGCTTTGTTTGGCAAGCGCTCTACCCGTCCTATTTTAGCTGATTTAGGTTTTACCTTAGCGGCTGAGTTACGTGCTCACGGCGTAGACTTTAGTTTTGCACCTGTGCTTGATTTAAATGGTATCTCACAAGTGATTACCAATCGGGCTTTTGCAAGTAGCCCAAATGACGTGATTGATGCGGCAAAACAGTTTATTAGCGGTTTACATCGTGCAGGTATGAAAAATGTGGTCAAGCATTTTCCAGGGCACGGTTCAGTGGGTCCTGACTCGCACATAGCGATGCCGGTTGATGAGCGCAGCAAGTCTGAAATCTTTCAATCTGATTTAAGCGTGTTTAAGGCACTGTTTGAGGCTGGTTGTACTGATGGCGTGATGCCGGCCCATGTGATTTATCCAGACTGTGACAGTAGACCCGCATGTTTCTCCGATTATTGGTTAAAAGAGGTGCTCAGGCATCAATTAGGTTTTAAAGGACCTGTTTTTTCGGACGATATGGGCATGCAAGGTGCTGTTCAAATGGGCGATTATGTTACGCGAACCCAATGTGCACTTGACGCAGGGTGTGATATGGCATTGTTGTGCAATGAACCTCATGGTTTATATCAGGTTTTAGATGGACTTGGTATCAACCAGTATCAAAATCATGGCCATCGCGCACTTGCATATTTGCAGTCAAAAAGCGTTAGCATGATCGAATTAAAGTCAGACGCACGCTGGCAAGCGGCTCAGTCTGTTATTGCTCAAATGGAAGATGACGGTGCAAATTAATTGGCATATCGGTTTAGGATTAGGCTTTTCAATCTTGGTATGGGCTATGGCTCAGTTTTTTGCACTATCAGATCCCATCAGTTATACCTTGGCTATTACTGCTCTAACGGGCTATTGGTGGATATCGGAAGCAATTGCAATTCCGCTTACGTCATTATTACCTTTAGTGTTGTTCCCGTTTTTTGGCGTGCTTGATCATAAAACGGCCGCCAGTGCTTTAGGTAACCACGTCATTTTACTGTTAATGGGTGCGTTTATGTTAGCAGTCGCGATTGAGCAATCTCAAGTGCATAAGCGGCTGGCCTTTAAAATTATTGATTTGATAGGTGGGAATAGTGCTCAGCGCATTGTGATGGCCATTATGGTCACTGCTGCGATTTTATCAATGTGGATTTCAAATACGGCAACGGTAGTGGCTTTGCTACCTGTGGTACTTGCGATTTGTAGTACAACAGATAATACCCGTTTTAAAATAGCTCTGTTACTTGGGCTTGCTTACGCTGCTTCGATTGGTGGGGTGGGGACGATTATTGGCACACCACCGAATGTTATATTTGCATCTGTTTATGAAAAGTTTTCAGGAAAAGAATACGGATTTTTAAACTGGATGAAAGTTGCGGTACCCATCGTCGTTATTTCAATTCCGCTGTGTGCTTTATGGTTGACCCGCAATATTAAATTAACCTCGGCGATAACGTTGCCAAAAATGGGGGCATGGCAAAAAGCAGAGTGGCGGGTATTGATTATTTTTACCTTGGTTGCACTATTATGGATTTTTCGAAAAGAGCCCTTTGGTGGTTGGTCTGGAGTATTGGGCTTTGCCGATGTTGGTGATTCGACTATCGCGTTTTTGGGGGTGATGCTAATGGCAATTACCTCAAATGGTAAGGGCGGTCGTCTTCTTGAGTGGTCAGCAGCAAAAGAAATTCCGTGGGGTATGTTGTTACTTTTCGCTGGCGGGATTTGTATTGCAAATGCGTTTGTAGCCAGCGGGCTTAGTCAGTTGATAGGTGACTATTTAACCGCGCTTGGGCAATTACCTGTACTTGCAATGCTGCTGGCGATCACACTATGCGTCTCTTTTTTAACTGAAATCACGTCAAATACAGCCACAGCAACTTTACTGATGCCAATTATCGCATCGGCTGCGATCGCACTTAATTTACCAATTGAATTATTAATGATCCCTGTTGTAATTAGTTGCTCTTGTGCATTTTGTCTACCTGTCGCGACAGCGCCTAACTCAATTGTGTTCGCCAGTGGCGAGCTCACCATTGCTGCGATGGTTAAAGAAGGTGTGTTATTAAATTTGTTATTGGCCGTCATCGTCAGTTTTACGTGTTATGTTTTATTATTTTAAGCAGGTAGACCATTAATTTGATTTTGTCAGTTTTTAATTTGTACATTTTTTGTTATGGTAGAGAAATAATAATACTAAGAACGAGGCTAGTGGGATGAATAATCTTTTTTATCGAGAAAGAGAAAACTGGTTTGTTTGGTTTTTATGGGGGCTTGTTGGCGCCTCGATAGGAATTGTCATTTCAATCTACACAAAAAATAGCTTTTTTAGTCTTTTTGCTGTAACAGGAATTATGGCTTTGTTAACCTGGAGAATGGCCAAAAGTCGACGATTCACCTTTAATCGTGCGTTTAAAGTCACTTTTATGGTTTTTTGCTGTAGCATTTCCCCCCTGATTTTCATTAATGCTTTGAGTAATGGGATTTTTGCAAACGTTGAACTAACTATGCAGATAGTGTTGGCTGCAGTAGTTGGGGTTATAGTGTGTTTAATTAGCGCGATTATTGCGAGAACACCGCCACAATATTATTAAATTAATTGTTATTGTGGCTTTACTTTAATAAAAGAAATCAGTAATATGCGCGCAACAACGGAGAGATGGCAGAGTGGTCGATTGCACCGGTCTTGAAAACCGGCATAGGTTTGTAGCCTATCTAGGGTTCAAATCCCTATCTCTCCGCCACCTCATTCCCAAAACCGCCTTCGAGGCGGTTTTTTTCGTTTAAGGATCCGGTATGAAATTTTGGTTGATTACACTGTCTAAGTGGGCTGTATTTAGCGTGTTTTTTTATCACGCATATCGAATAGTACACACGATGATCTTTGATGCGTATCCTTTAGCGCAAGAGCAGGGCCCTATATTCTGGCAAGCCAGTCTTTCATTTATCTTATTTTCAATTTTGACTGTGCACTTGATTGTAAAATATGAAAAAAATCATCCTCGATTAGGCACTTGGTTTTGTGTGTTAATTGGCTTGGGATTATTTAGCGTATTAGATAAGACAGCGAGTGTTCCAATTTCAGCTGTTCTTACTCAACCCTTTTTATTGTTTAATGCCATCTCGTTACCCATAGTGTATGAAATTATGCGTGTAATTGATTTGAAAAAGTTAACAAAACAATAAATAGCGCGAAAACTATGATAAAATCGCATCTTTAACTCAACTTTTTATAGTGGTATTTATGTCTGATAAATTTACAACTCATGCTGAGCAAGCAAGTTATGGTATTGGTTTACAAATGGGTGATCAATTAAAAGCAAATCCATTTGATGGTTTAAACCTAAACGCTGTGTTTGAAGGTATGAAAGACGCTTATACTGATGCTGATTTCCAAGTTGAAATCCCTGCAATTCAAGCTGCATTTGAACTTATTAACACTGAAATTCAAGCTCGTCTTGAAGAGCAAGCTAAAGTATTAGCTGCAGAAGGTGATGCATTTTTAGCTGATAATGCAAAACGTGCTGAAGTGACTGTTACTGCGTCTGGCTTACAATATGAAGTATTAACCGCTGGTGAAGGTGAAAAACCAACTGCAGCGTCAACGGTACGTACTCATTACCACGGTACTTTAGTAAACGGTACAGTATTTGATAGCTCTTATGAGCGTGGTCAACCTGCTGAGTTCCCAGTTGGTGGCGTGATCAAAGGCTGGACTGAAGCATTACAAATGATGGCTGTTGGTTCAAAATGGCGTTTATATGTGCCACATGATCTTGCTTATGGCGAGCGTGGTGCTGGTGCTTCTATTGCACCTTTCTCAACGTTAATTTTTGATGTTGAATTAATCGCTATCATCTAATAGTGATAAGCATTTAATAAATAAAGCCGCATTAGCGTAATGCCGATCAGTTAAGAAATATTTTACTGATCGGTTGACCGATCTTCTGTAGATGTAACAATCCGATGAGCCCACATGTCATCGGATTTTTTATGGAACTGTCAGAAGCCTTAGCACGCACCTCAATTAACCGCCTTACCGAATTTTCGTCATTAGCGGATGTCCTAGACCCCGAAATTATTCAATCGTGTTTAGCCTCTAATGGTGTGGCCACATTGCGTAAACGCAAGCTGCCTATGGATGCAATGATTTGGGCCGTGATAGGTATGTCACTTTTTCGCACTGAATCAGTCCGCCTGCTCATCAACAAGCTCGATATTGTATTACCGCAGGATGTGGATTACGTCGCACGCAGTGCCGTGACACAAGCGAGAAAGAAGCTAGGCAGTGATGTGGTTCGAGATGTATTTCATCTTTCAGCACAGAAGTGGCATGAGCGAGCTGAGCATCCCCATTGGTGTGGTCTGAACTTATTTGGTGTAGATGGCGTTGTATGGCGCACGCCCGATAGTAAAGAAAACAGCGCAGCCTTTGCCCGTACAGCGAATAAAGCCAGTGAAGCAGGCTATCCTCAGGTACGAATGGTATGTCTGATGGAGCTTAGTAGCCACTTAATTCTTGATAGTGCATTGAGTAGCGTGAGTGAAAATGAGATGACACTGGCAGCACAGCTCATAGCACGTGTACCAGATAACAGCCTAACATTGTTTGATAAAGGCTTTTACTCACTAGGCTTGTTACATGATTGGCAGCATAAAGGCATCAACACACATTGGTTATTACCGCTAAAGAAGAACGTACAGTATGAGGAAATCAAACGTCTTGGCAGGCAAGATAAACTCATCCGCCTAACCACCACACCTCAAGCGAGAAAAAAGCGACCAGAGTTGCCCTTAACAATGGACGTGCGACTTATCACCAAACTAATCAAAGGAAAAGAAGTCAAAATACTCACGTCCATGGTCGACCCTATGGCATATCCATCGGCAGAAATAGTCGACCTTTATAGCCATCGCTGGGAAATAGAGATGGGCTACCGAGAAATGAAGCAACACTTGTTGGCAAGTAGGTTTACGTTAAGAAGCAACTTACCAGAGCTCATTAGACAGGAGTTATGGGGGGTGCTGTTGGCGTACAACTTAATCCGCTATAAGATGGTCCTGATGGCGAAGTCGCTCAAGAGTGTTTTCCCAAACCAACTAAGCTTTAGAGATGCCTCATCACACATCATCCATAAGCTGACTATGATGCCAATTTATGCGCCCGGTAATGTCCCCGGACAGATATTGGAAATAGAAAGAAATGCCAGTCAATTTAAGCTAGAGGGAAAACGAGAACGAAGTTACCCAAGAACACTAAAAGTATCGAAAAACCGCTACCCTGTGGCTAAAAATAAAAAAGCCGCTCACCTTAAGTGAACGGCATTACGCATTAGCGGCTTTTTTATTGGGTGTTTGTTAACTATACAACAGTGCCAAAATGAGTGGCACTGCTGTCAGCGTTTAGCTTAGAAGAACGCTCGGATCCCGACTGCAATATTACGACCTGGTAATGGCGCAATTTCTTTAATAAACGAGCTGTGTACAAAAGCAAGTTCATTGGTCAGATTATTGGCTTTTAAGTAAACCGAGCTATCAACAGAGGCTAAGTTGAACTGATAACTGACAGCGGCATCAAGTAGAGTATATCCCGCTGTACTTGTTTCGTTAAAGGCGATTTTATTCTGCGCAAAATAGCGAGTTGCTGTTGCTGAAACATCAAAATGAGCGATTTCCCAATTGATAGTTGTGCCTAATTTATTAGCAGGTACACGAGGGAGGTAATTTTTATCTTCAAGTGTAATACGACTATTGTCACCAAATAATTTCACAGTCAATTCATCTGTTATAGAATAATGCAAATCAAATTCAACACCGTATAAGGTGGCATCTTGACTTGTGAATTGATAAACCGGTGCGCTCTCTTCATCGGCCATTGCGGCATGAACAAGTTCATGATCGTGTTGATCAAAAACAAAATCAGTAGCTTGTTGGAAATAGAAATTGTTAACTCGGTTATAATACAAGTTAATGGTAAACCCGAGGTCATCCGAATATTTTCTAAAGCTGATGTCTAGGTTATTTGCTGTTTCTTGTTTGATATTTTCAGGCTCAAAATGGACTTCACCTTCTTCAATCACATAACCTAAACCTAAATCGTATGTACCTGTTGAAATATGCAGGCCATTTGATAATAGTTCAGCCGCTGAAGGTGCTCGCTCAGAGTGAGTTACATTTACTGAAGTTGAGTAACCTGAACCAATGTCCCAGACTAGCCCCGTTGAAAGGCTGATGTTATTGAATGATTCAAGATAACTTGAAGTGTCGTGGTGATCGTCTTCATCATGGCTATGGCCAGTATCAATATCTGATGATTCTAACTCATACTTTTCAACTCGAGCACCAAGTTCTAGTGTTACGCCACCAAATTTACGCTCTTCTAATAAAAAGAGGCCATGCTGACGTGCTTCGGTTGAAGGTGTAAATGCTTCGTCGCCTAGAGCTTGATAATCAGAATAATAGTAATGATATCCAACAACACCATGCCATTGACCTAAGGTATGTTCGACTGAGAAACGTGCTTCTTGGCTGTCATTTTTAAAGGTAGTACCAATCTGGCCATCTTCAATTTCAGCATGTTGATATTGAGTGTAACCTAAACGAGCTTCAATTTTTTCGACGATGTTATTATGTGGAGTCCACGCCATCAGAGCTTGCCAGCGATCTTGTTCTAAAAGCGCATAAACATGGTGTTCTTCTTCAGTGGCAGTATCATGCTGGTCATGGTCATGGTCATGGTCATGGTCATGGTCATGGTCATGGTCTTCGTGAGCATGTTCATGCCCCGGGATCCCATATTCTGTATTGATGTTTCCATATGATAAACCAACGGTAAAATGCTCTGACACATAGCTAGCGCCAATGTCGATAACTGTTGAGTCGATAAAAGTATTTTCAATTTTTTTAACTATTTCATGTTCTGCTTCATTAGCATGTTCTTCATGTTCTTCATGTTCTTCATGTTCTTCATGTTCTTCATGTTCTTCATGTTCTTCAACATGCATCGCAGGGATTTTATAATCATCAGATTGTCTTTTTAGACCATTGATGTTGAGGTTAAATCCATTATCACCACCGGCTAAATTAAATGCAGCTGTTTTGCCATTTGATACGCTGTCGTATTTTAGCTCAACCGCGCCTTCTAACTGAGTGAGTTGATCGGTTGGAATACGTTGGTCAACAACGTTTACGACACCACCAATTGCACCAGATCCATACAATAAAGTCGCAGGGCCTCGTAGAACTTCGATTTGTTGAGCTGTTAGTGACTCATTCGTTGTCGCATGATCGGCACCAATACGCGATGCATCGCTACTGTCTAGACCATTTTGTAATACTTTAACACGTGGGCCATCTAGACCTCGGATGATTGGAGACGATGACACTGGACTAAAATAGGTGGCATTAATACCAGGCAGACCTTTTAACGTTTCACCTAATGTTGCCTGAGCACTATTTCTTAAGTCATCACCAGCAAGAACGGTCACAGGGGAGGCCATATCCATATTTGTTTTATGTAAACCAGAGGCAAACACAGTTACTGTCTCGATGGATGACTTCGACAATGTTACGGCCAGTGCCGTTTGTTGTGCGGTAACAGCAATGCGTTGGTCGATATAATTATCTTTAGAGATATGGATTTGGCCATCATTATCAATAACAAGGCTAAAGTCGCCATTTTCGTCACTATAAACAGCTTTATCTTTACCGTGAATATGAATACTGGCCGCGTTTATAGGCTGATTGTTTTTATCAACAATTTTACCTGAGATTGTCGCTGCATGCGCAGAGCTTAGGCTTAAACTGGCAAGAATGGTCGAATATAATACTGAATACTTCATAATATCATCTTAAAGGAACGTAATTGAGATAGTGTAACATTACATTTTAGGGTGGATCAATAACTGTGATGCTATAACATTTTTAATTCATCGAATGAGCTCGATAATGTTACTCATTACATTGAAATTAACAGCTATACTTTAGGGACTTAGTCTACGAGTTTTATTGTATGGCGAATAAACAAATGGTATTTAAAGCTCATTTAGATGTAGCTGATCTTAATCATCATCGATATGAACATAAAGATGTGACAGTGGCTTTGTTACCAAGGGAGGACCTTGAGCATTTTCTATTAAAGCTAATTGGCTTTTGTTTATTACCGCTTCATAGTGCAGCTTGGTCAAAAAATAATGATAATCCAATTCATCCTGACTTATCACTTAAAGATGAGTTTAATCGATATATATTATGGATAGAAGTCGGATCACCAAGCCAAAAAAGACTAGAGCGAGCAATGCAGCAAGCAGAACAAGTTATTGTTATCACGCTTAAAAATTCGACGTGGTTAACCGATAATGAAGCTTATCTTAGTCGAAAACATATTAAGCTATTAGCGATAGATACACAGTTTCTTAATAACTTAAGCCAAGATATGACACAGCGTTTTGATTGGTCTGTCGTTGTTGAGCAAAATACGTTAACGATAACGAATAATCAGGGTTTTTATGAAACGAACTTTACAGAGGAGGTCGCGCTTAATTACCTAAGCTCAGAGCCGCACTAATCTTTAAAATTTTAGAGTAGTATCGCGTGATATTATCGTTCTAAATCAACTTGGTTGACTTCAATTTTATGCTCGCTAAAGAAGTTAAAAATGCGGCAATGTCAGGTCTATATCTTCAAGTGGCTTTGAGCAACATAATAAAATTTCACCTTTTCGAATAAACGCTAAAGGTTCTTGCAAATATTCAACACTGCCTGAATTTAAAGTACAGCGACATGCGCCGCAGTAACCTTCACGACATTGATATTGGACAGGAATATTATTGTGTTCAAGATGTTCTAATAAAGTGAGGCGATCAGAACCATAATCAAGGTTCTGATCAGTATTACGGATAAATACTTGCTTCATTACAAGTCAAAGTCACCAAAGTCTGAGGCTTCAACTTGAGAATCAATCTGACCAACAAGGTAAGAGCTGATCTCGGCTTCTTGTGGTGCAACTTGTACATTATCTGAAACTAACCATGAGTTTATCCATGGAATAGGATTACTTGTAATAGGATATTGTTGCGGTAAACCAATCGCGGACATACGAACATTGGTAATATATTCAACATATTGACACAAAATATCTTTATTCAAACCAATCATTGACCCATCTTTGAATAAATACTGAGCCCATTCTTTTTCTTGCTCTGCAGCCGTTTTAAACATCTCAATTGATTCTTCACGCAGTTGCGCTGCAATAATAGACATTTCAGGATCATCGTTACCTTCTTGCATAATATTGAGCATGTGCTGAGTACCAGAAAGATGGAGCGCTTCATCACGTGCGATTAATTTGATAATTTTGGCATTGCCTTCCATTAATTCGCGTTCAGCAAAAGCAAAAGAGCAGGCGAAACTAACGTAAAAACGGATGGCTTCAAGAATATTAACCGACATGATTGCACGGTATAATTTCTTTTTTAGATCAAATAAATTAATCACAACGGTGCTATCGTTAATTTGATGCTTACCTTCGCCATATAAATTATAGATTGAAGTATATTCAATCAAATCATCATAATAACGAGTTACTTCATCGGCACGTTCAATGATTTTGTCATTGTTAACGATGTCATCAAAAATGAGTTCAGGTTGTTTAGTGACGTTACGAATAATATGCGTATATGAACGGCTATGAATAGTCTCACTGAATGACCACGTTTCTATCCATGTTTCAAGTTCAGGTAGTGATACTATCGGTAACAGCGCAATATTAGGTGAACGCCCTTGGATACTGTCTAATAATGTTTGATATTTAAGGTTACTTAAGAAGATATGTTTTTCATGATCGGGTAGATTTTCGAAATCGACACGGTCTTTACTTACATCAACTTCTTCTGGACGCCAAAAAAATGAAAGTTGCTTTTCAATTAATTTTTCGAAAATAGGGTGCTTTTGTTGATCGTATCGTGACACATTGACAGTTTGGCCAAAAAACATCGGTTCTTTTAATTGGTCGTTATGATTACGGCTAAAAGTTGAATAAGACATAGTAACTCTCAAAGACAAACAGAAAATGGGCAAGAAAAGCTTGCCCAATAGTTTTTATATTTTACACGCGCCACCGGCGCAATCGTCGTCAGAATCAGCAACGATTTCGTTTTGCGCATCAGAAGCACCATCGCGCGTATTATGATAATAAAGGGTTTTAACACCAAATTTGTATGCTGTTAATAAATCTTTCAATAACAACTTCATTGGTACCTTACCACCTTCAAATTTACCTGGATCATAATTGGTATTGGCAGACACCGTTTGATCAATGAATTTCTGCATAATACCGACTAGCTGCAAGTAGCCATCATTTGATGGGATATCCCATAATAATTCATATTGATCTTTGAGTCTTTCATATTCAGGTACTACCTGTTTTAAGATCCCATCTTTACTTGCTTTAACACTCACATGACCACGCGGTGGCTCAATACCGTTGGTTGCATTAGAGATTTGTGACGATGTCTCTGAAGGCATTAATGCAGATAAAGTAGAATTACGCATACCATATTGTTTAATGCTTTCACGAAGACCATCCCAATCTAAACGCAGTGGTTCAGAACAGATTTGATCTAAATCTTTTTTGTAAGTATCAATAGGCATTAAACCTTGAGAATAGGTTGTCTCATGGAATTTAGGGCAAGCACCTTTTTCTTTGGCAAGTTCATTCGACGCTTTCATTAGATAATATTGAATAGCTTCGAATGTTTGATGAGTTAATGCATTAGCACTACCATCAGAATATTTTTTACCATTTTTTGCCAGATAATATGCATAATTGACCACACCGACACCTAGCGTACGACGGTTCATTGTCGCATTTTTGGCCGCTGGAACCGGATAATCTTGGTAGTCTAATAGATTATCTAACGCACGTACTGCAAGCTCTGCTAACTCTTCTAACTCATCAAGTGACTCAATTGCACCTAAGTTAAAGGCTGATAAGGTACATAAGGCAATTTCACCTTCTTCATCCATCACATGTTTAAGTGGTTTTGTTGGAAGGGCGATTTCCAAACAAAGATTTGATTGGCGAATTGGCGCAACTTTTGAATCAAAAGGGCTGTGAGTATTACAGTGGTCAACATTTTGCAGATAAATTCGGCCTGTACTGGCGCGCTCTTGAGCAAACATTGAAAATAATTCAATAGCCTTAATGCGTTTTTTACGAATAGACGGATCTTGCTCATATTGAACATATAAACTTTCAAATAAACTCTGATCTTCAAAAAAAGCATCATATAACCCAGGCACATCGGATGGGCTAAATAAGGTAATGTAATCATCTTTAATTAAACGGCTGTACATTACTTTGTTGAATTGAACACCATAATCAAGATGGCGAACTCGGTTATCTTCAACACCACGGTTGTTTTTAAGCACGAGTAAGTTTTCAACCTCTAAGTGCCACAACGGGTAAAATAGCGTAGCCGCACCGCCGCGAACACCACCTTGTGAACAACTTTTAACAGCTGTTTGAAAGTGCTTATAAAAAGGGATACAGCCAGTATGATACGCTTCGCCATTGCGAATTGGGCTACCAAGCGCACGAATTCGACCCGCATTAATCCCAATACCTGCACGTTGGCTGACATATTTTACAATGGCAGAAGAAGTCGCATTGATTGAATCTAAGCTATCACCACATTCAATCAGTACACATGAACTGAATTGACGAGTAGGCGTACGCACACCCGCCATAATTGGCGTAGGTAATGAGATTTTAAATTGTGATACGGCATCGTAAAAACGCTTGATGTAATCTAAACGAATTGATTTTGGATATTTAGAAAATAAGCTCGCTGCAACTAAAATATATAAAAACTGCGCACTTTCATAAATTTCGCCGGTTACACGGTTTTGAACTAAATATTTACCTTCAAGCTGCTTTACTGCCGCATAACTAAAAGTAAGATCGCGGTTATGATCAAGTACTTCATCAAGTTGCTCTAGTTCAGCTTTGCTATAGTCTGCCAATAAATGTGCGTCATAACGGTTATCTTCAACCATTTTTACAACATGATCATACAAGCGTGGTGGCTCAAATTGGCCGTACGCTTTTTTGCGTAAATGGAAAATGGCTAAACGAGCGGCTAAAAATTGGTAATCAGGCGACTCTTTCGAAATCTGATCCGCAGCTGCTTTGATGATGGTCTCATGGATATCTTCAGTACGGATCCCATCATAAAACTGGATATGAGATTTTAGTTCTACTTGTGAGACTGAAACATTATTAAGTCCCTTTGCTGCCCATTCAATGACACGGTGGATCTTGTCCAAATCGAGCAATTCCTTGCGACCGTCTCTTTTACTCACAGATAGTTTTTTTGTCATATTTATGCCTGTATTTCCTAGGGTGTTAGCGAAATTTATTGTTTTATTTTTAGGCGAGTGGCCTGAATATTAATGTTGTGCCGAAGTGGTTAGCTTTTAAACACTATATATGGGGGCAACTTAATTATGGATCACAAGATAGAGTGGTATGATTTTATTTGCAAGGGACAGAATTGGGAGTATTTGTGGATAAGTTGGCGATAAAGACAAAAGGTTAGTTGCTACTAACCTTTTGTCTTTTGATTCATTAGAAATAATTAAAAATCAACAAATGATCCGAAATTAAAAATTATTTATTATTTTTTGTCTTTTCGCGTATTTTTAGCACAGAAAAAAGAGAGAAACCTTATACTTGAAGAATAAATAAACTATATGTAGTGGTTCCTGGCGTGTAAAAACACTATATGTAGTTGCTTAGTTGTTGAGCATTAGCGCATATAATATCAGCATTCCAGCTTAAAATATCATCTGAGGGTGCGATGTAACCCCACTTAGCGATAGCTGTTTTCATCTTAGCAGCTTGGCCTGCTTCAATATCCCTTTTGGCATCTCCAACATATAAACCTTGCGTTGGCTCAATCCCTAACTGTGATAAACCGTGCAAAATGGGTTCAGGGTGAGGCTTAGCAACACTGAGTGTATCGCCACACACAATCGCTTTGCTTTGCGATAACAAATTAAAGTGCTCAAGTAACGGCAAGGTTAGAAATGTTGGTTTGTTAGTGACAATCCCCCAAGGTATATCCTGGCAATTGAGTCTCGTTAATAGATCTTCTATGCCTGGATAATAACAGGATGTTGCTGCGATATTTGCTAAGTAATGGTCTAAAAACTGTTGTTGCAGTGCTTTGTGATTCAAAAAAGACCAGTCTTTTTCACCAAATCCTGCTTTTAGCATGGCTAAACTGCCATTAGATGCTTCAAGTACATAGTCTACTCGTTTCAACGGTACTCGGTTATGTGTGAATAGAACCGCATTAAGTGCAGCGCCTAAATCATCAGCCGTGTCTAATAATGTGCCATCTAAATCAAACAGTACCGCTTTAAAATTCATAGATTGTTATACCTTTTCAAAATAGAGAATGTAATTGACACTGACATCTGAACCAAGACTGTATTGCCCAGAAAGAGGGTTATAACTTAATCCCTTACTTGCACGCACTTTTAAATCATATTTTTCAGCCCAGCTTATTAATTGAGCAGGTCGGATAAACTTTTGATGATCGTGTGTACCATTTGGTACCATTTTTAAGATTTTTTCAGCGCCTACAATGGCAAATAAGTACGATTTAAACGTTTTATTTAGAGTTGAAAAAAATACTTGTGCACCTGGTTTGGCTAATTGGGCAACTGATTGAATGATGGATTCAGGATCGGGCACATGTTCGAGCATTTCCATACATGTAATGACATCGAAACTTGCTGGATACAGAGTGGCAAAATCTTCTGCAGTCGTTTGCACATAGTCTACTTTAACCCCTGTTTCTAAACTGTGTAGTTTGGCGACATTAAGCGGCTCTTGACCCATGTCGATCCCTGTGACGCTTGCTCCCATTCTAGCCATGCTTTCACTTAAAATCCCACCGCCACAACCAACATCTAAGGTTTTTTTATCAAATAACCCCGCAGTATGACTCATGATAAAATCGAGGCGAAGGGGGTTGATTTCATGCAGAGGTTTAAAATCTCCAGTGAGATCCCACCAGTGTTGTGCCACGGCTTCAAATTTGGCAATTTCTTGTTGATCTACATTTTGATGTACGGTCATAAAAAGCTTCCTAGTTAATCTGAGCGCATTATAAAGGGGTAAATTACAAATTCACAAAGATTTACGCCCTGTAAATTATTTAATTATGTGGTAGCATGTTACCGACAACAATAATGATTAACAATTTTTAGTCGACTGAAGGAAGTGAAATCAAATGACTGATCGCGCCAATGAAATCCTTCCAGTTAATATTGAAGACGAACTAAAGAACTCTTACCTTGATTATGCAATGAGCGTAATCGTAGGACGTGCTTTACCTGATGTTCGTGATGGCTTAAAGCCTGTTCATCGTCGTGTTTTATTTGCGATGAATGAACTCAAGAATGATTGGAACAAACCTTATAAAAAATCTGCACGTGTCGTCGGTGACGTAATCGGTAAATATCACCCACATGGTGATAGCGCAGTGTACGATACCATCGTTCGTATGGCCCAGCCTTTTTCGCTACGTTACATGCTAGTTGATGGCCAAGGAAACTTTGGTTCGGTTGATGGCGATTCTGCAGCGGCAATGCGTTATACCGAAATCCGTATGGCGCGTGTTTCTCATGAGCTATTAGCTGATTTAGAAAAAGAAACGGTCGATTATGTTGATAACTACGATGGTACTGAAAAAATTCCAGCTGTATTACCAACAAAAATACCAAATTTGCTTGTTAATGGTGCTTCGGGCATCGCGGTTGGTATGGCAACGAACATTCCACCGCATAATTTAAATGAAGTCATTAATGGTTGTTTGGCGTTAATCAATAACCCAGATATCACCATTGATGAGCTGATTGATTATATTCCGGGTCCTGATTTCCCAACCGCTGCAATTATTAGTGGTAAAAAAGGCATTGAACAAGCCTACAAAACAGGTCGTGGCAAAGTTTATATCCGTGCAAAAGCAGAAGTAGAAACGGATGAACGTGGTAAAGAAACGATTATTGTTCATGAGTTACCGTATCAAGTTAATAAAGCACGTTTAATCGAAAAAATTGCTGAATTAGTTAAAGACAAAAAAATTGAAGGGATCAGTGCATTACGTGACGAGTCTGATAAAGATGGTATGCGTATTGTGGTTGAAATCAAACGTGGTGAAGTGGGTGAGGTTGTTTTAAACAACTTATATGCACAAACATCAATGCAAACCGTATTTGGTATGAATATGGTTGCACTCGATAATGGTCAACCTAAGTTACTTAACTTAAAAGAAATGCTGCATGCGTTTGTGGTTCATCGTCGCGAAGTTGTAACACGCCGTACCGTATTTGATTTACGTAAAGCGCGCGATCGTGCCCATACGCTTGAAGGGTTAGCGATTGCGCTTGCGAATATCGATCCGATTATTGAATTGATCCGCCGCTCGCCTACACCTGCTGAAGCAAAAGAAGCGCTTATTGCTCGTCCGTGGGATTTAGGTCATGTTAAATCAATGCTTGAACGCACAGGCGAAAACAATGTTGCCCGCCCTGAGTGGTTAGATGCAGAGCTCGGCATTCGTGATGGTCAATATTACTTATCACCGCAACAAGCTCAAGCCATTCTTGAATTACGTTTACACCGCTTAACGGGTTTAGAGCACGAGAAAATTTTAGCTGAGTATCAAGAGCTACTTGATTTAATCGCTGAGCTATTACACATATTGTCATCGCCTGAGCGTTTACTTGAAGTTATTCGCGAAGAACTGGTACTTGCAAAAGAGCAATATGGTGATGAGCGTCGTACAGTCATTACTGCTGCTGCGCATGACATTAGTTTAGAAGACCTCATTAATGAAGAAGATGTGGTTGTGACGCTTTCGCATGAAGGGTATGTGAAATATCAACCGCTAAGTGATTACGAAGCGCAGCGCCGTGGTGGAAAGGGCAAATCAGCAACTAAAATGAAAGATGAAGATTTCATTGAGCGTTTATTGGTTGCTAATACTCACGATACGATTTTATGTTTCTCAACAGCTGGCCGTTTATATTGGTTAAAAGTATATCAATTACCTTTAGCAAGCCGTGCTGCACGTGGTAAGCCGATAATTAACCTATTACCACTTGAAGCAAACGAGCGTATTACGGCTATTTTACCTGTGCGTGAATATGAAGAAAATAAATACATCTTTATGGCCACTGCGTTCGGTACGGTGAAGAAAACACCATTAACTGCTTATAGCCGCCAACGTTCAAGTGGCATTATTGCTGTAAATTTGAATGAAGGTGATAGCTTAATAGGTGTAGACATCACAGATGGCACTAACGAAATTATGTTATTCTCTGATGCTGGTAAAGTGGTACGTTTTAAAGAGTCTGAAGAAAGTGAAGTACTTGATGAAAACGGCAATCCAGTTTTAGATGAAAACGGACAACCTGAAATTAAGTTCAAAGGTGTTCGCCCAATGGGTCGAACAGCAACGGGTGTACGTGGTATCAAAATGGGCGAAGATCAACGCGTAGTCTCACTCATTGTGCCTAAAAATGAAGGTTCTATCTTAACGGTAACTGAAAATGGTTATGGTAAGCGAACTAACTTAGAAGATTACCCATCGAAGAGTCGTGCGACTCAAGGTGTGGTTTCAATCAAAGTAAGTGAACGTAATGGTAAAGTGGTAGGTGCTGTCCAAGTACTCGAAAATGATGAAATTATGTTGATTTCTAATCGAGGTACTTTAGTACGAACCCGAGTACAAGAAGTATCGACTGTAGGGCGAAATACCCAAGGTGTTATTTTAATACGTACTATTGACGAAGAGCTAGTAGTTGGTTTACAACGTATCGATGAGATTGAAGAAACTGAATATTTCGAAGAAGTAGAAACAACTTCTGAAGATTCACCTTCAGTAGAAACTCCCGATAACGCGGCCGAAATACCAACGGCTGAGTAATTAAAAAAAGCGGCGAAAGCCGCTTTTTTTAACAACAAAAAACCAGTTGTTATCACTCAAAAATGTCAGTGTTATGCAAATATATTACGCTTTGCAGACAATGTACTGTTTTGAATCATAACAATTTAAATATAAACAATGAGGGAGAGGGGAATGAGTGTTTATAATTTTTGTGCAGGTCCTGCGACTTTGCCACCAGAGGTGATGAAAAAAGCACAATCTGAGTTCTTAA
Source organism: Pseudoalteromonas sp. J2K-J031 (assembly GCF_058197095.2). Lineage (NCBI taxonomy): Bacteria > Pseudomonadati > Pseudomonadota > Gammaproteobacteria > Alteromonadales > Pseudoalteromonadaceae > Pseudoalteromonas > Pseudoalteromonas sp. J2K-J031. The sequence goes on from NZ_CM200279.1 coordinate 1,842,036, forward strand.
ACTGGCAGGATATGGGCGTTTCTGTGATGGAGATTAGCCATCGCAGCGAACCTTTTTTAGCTGTTGCAGCCCAAAGTGAAGAGCGGTTACGTCGGTTGATGAATATCCCTGAAGACTATGCTGTATTGTTTATGCATGGTGGTGGCCGAGGTCAATTCTCTGCAGTACCATTAAATTTGCACATTGAGGGTAAAGCCGCTGTTTATTGTAATAGTGGCGTGTGGTCTCAAGGTGCGCTCGACGAAGCGAATAAATTTATAGAAACAGTAAATATTAATATTCGTAAAGACAGTGGAACTGGTTTTGATGTTATTCCGGTGAGTGAATGGCATTTACCCGTTGATGCTTCGTATGTGCATTTTTGCCCTAACGAAACGATAGATGGGGTTGAGTTATTTGGTGTGCCTAAGCACCCAAGTGCTCCCATTGTTGCTGATATGTCCTCAAATATATTATCTCGAGAAATCGATGTTACCGAATTTGATTTAATTTATGCAGGTGCGCAAAAAAATATTGGGCCATCGGGTTTAACCATAGTGATCATTAAAAAATCATTGTTAGCACGTAAAGGTTTACCTCGTCCTGGTATCTTAGATTATGCCCTTGAACATAAGCAGGGCAGTATGTTTAACACGCCACCAACTTTTGCTTGGTATCTTGCAAATGAAGTATTTGCATGGATTGAGGCTCAAGGTGGCGTAAAAGCAATAGAAGCAGTGAATAAGCAAAAAGCCGCATTATTGTATGATTATATTGATCAAAGTGATTTTTACTCTAACAAAGTAGCGAAGCATTGTCGCTCTCTAATGAATGTGCCTTTTTGGTTAAACAATGAAAAATTGAATGATTTGTTTTTAAAGCAAGCCACTCAAGCAGGCTTGTTAGCACTAGAAGGGCACCGTTCTGTTGGAGGTATGCGTGCGAGTATCTACAACGCTTTACCACTTGAAGGCGTTCAAGCATTAGTGAGTTTTATGGCTACATTTGCAAAGGAAAATAGCTAATGGAATCACTACTATTAAAAGCGATTAAAAACGTTGGTGGGAGTATTACATTACCGGGCTCTAAGAGTTTATCAAATCGAATTTTACTGCTTGCAGCGTTATGCGACGGAGTAACTCAAGTTGATAATTTACTTGAAAGTGATGATATTCAACGCATGCTTGAGGCACTTCACTTGCTAGGTATCAAAGTTGAGCTCAATGAGACAAAGACGACCGCGTTAGTTCATGGTAATGGTGGCCAATTTACTCAACCGGCTAGCCCATTATTTTTAGGTAATGCTGGCACCGCATTTCGCCCGTTAACAGCTGTACTTGCAGCATCTAAAATTAGAACTGAGCTCACCGGTGAGCCACGAATGAACGAAAGGCCGATTGGCCACTTAGTGGATGCCCTTGATGCGTTAGGCGCAAACATTACCTACCTTGAGAACAAAGATTACCCACCGCTTCAAATACATGGTCAACTTATTCAGGGTGGCGACGTTGAAATTGATGGCAGTATTTCAAGTCAATTCTTAACTGCATTACTGATGGCCGCGCCACTTTTTGCTGGTAATACTAGCATCAAAATTAAAGGGGAGTTGGTATCAAAACCGTATATTGATATTACTTTAAATGTCATGAAGCGTTTTGGTGTAGTTGTTACTAATGATAATTATCAAACGTTTATTATCGAAAAAGGTCAACACTACCAATCACCCGGCCAAATAATGGTTGAGGGTGATGCATCATCTGCCTCTTATTTTATTGCAGCAGCAGCAATTAATGGAGGCTGCGTTGAAATCAATGGCGTTGGTAAAAGTAGTGTGCAAGGTGATATTGCATTTGCTGATGTGATGGAACAAGCCGGTGCAAAAATTACTTGGTATGACAATAAGATTGTGGTTGAAAAGGGTCAATTAAAAGGTATTGATTTTGATGCAAATGCTATCCCTGACGCAGCTATGACAATGGCAACGGTCGCTTTATTTGCAAAAGGTAAAACGGCAATCCGTAATATTTATAATTGGCGCGTAAAAGAAACTGACCGACTGAATGCGATGGCAACAGAGCTACGTAAAGTGGGAGCAACTGTGGTTGAAGGGCACGATTATATCGAAATCACGCCACCCGATACCATCGAGTTTGCAACTATAGATACGTATAATGATCATCGAATAGCGATGTGTTTTTCGATGGTTGCAGTAGGGGGACATGATATTATAATTAACGATCCCAAGTGTACTCATAAAACATTTCCTACTTATTTTGAGACCTTAGCAACAATTAGTAATTAATTTTATTTAGAAAATTGTATGAAAAGAGCGATAAATTTTACTTTATCGCTTATAATGCGCCCGACAATTTTTGTATGCATTGGTGGAGGTTTAAATGCAGGCAATAGAACCGGTGATCACAGTAGATGGTCCAAGCGGCTCTGGTAAAGGGACTGTCTGTCGTTTGTTAGCGAATAAGCTAGGCTGGGACGTGTTAGATAGTGGTGCAATTTATCGAGTGCTGGCTTTAGCCGCAATTCATCATCAAATAGCAGATTCAGATGAAACTGCACTTGTACCATTAGCTGCCAACTTGGATGTACAATTTCTCATTGATGCCGAAAAAGGAATAGGAAGAATTATTCTTGAAGGCGAAGATGTCACGAAACGTATTCGTAATGAACAAGTGGGTGGTGTGGCATCTAAAGTAGCTGCTCTACCGCGTGTACGCGAAGCACTATTAAGACGTCAGCGTGCCTTTCGAAGCAATAAAGGCCTAATTGCTGATGGTCGCGATATGGGAACTGTTGTGTTTCCGGATGCTAAATTAAAGATCTATTTAACCGCTTCAGCTGAAGAAAGGGCTAATCGCCGTTTTAACGAGTTGAAGGATTCGGGTCTTGATGTTAAAATCGAGGACTTGCTGTATGATATTCAGGCTCGTGATGAACGAGATATGAATCGCAGTGTAGCACCATTAGTGCCTGCAGCAGATGCGATTACTGTTGACACTACGTTGCTAAATGCAGAGCAAGTGTTTAACAAAATATATGATTTATATAAAAAATCACTTTAATCTACCTACAGCGGACATAAAGGATTGTGGACGCTAAATAAACAACCCCATGCGGCAGGATGTCCAATTGGTGATTAATATTTTAGAGACGTATCTAGTATGTCAGAAAATTTTGCGCAGTTATTTGAAGAAAGCTTAAAAGGTTTTGAAGCTCAACAAGGTTCGATCGTTAAAGGTACTGTTATTTCAATCGAAAATAACATCGTATTAGTTGACGCTGGACTTAAGTCTGAAAGTGCAATTCCTGCCGAGCAATTCAAAAATGCTGCTGGTGAACTAGAAGTAGCGGTAGGCGATGTTGTTGATGTTGCTTTAGATTCAATGGAAGATGGTTTCGGTGAAACAATTCTTTCTCGTGAGAAAGCAAAACGTCACGAAGCTTGGATCCGTTTAGAAAAAGCATGTGAAGAGCAAGTAACTGTTATCGGTGTTATCAACGGTAAAGTTAAAGGTGGTTTCACTGTTGAAGTAGATACAATCCGTGCATTCTTACCTGGTTCATTAGTAGATGTGCGTCCAGTACGTGATACAACACACCTTGAAGGTAAAGAGCTTGAGTTTAAAGTTATCAAGCTAGACCAAAAGCGTAACAATGTTGTTGTTTCTCGTCGTGCTGTTATTGAGTCTGAAAATTCTCAAGAGCGTGATGAACTTCTAGCTAACTTAATTGAAGGCCAAGAAGTTAAAGGTATCGTTAAGAACCTTACAGATTACGGCGCGTTCGTTGATTTAGGTGGCGTTGATGGTCTTCTACATATCACAGATATGGCTTGGAAGCGTGTTAAGCACCCATCTGAAATCGTTAACGTTGGTGACGAAATCGCTGTTAAAGTATTAAAATTCGACAAAGATAAAACGCGTGTTTCTCTAGGTCTTAAGCAACTTGGCGAAGATCCATGGGCAGCAATCGCTGGTCGTTACCCAGAAGGTTCTAAACTAACTGGACGTATCACGAACTTAACTGATTACGGTTGTTTCGTTGAGATCGAAGAAGGCGTTGAAGGTTTAGTTCACGTTTCTGAAATGGATTGGACTAACAAAAATATCCACCCTTCAAAAGTAGTTAGCTTAGGCGATACAGTTGAAGTTATGGTATTAGAAATTGATGAAGAACGTCGTCGTATTTCTCTAGGTCTTAAGCAATGTATTGCTAACCCATGGCAAGAATTTGCTCGTCTACAAAACAAAGGCGATCAAGTTACAGGTAAGATCAAATCAATCACTGACTTCGGTATCTTTATCGGTTTAGACGGTGGTATTGACGGTCTAGTTCACCTTTCTGATATCTCTTGGAATGCTCCAGGCGAAGAAGCTGTACGTGAGTACAAAAAAGGTGACGAAATCACAGCTATCGTATTACAAGTTGACCCAGAGCGTGAGCGTATCTCTTTAGGCGTTAAGCAAATTGAGAGCGATCCATTCAATAACTACCTAGACGCCAATAAAAAAGGTGCTATTGTTAAAGGTAAAGTTACTGAAGTAGACGCGAAAGGCGCTACAATTGAAATTTCTGAAGGCGTTGAAGGCTATATTCGTGTAGCTGATATTGCTCAAGAGCGCGTAGAAGATGCTACTACAGCTGTTTCAGTTGGTGATGAAGTTGAAGCGAAATATGTTGGTGTTGATCGTAAAAACCGTACATTAAGCTTATCTGTTAAAGCTCTTTTCGAAGCTGAAGAGAAAGAAGTTTTAGAGAAACTTAAGAAAGAAGAGCCAGAGTTCGAAAATGCTATGGCAGCTGCTTTCAAAAATGCACAAAAAGACTAATATAGTCTAAAGCAGTGGAAGGGCGAAAGCCCTTCCTATTATCACGTTAAGGAATTTATATGACAAAGTCAGAACTTATAGAGCAATTAGCTGAACAACATCCTCAACTTTCTGCAAAAGATGTTGAAAATTCAGTTAAAGAGATTCTAGAGCAAATGGCGGATTCATTGTCTGAATCTCAAAGAATCGAAATTCGTGGTTTTGGTAGTTTTTCACTTCATTTTCGTGCACCTCGTGTAGGGCGTAATCCAAAAACAGGTGATACAGTTGAATTGTTAGGTAAATATGTTCCTCATTTCAAACCTGGTAAAGAATTAAGAGACCGAGTTAACGAAAGTTTGAACAACTAAATACGGAGTTTTATGTTGTTTAAAATCATTAAGCAAATATTTATATTGCTTATAATAGTTTTAGCGTTTTTGATTGGGTCGCAAAACCCTCAAATAGTTACCTTAAACTATGTAATTGCAAGTATAACTATGCCTCAAGCTATGGTTATAAGTCTGACATTTACTATTGGTTTGATTGCAGGTTGTATTATAGGGTTTAAAGTTTTTACTTCATTAAAATGGCATAATTATCGTCTTAAGAGACAAACAAAACTAGCTTCTCAAAAAGATACTTAAAGCATGATAGAACTTCTATTTCTGTTATTGCCTATCGCAGCTGGTTACGGTTGGATTATGGGGAAAAATAGTGCCAAATCCCAAGCTCATATAATAAATCGTCAAATTACCTCGCAATATAGTAAAGGTTTAAAATTTCTCCTTGATCGAGAAGAAGATCAAGGTCTAGAACATTTAATAAATCTCCTTGAAGTTTCAGCTGACTCAGTAGAGCATTATTTAACACTTGCGACTATGTTCCGTCGAAGAGGAGAGCTTGATCGCGCGATTAAGATCCATGAATTATTGCTTAAGCAGCCTTCCTTAGACTCAGCGACTTTAGAAAATATAGTGATAGAGCTTGCTGAAGATTATATTATGGCAGGTTTATTTGATAGTGCAGAACACCAGCTTTTATTATTAGTTGATAGCGGAAATTGCCGAGCAATAGAATTATTATTTGGTATTTATCAGCAAACAAGCGATTGGCAAAAAGGCATTAATTTATTTGAGTCTTATCCTAAATTATTTATAAAGTCTCAACAAAAAATTGCTGTTGCAAATTTTTACTGTGAGCTGGCAATAGAAAAACAAAATTCAAAAATAATTAAAAAAAGTCTTAATTTGGATCAATTAGTTGTTAGGCCGCTCTTTGAACTTGGAAAAAATGCTTACAGTCGCAATGATTATGTTAAAGCTATTTCTTATTGGCGTGACCTTTTAATCCAATCTCCTTTTTATGCCCCCATATTTATAAATGAACTTGAGCAATGCTATTTAGAGTTAAATTTATTGTCTGACTTTGAAAAGTTAATTATTTCTGAAGTACACCGTGGTGGGGTGATGATTAAGATTAGGTATTGTAAATTTCTGATTGAGTCAGATCAGACGGAAGAAGCAATTCTATTTTTATCTCAATCGTTACAAAAGCACCCTAATATTCGTGGGTTCAGTTATTTATTAGAATTAGTTGCATCTAAAAACTCAGAAATGAATGACTTAATTCTCAAACTAAATCAATTGGTAGAATCTTATATAGCAACAAAATCTGAATTTCAATGTAAACACTGTGGTTTTACAAGTCACACTCTTTATTGGTCTTGCCCGTCATGCAAACACTGGGAATCTATCGTTCCATCACGCGGTTTAGACGGTTTTTAATAGGTAAGTTATGTCACACTTAAATGATCCAAAAATATTAATAGCACTTGATTTTGATAATGAAGAGGCAGCGTTAAATTTTGTCAATCAATTATCACCTCAAAATTGCCGATTAAAAGTGGGCAAAGAGATGTTCACATATTTTGGTCCTGAATTTGTAAAAAAATTAATAGCTAAGGGCTTTGACGTATTTCTAGATTTAAAATTCCATGATATTCCAAATACAGTTGCAAAAGCTGTCGCTGCAGCTGCCAAAATGGGCGTTTGGATGGTCAATGTTCATGCAAGCGGTGGACCTGAAATGATGGCTAAAGCTAAGGAGGCCTTAATACCTTTCGGAGAAAAAGCGCCTTTGTTAATTGCTGTGACTGTTTTAACTAGTATGGATGCTGCTGAGTTATCTCGTTTAGGTGTAACTAAGACGCCAGAAGAGCAAGTAATTTATTTGGCTGAACTTGCTTTTAATTCGGGATTAGATGGAGTTGTTTGCTCAGCTCAAGAAGCTAACTTATTAAAGCAAAAGTTTGGTGCTGATTTTAAGCTAGTTACACCAGGAATAAGACCCGCAGGCAGTGATATTGGTGATCAAAAGAGAATAATGACACCCCAAATGGCTATCGAAAGTGGAAGTGACTATTTAGTTGTTGGTAGGCCTATTACCCAGTCGCTTGATCCTGTTAGCGCACTTAATGAGATAAACTTATCTCTCTAATCACTTAATTTTTAGTTAAATTTAGTTGTTAAATATGGCACAATAATTATTAATATAAAAACAATAATTATGAAGTGCCATAATATGAAGTATGTTTTAGCAATCGTAGTCTTTTCATTCGCAGCCTATCTTTATCAACAAGAAATGAAAGTAGCGCAAGTAAAAGAGGAATATAATTTTCTAGTTGAGAAGCTAGACACTCAAAGCGTAAATACCTTAGAGCTTAAGGCTGTGTTGTCATCAAGATTTCAATTAAGTTGTGAAGAAGTTAAAGAAGAGCTTATTAACCACGGATCTACAAAGGAAGAATGCCTTTCTTATCACCAAACTTTCAATCAAGAGTGCCTTAATAAAGTATTTAGATTAGCCCCAATAGAATTTTCAAGTAAAAATGAATTTATGGATTATGCTAGACGTTACCAACGCTGTATTTTACCTATTGATTTGGCAAACATTAGCAGTAATTTTTTATAACACAGAGATGAGTTTCTTGTGAGGAAATATAAAAGGAGTTAATAAACTCCTTTTATATTTTTGAAAGTTTATTTTAAAGAAATATGTGTTGCTTCAATTTCAATCAAACCTTGCTTATACAAACCACCAATGGCTTTTTTGTAGTTGCCTTTGCTGGTTGCAAATAACTTTTTGATTTTTTCAGGGTCTGACTTATCACCCAATGCTAAAAAACCATTATGTTTTTTTAACTCATCTAAGATTTTTTGCGATAAAGAATCAATTTTCTCCATGCCTGGTTTTTCAAGAGTGATATCTAATTTATTGTCATCGCGTATTTTGCGTATAAAACCTTTAAATTTTTGACCTGGAAATAATGGGCGGAAAACTTGGTCATGGTAAATAATTCCCCAATGACTTTGATTAACTACCGTTTTATAGCCTAAATCCGTTTTACCTGCGATGATTAAATCAACTTCTTCTAAGAGCTGATAATTGGCAGGCGTTTTATCTAAAAACTTGTTTAACTTTGTTGAGCCGCACATTCTTCCACTGGCTTTATCAAGATAAAAATGAATTAAATACGAACGGCCTTGTTCTAATCTTTGCCCCTGCTCGTTAAATGGCACAAGTAAATCTTTATCAATGCCAATATCTACGAATGCACCTGTGGCGTTTACTTCTTTTACACGTAATAAACAAAAATCACCTAACTGTGCATGAGGTTGTTTTGTCGTCGCTGTTGCTACACCTTTAGAGTCCAAATACACAAACACAGAGATTGATGAGTTAACTATGGAATCTGCAGGTATGTCTGTAGCGGGTAAAAATACTTCGCCTAACTCAAGTCCATCAAGGTAAGCACCTTCAGGTGCTATTTCTGTAATAACAAGAGTATTAAATTTTCCTAACGATGGCATTAAATATTCTCCGATTTTGGTTTACGACGTAATGGTGCATGGCCATCTATATCAAAAGGTTGTAAAACAGGTTTTTTTGGCTCTTTTTTAACAGTGCGTTTAGCTATAGGTTGGTTTTTTGCCACTGATGCTTTTTTAGTAATGCGCTTTTCAGTTACTGTTACCGCTTTAATTCCTTTAAACTTTGCAGCTAATCCATCTACAGTCAAAAAAGTAATCTCGTGCTGTAAAAATGCTTTGATTGAAACAAAGCTTTCCCAGTCTTTTGGGCCAACGAATGAAATAGCATGACCTTTAAAACCAGCTCGACCTGTCCGACCAATCCGGTGCACATACTCTTCAGCTTGCTTTGGTAAGTCAAAGTTAATTACATGAGTGACATTCAATAAGTCTAAACCACGAGATGCAATATCTGTTGTGATAAGCACTTGAGACTGGCCACGGCTGAAGCTGTCCATAATAGATAAACGTTTACTTTGTGGCATATCACCAGCAAGTGGTTGTGAACTCAAACCTTTTGTTGTTATCAAATCACTTAAACGATAGGTATCTTCTCGAGTTGCTGTAAATACAATACATTGGCCAATATTTGGCTTGGATAAAAAGTGGCTAAGGAGCGCTTCTTTATGGCCTAAGTTATCGGCAAAAAACATGTTCTGAGTAATATCAGTATGCTCTTCATTTGATTGGCTCAGTGTTACTTTTTTTGGTGACTTTAATAAGTTACGGCTTAACGCATCAATTTGACTGTGCTCGAGCGTGGCCGAAAACAATAATGTTTGGCGTAATCGATGATTTGCTTCGTCATTAATTAAATCAATTTCAGCTTTAAAACCAAGGTCCATAATGCGATCTGCTTCATCAATGATCAGCAGCTCCAGCCCGGCTAAAAAACATGATTTTTGTTTTATGTGGTCAGCCAAGCGGCCAGGCGTGGCGACAATGATATGAGGATCTTTTTTTAGTGCTTTAATTTGGTCATTAAAATTATCACCGCCTAAAATTTTTGTGGCAACAATGTTTGAACCAGCGACCAATAAACGCAATTGTGCAAATACTTGGTTAGCAAGTTCGCGTGTTGGTGTAATTATCACAACACGGGGGTCACGTTTACTTAATGGTTTTTGTTTAATTATTCGTTGAAGAGCAGGGACTAAAAATGCAAGCGTTTTACCTGAACCTGTTTTTGATTGAACAAATAAATCTTGGCCTGAAAGTGCAACAGGTATTGCCTGCTGCTGTACATCGGTGGGGGAAGTAATTCCTTGATGTGCTAATTGCGTTAACAATCGTTTATCAATGCCAAACTCTTCAAATAACAAAATAGAACTCCAAAATAAATCAAACAAAAAGCGCGATATTGTACATTAACATCATAGCAGCTCACAGCTTAATTAGAATTTTTTGCGTTTTAGCCTGACTTAGGTAAAATATGCGCCCTTAATGCGCCGGATTTACGATTCGGTTTCGGTTAACTCCAAAAAATGCACAGTAAGTAGGTTATTATGTCATCACAATTTGTTGTATGCGCCCTTTACAAATTCACCGCTTTACCTAATTTTGAACAATTACGTCAACCGTTACACGATGTAATGGAAAGTAATGAAGTACGAGGCACGTTATTACTTGCTTCTGAAGGTATAAATGGCACCATTTCAGGTTTACGCGCTGGTATAGATGCCGTTTTGTCTTGGTTGGATAAACAAGATAATTTAAAAAATATTGTCACTAAAGAGTCATTTGATGAAACGTGCCCGTTTTATCGTACCAAGGTGAAACTAAAAAAAGAAATCGTGACTATGGGTGTTGAAGGCATCGATCCACTTAAAGTGGTTGGAAGTTATGTCAAACCTGAGGATTGGAATGCATTAATCTCAGATCCAGAAGTTATTTTAATTGATACTCGAAACGATTATGAAATTGAGATAGGTACGTTTCAAAACGCGGTTGATCCTAAAACTAAAACATTTCGTGAATTCCCAGCATGGGCAAAAGAAAATCTTGACCCACAAAAACATAAAAAAGTGGCCATGTTTTGTACAGGTGGGATCCGCTGCGAAAAATCAACTGCTTATATGAAAGAGCAAGGCTTTGAAGAAGTATATCATCTTGAAGGTGGCATCTTAAAATACCTCGAAGAAGTGCCTAAAGAGCAAACTATGTGGGAGGGGGAGTGTTTTGTTTTTGATAACCGCGTTGCGGTTGATCATGATTTACAAAAAGGAAGTTATGACCAATGTCATGCGTGTCGTATGCCAATCACCGAAGATGAAAAACAATTACCGAGCTACATGGAAGGTGTATCGTGTTTGCATTGTCATGATGCATTATCTGATGAACAAAAAGCGCGTTTTGCTGAGCGTCAAAAACAAGTTGAATTAGCTAAAGACCGTGGCGAAGGGCATATTGGCCATGAAGCGCAAGCAGTTTTAAAACAGCGTAAAGAAGCAAAACAACATAAAAAAGAATTGCAGCGTAAAAAAAGCGCATAAACGCTAAATTGATTGCTCTAAAAGAATACAAAAAAGCCAATTGATTTCTCAATTGGCTTTTCTCATTTTAAGTCTTAAAAACTAAAGCTCATTACTGCGAAGTTTTATTGTACGCATCGTTATGAACACCAGCAGCACGACCTGAAGGATCGGCATTATTAGCAAAAGAGGCATCCCATGCCAGCGCTTGCGGTGTTGAACAGGCAACTGATTTACCATAAGGGACACATTGTGCAGTCGCATCACCAGGGAAGTGCTCGGCAAAAATACACCGATAAAAATAAGCTTCTTTGCTATCAGGAGTATTAATTGGGAATTTAAATGCAGCAGATGCAAGCATCTGATCTGTAACTTGCTCAGCAACATATTCTTTTAAAGAGTCAATCCAGCTATAGCCTACGCCGTCAGAGAACTGCTCTTTTTGACGCCATAATACTTCATGCGGCAAATATCCTTCAAACGCCTCTCGCAAAATGTGTTTCTCAATCTTACCATTTTTTCCACACATCTTAGCGGTAGGGTTAACGCGCATTGCAACATCAACAAACTCTTTATCTAAGAATGGCACTCGAGCTTCAACCCCCCATGCCGCCATAGATTTATTTGCCCGTAAGCAATCAAATAAATGAAGTTTTGAAACTTTGCGGTTAAGTTCTTCATGGAACTCTTGTTCATCTGGGGCTTTGTGAAAATACAAATAACCACCAAACAGTTCATCAGCACCTTCACCCGATAGCACCATTTTTATTCCCATAGCTTTAATTTGACGGGCCATTAAATACATCGGTGTAGACGCACGAATGGTAGTAACATCATAGGTTTCAAGGTGATAAATCACTTCCTTTAACGCATCAATGCCTTGTTGTACCGTGAAAATAATCGGGTGATGTACGGTGCCTATCATATCAGCTACTTTTTGTGCCGCAGCCAAATCTGGAGAGCCAGCTAACCCGACAGAAAAAGAGTGAAGCTGAGGCCACCAAGCATTTGAATTATCATTATCTTCAATACGTTTTGCGGCAAAACGTTGGGTGATAGCTGAAATAACTGAGGAGTCTAATCCTCCAGAGAGTAAAACACCATATGGCACATCACACATTAATTGGCGTTTAACTGCTGCTTCTAAGGCTGCTTTAACGTCGCTCGCATTAGCTGAGTTGTCTTTGACAGCATCAAAACTAGTCCATTCACGTTGATAATATGGGCGTAACTCACCGTCTTGGCTCCAAAGGTAATGCCCTGGTGGGAACTCTTTTATGTGATTGCAAATTGGTGAGAGTGCCTTTAATTCTGATGCAACATAAAAGTTTCCATGCTCGTCGGTACCAGTATAAAGGGGTACAATACCGATGTGATCGCGGCCAATTAAGTAAGCATCTTTTTCTTCGTCATATAAACAAAAGGCAAAAATACCATTTAAATCATCAAGAAACTCAGGGCCTTTTTGTTTATAGAGCGCTAAAATAACTTCACAATCTGACTCGGTTTGAAACTCAAAATCAACAGCAAGATTTTTAGCTAACTCTTTATGATTATAAATTTCACCATTTACAGCCAAAATATGAGTTCGCTCTGGGTTATACAGCGGCTGTGCGCCACTGGTTACACCTACAATAGCTAAACGCTCATGTACTAAAATGGCTTTATCTGATGAATAAACACCTGACCAATCCGGTCCTCGGTGTCTTAATAATTTCGACATCTCGATGGCTTGACTACGTAACTGGCTCGGGTCTGACTTGATGTCTAATACCCCAAAAATTGAACACATATGGATTCCTCATTCCTACGACAACATATTTTTAATTAGTTTTTAACAGATATGCGGAGTTAAGTCACACCTGTTTTACAAAATAATATGAATAAGGTAGAGCGAAAAATAATGTTTGTTATCTTTTGCTTATTTAATGTTCGAGGGTATTACGTTTTACACTAAAATAACGGATTAACAATGCTGCGAGTTTTTCTTTGACGATGGGCTTTGTTAAATAATCGTTCATGCCGCATTCTATCGCTTTATCATGGTCAATTTGCATGGCATTGGCCGATAAGCCACAAATTAAAAGTTCATCATAACCAAGTTGGCGTAACTCTTTTGTGGCGCTGTAGCCGTCTTTGATTGGCATTTGAATATCCATCAATACAAGGCTAATATTTTTATTTTCTTGCACTATATCAATTGCAATTTGACCATTTTCAGCCATTACTACAGTCACGCCTAATTGTTTAAGCATTTCGCTCGCAACGATTAGATTGATGTGATTGTCATCTACTAATAATACCGTTATTTCAGCATCAAATATTTTGGTATTTTTTTGTAGATTATTATGTTTTCCTTCTAGTGCTGTCATGTCTTCGGTGAATATCTTTTTTAGTTGTGAAGGCAGTAAAGGGGTTGTTAAACAAGCAAATCGGTATTCATTTTTCAGCGTTTGTAGCATTGAGACCTGATTGTTATCACACAAGAGGCATGTTGTGAACCCTTGTGGTTTAAGTTGCTGAAGAAGCAGGGCGATATCATCATTTTCATCGGTTTCTTGTATATCAATTAATACAAAGCGTACGGTGTTTAATTTGAAAAAATCGACTGTCTTAAGATCATTTGTTTTAACTAAATAAGGAGCTAAATACTCACAATAACGTTCACTTAATAAGGGAGTGTCTGAGCTGACATATAAAATACTTTTTGGTGATAAGATTGAACTGTCGAATAAAACCGTATTTTGATCAACGGTATCAAGCAGTAATTGCACACTAAAACAGCTACCAATGTTCGGTGTAGAGGTGACCGAAATGTCTCCGTTCATGAGTTTAACAAGTTGTTTTACAATACTTAAACCAAGGCCGGTGCCGCCATATTTACGACTGGTAGAACCATCAGCTTGAGTAAATGCATTAAAGATATTACTAATTTGTTCTTCTGTAAGGCCAACGCCGGTGTCACGAACCTGAAATAAGACAGCAATTTGTTTATCATTATTGGGTATGGTCTCAAACGTAACGGTAATCGTGATTGTCCCTAAAGAGGTGAATTTAACCGCATTAGTGCACAAGTTAAATAATATTTGGTTTATCCTTAGCGGATCACCCATAAATAACTTTGGCAGTTTTGGATCTATCTCACACTCTACATGCAGATTTTTTTCGTAACTTCTTGGCGCGATATTAGATAAAAGATTGTCAATTATGGATTCTAAGGAAAATTGGATATATTCAATTGTTAATTTACCCGCTTCTATTTTAGAAAAATCTAAAATATCGTTTACTAAACTCATCAGTAAATTTGTCGAGTAGGCTGCTTTTTCTAAAAAATCACGTTGTCTATGAGTGAGTTCGGTTGCTAGGCATAAATCAATTAATCCAGAAATCCCGTTAATGGGCGTTCTTATTTCATGGCTCATATTAGCTAGAAAAATACTTTTAAAGGCCGTTGCTTGTTCTGCTTTTTCGGTTGCTTTGACTAAATCTTGGTTTAACTGATTAGCTTGCTCTAATAGCGAAATTGTATTTTTGTTGTTTTTTTGAAAAACATGGGCTGCTCTTGCAAGCTCTCCGATTTCATCCTCTCGCTTGAGATTTGGGATGCGTTTTATGTCCTTAGCATCGGCGAGCATTCGAAATATGTCAGTGAGGGATTTTATAGGGGTAATGATCCGATAGAAAAAGTACAGTGCACAGGTCAGAGCAGCTAAAATACCGATAAAAGCAATGATGTTGTTTCGGATCCTAGCATGGGTTAAGGTTGATTTTACTTTTTCATTCGTTTCTGATAATTGTGACGCAACAAACTTATTCAGTTGCTGACTTAGATATAAAAATTCATTTGCAGAACCCGTCATGACTACATTAGTTAAAAAAACATAACCTCGAGTGACCTGGCTTAATTTAGCGAAGTGGTTTTTTATTAATTGTAATTGTTCAAGTATTGATTGGGCATCGAGTGCATTGACGAGTAATCCAGCGTCGCTAATGTGCTGATTAAATAGAGTTATATTTTCGTAGTCTTGGCTGAGTAAATACAATAGGGCGATATTTTTACTTTGATTCAAATGACTCAGTAGTTGGTTTTTGGTCTGGGTTGAAAGGGATGTATTTAAATTAACTTTTTTTTCTAACTCATCCATTTCAGTTAAGAGTTTTTTGTTGAATAAGGTTTCCCTTTGTCTTCTACCATCGATTACAGCTAAAAAGTTATCATGGTAGTCTTTTAGGTGTTGCTTCATTCTTAAGATATAATCACGATATTTAAGGGCGTCAGTATCATCTGTAGAGAGTGTATCTAATGTATCTAAACCTTGTTTTATTTCTTGTAATATCGTGTTAAATCGGATGATAGTTGATTCATTGGCTGTATCTTTGTAAATAAGTACATTACGCTGTAAATCCAGTACTCCTCGTTCAACTTCACGAACTAAACCTACTTTTGTCACTGCTTGCTCTGTTAAATCAATGCCTGAAATAAACGAATCTTGATTGGTATACGATAAATAAATTTGTACTAATAATGCCGAGGCTAACAAGCCTAGCATAAAATAAATTTGGGTTTTGATAGAACTAAACACGTAAATACCTATGTGCTAATAAATTCATACCATTTTTGTAAACTATATTCGTATGTCGGCATAACAGTATTCCATACTGCCACATGGCCCAGTCTTTTTTCATAACTACCTCCTGTTCGTACATGACCTTTTTCTACAGAGACAAGGCCGTCAGTTCCTTTTAGCACTGAAGTTGCGGCTTTACCTTGATACCAATAATCCCACTCATTTTCTGACAAGAATGGTTTAGACCGTTCAGGGTTTGAAATATAGTAACCTTGTCGCGCAATAAAGGCACCAGGCCATCCTGATAACCACCAATTCATATAGTCGTATGCTGCATCTTTAACAGAGCCTGTTGTCGCAGATGACAAACACATTACCCCATGCCAGCCACGATAGCCTTCTTTAGGGGCGGCAAAAGTAACAGGAATATTTTGTCCATTAAGAGCCGACACAGCTGGTGAGAACATACTTTCAATATGTACACGCTCAGTTTTCATAAACTCTACCGACTCAGGTACAGAAGTCCAGAACCCACTAAAATGATTTTGTTGTTTAAACTCAAATAAAATTTTAAATAGTTGGTTTAGCTCATTTTTTGTCATAGATCCAATATTATTAAATTGCATCAGACCTCGAGCTTGTACAGCAAGAGCTAAATCGAATAATCCGATCGATGGCGCATTAATTATCCCGACTTTACCGCTGTATGCAGGATCTAGGAGCCATCCCCAACTTTCAGTTTCATACGCAATGCCGCGCTTGATTTTATTGGTGTTATAACCAAAAGAATCTACGTTATGAACGTAGGGTAAAAAAGACAAGTATTCTGTAGGTTCTGAACTTAAAGAGTTATCAGGTTGAACATGTAATAACGTATAAGGCGCATCACCTGCACCAATCATGCTTTGTGGTGTTAATCTTCCTGTCTTAGTCAGGGCGTTTATCTCTCCAAAATGTTGGATTCGATTTTTTTCAATTGGTTGGATGGCACCGCTATGCCACAATATATTAATACTATTTGACCATTGTTCATATAAATCAAAAGATTGAGGGGACATAGACGCTTTTTGTAATACTTGAGCACTTCCTTTTGGTTCAAAAACGAGTTCAATGCCGAGGTCTTGCATTGCTTGTTGGCGAATTGCCTCTTGAAGTGTGACATGCGTTCCTAAAATACGTAATACAGTTTTTTGTCGGGCAAAAACATAGGGAACTTTAAACGCTGCCGTTGTAGCAACAGCTGTCAGCGCTATCTTTTTTAAGACATCACGTCGTTGATTATCCAATTGGTTGATCCCCTGAGTATAAATGAGCGTTACCGTTTAAAATTAGTCTACAAAAAACGGGTAATCAATAAGTTAAGAAATTTAAGTTTGATTAATAAATGAAACCTAATTGTTAGGTTAATTTTTGGAGTATTCATGCAAGTAAGAAGTGAAATTTTATCTATTGAGACTAAAACAGGCTCTATGCGCACGGTTCAATTTACACCAGTGGGATTTAAAACAGCACCGACTATTATTTTCTATTCTGAAATATTTCAGTTAACGGCGCCTATCATGCGCTCTGCTCAGATCCTCGCAGGGCATGGCTTTACTGTTTTAGTGCCTGAAATATTTCACGAGCTTAATCCAGTAGGTACCGTACTTGAATATGATGAGGCTGGTAAAAATAAGGGCAATGCAGATAAATGGCAAAAACCATTAACAGCCTATGATAGTGATGTTGACGCTTTGGTTGAGTATTGCCAAAAAAGTACTAAAAGTACTGATAAAATCGGGGTTATGGGGGTGTGCATTGGTGGTCATTTAGCGTGTCGTGCCGCGTTAAACCCTGCGATCAGTGCCGCATTTTGTCTTTATGCGACCGATATTCATAGTGATACGCTGCCAGGAACACCGGTTGAACAAACATTTAATCGGTTGAATGAAATAGCGGGTGAAATTTATTTTATTTGGGGTAAACAAGATCCACATGTGCCAAAAGAAGGACGGTTTAAGCTATATCAAACATTAAATCAGTCCGCTATTAACTACAATTGGCTTGAAGTTAATGCTGAACATGCCTTTATGCGTGATGAAGGCGAGCGTTATGACCCTGCATTAGCGCTTGATATGTATCAGCGTGCCGTGGCATTTTTTCATCGTACGTTGCGATAGGGTATAAAGGGGGGCTAGTACACAGTAAGATTTGTTGTTATAGCCAAGCAGAACTAAAAAAAAATCCCTCTTGCGAGGGATTTTGAGGGTTTCTCAGTATCTTAGACACTGGGAATGAGGTCGGTACAAGTTAATTATTCTGCAAACACCATTTCAGGAATGTCGCCTTCAACAATTAACTTACCAGCTGTTTTGCTGATGATTTCATCAACACTAACACCTGGTGCGCGCTCTAACAAATAAAACGCGCCATTTTTCACTTCGAGTACAGCTAAATCGGTTACGATTTTTTTGACACAGTTTACACCTGTCAGTGGTAACTCGCAGCGTTCTAATAACTTTGACTCGCCAGCTTTATTGGCATGCATCATGGTAACAATGATATTTTGTGCGCCGGCAACTAAATCCATTGCACCGCCCATGCCCTTAATTAATTTTTTCGGGATCATCCAAGAGGCAATCGAACCATTTTGGTCAACTTCAAATGCACCTAATACGGTTAAGTCGACATGGCCACCGCGGATCATAGCAAAGCTTTCAGCACTGTTAAATATGGCAGCACCAATTGCCGCTGTAACGGTTTCTTTACCCGCGTTAATCATATCTGCATCTACGGCATCAGCAGTTGGGTATGGACCCATGCCAAGCAGGCCGTTTTCAGATTGCAGCATCACTTCAATCCCTTTAGGGACGTAGTTTGCCACTAAAGTAGGAATACCAATCCCTAAATTAACATAAAAACCATCTTGTAATTCTTGTGCAACCCGCATTGCAACTTGCTCACGTGATAAAGCCATTGTTGTTCTCCGTGTTAGTTACGTGTTGTCACGCGTTCGATACGTTTTTCAAAGCTGCCTTTGATAACGCGGTTTACATAGATGCCAGGGGTATGAATTTCTGATGGATTTAATTCACCCGGCTCAACGATTTCTTCCACTTCAACCACGGTGATTTTTCCAGCAGTTGCTGCAATTGGATTGAAATTCATTGCAGTGTGGCGAAAGACTAAATTGCCGAAACGATCAGCTTTCCACGCTTTGATAATCGCAAAGTCACCTGTGATTGATTCTTCTAAAATATACGGGCGACCGTTAAACTCTTTGACTTCTTTGCCCTCAGCAACTGGCGTACCATAGCCCGTCGCGGTATAAAAAGCAGGAATACCAGCACCACCGGCACGCATTTTTTCAGCAAGCGTACCTTGTGGAGTGAGTTCGACCTCTAGCTCACCACTTAATAATTGCTGCTCAAAAAGGGCGTTTTCACCAACATAAGACGCAACCATTTTTTTAATTTGTTTGTCTTTTAATAAAATGCCTAAACCAAAGTCATCAACACCACAGTTGTTAGAAACAACAGTTAACTCTTTTGTTTGCTTACGTTTAATTTCAGCAATTAAGCCTTCAGGAATACCACATAAGCCAAAACCTCCGGCAATCACGGTATCGCCATCTTTTAAACCTTGCATCGCCTGCTCGTAGCTTGTGACTACTTTATCAAAACCGGCCATGGCCAACTCCCTTAATAATTGTTAAGCGTTTAATTTACTGCGTAAAGCGTTGGAAACTTTGCTGACGGGTGTTTTATTTAATGCATCCGAAATCAACCAACCCGCTTTAGCAAGCCTTTCTAAATCAATTCCACACTCAATGCCAAGCCCTTGTAGTAAGTAAACTACATCTTCAGTGGCAACATTTCCTGACGCACCTTTGGCATAGGGGCATCCGCCAAGGCCTGCAACTGCGGTATCAACCGTTGCTATTCCTAGGCAGAGTGCCGCGTAAATATTTGCTAACGCTTGCCCATAAGTATCATGAAAATGCACCGCAAGCTTTGCCACAGGAATATGAGCAAGTAGGGTGGTGAGCAATTGCGTTACATTCGCTGGCGTGCCTACACCAATAGTATCGCCAAGGCTAATTTCATAACAGCCTAATTCTAATAACGCTTGGCTGACTTGTAGCACTTGGTGCGGGTCAACCTGACCTTGGTAGGGACAGCCCATAACGCAGCTGACGTAACCACGCACTTTTATACCGTGTTGTTTGGCGTAGGCCATTACAGGTTCAAAGCGCGCAATACTTTGCTCAATGCTGCAATTAATATTTTTCTGGCAAAAGGCTTCACTGGCAGCTGTAAAGATTGCAAACTCTTTAATGCCACAGGCAAACGCAGCTTGGGCACCTTGTAAATTGGGCGTTAACGCTGCCAATTCAACATTCGGTAGTTCAAGTGCGTTGATCACCTGCGCAGAGTCTGCCATTTGTGGCACCCATTTGGGTGATACGAATGCACCGGCCTCAATGTATTTTACTCCAGCACCTGCTAGTGCATTAATTAAATCAATTTTGGTGTCAGTACTAACCTGAATTTCATTTTGCAGGCCATCACGTGCACCGACCTCTACAATTTTTACCGCAGTAGGGAATTGATTAATCATTTTGTGCCTTTGCCTCAACAATTGCGAGCATAGCGCCATGTGTTACCAAATCGCCTTCAGCAAAACAATGGCTCGTAAGTACACCGTCATAAGGCGCAGCAAGGGTATATTCCATTTTCATCGCTTCAATGATCACCACACCCATGCCTTCTTTTACCTCATCTCCAACTTGGCAAAGGTGTTTAACAACCGTGCCATTAAGCGGAGCTGCTAGGGATGCAGCGGCATTTTTAATTTCGCTGATATAATGCTTTTGCTTAAATTTATATTGATGCTGACACGCAAGGTACATAAGATCAATGGCGTGACTTGCATCATCATAATAAAAATCAGCGCCAAACTTTTCACCGTTGATTGTTGCATTTATTGATTGCTGATCAATAAATGCCTTTGCTTTAAAAACCACATCATCAATTGAAATTTCATAACCATCAGTGGTTTGAAGGGCATAAATAGTATGCGGTAAATCAAGTGCGATATGAATTGTACTGTTTTGGTTGAGTCTAAAACCTGCTTGTTTGTCCCACGCATCAGCTGATTGTTTATTTTTGATTAATGACAAATATAACAATGACGCGAGCACTAAACTGATGTTTTCTTGCTCAGGATTTTGCTGTGTTAATTCACTGAGGTGCGTGCCGATAAAGTGGGTATCAGGTTGAGCATTAACAAAGCCATCATGGCTAGCAAGTTTATGTAAGAATTCAACATTACAGCTAAAACCAGCCAAATGAAATTGCTCTAGTGCACCTTGCAGACGCTTTATAGCCAGTGGGCGGGTTTCATCCCATACAATGAGTTTGGCAATCATAGGATCATAAAAGCTACTGATCTCAGCCCCAGCTTGCACGCCTGTATCAACCCGAATGTGTTGGTTTTGTTCAGGCGTTAACATGGCTTTAATCGTGCCAGAGCAGGGAATAAACTCATTGCTTGGGTCTTCAGCATAAATACGCGCTTCAAGTGCATGGCCTTTAAGGAGCACTTGCTCTTGCGTAAGCGCCAATGTTTGCCCAGAAGCGATACGAATTTGCCATTCGACTAAATCTACACTGGTAACCATTTCGGTAACTGGGTGCTCTACTTGCAGGCGAGTATTCATTTCCATAAAGAAAAACTCATCCCCGCAAAGTAAAAACTCGACCGTTCCTGCTCCAACATAGTTAATTGCTTGCGCGCAGCGTACGGCTGCTTCACCCATTTCTTTGCGAAGTGAAGTACTTAGCATTGGGGCTGGCGCTTCTTCAATGACCTTTTGATGACGGCGTTGCAACGAACAATCGCGGTCGCCTAAATAAACACATTGTCCATGAGTATCGGCAAAAACTTGTACTTCAACATGACGAGGTTTTGTGACATAACGCTCAAGCAGCACTAAATCGTTACCAAAACCGGCAATTGCTTCACGTTGCGCACCTTGTAGTGCAAGTTGAAACTCTTCAACTTTTTCAACTACACGCATGCCTTTACCACCACCACCGTAAGCAGCTTTAATTAATACAGGAAAACCAATTTTGACCGCTTCTTGTTGTAAAAATTGTGGGTCTTGGTTTTGACCATAATAACCAGGTACTAAAGGCACATTCGCAGCAGCCATAATTTCTTTTGAACGCGATTTTGAACCCATTGCAGTAATGGCAGAGGCTGGCGGGCCAATAAATACAATATTGTTTTTAGCGCAGGCATCCGCAAATTGGTCGTTTTCTGATAAAAAGCCATAACCTGGATGAATGCAATCAGCACCAGCGCGCAGTGCAACTGCAAGGATTTTATCCGCTACTAAATACGACTCTTTACTTGGAGAAGCACCAATATGATAAGCCTCATCGGCATGCTTAACATGCAGGGCATGGGCATCAGCATCTGAATACACCGCAACGGTTTTTAATCCTAAACGTTTGGCAGTTTTGATGATCCGACACGCAATTTCACCACGATTGGCGATTAGTATTTTTTTTAACATGAAGTTACCTGCATCGTTTTAGATTAATTTTGCCAACTTGGCGCACGCTTTTCAAAAAAGGCAGTTAGCCCTTCTTGGCCTTCGTCTGATACGCGAATACGTGCTATTCGCTCGGATGTCATATCGGTTAATGTGTTTGTAATTGGATGACCACTTACGTCATTAATTAGAGCCTTGGCGGCTTTTACTGCAATAGGGCCGTTATTGATAATGGCTTGTAGCAGCGTATCTGCTCTTTGATTTATATCATCACACAGTTGATGGATAAGACCCATTTTAAGTGCCGCTTCGGCGTTAAACACTTCAGCCGTTAAGAAATAGCGGCGTGCTTGGCGCTCGCCCATTGCTTTGATGACATATGGGCTAATTACAGCTGGGATCAAACCAAGTTTGACTTCACTTAAACAAAACTTTGCATCAGCAGTGGCAAGGGCAATGTCACAACAGGCTATTAAGCCAACAGCGCCACCAAATGCAGCCCCTTGCACTAAACAAAGGGTTGGCACTGAAACACTATTTAATACAGACATTAAGCGGGCAAGTTGTTTTGAATCTGCTAAATTTTCAGCAAAATCATTGTTAGCCATCGACTTCATCCAAGCCAAGTCAGCACCCGCTGAAAAATGTTTGCCCGTACTTTTAAGCACTAAAGCGCGAATGGCTAGGGTATTGGCGTATTCAATCGATTCAATCAATTGAGCAATCGTATGATCATCAAAGGCGTTATGAACCGCAGGGCGATCTAATTCAATGGTGGCAATACTCGATTTTGAGATAGATAAGGTGACAGACATAATGTTTCCTTACATTCTAAAGATGCCAAACTGCGATTCACGTTTAGGCGCATTATTTGCCGCACTCAGGGCAAGTCCTAACACATGGCGCGTTTGAGCTGGATCGATAATGCCATCATCCCATAAACGGGCACTGGCGTAATACGGGTGACCTTGTTGCTCGTACTGGGCAACAATCGGCTGTTTAAACTCCGCGACTTCTTGCAAAGACATGCTCAAGCCTTTGCGAGCTAAACCATCTTGTTTAACTTGAGTTAATACGCCTGCAGCTTGCTCGCCACCCATCACAGAAATACGTGCATTTGGCCACATCCACATCATGGTGGGTTCAAATGCACGGCCACACATACCGTAGTTACCAGCGCCATATGAGCCGCCGATTAAGACAGTGAATTTTGGTACATCGGCACACGAAACTGCAGTTACCATTTTAGCACCGTGTTTAGCAATGCCTTCAGCTTCGTATTTTTGCCCCACCATAAAGCCAGTGATATTTTGTAAAAAAACTAATGGAATATTACGTTGGCAACACAATTGAATAAAATGCGCGCCTTTTTGCGCTGATTCAGAGAATAAAATCCCATTATTGGCGACAATTCCTACAGGATGGCCGTAAATAGAGGCAAAACCGGTTACTAACGTTTCACCAAAATAGCGTTTAAATTCATCAAAAGAAGAGTCATCTACCACACGGGCAATGATCTCACGCACATCAAATGGTTTTTTCAAATCGGTGCCAACAATGCCGTAAATTTCTTCTGCAGCAAAACGAGGCGGCTTGACCTCTTCAAGTAATGACTTTGTTGGCCGTTGATGATTGATACGCGCAATACACTGACGAGCAATCGACAAGGCATGAGCATCGTTTTGGGCATAATGATCGGCAACACCCGAAATTTTACAATGCACATCAGCGCCACCGAGTTCTTCAGCGGTCACTTCTTCGCCTGTCGCTGCTTTTACCAGTGGTGGGCCCGCTAAGAAAATGGTGCCTTGCTCTTTTACGATAATACTTTCATCAGCCATCGCTGGTACATACGCACCGCCAGCAGTACATAAACCCATTACAACAGCAATTTGCGGGATCCCTTTAGCAGACATGCGAGCTTGATTGTAAAAAATACGACCAAAATGCAATTTATCGGGAAACACTTCATCTTGTTCAGGTAAATTAGCGCCACCTGAATCAACTAAATAAATACACGGTAAGTGGCAACGCTCAGCAATATCTTGGGCACGGAGGTGTTTTTTTACGGTGAGAGGGAAATAAGTGCCGCCTTTAACGGTGGCATCGTTGGCGATAATCATGCATTCAACGCCTTTTACGCGACCAATACCTGCAACCACACCCGCACATGGAATGTCTTGTTCGTAAACACCAAATGCCGCAAATTGGGCAATTTCTAAGAAAGGTGAGCCTTCATCTAGCAGGGTATCTATTCGATCACGAACAAATAATTTCCCGCGACTTTGATGGCGTGCAATCAGTTCTTCACCACCGCCTTTAATGATATGGCTAACTTGCTGGTGTAAATCACCAATCAAAGCCTGCATTTTTTGTTTATTTTGTAAAAAGGTCGGATCCAGTGGATTGACCTTTGAAGTAAGTATGGTCATAGCAATCCTTAGCGACTTTCGTTAAATAACTCACGACCGATAAGCATACGGCGAATTTCAGAAGTACCAGCACCGATTTCATACAGTTTGGCATCACGTAATAAACGACCTGTCGCATATTCATTGATGTAGCCATTACCACCAAGAATTTGAATGGCATCAAGGGCCATTTTAGTCGCCAACTCTGCCGCATATAAAATTGCGCCAGCGGCATCTTTACGGGTTGTTTCACCGCGATCACACGATTTTGCTACGGTATATACATACGAGCGCGCAGCATTCATTTGCGTGTACATATCGGCAATTTTGCCTTGAATAAGTTGAAATTGGCCAATTGGACTATCAAATTGTTTACGTTCATGGATATATGGCACAACAATGTCCATACAGGCTTGCATAATGCCAAGCGAGCCGCCGGATAATACAACACGCTCATAATCCAAACCGCTCATTAAAACTTTAACGCCATTATTAAGGCCACCTAAGATATTTTCTTCTGGCACTTCACAATCAATGAAAACCAGTTCACAGGTGTTTGAACCGCGCATGCCTAATTTGTCGAGTTTTTGTGCTTGTGTAAAGCCTGGGAAGTCGCGCTCAACAATAAACGCAGTAATGCCTTTTGCGCCTGCGTTTAAATCGGTTTTGGCATAAATAACATAAGTATGTGCATCGGGGCCGTTTGTGATCCACATTTTGTTGCCATTTAAGACATATTTATCACCACGTTTTTCAGCTTTGAGTTTCATTGATACAACATCAGAACCGGCATTGGGTTCACTCATCGCAAGCGCTCCAATGTGTTCACCTGAAACCAATTTAGGTAGGTATTTTTCTTTTTGTGCTTGTGTGCCGTTACGGAAAATTTGATTAACACATAAGTTTGAGTGTGCACCATAGCTTAAGCCAATTGAAGCGCTTGCGCGGCTGATTTCTTCCATTGCAATTACATGCTCAAGATAACCCATGCCTGCGCCACCAAACTCTTCGCTTACGGTTAAACCTAATAAACCCATCTCACCTAATATTGGCCAAAGTTGATTGGGGAACGCATTGTCATGATCGGTTTTTTCAGCCAGCGGGGCAATTTCTGCAGTTGCAAAGCTATTGACATGATCACGCAGCATATCGGCCGTTTCACCTAAGCCAAAGTTCATTTCTTTATATAGTGAGATAGTGCTCATCAGGGGAACCTCTATTAATTAATCTTGTAAACTTTTAAGGGTATCGTGGCAACGACGCTCAGCGGTAACGAGCTCCATCAGTACCACTTTAATATCATCCATTTGCTGACTCAGATGGGATTTTTTTTCTTCTATTAACGCCAGCATTGTCACTAATTGTTTGGCGCTGGATTTATCTGCATCATATAACTCAAACAAACGGCCGGTTTCAGCTAAAGTAAAACCTAAACGTTTACCACGTAAAATAAGTTTCAATCTCACTTTATCCCGTTTACTATAAATACGAGTTTGACCATTGCGCTGGGGGCTTATCAAGCCTTGATCTTCGTAAAAGCGAATGCTTCGAGTCGTAATATCAAACTCTTTTGCCAAATCGCTGATACTAAATGTTTGTTCTGTATTTTCTTGATTCATACTTTCCACCTTTAATGACCGAACTAATATATGTGAAGTTTACGTAAAGGTAAAGCTTGGTGGGTTTTAAAAGTTCATAACAATTGAAAATCATTTTTTTGCGATGTAATAAAAATTTCTTTTTGCGTGAGAGACCTTAACGTAAAATAAACTGTCTCCTGCCTTTGGCAACATAACTTGGCAGTTTAGTCGAGTTCTGATTACGCCATTTCTTTTGATGTTTTACATTTACGTTGGCGTAAACGTAAATTTTATGTATTCTCTATTCATCTTTGTTTAGGAGAATATAAACATGTCAGTACAAGACCCTATCGTAATCGTTGCAGCCAGCCGCACGCCAATGGGTGGTTTTATGGGCGCGCTCAGTGATGTTCACACCACCGATTTAGGTGCAACCGCTATTGCACATGCTGTCGCACAAAGTGGTGTATCAGTTAATGATATAGATGAAGTGATTATGGGCTGTGTACTTCCAGCTGGCGTTGGCCAAGCACCTGCACGTCAAGCCATGTTAAAGGCTCAGTTACCACTGGGCACTGGTGCAACGACTATCAATAAAGTCTGTGGTTCAGGTTTAAAAGCAGCGATGTTTGCACACGATTTAATTGCTGCAGGTTCAATTAACATTGCTGTTGCCGGTGGCATGGAAAATATGTCAGCTTCACCATACTTTTTACCTAAAGCCCGTGGTGGTTTTAGAATGGGCCATGGTGAAATTAAAGATCACATGATGGCTGATGGTTTAGAAGATGCCTACGATAAAAAAGCCATGGGCTGTTTTGCCCAAGACACTGCCAATGAGTATGGCATTACCCGTGCCGATATGGATGCGTTTGCTATAAATTCACTTCAAAAAGCGCAAGCTGCAATTGCTAGCGGTGCCTTTTTGGGTGAAGTTGCGCCTGT
The DNA here is from genome assembly GCF_058197095.2 of Pseudoalteromonas sp. J2K-J031. Lineage (NCBI taxonomy): Bacteria > Pseudomonadati > Pseudomonadota > Gammaproteobacteria > Alteromonadales > Pseudoalteromonadaceae > Pseudoalteromonas > Pseudoalteromonas sp. J2K-J031. The sequence continues at coordinate 1,869,226 of NZ_CM200279.1, forward strand.
AACCTTCAGCACTCGTGCGGGTGAGGTTGTTGTAAGTATTGATGAACAACCCGGCAATGCAAAAGTAGATAAAATTCCATCACTTCGCCCTGCATTTGCTAAAGACGGCACTATCACAGCAGCAAACTCATCGTCTATTTCAGACGGTGCAGCTGCGTTAATTCTAATGAAAGCCTCAGAAGCACAAGCAAAAGGCTTAACACCGCTGTGTAAAGTTGTCGCGCATGCAACCCATTCACAAAAACCAGCCGAGTTTACTGTTGCCCCCGTAGGTGCAATGAATAAAGTATTGGCTAAAGCGGGTTGGTCTACCGAACAAGTTGATTTATGGGAGATTAATGAAGCTTTTGCCATGGTCACTATGCTTGCAATCAATGAAATGAAACTTGATGGCGCTAAAGTGAATGTGAATGGCGGCGCGTGTGCGTTGGGCCATCCTATTGGTGCAAGTGGCGCTCGTATTTTAGTGACACTTATTCACGCATTAAAAAATAGACATTTAAAAACAGGGGTTGCCTCGTTATGTATCGGTGGCGGTGAAGCCGTTGCCATGGCAATTGAACTAATTTAAACAAAATAATGGCGCGATAATTACAATACCAGCGCCATTTTTATTTGGGGAGACGTTTTAATATGCATAAAGTTCCATTATATATCGCAGGCGAGATGTGCCAATCTGAAACTTCGCAATGGATTGATGTACTTAATCCAGCCACACAAGAAGTGATTGCACAAGTGCCGTGTACTACCGATGAAGAAATGGCACGCGCCATTGCATCGGCTAAAGAAACGTTTAAAACATGGAAAGAAGTCCCTGTGTCAGAACGTGCTCGCATCATGATGCGTTATGCGGCATTACTCAAAGAACATCACGATGAAATCGCGACCATTATTTGCCATGAGCTAGGTAAAACTTTTGAAGATGCCAAAGGTGACTTGTGGCGTGGGATTGAAGTGGTTGAGCAAGCTGCTAACGCGCCATCAATGATGATGGGCGAAACAGTGGAAAATGTCGCTCGTGGTATTGATACCTATTCATACATGCAACCATTGGGTGTGTGTGCAGGTATAACACCGTTTAATTTCCCAGCGATGATCCCACTTTGGATGTTTCCAATGGCGATTGTTTGCGGTAATACTTTTATTTTAAAACCGTCAGAGCAAGATCCACTCACGCCAATGCGTTTAGTTGAGTTATTTGAAGAAGCTGGCGCACCAAAAGGTGTTCTACAAGTGGTTCACGGGACTAAACCTCAAGTTGATATCTTACTTGAAGACCCGGCTATACGTGCGATTTCATTTGTTGGCTCATGTGGTGTTGGTGAATACATTTACAGTAAAGGCACTGCAAATTTAAAACGTGTACAAGCCTGTGTGGGTGCAAAAAATCACATGGTCATTATGCCTGATGCGAAAAAAGAGCGTTTAATTAGTAACCTAGTGGGAGCTTCTGTGGGCGCTGCAGGTCAACGTTGCATGGGTATTTCGGTTGCAGTATTTGTTGGTCAAACCAAAGAGTGGATCAACGATTTAAAAGAAGCCTTTACTCAAGTGCGACCAGGTGTGTGGGATGACCCAAAAGCGGCTTATGGTCCACAAACTACCCCTCAAGCAAAAGCGCGTATTTTATCGTTAATTGCAAATGGCAAAAAACAAGGTGCAACGTGTTTGCTTGATGGCTCAGATTTCACCGTTGAAGGTTTTGAAAAAGGAAACTGGGTTGGCCCAACCTTATTTACTGATGTCACCACTGAAATGGATTTGTATAAAGAAGAGATTTTCGGCCCAGTATTGGCCTGTATTTGTGTTGATACCCTTGATGAAGCCATTGCATTAATCAATAACAGCCCGTATGGCAATGGTACGTCGTTGTTTACCGCATGCGGTGCTGCAGCACGTAAATTCCAACATGAAATTGAAGTAGGGCAAGTCGGTATTAATGTGCCTATCCCTGTGCCGCTGCCATTTTTCTCATTCACGGGTTGGAAAGGCTCGTTTTATGGCGATCAACACACTTATGGCAAACAAGGCATTCGTTTTTATACCGAAACAAAAACGATCACCGCACGTTGGTTCGAGGACGATATAGCCACCGGCCCAAATATGAGCATCAACTTGAAATAATTAATTTAGCAGAAGGGCGCTGCTCTTCTGCTAGCATCAATAGAGGTCGTTATGGACTTTAATCTTACCGAAGATCAACAAGCCTTCGCGCAAACCGCGCGTCAATTTGCACAAACCGAACTTGCTCCTCACGCCGCCCTTTGGGACAGAGAACATATTTTTCCAAAAAGTGTCATCAAAGCTGCAGGTGAACTAGGTTTTTGTGGTTTATACACCCCTGAAGAAGCCGGCGGTTTGGGGCTATCGCGTTTAGACTCAAGTATTATTTTTGAACAACTAGCAATGGGCTGTACCGCGACGACGGCCATGCTCACCATCCACAATATGGCCACATGGATGATCGCAAGTTTTGCAACAGACACCATTAAAAACCAATATGTAGACCAATTGGTTATGGGTGAGTTACTTGCTTCTTATTGTTTAACAGAACCCGGTTCAGGTTCTGATGCCGCATCGCTAAAAACAAAAGCTGAAAAACAAGGCGATAGCTATGTTTTAAACGGCTCAAAAATGTTTATTTCTGGTGCAGGTGAAACAGAAGTATTAGTGGTTATGGCACGTACAGGCGGCGAAGGGGCTGCGGGTATTTCTGCTTTTGTTGTTCCAGCAGATGCCAAAGGCGTTATTTACGGCAAAGCAGAAGAAAAGATGGGCTGGAATGCGCAGCCAACACGTTTAATTACGTTTGAAAATGTCACCATCAGTAAAGATAATTTACTTGGCCAAGAAGGTGAAGGCTTTAAATTTGCAATGCAAGGCCTTGATGGCGGACGTATCAATATTGCTACCTGTTCAATCGGCACTGCGCAACAAGCGCTTAATACCGCTAAAAATTACATGCAAGAGCGTGAGCAATTTGGCAAACCACTTGCTGCTTTTCAAGCACTGCAATTTAAGCTTGCTGATATGAATACTGAATTAGTTGCCGCCCGTCAAATGGTGCGTCTAGCTGCATTTAAACTGGATCAAAACGACCCTGAAAAAACAGCTTATTGTGCTATGGCTAAACGCTTTGCCACCGATGTTGGCTTTAAAGTGTGTGATGACGCGCTGCAAATTCATGGTGGTTATGGCTATATCAAAGAATACCCACTTGAGCGTCACGTGCGCGATGTACGTGTTCATCAGATTTTAGAAGGGACGAACGAAATTATGCGATTAATCGTTGGTCGTCGTTTATTAGCGCAAGGCGCTGGTGATATTTTATAAGGAATACCAAGATGACAGCACAAATTAAAGTCGAAAAACGTGGTTCTATTGCTATTTTAACGATGTCGAATCCGCCAGCTAATACCTGGACTCGCGATACGTTAGCTGGCCTCAAAGAAATTGTGATAGGCCTTAACTTAGACAAAACAATTTACTCGTTAGTGATCACCGGTGAAGGCGAAAAGTTTTTTTCAGCTGGCGCTGATTTAAATGTATTTGCTTCGGGCGATAAAGGCATTGCTGCCGATATGTCACGCGTATTTGGTGAAGCATTTGAAACCTTAAGTGATTTTCGCGGTGTTTCAATTGCTGCCATAAACGGCTTTGCAATGGGCGGTGGATTAGAGGTGGCGCTGGCCTGTGATATCCGCATTGCAGAGTCGCAAGCACAAATGGCTTTACCAGAAGCAAAAGTAGGCTTACTTCCTTGTGCAGGCGGTACACAAAACCTTGCATGGCTTGTAGGTGAAGGCTGGGCAAAACGCATGATTTTATGTGGCGAGCGCTTAAAAGCAGACAAAGCCCTTGAAATCGGATTAGTTGAAGAAGTTGTCGCTACAGGTTCATCCTTAGAAGCGGCGCTCGCTTTAGCTGAAAAAGTGGAGCAACAAAGCCCCGTAGCAGTCACCGCTTGCAAAGCATTAATTCAAAAAGGTCGATTTGGCACGATTAACAGTGCGTTACCGCTTGAACGTGAACTGTTTGTCACGCTGTTTGATAGCAAAGACCAAAAAGAGGGTGTGAATGCCTTTTTAGAAAAACGCGCACCACAATGGGTTAACGGCTAATGAGTGCGGTTACCTTTCGTGAAGTGGAAGCGATTTCAGGACTCAAAATTGGTATTGCTACTTTAAATGCCGAAAAATCGCTCAACGCCCTTAATTTCGAGATGGTGTCGTTATTAACACCTCAACTGCAACAGTGGCAAAGTGATAAAAGCATTGCCATGGTGCTGCTACAAGGTGCGGGTGAAAAAGCATTTTGCGCCGGTGGTGATGTAGTCAGTCTGTATAAAGCGATGAAGGATGAGCTGCAACACGACTATGTTGAGCGCTTTTTTACCGCAGAGTATGAACTGGACTATTTAATTCATTGTTATGAAAAACCCCTCCTTGTTTGGGGCACCGGGATCATTATGGGTGGCGGTTTAGGATTAATGGCAGGGGCAAGTCATCGTGTGGTAACAGAAACCTCACGTATTGCAATGCCTGAAATTACTATAGGGTTATACCCAGATGTAGGCGGTAGCTATTTCTTAACAAAAATGCCCCACGAGTTAGGCTTTTTCTTAGGTTTAACAGGTGCTTCAATCAACAGTGAAGATGCTAAATTTGTTGGCCTAGCGGATTACTTTTTAAAAGCCCAATTTAAAGAAAAACTGTTTGAAGAATTAGTGATCACCAATTGGGGTAATACGGTAGCGTTAAACCATCAAAAACTGGATTCAGTACTATTAAAGCTTCAGCAAGAATCAGGTAAACCGCTGACCTCAAATATCAAAGCCAACCTACTTGTCATCGAAAAAATGAATAGCTTCACCACGCTAAATGACAAAGTTAATTTTTTGGCCGCGGTTGAATCAGATAACGCCTGGTTACAAAAAGCAGTTAAAAGCTTAAAGCATGGTAGTCCACTCAGTATCTGTTTAATTGAAGAGCAGCTTAATCGAGGCAAAACACTGCCATTAGCTGAATGTTTTCAGATGGAATTAGGGTTATCGGTTAAATGTGGTCAGTTTGGTGAGTTTGAAGAAGGGGTGCGCGCACTGTTGATTGATAAAGACGGCCAACCTGTGTGGCGTTATCAATCGATAGACGCTGTGCCGACAGAGGTAATTGATGACTTCTTTAAGTCGCCTTGGTCAGCTGATGTACACCCATTAAAGTGTTTACTGAAGGATGAATAAAATGGCAAAGATTGGTTTTATTGGTTTAGGCAATATGGGTGGCCCTATGGCGGCTAATTTAGTCAAAGCAGGCCATCAGGTTACTGTCTTTGATTTAAGTGATACTGCAATGCACGCATTAGTGACGCTCGGTGCGAAAAAAGCCAAACACGTATCAGAATGTGCTATTGATCAAAATATCACCATCAGTATGTTACCTGCTGGAAAGCATGTTAAAGGTTTGTATTTAGGCGAAAATGGCTTGATCCATCATCTTACTGACGATGCGTTAGTAATTGATTGTAGTACCATTGATGCCGCTTCTGCTAAAGAAGTAGGCCAACAACTTGAGCAAGCGGGTTTTCGCTTTGTTGATGCACCAGTTTCAGGTGGGGTTGCAGGTGCAACTAATGGCACTCTGACTTTTATTGTTGGTGGAACTGAGCCAAGTTTTAATCAAGCAAAAACAGTATTAGCTGATATGGGTAAAAACATTTTTCATGCGGGTGAGTTAGGCGCCGGTCAAGTAGCTAAAATTTGTAATAACATGCTGCTTAGCATTTTAATGGCGGGCACCAGTGAAGCCTTGCAAATGGGCATCGATAATGGCCTTGACCCAAAAGTGTTATCTGAAATTATGTTGCAAAGTTCAGGGCGTAACTGGACGTTAGAGCTTTATAACCCATGCCCAGATGTCATGCCAAATGTGCCTTCATCACGAGGGTATACCGGTGGGTTTATGGTTGATTTAATGGCTAAAGATTTAGGACTTGCGATAGATGCTGCAAATCAAAGTCATTCAGCGACACCGATGGGGTCACTGGCTAAAAATCTTTATAACATGATGCAAACTCAAGGCTTAGGTGGAGAAGATTTCTCAGCCATATTTAAATTATTTTCAAAACAAGGTTAATTCATCATGGATATTAAAAATAAAACCATCGTGATTACAGGCGGTGCACAAGGGCTCGGTTTTGCAATGGCTGAGCGTTTTGCCTCGCAAGGCGCTAACCTCGCCTTAATTGATATGCAACAAGCGGCTTTAGATAGCGCCTGTGATGCTTTAGCACAGCGCGGGATCACAGTGAAAGGCTTTGTGGCAAATGTCAGTAACGAAGCCGAAGTTGAAGCCACGTTTGCTGCAATTAATAAAGCATTTGGTGCGATTGATGGCCTAGTAAATAATGCTGGTATTTTACGTGATGGCATGTTCATCAAAGCTAAAGAAGGCAAAGTGGTTGCAAAAATGTCGTTAGAGCAATTTCAATCTGTGATTGATGTTAATTTAACTGGGGTATTTTTGTGTGGCCGCGAAGCTGCTCATTACATGATTGAAAACGGCACCGGTGGTGTAATCATCAATATGTCGAGTGTGGCAAGAGCGGGCAATATTGGTCAAACCAATTATTCAGCCTCAAAAGCGGGTGTCGTTGCCATGACAACGACCTGGGCACGTGAACTGGGTCGATTTGGTATACGTGTTGGTGCAATTGCTCCTGGTGTTATTCGCACCGCAATGACAGATGCAATGAAACCCGAAGCCAAAGAGCGCATGATTGCCATGAAGCCGGTAGGTCGTTTTGGTGAAGCCGATGAGGTATCACACAGTGCGCAATATATCTTTGAGAACGACTTTTTTACTGGCCGCGTCATTGAAATAGATGGCGGTATACGTTTATAAGATGATTATCTTATTCAAATTGTTATACAATTGGGCAGCCTAGGCTGCCTTTTTTATGTTTATTTGTTACCTAATGGAATGCTATGACGCCCAATAAATCTATTCATAATTTTTACATCAATGAAGAGCAGTCGATTTATTTGTTATCGCATCATGATGCAAAAAAGCATAAACAATGGCTAAAAATTTGTTCTAAACAATTAACCCTTTTGGGTTATAAGCAAGTCGAGCTGATTGGCTCTGGCGCGTTTGGTTTTGTTTTTGCGGGTGTCGATGACGATGGTGATGAATGGGTGTTTAAATTCTCCCGAATTACCCTTGCGCAAGCCGTACGCGACCGACTCGAAGACGAAGCATACATGTTGTCTCAAATTGATAACCCTTACGTACCAAAGTTTTATGCGTTTGAACGTATAAAAAAGCAGGGGATTCTAATGATGGCACGCGCCCCCGGAGAAGACTTAGAGAAGTATTCACTGCGCTTTGGTCGATTATCGCCACAATTTATTATGCAATTGGCACTCAAATTACACAGTATCTTACTCGACCTGCGCAACAATAAAATTGGCATGTCTCCAGCACCCATTGCTCATGGTGATATCAAACCATCGAATTTAGTGTGGGACGATGCGGCAAAAAAATTGTCATTGGTTGATTGGGGTTCATCGGTTTACGCACAAGAAGATGGTTTTGGTAATCCAATTGCCTCAAATATCATGGACTTGATGTCGCACGATTTACAACATTCCAATGCCAGGATGGGGGATGTGTATTTTATTGGTGATGAGCAAATGGCGGGGATGAAATCATCGCCACGATTTGATGAGCAAGGTGTTGCTTCAACATTGTATGCTTTAGCATCTGCGCAATCGTGTCGTTTTGGAAACTCAGTCATTCCCGCAGCAAGTTTAGGCTTGCCCATGGAGCTTGCTCGGGTTATTGATGGCATGTTGTCTAAAAATAAATTTGAGCGCGACCAAGCGGGTGATTATTTTATGCGAAATATGCCCAAAATTGCTAAAACCTATTTACCAGAAATACCCATCCAAGAGCTCAAAAATAAAATTCCATTTTGGTTTGCTGAAGCAAAAACGACTCCTGATACCGTGGTGTATAGTTCAAGAAAATCATTTCTACGTCAAGCAGATGCTCAGCTGGTACTGGCCGATGTGAATGATGCGCAACTGGATCGCTATTACCGTGATTTTTTACTTGATATGGGTGATACCGAAAAAGCGTTTTTGGCCTCTATCAGTCGCTTAGCTAAATTTCCTGTGGTAGGGGGACTGAGCTTTCATTGGAAAGATGATCAGCTTTTTATTGAATCGAGCCTGATTATGCATCAACAGGCACTAAAAAAATCATTTACAGATGCAATTAACAACACCGTCAAGTTGGCACAAGGTATTGTGCAAAAAGGGTTGTTTAAATGCTGTTTATTTGATGCTCGCACGACCATTCAATTGGCGCGAGATAAAAATGGGCTGCTGATTTATGACACCTTACCCACCATTGGCTATCAAGTCATGAATGTTAATGTCAGTGAGATAACCCGTCCACATTCGTATTTTGAAGATGGCAAAGATCCTGATGAGCAGCTGACATTACCCAAAGAAATGCTCAAGGGGGTCTTTGCGCTCAACCAGATACATCATACCGGATGCATCATTGTTGAATCATTACCGGGTAGGTTAAAAGTGCATCATTATTATCGTTTGCTCGACCCAACCCAAGAGCAACAATTTAATAGTTTACTGCAAAGTATTATGCAGAGCATTGTTACTATTACTGATTTTGGTGTGGCCGGCTTCATGAAATTACCTTATAAAAACACACGACAATTTGATTTGTGCGAGGTTCAGGCCGATTCCTTTTATCCGCGAAATCCAAAGCAATTCCTAAGCCAAAGCTAAAGATTAAATATTCATAAAAGTTTATTGTTTAGATTATTTTGCTGTTAAGAATTTGTAATTGACTGATATTAAATAATTCATGCAGATTGGCTGATTTCAAACTGATATTTTGTATTGATCTCTCGTAATGGCTATGGTTATCTTAGTACTAAGTCAGGTGAAGAAAGCGCCATTTAGCCTGAACTTTTTAGCCATTTTGGACTCCAATACATTTGTAGCCTTGCTACAAGCTTACAACGATACAACGTATTACTTGTTTTAGAACATGTTATAAATGTAGTTGCCTTCATTGACATATTTATAACGCTTTAATTAACTATTTGTTAAACGTGGTTTTACCACTGTTCAAGATCAATAATAAGGTGAGGACGTTACCTATGAAGAGACAAAAACGAGATCGTCTTGAAAGAGCACATGCTCAGGGTTTTAAAGCTGGATTAGCTGGACGCTCTAAAGAAATGTGCCCATACGAAAACTTAGATCCACGATCTCATTGGCTCGGGGGGTGGCGAGAAGCCATCGAAAATCGAATTATGTATAAAGTTTAAATAGAAAACGCCCCGATTGGGGCGTTTTTTTATTTTCTGTTTCTTAGAAGCTGCTGGTATCTTGGAATAAGCCTACTTTTAAGTCTTTTGCTTCATAAATAACACGGCCATCAACTTCAACAGTGCCATCAGCTAAACCCATAAATAATTTACGCTTGATAACACGCTTCATTACTAAACGATACGTTACTTTTTTTGCTGTTGGTAAAACTTGACCTGTGAATTTCACTTCACCTACACCCAGAGCACGGCCTAAACCAGGGCCACCAGACCAGCCTAAGAAGAAACCAACCAGTTGCCACATTGCATCAAGTCCTAAACAACCTGGCATCACTGGGTCACCTTTAAAGTGACAATCAAAAAACCATAAATCTGGATTAATATCGAGTTCAGCAACAATTTCACCTTTGCCATGTTCGCCGCCATTATCGTTGATGGTAATGATGCGATCCATCATTAGCATATTGTCACTTGGTAAACGACAATTGCCTTCTCCAAACATCTCACCACGGCCACAAGCCACTAATTCTTCTTTTGTAAAACTATTTTTTTGAGTCATATTCTTCTACTTTGCGTAAAAATTGCCGTTACTTTAGCGAACAGATGTACGCTAAACAACTCCGAACAGTTAATTAGTCGTTATTTTTTGCTAAATACTCGAGATTAGATCGAATTCATGGTGGCATTTTGTGCTTTTTTAACCAGAAATCTTTATAATGCAGCGGTATTTATTTTATAGGGTAACGCATTAATATGATCCTTTTTGTGAATGACCTTACGGTCATTGATTTTTCTTATTTATGTCACAAACGCGGCGCGGTCGGTGAAAGCTGGATAGTTGATTTAACACTTCATGGCAGCCTCAACGAACAATCGATGGTGCTCGATTTTGCTTTGGTAAAAAAGCAAGTTAAACGCATTATCGATGAGCAAATAGATCATAAATTAGCGGTACCAACTCATCCGAATGTGAGTGTCACTCATCAAGATATGCAAACGAATGTTAGCTTTAAGTATGCAGATGACAGATTAGCGCTAAGTTGCCCAGCTCAAGCATATTGTTTTATCGACGCACCTGAAATTAACATTGATTCGGTTACTGATTACTTGATTAACACTATTTTACCTCTGTTACCGGATAACATTGAGAAAATTGAAATCGCACTGCGCCCAGAAAAAATAGATACCTTTTATTATCATTACAGTCATGGTTTAAAAAAGCATGATGGTAATTGCCAACGGATCGTGCATGGCCACCGTTCAAAAATTGAAATTTTTGAAAATGGCATGAAAAGTCCTCGTCTTCAAAAACAGTGGGCTGATCTTTGGCAAGATATTTATCTTGTGAGCAAAGAAGATCTGATTGAAGCCAATCAACTTAAATTTATCAGCTCAGATGCAAACAGCCTGTGTTGTGCCTATGTTGCACCTCAGGGCTATTTTGAATTAGCCATAAATAAGCATCGCACACATTTATTACCTTATGACACTACGGTTGAGTGTATTGCGCAGTATTTAGCTGAGCAGTTAAAACAACAAAATCCTGCTAATGAATATAAAGTCGTCGCCTATGAAGGGGTTGCAAAAGGGTCAATTGCTTATGCTTAAAATAGTTTCAGCGATCGCGCTAAGCTTAAGTTCTTTAGCGCTCCATGCCTTAGAATTGAAAGGTAATCTGACTCAAGGAGGGTTGGTGGTCGGTGAGTTGCCGGGTGCTCGTCATGTCAGCATTAATGACACCCCATTAAAACTGACGACAAAAGGGGAGTTTGTGTTTGGCTTTGGTCGTGATAGTGAGCTTGAACATGTCTTACGCTGGACTGATAAAAACGGTAACAAACAACAAAAGAAGGTCGTAATAACTAAACGTAGCTATAAAATTGATAAGATTACGGGTGTTGCACAAAAATATGTCACGCCACCTGAAAGTGTATCAAAACGTATTGCAACCGAGGCGGCAGCGGTCAAAAAAGCACGCGCTGCAATTTCATCACGCACTGACTTTTTAAACCCAGTATATCGCCCTGCAGAAGGTCGTATATCTGGGGTCTATGGCAGTCAACGTTATTTTAACGGTGTAGCTAAAACGGCTCATTTTGGTTTAGACATAGCGAATAAAACGGGCACACCAGTCGTTGCGCCATTATCTGGTAAAGTCGTATTTGCAAACCCCGATCTTTACTATTCGGGTGGTACGCTTATTTTAGATCATGGCCATGGCATTACTTCAACGTACATTCATTTGCATACCTTAAATGTAAAAGAAGGCCAAGAAGTCACATTAGGCGATAAAATTGCTGAAATTGGCGCAACAGGGCGAGTGACTGGCCCGCATTTAGATTGGCGTTTTAACTGGATACACGAACGCTTAGACCCTGCTTTATTAATGATAGATACCATAGCGAAATAAATTTTAATGAATGTGATGACACAAACGCAAAAAGAAGCCATTTTGGCAACTCGTATTGAGCAATCGTTAACGCGAATTACTAAAACCGTTTTTCCAAGCCGTACTAATCACCATAACACCTTGTTTGGTGGTGATGCGCTTGCATGGATGGACGAAGCGGCATTTATTGCTGCCACCCGTTTTTGCCGTAAGCCATTAGTGACTATTTCATCCGATCGGGTTGATTTTAAAGAAGCGATTCCTGCAGGTACATTTGCTGAGCTTGTTGCAAAAGTAGTGCATGTGGGCAATACCAGTTTACGGGTTGAGGTTGAGATTTATTTAGAAACTATGCATAAAGACGATAAACATTTAGCGATTTCAGGAAGTTTTACGTTTGTAGCGGTTGATGATGACCATAAACCAACACCTGTTGTCTGCGATGGCATGTTTAACGGATTTGTTTAACGGATTTGTTTTAAAGCATAGATAAAATAAAAAAGCAGCGAGAGCTGCTTTTTTTATAGCGATAGCACTGGTGCCATTAAAGCACTAGAGCCGCAATCCATCCAAAAATCAATAACGGGATATTAAAGTGTAAAAAGGTTGGCACCACTGAATCCCAAATATGGTCGTGTTGTCCATCAGCATTAAGCCCAGAAGTAGGTCCTAACGTGGAGTCTGACGCTGGAGAACCTGCATCACCTAAAGCCCCGGCTGTACCAACTAAAGCAGCGGTTGCCATCATTGAAAAATTCAGCTCCAAACAAAGTGGTACAAATAAAGTTGCAATAATTGGCACCGTTGAAAACGAGCTACCAATTCCCATAGTAATAAATAAGCCAACCAATAAAATAAGGGCTGCCGCGATAGGCTTATTGCCATCAATAATATTCACAGCGGTATCAACTAAGCTTGCAACATCTCCTGTTTGTTTTAACACCTCAGCAAAACCTTGTGCTGAAATCATAATAAATCCAATCAATGCCATCATTGACACACCTTTACTAAATAAATCATTACTTTCATGCCACTTTACTGCACCAAAAAGCGTAAAGGTTACAACTCCAGTTAAACCGCCTAAAATCATTGATCCTGACACATATTGGGCTAACAGCGACAAACCGACCGCTGTCGTACCAATAATCAATACTCTCGGTTTATTGGTAATCTTTTTTTCACTCGGTTGATTGAGTGAGTTATCTAAGTAGGAGCGTTTTTTACGGTAAGTGAAAAAGATAGCGATTAATAGACCTAAAAACATACCTAAAGCAGGAATGATCATAGCTTGTGGTACAGCAGTATTTACAATATCTAACCCGTTATCCGTTAGGTTTTTATGCAAAATACTATATAGATATATCCCGCCAAATCCATAAGGTAAAACCATGTATGAGGTAGCTAAACCAAAGGTTAAAACGCATGCGACTAAGCGGCGGTCAAGGGCTAATTTATTTAAGATTATTAAGATAGGAGGGATCAAAATCGGAATAAACGCAATATGAACGGGTATCACATTTTGCGACGCGACAGAGCATAAAAGTATCACTGTTAGAATGAGATAACTTAAACTCATTTTTTCATGGGCATTATCGTGATGATTTACTTTTGCTAATAACTTTTCAGCCAAAATTTGGGTTAAACCGGATTTAGAAATAGCAACCGCAAAAGCACCAAGCATCGCATAACTCAATGCAATTTCAGCACCGCCAGAAAGGCCTGCATTAAACGCATTGAGGGTATCGGTTATGCTCATTCCAGAAATTAACCCAGCAACTAAAGCGCTAATAGTCATTGCGACAATCACATTAACCCTAATTAAACTCAGGCCCAGCATTAAGCTGACGCCTATAATGACTGCATTCATGTTACTTCTCTCTTTTTATTATTTTAGTGACTAACTCTTTTGCTTGTTGTTGTTGTGCTGCCGTACAGTGCTCAGATTGATAACGTACTTGTGACCAAAGCGCTGAAAATTGATTCAGTAGCGGGGCTTTTTGCGGAAATAATTCAGTCAATACTCGTAATTGCGCCAAAGGCGTAGCGCCTGATTGAAACAAATCTTGGCAATCAATTTTGGAACTATTCTTTTTTGCCCAGCTTTGAAGTTGTAAATACTCTTTTGCAAGTGCGCCTTGGTATACCGGCCTATGCTGCCAACGGTAAAGTATGTAATAACACATTAACAACATAAATATACATCCCAAAACCGATAAAGTTAGGGTTAAAGGCGACCAATCACCGAATAGGTCCGCAAGTAGAGATTGTTGCGTATTGTTATCATAACCAAGTACCCAAGCTGTCCAAACAAAATCGAGGTAGTCAACTTGGTTGTAAAGCCAGTTAACCATTGGGTAGCTTGCCAAAGACAGCCAACCAAATTCTAAATTATTTAAAAACTCGGTACGATTAGATTCACTTTGTGATAAAGAACCATTGAGTCTATCAGGTGCAACCACTTTGGTAGCATCAAAAATAGTCCAACCTTGCCCCTCAAGCCATACTTCAGCCCACGCATGGGCATCATATTGGTAAATATTGTAATACTCAGTATCACTGCGCTTTTCGCCACCTAAATAGCCCGATACAACTCGAGCAGGGATCCCTGCAGAACGAAATATAAATGCAGCACTACTAGCGTAATGGCCACAAAAGCCTTTTTTGCTGAGTTGCATAAATTGGTCAATGGTATTGAGGCCTCGTAAAGGCGGTGGTGTGAGGGTATAGGAGAATGATTGTTCTGAAAAAAAATCCATTAACGCCTGAAAGATTGCCTTATCACTTTGATACTGCACCCGCAGTTTTTTAGCCAGTTGTTGGGAATAAGGGTTATCGAGCGGATCTATATCGGTATTTATTAGCCGTGTAGCGTGGTTTAACGACTGATTTTGCCAAAATACAGAGTCGCTTGATGCTTGATATTTAATGCTTTGAGACAGATTTTTTATACGGGCTAAAATACCATCGTAACGATTAACGACTTCGTCAGAATTCGATTGTGCGAAACTTAGCCCATACAACCAAGGAATTGACGATTTTTCGGCAATAATTTCATATTGGATGGCATTTAAAGATGCCGAAAAATTTTTAATTTGTGGAGTTTCACGTTCTGCATGCTCTAAAATTCCCCAACCTTGGTCATCGTATTCTTCGTGGATCATGGCGCGCCAATAAAAAGGCATAGCAGGGGCTTTTGCAGTAAATTTGGCCCGAAAAACGAGTTCAGATGATTGTGACAATTTAGCAATATCAAAAGGATTAACTGTTTCATTTAATCCAGTAGTTGCACCTGAAGGGCCGGGCAAGGCCCAAAAAGAGGGGAGTTTTGGAATAATTAAAAAACAAACTAGTGCAATCGGCAGACTAAACACCATGGTTTTTGCAGCTAAACGAATGCGAAACCACAGTAGCTGTGTGTTATCAGCCAATAAATTTAACGCTAATAAATTAAGGATGAGTAAAGAGACGCTTAATAAGGTAAAAAATAAGTTTTGTTGATATAAAAATAGACTTGCTATCAGAAAAGTTTGAGTTACAGCGATTAACTTAATATGGCGGTCTAACACGGCAATCAGTTGTTTTAACGCAATAGCACTCAGTAACATACTGACAAATAAATTCACTGTATCTGAAAAACCCACATCAATTGCTAACGTGATCATTACGGCCAGTGCTAATCCATTACCAACAAAAGTTGAAGGGCGCGTAAGTTGTTCAAGCGCACACATTAAACTCCATAAAATGATTAACAAGACAATGGCGATAAAACTCAATGAAATAAAATTTGCTAAGCTCAGTGTGATCAGTAATAAAATAAGTGCTTGGCAACTTTGGGGGTTTATTTTCACCATTTAAGCCTCACTTATTTTTTCTAAACAATGGGTTAAATGTGCAGGTCCTTGATTGGGCTCAATCACAACTTTGGGGAGTTTTACACCAAAACGTATCTCTTCTTGGTGTGCTTGGCTAACTAAAAAACTCAAATACTGTAATTTAGTTTCAAAGCTATCGGGCAGTGACTGAAGGTCAAACATAATGTCATGCCTAACAATATCATTAAACTGTTTTGCCATCAGCTCATGTTGTTTTGCATAGTGTTTCCATGAAATTCGAGCAAAATTATCGCCTTTTTGAAATGTTTTAACGCCTTCATACTCATCTTGGCCTTTTGCAGATGATTGGTCTCCTTGATCAGAACTTGACGCTTGATTACCGCGATGAAATGAGATTGCAACAGGATCAGGATAAACAAATGCCTGTTTGTGGTACAACACATAACTCCAAACGGTCACTAAACCAAACGGAAAGCGGGTAAACAGTTTGATCCGTGGCAATGTATGTTTTCCTCGCTTTGTAGGTTTTACCGTTAAGGTTACAACGGTTTTATGTTCATCAATAATTGGGCAAATAACAGGGGAGGAATTTTCACTTTGAACGACTAAATTATATAGTTTTTGTGGATTACTAAACGCTAAATTGATTTGGTAGCCGGTACTTAAATAGTTATTTTGCTTTGAAATAAACTCAACATGTGTTTCGCTTAAATTTAAATATCCTTGTACTACCGAAACCAACACTATCGAAAATAAAATATAACTGGTTAAGATAATGAGATTATTTTGATAATTACTGCCTAATAAAAAAATAAGTACTGAAAATATAATAAATAGCCAGCCTAATTTAGACGGTAAAACGTACAAGTTTTTGTGTTTTAAAATTAATAACAACTTATCGTGTTTACGCTTGATAAGTTGTTGATCAATTCGCTGGTTTATGAAGTTTTTTATTTTCATATCATGAGCTTACAAAGGTACAGTGACAGCTATCAGTAATTGCTTGATTAAATCAGAATCAGCGCTATTGCTGTTCAGATTTAATCTGTGCTCAATAACACTCGGTAAAATTGATTGAACATCATCAGGCGTCACAAAATCGCGATTATCAATAAAAGCCCAAGCTTTGGCAGCATTCATCAGCGCCAAGCTCGCACGGGGTGAAAGTGGCATCATATAGCGGCCAGGTTCTCGGGTATAAGCCACAATTGCTAAAACATAATCAATTACAGGATGCGCCACTTTAACGTGCTGCACCGCAGACTGCATATTAATAAAATCATTTAAACTCAGCACAGGTGATAGGGCATCGACCGATAAATTATTACCAAGTAAAATTTGTCTTTCAGCGGCTTGCGTTGGATAACCTAACGATAACTTCATTAAAAATCTGTCTAATTGCGATTCAGGTAACGCAAATGTACCGGCCTGATAAATTGGGTTTTGTGTTGCGATTACAAAAAATGGTGTAGGTAAATTATAGGTATGGCCATCAATACTAACTTGATGTTCTTCCATAGCTTCTAATAATGCACTTTGAGTTTTTGGACCAGCGCGATTAATCTCATCAGCTAAAATCACTTGATTGAATAAAGGCCCTTGATGAAAGCTAAAACTTTTATCTTGTAAATCGAAGATAGAAGTACCTATGATATCTGCCGGTAGCAGATCACTGGTGAATTGAATGCGTTGATAGCTCAAGCCTAACGACACTGCCAAAGCATGAGATAATGTCGTTTTGCCCATACCGGGTAAATCTTCAATCAACAAATGTCCGCGAGCGAGCAAACAGGCTAATGCTAATTTGATTTGTTTTTCTTTACCTAAAATGACTTGGCTTAAATTATTAATAACGGCTTGAATAGACATGGACAAATATTCCAAATTTTATTTTTATTTCAACTACTGAGAGAATAAAGAGAAATAGCTACAAAGCCAACCCTGAATAAAACTTATAGGCAGTCAGAGCCATTAAATTTAATGTATTTCAATAACCCCCAAAAATGTCCGATACCGTCTAGTATTGGACATTGCGATGGTATGTAGAGTTAAACGTATAAACCCTGCTTTATGATAAATATAATAAACAACCCATAATTAATGTTATGTTAAATTAGCTATTTAAATATATAAAGTAAGCCCTAGTCTTAATTCTTGCTATGTTATCAGCATCCTACTTCATCTTATTTATGGCTGAAACTAATGGCAATAAACTTATGACAAGAACCTCATTATTGGTAACTCTATTAGTACTTAATGAGTGTTTAAATCTAAAAATAATGAATCTTGTTATCAATATGAATTCTCAATGTCCTCTGCTGTTAAATAAATACGCTGTGAGACTTGGCTAGATATTCATACAGCGGCAAAACTTTGTTATTAACCTTTCTTTTTATTAAGCATTATACAGAATGTTTGTTTTATGAAATTGAAATGAGAATTTATTTACAACCTACCTATTTATTAATGATATTCGTCATTATAAATGGCTTATTGCAAATGATTTAAGATTTACCCTTGAATTTAAAATGCTATGCCACTTGAATCATTCATTTCGAATCATATTTAGTTTCACTCAGTTTTACGCTCATCATTTTTAATAGCAAAACGTTTTCAAGCGTAAGCCGTTTCTAACCTTGTATTCGATATAAAAATGAAAGTGTGTTGACCTAATCAATGAATAATTTCGGTATAACATTTGTGAGCCCAACTATGAATTAGTTCAGGGCTTCTATTGGCATTAAAATCACTAACTCACCAGAAGACTTTGGATAATTAGCATGCTGCTTTTTAGGAGACCTATTGAGAAAACATTTAAGTTAACGCTTTTTATAAAATATATGAAGAGCTATTAAGTAAACCTTGAAGTTGTTATTTCAATATCGTTCGCAAGGGTTTCTTATAGTTAATTTCATAAAACACCCTATTTAACATAACTATATTGTTCATTTAAAATAAAGGCCAATACGGTATTGGCCTTTAAGATTTAACTGTAAAAGTTAGCTACTTCTATTCATAACCACGCGGTTTTTTAGTTTTAATAATGGCGATATAGGCATGCCAGCTTGCGTAACTTAAAAGCGGCATAATGACTATAAAACCTGCTGCACCAGTTACAAATCCCAGTGCCACTAAACAAAAAATACAGATAGACCAAACAACCATGGCTGCAAAATTCTCTTTAACAGCATGAATAGATGAAATCACCGCAGTCATAATGTCGACTCTACGTTCCATCATAATTTGTGGCGTAAATGCTGAAATAGCAAATACACTGATTAATAAAATTGCGCCAATAATTGAACCCAAAGTTAAAAATGCAGAAAGCTCTTCTAATGTTGGGTTGGCATAACTTGGGTATAAAGCATGAACCAACGCAGCTAAACGCATCCAAACAATCATTATAACCATCAGTAAAATCGCAAAGCCCCACTCTCCTACCGGGTTTCTAAACATAGACTTTATGCTATGGCTAAGGGTTGGTTTATGGCCTTTTTCAAGTTCCCATGCGACATCGTACAGGCCTACAGCAAATGCAGGTCCTATTAACGCAAAGGCAACTGTAGCGGGTAATATAACTAAGTAAGTGCCTGTAAATAAAACAGAATAAACAATAGCAACGGGAATCAAGGTAAAGATCAACCCGTAGACCAAGCTTAAAATTGGTGCTTGACTCATGTCTTTAAATGCCAGCGCTAACCAATGAAAGGCAGCAAAGGTAGAAACTTTATTGCATTCTAAACAACGGGAGAATTCGTTATTTTTTTCGATTGTATGTGTTGTTGGCATAACTGCCTCCTTGTTTGAGTACTCTTTTAGGTTTAGAACACTTTATGTACTGTTGCAATGGAGACAACGACTTAGCTTAAAATAAAATACTAGAGAGCTGCACATTTACGCTTTAGCAGGATGTGCCTATTTCTTAAAGGATGCTAATTAGTTTATTGAAGATGTTTGATTAAAGAATAAATATTCAATGTTTTGCGTAAATGTACTATGCAGAAAATAAGTAAATCCATTGGGGTATTACTTTTAATTGTGAAACGAGTAAAATTAAGCCCTTATTGTTTATCCCTAAGATATTAAAATTCAGTAGATAGTAATAAAAACGCCGCATAAATGCGGCGTTAAATTGTTAGATACTCACTCGTTTATAATCACGATATTGTGGTAACCAATAATTTTTATCAATTGCCAAGCGCAGTGCTTCATCAGATATTTCTAAAGCAACGCCCTGCTCAATCGCTTTTTTAGCAACTGCAAAGGCAATTTCTTTGCTTAAAGTTTCAATTTGCGTCAGTGCAGGAAGCAAACTGCCTTTACCCGTATTGGCAAGAGGTGATGATGCTGCAAGTGTTTCACTTGAAACCATAAGCATTTCATCGGTAATGGTTTTTGCTTTAGCAGCAATCACGCCTAAACCAATACCTGGGAAAATATAACTATTATTACATTGTGGAATTGGGAATGTTTTGCCTTCATATTCAACTGGGGAAAATGGGCTACCGGTTGCTACAATTGCTTGGCCTTCAGTCCAATGGATCACATCATGTGGCACAGCTTCAACTTGTTTTGACGGATTACTTAAAGGGAAAATAATCGGCTTGTCGCAACCTTGGTACATGGCACGAATGACTTGCTCAGTAAATAACCCAGGTTGCCCTGATACACCAATTAATATCTGAGGTTTAGCGCAGTGCATTACATCAAGTAACGAGGCATATTCACCACTAAAAGACCAATCTGCAAGCGTGGTATCATTTTGTACCAGTGCTTGTTGGAAGTCACGTAAGTCAGCCATGCCATCAGTGAGTAAGCCAAAACGGTCAACCATAAAGATTTGGCTACGTGCTTGTGCATCTGAAATGCCTTCAAATACCATTTGGCTAATAATTTGCTCTGCAATACCACAGCCTGCTGAACCTGCACCGACAAACGCAACCGTTTGATCAGATAGCTTTTCACCTTTAACACGACACGCCGCTAATAAAGAGCCAACAGTAATCGCAGCTGTACCTTGAATATCATCATTAAAACTACAGATTTCATTGCGGTAGCGTTTTAGTAATGGCATTGCATTAGGCTGTGCAAAATCTTCAAATTGAAGCAATACATTTGGCCAGCGACGTTTAACTGCATTGATAAACAGGTCTAAAAACTCATCATACTCAGCTTGGCCAATACGCTTATGGCGCGCCCCCATGTACATTGGATCTTTAAGCAGTTTTTCATTATTCGTGCCGACATCAAGCATTACTGGCAAAGTATAAGCTGGGCTAATACCGCCACATGCGGTATATAACGATAGTTTACCAATTGGGATCCCCATGCCACCAATGCCTTGGTCACCTAAACCTAAAATACGTTCACCATCAGTTACAACGATAACCTTTACTTTGCCTTTGGTGGCATTACGTAAAATATCATCGATTTGGTGACGGTCTTCATAAGAAATAAATAAGCCACGTGCACTGCGGTAAATATCCGAGAACTGCTCACAGGCATCACCCACTGTTGGAGTGTAAATAATAGGCATCATTTCTTCTAAATGATCACGTACCAAACGGTAGTAAAGCGTTTCGTTATTATCTTGGATAGCACGTAAGTAGATGTGTTTGTTTAAGTTATCGGTAAAGCTAGAATATTGCTGGTAACAGCGTTTAACTTGCTCTTCGATCGACTCAAATCGTGGTGGTAATAAACCCATTAAATTAAAGCTTTCACGTTCACGTTTAGTAAACGCACTCCCTTTATTTAATAAAGGTGTTTCAATGAGCTTCGGACCCGAATGCGGGATGTAGAGAAAGTTTTTAGTGTCTTTATTAGTCATTAGATCTCAGGCAGTGTTCAATTTACAAAAAGAATGTATAACCGCCAATTATTGCTTCAAAACATAAAATTACAAGCACTATTCGTCTAAGCTGACCACTAATAAGATGAATTACAAAAGAATTAACATTGTTGCGACATCAATCACAGGATATTTAAAAGACCGTTGAAATAAGCGTACTTACTTCAACGGTCTTTTTTATTAATTAACGGTTAAATCGGATAAAACGATGCCTTCACGACGAGGATCTGCACCGCCATAATATTTACCGTTAATTATCTCGATCCCATGCAGGCCTGAGTTTAAATCGACTACTTGTACTTTATGTCCAAGCTGTTCAAATTGGGTTTTTAAGTCAGCCACTGTGGTGTCTTTTTCTAAAGAAGTAATTTTGTTTCTATTGGTGATTTTGGGTAAATCAATCGCTTGCTGAATGGTTAATTGCCAATCGAGCACCCCTATAATAGTGTGTGCAACGTAGTTAATAATACGGCTGCCACCAGGAGATCCCACAATTAATCGCAATGAACCATCACTATTAAACACCATCATCGGTGACATTGAGCTGCGTGGGCGTTTATTACTTTCAACGCGATTAATTAAAGGTTTGCCGTCGGTCATTGGTGAGAGTGCGAAATCGGTTAATTGATTATTCAATAAATATCCATTAACCATTAGCGCAGAACCAAATGCCATTTCAATGGAGGTGGTCATTGATATCGCATTACCTTGAGCATCAATAATCGACATATGGCTAGTTGATGGCATTTCATAAGCATCATCATTCGCAAAAGCCAGTTTGATATCGGGTTTACCGACTAACGCTTGGCCCATATCTTTATCTGTGATGAGCTGTGAGCGGGCTTTAATATAGTCTTTATCAAGAAGCTTCATCACATCGACTGATACAAAATCTGGATCGCCCAAATATACATCCCTATCAGCAAAAGCAAGACGTGAAGCTTGGGTAAAATAATGCAGCGCTTTGACATCATTAACTGGATAGTCTTTTAAGTTTTTAGATTCAAGTAAACTTAAAATTTCAAGCACTGCAATGCCCCCCGAACTCGGCGGCCCCATCGAGCATACTTTAAACTGATGGTATGGCGCACAAACTGCTTCGCGCAATTTTGCTTGATAATTATTGATGTCTTGCTCGGTTAACAAGCCTGGGGCGACCGCTGAGTTCTGAACAGTTTGAGCAAGTTGTTTGGCATTATCACCTTGGTAAAAAGCACTGACACCTTCTTTTGCTAATGTGCGATAAAAAGTTGCTAACTCTGGGTTTTTCTTTATTGTGCCAGCTTTGATGGCTTCACCATTTGGAAAAAAGTACTCCTTGGTGCCTGCCAGTTGATGTACGCCAGGGTTAAACTGTTTTTTAAGCAACATTTCTAAGCGCGGCGATACTGTAAAGCCCTGCTCTGCCAATTCAATGGCAGGTTGAAATAAAGCCGACCAAGGTAATTTTCCCTCTACGGTGTGCGCTTTTGCTAATGCCGCAAGGACACCAGGTACACCCACAGAGCGCCCACCAACGACTGCTTTAATCCAAGGAATTGCGTTGCCGTCTTTATCTAAAAATAAATCAGGCGTCGCAGCCAAAGGTGCTGTCTCACGGCCATCATAAGTAATAAGGGTCTTGGTCTGTTGGTTATAATTAAGAATAAATGC
Source organism: Pseudoalteromonas sp. J2K-J031 (assembly GCF_058197095.2). NCBI lineage: Bacteria > Pseudomonadati > Pseudomonadota > Gammaproteobacteria > Alteromonadales > Pseudoalteromonadaceae > Pseudoalteromonas > Pseudoalteromonas sp. J2K-J031. The sequence goes on from NZ_CM200279.1 coordinate 1,892,312, forward strand.
ACCACCGCCTATCCCCGACGATTGTGGTTCAACGAGTGTGAGTACAAGTTGCACTGCAATGGCCGCATCGATGGCACTGCCACCTTGCGCCAACATTAATTGGCCTGCTTTTACAGCATAAGGATTCGCCGCGGCCACCATATATTTTTGGCCCGCAACCGTTTTTTTAATTTCAAAACCTGTTTTTGCTTCCGGTTCGCGGTCTTCTCTTGGCACTGTGTTGGCCAATGCCGTCAACGGAATTAATACACATAAAAAGAAAGAACTTAATTTAAACATAATGGCGATTCTTGTTGATTGTTAATTGGCATATTAATGCGAAGCAGGCACAATAAGCAAAAAAATTATATGTATATAATATAAATGCTTAATTTACCCCTTCAAGCACGCTTTATCGTTGCTCCGCTTATCTTGATAGTGTTTAGCACCGTGATCCAATCCTTCAATTTAATTGGATTATTTGAATACGATCGGACTCTGATTTTACAAGGCGAACTTTGGCGCTTAGTGACCGGCCATTTTGCCCATTCTAATTTTAATCACTTAGCGTTGAACTGCGCGGGTGTTGTGTTGATTTGGGCTTTGCACGGTGAATATCGGCAAACCCTAGGCTATTTCACCCAACTGATTGTTTTATCTGTTTTATGCAGTATTGGTTTATTGTTGTTTTACCCTGATACTCACAGCTATGTTGGGTTAAGTGGCATATTACATGGCGTTATTATTTTAGGGGCAATTAAAGATATGCAATTGGGTATGCGTTCTGGTTTTGTTTTGTTTTTAGGGGGTTGGCTTAAAATTGCATTTGAGCAGTTTCAGGGCCCTGATGCTGATATCGGACATTTAATAAATGCGCGCGTTGCAATCGAGGCACATCTACTTGGCGCTCTTGCGGGCTCATTTTATTTGGCGGTTTGGTTTATTGAATATTTAAAAAAACGCCGCAATTAATGCGGCGTTGTTGTGTTTAGGTTAACTGCTTACAGGGTTTCTTTAAACAGTTTATAAATGCGACGATATTCATCTAACCAGCTTGAAGGTTGGCGAAAGCCATGCGGTTCAACCGGATAAATAGCGGTTTCAAAGTTTTCTTTTTCAAGTTCAATAAAACGCTGCACTAAACGCACCACATCTTGGAAAAACACATTATCGTCAACCATAGGTGCGTTGATGAGTAATCTGTCTTCTAACCCTTGGGCAAAATAAATCGGTGAACTGCGCTCATACGCAATTGGGTCAACATCTGGGTGATTTAGAATGTTTGAGGTGTAAGGGCCATTATAATGAGCCCAATCACTGACAGGGCGAAGTGCCGCACCTGATTGGAATAATTCAGGGCGTGTCATTAAGGCCATAAAAGTCATAAATCCACCGTAAGAACCGCCATAGGTTCCCACCGCATCTTTATTAACGTTTACATTATCGACCATCCAATTAATACCATCAGCTAAATCCTCGATTTCAGGCTTACCCATATGGCGATAAATTGCGGTACGCCAATCTCGGCCATACCCTTTTGATGCACGATAATCCATGTCCATCACTACATACCCTTCACTGGCTAATAATGAATGGAACATAAATTCACGGAAATACCCAGACCAACCTAGATGTGAATTTTGTAGATACCCAGCACCATGATTAAAAATAACCGCTTTACGGTTTTTACCCGTTTCACCTTCTTTATAATCGGCAGGGTAATACACTTTGGCATAAACAGGCTGTGTGCCGTGGCTTGATGGGACAGCTACAATCTGTGGCGCAATTAATTGGGTGTTTTTAAATTGCTCGGTGACCGTATGAGTTAATTGCATCAGAGGAGATGGTTTTGATGCATCACTAATAAATAGCTCTGGTGGATTTAACAATGTTGAATGGGTCAGTAATAACTTGTTGGCATCTGGGCTTAACTGGTAATCCGTCATACCATTTAAGTCAGTTAGCGCACTCGATTGGCCTGTCGCTAAATCTAATTGATACACCTCATAAATACCGGGGTGTTTTTGATTGGCTTTATATAAAATGCGGTTATTTTTAGCATCTACGGTTAAGTTAGAAACGACAAACTGCCCTTTTGTTTGCTGCTGTGCTTTTTTACCGAGTTCTTTAGTGTAGATGTGGCTATAGCCCGACTCTTCCGATAAATAATACAGGCTATTGCTGTTAGCTAACCAACCAAAATCATTATAGGTGTAATTAACCCACGCGGTGTCATGTAAGCGGTGCTGTGAAACGAGTTTATTGCTGTCAAAATCAACCGTGGCAATCCAGCGATCTTTGTTATCCCACGCTTCAAGCATAATGGCAACATTTTCGCCATTTTGTTGCCATTGAATTGCAGTTTGCTCCCAGCCCCAATCACTCATTAAATTAATATCACGCGGTTTTTTCTCGCTGATGTATTTTTTACCTTCACGGGCAAAGTTTTCTGCTTTTACAGAAGCTAGCACATCTTCATCAAAACCCGGCAAGGTGTCATAAGCTAAACTTGTTTGTGTTCCAGTGGCTAAATCAAGTAGCAATACTGTTGAGCTAGCTGGCTTTTCATCAGCAACACGACGACGTGCTGGTACAGAGTCAATACCGCCATCATTGGTAATGTAGTTCGGCATAATATCGCTTTCATCACGCCAAGATTTTTCTGGCGTGATCACTGCAATCATGTGAGTGCCCTTTGGTGATAAAGACACCTCAACCAGTTCCATGCCTTTTCCTAAATAAAAATCGGCATTAAATGTTGCTGCATTATTTTGTTTAATTTGCTCTTGACGTTCAGCTCGTTGTTTTTTATTTTCGTGGGTTAACGCCACATATTCAATTAACTTGTGCTGTTCTTTAGCAATATAACTTGAAGGCTCTTGAATGCCTTTTGGTTTATCAGCAAGAGATAGCTGTGCTAGTTGCTCGGTTAAACCCGTCGTTAAATTGATTTTATAAAAACCATTCCCTTCACGATAAGCAAGCTCACCCGAATTTAAAAATTGTAAGCTAGAGGCATTTGCTTTACTGCGAGTGATTTGTTTAATCGAATTAGTGCTGATGTCTTTAACAAAAATATTGCCTTCAAACACATAAGCATTGAGTTGTTTGTCTTGGCTAAAAACACTGTTTGCTGCACCGATTTGATGAAGTTGCGACAATTCAACAGCTTGATTTTGCGCGGTGCTTGATACTTGACGTGAAAACGTATCACGCAATTCAGAGCCTAATTGTTTTTGTTGAAAATAAATGCTGGCAGAATCAGCGCTCCAAAAGCTTCGCTCAGGTGAACGTGCAAACCAATCTGGATGTGCCATTGCTTGTTCAAGCGTCATGCCTGCACCCGAAGTGGTATTGCTAACAATTACAGGGGCAACAGCTGCTATTTGTTGTTCTTGTTTTGAAATTGTGGTGGTTTGACAGGCGGTCAAAGTAGAAAGGATTGCAAGTGCTATGAGAGACTGTTTTATCATGGGTTTACTTATCGTCTGTTTAAATTGGTTTTATTAAACAAAACATAGCGATAAATAGCAATTGCATTGAGCACAGATATTTGTCTATTGGTCTCTAGAGGATAAAAAAAGGCCAGTTAATACTGGCCCAATACGCTACACTAACAAAAATTGGAGAAATGAACACAATCACATGTTCAGTAGAGTAGACATTTAACGCTATAAATTAGTTCAATTTTCAGACAACAAATTTAAAATAATTGTACTAATCCAGATTCACCATGAAAGTCACCCACTAACCATATTTGTTCAAATGGATGAGAATCCGGAATGTAGAGTGCGTGTTTAATCGATATAATATCTTCTGCTTGCCACAACAAACTGGCGTTGCGGATCACCAGCCAGACATTATCACTTTGATAACGTTTTTGGGCTTTATTATGCAATAAGCGCTGCAAGGCGGTTTGAAGTCTAAGTTCACTAGGTTCTTGCATCATTTGGGCAAGCTCTTGTTGCATTTCAAGCGAGATCTCTCGCCCTAAAATCGCCATTGCTTCTGTTTCTGAACCATATAAATGGGCAATTTCTAAATCGAGTTTTTTATCTTCACGATAGCAACTCACATCGGGTTTGTTTGGTTCGTTATGCCAAATATGGCGCATTCTTATATTAGTATTTCGCTCATAAAGCTTCATAAAAAGCGCTGCAGCTTGGTGCTCTAATTGTATTTTTTCGTGTTGGCTTGTTGCATTCATCATTGTTGTATCATCAAACTAAATTAAACCATCTAAAACCATAAACAAAATCAGACTACTGACAATGCACCATAAAATCAATGCCATTAAAAATGGTTTAGGGCCAACCTGTTTAAGTGTGCTAAGCGTCATACCTGAACCAATCAAAAATAAAGTCATCACCAAAACTTGTTTAGCGCCTGTGCTGAGCATTTGCCACACAGCCTGATGCTCTGGCCATGTGCTATTAATGAGCGCTGCCAGCACAAAACCAACAATAAAAAGTGGAATACTCGCTTTTTCTTCCGATTTCCAAAATACCCCAGCAATGGCTGTGTAGGGGATAATCCACATTGCACGGGTTAATTTTATGGTGGTTGCAAGTGTGACTGCCGCCGCCCCAAAACTGGCTGATGCAGCAACTACTGTGCTGGTATCATGAATGGCAAGCGCGGCCCAATAAGCAAATTGCTGCTCAGTTAAATTTAAATAATGGCCAACCGCCGGAAAAATAAATAAAGCCAAAGCATTGAGTGAAAAAACAATGGCCAAAGCCACGGCTATCTCTTCATCTTTTGCTTTGATGACAGGAGCCATTGCCGCAATGGCTGAACCGCCACAAATAGCGGTGCCAAAAGAAATCAGTAACCCGGTATTACGTGCCACTTTAAACCACTGCGCAAGAATTTCACCCAGGCCAATAATCGCGGTGATGCTCACTAGGGTGAGTACAATTGAACTGCGCCCTACTTCAAGCACTTGATTAATATCAACCGAAAACCCTAGCCCAATTACTGCGCATTTCAACGTCCATTTACTTAACTGGCTGGCTTGTTTTGTAAAAGGGTTACCAATAAATACACTGAATAAAAAGCCAAGAATTAATGCTGTTCCTGAGCCAATAAACGGGATTAAGCAAAACAACATTAAAAAAAGGTAAGCTAACTTTTTACAAAACAGTTGATTGATGTGCATAGTGTATTGACCATAAAAAAGCCGAGCTAAGCTCGGCTTTTATTACTGATTGAGTAAGCGATCGGCCGTGGCTTTGACACCCGGATAATCGTGCTCCGGTAACAGAGTTGCAAGCACATTAAGCTTGTTTGCAAGTTCTGTTGCCGTTGCCGCTGAGACGTTAATATGACCCATTTTACGGCCTGGTTTTTGATTTTTACCATACCAATGACTTTTCACATCAGCAATGCTTAAAACCTCTGAGTTGATTTGAGCCTGACCGAGCACATTGATCATCACACTTGGCTTTTGCAGCTCAGTATTACCTAAAGGTAAACCTGCCACAGCACGAAGATGATTTTCAAATTGGCTACATGCAGTGCCTTGCTGTGTCCAATGGCCTGAGTTATGAACCCGAGGTGCAATTTCATTCACCATTAATTGGCCTGCAACATCAAAAAATTCAATCGCCATCACACCCACATAATCCATTTCAGCGGTGAGTTTTTTAAACGCGTCAATGGCTTGATTTTGCACTGTTGCATCAACAAAACCGGCTAATGAAAGTGTCAGTACCCCGTTGGTATGTTGGTTTTCAGTAACAGGGTAAATCGCAAATTCACCTTGTTTATTGCGCGCTCCAATGACTGACACTTCACGATCAAAGGGGATCATTTTTTCAGCGATAATCGAGTGTGGAAAATCAGCAGTACCACGTGCTAAAAATTCGGCCATTTCAAGCCAAATAGCATCAAGCTTATCAAGTGATTTTAAGCGCCATTGACCTTTGCCATCGTAGCCAGCTTGGCAGGTTTTGATCACCAAAGGTAAACCAAGCGCGTGTGCTGCGGCGACAAAATGCGCTTTTTCAGTAATTAACTGATATGGCGCAGACGGCACATTGGCTTTATCAAGTAAGGCTTTTTCAATGCTGCGATCGCCACCGGCTTTTATCGCTGCTTTACCTGGGTAAAACTTACCGCTCGCACAACAAAGCGCTAACACATCATCAGGAATGTGTTCAAACTCTGCGGTGATCACATCAACAAACGCAATAGCTTGCTCAAGGGTTTGATCAAATTCTGTAAGTGTTAGAGGATGGACAATTTTTTGGCTGCCAACATCAAAAGCCCGCACATTTAAATTTAGCGGCGCGCCTTCTAAACTCATCATGCGTGCTAGTTGGCCCGCACCTAATACTAATATGTTCATATTAAATCGCTGGATCTGGGTTTGCTAATACTGATTCTGTTTGTTCTTTGCGAAATGCTTCGATTTTGGCAAAAATTTCAGGTTGTTGACAGCCCAGAATTTGCGCCGCTAATAAACCTGCATTTGCTGCGCCCGGCTCACCTATTGCAAGAGTCCCTACTGCGACACCTTTTGGCATTTGGCAAATTGATAATAAAGAGTCGATACCATTTAGCGCTTTTGATTTTACTGGTACACCTAGTACAGGCAAGCTAGTAAATGCAGCTGCCATACCCGGTAAATGCGCTGCGCCGCCTGCGCCTGCGATAATCACTTTGATGCCGCGCTCTGCTGCTGTTGATGCATATTCTGCTAATAATTGAGGAGTACGGTGCGCCGAAACAACTTTAGTTTCGTATGCGATGCCAAAACGCTCAAGCATTTGCGCCGCATGTTCCATGGTAGGCCAGTCTGATTTTGATCCCATGATAATGCCAACAGTCATAAATATTCCTCAGATTTTTTTGGGGTTAAGAATTCGATACTTAGGGTTAGGTGCGCATTATACATCGCAATAGGTGTTAGTCTAAGCATTGCAACAAAAAAGCCATGCATGAGCATGGCTTTTTATTGATTTAGAATCGTTAAACGACTTGCGAAGCTAAATATTCTTCGTAAGTACCTTGGAAATCGATGATTTTACCATCTTTGATTTCCCATACACGCGTTGCGATTGATGATACAAATTGACGGTCATGTGATACGAAAAACAACGTGCCTTCAAAATGTTCAAGTGCGGTATTGAGAGATTCAATTGATTCCATGTCCATGTGATTGGTCGGCTCATCCATTAGTAAGATATTATGCTTGTGCATCATTAACTTACCAAATAGCATGCGACCTTGCTCACCACCAGAAATGACCTTAACTGACTTGGTAATGTCGTTTTGTGAAAACAGTAAACGGCCTAAGAAACCACGCACAACTTGCTCGTCATCACCTGGTTGTTGCCATTGCTCCATCCACTGAAATAGCGTCTGGTCTTTTTCAAAGTCATGAGCATGATCTTGGGCATAATAACCAATATTGGCATTTTCAGACCATTTAAATGAGCCTGACTTTGGTGCTAATTTACCCGCTAAGGTATTAAGTAATGTGGTTTTACCCGCACCATTTTCACCGATAATGGCAATACGCTCGCCTACTTCAACTAAACCATTAAGATTTGAAAATAACGTTGTATCAAAACCTTGGCTTAAACTTTCAAGCTCTAAAGCATTACGGAATAATTGTTTTTCTTGCACAAAACGAATAAACGGATTTTGACGGCTAGACGCTTTTACTTCGCTTAATTGAATTTTATCAATTTGTTTTGCACGGGAGGTTGCCTGTTTTGCTTTTGATGCATTAGCAGAGAAACGCGATACGAATTGCTGTAATTCAGTAATTTGTGCTTTTTTCTTCGCATTATCTGAAATTAAACGTTCGCGCGCTTGAGTCGCTGCAGTCATGTATTCATCGTAATTACCGGCATATAAACGCAAGTCGTTATAATCAATATCAGCCATGTGAGTACACACTGAATTTAAGAAATGACGGTCATGGGAAATAATAATCATGGTGCAATTACGTTGGTTAAGTATGTCTTCTAACCATTTAATCGCATAAATGTCCAAGTTATTAGTCGGCTCATCAAGTAGCATGATGTCTGGTTCAGCAAACAATACTTGTGCAAGTAATACGCGAAGTTTCCAGCCCGGTGCAATTTCAGACATTAAGCCATAGTGCTGGGCCACATCAATACCTACGCCTAATAACAGTTCACCTGCTTTAGATTCGGCAGAGTAACCGTCCATTTCAGCAAATTCACTTTCAAGATCAGCAACACGCATGCCATCTTCTTCGCTCATTTCTGGCAATGAATAAATACGGTCACGTTCTTGTTTTACTTTCCACAGTTCTTTATGGCCCATGATCACAGTATCAATAACTGTATATTGCTCATACGCGAACTGATCTTGGTTTAGTTTTGCCACACGCTCGTTAGGATCAGTACTGACATTGCCTTGTGATGGTTCAAGCTCGCCGCTTAAAATCTTCATGAAAGTCGATTTACCACAGCCATTTGCGCCGATTAAACCATAACGGTTACCTTCACCAAATTTAACTGAAATATTTTCAAATAAAGGCTTAGCACCAAATTGCATGGTGATATTAGCTGTACTAATGATAAGAGTATCCTCCGTCCAATTACGAATTGTGACTTAATCTATAAAAATGGGCTCAATTTTACCGTAAGTCTCACCCCATTGCTAATGCTAAAACGGCTTTGCTGTAAATGAAATCGGGCTTGGTCTGAGATATTTTTTATGCCTGATAATTGCAATTAACCCAAAAGGAATTCATTATGCTCGCAATCATTAATAAGTTGCTTACATTCTGTTTTGCCTAACACGATTTATTAGGCATCCCTCATCTAACATTGTGCAACATCATATCGGGCAAGTCGCTGTGGAAATTAAATACCAACTAAAATCGCTGTCACAAAGACGAAGTGAACCTTTTACACCGCAAGATAATATCGGGTTTGGACGTATTCGTACCGACCATATGTTTTTAATGGATTATGATAATGGTCAGTGGATAAACCCACGGATTATTCCTTATGGTCCTATTCCTATTTCACCCGGCGCTATGGCTTTGCATTACGGCCAAGCTATTTTTGAAGGTGCTAAAGCGTTTTTACATAACGATGATGAAATTTATACGTTCCGTTTAGCCAAGAATACTGAGCGCTTAAATGAATCAGCAAAAATTATGTGTATGCCAGAAGTCCCCACTGACATGCAAATGCAAGCCATTGAAGCCTTAATTGATGTAGAGCGTTTGTGGTTTCCACGCCAAGATGGCGCATGTTTGTATATTCGCCCATTTTTATTTGCAACCGAAGATAATATCTCGGTTCGTAGCAGCCAAAATTATACTTTTTGCGTGATGTTAAGTCCAAGTGGTGCGTATTACCCAGAAGGAAATAATAATGCAATTTCATTATTAATTTCTAAAAAATACCACCGTGCGGTATCAGGTGGCACAGGCAGTGCAAAAGCTGCGGGAAATTATGCTGCCTCGTTACGTGCAGGCATAGCTGCAAAAGAAAAAGGCGCGGTACAAGTACTGTATCTTGATTCAACCAATCAACGCATTGAAGAAGCGGGCGCGATGAATCATTTTCATGTGCTAAAAGATGGCACTATCATCATTCCTGAATTTACAGATACCATCTTAAAATCAATCACCTCACAATCGGTGTTAGCGCTTGGTCAATTACTTGGCTGCGAAATTCGTCAAGAAACGGTTTACCTTGAAAAGTTTATTGCTGACATTGAAGCGGGTGAAATTGTTGAAGCCGGTGGTTTTGGAACTGCAGCTGTGGTTTCTGCTGTAGGTCATTATATTTTTGAAGATGGCACTAAAATCAAAGTGGGTAATGGTGAAATTGGCCCAACTACACAAAAATTATATGCCTTGTATTCAGCGATTCAAACAGGCCAACATGCCGATGAGCTAAGTTGGTTAAAGCAAGTCCCCCACCGCCTTATTTAATCTCTCTTAAAAAGGTTGCTCTAGTGAGCAACCTTTCTTTTGTTAACTTCTATTATTTTATTACTCAGTATTTACGAATTACTTCTTTCAACATTTTGGTATGATGTGTTCTTTTAAATTAATTACAATTTTAGCTGATAGGATATAATTTCATTTTCTGATTTAATGAATTTCAGTTTGTTAAGTAGTTTTAAACTGGCGGTATTATCTTTATGACACCTTGCGACGAGAGTCATCAGTCTTGGCATTGAATTAGCTGAGCGGTAATAATCTAGCAAAGCTGCTAATGCTTCAGCCATTAAGCCTAATTGCCAATAATCAGGATGTAATTCAAAGCCTATTTCACCTTGATTAATATCATGTGCGTAGTTGTAAATACCACATGAACCAATCACCTTTTTATTGTATTCAATAGACCAACGGCCTCCTTCTTCTTGATACCAAAGATCTAAATCACTTTGTAGATAAGACTTAAAATCGGCGAAATCAATAAAGGTAGGTATGTCATTGTATTTACCTACTAAGGGGTGTGATAGTATCTCGAGCAATGCAGGAGCGTCTCGGTAGCTTAGTGGTTTGAGTCTTAAACGTTCAGTGATAAAACTTGGCTGTGTTTTAGAATTGATACAAACTCCGAAGCAACAAAATAAGCGGGCTTGTATGGTAACAGGTCAAAGCATTATTGAGTAGCACCCGACACCTTATCGATTGATTTTATAAATTGGAGTAAAACATGACAGAAAGCTTTAAAGTGATCCCCCCTACTACCACTGTTTATTGCCCCACCCGAGGTGAAGGCTGGACATTAACCGGGATCACAAGCCTTAATGAACGTACATCCGTAATGTTTGGTGGTACACGCTACACCATTAATGCACAAGAAGTAGTTGAAGTGTTGTTACCTAATGCACTAGCCCGCGCAGAACAAAACCAATCATAAATAATTTGTAGAATTAACTGGAACAAAACAGAACTTCCACTATAAATAATGGGTAGGTGATCACCTATTCCAAATGGATCTGTTTCTGAAACTAAAAAGCGCTGTGTTAACAGCGCTTTTTCTTTGTGTATTTATTATTAAGCTTAAACAATTAGCGCAATGCGTTAATACGCTCTTCAAGTGGCGGGTGCGATGAGAAGAAATCAGCTAACCCTTTACCTGATGCAATACCAAAGGCCATCATAGAACCTTGTAATTGTGAAGGGTGGTTTGCTTGTAAGCGCTCAAGTGCGGCACGCATTTTATGTGCACCAACGAGATCAGCTGCGCCTTTATCGGCAGCAAATTCACGTTTACGGCTAAAGTACGCCACAACTACCGACGCTAAAATTCCAAATACTATTTGGAAAATCATATCAAAAATGAAATACGTCCACGATGGACCTGTATTTTCTTCTTCAGAGTTACTATTTAAGAAATTATCTACAATTCCAGCAAGCACTTTAGAAATAAAGATAACAAAGGTATTCACCACACCTTGGATAAGCGTGAGGGTCACCATGTCACCATTAGCAATATGAGATACTTCGTGTGCAAGTACCGCTTCAGCTTCATCGGCGCTCATACTGCGCAGCAAACCGGTGCTCACTGCAACTAACGAATTGTTTTTGCTTGGGCCTGTTGCAAATGCGTTCATTTCTGGGCTGTCATAAATTGCCACTTCTGGCATTTTGATATTGGCTTTTTTGGCTTGTGCAGCAACCGTATCAACAAGCCACTTTTCAGTTTCATTACGTGGATGTTCAATTACATGCGCACCCGTTGATTTTTTAGCCATCCATTTAGACATGTAAAGCGAAATAAACGAGCCACCAAAACCAAACACGGTCGATATCATTAAAATACCGCCTAAACTGCGATTATCGATGCCAAACACGCTCATCAATACCGACAACACAATACCAAGCACTAACATTACAGCTAGATTGGTAATTAAAAACAATACAATACGTTTCATATAAACCTCATTAAAGTACATTAACTGTTAGAACCCACAGTCACAGGCTTTTATTAAAAACTACACTTGAACTTAAATATTGGGATTTTCAGTAAACAAACAAGTGCTTTATACACGATTAATTGTTACAAAATGTCATTCGCTACCTCAGCGCTCCAATACAGTTACCATGTGATAAGTGTGCAACAGCACGTTGCACGACTCAAGCGAAATAAGCATCTAGGAATGAAAATAAATTTTATATAAACAATGAGTTAATGCCGTTTAAACCTATCGATTTTTTAACCCTAATTGTGTAATTAAACTGTCATAGATTTGCAATGTTGGCTTTTCGTTATTAAAAGGTGCAATCGCCAACAAAGGCATAGGCAAACGTTGTTTTAAACTATTAATGTTTTCTTGTTGCATTAGCATAGCCGAATCAACATGATTGGCTATCCAACCAATACAATTGACGCCCAACTGCTGCATATGAGCAGCCGTTAACAACGCATGATTTAAACAACCTAGCTTCATCCCCACCACTAAAATCACCGGTAAGCGCTCTTTAACCACAAAATCATACAAATATTCTTCGTTATTGATTGGTAGTGCCCAACCTCCAGCGCCTTCCACGAGCAAATAATCACTGTCGATTGCTTTAATAGCACGATAAGCCGCGCTTAAACCCGTAACATTGATTGTTGTATTGTTTAATTGAGCTGCAATGTGTGGAGCTATCGGCTCTTTGAACACAAAAGGGTTAACCAACGCATAAGGGGCATTCACATTACTACTTTCAAGCAGTGTTAATGCATCTTCGTTTACCAACTGATCAAATGCCATTTCAGCCCCAGCTGCAATGGGTTTAAACCCTAATGCTTTGTGTTGGTATTGCCCAATTAATTTAAGTAATAAACTTGTGATGTATGTTTTGCCGACCTCTGTATCAGTGCCGGTGATAAAAAAAGAATTCATTTTTCAAGTACCATATAACCAACATAATAGCTTACATAAAACGTGCCTTGCTGGTGTGGATAAGCAGATAAGACGGTTTGAAAGGCTTTTTTGCCTAATAAACCCGTCGGTTGTTGCGCCATTTTAGTATTGGCGCCAATGGCTTTGATTGATTTAAATGCCGCAAGCGCACTATCAAACTCCTGTTGATGGCGCTCAAGGTATACGCGATGGCTTTTAAAAGCGCTTAGTTTTGCACTGGCTTCAAACATATCAAAAGATATAAAATTATTGATATGTTTTTGGTTATCGATGGCATGCCAAGCCTGTGCAATTTCAGCTAAAGAGCCATCGAGTACATTAGTTAAATATAGCCGACCGCCTGGCTTCAATATCTGGTTTAATTGCACTAATAATGCAGGAAAATCCGCTGACCATTGGCTCGAAAAGTTACTAAAAATCGCATCAAAGCTATTGGCGGAAAAAGGCAATGCGTCCATATCCGCACAGCATTTAAAATCCACCAGCGAATCTTCGATTTGCGCCAACATATCAGAGCTTAAATCCAATGCCACAACCTGTTTAAAGTGTTGCTTTAAAGCCGAGACATTAACCCCAGGGCCTGCCCCTAGATCTAAGCAGATCCCATCTCCCACAGGCGTTATGTGCGAAATTAATGCTTGCGCACTTTGTTGTTGAACCAAGGCAAACTCTTGATATTGCTTCGCTGCATTAGAAAATTTTTGTGCACTGACTCGTTTAAAATGCGTGGTACTACCTGAAACGACACTCATAACAATTTTTTCAACTCATCAATTAACGCAGTGATCTGATCTTCACTATGCGCAGCTGTTAAAGTGATCCTCAGACGTGCGGTATTAACAGGCACTGTAGGCGGGCGAATAGCCCCCACCCAAAAACCAGCGGTTTTAAGCTGTTGACTCACCTTTAAAGTGGCATCAGCATCACCAATCACCAAAGGTTGAATGGCTGTATTGGAATGCATAACATTTAAACCCGCCTGTTTCGCGCTTGCCTGAAAAAAAGCAATATTGGCTTGTAGTTGCGCTCTTTGGTTATCAGCAGAAAAAAGAGTGTTAAGTGCGTCTAAAGTCGCCTCAGCCACCATAGGTGACATCGAGGTTGAATAAATATAATCACGATTAAATTGCAGCATAAAATCTTTTACGGCAGTGCTGCATAATAATGCCGCTCCTGACGAACCAAGCGCCTTACCAAATGTAATAATTAATAACTGCGGGCGAGTCACAGTGTTATTAACAAAACAGCTACCAAACCCTTTATCGCCAAGCACACCGAATCCGTGGGCATCATCAATCATTAGCCACGCATTATATTCATTAGCAAGATTGGCCAGTGCATCGATTGGTGCTAAATCGCCATCCATCGAAAACACCCCTTCGCTTACAATGAGCTTGTGGGTTGCTGTCGATTTTTTTAATTTAGCCTGCAAATGCGCGATATCATTGTGATGAAACCGAGACATTGTCGCTTTAGCCGCTAAGCCGCCATCAATTAAGCTGGCATGATTGAGCTTATCTTGAAATATTTCACTATCAGGCTCAGACATTAAGGTTTTAAGCACACTGCTATTGGCGCAAAAACCGCTGGTAAAAAGCATGCACGCTTCAAAGCCCAACGCGTGACATAACTCAGATTCAAGCATTGCATGGCTGTGATGATAACCGGTTACCAGAGCGGAACTTTTACTACCAAGTAATCCACAGGCAATTCGTTTTTGTGGTGATGCAGCAAGACCCAAATAGTCATTACTGGCAAAATTAAGATAAGACCGCCCTGCGACTGTAATTGTTGTGGCGGTGGATGATTCGATTAAAATACGCTCCCGAAGGAGCGCATTTTTTTGTCGTTCAGCTAAAGCAGTCGCAATATACTCAAAGGGCATTAGCGTGCTTCGTAAAAAAGCCCTGCCGTTTCTTTATCGGCAATTGCCGAAGATAACGACGCCTCGTAGGCTTCATCAGAATAATCTTGATGCGTTTCTGGCTTCATGCCCAATTTTTTCAACAATTGCATATCAGCATCGGCTTCAGGGTTTTCAGTAGTCAGTAATTTATCACCGTAAAAAATCGAGTTAGCACCGGCAAAGAAACACATCGATTGCATCTGTTCGTTCATTGCTGTGCGACCTGCAGAAAGACGTACATAACTTTTTGGCATCATAATACGCGCAACAGCGATGGTGCGGATAAAATCAAAATGCTCAAGATCTTCAACGTTCTCAAGCGGTGTGCCTTTTACTTTAACCAACATGTTAATTGGCACACTTTCTGGTTGTTGAGGTAAATTAGCCAAGCTCATAAGTAAACCAAAGCGATCTTTTGCTTCTTCGCCCATACCGACGATACCACCTGAGCATACTTTCATTCCGGCATCACGAACATGATCAATGGTATCTAAACGGTCTTGATAAGTACGTGTCGTAATAATTTGCTCATAATATTCGGCTGAGGTATCAAGGTTATGATTGTAATAATCAAGGCCTGCACTTTTTAGCGCATGCGCTTTGTGGTTATCAAGCATGCCAAGGGTCATACAAGTTTCAAGCCCTAATTCTTTAACGCCTTTCACCATTTGTTCGATATAAGGCATATCGCGATCTTTCGGATCAGACCATGCAGCGCCCATACAAAAACGGGTTGCGCCTTTATCTTTAGCTAATTTAGCTTGCTCAATCACCTTTTCTACTTCCATTAAACGCTCACGTTCAAGATCAGTCTTGTAATGGCCTGATTGCGGGCAATATTTACAATCTTCCGGGCAAGCACCGGTTTTAATCGATAACAAGGTCGAAATTTGAACTTCATTCGGTTTGAAGTTTTGACGGTGTACTGACGCAGCTTGAAATAATAAATCGTTAAATGGTTGTTCGAATAATTCTTTAACTTGGCTAATTGTCCAATCATGGCGGACGATGGCGTGTTGCATAGTGTTCTCTTTTAGTTTGTCTCTATCGCACTTATTGGGTAGTCTAAGGCGCAAACGATAATTGTCAACACAGCTAGTGCACCTAAAGTTTACATATGAACAATAAACAACCAATTGATGTTGAATTTGATAAAAATCACATTTGGCATCCTTACACGTCAATGACAAACCCTTTACCTGTCTACCCTGTCAGTCATGCCGAAGGTAACTTTATTTACTTGCAAAGCGGGGAAAAACTCACCGATGGTATGGCTTCATGGTGGAGCGCAGTGCATGGCTATAATCACCCTCGTTTGAATGATGCTGTCACTCAGCAATTGGCAAGCATGAGTCATATCATGTTTGGCGGTTTAACTCATGTGCCTGCGGTTGAGCTGTGCAAAAAATTAGTTGCAATGACACCAGAGCCACTGCAAAAGGTATTTTTAGCTGATAGCGGATCAGTGAGTGTTGAAGTCGCTATTAAAATGGCGTTGCAATATTGGCTCAGCCAAGGCATTAAAGGCAAAAGTAAACTAATGACCCCTAATAAGGGCTATCACGGTGATACCTTTGCGGCCATGAGTGTATGCGACCCGATTAATTCAATGCACAGCATGTATCAAGGTTTTTTACCTCAACATGTGTTTGTGCCAGCACCTAAAAGTGGTTTTTTTGAAGAGTTTGATCAGCAAGAATCGCTCATTTTACGCGATTACTTTGTTCGTCATCACCATGAAGTCGCTGCGTTTATCATTGAGCCTATCGTGCAAAATGCAGGAGGGATGAATTTCTATCACCCTGAGTATTTAAAAGCTGTCCGCTCACTGTGTGATGAGTTTGATTTACTGCTGATTTGTGATGAAATTGCCACTGGCTTTGGTCGCACAGGGTCTTTATTTGCGGTTGAGCATGCCAAAATAAGCCCGGATATTATGTGTATTGGTAAAGCGCTAACGGGCGGCTACATGACACTTTCTGCAACATTGACTACCAATAAGATTGCAATAGGGATCAGCGAAGGCGAAGCGGGTGTATTGATGCATGGTCCTACTTTTATGGGAAACCCCCTAGCCTGCGCAGTTGCTTGCGCCAGTATTGATCTATTACACCAAAACAATTGGCAACACCAAGTCTCCATGTTAAATCAAGCATTAAAAGATGCTTTATTGCCGTGCCAAACACTAAGCAATGTGGTTAATGTCAGAATATTGGGAGCCATTGGAGTGGTTGAAGTCACTTATCCTGTTGATGTAGCTGTCATTCAACAGCGCTTTATTGAATATGGTGTTTGGATCAGACCCTTTGGTCGTTTAATTTACCTTATGCCACCCTATATCAGTACGCCTGACAATATTAAACAATTAGGGCATGCAATTTTTGAAGTATTGACACGGTATCCAGAGGTTTTGACTGATAAATAAGGTAAAGCCTAAGTTGAATTAGTAATGTGGGCTTATTCAACAATAAAAAGAGTGAATACTGTTCACTCTTTTACCATTCAAACATATAAGCCATTTTACTTATGGTTTTAAGCGCCACATTGTGACTATTGCGCTGACTGTATAAATGCTGCATCGACTTATCTTTAATATCGCCTACAATCACTTCCTTTACTTGATAACCTAACGCATGAGCGACCTCAAGATAAGGGAGGAATTCCCACTTTTTGATATTGGTATTATCAACTATCACTAATGGTACTTCTTGACCAAGCGCACGAACAAAACGAGACAAATTTAAACTGTGATACTCAGGTAATTTAAACTTATCAAAATGATAACCGCCTTGTTGATAGAAATAATCATCGGTTGAACAAATCAAAAATTGGTTTTCATCGCCATTAACTAACTCTTGGCATAATTGTTGTGCGTAATGGCTTTTACCACTGCCAGGTAAGCCTCGTAATATAAAAACTTGTTTCATGTTATAAACTGACAACTAAAAGAAAAGAAAGGGAAATAATCAACAAAGTGATTAAATTAACTTTAAGACTATCACTTTGTCGCCTTGCACGAAAGCGATTCAATACAATGGTTAACAATGATAAGCCGACGCATAGATATAATAAAGTCAGTAACACTTCCTTGGGTGTACGCAACCACCCTTCGCGCACTGATAAATCGAAATAACGAATAATACCAAATTCAATTTCTGGCCGCGCGTAATGAAACAAGATTAATGCTGCTAAAAATACTAGCCAAGCCGTAATATTAAATCCCCACACGATTCTGATAAAAACATCAGGACTTTTCCTACGCTCGTGCACGTTATTCACTTCTTATCATCACGGTAACTACACATTATAAAAACGCAGAACTGTCTAAAATACAAGCATTAATGTTTGAAAAGCGTTTAAAGTGTTTTTTTCTGGTAAATTCAAAGGTAAGATAGCTCTCCCATCGCTTAGGCACGCTTAAGTAAAATTATTTAATTTGCACATTCGTATTGTTGTAAATAGTACAGGCAACGTTAATCATTGGAGTGAAAATGAGCCATTCAGCAATAGCACAGCTATTAAAAGGCGCAGTTGCAGTCGATAGTCAGGTCACAGTTAAAGGCTGGATCCGTACTCGTCGCGACTCAAAAGCAGGTATTTCTTTCTTAGCCGTTCATGACGGTTCTTGTTTTGACCCTATTCAAGCTGTAGTGCCTAATTCACTTAATAATTATAATGACGTTACCACTTTAACAGCAGGTTGTTCAGTTGAAGTAACCGGCAAATTAGTTCGTTCAGAAGGTCAAGGTCAATCATTCGAAATCCAAGCTGACGAAGTAAACATCGTTGGTATGGTAGAAAACCCTGATACTTATCCAATGGCGGCAAAACGTCACAGCATTGAATATTTACGTGAGCACGCCCATTTACGCCCACGTACCAACATGATTGGTGCCGTAACACGCGTTCGTAACTGTTTAGCGCAAGCTATTCACCGCTTTTACCATGAGCGTGGCTTTTTCTGGATCAGCACCCCAATCATCACAGCCAGTGACTGTGAAGGCGCAGGTGAAATGTTTCGTGTATCAACCTTAGATATGCAAAACTTACCGCGCGATGACAAAGGCAATATTGATTACAGTGAAGACTTCTTCGGTAAAGAAGCATTCCTAACAGTATCAGGCCAATTAAACGGCGAAACGTATTGCTCTGCGATGTCGAACATTTATACCTTCGGCCCAACATTCCGTGCCGAGAACTCAAATACTTCACGTCACCTTGCTGAGTTTTGGATGGTTGAACCAGAAGTTGCGTTTGCTGATTTAAACGACATCGCAAAATTAGCTGAAGACATGCTGAAATACGTTTTCTCAGCAGTGCTTGCTGAGCGTCGTGATGACATGGAGTTTTTTGCCGAGCGAGTTGAAAAAACAGCTATTTCGCGTCTTGAAAGCTTTGTAGAAAAAGACTTTGCACAAGTTGACTACACAGAGGCAATCGAAATCCTTAAAAACTGCGGTAAGAAATTTGAATTCGCGGTTGAATGGGGTGTCGATTTACAATCTGAGCACGAGCGTTACTTAGCCGAAGTACATTTTGAGTCTCCAGTGGTTATTAAAAACTACCCTAAAGACATTAAAGCATTCTACATGCGCCAAAATGAAGATGGCAAAACAGTGGCTGCAATGGACGTTGTTGCACCAGGCATTGGCGAAATCATCGGTGGTTCACAACGTGAAGAACGTTTAGATATTCTTGATGCACGTTTAGAAGAAATGGGCTTAAACAAAGAAGACTATTCTTGGTACCGTGACTTACGTAAATACGGCACAGTGCCGCATTCAGGTTTCGGCCTAGGATTTGAGCGTTTAGTGGCGTATGTAACGGGTATGGGCAACGTACGAGATGTAATTGCCTTCCCACGCACTAAGGGCAGCGCAACCTACTAAGCGCAGCTTTCAATTAATAAAAATCGGCTTTTTAGCCGATTTTTTGTTTGTAAAACCACATAAAAACCTGCGTCAGATCAAACAACACCCAACTGGCTATGATAGGATCCTATTCTCTTTCAAATCCAAGGTGCTTATCTATGTCTCGAATTACTCACGGATTAAATATTGGCCTAGAACGCCACGGCGATACGCTTTTTCTGTCATTGAAAATTATTGGCACTCTCACTCACGAAGATTACACCCGAATTATTCCCATTATCGAAAGCGCTATTTGCGGCCTAGAACACCCTAAAGTAAATGTGTTGATTGATGCCGATGAACTGACTGGTTGGGAATTACGTGCAGCTTGGGATGATTTAAAGCTTGGCTTAAAACATAATAATGATTTTGGTAAAGTCGCCATTTATGGCCATAAATCTTGGCAAGAAATCATGGCTAAAATAGCCAATTGGTTTATTCGTGGCGAAGCAAAATACTTTGAAGATAAAACAGCAGCGCTAAACTGGCTGTTTGATTAATATAGCCACCCGCAAAAGCAGCTAAACACGCTTAGGTTTAACAGCTTTGCTCTAATTCAGGAGCAAAATTAAACCGCATATGGTACTCATGCTCGTCTTCACCAATTAAGTTAAAGCCCATTCGGCAATATAATTGATACGCAGGATTTGATTTTAAAACGGTTAAATTCACTGTTTTAGATGTGTTTGCTAGCAATACTTGTTTTAAAATAGTGCTGCCAAATCCTTGGCCTTGATGCTCAGGGTGTATTTGTAACTGCATAATCTCAAACACTTTGTCATTGAAACGATATTTAATAGTACCCAAACAAGTGGCATCACAATATATCAGATAAGAACAATGATAATGATCGTGTAAACGCGTTAGATGCTCATCAGGAGATAAAAAAATCCCTGCATTTTCAAGATGCGGCACCATAGTAGCCAAACGTAACGCTAATAAATAATCTTCATCATGAGCTTGGGCTGGAATAAGCGTAAAACGGGGATCATGCAATTGTATTTGGCGCATTAATTACACTCTTTTGTGGGCAGGTAAATCAGCATAGCGTTAAAAAAATCTGGAAGCAACAAGCTGTACTCGCCCCATTACTGACAAGTAATGTTTTATCAGTCTGTTATTGACAGGCTCACCAGCCTTTCTTGACGTTTAAATCGCTGATAATGCAGCACCATCACCACAACCACAGCGCACCATGCTACTAAAAAAACAAAACTAGAAGAAACAGCCCCTGACGCTGAAAACAGCAGCATAACCGGAGGGTAAACGGTAAATAAAAAAACCGAGGTCATTTTCACTTTTTTAACATTAACATAAATAAACGCCATAAAAAGTAATACAGTTACCACCGTAGTCATTTGAATCATAAAACTAAGTAAACCTGCAAACACGACAGCTGAAAATAAGCCTCCGGTTAAATCTTGCATGAAAGGTAAAGTGAGTCCATGGACCAGCAATGTGAAAACAATTGAGAGGCCATGTAATAAAAATCCGTGAGTAATAAACATTTTTACCGGGACAGAAGAGGTAATAAAACGAGTCGTCAGTTCAGTGTCTTGATGCACAGTCAGTCCTTTGTCAGTGTGAGAGTAAATGAATCATTCATTTAGGGTGGCAATAATACTGAGCTTATTATTATTTCACAATGAAAATAAGCTCAGTAAATACAACAAAAAATCCGGTACCGCGTAGCAATGAATGAGAAGTAACCAAGCGAGGTTAAACAATCAGTGATGTAAGCTAAGCTTTACCCGAAAAATGCGTTAATGTGAATGCGGTTAAATGCCCCAAGGATTATCAGAGGTTGAACGCTTTTTACGAATACGCGCCTGATCTTTTAATGCCTTTTTTTCTTTAATGCGCTTAGCTTCTGTAAAACTTAACTCGCACGGTAATCCTGGTTTATGCTCTGGCGGAATAGTACGATCTCGTGGCGGTAATAAATACTGAACATCGTCTGGCTTAGGTAAATTTTTGAACCGATACAGATAAAAATTTTCAAACTTTTCCTTTGCCCAAACCGTTTTTCGTAAAAACTTAACGGTTGACTCAATGCTCGGATTATTTTTTAAACATTGTAGTTCTAAATACGCATGTAAAATTTCAAAGCCATATTGTTCAACTAGCTCAGCAACAACCTGCTCTAATTTAACGCCATGAAGTGGATTATTGCCAAATGGCTCGTTAGTACTCATAGGTATGCATCTTAATTGGGATCTTTGCTGCTAATTATAAGTTTTATCGCAAGCGGTAGATAGTACAATATTCCAAAGCACCAAAGCTAAAGCGGTTCAGGCAAGTAATCGCTATAGGTTAATACAGCTTATTATCACCAAGTGAAACTTCCATTTCATTGTTAATTTTAGTTGGACCACCGACCATTTCATCATAGGCACTTAATTGCCGCACCACTTGCTTTTTTGCTTTAACAAATTGGCATTGTCGTTGTAATAATAAAATATTATGACTGTTTAAACGCTCGTTCCTGTCATCGGTGATCATGTATTCTTTGCCCTCAACGACAGCGCTGACGTTATATAACGCGCATTCAAGGGAATGAAACACCAGCTTTTCTACTTCAAAATACTTTTCAAGTTTACTTAATTTCATAAAAAGCTCCTTTAAACTTATCACTTATACGATGTTGTTACACAATAAGATCGAAAAATCCCCATGCTTGCTGATCATGAGCGCCATTAAATTAATCGACGGTTTAAGCCATTCACCTCAAAACATTTGTCTCGCTGTACGTAATCAATAACAATCGATAGCGCTAATACTTAATATTACAAAAGCCTAACCTTATCAAAGGCTCTTTCAGGGGATCGTAATGAAAAAAAACGTAATCGCTGCAGCGCTTGCTGCAGTATTTATTTCTGGCTGTTCACAACCAGAATCAACAGAACTTAAAAAAACCACACAAGCCGAAGCGGCCGCGCCCGCAAAAGCTGAGCTTGGTACGTTCGGTATTGATTTAACGGCACGTAACGAAGCAATAAAACCAGGCGACGATTTTTTCATGTATGCCAGTGGCACTTGGTATGACAACTATGAAATGCCATCAGATAAAACTCGCTATGGTGCGTTTACCGCGTTGGCAGATAAAAGCGAAGATCGTGTAAAACTCATCATAGAAGAAATAGCCGCACGCACTGACTTAAACGCTGAAGAACAATTGATTGCTGATTTCTACAACGCATACATGGATACAGCCACACTCAATAAACTCGGAGCGACACCATTAACCCCTCTTTTAACCGAAATTAATGCCGCGTCATCAGCTGACGATTTGGCAAAACTGTTCGGTCAGTCATGGTTAACCGGTGTTAAAACCCCATTGGGTGGCGGTATGTGGTTTAACCGCATCGATCCTAATAAATACGAGATGTCGATAGGTGCAGGTGGTTTAGGTTTACCCGATCGCTCGTACTATTTAGAGCAAGAAGCGCGTTTTGTTAAAACACGCGACGCCTATGTCGCCCACATTGCCGACATGCTTAAATTTGCGGGTATCGAAAATGGCACTGAGCGTGCAAAAGCAATTTTAGCCCTTGAAACAAAAATTGCGCAAGGTCATTGGCCACGTGAAAAACGCCGCAATCGCGATTTAACTTTAAATCAAATTGCGCGCACAGAACTAGCTACAGCCTACCCTGGTTTTAACTGGGATGTGTACTTTGCCCAGACAGGTTACCAAGTACCACAACTAAACATGTCGCAGCCTGAACCAATTAAAGCCATGATTGACCTTATCAATCAAGAAGACATTAGTGTTTGGAAAGATTACTTAACCTACCACGCACTAAGCGGTAATGCGGAATTATTATCTGAAGAAATTTTCCAAACTAACTTTGCGTTTTATGGCACAGAGCTAAATGGTCAGCAAGAGCCACGTCCACGCTGGAAACGTGCTATCAGCCAAATGTCAGAGACCGACTCACTTGGTTTTGCAATTGGTAAAGTGTACGTAGCACGTTATTTCCCTGAATCTTCAAAACAGCAAATGTCTGAATTAGTTGAAAACTTACGCACAGCTCTTGGCGAGCGTATTGATAATCTAGATTGGATGGGCGCAGAAACGAAAGTCAATGCGCGTGCAAAACTAGCCGCCTTTGTACCAAAAATTGGTTACCCTGACGTATGGCAATCATTTGATGGTTTAAACATCAGTAAAACTGATTTAATGGGTAATGTGAGAAACATGCGCGAGTTTTTCCAAGCCGAAAGCATTGCCAAAGAGCTGAAAAAAACCGACCGTAACCGTTGGGGTATGACACCGCAACGAGTAAACGCCTATTACAACAGCTCATTTAATGAAATCGTCTTCCCAGCAGCTATTTTACAACCGCCGTTTTTTGATCCAAATGCCGATGCAGCGGTTAACTACGGTGGCATTGGTGCCGTTATCGGTCATGAAATGGGCCACGGTTTTGATGATCAAGGTTCAAAATCAGACGCCGAAGGCGTGCAACGTAACTGGTGGACAGACGCCGACCGTGCCGCATTTGACGCTAAAGCCGACCAATTGGCCGCACAATACAGTAAATACGAACCGATTGCGGGCAACTTCGTTAATGGCCGTAACAGCCTAGGTGAAAACATCGGCGACGTGGGTGGTTTAGCCATGGCTTACCATGCTTACCAACTAAGCTTAAATGGCAAAGAAGCACCAATTATTGATGGCCTAACGGGTGACCAACGCTTTTTCTTAGCTTGGGCACAAGTATGGAAAGAAAAACGCACCGAGCAAAGCATGTTAAACCAATTACGGGCAGGTACCCACGCACCGGGTCAATACCGCGCGCAAGCACCTCGTAACCACGATGCATGGTATAAAGCGTTTAATGTGCAACCGGGTGATGCGTTATACCTACCAGAAGATCAACGCGTTCGCATTTGGTAATCAACTCAGATCGTTTAACTACCGAAGCAATCTAGGTCAGTCAAAATGACAATAAAAACAACCCGCCAGTGCGGGTTGTTTTTTTATCTTATATAAATATGGGTTAAAAAAATGGAAAAATAGCTTGCCTAAAAAAATAAAAAACCTATTATCGAAACAAATGGGGTGCCCATTTTTTATAATTAATAAGGAAATACTATGAGTTTTATAGTTAGTTTAATGACAGTTTTCGTTTTAAATTTTACACCAATTACCTCAGACCCTACACCAAGCAGCAAAGTCTGTGTGAACCAACCAATTGGCGACCCTGAACACTGGGAATGTATTGATCCATACGGACCATAACATTACATATAGGGGCTAAGCTGCAAAGCAAACCTCTATTTCTACCGTTTAAATATGTAGAACATTGACCCTGATATTTCCTGCTTTAAATACCGCACAGGTTTAAAAAGCATTTAAAACGCCACTCTATAACCTAAATAACATCAAGGTTATTTTTTTCAGCAATATATTTAATCGCCTGCGGATCGTTATTGATCTGCCGTTCGATGATATCTAATAATTTAGATTTTGGAATAAACGCAAAAAAAGCCCCGCCATCGGCATTAACTAGACCACCAAAGAACACAGCCAGTGCGGCAGTATCTAAATAAGTATGGTTTATGCCAACAAAACGCAGCGCTATCCAAACAATCAGGCTCACAATGCATAAAATCAGGATATTTCTTCTTATTTTTAACTGACGTTTCGCTTTAAGAAAAAGCTCAATATCGTTTTCATTTATCATATTTTATAAAACTCCATTTATTTGTGAACAATACGAAAAAAATCGCATTATTGCTGGTATCAAAGTTAGCCAGCTCGATTTTACCGGTTAGGCTATTTTTCGCGACATATAGAAAAACGTGTCATCTTCTTTATCTACCGCAAAGCCATTTCTCTTGTATAGAGTATATGAAGGGCTAATTTTGAAGCGCTCATTGATTTTAAATAAATTTTTAGAGCTAACGCCCGACCTAAAGCCACCATAAAACAAAATGTGCAGGGGTAAGCACCGAGCTATCTAAACGAATACTTACCTAAACGCGGCCAAAAATAGAGGCAGAGCTTTGCTCGCCTTCGCAAGCAGGCTTGCACCTACAAGGTAAAAAAGGCAAACAAGTTTTTTATCCGGTTTTAATTAACTTTTGTGTCTGCTGATTTAGTGTAGGTGTACTCACACGAAACTACTGCTGCGCATAGACCGCTTAATGCAAGAAAAAAGATAGCACTAACCATACACCAAATACTGCCAATAATTGCCACGCCACTAAAATCTGGGGTGTTGTAGGACATTGTTCCCCCGCCGAAGTCTCTTGCAATAGCGTCCGAACCTAAGAACGGAATAGCGACTGCTAGTAAGATAGTCACTATAAACAATATGTAACTTAACAGGCCGGTAAATCGTGCTGCAAACAATAGCGGTTTAATATTGTCAGACTTCAAATTGCTATAGGGGTAAAATTTCATATAAATTCCTTTTTTAAGATGTTTAGTTTGTGTTTAGAGACATAACAGCTTTATATACCCATTAAAGGTGTTTAAGCACATTAAAATAGCTCGTTCAACTCCCCCCCCCATAATAGGTACTATTTTTATTCATGTAAACCAACACTTATGATAACGCCATCTAAAATAGGTAAAACACTCCCGATACTTTTATAAAAAATAGAGGGGATTTGTAAAAGTGAGCAAAATCAAAAAGGCGGTATTCATCAAGAGCAAAAAACGGCTACCAAGTGGTAGCCGTTTTAAGGGTCAATACAAGAAGTAATACAAAAAGTTAAGTAACCTGTTCAAGTTCCTCGGCCAATAACTTGGTTTCATCACCCCGTGCTTTAGTGAAACGTGCCAAGCCTAAATAAATCACAGGTGTTAAATATAACGTAAAGAGTACCGCAAGCGATAAACCACCAAAGACTACCCACCCGATAGCATTACGTGCCTCTGCGCCCGCACCGGTCGATAATATCAATGGCAATGCGCCTAAAAGGGTTGAAACCAGCGTCATGGTGATGGGTCTTAAACGTACAATTGCTGCTTGCTCAACCGCTTCACGTACAGCAAGGCCCTTATCGCGCAGTTGATCGGCAAATTCCACCAGCAAAATCGCATTTTTAGCAATCAAACCAATTAGCATCACCAAACCAATTTGAGAGTAAATATTTAACGACGTACCCGTTAAATACAGCGCTAATATGGCTGATGTAATGCCAAATGGCACGGTGATCATCACCACCACCGCACTGTTAACACTTTCAAATTGCGCCGCAAGCACCAACAATACAATTAAAAAGGCCAGCACATAGGTTAGCAGGACTTCATTGGCGGTCTCTTCAAACGTTAGTGCTTCACCTTTAAATACCATGGTGATGCCATCAGGTAAGGCTTGCAAAGACAAGGTTCGTAACTGCTCAACCAATTGGGCAATGCTCATGTCAGGCGGTAGTTCCATATCAAGTTGGATCGCGCGTCTTTGTGCGTGGCGCTCAAGCTCAGCGGCAACGCCTTCTTCACTAATAAACGCAACACTGCTTAGCGGTACTAATTGACCATTGCGAGCAGTAAGGTACAAATTCGCTAAATCACTTGGATCTTGAATGGTTTGATTTTGCGCTTGCAACATAATTGGCACTGATTGGTCACCAATATTAAGATCGGCCACATCATCACCATTAATAGCTGCACGCAAAGTAATAGCAATATCACTGAGCGAAACCCCTAACTCTTCAGCCCGTCGCCTATCAATATTTACACGCAACTGAGGCTGCGATGGCTGATAAGACACCCGTACATTACCAATATCAGGGATCGCTTGCTCGATTTGCTCAGCAAAGGCCTGCGCCGCAACAAAAATCTCTTTATAATCTTGGCCTAGCAAGGCTAATTCAATACCACCGCCTTGACCACGTAAATTCAAACTATTCGACCCCGATGGGAAAGCTGGCGCCCCCGGAATTTGGCCAAGCGGGCCACGGATCTTATTTATAATTTCTTGCTGGCTAAATTGACGGTCATCCCAATGCTTTAAAGGCACAGTAATAAACACAATGTTAGGATCCCACTGGCCAACCACCGTATAAATCGATTCTATTTCACCGCTTTGTACATAAGGTAATAAGCTATCTTCCATTGCAATGGCTTGACGGTCCATAAAGTTAAGGCCAACACCATCCGGACCACGAGCAAAAATACGGATTTTACCTCGGTCTTCTTTCGGTAACAGTTCGTTTTCAAGATTAAGATATAAAGCGCCCGATCCCGCCGCCGCCAATAAACACGCACTAAACGTCAACCAAGCATGGTCGAGCACCCAACGAATTGAACGCTGATAAAACCCAGCTAAATAGTCACCAAATTTAGCAAAAGGATGGCCTTTTCCTCCTTGTTTTAATTTGAGCTTTGAGGTTAGCGCTGGCACTAACGACAGTGCAACAAAACTCGAAATCACCACAGCGCCCGCGAGCACCCCACCAAACTCTCTAAACAATCGACCAGCAGTCGATGGTAAAAATGCAATCGGCACAAATACCGCAGCAAGTACGGCTGTAGTGGCCACCACCGCAAAAAATACTTCACGAGTACCGACCACAGCCGCAGCACGCCGCCCTAATCCAAGAGCTCGCTGGCGTTGAATATTTTCACTCACCACAATGGCATCATCAACAATCAAGCCTGTAGCCAAGACCAAAGCAAGTAACGTCAATATATTAATCGAAAAACCAAGCGCCCATATCAATGCCAAAGAACCAATTAAAGCAACAGGAATAGCAAACGCTGGTACTAAAGTTGCGCGCCACGACCCTATAAACACCCATAAGGTAATTACCACCAGCAAGACTGTTAATATCAATGAATAAATCACTTCATCAACGGAGCTACGAATAAACTGCGCATCGTCTGAGGTCAGGGTAAATTCAAGTTCAGGAAAACGCACCCGCATACTATCGAGTAGTGCCAGCACTTCATCAGAGATTTCTATAGTATTTGACTGCGCTTGGCGGATCACTTCTAAACTGATCACTGGTTGGCCGTTAAGCCGCACCATAGAACGAGGATCAGCAGGACCAAAATACACCGCCGCAATATCGCGGATACGAGTATCATCCCGCACAATAATATCGCCCACTTCGTCAGCAGTGATAGAGGTTGCATCAGCGCGCACAATCACTTGCTGGTCGTCCGATTTTAAACTCCCCGCAGGCACATCAAAGGGGGCTTGCCGTAATACATTAGCCACATCAGGTACAGTGAGGTTAAAGCTCGCCAGTTTAAGCGGATCCATTCTCACTCTTAATACCCGACGACGATCACCGTTTAAGCGTACATCAGCGACACCCGGAATAGTTAAAAACTGGGGTGCTAAGTCAATTTCAACCCGCTCAGTCAGCGCTTCAAGTGGTAAACTACTGCTAGACACCGTAAGCGAGACCACTGATTCCGCATTGTTATCAGCTTTAATAATCGACACTCGTTCGACTTCTTCTGGCAAATCGCGCTGCACACGCGCCACAGACTCGCGAGTTTCGTTAGCAGCATTATCTAAATCAACGCCAGGGCGAAATTCTACTACAATGCGAGCATTGCCTTCTTCACTTTGCGCCTGAATTGACTTAACCCCACTGACTCGCGCCACGGCCCCTTCAAGCTTACTGGTCACTTCGGAATCCACGGTTTCAGGTGAACCACCCGGAAAAGAAGCCGACACAGTAATAAAAGGCCTATCAACATCGGGCAGTTCACGCACTTCAATGCCCGCTATCGCCGCAATACCGGCAATAATGATCAATAAATTAAGGACCACAATTAAAATTGGGCGGCGGATCGCCATCGAAGGTAAATCTTGTAGCATTGGCAGTTGCTTCATGACTTAGTCCTTAGCCGTAATAACAGGCGACGAAAAAGTAAGCTCTTGATTAGGGCGTAAACGTTGCACCCCTTCAACCACTAATAAGTCATTGGCATGTAAATCCCCAGCGACAAGTAAGCGCCCAGCCAAACGTTGTTCTATTTTTACATCAACCCGCGTGGCTTTGTTATCAACACTTTTCCACACGTAGGGGCCAGTTGCCCCCCATAATAAGGCAGCTTCAGGCACTGCAGCATACGCCTCGCCTTGCACTTTAATGTAGACACTAAAGCTCATGCCCGGTGTAAACTCACCTTGGCTATTATCGACACTCGCTTGAGTACGAAGGGTACGGGTTTGAGGGTCAATTCGCGAATCCATATGGGCAATTGATGCCTCAATTACCTGCTCATTTTGCCACGTGCGCACTTCAATCAGAGCATTATTTTTTAACATCGAAATTGCGTTTTCCGGAGCATTAAAATTTATAAATAAATGATTAATATCATCAATAGTAGCAATCACGGTTTGTGTGGTAATACGATCACCCACTTCAACATCAGTTAACCCCATAACACCGGCAAAAGGCGCCAATACATGGCGGTCTTCAAGTTCAGTCTCAGCTTGCATCACCACCACTTTAGCCAATTCGTATACTGTTTTAGCATCATCAAGATCGCTCTGAGGCACAGCGCCTTTCGCGTGACTTTCTTTTAAACGATTATAAGTACGAAGCGCATCAGCCAATCGTATTTGCGACTCAGCCAAAGCGGCTTGTTGACGACGCGAGTCCAGTTCGAGCAATAACTGTCCTTGGACAACCGTTTCACCGGGTTTAAAATGTACCGCGGTTACTTTGTCGCTCACCGCTGGATAAATAACCACCGATTTTGACGCCTGCGCATTACCCACAGCCTGAACCGTTTGTTCACTGCGCTCCATCGAGACCGTGTCTACAATAACATTCGCAGCCTGCGCATTAACACAGACCAAAAGTACAACCACATGCAGATTGAGTAAAAGAGCTCGCAATTTCAAAACATCACCTAAATTTGTTAATGAAGCAAAATATTGGGCAAATCTATTACCCAGTATTTACACTATTTATTCTTATAGATACGCAGTGTAACAATACTCTGATCAAATAAATTAACAAATCGATTAACGCGCCAATTCATGCGTTAAACCGAATACCCTTTATTTTACAAAGGCTTTACTGTGTAAAAAGCAAAAGGTCACGGTGATTATAAAATGTGCTTGAAACTAAAGGTGCAAAAACACCTCTGACTTGAATAGTTTGATAATACCGAGTCATCTTAGTGTTAACCGATAAATGTCTCGGCTTTGGTTTCCTGCATCGCTCTAACTCTTAAACCCATTTAGTTGCAACTTTTAAAGGAATGAAAAACGTTAGGCAGCGATAAGATCGCACTAAGAAAGTCTCTATATGTGTTAAATGCGATTTGCACGAACCCATGTTTTTTTACTTTTTGAGACCCGCTGAATTTTATTTGCTTCGATTAAAGCATTAAGCGCCTTTGTGAAATTTGATTTTGACTGGTTAAGCTTCTTACGAACAGATTCTGTAGTTTGTTCTGTTTTGAACTGCTCATAAATCCTTTGCTCAAGGTTTTCCACAACTTTCTTTGGCTCTAAAGCCTGTGGTTTCGGTTCAGCTTGAACCTGGGCTTTAGGCTCCAGAGCAATGCTATGTTTTATTTTGTGGAGTTTGCATTGAAATGCGAAAGCTGTAACAAGCGAGTTATCTTGTGAATACAGAATAAAATGACAAATCTCTCGCTGCTGCTCTGTAAGAGATGCAATCATTCCTACTAAGTTGCCAATAATGTAAAAATCAGCTTGATTGGAACCCGCTGGATAGCTTGAGATATAAAGAAATAGTTTTCTCTCACAAAGTTCCTTTACCGAATCATTTTTGGAAAAAACAAAAACTTTATCAGAAATAGATGCACTGATAGCTTCCGCTTCCTTTAGACCAATATTTTCAGCATCTACGAATATGAATCTCAAACATTACTCCTTTATGTTTTAAGCGTGTAACGAGCCTGAATATTTACTCGTTTTAAATTTATTTTTATTTATCAACGAACCATAACTTAGTTCCTATTTTGATTCAATCGCTTAGTCTGTTTTAAGTTGAGGTTTTAGATTGGGTTTCCTTGCGGTTTCAATGAAATCAATAAGGTCGCGCCTTGCTTTTTGCCTTTGGTTAAATAATTTGATTTATCTTAAAGAAAACCTGCCGTACTTCTATCGCCTTCGCAAGCAGGCTGCACCTACACGAATCAACCATCGCAGATTTTATACCAAATAACCCACTGGCATTGCCTAATGCTTATTGCACCTTTAAGCTAGACGCTTGAATCTTTTTTCTTTTCCAATTCATCAATTAATTCAAAGGCAAATACATGACTCAAGTTTCGACAATTGGCACTTCTGGTGTGAAATGGGGCGATAGCGAAAAGCAACAATGGTTAGCGTTACAAGCGGTTAAACGTAGTTATTTTGCTGATGTGGTGAGTCAAATAGATGCTTTGCGCAGTGAGTTTTCGGTCGAACAATATGGTCAGTTGCTGTACCCAGAGCTTGCGCCTGCCACCACCGAATATCCGTTATTTGTGCTCAAACCAAAAAGCTGGCAAGCCGATAAACCCACTGTATTAGTCACCGGTGGTGTGCATGGCTACGAGACCAGTGGCGTGCATGGTGCGCTCGCGTTTGCCAAAACCGCTGCGGCGCAGTATAGCCATGCTTTTAATTTAGTGATTGCACCCTGCGTTAGCCCTTGGGGTTATGAAACCATCAATCGTTGGAACCCAACAGCCACGGACCCAAATCGCTCGTTTTATGTCAATAGCCCAGCGCAAGAGTCGGCTGCGCTACTGAAAATGGTGAGCGAATTAGGGGTTGAGGTTGTTGCGCATTTTGATTTACACGAAACAACCGACTCCGATAATACTGAATTTCGCCCTGCCCTTGCTGCGCGTGATGCACAAACCCATGATAACTGGAATATTCCTGATGGTTTTTATTTAGTTGGCGATAGCGAAAATCCACAAGCTGAGTTTCAAGCGGCCATTATTAAAGCCGTTGCGACAGTTACGCACATTGCCCCTGCTGACGAAAACGGTGAAATTATTGGCGCGCCACTTGAACAATTGGGTGTGATTAATTACGCCAAAACTAAGCTGGGCTTATGCGGTGGTTTAAGCAATGCAATGTATAAGACCACCACCGAAGTCTACCCAGATAGCGCAACGGCCACACCAGAAGAATGTATTGCGGCGCAAGTCATGGTGATCACCAGCGGGCTTGACTTTATTTTACAGCAATAAGTAACCTGCTTTTATTCGAGTTCCGTTTACAACAACGAGAACTCGAATAAATACTTGTTCTATGGTCAATAATTTACTTGCTATCGCATTGAATTTTTGTAAACTGCCTCCATCTTTTATGTACATTGTTTATCTACATTACACATGTACAAAAAACACCTCTGTTGTGTTTAATTAGGTTGATATGAAAGCAGTTTGGCAAACAATCGCGATGATGTTGGTAGTAATAGCCTTGTTCTTTAGTGAGCAAGCAAGCGATCGGACGCCCCTTCAACATGCTTTTAGCGCTGATTTTGCCAGCCAATTGCATAGCAACTATAAACACAGCGAAGCATTACCACAGTTGCAACTGAATCAAAAAATCAGCAAACATTTTGCTGTTGATTTTAGTGATGAGCAACATACCTTTACCCTTGCGCCTTTTGTAAACCCTACAAACCCTTCGCTATTTTTGCATGCTAACCAAACAAATCCGGTTTACTGGTTAATAATTGAGTTTTTTATTTGGGTATTTAGCCTTGTTGCTATGCTCAACCTCATTAGCCATAAACCTATTGCACTGTGGTTTATTCATATTTATAGCTCGGCAAAATCACGCATTAGTGGTTGGCAAGAGTCAAATCTTCAATACTGTGGTTGCAATCGCCACTTCGTCTAACATTCTCTTTTTAATTAATTTTTATGCCTACTTATTGTTATTTAGGCCCAATTAATCGTGTTTAGCCTGTCGTATTTACTGTGAGTTTTTAGTGACCGCGCAGCACAGGTTAGCGTTTCAAAGAGATATATTATGAACATAAAAAATACCACTGGGCTTACCCAACAGGCCAATTTGCCGCGCCCACAGCCAGCTAAAAAAGCCCGCTTAGTACCAACATTAATGATGATTTTTACGTTAGTGGTGATGGCGATATGCGCCCTGCCCAATTTATACCCAGAACAAAATACCTTAGTGATAAGCGCGCTTAATAATCAATTAAAGAGTGATAGAATATCCGAAATAACATCCCCAATGGCGATTAAAACCGCACTGGAACAGCAAGGTTATACGGTTAATCGTGCCAAACAAAATACCCAAAGTATTGAATTTCTACTCGCTGAACCAAGCCAAAATGCAGCAGCACTGAACTGGTTGCAGCACACCTACGCAACACAATTTACGAGCAAAATTGTGAGCCAAGCCACGAGTCCACACTGGTTACAAGCGCTGGGCCTTGCCCCTATTAAGTTAGGGCTTGATTTAAATGGGGGCGTATTGTTTGTACTTGAAGTTGATACCACGCAAGCATTGCGAGAACAACTGCAAAGTGTTGAGCAACAAGCTAAATCACTCCTTCGCAATGAAAAAATTCGTGGCTCAATACTCACTCTAAACGATAAAAACCCTCAAGAAGGTAATGTAAGCTTGCGCTTTAATGCGCAAACAAAAGCAATCGATACTGTGATCAACGAGCTTAAACACACCTTTAGCGGGCTTAGTGCAAAACAAACTGAGCAATCGGTGATTTTATTTTTTACACCCGATGCCATTCAAACTTTTCACCAACAAGTTATGTTGCAAGCAATTAGCACACTGCGTGGCCGGATCAGTGAACTGGGTATTACCGAAGCCGTGACACAGCGCCAAGGCAGCAATAAAATTCGCGTTGAACTACCCGGCGTGCAAGACCCAACCGCTGCAAAACGCATTATTGGTGCAACTGCATCCCTTGATTTTCATGCCCTGCAAGAAATCGGTGGTAAACGCTTTACCATGGAAGATGGCAGCAGTATTTCTCTCAATCCTAAGGTTATTTTATCAGGGCAATACATCAAAGGCGCGCAATCGAGTCGCGATGAAATGGGCAAACCTGCGGTGCAATTGCAATTAGATGCTCAAGGCGGAAAGTTAATGGCTGAGTTTTCAAAACACAATATTGGCAATCCTATGGCCACCGTGTTTTCGGAATATTTTAAAGATGCCAATGGCAACAGTGTTAAAAAAAGCAAAGTGATTAATGTTGCCACCATCAACTCGGCGTTAGGTGCACGTTTTAGCATCACCAATATGCAAAGCCCACAAGCAGCGCAAGAACTTGCATTATTGCTGCGCGCGGGTTCGTTAATCGCCCCCGTGACCATAGTACATCAGCAAACCATTGGCCCAAGCCTAGGTAAAGCCAATATTGAAAACGGTTTTGCCGCTTTAGCGCTCGGTATTGCCATTACGTTTGCTTTTATGGCGCTGTGGTATCGCCGTTTGGGCATGGTTGCCAATACCGTATTATTACTCAATTTAATTTGCCTAATTGGTTTGATGTCGTTATTACCCGGCGCAGTACTCACCTTACCCGGCATTGCCGGTTTGGTGCTGACCATAGGAATGGCGGTTGATACCAACGTGATTATTTTTGAACGGATAAAAGAAGAACGCGCCTTAGGTCGCAGCCCCATGATGGCGTTAGAGGCGGGTTACAACAAGGCATTTCATTCAATCGTTGATGCCAACATCACCACCTTATTAACTGCCGTTATCTTATATTCAATTGGTTATGGCCCAATTAAAGGCTTTGCCCTCACCTTAGGATTGGGCATTTTAACCAGTATGTTTACGGGCGTTTTTGTTGCCAAAGCACTAAGTTATTTAGTCTATCGCCCACGTCAACCCCGCATGGCTTCAGGAGTTTAATCATGTTTTTATCCCTTTTATCAACTCGCCCTCTGGTAACCAAATTACGGTTTTATGGATTGTTTTTATCTTTATTTTTAATGGTAGCTTCAACCCTAGGCTTAGTGAAAAACGGCCTTAACTTTAGTATTGAATTTAATGGCGGTTATATTACTGAGTTTCAGTCGCAGCAATCGCTCAGCGTACCCGAAGTCCGCACTGCAATTACTGCGCTCTTAGGTCAAGAACAAGCACAAGGTCTAAAAGTCAGCACTGCTGATCAGCATCATTTTGTGATCAGACAAAACCTAGACGCCGCAGGCGAAGCAAATCAGCAATGGTTTAGCACACTCAACGATACTTACAACGGAAAGCTTACTTTATTAGAAGCCAATTTTATTGGTGCGCAAGTAGGCGCAGAGTTGCTAGACCAAGGTGGAATGGCCATGTTAAGTGCCATTTTAATGGTACTCATTTATTTAGCGCTACGCTTTGAATGGCGCTTAGCGGTGGGTGCGGTAGCCGCATTGTTTCACGATATTTTATTGGTTTTGGGTTTATTTGCGTGGTTACAGATTGAATTTGATTTAACGGTACTGGCCAGTATTTTAGCCATTATCGGTTACTCATTAAATGATTCAATTATTGTAGCCGACCGTTTACGTGAACTGATGCGCGCTAATTTACCTCGTGCCGAAGTTGATCCATTAGGCTGCGCCATCAATGATGCCATTACATCAACACTAAGCCGTACCTTAATTACCTCTGGCACGACGCTTGCGACCATTGCCTCAATTTGGCTATTAGCGGGTCCGCCACTTGCTGGATTTTCACTGGCGTTGTTCACCGGAATTGTGGTCGGCACGTTGTCGTCGATTTGTATTTCTGCGACTTTACCGCAATTATTTGGCCTAGATATTAATCACTACTCGTTAAAAGCTGACATTGACCAAAGCGAACAGATGTTAATGCCGTAACTCGTGTTTAAACAAACCGCAATAAAAAGGGAAATCAGCTGATTTCCCTTTTTTATCAAACCCAATTATTACATTGTTTTTGGTTTTACAAACTTTAATGTCATACGGTCTGATTCACCCAGTGTGGCATATTTAGCACGGTCTTTATCACCTAATGCAAATGTTGGCGCAAGCGTCCACACGCCTTTTTCATGCTGTGCGTTATCAAGTGGGTTTGCATTAACGGCTGATTCGGCAACTAATTCAAAACCCGCGGCTTTGGCCATGCTGATCACTATACTTTGCTTAATATAACCCGATGGACGATATTGCTCTGCATCAAGGTTTTCGGGTAAACGATGATCAACCACCCCAAAAATACCACCAGGTTTAAGCGCAGTAAACGCTGCTGCAAGAGTCGTTTTAAGGGCATCATCACCATTCATATAAAAATTGTGCAAATTACGAAAGGTCAATACCGCATCGGCGCTGCCGGCAGGCGCAAGCTCAGTAGTATATTTTGGATGAAAACCCGTTAATTTGGTTTTTTCCATGCCTTTGGTATTAGCTAATTTGGCCTGATACTTAGGTAAATTTTTATTGAAGTATTCAACATCAGTACCTGATGGAAAATGCGCTGCGTAAAATACGCCTTTATCGGCCAGCATAGGGGCTAAGATTTCGCTATACCACCCACCGCCTGGCCAAATTTCAACAACTGTCATGGTATCTTCAACACCAAAAAAATTCAGTGTTTGTTGTGGGTTACGAAACTCATCACGTGCTTTGT
Organism: Pseudoalteromonas sp. J2K-J031; assembly: GCF_058197095.2. Taxonomy (NCBI): domain Bacteria; kingdom Pseudomonadati; phylum Pseudomonadota; class Gammaproteobacteria; order Alteromonadales; family Pseudoalteromonadaceae; genus Pseudoalteromonas; species Pseudoalteromonas sp. J2K-J031. The sequence continues at coordinate 1,929,520 of NZ_CM200279.1, forward strand.
TGCTGGCACTACGAATATCACTTTGCACCACGTCACTTACGGGTGCAGCGCACACTGTGGTAGCTGCAAGTGTGGCACTTGCAAGCAAACTACACAGTGCTAATGAGGTTAATTTTTTCATTTTAGTTCCTTATTGTTATGGTTTTACGCAATGAACAAAGACTCAATACTTTCATAAAGATAGACATTGCTGAAATAGACGCTTGTTAAGATACGCTTTAGTAAAAAACTCGGTTGTATTATTTGCACTAGCGGTAAGCGATGCCTGACTATTTTGGCTTAACATCTTAAATTAACGCCTTAATTAACATCACTCTCTAGCTAGGCTTTTTTTCGAAAGCCAACATTTAATTATCTAACCACAGCAAGTGATATTTTATAATCGCTTTACGATTAAAATGTTAACTAAAGTGCAATAATTTGTTTCAAGCACTCATCTATCCCGCTAAAAACGGGCAAGCAGAGTAAACTTTTCAACGTAACAAACTCATTTATTTAAAAAGAAAATGTAATAGCAGAAATTAGATTAGTACACTTTGTCGATAGACCAGGTTTGTTTTTTACCAGCCACTATAATGGTCACCTCATCATCTAAATATTTGCCAATAAGGGCGGCACCTAAAGGCGCACTTGGGGTGATCACCGTCACTTTTTGCCCAGCTAAAGTAATGATTAAGCCACCGCTACAAGGCCCAAAAAACAGCGTTTGCACCACCCCCTCATCATTACCGAGCTGCACTAAAGCCCCAACTTTAATCGCATGATCTGGGCCAAATTCACGCAGTACTAATTGCTGATAGACATTAATTTCTTGATGATACATCACCACTCTGCGCCCTAAACCTTCAGCCAAATAAGCTGACTCAAGCCCTAGCGTATCGTACTGGGTTTCGGCCACACTTTGCTCGTTAATTGCACCCGCATGGGCGTTTTCAGCCCCTTCTTTAGCGATTGCCAACAACTGGCTTAATGCAGAAATAATGCTGGTGATTAATTGGTTTTTATCTAACATCCATCACTCATAAAATTTGAACTATATTATATAATTTTCTATAAAAATCAGTTGGCCGCAGAAATTAATTTAAAAAGTGTGTTTTGTATATTAACTAGTGATTAACTCTATAATTGCATTAAAAACTGCGGCTCTAAAAGGCTTTTTATAATTGTATTCTCCATTTGGACCCAACCACATTGAACACAAGTCCATGCAGGCGTTCAGCTCGAAAATGACTAACTCTCCATTTTCAGAAAAATAACAATCAATACCATAAATATCTAAACCTATGCGTTCATGGATAACTGATAACTGCTTTTTATAATGAGGTAAAATACTTGTATTGAATGTCTCCAAGTAATGTTGCTCAGCATCTCTAAACTGTTTATTTTCAAGCATTAAGTTATAACGATTACTGCCTTCGACACACCAATTATTTGAAGTTAAAAAATGCTGAGGGTAAAATTTACCGTCTATGACGACTATTCTTGCTTTTTGGTAAAACCCTGTTTTATTAATACAATCTATATACTCTATGGCTATAAAGCCTTTATTTTCATTCAGCCAACCTTCAAGTTTTGCTAATTCATTTTCACTCTCAATCAACATCATATATTTACTATTATGATAACCTTCCAAACGGATAATGAGAGGATAACTCATCCCAGCACTTTTTATATTCTTATTAAGCTCATTAATATCTTTAATATAAAACTTTTCAACTCTAGCTACTTTTACATTTGAAATACCACTTAATAATTTATATATATTAGCTCTAGATGTTTTATAAACATTTCCAGGGTGGTTAATAACCCTATTAATTTGAGGCTGACTCGCGAGTAAACCAATAGCATTCAAGCTAGCTTTACTGCCATCAGCGTCACCAACCAAGTTAACTAAATTAGTGCTTTTTTCCATGTTTTTTAATTGAACACTTTTATTAATACCTAAGATTAAAAGTGAGCTATTAGCTTTGACTTCTTGATTTTCCAATAGGTATGAATAAATTGGCAATATTCCTTCAACCGATATTCTTGAAGCTTCTTTAACAGAACCATTACCACCAGTGAAAGAGCTTCTTCCAAAATCATCTGGCCCCATTATAAACAGTGTACTTTTCAATTTACTACCTTTTAAATTATTCTAACTTTAAATTATTATATAATCGGTAAAATCATTAAACTATCAAACTAATACTTAAAATAATATTATCTTTTTATATTTAGCTTTCGTCTTTCAGAGCCGCTAGAATTACTATACATTGCTCACCAAAGAGCGTCTCTTGATATTCAACCCGAGGTTGCACTTCGGCAAACACCTGTTTATCGAGAATACCAAACTCAACATTACGTTTTGAACATTGGTTAAGCACTTTGGTGGTTAACCCATCAACAGCACGTACCATTTCACCCGGCCGATTAATCTCTTGCGCTAGTAATTGATAAACCGTAAGTGACCATTTGCAGCCAACAATGGTTTCTACCATGCAGGTACTTTCACTTGGCCTTTGAATTCTTGAAATTTTTTATCTTTATTATTCATAAAGATGTACCAATTTGTACCTAGGGCACCTATTTGTGCTTACTTTTTTACTGTGGTTTAACCGCATAAGATTACCACACTTAAACGGCAAACAACGCCACGTTTTAACCCAAACCGCTGAGGTAATATGATGAACTTTCTACATTCAGGTTATGCATTATTATTGTGGTACCAGCGGTATGGGACTTGCGACTGCAGAGCGCCTTGCCAATGAAAAAGTAAAGCTAATTATTGTCGGTAATAATCAAGCAAAATTAAACACCGCTGCCGATAAATTGAGCCTTATGACAGAGGTTGTGGCGCTACAAGACGATTTACAACAAGCCGATTTAACAGGGCTGGTCACAACTAACCTCCCGCAGTGTTAACTTAAGCAAAAACAGGGGTAAACCCGTTACAAAGTTAGACCGTATAAAACATAATAATGGCCGTATAATCCACTGCGGCCATTATTGTTATTCGAATCTAGCAAGGGTAAGTATGCAACACATTAATTTAGACTTTCGTAAAAAAATAGTGATTAACTCACACCTTGAGCCTTGGCAACCAAGCCCACTAGCTGGGGTTACGCGTAAAATTTTATCACGCGAAGCGGCCGAAAGTGGCCATGCCACCAGCATAGTACGTTATGAAGCAGGTTCACATTTTAGCTCCCACAGTCACCCAATGGGCGAAGAGATTTTTGTGCTTGACGGCGTTTTCAGTGACGAAAATGGCGACTACCCTGCAGGCACTTATATTCGCAATCCACCTGGCAGTCACCATCAGCCTTTTAGCATTCAAGGGTGCACCTTGTTTGTAAAACTCAATCAATTTTTAGCTGATGATTTAAGTTCAGTGAGAGTCAATACTCATACCACCCAGTGGCGTGCCGGCCAAGGTGCCTTGCAAGTGATGCCTCTACATCAACATGATGTTGAGCACACCGCATTAGTAAAATGGCCTGCTGGCGAGCAGTTTTTACCGCATCGTCATTATGGTGGTGAAGAAATTTTGGTACTGAGCGGCACCTTTTGTGACGAATACGGCAACTACCCCACCGGCACTTGGCTGCGCAACCCACACATGAGCGAGCACCACCCATTTGTTGAACAAGAAACCATTATTTTAGTTAAAGTGGGTCATTTGGGTATTGGCTAACAGCCCCAAAAGCCCAGCGTTTTAAGTCAATAACGTTGTGATTTATAACGGTCAGGTCAGTTGCTTTTGCGCAAAGCACAATAGAATAATAAACACTTTAAGAATGGGTGGGAAAATAAATTGACCAACAACCTAGCCCCAAAAGCTCGGTGTAGCGAAGCGCCTCGGAGATGAAAAAGAAGGTTAACCACTGAGTTTAGAGAAACACAGAGGAAAGAAAAAGCTATTACTTAGTTGGCTTTACTCACTTCGCTTTTCTCGGTGAGCGAAGCTTCGGTGTACTCTGTGGTAAAAAAGTACCCAGTGGTAAAAAATCACAATGCAACAGACAATAACCACAATATCGCCATGCTCCCAGAACCAAAATGAGCCACTGCTGCGGCCATTGAATTGTTAGCCAAAATAACCCTGCACAGCGCAAAGCGACGACCGAAAGTAGATACACTCGACTAAGTACTTTTGCACATTGATATACTGAGCGCATAAGCGACTATTAAGCTGAAGCGCACCTAACGTTAATGTAATGATCTCACCTATCATGTGGTTGTACAGTACTGGTAAGGTGTGGTTCTTTTTATTAGCGTTTCTTACCCAATTTTTCTCAGTTTAAGTTTGAAAAATTGGGCTTGAAGCTTAGGTTCTTTGGTTACATAACCAACAAAAGCGTTTTTACCTATGAAGATTCGCCTTTTGAAATCCCGCCTTGACTGAGCAAGGTGGGGTTGAGTAATAACGTTAATTCTTCACGGGTTAACTCTGTTTGTTGTTCGGCGACATCTATAATAGCTTGGCCTGTTTTATAGGCATGCTTTGCAATACTGGCGGCTTTTTCGTAACCAATTATTGGGTTTAATGCGGTTACTAAAATAGGATTACGACTTAAAGCTTGATTAATATGCGCCTCGTTGACCACAAAGCCCGCAATAGCTTGATTCGCAATCGAGCTACAACTACCGCTTAATAGTTCGATACTTTGCAAAATGTTATAAGCAATGACTGGCAACATTACATTGAGCTCAAAATTACCCGACTGCCCCGCAATTGTCAGTGTTGTATCATTTCCAATTACTTGGGCGCAGGCCATTGCAACCGCTTCAGGAATAACTGGGTTAACCTTACCGGGCATAATAGATGAACCTGGTTGTAGTGCAGGTAAGCTAATGTCCGATAAACCGGCAAGTGGGCCGCTATTCATCCAACGTAAGTCATTGGCTATTTTGGTTAGTGCCACCGCGAGCACTTTAAGCTGGCCAGACAGTGCTACAAGGGCATCTTGACTGCCGATGTTATAAAAAAAGTTGTCGCTTGGTGTAAAATTCACACTGCTGAGCATGCTGATGTGCTGATTAAAAGTGCTGGCAAATAATGGGTGGGCATTGATCCCTGAACCAACCGCAGTGCCCCCTTGAGCTAACTTGCTTAGTTGAGCTGATGAATGGGCTATACCATACTCTGCTTGCTCGATTTGTGTCAGCCAAGCACCTAAGGTTTGTGCAAAGCTCACCGGCATTGCATCCATTAAATGTGTTCGGCCTGTTTTTATCACTGAACCTATTTCGGTTATCTTTAACTCAAGTTGTTGTTTCAAAATACCGATTGCAGGCATGAGCTGTTGCTTTAGCGACAGCATTGCACTTACTTGAATCGCTGTTGGGATCACATCGTTTGAGCTTTGCCCCATGTTCACATCATCATTAGGGTGAACGGTTTTGCCACGCTGGCGTGAAGCTAAAGTTGCGATGACTTCGTTGACGTTCATGTTACTGCTGGTACCAGATCCGGTTTGAAATACATTAACTGGAAAATGTTGATAATACGCACCACCGAGTATTTGCTGACAAGCAAACTCAATTGCCAATGTTGTCTCTTGAGATAATAACCCTAACTGATGATTACTTTTTGCCGCGGCAAGTTTAATCATCGCAAGCGCATCAATAAATGCATGCGGCATGGTAAGCGAACTAATAGTAAAGTTATTAACTGCACGTTGTGTTTGTGCTTGATACAAGGCGTCGATTGGAACTTGAAGTTCCCCCATACTATCGTGTTCGGTTCGTGTTAATGGCTTATTCATGGGATTCCTTAATAAGGGTTAAATTCGTGACTCAGCACGCGCATTTCTTGGACTAATTTTAAATATTTTTGATTTTCTGCATCGTGGCGCGAATAAAAGCGCTTTAATGCTAAAAGCGGTTTGTAGATTTGATCTAAGCATTGTTTGCGCATGCGCTGTGCTTGTAAGGGATCACAATATTTGTTGAGTAAATCATAGAAGGTTCGGCGTAAAAACAGCTCTTGCAGTAAAAAACACTGCTCTTTTTCATAACACCGCGCCAAAATCAAACTTGCCTCAATAAAATGGGCAACACACAGCTCAGGACAACGCGATTTTAAATTAAAATAACGCACTCGCTGAGTATATAAATAAAACGCCTTTTCACTATTCATAAACAACACGCCACAACTGTAATGATAATCATTATCATTACAGTTGTGGCGTGTAAATGCAATTACCTTTTTTATTAAATTATTACTTTGCGCTAATTAGTTCACCTAAAAAAACGTAACAAACTGAAAAGTATGAAAATAAAACCATTATAAATCAGTGTTCATAACGTCCCATCTAGCTTAACACCGCTTTATAAAGGTAGTGTTAAACTAGGTGGGCTGCTAAACCAAATAAACCACCAAATACCCCACCCCATACCACTAACCACCCTAAATGTGTTTTAATCATCAGTTGCACCATTTCTTTTACCATTTTGGGGGTGAGCTCAAGTAACCGAGCATCAATAATAGTGGCTACTTTATGCTGTAACTCACCAATCACCTGAGGTTTGGCAATTTGCGCTTTGAGTAACTCATTGAAATTATCCGTTTGAGTTATTTCAACCATTGAGGCTTTCATTTTGTCAATAAAGGGCTGTTTCATTGGAGCAAGCGCTTCGGGCCCACCTAACATGGCCAACATGGCACCAAATTGCGAATTTTGAACAACATCAACTAAAGACTCAAAAGCAGGTGTTAAATCAACCTGTTCAATAATGGGGGTTAACTCAAAATGATGAGCCTGCCCATTTTGTTCAGACATAAATTTATTGATGTTTTCTTCGGTAAAAAACTGTTCCATAATCAAACTTTTTATCGCAGCTTTGAATTCTTGAAACTTGGCAGGGATAACACCTGAGCCATATAAAAAAGGCACTTTTTCAAACAGCATATGAATTGCAAGCCAATTGGTAAAGGCCCCCGATAAAGCAAATAACCCCACCGATAATAGCAATGCATGATTGAATACATAGCCAAGTAAAACCAATATTAATGTGACCAAATTTGTTACTAAACTTTTATTCACACACACTCCAAATAACTCTTAAATTGATAGATACCAAATAGCAAAACCTGCCTATTGTATGCCCATCAAGGCTGGGATGACAAGCCATCCGTCTGTTTCGCAGCAATACTTCAGCATCCCCATGAATCATGCAAATAACTAAATAATTGAGCGTTTTTGTAAATTTTAACCATACTTTAAACCGTCAACTTAAATCCTGAATTTTACTTCGACTTAGGGTGAACTTTCTATGTGGCATACCATTGCAAAACAGATAAGTGATACGCTCAATATTGATTTTGTTATCACCTATAAAGAGCAGCTTAATCAGGGTGAAAATACGTTAGCGTTTAAGGTCTCGGATGGGCAGCATCAGTTTTTTGTCAAACTGAATGAGCTTAGCTATTTTGACCAATTTGAAGCACAAAGCATTAATTTGGCACAACTTACGTTGCATAGCACCTTGTTTGTTCCTGATTGTATTTGTACCGGTGTCACATTAGATCACAGTTTTATTGTGCTTGAATGGCTTAACTTAACCAATCTTAATACCGATAACTGGGCACAATTAGGCACCCGCCTTGCGCAAATGCACAAAAAGCATGAGCAAGCCATGTTTGGGTGGCCGCACGATAATTATTTAGGCAAACATATTCAAACCAATCGTTGGCATAAACGCTGGGATATTTTTTTTGCAGAACAACGTATTGGCTGGCAGCTACAGCTGTTACATGAAAAGGGGCTGAACTTTTGTGAAATTGAACCATTTGTAGAATTAACCAAACATGCATTGCATCATCATGTGATTCAACCGTCGTTATTGCATGGCCATTTATGGCGCGCAAATGTGGGCTTTGTCGGTGATCAAGCCGCTGTTTTTGACGCGGCCTGTTATTATGGTGATCGTGAAGTCGATTTAGCGATGACTGAAGTTTTTGGTGCTTTCCCTGCTACTTTTTATCAGGCTTACCAGAACGAATATCCGGTTTTAGCGCAAGCCAACAACAGAAAACCGTTTTATCAGCTTTACTACTTACTTAACCAAGCCAATGTTTATCAAGGAATGTATTTAACCCAAGCTAAAACACTTATTACAGAGCTTATTGATCATAATAATTGGTAAATTAGCGGTAAAAATAGCCGTTTGGACTACACTTTAATTATTGCAAATAACACAATTGAGCCGTTTTTATGAAAAACCATAAAATGCAATCAATTAGCTGTCCTCACTGTGGTCATCACGTATTTGTTGAAGTTGACACCACCTGCGGTGACCAAGATTACTATGAAGATTGTTCAGCCTGTTGCAACCCTATTCACCTTAATATGCACATCGATGATTTACACCATACCATTGAGCTTCATGTTAACAACGATGATGAGTAAACATTAACCTCTCATCTATAATGGTTTTCAAGAGACACGTAGGCGGCAAGTGCTTGGCCTCTGATGACTATAGGTTCACTACTTGACGAAGATGAAGGCGCAGCGACAGGTATATAGACTCTAAAACACTCTATTTAACGATTAATAGAGTGTTTTTTATGAGTGATTAACCGTGATGACGTTTCATATAACGTTCAATGGTTTCAACAATCGTATAAGTTTGTTGATCAACTTCGATATTAACCAAACTTCCTTCTCTCAATAAACCTAAGTTTGTCACACCGAGCGTTTCAGGGATTAAATGTAAGAAAAAACCGTCATCGGTCACTTCACCTACGGTTAAACTGGCACCATTCACACACACAAATCCTTTGTGCAAAATATAATTGAGCCATTTTGGGTCTAATGTCAGGTAAAAATAACAGTTATCACCTGTCTGCTCGATCGTTGCGACAGTGGCGGTAGCATGAATGTGACCTGAAACAATATGACCACCTAACTCAGTACCAAACGTCACAGAGCGTTCTAAGTTGACCTGATGCCCTTGTTGAAGCTGTCCTAAATTTGTTAACCGCAAGGTTTCGTCAATAACGTCAAAATGCACTTGCCCAACCACATCTTTCATACCAAGTTCATAGTGAACAACCGTTAGACAACAACCATTCACGGCGATACTTGCGCCAATATCAAGCTGCCTTAAATATTGACCTGGTACAGAAAGCACCAAACGAATAACCCCTTCGCTTTGGGTAATCGCCACAACTGAAGCTTTAGTTTGTACAATACCAGTAAACATTTTATTTTCCTTATCTAAGGTAATTTAGATTACAATCACGGCTCTTTTTATTTCAATATCTAAGATACACATGCGATTTAGCCCCTGGGAAGCAAAATACCTATTGCGTTTAGCAATTCCTGTTTTTATTGCACAAGTTATTCAAGTGCTCATGGGCGTGGTTGATACTATCATGGCCGGCCAAGTCAGTCCCACAGATTTAGCGGCTTTATCGATTGCGACGGGGCTTTGGGTGCCAATCATGCTCACTTTACAAGGCATTTTACTGGCGCTCACTGGGATTGTGGCGCAGCATCATGGTGCAAATGATGAAGCCAGTATCCGTGAACAACTGCATCAAGCGCTATATCTTACTTTTGCGCTCACCGTTATAGGTCTGTGCGTTATTCATTGGGTAAGTATTCCAATCAGTTATATTAAAATGGAACCCGCTGTGGCAGCCATGAGTTTGGACTACATTGATTATGTAAAATATGGTTTACCTGCTTACTTGTTATTTTGTACTTTTCGTAACGTAGCCGAAGGTAAAACACTCACAAAACCCGCTTTGGTGATAAGTATCATCGGTCTTGCGGTCAATATTCCGGCAAATTATATATTTATTCATGGCAAATTTGGTATGCCTGCACTCGGGGGCGCTGGCTGTGGTGTTGCGACTGCAATTGTATTTTGGGCGATGGCGATTGGCATGGTTATTTATACTTTTTGCAGTAAAAAAATCGATGGTAAGTTCTTATTAAAAGACCCAATGAAACCCGACCTATCGGCCATTTATACCATGTTTAAATTAGGGCTACCTATTTCATTAGCAACCTTGTTTGAAGTAACTTTATTTGCCTGTATTCCACTGTTTATTGCCAGCATGGGGGCGGTTGTCGTGTCTGGTCATCAAGTAGCAGCAAGTGTCTCAACTGTATTATTTATGATGCCACTTAGCCTTGCGATGGCCATTACAATTCGAGTGGGTAACCTAGCTGGGCAAAAAAACTTTGTCCAAATGAAAACCGCTATTTTTACCAGCTTTATGCTCGCCATTGGTATCTCTGGTATTGTCGCAAGTATCACGTTTATGGGCCGAGAATACATCAGTGAAATCTTCTCTGAAGATCCTCACGTTATTTTACTGGCCTCATCGATTCTGATATTGGCCTGTTTTTACCAGCTTCCCGATGCGCTTCAAGTTGCAGCCAATGGCGTATTACGAGGGTTAAAACATACCAAACCCATTTCATACATTACCTTTTTCTCTTATTGGGTGATCGGGTTTAGTTTAGGTTATGTACTGGCTATTACAGATTTAATTGTTGAACCAATGGGCCCTCACGGGTTTTGGTTAGGCATTATTGTAGGATTAACAGTAGCGGCGATACTTTTAATCGCCGCAGTTGTGAAGCGACTCAAACATGAAATCTATAATTAGCTCACTCTTATTTATAATAATACTCACTGGGTGCACACCGTCACCCAGCGAGCACTACGAAACTTATATTCAAAGGCTACACAATACGCTTGAGTTCACAGATGGACCAACGCAAGCCACAGCCCCTATTAGTATTAAACTGCCGCCATTTACATCAAATACAGCCAGCCAGTTTAATCTTTTGGAGCTGGCCAATATCAACCAATGTTATTTAAGCCAACTTATTGCCAAGCATAACAATCAATTAGGGAAAACAGCACTCCCAAGTATGCAGCTTATTTATCAAATTGAGTTTTTGCAGCACACCCAAGATTGCCAAAATCAACTCAAAGACAACGATAAAATAATCAATACGCTTGCTAAAGTCAGTGAGGAAAAGCGCCAAACAATTTACGCCCAATTTAAACATTTTCTACTAACCGAACCCGAAGCAAAACGACTGTTCAACCTAAGTAGCCAAGAGATCAACATCGATGAACACGCAGGCCTAAGCGATACCTTAAGCGCCCTCACCCTATTGAAAGAGTTCGATTTTGCTTTAAAAAATAGCGATGTTAGCTCATTACAATCAAACGACCTATTACATGCCTTACAACTACTCAACCAAACACAATTTAGTAGCAAATTAATTACCAGCATGCAAAAGCAGATATCACTCAATGAGCAATTAACAGAGCAGTTAAGTACTATTGATCTGCCCCAGTTTTGCCCAGAAGGAAAGCACAACCCAAACGTCGCCATTTTCAGTAATATTTTTACACGTTTTTATTTAGAAAATTTACAAGGGTATCAAGCGCAGCTAATTGGGCAGTTTCAACAACTCAAACCATATTTAATCATTCTGTGGCAAGATAAAAATGGCCAGCTCATCCACCCAGAGCTGCGCCACATTGTTGGGGATACTGACCATTCCGACTTACAAAGCAAGCTCAGCTCAAGTGCCAAAAAACACGTACAATGGTGGCAAAAATTTTATCATATTTGCAAAATCGCACCAAAATGAGTAAAAAAACGGCAAACAAATCAAAATATTAAATTCAAGCTTGATCCACATACCAAGTCGCTATATATTAGCGACCAGTTAAGGCAGTCCTTGACAATAGTACGACCGTAGCTCAGTTGGTTAGAGCACTACCTTGACATGGTAGGGGTCGGTGGTTCGAATCCACTCGGTCGTACCAACTCTTTACGAGTTAAAACCTGCAATACAACCGTAGCTCAGTTGGTTAGAGCACTACCTTGACATGGTAGGGGTCGGTGGTTCGAATCCACTCGGTTGTACCAAAACTTCAATAAATTCCTACTCTTACATAGTATTTACTTTTTTGTTTTGCGCCTAAACTAAAAAATATTCCTTAAAATTTATTCAACTACTAGCTCAAATTACATCAAAAAACCGGACTCTTCCTTTGTGTTAAAAATAATTAAATTTTAATCATCTTTTGAATGTGCCCAAATTTGTGCCTTCGTGCCAAACACTCTTATACCAATCCGCATAAAGATTAAGTCTATTTAATCCAATCTCTAAAACACATTTTTTTGATCCTATCTGATATAGAAATGAATGTGTTCCATGCTTTTGACACCTGCTCTACATATTCATCTGAAGATGCTGAAACTAAAATGATTGAAAGCCATTAACGTATACGGCTAGTGATTTAACAGTTTAAATATCGACATAAAGGCAGGTACAATGGCTGAGTTTACAAGCAGTAGTAGTCTGCTTTGGTCGATTTTGAAGACCGTTTAATATATCCCGTTTTAACGAAGTCTTACTCATCAAATAAGTAACAAACCAGAGTTTAAAAAGGTGATATTAAATCACCTTTTTAAAAATATAATACTAAATAAAAACATAATTTCCTTTGGCTAACTAATAAAACAAAAGGAAATAATGTGGCCTTTATTGAGAAAGTACAACAGCTAAAAAAGAGCTCATTCAAAGGGGTTATTTTTACAGGCCAATTTAACTTGCAACATTACAACGATAATCTTGTATTTTCATTACTAGGACATAAACTTGACCCAAAATTACAAAATGCGGTTAACAAAAGAAAAGCAGAGTTTGTTGCTGGAAGATACATAGCGAAATGCTGTTTACAACAACATGGCGTATCTACTACACAAGTCCCTATCGGTACTCACCGAGCCCCAATATGGCCAGAAAATATCATAGGCTCGATTGCTCATACCAATAATAATGCTATTTGCGTAACTACAGAAAAATCAGTTTATCGCTATCTAGGAATCGATATAGAACCAATTTTATCTGAAAAAATTGCACAGCAAATAACAAAAACAGTGTTGCTCAGTACTGAGTATCACCTAGTTTCAGTCCTAGAAAGGCCAGCACATTTGATAGTGACATTGATATTTTCTATTAAAGAAAGTCTCTTTAAAGCACTTTACCCCGAAGTCCAACAATATTTCGACTTTGACACCGCCCAAGTGCTCGAAATTGACTTTTTTTTAAAAAAAAATACAACTAAAGTTAGTCAAATCACTTACAGCTGAACTGCAAGCAGGTAAGCAGTTCACTGCCTTTTTTGATATAAATGAGCAATACGTAACCACTTTACTATACGCAGCTTAAATAACTATTATTGTTGGGACTGCCATAACGAATGGTATATACCTTGTTTTTCTAATAGCGCATCATGCTTGCCAGTTTCTTTAAGCTCTCCTTTTTCCATAACGAGTATTAAGTCAGCATCAATGACGCTATTTAAACGGTGTGATACGGTAATTAACGTCTTGTTAGCAAACTGTTTTTTACAAATATCACTTAATAGTTCTTGGCACTCAGCATCCAGCGCAGAATTAAATTCATCTAATAACAAAATAGGAGAATCCTTCAATAAAGCCCTCGCAAGCGCTATTCGCTGCCTTTGCCCACCTGATAGCAGCGTACCTCTTGCACCCACTCTCGTATCAAAACCTTTGGGCAACTTTTCAATGAACTCCAAACAATGGGTAAGTCTACACACTTTATGGACTTGATCTATCGATGCATTGGGATTTCCCAACAAAATATTGTCTAAAATACTAGCATCAATTAATTGAAAGTCTTGAAACACCATAGTAACTAAATCATGAACATTAGCCGTACCCGTCTCAGGTAAGGACAAACCACCAACTTTCACTGTTCCACAACTCGGATCTGCAAAACGCGCGATCAGATTTAATAAAGTCGTTTTACCACTCCCAGATGCCCCCACTACCACTATGTGTGTACCTTGCTCTAACCTAACACTCACCTCTTTTACTAATATTTTACCATCAAGGTTTAGTGTGACTTTATCAAATTCAATATCAAAACTCGATGGCATTTGAGGTGCTAGCGGTTCAATTAATTGCTCCATAGTCATTGCCTCATCAAGTTTTTTTTCCGACTCAACAGCCAAACGCAATAAGGTTAAATGCTCACCTGCATCTTGTAATGGACCTAAAAGTTTATTCAAAAGAAAAAGAGACAAAACGCTGGCAACTAAGCCTTGCTGGCTGTCAAATTGAATAGCAATCCCTAGGATAAAAACCACTAAAGTGAGTTCAAGCAACAACTTATAAATAACTACCGGCCCCGCCCCCCACACTTCTAGCCGCATAGACTGTTGTTTGGTCATTTCGAGATGAGTATAAATTTTATGTAACCACTGAGTTGTTCTAGCAAATAATCGCAGCGTCTTTAGTGCTTCTAAATAATCTGACAGTAGATTAGCGCTTTTTTGGTAAGCAAGTTGCTTATCTTTAATAATCTGTTGAAACTTTCTTCGTGTCCAATACATAGCTAGCATGGCTAATGGTATGGCTAGCAATACCGTTATCCCATACCAAGGAGCAAAAAAGACGAGAGTTAATAAAACCAATATGGGAGCAACAAGCGCAGAGACTAAATCAGACGCAACATGAGAAAAGATACCTTCGACCCTTTTCATATCTTCTTGAAATAATGTTAAAAAATTTCCAGAGTGGGTTTTTGTTAAGCAATAAAGAGGTAATAGCCTTAAGTTATTAAGTAGCTTGATCCTATATGATTGCATAATGCGATAACTACCAGTAAAACTAAATAACTGCCCAAAATAGCTAAAAATTAGTTGTACTGCGAAGATAGCGAATAGAAGTAAAAAATAATCTTGTGCTGAATTTAACAATCCATCTGTTGACGAAACTGGGGTAAATACAGCTTGATTAACCCAATAAAAGCAAACCACAATAGGTAAGATCTCAAGCACTCGCTCAACGACCCTGCATATCATACCAACCAAAAACGTCTTTTTACCTAACTCAGCATGGTTGATCACTCGGAGCATACTTAACACAGCTTCATTATTTATCATCTTTTAAACTCAACTCTCAAACTTTAAAGCCTGCTTATTATTTTGTAAGTACCAATTACTTTTGTAGTATTGATTAGTTTCCAGCAATTCCAGATGGCTGCCAGATGCAATTAAAGCCCCTTCTTTCACCACCAAAATTTGGTCAGCATTTTCAAGACCAGCGTATTTATGGCTTATCATTAAAAATGTTCGTTGCGGATAGTAAGTCTTTAGAGCAGTGATAATTTTCGCATGATTTAGATTATCTAGTGCCGATGTCGCCTCGTCTAATACTATCAATGGGCTTTTTGTTAACAGTGCCCTCGCTAAGGCAATACGTTGCTTCTCTCCGCCAGAGAGTCCTTTTCCACCTTCATAAATAGGCTGTTGTAATCCTAAATCTTGTTTATCAACCCATTGCGATAGCTGGGAAACTTTAAGTGCCTGAGTTAAAGCTCCTTCTTCTAACTGCGTACAGCCTAGACACAAGTTTTCTTTTAAGCTGCCTTCAAAAAGGTAGATATCCTGTGAAACTAAAGCCAGTAACTGTGCTCTTTGCTGATCTGATAGCGTTTGAGCAGACATCCCGCCTAACACGACTTCCCCATTTGTTGGAGATAACAAGCCTGTTGCTAACATGGCAATAGTTGACTTACCTTGCCCCGATGGACCTATTATCAAGTTAAAGCTATTTGGCTCTATTGAAAATGTAACATTGTGCAACGTGTTTGTTTCACCGTCGTAGCTATAATCAACACCAATAAAATGCAGCAGCTCATTGCTCTTATTTACTGGGGTTTCGCCAAAATAACTTTGTTGATTGTTTGACTTATGCAAATGTGAGATACGCTTAACACCTGAAAGTAACTCATTAGCATCCATAAAAAAGCGGCTCATTTTTATAATAGGCTTTAACATACTTGTCGATAACAGCAAACAAACGACCACTTCCAAAGCCGCTATTTCACCTAACTGATATAACCATACTCCAGCGGGCAATACCCATAACAAGGTCGCACTGAGTAATCCCATGTATAACACCCAACCCGGCACGGTTTGAGTCGTAAGCTCATCAACAATTGTGTAGTAACGATCTAATTTTTGATTCAGGATCTCAAATCGCTGTGCATCGAGTTTAAACACTTTCATTACTGCGATATTGTTGATGTAATCGCTTACCGTCGTAGCAAGGTCTTTCTCAGCGAGGCTAAATCGGTTGTAGCCTTGCTCTGTATGACGCATAAAAATATAGCTAGCAATAAATGCGAGAGGCACAACAAAAACGGTGATCAGTGCTAATCTCCAATCTAAAAGCACCAGTACAATAAAAGTGAAAATTGGCATTGCAAATGCGCTACATAACTCCACTAAATGATGGGCAATAAAATTCTCTAACTGATCCACATCTTGTAATACATTCTTTTTTAACGCTGCGGGATGTTGTTGCATCAACCAAGTAAGTGGCATAGCGGTGATCGTTGCTAACAATGCCATTCTTACCGCAGTCATGGCCTTAAATGCAGCTTGATGGCTTTGGTAGTAAGCACACATAGTTAACATAACTTTACATACCATAACTCCAAGCAACGCGAATGCTAGTAACCAGATTGGGTAACCAAGCTCAGCGCCTGAGAGAATGAGAAATACTTGGTATAAAAAGAATACTGGAAGTAGTTCGAATGTTGTTGCGCATAGCATAAAGCATACAGCTTTAATTAAATCTGAACGGTGCGGTCGGCAAATATCAGCGACAACTATCCAAGGGTTAAATTGTTCCATTTCAATTACTTCTTAGATTGGCATTTATCAAACGGGTGTAAAATCAAAAAAGCCGCACTATTGGAACTCATTGCCTGTCATTTAAATTATGGCAATAAATTTCATCATGAGACAAAGTATATTTAAAGATAAATATACAAGCACATACATCCCAAAAACCCCCCTTATCAGGATAACGATCCCCCTGAACAGTATTTATTACAGCCATAGAAATTGTGAACCATATAAAGCAGATCGTATCTAGGGTGATAAATAGGTTTACACTAGATAATATTCCCTTTCTGGGGGGGGAAATCACCGATATGGGTAGAGACGAAAACATAGGCACTGATAAATTAATAGGCTACTGAATAATTAATTATCAGAGACATAGTCATGAAACTGTCAGGATCAGGACCATTCCTAACGACTGTTATTAATGAGAGAAACAAACAAGTTACAAAAACGAAACAACCTAAAAAAGTGGCTGCTATTCCAGCATTTTGGGTTGATTCACTTGCTGTATTAAGTATGCAAGCTGCGGCGATTTCTGCACTCAACCATCACGTCTCACTTTATTTAGGTGAAATACATGAAACCAACTTAGAAGTACTAATACAGTTAAAATCCAACCTTAGTATTGGTTTGCGCAATTATACCGAACCATTTGCTGCCACCGTATAAATAGAGATGATTTAGACATGGAACTAGAAATTAAAAATATATCTAAAACCTACAATAATGGTGTACATGCACTAAAAGATGTAAACCTCACTCTCACTCCCGGCATGTTCGGTTTACTAGGACCTAATGGCGCAGGTAAAAGCAGCATTATGCGTACTATCGCCACCTTACAGCAACCAGATAGCGGCGACATTTTATTTGATGGTCAAAGTATTTTAAGAAATCCAAATACATTTAGACAGAAACTAGGTTATCTGCCTCAAGAGTTTGGCGTTTATAGTAATGAATCAGCGTTAACACTATTAGATTATTTTGCACGCTTAAAAGGCATCAAAGATACTAAGCAGCGTAAGCAGCGAATTGATGAATTATTACATTTAGTTAATTTAACTGAGCATTGTCACAAAGCAGTAGACACATACTCAGGAGGAATGAGACAACGCTTTGGTATCGCGCAAGTGCTATTGGCCGCCCCGCAAGTGATCATAGTGGATGAACCCACCGCAGGCTTAGATCCGGCGGAAAGAAATCGCTTCTACGCTATTTTGCACCACCTCACATCTCAAGCCATCGTGATTCTTTCAACCCATATAGTGGCTGATGTAACTGACCTATGTAAAGACATGGCAATCCTAAATAAAGGCGAAATTTTAGCGCGCGGTGCACCTGACGAGTTAATACATTCAATACAAGGTAGTATTTGGCAAAAATCAGTTACTAGAGATGAACTAGCGCAGTTGAGAGCACAGCATAAAGTACTCTCGACACGCATAGTTAAAGGTGAAATCAAAGCCACTATCCAAACAGCTCAATCCGCACCTGGATTCTCACCAGCAACTGCAGACTTAGAAGATTTTTACTTCAGTTATGTCCCTGAATTAGCGGTGTAGGACTCAATAACATGAATGCAATTTTTAATTATGAACTGAACTACCGTTTACGCTCAACCGCCACTTGGGCTTGCCTGATTTTACTTATATTGATGGGCTATAGAGAAATGCTTGGAGGTGAGTGGGATAGTCTGATGCAAAGTGGTCGCGTTGCACGAAATTCTCCCTATGCTATTTATTATATCTTCATGTATTACACTTTTTGGGCTGCAACCGTGGGCAGCGCCTTGGTTATCCCAACCCTTTTAAGGGATCTTTCCTCTGGCAGTGCTAGCTTCTTATATAGCTTTAATTTAAATAGTAAATCTTATTTTATCGGTAAGTACTTAGCCTGCTTTAGTATTGTATTTATGGTGATGTTATCTGTTGTGATAGCCATGCTTACTCTACCTTACCTCTCAGGTTTATTTTCTATTTACCCTGACTCAGATTTTATAACAACTCCCTGGCCTCACCTACTCCATGGTATTATGCTTTGGATCTTACCTATGAGTATCGTCTATACAGCGATCCCTTTTTCGTTAACTGCGCTGACAGGGAAAGCAACTCCTGCCTATGCCATGATGATGATTTGCATAGGATTATTTGTGTTAATCACCGCTTTATACGGCGATGGTGCTCCACAAGCTTTTTGGCTGCAAGTCGTTGATCCTCTTGGTAAAGTAACAATTGAAAGCCAAATTTTTTACTGGACCGCAGAGCAAAGAACGCATAGTTTTTTAGCACTCGAAGGCGCTTTTCTATATAACCGCTTACTGTATCTCTCGCTAGCACTGGGACTACTCATATTTGCTTACCTAAAGTTCGATTTAGTTCACTTTCAAAATAAAGCAAAAGTTAAAAAAGCAGCAAATAAAACACAGGGCAATATCACGACTTCCCCCTCCCAACACGCAGTGCTAGAAAAAATCCAAATAGCAGATATCGATAATCTCGCATATTGGTTGAGATTATGCTTTCGGTTGGCCACAGAAAAAGCCACAAAAGTAATACTGAACAAGGCTTTTTGTTTTTCAATGCTAACGCTGGTATTAATGCTCGTTATCGCCGGACTTAGCTATAGGCTACCAGCACTTGCAGGCACAGCAACACCACTTCCTAGTAGTGAGCTTTTGTTGCCAGTACTTACCTACCCAAGCTTAATCTTCACCATGCTCGCTGCAGCATTTTTTGTTGTTGATATGTGCCATAAAGATCACCAAGTCAACACCGCCCAGCTAGTAGCAGCATGCCCGATCCCGACATGGGTAAACTCCACTAGCTATATCATTGCGGCAGCCATTATCGCTATTACACTGACCCTAACACCTGTGCTTTCAGCACTTTGCGTACAATTATTGAAAGGCTATTTAGATATTAATTGGGCCAATTTATTGCACGTTACCCTATTGGTAATAGCACCGCTCATGCTAGCTTATAGCTTTATAGCTGTTATTAGCTATGGGCTCATGCAGCACAAAATCATAGCGCAAATTTTAGCGGTTTTACTGTGTATATCTCCAGCCATATTGCACGAAACAGGCACGGTAGAAAATTATTTATATTTATGGGCATGGCCGTCAATACCTCAGCTATCAACAATCGCATCGACTGAGCAATTTATTTCGCGAGATCTCCACTTCACAGTTTACTGGTTAAGCTTATATGTGGCTTTACTGATATTTGTCAATTGGTTATGGCCAAGAGGCGTTATTTCGCCTTGGTTAACCAGAATAAAAAATTTAAGCGCTAAAGTAACACTCACATCATTTACTCTATTCGTCGGGTTCTTCGGTTTATTTTTATGGCAAGGTCAATTTATTTATCACCAAGTGGTGATAAACGGAGAGCATCGCTCCGTGCCTGCACAGTTTGAACAACGATTCAATTACGAGCAAAAATATAAAGTACATAAAACAACTGCTCAGCCACATATTACGCATGCCGAGTTAGATATCACCCTATTACCAGCTCAACGCAGCGCACTGGTAACAGGGAAACTATTAATAGATAATATCAAAACCCGCACGCTGCTTATCAATAAGCCACATGCCAGCAGCATACAAGATATCCAGCTAGATAAGATCACGGCAAATGAAGTCGTTGCTGATGATATCAATGACGTTATTGTGGCAAGCTTTAACAGTCAACCGCAAAGTAGCCCTGCAAAGTTGTCTTACACACTCAATACGCAATACGTAGGATTTCATAATGAGTCTGGCCATTACTTAGGTAAAATCACTGCAAACAGTAGTTACTTAGACAAAGCGTTCTGGCCAAGTATCGGGTTTGATAACAACCGAACAATTCAAGATAAGGTGATGAGACAAAGGGTGAAGCTACCGCCTGCAACAGTTTTAACTCCGCATACCTCTCATTATGCTGTACACGACGCTCAGTTGACCACCTACCTGCTCAATATCAAGGTGCCAGACAGCCACTATGCAGTTGCCCCTGGTGAGCGAAAAGCAATTAAACAACAAAATGGGCAAAGTCTATTTTCCTATACGATGAATACACCAAGTACTTGGAACCCTGCTGTCGTGACGGGTTACCTTGCTATGCTGCAAACAAAAGCAAATGTTCCCCCCCCTTTAGCCACTAATATCGAAGTGTTTTATCACTCACAGCATAAAGAAATGGCTCAATTTATCGCTGAAACAACCAATATAGCACTTAACAAAGCGATATCTATTTGGGGTGAATTCCCCTACCCCACAGCACGTATTGCACCAATCCCTGAAAATTCGGTAGCAGCTAAAGTATCGGGTAATCTTATTTTGCTATCAGAACAACAAATTTGGCAGCTCGATTTAAGCCAACCTAACAGCAAAGACTGGATAAGGTTTGTCATTGGTGAAGCCGTAGCCAAATCTTATTTCGAGTCCATCCTTATTACTGACAATCCCGGCTATCCTTTAATCACAGAAGGAATACCTACCTGGTTTGCTTTTACACAAATGCCTATTAGTACGCTATTTCAGGTAGATATACTTTCTCGTATAACAGACCAATACTTACTGCTACGCACTTCAGAGTCGGGTGAAGAAAAATCAATAGGCGAACTGACTGATGAACTATATGCAGCAAGTAAAGCTAAGCTAAATATCTTATCTGCACAGCACCTGTTCGGTGATCCTGATTTTGTCAAATTAATCAGTAATAATTATCAATTGTGGAAAGAAGAGGCTATTGCTTCTGTTAATAATGAGTGGTTAATTAACGATTTACAGACGCAAACTGACACTTTAAAAGCTAAGAAAAACTCACTATTTAGAACCACAAACACCTATGATTTTTCCATTCATAATTTGCAATTCACTGAACAAACCAAAGGAAACTATCAATTAACAGCAAGTTTGAATGCACTGCACATTGCAAATAATAATCAAGAGAAAAATCGAGGTTACTCGGGCAGTGCAACCTTTACCATGTTATTCAAAGATGATGAGAAACGTACTATTGCAGTTAATTTTCACAATGGTAAAGCTCAGTTAAAAACCACTGTAAACACTAAACCCATCGCGGTCTTCTTAAATGCTGATGGGCAATATATTGAAGTCAGCTACAGTGATAACCAACGTTTTTTAAAATGAAACTTAGCCACTTTTAAAGGAAATAAAATGATGAAATTAGACGAAATAGAGATCAAAAAACAAATATCTGATCTCATGCCATACCACCAAGGTGAGATGGTTTCGATAGCTATCTGTTTTAATCCCAACCAACACCATGAGTTGTTTATTGGCATGTTCAACTCATTCACAAAGGAGACTTTAAAGAAATTATTTTTTTGATTGTGTGGTAAGCCAATTATCTTTGATTGAAGCGCGAATTTCAGGCTATGGTTACCCCGTAGCCATAGCTAGTTAAACAACTTGAATAAACAAGCTTATAAAAAATACAACCTTTTTGAGGGGTTATTATCTTTTACGGGTAGTGACTCCACATATTTTAAATGAGAATAACTCCTATTAACGAGCTTTCATTATAAGTCTTTTAGGAGTTTACCTCGATGCCCTTCTCACTTTCGCCAGAGTCATCTTCCCACAATCGTGTTATATCTAAAACCAAAATTGCCAAAAGTATCTTGACCATACTTGCCGCTTCTGCATTGCTGAGTGCGCCACATTTAGCGACGGCAGATGAAGTGGAGGTTGAAAAAGTCGATTTAGAAAGAATACTTGTTACCTCAGAAAAGCGCACAGCTAACATCATGGAAATCGCGTCCAGTGTATCTGCATTATTTGGTCAAGAACTTATCGATTCTGAAGTAAATTCAATGACAGATCTAAGCCACCTTATACCAAGTTTACATGTATTTAGCTGGGGAGGTCGAAGAGACAGTAATGTATTTATCCGCGGAATAGGGCCTGGTCTGTTTACCGAACCCACAGTTGGTTTTTATGTCGATGGCGTAAATTACGGCAACAACAGTATTTTCGATTTGGAATTGGTTGATATAGTTCGTGCCGAAGTGCTACGAGGCCCACAAGGAACACTCTACGGTGGTAACTCATTATCAGGTGTTATCAATATTGTCACCAAGCAACCAGATGAGATGCCTGAGTTTAAAGCTTCTTTATCTTATGATGAATTCAATTCGAAAAGATTAAGACTCGGCATGAATACGCCTGTCAATCAAGACAATTTATTTTTTGGCTTCTCTTTATCTGCTCACCACAGTGATGGACACATTAAAAACGTATATTTAAATAAAGATTTCGGTGCACGTAATGATGTTAGCGCACGGGCAAAACTACGCTGGTTAGCCAGTGATAATATTGAGGCCAACTTGGTTGTTGATTTTGAGAAATTTAGAGGTGACTCATACGCTATGGGTCCACTTGAACAAATTAAGGAAAACCCTGATCAAGTTCAACACGATTTTGAAGGGATAGATAATCGAGATTCGTTAGGGGTTTCAGCAACCATCGATTTCACTGGAAGTTACATAGACTTTATTTCTATAACTAGTTGGCGAGATTGGAAAAATGACAACTCAGCTGATCAAGATACCGGAAATATGACTGGCTACGAATTTACCAGCTCTACAAAAGAAGATTTTGATCAATTATCACAAGAGTTTAGATGGTCATCAAAAGGAAACTCAGCACTTTACTGGTTAGCCGGTCTATACGCTTATCAAAGTGAAACGACTTCACATACACATAACTTCCAAGATTTTTCTGCTTTTGGAATGGGAGGCCCGGTCTCAGATTACTCGGTGACCACCAAAGATGATAACGCCCTTGCAGCCTTTGGCCAAATAGACTACAGCTTAACCGAACAATTAACTCTGACTTCTGGTGTGCGCTTTCATAAAGAGAAAAGAAAAGCTTACTTAGACTTAGATTTCTATTCACAAGGGACCATTGTCGAATACAGTGGCGAAAAAAGCTTTAACGAAGTTCTACCGAAGCTAGCCTTATCGTATCAAACTAAAAATGACGACCTCATTTATAGCTCCTATAGCAAAGGTTATCGCGCTGGAGGCTTCGATACTTTATACCCAAATCAGAGTAAACCCACTTTTGAACCTGAATATAGCCACAACTATGAGTTAGGTTATAAAACTTTATTCTTAGATAATAAATTGAGTTTATCTCTAGCTACTTTTTACATTCAACTAAAAGAGCAACAAGTACAACAGTTACTTCAAAATGCCACTATTATCACTGATAACGCAGGTAAAAGTGAAAGTCAGGGTGTTGAATTAGACTCTCGCTTCAATATCAACACAGATTGGAGCTTGTCATTCTCGACCAGCTATATTGCAGCCAAATATAAAGAGTATAACAGTATTAATTTTGCCACTTTCATGGCCGAAGATTATAGTGATAATTACTTACCTAACACACCTAAATTGAGCGCAAACCTTTCAATTAACCACCGTAGTGAGCTTGGGAGTAACTTAACCCTGTTAGCACAATTGGATAACATCTACATGGGTGAGCATTACTTTGATGCTGCAAACACTATGAAGCAATCCGCTTATTACTTACTCAATGCAAAGGTGGGAATAGAATCACAAGAATGGTATACACACCTATGGGTTAAAAACGCGCTTGATGAATATTACTCCAAAGTCGAGTTTAACTTTGGCTTTGGTATTACCGCAGAAGCCGGAAACCCAAGAACCATAGGCATCACTGTTGGTACATCATTCTAATTAACCTGAGCTTTGGTTAAGAGATTTACTAACGTATTGATATTGAATTGGTAAATTTTTTTTCAAGTCTGTAGCCGGAAACTTTTAAGGATAACAAGGCGAATTTACGCGTCAATAGCTGGCCTATTGTAAGTAAATTCAACGCCGTTAGCGTTGAAAGTAGCCTCTGGGGATAAATTTATTATCCAGAGCTCAGGTTAATTACTAAAGCCGGTTTTTACTTAAAGTAAAACCGGTTTTTAATATTACTATGTTCTAGTCAAATCCAAGCGGACGCTTTGTCTAAAAGATATTTCAAAATCCACCGGTGACTGATGATTGGGAAGCTTGTTAAATGTACCGCCTCAAAAAGTAAACCCAGAGCAGCTAAATTACTGGAAATCGGAGTGCGGCAAACTGAGTTTCAAAATGCCTACCAAACAACTGATTATATCTAGGAATTAATCATTAGCGCCTAGCAAAAGTCGGTGACAAACTCATTCTCGCCTCTTTAGGGAGTAGCCCAAACTGCTTTCTAAACGCCACACTAAAATGGCTAACGTTACTATATCCTAGCGATATTGCAGTTTCAGTAACATTATTGTCCCGCAATAATCTCATCGCTTGTTGCATACGTTCTTCTTGAAAACAGCCGTACACTGTATTATTGAAAAGTGTCTTGAAACCTTTTTTTAATTTGCATTGATTAATACCTACCGTTCTTGCAACTGCAGAGATAGTGGGTGGCGAACTAAGATCTGATAGTAAAAAATCCTTCGCAGCTATTAACTGCTTTCTTTCTCTGAGAGAGATTCCCTGGCTAACATCGTGAGATTTTATCGTTGTTAAGTGCCAATATAAATAATCAATTACAGCTGAATACAACAATAAGTCTTTCTGTCCTTTTTCATAAATCAAATTCTTGACTCTTTCCGCGCATGCAACCACTTTACTATTCAAGCCTGCCTGCTTTACAAAAAAAGACATCTCTCTATTGGGGTCAATACCTGATAGTTCCTCGCCAGCTAACTCATTGAGAATTTCCGGGGTGATCATCACCGCTAAGTTACAAAAATCATCACTGTGATAGGCTTCAAAACTCTCTCCGCACACATAACCAATATTGTAATCACCACAGCGACATTGAATACTCGCATTACCAACCTTAGCGTCAAATTTGCCAGCTATAATACTATTGAGGTGAACAAACTCATCACCCCCTGGGAAAATTTGTTTAGTATTTGCAGGCCCCATATCTTTTGCTGACAATAAGCTGACAGAAAATCCAGGTCTAAGTTCTATTGTATTCGAAGGAGCATCCACTCTTTGTATAAGTTCAGACTGTTGAGAACTCAGTATTTCCATATTACTGCATGATGTCATGAAGGAACCTTAATTTACGGTAAAATATCCTTAAGCTGAAAGCGCTACTCTCAGGTTTTATTATTTCGCAAAAAATATATCAGAAATTAGCACAACCCACCAATGATAATGATAATTATTTTTATTTGTTAATTGCTCAGCAGGAAAGTCAAGTTGAACACACCTATTTTGAGATTTTGCAGTTATAGTAAATAATCATATTTCTAACTAGGATATAACTGCTAATACTTACCGCATACCAATTCACAACATAATTTAGCTTGTGCGATTGTTTAATCATTAAAATTTCAGGCCGTTCAAACAAAAAAACCTCTAAAAATAGTGGTCTTTTTGGCCATTTCAACTTGTGCCTATCTAGTGCCTTGTAATAGGTGGTATTTGTCTAAATCGTTCCAAAAACAGCCTAAACACATCAGCGCAACTCTTTGTTTTTATTAAACTATCAATCTAAATCAGTTAGTTGAAACTTGATGTTATACGTCTTGACATGGTAGGGGTCGGTGGTTCGAATCATGCAATGTTAATCCTGCCATTTCATTATGTTCCCAACATGATAAGATTAATTATCAATAACACAGGATGTTAAGCGCAATGACTCTGATCCAACTTATCACTACATTAATCCCTGTCTTAAGTGTGTTTATTTTGTTGGTTCTCCTTCGACTTCCGGCAAAGCATGCAATGCCGCTTAGTTTAGCGGCAACCGCGCTTGGTGCCTTTTTTGTGTGGCAAGTGCCCGCTCTGCACATGCTCGCTGCGGCATTAGAAGGGGTGATTTTAGCCCTAACCATTTTATGGATTGTATTTGGTGCGGTGTTACTTCTAAAAGTCTTGCAGCAAACAGGCGCAACCACCACCATTAAACAGGGTTTTAGCCAGATTAGCCCTGATAAACGGGTACAGCTGATTATTGTAGCCTGGCTATTTGGCAGTTTTTTGGAGGGCGCAGCTGGTTTTGGTACGCCTGCAGCCATCGCGGCACCGCTGATGGTTGCGCTTGGCTTTTCGCCCATTGGCGCTGTTGTGCTGGCTCTGATCGCTGACTCAAGTGCTGTTTCCTTTGGTGCAGTGGGTACCCCTGCTATTGTCGGGATCGGACAAGGCATTGTGGGTATCTCGAGCGCGCAAGTGGCGCACATTGCCCTTACCGCAATTAGCATCGACATTTTCGTTGCTGCGCTGTTGCCTTTGATGATGGTTCTGATTTATTGCCGCTTTTTTAGTGAGTCTTGTCAATGGCGTGATGGCTTTGCGTTGGCTCCCTTTGCGATTGCTGGCGCCTTCGCATTTACCTTACCGGCTTATTGCGTGGCCTGGCTTTTTGGCCCTGAGTTTCCCTCTATTTTAGGCGGGCTAATTGGCTTGAGTATTATCTGCCCTCTTGCAAAAAAAGGCGTGTTACTCCCCGCCTCTATCCGTCGTAATTTAGAACCAAGCTATTTACAGGTTGATGAAGACAAACCTGCTTCATTGAGTTTGCTAAAAGCTTGGACACCTTATTTGGTTGTCGCGTTATTATTAGTGCTCACTCGACTGC
Organism: Pseudoalteromonas sp. J2K-J031; assembly: GCF_058197095.2. Taxonomy (NCBI): domain Bacteria; kingdom Pseudomonadati; phylum Pseudomonadota; class Gammaproteobacteria; order Alteromonadales; family Pseudoalteromonadaceae; genus Pseudoalteromonas; species Pseudoalteromonas sp. J2K-J031. Next base: position 1,956,830 of record NZ_CM200279.1, read on the forward strand.
CAGAATTGCCATTTAAAGCATGGTTGCAAAGCATCGAATTTGAGTGGCAAGCGATGTTGGGCACCACTATTTCGGTTCGTGTTATGCCCTTATACCTACCTGGTAGTTTGTTTATTATTACCGCAGCGATTGCTATCTGGTTACAAAGAGGCACGCCTAGCCAATTTACTTCGGCTCTCAAAAACAGTGCAACCATGTTACTTCCTTCATTGGTTTCGCTATGTGCTGCGGTGCCTATGGTGCGTTTGTTTTTGCAATCAGATAATAACAGCGCAGGCCTACCTGCTATGCCAATCGCTTTGGCAAATTGGGTTGGAACTCATTTAAGCGATGTTTGGATAATCATCGCACCGCTTGTGGGTGCCTTAGGGTCGTTTATTGCAGGCTCCGCGACATTTTCGAATTTGATGTTTGCCCGCTTTCAACATTCAGTAGCGACTGATGCCCATCTCGAACCCAGTCTAGTCTTAGCACTACAAATGTTAGGCGCAAACGCCGGTAATATGATTGCGGTAGTCAATGTCGTCGCCGCTGCGAGTGTGGTGGGCTTGCATGGCAGAGAAGGCGAAATCATCCGCTACACGTTATTGCCAATGCTATATTATTGCTTGTGTGCCAGTGCGGTGGCTTGGTTGATGTTTGTTTAAGGATAATAATGTAACCTGAACTTCGGATAAGACATTTAAAAAACGAAGGAACTAAAAGCTCGTTCCCTGATCCGATCATTCGACCAAGAGTGATTAAACCAAAAGGAACGAGCATGAATAAGTTAGTTGGTTGGTCATTTGGATTTAAACTGCATTTGATCATCAATCACAACGGTTCGAAAGAACATGAAGAAAAAATTCATATCGCTGTGGGACAGGGCCATGTTAAAAAAGCGATTTATTATTGAGACAGTGAACGACCAATTGAAGAATATTTCCTATATTGAACATTCTCGGCATCGCAGTATGCATGGTTTTATGCTGAATTTTCTTGGTGGACTTATTGCTATTGTTTAAAAGAAGAAAAGCCATCATTGGATTTAACGTCTCAGGAGCTAGCGCTTTTAGAGAGCAACAATCTAATGCTGGCTTAACCAGATCTGAGGTTACTTAATAAGTAACTTAAGCCTTTTAGCAAAAAAAAGCGCAATATAAATTGCGCTTTTTTTCAAAAGAAGAGTGTCACTTTCGCTTTATAAGCACTAAGGCAAAAGAAAGTAGTAACCAATACAATGAACCACCTGATTTTTTTTCTGGGGCCTTTGGTTCGATCACTTTTGGGTCGTCATTATCAATGAGCGTTATGGTAACGCTGCTTGTTAAGATTTCAACACCCGCTCCTTCAAGTACAACATCAAACGTACTGTCGCCAACTTCATCGTTAGTGTCATCCAACAAGCCAGAAGACACTTTTAGTTCGGTTTGACCATCGATGAACGTCACTTCTTTATCAAGAGGTACAAAGTCAATACCTGACAATGCAGTTCCCTCTATCGTTTTAAGCCTAAGATTTGCTCGTCCCTCAAAACCTTCAGTTCGAGTGATGGTGAGCAAGTATGTCGCTAACGATTCGGTGTACGTTGCTCCTGAAACGCTCAATGAAAACTTACCTACATTCGCTTGTACTTTATCGCTGTCATTTTCGGGGATGCTGACAGTGACACTCTTTTGGTCAAACTCTGCACCTGTGTTTGGGCTGCTAATCTCAATCGTGAAATGCTCTTTTGTTTCTGGTGAAATATCATCAATTACTTTTAATGTAACGACTTTTTGCACTTCACCTTGAGCGAATACCAGTTTAGAGTTTAGTTCTACAAAATCTGTGCCCGTAAATGCGCTGCCCGTTACGGCTTTGACATCAATAATTACATCTCCTTCACCACCAGTGCGCGTAATAACATACTCTGCCGATTCTCCTTCATTTAATTGTGACGGACCAGAAATCGAGAATAAGCCAGGGAGACCGACTTTTTTGTTATCGGTTAAGCTGACGGTTACTGTTGAATCATCGCTAACGGCAAGACGATACGGGTATTTCATATACACCGTAAATGTTTCTGTCTCCTCCTTTTCACTATCTTTTATTACCGGGAAAATGATTTCAGTTGTCGCTGCACCAGCAGGGAATTGCGCTAAAACAAACGCATCAACAAAATCAGTACCCCACGTAGCGGTGCCATTTTCTGCGAACACTTTTACCGATGCCTCCAGCGTTAAGTCACCATCGCGTTGCAGGGTAATTTTCACACCGTCATCTTCATTTCCAGTAAAGGTGCTTTGAGAAAACTTAACGGTGCCGTTTACCTCTACGCCAGCCCTGCGCTGCGACGTTGCGACAAAGTTGTCTTCAAGAATACGTGCATTATTAGCCGCTTTTTCATCTCCACATTTTTCCCCGTTATTAAAAAGGTACGGAGATGAATAGTGGCTAGGTTCATCTATGATTGGACTGGATGAATACATAATAGTCCGTTTACCGCCACACATCCACGCCCTTGCGTATTCAGGCCCAGTAATTGCCTTACCTTCCTCGTGGTTCATGCCTAAATTGTGGCCAATCTCATGAGCAAAAGTCGTTTGATTTTCAGGTTTATGGTTTTCATCTAGAAAACTTGAGTATTCACCGCCCATCGATGCTAATCCAAGGATAGTGTCATTATCGCGGTGCTCGCGAATAAAAGTAACGAGGTCACCTTTCCATTTCTCTTTATAAGCTTCGTATTCAGGGTTGCCAGGGTTCAAGGCTGACACTGAATAAAAATAATTTGCGCCGTAAATAAGAGGTCTGCCATTTTCATCAACAACGGTTAGATACGGCAAGTCATCAGCTACAGATACAACTGGGAGAATATCCGATATAGACAGTTGGTAGTCGTAGCCATGCTTGGCATAGCTTTCATTTGTGGTTTTTACAAATGTTTCTATGCGTTTATGTCCTTCATAAGCGCCGTGCTTTGCAAAATAAGATGGTTGGTAAAAAAACACAATATCTACTTTGATAGGCGTTGCCGCCTCTAAATTAGATTCTGTTAAAGAATATCTTGCATCGTGTGTGCTGACTGTCTTTGGAAGGTTGTGCACATGGATTTCGTTATTGCTCAACTCTGATACTTGGCAAAATGTACCTGCGTGAGTCACGCTCGCTACTAGCGCTAAAAAAACCGTACTATAGATTGCTTTCATGATTAGTCCCTTAATTTAAGCCAGGCAAATTACACCGCAACAACACACTAAGTCAAGCCAGCAATAAGTTTTATAGTCTTAGTGTTTGATATCTGGTAGGAATATGCTCTTTGTTAGGCGCAAAGCATTAGTGTGATATGTGTTGTAGGGCATTTGCTCACATACCAAATTGCTTTAACAACTTGCGATATCGCTTACTAGTGCACAGATGCTCTGTCAAAATGGTACTCCAATCCCTTTGCTGGTTTCCTCATGCTATAGGCCTTGCTCGCGCTAGATAAATTCAATATTTACGGTTAATTTCATGCGTTGTTAAATCACTTATCCAGAACTGAGGTTAAGTCAGCTTTTTTGTAGCTTCGAACAAATCGTTCAGGCCCTTTTTCTTTTGCTGTCTGATTGAATTTTTTAACCTTCCTTGGCAGCCAAATAGCCTGGACTATTGTTACCTAAAATACACTTAATAGTGCGATTCAAAAGGTAAATCATGTCTTTGACTTAACATTGTGAAAAAGTTACCTTATCTCATAATAGGGACATTTAAATAATAACTAGGAAAAATATGGCTGGTTTATTTGATAAATTAAAAAATAGAGTCAACGAGTCTTCACCAGAGCTACTTTCAAAAGCCGCTTCGATGCTGGATAAAGCAAAAAAAGCAGCTGATGAACTTAATGTAAAAGCCCAACCGCATCTTGATAAAGCCAAACAAGAAACAGATGAATTTATTATAAAAGCAGTGCCTATTTTAAAAGAAGCGACTGAAAATGCGAAAAAAAATACCGCTATTTTAAAAGAACAAACCCTTAAAAAACTCGATGAAGAAAAACAGCGCAGACAACAGCTTAAGTTACAAGCTGAGCAAGACGCTCAAGCTCGCCTTCAACGTCTTGATTCAATGTATGACACACTTTTAACATCAGAATCAGAAGATTATATCTCTGAACGATTTATTCATTATGATCGTTTTTTAAACTTCATGGCTATTACTGGTCAAGTGCTAAAAACAGAAAAGCGCTCTGAATTTAATATAGATGCACGATTTTCATCTTATGTTGGCTATAGTAGCTTTTCATACAGAGGCACTGGTTATAGTGCAATGAGAATCTCTAATAGTTTTCATCTGAGCGCTAAAACCACTACTGCTCATGAATTTTGGTTAAAACTCGCGGATGGTACAGAAGCGCCTTTTTATATTGGTGATAGTGCGGTGCCATTAAGGGAAGGCCAAACAATTACGCTTATATTCGCATCTGATAATGATGATGTTGGCTCTTTGATCTTAGTTCATAACCATAATGCTGACGCTGTTTGGCAAGTAATGACACCCATACAACTGGCGCACTGGTCATCGCTTTACAAAATAGAGCCTGGATTTTTTGTTGCAGATAAAAAAGCAGATCAAAACGAGCGAGTTTTGAAAGCGTTAGTGAACAAGTTCGAAGAACTAAAAAAATGGACGGTGACATTTAACACTGCTGGTAACGAAAAACTGATTACTTAATCTGAGCTCTGGTTAAGAGATTGTCTAACGTATTGATTCTATTTATATAAAAATCCAGAAGTTCTCCAGACGGAGATTTACAGGGATAACAAGGCGAGTTTACGCGTCAATAGCGGGCCTATTGCAAGTAAACTCAACGTAGTTATCGTTGAAAATAGCCACTGGAGATAGATTTATTATCCAGAGTTCAGGTTACTTAATAAGTAACTTAAGCCTTTATGCAAAAAAAGCACAATACCTCGGCGCAAGAGTCTTAATAAATAAGCCCCTTACTTTATGACTGTGAGACTTAAAAAACTGCAAACTTATTTTTATTGGTAGCTTTTACGCTCTAAATCATATTTTTTCATTTTGTCATAAAGCGTTTTTCTGGCAAGTTTAAGCTCTTCCATGGTCTCTTTGATACAGCCTTCATTATTGGCGAGTGCCTCTTCTATGAGAAACTTTTCAAAAAAATCGACTCGCTGTGTCAGTCCCATACTACTTTGAATCGCATGTTCACTATTTTGTCCTGTCTGACTAAACGCAGCCGCTTCGCCCAATAATACATAACGCTCTGCTAAATTACGTAGCTCTCGAACATTGCCGGGCCAATCATAACTTAGTAATTTAGCTTTATGTTCTCTGGATAATGGAATGAGTTCTTTTTTATATCGTGCAGAGGCGATACGTGCAAAATGCAAAAAAAGCAGTGGTACATCTTCCATTCTTTTTCGTAAGGGGGGTATATCGACCTTAACGAGGTTTAATCGATAATAGAGATCATGTCTAAATAACCCTTGGTCGCATAAAGCTAATAAGTCGACTTTTGTTGCTGCAATCACTCTTACGTCTAGGTTTATGTTTTCGTTGGCGCCCAAACGTACAATTTTTCGCTCCTCCAGCACTCGAAGAAGTTTAACTTGTAAAACCATAGGGGTACTTTCAATTTCATCCAGAAATAATGTACCGCCATTGGCATATTCAATTTTCGCAATACCGCTTAGTGTGTCAGTTACTTTAACACTTGCATTTAATCCAAAGCGGCTTAAATAGTCTCGTCCATTAGCTGCATCATCGGGCGATCCGCTATTTACAAAGTCAGCCCCCAAACGCAGTGAACCATAGAATTTACTTTCAACTTGGCTTGCATTGGCACTCGAGCTTAAGCACAAGGCAATGGTTAAGGTTAACGGGCTAATTACTTTAGTTAAAATGTCATGTTGAAGATGCTTCATATTTGCCTCTATTAATTGAAGTCGTTTTTATTATTGTATGTTTCAAGCCAATTCGTCCTGAATTGGTGTACTGACATCGCAAGCTTTAAGCCAATTTTATAAAGTACTGATGAATAAAATAAACATATTAATAACAACAACTTAAACTAACTCATTATAATTACAGCCATTTAATAAGGCGGAAAACCACCCTAAACCACTTCAATCACGTATAGAAATCCCCCCACAATACAAACTCTAAACAAGCCTTTTTTTGTGCTTACTGTAAAAATTTACCAGATAAACAGGCCAATATTTACACTCGACAAGATGGGGGGATTTACACTCACACAGAGTAGTTTTCTGGGTCAATATCGACACGTTTATAACTAAAAATAATGAATTAAAATAAATAAACTCTTTAATTACAATAAGATAAAAACATGGCAATATCTTTGCTATAGGAGTTACCGATCGATTATAAAAAATAAAAAGCGAGTAATTTTATGAGTAAGATTCAAAACAAGACAACACCGGTGGGGATGTTGTTACTAGGGCCAATTCTGATGTTGATGACATTAGTCGTGCCAGTCCCGTTTGATGGTATGTCGCCTGCAGCTTGGCATACCTTAGGTTTAGCGCTATGGATGGCAGTATGGTGGATTTCTGAAGCTGCACCTGTTTCTGTAACGGCATTTTTACCATTAATTTTAGTGCCCATTATTGGTCTTGGGCCGCTCAAAACAGTCACTGCATCGTATGCCCACCCTCTTATCTTTTTATTCTTAGGTGGCTTCTTTATTTCTATCGCCATGGAACGGTGGGATCTTCATAAACGCATCGCTTTAAAGGCGATGTTAATGGTGAGCCCTAAACCTAGCCATCAAATTGGTGGCATTATGTTGGTGACTGCGTTTTTATCAATGTGGATGTCAAATACAGCAACAGCCGTAATGATGCTACCGATTGCGCTATCTATCATACAAATCGTTAACCGCAAGCAAACCAATATCAATGACCACTATTCCAAAGCCATGTTATTGTCGATTGCTTTTTCAGCCAGTATTGGCGGTTTAGCCACACTGATTGGTACGCCTCCTAATGCGCTAATGGCTGCCTATTTATCCGATAGTTATGGTATTGAAATTGGCTTCGCTCAATGGATGATGGTTGGCATCCCTTTATCAATTGTGATGCTGTTTATTAGCTGGATTACTTTGACCAAGCTTTGCTACAACGTAAACCAAGGTGAAAGCGTCAATACCAACCAATTATTTAAAGATAAACTCGCTGAGCTAGGACTAATGAGTAAAGGCGAGAAGTTAGTGTTATTTTTCTTTGCCTTAGCAGCATTTGGCTGGATTTTTAGACCATTAATTGTCGACACCACTGGCTTACCAATTTCAGACACCGGTATTGCGATGTTTGTTGCATTACTGCTTTTTGTTGTCCCTGTTGATTACAAAAAAGATATTCGTATTTTATCGTGGGATGATACAAAAAAATTACCGTGGGGCGTTCTCTTACTATTTGGGGGAGGTCTTGCTTTAGCTGGGTTGATTAATAGCTCTGGTTTAGCTGGCTTTATTGCCACACAACTTGAAACAACATCATCATTCTCGGTGTTTGCTGCTGTATTAATTGTAACGGTAACGATTGTATTTTTAACTGAAATTACTAGTAATACAGCAACAGCTGCGAGTTTCTTGCCTTTATTGGGACCCATTTCAGTAACCCTAGTTGATGACCCTATGATGCTGGTGATCCCTGCGGCTTTAGCGGCTAGTTGTGCATTTATGATGCCGGTAGCAACCCCACCTAACGCCATTGTATTTAGCTCGGGCGAACTACGAATTAGTGATATGGTCAGAGCAGGTTTGTGGTTAAATTTAGCCGCAATCGCCGTAATTGTGCTGCTTATGTTTACCACAGTACCTATGGTATTGAGTGCATAAGATTTTATAAACGAGTACTTGTGATTTACTGTATCAATAACGCCAGCAAATCAGCTGGCGTTATCTTAAGCATTCCCTGCACTTCGCTGGATCTTTACATCGATACCATTTCAAAAAAATTTGATGGTCAGAGTAAGTCTGATTATTGGCTACGATACCCTTTAGCCTTTACCCTTAGCGCTTACCCTTTCGCTTTTGAGATTTACCTTTTCCACCTCGGGGCTCTGGATCGGGTTCGAAATTGCCATATTCGTCGTCATCGTACTTACTGACTTTTTTAGCGGTCACAGTGGGGGCAAATTGAGGTAAAACTTCACAAGCTAAGGTACGGCCAAGTAGGCGCTCGATTGCGTGTAATTGATTAGTTTCATCTTTACTGAACAACGAAATTGCTAAGCCATCTGTACCAGCGCGGCCGGTGCGGCCAATGCGATGGACGTAATCTTCAGCTACATAAGGCAAATCAAGGTTTATCACGCACGGTAATTGGTTGACATCAATGCCGCGCGAGGCGATATCGGTGGCGACTAATACGTTAATTTCGCCCGATTTAAAGCCAGTTAATGCATGGGTGCGGGCGTGTTGTGTGCGATTAGCATGAATTGATGCGCTGTTAATGCCAGCTTTGTTCAATTGAGTGACTAAAGTATCGGCACCCTCTTTAGTGCGGCTAAACACTAATACTTGGCGCCATTGATGCTTTTTAAGTAAATAAAGTAACACTTCGCTCTTACGGGCTTTGTCTACTGCGTATATTTTTTGCTTAACCGTATCAACCGTACTATTCACTAGGCTGACTTCTATCGACAGCGGATCATTGAGCATACCTTTGGCGAGCGCTGTTATTTCGTCTGAAAACGTGGCCGAAAACATCAAAGTTTGGCGCTTAGGCGGTAACAAGCTTTGAATTTGGCTTATTTCATCAATAAAGCCTAAATCCAACATTCGGTCGGCTTCATCTAAAACCAACAACTCAAGTTGATTAAAGTTAATCGCTTGCTGATTATAAAGATCGATCAGACGCCCAGGCGTCGCAACCAATATATCAGCACCTTCGGCTAATTGGGCTATTTGAGGTTCAATTCTTACCCCGCCAAATACTACTGCGGTGCTGATATTCATATGGCGGCTATAATTTTGCACACTGTGTGCGACTTGCGCAGCGAGTTCTCGGGTGGGTGTGATAACAAGGGCGCGCACCGATTTTGGCTGCGGCGCAGAGCCTGCGGATAACAGTTGAATTAATGGCAAAGTAAAACCTGCGGTTTTACCCGTACCCGTATTAGCAACTGCCATCACATCGCGCAAGCTTAACACTGCAGCAATAGCTTCAACCTGTATGGGGGTGGGCTCGGTATAACCCTGCTCTGTTACTGCTTTTACTAGCTCATCGCATAAGCCTAAGGCCTCAAATGACATACATTCACTTTTCTAAAATTAACCAATATGCGCCATATTATGCCTGTTAGCAGCCGATATGGCCTAATTTTTTATGGATATTGTCGGCGGATGGCACAAAGCGCAATAATTGCGTTTCAGTTGCGTTTTGGTTTGTTCAACGTTCAGAGCGATTGATGTTATTTAATTGAGAAAAACTAAGGCCATGAGGTAATGGCCTTAGTTTAACTGTCTGGCGGGTTAGGCTAATCGTTACTCAATCATTAACTTATACCAATCGAAATAAATAACTGATCACCCTAGCTTGTTAAAACACTCGATAACTTCGTTAGATTTTTTGATTGTAGAATAACTACTTATCGAAAAAACCGGCCTTGTTCTCAAGCGTTTTTCCTACGCTATTTTTGATCACTTACTTATCGTGATTGGTATTAATGAGAAAAACTAAAAGACACATCGTTACACCGCAAACTCACTCATGAGTTGTTTCATTTTGGATGCTTGTTGCTCTAACTCTGAGCTCGACGACCCGGCATTTTCAACCAACTCATTATTTTGATAAGTCATTTTCTCTATTTGTTTAATTGCATCATTAATTTGGCCAATCCCAGTTGATTGCTCTTTACTGGCTGAGGCAATGTTATTCATTAAGCCACTGAGCTCTTTCACCGCCCTCAAAATACCTTGCAGTGTAGTGCCTGAATCTTCAACTAAATCCATACCATGTTTCACTTTTGCCACACTATCGTTAATGAGTTGCCCAATACTTTTAGAGGCCTCAGCACTGCGTTGCGCCAGTTGGCGTACTTCGCCTGCTACCACTGCAAAACCTCGGCCTTTATCACCCGCGCGGGCTGCTTCAACAGCCGCATTAAGCGCCAATAAATTGGTTTGAAACGCAATTTCATTAATTACCTGAATAATTTTTGAAATCTCATTCGAGCTTCGGCTAATTGCTTGCATTGCAGCAACGGTTTTATTCAATAAGTCTTCGCCATGTTGCGTTCGTGTATCGGCTTCGTTGGCCAATTGGCTGGCATTAATTGCATTGGTGGCATTGAGGTTAACGGTTGAGGTTAGCTCATTAACCGACGCTGTAGTTTGCTCTATCGCGCTTGCTTGCGCTTCGGTACGTTGGCTAAGCTCAGTCACACCGTGGTAAATTTCATTCGATGACGCAGTAATTTGAACTGCGGTTTGGTCAATTTGCCCTACTAACGCAGCAAGGTTAGTCACGCTAGCATTCACATTTTGCTGTAACTCTTTAAATTGCCCTTGGTATTGCCCTTCAACACGCATCGTCAAATCGCCGCGCGATAATGCACCGATCACTTTTTGGCATTCGTTAAACGGGGCTGAAATGGCATCAAGGGTGGCATTAAAGCCGGTAATAATATTCGCAAATTCACCTAAATGTTGTTGATTATCGGCCCGCACGGTTAAATTACCGGCCACAGCAGCATCTGCTAATAAAGAGGAATCGGCTAATAATTGCTGCACCGCTGATGTACATCGCACAAGGCTTGAGCGCACCAAAGCAAACTCACCTTCAAATTGCTCACTAATTTGATCAGGGATAATGCCTTGTGAAATCTCATTGAGATAATTTGCCGTTAAGTTAATCGGCTGCACAATGGCATCTAAGGTATGATTAATACCTTGCACAATGCTGGCAAAATCGCCTTGGTGTTTTGTGCTGTCCGCCCGTTCATTTAATTGCCCCTTAATGGCCGAGTTTGCTAAATATTGGGTGTCGGTAATAAGCGCATTAATTGCGCGCGAACATTCACTTAAGCTTTCTTTTACGTGTATAAAGTCACCTTGATAATCATCACTGATTTGTGAGGGGATCTGCCCAAGTGCCATTTGATTCAAATAGTAACTCGTTTTTTCAATCGGCTTTACAATCGCATCTAACGTCTGGTTAAAGCCATCAATAATGGTTTTATAATCGCCTTGGTGCAGCTCAGCTTTGGCTCGCTGCCCTAATAATCCTTTACTGGTTGCCTCCACCAGCATATTTGTGTCACTTATCAATAATCCAATGGCATCGGTACAGGTTAAAAAGCTATTGCGAATTTGATTAAAGTCACCTTGATAATCAGTCGAAATTTCTTTAGGAATATCGCCTTGCGCAATCTGATCTATGTACTTTGCAGTGAGTTGAATGGGGGTAACAATCGCATCAAGCATTTCATTAATACCCTTGGCTAATAGCACCATAAATCCTTCGAATCGGCTGGTATCGAGTCGGGTAGACAACTCCCCTTTTTTGGCCGCATTTATAATATTAGATACTTGCAGCTCAGCGTCACGCTGTTCGGTTAAATCATGCCACTCCCACACCACACCCATCACATTATTAGCATTATCTTTTACTGGGCTTGCGACAATATTAAAAATCCGACCAGCAAAGGCTATTTCAGCTGTTATTTGCTGTTCAACCGCTAATAATAATTGCTGCTGTTTAGGATGCTGCGCAAATAACGTGTTTAACGAGACATTAAGCAATTGCTGGCTATTAAATTGGCCAAGTAATTTAATCAGCGGTGCTTCCATTTGGCAAAACAATTCTGAAATCGAATCATTAACATAAATAATTTTAAAGTTAGGGTCAGTCACCATGACATTGGCAGCGACATTATCAAGTGCTTGCTTTATTCGCCCTGAGTCTATCGCTTTTTGCTTTTGTTGCTCCATTTGCACGGTTAAATCAGCTTGAATATCACGAATATTTGTTTGCATACAGCCAAGTGCAGTCAGTAAGCTACCTACCTCATCGTTTGAATGCACTTGAATATCATTTTTTAAATTGCCTTTAGCGATTTGGTTAGCAATATCAGACGCTCTTTTGACTGGAGAAGTGATATACCGATGAATATAAAAAACAACCACAGATGTCATCAGCAGTAACAAAATAAACACCGCAATAACCGTGTAATATACCAACTGCTCTGCATTTTCTTCTATTTGTAATACGCGCTCATCGGCTTTGTGCTCTATGTCCTTACTCAGCTGATTAAGTAACGTAACCGACTCCCGATCAATACCTTGCACAGCGTCATCGCCAGCTTGAGTATTAAACTGCGCCACTTTAAAGGCCTCTAACCCTTTACGATACAAAACGCCAAGCTTTAAATGTTCTTGTTTAAATTCTTTTAAAATGGCCAAACTTGAGGACGACAAATAAGGCCGTGCTATTAATGCATCAACTTGTTGCTGAATGAGTTGTTCATTGCTGATAAAACGTTTGAGATACTTATCATATTGGTCAGGTTCAGCCCCTCTGATCAGTATGTTTTTCCATTCTTGCACTTGAGTTTTAAATTCACTTAACATTTTATTGGTATGATATCGCGCATCGAGTTGCTGCTTAATCACAGAATCAAAATCAACAATTAATACATGAAAACTGTAAACAGCCACTGCGCCTGCTGCCACAATGGTGAAAATCCCCCCTAACACGACACTCAGAAGTTTTGCTTTAATTGATTTCATTGTCACATCCTCATTGTGCTAAACCGAGTTATATTACACTTTTTTGACTTACCGGTTTTAAGACTAGTCGCTTTTATAAAAATCGCGCACTAAACAGAGCTAAGTGATTAACAAATACAGATAAAATACAAACAAAAGGGTAAAAAGCAACCCGTTTTATACCCCACCATTGAGGGTAAATAATGTAATGGGATGACGCCCAACCAATCTGGCCAAAAAGCCATAAAAATATCCCTTAAACAACCAGTGATATGTGAGTGAGTAATGATTGCTAATAAGGTGGTAATGATTACTGTAAACAAGCGATAAAAAGTCATTAGTTACGTTGATTGCGCCACAGCCAATGCTTAAACTCGGCTTCAAATCGCGGCTTATGCTCATCTAAAAGTAAGATAATGTCATCGCTTGGCAAGCTGTTACAAGGATCTATACGCTCGTTACTGAACATCTCTGACAAAAATGAAATGCCATCCTCTGAACCCAAGAAAAATGCCATCCAGATTTTTCCACTTAAATACAACTTGCTCATTGCTTCGGTTTGCCATTGGTATTCGGAACTTAATAAGGCGTATAAATCAAAAAACTCTTTCTGCAATTCACCATGTTTAAAATCCAATTTGTAATCTTTACCATCACCGATGATACCTTCAAAATTTTCTGCCAATCCTTCATTAATTGCCCGAGGCATTTGACCGATTAAATGTGCATTTAAGCCATGAACCGCTTCATGCAATGTAATCTCTAAGGTTTGTTCATCGCCTTTGTATTCAATAAAAGCCGAATCTGTACCATGAAAATAAACGCCTTGTGAAAATGCAGGGTCGTGACCCTCAATAGACGTGTACAACTCATAATTATAACGATCGGGTAATATCACCATTCGCAGGTTAATTTTTTGAGCGGCTTTTTGCTTTAAAAACCAAAAATAGAGTAAATGGATTTGATGTAAGCGCTTTGAAAAGTGCTGTCTAAAATACTGGCTCATGTTTTTGGCATAAAGAGTGACATGCAAATACTGATTAATGGGTATTTCAAAGCGTTTAAATTCGCTATCAAGGGCAGATAATTGTTTTTGCCACCCCACTTGCTGAAAGCCTTTTAACAAGGCTAGGTCGCATTGCGCTAAGTCATCAATAATGTACTTCTGCTCAGGCAGGGCTGCTTGTTCACTAAATGCATAAGAGCGCTCAGGCGCTAACTCTTGCTCACGCGGCTCATCTGGGACATGTGGTTCACCATCGGTTAACTGATTTTTACGCGCCCTATTTGCTGAAGATTGCAAGGTGTTGAACTGCTCAGTTTCCCGGGTTGAACCTATTGATTGTTCACCATCAATATTGCCACCATCAGCCTGAATATTTTGTGATTCATAGTTCCACACAGTATAAACATGGTGTATTGCATCGGTAGTATGCACCGCCGCTCGCGACAGCGCATCGGTACGTGAATCTATCAGCACAGCAAATACAATAGTGGCAATAAACCAGAGTAAGTAACGCGTCTGTTTTTGATTCATTGTGTTCCCTCACGCTTCAAATTTATGGCCACATAACAACAATACACGGATTTAAAGCAGCAATAGAAGTTGTTACATCGCTGCTATTTTTGGCTCAAGCTTTTTGAAAAAAGACCCCTAGCATTCTTGTAAATAGACCATCACGGCTACAAATACAAAGCCCCAACATGCTAATTGGTTTACTGCGTTAACTGCACCGAAGGTGTGACCGCTTTAAAATAAATCACCGAATTCCATTTATGCGCAAAGTCATTCAGCGGCACTGCTATTTGGTAATTCGACAACAAAATTTGTTTGCCTGCATGCGCCACCGATAGCGCTTTTGCATCAACTATACAGATCTCACACTCAGCTTTGTTTAACACATACTCTATCGATTGCTCGCTAAACTCAGGCACAGCTTTAGTCTTCATATCAGTAAAATCAACATACTCACCGCTACCAGCAGTAAAATGCGTGACATGATATTGCTGCTGATATTTTGCAAACATCACCTGCCCAGCGCTCGCTATTTCGCTTGGGCCGTCTTTTTCAAGATGATAGGTATGCGCCCAAATCATCATTTTAGCCTTAGGATGTTGCTCGCTTAACCATACCAAATTATTACCCATTTCATGACTACGCGGATCGCCCATTTGCCATTGGCGCTGCGCTTGTGATTTTAATCCAGCAACAATGCGCTGCCAAAAATCGGACCGCTGTTTTATGTGTTTTACATGATTAATAAGGGCATCAAACTGCTTAAAGAATGCGTCAGGATCGGCTGGTGCTGTACTGCTCAGCTCAATCACACGTTGAATAACCACCGCCAACTGCTGCCATTGCGCCTGAGTAAACTCACTATTAAAAGGCGCTAACGCTTTACCAAGTTCACTAACTAAATAAGCAACCGACACCCCACCGCTATGCTGCGAATCAAAACCAACCAGTTTTAACGGCCGCTTGGTTTTGTGAGAGGCTTCAATGTATTCAAACAAAGGTTTCATTTCAGCGCTATTGGCATACATATAAAAAATATTACGTGGTGCATTTTCTTTAATTGATTCACCGTGCGTTAAAAACTGACGGTACAACCAATCTACATCAAACAAACCGCTTTCAAGCGCCAAGACATCAAAACCATACTGCTGGTGCAACTGCTTAACAACATCGCGTTTAAAACTAAATACCGTTGCAGCACCATGGCTTTGTTCACCTAAAGCCACATAATTAAAACCCGACACCTGCTTTGCCAACAGCTCAACCGCTTGATCATAACGAGTGTTTACCATTAAAGGCGCAGTGCTAAGAACATTAACCGCTTGATTTGTGTCTGCATTCAGATGCCCGCCATAAAAAGCAAAACCGACTAAAAACAACGATGAAGACAAAACCGAACGTTTAAATAAATGAGCCATAACAAGTTCCTATAACGATAATTGCCGTTACTTTAGCGCCCTCAGCCAAATGACACTGTGCGACTTTAGTCTACCCATTAACACACCAAACGTTACATGCTTTATCCCCATATTTCGCCCCCAATCACCGATATTACCCATTGGTCACTTAAGTAAAAACAACGCGCAAGTGTTCGCCTATTGTTACCTCAACGACACGGCAAACGCCGCAGTATTTACAACATCACAATAGGACACCACATCATGAACGTATCAAAAGTAGACATCACCCTAGCAACAGCACTAACAGGTTTAGTTATTGGCGGGTTATTAATGGCAGGCATGGCCAGTGCAATCGTGTTAGGAACAGCCATTGCAGCAGTCATCATCATCGACAACAAAACACAATTCACCGCTTAAGGACACAGCACATGAAAGTTAAAACCCTAATGATAATCACGTTTTCTTTTATCACACTGGGCACCATAGCCGAAGGCTACAACCTTGCGTATCATCAACACATGGCGCAAACAGCCTGCGAAAATAAACACAATATTGAAAACGTTAACAACAAAGGATTTGAATGCAAAAAAGACCAGCAATCAATATAAGGAACCGCCGATGCAGTTATTAAACCGGCATAAACGCAAATAAAAAAGCACTTAACCCATTCAAGTTAAGTGCTTTTTTGTATTTGTTTAACCTGAGCTAAATTGCATTTATAAAAAATCTTTTGGCTCAGCTCTATTTTCAATTAACCATTTTTTCGAGTCTAAAGTAAGAAAACTTCTCACTTCATCATTAATAAAACCCAAACTCAGTTTATTAGGCACAACCAAATCAGCTTTTTTAAACTCGGTAAAAGAACCAATAATACCAAGGTAACTTTCTAATATTTCGGGTTTAGTCGTATCTCTGTTTAAATGTTTTTTAAAAGTAGCAGTGAATTTTTCAATCTCGTTTTCATCATCACTATGCTCATTTAATTCCATAAAAATACGATGGCTTACCACTATTTGTGAGAGTCCCAGTTGCTTAATAATTTTTTTAATATTTTTTTGTAAATCTTTAATATTTTCCATGGATTGTCCCTATTTGTCCCTAAGGCTGTTTTATTCTTAACTCGCTCCCAATAACGGCGAGCTTAAAATAACAACCTATGCGTAGGTTATTAAATGGAATATAAAAAATGAAAAAAATGACACAAACTGCCGCAGCACGTATTCAATCTGCAGAAGCACTTAAAAATCATGGTGTAGTTGATAAAAATAGTTTTGCTGCTCGTGCACAACGTGTAGCAGCACAAAGTAATAGCCCTCGCCCAGCACCACATAATGCACCAAGTAAAACAGGCAACCCATCTGGACCAGGTCGTGGTAACAACACACCACGTACAAAATAAAATTATCAAGGCGGTGTTTTAAACACCGCCTTTTTTATCTGCAATTTTTAAGGTTCGAATTAAATTTAGTTTTGAATAACTTTGCGTTAGAACTCAATTCACTTTCAGGTACTTCAATCATGGTTTGCTCTAATGCACAGATGCAGTCTTTAGCTAATTTTTGTTGCTCTCTATGACTAAAGTATGTGGTCGGATTTGCACATGAATTTACTATTTCAAAAATTACACCCGTTGAATAACGATGTGGCTCTAGTAATTCTTTATCAATTTTATAAGCACCAAAAGCACCAATAAATAATGCTACTTTGGCTGTTACAAAGGGTTTCTTATATTTTTTGTAAGTGTGGCCAGCAAACGTTTTTTCGCAACCATTACAATTTATATGATGCCCATACTCCAAGTTATTTTCAGTAGAGCACGCTGGACAAACAAGGTTCAAAAGGTGATCGGATGATTGATCAATAGGGTTATTATTCTGCACTTCCATTGCAACTTCTTATTATTTATTTTAATGAATCATTTGATATTTTGGTTTAAAGTAATAAACCAAGCAAGATACTACCATACTGATTTTAAATGCAAAACAATAAAAATGGCCTGTGGCTTACGAGCAAACAAACCCAAGCACATTTAAAAGTTACAGGTTGTGAACTCATGCATTTACGTGAAGCGGGAAAGCTACAATTCGAAAAACGAGGTCGCGCTTTTTATTATTACTTCGACAATATCACTATAAAAAATGAACTTCCTTGAATATAAGTTAATTATAAAAAATTTAAGTGCTGGTAAAAAATTGCCCACTGCGGTATATCTGCATCAAAGTGCGATTAACGAAGCCCTGCCTGACCAGCTCACTCAATTTATTAAAAACGTAATCAAGTCTCTTGAAATTAACAGCCCGTGGAATCTAATTAAATTTTATAAACGCGACTTTAAAATAACCCTCCTTAACTACCCTGATTTTGACCATTACGCCTACCCCGAGCTTAAGCACAGTACCACCATTGACCTTATTGAAATGCGGTATAAAAACACCGACTACTCAGAATCAAGTAACCCGCCAATTTTGCATCGCAAAGAAACCTTTGTCTTAAGCAATTATTCACTCATTGGACAATTCAAAGCGATTACGCTTGAAGGCGAAACCATTGGTTTATACCAAAACACCAAAACAATCGGTTTTAAACAAGCTTGGTTAAAGTTAATTAAACAAAAAGGCCATTCACTCGACGAATTTGGAAGGTTAATTGAAAACGAAAAACCAACTATTCAAGCATTAACGGAGAATATTGCCCTAACGACAAAAATCCAGCGACACTTAACGGCGATTAATCGCGACCGTTTATCTGCGCCTTTTCAACGCTTAGCCAAGCATGGCTATCTCAATGGTGACTACACCATTCTTGATTATGGTTGTGGTTTACAAGATGACTTAAGAGAACTCGAAGCTCATGGACTCGATATAAACGGCTGGGATCCCGTGCATTTCCCAGACGGTCAAAAAATACCGAGTGATATTGTCAATTTAGGGTTTGTGCTCAATGTGATAGAAAACCAAGATGAGCGCAAAGAAGCACTGCTTAAAGCATATCAATTGGCCGATAAACTATTAGTTGTGTCAGTAATGCTAACCAACGAAGCAAGGCTTGAGCAATTTAAACCGTTTAAAGATGGTGTGATAACAAAGTGGAAAACATTTCAAAAATACTACAGCCAAAGCCAAATTAAAGAGTACATCGAAACAATCCTAAACCAAAACAGCGTCACTTTAGGGCAAGGGATTATTGCCATTTTTAAAGACAAACAATTAGAAGAACACCACCATTTAGAAAAACAATATAACAGCTTAGATTGGCAACATATTACCGTTAGACCAAAAATCAGTGCCAAACCACAACAAACCGCACCCAGCTTATTAGAGAAACACCACTCTTTACTCGAATCCTTTTGGCAGCACTGTTTACATTACGGGCGCATACCCAGTAATGACGAGTTTGAGCTAAGTGAGCAAATCCGCAAGCACTTTAATAGTCATAATAAAGCATTTTCAATTACTTATGATTTATTCGATATTGGGCAATTTAAACAAGCACAGCAAAAACGAAAAGATGATTTATTGGTTTACTTCGCATTGAGTTTATTTGGTAAACGCCAAGCCAAAAGTCACTTGCCAGCACGATTAATCCGCGACATCAAAAACCAATTTAATAGCTTTAACGATGCACTTACTCAAGCACAAACGCTACTATTTAGCGTTAACCAAACACAACTCATTGGCCAAGCCTGTTACGATGCTTTTGAACAATTTAAAATCGGCGAATTAAACGACAATCATTCTTACCTTTTTCCAGCAACGCTCCTAAACAAAATGCCAAGTATTATTCGTTTATACCTAGGTTGCGCAACTTGGCTTTATGGCGATTTAGATGCGATAGATTTAATCAAAGTGCACATGCGATCAGGAAAGGTAACTTTATTAAAATACGATGATTTTAATAAACCACTGCCATTACTAACTGAACGAATTAAAATTCGCCTAATCGATCTTGATATCGACTTTTTCTTTTATGGTGACCAATTCCCCTACCTACCACTGTATAACCGCATAAACTTTATTGCACACGATGATAACAGCTATAAAAAACAAAAAACCTTTGATAATAAATTAGCAAGTATGCTCAAAAGCGTGCCAAAAACAGAATGGCCCAATTGGCCCATCCTATTAAAGGTGTTTGATTATTGGAAAGTAGAACTTAAAGGTTGGCGGTTTACTGATATTAAATAAGATCAAATTCAAAATCATAAATAGGTATATGACTGGTAGAAACACCAATACCACGATCAATCATTATTTCGGCTAGTGTTTCCCCATCAATCAAAACAATTGGGACACAACCACGTTTAAATGCAATATCTTGTGCTTCTTGAGTAAATGAACTGGTTGTGATGAAAATTCCTTGTTGATATTCACCTTGAATATCACCCCGAAATTGTGAGATATCTGGCCTTGAAACCTTATTTGTTTTTTTGTAACGCTTACATTGGGCTGCAACATGTAATTGTGAAATACCCACTTCTAGATATCCAACAACATCAATACCACCATCCCGACCACGCTGAGTAACAACCATATCTTCAAAGCCATAACGTTCTAAAAATCGTCGACAAAAAGATTCAAACTCTTCTGGTTCCAGGGCATACAAGTGGTCAATTATCCGCTCAATGGTACTTTGCTTTAACTTTTTAGCTAACTGATTGACCAAATAAAGATTATCAGTACTACTTTCAGAAATACAATTAATAGGTAAATGGCCTGATTTATCTATCAAAAGATAAAACAACCCCATCTCATTTTTGTTAAATAACTTATCTTTTGCTTCGCTCGACCAAGAAGTAGATTCGCAATGTCGTTCGATTTGAACTCGCAAAACGGCAATCGGATCTTTAGCCCCAAATTTATAGAGCTTACGCTCCATTATTTTGGCATAAATTTGTTTGATAGAACTTGCAGTGTTTAAGAGAGTAAGGGCTTCAACTGCGGCCTCAACGATTGTTAATTTCTTCATTACATTAATTGTTTTATTTTTTCAATGAGTTGCTCTAATGGTAACGACTGAGTTCTATGACTCCAAGACATTCTTATCGCACCTTCTATTCTTTTCGTATTTAAACCCATAGCGACCAAAACGTGTGATGGTGTATAGCTTGAAGAAGTGCATGCAGAACCATTAGATACCGCAACTATTCCTTTAAGTAAAACCATCGCAGCTTCAGAGTTAACATCGGGTACAGAAAAATTGAGTACAAATGGTGATGTATTCACACCATTGTATTGCGCTCCTAATTTATCCAATTCAGTAACTAACTCATGTTTTAAAGCACTTGCATGTTTTTGCCATGAGCTAGCGTATTTTTGTGCGATTTCACACGCGAGACCAAAACCTGCAATAAGTGGAACAGCTAAAGTCCCAGGTCGCAACCCTTTTTCTTGCCCACCGCCAAACATAATTGGTTTTAATGGCGGCTTTAAAAAGCCACGCTTTCTCATAATCAATGCTCCAATTCCTTTAGGTGCATATACTTTATGACCACTAGCGCTTATTAAGTCGATACGATTATTTTTTAAATCGTCGCTCATTTTACCAAAGCTTTGTGCTGCATCTATGTGCAAATAAGCTTCACTAAATTCAAGCGCATCACAAATCTCATTAATAGGTTGAATAGAACCCGTTTCATTGTTTACGTGCATTATTGATACAAGCAAAGTATCTGCTTGCAGTAATTTTTTTAGTATCTCGGGATTTACAATGCCGCTCTCATCAACATCTAAATAACTTACAGTAAAACCGGTTTTCTCTAAGTACTCAATTGGCTCTAAAACAGCTTTATGTTCTATACGAGTCGTAATGATATGCTTCTTATTATTAGCCTCACCAAACTCTTTTAAGCCCAAAATAGCAATGTTATTACTTTCTGTTGCTCCACTGGTAAAAATCACTTCAGATTTATCTACATTAACTACATCAGCAACTTGCTTACGTGCTTTTTCAACAGCCTTTTTAGCATTAGCACCAAATTCATGTGTACGACTACCTGCATTACCATACTCATCTAACAACATTTTCATTACCAACTCAGCCACCTCTTCAAGGACTGGCGTTGTGGCATTCATATCTAAATAAGTCGTCATATTTTCCTCAAAATAAACTCTCAGTCAAAACAAGACATACACAATGATTTATTGTAGAATCCCCGCCGCTGAGTTCGTACGAACAAAAATAAAAAATCACGAACAAATTTAACTATAACTTATTAATAAAAGACAATGAATCAAATCGTATCCGGAACTTCATTCCCTGCAATTAAAGGAATGCAAGCAAAAACAGAATATTACATTGTAATGTGTCCACTAAAAAGACTAAGTAAAATATTTACGTTAGATGAAGGGCAATTACCTGTAGATCAAAGAGCGCAACGTTTAATAAATGAAGAGCGTATTCCTGACATAACAAATTATATTTTAGATAGCAGAGATAATTATGTTTTCTCTGCACTTACAGCGTGCATTGATGGAGTGATTGAATTTATTAGCGTTGGTGAATCCAAGCATGAGCAAAAAATAGGCACCCTTGTTATTGATGAAGATGCTGAGATTTATATTACCGATGGGCAACATCGTAATGCGGCTATTTTAGAGGCTTTAAAAGCAGACCCAACACTTGCAGATGAAACAATTTCTGTTGTATTTTTCACAAATAAATCATTAGAAGAACGCCAAAGAATTTTTAAGGATTTAAATCTTTACCCAGTAAAAACAGATACTTCACTTAGCATTACGTATGACGACAAACCAGATGCAATACTTTCTAAAACGATTATTTTTAGAAGTGAGCAATTTACAAAACTAGTTCATATGGAAAAAAGCAATTTAGGGCCTCGTTCTAAAAAACTGATTAGCCACAGTGCTGTAAATAAAGCTAGTAAGTATTTGTTGGGCACCATAACTAAAAGCAATTACGAATCGCTGATACCTGTAGCGTACGAGTTTTGGCACGAAGTGCTAAAAAATATGCCAGCTTGGCAACTCGTCTGTGACGATAAAGCATCGGGTGGTGAGCTACGAGATGAATCCATTCACGCCCATGCCGTAACATTTCATGCCTTTGGTTTATTAGGTTTTTATTTACTCAATAATGAAACTAAGTGGCAAAACAAACTCAAGGGTTTGCAAAACATAAATTGGAGTCGAAACAACTCAGATTGGACAGGGCGCTGTGTCATCAATAATTCTATGACTAATAATAGAAAAGCCGCCGAACTAACTTGTATTCAAATCAAAACAAAACTAAATATCCCACTTACCGAAAAAGAAGTATCGGTAGAAAAAACTTTTACAGAGGAACGAAATGGCTACTGAGAATGAAGTACAGTTCCATTCGGCCTTTGGTGACAATGGCTTTAAAAGTTCAGTTCGCCAAAGCATCGATCATATAAAAATGCTCTACCAAAGCGACTCAATCCCATGGGTGATTGGTTACAGTGGTGGTAAAGATTCAACGGCAATACTGCAATTAACTTGGTATGCCCTGCAAGAGCTAGCGCAAGAAGATAAATGTCAAAAAAAAGTCCATGTTATCAGCACTGACACCCTTGTAGAAAATCCAATTGTAGCAATGTGGGTCGGTAAATCTTTAGAAAGAATGAAAGAGCAAGCTGACGAGCAAGGATTACCTATCGTTCCCCACCGCTTAACTCCTGCAGTCAAAGATCGCTTTTGGGTTAACCTAATCGGTAAAGGCTACCCTGCGCCGCGTTATAAATTCCGCTGGTGTACAGATCGTTTAAAGATATCGCCATCAAATACATTTATCCAAAACATGGCTGATAAAAACGGCGAAGCTATTTTAGTACTCGGAACACGTAAAGCCGAAAGTACAGCCCGTGCTGCAAGTATGGAGCGCTTTGAAAGCTCAACGACCAACACACGTAAAGCGCTTGGTTTAACCGAAAACGGATCGCTTGAACGCGTATGGGTTTATACCCCAATTGCAAGCTGGAGTAATGACGATGTATGGGTTTATCTCAATAGCGTTGAAAACCCATGGAACTTCCCTAATCACGACTTAATGGGTATGTACCAAGGCGCAACAGAAGGTGGCGAGTGCCCACTTGTTGTTGATAAATCAACTCAAAGCTGTGGCGATAGCCGTTTTGGTTGTTACGTGTGTACGATGGTATCTGAAGATAAATCAATGAATGCCATGATTGCTAATGACGAAGAAAAAGAGTGGATGTATCCACTAGTTGCACTTCGCAATGAGATTGAAGTCAACGATACCAACCGCGTTAAAAAAATTGAAAAGTTAACGCGCGATAAAGCAAATCGCGATTTCAGACGTATGAACGGTAACCTTACTGTACATATATCAAAGCACGGTGCTGATTTAGTACCTGGCCCTTATATTCAATCTTTTAGAGAACATTTACTCGCTAAAGTCCTTGAAGCACAAGTAGCGGTACAGCAACTTGGGCCTGTAGAAGTGAAAGACTTAGAATTACTACCAATTGAAGACCTTGAAGAAATCCGCAGACTCTGGCTTGAAGAAAAACACGAAGTTGAAGATAGCGTTCCACGTATTTATGAAAAAGTACTTAAACGACCGTATCCCGGTAAAAAACGCGCCCACCACCCTATTTTAAATATCGATGTTTTAAATAAGTTAAAGAATCATTGCCAACAGCAAGGCGATGAAGATGGCCTGCTTTATCAGCAGATGCGCGCTGTTATGAGCATCGCTAACAAACATAAAAATCAATTACGCCGCGCTAAATTATCAGATGAACTTGCACAAAGTCTCGACAAAGGGGCATTTAATAGCCTGTTTGAAGCCAAACAATTTGCATTAGAACGCGAACGTCATCGCTTACAAATTCAATTAAACAATTCACCAAACTTAAGTTCTGAAGATAAATCGGCTATCGAAGAAAAAATAATCATGGTCACTAAATCAATCAAAGAGCAAGGCTACAGTTCTTTACTAATCGATTTCGAAGAGGTACTAGATGATAATTAAACAACTGACCATTGAAAACTTCGGAATCTACCAAGGACGCCATGTTGTTGATTTAACGGTTTCTGAAAAACAACCTATCATCTTATTTGGTGGATTAAATGGTGGCGGTAAAACTACTTTTTTAGATGCCTTACAATTAGTGCTTTATGGTAAACATGCAAAATGTTCAAATAGAGGCCATCAAGCCTACGGTACATATTTAGCTACCACTAAAAATCGTTATGCCAGCGACCATGATGTCGTTGAAATAACCATCACCTTTAGCCATACAACCGAAACAACCACAAATGAATTTACAGTCGTGCGTAAATGGCATACCCAAACTAAAGACATAAAAGATAAAGTAGTGGTGTTTTGTAATCATCAAGAAGACACGCATTTAAGTCAGTATTGGGACGAATTTGTAAATGAGTTTATTCCTCTAAGTTTGTCTGATTTATTCTTCTTTGATGGTGAAAAAATTGAAAACTTAGCACATCCTGATCGCAGTGCCGATTTAATCAAAACTGGTATCGAGAATTTACTTGGGCTCGATTTATTGTCACAGCTTCACGTTGACCTCAACAATGTTGAACGAAAACGTAAAGGCGAAAACCTTGATAACTCAATAATCGAAAAAGTAACTGCACTTGAAAATGAAATTTCAGAGCAAACAACGCTTTTTACTTCATTTAAAAAAGAAATAGCTGACCTCGAAAAGCGTGCCAGTGATACAAATCTCAATATAAATAAAGCCCGCCAGAAAGTTCGCAATGCAGGCGCACATTTAATTGAGCAGCGTGACTCAATTAAATTCGAACTCGGTGCAATTGAAGAAAAACTCAAAGCTAATTTGGCTGAGCGTGTAAAACTTGATGCTGGCTGCGGTCCGCTAGGCTTAATTAGTAATTTAATCACTGCAACTAAAAAACAAATCACACTAGAGGAAAAGGCGATACAAGCCAAAGTCATTGAAACAGCAATTATTGATTACGAACAAAATATTAAACAAACGTTGGTAGAAGAAAAAGTTGATGAATCGGCTTTAATCGCTCTATCAGCAACAATGAATAAACTAGCCAGCGAACGTCAAATACTTGCGAGTACGCCTTGTTATATTCAAAGCAATTTGACCACCTTTAATGGATTAGACGATAAAATTGCGCAAGATAAATCAGAACGTGCAAACTTACTAAAAGCCCGCGAAGCGCTTTTAGAACAAAACGCCTTATTTGAGAAAAAACTCGAATCAATCCCTGATTACGAAACTGTGCAACACTTGCTCAGTGAGCTTGCTGGTTTTGAGGCTGAACTTAAAAATGATTTTGTTTTAATAAAACAAAAACAGCAGTTATTACAGCAAGCCAAAGCACGTAACGAGGTACTCAATACACGTTATGCCAACCTGCTCACGCAACAAAACAAAGATACCTTTGAGCAAAAACGCGCAGTACAAGTCGCCAATCATATCGCTAAGCTCAAATCAACCATGCAGTCATTTGCCGCAGAGCTGATTAAAGAAAATGTCACGGGACTTGAAAACCATATCACCGATAAATTCTTTGCCTTATCGCGTAAAAGTAACTTAATTACCGGTGTTAAAATTTGCCCAGAGAGTTTTCAACTCGCTTTACTTGATACAAACAACAACCCAATGTCATCAAACCGCTTATCAGCGGGTGAAAGGCAGTTACTCGCTATCGCTATTTTATGGGGATTAGCAGAAGCATCAGGCAAAGAAATTCCAACCGTTATCGATACACCACTTGGTCGCTTAGATGGTAAACACCGTACTAAGCTTATTAATAACTACTTCCCTAAAGCCTCTAGCCAAGTGATTTTACTATCGACCGACGAAGAAATAACAGGGCAATATTACACACAATTAAAGCCTACTATTTGCCGTGAATATCACATTAGTTACAACGAGCAAGAACAAACCTCAACCTTTACTGAGGGGTACTTTTAATGAATACCGCACTCCATACAATTGACTCTATTAAGCTTTCTGAAAAGCAAAAGCAGCAACTCGTTCGCCTAAAAAGTAAAACAGGCATCGAAAATTGGAACGTACTATGCCGCTGGGCGCTGTGCATGTCGCTCGCTGAAGATTCAACCCCCCCTGTTGAAGATATTCCATCAGACAGCAACGTGGAAATGAGCTGGAAAGTGTTTTCCGGTGAATATGCCGATGTGTATTTAGCCGTGCTGCGTGAAGCGTATCAAAAACAAACTGCACACCTAGAAGGTGTGCAGTTTGGCGATTTTGTTAAGTTGCATTTAAATCGTGGGATTAGTTATTTCATTTCTAATATATAATCATAACTGATAAACAAAGGGGCTATCATCCTTTCGAAGATATAGCATACGAGTGATACATGATTCTGCTATATCTTCGATTTCATTCCAATGAAAAAAATTTCTCGGTGCCGTTTTTTTAGTTTCGGATATTACTTTTATATTGCTACCAAACACACCTCTTGATTGCACAATCTCATGCATCTTATGCTCCAAGGCTTGTGTTGGTATCCTATAGCCACAATATTCAGATTGCATATCTCTTAATAACTCAAAACAAGAAATACTAAAAAATGATAGTGTATTTAAATATGGTTGCATACTTTCGCCGTCAAGATAATTTATTAACTTTTTAGTAAAGCTACCTGATTTATCTAAATGACTGCTCCAGCGCCTAACAGGAATATGCTGGGTTTCTCCAATATAAATTACATCATGGGCAAAAATAAAATATACGTGTGGTGTAAAGTAACCACTTTTAATGATCCCTGAGCCACTCATAATTAATCAAACAAGTCTTGATTATGTGCGGTCCAGTTTTGTAGATTCCAAGAAACTACTTGATTAAACCTCTCCATAACTTGTTTAGTGTCGTTATAATCAACAACCTTTAAGTTTTCTTTAGTTTTAACTTCACCAACTGCTAGGCAATAAATAAAACACTCGATTGCTTGCCGCTTGGGATCTATTGAATTCAAACTTTTTAACACAAGTTGGTAAAATGGATGAGATTTATTTATATGAACAATAGTTCCATAATCAGGATCTAACCTAAACTCCCATAAATTAGACCCAGATAAATAATCTTTATAAACTATCTTTTTAATTTTTATATCGCTTGTATTATCAACTTTTTCGCTTTCATCTTCAGGTCCATTCGTTTTTATTATTTCTTCTCGACGCCTTTGAGTCTCGGTAGGATCGTCTATTTCTGTATAGGTATTAGGATCTTCTTCTTCAATATCAATAACGCTTTCACTTGCTGACGCGCCTTCATTATTTTCAGCTCCTTCAAACCGAGCAGAACAAAGTTTAAATGCCTTATTAGCATCCTCTTTTGGAATTCGACACTTAAGACTTAAAGCATCTAAAAACTCATCAGGTAACTCTAAATTTTGTTTTGACACATCGACATTTAGAAGATCATCATGCTCTGTGCCGATATCTATCCTTCCACGTAACGTTCTAAGATCCCTGTCTACAATACCTAAATTATCCCCCCAACGAATTAGACGATTATTCCTATAAATGAAAAAACCTGAATTAGGAAGTGAAACATTATATTCTTTAATTAACTCTTTCTCTTCTTTTGTAAAACCTGCATATGTATGCATTTTTTGTTGAGGGAATACTGTCAAATTTAACTTAATCGGAGAAACACCACTAGGTGCATTTGGTAGAGACAGCGCTTCATCGCTTAATAGTTTACATGGTGTTTTACAATCATAATCTGACTCTATAAATCTATCCGTACTTTGTTCTTTATACATTATATCTTTAGGTGCAACAGCAAACTGTTTATCTTTAATTTCTAAGGAAATAGATAAGTGATTCTGTGTACTTCCATTTAAGTATTCAAAATAAATCACACCCAAACGTTCGAGTAATCTCTTCTTAAGGGTATTAACAGTGTCGTAGTTATTTATCTCTGAAATATCAATAACCGTGCCACAATCCCTATCAATAAATAACTGCTTTTGACCATCATTTACAGGGCTTACAAGTACACCGTATGCTTTCTTATCTCGAACTGTTTCCATGTCCAACGTCAGACAATCAGAATATACGCCTTTCTGCACACTGAATACTTGTATTCTATCACCTAAAGAAAGCCCTGCACTTTTTAAACCCATACCATATTTAGATAAACTATTTACTTCATAATCGACTTCTGAACCAATATCTAAGGCTTTACGAATTAAGGCATTATCCATGCCTCTCCCATTATCAATAATTCTTACTCTTGAAATACTCCCCTTTTCAGTTAGAGTTTTATTTTCATGTACATCAATAATTATCCTAATTTGCCCAGCCCCTGCAGCAACTGAATTATCTATTATATCTTCTATAGCAGCATATGACTTGTAGCCGATATTGGCCAAACCTACACATAACCGCGCAGCATTAATTTCTCTTGGTTCAAAGCTCATTGTTATTCCTTATTATTTTAATACAACCCTAGCACACTGAATTCTAACCAACTTACCTTCTGATTTAAGAAAAGCATCCCCTTTACCATTGAGTACTTCCGCGCCTTGTTCATCTAAGATAACCCGACTTTCAGTACCATTTTTTACTCGCAGTGCGAGCTGTGCAGGCAGGTTAGAACGTAAGTTTGTGCTTATTACATCGCCACTTGGTTTTTGTGTGGCAATAATTAAATGAATACCGGCAGCACGGGCTTTTTGCGCTAAGCGCTTAAGCTCAGATTCAATATCCTTTTTCATGTCTTTATCTGATGTTAAATCGGCGTATTCATCAAGCACCAATACCCACCAAGGAATGCGCTCTTCTGGTGTTACCTTGGCGTTGTAGTCTGGCAGTGAGCGTACACCTTTTGCCTTAAACTGTGCATAACGCGATTGCATTTCAGCTACGGCTTGGGTTAACAGCTCTAGGGCGTCTTCATCATCAAACCCAATACGCCCGATTAAGTGTGGATAGCGTTCAAAATCGTTAAGTTCTGTACCTTTAGGGTCAATCAACATCAGTTTTAATTCACTTGGCGTGTAATGTTCAACCATGCCATATAAAATGGTGTTTAGCGCTTCTGACTTACCACTACCGGTTGTACCCCCAATTAATAAATGCGGGCAGTTTGAGGATGAAAAGTTAAGTTTAATTACATAGCCAAAGCGGTCTTCACCCAGTGGTACTTCAAGAGCATTCTCTGGGCGCTGCCAAGCCGGCCAAATATCATTTTGATCTACATAGTAACGTTGACTGTCGTTTTTAGGCACATCAAAAGTCACGCACCCTTTATCAATCGCAAAACCTACTTCTTGTTCTTGCTCTAGCTTTAAATCTAATTTTAACGCTTGCGCCTTTTCAAAAAGCTTACGCGGATCGGTGCCTGGGTTTAACTCAACTCTAAACAATATTGACGCAGGCCCTTCAACATAAGGCGCTTCGGCAACTGGCTTAGACACTGGAATATTGTAACTGTAGTAGCAGTCAATAACCCGTTGGTATAGCGCCTCTAGCTCTGCTTCGCTCATTGTTTTGCGTTTAAAAAGCGGTTTGTTTGCCTCTGCCACTTGGCTCAGAGTCGGCTGCTCGCCTTTTACTCCAGTCAATGAACCAATATCTGCAAGTTCGATAACACGACTACCTGAAGTTGAGGTTTTCTGACCACTTTCTTCTACATCGCGCTCTTCACTTGTTGTTTTATCGTCAAACATTACAAGTTGAGTTGTTGCCTCAGCTTCTAATATATAACGCTCATTGATATGGTGTAATTTAGCTGGTGTGAGCTCTTTAAACAGCGTTTGCATAGGGGTTTTAACCCAATAGCTTAAGCACGCTGCTGGTAACTCGACCTTAAGTATATTTTGAATTGGCGTAAATACAGCATGGGTAAAGTCAGTGTCTTCTACATTTACAAATAATAACCCACCTGGATAATCGGTTAACTCAGCAAGTTGATAATCACCTTGTAGCCAATACGCACAGTTGTCTTCAATCACATCAAAGTAATCTTTTTTATACACGTTATACAGTTTGTATTTATCAATTTGCATCAGCACTTGGCGCATAAATAAACCACGATATAAGTGCCCTGCTAATGTTTGTTGGCCTAGTAATGATTCAAAGTAGCTTTTTAATTCTTGTGCTTGTTTAACGCCTTTACTGTGTGTTTGGCGTTTACCTGTTTTTACTTCTACGGGTAATAGAATGATTTGTTGCTCTTTAAATCCAACAAACAAGATGTCGTCAGAGATCACGCCCTTTTTAAAGCCCTGAGATAAGCGGGACAAGTCACTATCAGCCATATTTAAGCCAAGATTACCTGCCACACGGATTACTTCTGCAATTGAAAGTGGTACCCAAGTAATATCGCTATTGGCAAGTAAACAGTTTACATATTTGTACGCACAAATAATGCCGCGCTTTTCCTTACGCTCATTGTCATTGGCAGTAATTAGGTTAAGCAACCATTCGCCGTTAAAGGCATTGAACTCTTCTAAAATACCGCCGTCTTCACTTTCAAGCACCTTGTTGTACAAACCGGTTTGCTCAGTAGTTACGGTGATGGAATCGTAATTCACTGAGTTTGTATAATTGTCTGAATAATGAATTAGCACCATGTTCTTTTGGTTTTCAAAAAACTCTAGGGTGACTTTTGGATCAATAATGGTTGTCCAAATTGAGTTTTTGTAGGAGCGCTCTAGCAGTGTTTTGAATTCATCTGTAACCACCAACGCCTGTGAGCGTGATGCGTTGTATTCTTCGTGCAGACTGCGTGCTGGTTTAACTAACCCACTGTACTTGGCAATAAGTTCAAGTTGAGGCGCTTGGCTAGTATCGATTCCATTTAGACCAAATGCAGTGTAAAAACGGCCATTTTTGTTGGTTGCCGCTTCGCCTGGCATCAAGCCATGACACGCTACGCCCGTTTTTTGCTGAAGTACATCAACATCGGTTGCTTGTACACGTTCATTATTTTTGAAAAAGCTCATATGAGCATAAGCTTGATCTTTTTCACCTTTGTCATGAGTGAACTTACTGTAGGTTAAACGTGTGCGTAACAAATCAATAATGCTATCTGCTTGTGTTTTAGCTGCTCCTTTATTAAGTTCACACAGTTCCTTTAGCTCATCATAGCTGGCGGTGTCTGCAAACTTATCAAACCAACAATAGCTTTCGGCATCATCGTACAAATTCACATGTATCTTTGTGACTTTTTCCTTTTTCAGTTTGATGTAGTCAATGAGCCCTAAAAAGACTTCTTTATTTTGTTGATTGTTAACTGAGTTAATAATCAAGGTAGTTTTATTACCTGCTACAAAAAGGTGCTTAAACGCTGCGGTGAACTTGTTTACTTTGTCTTTGACTAAACTACGTACAAAGTCATAACTGCTTTCTTGCTGCGGAATAAGCTTTGACCAAAAAACATTTTCTTTCTCTGAATGGTTGTAGGAGAAATCATGTTTTGCATCGTACACAAAAGGCATTAAACCTTGCGCAGTTAAACGGTTAATTGTGACTGGCGGTAGTTTTTTAAAGCTGCCACCATTCTGCTTATCTGCTACTAACACGCTTGCTAGATTGGCATTGTAAGCTAAAACGAGTGGATGCAAAGGTGTGATATATTCCTGCTCAGCAAATTCAGCAAAACCAATATTCACCAAGGACTTTTGAGCTTCGTTTAATGGCGCATTAAATGGAATTTGGTTAATCTCATGCTGGTAGGCCGCCACAACTTTGCTAATGATTTGTTGAAACTCATTACCCCAACCAGCAAGGCTGGCAAGCGTTTTGTTTTTTTGTAAATAATCAAACAAATCACGGTACGCTAAAAATAGCTCGTTATATACACCTTCAATATCATGCAGTCGTGTTTGCTCAGTACCCTTTTGACATAAAATAGTACTATCAACCAGCTCGGCTTCATATTGTAGTAAAGTTAGTCGCTTTGCTTTTGGTGCAATTTCTTTACCATCAATTTGGATTTTATGAACTTTACCCTCAGTGTTGCGCCTAATTTTTCCAAAATAATCATCAACAAATAAATGATTAAAGCGCCCTTGGTCCAGCAACAGCGGTAATGATAAAGAGTCTGTTGCAACCTCGCCTTCGACGTTAAAGGTCAGTTTGGTTTCTTTACCCTGCACTGTAAAACATACTTCGTCAGACTCACTGGCAAGCTTTTTAAAATCAACCGTGGCGATTTCTTGGTTGCTAAAGCACTGCTCGTTCTCTTGTACGGTAACAGCATTCCCCTCTTCTGCTATTTGCAGTGAGTTATCGTCTGTTTGTAATGTGATGTACTGCTTTTTCTTATCAGACTCAATCAAAAAGTTGTGTTTGAAACCTTCTTCAAAAAAATCTCCTTTGCGCAATACTAAAATTTTAAACTTATGTGTTTCTTTAGGTTTGTCAGTTTTAACTTGTACTGCAATATATCTTGCTTGTCCGTTAAAGCTACCAGTTACAATCGCACGGCTACGCACACCACCTAAATTTTTAATGATGATTATGGCTTTTTGCTCGTAGTTATCATGCTGTACCGAACAATAACTATCTTTTAGCTTTTGTTTGATGAAGCTTAAATCTAACTCAAAGGCGTGTTGCTCAGCTTCTAAAAATAACAGTATATGGTTTTCTCTAAGCCCTGCGCAGCTTTCAGTTTTTGTTTTTGCAATGTACTCAACATGTGGAGCTTTAATACTCTCAAGCTCTAAAAGCTCGGTGCGGTTTTTTCTTTGTTCAGCAAAACATTCTTCTAGGTCTAGGCTTGTTTTATATCGTTCAACATCGTCTTTTGGGAAGTGTTCTCTTACAAACTTTTCGCTAAAATCAAGTGCAGCTAATTTGTCCTCAAGCTCATTAGGATAATGGTGCGTAATGAAATCTAGCTGCTCACTTAACTTCCTGTTATCTTCCAAACGCTCCCTAATTGCTTCTTTATTGTCCCAAGTGCCCTTGTTAAGCTGTTCATCTGGCAATCTGCCAGTTTCTTCGACACGTAAATCACCATCGGCAATTGCATAATACAGCTTTTCAAAGCCAAACATGGTAGCACCGTCTTCAAGTATTTCTTCAAAGCTAACATCAAGTAAACATTCAGAAATTTGTGCAAGATCGCATTTTTGGTCAATTAACCCATTTAAAAGTTGCTTGATTTGTTGTGGGTGCCAAACAGCACCTTGTTGCGCAACGTCTTCAGTTGAGTTTTTAAGCGTATCAAGCAATGAATTATGTATAACAAGTAAAGCTGTGCCTTTGGTTCCTCCTTCAAGCGCTGATACTTCATCTCGTAAATGTGCAATGTAGTTTTCGGTAAAGTTTTCACCTTCATAAACCGGAATTAGCTCAACACCACCATACTTTATTGTAGGTAAGTCGATACCTTTTACATTAATGTGTGATTGTGATTCTTTGATAAACGCTTGATAAAGTTTAAACCCTTTCTCTGTATCAGGGCATGTAAACTGGTATCTGAAACCAACTTTGATTTCATTATTCGCCCACTGGTTAAAATGTGCGACTAAAAAATTCTCAAACTGTTTTTCTAACATGCACTGCATCCCCGCTGTCACTCATTCTTTCAACATTGCCTATGCGCTCATAAAAATCGATTAAGGTTTGTTGGCTTTGTTTATCAAAAAATACACCTCTTGCTTCAAACTCTTTTATAAGCTCGTGAAAACGTAGTTTGTCTTGTGTTCCTATAGCTAGGTTTGTCAGTAACACAATTAAATCTTGATTAAAGGTAAGTACTTGCCCAGCTTTACCTCTTTTTTGAATGAAAGGGTTTAGTATATGGTTAACCATGCCCTTTACAGGTGTTTCGTTATATTGCGCTAGTCGCCCTGTTTTTCTATCAAACTGTGCATAAGTCACTTTTAATAACGCGCTAATAGCCTCTTCAATGCTTTCTTGATTTTGCCAAGTTTGCTCATTGTTAAAACGTTTAGCAGCGACACGCTGTTCAACAAACTCTCTCCCGAATTGGTTAAGCTTTGACAACGTGCTTTGTTGCTCATCGCTGCTTTGCACATGTAACTCTGTATAAAGCTGCCATAGCGGGCGAATATTATCATCTGGTTGTAGGGCTTCATTCATAAATAAATACGGGAATAAAAAGTGTATATATTCATGAAGTTGTTTATAACCAAAAGCTTTTACTTGTGTTCGCTCTTCACTTGCCCTTTCGTTATCTACTATAAAAAAACAAGGCTTACTTTTAGGCTCCCCGTTTGACCAATCTTTTATATTCAACGCAGTTTGTGCAATATAAAGAAAGCCATATAACCTGATCATCGCATTAAAGTTATTTAGCAAATAATGTGGGTGCTCATTTAAAAAGGCTAAGTCTTTTTGAAAGTAAGCGGTTAAAAACGGCAAATAGGTAGGTAGCTGCTTATACTTTGCGTCAGCTTTTTTACCTGTAACATAAAAATTATCAAATTCATCTTTTATTTCTTTTTCAAGAAAATTTAATTCACTTTCAGGTGACTTTGTTAGGCTAAACCCATTTAACAAGCCCGCAAACATAGCCCCCATTTTTTTGTCATTAGGGTCTATTTCATTATTAACCGCTTTAAAAATAAGAAGTTCTGGTGAAACTTTATAAAGTTGATCGTTCTCAAAGTACATTTTCTCAAGAACCGACCATAGCTCAACTTCATCTACTTTTTCTGTAATGCGTTTTTCACAAAGCTCTTTAAAGCTTTCTGCACTTTCAGTTACAAGCGCTTTGTCGTAAAGCAGATGCACAAAAAAACCAAGTATGGTGTCCCAACAAAACTTGTAGTGTTTGTCTTTTGTTCTTAGTGGTAAAAATGAACCAAATCCATTTTTATCTGGTGGTGTTAGTGTTTCTTTTAACATATTAAATACCACTCACTTCAAATTCATCTTCATCAACTTTCTTGATCCCAATACTGGTATTATCCTTCACTATTTTGAGTGTATTAACTTTATTTGCGACTTTAGAGATGTCTTCAATTAATTCATCTAACAACACGACTGTGTTTTTATCGTGTTTATTTGGGCGATAACCGTCTTCTATTCGCTGTATAAGCTCGAGTAAGTTTAGACTCACAGGAATTGTGAGGGACTCACCTTCAACATTTAGGCAAGCTATAAAGCTGGCCGAGCTTTTAGGCGGGTGGTTGGTGATGTTTTTATGGTCTGCTTTAACTTCTAGCTCAGCAACTAGCTGATAACCATTAAGTTCTTTAATTAAGTATTGGCTTTTGTCTAGTTGCGGCGCGTTACGGTTGTTGTACTTTCTAATTGCTGAGCGAAGTAACTCATTATAGAAAGGTTTTAACAGTTTTCGTTGGTCTGCTCTGTTATCAAAATCTCTATGAAGCTGATAAATTTGTACATATTGCTCAATCAGGCTTTCACTAAAGTCTTGAGCAAATTTCGCGTGGTAATTATTGCTGAACTCAGCACCTTTCAGCACATAGAAAAGCCTTAAATATGAAAGCGCACTTGATAATGGTTCAATACCAAATTGCGCAAGTGCATCGCGATATTCATCAAAAGCTTGGTCTGTGACCCCTAAGTCTTTTTCTATAACAAATGAGTCGATACTTTTAGTGCGATTATGCGCAGGATCGAAATCAACAAGTTTATTTGCTAACTCGTTATCCCCACCAGCAAATAGGTTATCGAATAAATAGTTTGGACCTGCAATTAACGAGAAAGTGAAATCTAGTAATGCGCGAGCAGTTAAAAACTGTTCGCGCATTAAACGAGCTCTAAAAAGGAGTTCGATAATATTTTGTTGGACTTCAGGTATGCTTAGTAATTCAAAGTTTGCTTGAATGCGGTGACTTTCTTTATCTTTGTTCTCTGCTATGTCTTTATCTACAAGTTGGCGTATTAAGTTATTTTTTGAAGTTAAACGCTGTAAAAACTTTTGCGCGAACTCAGCCGTGTAACCAGATTCGTCAATGTAAAACTTTGGGTAATCTTCGAAACTAATAAAGTTTATATTGCCTGCCGTTTTAACACCTTCATAAAGATAAGCTTTTATTGCCTGTTTGAAAGCTTCGTTTTCGCCCCCTTGAGCATAATTTAAAAGCATGCCCGTGTTAATCCCTACAACAAGTGGGTAGATGCCTTCATCAAAGTCACTAAATACCTTATCTAATGTTTGAATGGCATTTTTGTTTGGCTCAAAACTGTGTGTCGCATCCAAATGGAATTTTATACGTGCATCGGACTCTTTTTTGAATTTAGTAAGTAATTCAGATTTACCATCACCACTACTACCACATAAAAAGAAGACGTCTTTGGGACCAGAAGCCATACTTGAAAGCTGCTTTTTAACATCAACTTCAATTGGCATTTCTATATATAGGTAATCTTTTATTTGTTGATGAATACTCTTCTTAACTTCACTTCTCTCTGTAGACACGGCATAGGGCGATGCCATAGACATTACGCTGAGGGCTTCTTTTAATCGCATTTTGAAAACCTATAGATAGGCGGTCTTATTGCAACCGCTCCTTGGTTAATTA
Source organism: Pseudoalteromonas sp. J2K-J031 (assembly GCF_058197095.2). Taxonomy (NCBI): domain Bacteria; kingdom Pseudomonadati; phylum Pseudomonadota; class Gammaproteobacteria; order Alteromonadales; family Pseudoalteromonadaceae; genus Pseudoalteromonas; species Pseudoalteromonas sp. J2K-J031. Next base: position 1,993,898 of record NZ_CM200279.1, read on the forward strand.
ACGTTTGAACTTTAGCAATGAAGGCTATGAGTAAAAATAAGTGATTAGTCGCACATTTTGCTTTCTGATGAAGGTTATAAAAAACACACTTTGGCAATCGAAAGATGGGAATAAGTATCTGTAAATTGAAATACTTCGTTGAATTACTAACTTTATTATCCGTTTTAACTGTCATCCGCGAGTCCTGTGCGTATTTATTTTTAGTTTTTTTACGTTGTTTGGCGGTTGCAGTGTAAGCGTGTTGCCATGAGTGTGTATGCAAAAGCAGAACAATCACTCTATTTTTTGAAATGTAACACAATTTTTTATTATAAAACAACTGTTTGAGTTCAATAGATTATCGTACTTTAGGCTTAGCTTGCTGTGGTTTGATGTTGGCTGGTGCTTTTAAATGGGGTAATGGCACCACCCACAGCGATGGGTTTTCACTTGGTTTTAGTGATTTTTTTATTTGCTGTGGGTGATGTGCCTTTATTTTTTGCTTTATTTAGTGACCGTTAGGCTGTAATTGCCTGCGCCTGAGTACGATAGCACTACAAAGCGGTAATAACCTGAACTGGCGTTATAGCTTATTTGCTCGGTTGAGGTGGGGGTTTCGGAAATGGCGACTTGTTGCCACGCACCGCCCTGCCAGCGTTCTATTTTTAAATCGAAATCGGCATTGCTTGGGCCTGTAAGAGCTAAGGCCATTGTGCCACCTGCGTATTGAAACCATGTGCCGTTTGGTTCAATCGCTTGCTGTTTATTAGTTAAGCTGCCGGTATAGGTATCGCCTGTAGGTGGGTTGATGATATCGCCGCCTATCTCAAAGCTAATGGTTTTAGCGGGCGAGCTAATGTTGCTAATGCTTAAGCCTGAATCTTGGCCGTTCCACCACAATGCGTTGGTGCCGCGCGATGTGTGTGCGTTGGGTAATATGCTCGAAAACTCGCCTGCATAGCCGAATAAGTCGGTGGCATCGCCTCGGTTGCGTTTGTATTCGGGGTCTCGATTGCCGTCGGCGTGTTCCATTTGAATATAAGGTTTCCACTCGTTTGAGTTAGTGCCTTGGCTGTCGACATGCCAAATAGCTAGGCCTTGGCTAGGTTGCTCTGAACTTTGGCCTGACTGGTGAATGGCTTCGATGTAAAAGGCTTCGTTTGCATTGGCGGGGTTGGTCCATTTATAGGCGGTGTTGCTGTCGGATGTGTGGCGAAGTGTGCCTGTTGGGGCGTTGTTATTTATGGCGGGGTTTAGCTCGGTTACGGTGTCCCACCCTGCTAGTGCTCTAAAATGGGCGACCGGTGGGGTTGGTTTAAAGCGGTTTGTGGGGCCAATTGCGCCATAGCCCATCACGCCAAAACTTGCGACTGAACCTTCAGAGCTGCCATCGTAGTCGTATAAGTCGGGCCAATTGGTAATGAGGTGGCCTGATTCGTGTACAAACGTGCCAATGGCGAGGCTGCTGCGCATGTCGGTGACTTGGTAACGGTCGGTACATACGCCATCAGCACAAAAACGTGGGCTTAACCTTGCCATGTGGGGCCATAAGCCTTTTGACCACGCGCTGTCGGAGTTACCTGCATATAAAATATTCAGGCCACGAATACCGCCAGCACTATTGGTAGTAAGGGTAGCAAAGTTAAAGCCTTCTTGAAATTCAAGCCAGTTGAGTGCTTCGCTTATCAGTTCTTGCGTGCGCACGGTTGAGCTTAGGGTTGAATCAGCGTAATAAGCTTTGTTCTTTTTGGCGGTGTAATAGCGGGTTACGGTGTTGGTGTAGTCGAGCTTATTGCCCGATACACTTTTAAAGTAGCCGCGCACCGATTGGGCATTGCCAAAGTCGGTATAGGTGGTGTCGTTTAAAAAGCGTTGTACTTGTTGTTGCGTTATGGTGCCGCGCTCATCGGGAAAATCAATAATAATGGTGAGACCTTTTACATTGCCGCTAATTTGCGACAAGGTGTTGTCTGTTTGCTCAAATGCGTGACTATGTTGCAGCTCGTCGGTTTGCTCTACAAAGGTGTCATCGCCTTGATCTGCTTGGTGCTGTGCATCATAGCCGAGCATTTGTTGCATGGTGGCACTGACAAGCTTGGCTTTTACTGCAGCACTTAAACCTGCTTGTTGCACGCTGGTGGCTTGTTCAAGTGGGTTGGTGGTTTGCAAAGTAACCGCTGTATTACTGACTAATACCCCTGTTGATTCTAGTTCTGTGCCTGCTTGGTTGAGCACGGCATAAGCCATGCCTTTGAGTGTGTTATCAAATATCACTAAGCGGCCATCTTGGCTGCGTTGCTCAGCGTAATAGTTGTTACCATTGAGTGTTAAGGTAATACGTTCGCCATTGGGTTGGGTAAATGTGTATTGGCTATCGTGATACGGTATGGCCGCAAATGCATTAGCGCAAACAAGTGCCACGCCACAGAGTGTAAATTTAACTTTCATTGTTGTTCCCCTAATTGCTAATTACCCTTTTTGGGTATTTGATATTTACATAAAATTCACAATTAAGCCAAGGTTAATTTATCGTTAATACCAATCACGATAAGTAAGTGATCAAAAATAGCGTAGGAAAAACGCTTGAGAACAAGGCAGATTTTTTCGATAAGTAGTTATTCTACAATCAAAAAATCTAACGAAGTTATCGAGTGTTTTAACAAGCTAGGGTGATCAGTTATTTATTTCGATTGGTATAACTCATTTTTACCTGCTGGTGGCCCAACTCGTTTATGGGCTGGCAACAAAAAAGCGCCCTTAGGCGCTTTTAGTTTAGTTATTCTATGTTGGTTATAACTATTTGTTATTTATTAATTAAACCATATTCTTTATCGAGTAATTCGATGATTTCGGCACGCGGATCGTGTGGGATTTCAATTTGTTTACCAATAATTTTGCTGGCAATACCAACATAGGTATCTGACACTTGCATCATTACGTCTACGGGTAATTTATAGCCTTCGGCTAGGGCTTCGCGCTCTGGCATGCGGTCTTTGTTCAGTAATACGTCGCTATCTGGCACGTTATTGATTAATAACTGACGGAAACCTTCTTTTGAGTTTTCGATGATTTGGCCATTTTTATACGCGGCTTCATCCCAAATGCGCGATGAATCAGGTGTGCCTACTTCATCGATATAAATTAGTTTTTGTGTGCCATCAATTTCGTCTACATAGCCAAATTCAAATTTGGTATCAACAAAAATTTGGCCAATTTCAGCCAGTTGTGCGCTGATTAACTTAAAGCCTTCGGTTAATAATTGCTCGTATTTATCTACGTCAGCAAGCGATTTAAAGTTAAACGCGGCTAAGTTGTTTTCGATATTGGCACGGGTAATATTCACATCATCAACTGGCGGCACTTCTGGCACATTGGTAATAATGCCTTTGGTTGATGGGGTAATAAGTACGTTTTCAAGCTTTTGGTTTGCCTTTAGGCCTTCTGGTAAATCAATACCACAGAAGTTACGCACGCCTTTGGCGTAATCGCGCCACATGCTGCCGGTAATGTATTGGCGGGCAATAGCTTCTACTCGCACAGTTTGTGCTTTGCGTACAATCCAAATATATGGGTGTGGAATATCTACAATGTGGTTGCCTGCAAGGCCTGATTGGTCAAATAATTTAAACCAGTGTGCCGCAACTGAATTAAGTGCTATGCCTTTACCTGGCACACCATTTAAGCCATTTTCGCCTTGCCAAATGCAGTCAAATGCAGAAATTCGATCAGAGATGATCATGATTGCAAGCGGTGTATCTTTTGGAATTTGATAGCCTTTTTCTTCAATTAAGCGTTCGCTGTCGGCTGAAGTTAACCAATAAACACTGCGAACTTTTCCGCTGTGGACATTACCTTGGGTGCGAATAGGTAAGTCATCGTTGACTTCCAATACTTTATAGGTGCTCATTGGCTCTCCAAAAGATTTATCTCGATACTAAATGAAACAAGAAAATGGGGTTGATTTTCTGCTGTATTTTTTAAGGCGCTATAATAGTGCAGCACGCTAAAAATCACAATCTATGCCTGTAATTCAAAGCAAAAATTCACTCAGGTTTGCATCTCGGGCGTACGATATTTAATCACCTAACCAAGTGGGCTGAAATAAACTGGTTTTTATCGTGTTCTGCTTGGCGTGATTTGGCTTTTGTTATAATGTCTCATTACAATTGTCTGATTACTGTTGTTATGATCACCCTACGCGACTTAACCTTTTGCTGGCCTGGTTCGGCAAAAAAAATTATTGATATTAAAACCTTACACATAAACCAAGGCGAACACGTATTTATTTGTGGCCCAAGTGGCAGCGGTAAATCGACCTTGTTATCACTATTAGCAGGGATCACTCGCCCCACAACAGGCGACATTACACTGCTTGAACAGTCACAAATTAGCTTGTCGGCTCGCAAGCGCGATCAGTTTCGGGCTGATCATATTGGCTATATTTTTCAGAGTTTTAATTTAATTCCGTATCTTAATGCCATTGATAATGTGACGCTTGCAACAGCGTTTTCAGCAAAACGAAAACGTGAGGCGCTAAAAGGTCATCGTAGTTTAAACGACGCCGCGTTAGCATTGTTAGCTGCCTTAGAATTACCCCAAGATGTGCTCACTCAACCTGTGGTGAGTTTAAGTATTGGGCAACAACAGCGCGTTGCCGCTGCGCGTGCTTTTATTGGCCAACCCGAAATTATTATTGCCGATGAGCCCACGTCGGCGCTTGATACCGACAGCCGTAATGGGTTTATTGAATTACTGTTTAAACAAGCCAAACACAATAATGCCACAATTTTATTTGTCAGCCATGATGCGACGCTCGCCCCATTGTTTGAGCATAAGTTAACCATTGGCACACCAAATATGGGATTATTATCATGATTTTAATCACCTTAGCTAAAAAAAGTTTACTTAATCGTAAAGCAAGCGTGCTGCTAACCGTGCTGACCATTGCCATTAGTGTGATGTTGTTATTGTGTATTGAGCGAGTGCGCGTGGATGCTAAAACCAGTTTTAGTAATACCATTTCGGGCACCGACTTGATTGTGGGCGCGCGCACTGGCGCAACTGAATTATTGCTGGCATCGGTATTTCGCATTGGCCACAGTACTAATATGGTCAGTTGGCAAAGCTATCAAGAAATCATACAGCAACGTGGCATTAAGTGGGCGATCCCTCTTTCACTTGGCGATTCACATCGTGGTTATGCGGTGCTTGGCACTACGTTGGGGTATTTTGAGCATTATCGTTATGCTAAAAAACAGCCGTTAGTATTGGCACAGGGTCGCCAATTTGCCAGCCCAACTGAAGTGGTGTTGGGCGCGTTGGTTGCACACGAGCTTGATTATCAGTTGGGTGATAACATTGTTGTATCGCATGGAACGGGAAATACCAGTTTTCATCATCATGACGATCACCCTTTTAAAGTGGTGGGTATTTTAGCGCCAACGGGTACACCGGTTGATAAAACCGTGCATGTGCCACTTATTGCCATTAGTAGTATTCATCAAGAGTCGCAAGTACCATCGCACTCGCCGCAAGTAAAGCCAGCTGATCATACTGAACATGATCATCACAATGAACATAACTATCAGGCTGAGCATGCCAATCACGATGAACATAATCATCATACTGAGCATGAGCATGAGCATGAGCATGAGCATGAGCATGAGCAAAATAGTGATTTAATTGGTGAACCAAAACAAATTAGTGCGATATTACTTGGCTTAAATTCTCCGGTCATGGCCCTGCAAGCACAGCGCAGTATCAATCAATTTAAAGGCGAGCCGTTATTAGCTATTTTACCCAGTTTTACCTTGCGCCAGCTGTGGGAAATTCTTTCACTGGTTGAAAAAGCCTTGTGGTTAATTTCGATTGCTGTGGTGATCATTAGCTTGCTTGGCATGGTGACAATTTTACTCAGTACGCTTAATCAGCGACGCCGCGAACTGGCGATTTTACGCTCGGTTGGCGCAAGGCCGGTGCACATTTTTATCTTAATGTCACTTGAAAGTATATTACTAACATGTAGTGCAGTGCTGTTAGGCATTATTGGTTTTTATACGGTGATAGCGACAGCCACCCCATTTATTCAAGCAAGCATGGGCATTAGCCTCTCGTTAAGTGCGTTTAGCAGCTATGAATCGGGTTTAATTGCCAGTATCATTGCAGCCGGATCAGTGATTGGATTGATCCCCGCATTTTTGGCTTATCGCTATTCTCTTGCCGATGGAATGAGTATCAAACTATGACTTTATTAACACACCCAGCTAATGGACTAAAACTGTTATTGGCCGCTGCACTAATGGTGAGCCAAAGCGTTGCTGCCAGTACCAAGCCCCTTGAGATTTTTTGGGAAGACTTAATTCCCAAAGGCCATGTTCAAGTTGAAACAAATACCCAAGCTAACCACGATGGTGCTGAACAAAACTGGATCCAGCCAGATATCGACGCACCAGTGGTAAAAGAACTTGATGGTAAATTAGTGAGTTTGCCAGGCTTTGTGGTGCCCCTTGAAGGCGATGATGAAAACATTACTGAATTTTTATTAGTGCCGTTTTTTGGTGCTTGTATTCATGTGCCACCGCCGCCGCCAAACCAAATTGTGCATGTGATCATTAAAGACGGCGTACCGATTGAAAGCCTATACGACGCAGTGGTCGTGACTGGCGTTATTACAACTAAAGGTTGGAGCGGCGAAATAGCGCAAGTTGGCTACAGCTTAACGGGGATTGGTGTTGCACCGTTTGAGCTATAATACCAATCGTAATAAATAACTGATCACCCTAGCTTGTTAAAACACTCGATAACTTCGTTAGATTTTTTGATTGTAAAATAAACTTATCGAAAAAAATCTGCCTTGTTCTCAAGCGTTTTTCCTACGCTATTTTTGATCACTTACTTATCGTGATTGGTATAACTGCTTGATATTCTTTAATTCAAAGCTAGATTTACTTCTGTGATTTAAACTAAAAAACCACTTCAGCAATGAAGTGGTTTTTTATTATTACAGTGTTTAACTAACGCGTGTGGTTAAGGTTAAAAACGTTGTTCGGTACTCATACCACATTCGCCATCGTTATAGCTTGGGTAATGCTGTGGCAACACATCGCACGTTGATACCATTTTGTTTTCTAACTGATATTGTTTTTCGTATTGCGTGTATTCTTGTACTAATTCTTGCAGTAAGCCCTCTTCAACTTGCTCAGTTGAATAGGCTAAAAAGCCCGCTGCGCCACCACATGATTTATAACCATAAGCCATTACTTTACACGCATTCACTGACGATGCTTGTTTGTTTTCAGTTAATGTTGCTAACGCTTTTTTAAGGTTTGACAGTTCGTCGGCAGTGACATTTTCAGGAATTTTTGCTTTAAGCGCTTCTTGTTCAGCAACTAGCTTGTCTTGTTTTAGCATTTGTTTTGCTAAAAGAGCGCTTTGCTCTTCGCTTAGTTTTGATACTGGCTCTTCATTCACTTGTGTGGCTTCATGACCATCAATCACTTCTTTTTCAATTGTCGGCTGGCAGCCAATGAGTGCTGTGGCAAACACAGCGGGAATTAAATGAAATAGAACCTTTTGCATCATACACCCTTCTTATTTTAAATTGAGCAGGAAAATAGGATATTGATTAAAAAGGATTGTTTAGTTTATGGCGTCGAATAGTCACGCAAAAGGCGTAACCAACTAAGTAAATAAATCAGCATAATAATCAATAAGTGAGCATCTTATCACTATTAGTATGAATAAATAATAAATAATTTTAGCGCACTAACAGCCACTCTATTACGCTTCAGATCTGCAAGCAAATTAGCAATAACTACACTGGTAGTTAGGCTTTTTATGACTTTAAATATTAACTGACAGGTACTAAACAATTCATCATACGTAACGAAAACCGCTTGGCTTCATCGTGATTTGTGACCATGTTTGGCATGTCTTTACTTATTTTACTTTTACACATTTTGCTAAAGTCGCGCGCTCGGCGAACGCAACTAGTGTAAATAAAATTATCATCACTCATTCCTGCTTTTTCAAAGCAAAGTGAGTCGGTTTTGGCAATGACCGAATCGAGCAATTGCTCTTTACTCGCAGGCTTGGTTGAAATATGACTAAAATTAATAGCTGATGAGTTACTGGTGTAACCCAAATAGTAAGCAGCTAAAAGTAAACCTATAAACGCAAACGTATTTTTCATTTTAAATCCATTTAAATACCAATTAATGATAACTCGCAGCGATAAACGCTGCGGTGCATATATTGACTGTTAATTACACAACTTGCAATAAAATCGGGGACAAAAACAATAAAAAAGCATTAGATACGGTTGGTTTAACTGACTACCTGACAGTCTGGACAAAATACCGTGCTGCGCTGACCAAGGCGAATTTCGTGCAAAATGCTGCCACATTCAACACAGGGTTTCCCTTTTCGACCATATACTTGCAGCTCTTGAGCAAAGTAACCGGGTTTGCCATCAGTTTGGGCAAAATCTTTTAATGTGGTGCCGCCCTGACGAATCGCTTGCGCTAAGGTTTGTTTAATAATTGGTACTAAGGCGTCAAAATCTGAGTGTTTTAATTGCCCCGCGGGTGTTTGCGGATGAATTTTAGCTTTAAATAAAGCTTCATTGGCGTAAATATTGCCCACTCCCACTACAAACTTGTTATCCATAATAAACTGTTTTATGGCTGTTTTTTTATTCTTGGCTTGTTCAAACAGTTGGTCGCTGTTAAATGCTTCGGTTAATGGTTCTGGCCCTAACTTCGCAAATACAGAATGCGTTTCGCCCGGCGCTTGCCATAAAATAGCACCAAAACGTCTTGGATCATTGAGTCGCAGCACAGCGCCCGTATCGAGTTCTATTTCGAGGTGATCGTGTTTTTTAAGCGCAACACTGTTATCAACAATACGTAAATTACCCGACATGCCTAAATGTAAAATCACCGTGCCTACGGGTGTTACTAGTTGCAAATATTTTGCCCTGCGCTCAATGGCGCTAATCGTTTGACCTACCAACTGCTCAACTTGTTTTGGCACTGGCCAACGCAATTGCCAATGATGCACACGCACCGCACTAATTTTTTTATGATGCATGTGCGGTGTAATGCCCATGCGGCTTACTTCAACTTCTGGTAATTCAGGCATTATTTATTCACTTATTGCTAAAAAAAGGACGGTATATTGGGTGGGTGTGATGATAAGCCACCGCTGCTCGGTACGATCAAACAAGTAAAATTGTTTATTTAATTCAATAAGTTCAAATACTGCTGCGCTCGGTTGCCCAGCAAACCAAACTGTTACGGTGCTTAGCGCCCCATTTTGCTGTAATTGCGCGTTAAGCGGTGCGATGTCGTTTTCAAGCTCACTTTGGCTGGTTTGCCAATGCGTAATTACTTGTTCAATTTTATCAATGGCAATTGGGTATTCGTACGCTGGTTCAGTAAACGTTGCACGCCAAGTTGTGCCAATACGTTCAAACGTCACGTTTGGGTAACTCAAGGTTAAAATAAATGCTTGCTCAGGAAAAAGGGGTTGGATCGCTTGCGAGTCGTCTGATGATATCAATTTATGATGCAGGCCATTGAACAAAAAAATCATAATTAACATGGAATAAATAATGACATTATTCCATCCTGCACGGCTGAGTTGGATCATGGTTTACCCTTAATTTTATTTTCGTTAGTTTAACTAAATCGCAGCAAAAAAGGCAGTATTTCACTTAAGTGCGCGTGCGTCATAAAATCTTATTTTTCGTTATATGATAATTTGTAATTATTTTGCTAAAATGGCGCAAATTTTTATGGAGTGTTAGCATGTCAATGTATGTAGTGGGTCATAAAATCCCAGATTCAGATTCAATTTGTGGTGCCATCGCACTAGCCTATTTAAAAAATCAGATTGGTGAAGCTGCAATCGCTTCTCGTTTAGGTGAGCTATCACCAGAAACAGCGTTTATTCTTGAGAAATTTGGTTTTGACGCACCCGAGCTTAAATTAAGTTATGCCGGTGAAGAAGTGTATATTGTTGATCACTCAGAAGTGACACAAGCGCCCGATGATATCGCCCAAGCAACCATTGTTGGTATTGTTGACCACCATAAACTAGGTGACTTAACGACCTCAACACCGCTTGAGTGTTGGATCCGCCCGGTAGGTTGTAGCAATACTATTATTAAAATGATGTATGACTTTTACAATGTTGAAATCCCAAAAAACATTGCAGGCATCATGATGTGCGCCATTTTAAGTGACACAGTTATTTTTAAATCGCCAACATGTACCACGGCTGATATTAAGTGTGTTGAAGCTCTGGCTGAAATTGCAGGCATTGCAGACTTTAAAGCATTAGGCATGGAAATGTTTAAAGTTAAATCGGCCGTATTAGGCACGCCAGCGCGTGATTTAGTAATGCGTGATTTTAAAGATTTTAATATGAATGGCAATTTAGTGGGTATTGGTCAATTAGAAGTAATCGACTTATCAATTTTTGATTCTATTAGAGCTGAATTAGAAGCCGATATTATCAAATTAAAAGCGGAAGGAAACCGTCACTCAGTATTTTTATTGCTTACTGATATTATGAAAGAAGGCTCACAAATTTTAATCGCAAGCGATGATGAAAGCCTAATTGAACGTGCTTATGGCGTTACTCCAGTTGACGGTAAAGCATGGTTAGATGGCGTACTAAGCCGTAAAAAACAAGTTGTACCACCATTACAAGATGCGTTTGCATAAAACGTACTGCTGGTAAAAAATAAAAAAACCGAATCTTTGATTCGGTTTTTTTATTGCACCAAGGTATTGAAAATAACTGCCTAACAATTATTTATTATCACGTATTGAGCTTAAGTTAAGTTAGTTTTCAAGTGAAAACTCTGAGCGGTCACGGCCATTTCTTTTTGCTTGATAGAGCAATTCATCGGCTTGATCTATCATCTCTTCTAGCGATAGGAATTCAGCATTCATTTCAATTACGCCAATACTGACGGTAATTGCAATAGTATTAGTGTCGCATGTCATCGTTTTTTCGCGCGTTTTTGCATTTATTAACTTAGCAACATCGAGTGCTTCTTTAAGGTGAGTATTGGGCAATAAAACGATAAACTCTTCACCACCCCAGCGAGCAACAATATCGGTTTTACGTACACTGCTCTGCATTAATTGAGCAAAGCAAATCAGAACTTGGTCGCCACACGCATGGCCAAATTGATCGTTCACGCGTTTAAAAAAATCTAAATCTAGCATTAAAATCGAAAACGGTTGTTTTTTGCGTGAAAACAAATCGAATTCCTGTTGAGCCAATTCAAGAAAATGACGCCGAATAAATAAACCAGTTAAGCCATCTATCCGTGATAATTCGGTTAACTGCGATGTTTTTACCCGATTAAACTTTATCCATTTTTTGATAGCAATAAATACACATAGAAAGCCAAAAGCTTGCGGGATATCTTCAAAAAAAGCCGTAATGATAACTGGTTGTACGAAAAGCTCGTCAATCGCATCCATGAGCATGGAAATCAAAATAAAACTAAAACCAACGTGCAGCAGACTATTGATGGTATTACTACTTTTTAATACCCACAAATTTAAATAGATTAATAAAAAAGTGAGTAAAATGAAGGTTTCAGAAACCAAACTCCATAATTCAACCTCAGCTTTAAGCGGAAAATAAATGACATTGATTAAAACCGTTATTACCGTAATTAATCCAATATAAATTAGGTCAAAGAGTTTCATAGCAACCTTATAAGGTTAAGACACATTAATAGTGTAGAGACTTTAAAAGCATTTTTTATTAATGCGGATCAATAAACGTAAGAATGTGCACTACATTTTATTACATAATATTCACATTAACTTACATGATATCGTCTTATTATAAACCACTTTTTTTATTACGATGGCAAATAATGGCCCACCCACACACTACAAAAAAAACCTCTTTCACGGTATTAGGTATATTTTGTGCCATGATCAGTTTCTTTAGCTCCTTAACCTTTGCAAATAACAATGCAGATCGGTTGTTTTTTATTAAATCAGAATTTCATAACCAAAGTGCCATTTATTCTATCGGCACACAATACCTTCTAAAATGGCCCCATTCAAATGTGGGTGTTGCCATCAATTCAAGCCTTAATGCGGCAAGTGTGGTTGATAAAAACAATGTTACGCAAGATTTTATAACCGTTGAGATGGGTGGTCGATTTGGCTATTTCGCTGATTTATCAGCTTTTGTTGAAGCTGGTGTAGACTTAGGTGAAGTACTTGGCAATTTGCTACACAGCAATGCGTTTGAGCGTGATAACGACCGCTACGATGCTTATCAGCATAACCATTATGAATACCCGTTTAATGTCGATGCTTATATCGGCTTGGGTGTCGGTGTTAATTTCAATAAAAAAATTCGCTTAGAAGGCTTTAGCCGCCTTAGGGAAATTAACGCAACAGATTGGGAAGCAAAAAGCCAAGTCTATTCAGGTGTCAGCTTGGCTTTTATATTTTAAGTGATTGGGATTGGGATTGGGATTGGCGTAAACGTTAAAGCACCTAACTCTCTTAAAAGGGTGCAGGTGCGGTAAACGTCATTGCTTCGCCTGTTATTGGGTGATTAAGCGCTAAAAATTCAGCATGCAAATGCAAACGCTGTTCTTTTTTACCATACAAGTCATCACCGACAATCGGCATATTAAGTCCTAATGTATGGGCACAGTGCACTCTTAACTGATGAGTACGCCCTGTTTTTGGGTATAAATGCACCTTAGTACGACCGCCCTGCTGGGCTATCACATCAAAATCGGTATGCGCTGTTTTTCCATGTTCATAACACACCATTTGCCTTGGGCGGTCGGTTAAATCAACGCGCAGGGGTAACTTAATGTTTCCCGATTGCTGTGTTAATTCGCCATCAAGTAGCGCGGTATAACGTTTAGTTACGGTGCGTAAAATAAACTGTTTTTGCAGTGCTTGATGACTGCGCTTATTTAATGCAATGACCATTAACCCCGATGTCGACATATCAAGTCGGTGTACAATAATTGGGCCTGTTGCGGTAGGAAACTGTGCTTTTATTCGCGTATAAACACTGTCGGTAATACTTTTTCCTGGCACTGACAAAAACTCTGCAGGTTTGTTCACCACCAGCATGGCATCATCTTGGTAGATCAACTCAAGGGCGACACCCTGTGCTGGATTAACCAACAAAGGATTATCGTCCACGTCTAGCCCTTGTAGCATGTGGGATAAAATAGGCTGGCATTTGCTTAAACACGCAGGGTAAAAATTTTGATGTTGCCGCACTTGTGATTTTGGTGAGGCTCCCCACCAGAACTCGGCCATTGCCAGCGGTTTGTAGCCTTGGCTAAATGCATACTGTAATAATTTTGGCGCGGCGCATTCGCCCGCCCCAGCTGGTTTTTCAGACTCAGAAAAAATATCGTTGAGGTTTTTAACCGCACCTTGGGCATTTAAAAACTGATACCTTGCAAAAATTGCTTGTTGTAAGGCACTTGATTGGCTTTTTCGTTGCAACGTCAAGAAAGCAATTTTATTGTCTAATTCATCTAGTTGGTTTTGCAAATGAGTTAAACGGGTTTGACTTGCGAGTTTTAAATCGCGCAGTTGTAATTTTTGACCAATGCTTTTTTGATCAAGCCCACGGCTAAACTCCACAAAGGCGTCGTTTGAGAGGTTTTTTTCGGCTTCGGTGCGCTGCTCTTTGCGCATTTTTTTATCCGCTGCCATCTCTTTTTTCAACGCATCAAGGGCGATATTTGTTTGTTGTTGTTCAGCCTGTAATGCTTCGATTAATTCATGGCGCTTAGGATCAGACTCTAACGATTCAAGGATCTGATTAATGTCATTGATCTTGGCTTGCTCTGCTAAAAAAAAGCTATCTTGGCTCAATAAATCAAATACTGGAGGTACAAACCCCGGCAGATGGTTCGACTCAGCTAACTTACCTGAGAACCCCGCTAAGTATCCCACTTCACCTTGTTGATTTTCAACCAACAGCACACCAAACATTTTTCCTATTGCGCCGTGTAATTGTCCAGTTAAACCAAAATTATGTTGCCAAGTTTGCGGCCCTGATAACTGTTGTTGCAATTGCTGTGCAGCCAAAATACAAAGCGGATGTGGGTCGTAATAAAAAGGGAAAGTGAATCGAGTCGGTAAGGCATACCCTGTAATATTTTGGATAAATGCAGTAAAGCAGCGGTCAGATTGAGACATAAAAAACCATGTAAACAATGAAGCGGCAAAGAGCCGCTAAGATGGCGCTATTTTACCTTGAGAAGTCTTGTCGGTCACCTACTGCAATGGCAGTTATCCATCATTCAAGAGTATAAAACAACAAAGAGCTGCCAAACGTCGGTGTTGGCAGCCCATTAGCGAGGTTTAGAAACCCTCTTTAATGTGTTTTTTTACTTTTTTAAGTGCCACCGAGCGTTTTAACGGCGATAAGTAGTCAATAAACAATTTACCCTTTAAGTGGTCAATTTCATGCTGCATCACAATGGCTAAAAAGTCATCGCTTTGAATACGAATAGCTTGACCGCTTGGGTCTAATGCTTCAACCACAACTTCGGTATAACGCACCACATCAGCACGGTAACCTGGCACAGATAAACACCCTTCTTCACCCTTTTCTTCGGCTGTGCCACTAATAACAACTGGGTTAATCAGGATCAATGGCTTGTCACGCGTATCAGATAAATCAATTACAATAACCGCTTCTTTGCGGCCAATTTGGGTCGCAGCTAAACCAATGCCGTTATCGGTGGCATATAAAGTATCAAGTAAGTCGGTAATTAATGATTCAACTGATTTTACATCTGTGACCGTAGTTGCAGGTACAGCTAAAAATGGGTCGCCAGCAGTGAGAATAGGTACAATTGCCATACAAAAAGTTTCCGTTTTTTCAATGCCATAATACTAACAAACTCAGTGCACTGTGCCCAGCTGCAAGCCGAAATAACGCCACTAAAGGAACAAGATGCTCAAAAATAAAGCAAATGACCCATCACTTAAATATTTTTACTTTTATTTAACATTAAAGGTTGTTCTTATTATTGAACATACCGATACTTGTGCCCCTTGAGCATAATTGTCGTTATGCAGCTTATATTTGGAATACCCTAATGTTGAAAACTCCCATTGCGCTTGCTTGTAGTTTTTTGCTTTTATCTGCCCCTTTAGAGGTACTGGCGAGCGAAACGCTCTCTGTCGAGCAAAAAATCGCCGTATTAGAAGCTCAAAATAAATTACTACTTGAACGCTTATCTGCGCTTGAAACAAAATTAAACAATCAGAGACAGGCCGAGCCTGCAATTGTGGCAAAAAAAGCCCCCATAGCCCCCATTGCTGCAAGGATCAGTGAGCCTGTTGAACAAAAAAACTTAGTGCAGGCAAACCATGATTATGCCTACACCATGCTTAATCCTTTGCAAAACATTAATCGTAAAGAGCTCACGCTACTTACCCACAAACAACAGGGCTTATTAGATTCTGATACTGTGTATTTAAGTGGTGCAGTGACGGGCATTGTCAATTATCAACACAGTAATACCGAAAGTAAATTTGGCTATTTGATGCGCCATCCCACATCGTCAAATCAACGTACTAAAGAAGTCTCTGAGGCGCTGATCCATTCGGCTCAATTTGGTTTTACGGCGAATTTAGATACGTGGATTTCTGCTTATGCTGAGTTGTTATATAGCCCAGAATTGAGTTTTGGCGCTGGCACCATTACCGCCCTTGGCCGTAACCAAGTGCAATTGCACCAAGGGTACGTACTGCTAGGTGATTTAAACGAATCGCCATTTTATGCGTCGCTTGGCAAAATGGCTGTGCCTTTTGGCTTAACTGATACTGTTAGTCCATTTACTCAATCGACCGTATATCATGCCTTTGGTGGCTTAGCATATGGTTTAAAAGGCGGCTACAGCCAAGGAAACCTTAATGTTACGGCAATGGCGGTACAAGGTGGGGCTGAGTTTCGCGCGGCAAACGTGCCGGTTGATGGCACTAACATTCCAAGTAAACTGAATAATTTTGCCCTCGACCTTAATTACACGTTTGAATTAGATGCAAAAGCACAATTACAACTTGGTGGCTCATTGATCAAAGGCAGTGCTTATTGCCAAAATTTCCCAGTAACCCACTTTAGTGCGTGCGAAAAAGAAAATGGCGCCTATGCCCTGTATTCAACCCTCGATTTAGGCCTTTGGCATTTAAAAACTGAATTTGCAAAAACACAAGATGTTTGGCAAGGCACGTTTAACCCGACCATGCCGCAATTTGCAGCGGCTAAAGTAACAAGCTTAGATTTAGGGGTGAGTTACGCAGCAACGTTTGCAGGGCGACCACTGAATTATTCATTTGAGTTTAGCCAATTTGATGCCGGCCCAAGTGATGCACCGTGGGAGCGCCAAGATCAATGGGTTTTAGGTGCTGCTTATTATCCTGTTGACAGTGCCAAACTCTTTACTGAAGTGATCCGCACGCGTGGTTATGCTCCCTTGAATTTTATCAGTGGGGGGAATTTAGGCGATGGCGTATCGTGGAGTGTCAATGATGCCTCATCAACAATTTTGATGCTCGGGACCAATATCGCATTTTAAATAACCTGCTGTGATAGATGCTAAATTGTTTCCAGCTGCATCACTAAAAAGCCTAATTTAAATGTGAATTGTGAACTCAAAATAAGAATTATGAATACATCTCTTATTCAGCATTCAAGTTAAAAACCCTTCGCTAGGTTTACGCTCCCCTTTCGCTTTATGGGGTAGCGTGAACCCTGCTTAAAATGTCCGTGCTTAGTGCGTTAGCTAAATGGTGATGCGCGTGTGATGACCAATGAATGCCATCAACATCGCTGCTTTTTACAACGCTCCCTGCGGCGAAAAAAGCACAATTGAGTTCTCGTGCAATGGCTTGATATTCGCCTTCTAACGCCATTGATTTTACTGCCCCACCTTGGTAAATATCCGCATAATGTGCAACTTCTAAAATCGGCGGCGGACAAATAACCATAATGTTTAAAGCAGGTTGCCAAAGTAGGCTCTGTTCAATTAATGTTTTTAGCCCTACTGCAATCTCTGGCGCACTCAGGTTATATTTTCGCTTTAAATCATTCGTGCCAAGCATAAGCAATGCTAAATCAGGTTGGGACTGAGCTAGGCTGTCTTTAAAATATCGCAAGCCTGTTTTTTCACCACTAAAGGGAGGATTGTGCACTAATGTCCGATTTGGTTGGCCATCTTCAATAACAGAAAATAGCTCATTGCCTGCTTTTTGGTTAAGCAATGTTACGAGTAAGCTAGGCCAGCGCTGATTGGCTTGATATCGTGTACCATCGGGTGCAATGCCATACGTATTAGAATCACCAAAGCAGATAATTTTTGTCATTGAGGGTAATGTTAACAATGATAAAAGTGGGCGGTAAATGCACTCATTAAAAACGATAGCCAACCATCAATGCAAGATCCCGATAATAGTCATCAGGGTTGTTATTACCGCTCACACTTAACGCATTACGCGAAAAACCCGCGCTGCTGACATTGCGAAAATAGGCGCCTACATGCCAAGAGTTGGCAAAATTATATTGGGTACCTACCCGATAGACTAAGGAATTATCGGCAAAGTCATTACTAAAGTGCTCATAACTGAGGCCAATGTTTAGTTCTAATTGCTCGGTAATAAAATGACGTAACAGCAAATTTAAATTTACGATATTGGTTTGACTGCGCCCAGCAATGTCTTGCTCTGATAATTTCAACACCAGATGGCCAAACATGGCACTGAGCTCAATGCCTGTTTCATCGCTAAGCAAAAAAGTGCGACCCGCACCAAGCCCATATCGATTTAAATCGACGTCAAAAAGATACAAGTCCTGCTCTGTGGGGGATGATTCTGCCATGTGTTCATAAAACGTAACCTCACTAAACGTATCTTGCTGGTGACTTAATTGCACAAATCCAAACCATTGGCCAACGTGTTTACGGCCAATTACTTGCACCCCTTTTGGTTCTAACCCTTTTATCCCAGCGACCCGTGTTTCAATAGCGCCCACTTCAATCAAGTCATCGTTAAATGATGCATCGACCTGCCCAGATACACACAATAAAGCAATTAAACCTGTCAGTAGTAATTTCATTTTTATCCTTATTTAACTGCGATCTGTGGTATGGATTTAACCACTGTATTGAATTAAAAATAAATAGCTAAGCGAGTCTTCGTTAATTAAACGTCAGGTTAATTTATTATGCAATCAGTGCATTAGACTATACCGAGCATAAGAGCCATACATTACATGGCATCGGTTTTAAAACATCGCTGCTTGCTTAACCACCATGCTATGGCGTTCTGCTAAGCGCTGTGGGTTGGTATCATAACCACCGCCAATCACGGTTGCAACTGGCACCCCCATTTGAAGGCACGTTTTAAGTACCGCATGGTCACGTTTTTCAATCCCTTGCCATGAAATATCGAGTTTGCCTAAGCCATCATGCTGCCAAATATCAACTCCCGCATCATACAAAATAAGGCTTGGGTTTAAATCGGCAATTAAGCTGCGAAGTGTTGATCCTATGAGTGCTAAATAGGCATCATCTTGCATGCCGATTGCCAAGCCAATGTCTAAATCGCTTTGGCTTTTACGAAAGGGAAAGTTTTTTTCACAGTGTATAGAACAGGTAAATACATAAGGATTATGCTGCAAAATAGCCGCGGTGCCATCGCCTTGATGCACATCTAAATCAAAAATAAGCACATTAGTAACATCGCCTGAATCAATCAAGCTAGTTGCGGTATACGCTAAGTCATTCACCATGCAATAGCCTGAACCAAAATCATAATGAGCATGATGAGTGCCCCCCGCTAAATGACACGCGACACCATTTTTTAATGCTAATTGGGCTGTGAGTAAGGTGCCCTGCGCCTCGGTAAAAGTGCGCGCCATTAATTGCTCTGACCAAGGTAAACCAATTCGCCGAGCTGCTTTTTCATCTAAAGTATTGTGATTTAATTGCTTGAGGTAACGTAAACAATGCACCTCTTCAAGTTGTTGTATGCTGGCGCGCTGTGGTTCAAAAACGTTATTTTGTATGTATCCGCTACAGGCTAAATGTTGGTATAAATCGGCAAACTTACTCATTACAAAGCGGTGCTTTGGGTCAAATTCATAAGAATAATTTGGATGGTACACTAAAGGTAAATTTGGATTAATTAGCATTCTCAACCACTAAACAAAAGCGCAATGTCGCTTAGTTTAATCAACTTCGTGACAAGCAGATATAAAAAAAGCCACGAACATTGCTGAAACGCGGCTTTACAACCAGAAATTGTTACTGTTATTTATAAGGCTTTTTCAAGCGCTGGCAATACTTCAAATAAGTCTGCTACTAGGCCGTAATCGGCTACTTGAAAAATAGGTGCGTCAGGGTCTTTATTAATCGCCACAATCACCTTTGAATCTTTCATACCAGCAAGATGCTGAATCGCACCGCTAATGCCTACGGCAATATACAGGTTAGGCGCAACAATTTTGCCTGTTTGGCCTACTTGCATGTCATTTGGTACAAAGCCTGCGTCAACTGCAGCGCGTGAAGCACCAATCGCTGCACCTAGTTTGTCGGCAATGCCTTCAAGTAAACTAAAGTTTTCGCCGTTTTGCATACCACGACCACCCGAGATAATGACCTCTGCAGCCGTCAGTTCTGGGCGTACGGATTCCGTTTGACTCACAGATACAAATGCACTTGAATTAGACGCCGCACCTTGTGATAACGCCGTAATAACACATGGCGCTTGTTGCGCTGGTAAATCAAACGCACTTGAACGGACCGTGATCACTTTTTGTGTTTCAAGTGATTTTACCGTTGCGATGCCATTGCCCGCATAAATTGGGCGCTTAAACGTATCAGCATCAACAACAGCAATAATTTCAGAAATTTGGCTTTTATCAAGTAATGCCGCAATACGTGGCAATACATTTTTACCCGACGTAGTCGCGGGTGCAAAAATATGGCTGTAATCATTAGCCAATCCGCAAACTAAATCAGCAATATTTTCTGCAAGTTGATGTTCAAATACCGCATTATCAGCAACGAATACCGTTGTCACACCTGCAATAGCGGCAATGCTTGCAGCGGCGTCAGCAACATTGTGACCCACCACTAAAACGTCAATTTCTGCGCCTACTTGACTTGCTGCATTTACGACTTTTGCAGTATCTGCTTTTAATACGCCGTATTCATGTTCGGCAATAACTAAACTTCTCATGCGATCACCTTGGCTTCATTTTTTAATTTTTCAACAAGCTCTGCAACATCACTCACAATCACACCACTGGCACGTTGTGCAGGCTCTTCAACTAACACCACTTCAACACGCGGTGACAAATCAACACCAAAACTCGCGGCATCAACGACATCAAGCGGTTTACGCTTGGCTTTCATAATGTTTGGCAATGACGCATAGCGCGGTTCATTTAAGCGTAAATCTGTGGTGACAATCGCTGGTAATGAAAGCTCAACCGTTTGTAAGCCGCCATCGACTTCACGAGTAACCTGTAATTTACCTGCATCAACAGCAACAACTGAAGCAAATGTGCCTTGTGGGCGATGTGTTAACGCTGCAAGCATTTGACCGGTTTGGTTATTGTCTGAATCAATAGATTGTTTACCTAAAATAACCAGCTCTGGGGTTTCTTGTTCAACTAGTTTTGCAAGTAGTTTGGCAATGTGAAGTGATTCAAGATTAAGTGCGGTATCAATATGAATAGCGCGATCTGCACCAAGGGCTAGTGCGGTGCGCAGTTGCTCGTGGCAGGCTTTATCGCCAATTGAAACCACTACAACTTCGGTTGCTTTTCCTGCTTCTTTTATACGGATAGCTTCTTCGACTGCGATTTCACAAAAAGGATTCATTGCCATTTTTACGTTGGCTAAATCAATGCCTGTTTTATCCGCTTTTACTCTGGCTTTGACGTTGTAATCAATAACGCGCTTAATTGGCACGAGGATTTTCATAGACGCTCCGTTGTCTGTAACGCTGCTATAACAGCCTTACAGTTATAAAGTTGTTAACATTTTTTATGTGATTAGCGTACTTCCTGTTGACGTAAACGTCAACCTAAAATAGTCTTACAGCATAATTTACTATTTAACTATTTTGTTGCTAGTTATTTACGTCACCGTCACTGTAATTTAGAGGTATGTATGGTTGAGCGCGAAACCATGGAGTTTGATGTTGTTATTGTTGGTGCAGGCCCTGCGGGCTTAAGTGCTGCAATCCGTTTAGCACAGCAAGCACAAAAAAATGAACAAGAATTAATGATTTGTGTTGTTGAGAAAGGCTCAGAAGTTGGCGCACATATTTTATCTGGTGCTGTATTTGAAACGCGCGCCCTCGATGAGTTATTACCCGATTGGCAAGCGATGGGGGCCCCCATTAGTACCGCTGTGAGTCATGATGATATCTATTGGTTTAATAATGAACACAAAGCCACGGCTATCCCTCATTTTGCGGTGCCAAAAACCTTTCACAATACGGGCAATTATATTGTTTCAATGGGCAATGTTTGCCGCTGGCTTGCAACTCAGGCCGAACAACTTGGTGTAGAGATTTTCCCGGGGTTTTCAGCGCATTCGCTTATCATCGAAGATGGAGCCGTTAAAGGCATTATCACAGGTGATATGGGCCTTGATAAAGATGGCCAACAAAAAGATAGCTTTATGCCGGGCATGGAGCTTCGCGCTAAATACACCCTGTTTGCCGAAGGGTGCCGTGGCCATTTAGGCAAAGAGTTAATCAACACATTTGCCCTAGATAAAGATACATCACCGCAGCACTTCGGTTTGGGTTTTAAAGAAATTTGGCAAGTAGAGAGCGATGTCCACCAGCAAGGTAAAGTGGTTCATGGCACTGGCTGGCCGTTAGATGCCACGACACAAGGCGGTGCATTTATGTACCACAGTGAAGATAACCAAGTGGTAGTTGGTTTAATTGTCGATTTAAATTACTCAAACCCACATTTAAGCCCGTTTGATGAATTTCAGCGCATGAAGCATCATCCAGTTTTTGCCAAGGTGCTCAGTAAAGGTAAACGCATTGCATACGGCGCGCGCGCTATTGCCAAAGGCGGCTTAAATTCTCTGCCGACCATGCACTTCCCGGGTGGGTTATTAATTGGTTGTGATGCAGGCACCCTAAATTTCGCCAAAATCAAAGGCAACCATACAGCAATGAAGTCAGGCATGATTGCCGCCGATGTGGTGTGTCAGGCACTCAAGTCCGGCGCTGCCAATACTGATTTGTTTGAATTTGCAACCGCATTTAAAACGTCTTGGTTATTCGAAGAACTTCACAGCTCACGCAATTTTGGCCCAGCAATGCATAAGTTTGGCAAGGTGTTTGGTGGGGCATATAACATGGTTGATCAAAACCTATTTGGCGGCAAACTCCCCTTTAACTTACGCGATGATATTGCCGATCACACCACCTTAGTGCACAAAGATAAGGCGGCTAAAAAAGACTATGCCAAACCTGATGGTAAATTGAGTTTTGATAAGCTCTCGTCGGTGTTTTTATCAAATACCAATCACGAAGAGTCACAACCGTGCCATTTAACACTCAAAGATGCGCTCATTCCAATTAGCGTTAATTTAGCGCTCTATGATGAACCAGCCCAGCGCTACTGCCCTGCTGGCGTCTATGAAATACAGACCATTGAGCAGCAAGACACCTTAGTAATAAATGCTCAAAACTGTATTCACTGTAAAACCTGTGATATCAAAGATCCAAAACAAAACATTACGTGGGTCACCCCTGAGGGTGCTGGTGGTCCAAATTATCCGAACATGTAATGATGTTCGGTAAGACTTAATCCTAAATTGCAGGGGGCGAAAGCCCCTTTTTAATTGCACATTTAATCGATTGATCAATACTCTAGTGATATTTCACTGTTTGTTTTTATAAAAATCGTTACACTGACCACCTATCAAAAATGGGGCTCTCACAATGAAACAATCTTCTATGGTATTTCGCTTTTTAGCAGAACCAACCGATGTAAACTTTGGCGGAAAAGTACACGGTGGTGTGGTCATGAAATGGATTGACCAAGCCGGTTACGCTTGTGCTGCTGGTTGGAGTGGTCACTATTGCGTGACAATCTCAACCGGTACAATTCGTTTTCACCGCCCAATTTTAGTGGGCCAAATTGTTGAGGTATCAGCAAAAATAGCTCATACAGGCACAACAAGTATGCAGATTTTTATTAGTGTTAAATGCGGTGACCCAAAAACACAAGCGATGAAAGAAACCAATCACTGTATCATTAATTTTGTCGCAACCGACCAAGCGGGCTACCCCGTTGAAGTGCCAACCTTTGTTGCGACAACAGAAGAAGAAAAGCGCCTTGAAAGCTATGCAATCAAAATGAAAGAAATTTCGATTCAGGCCGAGTCATTATTGCAACATCCCGAATAACAGTTAGTTGTAGCCTTTAACGGCTTGAATGATTAAAATGCTCGACCTCTTTGGTTACAAGGTCGAGCAATGTCGCATTATCAAATCGAACCGATTGGCTATATCCAATCTCCCTACAAACAAAAATTTGCGATTCCTCGTCAACCGAGACTGATCCCCGAAGCAAAAGCCAAACTGATTTTTAATCCTAATTTCAATCGTGAAGAGTTTGTCCGTGGCTTAGATGAATTTAGCCATGTGTGGCTGTTATTTCGATTTCATGAAACCGCGGATAAAGGCTGGTCAGCCTTGGTGCGCCCGCCCCGTTTAGGTGGCAACGAAAAAAAAGGCGTATTCGCTACGCGCGCAACGTTTCGCCCCAATGCAATAGGTATGAGCGCGGTTAAACTTGAAGGCATTAGTTATAAAAATGGTCAGTTAGCCCTTGAGTTATCGGGTATTGATTTACTTGATGGCACGCCGATTATCGATATTAAACCTTATTTGCCTTATTCAGACAGCTTACCCGATGCACTTGGTGGCTTTGCTGATGACCGACCCGAAACAGAACTTACAGTTGAATTTACACCACAAGCGATTGCTTTTTGCCAAGCACAAAGCAAATTTCCTGAGTTACAAGGTTTTATTACCAGTGTGTTAAAACAAGATCCGCGCCCTGCGTACAAAAAAACCAAAGAAGGCATTCAACAATATGGTATGACCCTGCATTGCTTCAACATAAAATGGCAAATTGAAGGCAATTGCAATATCGTATTAGAAATTACCAAGCAAAGCGCTGGTTAAGCTTTTTTGCAAACAAAAGCACTGCTACACTAGCGACTTAAACATTTAATAGATTGTTAATCTGCAATAAGAATACGGAACAATAATGCGTACTAGCCAATATATTCTCGCAACACTTAAAGAAGTCCCTTCAGATGCTGAAATTATCAGCCATCAACTTATGCTACGCGCTGGGATGATCCGCCGTTTAGCATCAGGATTATATACCTGGTTACCCTCTGGTTTACGTGTATTACGTAAAGTTGAAGCGATTGTTCGTGACGAAATGGAAAAAGCCGGTGCCATCGAAATGCTGATGCCAGTGATCCAACCTGCTGATCTGTGGGTTGAGTCTGGTCGTTGGGAGCAATTTGGCCCAGAATTATTACGCATTAAAGACCGTCATAACCGTGAATTTGCCCTTGGCCCAACACACGAAGAAGTGATCACTGAGTTTGTTCGTAAAGAAGTATCAAGTTACAAGCAATTACCTTTGAACTTATTTCAAATTCAAACCAAAGTCCGTGACGAAGTTCGCCCTCGTTTTGGTGTGATGCGTGCCCGTGAATTCACCATGAAAGATGCCTATTCTTTCCATTTAAGTGATGAGTGTTTGGCCAATACTTATGCCATTATGCACCAAGCATATTGCAATGTGTTTGAGCGCATTGGTTTAGAATACCGCCCTGTCATTGCCGATACTGGTTCAATTGGTGGCAGTGTTTCACACGAGTTCCATGTACTTGCTGAATCGGGCGAAGATGCCATCGCGTTTAGCTCTGGCAGTGATTACGCAGCTAATATCGAAAAAGCAGAAGCTGTGATGCCATCTGAGCCTCGCCCTGCTGCTGCAAAAGAATTAAATACCTTTGCGACTCCTGATGCTAAAACCATTGAAGATTTAAAAACATTACACGGTGTTAAACCACATCGCTGTGTGAAAACCTTAATTGTTTATGGTGCAGCCGATGACGATGGCAAACGTGGCTTGGTGGCATTAGTGGTTCGTGGCGATCACGAACTTAACGAATTAAAAGCTGAAAAACACCCACTGTGTGACAGCCCTCTTGAGTTTGCAAAAGATCACGACATCATTGCCGCCATCGGCG
The DNA here is from genome assembly GCF_058197095.2 of Pseudoalteromonas sp. J2K-J031. Taxonomy (NCBI): domain Bacteria; kingdom Pseudomonadati; phylum Pseudomonadota; class Gammaproteobacteria; order Alteromonadales; family Pseudoalteromonadaceae; genus Pseudoalteromonas; species Pseudoalteromonas sp. J2K-J031. The sequence continues at coordinate 2,019,231 of NZ_CM200279.1, forward strand.
CAGCGCCAGGTTCTTTAGGCCCAGTGGGCTTAACTATTCCTGTGATTGTTGACCGCGCCGCAAGTGTGCTTGCAGATTTTGTTGCCGGTGCAAATAAAGACGGTGAACATTACTCAGGCATTAACTTTGACCGTGATGTGACCAATTATGAAATTGCTGATTTACGTAATGTGGTTGAAGGTGATGCAAGCCCATGTGGTAACGGCACGCTTTCAATTAAACGTGGTATTGAAGTCGGTCATATTTTCCAACTCGGAACTAAGTATTCTGATGCGATGAAAGCCGGTGTACTTAACGAAACTGGTAAAAACCAGATCATGACCATGGGTTGTTATGGTATTGGTGTATCACGTATTGTTGCCGCTGCGATTGAGCAAAACTTTGATGCAAAAGGTATTGTTTGGCCAGCAGCGATTGCACCATTTCAAATTGCCATCGTACCAATGAATATGCACAAGTCGCACCGTATTCCAGCGGTGGCTGAGCGTATTTATCAAGAGCTTAAAGCAGCTGGCATTGAAGTCTTATTTGATGACCGTAAAGAGCGCCCAGGTGTGATGTTTAACGATATGGAACTTGTGGGTATTCCACACACTCTTGTGATTGGTGAGCGTAACCTAGATGACAATTGTGTTGAATATAAGAGCCGTACTGGCGAAAATGCTATATACAACTTAGATACGGTTGTTGCTGAATTAATCGCAAAAATCCGCGCTTAATTTCAACCCATAAAAATAAAAAACCGAAGTGATACTTCGGTTTTTTTGTGTCATTTTTTCGTGCTCAATTCTGGCGTTTGATTAGCGTAAATCTTTAATCGGTTATTTCACACACCAGCACACTTGCTTGTTAGGCTGGTTAAACGATAAGCCAAGGGGTTTTAAAGTGTTCTCAACTAAGCTTATCACTTGCGCTTGATGATTAAGCTGTGCAGCCTCTTTCGTCATTTCATCTTCAAAGTATAAGCTGATCACGATGACAGGTTTTGCTGTAGTACTCAACTCATGTGTTAAATGACAAAAGCCACTCTGCGTAAATTTTAACTCATCGCACAGCCAATTCAGTTGCTTAATGATGGCAGCATTGATTTTTTTATCTGTTTTTTTCATAACAATAGAAAGGTCTATTTAAAAATAAAAAAGCTCGTAATCATTACGAGCTTAAAAGATAACTAAGGTTAACTGGTTTTAACGAAAAAGTACCGACTCTTTCTTAAACCAATGGACACAAAACGCCATTAATACGCCAGCAAGTACCACTGTAGCGCAAAAAATCATGCCAACTAACGAGTAATCAACCGTGCCTTTTAATAAATCTTTTATCGCAAGTGCAACATTGGTCACTGGGATCATCGCTGTTTTATAGGTTAACTCCATGTTTGGCATCATCGCTACCACTAAAGGCATAAACGCTAACATTGAAAGTGGCCCCATGTAATTTTGTGCTTCTTTAAAGGTGCGCGCATAGATAGAAATAGCCAATACAATAGATGAAAACACAGCCGCCAAAGGAATAAGCATCAGTAAAATCAAGCTTAAATCTAGCACGCCAATATTACCAACCGCTTCTTTGAGTGCTTTGAGTTCAACAAAATGGCTGACTAAGCTCATCCAGACACCCATACTGACCACGGTTATCAGTGCCGTAGCAAGCGAGCTGGCAAGTACAGTGAAAAACTTACCCAGCACCAATTCAGTACGAGTAACCGGTGTGAGTAACAGGGTTTCTAACGTGCCGCGCTCTTTTTCACCCGCACCTAAATCGATTGCAGGGTAACTTGCACCAGCAAGCACTAAAGGAATGAGTAAATACGGAATAAATGCACCGAGTTTTTCACCTAAGTTTTCACGTTTATTTGCGGTATCAACTTTTTCAATTTCAATTGGCTTTAATAAAGCCGCTTGCGCTGATTGCTCGACGCCAAGTAACGAAAAACGCTCCGCTTGTAAAACCCCGGAAAAGTTTTCAATCGCTTCTTTTACACGGCTGAAGATAAAATTAATTGACGATGAATCGTTATACACCACTTGCCATTTACTTTGCTCACCAGCTGCTAGTTTGTCACGAGGTTCGGTTGGAATAATAATACCGACATCAATTTTACCATCACGCACTGCTTGTTTCATTTCCTCAACGGTGGTGTAAACCGCTTCAGTCTGTTTAAAACTTTTATGATAAAACATCTCTTTAGCAAAAGAAGGGGCAAATGCTTCGTTAGCGATGGCATAAGTATGCACTTTTTGCTCTGCTTCTAACGTTGCTTGGCTCATTAAAAAGCCGATTAAACCAAAAATAATCGGAAAGACTAAAATAGGCATCGCCACAACAAACAATAAGGTTTTTTTATCGCGTAATAGTTCGCGCAGCTCCTTCATAAAAACTTCAAACATGGCTTGGCTCCTGCAAAAGATTTAAAAATGCGTGATTTAACGTGTCGCTTTGACCTTGCTGTTTGAATTCACTCAACGTGCCATTAAAACAGCTGATCCCTTGATTAATAACCGTGACGCGTTCACATAATAAAGCGATTTCATCAAGATGGTGAGTCGAAAAAATCACGGGCGTGCCCTGCTCTTTGAGGCCTTGAATAAATTTAATCACGGTTTGAGTGGTCATAATATCAAGCCCAGTTGTCGGTTCATCAAGCACCACAACTTCTGGAAAATGCACTACCGCACGGGCGATATTGGTTTTTTGTTTCATACCCGTTGATAAATGCTCAGCGCGTTTATCAACAAAACTGTGCATATCCAACATGTCGAATAATTCTTCACAGCGATTTTTAACTGCAAGTTTGCTCATGCCATGTAAACGAGCAAAATATTCAATGTTTTCTTTGGCCGTTAAACGGCCATATAACCCTGTTGAACCCGATAAAAAACCAATTTTTTTACGTGCTTCAAGGGGCGATTTAATCACATCGACACCGTTAATGACTATGTTGCCAGCATCTGGTTGTAACGCCGTTGATAACATACGTAATGTCGTGGTTTTACCCGCACCATTTGGGCCTAATAGCCCAAGTACTTCGCCTTTGCCACATGAAAAGCTCACATCGCGCACTGAGTGGAAAAACTCTGCATCTTCGCGGGGATCTACAAATTCTTGCTTATTTTTTTTATGATCTTTGGTGAGCTTAAATTTCTTTTTTAGCCCGAGTACTTCAATCATTATGTATTCCTTCGTTTAGGCCTAAAGTAATCCGTATTGTGATAAAACTGCGGATCTTGATTGTCATCATACCATTTAGGAATGCCTAAAAAAGGCATGGGTGATAACTGTTTATTATTTTTAAGTATTTGATTATCCCTAATATGATTACAAAGCGCATCATCTAAATCTTGGTACTGCTTTTTTAATGATAAACGGCTAAATTCACTGATAAGCGGTAAAAACAATACTTTACCCGTGAGACCTAAATAGGGTTTTGTTGCCATTTCATAATTTGCATGGCCAAACATAAAGGCGTTAATTTGCTTGCCCCATAAATCTCGATGGGTAACAAATGCATCTGACCATTGATGTGCTTGCAGCATAGCGGGTATTTGCGTAGCCAAAACATGTGCGGGGTCGTACGTGATTATCACACCACATTCATCAAATAAAGTTATGGCGTTGCGTGCAGCTGAACGCTTAATAAGGCCAAATTGATTGATTTCATGAATATGCAGCTGATTTAACAAGCTTTTAGTTTTAGGAAACAGTAACCAAATAAATGCGCCAAATAAATCGTGCCAATTTTCTAACCGAGTTGGAATTTGCCCTGTTTCATAAATAATTTGCTCGTAATAACGGGTTTCGTCGGCTAAATCGTCATTGCCAACAAATTTTAATTTTTCTCCACTGGCAAGCACGATACCTTGGCATTGCGTATTAAACCAATCTACCGAGGGCCAGTTGCTCAGTGATGAAAGTGAAAATAAGGCATTAAGATGAGAAAAAAGAGGCACATCAAGAAACGCTAAACTCCAATGGGGGTCGGCAACAAAACGTTTGTTTGCGCTGTGTGTTTTATCAGTCATTGTCAAACCTTGGCTTTTGCGCCATTAATCTAAAAACCGCGCTACTTTAACGCAAAAACTGGTTTGATTTAACTGAAGTTCATATACTAATGACAACTTTTTAAGGAAAGTAATCATAATGAAAAAAATATTTGCCTTATCTTTAGTCTCCATGGCGGTTTTAACGGGCTGCCAGAGTACTGGGATTTCAACAGAACAACAAAATATCGCCTATCAAAGTATTGATAGCGCACAACTGGCCAGCCATATTAAAGTGCTTGCCTCCGATGAATTTGGTGGTCGCGCGCCTTCAAGTGAAGGTGAAACGTTAACGCTTAATTATTTAACTGAGCAATTCAAAGCCCTTGGTTTTCAACCTGGCAATGGCGACAGCTTTTTACAAGAGGTGCCTTTAGTATCACTTGAAGCTGACCCAAATATGACCCTCACTTTAGGTAGCAAGGCTTACCAATACAAACAAGATATGGTGATGGGCTCTAGCCGTATTAGCCCAAGTGAAGCAATTGAAAACTCACAGCTGGTATTTGTCGGTTATGGAATAAATGCACCTGAGTATAATTGGAACGATTATCAAGGTGTTGATGTTAAGGGTAAAACCGTAGTGATGCTGGTTAACGATCCGGGTTTTATTAATAAAGATCCTGCCCAATTTACGGGTGAAGCCATGACGTACTATGGCCGTTGGACTTACAAATTTGAAGAAGCAAGCCGCCAAGGCGCAGCGGGCGCGATTATTATTCATGAAACTGCGCCAGCTTCTTACCCGTGGTCGGTGGTTGAAAACTCATGGAGTGGCCCACAATTTGGTTTTCAAAAAGAAAACAACAATATGGACCGCGTTGCCGTTGAGGGTTGGATCACTGTAGAAACTGCGCAAGCGGTTTTTGCCGAAGCCAATATTGACTTTGAACAAGCAAAGACAAACGCAGCAAAAGGCAGCTATCATGTTGCTCTTGCTGATTTAACTGCGTCTGTCAGTGTTAAAAATACCATTAAAAAGTCTGTATCAAATAATTTTATAGCGACCTTACCTGGGCGCTCTAAAAGTGATGAGCACATTATTTATTCGGCGCACTGGGATCATTTAGGCACCGATAAAAACCGCAAAGGTGACCAAATTTATAATGGCGCCCACGATAATGCGACCGGCACAGCGGGCTTAATTGAAGTTGCACAAGCATTTACTACACTTGGCCAAAAACCTGAACGCTCAGTCACTTTTTTAGCGGTAACCGCTGAAGAACAAGGGTTATTAGGATCTAAGTATTACGCAGCAAACCCTATTATTAACCCAAATAAAACTGTCGCTAATATCAACATGGATAGCCTCAATTTACTTGGCCGTGTAAAAGACATTAGTGTGGTAGGTTTAGGTAAATCTGAATTAGATGAACGTTTGGCGGTTGCTGCAAAAGCACAAAACCGGACTATTTCGGGCGATCCTAAACCGGCTTCGGGTGGTTATTACCGCTCAGATCATTTTGCTTTTGCCAATATGGGCGTGCCTGCCATGTACGCAGGTGGTGGTACACAAGCATTCGATGACAGTACCGAAAACTACCGTAAACGGATGAGCTTGGTGCTTAAAGGCTGTTACCATCAGCCGTGCGATCGCTTTCGCGATGAGTGGGATTTAAGCGGTGCAGTTGAAGATTTACAGTTGTTTTATCAAGTCGGTTTTAGCTTATCGCAAGATGGCAGTTGGCCTGCTTGGAATTCAACCTCGGAATTTCAACGGATCAAATGATATTGATTATCATTTAGATTGATACTATAGTGCACTGAATATTTAAATTTGGTGCATTTTTTATGGGTCGTCCGCTCGCTTATCCTCTGTGTTCAAATAAAGTTACTAAACCTGTACCAGTAAAACGTTTTACTCTTGTTATTATAATTGCAGCCCTATTTGCTCTTCCCGCAACGCACCTGATTATTAAACAGTCATTGATTGATGCTTTTTATCAAGTTGCTGTTTTTGTTGCCGCTACTTTATATTTGTTTCATCACATTGGCAGTTTTGTTCCTTCAAAAATAAAGCAACACTATGTTGAACATAAGTATTTAAGTATTCCATTTGCTGCTTTAATGGGAGCATTACCCGGTTGTGGTGGTGCAATTATTATTGTGACTCAGTACACACAACAAAAAACCAGTTTTGCTGCGCTTGTCACTGTGCTAATTGCGACCATGGGCGATGCGGCCTTTTTACTGATTGCAACAGAGCCAAGTACCGCGTTTGTTGTATTATCAGTCTCAACGCTTACTGCCATTGTGTTTGGCTTAATTATCCGCTTAATTCACCCAGATGACTTTTTATTGCCACAGACGGCTCTTGTTGCCTCTTTAACAAATCGAATAACTGAAGGGATGGGCAATCAATTTGAGCATACAGCTTGGCAATGGGCCATTATTCCAAGTTTTATGATTGGCTTACTGATGGCCTTTCAAGTCGATTTATCTGCCTATAGTCCAATTGCAGCTTTGATCACACAGTGGTTTGCCATTGTTGCGTGTTTTTTTATTTTAATTTCTTGGTCACTCAAAGGCGCCTCACAGCCGCAATTTAATAGTACCCCGCTTGAGAAAATTGATAGCACATGGCAAAGGGTGGTATCTGATACGCATTTTGTCACAACTTGGGTGATCGTTGCGTTTATGAGTTATGAGTTAGTTGTGAATTTCATCGGTTTAGATCTAAAAACCATGCTACAACAGGCTGCAATATTGACCCCGCTTATTGCTGCCGCAATTGGATTATTACCAGGCTGCGGTCCACAAATATTGGTAACAAGTCTTTATTTACAGGGCGTTATGCCTATAAGTGGTTTGATTGCCAATGCTATTTCAAATGATGGCGATGCGCTATTTCCCGCTATCGCTCTGGCGCCAAAAGCGGCTTGTATTGCCACGCTTTATTCAACAATACCTGCGTTAATCGTGGGCTATGGCTTTTATTTCTATTATTAATTCAACCTTAGTTCACAGTTAAATTTTGATACATAAATTTTTATCTTTCTCAGTAATACAGGTGCTCTCAACTGGAAAGTTTCTAAAAAATGTCCATAGTTTAACGTGGTGCCAGGTTGTTTTTTGAACAGCACTTATCTTATCGTTAGGAATAGACAGGACGTATATATGGAATATATTAATTTTGAAAACATCAATGACATTACCTTCAAGGTGATTAATCATCAAGCATCCCATGAACAGCTTGAAGAATATGCCAATTTGTGTAGGAGTATGTTACAACAAGCTAGGGTTGAAACTGACAATGCTGTTGAAAGCATTGCACGGTGGAATAAAACTCGGCTAACACAATATGATTAGTTTTTAACTTGTTTGATATAAAAAACCCAGCTTTGCTGGGTTTTTATTACACAAACAATTAATGCATTGCCATTAACATTTTAGCTGGGTTTTCTAAGTAGTCTTTCCACAAATTATTAAAACGTGCAATAGTGCCGCCATCAATCACTCGGTGATCGCCCGACCAACTCACTTGCATGATTGCGCGAGATACCACATTACCCTTGTCATCAAAACGGGGTAAATGCTGTACTTTCCCCAATGCAACAATGGCCACTTCAGGTTTATTAATAATAGGTGTTGCCGTTGTACCACCAATAGCACCAATGTTTGAAATTGAAATCGTGCCCCCTTTCAAATCATCTGGCGCAACACGCCCTTCTCGGGCTGAATCGGTCAAACGACTTATTTCTTGTGCGATATCAACAATACTTTTAGCTTGGCATTGCTTTATGTTTGGCACTAACAAGCCTATTTTAGAATCAACCGCCATGCCGATATTATGATCGGTAAAATAGGTTAATTCAGTACACTCGTCATTCACTTGGCTGTTAAGCACAGGAAATTGCGTGATAGCCAGTGATAATGCTTTTACAAAAAAAGGCATCATAGTTAGCTTAACGCCCTGATCTTGATACTGTTGCTTTAATTGCAAGCGTAAGGCAATAATTTGCGTTAAATCGATTTCATCACTAAAGGTAAAATGCGGAATTGTCGTGACCGATGCCACCATTTGTTTCGCCATAGCCGCTTTAATACCACGAATTGGCTCTACTCTTGAAGCATTACCTGAAACAACCGTTGGCACTTTAGTTTCAGCCGGTTGCATTGACTGAGCTTGTTTTGGTAAAGATAAGTAGCGTTCGATGTCTTCTTTAAAGACTCGACCATTTTTACCTGTGCCCGGCACTTCAGATAAATCAACATCTAACTCCCGTGCACGTCGTCTAACTGCAGGTGATGCTAATGCTTTACCTTGAGCAGCCTTTGTGACTTGCGCCATTGTATTAGGATTACCAGCAACCACCACAGGTGTAATTTGCGAAGTCACTTCCATTGGTTTAGTTTGCGCTAAACGCATTTGGAAAATTGGGCTATGTACTTTAGCAATATCCCCTTTGGCATAATAAAGCTTTTCAACAATACCACTGTACTTTGCAGGAATTTGCACCAGTGCTTTATCAGTCATCACATCACAGACTGCTTGGTCTTCTTCGATATGCTGCCCTTCTGTTACTAACCAATCAACAATTTCACACTCAACAATGCCTTCACCAATATCGGGTAAGATAAAGTCTTCAAGCAAATCAGCGTGCGCTACTGTTGTTGCTGTTGCAGTATTGGATTGTTCTGATGGCGCGCTTTGTTTTGGCACATCACCTGCCACTGACATCGCAAAAAGAGGAGAATGCACTTTGGCAATTTCCCCTTTTTGGTAATACAGTTTAGAAATTACACCCGAATGTACAGCTGGGATCTGCACAAGTGCTTTATCCGTCATCACATCACAAATGGGCTGATCTTCACTAACGGTATCACCTTCTGCAACGAGCCATTCTACGACTTCACATTCAACAATGCCTTCACCAATATCTGGTAATATAAAATCTTGCGTCATGAGTAATCCTTAAAATGAGACTGAGTGTTTAATCGCACTGAGCACTTTAAGTGCATCGGGTACATATTCTTTTTCGAGCGCTAACGGGTATGGGGTATCAAGACCACAAACACGTAAAATAGGCGATTCAAGATGTAAGAAGCAGTGCTGTTGGATCGTTGCGGCAATTTCAGCACCAAAACCATTGGTGATTGGCGCTTCATGGCTCACCACTAAACGACCCGTTTTAATGACCGATTGTGCAACTGTCTCTCTGTCCCAAGGCAAAATACTACGCAAATCAATAATTTCGCAACTTATGCCATCTTGCTCAGCCAATTTAGCTGCTTGCTCAATGATTTCCATCTGAGCACCCCAAGCAAGTAAAGTCACATCTTTACCCTCTTTAACTACTTCGGCTTTACCTAATTCAATGGTGTAATCTTCAGTTGGCACTTCACCGATAGAGGCACGATACAAGCGTTTTGGTTCAAAAAATAATACTGGGTTATCGTCTAAAATAGCGGCACGTAGCAACCCTTTGGCTTGATGTGGATTACGTGGCACCACAATTTTAATACCCGGAGTATGGGCAAAATACGCTTCTGGTGATTGCGAATGGTATAAACCACCTGCAATACCACCGCCGTAAGGGGTACGAATTGTTAATTTACCAACATTAAATTCATTACCACTGCGATAACGAAACTTGGCGGTTTCATTTACGATTTGGTCAAAAGCCGGGAAAATATAATCAGCAAACTGGATCTCTGCGATTGTAGGCGCACCAAATGCAGCTAAGCCATTGGCAAACCCTAAAATACCTTGTTCTGTTAAAGGAGTATTAAATACGCGATGACGGCCGTAACGCTCTTGTAAGCCTGAGGTTGCACGAAATACGCCACCAAAATGACCCACATCCTCACCAAAAATACAGGTGTTTGGATGCTCGGCCATCGAAATATCTAGCGCAGAGTTAATTGCCTGCAGCATGTTCATCTGAGCCATTATTTAATTCTCCCTGAAGTTGTAGGGTAAGCCTGAGGATGTGCCAAAATATGCTGTTTTAACTCGTCATATTGTTCAACTAGTAACGGGATTGGCTCGTCATACACATCTGAAATTAAGCTTTCTAATGCAGGTTTAGCAATTTTTTCTGCCACTTTTACAGCTTCAAGAATGCTTTCGCGGATTTTTTCTTTTTCGCTTTCGTCGGCAGCTTCATCAAGCCATTCTTTGGCAATTAACCACTTTTTAAAACGTGCAATTGGACAATTGAGCTGCTGTGACGCTTCTTCTTCTTTTGAACGATAACCAGATGGATCGTCAGACGTTGAATGCGCCCCTAAGCGATATGCAATTGATTCAATTAATACCGGCTCACCGGTTTTAGCACAAATTTTACGCGCGGCCTGTGTTGCAGCAAACACAGCTAATGCATCAGCGCCATCAACACGAATGGTTTTAATCCCATATCCCACACCACGCGACGCAATACCATCACCTGCGAATTGTTCATCGGCAGGTGTTGAAATGGCATAACCATTATTGCGGGCAAAAAAGATAACCGGCGCTTTTAAAACCGCTGCCATATTTAAACCAGCGTGAAAATCGCCTTCAGATGCGGCACCTTCACCAAAATAACAGATGGTAATATTGTCAATTTCAGAAGCAAGCTCACCGGTTGCAGCATCAATATGCTTTAATTTTTGTCCATAAGCATGACCACTGGCTTGAGGGATTTGAGTGCCTAAAGGCGATGAAATGGTCATGTAATTTAATGCACTTGAGCCATAGTGAATTGGCATTTGTCTGCCTTTTCCTAAATCGCGCTCATTTGAGAACATTTGGTTCATAAACTGTTCGAGGCTAAAACCACGGTAATGTAACGCCGCTTGTTCGCGGTACTGCGCCATGATCATATCGTCTTGATCAAGTGCAGCAGCACTGGCTGTCACAGCAGCTTCTTCGCCAAGGCACTGCATGTAAAAACTGATCCGACCTTGGCGCTGCGCAGCTTGCATTCTCTCATCGAGCATGCGAATAAAACGCATGGTGTGATAGAGGCGCAGTGCAGTTTCTTGATTAATGTCTGGCACAGTTGCGCCAGGATAAACGTCACCATTTTCACTTAATATTTTAAGTGTTGGAATATTGAGCGCATGACCATCAATAAATGACAGTTCATGGTGAATATTCAAGGACACGTTATTGGGATTCGTCATAACCTTCCTACTCTGTTGTTGTGCAGTCGCTACATTATTATTAATTTATTGTGTTGCCATTTTGGTAGAACTGAAAAATTAATTCATTAAACCAAGAAAGAATGAATAATTCAGTTAATTTAAAAAATCAAAATTATTTATTCGTTCAGTTAGCGTACTAAATATCATTAAAACTGCACTGACTTTACGTTAACGTAAACGGATATTCAACTAATTTTAGTTGAACATCCGCAGAGTATGGAAAGAATTTTATACGAGGTTTTGAAATTGAGTTAAAGGAATAACGGTGAGTACTGCACGCTGGCCTAATGCAACGTTAGCATTAGGAAATATAACTGCTTCACCTTCAACTTCAGCAAAATATTGAGTTTCGCCATCATGGGCCAACAAAGCACCTTTTGAAAAACCGGTAAAGTTTTCAACATCTTCACCAAAGCTAAAACTAAACGCCTCTTGTGTACGATTAATTGCACGATGTACTTCAAACAACTCGAAATCCGATAGATTAAATTCTGGATATTCAACTTCTTTTTGGCTAATTAATGCAGCCAAACTCCGCTTACACTGCATAAAACGGCTCATGTCATTGTGGCCAAACGGTTTTACTTGTCCAAGCTCAACAGTAAACGCATCAGCACCAAACTGATGCGATGAGTAATAACTAAAGGTTGTTGCCGCAGATTTCATCATTAATACAGTATTAACCCCACACGCTAATAAAAAGCTCAACTGTTCTTTTTTCCAAGGCTTACCATGTAAAAAAGGATACACAGCAAACTTTTCATTTTTAGAACCTCGAATTGCCGTATGTAAATCATAATGATAACGGCGACGTCCAGCTTCAGTGGCATTAAAAAAATCAGCAACATAGCGCTCTAATTTTGCAGCACGGACACGTTCATTATTCGCAGGAGCTTGAGTATGCGCACCACTGAATAAACGATTTAAGTTTTCTTCAACAAATCGGTCGCCAATATTAATCGATGCAGGATTGCCAAATATAAACATCACGCGCTGTGAAAGCACAAGCTTGCCTTCAATGATTGCTTTGATCAGTTGATCACAAATCTCAATCGGTGCGGTTTCATTACCATGAATTGCGCTTGAAATAATCACGTCTTTATTGGTGTGCTGTGATGGCTCAAACTGGATCACACCAGTGTCAATAATGGACACTTGCGTACCATTTTTTAATGTAAATTGGCCTGGAGCTAAATGCCATTCATGCTGGCGTGATAGCGATAAAAAATCGCCATCGGTCTGTAATTGTGTGAGATACATGAGACGTCCTTTGAACAAATTTTAGATAACAAAAAGGCGGTCTAAGCCGCCTTTATCATTTTAGTGATGATTAACTAATCACTGAATCAACCAACGCACGCGCTTCTTTTTCAAGTAACGCTAAGTGCTCTTCGCCTTTGAATGATTCTAAATAGATTTTATAAATATCTTCTGTGCCTGAAGGCCTCGCAGCAAACCAACCGTTTTCGGTCACTACTTTTAAGCCACCAATGGCCGCACCATTACCCGGTGCATGGGTTAATTTGGCTAAGATCGGATCGCCCGCAAGTGTTGTAGCGGTTAAATCACTGGCTTTTAATTTACCTAATTTCGCTTTTTGCTCACGATTGGCTGCAGCATCAAGACGACGGTAAATCGGAGCACCAAATTCTTGCTCAAGCTTACGATACAATTGGCTAGGTGTTTTTCCTGTTACAGCTAATATCTCCGCAGCAAGTAAGCCTAAAATAAAGCCATCTTTATCAGTATTCCATACTGTGCCATCTAATCGTAAAAACGAAGCACCTGCGCTTTCTTCACCACCAAATGCAATGCTCGCGTTTGCAAGTCCTTCAACAAACCACTTAAAACCAACCGGGACTTCTTGCACTTGACGGTTATTACGCACAACCACTTTATCAATCATGGCACTTGAAACCAGTGTTTTACCAATTTTGGCTGATGTAGGCCATTGTTTACGGTGCGATAATAAGTAATCGATTGCGACCGCTAAAAAGTGATTAGGATTCATTAAGCCGTCGGCTGTTACTATGCCGTGGCGGTCATAATCAGGATCATTACCAATACCGATATCAAATTTGTCTTTAATCGCAATTAAATTAGCCATCGCATAGGGTGAGGAACAATCCATGCGAATTTTGCCATCTTTATCAAGGCTCATAAAACCAAATGCTGGATCAACAATGTTATTCACTACGGTTAAATTAAGATTGTATTTTTTGGCAATAACAGGCCAAAAATTAATCCCAGAGCCCCCTAATGGATCAACACCAATTGTGACCCCTGATTCTGCAATTGCTTTTAAGTTAATTACGTTTTCAAGATCATCAACATAAGGCGTAATAAGGTCTTGATATTTTACAAACCCTGAACGCGCAGCTTTGGCAAAAGGAAAAATCTCAACTTCAACCAAGTCTTCTAATAATAGGTGATTGGCTCTATCTTCAACCCATTTAGTAATATCAGTATCTGCAGGGCCGCCGTTTGGTGGATTGTATTTAAACCCACCATCTTGCGGTGGGTTATGCGATGGTGTAACCACTATACCATCTGCTAATTCATGGGGGTTCTTTTGATTATGTGTCACGATTGCATGACTGATGACCGGTGTTGGCGTAAAATCATCATTTTCTTGCACAATAACTTGCACTTCGTTGGCAACCAGCACTTCAATTGCCGAGTTAAATGCAGCTTCTGATAAGGCGTGCGTATCTTTACCCAAGAACAATGGTCCAAAAATTCCATTTTGACGACGGTAATCACAAATAGCTTGAGTTACGGCCAAAATATGCGACTCATTAAACTGGGTATTAAACGAACACCCACGGTGACCTGAAGTACCAAAAGCAACTTTTTGCTCCGGAAACTCTTCAACATCAGGTTCGTTTAAATAGTAAGCCGATATTAATTTTGGAACATTAACTAAATCTTGCTGCTGCGCTAACTGTCCCGCTCTTGGGTGAATTGCCATTTTCTTTCCTTATAAATAATCGCGAATAATTTCAGCTTGCTCATTAGTGTAACCTAATGATATTGCAACTTCGTGTAACATCATTTTTTTACGTGTGGTATTGGAGTTTGTCATCACCCAGTAAGTACTATCGGGAATATTTTTAGGGTTCATGCTGTTACCCCCTTCAATTAATTCCTCTTTGCTACTGGCGAAATAAATTCGATCGCGCCCTTTTATATCAAGTACCACTTTAAAATCTTTTTTATGAGTGCGATAAAAAGCAGCTAAAATAAACAAAAATCGACCAACAGCGCCCTTTTGCATCGCAAGCTCTTCTTTATTAAGGATATTAAATACATTTCCTTTATAAGGCACGACTGGCTGAGGCGGTTGTGGCAATGAAACGGGTTGTTCTGTTATACCTTCTTCAGTTGTAGTCGGTATTAACACAGGATCTGACTGGGACAAATTTAATAAACGACGCAATATTTGAGAAGCACTTTCACCAATACTTTGAGTATTGCTTGCAATGTACTGATATAGCTCGTCATCTATTTCTATTTTTTTCATGTTTTTCCTATCTGAGATGCTATTTCAATTAGCTCAATCGCCGATAATTATATCCTGATTTTTAATATTACTCTATGGTTTGCTTTTTCTAATTTGGATGGGCAAAATGTCGGCCAAATTATTGGTTTAGGATAGAGATGACATTACATTATCAACAATTTGGCCTAGGAGCTGATGTTATCGTCATTCATGGCTTATTTGGCTCATTAGAGAATTTAAATGTCATCAGTAAAGCGCTTAGTACAGATTATAAAGTAACGGCTGTTGATCTTAGAAATCATGGTCAATCGCCTCACCACACTAAGATGAATTACTCGGCAATGGCTGAAGATATCTTTCAATTAATGGACAACCTCAACATTGAACATGCTCATTTTGTTGGGCACTCTATGGGTGGAAAAGTAGCAATGCAATGTGCCCTTACCCATTCACAACGTGTTGATAAATTAGTTGTACTTGATATCGCTCCTGTCACATACACAACGCGCCGCCATGATAGTGTCTTTGATGGTTTGTTTGCGGTAAGTGGGCAACATATCAGCAATAGAAAACAAGCTGATGCTATTTTAAGCCAATCAATTCCAGAAGCCGGTGTACGCCAATTTTTACTCAAAAGTTTAATCAAGTGTGAAAATGGGCACCAATGGAAGTTTAATCATACAGTTTTAAAACAAGAATATGATAACATCCTCGCCGCACCTGCAGGGGGAACATTTGACAAACCGACCTTATTTTTAAAAGGCAGTGAGTCTGATTATATTAATGCATCACAAAAGCCAACATTTTTAGAGTTATTCCCTAAATGTCAGGCTAAAATTATTCATGGCACTGGCCATTGGCTACATGCAGAAAAACCGACAGCAGTAAATAATGCAATTACTGCTTTTTTATTGAGTGAGTACACTAAATAAATCAAAGTTTTTATGCTATAGTGCCCGCCGTTTATTTGATAGGTCGAAAATTGTGCTCAGTAAACTAATCAATGAATTCGAAACTTTAGGGTTATACTTTGCCTTAGCTGGTATTTTCTTTTTTATCGGTATGGCAATCCAAGATGTTTTGAAAAAAGGTGACGTACCTAAGTTTGGTCGCGCTATTGTATGGCTGGTATTATTCCTTGGCTGTTCAGGCTTCATTGCTAAGGGTCTGATCCAAGTGTTTTGGCAAGGTGCTGGAGTTGGTTAACCATGGCCAAAGCTGAAACTGATAGAATTACTATTGACTTATTTGAAGATGATAAACGCCCAGGCAGACCAAAAACAAACCCTCTGCCAAGAGATTTACAACTTAAAGTCAATAAGCGTAACCAATTAAAACGTGACAAAGCACGTGGTTTAAAGCGAGTCGAATTTAAAATTTCTTCTGAGCTTTACCAAGCCTTAAATGATATGGCTGATGCGCAACAAATCAGCCGCAGTGCTTTGATTGAAACCATTTTGCAAGAGAAACTAGCTTTAGATAGATAAAAGGTTATTAGATATGGCAAGCGTAGGCATATTTTTTGGAAGTGATACCGGTAATACCGAGCATGTAGCTAAACAAATCCAAAAAGAATTGGGTAAAAAATTAGTCGATGTGTTTGATATCGCTAAAAGTAGTAAAGAACAGATCGCGGAATTTGATTTGTTGTTATTTGGTATCCCAACTTGGTACTACGGTGAAGCTCAATGTGATTGGGATGATTTTTTTCCTGAACTAGAAGAGATCGATTTTGATGGTAAATTAGCAGCTATTTTTGGCTGTGGCGATCAAGAAGATTATTCAGAGTATTTCCTTGATGCAATGGGCATGGTACGTGACATTGTAGAAAAAAAAGGTGGTGTGATTATTGGCCATTGGCCTACAAAAGACTACCAGTTTGAAGCATCTAAAGCCCTTGTTGATAACGATCACTTTGTTGGGCTAGGTATTGACGAAGATCGTCAGCCTGAGCTTACTGAGCAACGTATTAAACAATGGTGTAAGCAAGTTTACGAAGAAATGTGTCTTGCAGAGTTAGAAGATTAACAGTAGATTAAAGCAAACTAACACGTTAGTTTGCTTCCATTTTATTTAGCAGTAATAGTTTGTCGTCGTGTAACAACTAGTTTTTTGCTGCCAGAACCTGAATCGAGAACGGAATTAATGCCAGATCATAACTTAGAGTTAAAAAAAGCCGGTCTAAAAGTAACGTTACCGCGTATTAAGATTTTAGAAATTCTGCAATTACCAGAAAATCAACACATTAGTGCGGAAGATGTTTATAAAGTTCTATTAGAGAAAGGCGAAGAAATTGGTCTTGCAACTGTCTACCGAGTGTTAAACCAATTTGATGATGCAGGTATTGTATCGCGTCATCATTTTGAAGGCGGTAAATCTGTTTTTGAACTATCTGGGATCACTCACCACGATCATTTAGTTTGTTTAAAATGTGGTAAGGTTGTCGAGTTCGAAGACGATTTAATTGAAAATCGACAGATTGAAATTGCCTCTAGCAATGGGATCAAGCTTACAAATCATTCTCTGTATTTATATGGTGAATGTGAAGATGCCGCGGCATGTAAAGCATTTTCAGAGAGTAATAGTTAATTTTTTACTACCTATAAAAAAAGCTCCTTTTAGGAGCTTTTTTTATAGGTCAATTTTTAAAGTTGAATACAGTGATGAACCGTATTAATTATTTTCCCATGTATCTCGTAATCCAACTGTTTGATTAAAAACCAAACCATCCGATTTATTATCACGACAGAAATACCCTGTACGCTCAAATTGATACGATTGCTCTTTTTGCGCTAACGCTAAAGAAGGTTCTAATACTGCATTTTTCACAATCACTAAAGAACTTGGATTGATCACTGTTGCATAATCTTCTGCCGTAGCTGGGTTTGGTACGTTAAATAACCGGTCATATAAACGCACTTCGGCTGCAATACCATGACTTGCAGAAACCCAATGGATCACGCCTTTCACCTTACGGCCATCAGCTGGATTCTTACCTAATGTCTCAGGATCATAACTACAAATAATTGTAGTTATATTGCCCTGCTCGTCTTGCTCAATCCGTTCTGCTTTTATTACATAAGCGTTACGTAAACGAACTTCTTTACCGAGCACTAAACGTTTAAATTGTTTATTAGCTTCAACTTTAAAATCATCCGCTTCGATGAAAAGCGTGTGTGTAAACGGAAGTTCACGATGACCCATTTCTTCTTTATTTGGATGATTAGCGGCTGTCAACATTTCAACTTGATCAACTGGGTAATTCTCAATTACAACTTTAACCGGGTTAAGAACGGCCATAGCGCGCCCTGCTGACTCGTTTAAATCTTCACGAACACAAGCCTCCAACATGCCCATTTCAACCATGTTTTCTTGCTTGGTGATCCCGATACGTTTGCTAAATTCGCGTAATGATGACGCAGGGTAACCACGACGACGAAGACCCGCTATGGTTGGCATACGTGGGTCGTCCCAACCATCCACATGCTTGTCTTCAACTAAACTTTGTAGTTTACGCTTAGACATCAAGGTATATTCAAGATTTAAGCGTGAAAACTCAATTTGTTGCGGATGGCAATCGATAGAAATATTATCAAGTACCCAATCATATAAACGACGGTTATCTTGGAACTCTAACGTACATAGCGAATGGGTAATGCCTTCCAGTGCGTCCGAAATGCAATGCGTGAAGTCATACATAGGGTAAATACACCATTTATCGCCAGTTTGGTGATGATGTGCAAATCGAATACGATAGATAATAGGATCGCGTAAAACCATAAATGAGCTAGCCATATCAATTTTGGCACGTAAAACACACTCACCTTCTTTAAAACCACCCGCTTTCATTTTTGCAAATAAGGCTAAGTTATCTTCAACAGGAGAATCACGATAGGGGCTATTTTTACCTGCTTCGGTCAACGTACCGCGATATTCACGTGCTTGCTCAGGTGTAAGAAAACAAACATATGCTAACCCTTTGGTGATCAGCTCAACTGCATAGGCATATAACTGGTCAAAGTAGTTTGATGAATATTGAATGTCACCATCCCACTGGAAACCTAACCACTTCACATCTTCTTGAATTGAATTTACAAAGTCGATATCTTCTTTTTCTGGATTAGTATCATCGAAGCGTAAATTACATTTACCTTGGTAATCTTGAGCAATACCAAAGTTTAAACAAATCGATTTTGCATGACCAATGTGAAGGTAGCCATTTGGTTCAGGTGGAAAACGAGTATAAGTACTAGTGTGTTTTCCTGATGCGAGATCTTTATCAATAAGCGTACGGATAAAGTTGCTTGGGCGATGTTCAATTTCCGCCATGGAATAAGTTTCCTCTGAGTGTTTTGCAAAAAAAATACTGCGCCATTATTGCAAATCTAAAAGGTTTCGAACAGGTTTAATCACATAATTACTGAGATATTTGTACTTCTTTAGCCAATAAAAAAGGCTACAAACGTAGCCTTTTTTTAGATAAAACCAAACTGATTACCAGCCTGTTTTCTCTTTAAGTGCTTTACCGATGTCAGCAAGTGAACGAACAGTTTTAACACCTGCAGCTTCTAACGCTGCAAATTTCTCAACTGCTGTGCCTTTACCGCCAGCGATGATTGCACCAGCATGACCCATACGCTTGCCTTCTGGTGCAGTAACACCAGCAATGTAAGACACAACTGGCTTAGTAACGTGTGCTTTGATGTATTCAGCAGCTTCTTCTTCTGCTGTACCACCGATTTCACCGATCATTACGATAGCTTCAGTTTGTGGATCTTCTTGGAATAATTTAAGTACGTCAATGAAGTTTGTACCTGGGATTGGATCCCCACCGATACCAACACATGTTGACTGACCAAAACCGTAATCTGTAGTTTGTTTAACAGCTTCGTACGTTAAAGTACCTGAGCGAGAAACGATACCTACTTTACCCGGTAAATGGATGTGGCCTGGCATGATACCAATTTTAGTTTCGCCTGGCGTGATAACACCTGGGCAGTTAGGGCCGATCATACGAACGCCTGTTTGCTCAAGTTTAACTTTCACGTCAACCATATCTAAAGTAGGAATACCTTCAGTGATACAAACGATTAACTCAATACCTGCATCGATTGCTTCTAAGATAGCATCTTTACAAAATGGTGCTGGTACATAAATTACAGATGCAGTTGCACCCGTTGCATCTACAGCATCACGTACTGTGTTAAATACAGGTAGACCTAAATGCGTTTGACCGCCTTTACCTGGGCTTACGCCACCTACCATTTGTGTACCATAAGCAATTGCTTGCTCAGAGTGGAAAGTACCTTGACCGCCAGTGAAACCTTGGCAGATTACTTTAGTATCTTTATTAATTAATACAGACATTATTTGCTCTCCGCAGCAGCAACTACTTTTTCAGCAGCATCAGTTAATGATTCAGCAGCAATGATAGCTAAACCAGAGTTTGCTAATACTTGACGGCCTAATTCTGCGTTAGTACCTTCTAAACGAACAACTACTGGAATTGTTACGCCTACTTCTTTCACTGCACCAATGATACCTTCGGCGATCATGTCACAACGAACGATACCACCAAAAATGTTAACTAAAACAGCTTTAACATTTGAGTCAGAAAGAATGATTTTGAATGCTTCAGCAACACGTTCTTTTGTTGCGCCGCCGCCTACGTCTAGGAAGTTGGCTGGTTTTCCACCGTGAAGGTTAACAATGTCCATCGTACCCATTGCTAAACCAGCACCGTTAACCATACAACCAACGTTACCATCTAATGCAACGTAGTTAAGTTCCCATTGTGCCGCTTGTGCTTCGCGCTCATCTTCTTGAGATGGATCGCGCATTGCACGGATTTTTGGTTGACGATATAACGCATTGCCATCCACACCAATTTTACCATCTAAACAATGTAAATTACCTTGCTCAGTGATTACTAACGGGTTGATTTCTAATAATGCGAAGTCAAAATCGTTGAACATTTTAGCAAGACCCATAAAGATCTTAGTAAATTGTTTCATTTGCTCTGGATTTAAACCAAGTTTAAAACCTAATTCACGTGCTTGGTAAGCTTGTGGGCCTACTAATGGATCAATGATAGCTTTATGAATTAACTCTGGAGTTTCTTCAGCAACTTTCTCAATCTCAACACCACCTTCAGTAGAGGCCATGAACACAACTTTACGTGAACCACGGTCTACAACAGCGCCAAGATATAATTCATTTGCGATATCAGTACAGCTTTCTACTAAGATTTTGGAAACTGGTTGGCCATTTGCATCAGTTTGGTAAGTAACTAAATTTTTACCTAACCAGTGCTGTGCGAATTCTTTGATTTCTTCTTTAGTTTTAACTAGCTTTACACCGCCAGCTTTACCGCGTCCGCCTGCGTGAACTTGAGTTTTAACAACCCACATATTTCCGCCGATTTTATCAGCAGCTTCAGCAGCTTCTTGAGGAGTGTCACAAGCGAAACCCTCAGATACAGGTAAACCATATTCGGCAAACAGTTGTTTTGCCTGATACTCATGCAAATTCATGATGTTTTATCCAATGTTTTTTACTAAAAGGGCTAATTATTAAACTAATAATTAACCATCCCAAATTGCGCAGGTAGTATAGATCTGCAAGTGTTACAATGAAACACCTTACCTGCAAAGACTCATAAAAAAAGCCGTGAATTAGGTTCACAGCTTGTTTTATAATCAAATTCTATTACACATCAAGTAATAGACGTGTTGGATCTTCTAACAACTCTTTAATTGTCACTAAGAAACCAACTGATTCTTTACCATCGATTTGACGATGATCATAAGAAAGCGCTAAATACATCATAGGAAGTATTTCAACTTTACCATTTACAGCCATTGGGCGATCTTGGATTTTATGCATACCTAAGATAGATGACTGTGGTAAGTTAATAATTGGTGTTGATAATAACGAACCAAAAACACCACCATTAGTAATAGTGAAGTTACCGCCTGTCATATCGTCCATCGTAAGTTTACCATCACGACCTTTGATAGCTAAATCACGAATACCTTGCTCAATTTCAGCAACAGATAATTTATCACAATCACGTAATACTGGTGTCACTAAACCACGTGGTGTTGATACTGCAATACTGATATCGAAATAGTTATGATAAACAATGTCATCGCCATCAATTGATGCATTCACTTCTGGGAAGCGTTTTAATGCTTCAGTAACCGCTTTGACATAAAAAGACATAAAGCCTAAACGAATACCGTGACGCTTTTCGAATACATCCTGATATTGTTTACGAAGATCCATAATAGGTTTCATGTTTACTTCGTTGAATGTCGTTAGCATTGCGGTCGAATTTTTCGCTTCTAATAAACGATTTGCAATCGTTTTACGTAAACGAGTCATAGGTACACGTTTTTGGGTACGACCAGCAAGTGCCGCTGGTGTAGCAACAGGTGCAGAAGTTGCAGCCGGTGCTTTTAAGAAAGCATCAACGTCTTCTTTAGTTACACGTCCGCCTTTGCCTGAACCTTTGATTTTACTTGCATCTAAGCCTTTTTCCGCGATTAAACGACGTACTGAAGGTGTTAATACATCAGCTGCGCTGTCATCAGTAGCAACTGGTGCAGACGCTGCGCTTGCAGCTGGTGTTGATGCCGCAGGAGCTGCTGCAGTTGCACCAGCTAGTAATTTACCAATTAACTGCTGACCCAATACCGTTTCACCTTCGCCATGAAGTTGTTCACCCATAACGCCATCGGCAGGTGCTACGACTTCAAGTACAACTTTGTCGGTTTCGATATCAACTAAGTTTTGATCACGGCTAACTGCTTCACCTGGCTTTACATGCCAAGTTGCGATGGTAGCGTCTGCTACTGATTCTGGAAGAACTGGAACTAGAATATCCACTGCATTACCTTCTGATACTGGCGCCTGAGCCACAGGCGCGGCTGTTTGTTCTTGTACAACAGCGGTCGCGTCACCAGCGCCAATTAGCGCTATAACTTGCTGACCTAACACTGTCGCACCTTCTTGTTGAGAAATTGAAGTAACCACACCATCTTGTGGTGCAACAACTTCTAATACTACTTTGTCTGTTTCAATATCAACCAAGTTTTGATCTCGGCTAACGTTATCACCAACACTGACATGCCACGTGGCAATCGTTGCATCTGCAACTGATTCTGGAAGAACAGGTACTTTGATTTCGATAGTCATCTTTATCCCTTAGTGTTGATATTGAGCGCTGCTGCGATCAATTCATTTTGTTCTGCGGTATGAACAGACATATAACCACATGCTGGTGAAGCGGATGCTTTACGACCTGCATATGATAATTTTGCACCTGCTGGAATCGCATCAACAAAATGATGTTGAGAACAGTACCAAGCACCTTGATTTTGAGGTTCTTCTTGACACCAAACAAAGTCTTTTACATGTTGGTAATTAGCCATTAAATCCGCCATCTCTTTATGAGGGAACGGATAAAGCTGCTCAACACGTACGATTGCAACATTGTTCAACTCTTTTGCACGACGTTCTTGTAATAATTCGTAGTACACTTTACCACTACAGAAAACCACACGATCAACACTTTCCGATTTAATATCATCAATTTCACCAATGATATTTTGGAATGTACCGTCTGCTAGCTCTTCTAAAGTCGACACAGCAAGCGGATGACGTAATAGTGATTTTGGTGTCATTACAATTAATGGACGACGCAGAGGACGAACCTGTTGGCGACGAAGCATTGCATATACTTGAGCGGGAGTAGAAGGAACACATACTTGCATATTGTGGTCAGCACAAAGTTGCAAGAAACGCTCAAGACGCGCTGAACTGTGCTCAGGACCCTGACCTTCGTAGCCATGGGGTAACATCACTGTTAAACCACATAAACGGCCCCATTTTTGTTCACCCGAGCTTAAGAATTGATCAAAAACAACTTGTGCACCATTAGCGAAGTCACCAAATTGTGCTTCCCAAAGGACTAAAGTCGTTGGCTCTGCAGTGGCATAACCATATTCAAATGCAAGTACTGCCTCTTCAGATAACACAGAATCGTACACTTCAAACATACCTTGGTTTTCACTGATATTTTGCAGTGGAAGGTAAGTTGATGCATCTTTTTGATTATGAACAACAGCATGACGATGGAAGAATGTACCACGGCCCGAATCTTGACCTGTCATACGAATTTCTGTGCCATTATCAACTAAAGTTGCATAGGCTAATGTTTCAGCCATACCCCAATCGAGAAGTTTTTCACCTGTTGCCATTAACTTACGATCATCGTAAATTTTTTGAACACGTGAATGCGCTTTATGACCTTGAGGGATAGTTGCAATCTTATTAGCTAGCTCTTTAAGCTTATCGATATTAACTTTTGCATCATACGGTGTATCCCAATCGTGACCAACAAATTTAGCCCAATCAGAAGAATGCTTTGTTTCAGGCGCTATCTCAGAAACAACACACTTACCACCATCTAAGCTATTACGGTACATATCAGCTAAATATGAACTTTCTTCTAAAGGTATCACACCTTCAGCAGCAAGCTGTTTAGCATAAATTTCACGAGGAACCGGATGTTTTTTGATTTTTTGATACATTAAAGGCTGAGTTGCGTTTGGCTCATCAGCTTCATTGTGACCATGGCGACGGTAACAAACTAAATCAATAACCACATCACGTTTGAATTGATTTCTAAAATCAAGTGCTATTTGTGTTACCAATGCAACGGCTTCTGGATCATCAGAATTAACATGAAAAATCGGTGCCTGAACCATTTTAGCAATATCAGTACAGTATTCTGTTGAACGTACGTCTTCTTTTTTAGACGTGGTGAAACCAACTTGGTTATTCACTACGATACGTACTGTACCACCAACACTAAATGCTCGCGTTTGTGACAGGTTAAATGTTTCTTGAACAACACCTTGACCAGCAATCGCAGAATCTCCGTGTATTGTGATCGGTAATGCTTTTGAGCCCGTATTACGACCTAAGCGATCTAAACGTGCGCGCACTGATCCCATAACAACTGGGTTTACAATTTCTAAATGCGATGGGTTGAATGAAAGTACCATATGAACATTACCACCTTTAGTAGTAAAGTCAGATGAATAACCCATGTGGTATTTTACATCGCCAGAGCTTGTCGATTTAATTTTGCCAGCAAATTCGTCAAATAATTCAGAAGGGTTTTTCCCCATGACATTGATAAGGACATTTAAACGACCGCGATGGGCCATGCCGATAACAACTTCTTCTTGACCGCTTTCACCAGCGCGGTGGATCAGTTCCTTCAACATAGGAACAAGAGAATCACCACCTTCTAACGAGAAGCGTTTTGCACCAGGAAACTTTGCTCCAAGAAACTTTTCGAGGCCATCTGCAGCCGTTAAACCATGAAGAATACGTAATTTAGTTTCTTTATCAAACTGTGGTTTAGAATGAATGGCTTCTAAGCGTTGTTGTAACCAACGTTTCTCTTCTGTAGAGGTGATGTGCATATATTCTGCACCAATCGAACCACAGTAAGTTTTTTGCAACGCGGTATAAAGTTCACCCAAAGGCATAGTATCTGTTGCAGATGCAAATGAGCCGACATTAAACTCACGGTCAAAATCTGATTCAGAAAGGTCATGGTAAGAAAGTTCTAAGTCACGGACTCGCTCTCTTTTCCATAAATTAAGTGGATCTAAGTTAGCGTTTTGATGACCTCTAAACCTAAATGCATTGATAAGTTGCAATACCTTAACTTGTTTTGCATCATCGGCATTACCACCAACTACCGTCACTTCTCTGTGCTTGTTTTTTGCAAGCTGAACAAATTGTGCTCGGATTTCAGAATGTTTACTTTCGACATCGACCCCATCTACCTTAGGTAATTGGTCGAATAATTGACGCCACTCTTCTGATACAGAAGTGGCATCGTCTAAGTACGATTCGTACAGATCTTCTACATAAGCAACGTTACCGCCGTTTAAGTGAGAAGACTCTAGCCATGCCTTCATTACACCTTCGTGCATTTATATGCCCTTTTCTCTAGCGCAGAAATCAAAATAAAATTAAAGCGCAAAAGCTAAATAAATCAATATTTAGCTTTTGCGAAACCCAAATAACTAGCGATTAAACCGCACGGTTTAAAAGCATAGATTTAATATGTCCAATGGCTTTTGTCGGATTCAAACCTTTTGGACAAACGCTGACACAGTTCATGATACCGTGACAACGGAAAACACTGAAAGCATCGTCTAAATCAGCTAATCGCTCTTCGGTAGCCGTATCACGGCTATCAATTAAAAAGCGATACGCGTTTAATAAACCTGCTGGACCGATAAACTTATCAGGATTCCACCAAAATGATGGGCATGATGTTGAACAACATGCACATAATATACATTCATATAGCCCATCTAATTTATCACGATCTTCAACAGATTGGTAACGCTCACCCGCTGCTGGTGTGTCATTTATCAAATATGGCTTTACTTTTTCATACTGAGTGAAAAATTGTGTCATATCGATAATTAAATCACGGATCACAGGTAAACCTGGTAACGGACGAATAACAATCGCTTTATTACTTCCCTTTGTCAATTCAGACAATGGTGTAATACAAGCAAGACCATTCTTACCATTCATGTTCAAACCATCAGAGCCGCACACACCTTCACGACAAGAACGACGGAATGACAATGTTGGATCTTGTTCTTTTAACTGTAAAAGAGCGTCCAATACCATCATATCACGGCCTTCTTCAGCCTCGAGTGTATAGTCTTGCATTCTAGGCGCATTATCGATATCAGGATTATAACGATAAACAGAAAATTTTAACGTAGCCATTGTTTATCTCCTAGTAAGTACGCGCTTTAGGTGGGAATGCTTCACGTAAAGTTGGTGCAAAGTTTACCTCACGTTTACTCATAGATTCAGAAACTGGATTATAAATTGAGTGACATAACCAGTTTTCATCATCACGTTCTGTAAAATCTTGACGAGCATGAGCACCGCGAGATTCAGTACGGAAGTTTGCCGCTAAAGCCGTTGAGAAAGCTGTTTCCATTAAATTATCTAACTCTAAGCACTCAATACGGGCAGTGTTAAAATCAGATGACTTATCATCTAAACGAGCATGTTTTAAACGCTCACGGATTTCTTTAAGTTCCGCAAGACCTTGAGCCATTGCATCACCCTCACGAAATACAGAGAAATTTAATTGCATACACATTTGCAGATCTTTTTTGATCTGAACAGGATCTTCGCCTTGTCCAGGCTTTGAAGTTTCCCAACGATTTAAACGAGATAAAGATTGTTCTAGATCAGAATCTGACGCTTCACGACCAAATTCTTTATTCGCTAAGTATTTACCAAGGTATAAACCTGCAGCACGACCAAATACAACCAAATCAAGTAACGAGTTACCACCTAAACGGTTTGCACCATGTACTGATACACATGCAATTTCACCAACAGCAAATAAACCTTCAACAACGGTTGAGTTACCATTTGCGTCAATGTTTAAAGCTTGACCATTAACATTGGTAGGCACGCCACCCATTTGATAATGGCAAGTAGGAATAACAGGAATAGGCTCTTTTGTAGGATCAACATGGGCAAATGTTTTCGATAAATCACACACGCCTGGTAAACGTAAATTAAGCGTTTCTTCGCCTAAGTGATCAAGTTTTAACTTGATGTGTGGACCCCATGGACCGTCACAACCACGACCTTCACGGATTTCAGTCATCATAGAACGTGCAACAACATCACGGCCGGCTAAATCTTTTGCATTTGGCGCATAACGTTCCATAAAACGTTCGCCATCTTTATTTAAAAGATAACCACCCTCACCACGACAACCTTCAGTTACAAGTACACCAGCACCTGCAATACCTGTCGGATGGAACTGCCACATTTCCATATCTTGTAGTGTTACACCAGCACGAGTTGCCATACCCACACCGTCACCAGTATTGATATGCGCGTTTGTTGTTGATGCAAAAATTCGTCCTGCACCACCCGTTGCTAATACAACCGCTTTAGATTTGAAATAAACAACTTCACCAGTTTCGATTTCAATTGCCGTACAACCAACAACTGCACCGTCTTGGTTTTTAACTAAATCAAGTGCATACCACTCAGAATAAACGTTTGTTTTATTCTTAACATTCTGTTGGTATAAACAATGTAGTAACGCATGGCCGGTACGGTCAGCGGCTGCTGCTGTACGCGCAGCTTGCTCACCACCGAAATTCTTTGATTGACCACCAAAAGGACGTTGATAAACACGACCATTTTCAAAACGTGAAAACGGTAGACCCATATTTTCTAATTCAGTAATCGCTTCTGGGCCTGTCTTACACATATATTCAATAGCGTCTTGGTCGCCGATAAAATCAGAACCTTTAACAGTATCGTACATATGCCATTCCCAATTATCTGGGTGTGAATTACCCAAAGCAACTGTGATACCACCTTGGGCAGAAACAGTGTGTGAACGGGTTGGAAATACTTTAGAAATTAAGGCACAAGTTTTTCCAGACTCAGAAATTGATAGCGCCGCGCGCATACCTGCACCACCGGCACCGATTACAACAGCATCGAATTCACGGACAGTATAATTCACTTAAACACCCCACAATACAAATAAGCCAACAGCAACATATGCGAAAGCCATCAAATTCAATACAAAGCTTACAATTGCACGAAGTTTTGCACACTTAATGTAATCAGTCAGCACTTGCCATAAACCGATACGAGTATGAATCATCATGCAAACAAGCGCAGCCAAAGTGAACACTTTCATTGCCAGATTTGAAAACAAACCTTGCCAAGCTTCATAAGTGACTTCTGGGGTAGCTATAAAATAGCCAAGAATAAATAATGCATATGCCGCTAATACTAGCGCCGTTGCACGTAATGAGACAAAGTCTTGTACACCATCACGCTTTAAAGAAGCTTGATTTAAAACCATATCCATACTCCTGCTGCTGCTGCTAATACAACCCAAAGTGCAATTGCAGCTTTGGCACTAGCGTTGCCTGATTCAAGCTCTTCCCAATATCCCATCTCCATGATTAAGTGACGGAAACCGCCAATTAAGTGGTAAATAAGAACAGTAAGTGTGCCCCAAGCGATGAATTTTGCGATAAAGCCGGTAAATAGGCCTTTAACAAACTCAAAACCTTGAGCTGAAGAGAGTGATTCTGACCAAGCCCAAATTACGAATGTTAAAGCAAAAAACAAAGCTACACCGGTAATACGGTGAAGAATTGACGCTTTAGCTGTCGCTGGCATTGATATAGTCGATAAATCTAGATTTACAGGTCGTTGCTTTTTCACAGTTACTTGCCCATCTGACTCTTTAAAGAGTCCAACTATTGTGTTGTTGTCAACCCACTCTTTTTAGAGTGGAACCATCAAAGTTATTTGCTATTCCTAGGTGACGAACCTAAGATAAATCAGTCAAATTCACTTAAGACGTAGCGGTGTTAAACCTACCACAGTATATATAGCCACTGACCATATTACAATTCTTGTTTAATTAGAGCGGCTTGCGAATTAGCCTTTGGTATAATATTTAATCTCTACAGAATATTTATTATGCATACGTGCATTAAAATTGACTTTCATAGTGGTTTTTACGTTAAAATGAACTTAACGTGCTTATAATCAGTATAATAACTAACAATCAGAAATTGTTATCATAGGAGAGTATTTAGATGGCCGACAATAAAGCCACAGTCCATATCGATGGTCTAGACCCAATTGAGTTACCAATTTATTCTGGAACAGCAGGTCAAGATGTTATCGATGTCCGCACATTAGGTGCACATGGCTATTTCACATATGACCCTGGTTTTATGTCTACAGGCTCTTGTGAGTCTGCTATTACCTACATCGATGGCGCCAAAGGTATTTTATTACACCGTGGCTACCCAATTGATGAGCTCGCTCAACATTCACATTATTTAGAACTATGTTATTTGTTATTGGAAGGTGAATTGCCGACTGAAGAACAAATGACTTTGTTTGCGCGTGAAATTACTACCAATACAATGATGCACGAAAAAATTGCATCATTCTTCCAAGGGTTTCGCGTTGATGCACACCCAATGGCAATGCTTTGTGGTGTTGTGGGTGCGCTATCATCTTTTTATCATGATGATATCGATATCACCGATCCAGAACAGCGTAAAACAAGTGCGATTAAATTAGTTGCAAAATTACCAACAATTGCTGCTATGGCTTACAAATATACAATCGGTCAACCATTCGTTTATCCACGCAATGATTTAACTTATGCAGAAAACTTCTTACACATGATGTTCTCTGTACCAGCAGAAGAATACAAAGTAAGTCCTGTTCTTGCAAAAGCAATGGATCGTATATTTATGCTTCATGCTGACCATGAACAGAATGCGTCAACTTCAACTGTTCGTCTTGCTGGTTCTTCAGGTGCAAATCCTTATGCATGTATCGCGGCAGGTATTGCCTCATTATGGGGTCCTGCTCATGGTGGTGCCAATGAAGCGTGTTTAAACATGCTTGAAGAAATTGGTTCTGTCGAGCGCATCGATGAATACGTCGCAAAAGCAAAAGACAAAAACGATCCATTCCGTTTAATGGGTTTTGGTCACCGTGTTTACAAAAACTTTGACCCTCGTGCGACAGTAATGCGTAAAACATGTCACGAAGTACTTGCTGAGTTAAATATTCAAGATCCATTGTTAGACGTTGCAATGCGTCTTGAGCAAATCGCACTTGAAGATCCGTATTTTGTTGAGAAAAAACTATATCCAAATGTTGATTTCTATTCAGGTATCATTTTAAAAGCAATTGGTATCCCAACTAATATGTTCACTGTTATTTTTGCAATGGCACGCACCGTTGGCTGGATCTCACATTGGGACGAAATGCTATCACAACCAGGTCATAAGATTGGTCGTCCACGTCAATTATATACTGGTTACACTAAGCGTAATTTTGTTAAAACAGAACAACGTTAAGTTTTTAATGAAAAAAGGCCGCTTCAGCGTAATGCCGTTCACTTAAGGTGAGCGGCTTTTTTATTTTTAGCCACAGGGTAGCGGTTTTTCGATACTTTTAGTGTTCTTGGGTAACTTCGTTCTCGTTTTCCCTCTAGCTTAAATTGATTGGCATTTCTTTCTATTTCTAATATCAGTCCGGGGACATTACCGGGCGCATAAATTGGCATCATAGTCAGCTTATGGATGATGTGTGATGAGGCATCTCTAAAGCTTAGTTGGTTTGGGAAAACACTCTTGAGCGACTTCGCCATCAGGACCATCTTATAGCGGATTAAGTTGTACGCCAACAGCACCCCCCATAACTCCTGTCTAATGAGCTCTGGTAAGTTGCTTCTTAACGTAAACCTACTTGCCAACAAGTGTTGCTTCATTTCTCGGTAGCCCATCTCTATTTCCCAGCGATGGCTATAAAGGTCGACTATTTCTGCCGATGGATATGCCATAGGGTCGACCATGGACGTGAGTATTTTGACTTCTTTTCCTTTGATTAGTTTGGTGATAAGTCGCACGTCCATTGTTAAGGGCAACTCTGGTCGCTTTTTTCTCGCTTGAGGTGTGGTGGTTAGGCGGATGAGTTTATCTTGCCTGCCAAGACGTTTGATTTCCTCATACTGTACGTTCTTCTTTAGCGGTAATAACCAATGTGTGTTGATGCCTTTATGCTGCCAATCATGTAACAAGCCTAGTGAGTAAAAGCCTTTATCAAACAATGTTAGGCTGTTATCTGGTACACGTGCTATGAGCTGTGCTGCCAGTGTCATCTCATTTTCACTCACGCTACTCAATGCACTATCAAGAATTAAGTGGCTACTAAGCTCCATCAGACATACCATTCGTACCTGAGGATAGCCTGCTTCACTGGCTTTATTCGCTGTACGGGCAAAGGCTGCGCTGTTTTCTTTACTATCGGGCGTGCGCCATACAACGCCATCAACACCAAATAAGTTCAGACCACACCAATGGGGATGCTCAGCTCGCTCATGCCACTTCTGTGCTGAGAGATGAAATACATCTCGAACCACATCACTGCCTAGCTTCTTTCTCGCTTGTGTCACGGCACTGCGTGCGACGTAATCAACATCCTGCGGTAATACAATATCGAGCTTGTTGATGAGCAGGCGGACTGATTCAGTGCGAAAAAGTGACATACCTATCACGGCCCAAATCATTGCATCCATAGGCAGCTTGCGTTTACGCAATGTGGCCACACCATTAGAGGCTAAACACGATTGAATAATTTCGGGGTCTAGGACATCCGCTAATGACGAAAATTCGGTAAGGCGGTTAATTGAGGTGCGTGCTAAGGCTTCTGACAGTTCCATAAAAAAATCCGATGACATGTGGGTTCATCGGATTGTTACATCTACAGAAGATCGGTCAACCGATCAGTAAAATATTTCTTAACTGATCGGCATTACGCTTCAGCGGCCTTTTTTATTTCCCTTGCCATCCAGACTAAAAACCTTAAAATGACCGTTTTTATTGGCTAGAAGAACTTTTTTCGATGCAACCTCCTGAAAAACTTCGTGATGACTTCCCTATTTTTTCATCAACAGCAAACGACAAACCGCTTGTTTATCTTGATTCAGGTGCGACATCACAAAAGCCACAACAAGTCATCGATCGTTTAAATCAGTTTTATTGCAACGAAAATGCTAATGTACATCGCGGTATTCATTTTCTAAGTGAGAATGCAACACGGCATTATGAAGACGCGAGAGTTAAACTTGCCGACTACTTACAAGTCAATAGCAACGAAGTAGTATGGACAAAAGGTGCAACCGAAAGCATTAACCTAATAGCACATGGACTTACCCACTTAGTGAAAGATTCCGATACTATCGCTATTTCAGCCCTTGAACATCATGCCAATATTGTTCCTTGGCAACAAGTATGCGAAACAACAGGGGCTCACCTGCTCATTTTACCTATTAATGAAGTGGGTATATTAGACCTACCGCAAGCAAAAATATTACTTGAAAAATATCGGCCAAAAATTCTAGCACTTAGTCATGCCTCAAACGCCTTAGGCAACATTCAGCCCATTGAAGAGTTAATCCAATTAACTAAAACATTTAATACCATTAGCGTTATAGATGGAGCACAAGGCTTTTTACATCTCAGACCAAACCTAACACAAATTAACTGCGATTTTTATGTATTATCAGCTCATAAAGCACTAGGACCAACGGGCTTAGGCGCATTTTATGGCCGTTATGACTTGCTTTGTCGCATGCCCGTTTATCAAACTGGCGGTGAAATGATCCAGCAAGTGACGTTTGAAAAATCCACCTTTGCACTACCACCAGGTAAATTTGAAGCTGGTACACCTAACATCAGTGCGGTAATTGGTTTTTCAGCCGCTCTTGATTATTTAAATCAACTAGATCATCACACGCTCTATCAATACGAACAAACTTTATTGCAATACCTTATTTGTCAGTTACAAATCATTGAGGGCATCACGCTTTTTGGTGACTTACAGAACAATATAGGCACGATCAGTTTTAATTATAAAGATGAACATCCTTTTGATATTGCAACCTTACTAGATCAATTTGGTGTTGCGGTACGCTCTGGGCATCACTGCACTCAACCATTAATGAATTGCCTAAAAGTAACTGGTACAATCAGAGTAAGCCTTGCGTTTTATAATAATAAACACGATGTAGATAATTTTATAAATGCATTAAATTCAACCATTTCAATGTTAGAGTAATTATGCCGACTCAGTATCCCACGCTCAAATCAACGCTTATTTCTTTACCAACGTGGCAAGATAAATACCGCGAAATTATGCTCCTTGGTAAAACGTTACCACCACTGCCTAACGAGTTGAAAGTTGACAGTGCGAAGGTCTCTGGCTGTGAAAGTAATGTTTGGCTTTATTTATCCTTGGATGAAACAGAAACCAGCCTATTGGTTGTTGCAGATTCGGATACACGAATTGTTAAAGGGCTTATTGCTTTAATTGTGAATTGTTTTAATGGTTTGACTCCAGCGCAAGCACTTGAAGTAAATATAAGTGATGAATTTGATCAAATGGGTTTACTAAAGCATTTAAGCCCATCTAGAGGAAACGGGATCAAAGCGATTGTCGCAATGATCCAGCAATACAGTCAACATTATTGATTCAAGTTAGCTCTATAATGTAAATCTATTACTTCATTTATTTCGTTGCTGTTTTTCTAAGTATTTTTTTATTGCTTTTGAGGCCGCAAAAAAACCAAACGTTCCAGTGACCATAGTTAACGAACCAAAACCATTTGCACAATCCATGCTTAATGAGCCATCAGCTTGTTGTTTGGCTTGGCAAACACTGCCATCAGCCATTGGGTAAGTGAGCTGTTCAGTTGAAAATACACAGTCAACACCAAATTTACGTTTAGGGTTATCGCTAAAATTATACTTTTTTCGCAATAAATAACGCACTTTGGCTAACAATGGATCTTGCGTGGTTTTTGCCACATCACCATATTGTATTTGACTCGGATCGCTTTGCCCACCTGCACCGCCAGTGGTAAAAACGGGTATTTTTTGACGTTTACAGTGTGCTATAAGTGCTGCTTTTACAGGTACTTGATCGATACAATCAACAACATAATCAAACTTAACTAAATGAGTTCGAATATTATCAAGTGTTAAAAAGTCATCAATTAGGTGCACTTGGCAATCTGGATTAATCGCCAAGATCCGCTCTTTCATAGCAACAATTTTCTCAGCTCCAATGGTTGAGGTTAATGCATGAATTTGGCGATTAATATTAGTGGTGCAAATATCATCTAGGTCTATCAAGGTGATCTGGCCGACACCACTTCGCGCAAAAGCTTCAGCAACCCAACTACCGACACCGCCTATGCCTATGACACAAAAATGTGCTTGAGATAACCAAGTTAATTGCTCAGTACCATATACGCGGCGAACACCGCCAAAACGGTTATCATATTCAGGGGTCATGTTATTCATCTTTAAAATAATATTACCAGTCAAGTGCCCAGGGGCATGACCAATCATTGAGGATAGCGAGACACGCAGGCGTTGTATATTGTGCGCCCACTGTGGGTGCACACAATAGGTGAATTGCTTCTTCTTGCCAATCAAACCAAAGTGCCATTGCATGTAGATATGTGCGATCAGCTGGAGTGCCGCCGTATAATTCATCACCTAAAATCGGTGCCGAAATGCTCTTTAATGCCACCCGTAATTGATGTGTTTTACCGCTCAAAGGCTTGAGTAAATACCCTCTTAAACCCGGCCCAAGCGACGTCGAATAAAAACGTGTGATCGCAGGATTTTCAATTGATGTCATCAGTTTATATGCACCACGACGAGCTTTAGCCATATCCCCTTTTATCCAACCTTGTTTCTTTTTCGGTTTCTGATCAGACAGCGCGAAATACGCTTTATGAATTAATCTTTGACTAAACATTTGGGTAAAGTGGGCAGCCGCCTGGCTACTTCGGGCTAAAATTAACAACCCTGAAGTCAGTTTATCTAGGCGGTGCACCGCATAGAGTTTTTCTTGGCATTGTTGCTCTGCAAGCACAACAAAACCGGCTTCAGTTTCACTATGAAAACTCATACCGGCAGGTTTGTTAAAAATATAAAAATCAGCGTGACGATAAACTATCTCAAGCATGCTGATTAAATACCGCTCTAACGCGCTCTAAATCTTCTAATGTGTCGACACCGGCTTCAGGCATCACTTTGGCTTGCTCAACCTTGATGCTTCTTCCATGATATAGCACACGTAATTGCTCAAGCGCTTCAATTTTTTCAAGTGGCGAAGGCGTAAACTGAATATATTCTTTAATAAAACCAGCACGATACGCATAAATGCCAACATGGCGCTGATAAAAGTCACCAATGTCGTTCACTACCGCTTTATTTAAAAAGCGCTCTCTATCATACGGAATGGTTGCACGTGAAAAATATAGGGCGTTGGCAAACTTATCACTGACTACTTTGACTGCATTTGGGTTAAATGCTTCTTCAACAGATTCAATAGCAACACTTAATGTCGCCATCGGTGCTGTTGATTGTGCTAATAATTGTGCGACTTGGCTCACATTTTCAGGAGCAAGTAACGGCTCATCACCTTGCACGTTTACCACAATGGTATCATCGGATAAGTTCAGCAACTCAACCACCTCAGCTAAACGCTCTGTGCCTGACTCATGACTATCCTTTGTCATTAAGACATCTGTTGTAAATTTTTGACAAGCTTCAAAAACCGCTGGATGATCAGTCGCAATTACCACATGCTTGGCGCCCGAAAGCATTGCTTTTTCATACACATGTTGGATCATTGGCTTGCCAGCAATATCCGCTAATGGCTTTGCAGGCAAACGTGTAGAAGCATAACGCGCCGGTATAATCACTACGAATTCCACTGTTCCACCTCGTCATGGCTCAACTCTCTGGCTTCATTTTCGAGTAAAACCGGAATATCTTCGCGGATAGGATAAGCAAGCTTTGCTTGCGTACTAATAAGTTCTGCATTTGCTTTGTCGTAACGCAACTTGCCTTTTGTGACTGGGCACGCAATTATTTCAAGAAGTTTTATATCAAAGGCCATGAATGATCCCTTTTTTAATTAAGAGTGAGGTTAATGCATTTTTGGCAGTCTCATTGAGCTGCGCATCAACTTTTAAATAATACCAATTCGGTTGTGCAAAAGAGGTGCATTTTACCGCGTCTTTTTCTGTCATATATACAGTGTCTGATGATACGTTTGCAAAATCTGTAGGGCTAAAATGATGATGATCCCGAAAGTGGACACAGCTTTTAATTTGTACACCAAAATCCGCTAAACTTTTTTCAAAGCGCTCTGGATTGCCAATGGCAGAAATTGCAATCCCTGATGTAAATGGTGCTGAGTATTGCTGCTGTTTAGCCACACTATACAAACCCGAAGCCACTAATTGATAATGCATGGGTGCGCCGCCCCCATTTTCAATCACTAAATCAACTGTGTTTAAACGACAGGGTAATTCACGCAAAGGGCCCATTGGCATCAAAAAACCATTACCAAACTGGCGTTTGGCATCCACGATACAAATCTCAATATCGCGTTTCATTTTATAATGTTGCATTCCGTCGTCAGAAATAATGACATCAGGTTGAAAGTGCTCAATGGCAAGAGCAATATTATCGACACGATTAGGACCAACAACAACGGGTACACGAGTTCGTTTATGAATTAAAACAGGCTCATCCCCCGCCTCTGTCGCGTCTGTTTGATGGGTTACAATCAGCGGGTAATCGGCGTTCATACCGCCATATCCTCGGCTTATCACAACGACTTTTTTTTGCTGTTGTAAAAGGTATTCACACAGCCAAATAACCATTGGGGTTTTACCATTGCCACCGACTGAGATATTACCAACCACAATAATAGGCACATCAAATTGAGGCGTTTTTAGCCAATTAAACTGGTATAAAGCTTTACGTACGCTGCTAATGCACCAAAATAGCAGTGCTAACGGAAACAACAGCCACGTCCAACCAAAGGGTTTATACCAACTGCGTTCGATACTGCTCACATTGATTCGCCCAGTTGCATTTTCACCAAAGCGGCATAAGTGCCCTCTTTAGCTAATAAAGCTTGGTGATTACCGTGCTCAAGCACTCGACCATTATCAATGACATAAATGCAATCCACCGCTTCAATCGTTGATAAGCGATGCGCTATCACTATCGATGTTTTATTTTTCATCAAATCTTCAAGCGCAAGTTGGATAAGCTTTTCTGATTCGGTATCGAGTGCAGATGTGGCTTCATCTAAAATTAAAATCGGCGCATCTTTAACTATTGCACGCGCAATGGCGATACGTTGGCGTTGGCCACCTGACATCATCACACCATTTTCGCCCACCATGGTATCTAAACCATCCGGTAAGTCTTTAACAAACTCCCAAACATGTGCTTTTTTGGCAATTTCAATTAATGCCTCATCGTCTATCGCTTGGGTTTGGCCATAACAAATATTGTTACGAATGGTATCGTTGAATAACACCACTTGTTGAGATACCAAAGCAAATTGCTTACGTAAATCTTTCAATTTGTAGTGCGGCAATGGTAAGCCGTCTAAAGTAATCCCTTCAGGATCTGCTAAGTCGTAATAACGGGGCAACAAATTAGATAACGTCGATTTTCCTGAGCCAGAGCGCCCAACAAAGGCCACACTTTGCCCTGCAGGAATAGACAAAGATACATTATGCAGTACAGCTTCTTCTTTTAACGGATAGGCAAAGGTTAAGTTTTTAACTTCGATATGTCCTTGCGCGCGCACAAGAGAAATAGTGCCTTCATCTTTTTCAAGTTCAGTGTCTAAAATTTCAAATACGCTTTGTGCCGCAGCCACACCACGTTGTAAATCACTGTTAACATTGGCAATTTGTTTTAATGGGCGCA
Organism: Pseudoalteromonas sp. J2K-J031; assembly: GCF_058197095.2. Lineage (NCBI taxonomy): Bacteria > Pseudomonadati > Pseudomonadota > Gammaproteobacteria > Alteromonadales > Pseudoalteromonadaceae > Pseudoalteromonas > Pseudoalteromonas sp. J2K-J031. The sequence goes on from NZ_CM200279.1 coordinate 2,057,363, forward strand.
ACATTAGCATCATTGATGAAATTAAAGCGACAAATGTTCCGGAGCTGATTGAATTAATCATAGAAGGCAAAGCAATTACCGCCAGAATAGCAGCCATGGACGACGCCGCTAAAATTTGAATCACCGAGACACTCAAAGCCTTAGTTGAATCCATTTTCACTCGTTGGCGACGATTGTGATTGTTAATTACCGCAAAACGGCTCACCTCTTGCTGTTGGCCACCAAATCCATGGATCACCTTGTGACCCTTCAGCATTTGTTCTGAGCTGCGGGTGACATCCCCCATTGCTGATTGAATTGTTTTAGATATTTTACGAAAACGTTTAGAAACAACACTGACTACAATGGCAACAAATGGGGTCACTAATAAAAAGATTAACGATAGTTTCCAGCTTGCCTCAAACATCACAAACAGTAAAAAGACCACATAGGCTCCCTCTCTGATCAGAACTAACAAGGCCTTAGTGATCGCCTGCTCAACTTGCTCTGTATCGTACGTGATTTTTGAAATCAGATTACCACTAGAATGGTTATCATGAAATGCAACTGGTAGATTGAGAATATGTTCAAATAAACTTTGGCGTAATCGCGAAACAACTTGTGAACCAACATAGCTTAAGCAATAACTCGACATAAAATTAAATATGCCACGAGCAATAACCAACGCAATAACCACATAAGGTGCTGCGTTCAATATCTCTGCATTTTGTTGATTCAAACCTTCGTCAATAAAAGGTTTCATTAAACGCACAAACAGTGCATCCATCGCTGAATAGCCCAGCATGCCAATAACGGCAAATGCGGCTACAAATTTAAATTCCTTAGTGTAGCTAAATAAGCGTTTATATATTTGAGAAGAGTCGGCAGTCATTTATCAGCTCTTTGGCGAAAATCAGCGGCTATTGTAGCCTCGTGCAAGGTAAAACCCAAACTCAATTCGTTAAAAACCAATATCTTTGTTCAGCACGAGCGGAACTGATTTTTATCTCTTGATCAAAGACCTCAAAGGTAATTCCCCCCAATTGAGCCGTTTGCATTTGTTTTACCCCTGCTTGATGATAACGTAACTGCACTTGTGCATGAGGCATATTCCATCGGCTCCAGCGCGCATTAGCATGGATCACATACTCAGGTTGTACATGTTTAATAAACAACTCGCTCGATGAGCTTTTGCTGCCATGATGAGGGCTTATCAGTAAATTTGATCGTAAATTGGGATAGTACTTTATTAATGCTCGCTCCGCATCTTGATGAATATCACCAACGAGTAATACCGAAAAAGACCCATCGGTGATTTGAACAATACAAGAGTTATTATTTCTAATGGCTTTAATACTAATAGGCCCAAGAATATGAACGCTTAACCCTTCAAACGTATGCGTTTGAGGCAAGCACATGTTTGGATTACCTTTCGGATCGGTGCCAAATAAAACAGTGTGGCCTAGCCCCTTTTTATACCAATACTCCAAGCCGCCTGCATGATCATTATCAGCATGACTAATAATTGTTTGCTGCACAGTGAGGTGATGCGCGATGATAAAAGGTAATATTTGAGACTCAGCAACACTGTAGCCATTAGTAAATTTCGCCCCTAAATCATATACGAGTGCTTGATTATTTCGGCTGATCACCACACTCAGCCCATGCCCTACATCAAGCATTGTTATTTTCCAACTTGCGCCTGTTGAAAAATTCAAACTAGACAGTAACGCCGCTATTGGTAGCCACAATATCCTTCTTAATACCGTAAACACAATAAATATTAGTACAAGGTATATAAGCACTAATTGCTGCCATGTTAATAGACCTAAATCTAGCCAAAAACTATCTAGAGGTAAGGTTAAAAAACCATTAATGATATTCGATATTATCTGGTCAAATAGCAGTAAAGGTTCGTTAAAGTTGAATAAATAAGCAATCATAATAGCGATTAGCATCATAGGCAAAAACACGCTAAAGAGCGGCAACACCATGATGTTGATCGCACTACTGGCCAAAGACACACCAGAAAAATAAAACCAACTTAATGGCATTAACCCGATAAAAAGCCCCAGCTGAAGCACAATGAGCATCACTAATGTTTGCTTTAGAGTGACCATCGTTACGTTCTTAATAACACGCTGATAAACAAGTAAAATAATTGCAACTGCGACAAATGAAAAATACAAACCAGGGTTGAGTAACTCAAACGGATTAAATAATACAACCACCACCAATGCTGATAGTAATGCCTGCGCACTGATATAACGCTTTTTAGTCCAGTATAAACATACCAAAACTGTCAGCATTAAAAAGGCACGTAATGCTGACACCATAAAATCGCTTAACCAAACATAAATAAAGGCACTGAATAACCCCAAATAACTGTAAAACCGATTAAGGTTGATTGTTTGCGAACATTGAATGGGGACAATGATTACTAACCATTTGATGATAAAAAATGCGGCTGAGTAAACAATGCCAATATGCAATCCTGAAATAGCTAAAATGTGGCTTAGTCCAGCTAACTTAAACTGCTCTTTTAACGAAGGGCTCAAAAAAGATTTATCACCAAAAAGTAACGCAACAAATAAACCATGTTGTGCAGTCGGTTTGATGACCTCGTGTAAGGCATTCTTAAAAGTAGACTCGAGTCTAGTGACTACGTGATCCGTAATCTCATTTCCTATGAAATACCCTTTTGCTTTAATTCCTTTATAAAAAGCATGTAATTCATAGTTAGGAAGGCCATGATTTCGATAGGTATTATGCGGCTTGAGTTTTGCGTTTACGCTAAACCGATCTCCAACGGTTAAATTATGCTGGTATTGGTAAATCGTTAAATTGGCATACACTTTTTGTATTGGATTGATCGCAACGTGGTTTACTTGATGTAATTTCACTTTACAAAATGCTTTGTCGCCTTCTTCTTTAAGTTCAATAACTGTCGCTTGAATAGCATATTCAGCCCCTCGGTAATAAGTCGGCAAATGCCAGCTATAAACTAGATGGTAATATGTTAGTACGTAACAAACGGCAAAGCCTATTGCAAAACAAACTCCTCTAAATTGCGCATAAAATAGACTTATAAAGACTGATAAGAGGATAATGGCAAAAAATACTGGCGTATTAAGAAAAAACAGCGACAATACACAACCAAAGACAAATCCAAAACTGATTTGACTAAAAGGGAATGATTTACCGCCATGCCAAAAAAAACAATCCAACGCTTTTTACCTGATCATAAAAAAATAAAAGAGAATAAAACGTTAAGTATTTTTGGTGATGTTTTACATGATGCCAATCTATGGCATTTAAATCGTCGCTCAGCACGAGGGGCTTTTGCGGTAGGTTTATTTTTTGCTTTCATCCCTGTTCCTTTTCAAATGCTGCTTGCAGCTGCAGTCGCAATTCCATTACGAGTTAATTTACCGCTATCTGTTGCATTAGTATGGTTAACTAACCCATTAACTATGCCTCCTATTTTCTATGGCTCTTACCTTGTAGGTGTCGCTGTTTTAGGGCATGAAAAGCAAGAGTTTGCCTTTGAACCTACATTGCAGTGGTTAGAAGCGAGCATCTCAAGTATAGGCCCTGCTTTTATTGTTGGCTCTTTAATATGCGCCACAATTGCTTCCATAGTAAGCTTTTTAGTAGTCGATTTATTATGGCGTCGCTCAGTGCGCAAAGCATGGTTAACTCGTCATAATAAATAAAACCCTATTAAGTAAAAAAACCATTTTAAGCAGACCTTAAAATGGTTTTTTATATGAGATAATTGCGAACAACGCTAAAAACAAAAAAAGGCTAATATAATATTAGCCTTTTTCTTTGATGCCTAACCCAGTATTAACGGCGACGACGCAACGCAACCAAAGGCAACATTAAAAAACTTAGCCACGCTAAACTTCCACCTTGTCTTTCATAAGGTTCTTGCACAGTAGGTGGACAAGTCTCCAAAGAGCCTGCAATTGGTGTTAACTTAACTGGGACGATAATACTTTCGTATTCTTCTTTACCGCTTGAATCAACTACAACTTGGCCAAGTGAATTACGTTTCTTAACCGTTTTAGTTGCAGAGCCGATAATTTCATTGTTTTCATTAATGGCAATCGCTTCTCTGACTCTATACGGATAAGCAGTTTTACCATCTGTATCGTAACAAGGTAAGAAACTGTTTACGCTTGAGAATGTATTGGTATTTAAATCATACAAAAAACCTTCTCTTCGACGATTTGATGAAGTACTTGTTTCAACCTCACCTTCACCGACTATAAAGCCAGCGTTATTAATGTCATGTGCTACGGAGCTTGAACTTGAGAAAAAGTCCGTTGGAAAGACGGTTTCACCGGTTGCAATATTATGATAAAAGAACTTAGTGCGAACTACACCACTAATAGATTTAGCGTGGTATCCGGTAATAATATTGCTGTCATTAATATCGACTGCTTTACCTGAAATACCGCGGAAATAGTTATCCTGAATCACGATAGGCGTTACAACACCGTTATTGAAATACACAGGCTGTGAAACCCAACCATTGTCATCTTTCCATCGTAAATCAGAATACCCAACCGCAATCCCTAACGTATTAACACCAAGTGCCGAACTTCGAAACGCATTTCCTTCATCTTCTTTAGGCGTTAGCCCAAGGCCAAGATTTTCAACACTAGTAACATTTAAATTACTGTCTAAACGCCATAACGAGGCACGTCTGTCAAACAATGACACATCTGCTGTTTTAAAACTCCAAATACAAACCTCTGTTGGTTCATCTTTGTTGTCACAGTTGTCATCAAGATTTTTTTGACGATCTTCAGGAATGCCAATCGAAGTGTCACCTACAACAAGATAGCCACCATCGGCTAACTGTTTGATGTCAGTTGCGATTGATACGCCACCATGCGTACTATAAATAGGCTCAAGCAACGTTTGCTCACCCGTAGCAGAAATAACGACTCCCCGCGCTTCAAAATCACGCACAAAGTATGTAGCTTCGTCTTTGCCATCAGGTGTAAATTGCACTTTACTATAAGGTGATGTACCCCAACCCGCTTTTACACCATCTTGTGCTATCGCAGTATAATAATTGGTTGTTGAACGCGTTAGGCCATCAAAATCAACTGACGGGACATCAAATAAAGTCACTTCATTAACTGAACTTGAAAAATCCACCGCAATTTGGTCAGAGATTTTTTGCCACTTTGGATCTCGAGTACGTGACTGAATCACACCGACAATAAAGGTCAAAGCATCAGCGTTAATCACCCCATTTTTGATATCATCAAGGGTAAAAGTGATTGTTTTATCTATCGACTCTTCATATTTTTTTTGATTGTTATAAGCCGTTTTAAGAGTGTTATCGTCATAATCAATAATTTCATTATCAATTTTTATACCAAACTCACCTCGCGTAATTCCAATGGCTTGGCCATTATCATTAAAGGCTGTTACATAGGCATGTTTTGCTGTTTCTTTTGAGCCTAGCTCTTCTAATTTATATGTCGCAGCCCAAACACTTGGTGCGAACAAAGCCGCTAACGACGCAGCTAATACTGTATATTTCATTCTACATCCCTACTACTGATTCTGTAGTTGTTCTAATTCTTCCCAGCGTTCAAACGCAGCTTCGAGCTTCGACTCAGCTTGAGAGAGTTGATTTAACGTCTTTTGTGTAAACTCACTGTCTTGTTTGAAAAAGTCAGATGAGTTTACGACTTCTTGAACCTTGCTGATATCTTCTTCTAATTGTTCCATTAAAGCAGGCAATTGCTCTAGCTCTAATTTTAATTTATAAGATAACTTATTGGTTTTTTTTTCAGCTGGCGGTGTAACCTGTTCCGGTTTGTCAGCCATTTTTACCACGTCTTTATACTTTGCTTCTTGCCCTGCAAGTTGTTGTTGATACTCTTCATAATCAGAATACCCGCCAACAATTTCAGTTATTTGGCCATTGCCTGAAAAGCCCCAAACACTGGTACAGGTATTATCAATAAACTCACGGTCATGACTGACCACTAATACGGTACCTTGGTACTGGCCTAAAATATCCTCTAATAATTCGAGTGTTTCGACATCTAAATCATTGGTAGGTTCATCCAAAACCAAAATATTTGATGGTTTTAAGAATAGCTTGGCCAGTAACAAACGATTTTTTTCACCACCAGAGAGTGCTTTAACAGGGGAGCGTGCTCGTGCAGGCGGGAATAAAAAGTCTTGTAAGTAGCCAAGTACATGGCGATGACGTCCACCGATAAGAACTTCTTGTTTACCCTCTGCCACATTATCTTGCACTGTTGCCTCCTCATCAAGCAATGCACGATACTGATCAAAATAGGCAACCTCTAAGTTAGTACCTTGTTTAACCGAGCCCGAAACCGGATCAATTTGACCAAATAGCAGTTTTAATAACGTTGTTTTACCAATTCCATTAGGGCCAACTAAACCGATACGATCGCCACGAATGGCGAGCGTGGTAAAATTTTGTACGGTGACTTTATCGCCATAGTTATGGCTTAAATTAATCGCTTCAAAAACTAACTTACCAGAGCGCTGTGCTACTTCAATATTAAAATCAGCTTTACCAAGTTTATCAACACGTTGCTTACGCTCTTTGCGTAAATCTTTTAATGCACGCACACGACCTTCGTTACGCGTACGGCGTGCTTTAATCCCTTGGCGGATCCATGTCTCTTCTTCAGCTAAACGCTTATCAAAAAGAGCATTTTGAGTTTCTTCAACTTTCAAAGCATGGGCTTTTTGTTCAAGATATAACTCATAGTTGCCAGGATACGAGACTAGCTTACCACGGTCTAAATCAATAATGCGTGTCGCCATTGAGCGAATAAACGCACGGTCATGAGAAATAAAAATGATCGAGCCTCGATATTCTTTTAAAAACTGCTCTAACCATAAAATACTTGCCATATCCAAGTGGTTAGTCGGTTCATCTAAAAGCAATAGATCTGGCTCGCTCACTAACGCACGGGCCAGTGCTACTTTTCTAAGCCAACCACCTGATAGTGATTCTAACTTTGTATCCGGGTTTAACTGTAACTTAGTTAAAATCAGCTTAATCTGCGTTTCAAAACGCCATGCATCGTTGCTTTCAAGCTCATTTGACAAACGCTCTAAACGATTGAGTAACTTATCAGTGCACTCAGTTTGTAATTGAATACTTAAATGATGAAAATCAATCAGTAATTGCGCAACACCAGGTAAACCCGCAGCAACATAATCAAATACTGTACCGGTTGCCCCCTTTGGTGGGTCTTGCTCTAAACGCGCAATTTTCAACCCATTAACTTGGTTGATGTCACCTTCATCAAGCTTTACTTGGCCATCAAGCACTTTAAGTAAAGTTGATTTACCAGCGCCATTTCGACCGACGATACACACTCGCTCATTTGTTTCTATTAATACATCCGCACTATCAAGTAACGGATGAGTGCCATACGCAAGTTTGGCTGAGGTAATTCGAATTAAATCCATATTATTTTAGTACTTCTTGAATTTGCTGAGCATTAAACGGCCACTTTAGCAGTGCTTGTGTTAAGCAATTTTGAGCCACCGGAATGTCACATTGGTATAGGTTCATCATCGCCTCATTATCAACAATATCGATACTGTTTATTTCTGAGGCGCTAAAAAAATGAAGCAATAGCTCATACGCTTGCTCGCAAAGATGGCAGCCTTGCGTATGATATAAAACAACCTTATGCATAGGTGATTAACCATGAGTTGTGGATGTTTTTATTACGATTAAAATCAGGAGATAACGTTTGATCAGTAATATTTTTTGCTTTTAAACCAAGCGCTTCAAGAGCTTCTTGATCAATTTTAAAGCCACGCTTGTTGTTTGAAAAAAGTAACGTGCCTGTTGGGCTTAAAATATTCTTAACCCAAGTAAAAAGCTTAATATGATCACGTTGCACATCAAAGGCATCTTCCATTCGTTTTGAATTCGAAAACGTCGGTGGATCAAGAAAAATTAAGTCGTATTGACCGGTTGCGTGTTCAAGCCACTTTAAACAATCTGCTTTTTCAAAATGATAACGTGCATTTTTAAGATTGTTCAGAGCAAAATTCTCTTGCGCCCAGTCTAAATAGGTTTTTGACATATCGACTGTAGTCACTGACTTGGCACCGCCTAACGCAGCATGAACTGAAGCCGAGCCCGTGTAAGCAAATAAGTTTAAAAAGCGTTTATCTTGGCTATTTTGCTGAATATAGCGGCGTGCTAAACGGTGATCTAAAAATAAACCTGTGTCTAAATAATCATGCAAATTCACTTTAAATTTTGCACCGTATTCAGTCACAGTAAAAGACTCATTGCGTTTAGCAAAAGATTGATATTGCGCATCGCCTTTTTGACGTTTACGCTGCTTTACAACCACTTTGTCAGGATTGATTTCTAACTGCTGACCCGTTAAAAAAATCACATCTTGTAAGCGCTTATGTGCAACTTCTTCATCAATTTGTTTTGGTGGGGCGTATTCGTAAACAATCACGTGGTCAAGGTATACATCAACAGCCACGTTATATTCTGGGATATCGGCATCGTATAAACGATATGCAACCACTTCATCTTTTTTAAGCCATTTTTTTAGTGCTTGGTTATTTTTCTTTAAACGGTTACCAAACGCTTCTGAAGCTGGATAATTTAATCCTGTTTGTGCCTCGGATTGCTGAACTTGTTTTTCATCTAATAAATAATTATTTAATAAACAATCAATTGGACCATTTTTAAATTTGTACTGCTTATGCTTAACCAATTTAAGAAGTTTAAGTAACGACTCATCTGAACCAAACATCGACACATGCCAATTAGCAAAGTGTTGTTTCAAACCTTGTCCTAATAAACGATATAAACTGATTAACTCAGCCGTACCACCTAAACGCTCGCCATAAGGTAAGTTAGAAATCACAACTCCTGGGCGTTTTGCAACCGCCTTTAATTTAGTTGCATCACCTTGCTCTAAGGTAATGATCTGACCAAATCCAGCTTTACGGCAGTTATCTTTTGCTTTACCTAATACATGGCGGTCCACATCATGACCAATCACATATAAGTTTGGTGACGTTGCTTGAGCTGCTAGTTGCTCTTTTAATTCTAGAAATGGTGTTTCTTTAAAAGTTGGTAACCGTTCAAAAGCAAATTGTTCGCGCTCAAGGCCAGGCGCTTCATTTCGCGCCATTGAAACAGCTTCGATTAATAAGGTGCCAGCACCACAACACGGATCATAAAGTGGTTGAGTGATGTCGTTGAGCCAGCCGCTACGTTTTATTAAGGCAGCTGCAAGGTGTTCTTTGATTGGGGCCTTACCTTGAGCAGTTCGATAGCCACGCTGTGACAATGACGGTCCTGAATAATCAATGTAAATATTGACTGTTTCACGATTTAAACGCGCCACAACCCGAACATTGGGCTCTTGTTTATCAACATTGGGGCGAACTTCGTATAAATCTTGGAAATAATCAACGATTGCGTCTTTGACCACTAGACCAGCAAATTGAGTGTTTTTTAGTTCTGTATTAGTACCTGAAAAATCGACTAAAAATGTTTGCTTTGGCCCAAAATACTCTTGCCAAGGTTGGAAACGAGCAAAGTTATAAAGCGCTTCTTTATCTTTAATGGCATCTTTGCTGGCAATCAGCATCATAATTCGAGTCGCAAAACGCGATGATAAACAAATTTTTTGTGCAGTCAGCGTATCTGACTCAAATGTGACAGAACCAACCGTTAATTTAAGCACCGAAGCACCTAGTTGTGTCAGTTCATCTTGAAGAAGTTGTTCGATACCAATCGAAGTAAGTGCGATAAAGTGCAAAGTCATAACCCTGTATACATAATTACGCAGAGTATAACATAGACAACAATAATATTAGTGCATCTCTAAGCGCGTTTTTTTACAGAATTTCTAACATCTAGCGGATAAATACGATCATTTAAAACACGAATAACTTCAAATTGTTGCAGTGATAAATTCTCGTCTAATTGAAAATTATCTTCAAGGTTCAAGCATAATGATGCTTGTTCATTATGATCAACAATTAAAAACTGACCTGTTGCGGCTTTAGAATGTAATAAAATAATGGCTTCAGTACTTGGTACACTGCCACTGTAACTTTTAAAAAACCAACTTTTTGTTAAAACAGGTTTGAGATAAAACTTAGCAGCCGTTGCATTGATAGCAATTTGGCAAATTTGGGCACCATTCCAAAGTTCAAATGAGGTAAGGTACGTAGAAACTTGCTGATAAAACTCAGCGTCTCTGAGGTTGAAATGGGGGTTAAGTAGTACATCATCTGTTAATAAGCGAAGTTTAAACGCAGTGCAAAACTCCATTTCATCGCCTAAATCAAGCATTAAGCACTTATTAGTGTGACAAGCATACCAATTCCATTTTGCTGACGCCTGTAACATTTTATAACCCTAAGATAAACGAGACTTAGGGATTATAAGGGCTTAACGCAAGATATAAAATATTTTTTTAGAATAATTTAAGAAGGATCGAGATTTTAAATTACTGATCCTTATAACGAATTAATGATCGATTTGATCATCGGTGGTCCTTGATAAATAAAACCAGTATAAACTTGAATTAAAGAAGCGCCCGCATCGAGCTTTTCTTTTGCCGATTCTGCACTATCAATGCCGCCAACTCCAATAATAGGCAATTTATCACCCGTTAAACGCTTAAGTTCAGATACTACATGAGTCGATTTTTCACGAACAGGACGACCAGATAATCCGCCCATTTCATCAGCATAACGTTGTCCAATCACGGCGCCGCGCTCAAGAGTTGTATTGGTTGCTATAACGCCATCAATATGGTTTTTTACTAGTGAATCAGCAACTTGACCAATTTGAATCGCATCAAGATCCGGTGCTATTTTAACTAGCATAGGCACATGTTTATTATGATGAGCAGATAAATTAAGCTGTTCATTTTTCAAACTTGATAGTAAATCATCAAGTGCTTCACCGTACTGCAAGTCTCTTAAACCAGGCGTATTTGGCGAAGAAATATTAACAGTGATGTAAGATGCATGGGCAAATACTTTTCGCATACAATGGATATAGTCATCTTTACCCTTCTCATTTGGCGTATCTTTATTTTTGCCAATATTGATCCCTAAGATCCCTTTATAACGTGCAGCTTTTACATTCTCGATTAAGTAATCAACACCGCGGTTGTTAAAACCCATGCGATTAATAATTGCTTCAGATTCAGGCAAACGAAAAATACGTGGTTTATCATTTCCTAACTGTGGCTTTGGTGTCACAGTGCCGACTTCAATAAAACCAAATCCCATTTGAGAAAATGCATCAATGCATTCAGCATTTTTATCTAAACCTGCAGCAAGACCGACTGGATTTTTGAATTCCAGACCAAGAAACTGAACTGGCTTTGGCGCTAATTCTTGCGTCCAAAGATGATTAAGAGGTGTATGAGCAAAACGTTTTAAATTATTAAGCGCAAAATTATGAGACCACTCGGCATCACAAGAAAACATAAAACGGCGTGCTAAATCATAAAACATGTAAACCCCTTCTTTTGAATAAAAAAAACCCCAGTCAGACTGGGGTATTTTATAGGGTTTTTAATTATTTGGAAGTGTCACAGTTGTGACTCAACAACATTAATTCACGTAATGCGACTGAGAACTTCGCAAAATCATGTACTTTAGTTGTTTTAAACTCAGCCAGCATCTGTTGCCATCTGCTTAATAAGCTTTCGTGTCCAGCCATCCAGCTATCGATTAGACTGTCAACATCACATACATCTTTACTACAGCTATTTAATACAACTGCAGCTAACGAACGTTGTTGCCAATCAAGCTCTTCACGGTAAGAAGCACGTGCTAACGCCTGCCAATGATTTGCCACTGGTTGAATCGTGATTTGATCTAAGAACCAATGTAATCCCATGCGCGCACCTAATTTGAAGTAGGTATCGGCAACAACAGCTATTGAGCGCTCAGAACTTTTTGCTACTTGTGCTAAATCCATCACTGAGAATAAGCTTGATAACTGTGCAATACGTTTCGCCAATGCTGCAGGTACACCTTCGATTTCAAGTGCTTTTGCTTCATCTTGTAGTTTTACAGACTCTTCAGCTGACATGTAATTCATTAAGTTTTCACTTAAATCCTTAAATGCTGGGCCATAAAACTCAAGTTTATGCTCAATCGTCAGTGCTTTATTACGATGACGTAAGAACCAACGCGTTGCACGACGAACCGTACGGCGTAGTTGATACAGCATTTCGGTTTGTACAATAGCAGGAATGACATTATCAAGCGCTTCAATTTCCTGCCATGTTTTTGACATTTCAAATACACCGCTTGCCATTGAATAACATGTCACGACTTCTGCAGCTGAACTACCCGTTTCTTCCATCATACGAATGACAAAGTTAAGACCCATATCGTTGATGATATTGTTGGCAAGTTTTGTCGCAATGATTTCAGAGCGCAATGGATGATTATCCATTGCCGCATTGAATTTTTCACGCAATGGTACTGGGAATGCATTAACCAATAATTGACGATAATATGGATTATCGGTAATTTCTGGTGTTACTAACCATTCTTTTAATACCATTTTAGCGTAAGAAACTAGCACAGAGAGCTCTGGACGTGTTAATCCTTTGCCTGCTGCTAAACGATCTGCTAATTCTTCATCAGATGGTAAAAACTCAATAACACGATCAAGCTTGCCTTCTTTTTCAAGAGCATGAATGAAACGGATTTGCTCTTTTAAGGTTGAAGTGCCTTTTAATTGTGTTACCGAAATAGTATGAGTTTGACGATAACAATCACGAAGTACTAAACGCGATACTTCATCTGTCATTGAATAAAGCAATTCATCACGTTGTTTACGCGTCATGTCGCCTTGAGCAACTAAACTATTTAACAATATTTTGATATTTACTTCATTATCTGAACACGCAACGCCACCTACGTTATCAATGAAGTCTGTATTAATACGACCGCCTTTGGCAGCAAATTCAATACGACCTAATTGTGTACAACCTAGATTACCACCTTCACCAAAAATTTTAGCGTTGATATCAGAACCGTTAACACGTAAAGCATCATTAGCGCGATCACCGACGTCGTTTTCATGCTTCGCTTTAACATAAGTTCCGATACCACCATTCCAAATTAAATCAACTGGCATCATTAATACCGTTTTGATTAATTCGCTTGGTGACATGGCTACTTTTTTAGTGCCAAGCATTTTTTTCATTTCAGGTGTTAACGTAATTGATTTCGCTGAGCGTAAGAAAATACCGCCACCTTCTGAAATCAAGTCTTTGTTATAATCATCCCAAGTAGAACGTGGTAATTTAAACAAACGCTCACGCTCAACCCAAGACGTTGCTGAATTTGGATTTGGATCAATAAAGATATGCATGTGGTTAAATGCAACTTGCAAACGAATGTGTTTCGATAACAACATACCATTACCAAATACATCACCCGCCATGTCGCCTATACCCACACAGGTAAAGTCAGTTGTTTGACAATCAATACCCACTTCTCTGAAATGACGTTTAACCGATTCCCAACCACCTTTAGCAGTAATAGCCATTTTCTTATGGTCGTAACCTACAGAACCACCTGATGCGAATGCATCGCCTAGCCAGAAACGATACTCATCAGAAATACTATTGGCAATATCAGAAAACGTTGCAGTACCTTTATCGGCAGCAACAACTAAATAAGGATCATCTTCATCGTGACGAACAACATTTAATGGAGGCACAATTTCACCGCCTAAAATGTTATCGGTGATATCTAATAAACCACGGATAAAGATACGGTAACATTCCTGACCTTCTTTTAAGAATGCATCACGATCGCTTGGGCTTGGTGCTTGTTTACAAACAAAACCGCCTTTTGAGCCTACAGGAACAATAACCGTATTTTTAACTTGCTGTGCTTTAACTAAGCCAAGTACTTCAGTACGGAAGTCTTCACGACGGTCAGACCAACGTAAACCACCACGAGCAACTTTACCACCACGTAAATGCACACCTTCAACACGTGGAGAATAAACAAAAATCTCAAACGCTGGTAATGGAAGTGGCATATCAGGAATTAAATTAGGCTTAACTTTAAACGAGATATATGATTTTGGGTTGCCTTCAGCATCAACTTGATAGTAGTTGGTACGAATTGTTGCTGTGATTAAATCAACATATGAACGAATAATACGGTCATCATCAAGGTTAGCTACTTTGTCTAATGCTAAATAAATTTCTGAAGTCAGCTTTTCACAGGCTTTTTCAGAGAATTTAGTTTTTGGTGAGAATTTTTTGTTAAACAGCTTCACTAGTTGAATAGCAATATCTGGATAATGCTCAAAAGTGCTCTCAATGTAGTTTTGCGAGAAAGTCACACCAATTTGACGCATGTATTTAGCGTACGCACGCATAATAGATGCTTCACGACCTGTTAAACCACCGGCTAAAACCAAGCGATTGAAACCGTCATTCTCTAAACGATTATGCCAAACATTTGTTAATGCTTTTTGAAAACGCACTGAGCTTTTATCAAAGTCAGAGACATTTTTAGTTAACAACATGCTGAAATCCATGACCCAATTGACTTGGCCATCACTGGTTTTAACCGCATAAGGTGTTTCACCAATTACACGTAAACCGAAGTTTTCGAGCATTGGCATTACATCAGATAAATGAATTGGCACATCTTTATGGAAAAGACTTAAACGTACCATATTCGCATCTGATTCTTCCTGTGGACGATAAAAAAGCATTTCTAATTTATTATCATCGTTAAGCGACTCTAACTTCTCGATATCAACCACTGCTGCGCTTGGTAATACTTGCTCTTTATAAGAACTTGAGAATGCATTGGCATATTTACGGATTAAATCATTACCGCGCGCTTCGCCTGCTACTTCAATTAGTGCAGAACCAAGTTTATCTTCCCACGTACGGGCAGCTTCAATTAAATTACGTTCGATGTCTTTCACATTATATTCGATATTGTTGTCGTCCAGTCTCACTGTGTAATGAGTACGGGCTAAAATAGATTCAGAGAAAAAAGTAGTAAACTCAACTTTTTGTGATGTTTGGAATGCACGGCCCAAAATCTCTTGAGTATCACGACGCAGTGCCGTGTTATAACGTTCACGCGGTACGTAAACCATACAAGATAAGAAACGGCCATATACGTCTTTACGAACAAATAAACGACACATATCGCGCTCTTGTACTTGTAACACCCCTGTCGCAACATCAAGCAGCTCACTTTCTTTCGCTTGTAATAACTCGTCACGTGGGTATGTTTCTAAAATATTAAGTACAGCTTTGTAAGCATGGGTTCCTTTAGCAAAATCAGATAACTCTAAAATGCGATTGATTTTACTTTTTAATACAGGAACATCTGAAGCGCTATTGTTATAAAAGTTTGATGAAAATAAACCTATAAAGCGATCTTCACCAACAACATTCCCTTGTTTATCAAAGCGCTTAACACCGATATAGTCAATGTATGCAGGACGATGAACGCGAGAAATTGAATTTGTTTTGGTGAGGATAAGTAAATTATCACTGTGAGCTTCTTTACGCGCAACTTCTGGTAAATCAGATAACAAGCGGATTCTTTCTTCCACCGAGTTTTTCATCATACCTAAACTTGAACCGGTAACACCTTTTAATTGATAGTCACCTTGAACAGGTAATAAGTCATACTGGCGGTAACCCATTAAAGTAAAGTTATCTCGGGCTAACCAATCTAAAAACTCAACAGTTTCTTGAATTTCAACTTCGCTGTTTTTGCCTTTGCGATTAGGGATATCGTTTGTTACTTCAATTAGCTTCGCTTTAATTGCTTGCCAATCTTCAACTGCAACTGATACATCAAGTAAAACAGACTCAAGCTCTGCAGAGATAGCAGCTATCGCTTTTTTATCTGTTTGACGGTCAATCTCAATAAAGAAAACCGTTTTAGTTGAACTTGAATCTTGTTCACTTTTTAAAGACGTAATACTAGAAATGGTGTTATCTGTGTTGCGTTTAATTTTAAGTGGACAATGTAGTAGAAGATGAGAAGCAATGTTTGCGCGGATCAGTGCCATTCTGACTGAATCAACTAAGAAAGGCATGTCTTTTGCGATTATTTCAACGATTGTGTGAGAAGATTGCCAACCGTTTTGTGCAAGTTCTGGGTTAAAAACGCGGATCAGTACGTCATCTGATGTATGTCTCTCTAGAGAGTTCCATAAACTCAATGCTGCACCATATAAATCACTGTCGTTACGTCTTGCCAAATCCTCTTTCGACATGTTGCTGTACAAGGTTTTGGCGAAATTTTCAACGAGCGACACATTTGGAGCATGCACTTTTTTTTGGATTAATTTACATACATTATCCAACAGTACTGAGGTGTGACCTTCGTTTCGTGTCATTATGTGTTCCTTATCTATACCACCTGTGAACGGTAGCTATTGTACAGCCATAAAATTAGCGTGGAGTCACCGCGAATTCTAACTCTTTTGCGACTGATATAAATAGTTTTTTTCGGCCAATGACTTAAAATTTCAAATCGTTGGCCAACTATTCACAAAATATAGATATAAATGGCCTATTATGGCCATTTATTAACACAATTATTCACTATTTTTTTTATTTTCAGGCCATAACAACGTTCCAATCGCAGGTAAAATTAGAATTGCCGCTAACATGTTCACTAAGAACATAAACGTCAATAAAATTCCCATATCTACTTGGAACTTAAGATCTGAAAAAACCCACGTACTGACACCTACCGCAAGCGTAATTCCTGTAAATAACACGGCACTGCCACGCTCAACCAAGGCATTACGATACGCTTCAGTTAAAGACATTCCACTACGAAGTTGTTGGCTCATTGATGATAAAATATAAATACCATAATCTACACCAATACCGACACCTAAGGCGATTACAGGGAGTGTAGAAACCGTTAAGCCGATCTCTAAATGCACCATTAACGCTTGCGCTAGTGTAGACACAACATACAAAGGCAATACCACAGCAATTGTTGCCTTTACAGAGCGAAAGCTGATTAAACACAGGACAATAACAGCACCGTAGACATATAACATCATAGGTAGTTGTGCTGCAGCTACAGATTCATTGGTTGCAGCCATCACGCCAACGGGGCCTGATGCAAGTTTAAACTGCAACTCATCAGTTTGTTCTTCTAATGAGTAACGTTTAACGGCATCAATAACACGCTCAATTGTTTCAGCTTTATGATCTTCCATAAAGATTATCAATGGCATCACACTGCAGTTACCGTCGAGTAACCCTGAACTTGTTTCAACGCGTGACGTTGCTTGGACCAGTGAAGATGTATTTCGAGGCAATGTTTGCCACTTTAAATTACCTTCGTTATAACCTGCATTGACGGCCTGTGCTACAGAACTGAGCGATACAATAGACTGCACACCGGCTACATTTTCCATACGCCACTGAAAACGATCGATGCGATCCATCGTATCATAATAAGTACACGCTTCAGGAGAGGTTTCTACTAACACTTTTAATATATCAACTGTGATTGTGTAACGGTCTGTAATTAAAAATGTATCTTGGTTATAACGGGCATCTTGATGCAATGATGGTGCGCCTGCATGCAAATCACCGATCTGCATTTTTTGTGCTTGCCACATGCCAAGACCAAATAAAATCACAGTAAAAGCTAAAATATAGCGTGCAACTTTTTTGTCTGTTGCTTTGACTAGAATTTCGCGAAAAACATCAAATTGAGTTGAAGAACTTTGTTGCGACGCTATTTTTTTCTCAGAAATATAAGAAGCCAATACCGGTAACAAGACAAGGTTAGTAAAAATAATTACGCCGACCCCCAAACTTGCCGTAATAGCAAGCTCGCGAATAATTCCTATATCGATAGATAATAAGGTCAAAAAACCAACGGTATCGGATAATAAAGCGATCCCACCAGGGATTAGTAAAGTACGAAAACTAGCCTCTGCAGCTAATTTACTACTATAACCTTCAGATACTTTTTTCCCAATTGCATTGATCATCTGTACACCATGGCTCACACCAATAGCAAACACCAAGAAAGGCACCAATATTGACATTGGATCTAAACCAAATCCAAGTTGAGACAATAAACCTAACTGCCAAAAAACTGCGATGAGGGAACAAACAACAGGTAAAATAGTAAGTGTTAGGCTTTTACAAAATAACCACACCATCACGAATGTAAATGCGATAGCTATCAAAAAAAACAATACTACACCTTTGGCGCCATCGGCGATGTCACCTGCCATTTTAGCAAATCCGATGATATGGATAGAAACGTTGTCAGTTGTAAAACTATCTCGAATCTCGGTCTCTAATTTTTTTGCAAGTGCAAGTGTATCTAGAGGCTCTTGAGTACTCGGATCAACCTCCATCAATTGAGTTGTCACCATGGCACACGAATAATCACTTGCGATCATTCGCCCGACAATATTTGCTTTTTCAATATTTTCTTTGACTTTAGCAAGACCGGTTTCATCAGGGACAAAGTTTGCAGGAATGATAGGCCCACCGGCAAAACCGTCTTCGACGACTTCAACAAATCGAGCACTTGGCGAAAAAATAGATTGCACGAGAGGTCTATTTACACCTGGGATAAAATAAAGCTGATCATGAACAGATTTTAGTTGCGCAAAAAATTCTGGATTAAAAATATCCCCACGCGCATCACACACTGAAATAAGCACGCTATTTGCACCACCAAATTGCTTTTCATGCTTTAAGTACACTTTCATATAGTCATGATTTAGTGGGATATTTTTATTAAATGATGCATCTAACTTTATTTGGCTTGCTTGAAAAATCAAATAACAACTTGCAATAATAAACAATAAAATCACAGCCAAACGATGGCGAAACACCAAAGACTCGATACGAGTTAACAACCTTTCCATTTCTACTTCAACTCCTCGACTTTAATACCGACTTCGCTTGCTAAAACCAATTTATTGCTAAACAAAGCACCCGAAACTAATGCTTTTGCATCGTGTAATTGCTTTACTATTAAATCTTGGTTGTTATAAGTAGCAATCACACCACTATTGGCCAGTAAAATAGCGCCCTCTGGTGTTACTACTATTTTATTTATTGTGGCATGACTGGAATTTTCAACTTCTTCCCATGTCTCACCTTGGTCTTTAGAGACAAAGATATTTCCACGTAAGCCTGCGACTAACCAATCACCCTGAGAAAGCACTTGAATATCAAAAAATGAGCCTGGATATATTTCATCTAAACGATCCCAATGAGCACCAAAATCATCACTGATAGCTAATAAACCTTGCTCACCAACCATAATCAGACGCCCTTGTGAATAGATGGCTTGGTTAAGGTGCGGCAAAATAGCCTGAGTTTCGTTAAAGTAACCATCTGGATCTGTCTCTTTTAACTCAGCTAAAAACGCTTTATCTTCATCGAACAACAGTGTTGTTTGAAATTCTGACTGCCAGTTTGAACCACCATCGACAGTACGATAAAACAAACCATAAGCACCAATGGCAACACCATTATTTTTGTCTTTAAATAATATGTCTAATAGAGGTTTATCAAGCTCTGGTTGACGATGCTGTATTTTCCAAGTCACACCAGCGTCTTGTGTCGCAAGGATCGTTGCATCGTGCCCTGTCACCCATCCATTGTTTTCATCAATAAAAAAAACCGATGTTAATAAAGTTTGCACTGGAACTTGGGCTTGCAGCCAATTGACTCCATCTGAGCTTGTTAAAATAACACCATGCTTACCTACGGCAACTAAGCCAGCACTGGTTTTAACTACATCAGTCAGTAAGGTTTTATCCGCTCTTAATGACATTACAGCGGCTTTTGGAGAAAGATCATTGGCAAAGACGCTAATTGAGCAACACAATAAAACAATCTTAAGTAAAAGCTTCATATATATTTGACCAAAAAAAACGGCCCGTAATGGGCCGTAGAGTTTATCTAAGACCTTCTCTACGAAGGGCGTTGGATGTAAATTCATTATCGTTGAATGATTGAGAAAAATCGTACATTTTTTCCTCATTATCCAAGCCAATGGCTAAATAACGACGTGAATTCAAGTCATAGTAAACATCTAAAGTACTCCAGTGTGTCGGTACTTCATAATAGTTAACACCATGCGCCATTGCTACACGATAAAGTTGATCTCGGTTATCGTACAAGTCAGCGACGTGGATTTGCCAACTATCTTCATCAATAAAGAACACACGTTTTTTATAGATATGACGGGTACTATCTTTTAGGTTTGCTTCAACAACCCAAACACGATGTTTTTCGTAACGGACAAACTCAGGGTTAATATGACCTGGTTTCAAGATATCTGCATATTTGAGTTCATTACTGTGCAGCTTATAGCTGTTGTAAGGAATATACATTTCTTGTTTGCCTTTTAACTCCCACGTGTAACGGTTTGGTGAACCATTAAACATGTCAAAGTCATCTGTTGTGCGCAAGCTATCTGATGCTGTACCTGGTGCGTCATAGGCAACGTTAGGCGCACGACGAACACGACGCTGCCCCGTGTTGTACGTCCAAGCTTGACGAGGTGTCAAAATTTGATCCATTGTTTCATGGACTAACAAAGCAGTACCCGCTAAACGTGCTGGCTCTGTAACTGCTTGTTTGAACTTAAACAATATATTAGAAGCTTGCAGTGATTCTGGCGTTGCTGTTGGTTCAGAGTATTTCACTAACAATTGCTCATCAAACCCAACCATATTGTAATCGCCAGATGCTGTTGGTGCAGCCTGACCACCATAGCGTTGGATCGACAAACCACGGTAACGCAAGATATGGTTCCAAATCACTTCAAGGCCAGTTTTAGGAATTGGGAAAGGAATACCGATCGCTGTATTTTTAATTCCATTACCTTCCTCTATCAACTCAGCATTAGCAGAATACTGCTTTGTTGCATCGTAAATAAATTGCGGATATGAGGCGCTACGGCGAGTTTGATAGACGTTCATTTTAAATGTTTCAGGATATGCCTCAAACATTGCTATTTGGCCTGGAGACAAAAATGATTTGTACTTATCCAAATTACCTTTGTCAATTGTAAACTGCACAGCATCATCTTTAAACGGGTCTGGATGATGCATACCGACAGTATAATTCTCAGGCGTTTTTGTAATGCCACCCTCCCAAGAAGGAATTGAACCGTCGGCATTGCCCGCTTTTTCTGCACCAAGAGGCGTTAAATCAGCACCCAAACGCGCAACTTCTTCTGCCGTAAGTTTTGCCATTGATGCATTAGACACAAATAAGCCACACAAAGCCATGGCGATTAGGGTAGGTTTTTTAATCATATATATACCCTTAGATAGAATATTTGATATTAAAAGAAACATAATCACGATCAGCAAAATTATTTGTTTGACCACCACCCCAGAAACTGTTGTAGCTAAAGTCAACTGACCATGCATTTTGATAGTTGAAGTTCATATTAATACCTAATGACTTACGATCTTCAACAAATAAGTACATAGGGTCTGGTGTAATACCATTGACATCATGTGAAAAAACTAAGCGTGGTGAAAAGTTAACGCCAGAAAACACATTGTTATAATCGCCTTTTGCAACTAAACGATAGCCCCAAGCAGATGCAGATGGGAACGGATTCGTTTCAACACCATTAGAAACCGCTTGGTGTAACAACGTATAATCTTGACCAGGAATACCCATCATAGTGCCTGAACGACCAGTGCCCGCGACATTTAAACGCATTTCATCATACGCAGGCATATCATTGATAGTCACACCACCAATTTCACCTAATAATGCCCAGCTATCAGCACCTAATGAAGGGCCAAATAAATGCGTTGCCGTAAATTGAAGCTGCATAGTATCTGACGTGACAAAGCCTTTAGCTATTGAACCTGGCGCAACAGTTTCAATTTGAGAAATCTGTGCAAACTCAGGACGAAGACCAGCAACTGCAAGCTGCTCTGCCATACCTGCGTATAATAATTCAACGTCATCTATTTGCAGTGGTTCGTCTTGACGATAAGCAAACTCACCAGCAAAAGCCGTATTGCCAACATTGGTATTAAAACTTAAACCAAATAACTTGATATCTTCAGGGTATTCTAAAATTGCTTTAGTAAACGCACCAAGTTGAGTGACGTTATCTTCAGTAATGGTCGTTGTTGCAATCATTGCTAAATCTTTACCCAAAGATGCTTGAGTAAAATCTGACGCTTGACCTGAAATAACCGGACGACTGCTGTGGTAATTAATATAATAAAGTGCAAATTCAGTATCATTTAATTCAGGTGAGAACCAACCTAACTTAACACCAAATTGACCAGAGTCACTTGGTTCTTTAATACCGGCATCACCCTTACCTTTTAAAGCAACCTTAGTTGGGTATGCAAGATACATATTGGCAAGTAGCTTTTGTGCTGCAGCACTTTGCGGTTCAATACCCTGAGCTTGAAGCGCTGCACCCCATTGGGCGTATAAGGTATTCAAATTACCTGTCAGGTGCTCTAGATCAATGTCAGGGTTCGAAGTAAAGCCCAATTGAACATTACTTTGATACCCATTTACAGATGCAAAATCATTGGTCGAAAAGTAGGTACCTGTTACTGGTAATCGTGTTTCATTCCACTCATATTGATAATACGCCTCTAAAGTAAGGTTTTGCGTTAAACCCAAAGACGCCCAAACAACACCAACAGGTATAAACGCTTCTTTTAATTCAGCACCAGGTGCTTTTAAACGGTCAATATCAACGGGGTTAACATTGATACCATGAGAAATTAGCGAACTTTCCCCCCAGTTAACAACTTGCTGACCGATACGAATAGATAATGGATTTTGGCCATCATTTAAATCAAAGTCTGCATAGGCGAATGCATCAAGCAAACGTAAATCAGAACATACTTGTTCTTTAGCTTGTTTATCAGCACAAGGATCAACTTGGTTACCCGAGGTAGGATTAGAATAAGCGCGATTGCCATCCATCAGCTCTAAATCATAAAAATACATAAAGCGAGTAAAAAAGCCGTAGTTATCTTTTCTGATATTAAGCTCGTGAGTGCCCTTTAACAATTGTGAAAAAGTATCACCTTTATTAAAGTTTAGATTACCCGCATCACCATTATTGGAATAACTGCCAGGCTGCGCCCACACATCCGATGAAGAGTAAATAGTGTTATATGCTGCGTTATAACCAGTCCAGTCAAAACGAGGATGGTTACTTTTACCAATTTGCGCAAAATCCCTTTCTTCTACTCGCATGCTTGCGCCATACGAAAATGTAGAATCAAAAGTTACGTCAAATTCACCGAGTTGAAAACTAGCGGCTGAAAGGTGTTGGCTAGAAAAAGCCAGACAGGCAGCGGTAATTCCCAATGCTAGCTTATTTTTGACAAAAAGAGGTCTTTTTATCATTTTATCTCCCCCTTGTAACGGGTCACTTAGTGATCAAGTTATTGTTTTTAATGTGCTTGTAACAAAAGAAATCATTACAGTTAATTTCCAAGGTTTCAAGATACAAATTATTTTTTTATCGTTCTTCAAGATGCATTATTAACATTGGTCTGACATCCTACCAGCTAATTTATACACTTGAAAAGCGCATAACACAAAACTCTTTTAACAAAAACATAACTTTTTGTCGCTTTTTCTGATTTTTGTGTCTTCAACCTATCTTTTCTAAGCTAATAAATTGATAGGTTTCGGTTAACCTTAGTCTATATCTGCCTCGGATCCCAATTGAAGTGATAAAAGGGCGAAATCTCTCTGCAGGTAACCTTATTTTCTTTCCCTCATCGGAGGTCACTTGAATTTGTTTTATTGTGCCATGGTAGTAACCTAGGCACTTTTCATAACTTAAATTAATTGTAAAAAAAAATTCAAACATGATAGCTATTTCAATGCGTTAGTGACTTTTTCAAACAGATCAGGGCTTAAATTTTCAAGCTGCTGCAAACTCTCTAACTGTTTTTTTATCAAATTTTGTCTGGTTAAATCTAATTTTCTCCATCCCATAAATGGGGTGATCATCCGAGATGCATTTTGAGGATTAATACCATTGAGTTTAATCAATAAATCGGCTAAAAGTTGGTAACCCGAGCCATCAATCGCATGAAAATACTGGCTATTAAATTGTGCAAAGCTACTAACTAACGCGCGCACACGATTCGGATTTGCAATATCAAAATGAGGGTGCTGATAAAGATGTTTAATATTTTCAGCAACAGTTGGAGAATTTAGCATCGCATTTAATGCAAGCCATTTATCCATAACCAACCCATCGTGTTGCCATTTTGCTTCAAATTGAGCAAGCAAAGGTGCCGCAAGTGTATGATTTGCTAAAACAGCGGCAGTTAATGCAGCTAAGACATCAGTCATATTAGAAGAATTACATTGTGCGGTTAAAAATTTATCAACCTCGTTTGATGGTACTTTGGCTAGATAATAAATACACATTGCCTTAAACGCACGTTGTCCAACTGCAGCAGCACTTAGTTGTCCACCATCATTCTGTTGTTGGTATAACGTAGTAAAATAAGGGCTTAAATTTGATGCGATTTGGTGCTCAAATACACTTTGTACAGCAATTATCTGATCAACGGGAATAACGTTAAATTGAGACGCTATAGTATCAAAGCTAGGTAACTTCATCAGTTCCGATATTAATTGTTTATCTAATGTCGGGTGTTCAAGTACCCACTGCAATAAATCTAATATTTCTTCAGGCAAACTTGCATCGCTGGCATCATCCAACCCAATAGCACGTTTAATATGCTTAATGAATAAACTTTGCAATGCATCCCAGCGAGAGAAATCACTACTGGCATGGCGTACAATATTGATAAGTTGTAGATCAGTATATTCAAACTCAAGTGTACAAGGCGCTGAAAAGTCGACAAGTAATACAGGAGTTGGCGCACTTGTAATTGCATCAAATGTAAATGTTTGACTTGAATCAGTGACACTTAACACGCTAGGTAAAGATTTCCCTTTGAGCTGTAAATCAAATAACTTGCCTTCGTCATTTAATAACTCGATTGCAAATGGAATATGAAGGTTTTGTTTTTCTTGCCCATCAGCGGTAAGAGGATGATTTTGTTTTACAGTAAGGCTATAAGTCTGTTTCGCACAATCGAAATGCTCTTGCACCTGAAGATTGGGTGTACCCGATTGACTATACCAGCGCTTAAACTGTTCAAGATTGACTTGACTTGCATCACTCATTGCACTGACAAAATCATCACACGTTACGGCTTGACCATCATGGCGAGCAAAATAAAGGTCCATGCCTTTTCTAAAGTTATCTTTGCCGATTAAAGTGTGGATCATTCGGATCACTTCTGCGCCTTTATCGTACACAGTCACAGTATAGAAATTATTCATTTCTATCACTTTTTCTGGACGTATTGGGTGAGACATTGGGCCACTGTCTTCTGCAAATTGATGAGTGCGCATCACTTTGACCGCTGCAATGCGGTTTATTCCGCGAGAGCCTAGGTCGGAGCTAAACTCTTGATCTCTAAATACTGTTAAGCCTTCCTTAAGCGATAATTGAAACCAATCGCGGCAAGTTACACGATTACCCGTCCAATTATGGAAGTATTCATGACCAATAATCGACTCAATCATATGATAATCTTTATCAGTTGCTGTTTCTTGGTTTGCCAATACGCATTTGCTGTTGAAAATATTAAGTCCTTTATTTTCCATCGCACCCATATTGAAAAAATCGACAGCAACAATCATATAAATATCAAGATCATACTCTAAACCGTAAACCTCCTCATCCCACTTCATCGCTTTAATTAATGATGCCATTGCATGTGACGACTTATTTAAATTGCCGACATCAACAAACAATTCTAATTTAACTTCGCGACCACTTGAGGTGACATATGAATCAGTTAATACGTCAAATTGGCCAGCTACAAGGGCAAAGAGATAACATGGTTTTTTATAAGGATCTTGCCAAACCACAAAGTGCTTGCCATTTTCGAGTTTTCCATACGCCACTTTATTACCATTTGAGAGTAAATATGGCACTGCCGTATCGGCAATAATTTTGACTTCATAGGTTGCAAGGACATCGGGTCGATCAGGAAAAAAGGTGATCTTTCTAAACCCTTCAGCTTCACATTGTGTGCAATATGCCCCGCCCGATAAATATAATCCTTCTAAAGAGGTGTTTTTCAGTGGGTTTATTTGAGTTACTACTTTAAGTTCGTATTCATCAGCATCATGATGAATAATTAGTAGCTCTTTTTGCTGAGTAAAGCGCGTAAATGGTTGATTATCAACTTCAATACTAATGAGATTTAGCTCAACACCATCAAGAATAAAATCATGAGCGGCACAATTTAGCCGTTTCACTTTCGATATTGCCGTCACTCTTGTATGGGTAGGTTCTAGCTCAAAGGTTAAATTAATATCCTCAATGGTAAAATCTACGGCTTGATAATCTTTAAGATACTTTGCTTGGGGTGATACAGACATAAAATCCTACTTAGGAGCCTGTTGGCTCCCCAAAATACTAGTTAGAAAGGTGCTTAGGTGTGATTTTTAAAATCTTGATCCCTAAATAAGCATAAATAATTGCAAGTACAGGATTAATCAGATTGAAAAAAGCATAAAACGCGTAATCGAGTGGACTAATTGCAAGCACGCCTTGCATGTATGCACCACACGTATTCCATGGGATTAAGGGGCTAGTGATTGTACCTCCATCTTCCAACGTGCGAGATAAATTCACGTTATCAAGTCCACGTTTTTCATATTCTTTTTTAAACATACGCCCAGGCATAACAATTGCCATATATTGATCTGCTGCAATCATATTCGTACCAATACAGGTGGCGATTGTCGCTGTAATTAATGAACCTGTACTTTTAGCCACTTTTAGAATACTTCTTACAAATACTTCAAGTAAGCCCACTTTTTCCATGACTGATCCAAACAAAAGCGCAATCATAATAAGCCAAGTGGTATTTAACATACCGGCCATACCGCCACCACTTAACAGGCTATCCATACTATCGTCGCCCGTTTTAATAGAAAAACCATCAAAAAAAGCAGTCCAAACCAGCTTAGTTGCTCCCACTAAATAGCTATCCGTTGATGCAATTTGCGTTGCAATTAAATCGTGCTGAAAAATAAGCGCCCAAACAGCGCCAAGCACAGCCCCAATTGCAACAGCAGGAAAAGCTGGCATTTTCTTAAGCGCTAGTACTAATAACGTTAAAAGAGGCACTAACATAACTAAACCAATATTAAAGTGACGCTCTAATATTTCATTTATTTCAGTGATACGAGAGGCTTCAGCAACATCAGCAGCATTAAACCCCATCACAACAAAAATGATAACAGCAATGAAAAAACTCGGTACTGTGGTCCAAAGCATATGATGAATATGATCAAATAAGTTTGAACCTGCAACAGCAGGTGCTAAATTTGTTGTTTCAGACAATGGGCTCAGCTTATCGCCAAAATACGCGCCTGATATTACCGCCCCCGCAGTCACCACTTGGTCAAGACCTAGCCCGGTAGCAACACCAAGTAAAGCAACACCGATTGTTGCGGCAGTGGTCCAAGAACTCCCAATGCTCATTGCAACAATGGCGCATAAAATACAACTAGCTGCATAAAACCAACTTGGATTAATTACCTGCAAACCATAATAAATTAACGTAGGTACAGTTCCTGATAACAACCATGTGCCAATTAGCGATCCCAC
The DNA here is from genome assembly GCF_058197095.2 of Pseudoalteromonas sp. J2K-J031. NCBI lineage: Bacteria > Pseudomonadati > Pseudomonadota > Gammaproteobacteria > Alteromonadales > Pseudoalteromonadaceae > Pseudoalteromonas > Pseudoalteromonas sp. J2K-J031. The sequence continues at coordinate 2,085,122 of NZ_CM200279.1, forward strand.
CATAAATAAAATTAAAATTGCACCAAGTGATAAAGTGATCCCCTTAATCATGGCTTCTTCTAAAATCGCCCAGCTAAAACCGTTTTTTAACCCAATCAACAGAGCTATGGCTGTAGAAAAAAGTAATGCTATTTGGTTTGGTCCGCTTGATGAACTATCGCCAAATAAATAGACAGAACCGCCCAAAGAACAGATTAAAAACAGCACTGGTAACAGTGCATCAAATAGTGTTGCTTGTTTAATTTCTTGCACCTAAGGCCTCTCTCTGATTTAAACGGGTAATAACGATTATTGTGTTTATAGTTTGGTGATCGCCATTGCCGACATAGGTTATTTAGCTAAAGTAAAGCGCTCAGTATAACAAAGTATTTATAGGATAACTGTCTAATACTTAAGCGTTTAAAGAATAAAGGGGAATAAAAAAAGCGCCGAAGCGCTTTTTTTATTTTTTTGCATACCGACCATATTTTATATAATCGGAAGTAATTTGAGCGGTTTCCTCGAGGTATGGATCGAGTTCGCTGATAATTTCGGGTATATCGTCAAGTTTAGCAATCTCTGGTTGCCCTAATCGTTTTAAGCGCTCATTCGTACGTTGTAATGCAATTTTGTCATTATCATCACGTTCTGTAATGCGCTGTTTTTCGATTAAAGAAATACTCTTACGATTTTTTTCTTTTTTATACCGTTCTATATCATCAAAAACATAATTGAATTCAGGTTCAATTTTTATCCTGTCATCATGTTTCTTTTGTAAAAACGCGACCGCAGGTGCTAAGTCAGCAAGCGAGCTGTACTTCGCATTGGCGATATGATCCCAAGGTAAAGCGTTATCCTCTTGGCTTTCACCCCACTCAGCTGGATCAATGGGTGATGGTAATGAAATATCAGGAATAACACCTTGATGCTGGGTACTACCACCATTTATGCGGTAAAACTTAGCGATTGTGTATTGCACACTACCCAACTCATTATCATACAGATCGTAGTTTCGACCTAAACCGCGATGTTGTTGCACAGTTCCTTTACCAAAAGTTTGTTCGCCTACGATAATTGCACGACCGTAGTCTTGCATCGCAGCTGCAAAAATTTCAGAGGCTGAAGCACTGTAGCGATCAACTAATACAGTTAATGGCCCATCATAAAATGTTACTCCATCAACATCTTTTTGCTCTTCAACTCGCCCATTAAGAGTATGGATCTGAACCACTGGGCCTTGATCTATAAATAAACCTGATAGCTGCGTTGCTTCATACAAAGAGCCACCGCCGTTTTGGCGTAAATCGATAATAATACCATCGACCTTTTCTTCTTTAAGTTTAGCAATTTCTTTTTTCACATCGGCAGAAAGATTGTTATAAAAGCCAGGAATATCAATCACACCAATTTTTGTATCTAATTCTGTATATTTAGGCGTAAAAACAGAGGCTTTAACCGCTTTATCTTCTAACCTAATTTTGTCCCGCACAATTTCAACAACGGCAGGCGTACCATGAGCATCAGCACCTTTTAAGTACTGTAGCTTCACCGTTGTACCTTTGGGACCTTTAATTAATTCAACCACATCGTCTAAGCGCCAACCAATGACATCTACAAATTTATCATCGCCTTGTGCCACACCGATGATACGATCATTCGCTTTTATTTTTTCAGACTTATCAGCAGGGCCTCCCGGAACTAAACTACGAATAACTGTATAGTCTTCATCATAGCCAAGTACTGCACCAATGCCTTCTAATTCAAGATCCATATCCATTTTGAACTGTTCAGCTCTTCGTGGAGATAAATAAGAGGTATGAGCTTCAATACTGCGTGCAAAAGAATTCATCGCTATCTGAAATGCATCTTCATTATTGGTTTGGATTAACCTTTTGAGAGTATAGCTATAACGCTTTTCTAAAATTGTTTTTATTTCAGACCAATCTTTGCCCGTTAACTTTAAACGTAAGGCATCATATTTAACTTTTTGACGCCAAATTTCGTTTAATTCCTCAGTTGTTTTAGGCCAAGGTAAATCTTCACGATCAAACAGATAATCATCGGCTTGTTCAAAAGTCATTTCTGTTTCAAGTAATGCTAACGAATACTGATAACGTTCAAATCGACGTTTTAAACTCAGATTAAAAATATCAAAAGTAAAATCTAATTTACCTGTACTCAATGCATTATCAACACTGTTTCGATACTTTTCGAAGCTGTCGATATCCGATTGCAAAAATACACGACGGTTATAATCTATAGATTCAATATAACGGTCTAGAATTTGCGAGGAAAGCTCATCATTTAATTGAATGAGCTTATAATGCGCACGAGTAAAAAAGTTTGTCACCCTTTTGCTAGCGGTACTGTGTTGACTTTCTTGTTTTAAAACAGGTAAATCAGCGAGCGTAAATGTATCTACTTTGGCATGTATATTAAATGCCAAAAAAGCGGCTGCAATAGGAATGAGTTTAAACTTTTTACTCATACATCATCTCCTTAGATTGAATACAGACTATCTGCCTTTATTTTAACCTGCATACCAGTGGCTAAAACCACGTGAATCTCTTCCTTATTAATCTGTGTAATCGTACCGTTAACTAGGGCTTGACCTAACTTAACTTTTACTAAGGCATTCACTTTGATGTTTTCAGCTGGTAGTGCTTCAATTTTTGTATTACGTTTTGCTGGTTTGTCTTCTTTAGTCTTACTAGGAGCTACTTTAGTTCCTTTTGCTACAGATGTATCTGCGTTAAAAGGTTTCTTTTTGTAAGATTTTTTGTCAGCGTCTGTTTTTGGACGTTGTTGTTTTTTACGCTGTGCAAATTTAGCACGACTTTCTTCTAACGCTTTAACTGCATGATCAATATGCTCTTGCTCAACTTTTTCACAGTCATTACCGTCTAAATCAATACGGGCTGCATGCTTTGTCACAGCTTCAAGGTAACGCCAGTTTGAAGTATATTTACGAAGTGCCTGACGAACTTGAGTTTTACTCACTCGTTCATCGCCTTCAATACGCTCAGCAACGTCTTTGAAAATACCGACTTTTAACGGTTTAATTCCATCTTTTTCAAAAAAACAGTTAGGAAACTGCTCATATAAGTAATTTAATACTTCGGTAACATCTTTTAGCTTGTTAGTGGTGTCCATCATAAAACCTTTAATCACATTTTCTCATCAAGTGATGTGAAAACATATTGTTTAACCCAATCGATCAATTCTTCAAAGTCCGCTTCAATAATAGCAGTATCACCTCGAAGAAAATCCCAAATACCAGAAATTATCTCTTCAATTAATTCACACGGGGTGTCTTCAGGGATTTCTTGCCAAGCAACATGAATCAATTCATTCAAGTTCTCAGCAACCTGTTCTTCTTCCCCCTCCCAATCACCAACATCGTGACTCGAATGTAAAAAGTCTTGTACGTTTAATAAGTCTTTCATTAAAGTTGTTGCTCAAACAATTTAATCAACGCTTCAAGCCCCTGTTTGTCTTCTAGATCAAAGCGGGAAAATTGTGGGCTATCGATATCTAATACCGCCACAACTTTACCTGATTTATGTACAGGGATCACTATTTCAGAATTAGAAGCGGCATCACATGCAATATGCCCATCAAATTGATGAACATCCGCAACAAGTTGCGTCACATCTAAGGCTGCAGCTGTACCACAAACACCTTTCCCTAGAGGGATACGAATACACGCAGGTTTGCCTTGGAATGGACCTAAAACTAATTCAGAATCGGAGTCCATTAAATAAAAACCGACCCAGTTAATCTGCTCTAAGCTCATATATAAAAGCGCACTGATGTTTGCCATATTGGCAATGACATTAGTTTCGCCTGAGATCAAACCTTGCGCTTGTTGATTCAGCGACTGATAGAACGTATTTTTATCCATACGATACAACTTTTAAAAAATCATACAGCTGCTTAAGGTACTCTTTCAGGCTAATAAATGAAACCTTTTAACGTTAAAAAATAGTAATTTTAATCGCTCTTTTAAGCGCATTGACTATTTCTCAATCAAGTTAAAGGTCGTTGACTAGAATTTTGAATTTAAATCATTATTTTTGGCCGGCCGTTCGCCTAAGAGTATATAAAAATAAACCCGCAGCGAATAAAGACATCACAGTATTGACGAAGAATATCTCCCCCATATTTGCGCTTAAAACAGCCGAAAAAAGCGCTCCACCGAGCATTCCAACGGTTAAAATACTTGAATAAGTCACTTTTTGACGCTTAGCAAGATATAAATACAGCGGAACAACGCACACCGCCATTGTTAACCCAACGATATGAGCATTTGATAACGCGGTCATTAGAATAGTGAAAAATAATTTACTATCTGCATTCTCAATACTTAAGCAATAATAAATACCGATTATACAGCCAATAATTAAAGGAGATAATAAGGAAAACAAGATACTTTTTAACACTGAAGATTTCATAACAAACTCATTTTATTTTTATAATAATGAGCATGACTGAGCATGATTAATTTGAATACTCGACCAAAGTTGTAATTTATAAATTAATAGAAAACAAAAAAGCCGCATTTCACAATGCGGCTTTTTTGTTTTCTATTAAGTGGCGGAGAGATAGGGATTTGAACCCTAGATAGGCTACAAACCTATGCCGGTTTTCAAGACCGGTGCAATCGACCACTCTGCCATCTCTCCGTCCTTTGCTTTACAGCAAATTTTTTATTTAAGTCGTTATTTTCAACCACTTAAATCTAATAAGTGGCGGAGAGATAGGGATTTGAACCCTAGATAGGCTACAAACCTATGCCGGTTTTCAAGACCGGTGCAATCGACCACTCTGCCATCTCTCCGCTGCGGGGTGCATATTAGTGAAGTGATGGGCTTTTGTGAAGCATTTTTTTATAATTTTTGTTTAAGTGGTTAAAATTCGTGTCATTAGATTAATTACCCAACAATAAAAGCACTAAAATTGAACTCTCTTTAAATATTTACATCAAATAGATGACGAACAATCGGCTTTTATTGCTCGCGCTTAAAAGTATTGTTAGTCTAAGCACTGTTCACTAACACTATGAAACTGCCACGGGAACGAGTTTCAAACAAGGAGTCCTTTTATGGGGTTTAATCATACTTATTCTAATGAACGTTCGGTTCATTCTGTTGTAGAAACAAATAAAGTTTTACGTAACACTTATTTACTGTTAGGCATGACATTAGCATGTAGCGCCGTAACAGCAGGCATCTCTATGGCTTTACAGCTTCCTTATCTAATGGGGTTGGTGTTTAGCATTATTGGCTTTGGTTTATTGTTTGTTGTCAATAAAAAAGCAGATAGTGCATCAGGCATAGGTTGGATTTTTGCTTTTACAGCCTGTATGGGCGCAGGCCTTGGCCCGCTTTTAAACCATTATGCAGCAATGCCAAGTGGTCCGATGCTAATTATGCAAGCACTAGGCTCAACAGCACTCGTCTTTTTTGGCCTATCTGCCTACGCTATGACTACTAAGAAAGATTTCTCTTACCTTGGCGGTTTTTTAACGGTTGGTTTATTAGTGGTTATTGTGGCTAGCCTAGTGAATATCTTTTTAGGTAGTAGCACCGTGTTTTTAGCCGTCAATGCTGCGGTTATTTTCATTATGTCTGGCTTTATCTTGTTTGATACCAGCCGTATTATCAACGGTGGTGAAACAAATTATATTCGCGCTACGTTGTCGCTTTATTTGAATATCTATAATTTGTTTGTATCAATCTTACAGTTATTAGGTTTTGCTAATAATGATTAATTGCTAATTTCTGTTAAACTAGCCTCGTTTATTCGGGGCTTTTTTATAGGTGAATTTTGGCCAATTTTGTACTTTCGCTACACAGTAGCCCATCTCACAGTAATTCTGTTATTAACTTGGTGCAGTTTGCTAATGCCTGTTTAATGCAGGGTCACGAGATTAAAGCAATATTCCTTTATCAAGATGCCGTTTGGCATGCCAGTCCACATTTTATGACCCCAACTGATGAGTACCAATTTGCTGCACAATGGCAAACACTCGCAAAGTCATCCATACCGTTACTTTTATGTGTCACAGCGGCAGAAAAAAGAGGCATTAATCTAACTACTTGTTTGCCCTTTGAGGTTGCAGGACTTGCCGAATTTGCGATGACTGCTGCCACAGCTGATAAGTGGGTGCAATTTAAATGAAAAATGTATTAGTAATTAACTCAAGTAGCCCGTTTACTCATTTGAATTGCCGCGAAGCGCTTGATATGGCACTTATATTCGCTGCAATCGATCAGAATGTTGCGCTGCTTTTTCGCGATGCTGCAGTATTGTGCCTCAAAACCACGCAACACCCTGAACAAGCGCATTTAAAAAATTATTTTAAAACCCTAAAAACACTTGAGTTATATGATGTTGACCAACTTTATGTGTGTGAGCAGTCATTGAAAGAGTTTGGCCTAAACCAAGATGAGTTATTACTTGATGTGGAAATACTTGACTCTGTTTCACTTCATCAATTATTTAAACAATACGAACACATAGTAACATTATGACGCTACATATTTTTAACCAAGCAATAACCGCGATTGAATTAGATAAAATAAGATCTTTAGTCAACAAAGAAGATACTTTGTTACTCACGCAAGACGCGTGTTACAGCTCAAAGTATTTTAATTCGCTTGAATGCAAGCAGATGCTCGTATTAGCAAGCGATGCGCAAGCTCGATTAAACCAAGATGAACTTGTTCCACTGCGATTAATCGAATTTTCTGGCTGGGTTGAACTCACCCTTAACCATCAATCTATTATTACGTGGTAAACATGTTAGTTTTCGAAGAAAAAAATATCGCAACAGATAAAGAAGGCTATTTACTTAATTCTGATGACTGGTCTAAAGCATTAGCGCCTCAGATTGCCAAACTTGAACAAATTGAATTGACAGAACCTCACTGGGAAGTGGTGATGTTTGTCAGAGATTTTTATTTAGAATTTAATACCAGCCCAGCGATCCGAATGCTCGTCAAGGCGATGGCAAAAAAGCTTGGTGAAGACAAAGGCAACAGTATTTATCTTTATAAATTGTTCCCTAAAGGCCCTGCAAAACAAGCAACAAAAATAGCCGGTTTACCAAAACCCGCTCGCTGTATTTAGCTTTTATCTCAAAGTACACTGCATAGCAAAAAAGCGCCATTAGGCTAATGCCGTTCACTTAAGGTGAGCGGCTTTTTTATTTTTAGCCACAGGGTAGCGGTTTTTCGATACTTTTAGTGTTCTTGGGTAACTTCGTTCTCGTTTTCCCTCTAGCTTAAATTGACTGGCATTTCTTTCTATTTCCAATATCTGTCCGGGGACATTACCGGGCGCATAAATTGGCATCATAGTCAGCTTATGGATGATGTGTGATGAGGCATCTCTAAAGCTTAGTTGGTTTGGGAAAACACTCTTGAGCGACTTCGCCATCAGGACCATCTTATAGCGGATTAAGTTGTACGCCAACAGCACCCCCCATAACTCCTGTCTAATGAGCTCTGGTAAGTTGCTTCTTAACGTAAACCTACTTGCCAACAAGTGTTGCTTCATTTCTCGGTAGCCCATCTCTATTTCCCAGCGATGGCTATAAAGGTCGACTATTTCTGCCGATGGATATGCCATAGGGTCGACCATGGACGTGAGTATTTTGACTTCTTTTCCTTTGATTAGTTTGGTGATAAGTCGCACGTCCATTGTTAAGGGCAACTCTGGTCGCTTTTTTCTCGCTTGAGGTGTGGTGGTTAGGCGGATGAGTTTATCTTGCCTGCCAAGACGTTTGATTTCCTCATACTGTACGTTCTTCTTTAGCGGTAATAACCAATGTGTGTTGATGCCTTTATGCTGCCAATCATGTAACAAGCCTAGTGAGTAAAAGCCTTTATCAAACAATGTTAGGCTGTTATCTGGTACACGTGCTATGAGCTGTGCTGCCAGTGTCATCTCATTTTCACTCACGCTACTCAATGCACTATCAAGAATTAAGTGGCTACTAAGCTCCATCAGACATACCATTCGTACCTGAGGATAGCCTGCTTCACTGGCTTTATTCGCTGTACGGGCAAAGGCTGCGCTGTTTTCTTTACTATCGGGCGTGCGCCATACAACGCCATCAACACCAAATAAGTTCAGACCACACCAATGGGGATGCTCAGCTCGCTCATGCCACTTCTGTGCTGAAAGATGAAATACATCTCGAACCACATCACTGCCTAGCTTCTTTCTCGCTTGTGTCACGGCACTGCGTGCGACGTAATCCACATCCTGCGGTAATACAATATCGAGCTTGTTGATGAGCAGGCGGACTGATTCAGTGCGAAAAAGTGACATACCTATCACGGCCCAAATCATTGCATCCATAGGCAGCTTGCGTTTACGCAATGTGGCCACACCATTAGAGGCTAAACACGATTGAATAATTTCGGGGTCTAGGACATCCGCTAATGACGAAAATTCGGTAAGGCGGTTAATTGAGGTGCGTGCTAAGGCTTCTGACAGTTCCATAAAAAATCCGATGACATGTGGGCTCATCGGATTGTTACATCTACAGAAGATCGGTCAACCGATCAGTAAAATATTTCTTAACTGATCGGCATTAGCCATTAGGCGCTTTTTTATTGATGCTAAACCGTAATTATTTACTGATTACGGTTACGCCACCCATATAGCCTTGTAGCACTGTTGGCACCACAATTGAGCCATCAGCTTGTTGATAGTTCTCTAAAATCGCGACTAAGGTGCGGCCAACAGCTAAACCTGAACCATTTAATGTATGTAGTAACTCTGGCTTTTTCTCACCTTGGCGACGAAAACGCGCTTGCATACGACGCGCTTGGAAATCCACCATGTTTGAGCAAGATGAAATTTCGCGGTAGGTATTTTGTGCCGGTAACCATACTTCAAGATCATAGGTTTTGGCTGAACCAAACCCCATATCCCCAGTACATAAGATCACTTTACGATACGGTAATTCAAGTGCTTGTAGAATTTGCTCAGCGTGGCCTGTTAATTCTTCAAGTGCTGCCATTGAATCTTCTGGTTTTACCAATTGTACTAATTCAACTTTATCAAATTGGTGCTGACGGATTAAACCACGAGTGTCGCGGCCATAGCTGCCCGCTTCGCTTCGAAAGCAGGGTGTATGCGCAGTTAATTTAATTGGTAACAAAGCTTCATCATAAATTTCATCACGAGCACAGTTTGTTAATGGCACTTCTGCTGTAGGAATAAGGCTAAAGCCATCTTGCTCAACACCATCATCATTGATTAGCCCTTTGGTGTGAAATAAATCTTCAGCAAATTTTGGTAATTGGCCTGTGCCAAATAAGCTGTCTTTATTGACTAAATACGGTACGTACATTTCGGTATAACCGTTTTTATCACAGTGAGTATCTAGCATAAACTGCACTAAAGCACGGTGCATACGAGCAATTTGGCCACGCATAACCGTAAAGCGCGCACCACTTAATTTAACGCCTGCTTCAAAATCTAATCCTTTATTTAAGCTCTCGCCTAAATCAACATGATCTTTTACTTCAAAATCATATTCCTTTGGTGTGCCCCACTTGAATACTTCAACGTTTTCAGACTCATCTTTACCGCTTGGTACTGAGCTATCAGGAAGGTTTGGCAGTGAAGCTGAAATTGCATGCAGCGTTGCTAGAATCTCATCTTGAGCTATTTTTGCAGCGTCAAGCTCATCACCTAAATGGCCCACTTGCGCACGTAACGGCTCAATATCTTCACCACGCGCTTTCGCTTGGCCAATAGCTTTAGAGCGAGTATTACGCTCATTTTGTAAATCTTGAGTTTTAATTTGTAGCGCTTTACGTTGTTCTTCTAACGCATTTAATTGTGCAACATCAAGCGTGTAACCACGGCTCGCTAAACGTGCTGCGGCCTCATCAATATCTTGACGTAAGTATTTTGAATCCAACATGTTTTATTATTAACCTTTTTGCAAAACTAACTGTATGCCCAACCAAGCAACAAAAATACAGCAAACTAAATTCAATGTGACATTTAAACCCATTTTAAACCATTGCCCTTGCTGCATCAGCAGTAAAGTATCGAGAGAAAAGGTTGAAAATGTAGTTAATGCACCTAAAAAACCAATTCCAATTAAGCTTTTGGCAGGGCTAATGGCGATAATTTCTTTTTCAATTAAGCCATACAAAATGCCCATCAATAATGAACCCAGAATATTAACTGTCAAGGTGCCAAAAGGGAATCCCTTACCAAGAAGTTTTATCATGGAATCACTAATAAAATACCGTAGGCACGCTCCCGTTGCACCGCCTAATGCAATAAAAAAATACAGTTTAATTGCTGTCATAGCGTTTAGTTACACTCTGATTATTTTGGCTCGTCAAGTAGTCTAATTTGTCTTTAATTTGCTTTTCAAGGCCACGATCTGTGGGGTGGTAATATTGTTTGGTTTTAATGACTTCAGGAAAATAATTTTCACCTGCGGCAAAAGCTCCTACTTCATCATGCGCATAGCGATACTGCGCACCAAAACCGAGCTCTTTCATTATTTGCGTCGGTGCATTACGTAAATGTTCAGGCACGGGATAACTTGGCAAATGTGCTGCATCGTGTTTTGCCTGATTAAAAGCGGTATAAACTGCGTTACTTTTAGGCGCAGAGGCTAAATATAACGTTGCTTGTGCGATGGCTCGTTCCCCTTCAGAGGGTCCAACTCGTTGGAAGATATCCCATGCATTAAGTGCCACTTGCATCGCGCGAGGATCAGCATTTCCAATATCCTCAGTGGCAATAGCAAGTAACCTTCTTGCAACATACAAAGGATCTCCACCACCCGCTAAAATGCGGCAATACCAATAAAGGGCAGCATCGGGGGCTGAACCCCTTACAGACTTATGAAAGGCAGAAATTAAGTCGTAAAATTCATCGCCCCCTTTATCATATTTAGCAAAATGACTAGGTAATACATGCTCAAGCACTTGGCTATTAATGACTTTTTTTCCTGCAATGGATTGTGCTAAATCAACGGATTGCTCGAGTAAATTGAGAGCTTTGCGTGCATCTCCTTGCGCGGCTGCACACAACGCTGCTTTGGCTTTTTCATCCATGTTTACGTGTAATGTTGCCAGTAAACTATCGTGTGTTAAAGCGCGATTAATCACCTGCAACAAATCATCATCGGTAAGCGATTTTAAGACATACACTCGGGTGCGCGACAAAATAGCGTTATTAAGTGCAAAAGATGGGTTTTCGGTTGTCGCCCCAACAAACAAGAAGGTACCATCTTCTATATGAGGTAAAAAAGCATCTTGTTGTGATTTGTTAAAGCGGTGAACTTCATCAACAAATAGTAGAGTTCTTTGGCCCTGTTGGAGCAAGTTTTTTGCCTGCAGCACAGACTCTCTAATTTCTTTCACCCCCGCAGTGACCGCAGAAAGCTGAATAAATTGTGCGGTTGCATGGTGTGCAATTAATTGCGCTAATGTGGTTTTTCCGGTGCCAGGAGGGCCCCATAGAATCATTGAATGGCAATGGCCACTTATAATTGCCTGATATAACGGTTTATCTTGTGATAATAAGTGCTGTTGCCCGCAATATTCGGCCAACACATTGGGTCTCATTCGTGCCGCAAGTGGCCTAACATCAGGCGCGAAATTAAAATCGAAATTACTCACCTTGGCTTTGGTCGTCTACCGCAACCCCTTCAGGGATTGTGAATTGAAACAGCTTAGCATCTAAAGGCATATTGACCTTACTTTGCTCAAACTCAAACTGGGTTTGTTGGCCAGTAGAATCTAAGATTAGAATTTTTTTAAAGCCTAAACCATTGCTGTCAAATACGAGCGTTAATTTTTCAACTTGGCTTTGCTGGCCCAGTGCAGGAGTCAGCTCATAACTACCATTAACCGCCGTTACATTATAATTATTCCAAAGGCTCATATCTTGGTGATGAGTTAATAAAACAAATGGCGTGCTGTCGATTAAACTTTCAGTACTCATGATGGTAACTTGTTCGGCAAACGCATCAAAAAAATAGGTTTTTGCGCCTTGTGACACCAATAAGGTGTCTTCTTGCTGCCAACGCATTTGATTGGGTTGTTGCAGCTGTAATAGCCCTTTGGCTTGTTGCAAAGGCTGCTTTTGCTCATCGAACACGGTTTGATTAAAATGTGCATCAAAACTGGTTAGTTTGTTTAATTCTTTTTGCAGGTCAGTTTTAGCATCAGCGAATAAAAACGGACTAAAAAACAACATAGAAGACAATAATAACTTTTTCATTTTATACCTTAACTAATGCGAGCCATGATTTGGCGACAATACTTCGCGAGTTCCGTTATGTCCTGGGGCACTGACAATACCGGAAGCTTCCATTTGCTCAACTAATCGTGCAGCGCGGTTATAACCGACTCTTAACCGACGTTGAACACTTGACACGGATGCTCTACGGCTCTCAATAACAAATGCCACCGCTTCGTCATACAGCGGGTCACTTTCGCTATCATCCCCTTCTGCCACTTCTCCTGGTAACAACACCTCATCACTTGCATCACCATTTAATATTTCATCAACATAATTTGGTTTACCGCGTGCTTTCCAATCATTAACCACCGCATGTACTTCGTGGTCGTCAACAAACGCACCATGAACACGAACCGGCACGCTTGTGCCAGGCGGTAAATACAACATGTCACCCATACCTAATAAGTTTTCAGCGCCTTGTTGATCTAAAATGGTACGCGAATCAATTTTAGACGATACCTGAAACGCCATTCGAGTTGGAATATTCGCTTTAATCAAGCCAGTAATAACATCAACCGATGGGCGCTGCGTGGCAAGTACTAAGTGAATACCTGCAGCTCGGGCTTTTTGTGCAATACGCGCAATTAACTCTTCAACTTTTTTACCCACTATCATCATCATGTCGGCAAATTCGTCTATCACAACGACGATTGCAGGTAATTTACCAAGTTCCGATGGAAACTCAGCCATACCATCAGATTGTTTAAATAAAGGATCTAATATCGGTGTACCTGCCGCAATCGCGTCTGCTACTTTTTGGTTGTAGCCTTTTAGATTTCGTACCCCGAGTGCCGACATTAACTTATACCGGCGTTCCATCTCACCCACACACCAACGTAATGCATTGGCAGCTTCTTTCATGTCTGTGACGACTTCGCACAGCAAATGCGGGATCCCTTCATAAACAGAAAGTTCAAGCATTTTAGGATCAATCATGATCAAACGAACATCTTCTGGCGGTGATTTGTATAGCAAGCTAACAATCATCACATTAACGCCAACTGACTTTCCTGAACCCGTTGTACCTGCCACTAATAAATGGGGCATTTTCGCCAAATCAACTACCACGGGCACACCAGCAATATCTTTACCGAGCACCATGGCAAGGGCAGAATCATTTTCTTCAAACTTAGGTGCACAAATAACTTCAGAAAGACGAACGACTTCGCGGTATTTGTTCGGTAATTCTATGCCAACATAGGTTTTACCGGGAATAACTTCCACTACCCTTACGCTAATTGCAGATAACGAACGTGCTAAATCTTTTGCCAATCCAGATATTTTTGACACTTTAATACCAGGAGCAAGATCGAGTTCAAATCGTGTAACGACTGGACCTGGGTACACCCCCACTACCTTGGCTTGTACTCCAAAATCAAGTAACTTTTCTTCAACCAATTGAGACACAGCATCTAATTCTTCTTGCGAAATCGGATTCATCTTTTTGTCTGGACGGTCGAGTAAATCAAGCGTTGGTAAACGGCTCATAGGCGGTTTTTCTTCAAGTAACGCTTCAAACTTTTCTTTTGCTGTTTGCGGCACATGAGATGAGGTTTTTACTGAAGGCATTGGTGCAGGTTTAGTGTGCTGCATTTGAACTTCAGGCTCTTGAAAATGTGATGACGATGCTGTTTGTTCTGGTGATTGTAAGACGTCCAACGCACTTAAAGCTGAGCGCGTATCAATTGGCTCATCATCAACAGCACTAAATGAAAAGTCGTTCTCTAAAAAGTCATCAAACTCTTGAAATTTTGAATGTTGAACTGCGGGTTTATCGTGTTTGGCTACCGTAGGTGACTTATGCGTTGTCGGTTGAATTTTCTCTGGGGCTGAAGTGCCTTTTTCTACCGCAGTCGCAAGCTGCGCATTTTCAACTCTAAGCTGGGCTTTAGCCAACTGTTTTTCTTGCCACTGTCTAGGTAATCCGAGTAACCATAAAACAGCTCGAACAACTAAGCCTCCTAAGTAATCAACAAACTCAACCCATGAGACACCTGTCAATAACGTTAAGCCTGCAAAAAAGAAACACAACAGTAAAATAGTCGTACCTGTAAAATTAAATGCTGGCATCATAGCATTAGCGATAACGTCGCCTACAACGCCTCCAGATGAAAAATAAAAGATATCATCAAAATTAATACTGCTAATTGCTGACGCGGCACTGACAAAAAACACCATGCCCAACAGTCGCAGGCCTAACGTCATATAATCTAGTTGAAGGAGTTTGTGTGGTTTTTTAAAAAAGAGGTAACCAAAAAGTTGGATGGCAACCGGCACAAAAAAAGCAAGCCAACCAAACGTGAATAATAGAACATCCGCAAGCCAAGCTCCGGCTGTACCGGTAATGTTTTTGACTTTGATAAATTCACCGGTTTGAGACCAAGACGGATCAGCGGGATCGAAACTAATTAAGGCGCATAAGATAAAAGCCGCTACTGCGGTGCTAATAATCAAACCCGTTTCTAATAATCGTTGCACACCATTTAGGCGCATAGTTTGTCTATCCCCATGCATTTATTAACTTTTATTTTTATCATGATACCTTATCAGGAAATGGCTTACCTTGCACCGGCTTTTAACGGTGACATATCTTCGTTTTTGACTTCTTCCATCACAACATAGGTACGGCTTTCACTCACAGCTGGTAATGTGAGCAAAGTATCGCCTAATAATTGACGATAGGCCGCCATATCAGCCACACGCGTTTTTAATAAGAAATCAAAGTTACCCGAAACCAAATGACATTCTAAAATCTCATCATGGAGCTTGACGGCTTCACTAAAGTCTTTAAATACATCTGGCGAGGTTTTTGTCAGTGTTATCTCAACATAAACTAATAATGACGCACCTATTTTAACTGGATCTATAATGGCTTTGTAACCACGAATAAATTTTTCGCGTTCTAGCTTTTTTACTCGCTCTAAGCAAGGGGTAGCACTTAGCCCTATTCGCCTTGCAAGTTCAACGTTTGAAATACGCGCGTCTTTTTGTAATTCCGATAAAATTTTTTTATCGATACGGTCTAATAGATGAACACTTGAATCCTTAACCATATAAATCACTACCAAAAAAGTTTAAACAGGATTATTCACTACATTTTAACTCAAAATTAGTGAACAAATAAAGCATTTAACTAATATACTAGTCGAATACAAAACCATGTTCAAAGAGGCATTTTTATTATGATTATCGGTGTACCTAAAGAAATTAAAAACCATGAATACCGCGTAGGTATGGTACCTGGCAGCGTGCGAGAGCTAATCAACCACGGCCATAAAGTATTTATTGAACACAACGCAGGTATCGGCATTGGTTTTACCGATGATGATTATCAAGCTGCTGGTGCTGAAATTTTAGCTACGGCTGCAGAAGTGTTTGCAACAGCTGAAATGATCGTAAAAGTTAAAGAGCCTCAAGCTGTTGAGCGCGCAATGCTTCGTGAAGACCAAATCCTTTTCACATACCTTCACCTTGCTCCAGATTTACCACAAACTGAAGACTTAGTGAAAAGCAAAGCAATTTGTATCGCGTATGAAACTGTCACTGATGCACGTGGTGGTTTACCATTACTAGCACCTATGTCTGAAGTTGCTGGTCGTATGGCGATTCAAGCCGGTGCTCAAGCGCTTGAAAAATCAAATAACGGCCGTGGCATGTTATTAGGTGGCGTACCAGGTGTTGAGCCAGCTAAAGTTGTGGTTATCGGCGGTGGTATGGTAGGTGCGAATGCAGCACAAATCGCTGTAGGTATGGGTGCTGACGTTGTAATTTTAGATCGTAACGTTGATGTTCTTCGTCGTTTAGATGCACAGTATGGTAATAGAATCAAAGTTGTTTATTCAACAGCTGACGCGTTAGAAAAGCATGTACTTGAAGCTGATCTAGTGATTGGTGGAGTATTAATTCCAGGTGCAGCAGCGCCTAAATTAGTGACAGCAGATCACATCAAGCGTATGAAACCAGGTTCGGCGATTGTTGACGTAGCTATTGACCAAGGTGGTTGTATTGCAACGTCTAAAGCAACTACTCATGCAGAACCAACATTCATCGTTGATGACGTTGTTCATTACTGTGTTGCCAATATGCCAGGTGCTGTACCACTAACATCGACATTTGCGTTAAACAATGCAACATTGCCGTTTATCATCAATTTAGCAAACAAAGGCTACAAAAAAGCCTTACTTGATGACGCACATTTCCGTAATGGATTAAACGTGTATAAAGGTCATGTGACATTTAAAGAAGTAGCTGAAGGCTTCAACATGCCTTACGTGACTGCATTAGATGCATTAAACGCATAATTTTACAGTACACATTAAAAAAGCAGCCTAGGCTTAATGCCGTTCACTTAAGGTGAGCGGCTTTTTTATTTTTAGCCACAGGGTAGCGGTTTTTCGATACTTTTAGTGTTCTTGGGTAACTTCGTTCTCGTTTTCCCTCTAGCTTAAATTGACTGGCATTTCTTTCTATTTCCAATATCTGTCCGGGGACATTACCGGGCGCATAAATTGGCATCATAGTCAGCTTATGGATGATGTGTGATGAGGCATCTCTAAAGCTTAGTTGGTTTGGGAAAACACTCTTGAGCGACTTCGCCATCAGGACCATCTTATAGCGGATTAAGTTGTACGCCAACAGCACCCCCCATAACTCCTGTCTAATGAGCTCTGGTAAGTTGCTTCTTAACGTAAACCTACTTGCCAACAAGTGTTGCTTCATTTCTCGGTAGCCCATCTCTATTTCCCAGCGATGGCTATAAAGGTCGACTATTTCTGCCGATGGATATGCCATAGGGTCGACCATGGACGTGAGTATTTTGACTTCTTTTCCTTTGATTAGTTTGGTGATAAGTCGCACGTCCATTGTTAAGGGCAACTCTGGTCGCTTTTTTCTCGCTTGAGGTGTGGTGGTTAGGCGGATGAGTTTATCTTGCCTGCCAAGACGTTTGATTTCCTCATACTGTACGTTCTTCTTTAGCGGTAATAACCAATGTGTGTTGATGCCTTTATGCTGCCAATCATGTAACAAGCCTAGTGAGTAAAAGCCTTTATCAAACAATGTTAGGCTGTTATCTGGTACACGTGCTATGAGCTGTGCTGCCAGTGTCATCTCATTTTCACTCACGCTACTCAATGCACTATCAAGAATTAAGTGGCTACTAAGCTCCATCAGACATACCATTCGTACCTGAGGATAGCCTGCTTCACTGGCTTTATTCGCTGTACGGGCAAAGGCTGCGCTGTTTTCTTTACTATCGGGCGTGCGCCATACAACGCCATCTACACCAAATAAGTTCAGACCACACCAATGGGGATGCTCAGCTCGCTCATGCCACTTCTGTGCTGAAAGATGAAATACATCTCGAACCACATCACTGCCTAGCTTCTTTCTCGCTTGTGTCACGGCACTGCGTGCGACGTAATCCACATCCTGCGGTAATACAATATCGAGCTTGTTGATGAGCAGGCGGACTGATTCAGTGCGAAAAAGTGACATACCTATCACGGCCCAAATCATTGCATCCATAGGCAGCTTGCGTTTACGCAATGTGGCCACACCATTAGAGGCTAAACACGATTGAATAATTTCGGGGTCTAGGACATCCGCTAATGACGAAAATTCGGTAAGGCGGTTAATTGAGGTGCGTGCTAAGGCTTCTGACAGTTCCATAAAAAATCCGATGACATGTGGGCTCATCGGATTGTTACATCTACAGAAGATCGGTCAACCGATCAGTAAAATATTTCTTAACTGATCGGCATTAAGCCTAGGCTGCTTTTTTTGTTTCTTTAAAATCTAAGTTTTTGATCTAAGTTAGCTTTATTTCAGGGTTAACTTTATTACTGGGAAATAAATTAAATAAAACGCTTAATAATAAAGTCAACCTTAACTCGTTTAGCCTGTCCAAGAATCTTCTTAACTGCATCTGGATAGTTATCGATAGTTTCAACATCAGCATAGCTCGTCAATTGAGTACAATGAGATAATATCTGCTGTTTTTCTTTTTCTAAATCAGGCTGTAATAACTCTTCTTTATCTTCTAATAAAATACCATTTTCTAAATCTAAACCCCAAGCTCGAGGGTTTAAATTATGACCGGTGAGTAAATGTAGCTGCTTGTCAACACTCACCCCTTTTAGATGAAACGAATTGTTATCATCTTTCCAAAGATAAACATTAAGCTGTTTAGATTCTATATATTGGTGTTTTCGCTCCAAAAAGCGGTGCAAAATGGTTTCATACAAATAAGGCAAAGCCCCAATTTTACTAAATGGCTCTTCAGGAGGAAGATAAAAATCGTTTGCGGTTTTATCACCAACAACAATCGTTACTTTAACGCCCTGCTTTAATTTTTTTGCCAAGGTACGCAATAAAGGTGCTGGAAAATTAAAATAAGGTGTGTATAAAACCAGTTCAGTCTGAGCAGATTCAAACAACTGCTTAATCGTCCGATTTAACTGATTTCCCCTACGAGCAAGGCCACACACTAAGCGCATTTTTATTTTTGCTGCTGTGTCTGAGTTTACATTCTCATACTCAAATGTTTTTAAATGCTTAACAAGTTGTTTGTGTGCCGCTTTCATTTCAACCAAACGCGGGATTGGGCGAAGATCGAGCCTAGGCACCGCATCGCTTTGCACAAAGCTTTGCTCTAAAAACCCCACCATTGCATCTGCAAGAGACGCTTGTTTTAAAACAAAGTAACGGTCAAGACGATAGCGTTGTTCTTGTTGTAAATAAACATTATTCAAACTCGCACCGCTGTATAAAACGGTATCATCAAATATAAACCCTTTGGCATGTAGTACACCAAACAGTTCTTTTGCTTTTACTGGTACGCCAAATATTTGCACATTTGAATCAAACTCTTTACCAAAATCAAAATATAATTTGGCATTACCTTCTTGCGAGGCAGCACCAATTAATCCACGTTGCGCACGATGATAATCAACAAATATTTTGACTTCTAGTTTTGGGTTCGCTAATGAAGCCTCATGTAATGCGGTTAAAATCTCACGGCCTGCTTCGTCATCTTGTAAGTACAGTGCCGTTAAATAAATTCGGGTGGTTGCTTGCGCAATTAAAGAAAGCAAGCGTTGTTTGTACTCCTTCGCACTGAAAAGTACTTCAATATCAGTTGAATTTATACCAAAAGCGGGCATTTTCTGCCATAAAACATTTTGCACTGAATGATACCTTTACTTACATAACTGTTTATATTCACACTAATGCTCAACAACATATCAAAAAAAATGCGGCGGGTCATGAAATAAAGTAAAAACGCTATACAGCTGTTCAAATATAATACAATGATAAAGGTGAAGTTCAGTATTTAAGTACACTAATTTGCACACCCAGCTATTTTTGCAAAAAAACAATTTCGGAAAAAATTTTACATTCGCCTTGTTTTTCATAAAATCGGGCGCATTAAATCAGCCATAGGCAATTAGGAAACAATTCAATGAGCACTGCAAAACACTGTAAATTACTTATCTTAGGTTCAGGCCCTGCTGGATATACCGCCGCTGTTTACGCAGCACGCGCAAATTTAAATCCTGTGCTAATTACGGGCATGCAACAAGGTGGTCAATTAACGACTACAACTGAAGTTGAAAACTGGCCAGGTGATGCACATGGTTTAACAGGTCCAGCTTTGATGGATCGCATGAAAGAGCATGCTGAACGTTTTGAAACAGAAATTTTATTTGACCACATCCATACTGTTGATGTTAAAAACCGCCCATTTACTTTAACCGGTGATAACGGTGTTTATACCTGTGATGCGCTTATTATCGCAACGGGTGCTTCGGCCACCTATTTAGGTTTAGAGTCAGAAGAAAACTTTAAAGGTCGTGGTGTATCAGCTTGTGCAACATGTGACGGCTTTTTCTATCGCAATCAAAAAGTAGCAGTTGTAGGCGGTGGTAACACCGCTGTTGAAGAAGCGCTTTATTTATCTAATATTGCCTCAGAAGTTCATGTTATTCACCGTCGTGATTCATTCCGTAGTGAAAAGATTTTAGCTGAACGCTTAAAAGACAAAGCGGCCAATGGCAATGTTGTCCTTCATTACAACCGTACCCTTGACGAAGTATTAGGCGATCAAATGGGCGTTACGGGTGTGCGTATTAAAGCAACTGATTCAGATGCTACTGAAGAACTTGATTTAGCAGGCGTCTTTATTGCCATCGGTCATAAACCGAATACTGAAATGTTTGTTAATCAACTTGAAATGAAAGATGGTTACCTAGTTGTACAATCTGGTTTACACGGTAATGCAACTCAAACTAGCGTTGAGGGTGTGTTTGCTGCAGGTGATGTGTGCGATCATATTTACCGTCAAGCAATTACCTCTGCAGGCACAGGCTGTATGGCAGCCTTAGATGCTGAGCGTTATTTAGATAACTTAAAAGCGTAATACACTGTCTTTAAGCACTTAGTTTTCAATTTATGTGAACTAAGTGCTTTTCTAACCTATAAAATCTATCCAAGCGTTAGGATTTTGTTATTATCACTATTAAAGTAGCCGACAAAATCAATTATGAACCGCACTTTATATCAGCTTTCTGCACACTCAGTTGCATTTCCAAACCCCACACTTGCTTTAGATGATCCTGATGGTTTACTTGCTATTGGTGGCGACTTAACACCAAAGAGGCTCATCAACGCCTACAAAAATGGAATTTTTCCTTGGTTTAATAATGATGACCCGATTATGTGGTGGAGCCCATCGCAACGCGCCATTATCGAACTTGACGCTTTTCATGTCAGCCGTAGCCTTAAAAAATGCTTAAATAAACACCCTTTTAAAGTATTCATCAACCGAGATTTTGCACAGGTTATGTATCAATGCCAGCGCCAGCGAATTGATAAAGAAGGCACATGGATAAGTGATGACATGTTAGCCGCCTATACCCAACTAAATAAAATGGGTTATGCACATAGTATTGAAATCTGGGTAGATAATCAGTTAGTCGGTGGATTATATGGCATTATGTTAGGCGCGGTGTTTTGCGGCGAGTCAATGTTTCATACCCAGCCAAATACCTCAAAACTTGCAAGCTGGGCTTTAGTCAATTGGCTTAAACTAAATCAAGGTGCCTTTATCGATTGCCAAGTGCTTAACCCCCATACTTCATCGTTAGGTGCAACGACCATCTCAAGAGATGAATATTTAGCACGGTTATCAAACCAAACAACTGGCATAGACCTTCAACGTATGTGGCAAAGCCAAGAGCTTATCAATATTTATGACTATTAAAATTCCGATTCAACTGGGTTTAAGCCAACCACTACCTTGTAGTTATTTACCAGATCAAAATGAGCAACTCCTCGTTGCGCTCGATGAGATTTGTTTTAACCCCACTTATTTTGAGCAACTACTTGCGATGGGGTTTCGCCGCAGTGGCGATCAAGTGTATCGTCCTCACTGCCCAAGTTGCCAAAAATGCAAACCTGTTAGAGTGTTATGCGCGCATTTTAGCCCGTCTAAATCACAAAAAAGAAAATTAAATTACGCTAAAAAAAATTTTACGGTGCAATATAGCTATACAACAAAAGACGAATACTTCGATTTATACCAACGATATATCACAGCACGCCATGCCGATGGCTCTATGTATCCACCTGACAAAAAACAATATGAAAGTTTTCTACTCTGTAGCTGGCTACTCATCATTTATATCGAGCTTTGGCAAGAAGAAACCCTAATTGCGGTTGCAGTGACGGATCAATTACCAAACGCCATGTCAGCAATTTACACCTTCTTCGATCCTCAATTGCATCATGCCGGACTGGGTGCCATTATGATTATGGAACAAATTAAGCTTTGCCATCAAATGGCTAAAGAACACCTCTATTTAGGTTTTCAAATTGATGAATGTGCCAAAATGAATTACAAAAATCAGTATAAGCCGCATCAAATCTTCACTTTTGACCACTGGCAAGACAATTAATTTACAAATATCCACTCTGTCACTTTACTTATGGCATGGTTTTGGGCAAAATCTGCACCTTCAAACAGACTAAGAGGTGTTACGCTAAACATGGCGAAAGAAGACGTAATTGAAATGCAAGGTACTATCCTTGACACTTTACCAAATACTATGTTCCGAGTTGAGCTTGAAAACGGTCACGTGGTTACTGCTCATATTTCTGGAAAGATGCGTAAAAACTACATCCGCATCCTAACAGGTGATAAAGTGACTGTTGAAATGACACCTTATGACCTTAGTAAAGGTCGCATCGTTTTCCGCGCTCGTTAAGCACCTAGCAATTGATCCTTTTTAGCTTCGGCTGAATGATTAATAAAAGGTTCAAATTAGACTGACGGTTTATAGTGAGCCAGTTGTTATGCAACTGGCTTTTTTTATGCCTTAAATTCATTAATAATCAATTTCTTATTATTACAACTCATAATCTACCCGCCAGACTGAATGGCTTGTTACTGAACAAGTTTATACAATAGTGTGGAATTTAATGCGCGTTTTTATTGTGGATCGTTTAGCGCTTTTTCGAAAAACAGACACGTTTGGCTTATCAAATGCGTGAGTTGTATGTCATCGACTTGATGTTGCCAACGGATAGCTTGATCCCAGAATGTCATTTTTTTTATTCCGCCAAAAAAAAGCGACCCTATCAAATTCCCATCAAACTGCCCCAATACTCCTGCTTGTTCGGCCTGAATAAACCAACTATGAAGTCCCTGTTCGCATCCTTTAAATTGCTCATCAAGTCGTTTGGCTCGACTCTCAGAACGCATTGATTCAATAATGACAATTTTAGAAAGCCGCATATAGTCAGGATCCGCACTTAAACTAATAGACAGTGCCGCCAACTTTTTAAGCTGCTCTCTGATCGGAACATCGGGTTGAAATGGAACTTCAGGCAAATTTGCTATCCGTTGTAATAATAAAGCTACAACAGCATCAAACAGTGCATCTTTTGATGAATAGTGTTTATATAATGTACGTTTAGAAACATTTGCTCGTGCAGCAATCGCTTCCATTGTCGTGGCGACCATGCCTTTTTTT
This sequence comes from Pseudoalteromonas sp. J2K-J031, assembly GCF_058197095.2. Classification (NCBI taxonomy): domain Bacteria; kingdom Pseudomonadati; phylum Pseudomonadota; class Gammaproteobacteria; order Alteromonadales; family Pseudoalteromonadaceae; genus Pseudoalteromonas; species Pseudoalteromonas sp. J2K-J031. Next base: position 2,108,431 of record NZ_CM200279.1, read on the forward strand.
GCAAATTCCGTTATTGCAGCGCATAACACATCGTTATGTTTATCGACGCTTCTAACCATGACAGCCCCTTTTTAAAAGTATGGCGATTATAACAAATACAAAAAAGAAATCTTGTAAATTTGTATACGGCAGCGTTTACCTTACAACTATAAGCGTATACACTACCGTTTACTTTGTCGACTTAACGTTCAAATTTATCCGGAGCTTTTATTATATGAATTTAGTTACACAAGTTCGTTCTCGTACGTTACTCGCTTTGGCCATGATAAGCCTCTTAAGTGCGTGCTCTGAACAAGCATCAGCGCCGGCTCATTCTATGCCTGCGGCTCACGTCACAGTTTTAGAAGTCAAACCTACCACAGCTTCATTTACCATTGAATTACCTGCCACGCTAACCGGTTCTAAAGAAGTAGAGATCCGTTCTCGTGTTGCGGGTATTTTAGAGTCTCGCAACTTCGCTGAAGGCGAGCGTGTCAGCGAAGGCCAATCTCTGTTTACGATTGATTTACAGCCATTTAAATTAGCACTTTCGGCCAGTGAAGCCGATTTACAAGGAGCTAAAGCAAGATTGGCTCAAACAGTGCGTGAAGTCGAGCGCCTTAAAAAACTACGTGCCGATAAGTCGGTATCGCAGCGCGATTACGATACTGCAGTGTCTGATTTTGAAATCGCACAAGCGCAAGTGAAATCAAGCGAAACGCGCCTACAAGAAGCGCAGCTTAATTTGCAATATGCCCAAGTTCAATCACCGATCAAAGGTGTATTAGGTCGTGAATTTGTTTCCGAAGGGACATATGTACCGGGCCCTGAGTTATTACTGACACAAATTACTCAATTAGATCCTGTGTTATTACGATTTGGTTTTTCAGAGCGCGAGCAGCTCCAAATGCGTGATGATGTCGCCGCCGGACAACTTACTCTTCCGATAGATGGTCACTGGAAAACCGATATTCAACTGCAAAATGGTCGCTCATACCCCCATTCTGGTACGGTTAATTTCAGCGATGTTCGCATTAATCCATCAACCGGCACCAGTGAGTTTCAGGCCATTGTGCCTAACCCTGATTACCAATTACGCTCAGGCCAGTTTGTGAAAGTGATTTTAAGCGGTGCAGCACGTAACAATGTATTTGTTATCCCACAACGTGCGGTGCTTGATAATGGCATGGGTAAGTTTGTTTATCGCTTTATAAATAATGAACAGGGCCAAACCATAGCCAGCCCAACGCCTGTTGAAGTCGGTGAATGGACCAATTTTAATCAAGACAATCAGCCAGAAAAAAGCTGGATCATCCGCAAAGGTTTAAGTACCGGCGATAAAGTCATTATTAATGGTGTGGCTCGAATTTTCTTCCCAGGTATGCCGGTGCAATTAGCAGCCGCTGATAGCGCTCACAAGGAATAAATATGTTTTCTCGTTATTTTATAGATAGGCCTATTTTTGCCTTTGTAATATCGATAGTGCTGGTGCTAGCAGGTCTTGCCGCAATGCGCGCACTTCCCATTGCACAATATCCTGAAATTGCGCCTCCTGTGGTACAAGTAATGGCTGTGTATCCTGGTGCATCAGCGCAAGTGCTTGAACAAACTGTTGCCGCACCCATCGAAAATGCTATTACTGGTGTGGAAGGCATGATGTATATGTCATCAAACTCAACCAGTTCGGGCGTTACCACGATTGAAGTAACTTTCGAAATTGGCACTGACGTTGACCAAGCTGCGGTCAACGTCAACAACCGAGTTAAACAAGTTGAAGCCCGTTTACCCGAAGAAACTCGCCGCCAAGGTGTGATTGTCCAAAAAGGGTCTTCGAGCTTTTTACAAGTGCATGCGTTTTATTCACCTGATGGTAGCCGTGAGTCGCTCTGGACCTCCAATTATGTCACGATGAATATTCTTGATCGCATCAAGCGCATTCCAGGCACAACCAACGTACAAATTTTTGGTGCCAAAGATTATGCGATGCGCATTTGGTTGCGCCCAGATCTGATGAGCCAGCTCAAAATCACCGTTGATGATATCACTCACGCGGTACGCCAACAAAACTCACAATATGCGGCGGGTAAAATTGGTTCCACACCCACCTCATCCAGCCCTCAAGAAATTGTCTACAGTGTCACGGCACAAGGCCGTTTATCTACTCCTGAAGAGTTTGCCAACATTATTGTGCGTGCCAACCCTGATGGCAGTACTTTACGTTTAAAAGACATTGCACGGGTTGAGCTAGGGTCAAAAGACTATGACTTTGAAGGCACTATTAACGGTAAACAAGCCGTCTTGTTGGGGATATTTTTACAGCCAGGTGCCAATGCATTAGATGTTGCTGCTGAAGTGAATAAAACGGTTGCTGAAATCAAAGAGCAATTCCCGACTGGGCTTGCACACCTGACACCGTACGATACTACCCGATTTGTTGAAGTATCAATTCGCGAAGTAATGATAACCCTAGTAGAAGCCATGGTATTGGTATTCTTAGTTGTGTATTTGTTCTTACAAAATTGGCGCGCCACCTTAATTCCGACACTTGCAGTGCCAGTGTCTTTACTAGGTACGTTTGCAGGTCTTTACATGCTGGGTTACTCCATCAATACCCTCACCTTATTTGGTATGGTGCTTTCAATTGGTATTGTGGTAGACGATGCCATTGTGGTGCTTGAAAACGTAGAGCGTTTGATGCATGAAGAAAAGCTCAGCCCGCGTGATGCAGCCATTAAAGCCATGCAGGAAGTCAGTGGTCCTGTCGTTGCGATTGTATTGGTATTGTGTTCGGTATTTGTGCCGATTGCCTTTTTAGGTGGCTTAACGGGTGAGTTATTCCGCCAATTTGCGATTACGATTTCAATTGCGGTGAGTTTATCGGGTGTAGTGGCACTGACCATGACACCAGCGCTCTGTGTGCTAATTTTAAAACCTGAACATAAACAAACTGCTGGATTTTTTGTTTGGTTTAATAAACAGTTTCATGCCATGACAGGTGGCTATGTTAATGCTGTGAGCTTTTTTGTACGTCGCGGTATTTTAGGTTTTGTGCTTGTTGCTGGCATGGTGCTGATCACCATAGGTTTATGGCAAAAAACACCCGGTTCGTTAGTGCCTGATGAAGATCAAGGTTTTTATATTTCAGCTGTCTTTTTACCCGATGGCGCATCGCTTGAACGCACTGAAAAAGTGGTCGCTGAAGTAATTGCTGCAGCTAAATCAAATCCTGCTAATGAAAATGTCATTGCCTTTACTGGTTTTGACTTTATCGGGGGTGGTTATAAGAGCTCTGCAGCTACCTTATTTGTGACGCAAAAACATTGGGATGAGCGTCAAGTTACGTCGCAGCAACTGGTTGGCGAATTGTTTATGAAAACGGCGTCAATTAAAGAAGCATTAGTACTTGCATTTAATCCACCGCCCATTTTTGGTTTAGGCAGCACAGGTGGTTTTGAGTTTTACATTCAAAACAAAGGCGCTGGCGGCCCAGAAAAACTTCAGCAAGCGATGGGCTCGATGATGGGAGCAGCGCAGCAAAGTGAAATTGTGGCTGGTATTCAAACGTTATGGCGTCCAAATACGCCTCAGCTCAACGTCAATGTAGATCGCGAGCAAGCCCATGCGATGGGAATTGAACTTAACGATGCATTTAGCGCCCTCGCAGGTACATTAGGCACTGCTTATATTAACGACTTCAATAAATTTGGTCGTGCTTGGCAAGTACTCATGTCGGCAGAAGCAGAGTTTAGAATGTCGCCTGAAGATATTGGCCGTATTTATGTTAAAAATAAACAAGGCGAAATGGTGCCAATTTCAGCTTTTACTAGCATCGACCACAGCCGAGGCCCTGATAGCTTAAATCGTTATAACAATTTACCTGCGGTAAAATTATTTGGTAATGCGGCACCAGGATACAGCTCAGGTCAAGCAATTGCTGAAATTGAGCGGCTAGCGAAAGAAGTGCTTCCTGCTGATATGACCTATGATTGGACAGGTACCGCTTTTCAAGAAAAACGAAGCTCTGGCACAACAGGCCTTGCCCTAACTTTGGCGGTCATTATGGTATTTTTAATTTTAGCCGCCTTGTATGAACGCTGGTCTTTACCGTTATCTGTATTGCTGGCTCTTCCTTTTGGCACTTTTGGGGCGTTAGTTGCAATTTGGATTGCAGGCATGACCAATGATGTGTATTTCCAAATAGGCCTAGTGACACTACTCGGCCTTGCCAGTAAAAACGCTATATTAATTGTTGAATATGCATTGATGAAACATCAACAAGGTTGGAGTACAAGTGCAGCAGCACTTGAAGCTGCCCGCTTACGATTTAGACCTATCATCATGACCTCGCTTGCGTTTATTTTAGGCGTTGTTCCTTTGGTATTAAGCTCAGGTGCTGGCGCAGGTGCTCGCCATAGTGTTGGAACAGGCGTAATGGGTGGCATGATAGCGGCGACCTTTTTAGCCATCTTTTTTGTCCCGTTGTTCTTTTACTGGTTAACGCAGCGTCGTTTATTTGAACATCGCTCGAAAAGTGAACTCCAAGCTGAGATAGCTGAGCATCATAAAAAAGAGCATATTGAAATTGATTAAGCTTAAATTTCAAGCATAGTAATACTGAATCTTAAAGAGCAGGCAATATGCCTGCTCTTTTTTTAAATTTTTACCGTATTAGGATGCTTAACCTACTGTGTTTGTATAAGGTAACGCCACTTATACAACTATGCTCACTCTCATAGGTCGATAAAATCAGTTTTAATCAATTGGCCAAATACTTTAGACTAAGATTTCGCGCTACGTGTTTATCTTTTACCTTATTAAGGACTTAATAATGGAAAATCAATTCATAAAATCAAAGGCAGCTATTGCATGGGGGCCCAATCAACCTTTATCTATTGAAGAAGTTGATGTGATGTATCCAAAAGCTGGCGAAGTATTAGTTAAAATTATCGCCACAGGTGTATGCCATACCGATGCATTTACTTTATCAGGTCAAGATCCTGAAGGTGTTTTTCCTGCGATTATGGGCCATGAAGGCGCGGGAATTGTTCATGCAATTGGTGAAGGTGTCACAAGCGTTGCAATTGGCGATCATGTGATCCCACTTTACACGCCTGAATGTGGAGAGTGTAAATTTTGTACTTCTGGTAAAACAAATTTATGCCAAAAAATACGAGCAACTCAAGGTAAAGGCTTAATGCCTGACGGCACCACCCGCTTTTATAAAGATGGTCAGCCAATTTTCCACTACATGGGCACCTCTACGTTTTCTGAATACACAGTATTACCTGAAATTTCATTGGCAAAGGTCAATAAAACAGCTCCGCTTGAAGAAATTTGTTTATTAGGCTGTGGTGTCACAACTGGCATGGGCGCGGTAATGAATACCGCAAAAGTAAAAGCGGGCGATACAGTCGCTATTTTTGGCTTAGGTGGCATTGGTCTATCAGCCATTATTGGCGCACAAATGGCTGGTGCAAGCCAAATCATTGGGATTGATATTAATCCTTCTAAATTTGAACTAGCCAAAAAACTCGGTGCGACTTTATGTATTAATCCAAAAGACTACGATAAACCGATCCAAGAAGTGATTGTTGAATTAACCGACGGTGGCGTCGATTTTTCATTTGAATGTATTGGTAATGTCGATGTGATGCGCTCAGCGCTTGAGTGTTGTCACAAAGGCTGGGGTGAATCTGTGATTATTGGTGTTGCAGGTGCAGGCCAAGAAATCTCAACCCGCCCTTTCCAGCTTGTGACTGGCCGTGTATGGCGTGGCAGTGCCTTTGGTGGCGTAAAAGGTCGATCTGAATTACCACAGATTGTTGAGCGCTATCTGGCTGGTGAATTTAAACTAGACGATTTCATTACCCACACCATGGCACTTGAGCAAATCAATGAAGCGTTTGATTTAATGCACCGAGGTGAAAGTATTCGTTCTGTGATCCATTTTGACCATCAATAAGCGACCATATTATGAGTGAATTAACCTTATTAACAGAAAATAAAGTCGCAGGTGGTTGGCATCGCCAATTTAAACACTATTCAAGTACGCTTAATTGTGACATGCGCTTTGCCATTTATTTGCCACCAAAAATTGAGCTAGGCCATCGTGCCCCCGTTCTTTATTGGTTGTCGGGCTTAACGTGTACTGATGAAAATTTTATGCAAAAAGCAGGTGCCTTTAAACGTGCTGCAGAACTTGGCATTATCATCGTTGCACCTGATACCAGCCCGCGGGGAGATAGCGTACCGGATGATGAAAACCAAGCTTATGATTTTGGCTTAGGTGCTGGGTTTTATGTCAATGCAACACAGACACCTTGGAAACAGCATTATCAAATGTACGATTACATCGTCAAAGAACTCCCTGATTTAATTGAAGCGGAGTTTTCGGTGACACCACAGCGTGCGATCAGCGGCCACTCAATGGGTGGGCATGGTGCGCTAATGATTGCACTGCGTAATCCAAGGCGTTACAGCTCAATGAGCGCGTTTAGCCCAATTTGTAACCCAAGTGTTTGCCCTTGGGGAGTGAAAGCTTTCTCTGGATATTTGGGTGATGATAAAACTAATTGGCTAAATTACGACAGTACACATTTAATTAAAAAAATTTCGCACCATGATTTTATACCTGCGTTAATTGACCAAGGTGAACAAGATCAATTTTTAACGGCGCAATTAAAACCTGAGGCATTGGTTGAAGTAGCTGAGCAAGTCGGCTATCCGCTGCTGTACCGCAGCCATGCTGGGTATGATCATAGCTATTATTTTATAAGTAGTTTTATTGATGATCATTTAGCATTTCATGCAGAGCATTTTAATTAATGCCGCTTTGCTAAAATAAAACACTAAAAAGGCCAATTAATTGGCCTTTTTAGTGTTTTATTCTTGGTGAGTCTGGCTAACTAACCTGAACTCTGGATAATAAATCTATCTCCAGTGGCTATTTTCAACAATAACTACGTTGAGTTTACTTGCAATAAACCAACTATTGACGCGTAAACTCGCCTTGTTATCCCTGTAAATCTGCGACTGGAGAGTTTCTGGATTTTTATATAAATTAAATCTATACGTTACTAAATCTCTTAACCAGAGTTCAGGTTAACTAAACTAACGAGAATAAGACATACCTTCTACTGCTCGCATAAATTTATTGCTCGCCTCTTCCATTGCAGTCAATAATTTAGCGCTAAGGGCTTCATCACCTTTACGATACGCAGCAACTAAATCGGTAGCGGTTTTTTGCATTAACTTTTGCGGCTCATTTAACTTTTGTAACGCATTGCCATGATTGTTATGGCCAGATTTATTTTGGCTGGCTTCTTTTAACCAATCTGAACCATGACTCAATAGCGAATCATCCGCTTTTTGATTAAGACCTGCTAACACACCATAAACTTGTGCTTTGAATACAAAATGATCAAGAGTAATCGCCTGACTTAAATTGGCAAGTGAGGCATCAACAATGGTGGTTTTCATTTTATTGCAGCTTTTGATAATAGCAGAATAGTCAGTATTGAGTTTTTCAATACCGTTTGTTAACTGTGTATTACTATGCTGAATGTCATTAACCGAGCTCACGGTCTCAGTTGTATTATTAATAATTTTATTCACTAATTCAGCCACTTCATTGGCCGAAGTATTGGTATTATTTGCAAGCGCTCGTACTTCATCAGCAACCACACTAAACCCGCGACCCGCTTCCCCTGCTCGCGCCGCCTCGATGGCAGCATTAAGTGCCAATAAATTAGTTTGATCTGAAATTTTAGAGATAGTCGAAACAAAGGTATTAATACTGTCAGCCATAACAGATAAGCCTGAAATATTCTCGTTCATGCCACCCATCTTGGCTGTTAAGCCTTGGATCCCAGAGACTAAATGGCTTAACGATTGACCGGACTCATCAAATAATGAATCCATTTTGCTGCCAGCTTGGCTTTCTTGTTGAATTGTTTGGTAAGAATTTGTCACTGCCTCTCGCAAAATTTCAATATATTTAAAGGACTCTATCATGGCTTTTAATAAAGGCTTAGTGATTGCCGCGACCTTTTTTTTGTTCAGTGCATCTATTTCATCTTGCAGGGCATCGATCTGCTGTTGCATTTCTTTTGCGAGTTTTGATTGTTGCTTGACTTGTTGCTCGAGTGTTTTATTTACACTTTGTAACGCCTGAAACTTTGATTGGAGAACAAACATGGTGGTCCTTATGGCAAGAGAGGAAAAGCCCTTGATAGGTTATAGCATGAAGTGTAAAAAAAACCTCTCAGATCTTAACTTTATTTAAAATTAACATTTTGATGTATCAATAAAAAAGGGCTTTCGGCCCTTTTCTAATTATCAAAACATACTTATTGTGATTGATTCTGACTTTGCTTATGTTTAGCTATCACTGCCCACGCTTCAAGCATCACCAAAATACAGACAATTAAAACAATTGCGTCAATAATCACTAATAGCCAATTACCCTGTTGGTAATATTCTGCAAGCTTTAATAAACCGGCAAAAAATGCCATGGTTAATACAAACACCATAGGGATCAAAGTGTATTTTGCTGGTTTACCCATTTTGATTAACATTACAGACAATACTAATAACGTTAAACTAGCTAAAATTTGATTCGTCGAACCAAATAGTGGCCAAATGATCATGCCACCCGAACCTGAAGAGCCACCAGCACCAAATGCTAATAATAAACAACATGTTACAGCTAATAACGTAGCGACCACACCATTTTTAATCCATTTAATGTCGTAAATATCACCCCATTCTTGAATGATATAACGCTGTAGTCGCACACCAGAATCCATCGTCGTACCAGCAAACAATACCACCATGACAGCTAACAAGGTTGATGCTAGTTCTTTTGGAATACCCCAACCAGCTTGAATTAAATTAGAACCACCTGTAATAAATGCGCCAACACTGCCCGCACCTAAATGACTGTAAACTTCATGCCATTCAGCTGGAGATAATGCCAAAGTAACTCCACTGACCGCCACAATAGTAATAAGCGCTAAACAGCCTTCACCCACAGCACCTAAATAACCAACAAAACGTGCGTCTGTATCTTTGTTTAATTGTTTAGAACTAGTCCCTGAGGACACAATGCCATGAAATCCTGAGACCGCACCACAGGCGATCGTGACAAATAGCAGTGGAATAATACTCGGTGTATCGAGTGCGACTTGAGTATTAAATGCAGGCGCTGTGATGTCTGGCATAAACATAAATACCGCACCATAAAGCAGTAATAAACCCACCAGTAATTGCACACCATTAATAAAATCGCGAGGTTGCAATAAAACCCACACAGGTAATAAAGACGCAATAGCAGCGTAAATAAAGAGAATAATAATCCAATTCGCTTTGTCACTTAGACCAAACATTTCAGTTGGCAAAGCAAGGGGCATTGCAGTCCCTGCATAAACACTTAAATACAGTGCCACCACACCAAATAAGCAAAGCATGATTATATTAAAATTACGATGCAATAGCTGGCCAATGATCAATGCAAATACAATTGCCGCCCAAGCAGGTAATACGGCCGTTGGCTGACTGACAAACGAATTGGCGATCACCACGCCAAAAACCGCATTAACCATCAATAGCACTAAAAACACCACTATCATAAATAAAGCGCGTGTACGTTTGCCTATTACAGATTCAGACAACGCCCCCATCGATTTACCTTTATGACGGCTACTGGCCCAAAGCGCGCCCATATCATGAATACCTGCAAAAAATATCGTACCAAAAACAACCCAAAGTACGGCAGGAACCCAGCCCCAATACACAGCAATCGCAGGGCCAACAATAGGAGCAGCGCCCGCCACCGAGGTAAAGTGATGCCCCCAAAGAACCAACTTGTTCGTTGGTACAAAATCAACACCATCTTTTAATTGATGGGCAGGTGTAATAATACTGTCATCCATTTGGAAGATTTTGCTGGCTATAAATTTAGAATATATAAACCAACCAAATAACATTCCAATAATGCCAAATAATACAATAGCAATAGATTGCACGTTAAAGTTCCTTTCTTATTAGGTCGAGTTGATGCTGAAAAACAACTTTAACAGTATTTTTTATCGAACTCTCTCCATCAATAGTCTAATCATAAAAAAAGGAATGAAAACATGACGTTTCATTCCTTTCTCTTATTAGGTTTAAACGAACCGGTTTGATTAGTTTACTTTGAACTCCTTTGCAATCAATCCAAGCTCTTGTGCTAACTCAGCCATTTTTTCACTCGATTTCTCTGCAAGTTGTGCACTTTGCGCTGAAGTTTCCGACGATTGTGCGATACCAGTGATGTTTTGATTAATATCTTCACAGACACTTGACTGCTCTTCAACCGCAACCGCCACTTGATTGTTCATATCGTTAATCGTACTGATCATCGCAAGGATCTGAGTGAGACTTTCACGGGTATTTTCTGATAAATCCACCGAACTCATCGCTTCTTGGCTACTACTAGCCATACTTGTCACCGCAGCTTGCGTTCCCGATTGTAATGTTTCAATCATGGTTTGGATTTCATTGGTCGATTCTTGAGTACGCTTTGCCAAACTTCTTACCTCATCCGCCACTACAGAAAAACCTCGTCCTTGTTCACCTGCTCGTGCAGCTTCAATGGCAGCATTCAGTGCAAGTAAATTCGTTTGTTCCGAAATTTTTCTGATTACTTCAACAACTGCGCCAATCGCATCACTGCTTTGGGCTAAATCATTAATGGCCTTCATTGCATGTTCTATCGTATGCGATAAATGATTGATAGCATTTACGGTTTGGTCAATTAACACAAGCCCACCTTCGGCTGAATGTTTTGCTTCGTTGGCAGATTCTGCAGAGCTAGATGACAACTTCACAACCTCTTGAATACTATATGACATTTCATTAATCGCAGTGGCAATTTGTGCTGTGCGTTCACGTTGTTCATTAACAACATTATTTGTTGTTCTTGCGATATTACTTGATTCAATTGCCGCATCATTAATTGCATTTCCATTGGTAATAATACGTAGCACAACCGATTTTAAACTGGCTGACATATAGCTAATTGACTTCAAAATTCCTGTCATACTTGCTTGCTGACTCAAATCTTGCGATAAATCTCCTTTAGCTATTTTTGCGGTTATCGCCGCAATATCATTGGGTTCACCACCAATTGGTTTTCTAATTACGTTAGGTAAAAAATAAGCGGCTATAAAACCAAACACCAAAGCAGCTAACGAGATAACACTCACAAGTTTCAACGTGCTTTCGGTATCAGCAACAACTTTAGGCCCCAGATCATCTTGCTCATCTTTGATACTGAGTTTGATTTTTTCGAGGTTATCGGCGACTTTCGGACCAATCTGGTTGAGTTTATCTATCAGTAAATTACGATCAATAATGGTCTTTTCGATTGCATACAAAGCTTCGATGTACTCATTTTTTAATGATGAGTACTTTTCAAATTGCGCTAAACTCGCAGCTTCTTGCGTCACTTTTTGCGCGTTATTAAGTACCGCTGTATTATTTTTCATTAATTCATCGTGAGCGCGGTTGGCATCTTTCATGTCATTTGTCACTAAAAACTTAACAACATACAAACGACCTAATAATAAAGATTCTTGAAGTTTGGCAAGCAAATACATTTTTTCGACCGATGAATTGCGGTTGGCCTCGATGAGATCTGTTAATACCACCCTCATCGCAAGTCCTGTGGGGTCTAGCGTTGTTGAGACTATTTTGTGTCGTTGCTCAATCAGCTTCACTACAGCAGAAAAGTTTTGTTCGTAGTTGGCAATATCCGTTTTACTTTCTCTAATTAATGCAGCGCGCTCAGGGTCGGTAATTTTCTGCTCTGCCTCACCAATAAACCTTTTCACATTATCAATTCTCTCTTGATAATCTGTTAAAACGTCAACATCATTTTCTTTTAAATATTTAAGTACGCTTAAACGCGTATAAAGAAGATTAGCCTGTAGCCGCCCTGCGAGATTCGTATTAACAGCTAATCCGCGATATTGATTAAAACTTTTATCTGCATTTTTTAAACCCAAAAAACTTGCAGCACTGACTATGAGCAACAAAATCACTAACATTAAAAACGACCAACGTAACTGGTTGCTCAGCTTCATGTTCGCAATAAAATGAGTCATATATACCCTTTAAATAACAATTAACCTGTATTTTAAGCGTAGACAATGACATAAAATTAATCTAAAAAATTAATATAGTTAGCTGTTTCTTCATCGTTGTTTAAACTCAAGAACAGTGGCATTAATACAAAAACGCCTCGCACCTTTTGGACCATCCTCAAACACATGACCTAAATGAATGCCTGAGGTTTTTGATATTAATTCAACACGCTGCATTCCAAACCGATTATCAGGGCGCTCAATCACACTGCCCGCAACTGCCTGCGTAAACGATAACCAGCCAGTGCCAGAATTAAATCTATCTTGGGTATCAAATAAAGGCGCACCACTTAATTTATCAACAAAGACACCTTCTGGCGTATTTTTAAAAATTTCATACTCTTTACAAAATCGACCATCCGTTCCTTCATTAAAAGCTACATTATATGCCTCACTTTTACCGAGCTTAAATAACCCTAATAAACGGTAAAATTGCTCTGGCGCTAAATAGCCTTGGCGTCCCATTACTTCTTGGCCATTTTCAATAAATAAAATTGTTGGCGTAGCCCAAGTAGGGGTGTCAATTTTTAAACCTGCTAATTCACTGGCGAGTCTAAAATGTAATTCAATGCTGCCTTGGTAATCATTTAGCACCTCTTTTTTTAACTTTTCGCAATAAGGGCAATAGCCTGAAGATTCAACAATTACGATATGTTTACCCTGCATGAGTATTTGGTTATCCGGTACTGGCTTCAACTTTGCTGATTTATCGAATGTCACCCCAGTACTATGATCTGGGCAATAACCATTTGGGTTTTTTACTAGGTAGTCTTGATGGTAGTTTTCTGCCGGATAAAACACATCAAGCGGTTTGATCTTCGTTGTTATTTCGCCGTACCCAGCTTTACTTAATAAAGTTTGAAAACGATTTTTAACTGTTATTGCAATGCTTTGCTGCTCGGAAGTGGTGGTTAAAATAGTAGAGCGGTACTGAGTACCAATATCATTTCCTTGGCGATTTAACTGCGTCGGATCATGGCCTTCAAAATAGTGTTCAAGGATTGTTGTCAGTGACACTAGGTTACGATTAAAACTTACCTCAACCACTTCTGCATGGTTATTTGGGTCAAATTTATATTTTGCTTGAGTGATAGTGCGATAATTAGCCGCCACCTGACCATCGGCATAACCCGATACCGCATCAATCACGCCCTCAATAGCTTGATAGCGTTTTTCAGCGCCCCAAAAGCATCCGGCGCCAAGTACTATTTTTTCAATATGGGGTGTAGCAGCTATTGGCTCTGAACCTTTAGCAATGAGCTGACCACTCACCATCACACCAATTAAATAACCCGTTATTAAGCAATACTTTTTAAACTTTCCCATCATGATACCCTTTTGTAATCGACCTAGTGCCAAGCTCAAACAATAAGACCGCTTTAAAAAGGTTATACTTTCATACCAACATGACCCGATCATATTGCGCTGATAAGTCAGTAAAAAATGTCGCCAAGGCATCTTTATTTTAATCAATACCGATTGAGCTAAGTGCCCTTATGCTATTACATAACACAATGATTAATAACTCGGATTTGTAGAGAGCGCTTTTTGCATATAGTACTTTACCCCAACTTTAGGGTACTGATTTAATTGATGTACGACACGATAGCCACACTTTTCGTAAAAGGGTTTTGCCTGAAAATCTAACGTATCGAGTAAGATGTAACAACAACCCAATTTAGCCGCTTGTTGCTCGATTTCGGTTAATAATTGCTGGCCGATTTTTTGCCCTCGTAACCGTTCATCAACCCAAAGCCAATTGAGCATAAACCAATTCCCAAACGCAACGCCACTTGCACCTCCTTGCATCTCATTTGTTTCAGACGCATAGGTCACTGCTAAGGGAGTGCGCTTTTTTACCTCAAAAAAAGGCTGGTTAAATGCCACAATTTGGGCACGTAGTTGTTCAGCAACGTGTTCAGCAGCTGACTGCGTATAAAGTTGAATTGTCATTTATTGGCTCGTTAGTCAATCACTCGGTTGCATGCTAAAGGGCCATCAAATCAAAGTAAAGCCTCTGTTTAAGCTAGCTATTTTAATGTCCGCTCGCTACCATAAAGGCATTATGATGATTTCCTTGCTACCGAGAAGTAACACTATGTCTAATGCTAAAGTTGATTTGTTTAATCAATATTTTCAAATTGATGAGTCTGTTGATGTTAATTTAAAAGCCGTTGCAGATAACTTAGTGCCCATAGACAATGATGCGCTGGAACTTCGGATCCCGCCTTTATTCAAATTAGCAAACGAAGTAAACGCCCTTGAACAAAGTGCCTTGCGCCCTTTACGCCAATTAGGCGATCTTGCTGAAGAACTCGCTCAATTTTTAAAAGCGCAATCACGTAAAATTGATTTAATCATGGCTCACATTTTGGCGACTGAGCATGAAGATGAACAAAAAACCCAAGCACATTCTTTTGGTGGTGGCGGCTTATTACTCAATGACCCACACGAGCATGCGATGGGTCAGCAATTTTGCACAAAAATCTTTCTGCACCATGAAGCTGCTGCGGTATTTTGCTATACCGAAATCATAGCCAAACAACACACCACACACGGCTGGCAATATACTCTTGCCTTTAGCCGTATTCGCGCGCAAGACCAAGAGCTCATGGTGCGAGCAAGTTTACACAGCCAATCGCGACAATTACGCAAACGGCGCAAAAACGAGCAAATTTAAGCCTGAAGTTGAGAAGACTTGCGCTAAGTGCGACAAAAAGGCTGACAGTGCCTGATGAAGTGCTAAAATATCGCCCTATTTGAATTTGTATGACATCCCATGACTTATACACTTCCTGCAGAATGGGCATCACAAGATGCCATCATGTTTACTTGGCCTCATTCAGACACCGACTGGGCTCCTATTTTGGCCGATGTAGAGCCCGTTTATTTAAATTTGTGCCGTCATATTTTGCGCTACCAATCGTTAGTTCTGGTGGTGCATAACACCGATGAACAACAACGTGTCAGTGCACTACTCAAAGCTCAAGAGCTTGATTTAACAAACGTTCACTTTGTGGTTACTCCATTTGAAGACACTTGGGCACGGGATCATGGTCCAATTACCGTCATCAGTCATGATGGCAAAGTCACGTCGCTCGATTTTACGTTTAATGGCTGGGGCAATAAATTTGATGCCAGCCTCGATAACCAAATTAATCAAGCTGTATTTTCACAAGTACTTAATCTAGACGCTGATTCTGAAAAAGTTAATTTTGTACTTGAAGGTGGGGCTATTGAGTCTGATGGTCAAGGGACCTTATTAACGACTGCAAGTTGCTTACTCAATACCAATCGCAACCCGCATTTAACGCAAACGCAAATTGAACAACTACTGAGCGAAAAGCTCGGTATTAGCCATTTTTTATGGGTCAACCATGGCCATTTAGAAGGTGATGATACCGACAGCCATATTGATACCCTAGTGCGTTTTGCACCCAACGATACGCTGGTTTATGTTTACTGCGATGACCCAACAGATAGTCATTATCAAGAACTTGAAAAGATGGCACAGGATGTTAAAGCCCTGCGAAAACCTAATGGTTCAGCCTACAACTTAATTAGCTTACCTTGGCCAAGTGCAAAATGCGCAGCCGACGGCAGCCGTTTACCTGCAACGTATGCCAATTATTTGATCATCAATGGCGCTGTATTAGTGCCCACCTATCAAGATAACAATGATGCCCTTGCTCTGTCACAAATTGCTAAAGCATACCCTGAACATGAGATTATTGGCGTCAATTGTTTACCCCTAATTCATCAATTTGGTAGCCTACATTGTATTTCAATGCAATTACCTAAAGGCTTTTTGAGGTAATCTAATGAGTAAATTATTACCCGTTGCCTTAGTGCAACACAGCAACAGCGCAGATTTAGCGCATAACTTTGCTAAAACCCAAGATGGCATTCGTAAAGCAGCCGCCCAAGGAGCAAAGTTGGTGGTTTTACAAGAACTTCACCGCAGCCTGTATTTTTGTCAAACCGAAGATACCGAGCGCTTTGATTTAGCCGAAACCATTCCAGGCCCAACAACTGATTCATTGGGCTTATTGGCAAAAGAGCTCAATGTGGTGATCGTATCATCACTATTTGAAAAACGTGCCACAGGGCTTTATCACAATACTGCCGTTGTACTTGACTCTGATGGCACAATAGCGGGCAAATACCGTAAAATGCACATCCCAGATGACCCTGGTTTTTATGAAAAATTCTATTTCACCCCCGGAGATTTAGGCTTTACACCCATTCAAACCTCCATTGGTAAACTCGGTGTGTTAGTGTGTTGGGATCAGTGGTTTCCTGAAGCTGCGCGCCTCATGGCGATGGCCGGGGCTGAAATATTAATTTACCCAACAGCAATTGGCTGGGATCCTACTGATGACGCCGATGAACAAACCCGTCAATGTGATGCATGGGTTATCTCACAGCGCGCGCATGCGGTTGCCAATGGCGTGCCTGTCATTAGCTGTAACCGTGTGGGCCATGAAAGTGATCCAAGTGGTCACAGTAACGGTATTTTGTTCTGGGGAAATTCATTCATTGCCGGCCCCCAAGGCGAAATGTTAGCCCATGCGAGTGAAACAAAAGATGAAATTTTAACTGCCGTCCTCGATTTAAAACGCAGTGAGGATACCCGTCGCATTTGGCCATATTTACGTGATCGTCGTATCGACCATTATCAGGATTTATTGCGAATTTACCGCGACTAAACAGTACAACCATAACAATTACGTGATGGTGATATAAATAATAATGGATGCCAGTGCATCCAACACAATGGAGTTTTAAATGGCTTTAGCACAATGGGCACAATTACCTTGGATCAAATCTGTAAAAGACAAGATACATTGGGGTCAATTACCAGGTAGCGCCCTGAGCATTGCGATTGCCCAAGGTGTCAAAAGTCATAACTCGTTAGTGGTGCTTGTTACCCAAGATACGCCTTCGGCCTTAAAGCTTGAGGCTGAACTTGAATATTTATTGCCAGAGCAGAGTGTGATGGTTTTTCCTGATTGGGAAACCTTGCCTTATGATCACTTTTCACCACATCAAGATATTATCTCTCAGCGCCTTGCCACCTTAAATCGTTTAAAGCAAAGTAAAACCGGGATTTTAATCCTCCCAGTAACGAATTTAATGCTGCGCACTTCGCCACCCGCTTTTATTTATGGCAGCACATTATTATTTAAAAAAGGCGATAAACTCGACGCCCACCAACTGCGCACAAACTTAGATGCCGCCGGTTATTTAAATGTGCAGCAAGTGATGGAACACGGTGAATTCGCTATTCGTGGTTCGTTGGTTGATATTTACCCAATGGGCAGTAAAGATCCTATCCGTCTTGATTTATTCGATGATGAAATTGACAGCATTCGGCTGTTTGATGTCGAAACCCAGCGCTCAAATAAAGAAATCAGCCACATCGATTTAATGCCTGCACATGAATTCCCTACTCGTGAAAAAGACATTGAAACCTTTCGCATTGCTTATCGAGAAAAGTTTGGTGCTAACAGCGCCCAAGACTCAATTTACATGCAAGTTTCAAAAGGCGCATGGCCTGCGGGTATCGAATACTATTTACCGCTGTTTTTTGATCAATTAGCCTCAATTTTTGACTATTTACCCGCCGATGCAGTCGTCATGACACTCGGTGATATTGAACACAGCGCAAAACAATTTTGGCAAGACGTCAATAAACGTTACGAAAACCGCCGCGTTGACCCGCTTCGCCCGCTACTTGAGCCTAAAGCCCTGTATCAACCCATTGAAGAGCTGTTTTCAAATATTGGCAGCTTTGCGCGTATTCAACTCTCTTTAGCAAAATTAGGCACCAAAGCAGGCCACTGTAATTTAGGGGCCGAACTGATTAGCGATATTCGAGTTGATCATCAAGCCAAAGAGCCCTTTGCTGCAATTAGCCAATATTTAGTGCAGCAAAAAAAGCTCAAAAATCGGGTGTTATTTTGCGTTGAAAGCGACGGTCGTCGTGAATCACTGCTGACGTTATTCAAACCTGTTGGCATTAAAGTGACTACCGTCAGTCATTTTGAAGAATTTAGCCAAAACAGTTGTGACGTAGGCCTACTTGTATGTCCACTTGAACAAAGTGTGTTTCTACCCGGTAAACCGGCACTGAGCCTAATTACCGAACAAGAATTACTGGGCGTTAAAGTTTCCCAGCGCAGAAGACGCAAACATAAATACGAAGCCAGCCAAGATGCCATTATCCGTAATTTGGCGGAGCTTAAAGTCGGCCAACCCATAGTACATCTTGATCATGGTGTTGGCCGTTATCAAGGCCTTCAAACCCTTGATGCGGCCGGTGTACAAACTGAATTTGTGACTATCAGCTATAACGGCGAAGCCAAACTCTACGTGCCAGTATCTGCATTACACATGCTCACCCGTTATTCAGGGGGCGAAGAAGCAAGCGCCCCGCTTCATAAACTCGGCTCTGATGTATGGGAAAAAGCCAAACGCAAAGCCGCTGAAAAAGTACGGGATGTTGCCGCAGAGCTGCTCGATATTTACGCCAAACGCAAAATTAAACTCGGTAATGCCTTTCGCCATGATAAAAAAGCCTATCGTCAATTTGTCGATACGTTTCCATTTGAAGAAACAGAAGATCAAAAAAATGCTATTTCTGCGGTACTCACTGATATGCAAAGTCCGCAAGCGATGGACCGATTAGTCTGTGGTGATGTGGGTTTTGGTAAAACAGAAGTTGCAATGCGTGCCGCCTTTGTGGCGGTTAATGAAGGCAAACAAGTGGCTATTTTAGTGCCAACCACCTTATTGGCCCAGCAACACTATGAAAACTTTAAAGACCGTTTTGCTAATATCGCCGTTGAAGTGGAGGTGTTATCACGTTTTAAAACCACCAAAGAGCAAAATGTGGTACTGGAAAAGCTTGCCAACGGCCAAGTAGATATTGTGATTGGTACCCATAAACTCATTCAGCCTAGTATCAAATTTAAAGATTTAGGCTTATTGATTGTTGATGAAGAGCACCGTTTTGGTGTGCGCCAAAAAGAAAAAATTAAATCACTGCGTGCAGATGTTGATATTTTAACCCTCACCGCCACCCCGATTCCGCGTACACTCAACATGGCAATGAGTGGCATGCGTGATTTATCCATTATTGCTACGCCACCAGCCAAACGTTTAGCCGTAAAAACCTTTGTGCGTAAAGGCGAAGATGAACTCAAACGCGAAGCGATTTTGCGAGAAATTAAACGCGGTGGCCAAGTCTATTATTTACATAATAACGTTGAAACCATTGAAAAAGTGGCAGCCGATTTAGCGGTTTTAGTCCCAGAAGCAAGTATTACCACAGCGCATGGCCAAATGCGTGAAAGTGAGCTTGAACACCTGATGGCCGAGTTTTACCATAAAAAATACAATGTATTAGTCTGTACCACCATCATCGAAACCGGTATCGATGTACCAACCGCTAATACCATCATTATTGACCGGGCCGATAAACTTGGCCTTGCGCAATTGCACCAATTGCGTGGTCGTGTTGGGCGAAGCCACCACCAAGCTTATGCGTATTTACTTATTCCTGATCCAAAAGGCATTTCAAAAGATGCAACAAAACGACTTGAAGCCATTGAATCACTTGAAGATCTCGGCGCTGGTTTTGCATTAGCAACCCACGATTTAGAAATTCGCGGCGCAGGTGAGTTATTAGGCGATGATCAAAGTGGGCAAATTCAATCGATTGGTTTTACCCTTTACATGGAAATGTTAGAGCAAGCCGTTGAAGCACTCAAACAAGGCAAAGAGCCAACGCTTGAAAATTTATTACAGCAGCAAACTGAAGTTGATTTAAAAATCTCTGCACTGTTGCCAGATGATTATATTTTTGATGTTAATACGCGGCTAAGTTTGTACAAACGGGTCGCGAGTTGCAACGATGCAGAGCAAATCGATGAACTACAAGTTGAACTCATTGACCGTTTTGGTTTATTACCCCAACCAGCTAAAAACTTGTTTGCAGTCCAAGGCTTAAAACTTGAGGCACAAGCACTGGGGATCAGTAAAATAGAAGCCAATGCCAAAGGCGGTTTTATTGAATTTACCGCTAAAACCAAAGTAGACCCGCGTTTTATCATTGGTCTTTTACAAAGTAATCCAAAGGTTTATAGAATGGAAGGCGCAAATAAGTTACGATTTAGCATCGAAGAAGCCGACTCGCTCGCAAGACTAAAATTAGTCAGCGCGATGTTGCAACAATTTGCGCAAAAGGTTAGCCATTAAATGAAATTACATTTTTTACCTCTTTGTTTTATCACTTGTTTATTACACAGTGCGCCTCTTTTGGCGCAAAGGTGGTTTGAAGCTGAAATCATTTTATTTGAGCAAAAAAACGACCCTCAATTAAAAGAAGACTTTTCATTTACCATCAATACAATTGATATCAGTCAGGCTCAATCTTTATTGATAGACCAACTGCAACGCAGCGGCCTAGAAAACTGCTTATCTCAGCAAAGCAAAGTATTAAGAAATAATGAGTTGCTATCTCAAAAGCACGTAGTGCAATCAGTTGACTGCAGCCCTAGTGCCGATTATTTAAACTTACTTGATCGCGTACCGCTTAAAATCGCAGCACCGGAGCAAGATCATCAAGAATTTAATTATTTACTGGCCCCCTCACAATTGCAGTTTAATGATGTTGTGTCACGGTTGCGCAGCCAAGGTTTAAAACCGCTATTACATACTGGGTGGCGTTTTGCTGAAGCACCTGAAAAACGCGCCCCTACATACCGATTGATTGCAGGCAAGAACTTTTCAGATAAATATGACTATTTAGGGTTTTTGCGCACTGGTGCTATCTCTCGCGTCAGTGGAAAAAATCAGCCTGTGACAAGTAGCCAAAATGATTTTTCGAGTTTGCTTAATAATTCTGCTTTAACACAAAGCCAAGATGAAGAGCCGATTGAACATACTTGGCAACTTGATGGCACTATTAAACTTTACGTACAGCATTATTTATTTATCGATGCAGAATTTAACTACCGAGATGAAGATGGCCAATTATTACAACTTAACAATGCCCATTTTCAACAATTTAGACGTGTTTACAGTGGCGATGTCCACTATCTTGACCATCCTAAATTTGGCATGATCATTCAAATCCGTCGCTTTAAACAATAAACATTATTAAGGAACAACAATGAAAAAAGTATTCACCATCGCCGCTATCGCCCTATTATTAACCGCATGTAGCAAAGTAGACTTAGAGCATTACGAAAAAATTACAGTTGGCATGGATAAAACAGAAATCGAAACATTATTAGGCAGTGCCGATAAGTGTGAAGAAAAAACCTTACATACCAATTGTATTTGGGGTAACGACAGCAAAAATATCGCTGTAACGTTAGTCTCAAACAAAGTGACTATTTATAGTAAAAAAGGGTTTTAAAGCATTTTTAGCCAAACGTTTTACTTTTAAAAAAGAGCATCTTGCTCTTTTTTTATGCTTGCCTTTTACGTCAAAAATCACTGATGGTTATTTTCTAAAATTTACTTGTCTATTGGCGTACGGTTAGTAAAGTAACTCAAAACGAATAACAACGGGTCTATGACTATGCGCAAACCTTTCTGCTCTTTATATAAAACACCGCTGGCATTGAGTGCACTTTTTTCATCCTTTTATCTTCAATCGGCTGATTTAAACGAAATGAGTATCAAGCAACTGCAAGAGTTGGTTCAAACCAATCAAACAAGTTATCAAGCAGTCAGTCAGTTTTATCTTGATGCTATCAGTAAAAATAATAAGCAAGGTTATCAGCTGCACGCAGTCATCAGTACCAACCCTCAAGCAATTGAACTGGCTAAACAAAAAGATTTATTACGCCAACAAGGCCACTCATCTGGCCTGTTATTAGGGATGCCGATTATTGTTAAAGATAACATTGATACCAACGATGGCATGGCGACCACTGCGGGGGCGTTAGCTTTAGCAAATAATTACACGCCAAACGATGCCTTTTTAATCGAAAAGCTCAAACAAGCGGGTGCGATTATTATTGGTAAAGCTAATTTAAGCGAATGGGCTAATTTTCGCTCGAGTGTCAGTTCCAGTGGTTGGAGCGATGTTGGTGGCCAAACAAAAAACCCATATGTATTAAATCGAACGCCTTGTGGTTCGAGTTCCGGTTCGGCAGTGGCTGTCGCGGCCAACTTTGCGGTTGCGGCCATAGGCACCGAAACGAATGGTTCAATTACCTGCCCTGCTTCGCATACCTCTTTAGTGGGTTTAAAACCAAGTGTGGGGTTAATTTCTCGCAGTGGCGTTGTGCCACTATCGGCCTCGCAAGACTCTCCAGGCCCTATGACGCGTACCGTTGCAGACACGGCGCTGCTTCTTACTGTCCTTGCTCAGCCCGATCCAAAAGAAGCCTCTTTTGCAACTCATCCGGGTTACATCGACTATCGCCAATTTCTCAAAAAAGATGGCCTAAAAGGGAAACGCATTGGCATTGCCCGCAACGTGAGCGATTTTAATGCCGTCAGTACAGCGGCATTTAATCAAGCCCTGAGCGTACTCAAAGCACAAGGGGCGATTATTATTGATAACTTGGAGTTGCCAAGCCAAGAAGCGTTATCTCAAGCCGAGTTTGATGTGCTTCTATATGATTTTAAACATGATTTAAATCAGTATTTAGCACAGACTTCAAAAGACGTTCCTGTCAAATCGCTTGAGCAACTGATCCAATTTAATGAAAAAAACACCAATTTAACCCGTTTTAACCAAATGCTGTTAACTATGGCTAACGATAAAACCGATTTAACATCGCCTAATTATCAACAAGCTCAGACACTGATAGCATCAAAAGCGCGTAAAAACGGCATTGATGCTTTAATGCAAATGCATCAGCTAGATGCAATTGCAGCCCCAACAAATAGCCCAGCATGGGTGATTGATACTATTAACGGTGACCATTTTGCAGGAGCGAGCTCCTCACCGTCTGCTATTGCTGGTTACCCTTTGATCACTGTGCCGATGAGCTATCATCATGAGCTACCCTTGGGCATTTCATTTTTTGGTGCGCGTTTGAGTGAAGGAACCTTAATTGAAATTGCCTATGGGTTTGAGCAAGCCAACCCTATTCGCCGCGCCGCTCAATTTATACCGAGTATTGATTAAACAGTAACAATTCAAACGCAGAGATAGCATTGTCACAAAGAGTTAAGGCTTAACAACCGAGCAAAACCCCCGAGTGTAGCAAAATACTTACACTCGGGGATGCGCTTCTTTATCTGAACGTTTAAAAAATAGCAACAAGCCATGTTACAATTTCACCGAGCTTGCCATCCCCCTGAAAGCTTAAGAGAACTGCAGTTTGATCACGTTTTCACACTCATAAGAGTATTAAAACGTGATTTATTCCCTTCTCTGACAGCTTGGCTGTTTATCGATTACTACAACGGTGTTGTATTATCACCCATGTCACTTTGTGAACCTTCAAACTGCATTACATAATCTAAAACAATGGAGATACTTTTATGAGCAATATCCTCAAAGTGCCTCATACCCTTATTTTGTTATTAGGGATGATGGTCGCTGCGCTCATTGCTACTTGGCTTGTGCCACAAGGTTTTTTTGATACGACACTTTCAGAATCAGGTCGCCAAATGGTGGTTGCAGGTACCTACCAAACGGTGGCTGAACGCCAATACCTGACCCCGTGGGATTTACTAACGGCTATACCGCGCGCTTTTGCAGCAGCGCAAGATGTCATTTTCTTTGTCTTAATTGTGGGTGGTGTATTAGCAATTGCCCGTGCAACTGGCACCGTTGATGCGTTAATTGGCCGCTTACTTGAACGCCACGGCAGCGCACCACAACGCCTCATTTTTATGGTGGTTTTTTGTTTTGCCCTTGCATCGAGCACCATCGGTACTGCGGGCGAATACATTCCCTTTGTGATTATTTTAGTGGCGCTGTGTAAAGCAATGCGCCTTGATGCGATGACTGCCGTGGGTATGATTGTTGCAGGTTATGGCATTGGGTATGGTGTGTCGGCGTTTAATCCGTTTACCGTGCTCATTGCACAACAAATAGCCGAAGTACCTGTTTATTCTGGGATTTGGTTACGTTTAGCGATATTTGTGCCCTTTGTACTTATTGGTTTTCATCACGTTTGGCGCTATGCCCAAGATGTTGCTAAAGACCCAAGCCGTTCAATGATGATAGGGGTACCGTGTATTTTAGCCAATCAATCAAAGCCTGATTATCCAGCGCTTAATTCACGCCACAAAATGATTTTAGGAAGCTTTATCATTGTATTGTGTATCGCCGTATGGGGCATTGCCACACAAGGCTGGTATTTGTATGAGTTAGGCGGTGTGTTTATCGCTTGGGGTGCATTAATAGCCGTACTTGGACAACTGACAGCAGATGAAACCGCTGAGCGTTTTATTGAAGGCGTATCAGACTTAGTCACTACTGCAATTTTAATTGGTGTTGCCCGTGGTATTGCTTTGATTTTAGAAGATGGCCAAATTTTACATAGTTTAGTACACGGAATGTCTTTACCACTTTCTTATGTCAGCGCTGAAATTTCAGCTGTGGGCATGCTAGTAATTCAAACCGTGCTCAACACCTTTATTCCTTCAGGTTCTGGGCAAGCCTATGTCACGATGCCATTAATGGCACCGCTGGGTGATTTAGTGGGTGTACCACGCCAAGTTGCTGTTCTTGCTTACCAATTTGGTGATGGGTTTTCAAATATGATCATTCCTACTAATGCCGTATTAATGGGAATTTTAGGCATGGCCGGTGTGCCTTACGGTCACTGGTTCCGCTTTTGTTTGCCATTGTTGCTCAAACTAATGTTAGCGGCAGCCGTTGTATTAGTCTTGGCTGTTATGTTTGGTTATGGTCTTGATGTGCAGCCTGTGGCAAAAATGCCATAACTCACAATTTACCTGCTATTGACCTACGATTGATAAACATCAAGGCGTTATCGATGTTTATCAATCGACTCCCATCGTTATTCCCACACCTTAGTTAATTGATTCGTATTAAAAACGGCCTGAAAGTGATTTATTAACCTGAGCTCTGGTTAATAGATTGTCTAACGTATTAATTTATATAAAAATCCAGAAATTCTCCAGACGGAGATTTACAGGGATAACAAGGCGAAATAACGGGTCTATTGCAAGTAAACTCAACGTAGTTATCGTTGAAAATAGCCACTGGAGATAGATTTATTATCCAGAGTTCAGGTTTATTAGTCAGCCGTTAGGTTAAGCTTACCGAGTAATAAACTGCGTGGTGTTTCCCCAAAGAGTCGTGATGTAAATACGTTTTCATATATTCCATACCTAGCTTTTTCATTACCGAAATAGAGCCCACATTATCAGCCAATGCCGTGGCCGAAAATTGGCTGTAGCCTCGTTGCAAAGCCAAGGCATTTAATACTGTTTTTGCGGCTTCTGAGGCATACCCTTTTCCCCAAAACGCTTGTTTAAACCGCCAACCTAATTCAAGGTTGTGGTACTGAGGGCTGTCACTAAAAAAATCCATTGGCCGTACTAATACCCAACCTATAAACTCATCGGTGTCGATTAAACGCACTTTCCATAAACCAAATCCTTGCTCTGGGTTGGCATATTGGGCCAAGCGCGGTAAAAAAACGTTGTGGATAGCCTCAAATGACGTTGCGATACCGCCTGTAAGATAGTGCATTACTGCAGGGTCTTGATCGAGTTCGTACAATAAATTGGCATCAGCCGATGTAATAAATGAAAATTTTAAACGACTAGTTGGCAAGATGGTGAGGTTTTTTGACTGCGTTGAAGGTAAAGGCATAACCACCCCTTGTTACTCATACTATTAAAAACCTTATTTGATGAATGCTTTTTAAGCAACCATTAAATAAGGCTCTTGGCCTTTGTGTTTTGCGTTACGTTCAAACGAACCTTTGCCTTTTTTAGCTTTTACAACTTGCACTTGAAACAGTTTAGATGTGACTAAAGCAGCTAACGCATTATGATTAATCTGCCCTCTTCCTAATTCAACTTTTTGCTCATCAGAGCGTTTACTCTTTTTCATACTCTTTCATTACCTTTTTAATGCTTGGCAGCTTGCCAATGGCGCCACTATAAAAATATTTTTATCAAATAACCACTTTTGATTAAAAAGACTGATCTTTATTTTTTATTTTCTCGTAATTGTGTGTGAGGGGCATAAAACACCGACTATCTGTTTTAATTTAACCCCCTCGCCAAGCCAAAATCAGCGACTTAATTTAATCCGATTAAGTCGCTGAGTTTTTTGTGTAATATGTTTATGTTTTAAGCCTAGGCTACGGTGAGTTATGTAAGAGCTTGCGCAAAGAAGGTTTTAAAATAACGCTGTATAAAACCAGAAAGTTAAAGGCGAAGCTCAATTAAGTTGTTAAACAACGTATGACTTATAAAGTGACAACTAAGCGTAAGCACTTTGATGCAGTTATAAGCAAACTGACTTAACGTACACCTAATAATGCAGCTTGCTCTGCTTGGCTGGCTAGGTATTCATCAAAGGTGCCGTGGAAGTTGACTACTTTTTTATCTTTAATATCAATAATTCGAGTTGCCAATGACGATACAAACTCACGGTCATGGCTGACAAAAATCAAGGTGCCTTGGTAATCTTTCAGTGCATTGTTCAGCGCTTCAATGGCTTCCATGTCCATGTGGTTGGTTGGTTCATCCATGATTAATACGTTGAAATCTTGCATCATTAATTTGCCAAATAACAGGCGGTTTTTTTCACCACCCGAGCAATTTTTGGCTTTTTTATTGGCATCATCAGCGGTAAACAATAAACGCCCTAACATGGCGCGAACCATTAAGTCGTTGTGTTTTGCGGTGCGCCATTGCGACATCCAATCAAATAAGCTTAAGTCGTTATCAAAATCTTTAGTGCTGTCTTGCGGGCAATAACCCACTAAGGCATTTTCAGACCATTTCACGACCCCGTTATTTGCAGCAAGTTCATTCATTAAACAACGAATAAATGTGGTTTTACCCACACCGTTTTCGCCAATAATCGCCAGTTTTGCACCTGCTTCTAAAATTAACTCACCTTTTTCAAACAAGATTTCGCCATCAAAACCATGACCAAAGTTTTCTAAAATCAGCGCTTGGCGATGCATTTTTTTGCCTTCAGCAAAACGAATGCTAGGGGCGATACGGCTACTTGATTTAACTTCGTCAAGGGTAATTTTATCCATGCGTTTAGCGCGTGAACTGGCTTGTTTTGCTTTTGATGCATTAGCACCAAAGCGGTTTACGAAGTCTTGTAACTCTTCGATTTCAGATTGCTTTTTCGCATTACCCGCTAACAGTTGCTCACGGATAAGGGTTGAGGCTTCAATAAATTTTTCGTAGTTACCTGGGTAAATACGCAGCTCACCGTAGTCAATGTCGGCCATGTGAGTACACACGGCGTTTAAAAAGTGACGGTCATGAGAAATAATGATCATGGTGCATTTACGTTGGTTTAGCTCGTTTTCAAGCCAACCAATGGTATGAATATCTAAGTTATTGGTCGGTTCATCGAGCAATAAAATATCAGGATTGGCAAACAAGGCTTGCGCTAAAAGTACACGCAGTTTCCAACCGGGTGCCACTTGTGACATTAAACCAAAGTGGAATTCTTCTTCAATACCTGCTTTTAACAAAATATCGCCGGCGCGGCTTTCGGCGCTGTAACCGTCCATTTCACCGTATTGGCTTTCAAGGTCACCCACGCGCATGCCGTCTTCTTCGCTCATTTCTGGCAAAGCATAAATACGGTCACGTTCTTGTTTTACTTTCCAAAGTTCGGTATCGCCCATAATTACGGCATCAATTACCGTATATTGTTCAAAGGCAAATTGGTCTTGGCTTAGAGTGCCTACTTTTAAACCAGGAGTGATTGAGACATTACCCGATGTCGGCGTTAGTACACCGCTTAAGATTTTCATGAATGTTGATTTACCACAACCATTGGCGCCAATAAGGCCGTAACGGTTACCGTTACCAAATTTAGCGGAAATATTCTCGAACAAAGGTTCGGCACCAAACTGCATGGTGATATTAGCGGTTGAGATCAAAATTAATTCCTAAGCAATGCCTGCAAATCGTTTTATAGTACAAAAAACCAGCTAAACGCTTGCGTAAATGTCGGTCTAAATGAGGGCGCAAATTATACAGAGCCTTACCCTATGCTGTCGAGTAATGCTTTGGATTATTCACCTTAGATACAGCATAAACCTACCTCGTGGTGCATCCGTTTCCTGATGCACCACATAAAATACCGTTTTGTCATCCACCTTAGTTCAGGTAATTTTTTGCAACCTTAACTGCGTAAATTGTGCATCGGCCAACTCGTCAGTAAAGCGCGGCTGGTATGCCATGCACTGCTAAAAAGCACTGCGGTAACTAACAATAAACTCACAATTATTCCTTTAATAATAAGTGGGCTACTCGTTAACCATGAGGCGAAGTCATTTGGTTCACTGAGCAGCAGTACCACACCAAAACACACTGCAAGTAACAAACACGCTTTTAATAATAAGGTCAACATGACTATTGCTTGCTGCCATATAAAACGAGACGTTGTTGCGCCTAGCAATAAATGCATGCCCATTTGCGCACGGCTTAAGGTGTGTTGGTAATTGAGTAAACTATAAATACCACTGGCTGCGATTAAAAGTGCAAAGCTACCAAGTAAAAAACTACTCCATAATGCGAGGCGCTGATATTTAAATGCGGCCGATTTAAAGTCTGCAATTGAGATAAAGGCCAATACTCGCGCTTGTGGGTTGACTTGTTGGATCAGCTTATTAAGTGCATTGATACTTGGCTTGATGCCATGTTGCGTACGAATAAGGATATGAGTGTGATAAAAATTAACCGGTAAATAAACCCGCTCAATTGGCCCAAGATTAGGTTGGTGAATATCCTTAACAATCCCAATTAAGGTATAAGGCTGGTCGGGTTGGCGTGAAAAAAGTGTACGGCCAATATCTTGATAGGTCAGGCCAAGCTTATTGGCCACCGTTTGATTAATTAACATCACGCGGGCGTTATTATTCACTTCATGCTCGGTAAAAGTTCGCCCCGCTAAAATAGTTTGCTCTGTGGTATTAAAAAATCCCGCGCTGATGCCATGACCATAGGGATTGATTTGCGTTGCCTTATTAAACTCGGTATTAACTGCGCTAAACCAAGCATATTCTAAGGGATGATCCATCGCCAATGCCGCACTGCTTACCTCAGGTAGCTGTTGTATGGCTGTAAGCAGTGTGAGCGCTTGGTGCTTTTTAGCTGCATAAACCTCGCCGTTATAGTCAAAATCGGGTTGATCTAACTGAAGTAAATACAGGTTTTGCTCATTAAAACCAAGTGGCGTATTCAGCGCCTGCCAACTCCACAGCATAATGCTACTCATAGCCGCCACCAGCAATAAAGCCAGTGTCAACTGTGCCACCAGCAACCCTTGTTTAATTGCGGTTGATAACTGCTGCGCAGCGCCCTTGCCCGATTGGCGCAGCGACAAAACGAGCTGTTTAGCGTTTAGCTTCAAGAGTGCTAATAAAGCAAATACTATTGCAAGCCCAAAACATAAACCCAATATTGTCAACTGAACCGGCCATGCCAGCGCTAAACGACTCAATAAACTAAATTCGTGACTGCCCCAAAACTGTACTTGTTGTAGTAGTACATAAGCGATGGCATTAGCCAATAGATAACTAATAAAAAAGAGCAACCCAGTTTGTAGTAATAACTGAGTAAATACATGGCGTGGTGTCGCCCCCAGCGCCATTTCAATCGCCAGTTTTTTTTGCTGCTCGGTCACGCGCATAATAAATAACGCCAATACATTCACTAACGCAATCAGCAATAACCCAACAGCTGCCAGTAACAAGGTATGGCTTGTGGTTTCACTCTTGCCATGTAACTGCTCTCGCAGTGATATCAGTTCAAAGCGCACTTCATGATCTTTAAACGGAGTATTGAGGTGATCTTGCTTAAACTTTTGTTGTTGCTGCGGCGTTATAATCTGCGCGGCCTGATTGGCTAAAAACTGACTATTTAGCCGCCCCAGTACTTTTATTTTCGGACGAATAGCCCCGCTGCTTCCTGGTGAGATATTCGCCCAGTTGCTAGCTAAAAATGGTAAAAACACCGCGCTAAAGCGCCCTTGTTGATAAAGTTCAACTTCTTGGCTTTGCTGTGTTAATACCCCTGTAATACGATAACTTTGCTCACGTAAACGAATGGTTGTGCCAATTACATCACCTGCACCTGCTAATTGATTTTGCCAAAAAGCATAGCTAACCACGACTTCATGATTAAACGCGTGGCGGCTGCTTGGCTCACTAAACGGCCCACCTAGTTCAAACTCCATGCCCATCAGTTCAAATAAATGAGCAAAACCAAAGGTGGCATTTAGCCTTGGGCTTGCCTGCTCGGCGACCATTAAAATATCGTGATAAAGCAATGGGCTCGCTAAATCAAACACAGAATCTTGTGCAATATCAAAGGCGGCCACGGCCGACAGTGCGTTGCTGTAAAAGGGCTTATCTTGATGATAAATATGACCTTTAACGCTAAATAAACGCTCACTGTGTGGATACGGTAAAGGTTTCACCATCACTTGCAAATATAAGGTCAGCGCAGCCATTAACGCGCCCATACTGACCGCTAAAATAAACAGTACATTAACGCTAAATACGTTGTGATGGCGTAACGAGCGCCACGCTTGCAGTAACAAATAACTCATTATTTTAGCCCCCTTAAACTTTCAATGGCAGGACGAGAACAAAATTGCTGGAGCGGTAACAAACTCGCCACAAAAGCCAAGCTTAAGGTGATGATAAAACTCGTGGTGATAATAAACACCGAGGCTGTATCAACCACCCACTGATAGCCAAAAGGCTGCCAATAATACGCCATGACTAAACCAAGGGCGCTTAATGCGCACCCCATACTCAGTGCAATACTATTATCTTTAAATACAAGTATGAACAATCGGTTAAGCGGTGCCCCCACCGCCATATGGATCCCAATTTCTGTTCGCCTTAATGTGACTGCGTAGCGCAATACACTAAACAAACCTAAACCTGTCAGTAATAAGGTCACCACAATAAGCCCAGCACTGATCACTAATGTGCTATAGGGGCGAAAGAGTGCTTTTTGACGTTGTGCTGCAAGTGGGGTGTAACTAAATACCGCAAGCCCTGCATCAAGTTGCTGTAATTGTTGATTAAGCAGTGCTTTGCTGACCGACTGCCCCGCTTTAAATTGGATTAGTAAATCTGATGAGCCTCGTCTGGCACGAAATACTTTGGCTGGCGTTGCACCTTTACCAGGGATGTCGAGCGTGCGCACCACACCAATAATAGTAAATGCATTTTCAGGCCCCGCAGTGACATCAAAACTGAGTTTTTTGCCAATCGCATTACCGCCAAGTTGCTGTGCTAAGACTTGGTTTATCACCAAATAATTGTCATTTTCACCGTAGTGATCTGGCGTAAAAGACTCACCTGCCACGAGTGTTTGAGCCATTAAATTAAAATAATGGGCATCAATCACTTTACCTTCAGGGAGCACTTGTTGCTGTTCACTGAGTTCAATCAACGACCATGTAATAAGGTTATCTTCAAAAGGAGATCGCGACCTGCTAACTTGTTCAACTTCTGGCAACGCTGAGATTTTTTGCACCGCTTGTTCAAGCAAATTGCGCCGATTATCGCCGCTCAAATGCGTGACGGTACTGATCCTTAAACTGGCTAAATTCGCCAAAGGCATCTGTTCAGCGATTAAAATTTCTTGCCAATTTTGCTTAAGCGTAACACTACTCATCGCCACTAAAAAACTGGCCACAGCCACCTGAAAAATTATCATCAATTGCCGAGCAGTTGGGCTTACTTGAATACCCGTGCTTTTACCTGATGATTTTAAATGGCTCGATAATGAGCGATAGTGGATCATCTGCGTACTTATAGCTGCAAACAACCACGCGAGCACCCCTCCAATCACCATGATAGCTGCAACCGAAATACTATTAAGCTGTATTTCTTGCGCTCTTGGTAATAATACTTTGAAAAAATCGGCCAATAGCCGCAGCATGCCATAGGCAAAACCCAGCGCAAGCACCGCTGAAATACCCAATAACAGCCCCGCTTCAGACAAAAACAGGCGAAATAACGCGCTTTTTTTCGCACCAATTGCACACATAATAGCGATGACTTGACCACGCTTAACAGTTCGGGCAATAAATAAATTACTCATATTCGCAGTGGCAATGATCAACAACCCCAAGACCGCCACCAGCAGCCACATCACGCTCTGCCCTTTGTCACCTAAAATAACGCCATCAAGGGCGTTGAGCTCAAGGGCAACCTGCCAACCTTTAAAAAACTCAGAATCTGAAACATGTTGTTGCCACACATCATTCACATTAATTGATAAACGTGCAGCCAGTTCATCTTTATCGGTACCTGCTGGCAATTTGGCAATAAAGTGACTGTCAGAATAACGGTTCCACCAAAAGCTACGGGCTCGCTCTGAGGTTAAATTAAAATCCCAAGGTAACCAAATTGCGGTTTTGCGCCCAGTTTTTAAAATCTCAGGTTCAATAAACTGCTCTGCAGCCACCCCAATAATTTCAAAACTCACCTGATTAATCACGACAGTTTTGCCAATAATGGCGTTATCGCTGGCAAAGTCTTGCTGCCAACTGTCATAACTTAATACCGCAACTGGATGCTGTTGATTGAGGCCATCACGGGCATCAAAAGCACGCCCCAAATGCATTGTCACTGCAAATACATCAAACCATTCAGGGGTAACAAACGCAGTATTTTTAACCGGTAATTGCACTAAAGAATCAACAATTTGTTCGCCATAATAGACCAATGCGACTTGTTCAAATACGCCATGATTTTGGTACAAATGAAGCAGTGCTTGGTAATTAAATGCACGGGTATTAATTTCTCCTGTTTGATCAATTTGCACATATTCAGCTTTCACTAACCGCGCCTGATCTGGGTAAGGCAATGGTTTATAAAGCAGTAAATACGCCATTGTTAGTACCGTGATCAATGCTCCAAGCGTTAAACTTAAAGTACCAATAACCGCACCACTAAATAAGGGAGCCTGTTTTAAACTCTGCCAAGCAGCCTGAAGTTGATATGTCATTGCAACATTCCTTTTATTCGACCTTGCAAAGCGCTCAATTAAATAGCCGTTTGAATAGCGTCATGATGTGGTTGGTGTTGTTGCACCTCGCCTAAAATTTCACCATCGAGCAATTTAAGTTGCCGAGTGGCCATATCGGCATAACGTGGGTCGTGTGTCACCATACAAATGGTGGTGCCTGCTAGGTTGAGCTCGTGCAGCACTTGCATCACTTGGTCGCCCGATTTTGAATCAAGGTTACCGGTTGGCTCATCAACCAATAACACAGCTGGTTCTGCGACAAGGGCGCGAGCAATGGCAACCCGTTGTTGTTGCCCACCTGAGAGCTGATTCGGTTTATGGCTCATCCGATGGCCTAAACCTACTTTTTCAAGACAAGCTTTAACTTTTTGTTGAATGGTTTCTTTATTCGGTTTACTGGCATGGTAACGCAGCGGCAAGGCCACATTGTCAAATACACTAAGTTCATCTATTAAATTAAATGACTGAAAAATAAAACCTATTTTTTCATTTCGGATTTCAGCCGCTTGATTCAACGTCAGCGACGATACGTCTTTATCTTCAATAAAGTATTCACCACTAGTGGGTAAATCAAGTAAACCGAGCAATGACAACAAGGTCGATTTACCACAGCCTGATGGCCCAGAAATGGATAAATACTCACCCCGATAAATGGTTAGATTAACATTGCGCAGGGCGTACGTTTGTAACTCTTCGGTTTCGAACACCTTACTGATATTACTCATTGTTATCACAACATCATGGTGTTGATTATGGATACGATTGGGTGTGGTCGTCATTGTGTTTTCCTTGTTGAATTCGTTATTAAATTAGTTATTAAATTAGAAATAAAATTCTTATTAAAAGATGTCAGCGCATCGCGAGGACGTGATTAGTCAATAGCCAGCTCGGGGTGGGTCTGCGCCAAATTGGTTAAATCTGAAATAATGAGTTGGCTGTTTAATTCAAGCCCTTGTTTTATTTCTATAAAACGCCCCGCTTGACGACCAAATTCAATCTGGGTTAACAGTGCTTTATGTTGCTCTGCATCAATACGATATAACTGCGCTTGGCTATTTGACTTAATATTGGCTGGGCGCTCTATGTAACGGACATTCGTTAAACGTGCGACTAAAATATTGGCGTCGATATTAAGCTGAGGCCGCGCGTTTTCGGGCAATGAAACTGGTAAACTCACCTCGACTTCAACCGTGTTATTAATCACAACAGGGTTAATGCGCGTCACCTGCCCCATCACTTTTGCCAAACGCGTATCGACTTCAACCGCTTGACCAACGGCTACTTGGTCAATTTGATTTTGTGACACATTAATTAAGGCAATTAGCTCCTTGGTTGAACCAATCAGCGCAATTTCTTGCCCCGGAGCCAAACTTTGACCAAGCTCCACTGCTAAATTTTGCAGCACACCCGCAAAGCCAGCTCTTACAATAAGGCTGTCGAGTTTTCGTTGTGCCGTATTCACTAATCCTTGCTGTTGGTTAATCCATTCTAATTGAATATTTTCTGCTTCTTGATGCACCGCTTTGAGTTGCACCGCACGTTGCTTGGCAATCTCTAAACGTTGTTTTAGCTGCGCTTCATTTAAAATACTGCGCTGATAATTAAGCGATGATACAACGCCTTGTGTCATTAAGGTGGTTTCAGCCGCAAGATTCAATTTTGCGTTTTCGTATTCGGCGTTAATTTGGGCAAAGGTTGCGGTTTCATTGAGTACTTCGCGAGTATTGTTGAGCGTTAACTGACGTAAATTAGCACGTAGTTTGGCCAGCTCCTGCTTGGCATTTTCTAACTGTTGTTGAAGCTCTGGGTTATCAAGACGCACAATCACACTGTCGGCTGCCACAATTGCGCCAGGTTTGAGTACAATTTCTTGCACCGTAGCGGCCGTTTTAGCGCTTAGCAATTGTTGGCGATGAGACTTTAAAATGCCATAACCTGATACCTCCACATCGAGATCACCTTGCTGTACTTGCGCCACAATAATTTGCGAACGCGCAACACTGACTTTGTTGCTTTTAAGCTTTTGATATAAAAACGTTAATACCATTATTGCAGCCACTGCCAGCAATGCTTGCTGCCACAGCGCTAAACGATTCACTACTTTTGTTTTTACGACATCCATCACAGTTTCAACTTATTTTCATCACTGAAGATATTGATATCAGAACACTAAGCGATACTCGTGCCAAAATTAAAACCATTAAAAATCATAACTTTAAATAATTCGTAATAGTACAAACCTTTTTTTTATTTCATTTTCGGACTAATTAGTTCAGTTTTGAACTGCGTGATACTTTTTTATACCTATTTGTGCCTAGCCTATTTGTGCCTAATAGTGCGCTTCAATACCTTGCACAACCAAAGCTCGAGCTAAAATAAAAAGACCTCACATCGTCCCAAAATCGGACTGTTGTAGTTCGATTTCGGACAAAGTGACTCAATTTAGTGCTACCCTAGCACTAACACACTGAAAAATTAGCGTTAAAATGCTGGCATACTTATCGCTTTGTCATAACAGTCAGCAGCACAGCATTAACTTGGAAGAACCATGTCCGCCACAATTTTAATTATTGAAGACAGCCCCGAAATTCGCTTAAGCGCCCGCTTTATTTTAGAAGATCACCATTTTAAGGTGCTTGAAGCCGAAAACCCGTTTTATGCCAAAGAGCTACTTGAGCAAGGCATTGAGGTTGATTTAGTGCTACTGGATATGAATTTTAGCCGCGATACCACCTCGGGCGACGAAGGGCTGAGTTTTTTAAAGTACCTGCAAAAGCAGCAACTGACCTTACCTGTAATAGCCATGACGGCGTGGTCAAGTGTTGATTTAGCAGTCACCGCCATGCAACACGGTGCCGTTGACTTTATCGAAAAGCCGTGGCAAAACCAGCGCCTGATCAGCCTAATCAAACAGCAACTTAAATTAGCCGATTTGGCAAAACAAAACCAAAAACTCAATCAACAATTACAACACAATACATTACCCACCTTTGTTTACCACAGTGATGTGATGACACGTTTATTTAATGCACTTGGCAGTGTGGCGTCAACCGATGCAAATATTTTACTGACTGGCGAAAACGGCACTGGCAAAACTCAAATTGCCCAGTGGATCCACCAGCAATCTCAACGCCAGAGCCAACCTTTTGTCGCTGTTAATATGGGTGCTATTGCTGAAAACTTATTTGAAAGTGAAATGTTTGGTCATAAAAAAGGCGCGTTCACCGATGCTAAAGAGCAACGAATTGGCCGTTTTGAGCTGGCTGATGGCGGTAGTTTATTTTTAGATGAAATTGCCAATATTCCACTTTCACAACAAGCAAAATTGTTACGAGTGCTAGAAAAAAATGAATTTGAAATGGTCGGCTCAAGCCATACCCAACAGGTGGATATTCGCTTGATTTGTGCCTCAAATGGCGATTTTAATAAGCTAATTGACCGCGAACTCTTTCGCCAAGATCTTTATTACCGCGTTAATACCCTTGAATTTAGAGTGCCGGCACTGCGTGAGCGCACCGATGACATAGTGCCCTTAGCCGAACACTTTATTTCCCAGCATTGTGCTAAATATCAACGCCCTGCATTAACACTGACTGACGATGCAAAACACGCTTTGCGCCA
The DNA here is from genome assembly GCF_058197095.2 of Pseudoalteromonas sp. J2K-J031. Lineage (NCBI taxonomy): Bacteria > Pseudomonadati > Pseudomonadota > Gammaproteobacteria > Alteromonadales > Pseudoalteromonadaceae > Pseudoalteromonas > Pseudoalteromonas sp. J2K-J031. The sequence continues at coordinate 2,145,429 of NZ_CM200279.1, forward strand.
ATACCGCTGGCCGGGGAATGTGCGCGAGCTCGGCCATGTGATGGAACGTGCGGTATTGTTAGCAAGTAAAAACCATATTGCAGAGGCTGATTTAAACTTACAACCGACCAAGCCAACGGCGAGTTTACCCTTAATGACCTTGGCCCAAGCGGAGCGCACATTAATCGATTTGGCTCTTGAGCGCAGCCAAGGTAATATTCCTGCGGCGGCAAAATTACTGGGTTTAACCAAGTCATCGATGTATCGTCGCCTCGAAAAGTACGCCATTGCGCACCATAAAGAATCATAATGCAGACAAAAAAAACACCTCAACCTCGCACGTTACTGTTTGAAGCGTCACTTGAAAAAACACTCATTTGTTTTGCGCTGCTATCATGCCTACTTAGTAGCGTGGCATGCTATATCTTACTCAGTCATGTTGCAGCCAATCAGAGTTTACCCATCTTTGGCACGCTTTGTTTTAGTGCTTTGTTTGGCTGGTTGTTTAAGCGCTTTTATCGCACTGTGGTGAATAGTTTTGAGCGTAATCAGGCGCATTTGGATGCCATTTTAAATGAAGACTATAACCAAATTGTTAAACCCAGTTACCCTTACGGCTGTGTAAACGCACTGCAACAGCAACTGATTGCGCTGAGTGAATCGCTGTACCACAAAAAATCACGTTATGACCAACATGTTTTTTTAGTCTACCAGCTCATTGCTCATTTTAATGTGCCGATTGTGGTGCTGGACCAAAAAAACAAACTCGATTACGCCAATCAAGCCTATGGTGATTTAAAGGGCATGCCTTGGCAAAGCCTGCGCTATATGGGCGTAAGCAGTTTAGGATTAGTGTTTAATAACGGGCAGTGGCAATTTAGCGATGTGATCATCCAGCAACATTGGCAAATTCGCCACAGTGAATTTGTTGAACAAGGCCAAACCCATCAATTACTGGTGATGATCAACATCAGTAGCGCGCTGCGTGAAAGCCAACTGAACGCTTGGCAGCAAATTATTCGGGTTTTAGGCCATGAAATTCGCAATTCACTTACCCCAGTGGCCAGCATGGCCGAAAATTTAACGAGTCAATTGACGACTGAACGCCAACAACAAGCCTTAGCGATGATTTCAGAGCGCTGCAATCACCTCAATGAATTTGTGGGTCGCTACGCGTCTATCAATCAAAGACTCACGTTAACGCCAAGCTTTATTGACTGCGAACCGCTGATTGAACAAATTAAGTTGCTGTACCCTAAAGCTCAGATCACTGCTGAGATAAGCTGCTCGACTCTTTATGCTGATCGGACATTCTTATTCCAAGTACTGATTAATTTAATTAAAAATGCGGTGGAAGCCAGTGCTGAACCGGTGCAAATTAGTGTAAATGTTAGTGCGACATTTGCGCCAAGCAGCGCAAAAAAAGAACCTAGCGTGTATCACATTAGTATTAAAGATTGCGGCCAAGGGCTTGCCAATCCAGATAATATTTTTGTGCCTTTTTATACCACTAAACAAGGTGGCCAAGGCATTGGTTTAAGTTTTTGCCGCAATATCATTGAACAACATGGTGGCAGCTTAACCCTGACCAACAATACCGACCAACCTGGCGCTTGCGCCACTATTTTATTGCCGTGCCCGTAAAAGATTTTTAACAGTAAAAGATATAAACCCAAGCGAAATAAGCCGCCTCATCAGCGACATAATACAGAACCTCAATCAATGTTAGAAAACCCCAATACTGGATAATAAATCTACTTTTGTCCGCTATTTTTTACCCACGCAGCGCCCGATTAACATGCTATAGGCCTCATTTTTTCAAGCATGAGGTAATCTGATACAACTCCTAAGTCGTATGTAACAATAAGCAACTGGAGCCCAACAATGAAAAATGATTTATCGAGTAAAACAATATTATCGGTTTTTGATTATATTCAGCGCAATGGTGAGCCATACGACCAAGGTTATATGTATGAAGGGTCTTTATATCAAGGGATAACCGCATTTAAAGACTTTGATGGTTACACTATTTATTTACAAGGCTGCGGTGTGGTATTGCGTTTCGGTTTTCACAATACCTATCATCTTGACTACCAACAAGAAAAACAAAAAGATGACTTTATCAAAAAAATTGAGTCCATCAAGCATCAAATAGAGCACGCACCATGAGTTCTTATATCGGTCGCACTTACCGACAAAAACCAAAACGTACAACATCATTACACCAACTTGAGTTCATTCGCCAAGTGGTTGATGAGCTACAACGCGCTCCAGAAAAAATCAGTATTATTAAGCAAAATTGTGATTATTACCGACAACAAACCTTCCTGAAAAAAGGTTTTTTACTGGCAATTGAGCGGTTTGATTGGGTGTTTGAAGTGGACGATGACATTGAACGTATTTGCCAACAAATACAAGCCGATGATTTTATTGGTAATCGGTTAAGACGTTACCCGTTGTTATTTAAAGGTATCATTTCTTAACTCAATTTTAATTGGCTATTTTTACTTCACCTCAGTCTTGGATAAGAAATTTAACAACGCATTGAATTAACTGTAGATCTTGAAGTTATCTATCTCTAGTCAGATAGTTTAATTATTAACAAGACCAATGGGTGCGTTAATATAAATAATACCGCATCACACATTTCATATTTCGCACTCTAGCGTGCTTATTTAACTAATCGCCGACATCATTCGTGGGTTCATCTAATATTCAGCAGTTAATACTGCAGCTTATCACCGCCATTGACCTTTCATCATTAACTTTAAATATCGCTCTTTTATCAAGCGATACTCAAGTCATCTAATTAAAACGAGAAATGATTATGAACACGACATCAACTCAATCTGGCTATTATTATGCCGTGTCGGATGCACGCAATGCCGGTTTTATGCGCAGATCCTTAGCCCACCTTATTGATGGGATTTTATTAAGTACATGTTTGGCGGCCTGTTTTATGGTGTTTTATGGCGACAGCCAATGGCTCGCGTTACAAGATTCTTGGAGCTTAAATTATGCGTTTTATGAAGAGTTACTGCCGATGATCCTTGCTGTGGCGTTTTGGGTTAAAAAGGCTGCAACACCCGGTAAAATGGTGATGAATACCAAGGTAGTGGACGCTAAAACAGGCTTAAATATTTCCACCCGCCAAGGGGTTATTCGTTATTTAAGTTACTTTGTTTCTGCATTACCGCTTGGATTGGGTTTTATTTGGATTTTAATTGATGAGCAAAACCGTGGCTGGCATGATCTGATTGCGGGTACTGTTGTACTAAAACATCGCTAAAGCTCATCACGATGGTTGCACAGCAAAATATATTCCACCTATTAAAAAGGCTCACGCTGCAACAAGACAGTGTGAGCCTAAATAACCTCACTACAAAACCACCTATCTCAAATAACAGTTGTAACTGTTAATGGGATTAGATTGATGTTTCGTGAAGCGGCTTTTTAACAGATAGCGCTTAACATTGACTGAGACAAATCAATATAGGCCTGCGGATCAGTACTGGCCCCTTTAACTTTAATATGATGTGCAAAAGCCAAACGCCCTGTCATTGCAAGCCAGAAAACGGCACTAATAAACCCTACAATACGCCAAACTGTTTTTGTCGCTTTCAACGCTAACGTAATTGAAAGCACATAAAAAACAAAACCGGCAAGTTTTGAAGACGCCCAACCATTAGCGAAGGGATAAAGATTAAGTGGATTCACTGAGACTAAATATATAAACGTAACAACAAACAAGGTATATAAAATATGCGGCCCAATTTTAAGTAATTTATTATTTACTTTATCTGAACCTTTAATGTTCAGTGCAAAATTAATAATAAAGAAGATGAACGTCAGTGCAATGATTGTAATGTGCGCGTTTTTAACTATGAGATACATACGTTTTTTCCGTTAAATAAAGGTACTTGCTAAAGGTCAATGTATTTATATTATTGCGTGGATGAGTATATAGCGTGTTTCATGCATAAAAAATGTTAATTATCATATTATTTTGCCACTCCACCTCAAAATAAAGATAAATAAATCGTATGTAAAATAACACGTTAATTTAAATAAAATGCCGCTTTCTCACCCTATAGTGTCGATTAAAACAACAGCACCATACGCTGCTATAGACTAAAAATAGCTGTATTTGATAGCCAAACCTTGCCGCCAATAGATTGAAAAACCAACATCAAATGCGGCCACTACACGATATTTAAGTGAGTTTAACCATGCCAGCGCCTAACTCCCCCCACGAAATGTAATTTAAATCACCTAAAAGTAAATTTTTTATTGCTAAATAAATCGTAATATTCACATCCATTTACATTATGTAAACTCGCTGCCAATCCTTATTGTGCATAACTTTTGTGCCGCTATCAAAACCAAAAAATAATTTAACCGATTGGTTTTCATCCTATTTTTATACTTCTTTTTTATCAGTTATAACCTTTAGTTCCTCTTTTAGTGCTTTAACTTTAGTAGACTCGAATGGTGACCAGTTGCGCAGTAAGCGCGAAACACGTTGCTAAAAAATAAATACGTCAGGGGGATATAAATGAAATTAACCGCATTATCTTTAGCATTAGTATTTGCTGTGCCTTCTTTAGCAAACGCTTTTGAATTGAAGCCACTTAAAGACGTACGTGAACAAGTACGTTTTATTGAATTAACCGATGCACAAAAAGTGACCTTGGTTGAACAAGCCAAATTAGTGCTTGAGCAAATCTATGTAAACCAACATCAAAAAAATGAATATTATGGTATTTCTCCGACCGCAAACGGCCATTTAGATCCGATCAAGACCATAAATGACATCGCTGTCAATGTTGATAGTTTATCCACAGCGCAACTTCATACTCAATTGAGCCAATTATTTATTTCTCAGCGCGACTTACACTTAAACTACACTTTGCCGACTCCGTTTGCTGAGCATCAAAGTTATTTACCTTTTAGTTTTGATCGCGTCACTCATAATGGTGATGAGTTTTCTGTCGCAATTAGCTCTGTATGGGCATCATTTGCCAATCGTTACCCTGGGCAAACGGTACCTCAGGCTGGTGATTTAGTGGTTGCTTACCAAGGTCAACCTATTGCCCAAGCAGTTAAAAGCCGCATGCCTAAAAGTGCAGGTGCTAACTCTTATGCCGGTTTTGTAAGAACACTCAATGACATGCGCTTTCAAAGTCATCATGCAACAACTTTACCTACAGACAATACTGTAACGCTAACCTTGGTTTCGGCAGCTACAGATGAACAATACGATATTACGGTTGATTGGTTACTGTATCACCCAGTGAAAATTGGCGGAGCTCCTATCGCCCCTGCCAGTGACGAATTCGCCACTCATGAAGCTACCAGTGCTTTAGTTACAACAAACCCGCAAGCTCTAGAGTTTATTGAGCAGTTACCACCAAGCGCTTCAACTCAAAGCCACTACGAGGGTTTTGAACTAGCACGTAAAGTTGAAGTACAAATGGGTGAAATTGAAGCGTCACCAGTCAGTGCTTGGCCTCAAAATAATCGTGCGCCGGGCGGTGCTTATTATTTCGATACCCTTGCTTATAAAGGGCAAACTGTTGGGTATCTTCGTATTAGTACATTCGCACCTCAGTTGAGTTGGGTGAATGAGCTATTCGGTATTCGTGATACCGTTGCAGCTGCACAAAATACCACCGATGCAATGGTCATCGATGTGCGTGGTAATGGCGGTGGCTATGTATTTTTGTCAGAAATGTTGCCTCAATTATTTATTGCACAAGAAACCAAAGCACACGACTACCGTTTGCTGAACTCACCTCTTAACCAATACATTTATACCCAAACAGCGTATGGCCAAACTAACCCGGACTTTGCGGCCGCATTAGCAGAAGTAGCTGGCAGCAATGCTAAGTATTCACGTAATGCTCCAATCACCCCATCCTTTTATGCCAACTCATTTAAGCAGGTTTATACCAAACCGGTTGCGGTGTTAAGTGATGCAAAAAGCTACTCAGCAACCGATTTATTTGTTTGTGGAATGCAAGATAATGATGCAGCTGTTATTTATGGTGAAGATCCGCAAACAGGTGCCGGTGGTGCGTCAGTGCGTGACCACAATAGTTTCATTAATGACTTTGGTGCACCTTTTGAGGCCTTACCACAAGATATTTCAATTCGTTCGTCTTACATGCAAACCGTTCGTTTTGGTCACCATGCTGGTCAATTAATTGAAGACTACGGCTGTATCGCTGATGTGCGTGTTGATCGTACTCAAGCCGATATCGTGAGCCAAAATCAAACTCAACAACAAAAAGTACTTGATGGTCTATTAGCCCAACCCAAAGCCCGTGCAAGTGGTACGCCTATCGCCACCGGTGCTGCTGGTCTTGAAGTAACAGCTGAACAGTTAACATTACCTATTCGAATGAAAAATACTGGTTTGGTGCGTATTTCTGTTGCATCGAGCTTATTTGTTGAACCAATTACACTTGTAACAAAATACGTGGGTGCTTATGGCAAAGAACGTATTTATAACGTCAAACTTCCAGCTGAACTTGCGGGTTTAAAAGGTAAAGCAACTTATTTATTCCTAGAAGGTTTAGATGAAGGCAAACAGCCACTTTGGAATACAAAACAACTGTTACACGTAAAATAACTGTTTTTAAAATAGTAAAATCCTACGAGCAAAGCGCCTAATTGGCGCTTTTTTCGTTTTTATTCGCTCAGCCTAACTAAACTCATTTAGTTTTTAGCGTTTTCGGTTCTACTGTATTATCAAATACCACCATCTTGTGATTATGCAAATTGCATTACTTTTCTAGATGACAAAATCAATGAGCTATAATCAACTGCGGTTTGCTGTTACTCTCAACTGCAATGCCACTGCGGATCATCTCAAAAATCCCTGATAATTTTGGAACATCATTTGAAAACGTTTACCTGTCAATGTGGTAACACACTGCATTTCATCAATAATAAATGTGTTAACTGTAACGCCATGCTTGGTTTTGTTCCTGAAGACTTGCAACTCACCGCGTTAACAATAACGCCAGAAGGTTTCTATAAGGTTGCAACCAACGATCGCCTTTATCGCCAATGCAAAAATTATTGGCATCATGATGTCTGCAATTGGATGGTGCCTGCCGATGATCCACATGACCTGTGCCAGTCTTGTCGCTTAAATGTTGTTATTCCTAACCTTGAAAAGCCTGAAAACATCAAACTGTGGTACAACATGGAAGTGTCAAAAAGACGTCTACTTTTTACACTGTTAAAACTTAAGTTGCCGATTGTAGATCGCCAAGTTGATCCTAGCACTGGACTAGGTTTCTCTTTTTTAGAAGACCAAATTGAAGACGAGTACGGTAATGAATTAACCGTCAAAGATTATGTGATCACTGGGCACAGTGCAGGTTTAATTACCCTTAATTTGAACGAAGCCCAAAGCAGTGCGCGTATCGAAATGCGTGAAAAAATGAACGAACAATATCGCACACTCATTGGCCACTTTCGCCACGAGTCAGGCCACTATTATTGGGATCGTTTGATTCAAAACACCCCTTTCATCGACTCATTTAGAGCTCTTTTTGGTGACGAGCGTCTGTGCTATACACAAGCGTTAGAGCAATATTACCAAAATGGCCCAGCTACAAATTGGCAAAATGTGTGGATCAGTGCCTATGCCAGTATGCATCCTTGGGAAGATTGGGCCGAAACATGGGCGCATTACCTCCACATGGTAGACACCTTAGAAACAGCAAACGACTATGAGTTAAGCATTTCAGGCAATCAAGTTAAAAATCCGCTCGTTAAATGCGACAAAATAGACGATGCCTACACCGCAATCAGCTTCACCCAACTGTTTAATGATTGGTGTAGGCTCACCAAAGCATTCAATGCTATAAACCGCAGTATGGGCCATGATGATGCCTATCCTTTTGTGATTTCGATAACTGCTTTAAACAAATTACGATTTGTGCATGAAGTTATAAAGCATTCAAAATAACAAATGAAATCATAGACTTTTAGAGGCTAGGGTATCAATAGCCTCTTTTTTAGCCTACACTGAATGAACCCACTATGCTTAAGGAGAAACTAATGGCCATTCGATGGGATAGCTACGACATTGCAAATTTTCATGATGAATTACTGCAATCAGCGAATACCCCGAGGCATTTTGCAACTGAAATTTGTCACTACCTTTCTAACCTATCTGATGATGATATAACCGAATTCAAAGCCGCATCAGATCTCGCCATTCAAACGATGGGCATCACTTTTCGAGTTTATAACGATGAAGAGGGATCAATCGACCGAGCTTGGCCTTTTGATATTATTCCTCGCTTAATTGATAAAACGGAATGGCACACCATTGAAATTGGACTCAAACAACGGGTCAAAGCGTTAAACCTATTTATTAATGACTTATATAACGAACAAAACATCATTAAAGACGGTATTTTCCCTGCCCACTTACTTGATAAATCGAAAAATTTCTTACCTCAATGTAAGGGGTTTACCCCACCTTTGGGTGTTTGGGCACATATTTGTGGCTCAGACTTAGTGCGCGATAATGATGGCACTGTCTATGTACTTGAAGATAACCTAAGAGTGCCTTCTGGCGTTTCTTATATGCTTGAAAATCGTCAAGTCATGAAACGTGTATTCCCACAAATGTTTGAGAAATATAATATCTTACCAGTCGATGATTACCCGTCACAACTCTATGATATGTTGGCAGCACTGTCCCCTCGTGCAATCAAAGAGCCTGAAATTGTAGTACTGACTCCTGGAATCTATAATTCTGCCTATTTTGAGCATGCATATTTAGCCCAACAAATGGGGGCTGAGTTAGTGATCGGTGATGATTTAGTCGTTGATGAAAACGATTGTGTATATATGCGTACTATTGAAGGCTTATCACGAGTTGATGTGATTTACCGCCGAATAGACGACCTATTTTTAGACCCTGAAGTCTTTAATCCTGATTCAACCCTTGGTGTACCTGGTTTAATGCGTGCTTGGCAAGCGGGTAATGTGGCCCTAGCGAATGCACCTGGCTCTGGCGTCGCTGACGATAAAGTCGTTTATGCTTTTGTACCAGAAATAATCGAATATTACCTTGGTGAAAAAGCCATTTTACCTAACGTACCAACTTATAAATGTATCAACCCTGAAGAATGTGATTACGTCATACAAAATATTGAAAAACTAGTGGTAAAACCAGCTAATGAATCAGGTGGTTATGGCATGCTCATCGGCCCACACGCCACTAAAGAAGAACATGAAGAATTCAAAAAGCTAATCAAAGCCGATCCTCGTAATTATATCGCTCAACCAATGCTCATTTTATCGACCGCACCAACTATGGTTAAAGAAACCGTTGAACCTAGGCACCTCGATTTGCGCCCATTTATTTTAACCGCAAAAGAAGTGACAGTCACAACCGGTGGCCTTACACGCGTCGCACTGCGAAAAGGTTCAACCGTGGTCAACTCCTCACAAGGTGGTGGCAGTAAAGATACTTGGATTGTTGATATGGAGTCATTATGAGCATGCTTTCACGCGTTGCCAATAATATTTATTGGCTAGGTCGCTACTTAGAAAGAGCTGAAAACACAGCTCGTATTGTTAACGTAAACGCGAACTTATTACTCGATTTACCTAAACACATTCGTCTAGGTTGGGCACCTATCCTTGATATTATGTCATCAAGAGAAATATTTGATACGTATTACGACCATACCGATGAAGTGAGTGTCGCTTCTTTTTTAATCGCGGATACACGTAACCCCAGTTCAATTATGAGTTCTTTAGTGGCGGCACGTGAAAATGCCCGCACTATTCGCGAAATAATTCCCCGCGAAGCATGGGAGCAAATTAATTCAGTCTATTTATTTGCCAAAGAGAACGAACATAAAATCAAAAGTGGTCGATACAGACATCAATTTCTCAATAGCATTATTCAAGCAAATCAGGCTATAACGGGTAATTTAGCCGGCACCATGACTCATGATGAAGGCTATGATTTTTTACGTCTTGGTCGTAATATTGAGCGTTCAGATATGACCACGCGCATTATTGATGTCCGCTCAGCCAATTTATTACCTGATTTAGAAAATGAAATCACGCCATTTGAAAACATCCAATGGATGAGTGTTTTAAAATCACTCACCGGTTATCAAATGTATCGCCGTCAAATGCGCCTACGAGTCAATCGTCGTGATGTTTTACGATTTTTATTACTCGACGATAAATTTCCTCGGGCGCTAAATCACACATTGCAACAAGTTCAATTTTGTTTAGTGGACTTACCCAATAGCCAAACGGTTATTGAACAAGTAAACGTTGTACAGCGCCAATTAAGCAATGTCCAACCTGAAACCTTAAAACAAGAAATGCTGCATGAATTTATTGACGAAATACAACAAGGCCTCAATCAGTTGCACACTAAAATGGCCCAAACTTACTTTTAAACACCATGATTTTAACTTGATATTAAGTTAAACCAGTCACAGTGGTTTAGGACGCTAACCCACTGTGACTATTACTCATATTTGTGTTTGAGGTTATGGAACATTTACAACTTATCATATAGTGCTTAAGTTACAGCCCCTATTCCCGTCATTTTCACATCTCTACAAGCGGTTGATTTATTGTAGATATAAGCAGAGCCATGATAAAACTGATGCCAGTTTAAAGACTACTGATAGATTAAAGTCGACACTTTCGTATTCTATTAATAGCTAAGTAGCCTTATATAACGCAGTTGAGTTAATTTAATCTGCCTTAAATACCTAAACATTTTCTTCAAACAAACAGTTATTTATAATCATATAGTGAGATTTGTAGGAAAAACGATAGTAAATAAGGTGTCAAAGTGCTCAATACTGAAAGAACCACACTAACAATAATGACGACTGAACATGTTGAATCAGTATTAGACTATCATATTAAAAATAAACAACATTTAGCGCCTTGGGAGCCGACTCGTTCTGACGATTATTTTACCAAACAATATTGGGTGAACATGGCAAAAAGCAGTGAAGCAGCGTTTAAACAGGGCACTGAATATAAATTTATTGCTTTTAGCAACGAACCTAGGCCAAAAATGATTGGCATCTGTACTTTCTCTGAGGTTGTTAGAGGGCCTTTTCAGGCGTGCTTTCTTGGTTATTCAATTGCAAAAGACTATGAAAATCAAGGTTACATGACTGAGATTTTACAGACCACAATTTCATACATTTTCAATGTTGTTGGCTTAAATCGAGTAATGGCAAACTATATGCCAAACAATGAACGCAGCGCACGTGTTTTAAATAAGTTAGGTTTTGAACAAGAAGGGTATGCCAAGCGCTATTTAAAAATTGCAGGTATGTGGCAAGATCATGTCCTTTGCGCAAAAATAGCACCTTTATAAACTTGGTGCAGGTTAATTTATTAACTCTAATTTTTCAAAGGATTGTGTCCATGAAAGTAAGATTACTCACCCTCGCCTTAACAACCTTCATTTCGGGATGTATTGTATTACCAGTCACTGATCCCACTCATTACACTAAATGTGAGATTTCAAGCGATAAAAAAACACTTAAGGTATTTAATCTTCATGAAGACAACAATAACTATTATTCCATTGGTGGCATTCTTTTATTACCGCTGACTGGAGTGGTGTCTGGTACCTATGTCGCAGTGCATAATGTGTATCATTTAGGAGAAGAAATAATTGTCTGCGGTTTACAAGAGTCAGACAACACAGAGCCTAATCTACATTAAATTACCCTGTTCAGTTGAAAATAAAAATAACTACAATATAAATATATCTTGATGATTATTGAACAAAACCCTCGTCAAAGTATTATTTTTCGAATGACAAATATGAAAGGCAATCAAAGTGATACTCATATTGACGCGCCGAGGTTTGATAAATAAATCACGAACAACGTGTTTAATTACAACCATAACAAACGCGCATTTTAATTAAAAACACATACCCAAATTCCCTCAGTTACAGTAATATGCGCGTTTTTCGCCTTGAGCTGCCATTTTCGTTTACCTTTTGGTGTATGAACAGCCGCTTTTTGTTCTATCCACTCAAGTAGGTAACAATGACCTCCAACTCCCTTTATACCGATTTATCAGGTTATTATGACTTAATGTGTGCTGACATTGATTATCTGCAGCAAAGTCATACTATACACCGTTTACAGCAGCTCTTTGGTAACAATGGTCGCCAACATTTAGATTTAGCCTGTGGTACTGGCCCACATGTGGCGCATTTTATTGATTTTGGTTACCAAAGTGGCGGTCTTGATATTAATCAACCAATGCTTGATTTAGCCCAAACTCGCTGCCCCGATGCAGACTTCAGCCTGCAAGATATGTGTAACTTTAGCACCGAAACGCCGCCCGATCTCATCACCTGTTTTTTGTATTCGATTCATTACAGCGCGCAACTTGAGCGATTAAGCCAATGTATCGCTAGTGCACATGCTGCACTTAATGCACAAGGCTTATTTTGTTTTAATGCCGTTGATAAACATAAAATTGATAACAACTCGTTTGTTAGCCACAGCGCACAGCATGGCAGCAGCCTATTTAAATTTGCATCTAATTGGCATTACCAGGGCAGCGGCAATGCACAAGCATTAATGTTAAGCATAGATAAAACCGATAACGGTATTACACAGTCGTGGCAAGACAGCCATTCAATGGTTGCAGTGAGTTTTAGCCAGCTACAACAACTACTAGAGCCTTATTTTGACGTGCATGTATTTGAGCACGATTACGATAAACTCGTGCCTTGGCAAGGCACAGCGGGCAACGCATTATTTGCCTGCGTTAAAAAATAACAGGCCGACTTACTGAGCAAAACTACTGCTCAGTAAGTCAATAAAACAACGTACTTTTGGCGACAAATGCTTGCGACTTGGATAAATGGCATACACATTCACCTCTGGCTCTTTATAATCACAAAACAATACTTCCAGCTCCCCATTTTGCAGCGCATCATTTAGATAAAAAGCCGGTAATCGGGTGATCCCCTGATGAGCTTGCACTAACGCCAATTGCATTTGTCCATTATTGCAGCGTACTTTTTGTCGCACATCGACCTGAAACGGTGTGCCATCTCGCTCAATAAAATCCCAGCGCCCAGGCATTTTAAGATTGGAATAACAAATACAATGATGGGCAGCCAATTCTCGAGGGTGATGTGGGCGACCATACTTTTCAATATAGCCTTTTGAGACCACCACATGGGCTTTACAGTGAAATACCCGCTTGCAAATTAAACTCGATTCAACTAACTGCTCACTGGCTCGAATAGCTAAGTCGTAGCCATCAGCAATTAAGTCTATTCGCTTATCACTCAAATCCCATTCAAGGGTGACATTGGGATACATCTCTAAATACTGAGCAATTACCGATTGCAGATATTGCTGACTAAATCCGATGGGGCAACTGATTTTCAACGTGCCTTTTGGCTGCACATCATCGGCGGTAATAAGGCTCACTGCTTGCTCGGCGTCGCTAATTAATTGTACACATTGTTGAAAATACGCCTCACCTTCGGGCGTGAGCGACAACGAACGTGTGGTGCGGTTCATTAACCGCACACCAATTCGACTTTCAAGTTTGCTTATTTCTTTGCTGATGTGCGAACTTGAATGGCCAAGCACACTCGCTGCAGCATTAAAACTACCACATTTGACCACTTGAACAAAAATTTCGATGCCATCAAACAGCTGATTACTAATCATATGGAAACAGTGACTCCACTTTTACACTATTAATAAACATATAAACTTAATATACACTGTTTCTATCGGTTAAGGCACGCGCTTACTTGCATTTGAGAAAACGTTATCCGCATCTTGCTAGTGCAACAACCATCACTTACCACTTTAAGGATATTTATTATGAATGTACTCGCTTTTGCTGCCAGCAACTCTCGCCAATCTATTAATAAACAATTAGCACATTACGCTGCGAGCATTGTGAGCGATACGGTTGAATTAATTGATTTAAATGATTACGAAATGCCAATTTACAGCGGTGATCGTGAAGCGCAAGATGGCATTCCTGAACTTGCTCAGCGCTTATTCACTAAAATTGGCCAAGCCGATGCAGTGGTTATTTCATTTGCAGAACACAATGGTTCTTATACCGCAGCATACAAAAATATTTTTGATTGGATGTCGCGTATCAACCAAAAAGTATTTCAAAACAAAGCCATGGTTTTATTAGCCACGTCACCAGGCCCAGGCGGTGCAAAGTCAGTACTAGCCGCAGCAACGGGATCGGCGCCATTTTTTGCCGCTGACGTTAAAGCTTCATTTTCTGTTGCCAGTTTTTACGATAATTTTGATGTTGAAAAGCAACAAATGAAAAATCAAGCAATTGATGCAGCGCTGCGTGACGCTATGGCGCTGTTAAGCGCTTAAATTTTAATCGCTAAATCTGTACAAACAGCATGGGCTATAAACTAAAAACCCCTGAGCCGTTAATACGATCAGGGGTTTTGTTTTTTAGCCTACAAAGCTGAGCCATACAAAAGTTAATGCCGCGCAACTTGGCAGGGTTTTTATATTACGCTAAATCGAATCTATCAAGCTCCATCACTTTGACCCAAACAGCAATAAAGTCATGAATAAAGCGTTCTTTGGCATCTGTACTGGCATACACTTCAGCAATGGCTCTCAGTTGTGAGTTTGAGCCAAACACCAAATCAACCCGCGTGGCTAACCATTTGAGTTCACCCGATTGACGACAACGTCCTTCAAACTGAGTTTCATGTTTATCGGTTGATTGCCACTTGGTACGCATATCAAGTAAATAAACAAAAAAATCATTACTTAACGTATCACGCTGTGTGGTAAAAACCCCATGCTGCGCTTGACCAACATTGCTATTTAAAACCCGTAAACCGCCTACTAATACGGTCATTTCTGGGGCACTTAAGGTTAATAGTTGCGCTTTATCAACTAACAGCTTTTCGGCTGGCACACTCAATTGCATTTTTTGATAGTTTCTAAATCCATCAGCAATGGGTTCAAGCACCGCAAACGAGTGCTCATCGGTGTGCTCACTGTTTGCATCAGTTCGACCAGCGCTAAATGGCACCTCCACTTTCACACCCGCATTTGCCGCGGCTTGTTCAATGGCAACACTGCCCGCAAGCACAATTAGATCTGCCAGTGATACTTGTTTACCCTTTGCTTTATGGTTGTGATTAAAACTGTGCTGAATTGTTTCAAGCGCACCGAGTACAACCGCAAGTTGTGCAGGTTCATTTGCCTGCCAATCTTTTTGCGGCGCTAAACGAATACGAGCGCCATTGGCGCCGCCACGCTTGTCTGAGCCTCGAAAGGTTGAAGCCGAAGCCCAGGCCGTTGACACCATTTGCGCCACCGTTAAGCCAGATGCCAAAATTTTACTTTTTAATTCCACAATATCCGCAGCATCAATCAGCTGATAATCTCGTTTTGGAATAGGGTCTTGCCAAATCATCTCTTCTTTTGGCACTAAATGGCCTAAACAGCGGGTTTTTGGCCCCATGTCACGGTGAGTTAATTTATACCAAGCTCGGGCAAAAGCATCGGCAAGCTGCTCAGGATGCTGATGAAAACGCTTAGAAATTTTGGCATATATTGGATCTTCTCGCAGCGCAATATCGGAGGTGGCCATCATAGGTGCATGGCGTTTGCTCGCATCATGTGCATCTGGCACTGTGCCAGCTCCTGCACCATTTTTAGGTGCCCATTGTGTCGCTCCTGCAGGGCTTTTTACAATTTCCCACTCGTAACCAAACAAGGTATCAAAATAGCCGTTATCCCATTTGATTGGATCTGGCGTCCACGCCCCTTCAAGCCCACTGGTAATGGTATCAACGCCCTTACCACTGCCCATGCTGTTTATCCAACCAAAACCTTGCTCACTGATCCCAGCAGCTTCAGGCTCTGGCCCTACATGCGCGGGGTCGCCTGCCCCGTGGGTTTTACCAAATGTATGGCCACCTGCAATCAGTGCTACTGTTTCTTCGTCATCCATTGCCATACGGGCAAAGGTTTCGCGAATATCAATGGCTGAAGCTAGCGGATCTGGTTTGCCATTGGGGCCTTCGGGGTTGACATAAATTAACCCCATTTGCACTGCGGCTAAAGGATTGTCAAGTTCACGATCGCCTTGGTAGCGTTTATCACCAAGCCAAGTATCTTCATTGCCCCAATAAATATCGGTTTCAGGCTGCCAAATATCAACGCGTCCACCAGCAAAACCAAAGGTTTTAAAGCCCATGGTTTCAAGGGCGCAGTTACCAGCCAAAATCATCAGATCAGCCCACGATATTTTAGCGCCATATTTTTGTTTAATTGGCCAAAGTAAACGCCTTGCTTTATCAAGGTTTCCGTTGTCAGGCCAACTATTTAGCGGCGCAAAGCGTTGTGAACCCGACCCTGCACCACCACGGCCATCGGCGGTACGATATGTGCCCGCACTGTGCCATGCCATACGAATAAAAAAAGGACCATAATGGCCATAATCCGCAGGCCACCAATCTTGAGAGTCTGTCATTAAGTGGTTTAAATCTTGAATTAGCGCATCAAGGTCTAGGCTTTTAAATGCCTCGGCATAATTAAAATCCGCTTTCATCGGTGAGGAAAATGAAGAGTGCTGGTGCAAAATATTTAAATTTAATTGATTTGGCCACCAATCTTGGTTAGATGTCCCCATGCCTGCAGTATGATTAAACGGACATTTTGCTGTATCTGCCATAACACGCTCCTATTGATTTTACTTTCAGACTAAATTGCCTTTATAGGTATAGTGCTAAACGCTTGTTATGGCGAACGATTTAAAGCTAATAACGCCATCGGTTTTATCGATGGTATGAGTTTAAAGTGAAAGATGCTGAAAGAGTTGTTAGGGGGAGTGGGCTAAATAAACGCACACATCCCCGCGCCTAACTGCTCATTTGGCCGCACCAAATAACCATAGCGCTGATAAAAGGCTTCTTTGCCTTTGGCAGATAAAAGCCCCACGGTCGCCCCTTTGTTTGCGGCCGTGGCCAAATACCGTTGTATTTGCTCCATTAATACAGCACCCAGCCCTTGCTTTTGATAACTTGGCGCAACAATCACATCTTGAATATAAAAAAATAATGCGCCATCACCAATCACCCTAGCCATTGCAACTAACTCGCCTTGCATACGGATCGCCACATGGAACAGTGATTGTTCCAGCGCTGCTTGGGCTAAATCAAGCGGCAATTGACCCCAACCGACCTCTTGGCGCAAATGCACAAACTCAGCGGCCTTGGGCTGAGTTAATTCAACTGTATAACTGTATGTGCGCATTCGATAACCTCGTCATTTTTATTTGCCTGCAATAACATGCCCAGAGTTATTTTGCCTATTGTTTAGCTTTTTGTTGCATCAGTTGCAATTGATATTGTTCAAGTTGACCTTGCTGTTTTAACTGATGCCACTCAACCAATTTTTTAGCTTTTTCGACCGCTTTTTGCTGCGCGGCAATCGCTTGTTCAAGATTGCCTTGGCTTGCATAAAAAGCCGCTAGAGACGATTGTGCATAAGACGACTCAGGATAAAGCACAATAATACGACTGAATAAGGCTTGTGCTTTATTTGGTTCGGTAGTAATCCAAGACTCAGCCAAATGTTTTAACGAACTTTCGGCTGAGACTTCAAACCCATATTTTTTAGCTGATAGCTGTTGGTAATAAGCAATAATAGCATCGGCGCCTTGCTGAGAAATCGCCGAATCTGCTGCTAACGGGGTAAACTTATCGGCAAAAAGGCCTTCTATACCATTGATAAGCGCAATAATAGGTTGCGACATGTAATTGTTAGTACGGTTATACACCACTTGCCACTCTAATGTGCTGGGCGCAGTTTGACTCAAGGCATATTCAAACTTTTTTACCGCATCAATACTATTTTGCTCATATTGATGCTCTCCAATCGAGATGTAGAGGTAACGTAGTTTGTCGTCTTTGACTTTTAATTTTTCAACCGCACTTTGGCTGATATTAAACATATTATTGTCAAGGCTTGGGCTGGCCAAAATATAGCCGGTAAATAACTGCGGCCGATTAAGCAATATATGTAAACCTAGTGCTGCATTGCCCATAAAGCCGCTGTAGCTGCGAAAACCATTGGTACGGTATTGTTTATCGATACTGGCCAATAAGTCGTGCTCAAAATAATTAAGTAAAAGCGGATCATCGGGCTGCTTGATCAGCTGTTCAAACTGTTTGGCAAACTCACTGTGGTAATTTTTTGGCGTGATTACAATAGCTTGTGGCCATGGCCATTCACCATTATGGCTGAGCCAATCATTAAGTTGACTAATATAACCGTGGCTACGCGGATGGATATCAAGATGCAAATAGTAACGTTTATCTTGCTTATTTTCGTTATGGTAATCATTTGGTAGCGTGACTGTGTATTCAATCGGCGTTTTAAATTGTGCTGAGGTAATGGTTAGTGTTTCGCTTTGCCCTGCGTGTACGTATGTGGTGGCAACTAAGAGCACAATAACAAACATAGCCAAAACTCGCGACTTAAACATAAATTATTCCCTATTATTAAGTTAAAAACATCTGTTTTTATTCATTTTTTACTTTGCCAACCTTTGTAGGTGTTGTCAAACTCACATCTGTGTAAGGCATTGCGTTGAACACGGGTTTATTGGTCTTTTTGGCCTGATGATGCGTATTGGCAGGTTATCTCAATGACAAGACTGTGATATGTCCTTATGAAAAAAATTGGCTTATTTATTTTTGATCACGATTTGCGGGTACTCGATAATCCAGCGCTCAAAGCGCTAGCCGATAGCGTTGATACCCTAATTTGCTTATATGTTCATGCACCACAAGATGCGTTTAGTCAGCAATTTAGCCAAACCCAACCAAGTTCAGCCAAACTTGGTTTTTTACAACAACATCTGGTTGAGCTTGATGAAAACTTACGTTTATTGAATCAGTTTTTAGTGATTGAACACGGCTCTGTGCCTAGAGTTATCGGCCATTACATCAAACATTATGGCGTTACTGATATTGGCCGCACAATTCATGCGGGCTTTAACGAACAACACCATTGGCAATATTTGCAAGCAACCTTTCGAGCGGTCAATTTTTGCGCGCATTCAGGCAGCAGTTTATTTCGTCTTGCTGATTTACCATTTGAACTTGCAGATTTACCAAAAAGCTTTACTCCGTGTCGCAAACTGTTTGAGCAACTTACCGTGCCTACGCCTTTAGAGGCGCTCACTTATTTACCACCTCCACTGCTATCAACTGAGCATAAAAAACACGATTTAAAGCCCTCGGCGTTTAATAGTTATTATGCTGGGGGCGAAATCACGGCCCATGCTTATCTTCATCACTACTTTTCAAGCAAAGCCCCAAGTATTTATAAAGAAACACGCAATGCGCTAATGGGCGATGATTTTTCAACTAAACTTTCGGGGTTTTTAGCTCACGGTGCTTTAAGCCCTCGTCAAGTGATGGCAGCTCTTAAACAATACGAAGCAGTTCATGGTGCCAATGAATCAACCTATTGGATTTATTTTGAATTACTGTGGCGAGAGTATTTTTTTTGGTATGCGCGTAAACACCAACAGCGATTATTTAGCGCAGGTGGTGTGAGGCAAAAATCGCTTGCCACCAGCTTTTATCCGAGTCGTTTTAAACAATGGTGTGAAGGCTCAACACCTTATCCGCTGGTTAACGCCTTAATGCATGAACTGAATGAAACCGGTTGGATGTCAAACCGAGGGCGACAAATTGTGGCCAGTTGCTTTGTCAACGAACTTGAACTTGATTGGCGCTATGGCGCAGCGTATTTTGAACAACGCTTAATTGATTATGATGTTGGCAGCAACTGGGGCAACTGGCAATATTTAGCAGGCGTTGGCCCAGATCCCCGTGGAGGTCGTCATTTTCATATTAAAAAACAAGCAGCGTTGTACGATCCAAACAACGCCTTTGTTACTTTTTGGCAAGGCGACAAACATTGCCAAGCAATCAATCACACCGACATGGTCGATTGGCCGATAGGAGTATTATGAACACATCGTTTTCGACCTTACGGTTAATTTTAGGTGATCAACTCAACGCTAATCACTCTTGGTTTAAACAAGACAAAGACAATTTCTTATATGTGATTGCAGAGCTGCGCCAAGAAACGGATTATGCGCCACATCATATTCAAAAAGTGTGTGGTTTTTTTGCCGCTATGGGCCAATTTGCCAACGCCTTAAGACAAGCGGGTTTTAACGTTTTACACTTAACCCTTGATGATACCGAGCACGATGCCAATTTACCCCATTTAATTGCCCGTTTATGCCAACAATATCAGTGCCGCACCTTTGAATACCAACAACCAGACGAGTACCGACTCGCAGAGCAGTTAGCAGAATTAGACCTTACTCCCATTACCAAAGTTTGCGTCGATAGCGAGCATTTTATGCTGCCTTTTACTGAAATAAATCAGTATTTTAAAAAAGATAAACATGTCACCATGGAGCATTTTTATCGCAAAATGCGCAAGCGTTTTAATCTGCTAATGAACAATGGCGAGCCGCTAGGTGGGCAATGGAATTTTGATGCCGATAACCGCGTAAAACTCAAAAAAACCGATTTAGCCACTATTCCTGCACCATTATTATTTGAAACTGATGTCAGTGACATTAAAGCGCGCTTAGTTCGCCATCACGTCAAAACCATAGGTCAACTGACTGAGCCCTTCATTTGGCCGGTCAACCGCACTCAAGCGAAACAATTGCTCGCGTTTTTTTGCCAATATTTACTCCCCAACTTTGGTCGTTTTCAAGATGCAATGACAGCGCAAAGCCCACACAGTTGGAGCTTGTACCACAGCCGATTATCGTTTGCGATTAATTGCAAAATGCTGCCCCCGCTTCAGGTTATTCAAGCAGCAATCACTGCGTATGAACAATCTAACGGGGCTATCAATTTGGCTCAAGTCGAAGGCTTTGTAAGGCAGATTTTAGGCTGGCGCGAATACGTGCGCGGTGTGTATTGGGCGAATATGCCCGATTACAAAACGTATAATACGTTAGAGGCACAGCGAAACTTACCCACCTATTTTTGGCATGGCAAAACTAAAATGCGGTGCTTGCACCACGCCATCAGCCAAAGTTTAAACACGGCTTACGCCCACCATATTCAGCGCTTGATGGTCACGGGAAATTTTTGTTTATTAACCGGCATTCACCCCGACCAAGTAGATGACTGGTACTTAGGTATTTATATCGATGCGATTGAATGGGTTGAGTTACCCAATACCCGCGGTATGACGCAATTTGCCGACAATGGCATTGTTGCTACCAAACCGTATGCCGCAAGTGGCAATTACATAAATAAAATGAGTGATTACTGCAACGACTGCCACTACCAAGTAAAAGAAAAAGTGGGCGAAAAATCGTGTCCTCTTAATAGTTTATATTGGCAGTTTATGGTTCAGCATCGCGAGCGACTTGAGCATAACCCACGCATAGGCATGATATATCGCAATTGGGATAAACAAAGCTTACAAAGCCAAACCGAGACCCTCAATCGTGCAAAATGGTGTTTAGACAATATCGAGCAGCTTTAGCTGCTTTTTGCCACTAACTCACTTAAGTTTGCTGTCGCTTTAGTGACGCTAAATTCAGTAATTTCATATACTGCAATACCATCACGATAAAACGGGTCATTTTCAAGTAACGTATGTAGCGCTGCGCGACTTTGCATATTAACCAAAATAATGCCGCCTGTGTGCGGCACTTTTGGCCCCGATGCTAAAAAATGTCCCGCTTGGTAATTCGAATCTAAAAAATCTAAGTGCTCGTTCAATAACAATTCAACTTGGCTTAAATCAGTACGATACGTGATTGATACAATAAACATCTTTTACCCTTCTTTTGTTAGAACTTTTACCATGCCATCACTTTTAAGGCCAAATACGGTACGATAAAAAAGATAAACATTAATATTTTATACTGGGCTAAATACTTGAGATAAATCAGATTTAACTCATCCTCAGTGACATTAAAAAGCTGACTGTGCAAGGTTAAAATGCTTTTGTTAAACATTAACAATAAAATAAAAATAATACTGAGCATGGCCATACTAATGCAGCTGGCCCAGCCAAAAAAGAGTGTGAGTTGAGTTAAAGTCATCGATTTATCGCTGGTATTTTTTAGTTAACCCACTTTAACAAATGGCTGTAATAAAGATAGAGACTATTTCATTAACCAAAAAACCAATAACACACCACGATCGCAGTCATAATTCCAGCAAAATCAGCAGCTAGGCCACAGCCAATTGCATGGCGAGTATGCTTTATTCCAACCGCGCCAAAGTACACGGCTAACACATAAAAAGTAGTTTCAGTAGAGCCTTGAATGGTTGAAGCAAGCCGCCCAGCAAAAGAATCTGGCCCGTGAGTGGTCATGGTTTCAAGCATCATTGCACGTGCCCCTGAGCCACTGAGAGGTTTCATAAACGCCGTAGGCATCGCATCAACAAAGCGGGCATCGCCATTGGCCAGTGCGACTAAGTAGCGCAATCCATCTAATGCCACATCCAGCGCACCACTGGCACGCAGCACACCGATGGCACACAGCATCGCCAATAAATAAGGAATTAATGACATTGAAAATTCAAAGCCTTGTTTGGCGCCGTCAATAAATTGCTCATAGACATTTTGTTTTTTATAAAACGCCCAGCAGAAACACAGCAATACAAAGGTAAAAATTAAAAAATTACTCAGCACAGCCGATTGATAACTCAACTGCTGCGCCGCCAAAGTTGAAAAATACAACACTAAGGCCAAAATGGCCGCGATAATGGTGCCTAAATAAGCCAAAGTGACAGCATGATACAACTTTAACTTTTGTATCCATGCCACCACTAATAACCCAACTAGGGTTGAGCTAAATGTCGCCAATAAAATAGGAATAAACACATCGGTAGGGGATGCCGCGCCTTGCTGGGCACGATAAACAAAAACAGCAATTGGGAATAAGGTTACTGAGCTGGTATTGAGTACTAAAAACAGAATTTGTGCGTTGGTGGCGGTGTCTTTCTGTGGATTAATGCTTTGTAAATCATGCATCGCTTTAATGCCAAGTGGTGTCGCAGCGTTATCTAAGCCCAACAAATTAGCACTTAAATTCATAGTGATAGAACCAAATGCAGGGTGGTTTTTTGGCACTTCTGGCATTAACTTTTCAAATAAAGGCGACAGCGCCCGCGATAAAACACTCACCATGCCGGCATGCTCGGCCACCTTCATTACCCCCAGCCAAAAGCACAATGCCCCAACCAAACCAATGGCAATTTCAACGGAGACTTTTGCCATATTAAATAACGCTTGCACCATGCGTTCAAATACCAAGCCATCGCCGCCAATCCAAGTAGCCAGGGCCGAAAAAAAAGCAATGATGAAAAAGGATAACCAAATTTTATTAAGCATAACGAGTTTTTATTATTTTTTATCGCGCAATTGTTTCATTTTAGCGCTAAAAAGTCACAATAAATGCCAATTTATAGGCTTTTATTTAATCCCGCCCTGCTTTGCTGATATCATTACGTATCGCAAAAATCCAAGGCAACCACATTGGACAAACATACTTTTATCCCCGCAGAATTCATTGAAGATGTGCAGACTTATTTACCGAGTCATTTATCTTTAGACGATTACCTAACCAGCTGCAAAAGCCCTCTTCGCCCTGCGCTCAGAGTAAACACGTTAAAAATGTCGGTGGCCGACTTTAAGGCCTATGCCGCAGCGCATGATTGGCAAATTAGCCCTGTGCCTTGGTGCGAAGAAGGATTTTGGTATCAACGCCCACACGCGCAACAAAATTTATCCATAGGCAATACTGATATCCATTTAAGCGGTGCCATTTATATTCAAGAAGCAAGTTCGATGTTGCCTGTCTTTGCGCTACAACAGCAAAGTGATTTAACCGATTGCATTGTGCTGGATATGGCGGCAGCACCGGGTTCTAAAACCTCTCAAATCGCTGCTCAAATGAATAATACCGGCGTATTAGTGGCGAATGAATTTTCATCATCACGACTCAAATCCCTAAGCGCCAATATGCAACGTTTAGGCATTGCTAATGTCGCATTATCACATTTTGATGCGGCCGTATTTGGCCCTTACATGGAGCAAAGCTTCAGTCATATTTTACTCGATGCCCCTTGCTCGGGCGAAGGCACAGTCCGCAAAGATCCAGACGCATTAAAAAATTGGTCAATTGAGTCCAATCAAAGCATCGCACAAGTGCAAAAACAGCTCATTGAAAGTGCCTTTTATGCATTAAAAACAGGCGGTACCTTAGTGTATTCAACCTGTACCCTAACCCCTCTTGAAAACCAAGAAGTGTGTCAGTATTTACTCGATACCTTTGCCGGACAAATTGAAGTCGTTAAACTCGATGATTTATTTTTTGATGCCAAGCGCGCCGCAACGTCCGAGGGATATCTGCATATTTGGCCTCAGCTTTATGATACTGAAGGCTTTTTTGTTGCAAAATTCAAAAAAATTAGCCATACGCCTCACCCAAAACCACAGAGTAAAAAAGGCCAGTTTCCGTTTGCGCTTTACGGTAAAAAAGAAACGCAGGCTCTATTAAACGAATTAAAAAAACAATTTGGCATCGAGACACTACCAGGACAGCTGCATCTACGTGATAAAGAAGTGTGGTTATTCCCGACAGAATTTACTGCGATTAACGAAAAAATTAAATACAGCCGCATGGGGATTTTAGTGGGCCAAACTCACCGCACGGGTGTGAGGCTATGCCATGAGTTTGCAACCTGCTTTGGCCATTTAGCACGCAAAAATAGCTATGAACTGTCATCTCTACAAGCAAATGATTATTTTCAGGGAAAAGACATTAATCTACCTACCTCAACGAGCGACAGTGGTGAAGTATTACTGCGATTATGCGGTTCAGTGATTGGCCTAGGAAAATGGCAAAAATCGAAAATTAAGAATAGCTTACCGCGCGATCTTGTTCGCAATAACCAGTTGATAACTTGGGAATAAACGGGGTAAAAAATGTGAGTAACATGTATCTCAACAGGTCATGATTATAATAAGTATTTGTTTTGAAACAGTTTAAATATTTGTGTTTTTTTTATACTTTTTTAACTTTGTTAACTACACTTAACGTTACTTTCACTTCTCCCTAAAGTATGTGGAATTTTTTAAGTTAGCGCACGGCTCATCTGAGCCATTCCCCTATGCCTAGGACAATTCGGATTGGTCCTAGGCGTTTTTTCTTCCTCTTCGTGACATTTTTTCAATACTGTAACTCTGCTATTTGCAATTAGTTTTATCCAAAAACACTGGTTTTTTGTTTTTAATGAACTTGAGCTCTGGTTAAGAGATTATCTAACGTATTGATTTAATTTATATCAAAATAAAAAATTCTCCAGACGGAGATTTACAGTGATAACAAGGCGAGTTTACGCGTCAATAGCGGGTCTATTGCAAGTAAACTCAACGTAGTTATCGTTGAAAATAGCCACTGGAGATAGATTTATTATCCAGAGTTCAGGTTAATGAGGTTGCTAGAGGTAAAGAAGCTTATTAATCACTCTTTTTAGTCTCTATCTTGGCTATAAACTCACTCATTTTGGTCAGCGCTGAAAAAACTGTTGATGCAATATGAATGAATTATCCTACATTGAGGTTAATTATGATTTGTTCAAATCAAATTCGCTGCACTCACCCTCACCATGCAATATTTGATAGCTGACTAATTTATGATCAACCAAACTAATCAAGCTGATCCCACTTTTACTGAGCAAATGCTGCTTCTCATTTTGGATTAATGTATGTTTGGCAACTTTCATTTGCCAACGCTTGGTGAAGAAATTGAGTGGACTAAATTTTCCATATAAAACACTATCGAGTTTATTTAAGCACTTGAGAAGTGTATGAGGAAATTCATTTTTTATGCCGCTGGCGGTCAGTTGCCAAATACGGTTATCGCGCTGACTAAAACGTGCTTGCACCGAGAAACAAAACGAATAATGCACATCACCCGATAAAATTAACGTTTCACACGGAGTATCTTCTCGGCGAAAAATTTGCATTAGTTTTCGTGCCGCTCCTTCATGAGCCATCCAGTTTTCAACATCAACTAATAAAGGTTGACCGCAAAAGTTAAAAACGGCCTGAATAGCTTCTATTGATTTAACCCCAAACACTGGCGCAGGTGACACTAAAATAACTTCTTCTTTACCCACCAAGGCATCTTCTAGTTGTGTTAATTGCTGCCAATCAAGTAAGCCTGAGGGTTCATGAAAATTTTGCTCATTGCGCCAACGCTTTGTTCGTGAATCAATCACAACGACGGTCGGATTGCAATTCAATTGATACGACCATTGATCAAACTTAAAAATAAGCATATCAAACTTTTTAAATTGCCACGTTTTTGCAACGAGAGATTGTTTGAATGCTGGAATTAACGCAGCTGTTTTTTCGCCATTATCATTGCCAATCCCTTGAAATAACCAATAGCTGATGAGGCCGTTGGCTATAATACGTCGGCTGTTTTTATTATGATAAACCGCTCGCTCCCACGCCGCTGTTAAATTCCAATCATCCGTTACATCATGATCATCAAACATCATTAAGGTACTGATATTGGCATATAACCGACTGCAGGCCGGCAAAGCTTGAGCGAAGGCTTGAACCGTTTGCTGCTCATGTTGAAACAATTGCTGTTGTTTTGGCGTAAATAACGACAAATCTCCTAAGGTATTGTCAAGACAAGGCCAAATTCGACAGCTAAACGTTAACACATACAGCGCAATAAATTCTTCAAAAAAAATAAGGTGGTTGGCTGCTTTTAAACTGGTAAAGTGCACCCAATCTTTGCGTAACCAATAACCCAGCTCTGTTTTATCACGCTCACGCCAAGGTGTGATGGGTAAATATTCAGCACGCTTATACAATTGTTGCTCAAGTGTCGCGGGCAATGCCAAATCAATGCCTTTATCGGGATAAATACCCAAAAGTTTAATTACTTGATGAATACTATGCAGCATGGGCGCAGCAACATCATCACAATAAACCTGATCACCCGATAAGATGAGTAACTGCGCGCCTATTTCACCCGCTTGGCGGCTTTTGGCTTGATAATGATCGGCCGCTACAAGTCCGTCTTGACTATCATGGTGTGGATTTCGGCATGAGCCATGGAGTACTTGGGTCAGATCTGTCGGAATGATAAATTGAGGCGTATCAGCACCGTCATAACAAAAATCATCTAAATCAATAAGTTCATCGCTGTTTAAGCGATAACCAATTAAGGTATTTGTAGGAAATCCTAAGTCAGAACGCACACTAAAAAAGCGCAAAAAAAGCGCGTCACCGAGGGTAATAAGCGTTTCTTCTACTTGATACTGCTCAACATCAATTAATTCAATGGTCAGTGCTGCGGTAGTAGTCGTTGCAACACTGATGCAGATGGCGTTAGGTTCTGCTCGGCGAATTTGTGGACCGAGCAATAAAAAAGGTAAAGCTAGTGGAGGGTTAGTCATTCACAATTATTAATTTTTTGCGGCTAATTGAAATAAGTTATAAAAATTGGCGGTGGTTGCGCTGGCCAATTGTTGATAACTCAACCCTTTTAAATCAGCAATGAAATAAGCGACATCTTGTACGTAAGCTGGTTGATTCGTTTTACCACGATGAGGGACTGGGCTCAAATAAGGAGAGTCAGTTTCAATGAGTAAACGATCTAATGGAATTTGTTTTACTACGTCGCGCAGCTCAACCGCATTTTTAAACGTAGCAATACCTGAGATTGAAATATAAAAACCCAAATCGATGGCTGCTTTTGCCATTTCCCAATCTTCAGTAAAGCAATGCAACACACCGCCTACTTCATCTGCTTTGTGACTTTTTAATAACGACAGGGTGTCTTGGCGCGCATCACGAGTATGTATAATTAATGGTTTTTTCAGTTCTCGGGCGACTTCAATATGGCCAACAAACGAGTCAAGTTGCACTTGCTTGGTGTCTGCACTGTAGAAATAATCAAGCCCTGTTTCACCAATCGCAACTACTTTCGGGTCAACGGCGAGTTTTAATAATAAGTCTTTATCTAGAGCATCTTTTTGATCGAGTGGATGAACCCCACAAGAAGCTGAAACGTCAGGATACTGAGCAATTTTGGCCAACATCCCCGGAAATTGCTGTAAAGTGACCGAGACACATAAAAAATGTTCTACTTGTTTTTGCCTTGCTTGATCAAGAACTTGATCAAGATTTAAATCGAGTTTGTCAAAATCGAGTCTATCGAGATGACAATGAGAGTCTACTATCACAATATTTACTTACTACATAGTGTAGGTCACATCACCCGAATTGAGCATGCTACCTAAAATTCGTTCTATTTTATCACGCAATAGATGTTTATCGTCGATAAAACCAATACCAATACCCGGCGGATTCGCATTTTGACTGCCTTGTGGAGTGAGCCAGACCACTGAGCCTGTCACGACATCTTCTTCAAGTGCATCAGGTAATGTTACGCGAAGTGCCATGGGTTGGCCCATTTCGTAATGCATATTAGTACGCACAAATAAACCACCGTTTTTTAAATACGGCATATATGATTTATACAATTCACGTAAATCTTCAAAATCTATTAACAATTCTTGCAAAATACACCCTAACGTTTCAATTGCTGCTGTAAAGCAAACACTAAATCACTGACTGCCAGTGGCAAATTTAATCCTAATACTTGTTTTAGCGCTTGTTGGAAGTTCAATAAGTGCTGTAAACAAAATTGGTAAGCCTTAAAATCGAGTTGTTGTTTTAGTAAGGCTTGTTTTACATAATCGCAAGCAAAGATGTAAAACACGCTGCTATATTCTGATTTTTGTTGCAAAATATCAACAAGTAACTGTGGTTGAATGCCATTTTTTAACTGTTGAACTAACTCATAGAGATCATTTAAAGCGGCATTTTCATTATTTTGCTGCCATTTTAACAATAATAATGGTTGATGTAAGAATAAATGATGCCAAGTTTGCAGAGCTATTTGATTATCCGTTGATGCCAACCATTGTGTTACATGCTGTGGCTCATCAACATTTAAGGTAACTTGGTTACAACGACTTAGTACTGTGGCTGGCAAACGCTCAGCTTGTGCTGATACCAAAATTAAAAAACGATTCTTTGCTGGTTCTTCTAAAGTTTTTAGTAACGCATTGGCAGCTGCGGTGGTCATTAAATCAGCATCATTCACAACCACAACTTTCGAACCACCTTGCCCTGCGGATGTTTGGCAAAAATCAGCAATTTTGCGTACTTCATCAACACCAATCGTCTTTTGATCATAGCCTAACACCAAATAATCGGGATGACTTTGCGCGTTCAGTAAATGACACGATTTACAGTGTCCACAGGCCGTTAAATGCTGTTGATTTGGGCACAATAACGCACTAGCAAGGTGCACGGCCATGGTTTGCTTGCCAATTCCTTGTACACCTTGGAGTAGCAATGCATGGTGCAACTTTTGATTCTGATATGCATGAGCCAACATATGATGACGCGTAGCAAGCCAAGGATAAATCATTTTTCCTGCTCAGCTAAAAAGGCAGTTAAAACAGCGCGTATATCCTTATGAACAGCGGTTACTTCTTGACCTGCTTGCACCACTTTGATGGTGGGATCACTGGCGGCTATCGCTAAATATTTCGCCCGTGTACGTTCAAAAAAGCTCAATTGCTCTTGTTCAATGCGATCAAGCTCACCCCGACCCGCTGCGCGCGATAAGCCAACAGCGGGTTCAATATCAAGGTAAATGGTTAAATCTGGTTTTAAACCTTTAAGTACAATCTCACTGAGGGCATTTAAGGTGCTGCTATCGAGTTCACGACCACCGCCTTGATACGCAAGCGATGATAAATTATGACGATCACCTAGCACCCATTGCCCATTTGCAAGCGCAGGACGGATCACATTTGTCAGTAACTGTGCACGTGCTGCATACATAATCAAAAGCTCGGCTTCTGCACTCATAATTTCTTGGTGGTTTGCTTTAACCAGACTACGTAAAGATTCCGCAAGCGGTGTGCCACCAGGCTCTCGCGTATTTACAAAGCAAACCTGATGGGCTGTTAATACTTCTTGGCATAAGGCTATTGCAGTTGATTTACCCGCGCCTTCTAAACCTTCAATTACAATAAATTTTGCGGTCATATTACTTCTTTAATTGGTATTTTCGCACAGCAGCATTATGCTCACTCAGCGTTTTGGAAAATTGATGACTACCATCCCCTTTAGCGACAAAATAATAAAAATCAGACGCTGCAGGATGCAGTGCCGCATCAATCGCGGCGGCCGAGGGGCTCGCAATGGGTGTCGGTGGTAGGCCGTTAATCATATAAGTGTTATATGGGGTTAATTGCTTTAAATGGCTGCGTTTAATATCCCCATCAAATGCATCTCCTAAACCATAAATAACAGTTGGATCGGTTTGCAAACGCATTTTTTTGTTGAGTCGATTAATAAAAACGGATGCTATTAAAGGCCGCTCACTAGCAAGACCGGTTTCTTTTTCAATAATCGAAGCCATGATCAGTGCTTCATAAGCTGTTGTATAGGGTAAATTTTCTGCACGGCGCTCCCAAGCTTGTTCCAAATACGCTTTCATTTTAGTGGTCGCGCGTTTTAATAATGAAACAGCTGTTTCATTTGCCCGATAATAATAGGTTTCAGGATACAGCCACCCCTCGAGGTGCTCGCCAGTAAAATTAAGTGCAGCTTCAAGCTCATCAAGTTCAAATATAAAGTTTGGTACGTTCAAATACGGAGCTGCTGCAATTTTATCGATGATTTGGTATAAGGTTTGACCTTCAATAATGGTAAAACTAAATAAGTACGCATCACCTTGGTTAATTCGTCTGACATTATCAAGCACTGTTCCTGGGCGTAATTGATACATGCCCGCTTTCAGATCTGTTAAACTAGGATCGAGCTTCGCTAGCACTTCTAAGCCAAAGCATGAGTCGACTAAAGAGGTAGCAAGCCATTGTTGGCATAGTTTTTTTAATCCAACACCAGATTGCACTAAAAATAACCGAGGTTTATCTAATATTAAAGCTTGCTTGGGAAGTTGTTGAAATTGCCACACCGCTCCACTTAAAAGGGCCAGAATGAACACTGTTACTATTAATAATAATTTAATTCGCACTAGGATTAAGCTCTGTTCGCCATTTGGTTGCAATGCTTTGATCATAACATTGATTGCCAATTGATTTAATAGGCACAAGCCCCATTAAACTGTTACAACAAAAAACAGCATCCATCAAAGCAATGTCTTGCGCCGTCATACATCGAGTCTGTATTGGGTGGTACTGCGCGACATGTTGTAAATAAACGCCGAAAATCCCTGATTGGCTCAGATCTGGGGTATAAAACTGCCCTTCCTTGACTGCAATAATATTACCGACCGATGTTTCTATTACATTATCGTTTAAATCATATACTAAAACATCATCTGCTCCACTTTGGCCTATTTCAGCTTTTATCATCACTTGTTCAAGTCTGTTTAAGGTTTTTAATCCGGCGAAAAGCGGTTGTAAACCCAAGCGGGTCTGAGCATGGGCCAAGCTAATACCATTGTGTTGCCAAGCGACATAATGCTCTGGATAAGGGCTAATACTGATAAAAGCGTGTGGCTGTGGGTTTTCTGGTGCGCTGTAGCCTCGGCCACCTACTCCTCGGGTGATCACCACTTTGAGTACACCTAGCTGACATCCATCTATAAGTGATAGCAATTGATGGTGCAAATGCGCTAAATCAAGTTCAGGAAACAACAGGCGCTCTTGGCATTGACGCAATCGCTCACAATGAAGTGACCAAAATTCAATGGTACCATCAACTATTTTGGCGGTAGTAAAAAAGCCATCGCCATAATTTAAACCTCGATCAGAGGTAGAAACGGTGGTGGTATCAAGCGTGGTGAACTGTATTTTATTCATAAAAAAGCCCGATATTAACCAGGCTCTCGGTCTATTTGGTTAATCTTGCCAGTATAACAAGGTTAACCAATTGCTAATAGATTAGATTTTCTTAAACAATAACGAACCATTTGTGCCACCAAAACCAAATGAGTTACATAATGCAAACTCAAGTTTCGCGTCACGAGCGGTATGCGGTACGTAATCAAGATCGCACCCTTCGTCTGGGTTATCTAAATTGATGGTTGGTGTTACTTTTTGCTCTTGTAACGACAAAATACTGATAATTGATTCAACAGAACCTGCCGCTCCGAGTAAATGACCCATCATTGATTTTGATGAGCTCACCATTACGTTATGAGCATCGTGACCAAACACTGACTTAACGGCTGCAGTTTCGGCTTTATCACCTGCATTTGTTGATGTCCCATGCGCATTGATATAACCGACTTGCTCAGCGTTAACTTGTGCATCATTAAGCGCATTAACCATGGCTAATGCTGCGCCTGAGCCATCTTCTGGTGGCGATGTCATGTGGTATGCATCACCACTCATACCAAAACCAACGAGCTCAGCATAAATTTTTGCGCCTCGAGCTTTAGCGTGTTCATATTCTTCAAGCACAATCACACCCGCACCATCAGCTAAAACAAAACCATCACGGTCTTTGTCCCATGGACGTGACGCTGCTTTTGGATCATCATTACGAGTAGAAAGCGCACGTGCAGCACAAAAGCCACCCATGCCAATTGGCGTTGATGCTTTTTCAGCACCACCTGCAACCATCGCATCGGCATCGCCGTAAGCAATCATGCGTGCAGCATGACCGATATTATGAAGGCCTGTCGTACATGCCGTCACAATTGAAATATTTGGGCCGCGTAAACCGTGCATAATCGATAAGTGACCAGAAATCATATTTATGATGGTCGAAGGCACATAAAAGGGAGAAAGTTTACGAGGACCGCTATTGAGTAATTTAATGTGGTTTTCTTCTATTAAAGTTAAACCACCAATGCCTGAACCAACAGCAACACCAATGCGCGTGGCATTTTGCTCTGTCACTTCAAGACCAGAATCTTTAAACGCTTGAACCCCTGCAGCGATACCGTATTGGATAAATAAATCCATTTTTTTAGTTTCTTTTGGTGCCATGTATAACGAAGCATCAAAGTTTTTTAATGTGCCAGCAAATTTAGTTCCAAAGTTCGACGTATCAAAGTGTGTGATTAAATCAATACCACTTTCGCCATTTAGCAACCCTTGCCAAGTAGACATAACGTCATTACCTAACGGGGTTAACATACCTAAGCCAGTAACTACAACTCGACGTTTAGCCACAGTGTCCTCCAATGGGAAAAAATGTTGGTTTTAAAAATTAGGGGATTATAGATAGATTAAGGGCAGCGAATGCTGCCCTTAATTTGCTATGTATTACTCTGCGTGTGCAGTTACGTAATCGATAGCAGCTTGAACTGTAGTAATTTTCTCAGCTTCTTCGTCTGGGATCTCAGTATCAAATTCTTCTTCTAAAGCCATTACAAGTTCAACAGTGTCTAGAGAATCTGCACCTAAGTCATCAACGAAAGAAGATTCATTTTTAACTTCTTCTTCTTTAACACCGAGTTGCTCAATGATGATTTTCTTAACGCGTTCTTGGATGTTGCTCATTCTTCTTTCCTTTATTAAAACGCTAAAGCGTTACTTTTCAGATTGCAGCGTAGTTTACGGTGCAAAATAATGTGATTCAAGAATTAAACCAAAAATTTTGATCTGGTCAAACCTCATGAACCTAAAAACACTCTTTTATCGCTCATTTTAACAGCGATATCAATCTAAAATTCAGTAAGATCGTCGAAGTTCTCTATTTTTTACGACGGCGATACTTTAGCACTGACTTTAGATCATGTACATCCCACCATTTACATGGAGAGTTTCACCGGTAACGTAAGCCGCCATATCAGAAGCTAAATATGCCACTGCTGCTGCAATTTCGTTTGGTGCACCTAAACGCCCTGCAGGAACATTCGCAAGCGTTGCAGCTTTTTGCTCAGCAGTTAATTCATCGGTCATATCCGTTTGAATAAAACCAGGCGCAACAACGTTAACTGTAATACCACGTGATGCCACTTCACGAGCAAGTGCTTTAGAGAAGCCAATCACACCCGCTTTTGCTGCTGCGTAATTTGCTTGGCCGGCATTCCCCATAGTACCCACAACAGAACCAATATTGATAATACGACCAGCACGTTTTTTCATCATCGGACGTAATACAGCTTTTGATAAGCGGAAAATTGACGTTAAGTTGGTATCAATGATGTCATCCCACTCTTGGTCTTTCATACGCATTAACAAATTATCACGTGTAATACCGGCGTTATTAACCAGCACATCAATATCACCAAAATCAGCTTGAATGGCAGCTAATACCGCTTCAACCGATGCAATATCGGTCACATTTAACGCATAACCTTTACCAGCCTGACCTAAATATTCTGAAATTGCAGCCGCACCAGACTCGCTTGTTGCTGTCCCGACAACCGTAGCACCTTGTGCAACTAAGGTTTCTGCGATTGATTTACCAATACCGCGGCTTGCACCTGTGACGAGTACAACTTTACCCGTTAAAGAAAATAAATTATTCATTTGCTGTTCCGTTATTATTCTTGCGCTAATGCAGCAGTGATCGATGCAACATCGTTTACTGATACACAAGACACTGATTTATCAATTCGTTTTGCAAGGCCTGATAATACTTTACCAGGGCCAAATTCATAGGTGGTGGTAATTCCCTGTGCAGCAATGTGTTGCACGGTTTCTGTCCAGCGAACCGGGCTATAAAGCTGGCGAATTAACGCATCTTTAACCTGAGCTTGTTCAGTCACTATCGCAACATCGACATTATTAATCACATTGATGTCAGCAATATTAAAATCAATCGCATTTAAATCATTTGCTAATTTATCTGCCGCAGGTTTCATTAATGCACAATGCGAAGGTACTGATACAGCAAGTGGCATAACCATTCTTGCACCCGCTTCTTTACATGCTGCTGATGCACGCTCAACTGCAGCTTTTTCACCCGCGATCACCACTTGGCCTGGTGAATTAAAGTTAACAGGTGCGACAACGTCACCTTGCGCTGCAATTTGGCAAGCTTGTGCTACAAGGTCATCGGCTAAACCAATCACTGCAGCCATCGAGCCCGTGCCTGCTGGCACAGCAAGTTGCATATACTGACCACGCTTTTCAACCAATATAACCGCATCAGCCAGTGACAACACACCAGCACACACCAAAGCAGAATATTCACCTAAACTATGACCGGCTAAAACGGTAGGTTTAGCACCACCTTGCGCCAACCAATGACGATAGATAGCCACACTTGAAGTTAATAATGCAGGTTGTGTTTTATCGGTTTGATTCAGATTTTCTTCTGGTCCATTTAGTACTAAAGCGGCCAAATCATACCCAAGCGCAGCTGATGCTTCTGCGAAAGTATTTTGAACCACAATTGAAGAGGCGAGTAAATCAGCAAGCATGCCAACTGACTGAGAGCCTTGACCAGGAAATAAAATTGCAAATTTTTCTGACATATAATTTTCTTCTTTTACAAAAAAAATGACTCATTCATCACAACTCAATAGCCGAGTTACGATGAGATAAGTATGACGATAAGCAGCAGGAATTTATTATTGTGACTATTTCCAAAGCGACTTAACAATTAATCACACCGCTTTAGTATTTAATAGCCATTAACTATTTCAATCTTTTTTAGCAGTGTCTTGAGCTAAAACTTGTTCGAACTTGCGCTGAATTTTCTCTGGCAATTGACGTTCAACTTCGCGTACAGCTTCTTTTATTGCGGCTAAAAATGCTTTATCTGAGGCATTTCCATGACTTTTCACCACAATTCCGCGCAATCCTATCAGACTTGCACCGTTATACTGGTCGGGGTTCACCCTTTTATAGAGCTTTTTTAATACTGGAGTAAGTAAAAAGGCTAAAATTTTATAAAAAAAACTTTTATTCAATGCTTTATTCAATTTATAAAAGATAAGTTTGGCGATACCTTCGCAGGTTTTAAGGGCGACATTACCAACAAACCCATCGCACACAATCACATCCGCTTTACCAGTAAAAATATCACTACCCTCACTGTAACCAATATAGTTAAGGTGCTTACTGGCTTGCATTAATTTTGCAGCTTCTTTTATACAATCATGCCCTTTGATTTCTTCAGCGCCAATATTGAGCAAACTAACACGAGCTTTCGTTAAATTTTGAGCTTGCTCCGCAACAACCGAACCCATTATTGCAAACTGAAATAACGTTTCAGCATCACAAATCACATTCGCCCCTAAATCGAGCAAATAAACAGGTTTTGGAGTTTGCGTCGGGACTGAGGTAATTAAGGCTGGACGCGAAATGCCTGGAAGCATTTTTAAAACATAATGAGCAGTCGCTAATAAAGCACCGGTATTACCTGAACTGACACACGCTTGTGCTCGGCCAGATTTTACTAGCTCTAATGCAACACGCATAGAGGAGTCTTTTTTATTACGTAATGCTAAAGAAGGCTTGTCATCATTGTTAACCATTTCGGAACAATGCTGAATATGAATTCGTGGGTGCGTCAAAGCGCCGCGCTTAGTTAGTTCAGTACGGATCAGACGCTCATTACCGCATAGGATAAGCGTTAAATTTTCAATAGAGTTTGCAGCTTCAACTGCAGCTGGAAGAGATGAACGGGGGCCGTAATCGCCCCCCATTATATCTAACGCTATGGTTAGATTATTTGGCATAATATAATCTCTTAAAAAGAAATTAAATTACTTTAACGCCTTTGTAGTAACCGTCAGCAGTTACGTGGTGACGACGATGAGTCTCACCTGAAACTTGATCAACAGTTAAAGTTGGTGCGCTTAACGCATCGTGAGCGCGACGAGTACCGCGACGTGCACGAGACTTTTTGCTTTTTTGTA
The DNA here is from genome assembly GCF_058197095.2 of Pseudoalteromonas sp. J2K-J031. Classification (NCBI taxonomy): domain Bacteria; kingdom Pseudomonadati; phylum Pseudomonadota; class Gammaproteobacteria; order Alteromonadales; family Pseudoalteromonadaceae; genus Pseudoalteromonas; species Pseudoalteromonas sp. J2K-J031. The sequence goes on from NZ_CM200279.1 coordinate 2,182,395, forward strand.
CAGCCATTAGCCTTCTCCTAAGAATCTTTCTTAAGTTGTTTTAAAATTTCAAATGGATTTGGTTTTTCATCTACTTCGTCAATTTCGCCAAAGCTGATAGGCTCTGGTGAATAACGGCATAGTGATTCTTCATGCATTGGTACTATTGGTATAGCCAATATCAACTCATCTTCGATAAGCTGATGAAGATTGACTTCACCTTCCTCATTTAACTCAACAACTTCATAGTAGTCAGGCAAATGATCAGACGATTTGCCCGCAGCAATTGCTGCATAAGCTAAGTCTAGTTCCAAATCCAACCCAATATCGCCATTACAACGCTGACACGTTAAAGTGACTGGTGCTTTTACATGACTGTAAATCACCAAACGCTTCTGCGCATCATAATCACAATGAACTTTTACCTGTACCTCGCCTATTTTCTCTTGTACAACTTGCCCAAGACGAGCGAAATTGTCAAACGTCACAATACCATCATAAGTCAGGCGTTGTTTCGCAATTTTGACAGGATCAATATTTGTAGGAATCTTTACCTTTTGCATAGGGGCTGCATCATATAGATAGTTACCAACATAGTCAAAATAAAAATAAACTTTCCTTTGCATTTCGTACCTTAGCGGCCTACTCTGCTCAGGCATCTATTATCACATAGGATTACTATGACCGCACGCATCATTTTAGCGTCAACCTCTGTGTTTCGTCAGTCTTTGTTAAAAAAATTTAATCTACCTTTTGAGACTGCTTCACCTGATGTTGATGAATCACCCTTAACAAACGAATCAGCTTTAGCATTAGTCAAGCGCTTGTCTTTAAACAAAGCCCAAGACATAGCAAAAAACAGCCCAAATGCAATTATCATCGGCTCAGATCAAGTTGCTCTTTTTAATCAAAGTATTCTTGGTAAACCTCACAATAAAGAAAACGCAATTGCACAATTGAGCGCATTTAGTGGCCAAAAAGTTACTTTTTTAACAGGCCTTGCCCTAATCAATAGTGAAACCAATAAACAACAGGTCACTGTTGAATCCTTTGATGTGTATTTTCGCACACTGACTTTGGCTCAAATCGAGCATTATGTTGACGCAGAGCAACCATTTCAATGTGCAGGAAGCTTTAAAAGTGAAGGGTTAGGAATTTGCTTATTTGAACGTTTTGAAGGACGAGATCCTAATTCATTAATAGGACTGCCTTTAATGGCTTTAAATGACATGTTGCTTAACTGGGAAATCGATATTTTAGCCCTACAAGCATCGCAAGACTAAAATAAGCGCTTAGGTGAGTACCGACAATAGCTCTGTAAATGAGTCAACGACCGCTACGGGATTAAAGGGTTTTAATTCTGCTGCGGTGCACACTCCAAACGTCACGCCAATAGCAGGCATGTTTATCCCCTGAGCCATTTGTAAATCAATGGTCGTATCACCAATCATCACCGCATTATCTGCTTTGACCTGTGTCGCCGCTAAAATTTGCGCCAACATGTCAGGAGAAGGTTTTGATAACGCATCATCTGAGCTTTTTGTCACAGTGAAAAATGAACTTAATCCTGTTTCGGCTAATAAACGGTCTAAACCAGGCCTTCCTTTACCTGTCGCGACTGCTAAAACATAGCCGCGCGCCTTAAGGGTTTCCAATACTTCACTCACACCTTCAAACAACGGCGTGCTTGGCTGATGCTCTAATTTATATTGACGTTTATACGCATCAACTAAGGCATGATGAAGCTCAGGATGCTGAGGAAATAATCGTTCAACCGCAAGCGGTAAACTAAGCCCAATAATACTTTTTATTACTTGAGTTTCAGGAGATGGCAACGAAAACTCTTGTGCGGCACATTGCATTGCAGCAACAATTCGCGCAATCGAATCCATAATGGTGCCATCCCAATCAAAAATAGCTAATTTATAGCGCATGATCAGCACGTAAACGAGCAATGGTGCGCTTTAATATGTCATCTAATGGCGCTTCAACTGTCATGTTTTGTTCAAGTTTAGGGTGGTAAAATGTTAAATCATGAGCATGTAAAAACAAACGATTCAAACCAAACCCTTTCATCTTTTGCTCAAATTCGTTATCACCGTATTTATCATCACATGCTATCGGATGGCCTTTACACTGGGTATGAACACGGATTTGATGGGTACGACCTGTTACCGGTGAAGCCTGCACCAATGTACCATCACGAAAACGTTCTAACACTTTAAAACGTGTATGTGAAGGTTTTCCTTCTTCGTGATCCACTCGCACCACTCGCTCACCAGATTGCAACGTATTCTTACGCAGCGGTTCCGTAACATTTTTATCTTTTGATAACCATTCGCCTGATACTAGTGCCCAATAATTTTTTTGCATGGTTTTTTCACGCAATTGCTCATGTAAACTTTTTAATACCGACCGCTTTTTTGAAATCAGTAAACAACCAGAAGTGTCTCTATCTAAACGGTGAACCAACTCAAGGGCCGTTTCTTGTGGCCTTAAAGTTCTCATTGCTTCAATTAACCCATAACTTAAGCCACTACCACCGTGCACAGCCATACCTGCAGGCTTATTAATCACAATAAGATATTTATCTTCAAATAAAATAGCCTCTTCTAAACGACTAATCACATCTAGATTTTTAGGCACGAATTCTTCTTGTTCTGCCATTTTAATGGGCGGAATTCGTACCTCATCACCGAGGTTTAATTTATAAATCGGTTTAATACGCTTTTTATTAACTCGAACTTCACCTTTTCGCAAAATACGGTAGATGGCACTTTTTGGCACACCCTTTAATTTCGTTATCAGAAAGTTATCGATCCTCTGACCATCATGATCTTCTGTAACTGTATGAAAAATAACTTGCGTTCCGAGTTTCTCTGACATTGTCTCATCACTGATTTGAGTAATAATTTTAGTTGCTAACCTGTAATGAATAGTGGGATAATCCCACAGTAAATTACCTGTAAAGCAGGAATTTTGGTGCTTTTTTGCACAAATAGGAAGTGGTGTCGCACACTTCGGATTCAAGATCATACAGATTCAAGCTAAGATTTCCAAAGCTTTTAGTAGATATCCGAATAACTCGTGTCTTCAGCCTGCGACGATGAGCGTAATGTATCGTTAGACAGAGCTGAACGCCTGCCTAAAAAAAGCGAATAATATAACGGTTTTGTCCAAACCTAAGTGGTCGACAGTTCGTTTAGTTTAATTTTTAAATACATATCCCCGACAGACATCCAGTCGTGAGACTGCACAAAAATAAAGGGGTGTCTGAACTAATTGAAACAATTTCCACCATTTAGGCCAATTAGACACATTAATAGAGTAACAATATGAAACGTATGCTAATCAATGCTACGCAGCAAGAAGAAATGCGCGTCGCACTGGTTGACGGCCAACGCTTATACGATCTAGATATCGAAAGCCCAGGTCACGAACAGAAAAAAGCCAATATATACAAAGGTAAAATTACCCGCGTAGAACCAAGTCTAGAAGCTGCATTTGTTGATTATGGTGCACAGCGCCATGGTTTCCTTCCTTTAAAAGAAATTGCCCGTACTTACTTTCCTAAAGACTATAACTTCAGTGGTCGTCCAAATATCAAAGACGTGATCAAAGAAGGTCAAGAAGTTATTGTTCAAGTAGATAAAGAAGAACGTGGTCAAAAAGGTGCTGCACTAACTACATTTATCAGCGTGGCTGGTAGTTATCTAGTATTAATGCCAAATAACCCTCGTGCCGGTGGAATTTCACGCCGCATTGAAGGCGACGAACGTACAGACCTTAAAGATGCATTAAGCCGCTTAGAATTACCAAAGGGCATGGGACTTATCGTCCGTACGGCTGGTGTTGGTAAATCATTTGAAGAACTCGATTACGATTTAAAAGCCTTACTGATTCACTGGGATGCAATTATTACTGCCTCTGAAAAAGGCCCTGCTCCGTTTTTAATCCACCAAGAAAGCAACGTCATTTTCCGTGCTATTCGTGATTATTTACGTCGTGACATCGGTGAAATCTTAATTGATAAAACCCGCGTATTTGAAGAAGCCAAAGCACATATCGAGCGTTTTCGTCCTGATTTTATGAGCCGTGTTAAGCTTTACAAAGGCGAAGTGCCGCTGTTTACACATTATCAAATCGAAAGCCAAATCGAGTCTGCATTTCAACGCGAAGTCCGTCTCCCTTCAGGTGGCTCAATTGTTATTGACCCAACAGAAGCCCTGACATCTATTGATATCAACTCATCAAAAGCTACTAAAGGTGGTGATATTGAAGAGACAGCCTTTAATACCAATTTAGAAGCAGCTGATGAAATAGCCCGTCAATTACGTTTACGCGATTTGGGTGGCTTAATTGTTATCGATTTTATCGATATGACACCACCACGCCATCAGCGTGAAGTTGAAAACCGCTTAAAAGAAGCCGTTCGTCCAGACCGTGCACGCGTACAAATTGGTAAAATTTCACGTTTTGGTTTGCTTGAAATGTCACGTCAACGTCTTCGTCCATCACTTGGCGAAGCAAGTCAAGGCACCTGCCCACGTTGTAATGGTCAAGGCACAATTCGTTCAACTGAATCAATCGCGTTATCTATTTTACGTTTAATTGAAGAAGAAGCGATAAAAGACAACACTGCACAAGTAAATGCTCAAGTGCCTGTCAATGTCGCAGCCTATTTACTTAATGAAAAGCGTCGTAGCGTTAGTGCAATTGAAAGACACCATGAATGTGATGTCGTGATTGTACCTAACCAGCACATGGAAACGCCACATTATGAAGTCCACCGTTTAAAACATGACGAAACCGTAGAATCGGTCAGCTACAGTCAAATTAAAAAACCTGAAGCGCTGTCTTTTGATGCTAGCAAAATTCAAAAAGTCGAAAAAGAACAACCTGCATTACAAGGTGTTATTTCTCCGGCAGAATCAGCTCCTATTGCTAAAAAACCAGAGCCTGCGCCTATTGCGGTTGTTGCAACCGAAGGACTACTGAGCAAACTGACTCGTTGGGTAAAAAGTTTATTCGCAAGCGAAGAAAAACCTGAAGTAAAAGAAACTCCTGAGCGTACCAACACTCCACGCAATCAAGATTCTCGTCGTCGCAATAACAATCGCACACGTCCGCCGCGCAAATCTGCCGATGTCAGCGAATCGACAGCAAAACCTGCGGAAAAGCCGGTACGTGATAATACTGATACCCGCGTTGAGCGTGAAGGTCGTGAGAACAAAAATAAACGTCGCCGTTCGCCTAACCGCAAGCCAGTCAGCGAAGCTGTTGAAACAGCTCCTGCGGTTGCTGAAACTGCTATTGAACAACCTGAGCCCCGTTTTAAAGAACGTCGTCAACGTCGTAATTTACGCAAAAAAGTTCGTGTAACCGAAGACGTAGTTGATTCATTATCTGCAGAACAAGTTGATGCTGTTGAGTCATCACCACGTGTTGATGTGAAACCTACTACGGATGTAAAAACATACGATAAACCGAGCACAAAACCTGAAAAAATTATCAATGAAGATGAAGACGCTGGTTTTGATAATGTTGATACTTTAAACAACGAAGACGACGCTGATTCAAAAGAACCACGTAGTCGCTCTCGTCGTTCACCGCGTCACCTACGTGCAGCCGGTCAAAAACGCCGTAAACCAAATGAGGGTGAAAATACAGCTCAGATTGAAACTGTTGAGTCACCAGGTTTTGTGCCAGTAGCCGATCAAGAGATGGCCGCTCAGCAATCACGCAAACAACGTACTGAAGAACCAACTGAAGACGTCGCTCAACCTACTGTAGATGTCACAACGCCTGAAGTAGCAACACCAAGCACTGAAGTGAATGCGACAAATTCAACAACTGACGTTGCACCATCTGAATCATCAACATCAAACGAGTTAAACACGTCTGCTGAAGTTGCTGATACAGTAGCACCTGTTGTATCTGAGAACGTGATTGCACCAGAAACACTTTCTCCGAGTGTAACGCAAGAAAGTGCAGCAGTTGCATCAGTTGAGGCACACGCAGGATCAGTGATTGAATTAGCTCCTCACGCTGTCGAAGTTACGGCTGCATCGGAAGAATCAAGCGAAGTTCCCCTTGTTGAACCATCGCAAGAAGTAACAGAAACAGCGCCTAAGGCTGAGCTTGAACCAGCACCTCTTGCACAAGAAGAAGTGAGCCCTGTGGTTGAGCAAGTTGTTGAAGTTGCCTCTGCTGTCGAAACAGCCGTGGTTACAGTAAAAGAGTCGACAGTAACAACTGTTGAAGCTCGAGTATCTGCATCAGCTAGTGCGCCAACAACTAAACCAACAGCGGTCGCATTCGCTACTGATGTCACGTTACCTGCCGCAATGCCTGCTGAGCAACGTGTACCAGTGCAATACAGCCTACAACAGTCAGGTTCTATTGCTCCAACAAGCCGAGCAAGTGCACCAATGACTAAAGCACAAGCCGTTTAATTAATAATTAAACACATAAAAAAGCAGCTCAATGAGCTGCTTTTTTTATATGCTGTTTTTAATCAAACCATCACGTTAAATACCATATTCATTTTTTAACGTTATCTCTACGGTATCGAGTACCAAAGGCGAGATCTAATCAACAAGCGCACTTTTGCCACGCTTGACGAATTGAATTTCCTTATGATTCTTCAGCAAAAAACTTTTGTAATTGATCTTTAAGATTTGGCGGAATACCTTTAATCGTCAGCGTATCTGAACGCTCATCATAATGAATTCGCTCGCCTAAATGCTTACGTTCAAAACTAATGCTTACTCCAGCACCTGCACCAGCAAACTTCACCATGCTGGTCACCGTCTTCTTATCTACTGGGAAACTTTCGGATAAATCGTAATTTTGTTCACGGTAAAAGGTATCGAAGCTTGGCCCATCCCCTTTGCTAATGGTATCTGATAAAGCCACAACTTCAGCATCGTTCCCCGTTGTCACACAATCAGTGCAATAATCAAATACTTGACGACGAAGTTCATTCTTTTCTTCGCGATCAAATTCTTGCTCAGAAAAATAATCTTCTACCGCTTCTAGCATCACTTGGCTTTGTTGACGGGCATCAATGCCCTCTTCACAACCTAAAAAATCCAAAAAGAAGTCTGCTACTTTTCGACCTGCACGACCTTTAATAAAAGAGACATAACGATTCTCATCCGCTTGAGCAGCCCATTGCGACAAATTAATTCTAGCAGCAAGCTGCATGCGAGTAATATCTAAATGGCGCGACATCGCTAAATCAAGATCTGAGGTGATGGAATAATGATCCTTGATGTTAATCAGCGCTATCATCATAAAATCATCAGCCACATATTTATAATGGCAGAAAACTAAATAACCGGTTTCGTTGAAGGCGTATTTGTTGAGCTCTTCTTTTAACACTTGCGTAGCTTGCTCAGTCATATTCCAGAAGTGACATTCTCCTTGGCGATAAGACTGTAAAGCAGACGCAACCACACTATTTTTTTGACCACTAAAACCACAAAATCCTTTACCCGGTTTGCCATTATAAGCATGATGGAGCTGTTCGATGAAAACCTCAACACGGTCATTCACAGGCATCTCATCACTTCTGAGATGGATCTCAATTTTTTCGTCTTTTTTGTCGACATAATGAACGACTAATCTTTCAACTTGTGTTGTCATCTTTGTTTTTTGCGCCTCCAATGTTAATATGGTAGTAATTTTTGTTGTGTGAAGAACTCTAGAATGCCAATTGTATCAAAATACTCGAATGAACAAGTAGAAAAAATCGTTGATGAAGTCATTACTGTACTGCAAACCCATAAAGCACCGGTTGATTTGAGCTTAATGACGTTAGGTAATGCTATTACACATATTATTAAAGAACATGTCCCTGCAGCTAAACAAGCTGAAGTTGCCAATAATTTCGCTCAGGCGTTAAAGCAATCGGTTAAATAACTGAATGAATCTTGCAGAACAGAGCCAATTTACATCTAAAGCGAGTCAATTATTAAGCTGGGGCCATTGGTTCACTTTCGCCAACATTGGCTTGGCTTTATTAATTAGTTTTGTTTACCTTGCGGCAGATAGCACTCCCGACACATTTTTAGGAAGTGTCTATTTAATAATAAATTGGCTAGGCCACATTGGCTTTTTAACGTTTATTTGCTTTGTTCTGACCATTTTTCCACTCAGTCTTATTTTCCCCTACCCAAGACACATCCGAGGGATGGCTGCTATTTTGGCCACTTTTGGTGCATCGCTTTTAGCGCTTGATGCATTTGTTTATTTTAATTTAGGTTATCACCTCAGTTCATCAGCATTACCTCAAATCATGTCCTTAACGTGGCAAACGCTTGTTCAAGGCTCATGGTTTGCGACTTTTATTGCTGGGGCAATTGTTTTCCTGATTTTAGGTTTTGAGTTGGTAGTCAGTAATTTTTGTTGGCGCCATCTTGATCGCTTAAAGCAGATTAGTTGTGGTAAAAAAATTACCGCTGTATTTGTCTGTTGCTTTGCGTCAAGTCATTTACTGCATATTTGGGCAGATGCTAACCTCAATTTTGATATTACAAAACAAGATAACGTACTGCCTCTGTCTTACCCAACAACGGCTCGCAGTTTACTTGCTAAAAATAACTTATTAGATATCGATCTTTACCAAAAGCAGCGTGATATTAAAGTCACCAATTTTGATAATCATTACCAATTGCCTACCCATATTCCGATGTGTCGTTTAACCAGTCAGGTTAAAAACAGTAGCAATATTGATTTCCTTATTTTTGATTCGGAACAAGCACTACAACATTACATCACTAATCAGCAGCAAACGTTTTACCCGCTCGAGCGCTTTTTGCAGCCTACCCTCAGTGAAGATACCCTGTTTAACTTAGTGTATGGTTTACCTGCATACTATAAACCTTCATTACTGAACCAAGAGATAAAACCGGCTTGGTTAAATGAACACATCCAATTTACAAGCCATGGTTTTTCGCAATTTGACTTTTTAAACAGCACACCGACTTCGGCCCATAACGCAAAAATTAATTTAGTGCATGCCAATGAGCACACAACCAGCTCTGCCGACCGCATTTTTGCCTTTAGTTTGTCGAATAATCACGTTCGTGTCGTTGATTCATCGACTTTATACGTCAACGATAAAGCGCTCCGCCAAGATAACAGCATTATTCAACCGATGGACTTAATCACCACCAGTTTAGAATATTACTGGGGATGTGCCGAAGTCGCGGCCGCCACATTAATGGGAAATAACTTAAATAAAGAGCAAGCAGAAAACGGCATTAACTATTCTCAAGGTGTTTTTATTGCCTATAAAAAAGATCGGATCACGTTAATCGAGCCAGATGGCAGCTTTAAAAATATTTCTGCTGCTCAAGGATTTGCGCTTGAACATAAGCTCGACGTACCTTTCTTAGTTGAAAGCATCAAAGAGCTCAAACGGTTCAGCCCATAAAAAACTATACTAAAGTATTACTTGTCGCTACAGTGATCCCTAGTTATGTTTAATGTGTAACTAGGGAGATGTTATGTCAGTATTAAAAAATGGTTCTGTATTAGTCTCAATCCTTTTCTTATCACACTCACCTTTTAGCGTGGCGAATACCGATAATACGCGTTTTTATCAATGCCAAGGCGATAAAGGAGTTATCATCAGCCAATTTCCTTGCTCTGCCAATGCGGAAATGAAAACGGTCTCTACTTTTGTGCCCAACACAACCCGTGATACCCAGCAAGATATTGTGCAACTTAATCGAGCTCAATTTGAACAACAAATCGAAATCCTCGAATCGAAAATAAAAACCTCTCAACATAAAATTCGCACTTATCAACGTACTAAAATGACCGAACGGCGTGACGAACTTGATAAACTAGAAAAATTAATGGATAAAAAAACCAAAAAAGCGTTAGCAAAAACAGTGAAGCAAGAAGTGGCAATCATAGAAGACAAATACGACGCACAAGTCAAAGAAGAACGCTTGGTTTTGAAAGAGCTAAAAAATGAATTAGCTGAACTGAAAAAGCGTTTTAAATAACCAACCTACTGAAATATTAGAATAAAAAATAAATGTCTTGCGTATTAAAAGCATTTTATTAGACTAAACTAATCGATACTTTTAAGGCCGTTTTATGCGTAAGCTTTTTATTTTTTTACCTTTACTTGTTTTTTCATCATCCAATTTTGCTACTTTATTTGAATCTCAAACGCCGACTCAATCACTTAAGATCAATACGAATCCAGAGCAACTTTGCCAAGTAGCGGCATCAACGTCTGCTTATCTCGATCGGGGTGTTGAATACGACCCAAAAGTAAATCATGCCAATGCCCTAAAACACTTAGGTGTTGATAATGCTCGCATAAAAGCAACCTTAAAATATATTTGCAAGATAGCGCAAGAAGATAAGGCGCGTAACCAAGCATCGCGACTCAACTCATTTTCGTTTATCGAGCAACATTTTGAGTTTATTCGCTGGTATCCTGACAGCGCCAACGCCAAACAATTTGCCAGTAAAAAGCCTCTCTTAACCAATTTACCTAATGATCGTTTATTAATGACCAAGTATTACGTTCATCTGGCGCAAGGGCAATCAACCCCTTCGGCTGATTTTCCACATGCTTTGTATGCAATTCCATATGATGAAAGTCACTTATCAATTGAAGAAGCAAACCAACAACCCGATTTAACACGCTTTCAATTTGGTAAGCAGGCTATTTTACAGCAACCGCTTACGCCCGATGTTGCCAAGCCACTTGTCTACCTATCACGCAGTGATTTAGAGTCAGCCTTATTGCAAGGCACTGTAGTGGTTGATTCTGATCAAACAACTAAGGTTTATAACGTGCATCGTAATAACGCTATTGCGTATGATCGCAACCTAAAACCCGAGCAACAACAACGTTATTGGTACTTTAAACACGTTGAGGGGATTTTAGGTTATGGTAAAGATGCTGAGTTTAAAATAACAGTACAACCAGAAGTCACTTTTGCAGGTGATTTAACACAATTAGGGTTAGGGCATTTGTTACTCAGTCAATTTAACTTTAAGCAACATCAAGAGTATCGATTAGCTATTTTAGCAGATACTGGCGGCGCATTTGATGACAATCTGTACCAATTAGATTATTTAGCAGGCAGCTACCATGGCTTTGCCGAGTATGCAGCAGCAAATCGTCATTTACCCGACTACATTAATGTATGGTTTATGGTCCTTAAACAACCTCAAGAAAGGAAATAGCATGATCGATAACCTTAAAGGCGATGAATCTTGGCGAATGTTTCGCATCATCAGTGAATTTGCCGATGGCTTTGATAAGCTATCCGATTTAGGCCCTGCCGTTTCTATTTTTGGTTCGGCACGCTTAACTGAACAGTCACCTTATTATCAAGACACGGTGTCACTTGCCCATAAATTAGCCGAGAATGAATTTGCGGTTATTTCAGGGGGTGGTCCCGGCATTATGGAGGCTGCAAATCGAGGAGCACAACAAGCTGGCGGTGTCAGTGTGGGCCTTAATATTGAACTACCTAAAGAGCAAATGGCCAACCCATATCAAACATTACCCATAGAGTTTCGCTATTTTTTTACCCGTAAGGTTATGTTTGTTAAACACTCGATGGGCTATGTCTGTATGCCTGGTGGTTTTGGTACTTTAGATGAAACCTTTGAAGCACTGACTTTATTGCAAACAGGTAGGATCAGCAAAATCCCGGTTATTTTGTTTGGTAAGTCGTTTTGGCAAGGGCTTGTAAACTGGTTAAGCGAGCAGTTAATTGATAATGATTTAATCGAACCATTAGATTTAACCTTATTTACCATAACTGATGATATTGACGAAGTAGTTGAAATACTCAAGCAACATAGGCTAAAGTCACACAAATAGAGCAAAAACTCTAAAGGAGTGTCAATGGATAGCTCACAGCAAATAGCTCATGTCATTTTAAAAGGATTTAAAAAGCATTATCAGCTTTTTCAAGAGATCACGGCCATTGCACCCAAAGCATTTAATCAAGCTAATTGGTTGGCGATACAAAAAGCCAGTGCTGACCGAATTAGCTATTATGATGATCGCGTTAACGAAACACTCAGTGATCTTAAAACTCGATTGGCCCTTAAGAATAACGAACAACCAGATGTTGCACTGTGGCGTGAAACAAGGGCTATTTACCAGCAACTTTTATTGTTTCATCCACAGCCAGAACTTGCCGAATCCTTCTATAATTCTGTATTTTGTCGCTTATTTCATTATGGTTATTTCAACAATGACTTCATTTTTGTTAAAAGCACATTATCAGAACAACCGACCATCCCCTCTGCGGCCGAATATCGCAGTTATTTTCCAGTCGTCGATGGCTTAAAACAAACCATTCGCGATATTATCAAGCAATTTAACTTCGATGTGCCATTTGTTAATTTAGAACGCGATATTCGTTTATTAGTAAAAGCGTTTATAAAACAGTCACCGAATAGCCATCATCAAGCTCATCAGATGCGATTTGATATTTTAAAGAGTCCATTTTATCGCAATAAAGCTGCTTACATTGTCGGGCGTGTAGTCTCACAAAGTGGTATTCAACCGTTTATCGTTCCTATTTTACACCACTTTAATCACGGCCTTTATCTTGATGCCCTGATCACTCAGTCATCTCATATGCGGGTTATTTTTGGTTTTGCTCGTGCCTATTTTATGGTGAAAACTGACGCTCCTTCAGCCATAGTTCATTTTTTAAATCAATTGATGCCCAATAAAACACCCGCAGAGCTTTACAGTGCTCTGGGCTTTCATAAACAGGCTAAAACTCAGTTTTACCGTGAGTTACAGCATCAGCTAAGCCAAACTAAAGAGCAATTTGAAAGCGCTGCTGGCACCAAGGGCATGGTCATGACCGTATTTACACTCCCCTCATTTCCTTATGTGTTTAAAGTGATTAAAGATAAGTTTGGTGAAGGTAAACCGTTTGGTCGCGATACGGTTTTAGCACGTTACCAACTCGTTAAACGCCACGACAGAGTCGGTCGAATGGCCGATACCATTGAATATTCTAATGTCGCTTTTCCGCTTTGTACCATCAGTGAGCCCCTCTTAGCCGAACTCAAAGCCACCGTCGCCTCATCCTTAGAGTTTCGAGATAACTTACTTATTATTAAGCATTTATACATTGAAAGACGCATGACGCCGCTAAATTTATATTTGCAGACAGCCACGCTAGAACAAACTCGCACTGTGATTGATGAATATGGCCAAGCACTTAAAGAAATGATTTCGGTGAATATTTTTCCAGGCGACATGCTACTAAAAAACTTTGGTGTCACCAGCCACCAGCGGGTTATTTTTTATGATTATGATGAAGTGCAATACCTCACCGATATGAACTTCAGAGCACTGCCCAAAGCAAAAAATTACGATGATTACCTGATGGCGCACAGTAGTTATTCTGTGGCACCCCAAGATGTGTTTCCTGAGCAACTCACCACCTTTGTTACCACCAATGCCACGGTGCGTAATTTATTAGAGCAACTACATCCACAATTACTTGATGTCGGCTATTGGCAGCAAGCACAGCGAAATATTAAAGCGAATAAATTTGCAAATATCTGCCCTTATCCTAAAACATTACGCTTTAAAAACGACTGGTAGTTGCATGGAGTCCCTCTTGTGATTAACATCATTCACTATAATTATAATAAATAAAGAAAGTATCTAGTTTATGAATATAAGTAAAATTGACCTTAATTTATTGGTTTATCTCGACACGTTATTACGCGAGTGTAATGTCACCCGTGCAGCAAATCAGTTAAGCATCACACAACCTGCTATGAGTAATGGTTTAAAGCGTCTTCGCACTTTGCTCAATGACCCCATTTTAGTGCGCACATCTGATGGTATGGTACCTACTGAGCGTGCCCGTGAACTCCAGCCCGTGATCCGAGGCATTTTGCTGACACTAGAAGAAACGCTGCAACCAAACAGAGATTTTGAGCCAAGTTTAAGTAAACGTTGTTTTCGCATTATGGCGAGTGATTATGCGGCCAGCACCTTAGCCCCTAAATTACTTTCTAAATTACAATTACATGCCCCAGATACCACACTGGACATTATGACCCCAAGCGACGTGACTTTTCATGATGTCGAAAACGGTAAAGTCGATATGGCGATTAACCGCTTTGAAAACCTCCCACAATCGTTTCACCAAAAACGGATTTGGAAAGACAGTTTTTCGTGCTTAGTGAATGCCAACAACCCGATCATTGCCAATTTTAGCCTCGATAGTTACCTCAAAGCACGCCATATTTGGGTCAGCAAAACTGGTTTTGGAGTCGGTGTTGGGATGGATCCGGCAGATGTACAAAAACTCGGTTGGGTAGATGAAGCATTGGCGCACTTTGGTAAACACCGTAATATCGCATCATTCACGCGAAATTATCATGTAGCGATTCATTTGGCCAAAGAGAAAAATTTAATCGCGACATTACCAACCAAAGCGGCCAATATTTATAAAAATGACCCTGAGCTGACGATTGTCGACCCGCCATTTCCCATTCCACCGTTTGAGCTAGACATGATCTGGAGCCCACTATTACACCGTGATGCCAGTCATATTTGGCTTAGACAACAAATTGCTGAAGTTGCACAAGAATTACAGTAACAGCCAAATAATATAAAAAAGCCCTATTTAATCTTCAAAACAGGGCTTTAAAACTACGTTATACCAATCATGATAAGTAAGTGATCAAAAATAGCGTAGGAAAAACGTTTGAGAACAAGGCAGATTTTTTCGATAAGTAGTTATTCTACAATCAAAAAATCTAACGAAGTTATCGAGTGTTTTAACAAGCTAGGGTGATCAGTTATTTATTACGATTGGTATTACTCAGGTTAGTCTGCATTATGCAGCGTTAACATACGGCCCTTTCGCCCACTGAGCATATCTTTGGCTCGTACATTTACACTACCTTGAACACGAATACCTTCTTGGTATAACAACCAAGGACCATTATTGTGTTGATACTCAATTGCAAAACCGCCAATTTCAGTAAACGCATGTAATTGACCTTTTAAATCAATATGTGCAGCCACCGTTGGAATACGATAAAACACGCCCGCATGGGTTAATTTGGGCAGCTCTTTGTAAGCGAGTAAGTGTTGAAAGCGTTGCCAATCGCGCTCTCGCTTGCTTTTCATCTCTGGTTTAAAATGAGCACTGCCTGAATCGTATTGTTTACCTTGGTGATCATAAGCTAATTCCCACGGTGCATGGTGCCACGCACGTTCAGCTAACGCGAGCAACCTCGGAAACAGCATGTATTGTGCTTGTTGGTCGCTCCTGATCATTTCGCTCCATAAATGCCCTTGCACGCCATAAAATTGTAAACCTTCTTTTAGGCTTGACTGAGTATCATCAGCAGCATAATCCTGCCCAAGCACACTTGGCCAAATTTCAGCATGCGCTGGTAAATTATCGGGCATAAACTCGAATACTTTACGTGTATCAATCGCTCGTGCGGCCCAATGATTTCCGGGTTCTTTTGGATGAGCCTGATAAGGAAAATCAAAATAAGTGGCCTCAGGTGCTGAAATGACCACTTGCCAACCAAGATTTGCATGTTGATGGGCCACCTTATGGCCATTATCGCTTAACATTGCCCATGCATTGGCTTGTACTTTTTTTGGCATTTTAGATACGTTAGTGCTGTTTAAACCATCACTCCACGCCGCCACTTCGATGCCTTTTTGCGCTAGGTACGCACTGATCTTTTCAATAAAATAACCATTAAAATCGCGAATTTCTGGCTCAGCTTGTTTTAATGAGTGACAGGCTGGCGATTGTAACCATGCGCCAGCGGTTTCATCAGCACCAATATGGTAAACATTAAGGGGGACACCCACTTGCTGATGCATAGTATTCGTTTCATCTAATACTTTTTGCACAAATGCAAAACTCGAGTCTTGGCATACATTAATTGTATTATCGTCATAATGTTGAATAGATGAATACACGGTTGCATCTAATGGGTCAATTAAACGATATTGCTTGGCTAACTGCGGCTGATTAAGCGCATTGTAATGCTTAAATCGCTGCTCCATTGCCACAATGGCCGCACGTGAGTGTCCTGGCATATCAAATGACGGGATCACCTCGATAAAATGAGCTTTTGCCGCTAACAAAATCTCTTGATAATCCTTAATGGTGTAAAACCCATTCACCTTCGCATCACGTAAAGCGCCCGCTCCCAACTGCGGTAACAAACAATGCTGTTCAGTCAAGTCAAAACAACGTGCCGAGCTAATATCGGTCAGTTCTGGTAAGCCTGCAATTTCTAAGCGCCAACCTTCATCATCAGCAAGGTGCAGGTGCAATTTATTAAGTTTATAAGCCGCCATTTGCTCAATAGTTTGTAAAATAAATGCTTTAGAGCGAAAGTTACGCGCCACATCAATATGCAAACCACGAAACGGGTATCGTGGCGTATCACGAATTGTCAAAGCAGGCACAACGGCACTTTCAAGCGACACCAACCCTGCTAAGGTTTGCAATGCATAAAAGGCACCCGTAGCCGTGTTACTTTTAATGGTAATGCCACTTTGAGTAATGCGTAACTCGTATCCTTCTTCATCCATTGCGTCATCTTTGATGATATCCACCTTTAAACCAGTAGATCTAAATACAATGCCAAAGCCTGTCAAACGTGCCTTTGCAGCGCTTAATTGATCTATAAAATCGGCTTTATCTGAAATACGTAAGCCCTGTTTTAAATCAATCAGTACGTGCTCATCATCAACAATTAAATGCTGAACTTGCGGGATCACGCCTAGCGTGGTGCTTTTTAGCGGTTTGCTTTGAGTCTTAAATAAATACGCTGTATCCATTAAAGGTGTTTTATCGTACTGACTCACTTGGAGATTATTTAACCCTTCAAAATCAATTAAATAAGGTTGCACTTCTAAGCCTGTTTGGGGATCAAGCTCAATAGCGGTTGAACTGATATTTCTTGCCATAAGCCCTTTTGCGGTTGCAATGTAGTTGGGCATATACTCTGATTCTGTAATTTGAGATTCTTGGGTATAAAATGCAATCTCATACACCTTATTTTTAGCAAATCCATCAAATACTAAGTTCGGTTCTAAGCGGTGCAAATCACCATTCACATGAGAAATTAAAAATGAATCACTGTGCAGTGAATAAATAGGCATTAATTGACTAAAATAAATCTGCCAATCTGCCCCTGGTAAATCATAAGGAAGCGAAAGACTCAGCCTTGAATAATAACATTGTGTTTGCTCATTAGGGCATTTGATTGGTTTGCTATCAATTAATTGATAGGTCACTTGTAATTTTGCTGCAAACTCATCTAATTGCTGTTGTTCAAAGCAATAAGCCTGATGCGATAAACCGAGGAATAACGCTAATATTGTCCATTTTTTCATCGTGATACTTCTGCACTTTGCCATTGTAAATCAAATAAATACGCAGCACCTTTTAATGCTGCATCCGAGACATTACTCGAGACTATCTTTAAGTTGTTGAAGAGTGTTGGATGACTGATTTTGCAAAGCGTGGCTTGAAGCGAATCAACAAAAAAAGGAAACGATGCAGCAACCGAGCCTCCAAGCACCACGACATTAGGGTTAAACGCTAAAATCACCAATGAGATGGCATGCGCCATATGCTGACCAAATTCATCGAATAAATCTAAGGCTAAGCTATCGCCTTTTAACGCCGCTTCGTAAACCGCTTTACCATTAAGCCCTCGGTGTTTAAAAAAAGCCCCTGAACAATAATGCTCTACAATCGAATCCTTATAAGGAAAGCTACCAAACTCTCCTGCCGCTGCGTAACAGCCAGTATAAAGGCGCCCTTCAAGCATCAAACCGGCACCAAGCCCAGTGCCTAAACAAACACCAATTAAATTCGTGTCTTTACAATAATCACCAAAAACATATTCACCTGCCGCAAAACAATTGGCATCATTGTGGACTACCACTGGACAGCCGAAGCGCTCAGTAAGGAGTTGCGCTAATGGCACATCTTGCCAGTCAATAATATTAGTTGTTTCAATCACTCGGCCTTCGCTCATTTCAACTAGGCTTGGTACGCCAATGGCAATGCCTTTACAGTTAGGCGTAAAGAGCGCTGCAATAGCCTCAAACAAAAAATCATTAAATGCGTGTTTTTCAAAATGTGCGGGCACATTGAATTGTCTTTTTTGATGTACTTTCCCTGCCTGCACATACCCTAAAGACAACTTTGTGCCGCCTAAATCGACACTTAATACGGCATCTTGCATGACATACCTTTTCATTGTTTGATATTGACTAAGACTTAGCCACTTTTGATGAGAACACTGCATTATAAAAGCTCACTTTATGGTTACGCACCAATGGCTTAGCCCACACACCAACACTAAAAATATACCCAAGCGGCAAAAGCAACAGCAGCATTGCCAACTGTAAACTTCCAACAACGCTAGCTATTAATCCAATTAAAGGCGAGACAATGGCACCACCCACAATGCCGGTGCATAAAATACCTGAAATAGCGCCATGGCTATGTGACATTGAATTGAGTCCTAAAGAAAACAATATTGACCACATCACCGACAAACTAAAGCCACAGCCGGCAAAAGCCCACATTGACCATGCAGCATCAGTGGTACAAATGGCCGTAAGCAAACACATCAGTGCACCCGCACTAAATAACATCAGTACATGTTGGGCATCACTTACTTTGAGCAGTAATAACCCAAGCAAGCACCCAATTGTCAGCAATAACCAAAACTGGCTCACCACTTCGCTGGCCAGCGTATCTGAGACCTGATGATACTGTGTTAAAAACACGCCAATTGAATTGGCAATCCCTTGCTCTAACGCCACATAGGCAACAATGGCAAAAAAGAATCGTAAAACAGTCGAGTCTTTAAACAAGATCATGCTTTGCTTTAAACCTGCCACGGTTTCGTTACTTTGGCGCTCTACGGTGCTTATTTTGATATTGAATACAACCACCAACATCACAATACACAACAGCGCAAACAGCCAATACATACTCAACCACGCCATATTAGTGGGTACCAGCGCACTCAACTGCTGCCCAAGCGCACTTTGCTCAGCAATATTAGAGACAAAATACTGATAAACCCAAGGCGACAGCGCCCCAGCAGTACCAAAAAGTAACTGCGCCGCCACCGAATACATAGCAAAATGCTCCTTACCACCACTACTGCGCAATAACGGATTAATCGCGACTTGCAACATAGCCATTGCTGTGCCAATTAAAAATAAAGCCACCATTGCAGATAAAAAAAATGGAACCAAAGCAAACAACAACGAGCCACACGCCGCTAAAGTAAACGCCAGTACCATGACAAATTTCTCACCTTTGCGCTGCACCAATAAACCCGCAGGGATAGACATCACGCCATAAGCAACAAAAAAAGCAAACGGGAAAAAACCGGCAAGCATTAAGCCAATTGAAAAGCTCTCAATCAAAGCGGGAAAAATAGGCCCAAGCACATTGGTGATAAACGAGATAACAAAAAAGGTGGCCAACACTAAGCCAACAACAATTAAATTTAGTTTCATTTGATATCCTCAATCAAAAAATAGGGTGATGGATCAAGTCTGTTTGTGGGCAGACAAACGAATCACTTCAGGGGAACCTGTAACCATCACCCCACGGTATAGTGCCTTGTATCTAAAGGGTATTGATGCACTTTTCACCGTAGTTTTGATACTTTTCAATCCATACTGACACTTTGCCACTGAGCAAGCATTACGTTTAGAAACACAAGTTGAATAAAAAATAAATTCAAACGGTGATAATGACACATACGCTGTCGTGCTTAGCTATGACGTTATAGCGACCTCATTTTCTACAAGTGCTTTGTTTTACTCAAAGATGCCACTAAAGTGGAATAACGCAGATATAAACTTTAGGTATGATAACGTGTTAACCGTTACAAAAAACAAGGCTGTTGTCATGAAACCAATGTGCGAAAAAGTCATCCCTTGTCCGAATTCTTCTTGGCGTTATTGCGAATATCAACTCAATGCCATTCCATTTAATTGGCATTATCATCCTGAATATGAGATTTGTTTAACGCTTAACGCGACTGGCGTATGCCATATCGGTGATTACCTCGCCCCATTTTCTGATTTAGACTTGGTTATTCTAGGTCCAGAGTTACCTCACACTTGGCAATCAAATCCTAATCCAGATGGCAGTTGTCAAATTGTGCATGTTGCACAAATTCCCGCACAATGGTTGCACCAACTGGTAAACGGACATCCTGAATTTTCACAGTTATTGACATTCTTAAGCAGCGCAAAACAAGGCATTAAGTTCTCAAAAGACACCGCTGTCACCGCTAAGGGGTTGCTTGAAAAAATCAAGCTGAGTGATCCACTCTCACGCTACTTATTATTATTTGAACTGCTGCAAGCTATGTCACACGATGCCGATGCCCACGTGTTGTCCACGTCAATCTTTATTTCAGGACAACAACGGGATCCGGGAAAGAACAAATTCGATAAAGTCATTGATTTTATTTACGACAATTATACTAAAAACCTTTGCGCTGATGAGCTGGCTAATTTAGCACACATGAGTACCAATCATTTTCATCGCTTTTTTAAAAAAAGAACTGAACGCACCTTAACAGAGTTTATTAATCAATTACGCATCGCCAAAGCCTGTAAGTTATTGATTAACAGTTCATCGCCAATTACAGTGATTAGCGATCAATGTGGTTTTCGTAATATCTCAAATTTTAATCGCCGATTTTTACAAATAAAAGGCTGCACCCCCAGCCGCTTTCGCCAACAAATCCATAAAAAATCGTTAATTGTTTAATTCATACCGTAGAGAGATGACCAATTTTAGACTAGGGTTAAAAAGCAACTCGCTGTTACTTTAAACCAAGGCCACGTAATGCCATTGAGTAAAATAACCTGTTTTTGTTTTTTATTGCTATTGAGCATACAAGCTAATGGGGCTTTAACTGTGCTCACCGAATTATCTCCCCCCTTTCAAACAATTGAAAATGATGTAATTAAAGGGAGCACTACAGAAATAGTCCGAGCAATCTTCAAGCAAGCCCAATTGGATCCTCAGTTTAAATTATACCCTTGGGCCAGAACCTATAAATTAGCTGAAAACAACCCCAACACTTTTATTTACAGTATCGGCCGCTCGCCAGAACGAGAAGATAAATTTATTTGGCTTATACCCGTCGTTAAATTCAAATTGGGTTTTGTTAAATTAAGTTCACGCACCGATATTGAAATAAAACACCTTGATGATGCTAAAAAGTGGATCATTGCAGCTCAACGCCAAGACATGGCAACACAGTATTTAGAGCGACATGGCTTTGATAAATCAAATCATTTGATTTTGACTACTGATATCCAGAGTTCTTGGCAACTCTTGTTAAGCGGTAAAGTTGATTTAGTGATTGATGTAAAACATGCCGTTCCTATGACCTCTAAATCAATTAATCTTCCACCTAATTACCTTACCTATGAATATGCGATTGCAGATCTCGAGATAGAAGGTTACTTAGCCGCCAATAAAAACTTAAATCCCGATATTATCAATAAAATAAAAACGGCGGCTGCCATTGTCAGCCAGACGGCACTTTATCAAAAAGCATACAATCAATAACGGATTAATGAGGGATTGTGGCAATGTTTCTCTCTGACCCCAGAGCGATACTTATCCATCAGGGCAAAGAGCACTGCCACTGTTTTAATGGTGATTTCGCCATTACTTTGCCAAGGCATAAAGTGCAGTTGAAACGCTTTAACTGCATTAAACGTCTGCCGATCATATTGTCCTGTAATATCAATGCCATAACCATATTTTTGTAAATTACATTGCACCTGTGCAACAGAGGGTAGGCCCTGCGTCAATAACTGTTGCCAATGAGCCTGTGCTGTTTTTACGTCATACCATGCCCCAATCCCATGTTGATATAAGGTGTACCATGGAAAATGCGGCCCGGGATCTTGTTTATTGCCTAATTGAATATCCGAATGCCCCACTACTGAGGTGGGGTCAATATCTGGGTTACGTGCCAAAATGTCTTTACTTAACTCGATCAATAATTGGATTTGCTGTTGATCAAAATGAGGGTATTGGCAAAAAGTTTGGTTATCAAAAAAAGCGGCTGTTGGCGTTACTTCTGTTAAAACTTGTGGCTGATATTGGCACGCTGCACGGTTAATTAATTCAATACCAATCGACTGATCATTAATGTTATTTCGCCCTTGCCAATGGCTAACACCCGCATGCCATGCACGATGTTGCTCATCAACTAAACGATAAACCGCTAGATCTGATTTTGGGTAACTGCTGTCACCTTTCTCAGGAATAAGATAATGTGAACTCACTTCACCTTTCGTTAATGCATGTAACGAGTCATGCCAATCGCCTGTGGTGTAATGCATCACTAAAAAACGAATACGGCTATTATAATTTTGTGACTTAAACTCGGTCGAAACCGTTTGGCTGCAACCCATTAATGCAGTCATTAGTAGCACTAACATGGCACTTTTAAACATAAAGATTCCTTTTTTGGTTGACTAAAAACGCCATAGTTCTGGCTAATAAAGCTAGCACTTCAACGCCTAAGCCCCTAAAATCTAACCGTAAAGATTTCATAACCGGAAACGAATTCGTGGATAAGCATTATTACATTGGCATTATGTCTGGAACAAGTCTTGATGGTATCGACGTGGCATTAGTTGCGATGCAAGAACATCAGATCACGTTAATTTCAGCCTTAGAAGTGCCTTTTGACACACAACTTCGTCTGGATATTTTAACCTTATGCCGCACTCAAGCAATTGATTTAGCTTCTTTTGGTCAATTAGGCGTGCGATTGAGCCTTGCTTATGCTGATGCGGTAAACCAATTATTAATTCAAGCTGCTGTTTCACCCAATCAAATTTGTGCGATTGGTTGCCACGGTCAAACCGTTTTTCACCAACCCAGTGGCCCTTATCCTTTTTCAATGCAGCTCATCAACGCCAGTGTGTTAGCCGCCCAAACTAGCATTACAACAATCAGTGACTTTAGAAGCATGGATTTAGCACTCGGTGGACAAGGTGCGCCATTAGTTCCACCTTTTCACGAACAACTTTTTGCATATTTAAAACAAGCGCACCCAGCCTTGGTATTGCTCAATATTGGCGGAATAGCCAATGTATCAGTTTTATCTGACCAACCACTCGTCGGTTTTGATACCGGCCCAGGTAATGTATTAATGGATGTATGGTTGCAGCAACATCACCCTGAGTTACTTTTTGACCAAGGCGGAGCACTTGCTGCCAGTGGCCGTGTCAATAACGCGTTGCTTACCCAAATGTTAAATGACCCTTATTTTACAAAGCCAGCGCCGAAAAGCACTGGCCGCGAGTTATTTAATTTAGCATGGTTAAACAGGCATTTAAGCCATTTTACTGAGTTATCCTTTGTCGATGTGCTCGCAACTTTAAGCCAACTCACCGCCGAGTCGATTGCCAAAAGCCTTGCTCATTTACCCAACGGCTTACTGTTGGTATGCGGTGGAGGTGCAAAAAACACACTGTTACTGAGTCATCTCCAAAATCACTTACCACAATGGCACATCAAATTAACGAGCCATGTTGGGATTGATGCGGACTTTATGGAAGCGATGGCATTCGCATGGCTTGCCAAACAATGTCTTGAACGACAAAGTGGTAACGATCCGAAAGTCACAGGCGCATCAAGGCACGAAATTTTAGGGCAAATCTGTCAAATTAAGCACCATGATTGGCAATACACCCACGACGAGGAAAAGCGATGAAACTCAATTGTGATTTAGGTGAAAGTTACGGCTCTTGGCAAATGGGATTAGACAGCCAAATGATGCCGCACATTGATATGGCCAATATTGCATGTGGCTTTCATGGTGGTGATCCCTTGGTTATGATGCAAACCCTTGCTTTAGCCAAACAACATAATGTGATTATTGGTGCTCACCCTAGCTATCCAGATTTAGTCGGTTTTGGCCGTCGCAGTATGCAGTGTAGTCAAAGCGAGATTATTAGCATGCTACATTATCAAATTGCGGCGCTAGATGGCATGGCTAAAAACATAGGTTTAACATTAAGTTACGTTAAACCACATGGAGCCTTGTATAACGATATGATGGCCAAACCCGAAGTGCAAGAAGCTATTTTGATTGCAATGAATCAATACCATCGTCCTTTAAACCTGATGATGCTCGCAGGCAATCAAAACCAAACTCTTCAACAGTTAGCGGATAAACATCAAGTAAACCTATTGTTTGAAGCATTTGCTGATAGACGCTATACCATTGAGGGCAAGCTAACCCCTCGCACTCAACAAGGCGCGGTGCTCAGCGAGCATGAGATACTGGTGCAAGTTCAGCAATTACTTCGCAAAGGGACTGTCACAACTGACAATAACACTGAGATCCCCCTGCAAGCAGATACACTGTGTGTACACGGTGATAACGAAGCAGCAATTAGGCTGATTGCACAAATTAAGCAACTTTGCCAACTGAGTGAACTTGGCACACCATGAGTTATCGCATCGAAGTTGCCAGTGAAAACGCGTTGATAATCTATTTAGCAGCGCAACCATCCAAGCAGTGTAGTCAAAAAATTCAAACGCTCGTTGCGCAATTACGCCACCAATTACCAAACCAATTAATCGATTTAATTGCCTCATATACATCGCTATTAGTTATTTATGACCCCTTTTTGACTGACCATTTTGCAGTTAAAAAATTACTTGTTACTTTGTTAAGTCACCCCCAGTTATTCGATGAACAGACAGGCAAACTTATTCGCTTGCCAGTGTGGTATGACGCCCCCTCAACCCCAGATTTAGCACTTATTGCACAGCAGCATCACCTGAGTAAAAAAGAAATTATCGAGTTACATCAAGCCCAACAATATCAGGTATTTGCCATTGGCTTTGCGCCTGGCTTTGCCTTCTTAGGTGAAGTGAACCCACGCATTGCGATGGCGCGCCATGCGACCCCAAGGGCTAAAGTCCCCAAAGGTGCGGTTGCCATCGCTGACAGACAAACCGCTGTTTATCCGAGTCAATCACCAGGTGGTTGGAATTTAATTGGCTTATGCCCGTTAAAATTATTTACGCCAAATCAGCACCCGGTCATGCCTTTTGAAGTCGGTGACCGTGTAGCGTTTTATCAAATTGACGAAGCTGAATATCGTCGTCTCGGTGAACAAGCATGAAACAAGCACTAACGGTAATTAGTACTGGATTATTAAGCCAAATTCAGGATCTAGGTCGTTTTGGCCAAGCGCATTTAGGGATGACGACCTCAGGCTCTGCTGATTCGTTTGCTCACTACGTGGCCAATCGATTACTTAACAATGATAAAAATGCCGCGGTACTTGAAATCTGCTTAGGTGGAGCTGAGTTTGTGGCACACAATTCAGTTACCATTGCGCTTTGTGGTGCCAATTGCCCGCTTTTTATCAATCAGCAGCCGATTGCTAATTGGCAAAGTCATCAATTAAAATCAGGTGATAGGCTGACTATCGGCATGGCAACCCAAGGCATGCGCATTTACCTTGCCATTAGCCAAGGATTTAAAGTTAATCCACAATTTGGTTCTGCGTCCACCACAGTGCGAGAATCCATTGGTGGTCTGAATGGCCAAGCGCTCTACCCTAATCAAATTTTAACTGTGCCAGCACTCTCTACTCGCCCGCTTCAACAATTGGCAGAGTCAGAGCAACCCACTTACCCTAATTCATTAGCGCTCAAGGTGGTGTTAGGATATCAAGTAAAGCAATTCCCAACGCATCAAATTGCGCGTTTTTTGCATCATGACTACCGCATTACCAATCAAAGTGATCGTATGGGCTATCGACTCCGTGGCGCTGCAATTGAAAGCAATCAGAGTCACCTGTATTCAGAAGGTATTTGTTATGGCGCGGTTCAGATCCCGCCCGATGGTCAACCCATCATATTGCTTAATGACAGGCAAACCATTGGTGGCTATCCAAAAATTGGCTCAGTGCTCTCTCTCGATTGCGCTAAATTAGCACAAAGCCGCTCAGGTGATCAGGTGTCATTCAGTGCAATCAGCCAAGAAGATGCCCATAACGCTATCATTTTGCATCGCCAAAAGTGTCGGAGCTTATCGTTTCGATTGTTGTAACGGTTATCAGGGGAAGAGATTTAATCTTACTTTTAGGTAAACTATTGACTGTTCAATTGATTGAACAGTCAATAGATAATCTCAACTTTGGACAAAATATTTAACAAGACATTGAATTAATGAAATATTTTTAGATTATCTATCCCTAGCGAAATCGTTTTAAGAATTACCTAGGTGGATTAACGCGTTACATCAATAGCGGGCTATTGCAAACTAATCCAACGCGATTAGCGTTGAAATAGCTGCTTAAGATAGCGTAGTTAGCCTTCACGGTGGTTAATTAGTCACTTGTTTTGGCTTATTGCGCCACACTCTGCGTTTAGCTGGTTTAGCTGCCCCTTGCTCACCTGCTGATTTTTGCCCTGTTGCCGGTTTTTTAACCCCAGACTGACCATTACTACGACGCGGTTGAGCTGGTTTTGCAGTACCTTCAGCTTGGCTAAACTCTCTTGGTTTTTTCGCTTTTTTCGGTTTTTTTGCTTTAGTGTTTAAATCGGTTTCTTTCACTTGATTGCTTGGCTCAAAACCTGACACGACTTCTCTTGGAATAGTAGCATTTATTAAACGTTCAATATCTGCAAGCTCTTTTGTTTCTTCAACAGTGACAAACGACACCGCATGACCACTGGCACCAGCACGGCCAGTACGCCCAATTCGATGAACATAATCCTCAGCAATATTCGGTAAATCAAAGTTCACCACTTGAGGTAGTTGATCGATATCCAAACCACGAGCAACAATATCAGTCGCCACTAATACACGTACTTGGCCATCTTTAAAACCAGCTAATGCCTTCATGCGTGCGCTTTGGCTTTTATTTCCATGAATGGCTGCCGCATTTATTTTATCGCCTTCAAGCTGCTTCACTAATCGATTGGCACCATGTTTAGTGCGTGTAAAAACCAGCACTTGTTTCCAATCATTTTGTAAAATGAGGTGCGACAGTAACGCTGGCTTTTTAGCTTTATCAACGGGATGTAAACGCTGCTCTACCGTTGCTGCGGTAGTATTGGCTGGCGCAACAGACACTTCAACCGGATCGTTAATTAACCCTTTGGCTAAATTACGAATATCATCCGAAAACGTAGCCGAAAACATTAAGTTTTGACGCTTTGCAGGCAATACTTTAAGAATTTTTTTAATGTCATGAATAAACCCCATGTCAAGCATGCGGTCGGCTTCATCGAGAATAAGTACTTCAAGTTGATCAAATTTAACCGCTCGTTGATTAAATAAATCAATCAGTCGACCTGGCGTTGCAACTAAAATATCCACACCACGACGTAAGCGCATCATTTGTGGGTTTACTTTAACACCACCATAAACCACAAACGAACTGAGTTTTAAATTTTTACCATATAACTCAACACTTTCAGCAACTTGAGCTGCAAGTTCACGAGTTGGAGTTAAAACTAGCGCACGAACTTGATTATTACCCGCGCTTTTACCTTTGGATAAACGCTCTAATAAAGGCAGCGTAAAACCCGCTGTTTTGCCTGTGCCCGTTTGCGCCGCGGCCATCATATCTCGCCCTTCGATGATCGCCGGAATCGCGGCAAGCTGAATAGGGGTTGGCGTATCGTAACCTTGCTCGGCTACTGCGTCTAAGATTGGTGCGGATAAACCCAAGCGGGCAAAACTCATATTAACTCTCTTTGTTACAAAACCTGACCGCCAATTGCGGCGCTGCAGAGTACAGGATTTACCCCATAAGCGCAATAAAAGGCCAGATTTACGTCATTTCAGTGACAAATAACCCCTTTATCACAACTAAGTGGTTTAAATGAGAATACAAGCAGGAAAAAGACTAAAAAAGCCTTGCCTTCATGGCGCTAAAACGTACAATCGCGACCCTAATTACCTAAAGCTTTAGGCGAGAGCACATGAACAGACAAAAAAAACTGAACGAAATTTTTCAAAAACGGTTAAAACGCGCTAAAGCGAAACTTCATACCGGCAACAAACCTGCGTATGTTTCTAAAGCTGAGCGTGAGCGTTTAGCCCTTGCACAAGAGCAAGCAACAGAGCATCAAGCCACTGAGATTAATGAGCCGCAAGCTTAGCTTGCAATTCGAAAAAAAGTGGATGCCGTGGTTTTGGTAGGTTTTCAATTGAAAGGCCGCCAAACCACCTTTTTGCTTCTGCGATTTGACCTTGTACTAAGGCAACATTCGCTAAATACAAATGGGCAAGGTTGACCCCAATCTCATCATGCGCACGCTGTGCAAATTCAATTGACGCCAGAAAATGCTGATGTGCCGATACATAATCGCCACTTTTATCCAATGAACTGCCTAAATTAAACAACGCTTCACCAATTTTATAATCACTTTTTAGCGCATATGCAAAACGAAGTGCTTGCTCACGATAAATCACACTTTTTTGCGTTTCATTACAACGATCGGCAAAATGTCCTAGATTGGTATATAACTCAAATTTAAATTTGGGCGCATCGCGACGTAAAAACTTTTTATCAAGTTGCTGCAGCATTCGTAAACCAAGGGCTGGATCAAAATCGCTGTACAACTGTAAATTGAGTAATTCCACCAGCAATTCGGGATTCGCAAAGTTTTTATTCACTTGATTGAGTAATTGCTCTGCCTGTGAACGAAACAGAATTGACTCTTCGGCTCGATTGAGGTTTTTTAAGCTTTTTGCATGATAAATATACAGCTTAATTTTAAAATATTCAGGCAAATCCTCTTTTAAAATATAGTGATTGGTTTGCTTAAACAACTCTTCGGCTTCAGTTAAAGCAAATAAGCTTTCAAACTCAAGCAACTTGAGTTCATAGTATTGCAAACTATCTACCGTCACTGTTGGCAATATTTCAGCCAGTTGATTTAAGCAATGGCGAGGGTAATTATCACATTCTTGACGTAGCTCAGCTTTACTTATTGCAACCGCATTGACTGCAAATGAACTAAAAAAAACACTCAATAATATAAAATAATAACGCGCGCACTTTAACATGTCTTTATTGCCCTTGAGTCCAATAACGCTGATACAGTTTTGGATATACTTTTTTTAGCTCTTTGTTTTTATCTTTAAAACGTTTGCCTCGAGGTTGCGATAATCCCGACGGTACAAAGGGTAGTTCATCATCACTGCGGCTCTCGTAAATCATACCGGCAATTAAATCGTATTCGTCTAAAAATGGATACGGTAAATCGTCTTTAAGTGGCACCACATCAAAATCAGCTAAATTATCCGCTTGAACTAAACAGGCTTCAAATACGGTTTGGCCCCGAGAGATGAGCCAACAACGAAACTCTGAAAAACCGTATTCTGAATTACATCCAGCAATCACATACGCAGCTCCCCATAACGACCATTCATAACTTAAACGCATTTTTTGACTAAATAATTTATCAAATGTGGCAAGTTGGTCGTTATCTAAGGTAGTGAGTTTGCTTTTAAGTTCATCGGCGATGATTTCTGGATCAGCGAAAAAATCGGTTGCGGTGACTAATTGCCAAAATTGTTGTTCTGTCATAAAAATACATGTTTATCCATTTTTACTGCAGTATACGTTAATTATCTATCTTTTTACGAGTATTTCGTTGAAAACGTGAGTATTGTTTATAAGGAAAAACATCCGCAATAACGCCTTGTTGAATCTCTTTTTGGATTGCTTGCCAATATGCGGGGGTATATAAATCTTGATGATAACGGTCAAAATAATACTTTGCTTGATTGTTTCCTTTAAAAAATATTGGGAATTGCTCAGGAAAAATATCATTACTGTCAATCATAAACCACGGCTCTGCCGTCATTGCTTGTTGTGCCGTTGTCGCTTGTGGTAACGTTCGAAATTGACACTGTGTAATGGGGCAAATTTCATCGTAATCATAAAAAACCACGCGTCCCCAACGAGTTACACCAAAGTTTTTCATAAGCATATCACCTGGAAAAATATTTGCCGCCGCCAATTGTTTAATGGCCAACCCATAATCTTGCATCACCGCTTCTAGCTGATTGAGACTGGCCGTTTTGATGTATAAATTGAGCGGGATCATTTTTCGCTCCACATAGACATGTTTTAAAATAAGCGCTTTACCCGAAATAACAACACTGCTTGGGGTATCTTGCTGCAATTGGGCCAGTAATTGAGGCGAAAAACGGGATAAGTCGAATGCAAGATAACGAAACTCATGAGTATCAACCAACCGCCCTACTCTATCTGCATTCTTTACAAAATCATATTTATCCATCACCTCTTGACGTGTGAGCTGCTTAGGGGGGACAAAACAATCTCGGATCACTTTATAAACATATTCAGAATGATCAGTGGTAAAAACCAGCATTACCATACCTTTAATGCCATCCGCGA
Organism: Pseudoalteromonas sp. J2K-J031; assembly: GCF_058197095.2. NCBI lineage: Bacteria > Pseudomonadati > Pseudomonadota > Gammaproteobacteria > Alteromonadales > Pseudoalteromonadaceae > Pseudoalteromonas > Pseudoalteromonas sp. J2K-J031. Next base: position 2,212,879 of record NZ_CM200279.1, read on the forward strand.
TTTTATATTGCTCTGAGGCTGGCATTTTACGCGTTGAGTCAACTTTAAACCGGTAAAACTCCGTTTTAGCATGTTTAATAAACCCAATCGCATTAAATAATTCAAACCGTTCTTTATTGGGTAATAATGTGGCGAGGTAATCCACATAAGCCACAGGCTCATCGGTATCAACCATAAAATAAGCCCGAGCAAAACCAAACAACATACTAAGCTGTGATTCGCCAAGCATGATGGCATCGATAAATAGGCCTCCTTGCTCATCATTTAAAATTGGAATGGCAAATGGGATCCGTTGTAATTGGTCATTATTCTTTAACATCACACAACCAATTAAATAAGTGGCTTTATTGCGAAAAAATAATGAGCGCCCATATTCAATTTGCCACTCACGATTTGCAATATTCAGGTTTGGCTGTAGCTGCACATAATTATAAATCGCTTGTTGAACTGCGTTTAAATCCCACGTTAAATCAACAAAAGGTAGACGAAAATAAAACTGACTCAATAATTGTTTAAGCACTGTCTCTAACGATAAAGATGTTTGGGTATGGCAAATAATACTGGCGGTTTTGGGGTTAATTTGGCGATATTGACGTTTTAAAATAAACAGATGCACATCTCTTATTTTATTATGCCCACGAATAGAACCAAAGACCGAATTAAAAAAAGTATGCGCAATGGGTTCGTTACTGTGATTAACCAATAATTGGGCATAATATTTTTTGGCTTGATGCCACATTTTTGTTTCATCAAGATAGTCATCTGCAATGGTGGCCACAGCAGCGGTCGCCACACTGACCTTTGCTTCATATACTTTAAGCCTTAATCGCATTGCATCTTGTACTGCAAGCCACTTTGCTTGTTCAAATCGCGACTGAGCACCCAATGTAATATTGAGAAACTCAGCAAACATCGCCTCAAAACTGGCTAAAATCGAACGGGCTACTTTTGTCGCTATGAGCTGCTCAACAGATTGGATCTCAAGTTGTGCCATAAATTTATCATCACCGCAGAATATAGTGGTTATAGCCACTGGGTTATTTACACACCTTAGCAGCCCAGCTTAAATAGAATTAATTTATAAATAAAATATGCAGCATTGATGATATGAATATTAGAAACGTCGATTTAAATCTCTTAGTTTATTTAAATGTGTTACTCGAAGAACGCAGCGTTTCCAAAGCGGCGAGCAAATTAGCACTTACCCAACCTGCCATGAGCAATGCCCTTAATCGATTACGTGACTTATTTAATGACCCTTTATTAGTTCGAACAGCACAAGGTATGGTGCCCACGCAAAAAGCATCGGGACTCAAAGCGGATATCACTGCATTACTGGCTCTGGCCGAACAAATTACTCAAAAAGATGAGGAATTTGATCCAACCCATCACCAGCAAACCTTTCGTATCGTGACGAATGATTACATTGAAGCCTGTTTGTTAACCCCTTTTTTATTATCAATTATGTCGGATTTTTCAGGGATTAATTTTGATATTTTAACTCCTGGCGATATTAATTTAACTGATATGGAACAAGGTAATATTGATTTAGCTATCAACCGTTTTAGTGTTTTACCTAAATCTTTTCACCAAGCGTCGGTGTGGCGCGATAATTTTTGCTGCGTTAGCCATGTTGATCATCCCTATGCCCATCAACCTGATTTAGCACACTATTTAGCGGCTGAACATATTTGGGTTAATCGACCTGGTTGGCAAACCGAAAATACAGCAACCAATAAATCAGGTAATCAGCATTTAGGCTGGGTGGATGAAGCACTGTGGCAGTTAGAACAAACACGTAACATTCGGGTATATTCGCGTCATTATGCCGTAGTTGATTATTTGCTGCGTGAACCACAACTGCTCGCAACCTTACCTCGTAGGCAAGCAATGCTCTTAAAACACCAAGCTAATATTTCTATCAGCGCAGTGCCATTTCAAATTGTCCCCATCGAAATAAAAATGATTTGGAGCCCACTCCTTCAACACAATCAAGCACATCAGTGGTTACGCCGCCAACTGATCGAATTTGCTAAAACCATTGTCGATCGTTGAGTTATTGATTTTATCAATATCAGTTATTGAAATGTTAAATTTTATAAATACATCAGGAGGGATTAAGGTTAAATCGTAGCCAACGCAATGATGCTGCTAACATTTAACACAACTGAGGTGACCTATGAGTACGTGTAATCGCGGATTTAAACATATAAATAATTTTTATTTTCAACCCGAGTTAATAGCATTAATTGAGCAGAAATTAGCTGGTGGCCATCACCTAAGTTGCGAGACATTTTATATTTTGCTTGACGAAATCAATCAAAAATTTGCACCGAAAATTCGCTTTTTTGCCCGTGAACAACACCAGATAACACAGCCTGAACCGCAATACAGCCATTGGCTGTCGTCGCATCAACGAATTAATATGGAAAACTTAACGCACTTTTGTCCTCAAGCGTTAGATCAGCATGGCTGTGCATTACCTTTACTGATTATGCAGTTAACGTTAGCCTGTTTGAATGCACAACTAAAGCAACAACCTTTGCGATTAACCTTAACGATGGACAAAGAATATGCTGATTTTTGTCAGCACATGGTTGAGCATATCAACAAGGTTTTATACAAAGAATTGCAATTAGGCCAAGTGGTTAATTTAACACCCACTGCAACACATCGTTTGCGCAAAAGCGCATAATAGCTAAATAAGATGGTTAATGATGGATTGCGAAAAGGCTTGAGTTCCCATCAGCGTTGGGTGCGGTAAAAGTGGCTGCATATCTTGGGTCACTTTATTACTGTGTAAGGTTTTATGTAATGCTTGTTCAATATTATCAGCCGCTTGGTGCCAATTCATAAAACGTAACATCATGACTCCGGCCAGTAGGCTCGACACCGGATTCATCATATCTTGACCAACCAAACTTTCAACTGTGCCATGAGTTGGTTCAAATAACGCCAGTGTTTCACTTAAATTAGCTCCTGCCGCCATACCAATCATGCCAACTTGTGCCGTAAGGCTGTCTACGAGTAAATCGCCATTGAGGTTCGTGGTTGCAATAACATCATATTGCTCTGGTGCCAATAAACAGTTTTGCAGCATGACATCGCACAACTCGTCTTTAATTATGAGCTGATGTTCATTTTGTAAGATTTGCCACCAGCGACCATTTTCATGGCGTACGGCAGAAAACTCCTCTATGGCGACTTCAAACGCCCACTTTAGAAAAGCACCATCAGTAAACTTCATCACATCGCCTTTGTGAACAAAAGTGACGCTTGCTTTTTGCTCTTTAAGTGCAAACGCAATGGCTGCCCGCACTAATCGCTTACTGCCCTGCTCTGAAATATGTTTAATGCCAAGCCCACACTGCTCTGTAAAGCGAAAACGATTCACCCCAAGTTGCAATTGTAAAAACTCAAATAAGCAATCAGCTTGTGCCGAGCCAGCTTTAAACTCAATACCAGAATATAAATCTTCGCTATTATCACGAAAAATAACCATGTCGATTTTTTCTGGATGCTTCACTGGGGTATTGAGATTCGGTAGGCATTTAATGGGACGCAAATTAATGAATAAATCCATTTCATGACGAAGCGCTACATTCAATGAGCGAAATCCCGCCCCCATTGCTGTGGTGAGCGGCCCTTTATAAACCAAATGATAGTCACGAATGGCATTGAGGGTTTCTTCAGGAAACCAGTCTCCATCATAGAGTTCAGCCGCTTTTTCACCGTTATAGACCTCAAGCCAATTAATTTTTCGCTGGATGCCATAACTTTTAAACACTGCGGCATCAAGGATTGTTCGCATCAATGGCGTCAATTGCGCCCCAACCCCATCGCCCTCAATAAAAGCAATAATCGGGTCATTAGGGATGAGCCACTGCCCATTTGACTGCACTGTAATTTTAGTGCCTTGGCTTGGTGGCGCAATTTGATGGTACATATAACCTCGTTTAAGCTCTGCGTTTATGCGCTTGAGTGTGCCCATCGTTGAGGTAGTAATCAACATCAATTTCATCGAGTTGATCAGGATGCAAGTATTTATGGGCGTATTGCAAATAAATACCCGATGACAAAAAGAGTTTAAAAATATCTAAATCTACATGCTGATCAAGTGCCATTTTATGCAAAATGTTAATTGCAACACTGAGCGGTTTGGCTTTTTTGTACGGACGGTCAGCGGCAGTTAGCGCTTCAAAAATGTCAGCAAGCACCAATACTCGTTCAGGGATTGATAATTGATCTTTGGTTAATTTTCGCGGGTAACCCGTGCCAATCAATGTTTCATGATGGGTTGATGCATAACGTGGTACTTTGGCAAGTTCGGCCGGAAATGGTAGGCGGTCGAGCATTTTAATCGTACTTATAATGTGCTCATTTATTTTAAAGCGATCTTCTGCTGTCAAGGTCCCTCTTGAAATCACTAAATTATAAATTTCACCTAAATTAGCGCGATGTTCGGTAGGCTGTATTTTAATTCCTAAGCTTTCATCGTAATGAATGGGCTTATCATGAGCAATGATATGACTGGGTTTATCACTGAGTAAGTGTTCTGTCACTGGCAGTGTGAGTGGTGTTTTTGAATAGCGTAATTCTTCTATCGGAGAAAGACCTAACCTATCATCAAAATGACGCTGCCATGTGATTTTTCCGAGTTGATGAATGCGAGCGACATCCTCAGTATTCATGAACTCCCCCCCCACATTGGCATCCGCTATGAAACGAAAATCATCGCGTAACTGCTGTTGCTTCGCTTCTTTTTCAATTGTATGTTGCCCAGCTTGTTCGGGGGTTTTAATCAGCGCCTGTAAATAACTAACTTCAGCATCACGCCATAACACTTCAAAACGCATACGAATTTCATGGATCCGATTATAGATAGTTTCAAGTTTGGTGCCCTTATCAACAATATGCTCAGGTGTAGTAATTTTGCCGCAATCATGTAACCAAGCGGCAATTTTAAACTCTCGAATTTCTTCTTTGGTTTCAAATCTAAATTCTGAAAAAGCGGCACCATTGTTCATTGAGGCAGCTTGAGCGAGCATCATACCCAATTCCGGAACTCGCTCACAATGCCCTGCGGTATAAGGCGATTTATCATCAATAGCTTGAGCGATTAATTCAATAAATGAATCCATTAAATCCCTTTGATTTTGCTCGTGCTTTTTAATTGATAAAACCATATCAGCCATTGAATCAGCTAACTCTTCTATTTCGATAATATTTGTATCAACCTGTTTTACATCGTCATATTGGCGATTTTTTATTTTAATGCTTTCTAGCGCTAAATTTTTAATAGGGTCAACGATTGGACTTGCAAACAGCCAGCATAAAGGCAATAAAATGAGCAGTAAAACGACAGTAACAATAATTGAAATGCGCAGTTTGCCATTAATTTGCGCAAACAAGGCATCTTCTGAAATCAGCAACGCAAAATACTCCCCTTTTGCACTTATTTTGCTGACATAAATATACATATCCGCTTGATTGATTTTAATTGTGTGTAACTGACCAAACAAATAAGGTTTTTTAGTAAATTGTATTAACTCTTGATATGGCACGGTGCCGACAGTTTGAGCTTTCTTAATTTCTTTTTCACTCAGCAACCATTTTTGCTTCAATGCTTCGCGCTGCGCTGGTGTAATGTTTTTTATTGCCAAATTAAAAATTTCGACTAAGTCTGGTTGGCTTTTCGGTAATAAAAAATGCAATTTCGCTACAAGTGGCGGTGTATTTTGTGCAAGTTGTAAATGATATTGAATATCATCAATAAAAAACTGCTTGGCGATATACTGCAACACAAATTGGTTGTCTATGCCTGCATAATATTCACCGGCTGTAATGGCCTTTAATACCGCATGCGTGTTTGGAAGCTCAACAATATTTATTTGCGGGTGGTAAGTACGAAGATCATGAGTAATTGACCAATCGGCAGAAATGGCAAGTGTTTTACCATGCAATTGATTGAGCGAAAAAATTTCGGGTTCGTTTGGCTGAGTCACAATCGCAAATGGCGACTGTAAAAAAGAATCGGTTAATACACCCAAGTTTCGATTAATCTCATTATCATACGCCGCATTAAGAATAGTGAGTTTTTCTTGCTCAAATAGCTCAATCATTTCATGCCAAGTATAACCATTGATGAAGTTAAAATTTAACCCGGTTAATTGGCTGATAATCTTTAATGTCTCAATGCTGTAGCCATCTGGTTTGCCTGAAATAGCAAAATCAATGGGCGCCCAATCTGATTCATTTGATACCGAAATATTTTGATATCGATTCACAATTTCTTGCTGTTGTTCGGTCAAACTTAAACGTTTTGAATCAGGGATAACTTGATTATCAAGCTTGTTGTTATTAGCAGCAATCACTTGACCATCATCTTGAAAAAGATACATTTCAACTTGTTTGGCATCGATATCCTGATCTTGCTTGGCAATGAGGTATTGGGAAATCGATGACAGCGCAATATCTATCGCAATAACACCCGGTTGATTATCAAGCCTAATTGAATAAGTTTGCCCGGGCGCTTGTAAATGCTGAAATAAGTAAGGCTTGGTGGTAAATACATTTTTACTGCCAGCGTTTTTGAACCACATTCTATCGCGCGGATCATACTCAGTTTGCTCCCTGATTGTTGTTCTTTTATTAAAGTGTTGATCGTAATAATGCGTCAGCTTTTGTGTATTTTGAGCCTGATGAATAATCTCGATTGCAACCCAATGATCACTTTGTTCTGCATTCAGCTGACTTCGAACTGATGAACTAGATTGTAAATTAATTAATTCGAAAAAATCACCATTATCTAAACCTAAGTAAATTGCATAAAAGTGGGGATTAAATTGCATCACTTCACTAATATCAACTTTAAGCTGGTTTTCAGTAAATTGAGATTTAACATTCGGATGTTGAGAGAGAATATGGAGCGTATTTTCTGCTGACTTACTAATACTTGCTAATTTTTCTGCCGTACCTTGCGTGGTGATATTAAATAACTTAGTCGCTGAATCAACAGCCATTTGATGACTAAAAAAATACTGCAGTCCTATTGCTGCTGCTGCAGTAAAAGCAACCGCTAAAATAAAAATACTCACAACTGTAGATTTAATAGAAAACAATACTTTATTTCTAACTTTTTTAATTACTTCCATGTGCCCACTACTCTTGGTTAACTTAAAATAATCAAAGTCGAATCGCTTTAATAGCCGCTCGTTACGATGCAAAATACCACTACAGGAACAAGCTTAGTCATTCTTATACTTTTATCAATTAATTCAAGTACTTTAATTTAAAAAAAGAATCAATAGTCGGAACGAAGCCACAAGAGTATACTTCCCGATTTTTACATTAAAGGTTTTCTTTTATTGATACCCATAACATACATCGAAATAGCCCCAAAGATTGTTACCTGTTCAAATTGCCAAGCCTGTTGCTGTCAATTAGAGGTGCTTTTAATCACCGAAACGGGCGTACCTGATCATTTTATTGAACACCAAGAAGATTCAATTAGCACCATGCGACGTTTAGAGGATGGCTGGTGCGCAGCACTTGACCGGTCATCAATGCAATGCACTATTTATGAACTGAGGCCATTAATTTGCCGCGAATTTGAAATGAGTTCTGACGAATGTGTCGAAGAACGCGATGCCTATGGGTTATAACTACCCTCAATACGGCATAAAGCATCTCTCTAAGACAGTATTTTCAACCTAAACTGCGTTGTATTGACGAACACTTAGTCTGTTATTGACTCGTTGATTGGCTTGTTTTCCTTAAAAATAATTGGCTACGAGCGTAACAAAGAAATCAAACTTGAATTAAATATCTTGCTCAATCTCTTATCCAGCACTTGGGATTAATATACTCGGACCCGGTGGCTTTCAGTTAACGCACTATAAATACACGTAAATTATCTGTACCATCACGAGCACTCACTAATTTAAATCATAGGCTGACAGATGGGCAGAGCGTATCAAAATAAGAAAGACTCAATGGCAAAAACCGCCGGAGCTAAAACCAAAGTATATTCAAAATATGGCAAAGAAATTTATGTCTGTGCCAAAAATGGTGGCATTGATCCAGACGGCAACCTCTCATTGCGTCGCTTAATTGAGCGCGCGAAAAAAGACCAAGTCCCTGCGCATGTGATTGACCGCGCAATTGAAAAAGCAAAAGGCGGCGCGGGCGAAGAATATAGCACTGCTCGCTATGAAGGTTATGGCCCGGGTGGTTGCATGATGATTGTTGATTGCTTGACTGATAATAACAATCGTACTTTTTCGGATGTAAGAGTCTGCTTTACCAAAGCAAACTCAAAAATTGGTGCGCAAGGCTCCGTAGCTCATCTATTTGATCATCTAGCTATTTTTTCTTTTTCTGGCGACGATGAAGACCCAATCCTCGAGGCATTATTAATGGATGACGTAGATGTACTTGATGTTGAAAATGAAGACGGAAAAATCACCGTCTTTACACCTCATACCGAGTTTTATAAAGCAAAGACGGTACTTGAAGGATTAGAAAACGTCTCTTTGGATGTAGAAGAAATTGCCTTTGTACCACAAGCTACCACAGAGATAACAGGTGATGATGTCGCTGTTTTTGAACGTTTTGTTAGCATGCTTGAAGATTGTGACGATGTGCAAGAGGTATATCACAATGCAGTTGTTGCAGATTAATTGAAATGGAGCCCTATACAATGTCCACTTTACCATTAAGCGATTTTATTGCCAGCTTATCTGAAAACCCCTGCCAAGTGACTTTTGAACACAGCATCAAGATCATTGAGCAGCATTATATTTTTACCCCAACCGAGTTCAACAACGGGCAAGTAATAAACCTTGCCGGGCAAAATAATGGCTCATGTAAAATATTTGCCTTTGCTCAACGACACCAATTAAACCTAAGCCAAACATTAAACTTATTTGGGGAGTTTTATCATCAGGATGTGCTGTTAAAACCCGAAGGTGATGACCATCAAAATATTCGTAACTTTATAAAATTTGGGTGGCAAGGAATTGCATTTAAATCTAATGCTTTAGTGTCAAACCCCTAGCGAAATTAAAAATTACATATATACTACGCAAAGCTGTTTAATTATTGCTTAAGGATTTTTTAAATGTTACAAAAAATTGTTCCAAGTATCGCAGCCATTAGCGTACTTTTTTTAGCTGGATGTTCTAATACTTCAAATTTAGAGCAACAAATTCAATCTCTAAATAACAAAGTTGACACATTAACAACGAAAGTTGACTCATTATCTACCGATGTTTCAAGCACTAAAAGCATGACATCGAGTAATAACGAAGAAATAAAAATGTTAAAGTCATCGGTTGAAAGTGCTAAACAAAGTGCTGATAAAGCGAATATGCGACTTGACAATCTTGTTTCATCGTATAAAAAATAATACGAAAAACGAATTTTAAAAAGCTAACCAAAAGGTTAGCTTTTTTTGTTTATACAACTTCAATTTTGCCCACATAAATACCAACACATCGCATCAAAAGTAAATATACTATTTATTCATTTATCCCAGTGATTACGTGAATGATGATGCTGATTAACCTAGCAGTTACGAGCTTATTGGCATTAAACCTAACGCTTCTGACCTACAAAATAGCAAGCATCAATAACGGCACTTTCTTACATAGCGGTTATTTATCTTGCAGTTTAAGTAAAACGGGGATCCCTGACGATGCTTCGAAAATACGCTGAATTTGTGACTCATCCACATTTAATGGCGCAACAAATTGACGCAAATTAATCAATGTTTGTCTGATATTGAGTTGTTGCTTTGATCCCTCAAGCGCACTGTGTACTTCAAGGTAAACGTTATTATCTGGTGTTCGTGTGTATTTAACCGGCAAGTCAATAATTCTAACCGGAGTATTGATCGCAACCCGGTTAAATAATTCTTCGATATCTTGTTCAAACATTCTAATACACCCAGAGCTGACACTTAAACCAATACCAAATCGTTGATTGGTGCCATGGATCAAATACTCACTGTGTCCTAAACGCAGTGCAAAATTTCCCAATGGGTTGTTCGGCCCTGCTGGCACAACGGCGGGTAATTGAATGTTTTTTTCAATAAGGTAACGCTTCCTTATTGATTTAGGTACCACCCAATCAGGCTGTTCGCGTTTTTGCGAAATAAAAGAGCGTATAACTGGCGTTCTGTTACCCATTTGTCCAATACCTATCGGATAAACGTGTACGATAGGTAACTTAGGATCAAAATAATACAAACGTAATTCAGGAAGGTTAACTACAATACCAACGGGTTCAGCATGAGGTAAAATCATTTGTGTTGGTAATATTAACAGTGTATTTGGGTCAGGTAGCAGAGGATCAACACCCGGATTGGCGGTGATTAATGACAAAAAACCGACATTATAAGTTTCGCCGATCAGCTGAAAATAATCCCCAGATTGCACTATGTGCTCACTAGGCTCACCAATTAAAGAACCTTTTACAGGCAAATCATAAGGCTTGGCAAAAACTTGCGGCCCACACAACGCTATAAAAAATGCGAACGCTGTTATAAAACAATGGATCATGAACCGCAATTTAACCACCACTAAAATGGATTAACTGAATAACCCTGTTGCGCTAACAGTGCATGGGCTGTCATTGCAGACAGCGCCAGTTGCACACCTGGGTAAACATCTGCTTTTTGGATGCCTAAAAATGCAGCTGACTGGCCACACAAATAAAATTTCACATTATGCTTTAGCAGTTCGGCTAACAAGGCTGAGTTTGGATTATCGCGTTGGTTTTCTTGGCGAAAAGCCGCATCACTTAGTACGTCGTAACCTGCTTTACCATGAACCACGACAGCCAATTCAATGTTTTCGATTTTTACGCCACTAGCAACATGCATATTTAAAAAACGCGCTAAATTATTAAAGCCACGATTTTCTTTTTTTGACGCGGTTTGTTCACTCACATCAAATACAACTTTCAATTTTACATCTTCGGGTATAGTAAGATCAGATTGAACGCTATAATGCTTACCAAATGCTTGGATAACGGGTCCTGATGTCATTTTTGCTGGTGTCGCATCGACAGCTTGTGCAAAAAGGAAAAGGACACTGAGATAGATACGTTTCATAACACCAAAAACTCCATAATTATCGCTTTAATAAACTGAGCATAATCAAGTTTTTATATTAAAGCTAATGAATTTAATTTAGGGTTAAGAAAGAGAGTATTTATTGTTGAGTTTAAAGCGCGGCAGAGAAAAGCACGACTGGCTTTTCTCATTGATGTAAATTAATTATTCAAAATATGAACAGCAGTAATCTGTTAAGCGATGAACTTTGACTTTAAATACCTGTTTTGCTGCAATTTCAAACACGCCACCAGCAACAATCGGCTGCCACTGAGTTTGCTCTGGTAGTAAGACTTCAAGTTCACCGTCTAATATTTCCATCACTTCAGCAAGCTCAGTGCCAAATTCATATTCACCAGGCTGCATGATACCTAATGTTTTCTTACTGCCATCTTTAAAAAGTACTGTGCGACTCGTTACTTTACCATCAAAATAACTACTCGCCTTTTTAATAAGTGAAACGTTATCAAATTGTGTCATCGATTTTACCTCATTCTCAATGTTTAAAAGATGAGTCTACCACGCTCTTGAACGAGATAGTTATTACGACTTAAGTCTTACTTTTATCATTTTGAGGCCTGATAAGAAAGGTGCTGGAAAAACCGCAACATAACAACGTCTTTTTGGGGCTCATAACCCAATGTTAAACACAGCTCTTTTACAGCTAATGTAAGCTGATTAACAAATTTCGCATAACTATTTCGATGCAGATCACATTCGTCTGCACAAAAAACTAAATAGAGCGTATCTGTTAGCTCATCATTTTCTAATGCTGTAAGCATTGAGGTCCCCCCTTCCTCTTTTAGTGTTCCAAAATAGACATAGTTAAATGTATGGTCCGATTGAATGTTATTTTCTGGGGCTAAACGAACAATTGGCACTTTACCATTAGCTAAAAAAGCAACTTTTTTTAGCCCATACTTATTTACTATTGCATCAAAGTCGTCCGCTATTCGTTGATATAAAGGACGATAGCAAGGTTCCGTATCCGTTTCATACTCCACGGTCTTACTTAATTTTAATGTCATAGGCAAATTGGCGATCGCATAAGTTTGGCGACTTAAAACATTTGGCAACTCTAAAGACTGTTGTTGATAACGTAATGATAAGTCTCGTAAGCCATGTGTTTTTGTTTGACGATCACCTCGCTCAGGCGCATAGATATCATAGGTTAAATGCTGATGGTCTTTAATTTTAAACTCAGCCACAGGTAGACCAAAACGCGCAGCCAAATCATGTAAAAGCTCGATGGTTTGCTGATGGAAATAATGTGCATTTTCTCTGACATGATCACCGGTCGCTAAAACTAAAAAATCTATTTTTTCTGCTAACTGACTTTTTTCATAAAAACTATGATGGCCAGTATGATAACCGGGGTTATAAAAAAATAAGATTTGCTCCTCGGTTTCAATGATTTGTTGCTCTTCATTAAAACGTACTCGCGCTAATTTTTGATTCGCAATGACATGCGTATTGTGCAAACCATGCGCTTCGCATAATTCAAAAAATTGCTGACTTAAAAGCTTATAAAATAATCCATAATCGTGCGTTAGGCGCTGTGAAATACGAGTGACCAACTCAAAATTTGGTCGAAAAGACAAGAGTAAATATTGGTTTTCACGTGCGTTAGCGGGTACATAGACCTTTTGAGCGTTGCTGCGTTTGGCAACTAAAGAATGACGTTTTTGATAATGTAGCATCTGTGACTCCTTTTAATTGCGGCAAAGGTAATCTCAGAACATCTCGTTTATATGACAAAACAGTGGTTTTTTTATGACAACCCCACCTGACTGAACATTCAATTCAAATTTATACCAATCACGATAAGTAAGTGATCAAAAATAGCGTAGGAAAAACGCTTGAGAACAAGGCTGATTTTTTCGATAAGTAGTTATTCTACAATCAAAAAATATAACGAAGTTATCGAGTGTTTTAACAAGCTAGGGTGATCAGTTATTTATTACGATTAGTATTAAATATTACGAGACACATAAATTGAATAATAAATAGCGAAATTTTCATTCTTGTCGCTTGTATTTGCTGATTCTGCAGGTTGTAACTCCACCATAAGACGCCATTGCATTAACGATAATGAGCACGCTCCAACCATTACCTGGGCCTGCCAAATTCCTTTAGGTTGCTCTGTAAAAAAAACTGGGATTGTTCCCATATACATATCTACACCTTCTAATTTAGCTTTAATAATTTTTTGATTTTGCGGGGCTTTTAATGTGATTGTAAATGGCGTTTCAGGTTCAACCGTTTCTGAGCCTAGCGAGATGGAAATTCCATCACTATAGTTACAGGGTTTATTTATTTGACAGTTCGTCTGCTCAAGCGGCTGACTCAGTTCAGGAGTGCATGCAGCGCACAACAATAAGATTAAAAGGCAAACAAAAAATAAACGCAACTCAAAAGCTCCTAAGAAAAAACGTCACGATTATAAAGCGAGATATTTAAAACAACTAATATTGATGAAAAATAAACCTACATATAGGGAATAATTTGATTGAAGTCATAATTTTAGCCAATTGCGCTATCTTTTTTTGACTAAAAATTTTATTATTTCCGCGCAAAAATAAGGGTTTCTCGAGTTTCTTTTCTGGAATGTTCAAAGGACTTTGAACTTTTTAGGTAACAAACTTGTTGAAAATAAGCAGGCCCCGTTCTTAATTGAATGGGAAATTCATTTCTTAATGCAATTTATATTGCAGCGGAAGCTGGAAAATGAGCCAAACAGTAGCATCTCAAACTGAATACAACTACAAAGTTGTTCGCCAATTCACAATTATGACTGTGATTTGGGGTATCGTTGGTATGGGTGTTGGGGTTCTGATTGCTGCCCAGTTATACTGGCCAGCATTGAACTTTGATACACCATGGTTAACTTACTCTCGACTGCGTCCGTTACACACGAACGCTGTTATATTCGCATTTGGTACAAGTGCATTATTTGCCACGTCGTATTACGTGGTTCAACGTACTTGTCAAACGCGTCTTTTCTCTGACAAACTTGCGGCTTTCACCTTTTGGGGTTGGCAGCTGGTTATTCTTTTAGCCGCAATCACACTACCACTTGGTTATACCAGCGGTAAAGAATACGCTGAGCTAGAATGGCCTATCGATTTATTAATTACTGTCGTATGGGTATCATATGCTGTTGTTTTCTTCGGCACATTAATCAAGCGTAAAGTATCGCATATTTATGTAGCAAACTGGTTCTATGGTGGTTTCATCATTACCGTTGCTGTACTTCACATTGTTAACAGTATGGCTGTTCCAGTTTCAATGACTAAGTCGTATTCGATTTATGCAGGCGCTGTAGATGCAATGGTTCAATGGTGGTACGGTCACAATGCAGTAGGTTTCTTACTGACTGCGGGCTTCTTAGGTATGATGTATTATTTTGTACCGAAACAAGCAGGTCGTCCGGTATATTCTTATCGCTTATCAGTTGTTCATTTCTGGGCATTGATTTCACTCTATATTTGGGCTGGCCCTCACCATCTACATTACACTGCGTTACCTGACTGGACTCAGTCTTTAGGTATGGTGATGTCGGTTATCTTATTTGTGCCTTCTTGGGGCGGTATGATCAACGGTATCATGACGTTATCAGGTGCATGGCATAAACTTCGTAATGATCCTGTGCTTCGTTTCTTAGTTGTTTCATTATCTTTCTACGGTATGTCGACGTTTGAAGGCCCAATGATGGCAATTAAATCAGTAAATGCATTGTCGCATTATACAGATTGGACTGTTGGTCACGTTCATTCAGGTGCGTTAGGTTGGGTTGCCATGGTATCAATTGGTGCTGTGTATCACTTAATTCCAAACTTGTTTGCACAATCTCGTATGTACAGCGTTAAACTTATTAACACCCATTTCTGGTTACACACTGTAGGGGTTGTTTTATATATCGTTGCTATGTGGATTTCAGGTGTTATGCAAGGTCTAATGTGGCGTGCAGTGAATTCTGACGGTACGTTAATGTACAGCTTTGTACAATCGTTAGAAGCTTCTAAGCCTTTCTACTTAATGCGCTTTATTGGTGGTGTGTTCATCGTTGTTGGTATGTTTATTATGCTTTACAACACGTATCGCACAGTCACAGCCACAAAAGGTTCACTTCAAGCTGACGCTGAAGTTCAACCAGCATAAGGGGTTAGGGTATGAGCGAAAAAAAATCACAAAACAAACATGAAATCGTTGAAAAGAACGTTGGCCTGATGGCTATTTTAGTTGTCTTTGCTATCAGCTTTGGTGCGTTAGTTGAGATTACACCGTTAATGTTCCAAGACGATACCACTAAACCGATTGATGGCTTACGCCCTTTAACGGCGCTTGAAATGGAAGGTCGTGACATTTATGTACGTGAAGGTTGTTACAACTGTCACTCACAAATGATCCGCCCATTCCGTGACGAAGTGGAACGTTATGGCCATTACTCTGTTGCTGGTGAATCAGTATGGGATCACCCATTTCAGTGGGGTTCAAAACGTACTGGTCCTGATTTAGCACGTGTAGGTAAGCGTTACTCGGATGATTGGCATCATGCTCACCTTATGGATCCGCGTTCAGTGGTTCCTGAGTCGAACATGCCAGCCTACCCTTGGTTAGATAAAAATGTACTGGATGGCAAACTAATCGCTAAGAAACTAGAAGTGTTTCAAGGCTTTGGTGTGCCATATACGGATGAGGATATCGCCGGTGCAGAAGCCGCAGTGAAAGGCAAAACTGAAATGCAAGCCTTAATTGCGTACCTTCAGCAACTTGGCACTCACTTGAAGTAATTATTATGGATTACGGAACGTTCAGAGGCATTTTCACTCTGGTATTATTGGTACTTTTTATTGTGATTGTGTTGTGGGCATACAGCAAACGTAGCAAGCGTCGTTTTGATGACGCAGCAAACGCTATTTTTGATGATGAAAAAATGCACCGCAATACAGTTAGTGATCAGGAAAAGGAGTCTGAGAAATGACTAGCTTTTGGAGTATATGGGTCGTCGTATTAACCTTAGCATGTCTTGCAATCTGCTTTGGCCTATTAGTTTGGAACTTAAAAAACTATGCAGGCGTTGAAGAAGGCGAGTCATGTGGTCATGAGTTTGACGGCATCGAAGAAATTAACAACCCGTTACCGAAGTGGTGGACATATATGTTCTTCGCTACGTTTATTTGGGCTGTTTACTACCTTGCTGCATACCCAGGTTTAGGTAACTGGGAAGGTTTAGCAAAATGGACAAGTTCGAACCAAGGCGTTAAGTCTTTGGCCGAATCAAAACAAGCGTCTTTAGATGCTCAAGCTGCAGGTGAAACGGTACAACTTGATGCAGAAATTCAACGTGCAGACGAGCGTTTTGGTCCGCTATTTGAATCATTTGCTAAACGTGACATCATTGACTTAGCGCAAGATGAACAAGCACTTGAAATCGGTCAGCGTTTATTTGCGCAAAACTGTTCTCAGTGTCATGGTTCAGATGCGCGTGGCGCTCACGGCTTTCCAAACTTAACAGACAAAGATTGGTTATATGGTGGCACACCAGATAAAATCAAAGAAACGCTGTTACATGGTCGTATCGCTGCAATGCCAGGTTGGGGACCCGCTCTTGGTGACCAAGGTATTAAAGAAATGACGGCTTATGTGTTGAGCTTATCAGGACGTAAAGTAAACCAAAAAGACGCCGATGCAGGCCAAGCGAAATTCGCTATGTGTTCAGCATGTCATGGCGTGGATGGTAAAGGCTCAGTTGCCCATAACCTTCCTTTTGGTGCACCAAACTTAACTGACAACATTTGGTTATATGGTGGTTCTCAACGTGCTGTTGAAGAAACACTTATTAATGGCCGTGCAGGACAAATGCCAGCCTTTAAAGACACCTTAGGCGAAGATAAAGTTCATATTATCTCTGCATATGTATATAGTTTGTCTTTAGACAAGTAATTGTCAAAAAGCCCCCTCCTCGGGGGCTTTTTCTTAGGTTTTTAATTCAACTTCCAGTAAAATACACCCACTTAATCTCTTATAGAATCAATTATGCAAACTCTTCCTTGGTATAAACAATTTTGGCCGTGGTTCATTCTTGCTATTCCTGCTATCACTGTCGTTACTTGTATCTTTTTTATCATTTTTTCTGTGCAAAAAGGCCCAGATATGGTGGTTGATGACTATTACAAACAAGGTAAGGCCATTAACCTTGAATTAAGCAAATTTCAAAAAGCCAAAGCATTGTATTTACATGGTGACTTAACCATTGATGCCGATAACGTGAAGTTTGAATTTACTAAAGGCGATGACAGCAATGTAACCGCCCTCAAGCTATCGTTTTATCATCCAACTCAAAAAGAAAATGATTTTGACATGGTGCTAACCAAAAATGCAAACGGCCAGTTTAGTGGTTTTTCAGAACATTTAACGCAACAACGTTACACCATTTTTATTGAACCGATGGATCAAAGCTGGAAACTGAAAGAAAATGTTGCCCTACCATCGACCAGTCCTTTTAAAATTACTCCGGAATATAAATAAACTATGAGTGATGTGTGTTTTCATTGTCTTGAGCCTATTCCCCTCGGCTTCAAACAAAGTATCGAATTTAATAACCAACAGCATTCTGTCTGCTGTCTTGGCTGTCAAGCCGTGGCAGAAGCTATTATTCAAGGTGGCATGACTGATTATTATAAATTTCGAACTGAAGCGGCGGGTAAAGTAAAAGAACTTATTCCTGAACAACTTGCGATGTTCAAAAGTTATGATGATGACGACATACAAGCCGATTTTATCCGAGGTGATGACAATAATGCCGAATTACTGCTCAGTATAGAGGGTATAAGCTGCGCAGCCTGTGCCTGGTTAATTGAAAAACAATTACTAGCCTTAAAAGGTGTGCTACGTGTTGATGTTAATACGTCGACCCATCGAGCCCTGATTTATTGGCACCGCCCAAGCTTAAAGTTAAGCCAAATCATTGAATCACTGGCTAAAATAGGTTACCAAGCCTACCCCTTTCAAGCTGACGAAGAAGAACTACAAAAAAAACAGGTTGCTAAGTCATACATACGACGCTTAGGTGTGGCAGGGTTAATGACCATGCAAGTCATGATGTTTGCCTTTGCCATGTACTTTGGTATGTTTTCAGGCATGGATGATGACTTTGAGCAATATTTTCGCTGGATAAGTTTCACCCTAGCCACCCCTGTTATCCTTTATTCTGCTATGCCATTTTTAACGAATGCCATTCGCGGATTACAAGCTCGCCAACTTAATATGGACTTGCCTGTTTCCCTTGCTATTTTTGGTGCGTATGCCGCCAGTAGTTGGGCAACATTTTTCGAAACTGGCGAAGTGTATTTCGAATCAATTTGTATGTTTACCTTTTTACTGTTACTAGGTAAATACCTCGAATTTAGAGCGCGATTAAAAGCGACCGAATTTACCGCAAACTTACAAAAACTACTGCCCATTACCGCCCGTTTAGCCAATGATAATGGCGAAGAAACTATCATTGCCGCTAAAAAGTTAAAACTTGATGACCTAATTTTAATCAAGCCCGGTGAAACAGTTCCTGCTGATGGTATTGTCATTAAAGGCCGTACGACAGTCGATGAATCAATGATGACTGGAGAGCATCAAGCGGTTGCTAAGCATGAATCTGATCAAGTGTTTGCAGGTACGATTAATCACGACGGTGTGATTACTGTTAAAATCAACCAAATTGGCCAAAATACGTTACTCAACCAAATTGTAACGTTACAGCACCAAGCATTAGCAAGCCGACCTAAAATTGCCGAAGTCACCGATAAAGTGGCGCAATGGTTTGTTGCAACCTTGCTTGTATTTGCGTCAATCACTGCGGCAATGTGGTACAACATTGACCCAAGCCATGCTTTTTGGATCACCATTGCTGTGCTTGTTGCAACCTGCCCTTGTGCTTTGAGCCTCTCTGTACCGACAGCGTTAACCTGCTCGGTAGCAAACTTAACACAAAAAGGGGTTTTGATAAAAAAAGCGCACGTATTAGAAACTCTCACTAAAATTGATACCATTGCGTTTGATAAAACAGGTACGTTAACTGAAGGTCGCTTCACGATTGTTCGCAGTCATTTTTATGAGCAAACAGGCGCACATCAATTTGAACATGAACATTTATTCGCCCTTGCGCATGTGCTTGAATTACATTCTGAGCACCCGATCGCTAAAGCATTTATTCAATCAAATCGAGATAATCACGTTGTCATTAGCCCGTCAGATTTAAGCGACATTCAAATTCATACCGGGTTAGGGGTCAGTGCTAATTATTTAGAGAATGAAATCGCTATTGGTCAAAATGGGTGGTTTGATACTGTCGATACACCTTGCCAAGTAGTTCTTTTTATAAATAAAAAGGCTGTTGCCGCATTTGAACTCAGTGACAAAGTGCGCGATCATGCAAGTGAACTTATCCGTTATTGTGATGAGCAAAAAATCAGTAGCCACATTCTAACCGGTGATTCATCAAATGCAGGCGTAAAACTCGCAGAGCAACTTAATATTGTACAACTCAAAACTGGTTGTACACCCAGCGATAAACAAACGTATGTTGAACAACTTCGCGCGAACAAGCACGTTGTTGCAATGGTCGGAGATGGTGTGAATGACAGCCCTGTATTTAACAGTGCTCATTTATCAATCGCAATGGCCAGCGGTGCTGACATTTCTAAAAATACAGCTGATGTAGTTTTACTTAATTCAGATTTAAGTGCACTTAAACAACTGCATCAAATTAGCCTTAAAACACGCAGAATTATCAAACAAAACCTCGCATTATCTTTATTTTATAATGGTTCTGTTTTACCTCTTGCCGCGATGGGTCTTGTACCACCTTGGGCTGCTGCTATTGGCATGTCAGCAAGCTCCATTATCGTGATCACCAACTCTCTTAGGTTGTTAAAAATATGAGTATCATCTTTATATTAATTCCTATTGCCATTTTATTAGTGATCATTGCGCTAGGGATTTTCTTTTGGGCTGTGAAAAGCGAACAATTTTCTAACTTAGACAAACAAGCTCATAGTATTTTGTTTGAAGATGACAAAGAGCAGCATAAAAAAAGTAATGATTGATCCCTTACTCTTAAGTGCTTTTTTTATGGGTTTAGCTGGCAGTGGCCATTGTGTTGCCATGTGTGGTGGTGTTGCGTCATCATTACAACTGGCAGTAAAAAACAAACAACATGCTCGCACATACACCCTACTTTATAACCTTGGACGCCTGCTAAGTTATAGCTTAGCCGGCGCGCTAGTAGCAGGCATTAGCGCCACATTTGCTAGCCAATCCATTCTTATATCGCAAATACTTGCGTTTATCAGTGCAATCTTTATGATTTTGGTTGGATTGTATGTAATGCGCCTTGTGGCCACATTAAATTGGCTTGAATCATTGGGTAAAATTGCGATTTGGCAATTTGTGGTCAAATTAAATCGGTTTGTAATGCCTCTTGATTCAAAATTTAAAGCACTCGGTTATGGTGCTTTATGGGGGTGGTTACCCTGTGGTTTAGTTTATTCTGCGCTGACTTGGGCAATGACAGCCGACTCTGCATTCAAAGGGGCTGCGTTTATGGCGTGCTTTGCTCTTGGCACTGCCCCAGCCATGTTAGCACTTGGCCTGACCGCACAATCTATAACAAAATGGCTTAATAATCAGATAGTTCGTTTGATTATGGGCAACTTTTTAGTATTTTATGGTTTATACCTTTTAACTATTGCGGTACGTAATTCACTGCATTAAGCTATTAACTATTCCCAGTTGTGTATGGATAATCAATGGAATTTAAAAACAAACTTGCTGCAAAATCTCAATGTACGATTAGTTGTAACGACTGTAGCATTAGCCAGCTCTGTATCCCATTTACGCTCAATAATGATGAGATGGACAAACTTGACGAAATCATCGAGCGTAAAAAGCCGCTTCATAAAGGTGATTTTTTGTTCGAAGCATCAGCGCCATTAAAATCTATTTTTGCTGTACGTTCTGGTTCTTTCAAATCCTACACCCTTTCAGAACTAGGCGAAGAACAAATTACTGGCTTTCATTTAGCCGGTGACATCGTTGGTTTTGATGCAATCCATAAAATGCAACACCAAAGCTATGCCCAAGCAATGGAAACAGCCATGGTGTGTGAAATTCCGTATCATACTTTAGATGATTTATCAGGGAAATTGCCCAAGCTGCGCCAGCAAGTAATGCGCATGATGAGCAGCGAGATTAACTACGACCAAGAAATGCTTTTGCTTTTAAACAAAAAAACCGCAGAAGAACGTCTTGCTGCTTTTTTAGCTAATTTAGCGCGTCGCTTTGGTGAGCGTGGTTTTTCTAAAAAAGAGTTTCGCTTAACGATGACTCGTGGTGAAATCGGCAATTACCTAGGATTAACAGTTGAAACGATCAGTCGACTACTAAGTCGCTTTCAAAAACAAAATGTTATCAAAGTTGAAGGTAAGTTAATTACCATTTTAGACAGTACAGAACTTGATACTTTAGCTGCAATTAAACCTTGATCTAGCACAAATTACCCCGAGTTAAGTCTGCTATTTAATCCATATTCGCTTACACTTAAGCATCACCTCTTAAGTGTAAGGTTTAATTTATGGATGCTATCAAAAAAATACTTGCTGTCATCGACCCAAGTAAAGAACAACAAAAAGGCTTACTTCGCTCATTTGAGCTTGCGCGTAAATCCGGTGCCGCAATAACCGCGTTTTTGTCTGTTTACGATTTCTCGTATGAAATGACGACTATGTTATCACTTGATGAGCGAGATATGATGCGTGACGCTGTGATCAAATCTCGAGAAAACTGGATTAAAGAGCTCATTGCCCCTTATGTCAACGATCTTGATATTAGTTACAAAGTTGTTTGGCATAATCGCCCTTTTGAAGCAATGATCAAAACCGTGCTTGAAGATAGCTACGATATAATCGTTAAAGGCACCCATCAGCACGACACGTTAAAATCAATCCTCTTTACCCCTACCGATTGGCATCTTATTCGTAAATGCCCTTGCCCTGTGCTCCTTGTCAAAGAACATGCATGGCAAATAAAAGGATCAATTTTAGCAGCCGTACACTCAACTTGTGAAGACAAAGCACATCAAGGGTTAAATCATAAAATCATTAAAGATGCCCAATTTATTGGTCAACTTGCCCAAGCTGATGTTCATCTTGTTAATTCATTTGCTGGCACACCCATTAACATTGCTATCGAAATCCCAGAGTTCAATGTTGCTGAATTTAATAGCTCGGTCAATAAACACCACATTAAATGCACCCAAGCACTTGCTGAGCAATATCAGATTGCAACTAATCGCTGTCATGTTAAAGAAGGTTTACCTGAAGATGTAATCCCCGTTGTAGCACGTCAGCTCGATGCTGAACTTGTCGTGATTGGTACTGTTGGCCGCACAGGATTAAGCGCAGCTTTAATGGGCAATACTGCAGAGCATGTCATCGATAATTTAAATTGTGATGTATTAGCACTCAAGCCCGATGGCTATATCAGCCCTTTAGATAAATAAGCGCAATATACTATTCAATTTTTTTGCGGCTTTTTTGAGCTTAGCGACTGTAGATTAAAGTAAAAAAAGGTGTTGATTAACGCTATTGAACGACATGAGGGCTTTGAACTTCAGAAAAAGTAAAGGCTGGTTTTCCCAGCCTTTACTTATTAATAAACACAACGCTCGTTTATTTTTATTTCACAACTTAAATATTGGTGACATCAATATAAAGTGCTTCATTAATATTTGTCGAAGAAACCGTCGCCTCGCTAAACTCATAACTTTCACGTTCGCCTTCCCGAACTAATGGTAAATTAACAAAGTCAAATAACGCCCTATCTGCTAATTGACTAGGGCTAACATTTTGTATTGACTTAAAAATACTCTCGACTCGACCGGGCGTTTTTTTATCCCATTCAATTAACATACCTTTAATTGATTGACGTTGTAAATTTTCTTGTGAACCACACAAATTACACGGAATTATGGGGAAGTTTTTATGCTCTGCATAAGCGATAAGATCTGTTTCACGACAATAAGATAAAGGGCGTATCACTACATTACGGCCATCATCTGAGCGTAATTTTGGTGGCATCGCTTTTAGTCTTGAACCATGAAACATATTTAAAAACATTGTTTCTACGATATCGTCTAAATGGTGACCAAGAGCAAGCTTAGTTGCGCCGATTTTCTCAGCAAATGAATATAATGTGCCACGTCGCAAGCGAGAGCAAAGTCCACAGGTAGTTTTACCTTCTGGGATCTTCTCTTTTACAACTGAATAAGTATCTTTATCAACGATGTAATATGGAATGTCCAAAGTATCGAAATAATCTGGCAGAATGTGCTCAGGAAAACCAGGCTGCTTCTGATCAAGATTAACAGCAATAACCTCAAATTTAATTGGAGCTGCTTTTTGCAGTTGCAACAAAATATCAAGCATTGCAAAAGAATCCTTTCCCCCACTAATGCACGCCATTACCACATCACCATCTTCTATCATGTTGTAGTCAGAAATAGCATTACCTACATTTCTTCTGAGACGCTTTTGCAGTTTGTTAAATTCAAGAGTCTCTTTTCGGGTGTCGGTTTGATTCATTGAGTTTGCTCGCACAGCCAGTATGTCGGCGGTTGTATCATAAATAAAAAGTTCGGCGTGGATTATACGGATCTTTTTGTGCAGTTGAAATATTCAACTACATATAATAATGAGAAGTGAGTATAAGATTAAGTCTGACTAGGCCTTTTTAAAAAATTAAACCGAAGGCTTTGAATCATCCACTAAACTAGTCGGTTGTACATTGTATCTAAAACGTTTGAGTCAGTGCACCATCGAGTAAATTAAATAGTCTCAGTGATGTTGCACACTGAGACTATTTAAAACTCATTATTTTTCAAGGTATGGGAGAATTCTAAAAGGCGCATTCGAAAAAAGAACGGCTTCTTTTTGTGTTTCCCAGCTCGCATCTACTTGAGTAAAACAGCGGTTTTTTGCACATTGCCAATTCGCTTTATCACTGACTACCTCTGTTACGTCAGTAAATTCAACTGTAATACCCGTCATCTTTGGCATTAAAAAAGAAAAAACTTTACTCATTAAAAAGCCTGACAAGTCATCCATTAAATTTTCAAGCTCTTGATGAGTATTAAATAACTGTTTTTTTGTAAGCGTTTGGCTATAGTCTTCGACTGCCTCAATTTGCATTTGCAGTTGGCATTGCTGGGCATCAGAATGCTGTACTACAATCACCGCTTTATCTTTATCGAGCTGCGTTTCAAAAGGTAATAATAACTGCCCTTTATCAGTAAAACTAAGTGGTTGCTCATATTGTTCGGTTACAATCTTGCCCGAGTCAATGACGCACGGCTGCGTGGGTGTTGTTGCATCCACTAAATAAAAGCCGACTTTGGCCACCAAGTAATCACCTTTATTAACGACTTTCATTCGATCGTAAAAGCCATCGTATGAAACAGCAAACTCTGTCGCATACAGCGGATGACTTAGTACAAATGCACTCGTTAATAATCCTGCATACAGCTTATTCACTAAAAAACTCCTCATTAGCAAGGATCATGTCTCTGATTTCCTCAACATAATGATCACCACGCTCAGAGTAGGCTAATAATCCTTTAGCTAAAGCCGCTGCTGAAGGCTCTTCTTCTTGTTCGCGCTGTACAGAGCGAATTTCACGAAGTTCTCTGTATGCTCTGTTCGTATTAATATTACGAAAATACGCCGCAACAGCATGCGATACAGATTCATAAACAGCCACTTCATGTTCAGCATCTAAATTACGATTTAAAGGCACCATGCCGCAACCTTCTGTGTAACACCACTGGCCAAAAAAGTTTAATCCTATACGTGCAAAACGCGACGTGCCCCATGCCGACTCATTTGCCGCCTGCATTAATACTAACTCTTCTGGCACAATATCAACCCGCTTTAACGCTGCGTTAATACTCGCATTGTCAATGACAGGCTGCTTAATTTTATATTCTTTAAAGATTAACCCTATATTACGACGCTGTTGATCTGATAACACATCACCAAATTCCAGCATCATTTTTGCTATTTCAAGTTGCGCTCTCTGATGGCTAATTCGCTTATTTTCAGCGACAACATGAGGGCGGATAAACGAAAAAAACTCCATTTTCTTTTGTTTTATATCTGGGATACTGGCAAAGTCAGGCAGTATCACATCATGTCTGGGCATTTCTTCAACAACGACCACTTCTTCATCAACAGCTTCAGGCTCAATAACAACCTCTGGTTCTTCTTTAACTTGCTGATTAATAAATGGATATACAATACAGTATAGGGTAAAAGAGATCGCTAATAGCCGCAATACGCTTTTAAGCATACGGTGTTCCTCAATTGTTTAAAAGACTAAAAGAAAGCATTAAAATCGCCACTTCTCTCGTAGAATAAACCGCTGCCTCCTGCAACAGGCGGTACATTATACAGCAACAAACCAAAATTGCTAACAGGGCTATTTACAGAGCGCTATCTTGCCAAGATCCCAATATATTGGCTGGTCAATTTTTGTCGCAATACACTGATTGAACTTTAAAAACGATTCAATGGGCTTATCAATACCCGCAATCCACTTCCATGTTTGTCGATAGCAATTTTGGTTCAGAGCATCATAATCACAGAAACTGAATACATCATTAACCGCATCTTGTACTGCGTGTTCAAATATTAATGCGTGCCCTTGCCTATCGCAGGCAATAAATATGTGCTCACCACTTCGTTTTGCTAAAAAACGCTCGGGCGAAACGGCTCGGATCAGCCCACTGCCATGCATCTCAATAATTGTATGGCTATCAATTACCAATCCAACATGGTCAAACGCCTCATAAACGCTACAACACACCAATGCGCCAGGCACTAACTCATGACTCAATGGACTTGGAACACTGTCACTTGGCCAGCGCCCTATTACCGTGTCAGACAATTGAGCTGAAAAAGACGCTGACGATGTTAATAAGCAACGAGCACGGTCTTGATCACGCAAATAGCGCTTGTGCTCCTCATTCAGAGCCACACTGCCGAGCAAGCCCCCTAAGAGTAATAATGGAAATGCCATTTTTCACCTATAATTCAAGCTACCTATCTGATAAATTCTATACCAATTGCATTTAAAACAGATGAATACCACAGACACAGTTGTTGCAAAATGTGTAACAACAAACACTGGGATAATAAGGAAGAGTAAATGGATCATTGGACACAACGACGCTGTAATGAAATTAAATTACGCCCTGATGATCAACGAACCGCCTACCAAAAAGATCGAGGGCGGATTATCCACGCTGCCGCATTTCGTCGTTTACAAGCAAAAACTCAAATAATGGGCATCGGTGTCGACGACTTCTATCGCACTCGCCTCACCCATTCACTAGAAGTCGCACAAATTGGTAGTGGCATTTTAGGGCAGCTACGCAGTAAAAAAACTAAACCCGCATTTTTACCGTGTCGCAGTTTAATCGAAACCTTATGTTTAGCCCACGACATTGGCCACCCTCCTTTCGGTCACGGCGGCGAAATCGCACTTAATTTTATGATGCGTGACCACGGCGGATTTGAAGGTAACGGCCAAACTTTACGTATTGTTTCAAAACTTGAACCGTATACCGATGGCTACGGCATGAATTTAACGCGCCGAACCTTACTTGGCTTTATTAAATACCCACAGTTAATAAATACACTTTGGCACAGCCAACCAAGTTTTGACCCCCATGCAGCTTTTATCAAATCCGCCGACTGGCTACCGGCAAAAGGGATTTATCAAGATGATGCTGATGTTTTAACTTGGTTGCTCAGCGCATTGAGTCAAGCCGACCAACAGTGTTTACAGACGTTTAAAATGCATGACCAATATCGCCACAAAACACAGTATAAATCCTTAGACTGCTCGATTATGGAGTTGGCCGATGATATTGCTTATGCCGTACATGACTTAGAAGATGCCATTGCCACAGGCACAGTCACCGAGCACCTTTGGCACGATATTGCGATGGCGAAACTAAAAGACAACGACCACCCTTGGCTAAAAACAAACTTAACCCGCATTAGCACCAGCTTGTTTTCGCGCCAACAAGCCATACGCAAAGACGCCATTGGTGAGTTAGTTAACTTGTTTATTACCCAAGCGCAATTACAGACCCTAGAAACACCATTTGAATCGCCTTTACTCAAACACAATGTCTTATTACCGGATGGGCTAAATGATTTTTTATCCAGTTTAAAATCGTTTGTTTATCAAACTGTTATTCGCAAACCAGAAATGCAACAAATTGAATTTAAAGGGCAAAAGCTAATTATTGATTTATTTGGTGCCTTCGCTAGTGACCCTGAACGACTACTCCCACGCAGCACCCAAGCCAAATGGCGCCAAGCACAATTAAATGCCAATCAAGGCCACCGCATTATTTGTGATTACATTGCCGGCATGACCGATGAATACGCCTATAAAACCCATCAACGGCTTTTTTGTGCACCTTAAAACAACAAAGCCTGCTAGTTTACCCCTGCAGGCTTTGTTATCACCAAAATGAAATAATTATTTAAGTCCGATGCTCAATAAATAACATAAAGTACAGTTGGCAATACTCACGCGAGACAGCCAACCGTTAATTGAAACAGCAATCAAGTGGGTGAACTTGAGCCTTGTTAGCTGCTTTTACACGACACCCTTACTAAAGAACCATCACTTTTTAATATTTGGCTCCCTTCTCGGGAATTAATTAATAAGTCGCCGTTCACAAGTTTTAAACTACTTTCTGGTGCACCGATTAAACCGAACAATTTAGATAAATGTGGTTTTTTATTCAAGAACGTTACAAGGTAGAGCATTCCATTGTTGCTGGACATATGACTTAAACCTTCGGTTACAACATAACCAAATTTAAATTCGTAGATATCCTCTACATTCATATCCTGTATTAATTGGACTAAGCCTGAGTTATCGACAAAAACAAGTTCGCCACCGAATTCACCTCGTGAATCTCCTGCTAAATACCCATAACGTGTTTTATATGTTACTGCTGCTGGTACATGATGAGTTGTTAAATGATTTTTTCGCCCAAAATATTTATCTCGGTAATACTCCATCGAATAAACTATTGTAGCCCCAATTTCATTTGCTAATAATTCATTACTTGTGAGCTTTAATCCTCTCTCATTTTCACCGAACTGCTTCACGTGTTCTGGTCAACTCCAACCGGACACTTTTCTAAAAGAGATTTCAAAATCTATCGGTGACTGATCAGCATTTGCCGAATGCAGTCGTTCTACATTGTAATATTTCATATATTCCGCCACATCATCACGCATATGTTGACGGGTTGGCTGTGGTACTTTTAACAACCAGTCATGCTTTAAACTACCAAAAAATCGCTCTACAACAGCATTGTCCCAACATGCTCCCACATCACCCATACTTGCTCGACAGCCCAATTGTTTTAATAAACGTCGATAACCTTTACTGGTATATTGCGAACCTCTATCGCTATGAAATACCAAGCCTTTAGGTGGTTTGCGCAAGTTGTAAGCCTTTAAAAATGCTTTCTCCACTAAGCTTCGCGTCATTCGCTTAGATATGTTCCAGCCGACGATTCTGCGAGAATACAAATCCATTACCACTGCGAGATACAGCCAACCTTCGCCTGTTTTAAGATAGCTCACATCACCTGCCCAAACTTGGTTTGGCCCCACAGGATTAAAATTCATATTAAGCAAATTGTCAGCCACACTCTCACTGTACTTACGCTTTGTGGTGACCTTATAAGCCAGACGTTGCGTCACATGCAGCTTCAGTCGCGCCATTAACTTAATGGTGCGATAACGTGTGATACTAAACCCTTCTTTGCGTAGCGCTTTAGCTAACTCTCGACTACCTAGGCTGTTTCGACTGGCCTTGAATAATGCTTTAGCTCGACGAAACAATGCGAGTGTATCGGCAGTGATAAGCTCACCAGGACTTTTAAGCCAAACGTAATACGCTGATGTACTGACCTGCATCACTTTGCACGCCATCGAAGTAGGATATTTCGACACAAGAGTCTTGATAAATGAGTACCTTACTTCATTTCTTTCGCAAAGAAGGCGCTGGCCTTTTTTAGGATTTCACGCTCCATTAATAAGCGTTTATTCTCTTTGCGTAACAGCATAAGTTCGGTGCGTTCATCGACAGATAAGGTATCACCTTGTGCCTGCTTTTTGTGTTTAGAAACCCAGCTGTAAAGGATTTTATCTGTGATACCTAAAGAAGCGGCTGCTTGAACTATTGTGTAACCTTGCTCAAGCACCAAAGCCACTGCTTCTTGTTTAAAATCGTTTGGATACTGCTTATTTATTCGTTTAGTCATATTCACCTCAATAATGGCATTATATTCCTTTATTAAAGTGTCCTGCTAATTCAACCACAACATCCGTTACCGTCCTCTAAACAAAAGCTAATTCCTTTTATAGGAAGCCGTAATTCAACCTCACGAAAAATAACATCAGATATTAACGAAGCCCCTATTTCCGAAATAGAAAAACTAAAAATAAAAATATTAACGAGTGATAGCAAGAGCGCATTGGCTGTTGAAAAACTAAAGCATCAAATCGCACTGCTTGAATATGAACTTGAACAACTTAGTAAAATTCAAAATAGTGCAAACCTTGAAAAGAAAAAACTTTCATATAGTAAAATCAGCAAACAAGTTAGTTATAGAGATTCGATATTTAAACCGCTTGGGAGTTTTAATAAGTTAGATTATGTCGAAGCTTTTGAGTCTGATGATGAAGAGTTAAGGTTTTTAAGAAAATATCGAACTAGCCAAGCAAAAGATAATTCAGAGTTAGTATCCATGTATTTGTCTACACGAAAGAATAAACAATTAGAAGTAATACAGTTAAAAGTAGCCATAGGATTGTCAGAGCAATTGACGCCTTATGAAAATGATTTATTAGATAAAGGAAAGTTAGAGCTACAGAGAGCTAAGGCTGAAGCTGAAGCTGAAAAGATTAGAAAGGAAGAGCTAGCAAAATTTTATAGCCTTGGTAATTGCAATATTGGTAACTTTATATACCACAGAGAGGTGTGGGACAGTAAAACATCATCAGGGAATATGATTGCGGATACATTATTTAAGGCATCAATAAAAGAGTCATTCATAATAACATTTGAAGCAGTTGTAGAAGATTTTGTAGGGGACAAAGTAAAAACTACAATTAACAACTATACACTTAAACAAACCCTTGGTGGGGGGGTTTTAGATCAAAAAACTTATCGAAAATACGATGTGGCTAGGTATGCTGACAAATATATAGGTAGGGTACAGTTTTATGACAAATCACGGTGTAATTAGGTAGAAAGAGGACTGTAGTGGCCAGTTAATTTATAGTAGTAACTATGTGAACAAAACTATGTGAATAAGTGTGATTACCAAGGGATTATGTCGGTTTAATTACCGAGCGACTTTGTCGTAAATAGCATATCAGCCAGTGATTAAACTGGCTACAGTTTATGTTTATGCGGTTTCCTGTAGCGCTTGTGATCGTTCAATTCTCAGAGTGGTGGTGTTCAAGTTATTTCTGAGCCACATGCTGCGCACACCGCCCGCACTAATCTCAACACCAAGTGCCTCTGTCAGCTTCATTGCGGCTTTCTGTTGGCCAAGGTGCGGATACTCAACTGAGAATTGCACAACGGCATCTTCTATCGCTTTATCTACACAATTTTTATGTCGCAGGTTTGGAGTCTCTTGCCGTTTTAAAGCATCAGGCCCACCTTGCTGAACCAATCTTAGGTGACGGTGAATAGTATCTCGCGATACGCCACTTTGACGTGAGGCTGCACTGACGCTCCCCAGCTTTTCAATTAGTGCTAATACTTCAAGTTTTTTCTGTACAGCCAAGTCTTCTGATGCAAGTTTACTTGGTTCGTTTACCTCTGATATTTTAAGCTGCCGTCCAGCGAAGTGAGCAGTAAACTCTTTCTTGCTCGTTTTTCTAATTTCTATTTTTTGATTGGCAATCGAGTGCTTGAGCGGTGAATCAATCAAGTAAAACTTGTTGTCATAGCTGAAGGTATGGTCATTACGTATTTTACGCTGGTCTTTGATGACGCAGATATCGTCTAGGTTGGTGTGCTTGGACAATGGAGTGAACTCAGAGCATTGTTTCGATTTCACTTGGATTTTAGGTTGCCAATACAGAGGAATAAAGACGTGTTTAAGGTATGCATTGGCCCCTGCAATATCATTGATATTATTTAACCTTAACTCCGGCACAAGGCGGTCTTGGAAGGTATCAAATGCTCGTTCTACACGCCCCTTACCTTGTGGTGAATTAGCAAAGATAATTTCAATACCTAACTCTTCACAGGCGCGTTGCATTTGAGAGAAGTTACAACGCTTTGGGCCGCCGAATATACCCGCCCTGTCAACATAAAGGGTTTTAAATACGCCTTTCATTTCAATGCATTCTCGCATTACCTTCAAGCAACCAGCGGTAGTTTCAGATGGAAAAAACTCGCCATGCACTTCACTGGTAGCATCGTCAATCATGATAATTAAACAGTGCTTTTTATCACCGAACCAACGATGAGGGCTACCATCCATTTGCATCATTAATCCCGGTGCTTCCATCCGCTCCCTGCGTTTTCTAACATTGCTGCGCCTGCGTTTAGCCCGTTTAACATGATGGATATCATGCGCCCAACCGCGCAATGTTTCACGCTTAACAACGATGTTCTCATTGATTGATAACTGCTCAGCTAAATGAAGCAAGTTCAAATCGAAATACTTTTCTTTAATCAAAGCCTGTACGGTTTTCTTAATTGATACCGGAGTTTTGTTTGGCGGGGCTTTACCACGATTACCATGAATGGCAAATTGAATACCGACTTGTTGGTATTGTTTGACGTAGCGTTCAATGGTACGTCGAGACTTGCTAAGTAACTTAGCTGCATTGCCAATTGTTATTCTGCTTTCTATTACTTTAGCAATAATATCAACAGTGAGTTGAGCTTTAGAATCCATCACAATCATCCTCAACATGCCTTTTAGTATTTCAAAAGCAAAACACTAACAGACACATAAAAAGTGACCGACAAATTCCCTTGGTAATTAGCGAGTACGACAGAATCGCTTGGTAATTAAGATACGACAAAGTTGCTTGGTGTTAACAAAACTATGTGAATAAGTCTTAACTTGATCTGTCAGATTGAAACAATAGGACTTAATCAAATCTGATAGCCCCATATGTGCCATGTACATTGGTAACGCTTGCCTAACCGGCGCGAAATAGCAGGCTAAAATAGCGAGGAAGGAGCGCAAGCCTGCTGTTTTGCATCCTTTGGTTTAGTCTCTTGTTATACGTTGAATGATTGCTGAAAATTTTTCCAAGTACCGGTGTTACGGTTATGCCTAGGAACCACAATACACTTTTTAAAATCTATATTTAATAGACTGTTAGTGAAATTATCTGGAACACATAAAACTAATAAGCAACTGGATTCATAAATTCTTCTAGCTGTTTCACAACTAAGTAAATTAAGCTTGATTCCATTAAAAATACAGGCTCTTTTACTTCGTAATATTTGAGCTGTCTTAATGCCTAAGAAATTTATCAAATTAGAGTCCAATGTTGGTATTACAATATCTATAACTCCATCACCGCTCTTTGCTATTTCAGATGCAATAAAATAAGCTTCTTTAATAGCTGGGTCATAAGAATCATAAGGCTCTGTTATTAAAATTTTACTCACACTTTATAACCTAGGAACGTATAACATTTTAGTATTTATGCGACACGCTGTTTGTGTTGCATAATCGCTTGTTGGACTAAGCCGCTACCTGCTCGGTGTTTGAGTGGGTATTGTTTATGCTATGGGAATTTGCTTTTCGTGATGTAGGCTACATCACGCTTACTTTATCAGATTAACGGTGTTTTCTTAGCCTTCCCTGCATGGCTCTGCCATTTTCACGTCTCCATTACACCTAATTTTTAGCGCTGAGGCAATCTTATTTTTCGTGGGTACAGCGTCACCTTACCTGAACACTTCAACAAATCCATAGTAACGAATACGCATAAATCCTTTGGGTAATACATGCTGTAAGTAGCGCCGTAAAAATTCATCGCAGCTCAGTGTCATCACTTTATCGCGGTTGTTATCTGCATAATCAACCTGAGCTCTGGATAATAAATTTATCTCCAGCGGCTACTTTCAACGCTAACCGCGTTGAATTTACTTACAATAGGCCAGCTATTGACGCGTAAATTCGCCTTGTTATCCTTAAAAGTTTCCGGCTACAGACTTGAAAAAACATTTACCAATTCAATATCAATACGTTAGTAAATCTCTTAACCAAAGCTCAGGTTAATCACGGTATTGAAAACTCACGGTGTGTTCATTCGCTGATATATGGGGTCGTGCCTTGCTTTTTGCCTTTGGCTTAATAAATTGATTTATCTTAAAGAAAAACCTGCCGAGCTGCGCTCGTCTTCGCAAGCAGGCTTGCACCTACCAAATCTGTTTTTGGCTGCCCAAACCAGCGCGACAAAAATGCAACTTTGAAAAGTAGTTTTACACATGAAATCGTTTATTTATTAAACTACAACTAATGATTTGAAACAGCTGTCGGGCTAAAGCCCGACCAACCCAACAACGACCGAGTTTTCATCATCTTCGAAAGCAAGCTGAATGCCCTGATGAAGTGAAAACGGGAGATTATAATAAGAAATAGACGCCTTGTTTTAAGCAATAAAAAAATCAGGCCGTTAGCCTGATTTTTTATTATCTATCACCACACGTCTGTATAAATACGAGTCAGTAAGAACATATCATCAAATATATGCACTCGATAACTATTTAAGCGATATACAGCGCCTTTAACACTGTCAATTGCTCACGATCAGCATCAGTCAACTCGCCTTGGTTTACCCATAACAGTAATAGTTGATCTTTATCCAACTCTTGGCCCGACATACGCTCATTTAACATGGCGACTTGTTCGCTCATGCGTAATGTTTCCTGTGCTATTGCACTTGGTACTTGAGATAAAATCTCCATACGAACCAATATCTGCTCACGCGTTAAATGTGTGTTGACCTTTTTATTCCAACGCTCTTCTAGTGCTTTATTTTGCTCAAGGGCTGCAAATAAAGCATGGTAGTTTTCACTTTCTTGCTTTGTATTAATCAGGCTAATTGCTTGCGCTATTTGTTGATTGAGCGTTTTGATACCTTCTTGGACTTTTTTTGCATCGGCACTCACGGGTGCTGCGAAAATAGCAAGTTTTTGTTGTAACTCTATTAATTGCGCTTTGTTTTGTGCGATATCATTAAATGCATCACTTAACTGTGCAATCTCATTTGACCATTGAGTGTGTAACGCTGCATTACGCTCATCCTGCTCGGATTTATAGGTGTCACGCTTAGCAAAAAGCTCATCGTTATATGCTCTAAAACGCTGCCATAATTCAGGCTCTTGTTTGTTACCCGCAAAACCAATTGTTTTCCATTTCTTTTGTAATTCTTTGATTTCGTTAGTCGCAGAAAAAACATCATCGCTTTCAACTAACAATTTTGCTTGAGCAACGAGCTGCGCTTTTAATTCTGCATGCGTACGATGCATGGTACGGATGGCAGTCGTAATGGGGCGTTCAGCCACTTTATAACTTTCTAGCAACTGCTTAAATGCTTTGGTTTCTACACTACCAGCGCTGCGCCATGCTTTAGTTAACTTGTTAAATTCACTTTCGAGAGCTTTTAAATCAAAGTCTGTGCTTTCAAGTTGGCTGTGCAATGCTTGCATTTTTCCGATAATGGCTTCTCGTTCAATGATATTTTTTGCACGAACAGCTTCTTGCTCTGCAAAATATTCACGACAAGGAACGAAGGCGGCTTCTACTAGCTGATTAAAAATTTCGCCATTTTGTTTGTCTTGCTCTGAAATTACTTTACCCAATTCATTCCATTGGCTGCGGAATTTTTTGACTTGTTCGGCACGGGCCTTTGGATCGGTACATTGGGTTTGTACAAATACTTTTAGCTCTTCAATTAGGGCTTCGCGTTTTGGCTCGCCAACATATTGTTGCCAGTCTTTCGCGTTTGCTAATTGCTCTTCAATTTGCTGATATTCTTTTTGTAACGAGTCTTGATACGATGGTAATAAGCCTTGGTACAGTTGATCCATTCCTTTAAAGACACCAAAAGCAACATTAAAACGACCTTGATTAATAAGACGTTTTAAATCTTTCAGTTTTTTATGGCACTGTGCTTGCAGTTGCACTAATTCTTGGCTAATTGGCGCAACCTGAGCTTGCCATTGTTTAACAAGGCCATTAAATGGCTTGCGGTAATTGGCAATAAACTCTTTTGGTAACGCGTTGATCTGCTTTTTGGCTTCACTTTGCCATTGGTTAAAAGCAAGTTCTGCTACTTCTAGTTCGCTTTGAGTTGTAGGCGGTATCAACGCAGAAAATGCGTTTAATTGTTGGTTGATTGCTGTAACCGCCGAAATGACCTGTGGTAATAATGCCACTTTTTTTGCACAACTCTGATAACGTTGTTGTACCTCATCTGAAACTGCTGGGGTGATTTTTAACAACGCATCGCAATTGTTTTGCATTTGTTGTAATTCGTCTAGCTGCTCTGGCGACAGCTCTGCCATTGCAGTTTCTACTTTTGCTTCTAGTTGCGCTAATGCATCGTTAAGTGCTGCATGCTGCGCTTTAATTTCGTTTTCTTGTTCTATGCGTTGCTGCTCTTGCTGGAATATGGCTGCAAGCGAGGCAATTTTTTGCTCTAACTTGGCTTCAAGTAGGCGAAATTTTTCTTTAAATGCTTCTTTTTGATCCGTGGCTAACCACTGTAAGTCAAGGATGTTCCACGCTTCATAGAGAGCAATTGCATCGGCTTTTACTGCTAAATAATCATTTTTTTCACGTAATGCATTAAGCTTAGCCAAAATCAGCTGTACTTCTTTTTCTACTTTAGGCGGCATTTCTTTGGCTAATTTTTGTGCCTCTAATTTACTTTCTATTAGAGTAGCCGCTTGACCTTGCGCTTTATTTTTGACCGTACGTAACAGTGAGTACTGTTCGATTAATTCCATCAGCTGTAATTGGAATGCTTCATCGGCCTCATTAAAGGCTGTTTCAATGAGGCTTGCTTTGGCCAAACGTTTTAATAGTTTTAATCGAAGTGCATTGTCAGTATCATTTAACGCTAACTTTTCAAGTACTTGCACTTTACCACAGCGATCGATGTAATCAGTACGACATTGAGCTGGCAACGAGTCATTTTGCGTTAGTACTGCATTCATGACTTGTTTTTCAGCCATTTCTTTTATTGAATGCTCTTGCTCTTCTTTGAAGGCTTGCCACCAGACTTTAATGTCATTGAGCTTGGTGAGGGCTTTGCGGCGCACTTCTACTGACTCATCTGAAAAGGCCAGTTGATTTAAAATTTGATGATCTTTGGCTTGAGAGCAATCAAGCTTGTCAACCGCAATTAAGCGCGTGGCTAATTTTGGATGCTTCCACTTTGGCGTAAAAAGGGTTTTAAATATCATTTTGGCTAAACCTTGCTATGTCAGTGTTATTGGCAAATTCACGTTTTAATTCTTGCTTTGACTTTTGTACTATGTGGCCATCAGCACCGACGGTAAATTGTTGCTGAGATTTTTCTACTTTTGCCTGATAAAGCATGACTAATTGAATGGTTTGTTCACGCTGCGCAGGCTCTAATACTGTACCATCAGGCCATTTTCCGGTTGCTGCACCATATTGCAAACGCTCATACAGTTGTGGCGTTATATTATTAACCAAGTGTTCTATGTTCATGAGTTTTATTTCTTTTTCAAAAAGACGATACGAATGCGATTTATTAGATACCAGACAAACCCAGCGCCAATAGCAAATCTACATGCCATTAACTCTGGTGTACCCATCGCTGGTGCTCTGGAGTACAAATACAAAAAACCACTCAGAAACAAAATTAAGGCTAAAAATGATTGATTCATCAATTTTTGCTTTTTTTGATTGTAAATTTGATTGGTTAAAGCCAGACGATCATATTCTGTCAATCCTTGTAACTTACAGTCACAATGAGGACATTGCTCATGCTTACTTGATGCAGGTTTACCGCAGTTTGGACAATCTATTCTTGCCATACTCGCTCCTAAATACTACTTAGCGATTGCGCCAAGGACTCGAATAAAAAAGGCGTCCTGATGGACGCCGCATATTCTACTCTTTTTCCTCGCCCTTGTCTTTTTTAAACTTAATCCAATAGTCGTCTACCGACTGTTTCATTTCTTTATGAAGGATTAAGATCCCAAGCAAGTTGGGTAATGTCATTACTACGATAGCGACCGCAGCTAATTTCCAGACTAAGGTAGTGTCGGCAAATGAAGCCCAAAAGAAAGCGGCAACATAAAAAACACGGTATGGCATCACAGAGCGGCTACCCAATAAATAGGTCATGGCACGGTCGCCATAATAAGACCATGCAATGGCGGTTGAAAACGCAAATAGTAATAAACCAATCGAAACAATGTATTTACCGTTTTCACCAAAGAAACCACGGGTAAAAGCAATGGTGGTTAATTCTGCAGAATGCACTAATGACTTTCCTTTGACCATAATCGCAGTATCAGCTATTTCACCATTAACAATCTCAACTGTACCTGTAAACACATGACGAGCAGTTAAACCAAAGCGAATATCTTCACCTACTGAGCGTGAATGAATAACCGTAAAGTCATTTGTAACCGCTTTGCCTTCAATAACGTTAATTTGGCCGTTATAAAGCTCAATGGTATTTTTTTCACCATTTAAGTAGCTGTACAAGGCTGCTCTATCGGCATCATTTTTTTCTGAATACTCCCCCTTTAAGAAACTCATGCTGGAGCGTTCAAATTGGGTTTCAAATTTTTCTGTCCAAGCACCCGATGACAAGATAACCAAGCCCGTTAACGTACAAATAATAATGGTATCAATAAAAGGTTCTAATATTGAGACCATACCTTCTGATACAGGATCATCGGCTTTAGCTGAAGCATGCGCAATTGGAGCTGAACCTTGGCCGGCTTCATTTGAGAACAAACCACGGTTAACGCCTTTGTTAAATGCATAAGCAAATGACGCTCCTAAGAAACCACCTACAGCGGCAGAGCCTGAAAATGCATTAGTAAAAATAGCAGCAAACGATGGGCCGATATTTTCAACATTATAAAAAATAACCCCTAATGCACCAATGATATAAATTGCAGCCATTAGTGGCACAACGCGTGACGTAATTGCAGCGATACGTTTAATACCACCTAGAATGACTAACGCAAGTAAAACAGATAACACTGCGCCTGTGGCGATAGGAGCAAAACCAAATGTGGCTTCCATCCCCTGGGCAATATTATTAATTTGTGGCAAGCTGCCGGTACCAAATGAGCTAATAACGGTCGCGATTGCGAATAATACCGCTAACCATTTCATGTTTAAGCGACGATCCATGTAATACATTGGTCCGCCGGCCATAGTGCCGTCTTCGGTTTTAACACGGTATTTATGCGATAACGTTACTTCTACAAATTTGGTGGTCATACCAAAAAAAGCCGTCATCCACATCCAAAATAGCGCTGCAGGACCACCGATAGAAATAGCCAATGCTACCCCACCGATATTACCGGTCCCGACAGTGCCCGAAAGCGCTGTTGCAAGCGCTTGGAAATGCGTGGTATCCCCTTCAGATTCTTTTTTCTCATATTTTCCGGTAACAATACGGATAGCATGGCGAAAATAACGAATCTGAGGGAACTTAAGGTAAATTGTAAAAAATAAACCTACCCCTAATAACACATACGGAAACCAAAAGGCCCCGCCCAACATGCCATCTAGGCTGTCTAATAAATTTCCAAACTCTTGCACGAGAACTTCCTCTTCTTATTATTTTATAGTGTGTTAATTACAGCTTATCGACCACATTCAAAATGGCGACAAGGCTGTCTTGTCCAAATGAATAGGAGCGACGATCTGACCAACCGTAGTCTGAGTCAGGTAAATTGATGTTATCTTTGAATGGCATTTCTACGGTGTACGCTAATGTTTTAAATTGCTCACCAATCCATGCTGACGCTACCGTCATATTTGCTTGACCTGGCTCGTCTTTTTCATATCCAAATACATCTTGGAATTCTGGCGTAATTGTTAATAATGCTGCTTTAAAGCTATCTTCAAGGTCCTTATGGCGTGCGTCATAGCTTGGGATCCCTTCACAACCAGCTACAAAGTTATATGGCAGCGCTTCATCACCATGAATATCTAGACACATATCTAGACCCACTTCGAGCATTTTTTGACGAACATAAAATACTTCTGGGCTGTTTGTTTCGCATGGCGTTTGCCATTCACGATTTAAGTTGCGGCCTGCTGCATTTGTACGTAAATGACCACGGACTGACCCATCCGGATTCATATTTGGCACGACATAAAATACGGCTTTATTTAATAATGCCGCTGCATGCGCATCTTCATCATCTAATAATTTATGGAGTAAACCTTCAACAAACCATTCTGCCATGGTTTCACCTGGATGCTGACGCGCAATCACCCAAATGTTCTTTTTCTCTGGTGATGGTTCACCAATACGTAATAATGTCATATCACGTTGGTCAATAGTTTGACCTAAAATTTCAACGTCACAACTTTCTTGACATTGTGCCCAAGCAATTAAATCTAAATGACGTTCGTAGCTATAAGGCGCAAAATAAGCGATATAAATTTGATCACATTCTAATTCACACTCAATTGTTAATACACCGTCTTTATATTGTGTTGGTAAACGCAACCACGTTTGACGATCGTATGAACCAACCGCTTGATAATTTTCCCAACCGCCGGGGTAAGCCGATTGCTCTAACCCACCAATATGAAGCTGATGCTTAACACCACGAGTTGACTCTAAACGAAAATGAAACCATTGAAAAAAATCAGAATTGTTATCTTTGTTAATCCCCAATTGAATATCCATTGGATTTTCAATTGCGTTAACGATGATATTACCAGAGTCGAACTGACTAGAAATTTTCATTTATTTAACCTTTTTAGCACAATGTTGCCAAGACTATCATACTTGCGAGCGCGGTATAAACTGTCTTAAGAGAAAAGAAATAAAAAACCAGCACTTGGCTGGTTTTTTAATTTAATGCACGTATTAACGCGGTAGGCTTGGGTGTGTTACCTCTGCCATATCACGCATTACACGAACAACTTGGCAGCTATAACCAAATTCGTTGTCATACCATACATAAAGAATTGCGCGGTTATCTTCTACAATTGTTGCTTGTGAATCAACCACGCCGGCATAACGGCTTCCAACTAAGTCAGAAGAAACGATTTCAGTTGACGCTGTGTAATCAATTTGATCACGTAAATCAGAATAAAGCGCGGTATCGCGTAAGAATTGATTTAATTCTTCACGGTTTGTGCTGCTATTAAGATTTAAGTTGATGATCGCCATTGAAACATTTGGCGTTGGAACGCGGATTGCGTTACCTGTTAATTTACCCGCTAACTCTGGTAGTGCTTTAGCAACTGCCTTAGCTGCACCCGTTGAGGTGATAACCATGTTTAGCGCAGCACTACGACCACGGCGTTCTGATTTATGGTAGTTATCTATTAAGTTTTGATCATTAGTATAAGAATGCACGGTTTCAACATGACCATTGGCAATGCCATATTTATCATTGATTGCTTTTAATACCGGCGTAATCGCGTTGGTCGTACAGCTTGCTGCTGACACAATTTTATCTTCTTTGATAATGGTATTGTTATTAACACCATAAACGATGTTTTTAATATCGCCTTTAGCTGGCGCGGTTAATAATACTTTTGCAGCACCTTTAGATTGAAGGTGTTGGCTTAAACCTGCCTCATCACTCCAGATACCTGTGTTATCAACAATAAGCGCGTCATCAATGCCATAAGCTGTATAGTCTATTTCTGCTGGAGAGTTGGCATAAATAACTTGAATGTAAGCACCGTTAGCTTTAATTGCATTACGCTCATGATCAACAGTGATTGAGCCGTTGAATGGGCCGTGGATAGAATCACGACGTAATAAACTAGCACGTTTTTCTAAATCACCGTCTTTACCACCACGAACAACAATGGCACGTAAACGAAGGTCAGCGTGAGAGCCACCACGTTCAATTAATAAACGGGCTAATAAGCGTCCAATACGACCAAAACCGTATAACACTACATCACGTGGTTTAGAATCATCATCTTTGTTGATGATTTCAGCCAGCTCATCATTTAAATATTCTTCAATGCTGCGGCCTTCACCGGCATTTTTATAAATAAATGCATAGGCAAGTTTACCTAAATCAATACGGGCTGAAGCCAATTGCATCTTGCTAATCGCTTCTAAAAAGGGATAACTTTCACGTAGACGTAATTTACTTTCTTCAAATTGAGCAACGGTTTTATGTGCTTTGATGATATCAATCGTGCTTGCGCTTACCAACGGACGGCCATAAATGGCAATCTCAATGCCGGCATTACGGTATAACTTGCCGATAATAGGTTGCATACTTTCTGCGTAATCTTGGCGTTCCTGCCAACTTTTTTGATAGTTTTGCTCGTGAGATAAGGTCATTTTTTCTGCCTAATAAACAAATTTTGAACGGATAGCCCTACTTGGGCGACCCTATTCTAATTTAATATTGCTTATTTCTCTACTGTTAGGATCGATTAGCGTGGTCTAGACTCACTATTGGGCTATTTTTTAAGGAAAATCAATGAAGCTAACGTACCTACTTTTTCTCAGTACTTTGTTGTTAGTTGGCTGTGATAATCAAATAAGTGTGCGAGAAGTGTGCGAACAATCGCCACAAATGTGTGATGACTTGAACACCGATGGACACTGTAATTTTGAACGCTCAGAAGTGATTGTTGCTCGTTATTATGAACAAAAAACTCCCACCGATGAGAATAAGTTTACCCTTCTAACGCATTTTGAAAAATATTCTAAGTGTATTCATCTTGCATCAGGTATTGAACACATCAAATTAAAAGATAAAAAAACCTCACGCATGAATGGCTACCTGACCAGTCTTAGAGAGATAAAACGCCTGTCAAATGAGACTATAAATTCTTCACTACCTAATTTGTTGTATTACCACTGGTCACGTAACGGATCCGAGCAAGCCTTAGAGCAATTTCTAAAACAAGAAAATGACCCCATTATGCAAACCTCCGAATTACAATTTCTGTTAGCCACTTATTACATTAAGTTTGATATTGATAAAACCATTAGTTTGCTCTACCACTCGTTAGAGTTAAGTAAAGGTGATAAACCCGTAAATAATGAAATTTACACCACACTGTTAAATTTGTTTTATAAACAAAAAAATTATAAAAATGCGTACATTTGGGGGCTTATTGCACAAGAGTCTGGTGTTGATAAAATTGATTTAATTTCGCTAGCAAACCTTTTGGTAGCTGAAGGAAAATCAATTGATAGTTTAGAAGACTTAGCGGATAAAACGTTATCGGATATTCAAGATGGTCAGTTTATCTCTCCACGGCATTAATTGGCGTGGGATGAGCAATTGAAATTAAAAGATTTTTAACGTGTAATTCAATGTTTAAAATAAAGACAAAAAAATAAAGGCAGCTTTCGCTGCCTTTATTCTTAATTTGACTTAGTTGTACCTACTTCAACTCGGGTTTTGAGCTTTTGGCCTGGCCGAAAAGTCACTACGCGACGTGCAGAGATTGGAATGTCTTCACCCGTTTTAGGGTTTCGACCTGGTCTCTGGTTTTTGTCACGCAAATCAAAGTTACCAAAGCCTGAAAGTTTGATTTGTTCGCCGCTTTCAAGTGCTGCACGAATGTTTTCAAAAAAACTTTCAACTAATTCTTTGGCATCTTTTTTATTAATACCCAATTTAACAAATAGGTGTTCAGCTATGTCGGCTTTAGTAAGCGCCATATCTAGTCCCTCAACGATGCATTAAACTCTTCAGCCAAAACGGCCACTACTTGATCTACTACCAATTTGATGTCTTGCTCTTCGAGCGTACGATCACCATTTTGCAGTGTTAGAGCAATAGCCAGACTTTTATGATCTGACTCAATACCTTTGCCCTTATACACATCAAACAAGTTTAGGTCAACCAATTGATTTGCGCCAACTTTTTCTATCACAGTAAGGATATCTGCTAATTTAACTTCATCCTTTACAACAATCGCAATATCTCTGCGATTTGCAGGAAATTTTGAGATCTCTTTAGCTTGTGGTAACTGGCGGTTTTCTAACCCTAACATTTCAATTTCAAAGACAAAAGTCTGACTATTAATCGATAGTTTAGTCTGTATTTCAGGATGTAAAGTACCTAAAAAGCCGACTTTTTTACCATTACGATAAATTGCAGCCGATTGACCTGGATGCAAGCCATCAATTACCTCATTTTTAAGCTCAAATGATGCTTTATCTGCAGTAAGTGCAAATAATGCTTCAACGTCACCTTTAAGATCATAAAAATCAACATTGCGAGCTGGCACTGCCCAATGATCACCTACCACAGAACCGGTGATCACACCGCCAATAACAGCCTGTTGAGCTACGCCGTTTTCAGCCTGTTCATCTTTAACAAATTTAAGACCATGTTCGAATAAGCGAATACGGTTTTGTTGTCTGTTTTGGTTGTAGATAAGCGATGACAATAAGCCAGGTAACAAGCTAACACGCATCGCCGACATTTCAATTGAAATAGGATGAGGTAATATCAATGCATCAGCTTGTGGGTGAATCAAGTTTTGCACTTTAGGATCAACAAAACTATAGGTGATCGCTTCTTGGTAACCGCGAGTAACAAGTGTATTTCTAAATGTTTTAACTGCTAACGTGGCTTCGTTATGAGTGGTCATTTTTAAACTTGCTTTAGGCGCAACATTTGGAATGTTGTTATAGCCAAAAACACGAGCCACTTCTTCAATTAAGTCTTCTTCAATGCTGATATCAAAACGAAAGCTTGGCACAGTCGCTGTCCACTGACCTGCAGTGGCCGTTACTGTTAACCCTAGACGAGTTAAAATATCAGTAACTGTTTCAGCTGCAATAGCATAGCCAATTACTTTATCTAAGCGGCTTTGACGCAGAACAACGGTTCTTTGTGCTGGTAAATGTGCTTCGCTTAGCGCTTCAACCACTGGGCCTGCGTGGCCACCAACGATTTCAAGCAATAACGCTGTTGCGCGCTCCATTGCATCATGTTGCAATTGGTAATCAACACCGCGCTCATAACGGTGTGATGCATCAGTATGTAAACCATAACGACGCGCTTGTCCTGCAATAGCAAGAGGACTGAAAAATGCACTTTCTAATAAGATGTCTTGCGTTGATTCTGTCACACCTGAATCTAAACCACCAAAAATACCAGCCATTGCTAGTGGTTTTTGCTGATCAGCAATCACTAAAGTATCTGCATTTAACTTAACCGTATTTCCATCAAGTAAAACAAGTTCTTCGCCTTGTGACGCGTTACGAACTTTTATGCCACCTTCGATTTTAGCTAAATCAAACGCATGCATCGGATGACCTAACTCAAGCAATACGTAATTTGTAACATCAACGACAGGATCGATAGCACGCACACCGCTACGACGTAGACGCTCAAC
Organism: Pseudoalteromonas sp. J2K-J031; assembly: GCF_058197095.2. Taxonomy (NCBI): domain Bacteria; kingdom Pseudomonadati; phylum Pseudomonadota; class Gammaproteobacteria; order Alteromonadales; family Pseudoalteromonadaceae; genus Pseudoalteromonas; species Pseudoalteromonas sp. J2K-J031. The sequence continues at coordinate 2,257,716 of NZ_CM200279.1, forward strand.
CATCCATAATGGTGTTGTGGCAGCTACATTAATGCCTTTTATAACACGGCCTAGATAGCGTGGACACGATGCAGGTGCAACAAGTTCGATAGCAAGGGTATCATCAATCGTTGCTTTAACAGATGTAATGTTTAACGGTGTAACGTCGATACTGTTTAACACACCAACTTCACGTGCAAGGCCTTTAATACCAAGGCAATCGCTACGATTTGCAGTTAAATCAACATCAACAATAAAATCATTTAAACCAAGGTATTGGCGAATATCTTGGCCGATAGGTGCATCGCTTGGTAGTTCTAAAATACCGTCAGAATTATCGGCTATGCCAAGTTCTGAAAAGGCGCACAACATACCATGAGATGGCTGGCCACGTAATTTTGCTTTTTTAATAACAAAATCACCCGGTAAAACAGCACCCACTTTCGCAACCGCAACTTTTAGGCCTTGACGGCAGTTTGCTGCACCACAAACAATGTCAAGTAACTCATCGTCACCCACATTGACTTTGGTAATGCGTAATTTATCTGCATCTGGGTGCTGCGCGCATTCAACAACTTCGCCGACAACCACACCAGTAAAAGCACCTGCAACTGGATCTAAACCATCAACTTCCAAACCTGCCATCGACAGTTGTTCCGAAAGAGCCTCGGTATTAATTGCTGGGTTAACCCACTCTCGTAACCACTTTTCACTAAATTTCATTTAAATCTTCACTCTTAACGGAACTGGTTTAGGAATTTTAAATCATTCTCAAAAAAGGCACGTAAATCATTCACGCCATAGCGCAACATGGTTAAACGCTCCACACCCATACCAAAGGCAAAACCTGTGTATTGTTCAGGGTCGATACCTACTGACTTAAGTACATTAGGGTGAACCATGCCGCAACCTAATACTTCAAGCCATTTGCCATTTTTACCTTTAACATCGACCTCAGCTGAAGGTTCTGTAAATGGGAAATAAGAAGGTCGGAAACGAATCTCCATGTCTTCTTCAAAAAAGTTACGTAAAAAATCGTGCAAAATACCTTTAAGTTCGGTAAAGCTCACATCTTTGTCGACCATTAAACCTTCGACTTGGTGGAACATTGGCGTATGCGTTTGATCGTAGTCATTACGGTAAACTCGACCAGGTGAGATAATACGCAGTGGTGGGTGTTCTGTTTCCATGGTACGGATTTGCACACCACTGGTTTGCGTACGAAGTACTAATTTAGGATTAAAATAGAATGTATCGTGATCAGCACGAGCAGGATGATGCTCTGGAATATTTAAAGCATCAAAGTTATGAAAATCATCTTCAACTTCAGGACCCGCTTTAACTTCAAAACCTAACTCTCCAAAGAAGCTTTCAATACGTTCAATCGTGCGCGTAACTGGATGTAAGCCACCTGTAGGCATAACACGACCTGGCAATGTGACATCAATTGTTTCTTGGGCTAATTTTTTAGCCAAGGCAGTCGCTGCAAGTAACTCACGCTTAGCGTTAATTTGATCTTGCACGGTTTCTTTAGCTTGGTTAATAACTTGACCGGCAGTTTTACGCTCTTGCGGATCCATCTTACCTAAAGTTTTAAGTAAATCCGTAATTTGGCCTTTTTTACCTAAATAATTTACACGCACATCTTCAAGTTGTGCGATCTCACTTGCGTTTTCAACCGCAGCAAGTGCCTGCGATACAATAGTTTCTAAGTTCATTAGATTTCTGATCCCTCTACTGAGGTAGATTTGCCGATTTCAAGGATTATTATAATCCTCAATGATAACTGAAATTAACGACTAGATGCTAGTCGCTAACACTATAAGTTTAAAGTAACTTTAATAAAAGGAATGGTCAGCTTACGTTGTTGAACCATTGAAGCATGATCAAGCTTATCAAGCACATCGAGCAGCGCCCGCATGTCCCGGCTCAATCGTGTTAATAAAAAGCGCGCACACTCAATAGAGAGTTCTAATCCGCGCATTTTAGCGCGTTTTACCAGTGCCTCCGCTTTATCATCATCACTCATAGAGCGAATTTGAAATGTAGTCCCCCACTTCAGACGAGACTCTAAATCAGGAAGCTGAATAGTAATCATATCAGGAAGTAAATCCGAAGCGACAACCAACAACTTATCAGGCTCATTAAAGCGGTTATAAAAGTTAAACATTGCTCTTTCCCAATTGGGATGGCCAGCTATCAAGTGTAAATCATCAATACAAACCACACTCAAAGACTCGAGTCCATCAAGCATACTGGGTTCTAGTCCAATGATTTCTTTCATACTTAATAAAATAGTTGAAAGCCCTCTTTCTTGAGCATAAACACATGTAGCATAGAGTAAATGCGATTTACCAGAATCAGCTAAACCACACAAATAAGTAAACTGAAAATTAGCTTTCATTTGCTCGAAGCTATTTTTTAAATGACTGACTACCAGCGAGTTTTCTCCGCCAAAATAGCTCGTAAATGTTTCATCATCAGGCAATGTCACAGCAAGCGCCATTTGCATGGGTTCAGATGCAAGCATTAGTTACTGACCTAGCCATTGATAGCGATTAACACTTTGAGCTTCTGTTGATGCAAGCGGGTCAAATAAGCGTTTAAAGCCTTTATCTAAACTAAGCGTATTCATTAAGTCTGTTTTGGTGCCATTCAGTTGTAACGAGAGTACTAATTCGCCTTGTTTCATTCTAACAAGATCAACTTGGCGTACGACTGATAAACTCAATAAACGTCTTTTCGCTTGCTCGATTTGTACAAAGTCGTTCACACCATTCAATATAAAAATTTCCCCCTGAGCAGCATCTGGATTATTACGTAAAACAGCATATTGGCTTGATAAAGAAAGCGCTATTTCATCAATCATTTGACCTATAATCTGCTGTTGATCTCCAATTAAAACATTATTTGGGAATTCTGAGTTAATTGTAAAACGCCAATCAAGTTGCCAAACAGATTGTTCGGGCAATTTGTAAAGTCGAGCAGTTACGATCCTCTCTGGATTATATCTAGAAGATGCTAAATCTACAGGAGCAGAGAAGTTTCCCCAAACATCACTTACTGTAATATTCAGTCTGTCTTCGAGATCGAGTAAAGGGAGGACAATTGGGACTGCACGTTGGTCTGCTTTATCCGACAATACCTCTTCTAGTTGAGGAAAGCTTTCTCGGGTTAATAACTCTCTTTGATAAGCATCTTCAACTGCAAGCCATATTAAAACTAAAGGGCGTCGATTTCCCCAAATTGGTGCATTAATATCATTCAATAGCCCGTTAATTTTTGTTGCATCAAATTTAACAAGCAACAACTGAGCGCCATACTCAGCTTCTTGATATTCAAATTTGAGCATAAATTGCGAAATATCTTGTAAAGCCAAACGAATTGCAGGATTAGCCTGCTCGATTTGCTGTCCACTGACTTTATTAAGTACACCTAAAAGAGCTTCTTTACTCGCTGTAGCACGAGCATTATTGGATTTATCAGAAACAAGTACTTTAAATTGATATAAATCAGGTACCTCTACAGCAGTACAAAAAAATGAGAAGGTAGTGATTAATAAGGCTAAAAAATGTCTTAACACAGGCATATCATTTCAAAAATTGATTTAAAACGATCCTAAAGCAAACGCTCAAACAAATCAAAAGGATAAAATGATATTTTTATGTAAAATAATTCAATTTTTAATTCAAAATATAGCAAAAAACCCGCTGCATTGCTGCAACGGGTTTCTCTTATTAGGAGCCTGGCGATGTCCTACTCTCACATGGGTAACCCCACACTACCATCGGCGCTGTTTCGTTTCACTACTGAGTTCGGAATGGGATCAGGTGGGTCCAAAACGCTATTGTCACCAAGCAAAATTTTGTCTGGAACAAAATTTAACGCACTTTAGTGCGGCCCGTTAGGGTCAACGCCATGGAAGGTGTTGATAAATTCAGAACCATAAATTCGGAAGGCTGATATTCAATTCGTCTACTTTAGTTCTATCTAACTTCTTGCTATTCATCAGTGCTTCATACAAACCACTTTGGCGTTGTATGGTTAAGCCTCACGGGTAATTAGTATTGGTTAGCTTAACGCCTCACAGCGCTTCCACACCCAACCTATCAACGTTGTAGTCTCCAACGGCCCTTCAGAGAGCTTATAGCTCTAGTGAGAACTCATCTCGAGGCTCGCTTCGCGCTTAGATGCTTTCAGCGCTTATCGATTCCGAACGTAGCTACCGGGCAGTGCCATTGGCATGACAACCCGAACACCAGCGGTTCGTTCACTCCGGTCCTCTCGTACTAGGAGCAACCCCTCTCAATTCTCAAACGCCCACGGCAGATAGGGACCGAACTGTCTCACGACGTTCTAAACCCAGCTCGCGTACCACTTTAAATGGCGAACAGCCATACCCTTGGGACCGACTTCAGCCCCAGGATGTGATGAGCCGACATCGAGGTGCCAAACACCGCCGTCGATATGAACTCTTGGGCGGTATCAGCCTGTTATCCCCGGAGTACCTTTTATCCGTTGAGCGATGGCCCTTCCATTCAGAACCACCGGATCACTATGACCTACTTTCGTACCTGCTCGACTTGTCCGTCTCGCAGTTAAGCTTGCTTCTACCATTACACTAACCGTACGATGTCCGACCGTACTTAGCAAACCTTCGTGCTCCTCCGTTACTCTTTAGGAGGAGACCGCCCCAGTCAAACTACCCACCAGGCACTGTCCGCAATCCCGATTAGGGACCTACGTTAGAACATCAAAACTACAAGGGTGGTATTTCAAGGACGACTCCACAAGAACTAGCGTTCC